>NZ_CBCPLX010000001.1:0-2393050 GCF_965119525.1 Cellulomonas sp. Marseille-Q8402
GCCCTGACCCACGTCGCCGGGGCCGAGGGGGGCAGCGGGCCGCGGGCCGGCACGCCCAGGGCGTCTTTCGCCGGGTCCCAGCGGGGGACCGCCGCGAAGGGGGCGCCGCGGCCGCCCTGACGCGCCGGCGGGGGGGCGGGCCGGGGGGCGGGCCCCCGCGGCCGTCCCGCCACGGTCGGATCACGCCGTGATGTCGCGGCCGTGCGCCGTCAGGGCCCAGATCACGAACACGTCGAGGGCGATCACGACGATGCCCCAGATCGGGTAGTACGGCAGCCAGACGAAGTTCGCGATCGCGCTCAGCGCCGCGACGACGACGCCGACGGACCGCGCCCAGACGGATCCCTGGAAGACGAAGAACCCCGCGAGGGCGACGACGACGCCCAGGATCAGGTGCACCCACCCCCAGGTGGTGATGTCGAAGGAGAACGTCCACTCCTGGCCCACCACGTAGAGGGTGTCGTCGGCCAGCGCGACGAGGCCCTGGACGGCGTGCAGGACGCCGATCACGATCATCATCGTGCCGGCGAAGACCGTGAAGCCCACGGCCGCGGTGCTGCGCGTCTCGCTCATCGCTATGTTCCCTCCGGTGCGCGGGTCCGTCCGACGCCTCGAAACTAGGAGGGGCGCAGCGGGCACGGCATCACCCGCCGCGGGCGACGTGCCCGCCGGCGGGCCGTACGGGCTGCCGCAGCACGGTCCGCAGCCGCGCCGGGGGGACCCGGCGCGGGTCGCTGAGGTAGATCTCGTGGTGCGGGCCGTTCCAGGTGAGCCCGCGGGCCGGCATCACCTCGTCGTGGAGCCGGGCGAGCGTCGGGCCCTCGTCGTCGTAGGCGCCGACGTGCAGGATCTGGAGCACGCGGCCCTCGTCCAGGCGCAGCAGCCGCACCCGGTCGACGGGCAGCCCCGGCTTCCTCGTGGTCGCGGTCGCGAGGCCCGCAGCGACGTCCTCCTCGCCGACCTGGTCCGGCAGCGGGAGCAGCATCGTCCAGTCCCAGTCGCCCTTCGCGCGTGCGGTGAACGCCCGGGGGTCGGCGCTGGTCCACAGCCCCTCGAGCGGCCCGACGACGACCTCGGTGCCGGTCCGCGCCCGGAACGCGGACCTGACGGCGTACCCGGCGGCGTACAGCGCGCCGACCGCGGCGGCGTAGGCGGGAGCGGTGTCCGGGTCGCCGTGGCCGTCGACCCCGAGGTACGTCGTGGGCGGGACGACCACCTCGACGACGTCCGCCGCGCCCGGCTGGTAGAGGTCCTTCCGGTCCTTCTTCAGGTCGATCCGCACCCGCGTCAGCCCCGGCGGGTCAGCCGGACGACCGGGAGCACGCGGTCCGTCCTCGTCTCGTCCCCCGCGGGCTGCGGGGCCACGGCGCGGGCCGCGCGGTCGTCGTCGACGCTCATGGAGACCTCCCGGTGCGGCGTCGTCCTCGACGCAGGCGTCCGGACCACACTGGCACACGCGCGGCCTACTCCGCCGGCGGCAGCTCCGTGCCGTCCGGCCCGAGGGCGCCGACCAGCTCGATCTGCTCCGCCTCCGGGTCGAGCACGCGCTGGCGTCCCGGCCCGGTGGCGGCGGTCTCGAACCGGACCGCGACCCGGCCGTCGTCCCGCGCCTTCACCACCCAGCCGCGGCCGTGCTCAGGGTGCCGCACGTCGAGCCCGGGCACGGCGTCCTCGTGGCGCAGCCGCCCCCGCCGGCGCCGCGCGACGGGCCGGAGCGGGGCGCCGTCCTCCGGGTCGGGGTCCTCGGCGGCGACCGCGGGGGCGAGGTCGAGCATCAGCTGCGCGTGCTCGGACAGCCCGTGGAACGACACCCCGAGCAGGCGCACCGGCTCGGTCAGCTCCACCAGGTCGAGCGCCCGCCCGGCCGCCTCCAGCAGCGCGCCGCGGTCCGCGGTGGGCGACGGCAGCGTCACCGACCGCGACACCGTGCTGAACCCCGCGAACCGGACCTTCACCGTCACGGTCCGCGCCGCACCGCCGTGCCGCTCCAGGCGGCCGAGCGCCTGGTCCGTGACCGCCGGCAGCTGGGCGGCGACCTGCGGGCGCCCGTGCAGGTCCCGCTCGAACGTGTGCTCCGCGCCGGCCGACTTGCGCTCGCGGGTCTCGGCGACGGGCCGGTCGTCCCAGCCGCGCGCGACCCGGAACAGGTTCTCGCCCGCTGCCTCGCCGAGCACCATCGTCAGGGTGTCGAGCGGCTGCGCCCGCAGGTCCGCGACGGTGCGCACGCCGATCTTCTCCAGGCGCTCGGCGGAGACCGGGCCGACGCCCCACAGGGACCGCACGCGCATCGGCAGCAGGAACGCGTCCTCGTCGCCGGGCGCGACGACGAGGACCCCCGCGGGCTTCGCCGCTGCCGAGGCGAGCTTCGCGACGAGCTTGGACCGGCCCATCCCGACGGACACCGGCACGCCGGCCAGCTCGACGGCGCGCTCGCGCAGGGACCGGGCGACCTCGGGCCAACCGCCGGGTCCCGGGGTGACGGCGCCCAGGTCCGCGAACGCCTCGTCGATGCTGAGCGGCTCGACCGCGTCCGTCCGCTCGCGCAGCGCCGCCATGATCCGGGCGGAGTACGCGCTGTAGGCGTCGAAGCGCGGCACGACCACCGTGGCCCGCGGGCAGGCCCGGCGGGCGCTCTCCATGGACATCGCCGACCGCACGCCCATCGCGCGGGCCTCGTACGACGCGGCGGCGACGACCCCGCGCGGACCGGTGCCGCCGACCAGGACCGGGCGCCCGCGCAGGGACGGGCGCTGCGCCTGCTCCACCGACGCGAAGAAGGCGTCCGCGTCCAGGTGGGCGATGCTCGGCTCCGGCCGCATCCGGGGTGCCGTCACCGCGCTGCTCACGTCCCCACTGTGCCGCACGGACGGCCGGCGGGCGCAGCGCGACGACGGCGCGGGATCCGTGGTTCCCGCGCCGTCCGTCCCCGGTGGCTCAGCGTCCGGCGTACTCGGTGTCGGTGACGTGCTCGAGCCACGTGGTGGTGGTGGCGGGGTCGTCGGCGCTCTCCAGCATCGCCAGGTGCTCCATCCAGCGGTCCGGCCCGGCGCCGTGCCAGTGCTCCTCGCCCGGCGGCGTGTACACGGTCTGACCCGGGTGCACCTCGACGACCGCGCCGTCGCGGGTCCCGACGAGCGCGGTGCCCTGCGTGACCCGCAGGAACTGCCCGCGGGCGTGCGAGTGCCACGCCGTCCGGGCGCCCGGGGCGAACCGCACGGTCGCCACCGTCATGCGCTGGTCGGCCTCGTGCGGCCCGGCGACCGGGTCGAGCCAGACGTCGCCGGTGAACTGCTCCGGCGGGTTCTTGGTCGTGCGGGGGGTGGGCTCGATCTGCATCAGGCGAACAGCTCCTTGGCCAGGGTGAGTGCGGAGACGGCGCGGGGCCACCCGGCGTAGAACGCCACGTGCGTGATGGCCTCGACGATCTCCTCGCGGGTCAGGCCGTTGTCGAGGCCCATCGGGATGTGCGCGCGCAGCTGCTCGACGTTGCCGGCGGTGACCAGGCTGGTGATCGTCACCAGCGACCGGTCGCGCGGCGACAGCTCGGGTCGCGCCCACACCTCGCCGAACAGGACGTCGTCGGTGAGGTGCGCGAACGTCGGCGCGAGGTCGCCGAGCATGCGCTGGATCGGGGTGTCGGACATGGTGCTCTCCTTCGTCTCGGTCGGGCTCGGGGCGGGCGTCAGGGGCGGAGCATGACCTTGAGGGCCTCGCGCGCGTCCATCGCCCGGTAGCCCTCCGCCGCGTCGTCGAGGGACAGCGTCCGGTCGAACACGCGGCCGGGCTCGATCTCGCCGGACAGCACCTGCGGGATCGCGGCGTCGAGGTAGGCCCGCACCGGGGCGGGGCCGCCGTTGAGCGTGACGTTCTTGCCGAACAGCGAGCCGAACCCGACGGGGGCGTCCTCGTACTGCGGCACGCCGACGCGGGAGATGGTGCCGCCGGCCCGGACGACGCCGTAGGCCTGCTCGTAGGCGGGCATGTGGCCGACGGCCTCGAGCACGACGTGCGACCCCTCGCCGCCGGTCAGGTCCAGGACCTGCGCCACGCCCTCGTCGCCGCGCTCGGCGACCACGTCGGTGGCGCCCAGCTCGCGGCCCAGGTCGGTGCGCGACGTGTGCCGGCCCATCAGGATGATCCGCTCGGCGCCCATCTGCCGGGCGGCGAGCACGGCCGACAGGCCGACCGCGCCGTCACCGATGACCGTGACCGTCTTCCCGGGCTCGACGCGGCCCACGGACGCGGCGTGGTAGCCGGTCAGGTAGACGTCGGACAGCGTGAGCAGCGAGGCGAGCAGCGACTCGTCCGCCGTCGCCGGGTCCACGTCCGGGACGACGACGAGGCTGCCGTCCGCCAGCGGGACGCGGGACAGCTCGGCCTGCAGGCCGTTCGTCTCCGGGGTCGCGTAGAAGCCGCCGTGCGGGCAGGCGGTCTGGAAGCCGTCGCGGCAGATCGGGCAGGTGTTGTCGCTGAACGCGAACGGGGCGATCACGAAGTCGCCCTTCCGGACGGAGGTGACGGCGGAACCGGTCTCCTCCACGACGCCGATCAGCTCGTGGCCCATCGACTGGCCCTGCTCCGACGCGGGCATGGAGTGGTACGGGTGCAGGTCCGACCCGCAGACGCACGCGCGGACGGTCCGCACGATCGCGTCGGTCGGCTGCTGGAGGACGGGGTCGGCGGTCTGCTCGACGCGGACGTCGCCGGCGCCGTACATGAAGGTGGCACGCATGGGGGGACGATCTCCTCGGAGGTCGGGGTCGGGGGGTGCTTCCAGGTTCGCCCACGCCGACCGCCGGGTCGCCCGGAACAGGCCCTCGAGTCAGGCCCTGTCAGTACCCCCCACCGGCGCCCCGGCGCCGGGTGACCGTGCCCGGGAACGGGGGGCCTGACCGGACCTGTCTCGCGCGCGGCCGCGTGCCTACGCTCGACGGCATGGACCCTCGCGACGAGCTGCGTGACTTCTTGATGGGCCGTCGCGCCCGCATCACCCCCGAGCGGGCCGGCATCACCTCGACCGGGTCGCGACGCGTGCCCGGGCTCCGGCGCGAGGAGGTCGCCGAGCTCGCGGGCGTGTCGACCGACTACCTCACGCGCCTCGAGAAGGGGAAGGTCGCCAACCCGTCCGACTCGGTGCTGGAGGCGGTGTCCCGGGTCCTCGAGCTGGACGAGGCCGAGCACACCCACCTCGTGGACCTGGTGCGGGCGCTCGGTCCCGGGGGCCGGGTCGCGGCGCGTCGTCGTCCCGGCGGTCCGGCACCCCGGCCGAGCCTGCAGTGGATGCTGGACGCGATGTCCGACGCGGCCGCGTTCGTGGGCAGCCCGTTCCTGGACGTGGTGGCGATGAACCACCTCGCGCGAGCGGTGTACTCGCCGATGCTGGACGGGGCGGGGGAGGAGCGGCCCAACTTCGCCCGGTTCGCGTTCCTCGACCCGGCGTCGCAGGACCTGTACCCGGACTGGGAGGGCGCCGCGCGGGTCGCCGTCGCGCAGCTGCGGCTGGCGCTCGGCCGGCACCCGCGCAGCCGGGCGCTCGCGGGCCTGGTCGGGGAGCTCGCGACCCGCAGCGACGAGTTCCGCACGATGTGGGCGGCGCACGAGGTGCGGCTGCACTTCGCCGGGACCAAGCAGTTCGCGCACCCGGCGGTCGGGCCGCTCGAGCTGTCGTACCACTCCGTGGAGCTGCCGAGCGACCCCGGGCACACCCTGACGATCTACAACGCCGTGCCCGGCTCGCCGTCGGCGGACGCGCTGCGGCTGCTGTCGGCGTGGGCGGCCTCCCGGGCGACGGGCGGCACGACGGCCGGTGCCGAGGTCGGCAGCCGGTAGCCGCGCGCGACCTGACGCCCGCGTGCAGGACGGCAGCGACCCACGACCGGGCCCGGCGGGCAGGTGGTCAGCCCAGCGGCGCCGTCCCCGGCTCCACCAGGCCGCTCTCGTAGGCGAACACGACGAGCTGCGCCCGGTCGCGGGCGGCAGTCTTCATCATGGCCCGGTTGACGTGGGTCTTCGCGGTCGCGGGGCTGATGTAGAGCCGCTCCGCGATCTCGGTGTTCGACAGCCCGGCCGCCACGAGGGCGACGATCTCGCTCTCACGGGCCGTCAGCTGGTCGAATCCCGGGACCGCTCGCGCCGGCCGGCGCTCGGGCTGCCCGAGCACCCGCTCGACGAGGGCGCGGGTGGCGCCGGGCGACAGCAGCTGGTCGCCGGCCGCGACGGTCCGGATCGCGTCGATGAGCACCTCGGGCTCGACGCCCTTGCCGAGGAACCCGCTGGCGCCCGCGCGCAGCGCGGTGACGACCAGCTCGTCGGTCTCGAAGGTGGTGAGGACCAGCACCCGCACGCCGGCGAGCGCGTCGTCCTCGGTGATCCGGCGGGTGGCCTCGATGCCGTCCACCTCCGGCATGCGGATGTCCATCAGGACGAGGTCGGCCCGGGACGCGCGCGCCGCCGCGACGGCCTCGGTGCCGGTCGAGGCCTCGCCGACCACCTCGATGTCCTCGGTGGCGTCGAGCAGCAGGCGGAAGGTGGCGCGCAGGAGCGCCTGGTCGTCGGCCAGGAGGACGCGGACGGTCACGGGGAGGCTCCTTCAGCAGGGGCGTGGTCGGCCCGCGGGTCCGCGGGCAGGGTGGCGACGACCTCGAAGCCGCCGTCGGAGGTGCGACCGGCGCGGAGCACGCCGCCGGCGGACGCGGCGCGCTCCCGCATGCCGATCAGCCCGTTGCCGGTGCCGGGGGCGGGCGGGTGGTCCGGCCGGCGATCCGCGGGGTTCACGACCCGGAGGCGGACCCCCGTCGTCGTCCAGGCCAGCTGCACGTCCACGACGGTGCCGGGCGCGTGCTTGGCGGCGTTCGTCAGCGCCTCCTGCACGATGCGGTAGGCCGCGAGGTCCACCTGCTGCGTGAGCGGGCGCGGGATGCCGGTCACGGTCGGGCGCACCTCGGTCCCGGCGGTGCCGAAGGACGCGACCAGCTCGTCGAGGGCCGCCAGGCCGGGGACGGGACCGAGGTGGCCGGCGGCTTCCGTGGCATGGCCGGCGTCGGCGGCGTCCGGGCCTCGCAGGAGCCCGATCGTGGCGCGCAGCTCGTCGATGGCGCGGCCGGTGTGCTGGGTGATGTCGCGCAGCGCCTGCTCGGCCGCGTCCGGCTGGGCCCGCAGCAGGTACCGGGCGACCCCGGCCTGCGCGTTCACCAGCGTGAGGTTGTGCGCGAGGACGTCGTGCAGCTCGCGGGCGATCCGCAGGCGCTCGTCGAGCACCGCCTGCTGGGTGTGCGCCTCGCGCTCCTCGGCGAGACGCTGCGCACGTTCCCGGCGCCCCGCGCGCCACACGCCCAGCGCGGCAGCGGTGACCACGACGTAGAACACGACGAGGTCCGTCAGCACGGTCTCGGACGACTGCGTCGTCAGGCCGACGACCGCGAGGACGCCGCCCGCGACGAGGCCGGACACCCACCCGGCCACCCGGGGCGCCCGGGAGGCGAAGGTGGCGACCGCGAGCATCGTCGCGAGCGGCGCGGGCTGGTACGCACCCATGCCGCTCGCCGCGCGGGCGACGTCCGCCGGCAGAGACAGGAAGACCAGGATCGCCGACTCCGCGACGACCGTCCCGGTGAGCGCGACCAGCGGCCGGTAGGTCCGCAGGAGCAGCGGGGCCCACGCCCCCACGATGCCGATCCACAGCGCGAGGTCGGGGAGCTCCGTGCGGCCGGTGCGGACGGTGGCGACCTGGATCATCGCGAGCAGCCAGAGCAGCGTCACGGCGGTCTGCCGCCCGGTCGGGCGGGTCCCGCGGGTCGACGCGTCGACCGCGAGGATCGTGGCGGGGATCCGGCGGACGAGCTCGGCGGTGCGGGTCACGGTGCCTCGTGGTGCTAGTGGTGCGGTCGGTGCGGCTCAGGGTGTCACGGCGTGCGGCTGCCGGGTCGAGCCTCGTCGGTCCGGCGGCCCCGGTCATCGGCCTGGTGCGGTATCACCCGGTACGGCAGCCGCCGTAGTCCCGCCTGGTGCGCGGCCGGCGCGGTCCGACGCACGCCGTGGGGCGAGAGGCGGTACCGCGGATGCGGTAGGGCGCATGGTCCGCCTGCACGATTCGCCGCGCGGACGGCGCGATGACGATGGCTCACGCATCCCCGTCGTCGTGTCACCAAGGAGAGCCATGTCCACGTTCCTCGCCCAGCTGGGGCGCTTCAGCGCCACCCACCGGGTGGTGGTGGTCCTGACCTGGGTGGTGGTGCTCGCCGGTCTCACCGGCGTGCTCGCCGTCAACGGGTCGGGTGAGTCCGCCGCCGAGACCATCCCGGACTCGCGCGCCTCCCAGGCGCTCGAGGAGATGGACGAGCACTTCCCGAGCGAGGGGGCCGCCGGTGAGTCGGCGCGGGACGCCTCGCTCCAGCTCGTGTTCCACCCCGAGGGGTCGACCGTCACCGACCCTGTCGTCGACGCGCAGATCGCCCAGGTGCTCACGGACGCCGCGACGCTCCCGGGCGTCGAGTCCGTCAGCGACCCGTTCGACACGGCTCGGCCCGTCGTCTCCCCGGACGGCGAGCTCGCCGTCAGCACGCTGACGTACGGGACGCTCGACGAGGAGCAGCAGGTCGACTACTACGACGCCGCCCTGGCGCTCCGGGACTCCGCCCCGGCCGACCTCGGCGTCGAGCTCGGCGGGAACCTGGTCCCGATCGGCGCCCCGGAGACCGGCATCGGCGAGCTGCTCGGCGTCGTCATGGCGTTCGTCGTCCTGCTGCTGACGTTCGGCACGCTGCGGGCGGCCGGCGCGAACCTGCTGGTCGCGGTCGTCGGCGTCGGGGTGGGCCTGCTCGGCGTGCTCGCGTACGGGTCGATCTGGCCGATCGGCGAGAACTCCATCATCCTGGCCTCGATGCTGGGCCTGGCGGTCGGCATCGACTACAGCCTGTTCATCCTCTCGCGGTTCCGCAACGAGCTGCGCGCCGGCAGGAGCGTCCTGGACGCGGTCGCCAAGGCCACCGGGACCGCGGGCACGGCGGTCGTCTTCGCCGGCCTGACGGTCGTCGTCGCCCTGGTCGCCCTGGTCGTCGCGAACATCGGGTTCATCACCGAGATGGGTGTGGCGGCGGCGTTCGCCGTCCTGGTGGCGGTCCTCCTCGCCCTGACGTTGCTGCCCGTCCTGATGCGGACGATGGGTCTCACGACGCTCTCCAAGAAGCACCGCGGCGAGCTGGCCGCCGGCCACGTCTGGGAGGAGTCCGAGCACCCGACGAAGGGCTTCCTGGTCAGGTGGGGCGATGGCGTGGTGAAGCACCCGGTGCCGGCGCTGCTCGGCGGAGTCCTCGTGCTCGTGATCGTCGCGCTCCCGGCGCTGAGCATGAAGACGGCCTTCAGCATCCCCGGCGGCAGCGACCCGGAGTCCACCGAGCGGACCGCGTACGACCTCATCGTCGACGAGCTCGGCGGCGTGCAGAGCCCGATCATCGTCCTCGCCGAGGGTGACGACATCGCCACGCACACCCCCGAGGTCGAGGCCGAGCTCGCCACGCTGCCCGGCGTGGCCCAGGTCGTCCCGGCCGAGATCGACGCCGACGGGGACTACGCCCGGATCACGGTCATCCCGGCCGGTGGCCCGATCGACGACTCCACCACGGACCTCGTCCACTCCGTTCGCGACCGGGCCGACAGCATCTCCGGTGTCCACCTCGAGGTCACCGGGGAGGCCGCCATCGGCATCGACCAGACCGAGGCGCTGAACCAGGCGCTCATCACGTACGTCATCGTGATCGTGCTGATCTCGCTCGCGCTCCTGGTCCTGATGTTCCGTTCGCTCCTGGTCCCGTTCTTCGCCACGGCGGGGTACCTGCTGTCGGTGCTGGCCTCGTTCGGAGCGAGCGTCGCGGTGTTCCAGTGGGGCTGGGACTTCCCGCTGATCCAGGCGCCGCAGGGCGACCCGATGATGAGCCTGCTGCCGATCCTGCTCGTCGGTGTCCTGTTCGGCCTGGCGATGGACTACCAGGTGTTCCTGGTGTCCCGGATCAAGGAGATGCACGACAACGGGCTGGACGCCAGGGCCGCGATCCGTGAAGGGTTCGCCCGGTCCGCCCCGGTCCTGGTGGCGGCGGCGTCGATCATGACCGTCGTGTTCGCCGGGTTCGCCTCCAGCACGTTCAACGTGGCCGCCTCCATCGCCTTCGGCCTCATGGTCGGCGTCGTCGCGGACGCGTTCGTCGTGCGGCTCGTGCTGATGCCGGCGCTGCTCTCGCTGTTCGGGGAGTCCGCCTGGTGGCTGCCGAAGTGGCTCGACACGATCCTGCCGACCATCGACACCGAGGGCCACGCCCTCGAGCACGCCCAGGACGCCCGGGCCGGAACCGAGCCGCAGCCGGCCCGGGTCTGATCCGCCCGCACCCGGCCCGCGCACCCCGTTGCCGGTGCGCGGGCCGCGTCGTGCGTGGGGACGGCGCGGCTCGTCGCCTGCCGGACGCCGTCGTCAGGTGGCGACGGCCCCCGCGCGGCGCTGGGTCGCGCTGATGGAAGCCAGCAGCGCGAGCGCGTCGTGCGAGGGGGAGCCCGGCTCCGCGTAGTACGCGATGAGCGTGAGCCCGTCGTACCCCGGCAGCTCCAGGGCCTGGAAGGACAGCTCGAGGTCCCCGACGCCGGGGTGGTGGAACTGCTTGACCCCGCTGCGGTGGAACCGCACGTCGTGCACCGTCCACATGCGCCGGAAGTCCTCGCTGCCCACGGATAGCTCGCCGATCAGGTCGGACAGCTCCCGGCTGTGCGGGGCGCGGCCGGCCTCCTGCCGGAGGATGGCGACGGTGTCCTCGGCCATGTCCTCCCACTTCCCGAGGGCGGTCCGGGCCGCGGGGTCGAGGAACAGGTACCGGGCGAAGTTCTCGGCGGCGGGGGCCGACGCCCCCTCGGGGTGGTAGAGCTCGCGCGCCAGGTCGTTCATCGCCAGGACGTCCAGCCGCCCGTTGCGGACGAACGCGGGGATACCGGTCATGCCGTCCAGCAGGTGCTGCACGCCCTGCGGCAGCCGGGCCGGAGCCCGCCGCCGGCGCGGGTTCGCCCCGGCCGACGCCGCGCGCGCGAGGTCGAACAGGTGCTCGCGCTCGGCGGCGTCGAGCCGCAGCGCCCGGGCGAGCGCGTCCAGGACCGGCTCGGAGGCGCCGGCGATGTTCCCGCGCTCGAAGCGGTTGTAGTAGTCGACGCTCATCCCCGCGAGCAGCGCGATCTCCTCGCGTCGCAGGCCGGGGACGCGGCGTCGCCCGCCGCCGGCGGGCAGGCCGACCATCTCGGGGGTCAGCCGGGCACGCCGGCTGCGGAGGAAGTCGTGCACCTCGTCTCGGATCGCCATCCCGCCACGCTACGTCCGGCCCGAAGCCGCAGACAGGCACTGGCGTTACACGCACACGCCGTCACTACCGGACCCTCCGCGCAGCCGGTTCGCTGGGTGGCGTCCCCACCGACGTCCGCAGAGAGCAGCCATGTCTTCGACCTCCACCGCCCCGACCGGGGGCACCCAGCGCTGGTACGCGCTGGCCGTCATCTCCATCGCCCAGCTCATGGTGGTGCTGGACGCGTCCATCGTGAACATCGCCCTGCCGCAGGCGCAGGTCGACCTCGCCTTCGACGACTCGCTGCGCCAGTGGGTCGTCACCGCCTACAGCCTGGCGTTCGGCGCCCTGCTGCTGCTGGGCGGGCGGCTGTCCGACATGTGGGGCCGCAAGCGCTCGTTGAGCATCGGCCTGGTCGGGTTCGGCCTGGCGTCCGTGCTCGGCGGGATCGCCCCGCACATCGGCGTCCTGCTCGCCGCACGCGCGCTGCAGGGTGTCTTCGCGGCGCTGCTGGCGCCCGCGGCCCTGTCGGTGCTGTCGACGACGTTCACCTCCGGCACGGACCGCGCCACCGCCTTCGGCGTGTTCACCGGCATCGCCGGCGCGGGGGGCGCCATCGGCCTGCTGCTCGGCGGCGTGCTCACCGAGTTCGCGTCGTGGCGGTGGACCCTGCTGGTCAACGTCGTGTTCGCCGTCGTCGCCCTGGTCGGCGCCGCGCTGTTCATCCACGAGCCCGCTGGTGGGCGCAACCGCAACCGGCTCGACGTGGTCGGGACCGTGCTCGCCTCGGTCGGCCTGGCCGCGCTGGTCTACGGGTTCACCCTGGCCGAGGAGCGCAGCTGGGGCGCGTGGCAGACGCTGGTCTCCTTCGCGGTGGCGGTCGTGCTGGTCGTGGTCTTCGTCGCCACCCAGACCCGCGCCGCGCACCCGCTGCTGCCGCTGCGGGTGGTCACCGACCGCGCGCGCGGCGGCTCGTACCTGAGCATCGCGCTCGGCATGGCGGCCAACTTCGCCCAGTTCCTGTTCCTCACGTACTACCTGCAGCAGGTCCTCGGGTTCACCCCGCTGGCGACCGGCTTCGCGTTCCTGCCGCTCGTCGTCAGCCTGGTGGTCGGTACCAGCCGGCTCGGCGGCCGCTTCACCGCGCGGTTCGGGGTGCGACGCGTGATGGGCAGCGGCTACCTGGTCGCCGCCATCGGGCTTGTCTGGCTGACCCGGATCAGCACCGGGGACGACTACTGGACCGTCGTCGTCCCGGCGACCGTCGTGATGGGCCTCGGGCTCGGGACCGCGCTGATCGCGGGCATGACCACCGCCACCCGCGGCGTCCAGGTCACCGACGCCGGCGTCGCGTCCGCCCTGGTGAACACCGCCCAGCAGGTCGGCGGCTCGGTCGGCACCGCCTTGATGAGCGCCATCGCCGGCGGTGCGACCGCGGCCTGGCTCGCGGCCGGGCGCGGCACGTCCGCCGCGGCCGCGGTGCACGGCTACAGCGTGGCGTTCTGGGTGGCGACTGCGTTCCTCGCCGCCGCCGCCCTGGTCGCCTTCACCGTCGTCACGGACCGGAGCGGGACCGACGCGGACCGGGACAGCGACGACGCCGCGCCCCTGGTGCACGTCGGCTGACCACCACGGTCACGTCTCCCCGACCCGCCGCACGCGATGAAGGAGCACCCACCCATGATCCCGACGTACGACGACAGCAGCGACCGGCGCGCGATCCGGGCGGCCGACCGCGCCCTGCTCGACGGACTGGTCCGGCGCGACGTGGCCGCTCTGGAGCAGCTGCTGGCGCCCGACTTCGTCGCCGTGCACATCACGGGCCACGAGCAGTCCCGCGCGGACTGGCTGGCTCAGATCGCGTCCGGCGACATGGCCTACCACCACGTCGCCGAGGAGTCGAGCGACCTCCACCTCGACGGGGACCACGCGGTGCTGGTCACCCGGAACCGCGTGACCCCGACCATCTGGGGCTCGCGCGCGACCTGGCCGCTGGAGTCCACCACCCACTACGCACGGCACCCCGGCGGCTGGACGATCGTCCGCTCCGCCGCCACCACGTACTGATCCCGTCCCGCACCGCGCGGGAGACCCACACCGAGGAGCACGTCATGTCCGCACCCACCGCACCCACCTCGACCACCGAGGTCGTCGTCGTCATCGGCGCCGGCGCCATCGGCCAGGCGATCGTCCGCCGGGTCGCCGCCGGCCGCACCGTCCTGGTGGCCGACATCGACGACGACAACGCCGCCGCGGCGGCCCGCACCCTCGAGGGCGCCGGATACCAGGTGACCACCGGTCACGTCGACGTCTCCGACGGCGCCTCCGTCACCGCCCTCGCCGAGCAGGCCGCCGCGCTCGGCGCCGTCACCCGCGTGATCCACACCGCCGGGCTGTCCCCGGCGCAGGCGAGCCCGCAGGCGATCGTCGCCGTCGACCTGGTCGGCACCGCCCACGTCCTGGAGGCCTTCGGGCGCGTGGTCGCCCCCGGCGGATCCGGCGTCGTCATCGCCAGCCAGGCCGGGCACATGATCCCGCCCCTGCCCGCCGAGCAGAACGAGGCGCTGTCCCGCACGCCGGCGAGCGAGCTCACCGGCCTGCCGATGCTGCAGGCCGACGCCGTGCCCGGCTCCGGGTTCGCCTACGCGCTCGCCAAGCGCGCGAACGTCCTGCGGGTCCAGGCCGCCAGCGTCGAGTGGGGCGACCGCGGCGCCCGCCTGAACTCCCTGAGCCCCGGCATCATCATGACGCCGCTGGCGCTCGACGAGCTCAACAGCCCCGCGGGCGAGACGTACCAGGAGATGATCCGCGCCTCCGCGGCCGGTCGCGTCGGGTCGCCCGACGAGGTCGCCGGAGCCGCCGCGTTCCTGCTCGGCCCCGACGGCGCGTTCGTCACCGGCACCGACCTGCTCATCGACGGCGGCGTCATCGCGTCGATCGTCACCGGGCGGTTCCAGGTCCGCATCAGCTGACCGGACCGCGGACCGCCCCGCACGCCGAACCACCCGGTCGGCACGCGGGGCGGTCAGGACGCCGAGTGCCTCTCCCGTGCACCCCCGGTCCAGGTAACGACAGTGCCCCCTCCGGGGGCAGCGCGCGGGCGAGGGCGGGCTTAGCGTCGAAGCATGACCGAGCACACCCTGACCCTCAACAACGGCGTCACCCTGCCCGCCCTCGGCTTCGGCGTGTTCCAGACGCCGCCTGCCGAGACCGTCGCCGCGGTGACCGAGGCCCTGCGCGTCGGGTACCGCCACATCGACACCGCCGCCGCATACGGCAACGAGCGCGAGGTCGGCCAGGCGATCGCCGCCTCCGGCGTCGACCGCGCGGACGTCGTCGTCCAGACCAAGATCTGGATCAGCGACTACGGCTACGACGCCACGCTGCACGCGTTCGACAAGAGCGCCGGCAAGCTCGGCGTCGAGCAGATCGACCTGCTGATCCTGCACCAGGCGCTGCCGAGCCGGTTCGACCTCACGGTCGACGCCTACCGCGCCCTGGAGCAGCTGCTCGCGGACGGCAAGGTCCGCGCGATCGGCGTCAGCAACTTCATGCCCGAGCACCTGGACCGGCTCGTGGCGGAGACCTCGGTCGTGCCCGCGATCAACCAGATCGAGGTGCACCCGTACTTCCAGCAGCGCGACCTCCTCGCCAAGGACGCCGAGCTCGGCATCCTGTCGCAGGCGTGGTCACCCATCGGCGGCATCACGTTCTACCGCGACGGCGCCCACGGCAGCACGTTGCAAGACCCGACGATCGTCGAGATCGCGCGGGCGCACGGCAAGACGCCTGCGCAGGTGATGCTCCGCTGGCACCTGCAGCAGGGCCGCCAGGTGATCCCGAAGTCGACGAAGCCGGAGCGCATCGCGGAGAACCTCGACGTGCTCGACTTCGCGTTGTCCGCCGAGGAGCTGGCGCGCATCGACGCCCTGGACACCGGCGTGCGCGGCGGGCCGGAGCCCGAGCAGATCACGCTGGACACCTTCGGCCGCGACATCCCGGAGGCGTGACCATGGAGCAGCGCAGGCTCGGGCGCACCGGCGTCTCCGTGAGTCCGCTGTGCCTCGGGGCGATGATGTTGGGGCCCTGGGGCAACGACGACCGCGCCGACGCGACCCGGATCATCCACCGCGCGCTCGACGCCGGGATCACCTTCGTCGACACCGCCGACGTCTACTCCGGCGGCGTCTCGGAGGAGATCGTCGGCGAGGCGCTCCGGGGTCGGCGGGACGACGTCGTGCTGGCCACGAAGTTCTTCATGCCGATGGGTGACGACCCGAACCAGCGCGGCGGCTCGCGGCGCTGGATCATGCGGGAGGTCGAGGCGTCGCTGCGCCGGCTGCAGACCGACCACATCGACCTCTACCAGGTGCACCGGCCGAGCCCGGACACGGACGTCGAGGAGACGCTCGGGGCCCTGACGGACCTGGTCCGGCAGGGCAAGGTCCGGTACATCGGCTCCTCGTCCTACTCCGGCAGCCAGATCGTCGAGGCGCAGTGGGCGTCGCGCGACCGGCACCTGGAGCGGTTCGTCACCGAGCAGCCGCCCTACTCGATCCTGGTGCGGGGCATCGAGCAGGACGTCCTGCCGACGACCCAGCGGTACGGCATGGGCACCCTGACGTACAGCCCGCTGTCCGGCGGCTGGCTGTCGGGCCGGTGGCGCAAGGGCGCCGAGGCGTCGCCGACGTCGTCGGCGCGGCCGTCGGCGCGGTTCGACATGAGCAGCCCGGCCAACCAGCGCAAGCTCGACGCCGTGGAGGAGCTGGCCCAGCTGGCCGAGCACTCCGGGATGTCGCTGCTGGAGATGGCGATCGCGTTCGTCATCCGCCACCCGGGCGTGACGTCGGCGATCGTCGGTCCGCGCACGATGGAGCAGCTGGAGTCCTACCTGCAAGCCGCGGAGATCGCGCTGCCGACGGACGTGCTGGACCGGATCGACGCGATCGTCCCCCCGGGCGTGACGATCAACCCCGATGACGACAGCTACGGCGCGGCGGAGCTGGTCCCGGCGGCGCGCCGGCGCTGAGGCGTCTCGCCGCCGGGGCCGACCACCGTGCCGACATCCCGATCGAGACCGACGAGGAGCACATCATGACCAGCTGGACGTCCAGCGAGCTCGAGCGCATCGGCGCAGCCACCGAGCTGCGCCTGGCTTCGCGGCGCGCCGACGGATCCCTCCGACCGTTCGTGACCATGTGGGTCGCCCGCACGGGCGACGGGATCTACGTCCGTTCCATGAACGGCGTCGACAACCCGTGGTTCCGGCACGCGGTCTCCGCCGGGCGCGGCCGGCTCAGCGCCGGGGGAGTGGAACGCGACGTCCGACTCGAGCAGCCCGAGCCGGACGTGCACGCAGCGCTCGACGCGGCCCTGCACACCAAGTACGACCGGTACGGGCCGGGGCCGGTCGGCTCCATCACCGGACCCGACCGGTACGACGCGACGCTGCGGCTGGTGCCGGAGAGCGCGGACAGCTGACCCGGTGCGCAGCGGCTCGTTCCCGGCTCGTACGGGACGAAGCGGAACCCCCGCCACCACAGGGGTGACGGGGGTTCCGGTCGTGCGGGTCAGGCGCTACGGGAGCAGCCGTGACACCTGACGATCACACGTCGTAGTACAGCTCGAACTCGTGGGGGTGCGGGCGCAGCCGGATCGGGTCGATCTCCGCGGAGCGCTTGAAGTCGATCCAGGTCTGGATCAGGTCCGGGGTGAACACGTTGCCGGCGGTCAGCCAGTCGTGGTCGGCCTCGAGGTTGTCCAGCACCTCGCCGAGCGAGCCCGGGACCTGCTGGATGAGCGCGTGCTCCTCCGGGGGCAGCTCGTACAGGTCCTTGTCGACCGGCTCCGGCGGCTCGATGCGGTTCTGGATGCCGTCCAGGCCGGCCATCAGCATGGCCGCGAAGCACAGGTACGGGTTGGACGACGGGTCCGGCACGCGGAACTCGATGCGCTTGGCCTTCGGGTTCGAGCCGGTCACCGGGATGCGGATGCACGCGGAGCGGTTGCGGGCCGAGTACACCAGGTTGACCGGGGCCTCGAAGCCGGGGACCAGGCGGTGGTAGGAGTTCACCGTCGGGTTGGTGAACGCCAGCAGCGCCGGGGCGTGCTTGAGCAGGCCGCCGATGTACCAGCGCGCGACGTCGGACAGGCCGCCGTAGCCCTTCTCGTCGAAGAACAGCGGCTTGCCGTCCTTCCACAGGGACTGGTGCACGTGCATGCCCGAGCCGTTGTCGCCGAACAGCGGCTTCGGCATGAAGGTCGCGGTGCGGCCGTCGGCGTGCGCCACGTTCTTCACGACGTACTTGAACAGCTGCACCTTGTCGGCCGACTTGGCGAGCGTGTCGAAGCGGTAGTTGATCTCCGCCTGGCCGGCGGTGCCGACCTCGTGGTGGGCGCGCTCGACCTCGAAGTCGAGGGCGTCCAGCTGCAGCGAGATCTTGTCGCGCAGGTCGGCGAAGTGGTCGACCGGCGGCACGGGGAAGTAGCCACCCTTGTAGGGCGTCTTGTGGCCGAGGTTGCCACCCTCCTCGACGCGGCCCGTGTTCCAGGCGGCCTCGATGGAGTCGATGGAGTAGAAGGACGAGTTCTGCTTCGTCTCGAAGCGCACGTCGTCGAAGATGTAGAACTCGGCCTCGGGGGCGAAGAACGCCGTGTCCGCGATGCCGGTCGACCGCAGGTACGCCTCGGCCTTCGCGGCGACCTGACGGGGGTCGCGCGTGTAGGGCTCGTCGGTGTACGGGTCGACGATGTGGAAGTTCAGGCAGAGCGTCTTCTCGGCGCGGAACGGGTCGATGAACGCCGTCGTCACGTCGGGGAGGAGCTTCATGTCCGACTCGTTGATCGCCTGGAAGCCGCGGATCGAGGACCCGTCGAACATCTGGCCCTCGACGAAGAAGTTCTCGTCCACGGTCGCGGCGGGCACGTTGAAGTGCTGCATCACGCCGGGCAGGTCGCAGAACCGGACGTCGACGAACTTGACGTCCTCGTTCTTGATGAAGGCCAGGACTTCCTCTGGCGTGCTGAACATCCGCTGCTCCTCGGGTTGACGTGCCCGTACCTGCCGGGCTCCGTCGAGGCTAGGCGTGCGCAGTTTCCCTGCGGTGTACCCATTGTTTCGAGCGTGTTACGCGACCCCGGATCCGTGTTGCCGGGAGGTGACGGCAGCGCGCGGGGCCCGCGTCCGCGCCGGTTACCGTTGACGCATGGTCGATCGCGAGGACGTCGGTTCGTGGCTGCAGGGACCCCCGGCGGGGGAGCCCGGTGCGGCCGCCGGCACCCGGCTGGGTCTCCCGGCGTCCGGTCGCGGGTCGCTCGCCCCGCTGAGCCGGCGCCTCCTGGCGCTGGTCGTCGACTGGTTCGCGTGCCAGCTGATCGCGTTCGCGTTCCTGCCCGCCGACGTGCAGGCCGGGGCGACGCTGGCGATCTTCGCGCTGGAGAACGTGCTGCTGGTCGGGACCGTCGGCGGGACTCTGGGGCACCGGCTGCTCGGCATCCGGGTGCGCCGGGTGCTGCCGCCGCGCACCCTCGCCCGGCACCCGGACGCGGCGCCGTCCGACCCCGGGCCGGACGTGCCGCCGAACCTGCTCCTCGCGCTGGTGCGGACCGTGCTGGTGTGCCTGGTGATCCCCGCCGTCGTGTGGGACGCCGACGGCCGCGGCCTGCACGACCGCACCGCCGGCACCGCCATCGTCCGCCGCTGACCGGCTGACCGGCTGACCGGCTGACCCGCGGGCGGCGGCCCGGGACCCAGGCGAGGGCGTCGGTGGTGCACGAGGTCATCCGTCGTGCCCGAGGTCGTCGTCTCTGCGGGACGACCTCGTGCCGGAGTGACGACCTCGGTGCAGCGATCGCGCGGCCGGGTGGCAGCGTGTCCGCACAGCAGAGCGCCCGGCCTCCGTCGAGGAGGCCGGGCGCCGTCGTGCGTGCGGGTGCGCGCGGGCTCAGCGGCCGCGCATGCCCTTGCGGTCGGGGCGGGCGCGCATCGGGTCGACGCCCTTCGGCACGGGCATCTTCACGGCGCCGAGCGCGGTCAGCCGCTTGAGGACCTCGCCGGTCTCCTGCTTGGTGAGCTGCGGCTTGAGGCGCTGCACCCTGCGGGCGAGCTGCGGCAGCGGGGTCTGGCCCTCCTCGCGTCCGACCTCGATCAGCGTGATCGGCACGCCCTGCAGGACGCGAGCGGTGCGCTTGCGCTCGGACTCGAGCAGCTTGCCGATGCGGTGCGCCGGGCCCTCGCCGATCAGCACGATGCCGGGCCGGCCCACGCCGCGGAACACGAGGTCCTGGGTGCGGGGCGCCACGGCCACGGGCTCCTCGGTGAACGTCCAGCCGCGACGGATGGTGCCGAGCGCGGACATCGCCGCGCCGGGCTGGCCCTCGATGCGGGAGTACGCCGCGCGCTCGGCGCGGCGGGTCAGCGTGAACATGGCGCCGAGCAGCGCGAACGGGATGCTCAGCAGCAGCATGTAGACCCACGGGCCCCAGAGCAGGCCGATGACGACGCCGACGGCGACGATGCCGAAGAACACCGCGAGGATCAGCCAGGTGACCGCCGGGTCCTGCTGGCGGGTCATCTGGTACGCCTGCCAGACCTGGTGGTACCAGCGGGTCTTCTTCACCTTGGGGGGCTTCGGCGCCCCGGTCGCGGTGGCGTTCTTCTCACGGGCCATGACGTCGGAGTCTACCGGCGCCCGCGACCGGTTCGTCGCCCGCCCGCGGGGCGTCGGTCACCCGGTCCGTGTCGGGACCGAGGTCCCTCGTGGGTGGCCCGCCGCCGGGTGAACCTGGGGGGAGGTCGCGGCACCGGCGCCGTGGCCCAGGACGCAGGGGAGGGCGACATGCGGGTCCTGGTGACGGTGGCGTCGCGGCACGGCGGGACGCAGGGGATCGGTGCGGAGGTCGCGGGCGTGCTGCGCGCCGCGGGCCACGAGGTCGCGGAGCTCGACCCGGACGACGTCGACCAGCTGGAGCCGTACGACGCGGTGGTGCTGGGGTCGGCGGTCTACGTGGGCCGGCTGGCGGCGGCGCTGCGCGAGCTGGTCGACCGGCTGTCCGCCCAGCTCGTGGCGCGGCCGGTGTGGCTGTTCTGGTCGGGGCCGGTGGGCGACCCGCCGCTCCCGGCGTCCGCGCCGGACGACGTCGACGTCGTCGCGCGCCGGGTCGGTGCGCGGGACGTGGCGTGCTTCGCGGGGCGGTTGCGGCGCGAGGAGCTGGGCCTGGCCGAGCGTGCGCTCGTGGCGATGATCGACGCCGAGGCGGGTGACTTCCGCGACTTCGAGGAGGTCGGCGCGTGGGCGGCGACCGTGGCGTCGGCGCTCAACCGGCTGGAGCGCGCCGGCCGGCGCTGAGCGGGTCGGGCTACCGGAGGGCGACGGGGCGCCGCTCAGCCGGCGCGCGGCTCCGGGTCCGCGTCGGAGCCGGCGTCGGCCCGGGTGGTGGCGGACGCGGGGGCGCGCCGGGCCACGACCAGCAGCAGCGCCCGCAGCTGCTCGACCTGCTCGGGCGTCAGCCCCTCGGTCACCATCGCCTCGGCGGCCTCGGGGTCCGACGCCGCGAGCACCGCCTCGCGCCCGGCGTCGGTGATCGCGATCTGCTGCTTGCGCCGGTCGGTGGCGTGGGCCGAGCGGGTGACGTAGCCGGTGCGCTCGACGCGGGCGAGCACGCGGCTCATCGTCTGCTCGGTGACGTCGCACATCGCGGCGAGCTCGGCCTGCGTGCGCGGCCCGCGCAGGAGGATCACGAGGACGGGCTGGCTCGCGTGGTTGAGGTCCCAGGACGCCAGGTGCGCGTTCCAGTCCCGCTCGACGCGGCGCGCGGCCGCGGACAGCAGCCGGCCCACCGGCCAGCCCCCCGGCTCGCGGGCGGCCATCGCCGTCCACCGCGGGTGCCGGTCGGCGCTCTCCGCCGCGTGCCGCTCCACCACGTGCTCCTCCTCGTCGGGCTGGTGCCCCGGGCTCATGTTGCCGGAACGAGGCGCGTCCCGCATAGTGCTCAGCATGCTGAGTAACGGGGTGCGGGGGATCGGGCGGGGCCTGGTGGTGCTGGCGGTCGCCGCGGGCTGGCTGGCGGTGGCGGCCTTCGGCGGGATGGCGCAGGGGCAGCTGTCGCAGGTGCAGACCAACGACTCGGCGGCGTTCCTGCCGTCGTCGGCGGAGTCGACGCGCGCCGCGGAGCTGTCGTCGGAGTTCACCCAGGCCGAGTCGTTGCCGGTGCTGGTGGTGCTCGAGGCGGAGGACGGCGGCGCGCTCGACCCCGGCGCGATCGCCGCGGTGCAGCCGGTGGTCGAGGGGCTGCCGGACGTCGCCGTGCCCGGCGCCGATCCCGCGGCGGGCGATCCGGCCACCCTCGGCGACGTGCTCGTCGGTGACGTCGTGGTCGTCCCGTCCGAGGACGGTGAGGCGCTGCTGGTCCCGCTGTCCCTGGACGCCGCGGCGGCCGAGGCGTCGCTCGCCGACGACGAGAGCGTCGTGGGCGCCGTCGTGCAGGCCGTGCGGGACACCCTGGCCGACGAGCTCGGCGCGACGGCGGACAGCGCGGGGGAGGCCGGGCTGCGCGCCTGGGTCACCGGCCCGGGCGGGTTCGTGGCGGACCTGACCAACGCGTTCGGCGGGATCGACGGGGTGCTGCTGCTGGTCGCGCTCGGTGCCGTGCTGGTCATCCTGGTGCTGGTCTACCGGTCGCCGTTCCTGCCGCTCGCCGTGATCCTCACCGCGGTGTTCGCGCTCTGCGCCGCCGCGCTCGCGGTCTACCACCTCGCCGACTCCGGGGCGCTCACGCTCAACGGGCAGGCGCAGGGCATCCTGTCGATCCTCGTGGTGGGCGCGTCGGTGGACTACGCGCTGCTGATCGTCGCCCGCTACCGCGAGGAGCTGCGCGCGGTGGAGGCGCCGGCGGTCGCCGTGCGCCGCGCGCTGCGCCGCAGCATCGAGCCGATCACGGCCAGCGCCGGCACGGTCGTCGCGGGCCTGCTCTGCCTGCTGCTGTCCGACCTCGCCTCGAACCGCTCGCTCGGCCCGGTCGGCGCGATCGGCATCGCGTCGGCGTACCTCGCGGCTTTCACGCTGCTGCCGCTGCTCCTGCTGGTCGCGGGCCGCCGGTCGCGGGTCCTGTTCTGGCCGCGGGTCCCGCGCGTGGAGACCGCCGGCGCGCACGCCGCCGGCCCGGTCCCCGCCGAGGCGGGCGTCGCGGCCGCCCCGCACCACGGCGCGCACGTCGTGCCCGGGTCCGACGTCGACCCCGCCCCGGCCGCCGGGCTCTGGGGCCGGCTGGCGCGCGCCGTCGGACGGCGGGACCGCGTGGTGTGGATCGGCACCGCCGTCGTGCTGCTGGCGTTCGCCGCGTTCCTCCCGACGTTCCGGGCGTCCGGCACCGGCCAGGCCGACGTGTTCCTCACCGACGTCGACGCGGTCGCGGGCGAGGAGGTGCTGGCGGACCACTTCCCGGCCGGCACCGTGCAGCCGGCGACGGTGCTCGTCGCCCAGGAAGAGGCCGACGCGGTCGTCGACGCGGCGCTGGCCGTCGACGGCGTCGTGTCCGCCACGCCCTACACCGGTGCGGCCTCGGGGGCTCCGACGGGTGCGCCCGCCGCCGAGGACGCGGAGCCGGTCGTCGTCGACGGCCTGGTCCGGGTCGACGTGGCCACGGAGGCCGCGGCCGACACCACCGCCGGCGTGGACACCGTGGAGCGGCTCCGCGCGGCGGTGCACGAGGCGGCGCCGGACGCGCTGGTCGGCGGTGCCGCCGCCGAGACGCTGGACGCGCAGGACGCGGGCACCCGCGACCTCCGGGTGATCGTGCCGGTGGTGCTCGTCGTGATCCTGCTGATCCTCATGGTGCTGCTGCGCTCGGTCGTGGCCGCTGTGCTGTTGATGATCGCCAACGTGCTGTCCTTCGCGGCGGCGCTCGGCGTCGCGGCGCTGGTGTTCGAGCACGTGTTCCACTTCCCGGGCGCCGACCCCGCCGTGCCGCTCTACGCGTTCACGTTCCTGGTCGCCCTCGGCGTGGACTACTCGATCTTCCTGATGACCCGGGTGCGGGAGGAGAGCGCCCGGTCCGGGACCCGGGACGGGGTGCTGCGGGGGCTCGCCGTGACCGGCGGGGTGATCACGTCGGCGGGCGTGGTGCTCGCGGTGACGTTCGCCGCGCTGGGCGTCATCCCGCTGCTGTTCCTCGCGCAGCTGGCCTTCATCGTGGCGTTCGGTGTGCTGCTCGACACCCTCGTGGTGCGCAGCCTCCTGGTGCCGGCGCTCGTGCACGACCTCGGCCCCCGCACCTGGTGGCCGAGCCGGCTGGCCCGCGCGGAGGAGCGCGCCCCCGCGGCCTAGGGTGGCGGCCATGATGGACGCGCTGCGGGTGGGACTGGTCGGCTACGGCTCGGCGGGGCGGGGCATCCACGCCCGCCTGCTGCGGGAGGTCGGCGCCCAGGTCGCGCGCGTCGTCTCCCGGAACCCGGACCGCGCGGCGGCCGCCGAGCAGGACTGGCCGGGCGTGGCCGTCGACCCCGACGTGCAGAGCCTGCTCGGGCACGCGGCGGAGCTCGACGTCGTCGTCATCGCCAGCCCGACCGGCGAGCACGTGGAGCACGTCGGCCTCGCGCTCGCCGCCGGGCTGCCGGTCGTGGTCGACAAGCCGCTCGCGACGACCGCCGAGGAGGCCGCCGACCTGACCCGGCTCGGCGTCGCGGCGGGCGGGTTGCTGACGGTGTTCCAGAACCGCCGGTGGGACCCGGAGCAGCTCACGCTGCGGGCGCTGCTCGACGCGGGGGAGCTGGGCCGGGTGCACCGGTTCGAGCGGCGCTGGGAGCGGTGGCGTCCCGTGCCGCAGCACCGGTGGAAGGAGAACGACACCCGTGCCGGCGGCCTGCTGCTGGACCTCGGTGCGCACCTGGTCGACTCGGCGGTGCAGCTGTTCGGCCCGGTGGCCCGGGTGCACGCCGAGCTGCGCAGCCTGACGACGCCGGCGGAGGACGACGTGTTCCTCGCGCTGACGCACGTCGCCGGGGAGGACGGGTCCGCCGTGATCAGCCACCTGCAGGCGGGCGGGCTCGTCGGCGCGCCGGGGCCGCGCACCCGGGTGCTCGGCGACCGCGGCGCCTACCTGGTGACCAGCTTCGAGGGGGAGGCGACCCCGTTCGCCACGCTCGACGACGCGGTGCAGGGCGACGACCACGAGGGCTGGCTGGTGCACGGCGACGAGCGGACCCCGGTCCGCCGCGCGCCCGGCGGGCACCCCGACTTCTACCGCGCTGTCGAGGCGTGGGTGCGGCACGGCGGACCGGTCCCGGTCGACCCGGCCGACGCGGTGATGACGGCCCGGGTCCTGGACGCGGCCCGGGTCTCCGCGCGGGAGCAGCGCGTGGTCGCGCTGGGCTGACGCGCGCCGCGCCGGTCAGCCCAGCAGGGCCCGCGCCGCCGACCGCGGGGTGGGGTGCCGGTGCACGAACCCCGAGGCCGTGAGGACCGCGGGCGTCGCGCGCAGCGAGCCGAGGATCTCGTCCGAGAACTGCCCGAGCGCCAGGCGCAGCGCGAACGCCGGCACCGGCAGGACGGCGGGCCGGTGCACGGCCTCGGCCAGGGCGCGGACGATCTCGATCTCCGTCGCCGGCTCGGACACCAGGTTGACGGGTCCGGCCACCGGTGCGTCGAGCAGGTGCAGGATCGCGCGGACCTCGTCCTCCAGGCTGATCCAGCTCCAGTACTGCCGCCCCGAGCCGAGCGGTCCGCCCAGGCCGAGCCGGATCAGCGGCAGCAGCCGTCCCGCCGCGCCCCCGGAGCGTGCGAGCACGATGCCGGTCCGCAGGAACGCGACCCGCACGTCCGGCCGGGCCGCCGCGGGTGCCGCGGCCGCCTCCCACTGCTGCACGACGCCGGCCAGGTAGGAGGAGCCGTACGGGTCGGCCTCGGTGACGACGGCGTCGCCGCGGTAGCCGTACGCACCCGTGGCGGAGCCCTGCAGCAGCACGCGCGGGGGTACGTCCATCGCGGCGATCGTCGCGGTGATCAGGCCGGTGGTCCGGGTCCGGGACTGCAGCACGACGCGCTTGCGGGCCGCGGTCAGCCGCTTGTCCCCGACGCCGGCACCGGCCAGGTTCACCACGGCGTCGGCGCCCGCCAGCGCGGCCGGGTCGAGCACGCCGCGGTCCGGGTCCCAGGTGTGCTCCTCGGGGCTCCGGGCGGGCCGGCGGACCAGCCGCCGGACCGTGTGCCCCTCCGCGCGCAGGCGCTCGACCAGCGCCGTCCCGATCAATCCGCTCGACCCCGCCACGACCACGACCATGCGCCGACCCTACGGGGGCGCGCGCCGGCCGGCCCGCGCGGCACCAGCCCGGGACGCCCCGGGCCCCACCCGGCACCCGCCCGCGGGCACGGCCCTAGGGTGGGGCGGCATGGACGCCGTCCCGCCGACCGCCGGGCTCACGCCGCCCCCGCCGCCGCTCGCGGTCGTGGCCGCCGAGGCGGGCGTGTCGGTGCCCACGGTGTCCAAGGTGCTGAACTCCCGCCCCGACGTGGCAGCGGCGACCCGCGCCCGGGTGACCGAGGTCCTGGCGCGGCACGGGCACGCGGTGCGGCCGTCGGGCAGCCGGCGGACCGGGTTCGTCGACCTGCGCGTCGTCGACCTGGACAGCACCTGGGCCGAGGCCGTCGTGCGCGGCGCCGCCCGGGCCGCCGCGCGGCTCGGCGCCGACCTGGTCGTGACGGTGGACCCGGAGACGGAGTCGTGCGGCCCCTGGGTGCGGCACGCGCTGCGGCGGGGCACCGACGCCCTGGTGAGCGTCGTCGGCGTCCCGGACGAGGCAGCGCGGGCGGACCTGGCGCGGGCGGCGGTGCCGGTGGTGGTCGTCGACCCGCGGACCCGGCCGGACCCCGACCTGCTCGCCGTCGCGGCGACCAACTTCCGCGGCGGCCTCGACGCGACGGCGCACCTGGTCGGGCTCGGCCACCGGCGCATCGCGACGATCACCGGCCCGCAGGACCAGGACAACGCCGTGGCGCGGCTCGCCGGCTACCGGACGGCCCTCATCCAGGGCGGCCTCGCGGTCGACGACGACCTGGTGCGCGGCGGCGCCTACGGGGTGGACGCCGGGTTCCGTGCCGCCGAGGTCCTGCTCCGGTCCGACGAGCCGCCGACGGCCGTGTTCGCCGCCAGCGACGACACCGCGATCGGCGTGCTGCGGGCGGCCCGTGAGCACGGCGTGCGGGTGCCCGCCGACCTGTCGGTGGTCGGCTTCGACGACCAGCCGGTCGCGGCGTGGCTGGACCCGGCGCTCACCACCGTCCGGCAGCCGCTCGACGAGATGGGCGACGCGGCCGTCGCCCTCGCCCACCGTGCCCGCGCGGCAGCGGCCGGGCCGGCGCACCTCGAGCTGGCGACCCGGCTCGTCGTCCGGGCGTCGACGGCGCCCCTGCGTCGGCACCCCTGAGCCGCCGCTCCCCGAGCAGGCCCTGCGCCTGCTCGCCGCCGGTACGACACGCGACCCGCGCATCCACCGATCGGTCGGTGCGCGGGTCGCGTGCGCGGGCCCGGGGCCCGCCGGACTCAGCCCCCGACGGTCAGGACGACGGGCTCACCGGGCACGGTGACGCCCGCGTCGTTGGTCGTGCCGATGCCGAGCGTCAGCGTGCCCGGGGTGGTCACCGGAGCGCCCGCGCAGGTCCACGCGCCGTCGGCGTCCACGTCGGCCGTGCACCAGACGGCGCCGTCGGCGGCGGTGACCGTGAGGTGCGCCCCGGGCTCGCCGGTGCCGGCCAGCCGGTCGACGGCCGCGACGGTGGACCCCGGCGCCGGCTCGGTCACCACCGGGACGACGGGCGCGGCGGACGACGAGAACACCTCGGCGGCGAGCACCGGCCGCAGCCGCTGCTCCATGTCCGGCCCGACCACGTGGTCGCGCAGCAGGCCGTCCCCGAGGTAGTTGCCGATCGCGGCGACGATCATCGACTGGTCGAGGGACAGGTACCGTTCGGCGACGGTGCCGGAGCGGACCGCCACCGCGTCGTAGAACCCACCGGGGCCGTAGGCGTCGAAGTCCTCGGCGATGTTCTGCAGGTTCTCGACCACGGCGCGCGGGTCGTACTCGAGCCCGAGGAACGCCGCGTGCGGGGTCACGACGCCGTCGCCGAACGCCGGCTCCGGGTTGGTCGCCTCGCGGCAGCCGGTGAAGCCCAGGTCGACGTCGGTGGTGCCGTCCGACAGGTAGCCGTCCGACCGCATGCCGAGCACGTCGACCCCGTACTCCGCGTACCCGCCGTGCGGGTCGCTGGCGGGGGAGAAGCCCCAGTAGCCGTAGCCCGCGTCGTCCAGGCCGTGCCGCCGCTGCGCCTCGACGACCAGCGGGTGGTTCACGCCCCACGACCGCGGGGCCCACTCCGACTCGGGCACCAGCATGTCGGGCATCAGCGCCTCGAACATCGAGCCGCCCCAGCCGGGCACCAGCGCCAGCTCGTCGTCGTGGTAGACGCCCTCGTAGACCGGCACGCCGTCGTAGGTGCGGGTCACGCCGCTCGGGCGCTGCTCCTGCCACGCCCAGTCGCAGGTGGAGGGGAACGTGCGGTAGGTGCCCCAGTACGCCTCGGACGGGATCTCGCCGTCGGCGATGCCCAGGTACAGCGCGATCCGGGTCTCCGACACCGTCGTGTCGTAGTGGTGGCAGGTGTAGTAGACGGTCGACCCGCCCTGGTAGCTGCCCGGCACCGAGCAGCCCGAGGGCTCCTCGTCCCAGAACCCGCCGCGGATCAGCCCGACGCCCAGGTCCGGCCGGCCCTCCGGGTTGTAGTAGACCCCGAAGTGCATGGAGTCGTAGAGCGCGGTCGCCTCGGCGGCCAGCCGCGGCTCCGCGGACGCCACCACCCGCAGCGCGGCCGCCAGCCAGCCGTTGTCGACGGAGGACAGGAAGTGCTCGACGACGGCGCCGTCGTCCGGCCACGTGTCCACGCGGTCGCCGGTGGCCGGGTCGTACCAGTTGTAGAACATGCCCGACTCGTCGTGCCGGTCCATCCGCCCGAGGGTGTCCAACGTCGTCGCCAGCCGCTGCCGCGCCTCGCGGCGGTCGAGCAGCCCGAGGTCGCGCGCGACGACCGTCGACCACAGGTACCCACCGATGTTGGTGGGCGACGTGTACGCGCTGGCCGTGGCGGGGTCGAGCGAGCCCTCGATGTTGTCGGCCACCAGGCCCGTGCCCGGGTCCGTCATCGCGTCGAGCGAGGTGTACGTGTCGGCGAGCCACTCCCGCAGCAGGCGTCGGTCGCCGCCGCCGCCGTGCCCGCCGCCGTGGCCGTTCCCGTTCCCGCCGCCGGCGGCGACGGGTGGTGCGGCGGTGGCGGTGACCGGCACCAGCGCGGCACCCGCCGCGGCCAGCAGGGCGGCGAGCCCTGCGGCCACGACGCGCCGGCCGGTCCGCCGCCATCGTGGCCGCCGGGCGCGGGGCGGGTCCTCGGGGGAGTCGGGCTGGCGCCGGTCGACGGCGCGGGGTGCTGCTCGCATCGGGCACGTCCTCGTGGTCCGGGGTGCCGAAATTTCGACACCCGTTGTCGAAAGAGCGCCAGCACGGTACCGGCGCCGCCCGGCCCGGTCAACGGGAGCGGACACGCCGACGCCCCGGCGACCACGAGGGTCACCGGGGCGTCGCGCGCGCTCAGCGAGCGGTCAGAGGCCGACCTCGGCCTCGAACGCGCCCTCCTCGATCCGCTGCTTCACGGTCATGAGGTACCGCGACGCGTCCGCGCCGTCCACCAGGCGGTGGTCGTAGGACAGGGCCAGGTAGCACATCGACCGGATCGCGATGACCTCCTCGCCGTCCGCGCCCTTGACGACGACCGGGCGCTTGACGATCGCGCCGGTGCCGAGGATCGCGGACGTGCCGCCGGGGACGATCGGGGTGTCGAACAGCGCGCCGCCGGAGCCCGTGTTGGTCACCGTGAAGGTCGCGCCGGACAGCTCGTCCGGGGTGACCTTGTTGGCGCGGGTGCGGCCCGCGAGGTCGGCGATCTTCCGGCCGATGCCCGCGAGGTTGAGGTCACCCGCGTCGCGGATCACCGGCACGACGAGGCCGCGCTCGGTGTCCACCGCGATGCCGATGTTCTCGGAGCCGTGGTAGGTGATCTCCTTGCCCTCGAGCACGCCGTTGATCTTCGGGTGCACCTTGAGCGCCTCGACCGCGGCCTGCACGAAGAACGGCAGGAACGTGAGGTTGACGCCCTCGCGCGCCTTGAACGAGTCCTTGGCCTTCGCCCGGAGCCGCGCCACCTTGGTGACGTCGACCTCGACCACGGAGGTCAGCTGCGCCTGGCTGTGCAGGGCGTCGACCATGCGCTCCGCGATGACCTGCCGCAGGCGGCTGGCCTTCTCGGTGGTGCCCCGCAGCGGCGAGGGCTCGACGGCCTTCGGCGCGGCGGCGGCGGCAGCGGCGGGCGCGGCGGCGGGAGCCGGGGCGGCGGCCTTCGCGGCCTCCTCCGCCTTGGCGGCCGCCTCGAGGACGTCCTCCTTGCGGATGCGGCCGCCCACGCCGGTGCCGGTCAGGGTCGACGTGTCGACGCCCTTCTCGGCGGCCAGGCTTGCGGACCAGCGGCGTGAGGTACGACCCGGCGGCCTGCGGCTGCGCCGGGGCCTGCGCGGCGGGCGCCGGGGAGGCGGCCTGCTGCGTCGGGGCCGGCACGGGGGCAGGCGTCGGAGCCGGCGTGGGGGCGGGGGCCTCCTCCGGCGCGGCGACCTGCGGAGCGGCCTCGGTCGCGGCAGGGGCGGACGCCTGGGCGGCGCCGTCCTGGGCGGGCGCGGCGGCGGCCGGGGCGGAGCCCGAGCCGATCACGGCGAGCGGCGCGCCGACCTCGGCGGTCTCGTCCTCGCCGACCAGGATCTGCTGCAGCGTGCCGGCGAACGGCGACGGGACCTCGGTGTCGACCTTGTCGGTCGAGATCTCGAGCAGGGGCTCGTCGACCTCGACGGTGTCGCCGACCTGCTTGAGCCAGCGGGTGACGGTGCCCTCGGTGACGGACTCGCCGAGCGCCGGCAGGGTGACCTGCTGGCCGTCGCCGGAGCCCTGGGCCTCGGCGGCGGGCGCCGGGGCGGGCTGCTCGGTGGCGGGCGAGGCGGACTCGACCTCGGGGGCCGGGTCGCCGTAGCCCTCGCCCTGCGTCGTCGCGCCGGTCTGCTGCTGCGGCGCGGCCTGCGGCGCCTGCTCGGCCGCAGCGGAGTCGCCGCCCGCGCCGGAGCCGTCGCCGATCACGGCCAGGACGGCGCCGACCTCGGCGGTCTCGTCCTCGGCCACGAGGATCTGCTCCAGCACGCCGGCGAACGGCGACGGGACCTCGGTGTCGACCTTGTCGGTCGAGATCTCGAGCAGGGGCTCGTCGACCTCGACGCGGTCACCCACGTTCTTGAGCCAGCGGGTGACGGTGCCCTCGGTGACGGACTCGCCGAGAGCGGGAAGCTGCACGTTGTCGGACATGACCGCTCGTGTCTCCTTCGAAAGTGCTGTGGTCAGTTGTGGGCGTGCAGCGGCTTGCCGGCCAGCGCCAGGTGCGCCTCGCCGAGAGCCTCGTTCTGCGTCGGGTGGGCGTGCACGAGCGCCGCGACGTCCTCGGGGTAGGCCTCCCAGTTCACGATGAGCTGGCCCTCGCCGATGAGCTCGCCGACCCGGGCGCCGATCATGTGGACGCCGACGACCGGCCCGTCCTTCTGGCGCACGAGCTTGATGAAGCCCTGCGTCGCGAGGATCTGGCTCTTGCCGTTGCCGCCCAGGTTGTACTCGAGGGTCTCGATCGCGTCGGCCCCGTGCACCTCCTTGGCCTTCGCCTCGGTCAGACCGACGGACGCGACCTCGGGGTCGGAGTACGTGACGCGGGGGATGCCGGACTCGACGATCGCCTGCGGCTTCAGGCCCGCGATCTCCTCGGCGACGAAGATGCCCTGGGCGAAGCCGCGGTGCGCGAGCTGCAGGCCGGGGACGATGTCGCCGACGGCGTAGATGTTGCCGACGCCGGTGTGCAGGCGGTCGTTCGTGATGACGAAGCCGCGGTCCAGCGTGATGCCCTGCTGCTCGTAGCCCAGGTCGGCGGTGCGGGGGCCGCGGCCGACGGCGACCAGCATGAGGTCGGCGTCGAACGTCTTGCCGTCCTCCAGCGAGACGTGCACGCCGTTCTCGTCCTGGGTCACGCCGGAGAACCGGACGCCCAGGTTGAAGTTGATGCCGCGCTTGCGGAACTGGCGCTCGAACGCCTTGGACAGCGCCTCGTCCTCGTTGGGGACCAGGTGGGGGAGCGCCTCGATGATCGTGACGTCCGCGCCGAACGACTTCCAGACGCTCGCGAACTCCGAGCCGATGACGCCGCCGCCGAGGATGATCGCCGACTTCGGCACGAAGTCGAGCTTCAGCGCCTGGTCCGACGTGATGACCTTGCCGCCGATCTCCAGGCCGGGGAGCGAGCGGGCGTAGGAGCCGGTGCCGAGGATGACGTTGCGGCCGGTGACGCGCTCGCCGTTCACCTCGACGGTGTCCTGGGACACGAGCTTGCCGTAGCCCTCGAAGACGGTGATCTTGCGGGACTTGATCAGCCCCTGCAGGCCCTTGTAGAGGCGGGCGATCACCGAGTCCTTGTACTCGTTGACGCCGTTCATGTCGATGCCGGTCAGCTGCGTCTGCACGCCGAAGTGCGCGCCGTCGCGGGCGTTGTCGGCGAGCTCGGCCGCGTGCAGCAGGGCCTTGGTCGGGATGCACCCGTTGTGCAGGCAGGTGCCGCCGACCTTGTCGGCCTCGATGAGGGCGACGCTCAGGCCGAGCTGGGCACCGCGGAGCGCAGCCGCGTAGCCGCCACTCCCTCCGCCCAGGACGACGATGTCGAAAGCGGATCCGGTCGTGTCGGACACGTGAAGACTCCTCCGGCGCAGACATAGGGGAACGCGGTTGTTCCGCGGACCATCTTGTCATCTCCACTTAGGCCCGACGACCCAGATCACGGGGGTCGCCCTGTGATTCTGGGAACAGTCATCCCATGTCTCGACGTCCCGGGCGGGCGTGGTGCGCCTCCTGGGTGAATCCCAGCGGACGTCCAGCCGGCGCCGTTAGGCTCCCGCCATGGGCCTGTTCTCCCGTCTCCGCCGACCGGCCGCTGCCGGCACCCCGGACGCCGAGCCGACCGGCCGCGCCGCCCGCGAGGAGACGGTCGAGCACCTGCGCGAGTTCATCCGGACGCGCGTCGGCGTCGAGGCCCACCTCGAGCCGCCGACCAACGTCACCCAGTCGACGCTCATGCTCATCGCCACCGACGGGGAGTGGACCCGGCGTCGGGTCCCCGACGCCAAGGCGGGCTGGGCGCTCGCGCGGTCGCTCGGCGTGCCCGTGTACGACGTGCAGCGCACCGGGTACCCGCAGCGCATGCGCGACTGGAACAGCCGGCAGCGCATCGAGCGCCAGCGCGCCCAGCGCGAGCGCGCCGCACGCCGCGCCACCGACCCGCGCTGACCCCGCCGCCCGCGCCGCCCCGCTCCGCCCGCACGCCCGTCGAGGTAGTGCGTTCGCGCCGAGGTAGTGCGGGATGGCGCACTATCTCGCGGATATCGCACTACCTCGGCGCACGGTGGTGTGCGCGGGAGCCGGGGGAGCGTGCGGGTGCGCGGGAGTCGGCGGGGCGCGGGGTGGGGCGCGGGGTGGACGCGACGACGCCCCGGGCGCCTCGCGGGCGGCCGGGGCGTCGTCGGACGCGGGCGGTCAGCGCTGGGCGCGGGCCTCGATCAGCGCGAGCATCGTCCGCACGCCCACGCCGGTGCCGCCGACGGGGGTGTAGCCGAACGGCGCCTTCTCGTTGAACGCCGGTCCGGCGATGTCGAGGTGCGCCCACGGCGTCGTCCCGACGAACTCCTGCAGGAACAGGCCGGCGGTCAGCATGCCGCCGAACCGGTCGCCGATGTTCGCGATGTCGGCGACCTTGGACTTCAGGCCGGCGCGCAGGTCGACGGGCAGCGGCATCGGCCAGAACGCCTCGCCGGCGGCCTCGGCGGAGTCGACGACCTCGGTGCGGACGTCGTCGGTGCCCATGACCGCGGAGACGCGCGGGCCGAGCGCCACGAGCTGCGCGCCGGTGAGGGTCGCGATGTCGAGCACCAGGTCGGGCTTCTCCTCGACCGCGGCGACCAGCCCGTCCGCCATGACGAGGCGGCCCTCGGCGTCGGTGTTGAGCACCTCGACGGTCTTGCCGCCGCGGATGGTGAGCACGTCGGACGGGCGCTGGGCGCTGCCGGACGGCATGTTCTCGGCCAGGCAGAGCCAGCCGGTGACGGCGACGGGCAGCTCGAGACGGGCCGCGGCCACGACGGTGTGCAGCACGGCGGCGGCACCGGCCATGTCGGACTTCATCGCGTCCATGCCCGCGGCGGGCTTGATCGAGATGCCGCCGGAGTCGAACGTGATGCCCTTGCCGACCAGCGCCACCTTGGCGGCCGGGCGGGACGGGGTGTAGGCCACCTTGACCAGGCGCGGCGGGCGGACCGAGCCCTGGCCGACGCCGAGGATGCCGCCGTAGCCGCCGGCCGCGAGGGCCTTCTCGTCGAGGACGGTGATCTTGAGGTTGCGGGTGCCGGCGTCCTTGACCGCGGCCTTCGCGACGTCGGCGAACGCGGCGGGGTACAGGTCGTTCGGGGCGGCGTTCACCAGGTCGCGCACGCCGTGCACGGCGGCGGCGAGCACCTCGGCGCGCGCCAGCGCGGCCGCGGCCGACTTGTCGCGGGCGCGGGGGGTGAGCACCGCGATCTCCGTGACCGGCACGTCGGCGTCGGTCGTGCGGTAGCGGGTGTACGCGTAGGCGCCGAGCAGGGCGCCCTCCGCGACGGCCGTGACCTGCTCGAGGTCCTCGGCCGGCAGCGCGACGGCGACGGTCGCGGTGCCCGTGAGCTCGCGCAGCGCGGCGCCGGCGGCGCGACGCAGGGTCTCCGCCTCCGGGGTCGCGCCGGCGTCGAGCGCGCCGATGCCGGTCAGCACGACGGCCTTGGCGGCGAGCGCGCCGGAGGCGGGCAGGCGGCGCACCTCGTCGGCGGCGCCGGTGATGCCGAGCACGCCGGCGAGGTCGGCGACCTGGGTGGCGGTCTCGGCCGGCAGCCAGTCGGCGCCGACGACGCGCGGGCCGTCAGGGCTGCTCGCGACCGCGACGACGAGGGCGTCGGCGGTCTGGCGGGTGGGGTTCGCGGAGGTCAACGTCACTCGGGGCACCCGCCGATGCTATCGGTGCTCCGGGTACCGTGGGGCTCCGTGACCCCGCCCCTCCTGTACGCCGTGTCCGTGGCGGCGCTGCTGCTCGCCGGCTGGGCCTGCTGGTTCGCGGTCCGCGACCGCGCGGTGGTGCTCCGCCAGCTGTGGGGTGCGGCCGTCGTCGAGGGGCTGATGCTGGTGCAGGCGGTGGTCGCCGCGGTGCAGCACGCGACCGGCACCGTGCCCGCGGAGCCGGTGGTCTTCTGGGGGTACGTCGTGACGCAGCTGGTGCTGCTGCCCGCCGCGGCGCTGTGGGCGTTCGCCGAGCGCACCCGCTGGTCGTCCGTCGTGCTGCTGGTCGCCGCACTGGCCGTGGCCTTCCTGCAGCTGCGCCTCGAGCAGACGTGGGCCGCCTGATGACGCAGCCACCGACGGCCCCCACCGCCAGCACCGCGACCGGCCCCGGTCGCGTGCTGGTCGCGATCTACGGGGTGTTCGCCCTCGCGGCGACGGCGCGCGCCGGCTTCCAGATCGCGCAGAAGTTCGGCGAGGCGCCGCTCGCGTACCTCCTCTCCGCCCTGGCGGGGGTCGTCTACGTGCTGGCGACCGTCGCGCTCGCGAAGGACTGGCGGCCGGCGGCGTGGACCGCGGTGCTCGTCGAGCTGGTCGGGGTGCTCGCGGTCGGCACGCTGTCCGTGCTGGACACGGGTGACTTCCCGGACGAGACGGTGTGGTCGGTCTACGGCCAGGGGTACGGCTACGTCCCGCTGGTCCTGCCGTTCCTCGGGATCGCGTGGCTCTGGCACACCCGCCCCCGCCCCGGGGGCGCCCGCTCCGAGCGACCGTCCCGGCCGGGTGCCGCCGCGGACCAGTAGGTTGGGGGCCGTGTACGGCCTCCTCTTCCGCCAGGTCTTCTCCCGCATCGACCCCGAGCAGGCGCACCACCTCGCGTTCCGCGCGATCCGCGTCGCCTCCCGCGTCCCCGTCGTCAACGGCGTGCTGCGCACCGTCTTCGCCACCCCCTCGTCGGGTGCCGTGCGGGTGCTCGGCCGCACCTTCCCGTCGCCCTTCGGGGTCGCCGCGGGCTTCGACAAGAACGCCGTCGGGGTGCCGGGGCTGACGATGCTGGGCTTCGGGTTCGTCGAGGTCGGCACCGTGACCGCGTGGCCGCAGCCGGGCAACGAGGCGCCGCGGCTCTGGCGGGTGCTGGACCAGCGCGCGCTCCGCAACCGGATGGGCTTCAACAACGAGGGCGCCGTCGCGGTCGCGAAGCGCCTGCGCGCGCTCCGCTCGACGCCGTCGGGCCGGGCGTACGTGGTCGGCGTGAACATCGGCAAGACCAAGGTCACGCCGCCCGAGGACGCGGCCGACGACTACGCCACCAGCGCCGGGCACCTCGCGCCGTACGCGGACTACCTCGTGGTCAACGTGTCGTCCCCCAACACCCCGGGGCTGCGCGACCTGCAGTCGGTGGACGCGCTGCGGCCGATCCTGCAGGCGGCCCGTGCCGCCGCGGACGAGTCGGCTGCCGCCGCCGGGCGCCCGCGCGTGCCGCTGCTGGTGAAGATCGCCCCGGACCTCGCGGACGCGGACGTCGACGCGGTCGCGGACCTGGTGGCCGAGCTCGGCCTCGACGGCGTCGTCGCGGTCAACACGACGATCGCGCACGACCTGGGCGAGGGCGGCCTCTCGGGGCCGCCGCTGCTCGAGCGCGGGCTCCGCGTCGTCGCGCGGCTGCGCGACCGGCTCGGCCCGGATGCCGTGATCATCGGCGTGGGCGGCATCACGACGGCCGCGGACGCCCGCGCCTACCGTGCCGCCGGCGCGGACCTGGTCCAGGGCTACACCGGCTTCATCTACGAGGGCCCGGCGTGGCCGTCGCGGATCGGACGGGCGCTCGCCGGGGGTGCCGCGTGATGGTGCTGCGCCCGCAGTGGGCCTGGGAGCTGACGGGGGAGTCGGGCACCGTGCTGGACCGGCCCGTGTCGCCCGTGTTCACCACCCGGTTCGATGCCGAGGAGTGGCTCGGCCTGCAGTGGCGGGCGCTGCGGGACCAGGGGGTGCGGTCGCTGGTGCTGCGCAACGACGGGACCCTGGTCACGCCGGTCTACGACCTGCTCGCGGTCCCGGACCAGGTGACGGTGCGTCCGCGCGACTGAGGCGTCGCCGGGCGCCGGGTCAGACGAGCGCGCTCGGCCGGGCGGCGACGGTCCCGGGGGCGAGATCGCGGCCCGGGGCGCCCAGCGCGGCCCACGCGAGCGCCAGCCCGTCGACCGCGCGGCGCAGCGCGTCCGGGCCCGCGGTGAACGGGAGCCGGATCCGGTCCTCCAGGGCGCCGTCGACCGCGAACGCCGGCCCGGGCGCGACCCGCACGCCGTGCGCCAGCGCCAGGGCGCTCAGCGCCGACGAGACGGGCGCTCCGAGGTCGACCCAGAGGCACTGACCCCCGGCCGGGACGGTGAACCGCCAGTCCGGCAGCCGCTCGGCCAGGAGCCCGGCCAGCAGGTCGCGCCCCGCCCGCAGGTGCGCGCGGCGCTCCGTGACCGGCCCGGTGCCGAGGCGCAGCAGCTCGACGGCGACCAGCTGGTCGAGCACCGCCGTGCCGAGGTCCCCGCTGCGCCGGGCCAGCGCCAGGCGGGTGACCAGGTCCGCGGGACCGCGCAGCCAGCCGACCCGCAGCCCGCCCCAGTGGCTCTTGGACATCGAGCCGATCGCCACGACCCGCGCGCCCGTGCCGTCGCCCGCCCAGGGCTCCGGCTCCGGGCCGTCGAGGGTCAGGTCGGTGAGCACCTCGTCCCCGACGACGACCGTGCCCGTGCGCCGTGCCAGGTCGCGCACCCGCGCCCGTCCGGCGGCGTCGAGGGTGGCGCCGGTCGGGTTGTGGTGGTCGGGGATCAGGTAGACGAGGCGCGGCGCGACCTGGCGCACGGTGGACTCCAGCAGGTCCAGGTCCGTGCCGCGCACGCCGCCCGAACCGGTGGGCACGGGGACCGGCCGGGCGCCGGCGGCCCGGACGGCCTCGATCGCGTGCGGGTAGGTGGGCTGCTCGACGACGACGCGGTCGCCGGGGCCGGCGTGCGTGGACATGAGCAGCGCGATGGCGTGCTGCGCCCCGGTCGTGACGAGCACCTGGTCGGGTGTCGTGGGGGTGCCACGGGCGGTGTACCGGTCCGCGATCGCCTCCCGCAGGACGTCCAGCCCGAGCGGGGCGTACCCGTGGCCGGCGTGCGCGGGGAGGGCGTCGACGGCGCGCCGGGCCGCCGCGTGCAGGTCGCGCGGCGGGGTGCACGCGGCGATGGTCAGGTCGACGACGCCGTCCGCGTCGAGCGGGCGGTGCACGGGCAGTGCCGTCGCCGGTCTCCCGGCGCGTGCGGCCGTCCCGGGCGGCAGCGCCGTCACGGTGCCCGACCCCTGCCGGCTCAGCAGGTACCCCTCCTGGCGGAGCACGTCGTACGCTCCCGAGGTCGTGGTGCGGGAGACGCCGAGCGCGGCCGCCAGCTCGCGCTCGCCGGGCACGCGCGTCGCGAGCGGGAGGTCGCCCGACAGCAGGGCGCGCCGCAGGGCGTCGGCCAGCGCGGCGTACGCGGGGCCGGGGCGGCGCCACTGACCGACGACGGTGGCCAGGCCGGTGCCGCCGATCCGGCGGTCGGAGACGAGGAGCGTGGACATGAGGCCACTTTCTCCCAAGTGGCTGTCGAAAGGAAGGCCTCTCATGCCAGAAGATGAGGCCATGACACCGCAGACCCCGGCCACCACGTCCCCGCGCACCGCGGCCGGCAACCGAGCAGTCCGTCGCGGCGTGCAGCTGGTCGTCGGGCTCGTGCTCTACGCCGTCTCCATCGGGCTGCTCGTGCACTCCGGCCTCGGCAACATGCCGTGGGACGTCCTCAGCCAGGGCGTCTCGCGCCAGATCGGCTGGTCCCTCGGCACGGTCACGGTGGTGCTGAGCGTGGTGATCCTGGTCTGCTGGTGGCCGCTGCGGCAGCGCCCGGGCGTCGGCACCGTCGCGAACGTCCTGGTGATCGGCGTGCTGATCGACCCGGTCCTCGCGCTGCTCGACCGGCTGCCGGACCCGATGCCGCTGCCCGGCCGCATCGGCCTGGTGGTCGCCGGCATCCTGCTGAACGGCCTCGCGAGCTCGCTCTACATCGGCGCCCGCCTCGGGCCGGGGCCGCGCGACGGGCTCATGACCGGTCTCGTGGCCCGGACCGGCTGGCCCGTCGGGCCCGTGCGGATCGCGATCGAGGTGACCGTCGTGGTCGTCGGCTGGCTGCTCGGCGGCACGGTCGGCCTCGCGACGGTGGCGTACGCGCTCGGCATCGGGCCGCTGATCCACGTGCTGCTGCCGCGCCTGACGGTGCCGGTGCCGCCCGCGGTCGCGGTGCACGAGCCGGCCGAGCCGGGCGAGGGTCGCTAGGGCGCACGACACGGCCGGGCCCCGCCGCTCCGGAGGGAGCGACGGGGCCCGGTACCGCCGAGGCGGACGTCAGCGGGTGGCGGGCGAGCTCTTCGCCGTCTCCGCGGGGTCCGTGATCACGGCGTCGCCGAGGATCTCGTCGATCCGCGTCATCAGCTCGGCCGGGATCTGCACGCCGGACGCCTTGACGTTCTCGACGACCTGCTCCGGGCGCGAGGCCCCGATGATGGCCGCGGCGACGTTCTGGTTCTGCAGCACCCAGGCCACCGCGAGCTGCGCGAGCGACAGCCCGAGCTCCTGCGCGACCGGCGTCAGGTCCTGCACGCGCTGCAGCACGTTCGGCTGGTCGAGGAAGCGCTTGATCGTGTTCGCGCCGCCCTTCTCGTCCGTGGCGCGCGAGCCCTCGGGCAGCGGCTGGCCCGGCTTGTACTTGCCGGTGAGCACGCCCTGGGCGACGGGGGACCAGACGATCTGCGACAGGCCCAGCTCCTCCGAGGTCGGCACGACCTGGCCCTCGATGACCCGCCACAGCGCGGAGTACTGCGGCTGGTTCGAGATCAGCTGGAAGCCGAGCTCCTGCGACAGCGCGTGGCCGGCGCGGATCTGGTCCGCGGTCCACTCGCTGACGCCGATGTACAGCGCCTTGCCCGAGCGGACGACGTCGGCGAACGCCTGCATCGTCTCCTCGAGCGGCGTCGCGTGGTCGTAGCGGTGCGCCTGGTACAGGTCGACGTAGTCGGTCTGCAGGCGCCGCAGGGAGCCGTCGATGGACTCCATGATGTGCTTGCGGGACAGGCCGGAGTCGTTCGGGCCCTTGGGGCCGGTCGGCCAGTAGACCTTCGTGAAGATCTCGAGCGACTGCCGGCGCTCGCCCTTCAGGGCCTCGCCGAGCACCTCCTCGGCGACCGTGTTCGCGTAGGCGTCCGCGGTGTCGAAGGTGGTGATGCCGTTGTCGAGGGCGGCCCGGACGCAGGCGGTCGCGGCGTCGTTCTCGACCTGCGAGCCGTGCGTGAGCCAGTTGCCGTAGGTGATCTCGGAGATCTTGAGGCCGGAGCGGCCCAGGTGGCGGTAGTTGACCATGCGACCACTGTAGGCACCAGGCAGCGGTGCCACCGCCCGGGGCGGTCAGGCCGGCGGCCGGGCCGCGGTCAGGCCGCGGTCACTCCGGGTACTCGCCGTGCTTGACCTGCGGCTTCGGCAGGCGCGCGCGGCGGATCTGGAACACGCGGGTGATCGCGTACATCATCAGCCCGCGCTGGATCGCGTCCGGGCCGAACCTGGCGACCAGGCGCTTGCGCAGCCGGCGCCACATGATCGCGACGTCGACGACCATGCCGATGATGAACAGGTAGAGCACGATCAGGCCGAGGAACGCCAGCTCCGGGCTCACCGACGTCAGCAGCATGTTGAGCAGCAGCATGACGATGGCGACCGGCAGGAACAGCTCGCCGAGGCTCCAGCGGGCGTCCACGTACTGCCGGACGTACCGGCGCACCGGGCCCTTGTCCTTGGCGGGCAGGTAGCGCTCGTCGCCGGTCTGCATGGCGGCGTACTGGCGGTCGCGCTCGACGCGCTGCGCCGCCTTCGCCTCCTTGGCCGCGGCCTTGCGGTCCTGGGGCACGAGCGGGCGACGGTTGGCCGCCTCGGCGACCTTCCGCTTGGGGGTGGGGCGGCCCTTGCCGCCGGGTCCCTCGATGATCCCGGGGGTCTCCTCGGTCAGGGGCACCTGCTCCACCGAGTCCGTCGGGACCGTGCTGTCCTTGCTGCGTCCGAACACCCCTTCAGGGTAGTCGAGTAGCGTGGCGATCCGTGACAGAGCCCACCACCCCCACGTCCCCGTCCGCTGCAGCGCAGGTCGAGGACCTGCGCGCCCGCGTGGCAGCCGCGTTCGCCGGCGTCCGCGCCGACCTCGAGGCCCTCGTCCGGGTCCCCAGCGTGTCGAACGCCGACTTCGACCAGGCGCACGTCGCCGCCAGCGCGGAGCACGTCGCCCGGCTGCTCGGCGAGGCCGGCCTGCCCGAGGTGCAGATCCTGTCGGTCGAGCGCCCGGACGGCACCCCCGGCGCCCCTGCGGTCGTGGCCCGCCGCCCCGGCCCGGCCGGCGCTCCGACGGTGCTGCTGTACGCGCACCACGACGTGCAGCCGCCCGGTGCCCGCGAGGACTGGGACACCGAGCCGTTCGAGCCGACCGAGCGCGACGGCCGCCTGTTCGGCCGCGGCGCCGCGGACGACAAGGCCGGCGTCGTGGCGCACCTGGGTGCGCTGCGGGTGCTCGGCGACGAGCTCGGCGTCGGCGTGACGGTGTTCGTCGAGGGCGAGGAGGAGGTGGGCTCGCCGTCGTTCACCCGGTTCCTGCACACCTACCAGGACCTGCTCGCGGCGGACGTCATCGTGGTCGCCGACTCGTCCAACTGGAAGGTCGGCGTGCCCGGCCTCACCACGTCGCTGCGCGGGCTGGTCGACCTCGAGGTCGAGGTCGCCGTGCTCGACCACGCGGTGCACTCCGGCATGTTCGGCGGCCCGGTGCTCGACGCGGTCACCCTGCTGTCGCGGCTCATCGCGACGCTGCACGACGACGCGGGCGACGTCGCGGTCGCGGGGCTGGTCACCGCGGCGGACCCGGCCGTCGACTACGACGAGGCGGCGTTCCGCGCCGACGCGAGCGTGCTGGACGGCGTGACCCTCGCCGGCACGGGCCCGCTCACCGCGCGGCTGTGGACCCGCCCGACGATCGCCGTCATCGGGCTGGACGCCCCGCGCGTCGCCACGGCGTCGAACACCATCGCCCCGAAGGCGACCGCCAAGCTGTCCATGCGCATCGCCCCGGGGCAGGACCCGGCCGCTGCGCTCGCCGCGCTGCGCGCCCACCTCGAGGGCCACGCGCCGTTCGGCGCCCGCGTGACCGTGCGGGACGGCGAGCTCGGCAAGCCGTTCCAGGCGCCCGCCGACTCCCCGGCGATGCAGGCGGCGCGCGCCGCGTTCGCCGACGCGTGGGGCACCGACCCGGTCGACATCGGCATCGGCGGCTCCATCCCGTTCATCGCCGACCTGCTCGAGGTCTACCCCGACGCGGCGATCCTCGTGACGGGCGTCGAGGACCCGGACTCGCGGGCGCACGGCGCGAACGAGTCGGTGCACCTCGGCGAGCTGGAGAAGGTGGTCCTGGCCGAGGCGCTGCTGCTGGCCCGCCTCGCCTGAGCCGCTCGCCCCGCCGGGTGGAGGGTCGCGACGGACACGCCGAGGGCGTGTCGGCCCGGACCTTCCACCCGGTGCCGGTCGACCGTGCCGGTCGGAAGGGGCCGGGTTGCGTCAGACCGGGGGAGCGGGGTCGTACTGGATCTGGCGGCGCACCGCGCGGGCCGCGTCCGGCGACTCCAGGCGGGCGACCAGGTGCAGCGCCATGTCGATCCCGGCGGAGACCCCGGCCGACGTGATCACGTCGCCGTCGTCGACGTACCGGGCCTCGCTGTCGACCAGGACGCTCGGGTCGAGCGCCGCGAGCTCGTCGAAGGCGGCCCAGTGCGTGGTGGCGGGCCGGCCCGCGAGCAGCCCGGCGGCCGCGTACACCAGGGCGCCCGTGCAGACCGAGGTCATCAGCGGCGTCTCCGCCCGCGCGGCCCGGACCCACGCCAGGTGCCCGGTGTCACGGGCCAGCGGGCGGGTCCCCCGTCCGCCGGGGTGCACGAGGACGTGCAGCGGGCCGACCTCGTCGCGGGACGTGTCCGGGACCAGGCGCAGCCCCTTCGCGCAGCGGACGCCGTTGCCGTCGGCGGAGAACGTCAGCACCTCCGGCCGCAGCGTCGACTCTGCCGCCCACGCGGCGAGCACGTCGTAGGGGCCGACGACGTCGAGCTCCTCCGCGTCGTCGAACACGACGATCCCCACCCGCATCGGGTTCCCGGTGCTCACGTGCGACCCCCTCCCACGCGTCGCCCGGCGGGCGCGTCCCCCCAGGGTCTCAGTACCCGGGCAGGGCCAGCATCTGGTCGAGCGCGACCCGGGCCCAGTGCGCGTCGTCGGCGTCGACCACGATCCGGTTCGGCACCCGCCCGTCGCGCAGCGACTCCATCGCCCAGACCAGGTGCGGCAGGTCGATCCGGTTCATCGTCGAGCAGAAGCAGACCGTCGAGTCGAGGTAGGTGATCTGCTTGTCCGGGTGCGCGGCGGCGAGCCGGCGCACCAGGTTGAGCTCCGTGCCGATGGCCCACGACGACCCCGCGGGGGCGGCGTCCAGGGCCTTGATGATGTACTCGGTCGACCCGACCATGTCCGCGCCCGTGACGACCTCGTGCTTGCACTCCGGGTGCACCAGGACGGTGACGTCCGGGACCGCGGCGCGCACGTCGACGAGGTTCTGCGCCGAGAACCGGCCGTGCACCGAGCAGTGCCCGCGCCACAGGATCATCCGGGCGTCGCGCAGCTGCTGGGTGGTGAGGCCGCCGTTCGGCTTGCGGGGATCGAACACGACGCACGCGTCGAGCGGCAGGCCCAGCTCGAGCACCGCGGTGTTCCGGCCGAGGTGCTGGTCCGGCATGAACAGCACCTTGCCGGTGCCGTCGACCCCGCCGACCTGGTCGAACGCCCAGCGGAGCGCGACGTGCGCGTTGGACGACGTGCACACGGTGCCGCCGTGCCGGCCGGTGAACGCCTTGATGGCGGCCGTCGAGTTCATGTACGTGACCGGGACCGTGTCCTCGGCGACGCCGGCCTCGGCCAGCACGTCCCACGCGTCCTCGACCTGGTCGATCGCGGCCATGTCGGCCATCGAGCAGCCCGCGGCCATGTCCGGGAGGATCACCTGCTGCCGGTCGGACGTGAGGATGTCCGCCGACTCCGCCATGAAGTGCACCCCGCAGAACAGGATGAACTCGGCGTCGGGCCGGGCCGCGGCCTCGCGCGCCAGCTTGAACGAGTCGCCCGTGACGTCGGCGAAGTCGATGACCTCGTCGCGCTGGTAGTGGTGGCCGAGCACGAAGGCGCGGTCGCCCAGCGCGGCGCGGGCGGCACGGGCGCGTTCCACCAGGTCGGGGTCGCTGGCGGCGGGCAGGCCGCCGACGCACTCGACGCCGCGCTCGGAGGCGAGGTCGGTGCCCCGGCCGAGCAGCAGGAGGGCGGAGGGCAGCGGTTCCGCGAACGAGGTCGCGGGGGCGAGCAGACTCACGCGCAGGATCATCCCACAGCGCCCCGGTGCGCTGACCAGGACCGCGGCGCGGTGCACGCGTGGGACGGGTGCGGGCCGCGTGCGAGGATCGGCGGCGTGCACGTGCTCGTGGCCCCCGGCCGGTTCGACGCGCGGCCGGACGACGGCCCCGCGGCCGCGCGCGGGCCCGCGCACAGCGCCGTGCGCGCCGACTCCTGGCCGGTGCTGACCGCCGCAGAGGCGGTCGCGGCGATCACCGCGGGCTGGCAGGACGCCGTGCCCGGCGACACCCTCGTGCCGCTGCCGCTGTCGGACGGGGGAGCCGGCCTGGTCGAGGCCGTCCGGGCGGCCCGGGGCGGCGAGCTCCTCGCGGTCACCACCACCGACGCCCACGGCGAGGTCGTGCCCGGTGCGGTGCTCGTGGTCACCGAGCCCTCCGGGGCGCGGACCGCCTACGTGGACGGCGCACTGGCTCTCGGGGCGGCGGACCCGGAGGCCCTGCCGGTGGCGGCGACCACCTCCGCGGGGCTCGGCACGCTGGTCGCGGCGGCGCTGGACACCGGCGCCGGGCGGGTCGTGGTCGGCCTCGGCGGCCGCCGGACCGTGGCGCACGACGCGGGTGCGGGGCTCCTGGCGGCGCTCGGCGCGGCGCCCGCGGCGGCGGCGCGCGGGCTCGACGGCGCCGCGCGGCTCACCGCCGCCGACCTCGGGGAGCTGACGGCGCTGCGGGCGGCGCTGCGCGGGCGGGACCTGGTGGCCCTGCACGCGCACGACCTGCCGCTGCTCGGTCTCGCCGGGGTCTCGGCGGACCTCGCCGAGTCGCGCCGGGTCGACGCCGCGACCGCGCAGGACGCCGAGCGGGCGGCGGCCGCGTTCGCGCACGCGGCGGCCGGCGCCGGCGCGAGCCCGCGCCGGGACCTGCTCGCCGGCGACGGACCCGCGCCCGGCGGGGCCGCCCGCGCACCGGGGTCGCGCGCCGCGCTGGTCGCGGGGTCCGGTGCCGGGGGTGGCGCCGCCTTCGCGCTCGGCCTGCTGGGGGCGCGGCTCGTGGCGGGCGCGGCCTGGGTGGCCGACGCGGTGGACCTGGCGGGGCACGCGGCTGACGCCGACCTGGTGCTGACCGGCACCGGCGTGCTCGACGGTGCCGGGCTGGAGCACGGCGTGGTCGGCGCGGTCGCGCGGGCGGCGCTCCCGCTCGGCGTGCCCGCGGTGGCGGTCGCGGCGCAGCTGCGCACCGGCCGGCGCGACTGGGGCGCCGCCGGGCTGGCGGCCGGCTTCGCCGTCCTGGAGCGCCCGGAGGACGACGACCTCTGGCGGCACGACGCGGCCGCCGCGCTGCGGGCCCGGCTGCCGCGGATCGCCCGCACCTGGTCGCGCTGAGGTCGCGCTGAGGTCGCGCTGCGCCCTCCGTGGCCCTGCCCGAGGTCCCGGGCCGGGTCCCGGCGAGCGAGCGGGTGCGGGGCGGGTCGCGGGCGGGTCCCGTGCGCGTCCCGTGCGCGTCCCGTGAGCACGGGCCGGTGGGCGCGTACATTGGGGAACAGATCACGCGGGGGCGCGGTTGTGCTCGTCGTGACCGTCCCGCGGCCCGCGTGCGAGCGCGCGTCCGCGACCGTTCCGAGACACCGTCTGGAGACACCATGAGCGAGACCACCGAGACCGCGACGCACGGCGTCCAGCTCACCGACGTCGCGGCCGGCAAGGTGCGCAGCCTGCTCGAGCAGGAGGGGCGCGACGACCTGCGCCTGCGCATCGCGGTGCAGCCGGGCGGGTGCTCCGGCCTGATCTACCAGCTCTACTTCGACGAGCGCGTGCTCGACGGCGACGCGCTGGTGGACTTCGACGGCGTCGAGGTCGTCGTCGACCGGATGAGCGTCCCCTACCTCGAGGGCGCCACGATCGACTTCGCCGACACCATCGAGAAGCAGGGCTTCACGATCGACAACCCGAACGCCGGCAGCAGCTGCGCGTGCGGCGGCTCGTTCAGCTGACCAGCACCCCGCGCTGACGGGAGCCCCGGACCTGGTGGTCCGGGGCTCCCGTGCGTCCGGGCGGGGTGCGCGGGTCGTCAGAGGCCGGTGAGGCCCGCGGCGCGGCGGATGCCTGCGACCACGCCCGGCAGGACGTCGCAGAACCGCTCGACGTCCGCCGCCGTGGTGCCCAGGGGCAGCGACAGCCGCACGTTGCCCTGGGTCAGGGCGCCCATCGCGGCGAGCACGTGGCTCGGCTCGTCGGTCGCCGAGGTGCACGCGGAGCCCGACGCGACCGCGAACCCGGCCCGGTCGAGCGCGGTCACCACGGCCTCGCCGTCGACGTACAGGCAGGAGAACGTCAGGACGTGCGGCAGCCGGCCGGTGGCGGGCCCGGCGACGTCGACCATCGGCACCTCGGCGGCGACCCGGGCACGGATCCGGTCCACGAGCCCGGCCCGCGGGTCGTCGCCGGCCCGGACCCGGGCGGCGGCGACCTGCAGGGCGACGGCGGCGGCGAGCGCCGCGGGCACGGACACGCCTCCGGGGAACCAGCGGTCCTCGTCGGGCGGTCCGACGGGGGAGCGGCGGACCCCGGCCCGGGTGACGAGCACCGCGACGCCCGGGACCGCGCCGACGTCGCCCGGGTCGAGCGCCAGGACGTCCCAGTCCGGTCCGACGGGCGCGTGCCCGAACGACGAGCCGGCATCCACCAGCAACGGCACCCCGGCGGCCCGGACAGCCTCGTGCGTCCCCGCGACGGGCTGCACGGTGCCCACCTCGCCGTTGGCGTGCTGCAGGGCGGCCAGCGCGACGCCGGGGCGGGCGACGGCGTCCGCGAACGCCGCGACGTCCACGCGCCCGTCGCGGTCGACCGGGACGGTCAGCCGGTCCCCGGCCACGTCGGCGGCGTCCAGCACGGCCATCCGCTCCACGGCGGAGGCGACGACTCCGGGACCGACCCGGCGCCGACCGCGGGCGACGGTGAGCACCGCGCCGTGCAGCGCGGCCGTCAGCGACGGCGCGAGGTCGACCTCCTCCGTCCGCGCGCCGACCAGGGCGGCGACGGCCTCCCGCGCGCCGTCGAGCAGCGCGCGGGCGCGCCGGCCCTCGCTGTGCAACCGCCGCGGGTCCGCCCAGCCCTCGTCGAGCGCGGCGAGGAAGGCCTCGCGCGCGGCCGGCAGCACGGGCGCGCGGCCGCCGGAGTCGAGGACCACGCGGGGGGCCGGGCCGGGTTCGGCGGGAGCGCCGGGGCCAGGACGTGCGGGGGAGCCGGGAGCGGTCACCCCCGCACGGTAGCCGGGGCGGCGCCGGCCCGGCCGGGCACGGCCGGACCCGGACGTGATCCAGATGACACTGCGTCATCTCGTGTGCCCGAAACGCGGGTCTGGGACCACCTCACCGCGACCAGCGCGCTACGCTGCACGGGATCGAGGACATAGGTCCTAGGTGTATTCCCTGTCGGACGACGCCGGGTGGCGTCGAGGGCGACGGGGACCGAAGTGGAAGGCCCCCGGTGCGCTCGCAGACCCCCCGCCGCCCGAGGCGGACCCGACTGGCCGTCGCGGGACTCGTGTCCGTCGTCGCGTTCGCGCTCGCCGGTTGCTCGCCCGACGTCCAGCGCGGCTGGCTCCCCGGTGACTCGGACAACGAGATCACCAACCAGACCGGCCGCATCACGAACCTCTGGGTCGGCTCCTGGGTCGCCGCGCTGCTCGTGGGCGTGCTCGTCTGGGGCCTGATCATCTGGTGCGTCACCGTGTACCGGAAGCGCAAGGACGACGACCAGCTCCCCGTGCAGCTCCGCTACCACGTGCCGCTCGAGATCATGTACGTGATCCTGCCGATCATCATGGTCGGCGTGCTGTTCTACTACACGGCGCGGGACATGTCGGAGATCCAGGACCGCAGCGCCGAGCCGGACCTCACGGTCCAGGTGATCGGCAAGCAGTGGAGCTGGGACTTCAACTACGTCGACGACGACGTCTACGACACCGGCCAGCACGCGCAGCAGGTCAGCGAGACCGGCGTCCTCGCCGACCAGCCGACCCTGTACCTGCCGGTGGGCGAGCGCGTCGAGTTCGTGCTCGACTCCCGCGACGTCATCCACTCGTTCTGGGTGCCCGCGTTCCTGTACAAGCAGGACATGATCCCGGGACGCACGAACACGTTCCAGGTCGTCCCCGAGGTCGAGGGCGAGTACGTCGGCAAGTGCGCCGAGCTCTGCGGCGAGGAGCACTCGTCGATGCTGTTCAACGTGAAGGTCGTGTCGCGCGACGAGTACGACGCGCACATCGAGGAGCTGCGGGACGCCGGCCAGGACGGTCAGCTGGGTCTCGAGTACAACCGCCTGCAGGACGTCCGCGTGACCGGTGACGGTTCCGAGGACGCCGAGGGCGAAGAGGGAGCGAACTGATGGCCGCCACCGTCGAGGTCGTGCCGGGGCTCGCCCCGCGCCGCCAGACCCTGGGCCGCACCGTCGTCAAGTGGGTCACGTCGACCGACCACAAGACGATCGGTTACATGTACCTGATCGCGGCCTTCGCCTGGTTCGCGATCGGCGGCATCATGGCCCTGCTGATCCGCGCCGAGCTCTTCGAGCCGGGCATCCAGATCGTGCAGAGCAAGGAGCAGTACAACCAGCTCTTCACGATGCACGGCACGATCATGCTGCTGCTGTTCGCGACGCCGCTGTTCTCCGCTTTCGCCAACATCATCATGCCGCTGCAGATCGGTGCTCCCGACGTCGCGTTCCCGCGGCTGAACGCGTTCTCGTTCTGGCTGTACCTGTTCGGCGGCCTGATCGCCGCGGCCGGGTTCCTCACCCCGCAGGGCGCCGCGTCGTTCGGCTGGTTCGCCTACGCGCCGCTGTCGAACTCCGTGTACTCGCCGGGAGCCGGTGGTGACCTCTGGGTCTTCGGCCTCGCGCTGACCGGATTCGGCACGATCCTCGGTGCCGTCAACTTCATCACCACGATCGTCACCATGCGCGCGCCCGGCATGACGATGTTCCGGATGCCGATCTTCACCTGGAACACGCTCATCACGAGCCTGCTGGTGCTGATGGCGTTCCCGCCGCTGGCCGCCGCGCTGTTCGCGCTGGGTGCCGACCGCCGGCTCGGTGCGCAGGTGTTCAACCCCGAGAACGGCGGCGCCATCCTCTGGCAGCACCTGTTCTGGTTCTTCGGGCACCCCGAGGTCTACATCATCGCGCTGCCGTTCTTCGGCATCGCGACCGAGATCCTCCCGGTGTTCAGCCGCAAGCCCGTGTTCGGCTACAAGGGCCTGGTGTACGCGACCATCGCGATCGCCGCCCTGTCGGTCACGGTCTGGGCGCACCACATGTACGTCACCGGCGCCGTCCTGCTGCCGTTCTTCGCGCTGATGACGATGCTGATCGCCGTCCCGACGGGCGTGAAGTTCTTCAACTGGATCGGCACGATGTGGCGCGGGAAGCTCACGTTCGAGACGCCGATGCTGTGGACGATCGGCTTCCTCACGACCTTCCTGTTCGGCGGCCTGACGGGCATCATCCTGTCCAGCCCGGCCCTCGACTTCCACGTCTCCGACACGTACTTCGTGGTCGCGCACTTCCACTACGTGGTGTTCGGCACCGTCGTGTTCATGATGTTCGGCGGCATGTACTACTGGTGGCCGAAGTTCACCGGGCGCATGCTCAACGAGCGGCTCGGCAAGGTGCACTTCTGGCTGCTGTTCGTCGGGTTCCACATGACGTTCCTCATCCAGCACTGGCTGGGTGCGCTCGGCATGCCTCGCCGGTACGCGGACTACTCGCCGGAGGACGGGTTCACCTGGATGAACCAGCTCTCCACGGTCGGCTCGATGATCCTCGCGATCTCGACGCTGCCGTTCCTGTGGAACGTCTACATCACCTGGCGCAAGGCGCCCAAGGTCACCGTCGACGACCCGTGGGGCTACGGCCAGTCGCTCGAGTGGGCGACGTCCTGCCCGCCGCCGCGGCACAACTTCACGTCGCTGCCCCGCATCCGCTCGGAGCGCCCGGCGTTCGACCTGCACCACCCCGAGGTCGCCGCCATGGACCACGTCGAGCCCGACCCCGGGTTCTTCGACTGGGAGTCCGAGCGCACGGGTGAGCAGGGCGTGGCCCGCGACCGCATGGAGCACGGCGGCGGCGAGCCCGAGCAGTCCAGCTCGACGATCGTGGACGACCGCCCGCGCGACACCGACGAGGAGGGCCGCGACCGATGAGCAGCCTCAACGAGCCCGGCGCCCGCCCGTCGGTGCACGGCGACGCGAGCACCCGCCCGCGCCACGCCATGAAGGTGGAGCCGTACCTGTTTCTGGGCGGCGTGCTGTTCTTCATCCCGATCGGGCTGGTCTACGCCTGGTGGAGCGGTGGCGAGGCCGTCGGCACCGTCGGCATCCCGCTGGTCGGCGGTCTGGTCGGCATGATCGGTGGCTACCTGGCGCTGCTGGCCCGCCGGATCGACGCGCGGCCGGAGGACGACCCGGAGGCGCTCATCGCCGAGGGCGCCGGCGACCAGGGCGTGTTCAGCCCGTGGAGCTGGTGGCCCATCACGATCGCCTTCGCCGGAGCCCTCGCGTTCCTCGGCATGGCGATCGGCTGGTGGCTGCTGTACATCGGCGTGGCCCTCGGGGTCATCGGCCTGGTCGGCTGGATCTTCGAGTTCAGCCGCGGCCAGCACGCGCACTGACGCCTGACGTCCGCAGGGCCGGTCTCCCTCCCGGGGAGACCGGCCCTGCGTCGTCCCGGGCCCGCTCAGCCCGTTCGGTCCTCCCGGCCCTCCTGGCGCACCCGGTAGCGCAGGTGCAGCACCCGGACGCCCTGCAGCACCACGACCGGGTCCTGGAGCAGGTGCTGCGCGCCGGCCGAGCCGAAGAACCGCCTGCCGGACCCGAGCACGACCGGGGCGACGTCCATCCGCACCTCGTCGACCAGGCCCGCGGCGAGCGCCTGGCCCCCCACGTCGCCGGCGGCGACCTCGACGACGCGGTCGCCGGCGAGCTCCTGCGCCCGGGCCACGGCGGCCTCGACGCCCTCGACGAAGTGGAACGGCGCCCCGGGGTCCCAGCCCGCGGGCGGCGGCCGGTGCGTCACCACGACCACGTGGTCGACCCCGCTCGGCGGCGTCCCGTCCCAGCCGTCCGTCAGGTCGAAGACGCGGCGGCCGACGACCGTCGCGCCGATCTGGTCCCAGTACGGCCGGACGTAGTCGTACGACGCCTGCGACACCTGCAGCGCGCCGCTGTCGTCCAGCGGGACGTCGCCCTGGACCAGCCAGTCGAAGAGGGGTCCTGGCTGGTCCTGCTCGTCCGCGACGAAGCCGTCCACCGACACCGAGCCGTACATGACCACCGTGCCCACGCGCGCTCTCCTCTGCTCGGCAGCGCCCCGGGCGACGCCCGCGGACCCTCGAGGACCTCGTCGCGCCGCCGACGCTACCGGCCCCCGCGCACGCGCGACCACCCCCGCCGCCCCCTGCCCGCCCCCTGCCCGCCCCCGCGGCCCCCGTGCTCGCCCCGTGCCCGCCCCCGCCGCCCCCGCCGCCCCCGCTCGCCCCGCACCCAGCCGCCGAGGTAGTGCGTTCTCCGCGAGGTAGTGCGGCACGGCGCACTACCTCGGCGTGAACGCACTACTTCGGCGCACGGGGCGGGTGGGCGGGAGCGGGCCGGGCGGGTGGAGCGGGGCGGGCGGGAGCGGGTCGGGCAGGTGGGAGCGGGGTAGGGCGGCGGGAGCGGGGTGGGGCGGAGCGGGGCGTGGGCGGGGGTGTGCGGGCACGGGAGAGGCCGGCCGCCCCGGGAGGGGGCGACCGGCCTCTGCGGGCTCAGACGGCTCTCAGAGCGACGGGACGATCAGCCCGGCGGTCTGGGTGCGGGCGCGGGTGAAGCGCGCCGCGGCGTCGGACCAGCTGACGATGTTCCACCACGCCTTGACGTAGTCCGCCTTGACGTTGACGTAGTCGAGGTAGAACGCGTGCTCCCACATGTCGAGCACGACGATCGGCACGAGGCCGAGGGGGATGTTGCCCTGCTGGTCGTACAGCTGCACGATGACCAGCTTCTGGCCGATGGAGTCCCACGCGAGGATCGACCAGCCGGAGCCCATGATCGTGGTGGCGTTGGCGGTGAAGTGCGCCTGGAACTTGTCGAACGAGCCGAAGAACTCGTCGATCGCCGCGGCCAGCTCGCCCTCGGGCTTGTCGCCGCCGTCGGGGGAGAGGTTCTCCCAGAAGACCGAGTGGTTCACGTGGCCGCCGAGGTTGAACGCGAGGGTCTTCTCGAGGCCCGCCACGGCGCCGAAGTCGCCGGACTCCCGGGCCGCTGCCAGCTTCTCCAGCGCGGTGTTCGCGCCGGCCACGTACGTCGCGTGGTGCTTGTCGTGGTGGAGCTCCATGATCCGGCCGGAGATGTGCGGCTCGAGCGCCGCGTAGTCGTAGGGCAGGTCCGGAAGGGTGTAGTCGGCCATCAGTGCCTCTCCTGCTCGGGCCGCGGCTCTTGCGCCGCGACGACGTCTTCGCAGTCGGCGCACCCGTGAGCACGCCTCCTGTAGTCGTACCACGTCCGCCTGCCTGCTGCCCGGGGGGCTCGTGCACGACGGTGCGGGACGTGCGGCGCCCCGGCCTGCCGACGACGACGCCCGGGCGTCCTCCGGCGTGGTGCCGGTGGAGCCCGGGCGTGGTCGGTGGGGTCGATCCGCGCCTACTGGGTCGAACGACCGGTCGGAGCGGATGATTCCCCAGGTCAGAGCCTGTTCAGCATGCGGTCACCCGCGCTGGGTGCCCTCGGTGTCCTCCGGCTCGGGGGCGAGGTGCCGGGTGCCGCTGCCGGCGCCCGTGAGCTCCTCGTGCTGCTCGGCCGGCGCCGCCGGGAGGGCGTCGTGCCCGCCGTGCGACTGCGCCGCGAGCAGCTCGGCCGGGGTGACCGGCTCGACGCGGTCCTCGTAGAACACGTGCGAGAGGCGCTTGCGCATCGCGTCGATGCGGTAGCCCTTGCGGCGCACGCCGCGGGCGTCCTCGGCCGGCTCGATCTCGAGCGGGCGTCGGGGCCCGTGCTGCACCCGGAGCCAGCGCTCGTGGGCGTCGAGGGGCTTGTGCACCTCGATGTACTCGCCGGAGGCGAACCGCACGATGCGACCCGTCTCGTGCCCGTGCAGGACCAGCTCGCGGTCCTTGCGCTGCAGCGCGAGGCAGATGCGCTTGGTGATCCAGTAGGCGACCGCCGGGCCGACGAACAGCAGCACCCGGAACGTCCACGTGATGTCGTTGATCGACAGGTGGAAGTGCGTGGCGATGAGGTCGTTGGAGCCCGCGAGGATCAGCACCATGAACGCCGTGAGGAACGCGACGCCGAAGGCGGTGCGGAACGGCGCGTTGCGGGGACGGTCCAGCACGTGGTGCTCGCGGTCGTCACCGGTGGCGAACGCCTCGATGAACGGCCAGAGCGCCAGCGTGGTGAACAGGATGCCCGGGATCACGACGCCGGGGACCAGGATGTTCAGGGACAGCGTGTACTGCCCGATGACGACCTCGGCCCCGCCCGGCATGAGCCGCAGACCGCCCTCGAGGAACAGCATGTACCAGTCGGGCTGGGCGCCGGCGCCGACGATCGACGGGTCGAACGGCCCGTAGTTCCACACCGGGTTGATCGTCATGGTCGCGGCCATCAGGGCGATGACGGCGAACACGACGAAGAAGAAGCCGCCGGCCTTGGCCACGTACACGGGGAACAGCGGGTAGCCGACGACGTTCTTGTCGGACCGGCCGGAGCCCGGGTACTGCGTGTGCTTGTGCAGCACGACCATCAGCAGGTGCAGCCCGATCAGCGCGAGGATCAGCGCCGGGATCAGCAGGATGTGCAGCGTGAACAGCCGGGGGATCAGCTCGGTGCCCGGGAACTCGCCGCCGAACAGCGCGAACGAGATGTAGGAGCCGGCGATCGGGATCGCGCGGGCCACGCCGTCGGCGATGCGCAGGCCGTTGCCGGACAGCACGTCGTCGGGGAGCGAGTAGCCGGAGAAGCCGGCCAGCAGGCCCAGGATCATCAGCGTGAAGCCGACGAGCCAGTTGAGCTCGCGGGGCTTGCGGAACGCGCCGGTGAAGAACACGCGCATCATGTGCGTCACGATCGACGCCATGAAGATCAGGGCCGCCCAGTGGTGGATCTGCCGCATGAGCAGACCGCCGCGGACCTCGAAGGACAGCCGCAGCGTCGAGGCGAACGCCTCGGACATCTGCACGCCGTTCATCGCGGCCCAGGGGCCGTCGTAGTGCACCTCGGTCATCGAGGGCACGAAGAACATGGTGAGGAACGTGCCCGAGATCAGCAGCACGACGAAGGAGTACAGCGCGATCTCACCCAGGAGGAACGACCAGTGGTCGGGGAAGATCTTGCGGGCGAACTCCTTGACCGCGGCGCCGACGCCGGTCCGCTGGTCGAGGTAGTCGGCGGTCCCGGCCGCCGCGCGCGCGCCGCGGGTCAGCGGGGCGCTGGGGGAGTCGACGGTGCTCATGTGAGGCGCTCCCAGAAGGACGGGCCGATGGGCTGGTTGAAGCCGTCCTGCGCGACGAGGTAGCCCTCGTCGTCGACGGTGATCGGCAGCTGGGGCAGCGGGCGCTTGGCCGGGCCGAAGACGACCTTGGCGCCGTCCGCGGCGTCGAAGGTCGACTGGTGGCACGGGCACAGGATGTGGTGCGTCTGCTGCTCGTAGAGGGCGACCGGGCACCCGACGTGGGTGCAGATCTTGGAGAAGGCGACGATGCCGTCGTACGACCAGCCCTCGCCCTGCTCGGACCGGAGGTCGGCCGGGTCCATGCGGACCATGAGGACGACTGCCTTGGCCTTCTCGTCGAGCGGGTGGTCCAGCTCCTCGAGGCCCTCGGGGATGACGTGGAACGCCGAGCCGATGGTCACGTCCGCCGCCTTGATCGGGCGGGCCGTGGGGTCGGTGACGAGGCGGGTGCCGCGCTTCCAGACGGTGCGCTTGGAGCGCGACACGTCCCAGTCGCCGCCGATGTTGCCGATCAGCGGCACGGCGATGGAGAGCGGGAACAGGGCCAGCGACGTCACCATGGCGCCCTTGAGCACGCCGCGGCGGCCGATCGCCGAGTCCTTGGCACCCGCGCGCAGGGCCTCGACGGCCTTGACGCGGGTCTCGTCGGAGGTGCGGATCGCGTGCCGGTCCTCGGACTGCTCGCGGTCGTTCATGAGCGACTTGGCCCAGTGCACGGCGGCGAGGCCGATGCCGGCGAGGCCCAGGAACATGGCCAGGCCGAGCAGCAGGTTGGACATCCGCATGCTGCCGACCGTCTCGCCCGGGGGCACCAGGGCGTACGCGACGATCGCGCCGATGGTGCCGACGATCGAGAGGGTGAAGAGGACGACGACCTGGCGCTCCGCGCGCTTGTTGGCCTTCGGGTCCGTGTCGCCGAGCCGCTCGTGGTGCTCGTGCATGCCCGGGTCCTCGAACTGCTCCGGCACGGAGGCGTGCTCCACGCGGGCGGTGAGGTCGGTCGAGGGGTCGTGGTGCGTGCTCACGAGGACTTGGCTCCGATCCAGACCGAGGCGGCGATCAGCAGGCCGATGCCGACGACCCAGGCCCACAGGCCCTCGCTGACGGGGCCGACCGAGCCGAGGGTGAGGCCGCCGGGCGACCCCTCCCGCTGCGTCTCGAGGTAGGCGATGATGTCGCGCTTCTCGTCCGGGGTGATGTTCGCGTCGTTGAAGACCGGCATGGACTGCGGGCCGGTCAGCATCGCCTCGTAGAGGTGCGTGGGGGTGGTGTCGTTCAGCGACGGCGCCCACTTGCCCTCGGACAGCGCGCCGCCGGCGCCGGTGACGCCGTGGCACATGGCGCAGTTGGTGCGGAACAGGGCGCCGCCGGTGGCGACGTCCCCGAGGCTCGCGTCGACCTGCTCCTCCGTCGGGATCGAGGGACCGGCGCCGAGGGAGGCGACGAACGCCGCCAGCTGGGCGATCTGCTCGTCGTCGAACTGGACGGGCTTGGCCTGGATCTGCGCGCCGTTCATCTGGGCGGGCATGCGGCCGGTGCCGACCTGGAAGTCGACCGCGGCGGCACCCACGCCGATGAGGGAGGGGCCGCCGGCGCCGCCGTCGACCGCCTCACGGCCCTCGGCGGAGACGCCGTGGCAGGTGGCGCAGTTGGCCTGGAACAGCTTCTGACCGGCGGCGATGTCGCTCTCGCTGGCCGCAGCCTGCGCCGCGTCGGCGCTGGCGGGCTGGGCGATGGCGTACACCGCTCCGGTGAGCAGCAGCGCCAGCAGGAGCAGCACCACCGGTGCGGACCGGTGATGCCTGCGGGCGGCGAGTGCCTTCACGGATGGATCCTCGTCTCGGGCGTGCGGGGGGCGTGGGTGGTGCGGGGGGTCGTCGTCACTTGATCAGGTAGATCGTCGCGAACAGCGCGATCCAGACCACGTCGACGAAGTGCCAGTAGTAGGACGTCACGATGGCCGTGGTGGCCTCGTGGTGCCCGAAGCGCTTGGACGTGAACGAGCGGCCGAGCAGGAACAGGAAGGCGATCAGGCCGCCGACCACGTGCAGGCCGTGGAAGCCGGTCGTCAGGTAGAAGACCGAGCCGTACGGGCTCGAGGAGATGGTGAGCCCCTCGTGGACCAGCTCCGCGTACTCGAAGATCTGGCCGCCGATGAAGAACGCGCCCATGACGTAGGTCAGGGTCATCCACTCGTTCATGCCCCAGCCCTTGACGTTCAGCAGGCCGCCGGAGCGGACGGGCTGGAACCGCTCGGCGGCCCACACGCCCATCTGGCACGTCACGGAGGAGAGCACCAGCACCGTCGTGTTGATCAGCGCGAAGGTGATGTTGAGCTTCTCCGTCTGGACCGCCCACTCCTCGGGCACCGTCGACCGGAGGGTGAAGTACATGGCGAAGAGGCCCGCGAAGAACATGAGCTCCGAGGCCAGCCACACGATCGTCCCGACCGACACAGGGTTCGGTCGGTTGACGCTCACATGGGGAGCGGAGGCGGGGGCAGCCGTTGCGGTCGTCACGCACGTCAGTATGGCCGATAACGGCGCTACATGGGTCACAAGTCCCAGGGCGTCGCCGAGGTTTCTGTCACATCGTCACCTCGTTCCGCGTGTTCTCCGGGGTCGCCCGCGGCGCGCGGGGAGTCCCGGGACCACGCCGCCGGCGGCGTGCCAAGATGCTGGCACCGGACGCGCGCGACGCGTCCCCGCACGAGCGAAGGACCACCATGGCTGCTGACCGCGCCCACGACGAGACCGACGCCGCGTCCGTCCCGGGCCCGCGCATCCTGCTCTACAGCGACGACGTCGACACCCGCGCCCAGGTGCGGCTCGGCGTCGGGCGCCGGCTCGGCCGCGGCACGCCCGACATCCGGTGGAGCGAGGTCGCGACGCCGCAGGCCGCGCTGGAGCAGGCCGGGACCGGCGCGTACGACCTGTTCGTGTTCGACGGGGAGGCCGCCAAGGTCGGCGGCATGGCCCTGGCGCGCCAGGTCAAGGACGAGGTGTTCCGCTGCCCGCCGGTGCTGGTCCTCACGGGCCGGCCGCAGGACGCGTGGCTCGCCGCGTGGGCCGACGCCGACGCGGTCGTGTCCCAGCCCCTCGACCCGGTCGAGCTCCAGGCCGCCGTCGCCGGGCTGCTGTCCCGGACCCCCGCCGCATGACCGAGACGGTCACCTGGTCCGACCTGCTGACGACGCTCGTCGACGGCCAGGACCTCGGCGAGGCCCAGACCACCTGGGCGATGGACCAGATCATGTCCGGCGAGGCCTCGCCGGCCCGGGTGGCCGGGTTCCTGGTCGCGCTGCGGTCCAAGGGCGAGACCGTCACCGAGCTGACGGCGCTGGCCGACACGATGCTCGCGCACGCCCTGCGGTTCGAGGTGCCCGGGCGCGCCGTCGACATCGTCGGCACGGGCGGCGACCGCGCGCACACCGTCAACATCTCCACGATGGCCTCGGTCGTCGTCGCGGGCACCGGCGTGCGGGTCGTGAAGCACGGCAACCGCGCGGCGTCGTCCTCGTCGGGCTCCGCGGACGTGCTCGAGGCGCTCGGCATCCGGCTGGACCAGACGCCGGAGCGCGTGGCGGAGCTCGCGCACGAGGTCGGCATCACCTTCTGCTTCGCCCTGACGTTCCACCCGGCGATGCGGCACGTCGCCGTCGCGCGGCGCGAGCTCGGGATCAAGACGGTGTTCAACTTCCTCGGTCCGCTCACCAACCCCGCGCAGCCCGCGGCCGCGGCGATCGGCGTCGCGGACCCGCGGATGGCGGGCCTGGTCGCCGGGGTGCTGGCCCGGCGCGGGACCGAGGCGCTGGTGTTCCGCGGCGACGACGGGCTCGACGAGCTGGCGCCCACCGGGACGTCGCACGTGTGGCACGTGACGGGCGGCGCGGTGACGGAGCACGTCCTCGACCCCGTCGCCGACCTCGGCCTCGCACGGCTGACCGTGGCGGACCTGCGCGGCGCCGACGCGGAGTTCAACGCCGGCGTCGCGCGGGCGGTGCTCGCCGGCGAGCCCGTGGCGTCCCGGGAGACGGTGCTGCTGAACGCCGCGGCGGCCCTGGTGGCGGACGGCAGCCTGTCCGGCACGGGCGCCGACGGCGGCACCCTGACCGCGCGGCTGCGCGCGGGCCTCGGCCACGCCGCCCGGGCGGTCGACACGGGCGCGGCCGCCGACGTCCTCGCCCGCTGGCGCGCGGCGTCCTGACGCGGGCGTCGGCCGCACCAGGCCGGGGTCGCCGCACCTGGCGGAGAGCCCTGCCCGACACGCCGCAGCGTGCCGGGCAGAGTTCTCCAGCTCGTGCAGGTGGCGCGGTCAGTCCTCGATGCCGAGGGCGAAGGCCTGCTCGAGGTCGTGGCTCGAGTACGTCCGGAACGCGATGAACGTCTGCGTGCTCAGCACGCCCTCCACCTTGCTCACGCGGTCCGCGATGATGTCGGCGAGCTCCTCGTGCTCGCGGACGCGGACCATGGCGATGAGGTCGACGCCGCCGGTGACCGAGTAGACCTCGCTCACGCCGGGGATCTCGGCGATGGCGGCGGCGGCCTCGGGGATGCGGGCGGCGTCGGTGTCGATGTGCACGATGGCGGTCAGCATGACGCCATCATGCCGCGCCGGGCGCCTCCGCGGCGGGGCCCTGCGTCCCGGCCGCGGCCGGCGCATCGTGCTCGACCCGCGTGCCGTGCTCGCCCCACGCCGCCTCGGCGGTGAACCGGTCGTCCCGCCCGGCGGCGTCGTCGGGGGCGCCGGCGGCGAGGTCCGTCGCCACGCGTCCCGCCGCGACGGCGTCCGCGGGGTCCGTGCGGGCCTGGGCGGACCGCACCGGGTACGCCCACGGCGTGCTGACCCCGACGATGCGCACCCCCGGCCGCCCGAGCCACGCCAGCACGAGGTCCGCCTCCTCCGGGTGGCCCGCCGGCGCGGGCGGCACGGGGGCCGGCACGTGCTCACCGGTGACGCGCAGCGAGTCGATGGCGGGCACCGGGTCGGTGCGGGGCGGTACCAGCGCGGTGCCGGCCAGGCGGCCGTACCGGACCAGGACGACCTCCCAGCCCCCCGCGTCGGTGCGCCGGGCCGCGACCAGCTCCTCGCAGGCGGCGAGCGGTGCCAGGCGCTGCGCCCGGGCGGACCCGCGCAGGAACGCCGCGAGGCGGTCGCGGACGCCGGCGGCCTCCTCGTACCGCTCCTGCACAGCGAGCGCGGCGATCCGGTCGGCGTGCGCGTCCACGACGGCGGCCGGGTCGGTGAGCATGGACTCGCGCACCCGCTCCACGGTCCGGGCGTACTCGTCGGCGGCCTCGGGCCGGACGCAGGGGGCGGGGCAGCGGCCGATCTCCGCGAGGTGGCACGCGCTCGCCCCGGGCGCGGGCACGGCGGGCAGGCGCGCGGTGCACCGGCGGATCGCGAACGCGTCGTGCAGCGCCTCGAGCGCGGTCTGCGCGGCACCGCGGGACGCGAACGGCCCGATGTGCGTCGCGTCGTCGCGCACCTCGCGGACCACGGAGAGGCGCGGGAACGGCTCCGTGGTGAGCCGGATCCACGGCATCCGCTCGGGGGAGCGGGACCGCCGGTTGTACCGCGGGGCGTGCTCGGCGATCAGCCGCAGCTCGCGCACCTGCGCCTCCAGCGGCGTCGCGCACACGACCGGCGTCACCGCCTGCGCGATGCGGACCATCTCCCGCATCCGGGAGCGCTTCTCGGCCGCCGTGAAGTAGGAGCGGACCCGCTTGCGCAGCGACGTCGACGTGCCGACGTACAGCACCTCGTCCTGCGGGCCGCGGAACAGGTAGACCCCCGGGGCGTCGGGCAGGCCGTCGGCGAGCGTGCGCTTGCGCCGCACGTCGGCCGGCACCGGGTCCGCGGCGGTCGCCAGGTCCTCCAGGTGCGTGATGCCCAGCGGTGCCAGGCGGCTGAGCAGCGCGTGCAGGACGTCGACGGTGGCCTGCGCGTCGGCCAGGGCGCGGTGCTCCGGCACGACGGTCGCCCGGAACAGCGCGGCGAGGGTGCTCAGCTTGTGGTTGGGCGCCTCGTCGCGCGTCACCACCCGCCGGGCGAGCCGCACGGTGTCGACCACGGGGAAGCCGGGCCAGGCGTGCCCGGTCTCGGCGGCGGCCGCCTTGAGGAAGCCGACGTCGAACGGCGCGTTGTGCGCGACGAGCACCGACCCGCGCGCGAACTCGAGGAACGACGGCAGCACCTCGGCGATCCGCGGGGCGCCGATCACCATGGCGGTGGTGATGCCGGTGAGCACCTGGATCTGCGCCGGCACGGGGCCGCCGGGGTCGACCAGCGTCTGGAACTCGCCCAGCACCTCGCCGCCACGGACCTTCACGGCACCGATCTCGGTGATCGCGGAGGTGCCGGGGGACGCCCCCGTGGTCTCCAGGTCGACCACGACGAAGGTGACGTCGTGCAGCGGCGTCCCGATGTCGTCCAGCGTCACCTGCACGGGCCGCCCGGTGAGCGGGGGCGCCGGCTCGGCGCGGGGCGGGACGGGGAACCGGTGGACCATGTCCGGCACGCTAACGGCGGGGTCCGACACGGCAGCAGCCACCGGCAGCCACCGGCAGCCACCGGCTGAGCCGTAGGGTGACCGGCATGTCCGAGCCCGTCCCCGACGCCGTGCGCGCGGCCGTGCTGCCCCTGGCCGCGGAGGTGCTGGGGACGCTCGACGCGACGGCGGTCCCCGCGGCGCTGGCGGCGGTGCGCCGGTTCGCCCCGCGCCGGCGTGCCGCGGCCGGGGCCGGCCCGCTGTGGCTCGCCGTCGAGCGGGACGACGCGTTCCGCGCCCGGGTGGCCCGGGCCTGGTCCCAGGCGCACCCCGCCCTCGCCGCCGACCTGCTCGCCGACCCGCCCGCGCCGGGCGCGCCCGAGGACCGGCTGACGCTGGCGGTCGGCGCCGTGCTGCTGCGCCCCGAGGGCTGGGCGGCGCGCCTGTCGGCCCTCGGTCACGAGCCCGGGACGCCGGAGGGCGTGCAGGCCGCCGGCGACTCCGTCGTCCCCGTCCAGGACGACACCCACCGCGCGCACCGGGCCGAGGCCGAGGTGCGCCGCCTCGCCGCCCGGCTCGCCGCGGAGACCGAGCGTGCCGACACCGCCGAGCGCGAGCTGACGACCCTCCGCAAGGACCTGCGTCGCCTCCGGTCGGACGCCGACCGCGCCCGCGCCGAGGCCCGCCGCTCCGCCGAGCACGCGGCCGACGTCGCGGCGGCGGCCGAGCGGGTCCACGTCGAGGCGGCGCGGGTGCGCGCGGGCGCCGACGCGGACCGGCGGCGGGCCGACGACCTCGCTCGCACGGCCCGGCAGGACGCCGCGGCCCTGCGGGAGCTGGCGGAGGTGCGGGTGCGCCTGCTGCTCGACACCGTGGTGGAGGCCGGCGCGGCGCTGCGCGACGAGCTGGCGCTGCCGCCGGCGGGGCGGATGCCGGCGGACCTCGTCGCGCCGGTGCCGGCGTCGACCGGCCCCGGCCCCCGCCCGACCTCCCGCGGCCGCGCGGCCGAGGACCCCGCGCTCCTGGACGACCTGCTGGCGATGCCGCGGGCGCACCTGGTCGTCGACGGCTACAACGTGTCCAAGCTCGCCTGGCCCGACCAGCCGCTCGGTGAGCAGCGGCGGCGGCTCACCGAGCGGCTGGCCACGCTGGCCGGCCGGACGGGCGCCGAGGTGACGTGCTGCTTCGACGGGCAGGAGGGCACCCAGGACCGGGCGCCCGCGGGTCCCCGGGGCGTGCGGGTGCTGTTCTCCCAGGGGGAGATCGCGGACGACCTGATCCGCCGCCTCGTGCGCGCCGAGCCCGCGGGTCGCGTGGTCGTCGTGGTGACCAGCGACCGCGCGCTCGGCGCGCACGTCGAGGCGGACGGCGCCCGGGTGCTGCCGTCGGCGACCCTGCTGGCGCGTCTGGGCCGCGTCTGAGCCGGACCGCGGCTACGCCGTCGGCTGGTCCTCCCGGTAGATCGCCTCGACGTCGGTCGCGAAGTCCTTCAGCACGTGCGTGCGCCGCACGCTGAGCTTCGGCGTCAGGTGCCCGCTCGCGATCGTCAGGTCGTGCTCCAGGATCCGGTACTTGCGGATCGACTCCGCGCGGGACACCGCCCGGTTCGCCCGCTCGACGCCCTCGTCGATCGAGGCCAGCACCTCGGGGTCCTGCGCGGCCTGCGCGACGGTCAGCTCGGGGCGGCCGTGCGCGGCGCACCAGCCGGGGAGCCCCTCGGGGTCGAGGGTCACCAGCGCGCCGATGAACGGCCGCCCGTCGCCCACGACCACGACCTGGCTGATCAGCGGGTGGGCGCGCAGCCGGTCCTCGAGCACCGCCGGGGCGACGTTCTTCCCGCCCGCGGTGACGATGATCTCCTTCTTGCGCCCGGTGATCCGCAGGTACCCGTTCTCGTCGAGCGAGCCGAGGTCGCCGGTGCGGAACCAGCCGTCGTCGAACGCCTCGGCGGTGGCGGCAGGGTTGCCGTGGTACTGGCGGAACACCTGGTGCCCGCGCACCTCGACCTCGCCGTCGGCGGCGATCCGCACGGACGTGCCGGGCAGCGGCAGCCCGACGGTGCCGATCCGGGTCCTGCCCGGCATGTTGACCGTGGCCGGCGCGGTCGTCTCGGTCAGGCCGTAGCCCTCGAGCACCTTCACGCCGATGCCCCGGAAGAAGTGCCCGAGCCGCTCGCCCAGCGGCGCGCCGCCCGAGATGGCCCACTCGACCTTCCCGCCCATCGCGTCGCGGAGCTTGTGGAACACCAGCCGGTCCGCGACGGCGTGCTGCACCCGGAGCGCGAGGCCCGGCCGGCCGTCGTCGAGCGCGCGCGAGTAGGCGATCGCCGTGCGCGCCGCCCACTGGAAGATCTTCAGCTTCCCGCCGGCCGCGGCCTTCTGCTCCGCCGAGTTGTAGACCTTCTCGAACACGCGCGGCACCGAGAGGATGAACGTCGGCCGGAACTCCTGCAGGTCCGTCAGCAGCTGCTTGGTGTCGGGCGTGTGGCCGAGCACCGCGCCGGCGGGCATGCACAGCACCTCGACGAACCGCGCGAACACGTGCGCCAGCGGCATGAAGAGCAGGGTCCGGGCACCCGGCGTGGCGACGACCTCGTGCAGCCCCTCGACGGCGTTGCGCGCGAGCACGGCGAAGTTGCCGTGCGTGAGCGCGACGCCCTTGGGCCGACCGGTGGTGCCGGACGTGTAGATCAGCGTGGCGAGGTCGTCGCGGCCCGCGACGTGGCGCCGGCGCTCCAGCTCCGCGTCGGGCACGTCCGCCCCCTCGGACTCCAGGGCGGCCAGCGCGCCGTCGTCGAGGACGAGCACGTCGCGCAGCAGCGGCGCCTCCGGACGCACCTCGGCGACGGTGGCGGCGTGCGCGGCCGACTCGACGACGAGCAGCGTCACGGCGGCGTCGGTCAGGATCCAGTGGACCTGCTCCGCCGACGACGTCTCGTAGACGGGGACGGGCACGGCGCCGGCGCTCCACAGCGCCCAGTCGAGCAGCGTCCACTCGTAGCGGGTGCGGGACATGATGCCGACGCGGTCGCCGGGGGAGACGCCGCGGGCGACGAACCCGCGCGCCACCGCCCGGACGCGGCGGTCGAACTCGCGGGCGCTCACCGTGTGCCACGTGGTGCCCGTGCCCGGCGTCTTGTGCTCGATGAGCGGGCCGTCCCCGGTGGCGGCCACGCGCGCGTCGAGCAGGTCGACCAGGTTCTCGCGCGGTCCGGCGGCGACGAGCAGGGGGGTGCTGTACTCCTCCATGAGTCTGGCTCCATCGTCAGAGGTCGGAAGGTGTCCGCAGCATAGGGGACTTCCGTCCCAGAAGGCAGGAGCCCGCGCCGTCGCCCGTCCGGGTGGTCGTGCGCGGACGCGGCCGAACCGTGGGAGCGTGTGCGAACCAGTCCGATTTGCACGCTAGCGTGGGTGCGCACGCGCGCAGGGTCGCCGCCGCCGCACCGGTGCTGCAGCGTCCCGGGAGCCGGTGGAACCGCGCCGTGCGGCTGGGAACCTTCACGCGGAAGCAGGGAAGCATGCACGCCATCGGTGTGGACATCGGCGGGACCAAGATCGCCGCCGGTGTGGTCGACGAGGACGGCCGGATCATCGCGAAGACCCGTCGCGACACCGACCCGCGCGACTCCGGGAGCGTGGACCGCGGCGTGATCGAGGCGTGCCAGGAGCTCGCCGAGCAGCACGAGATCGGCGCGATCGGCCTCGCGGCCCCCGGCTTCATCGGCACCGACCAGGCCACCGTGCTGTTCACCCCGAACCTGCCGTGGCGCGAGCACCCGCTGCGCGACATCGTCGCCAAGGAGCTCGGCGAGGACGTGAAGATCGTCGTGGCCAACGACGCCAACGCCGCCGGCTGGGCCGAGTTCCGGTTCGGCGCCGCCCGCGAGGAGCAGGACATGCTCCTGCTGACGATCGGCACCGGCCTGGGCGGCGCGATCGTCGTCAACGGCGAGCTCGTGCTCGGCGCCTGGGGCGTGGCGGCCGAGGTCGGCCACATGCGCGTCGTGCCCGGTGGCCACTACTGCGGCTGCGGCCACGAGGGCTGCTGGGAGCAGTACGCCTCCGGCAGCGCCCTGGTGCGCGACGCGCAGTCCGCGCTGATCACCGAGCCCGCCCGCGGCACCCGGCTGCTCGAGCTCGCCGGCGGCGACGCCGACGCGCTGACCGGCCCGCACGTCACCCAGGCCGCGCAGGAGGGCGACCCGCTCGCCGTCGAGCTGCTGGCCGAGCTGGGCCGCTGGATCGGCGAGGGGTCCGCGTCCGTCGCCGCGCTGCTGGACCCGTCGATCGTCGTGATCGGCGGCGGCGTCAGCGCCGCCGGCGACCTGCTGCTGGCGCCGGCGCGCCGCGCGTTCCTCGACCAGCTCTCGGCCCGGGGCCACCGGCCCGAGGCCACCTTCGCGCTCGCCGCGATGGGCAACGACGCCGGCATCGTCGGCGCGGCGGACCTCGCGCGCCGCTGAGGTCTCCCGGGCGGCGCCGGTCAGACGACGGCGCCGTCCGAGTCGTCGTCGCGGTCGTCCTTGCGGTGGGGCATCCGCCAGAGCAGGACGCCCAGCCCGAGCAGGAACACGACGACCGACGCCTGCATGACGGCGGCGGGTGCGCCGCGCCACGCGATCAGGACCACGAGCCACACGACCGGCATCCCGGCCACGGCGAACCACGCCATCGTGAGCAGCGGGTCGCCGCCCAGGACGGGGCCGGGCTCCGGAGGGCGGAAGTGCTCGGCGTCGTCGACACGGCGCTCGGCGTCGTCCATCTGGCTCGTCGCGTCCCAGTCGCGACCGGAGAGCGACGGGTCGTCGGGCCCGGGGCGGGCGCCACCGGCCGTGCCGGACGTGCCCGAGGCGCCAGCGGGATCGCCCGGCCGCGCGGGTCGGACGACGCGGCGGTCGGTCACCCAGGGTGCGACGGGGTAGGTTACGGCGGGACCGGACGACGTCCGCGGGTCGTCCTGGCCAGCGGGGGCGGCGCTCGGCGGCTCCGCCGCACCGGTCGGGCCGGGTTCGCCGCGCAGGTCGGCGACGATCGCGGCCCACTGCTCGTCGGTGACCCGTTCCCCGCGGTCGTCCGGACGGTCGTCGCGCGGACCCGGTACGCCGGGGGCGCCGGAGGCGTCGTGGACGCCGTCGGGCTCGTCGCCGTCGGGGGACGGGTCGGGACGGTCGGGACGCGGAGCCATGGCAGCACTCTAGAGTCGGCCACGAGCACAGGGCACGGGGACGGCGCACGGCGTCCCGCGGTGACGAAGGCGAGAGGTGGCAGGTTGTTCTACTGGTTCATGAAGCGGGTCCTCGTCGGCCCGCTGCTGCACCTGCTGTTCCGTCCGTGGGTGCGGGGTGCGGAGCACGTGCCGAGCAGCGGCGCCGCGATCCTCGCGAGCAACCACCTGGCCGTCGTCGACTCGTTCTTCCTGCCGCTGGTGCTGGACCGCGAGATCGTGTTCATCGGCAAGAACGAGTACTTCACCGGGCGCGGGCTGAAGGGCCGGCTCACCGCCGGGTTCATGCGCGGCGTGGGCACCATCCCCGTGGACCGCAGCGGTGGCAAGGCCTCCGAGGCCGCTCTGCGCACCGGCCTGAACCGGCTGGGCGAGGGCAAGCTGTTCGGCATCTACCCCGAGGGCACGCGCAGCCCCGACGGCCGCCTGTACCGCGGCAAGACCGGCGTGGCGCGGATGGCGCTGGAGTCCGGCGCCCCGGTCATCCCGGTCGCGATGATCGACACCGACAAGGCGCAGCCCCTCGGGCAGCGGCTGCCGCGGCCGCGGCGCATCGGCGTCGTGATCGGCGAGCCGCTCGACTTCAGCCGGTACCGCGGCATGGAGAACGACCGGTTCATCCTGCGCTCCGTGACCGACGAGATCATGTACGCGCTGATGTCGCTGTCGGGCCAGGAGTACGTGGACATCTACGCGGCGACGCAGAAGGCACGCATCGCCACCGGCCACCCCGCCGCGACGGGCCAGGCCGCGCCCGAGCCGACCGCCCCCGGCGGGCGCGCCGTGCCCGATGTCCAGCCTCCGGTCCCGCCGGAGGACGACGCCCCGGCTCAGTAGGATGAGCCCGTCCGTCCGGGCCCGTCGGTGCCGGACGCCCCAGGACCTCGGTCCCGGGTCCGGGTCGCACGCGTCGCCTTGAGTGTCCGCGCGGCCGGGAAACGCCCAGCTGTGCAGTTCAACGAGAGGTGTGTCTCATGTCGGTTCGTCGCGTCGCGCTCCTGACCGCGGGTGGCTTCGCTCCGTGCCTGTCCTCGGCCGTCGGTGGTCTCATCGAGCGGTACACCGAGATCGCCCCCGAGGTCGAGATCATCGCCTACCAGCACGGCTACTACGGGCTCCTGCGCGGCGAGAAGATCGTCATCGACGCCGAGGGTCGCGCCCAGGCGCACCTGCTGCACCGGTTCGGCGGCTCGCCGATCGGCAACTCCCGCGTCAAGCTCACCAACGCCGCCGACTGCGTCAAGCGCGGCCTGGTCCAGGAGGGCCAGGACCCGCTGCAGGTCGCGGCCGAGCAGCTCAAGGCCGACGGCGTCGACGTCCTGCACACCATCGGCGGCGACGACACGAACACCACCGCGGCCGACCTCGCCGCGTACCTGGCGGACAACGACTACGGCCTGACCGTCGTCGGCCTGCCGAAGACCATCGACAACGACGTGGTGCCGATCAAGCAGTCGCTCGGCGCGTGGACCGCCGCCGAGGAGGCCGCGGGCTTCGCCGCGAACGTGATCGGCGAGCACCGCTCGGGCCCGCGCATGCTGATCGTGCACGAGGTCATGGGCCGGCACTGCGGGTGGCTGACCGCCGCGTCCGCTGCCGCGTACCGCAAGTGGCTCGACACCCAGGAGTGGGCCCCGGCCCTCGGCCTGACGCGCGAGCGCTGGGACATCCACGCCGTGTTCCTGCCCGAGCTGGCCCTCGACATCGACGCCGAGGCGGAGCGCCTCAAGGCCGTCATGGACACCCAGGGCAACGTCAACATCTTCCTGTCCGAGGGTGCCGGCATGCACGAGATCGTCGAGCAGCTCGAGGCCTCCGGCGCCGAGGTGCCGCGCGACCCGTTCGGGCACGTCAAGCTCGACACGATCAACCCGGGCCAGTGGTTCGCGAAGCAGTTCGCGGAGAAGCTGGGCGCCGAGAAGGTCATGGTCCAGAAGTCGGGCTACTACTCGCGCGCCGCGGCCGCGAACGCCGACGACCTCCGGCTCATCAAGTCGATGACCGACCTGGCCGTCGAGTGCGCCCTGCGCGGCGAGGCCGGCGTCATCGGCCACGACGAGGAGGACGGCGACCGGCTCAAGGCGATCGCGTTCCCGCGGATCGCCGGCGGCAAGGCGTTCGACGTCTCCCAGCCGTGGTTCGGCGAGCTCCTGGAGGGCATCGGGCAGTCCCTGGTGCCCGCGACGGCGCACTGATGAGCGTCGAGGCCGACCCGCAGGTCCTCGAGGGCCTCGAGCACTGGCGGACCCTGCCCGTCACCCAGCAGCCGGCGTGGCCGGACCGGGACGCGCTCCGGCGCGCCACGGACCGGCTCGCGAGCCTGCCGCCCCTGGTGTTCGCGGGGGAGGCCGACGCGCTGCGCGGCCAGCTCGCGGCCGCCGGGCGCGGCGAGGCGTTCCTGCTGCAGGGCGGCGACTGCGCGGAGACGTTCGCGGAGGCCACGGCCGACAACATCCGCGGCAAGATCATGACGGTGCTGCAGATGGCCGTCGTGCTCACGTACGGCGCCAGCCTGCCGGTGATCAAGATGGGCCGGATGGCGGGGCAGTACGCCAAGCCGCGGTCGTCCGACTCCGAGACCCGCGACGGCGTCACGCTGCCGGCGTTCCGGGGCGACATCATCAACGGCTTCGAGTTCACGCCCGAGGCCCGCACGCCGGACCCCGAGCGGCTGCTCGACGCGTACCACACGTCCGCGTCGACGCTGAACCTCATCCGCGCGTTCACCACCGGGGGCTTCGCGTCCCTGCTGCGGGTGCACGAGTGGAACCGCGGGTTCACCGCCAACCCGGCGTACGCCCGGTACGAGGAGATCGCGGCCGAGATCGACCGCGCGATCCGGTTCATGGCCGCGTGCGGCGCGGACTTCGACGCCCTGCGCACCGTGGACTTCTACTCGAGCCACGAGGGGCTGCTGCTCGACTACGAGCGGCCGCTCACCCGGATCGACTCGCGCACGGGTCTGCCGTACGACTGCTCGGCGCACTTCCTGTGGATCGGGGAGCGCACCCGGCAGCTCGACGGGGCGCACGTCGACTACTTCAGCCGCGTGCACAACCCGCTCGGCATCAAGCTCGGGCCCACGTCGACCGCGGACGACGCGCTGCGCCTGATCGACAAGCTCAACCCGAGCGCGGAGCCGGGCCGGATCACGTTCATCACCCGCATGGGGGCGAGCAAGATCCGCGACCTGCTGCCGAGCCTGGTGGAGAAGGTCACGGCCGACGGCCGGCCCGTCACGTGGGTGTGCGACCCGATGCACGGCAACGGCATCACGTCGGCGTCCGGGTACAAGACCCGCCGGTTCTCCGACGTCATGGACGAGGTCGCCGGGTTCTTCGAGGTGCACCGCGCGCTCGGCACCGTGCCGGGCGGGCTGCACATGGAGCTCACCGGCGACGACGTCACGGAGGTGCTCGGCGGCGCCGAGGAGATCGACGACGCCGGCCTGGCCCGGCGGTACGAGACGCTCGTCGACCCGCGCCTGAACCACCAGCAGTCGCTGGAGCTCGCGTTCCAGGTGGTGGAGCTGCTCCGGCGCTCCTGACCCGGCGGCACGACGACGCCCGCACCACCGGCCCTCGCGGGTCGGCGGTGCGGGCGTCGTCGTGCGCGGGGTCAGGCCTGCTTGCGCTGGCTGAACCGCAGGAGGTTGCCCGACGGGTCGCGGAACGCGCAGTCCCGCACGCCGTAGGGCTGGTCGATCGGCTCCTGCAGCACCTCGCCGCCGGCGGACCGGATCCGCTCGAACGTGGCGTCGCAGTCGTCGGTGGCGAAGATGACGCCCCGCAGCAGGCCCTTGGCCAGCAGCTCGGCCATCGCCTGCTTGTCGGCCGGCGAGGCGCCCGGGTCCGCCAGCGGCGGCTCGAGCACGATGTGCACGTCGGGCTGGGCGGGGGAGCCGACGGTGACCCACCGCATCCCCTCGAACCCGACGTCGTTGCGTACCTCCAGGCCGAGGACGTCCCGGTAGAACGCGATGGCCGTCTCGTGGTCGTCGACGGCGATGAAGCACTGCGAGAGGGTGAGGTCCATGCCCCTCACGCTAGGGCTGCCGGGCGCGGCGGGGCTTCTCCGTTCCTGACCGGTCGGGTCCGGACCTTGGCGACGCACGCCGGGATGTCCGCGCCGGCGTCGTGCGAGCGGGCGCGGTACGCGCTCGGGCTCATCCCGACCAGCTCGGTGAACCGGCTGCTGAACGACCCGAGCGACGTACAGCCGACGGCCATGCAGACCTCGGTGACGCTCAGGTCGCCCCGGCGGAGCAGCGCCTTGGCCCGCTCGATCCGCCGGGTCATCAGGTAGCTGTACGGCGACTCGCCGTAGGCGGCGCGGAAGCTGCGGGAGAAGTGGCCGGCCGACATCAGCGCGTCGCGGGCCAGGGTCGGGACGTCGAGCGGCTGGGCGTACTCGCGGTCCATCCGGTCGCGGGCCCGGCGCAGCCGGACCAGGTCCTCGATGCTCACGCCCGCCTCCTCGCGTCGCCGCGTCAGACCACGGTCAGCGTGATCGTGGTGCCCTTCGGGACCTGCGTCCCCTCGGCGACGCTCTGGTCGCGCACCGTGCCGAACAGGCCGCCCAGCACGTTCCGGCGCTCGGCCTTCAGACCCAGCCCCTCGAGCGTCGCGGCCGCCTCGGTGAACTGCTTGCCGGTGAGGTTGGGCATGGCGACCGTCTCCGGCCCCTTCGACACCTGCAGCGTCACGGTGTCGGTCCGGTGCCCCTCGGCGCCGCCGGCGGGGTCCTGGGAGATCACGTCCCCGGCGGGCACCGTGTCGTCGAACGCCTCCTCGGCCGCGACCTTCAGGCCGAGGCTCTCGAGCTGCCGCGTCGCCTCGTCGAGGGAGGCGCCGACCACGGACACGATCGTCACGGGCGCCGGGCCGTCGGACACCGTCAGCAGCACCGACGACCCGCGCTTGACGCGGGCACCGGGCTCGACGGGGGTGCCCTCCTCGTCCGTCGCCGCGAGCACCTGGCCGAGGGCGGCCGCGTCGTCGAAGAAGTCGCCCTCGACGTACTCCGGGACGAGGTCCGCCGCGGCGAGCGCCGCCTCCGCCTGCGCCTGCATGGCCCCGACGACGCCCTCGGGCACGTCGACCAGGTCCACGCCGCGCGAGACCGTCAGCGTGACGGTGCCGTCCTTGCGCACCCGCTCGCCGTCGCCGGGGTCGGCGGAGACGACGGAGCCCGCGGGAACGGCGTCGTCGAACTCGCGCACCGTGTCGCTGTCCAGGCCCTCGGACGCGAGCAGGTCGACGGCGTCCTCCTCGGTCAGCGCCGACACGGCGGGGACGGTCGTGTACGCGCCGGGGCCGTTCGCGAAGAACCACCACGTCCCGCCGCCGATCGCGGCGAGCAGCAGCACGACCACGGTCAGCCAGGTCCAGAGACGCCGCCGAGCACCGCGGACCGCCGGGGGAGCACCGCTGCCGGAGACGGACACCGCGCCGATGGGCAGGGCGACCGTCCGGCCGGGGGCGTCGATGCGGGTGGTGTCGCCGTCGCTCCCGGGCGCGCCGGTGAGCGCGGTCCGCGTGGCGCCCGAGCGGGTCGAGACGCCGCCGGTGCCCGACGCCCCGGTGTCGTCCTGCTCCGGGTCGGTGGCCTGGGGGAGCGAGACGACGGGGGCGACGTCCACCCGGCGGCCGAGGGTCGCGGGGTCCAGCGCGGCCCGCGTGCGGCGGAGGAGTGCCAGCGCGGCGCCGGCGTCGGCCGGGCGGTCGTCGGGCTCGCGCGAGGCCAGCGCGCCCACCAGCTCGTCGACCTCGACGGGGAGCCAGGCGGCCCCTTCGGCGTCGGACGGCGCGGGGACGTCGGAGTTCACGTGCTGGAAGGCGATCTGGATCGGCGTCTCGCCGGTGAACGGCTGCGTGCCGGTCAGCATCTCGTAGACCAGCACGCCCGCGGCGTACACGTCGGTGCGCGCGTCGCTCTCGCCCCGGACGACGAGCTCGGGCGCCAGGTAAGCCACGGTCCCGAACACGGTCCCGGTCGTGGTGGAGGTGACCTCGGTGACCGCGCGTGCCAGGCCGAAGTCGGCGACCTTGATGCGGCCGTCGGAGGCCATCAGCACGTTCTCGGGCTTCACGTCGCGGTGCACGAGACCGGCGCGGTGCGCGGCGGCCAGCGCGTCGAGCACCTGCTCCGCCACGTCGAGCGTCTCCGCCACGGTCAGCGAACCGCGCTCCGACAGGTGCCGGCGCAGGTTCACGCCGTCGACGTACTCCATCGTGAGGTAGGAGGTGTCGCCGTCCACGCCCTGGTCGTAGACGCCCACCAGGCCCGGGTGCGTCAGGCGGGCGGCCGCTCGGGCCTCGCGGCGGAACCGGGCGACGAAGTCCGCGCCGGCGCCGCCCTCGGCGAGGTGCGGGTGCATGACCTTGAGCGCGACGTCCCGGTCGAGCCGGCGATCCACCGCGAGGTACACCGTGGCCATGCCGCCGCGCGCGATGCGCGACACGACCTCGTAGCGCCCGTCGACCAGGCGGCCGACGAGCGGATCGGTGACGGTTGCTCCCACGGGCCGAAGTCTACGGGCGCGGTCGGGTCAGGCCCTGCAGGCGGGGCTCAGAACCGTGCCATGTGCGTCTGGACGTTCGCGACGTAGCGGCGCGTGTCGCTGAACATGCCGTTGCGCTTCACGGAGGAGGCGCCCTGGTAGTACGACGCGATGGCGGTGGGCAGGTCGGGGGACGTGCGCACGAGCTGCCGCAGGATCGCCACGCCGGCCACCACGTTGTCGTCCGGGTCCAGCAGGTTGATCTCGCGGCCGGTGAGCTGCTCGGCCCACTCGCCGGAGCTCGGGATGACCTGCATGGTGCCGATGGCGTTGGCCGGGGACACCGAGGTGTGGTTGAAGCCCGACTCCTGGAACGCGATCGCCTGCGCGAGCGCCGGGTCGACGCCCATCGACCGGGCGGTGGCGGCGACCTTGGCCTGCATCTCCGCCTTCGACGGCACGCCCATCGCCAGCAGCGCCGCCTTGTTCGCGTTCGCGGAGGCCACGACGGTGGGCGCGTAGGTCCGGCCGAGGAAGGTGTTGCCGACGAGCGTCGCGCCGCCGTCGGCCGCCGCGGCCGGTGCGGACGTCGCCGGCGCGCCGGGGACGGTCAGGCGCTGGCCGACACGGATGAACGCGCGGGAGTCCAGGCCGTTGGCGGACACGATCGCCGAGACCGTCGTGCCGTAGCGCTTCGCGATCGAGGAGACCGTCTCGCCCGATGCGACGGTGTGCGCCCCGCCGGCGCCGGTCGTCGGGGTGGCCGCCGCGGCGGGGGCCGTCGTGGCGCCGGTGACCTGGAGGGTCTGGCCGACGCGGATGAACGCGCGGGAGTCCAGGCCGTTCGCGGACACGATGGCCGAGACGGTGGTGCCGTAGCGCTTCGCGATGGCGGACACGGTCTCGCCGGAGGCGACGGTGTGCACGCCGCCGGCCGTGGCTGCTGCGGGGGCGGCAGCCGGGGTGCTCGCGGCGGGGGTCGCCGCGCCGCCGGACACCCGCAGGGTCTGACCGACGCGGATGAACGCCCGCGAGTCGAGGCCGTTGGCGGACACGATGGCCGAGACGGTGGTGCCGTAGCGCTGCGCGATGGCGGACACGGTCTCGCCCGAGGCGACCGTGTGGGTGCCGCTGCTCGCGACGGCGGGGGCTGCGGCCGCGGTGCTCGCCGTCGTGGTCGGGATGGTCAGCGACTGGCCGGCGCGGATGAACGCGCGGGCGTCCAGGCCGTTCGCGCTGCGCACCGCCTGCACCGAGGTGCCGTGCTTGGCCGCGATGCGGCTGACGGTGTCGCCGTTCTGCACCGTGTACTGCTCGTCCGCGTGGGCGACACCCCCGGTCGCGGTCGCGGCGACGGCGGCGATCGCGATGGCACCGGTCCCGGTGGCGAGGCGGCGAGCCCGGCGTGCGCGGGTCGTCGAGCCGTCCTCGCGGGAGCGAGCGACCTGGTCCGTGAGGGCGAGGGCGGGCTGCGTCATGGTGGGAACCCCTGTGCTGAGAGAGCGTGGTGCCGGTGTGATGCACGTGGCCAGTGAGGCGCGTGTGACTGATGTGACTAGTGCGACGGTAGTGCACACGCCGGAGGGTGGGAAGCGGGCGCGGCATTTGTCCGTTTGACCTGTGCATTTCCGGGGCATTCCTCACACGAGCGGGGGAGGACGCGTGCGCCGCACGGGGGAACGCGCCGCCGGGACGTCGGACGGCCCGCAGGTCGATACGCTGGCCCGCGTGACTGCACAGCCCCTGCCCGATGACCTGGTCGACTCCTGGCTGACCGTTCCCGACGTCGCGGACGAGCTCGGCCTCGACGCCGGCAAGGTCCGCCGCCTGCTCAAGGAGCGCCGCCTGGTCGGCGTCCGTCGCGGCACCCCGCCGGTGCTCAGCATCCCGGCCGCCTTCCTGGTGCCGGTGGACGCGGCGAACCCGGCGGCCGACCCGCACGACGAGGACGCCGACGAGCCCTCCGCCCTCGTGGCCCGCGCCACGGTGCTCGCGTCGCTGCAGGGCACCTTCAGCGTCCTCGGCGACGTCGGCCTGTCCGACACCGAGGCCGTCGCCTGGCTGTTCACGCCCGACGACTCGCTGCCCGGCCGTCCGGTCGACGCGCTGCGCGCGGGCCACAAGACCGAGGTGCGCCGGCGGGCCCAGGCGCTCTGAGCGTCAGGCCCGGCGGTCGACCGCCGCGTGCCCCAGCTCGACCAGCACGCGGCGGCCGTCCTCGTGCAGAGGGGCCGCGTCGAGGGCCGTGAACGCCCGCTCGCCGAGCTCGGCGATCAGCGCCTCGACGTCGGCCACCGCGCCGCTGGCCGCGATCCGGTCGGCGAGCGCGCTGCACGCGACGTCGTCCAGCCCCCGGTCGCCGAGGCCGGCGTGGAGCGCGGCCTCGAGGTCGGCGTCACCGGCCAGCCGGGCGTGCGCCATCGCCCGCGCCACCAGCACGGTCCGCTTGCCCTCGCGCAGGTCGTCGCCGGCGGGCTTGCCGGTCGTCGCCGGGTCGCCGAACACGCCGAGCAGGTCGTCGCGCAGCTGGAACGCCTCGCCGAGCGGCAGGCCGTACGCGCTCGTCGCCGCCAGCGCGGCCTCGTCGGCCCCCGCCAGGACCGCGCCCAGCAGCAGCGGGTGCTCCACGCTGTACCGCGCGGCCTTCGCGACGACGACCTCGCGCGCACGCTCCTCGTCGGCGGCCGGGTCCTGGCCCCACGGCAGCACCTGGGCCAGCAGGTCGAGGTACTGGCCCACGGTCACCTCGGTGCGCATGCGCTCGAACACGGCGTGGGCGGCCGCCCGGCGCTCCGGAGTGCACCCGGCGACGGCGCGGACGAACTCGCGCTCGCTGGCGACCAGCGCGAGGTCGCCCAGGAGGATGGCCGCCGACTCGCCGAACCGGCCGGCGTCACCGGACCACCCCTGCTCGGCGTGCATCGCGGCGAACCGGCGGTGCGCCGCGGGCCGGCCGCGGCGGGTGTCCGAGTCGTCCATGACGTCGTCGTGGAACAGCGCCGCCGCCTGGAACAGCTCCAGCGCCGCCCCGACCCGCAGCACCACCTCCGCGTCGGGGCCGGCCGGGTCGCCGCCGTGCGCGCGCCAGGACCAGTAGCAGAAGGCGGCCCGGAGCCGCTTCCCCCCGCCGAGCATGTGGCCGAGCGCCTCGGCCAGGGGAGCCGCGCCGGCGCCGGACGAGACGAGCTCGGGGAGCAGCTCCGTCACGTGCGCGGTGAGCAGGGCGTCGACCCGGCTGCGGAGGTCCTCGGCGTCGACGGGTGCGGTGCGGGGGCTCACCCGGCGAGCCTAGGGCCTCAGAGCCGGACGGTCCCGCCCAGTGTCAGCGTGCGCACGCCGTCGCGGTCCAGCACCCCGAGCGTGAGCAGCTCCTCGCCCGCGTCGCCGCGGACGAACGTGGAGGTGGCCGCGAGCCCGGTGGACCCCGGGTCGACGACGGACTCGGTGAACCCGGCGGCGACGAGCTGGTCGCGGACGCGGCCGACCAGCTCGGCCGTCTCGACCGGGCTGCGCAGGTTGAGGCTGATCGTGGTGAGCCCCGTCGCCGCGTCCGGCTCCGCGCTGGACACGAGGATCTCGCTGCCCTCGGGAGGCGACACCAGGTCGGTCGGGAAGCCGGCGGCGAGGTCGCCGACCGCGGAGCCGGTCGTCGACGGGCTGGGCAGCAGCGACTCCCCGGGGGACGGCGCGGCGTCGGCTGCCGTGGACGCGGACGGCGCCGGCGGCTCGGAGCCGCCCGTGCACGCCGCGGTGGTGAGCGTCGCCAGCGCGAGCAGCAGGACGGCGGCGGGACGGGGGAGCACGGGCGCCAGGGTAACGCCGCTCCAGCGGCGGGCGCCGGGTCCTCCACAGCCGCGCGTGACGTGCGTCGTCCACAGGCAAGGCCCACGGCGCGGGCCTCGGGGCCCCGGGACCGGGTGGGGTGGGCCCATGACCACCACCACGACCCCGACGACCGGCCGACCCCGCACCGCCCTGCGGCTCGGGCACACCCGCGAGCTGCTCACCCTGCTGCCCCACCAGCTCGGTTTCCACCCCCGGGACTCGGTGGTGCTCGTCGCGCTGCGCCCGCCCGGTCGCGGAGTGGGGCTCGTGGCGCGGATCGACCTGGCCGACCTGCTCACGCCGGACGGTCCCGACATCGCGGCGAGCGCCGTCGGGCACCTCGCGGCGGACGACGCCCGGGAGGTGGTGGTCGTCGTGTACGGCGACGAGGCGGACCCGCGCGACCCGGGACGGGGGCTGCGCGTCCCTCCCCGCGGGGACGCGGCGCGCGCGGCGGCGGTGGCCCGCGCCGCGGGTGCGACGGTCGGACCGGTGACCGTCTGGTACGTCGCCGGCGGCCGGTACCTCGGGCTCGACTGCCGTGAGCGGGGCTGCTGCCCTCCCGGAGGACGCCCCCTCGCCGATCTCACCGGCGGCGAGCTCGCCGGCCGCCTCATGGGCCGCGGCGAGGTCGCTGCGAGCCGCGAGGACGTCGGGGCGATCGCGTCGGCAGCCCCGGGACCGCGGCGCGCGGCCGCCTCGGCCCGGTCGCGGTGGTGCGACGCGCTGCTGCGCGCCGACGACGGCGACGAGCTGCTGGGCTGGCGCCGCGAGTCGCTCGCCGAGTGGCGGGCCGCTCTGGCCGCGGTCCTCCAGGACCCGGGTGCGCTCGTACCCGTCACCGCGCTCGGGCGGCTCGAGGCGGCGCTGCCGGACCGGGTCCTGCGGGACGCGGTCGTGCTCACCCTGGTCGCGGGCGACGACGACCTGCCCGACGCGCTCCTGCGGGCCGCACCCGCGGGCGCCGGTCGTCGGGTGCCCGAGGACGGGCCTGGCCGGGAGTCCGAGGTCGAGCGAGCGGGCGAGGAGCTGCGTGACGACGGGGCGGACGAGGACGAGCGCGAGGTCGTCGAAGGCGGGCCGGTCGCCGACGCCTCCGGCTCCACCGACGTCCCGGACGACTCTCCCGCCGCTCCGGACTCCTCCGGCCCCACGCTGCCGGGACCGGGCGACGAGGCGTCGGCGGTCTCCGGGCGGGTGCAGGACGCCCTCGACCTGGTGGTCGACCCCCGGCGAGGTCGTGAGCCGGACGACGCGCTCGCCGCCGCGGCGCGCACCCTTCTCCAGCAGGTCGTCGCGCACGGGCGCCGCGAGCGGCAGGCGCCCGCGCTGACGGTGCTCGCGCTGCTCGCCTGGTGGACGGGCGATGCCGTGCGGGCGTCCGTGCTGGTCGAGCGCGCCCTGCGGGACGACCCCGGCCACCGGCTCGCCGAGCTGCTCGACCGCGCGCTCGGCGCGGGACTGCCGCCGGGGTGGCTGCGTCGTCGCTGCTGAGCGCGTCGGCGGCGGTCGTGCACGGGGGGACTGTCCGGTACCGTCGGCAGCACGGTCCACGGCCGCACCCGCGCGAGGGCGCTCCGGTGCCCGGCCCGGGACGTGGAGCAATGTGCAAGGAGCACCCATGAGCATCGTGGTCGGGTACCTGGCGACGGTCGAGGGGCGCGCTGCCCTCACCGCCGCGACGAGCGAGGCGGTCCGCCGCTCGGAGACCCTCGTCGTGGTCGTGAGCGAGCGTGGCGACGAGACCGACGAGCAGAGGTCCGAGCTGGCGACCGCCCTCGACGAGGTGCGCGCGTCGCTGGAGCAGCGCGGCGTGCCGCACGAGGTGCGGGTGGTCGAGGGCGGCCGCGACGTGGCCGAGACGCTGATCGGCACGGCCGAGGAGACCGACGCGTCCCTCATCGTCATCGGGCTGCGTCGCCGCAGCCCGGTCGGCAAGCTCATCCTCGGCGCGAACGCGCAGCGGATCCTCCTCGACTCCCCGTGCCCGGTCCTGGCGGTCAAGCCCGACCCGAGCTGACGGCGGGCGCCCGGGCGGGCCGGTGCCGTCCGGGTGACACGCCCGGGTGAAACCCGGGGGAATCCGTGGGTGCGCTCGTGCGTTGAGCAGATCTGACAGGTCATCCGGTCCGCTGGACCGGGCCTCGCCGCCCGGACGGCGGCGCCCCCTCGGGAGCGCAGGCCGGTACAATATCGAGGTACCCGATGCGCCGAACCGGGTCCCTTGCTGCCGAAAGGTCATTCGTGACGCCCCAGACTTCCACCCCCACCCTCCCGCGTGAGTTCGAGCACCCCGCCCTGCAGGACCTCGTCCGCGTCGGGCGCACCAACGGGAGCGTCGACGCCGCTGCCCTGCGCTCGGCCTGCGAGGCCGCTCAGGTGGAGGACGCCCGTCGGCTGAAGGCCGTCGTGCGCGGTCTGGCCAACGCCGGCATCACGGTCTCCGAGCCGACCGCGGCCGCGCCGCGCGTCGCCGCCGCGACCACCGCCAAGGCCCGCCCGTCGACCAAGGCGGTCGTGGCCGCCGAGGACGGCGAGGAGCCCGCCAAGCCGGCCGCGCGCAAGACCCGCGCCACCGCCGCCAAGCCCGCTGCGAAGAAGGCGACCGCCGGCAAGGCCGCCACCGCGAAGCCGGTCAAGGCGACGAAGGCCACCAAGGCCACGTCCGACGACGAGGTCGACGAGGACGAGGTCGAGATCGAGGACGTCGAGATCGACGACGTCGAGGTCGACGCCACCGACGTGGTCGAGACGGCCGACACCGACGACGCCGCCGAGGGCACCGAGGCGACCCCGGCCGCCGCCAAGGCGACCACGGAGCAGGAGGACACCGGCTTCGTCGTGTCCGACCGCGACGAGGACGACGCCCCGGCGCAGCAGGTCGTGACCGCCGGTGCCACCGCCGACCCGGTCAAGGACTACCTCAAGCAGATCGGCAAGGTCGCGCTGCTGAACGCCGAGCAGGAGGTCGAGCTCGCCAAGCGCATCGAGGCCGGCCTGTTCGCCGAGGAGCGCCTCGCCGCGATCGGCGACGACCTCGAGCCGAAGGCACGCCGCGAGCTCCAGTGGATCGCGGGCGACGGCCGCCGTGCGAAGAACCACCTGCTCGAGGCGAACCTCCGCCTGGTCGTCTCGCTGGCCAAGCGCTACACCGGCCGCGGCATGCTGTTCCTGGACCTGATCCAGGAGGGCAACCTCGGTCTGATCCGCGCCGTCGAGAAGTTCGACTACACCAAGGGCTACAAGTTCTCGACGTACGCCACCTGGTGGATCCGGCAGGCGATCACCCGCGCCATGGCGGACCAGGCCCGCACCATCCGCATCCCGGTGCACATGGTCGAGGTCATCAACAAGCTCGCGCGCGTCCAGCGGCAGATGCTGCAGGACCTCGGCCGGGAGCCCACGCCGGAGGAGCTCGCCAAGGAGCTCGACATGACCCCCGAGAAGGTCGTCGAGGTCCAGAAGTACGGTCGCGAGCCCATCTCGCTGCACACCCCGCTCGGCGAGGACGGCGACAGCGAGTTCGGTGACCTCATCGAGGACTCCGAGGCCGTCGTGCCCGCCGACGCCGTCAGCTTCACGCTGCTCCAGGAGCAGCTGCACCAGGTGCTCGACACCCTCTCCGAGCGCGAGGCCGGCGTGGTCTCGATGCGGTTCGGCCTCACCGACGGCCAGCCGAAGACGCTCGACGAGATCGGCAAGGTCTACGGCGTGACCCGTGAGCGGATCCGCCAGATCGAGTCGAAGACGATGTCGAAGCTCCGGCACCCCAGCCGCTCGCAGGTGCTGCGCGACTACCTCGACTGAGCCGTACCGCACGAAGGGCCCGCCTCCCGCGAGGGAGACGGGCCCTTCTGCATCGTCGGGGACCCGGGTGACCCACGACCCGCGCCGACCGCCACGCGCCACGGGCCGCGCGCATCGAAGCGGCGGGGAGGCGCCTCCGGTCCGGGCGATCGAGCGCCGCACCCCGGTCCGGGAGATCGCGCGGCGGGACCGTGCGCACGGAACGACGGACGGGCCCGCCCGGCTCTCGCCGGACGGGCCCGTCCGAAGGTCGTGCGGCGGCGCGGCCCCGCGCAGGGGTGCGCCGCCTGGGGTTGGTGCGCTCAGCGAGCGGCGCCGGCCCCCGCGCCGTGCTCGGCGAGGAGCTTGTCCGTCTCGTCCTGCACGTGCGTGGCGAGCTGCGAGTACTTCGGCGCGTGCTCGCGCGCGTGGTGGGCGCAGAACAGGAGCTCGCCCACGGGCAGCTGCACGCGGACGTAGGCCTGAGCGCCGCAGCGGTCGCAGCGGTCGGCTGCGGTCAGCGGGTTCGTGGTCTCGATCGTCTCCGTCACGTTGTCATACAACCATCTTCCGGCGGGATCCTTCCCGTCGGGGGCGGGTGGTTCGCTCAGCGCGAAGCAGATGTCACCCGGGCGTCACACGGTCGCAACACGGCGCGCACGCGATCCCGCGGTTCCGGGTCGCCGAGCGCCGGTCACGGCATGGTGCCGGGGGACTGTCACCGGGAGCGATTACGCTCGGGCCTCGTGTCGACCGCATCTGCCGAGTCCAGCTACACCGCCCGCCACCTCTCCGTGCTCGAGGGCCTCGAGGCCGTCCGCAAGCGCCCGGGCATGTACATCGGCTCCACCGACTCCCGGGGCCTCATGCACTGCCTGTGGGAGATCATCGACAACTCCGTCGACGAGGCGCTGGCCGGCCACGGCGAGCGGATCGACATCGTGCTGCACGCCGACTCCTCGGTGGAGGTCCGGGACACGGGCCGCGGCATCCCCGTGGACGTCGAGCCGAAGACGGGGCTGACGGGCGTCGAGGTCGTGCTGACCAAGCTGCACGCGGGCGGCAAGTTCGGCGGCGGGTCCTACGGCGCGTCCGGCGGTCTGCACGGCGTGGGCGCCTCGGTGGTGAACGCGCTGTCGGAGCGCCTCGACGTGGAGGTCGACCGCGGGGGCAAGACGCACCGGATGACGTTCCACCGCGGCGAGCCGGGCCTGTTCGACGACAAGGCCGGCCGCAGCCCGGAGTCGCCGTTCGAGCCGTTCGTGGCGCGCTCGCAGCTCGAGGTGGTCGGCAAGGTCGCCAAGGGCCGCACGGGGACGCGCATCCGCTACTGGGCGGACCGCAACATCTTCCCGAGCACCGCGGTGTTCTCCTACGACGAGCTGGTCACGCGCGCCCGGCAGACCAGCTTCCTGGTGCCGGGCCTGACGATCACGGTCCGCGACGAGCGCGGCCTGGCGGGGACCCCGGGCGCCGAGGGTCCGCACGAGGAGGTGTTCCGGCACGACGGCGGCACGGTGGACTTCGCGGAGTTCCTCGCGCCGGACGCGCCGGTCACGGACACCTGGCAGCTGACGGGCTCGGGGTCGTTCACGGAGACCGTCCCGGTGCTGGACTCCCGCGGGCACATGACGCCGCAGGAGGTGACGCGCGACTGCGAGGTCGACGTGGCGCTGCGCTGGGGCACGGGGTACGAGACCGAGGTCCGCACCTTCGTCAACATCATCGCGACGCCGAAGGGCGGCTCGCACCTGGCGGGGTTCGAGACGGCGCTGCTGCGCACGCTGCGCAAGCAGGTCGAGGCGAACGCCCGCCGGCTGAAGATCTCCGCGAAGGACGGCGGTGACCGGATCGAGAAGGACGACGTGCTCGCCGGCCTCACCGCGGTCGTGACGGTGCGCCTGGCCGAGCCGCAGTTCGAGGGCCAGACCAAGGAGGTCCTCGGCACCGCGCCGGTGCGCGCGATCGTCGCGAAGGTCGTCGACACCGAGCTGGCGAACCTGCTGACGTCCCCCAAGCGCGAGCACAAGGCGCAGTCCGCGGCCCTGCTCGACAAGGTCGTGGGGGAGATGCGTGCCCGCGTGTCGGCGCGCAAGCAGAAGGAGATCTCCCGCCGGAAGACGGCGCTGGAGACCTCGTCGCTGCCCGCGAAGCTCGCGGACTGCCGGAGCGACGACGTCGAGCGCACCGAGCTCTTCATCGTCGAGGGCGACAGCGCGCTCGGCACGGCCAAGCTGGCGCGCTCCTCGGACTTCCAGGCGCTGCTGCCGATCCGCGGCAAGATCCTCAACGTCCAGAAGGCGTCGATCTCCGACATGCTCCGCAACGCCGAGTGCGCGGCGATCATCCAGGTGCTCGGCGCCGGCTCCGGCCGCACCTTCGACCTGGACGCCCGCCGGTACGGCAAGGTCGTGCTGATGACCGACGCCGACGTGGACGGCGCGCACATCCGCACGCTGCTGCTGACGCTGTTCTTCCGGTACATGAGGCCGCTGGTCGAGGCCGGGCGCGTGTACGCGGCGGTGCCGCCGCTGCACCGCATCGAGGTGATCGGGGCGGGCAGCCGGAAGAACGAGTACCTGTACACGTACTCCGAGGCCGAGCTCACGGCGACGCTCAAGAAGCTCGACAAGGCCGGCAAGCGCTACAAGGACGACATCCAGCGCTACAAGGGCCTGGGGGAGATGGACGCGGACCAGCTGGCGGAGACGACGATGGACCCCCGGCACCGCACGCTGCGCCGGGTCACCATGCCCGCGGCCGAGCACGCGGACGCGCTGGTCCGCAGCGCGGAGGAGACGTTCGAGCTGCTGATGGGCTCCGACGTCGCCCCGCGCAAGGACTTCATCGTCGCCGGCGCCTCGACGCTGGACGCGTCGCAGATCGACGCCTGAGCCCGTCGCCGGCCCGTGCGGGTTTGCGCGTGACAGGACGCGCACCCGTCGGGCACCGTGGGCGGCATGCCCGAGACGATCGACCCCGCCGTGCCCCCGACCGCCACGCCGCCTCTCGCGGTGCGCGCCGCGCCCCCGGAGACCCTCCCGGAGCCCGACCCGGTCGCGACGGGGCTGACGTGGCGCCCGCTCGTCCGCGACGACGTGCCGGCCCTGGCGGAGCTGGTGGCCCGCGTCGAGGCGTTCGACGCGCAGCCGTTCCGGACCAGCCCGGTCGAGGTCGGCGAGTGGTTCGACGGCGACTGGAAGGACCCCGCGCGCGACTCGCGGGTCGGTGTCGACGCCGACGGCACGCTGCGGGCGTGGACGACGCTCGAGGCCCCGCCGGGGGACGTGCGCGTCATCCGCGTCTACACGGGCGGCGGGGTCGACCCGGAGTGGCGGGGTCGCGGCGTCGGCCGGGCGATGGTCGCGTGGGGCACGGCACGCGCCCGGCAGAAGCTGGCGGAGTCCGGCAAGGACGCGCCGGGGCGGATCGCCGCGTTCATCGAGGACCACCGCACCGACGCCCTCGCCCTGCACGCCGCCGCGGGGTTCGCGCCCATCCGGTACTTCACCGACATGCGCCGGGACCTGGCGCAGCCGCTGCCCGAGCCGCGGCCGCACGACGGCGTCCGCATCGTCCCGTGGTCCGACGACCTGGACGAGGCCGTCCGGCTGGCGCACAACGAGGCGTTCGCCGACCACTGGGGCAGCGAGCCGCGCACGCCCGCCTCCTGGCAGTCGGGCCGGGCGATGTTCGCGCCGCAGTGGAGCCACGTGGCGGTCGACGAGGCGACGGGCGAGGTCGCGGGCTACACGATCTCGGGCCGGTACGAGCACGACTGGGCGGTCGCCGGCTTCACGTCCGGCTACACCGAGCTGCTCGGCGTGCGGCGCGCGTACCGGGGCCGGGGCCTCGCTCCCGCGTTGCTCACCGCGGCGATGCGGTCGTTCCGGGCGGACGGCATGCAGTACGCCGAGCTCGACGTGGACACCGCCAACCCGTCCGGCGCGCACAGCCTCTACGCGAGCCTGGGCTACGAGGTCACGCACGGCGCGGTGATGACCACCGTCGAGGTGTGACGGACCCCTACGCTGTGCCCATGGCTCCAGCAGACGGGCACCCCCAGGTCGACGAGGACACGACCTGGCGGATGTACCTGGGACTCTCCCGCGAGATGTTCACGGCGCTCGAGCGCGGGCTCGGGGCGGAGGCGGACGTGTCCGTCGCCGACCTCGAGCTGCTCGAGCCGCTGCTCGCCGCCGCCGAGCCGGGGCTGCGCGCCAAGGACCTCGCCGCGGCGGCCGAGTGGCAGGACAGCCGGGTGTCGCACCAGCTGCGCCGGATGGAGCAGCGCGGCCTGGTCACACGCACCCGCGACCGCCAGGACGCGCGCGGGACCGTCGTCCGCCTGACCGAGCAGGGCGTGGCCGCGGCGCGCACGGCGCAGCGGACCCGACGGGAGATCGTGCGGTCGCTGCTGATCGCGCCCCTGGACGACGCGCAGGTCCGGGCGCTGGTCGAGGTGTCGGCGCTGGTGCGCGCGCGCATCGCCGAGGCGGGCACGGGCCGCTAGCGCTCCCTCGCCCGCGGCTCGCGGCCGCGGTCAGCCGACCGCGAGCACCGGCGCCGTGAGCAGCTGCCCCGACCCGTCCCGTCGCTCGTCCGGCTCCGGCAGGTCGACCGGCTGACCCGCGGAGCCCGTGGCGCGCGCCGGTGCCGGGCCGACCCAGCCGAGGATCAGCACGTCCTCGCCCTTGAGGAACCGGTGCGCCCGGACGCCGCCGGTCGCGCGGCCCTTGCCCGGGTAGCGGGAGAACGGTGTCACCTTGGCCGATCCCGGCTGCGTGCCCGGGAGCGCCGTGGACGACCCGGAGATGGTCACCACGACCGGGCCCTCGTCCTCCGCGGCGTCCTCGGCGCCGGGTGCGGGCAGCGCCCCGAAGTGCACGACGCGCTGGCCGGCCCCGAGCTTGATGCCGGCCATGCCGCCCGCGGGCCTGCCCTGCGGCCGGACGGCCGACGCCGGGAAGTGCAGCAGCGCCGCGTCGGAGGAGACGAACACGAGCTCGTCGTCCTCGCCGACCGCGGCGCAGCCGACGACCTCGTCCCCGTCCTTGAGCGCGATGACCTCCCAGGAGTCGCGGTTCGCGGGCGGCTCGCCGGAGGTGACGCGCTTGACGACGCCCTGCGCGGTGCCGACGGCGAGAGTGGGGGCGTCGGCCGCGACGGAGACCAGCCCGACGACGCGCTCGCCCTTGTCCAGGGCCAGCAGCTCGCTCAGCGGCAGGCCGCCCGACAGGTTCGGGGCGCCCTCGGTCGGCGGCAGCCCGGGCAGGTCGAGCACCGAGACCCGGCGGACGACGCCGCGGGAGGTGAGCACGCCGACGTCACCCCGGACGCTGGTCGTGACGGCGCCGGCCAGCACGTCGTGCCGGGATCGGCCCGCACCCGACGCGGGGCGCAGCTGCACGTCGGTGCTGCCGGTCCGCGCCACGAGCCCGGTGGCGGACAGCAGGGCGTAGCAGGGGGAGTCCTCGATCTCGAGCGAGAGCGCCGGGCCGGCGTTCCGGGCGGACCGCGGCGCGGGTGCGCCCTCGGCCGCGGTGACCGTGCCGCCGGCGGACTCGAGCAGGATGGTGCGGCGCGGCGTGCCGTAGGTCGCGGCGACCTCGGCCATCTCGTCGGAGACGGCACCGCGCAGCAGCGCCTCGTCCGCCAGCAGGGCACGGAGCGCGGCGATCTGCTCGGCGAGCTCGTCGCGCTCCTTCTCCAGCTCGATCCGGGAGAACTTGGTCAGGCGACGCAGGCGCAGCTCGAGGATGTACTCGGCCTGGGCCTCGGACAGGTCGAACACCTGGCGCAGCCGGGTGCGGGCGGTGTCGGAGTCGTCCGAGGACCGGATGACCTGGATGACCTCGTCGATGTCGAGGATCGCGACGAGCAGGCCCTCCACGAGGTGCAGCCGCTCGAGCTTCTTGCGCAGCCGGAACTGGCTGCGGCGGCGGACGACGTCGATGCGGTGGTCGACCCAGACCTGCAGCAGGTCGCGCAGGCCGAGGGTGCGCGGCTGGCCCTCGACGAGCGCCACGTTGTTGATCGAGAACGAGTCCTCGAGGGGCGTGTACCGGTAGAGCTGCTCGAGGACGGCGTCGGGGTTGAACCCGGTCTTGACCTCGATGACCAGCCGGAGGCCGTGCTGGCGGTCGGTCAGGTCGAGGGCGTCCGAGATGCCGGAGAGCTTCTTGGACTGCACGCCCTCCTTGATCTTCTCGATGACCTTCTCCGGGCCGACGGTGTACGGCAGCTCCGTGATGACGATGCCCTTGCGGCGCGGGGTGACGTTCTCGATCCGCGCGGTGGCACGGGTGCGGAACGCGCCGCGGCCGGTGCGGTAGGCGTCGCGCACGCCGTCCAGGCCGATGATCTTGCCGCCGCTGGGCAGGTCCGGGCCGGGGACGAACCGCATGAGCTCGTCGAGCGTCGCCTGCGGGTGCAGCACCAGGTGCCGGGCGGCGGCGACGACCTCGACCAGGTTGTGCGGCGCCATGTTGGTGGCCATGCCGACGGCGATGCCGGACGCGCCGTTGACCAGGAGGTTCGGGATCGCGGCGGGCAGCACGCCGGGCTGGGTCAGCTTGTTGTCGTAGTTCGGGACGAAGTCGACGACGTCCTCGTCCAGGCCCGCCGTCATCGCGAGGGCGGACGGCGCCATCCGGGCCTCGGTGTACCGGGCGGCGGCGGGGCCGTCGTCGAGCGAGCCGAAGTTGCCGTGCCCGTCCACCAGCGGCAGCCGCAGCGAGAACGGCTGGGCCATCCGGACCATCGCGTCGTAGATGGCGGAGTCGCCGTGCGGGTGCAGCTTGCCCATCACCTCGCCGACGACGCGCGCCGACTTCACGTACGGCCGGTCCGGGCGCAGGCCCATGTCGTGCATCTGGAACAGGATGCGGCGCTGCACGGGCTTCAGCCCGTCGCGGGCGTCGGGCAGGGCGCGCGAGTAGATGACGGAGTAGGCGTACTCGAGGAACGAGCCCTCCATCTCCGTGGCGACGTCGATGTCGACGATGCGCTCGACGACGTCCTCGGGCGGGACGTCGGGGGTGCTGCTGCGGCGCGCCATGCGGACTCGGGCTCCCGGGGTCGAGGGTGGGCGGGTGCGGGACGGCGACCATTGTCCTCGCTGATCGGGCCTGTGGACGACCACGACGCGCGGCGGGCTTCTGGATAGGCTCGTGGACATGGCCGAGGTCACGGGGGAGAAGCGCCCGTACGACGACGCGGACTACCCGGCGGACTGGGAGGCCGACGTCGTCCTGCGCGACGGCACCACCACGCACGTGCGGCCGATCCGGCCGGAGGACGCGGACGCCCTGCAGGCGTTCCACGTCGGCCAGTCCGAGGCCTCGACCTTCCTGCGGTTCTTCGCGGCGCTCGAGCGGCTGCCGGACCGGGACCTCGCGCGGTTCACGACCGTCGACCACCGGGACCGCGTCGCACTGGTCGCGGTCACGGGCGACGACGCGATCATCGGCGTCGCGCGGTACGACAAGATCGCGCCCGACGAGGCCGAGGTCGCCTTCAACATCGCCGACGCGCACCACGGGCGCGGGCTGGGCAGCGTGCTGCTGGAGCACCTGGCCGCCGCGGCGCGCGAGCGGGGGGTGCGCCGGTTCACTGCCGAGGTGCTGCCGCAGAACGGCCGGATGATCGCGGTGTTCCGCGAGGCGGGGTACTCCCTGCAGCAGCGGCTCGAGGACGGCGTCGTGACCGTGACCTTCGACATCGACCCGACCGACCGCTCGCTCGCGGTGATGATGGCGCGCGAGCACTCGGCCGAGTCCCGCAGCGTGCAGAGCCTGCTGACCGCGCGCTCCGTCGTCGTGCTGTCCTCCGCCACCGGCGGTCCCGGCTCGCTCGACGACCGCCGTGCCGCCCGCGCGCTGGCCGACCTGGTCGCCGGCGGCGGGCTGGGCACCGACCCGGCGGACCGGACGGGCGCGGTGCACCCCGCGGCCGGGGACGACCGCCCGGTGCAGGTGCACGTGGTCGGGCGCGCGGCGCCGGCCGACGCCGACGGCGGGGCTGGTCGCGCGCAGTACTGGGACTCCCTGGACGACGTGCCCGGCCCGGTCGACCTCGCGGTGCTCGCGCTGCCCGCGGCGGAGGCCGTGCTCGCGGTGCGCGCCCTCGGCCGGCTCGGCGTGCGCGGCGTGGTGGTGCTCTCCGGCGGGTTCGCCGAGCAGGGGCCGACCGGGCTGGCGCTGCAGCGCGCGCTGCTGCGGACGGCGCACGCCGCGGGGATGCGCGTGGTGGGCCCGCGGTCCTACGGCTTCCTCTCGCACGCGGCGGGCGGGCTGCTCAACGCCTCGCTGACCGAGGACCCGCCGCCCGCGGGCCGCATCGGGCTGTTCTGCCAGTCGGCGTCGACCGCGGTGTCGATCCTCGGGTCCGTGCGCCGCCGGCACCTCGGGCTCGCGCACCTCGTCTCCGCGGGCAACCGCGCGGACGTCTCCGGCAACGACCTCATGCAGTTCTGGCAGGACGACGACACGACCGACGTCGTGGCGCTGTACCTGGAGTCCATCGGCAACCCGCGGAAGTTCTCCCGGGTCGCGCGGCGGCTCGCGACGGCCAAGCCGGTCATCGTGGTCGCGGCCGGCCGGTCCGGGCACGTCGTCCCGCCCGGGCACGCGGTCCGGCCGACGCAGACCTCGCGGCACACGCTCGAGGAGGTGATGCGCCGCTCGGGCGTGGTGCTGGTCGACAACGTGCACCAGATGCTCGAGATGGCCCAGCTGTTCGCGCTCCAGCCGCTGCCGCCGGGGCGGCGCGCGGCGGTCGTCGCGTCGTCGTCCGCCGCGGCCTCCCTGGTGACCGAGGCGGCGCTGGCGGCCGGGCTGCTGGTCCCGCAGCCGCCCGCGATCCTGCCCGAGGACGCCGACGACGACCGCGTCGACCGCGTCTTCGCCGAGGTCTTCACCGACCCGGGCGTGGACGTCGTCGTCACGATGCACGTCCCCACCGTGGGGCCGCGGGACGAGCGGGTGGCCCAGGCCCTCGCGCGGCACGCGGCCGGGTCGGGACGCACGTCGGTGGCGTGCCTGCTCGGCCTGCACGGCGCCACGCCGCAGCTGACCGCTCCCGACGCCGAGGGCACCCTGCGCACCATCCCGGCGTACACGACCCCCGAGGACGCGGTGCTCGCGCTGGGCCACGCCGTCCGGTACGCCACCTGGCGCGCGGCCGACCGCGGCCATCTCGTGCACCCCCCGGGCATCCACGCACGGACGGCGCGCCGCCTGATCGACGCGTGGCTGGACGAGGCGGGCCGGCCGGCGTCGCTCGACCTCGGCCCCGAGCGCACCGCCGAGCTGCTGGAGCTCGCCGGGGTCCGGGTGTTCCCGTCCGTCGGCGTGCACGACGCCGACGAGGCCGTGGCCGCGGCCGAACGGCTGGGCTGGCCCGTCGCGCTGAAGTCCACCCTGCCGGCGCTGCGGCACCGGTCCGACCTGGGCGGCGTCCGCCTCGACGTGCACGACGAGGCCGAGCTGCGTGCCGACGTCGCGCAGGTGCTGGCGCTCGCGGCGGGCCACACCCCGTCGAGCAGCACCGCGCCGGCGACCGGGCACGGCGCCGAGGCCCGCGCGCCCCTGGAGGTGCAGGCGATGGCCCCGCACGGCGTCGCGTGCGTGATCCGCACCTCGGAGGACCCGCTGTTCGGCCCCGTCGTCGAGTTCGGCCTGGCCGGCGACACCACGGACCTGCTGGGCGACGTCGCGTTCGCCGTGCCGCCGCTCACGGACGTAGACGTGGCGGACATGGTGCGCGCACCGCGGTCCGCGCCCCGGCTGTTCGGCTACCGCGGGGTGCCGCCGCTCGACGTCACGGCGCTGGAGGACGTGCTGGCGCGCGTCTCCGTGCTGGCCGACCAGCTGCCCGAGCTGCTGCACCTCGAGGTGAACCCGGTGGCGGTGGCGGTGGACGGGGCGTACGTGCTCGGCGCGACCGCGCGGGTGGGCGCCGCGGCGACCCGCGCCGACGGGCCGCGGCGGGCGCTGCCGGTCTGAGCCGGGGCGCGTGCGTGACGCCGCGCTCCGGCGGTGCGAGGATGTGCGGGTGCCTGCACCGTCCACCGACCTCCTCCGTGACCTGCACCGCGCCGGGTACTACCCGGACCTGGTGGCCGACGTCCTCGACGTCGCCCTCGCGGACGAACCCGTCGAGGCCCACCTGGTGCACCCGGAGACGACCTTCGACGCCGCCGAGGTCCGCCGGCACGTCACCGTCCTCGCGCTGACCCCGACGCGCCTGGTCGTGGCGCACGTGGACGACCACCCGGCGGACAGCGAGCACCCGTCGGCGAGCGCCGCGGCGACCACCGAGGCGGTTCCGCTGTCCGAGCTGCGCTCCGTCGCGCTGACGCACGTCATCGGCACCCCGGAGCAGCACACGCCCGGCACGGCCGCGACCGAGCTGACGCTCGCGATCGGCTGGGGCGCGGTGTCCCGGGTCGACCTGGAGCCGGCCACCTGCGCCGACCCGAGCTGCGAGGCCGACCACGGCCTGACCGGCACCCTGACCCCGGACGACGTCGTCGTGCGGGTGAGCGCGGTCGCCGAGGGCGCGGGCGCCGTCCGCGACGCGGTGGCGTTCGCCCGGCGGCTGTCCGCGGCGAGCGCGCGCTGACGATGACGGCCGCCGCGTCCACGACCGTGCCGGCCCGGCTCGCGGACGCGGGCCTGGTGCTGCCGGACTACGAGGGCCCGTCGCTGTCGGGCCTGCTGCCGGCCGTCGCCGACGCGCTCGGCGCCCCGGTGGCCGGCGGGTCGGCACGCCGCGCCCAGCTCGGCCTGCCGGAGACGCACCGGGTGTGCGTCGTCCTGGTCGACGGGCTCGGCTACGAGAACCTCGTCGAGCGCGCCGGGCACGCCCCGTTCCTGCGGTCGCAGCTCGACGGCGTCGCCGCGCTGTCGGCCGGGTACCCGTCGACGACCGCGGCGTCGATGGGCTCGTTCGGCACGGGCACGGGTCCCGGGCGCACCGGGCTGGTCGGGTACACGGTCCGCAACCCGCGCGACGGCACGCTGGCCAACCTGGTGTCGTGGGACGGGCTCGGGCCGGCACGCGAGTGGCAGCGCGAGCGCACGGTGTTCGAGCACCTCGTCGCGCACGGCGTCACCGTCACCACCGTCGGGCCGCACAAGTTCCAGGGCTCCGGGCTGACCGAGGCCGCGCTGCGCGGCGGCGGCTACCGGGCGGCGGAGTCCCTCTCCGACCGGGTGGACGCGGCCCTGCGGCTGCTCCGCGAGCCCGGTCTCGTCTACCTGTACTGGGGCGACGTCGACAAGACCGGCCACCACGAGGGCGTCGGCTCGTGGCAGTGGGGCGACCAGCTCGAGGCGCTCGACGGCGAGCTGCGCCGGCTGGTCCGCTCGCTGCCCCGCGGCGCGTCCGTCGTCCTCACCGCCGACCACGGCATGGTGGACGTCGACCTGGCCCACCGGTGGGACGTCGCGACCACCCCGGGGCTCGCGGCGGACGTCGCGCTGGTCGCCGGGGAGCCGCGGGCCCTGCACGTGCACCTCCAGGACGGCGCCGACGCGGACGCCGCGGCGGACCGCTGGGCCGACGTGCTCGGCGACGACGCGGTCGTGCTCCGCCAGGACGACGCGATCGCGGCCGGGCTGTTCGGCCCGGTGGCCGAGCACGTGCGGCCGCTGCTGGGCGACCTGGTCGTCGCCACCGCGGGGCGGGCCACCGTGGTGGACTCCCGCACGCAGACCGCGGCGTCGCTGCGGCTGGTCGGCGTGCACGGCTCGCTGACCTCGACCGAGGTCCGGGTGCCCCTGCTCGCGGTGCACACCTGACGCGACGCGTCCCCACGACCGACCCGGACCACCGTCCGGCCGACCGACCCCGCACGGAACGAGGAGAGCGTGGCAGAGCTGGTCTTCTTCTGCGGCACGATGGACTGCGGCAAGTCCACGCTGGCGTTGCAGATGCACCACAACCACACGGCGCGCGGCCGCGGCGGCGTGCTGTTCACCCGCAACGACCGGGCGGGGGAGCACCGGCTGTCGTCCCGGCTCGGCCTGTCCGTGCCGGCGGACGAGGTCAGCGACACCACGGACTTCTGGGCCGAGGTCGTCGACCGCCGCACCCGCGGGCGGGCCGTCGACTTCCTGATCTGCGACGAGGCGCAGTTCTACTCGGCCGAGCAGGTCGAGCAGCTCGGGCGGGTCGTGGACGACCTGGACGTCGACGTGTTCGCGTTCGGCATCACCACCGACTTCCGCACCCGGCTGTTCGCCGGTTCGGCGCGGCTGCTGGAGCTCGCGGACCGCGTCGAGACGCTGCAGGTCCAGGCGCTGTGCTGGTGCGGGGCGCGCGCCACGCAGAACGCGCGCACCGTGCACGGCGTGATGGTGGTCGAGGGCGCGCAGGTCGTCGTCGGCGACGTGGCCGTGGCCGAGGACGACGACGCGGTCGGCTACGAGGTGCTCTGCCGCCAGCACCACCGGCTGCAGATGACCGCGCGGTCGTCGCGGGCCGCGTCGATGTCCCCGCAGACGCTCGGCGTCCTGGGGGACTGAGCGCTACTCCGGCTTCGCGCCGAAGACGATCTCGTCCCAGCTCGGCACCTTGGGCCGGCCGCGGCGGGCGGCCCGGGGCCGGCTCTCGCGCTCCTCCGGGCGGGCGGGGGCGGGTCCGTCGCCGGGCTCGGGCTCGCCGGGCTCGAGCGCCACCGGGGTCTCCGGCTCCGGCTCGGCGGCGCGGGCGCGCACCGGCGTCGGGTAGATCCGGGCCTCCGTGGCGGGGTCCGTGTCCGCGGGGTGGGCGCCCGGGGCCTCGGGCTCGTCCAGCTGCCCGAAGTCGAACGCGTGCTGCGGCCCGAAGCCCGGGAAGGCGTCGTCGTCCGCGTCGTCCTCCAGGTCCAGGGTCTGCCGCACGCCGCGGCGGGCGCGCAGGTCGTCCAGCAGCTCGTGGGTGGCGCGGAGCTCGTCCGCGGGGTCGGTGACGTCGTCCTCGCGGTGCTGCGCGTGGGCGGGGCCGTCCACGGCAGCCAGCACCGGGCGCACGTCCGCGTCGACGTCGAACACCAGGTCCCGCACGGCGGACAGGTGCCGGCGCGGGACCGGGCCGTCGGAGATCTCCGTCTCGGAGAGCCAGCGCGCCTCGTCCTCCTCGGCGTGCACGGCACGCGCCGAGCCGTCGTAGGTCCAGCGCGCCTCGCGGGCGTCGTCCTCGACCTGGAACCGGGCGACGACCGTCCAGCCCTCGCCGGCCTCGCGATAGGCGTCCCACGCCACGGCGGCGGGGTCGACGCCGCGCGCGGCGAGGCGGTCGACCACCAGGTCGCCCAGCACCGGCGCACCGACGTCGCGCCCGACCCGGGTGCCGCGCGCCTGCTCCGCGACGAACTCGCGCTCGGCGAGGACGGGGCCCTCGAAGCGCCGCACGTGCTCGACGGTCACGCCGGTCTCCTCGGCGACCTGCTCCGCGGACTGGCCCGCCCGCACGCGCGCCTGGATCTCGCGCGGGCTCGGCCGGCCCGACTGCTCGGCGCGGACCTGCTCCAGCTGCGGCCGGTCGCGGCGCACGGCGGCGCGCAACGGCTCGTCGATGTGCAGGCGGTAGCGCTGCCCGTCGGCGGCGGTGAGGACGAGGTGCTCCCCGTCCTCGTGCAGCCCGATCAGCTCCAGCTCAGCCATCACATCTCCCATCGTCCGCCGACGAGCCTGCCATCGCGCGCCCGGGTTCGCGGGGAGGCGCGGCGGTGCGCCGCGCGATCGTCGCCCCACCCGGTCCACCCGGCCCTGCTGCCATGATCACCCCTGTGCCTCCCGACCTCCCGCTGCAACCGGTGCTCGAGCTGCTGGGGGTGTTCGTGGGTGCCCTGTCGGGCGGCCTGGCCGCGGTCCGCAAGCGGTTCGACATCTTCGGCATCGTGGTGCTGGCGTGGGCCGCGGGCCTCGGCGGCGGCATCCTGCGCGACGTCCTGATCGGCGCCGTGCCGCCGGTCGGCATCGCGCAGTGGGAGTTCGTGGTGACGGCGTGCGCCGCGGGCCTGGTCACATGGGCTGCGCACCCGGGGCTCGGGCGGCTGCGTCGGTCGGTGCTGGTCCTCGACGCGGGCGCGCTCGCGCTCTTCACCGTGGTGGGCACCGTCAAGGCGCTCGAGTACGGCACCGGCGCGACGGCCGCGGTCTGCGCCGGCGTGATCACCGGCGTGGGCGGCGGCGTGCTGCGGGACCTGCTCACCGGCGAGGTGCCCGTGGTGCTGCACCAGCGCCAGCTGTACGCCATCCCCTCCATGCTCGGCGCGGTCCTCGTGGCGGTGCTGTGGCACGAGGACGCGCTGACCGTGCCGACCGAGATCCTCGCGGTCGTCGTCGTCCTCGGCACCCGGCTGCTGGCGCTGCGGTTCCGCCTGCAGGCCCCGGGGCCCTGGGAGCCGCCGGCGGCCCGGGTCGGGCGGGTGCGCGGGTTCCGCCGGCGCCCCGCCGACGAGCCCGCGCCGCTCCTGCGCTGGTTCGCGCGGCTGCGGCGCTCGCGCCGGCCGTGACGGCGGCCCCGGCACCCGCGCCGGCCCCGGACCGGGCGCAGGCCGGCGCCGGGCGACCGTGCGGGCCGGCAGGCCGGCGGTCCGGCAGGATGGCCCCGTGACGAGCGAGCAGCAGCCCCCACCACCGTCCCGACGCCCCCCGCGCACGAGCAGCCGCACCCCACCGACCCCGCCGAGGTCCGGGCCCTGATGGACCTCGCCGAGCGCCTCGCGCGATCGGCGGGCGACCTGATCCGCGCCGGGCGACCCGCCCACGTCGAGGTCGCGGCGACCAAGTCCAGCGAGGTCGACCCGGTCACCGCGATGGACCTGGCCTCGGAGACCCACCTGCGTGCGCTGATCGCGCAGCACCGGCCGCACGACGGCGTGCTCGGGGAGGAGCACGGCTGGGAGCCCGGCACCTCGGGCCTGACCTGGGTGCTGGACCCGATCGACGGCACCGTGAACTACCTCTACGGCGTCCCGGCGTACGCGGTGTCGGTCGGGGTCGTGGCGGGGAGCCCGACCCCGGGCGGTGGACGCCGGTCGCGGGCTGCGTGCACGCGGTCGTCGACGGCCGGACGTACACCGGCGGTCGCGGGCAGGGCGCCTTCCGCGACGGGCAGCGGCTGTCGGTGAACCCGGCTCGGCCGCTCGCGACGTCGCTGATCGGCACCGGCTTCGGGTACCGCGCGGACCGGCGCCGGGTGCAGGGCCGGGTGCTGGCCGCGCTGCTGCCGCAGGTGCGGGACATCCGGCGCATCGGGTCGGCGGCGCTGGACCTGTGCCGGGTGGCGGAGGGCACGCTCGACGCGCACTACGAGCGCGGGCTCAACCCGTGGGACCTGGCGGCGGGTCAGGTGATCGCGATCGAGGCAGGCGCGCAGGTCAGCGGGCTGCGGGGCCGTCCGGCGGGCGTCGAGATGTCGGTCGTCGGGCCGCCCGCGACCGTCGTCGAGCCTGGCCGAGAAGCTCGCAGCGCTGGGTGCCGACGCGGACGACTGAGCCGGGCGTGCGCCGCACGGCGAAATAAGGCACAATCCGCAGCGCCTGACGGGAACAAACGCCGCCTCGGACGACTTGATCCCGCGTACCACATCACCGACCACACGGAGCGTGACCCCACCTCATGGCAACCGACTACGACGCCCCGCGCAAGACCGAGGAGGACCTCAGCGAGGACTCGCTGCAGGAGCTCCAGGCCCGGCGCTCCGACAAGAACTCGGGCGTGGTGGACGAGGACGAGACCGAAGCCGCCGAAGGGTTCGAGCTCTCCCGGGCGCGGACCTGTCGGGCGAGGAGCCTCTCCGTCCGGGTGCTGCCGCGCCAGGCCGACGAGTTCACCTGCTCCAAGTGCTTCCTGGTCCATCACCGCAGCCAGGCTCGCCTACGAGAAGGACGGCATGCCCGTCTGCTCGGAGTGCGCGGCCTGAGGCTGCACCGGGTGCGCGCCCGTCGCGCGCCCGCCCCGCACCGTCACGACGCCGGCCGGACCCCCGTGGTCCGGCCGCGTCGTCGTGCGCGGCGAGCGCCGCGACCAGCGCGTCGGGCCGCCGGGTCGAGACGATCCAGTAGGGCGTCGGGTCGGCGGGGTCGTCGGCTCGACCCGGACCGCGGTGCGCACCCAGCCGCGCTGGGCGAGGTGCGCGCGGGCGTCCAGGCCGGGGCCGAGCTCGTGGCGGGTTGCGTCGGCGTCGAGCGCCCGCGGAGCGCGCAGCAGCCCGAGCGGCACGTGCGCCGCGCCGGCCCGCAGGCTCGCCGTCCGCGACGCGGACCCGGGTCGACAGCAGCACGGCCACCACGGCGGCACCCACCAGGCCGACCACCGCGCCGGCGACCCCCGCGGGCACGGCGACCGGCCACAGGGCGATGCCGAGCATCGCGGCGAAGGCGGGCACGGCGATCCAGCCGGACGCGGAGGGCCAGAGGCGCTCGTCGAACGCGGGCGGCGCCGAGGGGACGGAGGGCGCGGGGGCGGGGGTCTGCACGCCCCCAGCATCCCATCCGTGCTGTGTAGGGTCGGGGCCCGTGACTTCCGCCGAGACGATGACCATCCAGGCCTGCGCCGCCTCGACGAGGGCGTGCCGGTGCCGCACTACGCGCACCCGGGCGACGCGGGCGCCGACCTGGTGACCCGGGTCGACGCGACGATCGCGCCGGGGGAGCGGACGACCGTCCCGACCGGCATCGCGATCGCGCTGCCCGAGGGCTACGCCGCGTTCGTGCACCCGCGGTCCGGCCTGGCCGCGAAGCACGGGCTGACGATCGTCAACGCGCCGGGCACCGTGGACGCCGGCTACCGCGGCGAGATCGCCGTCACCCTGCTCAACACCGACGCGCGGGAGCCGGTGGTGCTGCGCCGCGGCGACCGCGTCGCCCAGGCTCGTGATCCAGCGGGTCGAGCGGGCGCGGTTCGTCGAGACCGACGAGCCTGCCGGACTCCGTGCGGGGCGCGGGCGGCTTCGGGTCGAGCGGCGGGTGGGGCGCCACGCCCGCAGCGGACACGGAGACCGCCCGCTAGGTGCTCCGCAGGGAGCGGGACTACTGTGAAGACGTCGTCGCCCGCGCTGCGGGCGACCCGGGGAAAGGGACTGAGGGTGGCGCTATTCCGGCGTGGTGCGAAGGACAGCACCGCCCAGGACGAGACCGCTGGCGGCGTCGACGCTCCGGAGGTGGCCGCCGACCCGGCGATCCCCGCGGACGGCACGCCCGCCCCCGACGGCGTGGCGGCACCCGCCCCCGCCGACCGGGCGAACGGACCCTGGGACTCCACCGAGCAGGTCCCGCCGGGCCCGCGCGTCGACCTCGGCGCCCTGCGGCTGCCCGGCGTGCACGGCATGGAGCTGCGGATGGAGATCGACAAGAAGTCGGGCACCGTCACCGCGGTGGGCGTCACGATCGACGGCTCGACCCTGCAGATGCAGGCGTTCGCCGCGCCGCGCACCGACGGCATCTGGGACGAGATCCGCGAGGAGATCGGCGAGTCCGTGCGCAAGCAGGGCGGCGCCGTCGACGACGTGCCCGGCCCGTTCGGCCGCGAGCTGCTCGCCCGGCTCCCCGTGCGCACCCCGGAGGGCCGCACCGGGCACCGCCCGGCGAGGTTCGTCGGCGTCGACGGCCCCCGCTGGTTCCTGCGGGGCGTCATCACGGGCCGCGCCGCGGTCGACGAGGAGGCCGGCACGAAGCTGGAGGACCTGTTCCGCCGCACCGTCGTGGTGCGCGGCACGGAGGCCCGCGCCCCGCGCGACCTGCTCGCCCTCACGCTCCCGAACCAGGGCGACGGCGTGTCCGCCGGCCCGGCCCCCACGACGGCACCGGCCACCCCGGCCGTGCCCGGCTTCGACCCGCTCAAGCGCGGGCCCGAGATCACGGAGATCCGCTGACCATGTCCCCGGTGTCGCTGCGCGAGAGCCTGCGCAAGGCCGTCGCCTCCCAGGAGGAGATCGAGGCCGACGAGGAGCGCGAGGACGCGGTCCGCGCGACCGGCTGCACGGCCGTCGCCCAGACCTCGGACCGCCACCGCGTCAAGGTGTCCGGCGTCATCCGCTCCGTCGTGCTGCGGCCGCGGCAGGGCGTGCCCGCCCTCGAGGCCGAGCTGTACGACGGCAGCGGCAACCTGGTGCTCGTCTGGCTGGGCCGGCGGGAGATCGCCGGCATCGAGCCGGGGCGCCGCCTCAAGGTCGAGGGCCTGGTCTGCACCCGCGAGGGCCGGCGCTCGATGTTCAACCCCCGCTACGAGCTGCGGCCGCGACCCGGTGAGTGACCGGACGCCGGCCGGCGCCGAGGACCCCGCGGCCCCGGTGACGCCGGAGGACCCCGCAGCGCCCGCGCGCGGGATGCGCGCCATCGAGGCGGACAGCTTCTCGATCGCCGACTCGGTCGGCGGCGTGCGCGGCGCGGTGGAGTCCGTGCTGCCCGGCCTGGTGTTCGTCGTGGTCTACGTCGCCGGGGGCCAGGAGCTGCGCCCCGCGCTGATCGCGTCCGTCGCCGCCGCGCTGCTGGCCGTCGTCGCGCGGCTGGTGCAGCGCAGCCCGCTCACCCAGGCGCTGTCCGGCGTCCTCGGCGTGGGCATCGGCGTGGTCTGGGCGTGGCGCACCGGGGACGCGAGCGACTACTTCGCGTGGGGGCTGCTCACCAACGTCGCCTACCTGCTGGCGTTCGCCGTGTCCGTGCTGGTGCGCTGGCCGCTGGTCGGTCTCGTGCTCGGGCTGTTCCGCGGCGACGGCCCGATGTCGGAGTCGGGCTCCTGGGCCGGCGCGGTCGCGTGGCGCCAGGACCCCGCCCTGCTCCGTCGGTACGCGCTGGTCACCTGGCTGTGGGCCGGCATGTTCGCGCTGCGCCTGGTCGTGCAGGTGCCGCTGTACTACGCCGACGAGGTCGCGTGGCTCGGCACCGCGAAGCTGGTCATGGGCGTCCCGCTCACCGCGCTGGTGCTGTGGGCGAGCTGGATCCTGGTACGCGGCTCGACAGCAGCGCGGCCAGCTCGGACTCCGACGCCTCCCGCCCCGTGACGAACAGCAGCTCGTCGCGGCCCTCGAGGGTGTCGTCCGCGGAGGGCTGGAACGGGCGGTCGTCCCGCACGATCGCGGCGAGCACGGTGTCGGCCGGCCACGCGATCTGACCCACCAGCGACCCGGCCAGCGGCGAGTCCTCCGGCAGCGTGAGCTCGAGGATGTCCGCCCCGGACTGGTGGAACGTGAAGATCCGCACCAGGTCGCCGACGGACACGGCCTCCTCGATCATCGCCGTCATGATCCGCGGCGTGGACACGGCGACGTCGACGCCCCACGCCTCGTCGAACATCCACTCGTTCTTCGGGTTGTTGACCCGGGCCACCGTGCGGGGCACGCCGTACTCGGTCTTCGCGAGCAGCGAGATGACCAGGTTGGCCTTGTCGTCGCCGGTCGCGGCCACGACCACGTCGCACTCGTCGGTGCGTGCCTGGGTCAGCGTCGGCAGCTCGCAGGCGTCGGCCAGCAACCAGTCGGCGTCGGCGACCTGGGCCACGCGCATGGCGGACGGCTGGCGGTCGATGATGGTGATCTCGTGGCCGTTGGCCAGCAGCTCGCGCGCGATGGACCGGCCGACGGACCCGGCACCGGCGATGACGACCCTCATGCCTGCACCTCCGGCGCCGCGGTGACGATGCGCTCGACGGTGGCCGACTCCTCGGCCCGCAGCAGCAGGTGCACGATGTCGTTCTCCTGCAGGACGGTCTGGGCGTCGGGCAGCAGCCCGTCGCCGTAGCGGGTGAGGTAGGCGACGCGGGCCCCGGTGGCGTCCTCCAGCAGCCGCAGCGGCTTGCCGACCCAGCCGTCGTGCACGTCGACCTCCGACAGGCTGATCTTGCCCGAGGCGTCGGTGAACTGGCTGGTGGCGCCCATGGGCAGCAGCCGGCGCAGCACCTGGTCGGCCGTCCACCGCACGGTGGCGACCGTCGGGATGCCGAGACGCTGGTAGATCTCGGCGCGGTGCGGGTCGTAGATGCGGGCGACGACGTTCTCGATCCCGAACGTCTCGCGCACCACGCGCGCGGCGAGGATGTTGGAGTTGTCGCCGTCCGACACGGCCGCGAACCCGAAGGCGTCGTCGATGCCCGCCTGGCGCAGGGTGTCGCGGTCGAAGCCGAGGCCCGTCACCTTGCTGCCCTGGTACTCGGGGTCGAGCCGGCGGAAGGAGTCCGGGTTCTGGTCGATCACCGCGACGGAGTGGCCGTGGCCCTCCAGCGACTGCGCGAGCGTGGCTCCGGCGCGGCCGCAACCCATGATGACGAAGTGCACAACGCGGAACGCTATACCCGCCCGGCCGCGTTGCGCTGATCACCTGCCGTGCGCCTAGCATGGTCACTCGTGCCGGACCTCGCGGATGCCGCCAAACGCTTGCTGCTGGGCCGACCGGTCCGCAGCGAGAACCTGGGGCACACCCTCCTCCCCAAGCGCATCGCGCTCCCGATCTTCGCCTCCGACGCGCTGTCGTCGGTCGCCTACGCCCCCGACGAGGTGCTGCTGACCCTCGCGCTGGCGGGCGTCGGCGCGACGATGATCTCCCCATGGGTCGGCCTCGCCGTCGTCGTCGTGATGGCGACGGTGATCGCGTCCTACCGGCAGAACGTCCACGCGTACCCGTCGGGCGGCGGCGACTACGAGGTCGCGACCGTCAACCTCGGCCCGCGGGCCGGCGTGACCGTGGCCAGCGCGCTGCTGGTCGACTACGTCCTGACGGTCGCGGTGTCGGCGTCCTCGGGCGCCCAGTACGCGGCGTCGGTGCTGCCCGCGCTCCGGGGCCACGAGGCGACCTTCGCCGTCGCCGTGGTCGTGCTGCTCGCGCTGGCCAACCTGCGCGGCGTCAAGGAGTCCGGGCGGGCGTTCGCCGTGCCGGTGTACCTGTTCATGATCGCCGTCGGCACGGTGGCCGTCGTGGGGTTCGTGCAGTACCTCACGGGCGACCTGCAGCAGGCCGCGACGCACGACCTGACGATCGTCCCGGTGGAGGGCTTCGACCAGGGGCTGTCCGGGGCGGCCGGGGCCTTCCTGATCCTGCGCGCGTTCGCCTCCGGCTCCGCGGCGCTCACCGGCGTCGAGGCGATCAGCAACGGCGTGCCGTCGTTCCGGAAGCCGAAGTCGCGCAACGCCGCGACGACGCTGCTGCTGCTCGGCTCGCTGTCGGTCTTCCTGATCATGTCGATCCTCACGCTCGCCCGGCTCACCGGCGTGCACTACGTGGAGGACCCCGCGACCCAGCTGCTCCGCGACGGGGTGCCGGTCGGCGAGGACTACGTGCAGGACCCGGTGATCGGGCAGCTGGCGCAGACCGTGTTCCACTCGTTCCCGCCGGCGTTCTACGCGGTGGGGATCGTCACCGGGCTGATCCTGGTGCTCGCGGCGAACACGGCCTTCAACGGCTTCCCGGTGCTCGGGTCGATCCTCGCCAAGGACGGCTACCTCCCGCGCCAGCTGCACACGCGCGGCGACCGGCTGGCGTTCTCCAACGGCATCGTGGCGCTGGCCGCCGGCGCCATCGTCCTGATCCTCGCCTTCGACGCGCAGGTCACCCGGCTGATCCAGCTCTACATCGTCGGCGTCTTCGTGTCGTTCACGCTGTCCCAGCTCGGGATGATCCGGCACTGGACCCGGGAGCTGCGGACCCAGCCGGACCCGAGCCGCCGCGCCCAGATGCTCCGGTCGCGGGTGATCAACGCGGTCGGCTTCGGCATGACGGCCACGGTGCTGGTCATCGTCCTGATCACCAAGTTCATGCTGGGCGCCTGGATCGCGATCCTCGCGATGATCGTCGTGTTCATCGGGATGCAGGGCATCCGGAGGCACTACGACACGGTCGCGGCCGAGCTCGCGCTCGGGGACGACGTCACGTCCTCCCGCGCGCTGCCCAGCCGGGTGCACGCGATCGTGCTGGTCTCGCACCTGCACCGGCCGACCATGCGCGCCGTGGCCTACGCCCGGGCCTCGCGCCCGCAGGTGCTCGAGGCCGTGACGGTCGGCGTCGACCCCGAGGAGGCGCAGCTGCTCCGGGACCAGTGGGAGCAGCTGGACCTGCCGGTGCCGCTGCGGATCCTGGACTCGCCGTTCCGGGAGATCACCCGGCCGATCATCGCCTACGTCCGCTCGATCCGGCGGGAGAGCCCGCGGGACCTGGTGGTCGTGTACATCCCCGAGTACGTGGTCGGGCACTGGTGGGAGCAGCTGCTCCACAACCAGAGCGCGCTGCGGCTCAAGGGCCGGCTGCTGTTCACCCCCGGCGTCGTCGTGGCGTCGGTCCCGTGGCAGCTGGCCTCGACGGAAGGACAGACCGGAATGGAAGACCACGTGCGCAGGACGACCTCTCGTGGGCTCTGAGGCGGTGGGGGCCCGGCCGTCGCCCGGCGACGTCGTGGAGCTCGAGATCGGCCCGGTGGCCCACGGCGGCCACTGCGTCGCGCGGTATCGCGAGCCGGGCGCCGACGGTCCCGGCCGTGTGGTGTTCGTGCGGCACGCCCTGCCCGGGGAGCGGGTCCGCGCCCGGTTCACCGACGCCGGGTCGAAGGCGACGTACTGGCGGGCCGACGCGGTCGAGGTCCTCGAGGCCTCGCCGGACCGCGTCGAGTCGGCGTGGCCCGAGGCCGGCCCGGGCGGGGTCGGCGGCGGCGAGCTCGCGCACGTGCGCCTGGACGCGCAGCGGGCCTGGAAGTCCGCGGTGCTCGCCGAGCAGCTGCAGCGGCTCGCGAAGGTCGAGCGCGACGTGCCGGTGCGGGCGCTGCCCGGCGACGACGAGCGCGGTGGCCTGGGCTGGCGCACCCGCGTCGGCTTCCTCGCCGACCGCGAGGGCCGTGCCGGCATGCGCCGGTTCCGGTCGCACGACGTGGTCTCCGTGGAGCGGATGCCGCTGATGAGCGAGGGGCTGGCGGAGCTGGACCTGCTCGGCCGCCGGTGGGACCGCGGCGTGCGGATCGAGGCCGTGGCGCCCGCCGACGGCGACGCGCCGCTCGTGCTCGTCGACGACCAGCCGTTCGACCTGCGCCGCGGCCGGGTCGACCACCGGCCCAACGCCCGCAACGCCGTGCGCGAGCGGGTGCGGGCGGGCGAGCGGGAGTGGACCTACCGCGTGGCCGCCGCCGGGTTCTGGCAGGTGCACCGCGAGGCGCCCGCCGCGCTGACCGGGGCGGTGCTGGACGCGCTCGGGGACGTCGGCGGTGCGACCGTCGTCGACCTGTACTCCGGCGCGGGGCTGTTCACGCTGCCGCTGGCGGACGCGGTGGGGGAGCAGGGCTCCGTCGTCGCCGTCGAGGGCGACGCGCGCGCCGTCAAGGACGCGCGGCGCAACCTGCACGACCGGCCGCAGGTCGCCCTGCACGCGGGGGACGTCGCGGGCGTGCTCGCGTCCGGCGTCGCCGGCGGGGGAGCGGACGCCGTCGTGCTCGACCCGCCGCGGGTCGGCGCCGGCCGGGACGTCGTGCGCGCGGTCGCCGGGCTCGCCCCGCAGCGGGTGGTCTACGTGGCGTGCGACCCGGCCGCGCTGGCGCGGGACGTGGCGTACCTGGCCGAGGAGGGCTACGCCCTGACCGCCGTCACCGGCTACGACCTGTTCCCGATGACGCACCACGTCGAGGCCGTCGCGGTCCTCGAGCGCTGAGGCGAGGCACCGCCGTGACGCCGGCAGCGACGCACGACGCCGACGCCGCCGCGGCGTGCCGCGCACGCGTCGCCCACCCTTTCTCTCCCCGCGAGCGCGTTTCGCGGGCGGCGACGCGCGAATCGGTGGGCGACGTGGCCTGACGTGGGCCCGACGTCGCGTGACGTGGTCGTGAGGTGGCGTGACGTCGCGCTCGCTTCCGCACCGCGCGGGTCCTAGCGTGGGAGCGGGCGCCGCGGGCCTGCGGCGTCCGGGACCGGAAGGAGTCGACGATGACGTCCACGCACGAGGGCGACGGCCGCGAGAGCGCCGCGGAGGCGACGCGCCGGGTGGCCGAGGCCAGCCGCCGCGCGTCCGCCGAGCTGCACAAGCAGGGCACCCCCGACTACGACCCGCGCCAGCACCAGAAGGCCGTCGAGCGCGAGCGGCGGGCTGCCGACGGCGCGTCGAGCGGCCAGCAGTAGCCCGTCCGCCCCGGTCCGCGGCCGGGCGGTGGCGCCGTGCGCGTCGCCGCCCGGGCCGCGTCGGGGTAGGATGTATCTTGACGTCAAGATACTTACCGTTCCGGTGGCCGACCCCCAGCCCGGCCGCACTCGCCAACGAAGGAGCCCACCTGTGAGCACCGTCGACAGCTTCGGGTCGAAGTCCCGGCTGCAGGTCGCCGACGAGACCTACGAGATCTTCCGGCTCGACGCCGTCCCCGGCACCGAGAAGCTGCCGTACAGCCTCAAGGTGCTCGCCGAGAACCTGCTGCGGACCGAGGACGGCGCCAACATCACGGCCGACCACGTCCGCGCGCTCGCCGAGTGGGACCCCGCCGCCGAGCCCGACACGGAGATCCAGTTCACGCCCGCCCGCGTGATCATGCAGGACTTCACCGGCGTGCCCTGCGTCGTCGACCTGGCCACCATGCGCGAGGCCGTGGCCGAGCTCGGCGGCGACCCCGCCCGGATCAACCCGCTGGCGCCGGCCGAGCTGGTCATCGACCACTCCGTGCAGATCGACGTGGCCGGCCGCCGTGACGCCTTCGAGCGGAACGTCGAGCTCGAGTACGAGCGGAACCACGAGCGCTACCAGTTCCTGCGCTGGGGCCAGACGGCGTTCGACGACTTCAAGGTCGTCCCGCCGGGCACCGGCATCGTGCACCAGGTCAACATCGAGTACCTCGCGCGCGGCGTCATGACCCGTGAGGTCGACGGCGTGCTCCGCGCCTACCCCGACACCTGCGTCGGCACCGACTCGCACACCACGATGGTCAACGGCCTGGGCGTGCTCGGCTGGGGCGTCGGCGGCATCGAGGCCGAGGCGGCCATGCTCGGCCAGCCCGTGTCGATGCTCATCCCGCGCGTCGTCGGCTTCAAGCTCACCGGGCAGATCCCGTCCGGCGTCACCGCCACCGACGTGGTCCTCACCATCACCGAGCAGCTGCGCGCGCACGGCGTCGTCGGCAAGTTCGTCGAGTTCTACGGCGACGGCGTGGCGGCGGTCCCGCTGGCCAACCGCGCGACCATCGGCAACATGAGCCCGGAGTTCGGCTCCACCTGCGCCATCTTCCCGATCGACCAGGTGACGATCGACTACCTGCGCCTGACCGGCCGCTCCGAGCAGCAGCTCGCCCTCGTCGAGGCGTACGCCAAGGAGCAGGGCATGTGGCTGGACCCGGCCGCGGGCGTCGCGGACGCGGTCTACTCCGAGTACCTCGAGCTGGACCTGTCCACCGTGGTGCCGTCCATCGCCGGCCCGAAGCGCCCGCAGGACCGCATCGAGCTGACGGCCGCCAAGGAGTCGTTCGCCACGTCGATCCTCGACTACGTCGACGCCGACGAGGCCGCGCCGTTCACGGGTGCCGCCCGCGAGTTCACCGGCCTGGACGAGTCGGTCGACGAGACGTTCCCGGCCTCCGACCCGATCGCCGCCGGCGAGCACACCGACAGCAGCGACGCCCCGGCGCACGTGGCCGGCGGGGACAGCGCGCGGCGCCCGCACAAGCGGGTCCCGGTCACGCTGGCCGACGGCACGCAGACCGAGCTCGACCACGGCGCCGTCGTGATCGCCTCGATCACCTCGTGCACCAACACCTCGAACCCGTCGGTGATGCTGGCCGCCGCGCTGCTGGCCCGCAAGGCCGTCGAGCGCGGGCTCTCCGCCAAGCCGTGGGTCAAGACGTCGATGGCGCCGGGCTCCCAGGTCGTCACGAACTACTACGAGAAGGCCGGGCTCTGGCCGTACCTGGAGAAGCTCGGCTTCCACCTGGTCGGCTACGGCTGCGCCACCTGCATCGGCAACTCGGGCCCGCTGCCCGAGGAGGTGTCGGCGGTCGTCAACGAGCACGACCTGTCGGTCGTCTCGGTGCTGTCCGGCAACCGGAACTTCGAGGGCCGGATCAACCCCGACGTGAAGATGAACTACCTGGCCTCGCCGCCGCTGGTCATCGCCTACGCGCTCGCCGGGACCATGGACTTCGACTTCGAGAACCAGCCCCTCGGGCAGGACGAGTCCGGCGCGGACGTGTTCCTCGCGGACATCTGGCCGGCGCCCGAGGAGGTCCAGGCGACGATCGACGCGTCGATCGACCGGCAGATGTTCGAGGCCGACTACGCCGACGTGTTCGCCGGCGACGACCGGTGGCGTGCGCTGCAGACGCCCGAGGGCGACACGTTCGCCTGGGACACCGGGTCGACGTACGTGCGCAAGCCCCCGTACTTCGAGGGCATGGGCGCCGAGCCGTCCCCGGTCGTCGACGTCACGGGCGCCCGCGTCCTCGCCAAGCTGGGCGACTCGGTGACCACCGACCACATCAGCCCGGCGGGGTCGATCAAGGCGGACAGCCCGGCCGGCCAGTACCTGGCCGAGCACGGCGTGGAGCGGCGCGACTTCAACTCCTACGGCTCGCGCCGCGGGAACCACGAGGTCATGATCCGCGGCACCTTCGCCAACATCCGCCTGCGGAACCAGCTGGTGCCGGGCGTCGAGGGCGGCTTCACCCGCAACCTCCTGACCGGCGAGCAGACGTCCATCTACGACGCCGCGCAGGCGTACGCGGAGGCCGGCCTGCCGCTCGTCATCCTGGGCGGCAAGGAGTACGGCTCCGGCTCGTCCCGCGACTGGGCGGCCAAGGGCACGGCGCTGCTCGGCGTCAAGGCCGTCATCACCGAGTCGTTCGAGCGGATCCACCGGTCGAACCTCATCGGCATGGGCGTGCTGCCGCTGCAGTTCCCGGCCGGCGAGTCGGCCGACTCCCTGGGGCTCGACGGCACGGAGACGTTCGACATCACCGGCGTCACCGCGCTCAACGAGGGCACGACGCCGCGCACCGTCCACGTCACCGCGACGAAGGGTGACGGCTCCGTCGTCGAGTTCGACGCGGTCGTGCGCATCGACACCCCCGGCGAGGCGGACTACTACCGCAACGGCGGCATCCTGCAGTACGTGCTCCGGTCGCTCGTCGCGGCCTGAGCCGCCGACGGCCCGCCGACGGCGCCCCCACCACCCGCGCGGTGGTGGGGGCGTCGTGCGTCCGGCGGAAATGCGGCTGCGCCCGGCAGCTCCGGCGGCTAGCGTCGCGGCCGTGATCCCCGCCGACGCCCTCGCCCCCGTGCCCACGCTCGTCACCCCGCGGCTCCGGCTCGTCCCGCTGGGGCCCGAGCACCTGGACGACACCTGGGCGGCGCTGCAGGAACCGGAGCACCTGCGGCTCACCGGTACCCGCGCGGCCTTCACCCGCGAGCAGGTGCTCGCCCACCTGGAGGGGGTGGGGACCGACGACGAGCGCGGTGACTGGGCGATCACCCGGGCCGACGACGGCCGCTACCTGGGGGAGGTCGTCCTCAACGACCTGGCGGCCGACGACCGGGCGATGAACGTCCGCATCGCGCTGGCCCCGGGCATGCCGGGGCAGGGGTACGGCACCGAGGCGATGACCGCCGTGCTCGACCACGCGTTCGACGCCGTCGGGCTGCACCGGGTGAGCCTGGACGTGTTCGCGTTCAACCCCCGGGCGCAGCGGTCCTACGAGAAGGCCGGGTTCGTGGTCGAGGGGCGGCAGCGGGACACGCTGCTGTGGGACGGGGAGTGGACGGACTCCGTGCTGATGGGCGTGCTCGCCACGGACCCGCGGCCGACGCTGCGCGCCTGACGGCTCAGTCCCGGGGGTTGCTGCCGCGGGCGGCCCAGGCGTCCCGCACCATGCGCTCCAGCACCGGGAGGTCCACCCGGTCGAGGTCCTTCAGGTAGAGGCAGCCCTGGCCGACGGTGTGCTCCCCGAGCTGCGCGAGGTCGTCGGCGTGCGCCGCGAGGCCGTCCATCAGGTACACGGTGAGCGCGGTCTTCCTCGGGGAGAACCCGACCGGCGGCCAGTCGCCGGACCGGCCGCTGGCGTAGGTGTAGCGCACCGAGCCGAACCCGACGATCGACGGTCCCCACATCACGGGCGGCTCGCCGGTCACCTCGGCCATCAGGTCGAGGACGCGCTCCGCGTCCCGCCGACGGCGCTCGGGCGTGGCGGCGGCGACGAAGGCGCGCGGGTCCGCGTCGGTCGGCAGGGTCTTCGGTGCGTCGGCCATGCGCGCCATGATGCCGTGCCCGGTCGCGGGCGCGCTCAGCCGAGGAGCAGCTCGCGGACCGCGTGCGCGCCGATGGCGCCGATCACCGGGTCGTCGTCGCCGTGCGTGACCATCGCCGAGGCCATGACCAGGGCCCACCCGGCGGCGCGCCGCCAGCGGCCGGGGTCGTCCTCGGCGACGTGCCCGCCCGCGTCCGCGAGCGCGTCGCTGCGCGTCCGGAACGCGGTGCGCCCGGTGGCGTCGAAGGTCAGCCAGGCGGTCGCCAGGTCGCACGCCGGGTCGCCCGCGGTGACGTCGCCGAAGTCCAGCAGCGCCGCCAGCGTCCCGTCGCGCGTCACCAGGTTGGCCGGGTGCGGGTCGCCGTGCGCCCAGACCGGCGGCCCGGGCCACGCCGGCGCGGCGAGTGCGTCGTGCCAGAGGGCCTCGGCGCGGGCCCGCGCGTCGGGCACCAGGTGGTCGAGGTGCCCGGCCGCGAGGCGCTCGCGCAGGGCGGCGCTCCGGCCGGCGAGCGCGCCGCCCCGCACGGGGTTCACCGGTGCCCCGGCGGGTGCCGGCACGTGCAGCGCGGCGAGCGCCTCCGCCAGCGCCCCGGCCCAGGGCGTCCGGGCCGCGACCGGCTCGTCGGCGGCGTGCCGGCCCGCGAACCACGGCACCACGCTCCACGCCCAGGGGTAGGTGGGCGCCGGCGCGCCGACCCGCACCGGGGCCGGCACCGGGACGGGGCAGAGCGCGGCGAGCAGGGGCAGCCACTGCTGCTCGTGCTCGACCAGCCGGGCCGCGGCGGCGCGACGGGGGAGCCGCACCGCGAGGTCGTCGCCCAGCCGGAACGTCGCGTTGTCCCAGCCGTGCGCGACCAGGCGCAGCGGCAGACCGGCGAGGTCCGGGTGCTGCGCCGCGAGCAGGCCGTGCACGAGGCCGGCGGTCAGGTCGACCTCGGCGGACGGCTTGGCGAGCACGGGGACGGACCTCCACGTCGGGGCGGGGCGGTGCGGGCGCTCGACGCTACACCCGGTGCCGCCCGGGTCCGCCGCCGCCGACGTCAGGCCGGGGCGTGCCCCGCGCGATCGGGTGCCGGCACCGCGCGCTGCCCCGGCGTCGCGAGCAGCGACTGCGCCAGCAGCGTCGACCCGGCCACCGCGGCCGGCATGGTGGCGACGGCGCCGCCCGGCACCAGGAAGCACAGCTGCGTCGCCACCCCGAACCCGAGCGCCCGCGCCCGGTGCGCGCGCAGCAGCGCGCTCCGCTCGCGCCGGTCGATCCCGCGGGCCACGAGCGCCCGGGACGACAGCTCGTGCGCCAGCACCCAGCCGGTGAGCAGGACGCCGACCACCCAGCCGAGCACCGTGCCCACCAGCGGCACCAGGCCGACCGCGCCCGCGACCGCCGCCGCGACCAGGCCGCGGGCGACGAGGGACACGCCGTCGACGGCCCCGCGCCAGAAGCCGGTCGACCCCTCCGGGACGGTGCCGGTGGACTCCTGCTCGACCGCGCGCCAGATGCGGTCGTAGAACGGCTCGCCGACCGTGAGCGTCAGCGCCGTGAAGGTGACGACGACGAGGACCACGGAGGCGACCAGCACGACCGCCTGCGCCGCGAACGACGCCGTGCGCTCCCAGAACGGCGTCCAGTCGTCGGCGAACGGGGTGAGCCAGTCGCCGATCGGACCCAGGTTGAGCACGAGCGTGCCGATCGCGATGACGACCAGCAGGCCCACGAGCGCGGCCGGGATCAGCCCCCGCGCCATCGTGGCCGGCCGGCGGCGCCACATGCCCCAGCCGTGGCCGAGCAGCCGCGCGCCGTCCAGGAACTCCCGCATGGGACGGCAGCCTAGGTGGCCGGGGTCGCCTCGCGCGCGTCGTCCACCCGGTCCGCCCGCGACTCCGCGGCGTCGGCGGGGGCCTCCGGCGCCACCGGCTCCACGGGCGCGAGCCGCGGCTGCGGCACGACCGCGTCCACGACCATCGAGCCGTCGTGCGGCCCCTCGACCGGGACCGGCTCGGGCGTCGCCTCGACCAGGGACAGCGGGGCGATGGGCAGGGTCGCGAGCTGCCGGTGCGCGCGCACGTACGCGGGCACCAGGAGGACGACCGCGCCGAGCCACGCGAGCGGGTTGCCCCAGACGACGCCGACGTAGCCGAACGCCGCGCCGAGCGCGATCGCCGCCCCCACGCGCATCACCAGCTCGACGACCCCGGTCAGGGTCGGGACGCCGGTGTGCCCGAGGCCCTGCAGGGCGCCGCGCAGCACGAACAGCACGCCGAGCGCCGTGTAGAGCGCCCCGTTGATGTGCAGGAACTGCGTCGCCAGCTCGACGACGGTGTCCGAGCTGGTGCCGTGGCCGACGAACAGCCGCACGAGGGCGCTGCCCGACACCACGACGACCGCGCCGACGGCCACGGACCCGGCGACGGCGAGCCAGGTCGCCTGGACGACGCCCTGCCGGATGCGGTCCGGCCGGCCGCCGCCGAGGTTCTGCGCGACGAACATCGACACGGCCAGTCCCAGGGACTGCAGCAGCGCGACCGCGAGGCCGTCGACGCGGGACGCCGTGGTGTAGGCCGCGACGGCGTCGGCGCCGAGCTCGTTGAGCCGCACCTGCACGGCGAGCGTGCCGATGGCGATGATCGACGCCTGGAAGCCCATCGGCAGCCCGAGACGCAGGTGCTCGGTCAGGTCCGCGCGGGAGACGCGCCAGTCGGCGCGGTGCACGTGCAGCACCGGGATGCGGCGGCGGACGTACTCCAGGCACAGCAGGACGGACAGCGCCTGCGACACCACCGTGGCCAGCGCCGCGCCGCCCACGCCGAGGCCCATGGGCCCCACCAGGACGACGACGAGCACGACGTTGAGCGCGCACGCGATCGTGAGGAACACCAGCGGCGTCCGGGAGTCGCCGATCGCCCGCACGATGGCGCCGAGGAAGTTGAAGAACATCACGGCGCTCGCGCCGAGGAAGCTGACCTGGGCGAACGTGGTCGCCTCGGCCATCAGCTCCTCCGGCGTGCGCAGCAGCTGCAGCATCGGGCCGGCGAGCAGCGGGGCGCCCGCGGTCAGCACCACGCTGAACGCGCCGGTCAGCACGGTCCCGGCGGCGACGGAGCGGCGGACGGCGGCGTGGTCCCGCGCGCCGTACGCCTGGGCGGTCGGGATCGCGAAGCCGGACGTCATGCCCCAGGCGAAGCCGAGCAGCAGGAACAGCAGGCTGCCCGTCGCGCCGACCGCAGCCAGGGCGTCCACGCCGAGGTGCCGCCCGACGACCACGGCGTCGGCGAAGTGGTAGAGTTGCTGGACGACGTTGCCCACGAGCAGGGGGACGGCGAACACGAGGATGACGCGCCAGGGACTGCCGGCGGTCAGGACCTTGGCCATGACGAAGATGCTCCGGGGCTGCAGGGGAGGGCGGGGCCGAGCGAGGGGGTGGAGGCTCCCCGATCGTATCGTTACGACCGCCCCTGAGCTGCAGGGTTTTCCCGGGTGATCCCGGCCACTCGCGCGGTTCAGACGGGCGCGGGCACCGTGCGCGCCTCGTCCCACGGCACCGCCCAGCCGAGCGCGTCCAGCAGCCGGTCGAGCACGTACGCCGTGAACCCCCACACCAGCACGCCGTCGGCGTCGAAGGCCGGCCCGCGGTACTCCCGCCCCGCGTGCGCCACGACCGCCGTCACGCGGTTCGCCGGGTCGACCAGGTCCGCGACCGGGACCCGGAACACGTCGACCGTCTCGGCGGGGTCGGCCGCCGCCACCGCCGAGGGCCGCTCCCACCACCCGAGCACCGGCGTGACCAGGTTGCGGCTCGCGGTGACCGGCAGCGGGGGCAGGGTCCCGAGCACCCGCACCCCGTCCGGGTCGAGCCCGGTCTCCTCCTGCGCCTCCCGCACGGCGGCCGCCTCGGGCCCGGCGTCCCCGGGGTCGATGCCGCCGCCGGGGAACGAGACCTGGCCGGGGTGGTGCCGGAGCGTGAGCGAGCGGCGCGTGAGCAGCACGTCGAGGTCCGCGGCGACGACCGGGTGGTCGGTGCGCGCCGCCGCGTGGTCCAGCACGCCGAACAGCACGAGCACCGCCGACTGCCGCACCGGCCGGTCGGCGGGGGCGAACGCGCGCGCCGGGTCCGGCGACCAGACCGGCCGCGCGTCGCACAGGGCCAGCAGGTCGGCCAGGGCCGCGCCGGTCCCGGGACCGGTCGTCCCGGTCACGCCCGCTCGCGCACCGACCGCGCGAACGCGGCCAGCCCCAGGTCGGCGCCCGGCCGGAGCGCGGCGAGGTGCTGCCGCGAGCCGAGCCGGATCGTGTCGACGTCCGCCTGCTCGAGGTCGGCCGTCATCCGGGGGGTGGCCAGCCACAGGTCGAGCACGCCGGCGTCGACCTCCAGGTGGAACTGCACGCCGACGGCGCTGCCCGCGCGGAACGCCTGCACCGGCGTGACGTCGGTCGACGCCAGCAGGGTCGCGCCCGCCGGCAGGTCGACGGCGTCGGAGTGCCAGTGCAGCACCGTCGGCCGCGGTCCCGCCCCGGCGAGCAGCGGGTCGTGGGCGACGACGTCGACCGGGGCGAACCCGATCTCCGTGCCGTGCCGCCGGTGCAGCGGCGCACCGAGGGCGAGCGCGAGCAGCTGCATCCCCAGGCAGACGCCGAGCGTCGGCACCCCCGCGTCGACCGCCTCGGCCAGCAGCCGGCGCTCGGCCGCGAGCCCGGGGTGCCCGGCGTCGTCGTCCGCGTCCTGCGGTCCGCCCATCACCACCAGCCCCGCGAGGTCCTGGACGGCCGGCAGCCGGGGGCTGGCGTCGTCCAGGACCGTGCGGGTCGTGATCGGCACCCCGTCCAGCGCGCGGGCGATCAGGCCCGGCCCCTCGTGCGCGACGTGCGTGAGGACGAGGACGGGGCGCGGCGAGGTCACGGGCCGACGATAGCCGCCGCTCACCAGCCGTCGGGCAGCGGCCGCCCCTCGTCGTACCCGGCGGCGGACTGGATGCCGACCGTGGCGCGCTCGGCGAACTCCGTCAGCGAGGTCGCGCCGACGTAGGTGCAGGACGACCGGACGCCGGAGGTGATCCGGTCGAGCAGGTCCTCCACGCCGGGGCGCTGGGGGTCCAGGTACATCCGCGAGGAGGAGATGCCCTCCTCGTACAGCGCCTTGCGCGCCCGGTCGAAGGCCGACCCGCCGCGCGTGCGGGCGGCGACGGCGCGGGCCGAGGCCATGCCGAACGACTCCTTGTACAGGCGGCCCTCGCCGTCGGCGTGCAGGTCGCCGGGCGACTCGTGCGTGCCCGCGAACCAGGAGCCGACCATGACCTGCGAGGCGCCCGCGGCCAGCGCGAGCGCGACGTCGCGGGGGTGCCGGACACCGCCGTCGGCCCACACGTGCTTGCCGAGCTCGCGCGCCGCGGCGGCGCACTCCAGCACGGCGGAGAACTGCGGCCGGCCGACCGCCGTCATCATGCGCGTGGTGCACATGGCGCCCGGGCCGACGCCGACCTTGACGATGTCGGCGCCCGCGCTGATCAGGTCGCGGGTGCCCTCGGCGGTGACGACGTTGCCGGCGACCACGGGCACCTGCGGGTCGAGCGAGCGCACGGCCTCGAGGGCGTCGAGCATCTTGCGCTGGTGCCCGTGGGCCGTGTCGACGACGAGCACGTCCACCCCGGCGTCGAGCAGCGCGGCGGCCTTGCCTTTGACGTCGCCGTTCACGCCGACGGCCGCGGCGACCCGCAGCCGGCCCTGCGCGTCGAGCGCCGGCGCGTAGATGGACGAGCGCAGCGCACCCACCTGGGTCAGCACGCCGACCAGGCGGCCGTCGCGGACGACGGGGGAGAACTTGCGGCGGGACGCGTGCAGGCGCTCGAACGCCGCCTCGAGCCCGCGGGTGCCGCCGGACTCGACGACGGACAGCTCGACCGTGGTCGGGTCGGCCGACATCACGTCGGCGATCTGGGTGAACCGGTCGACGCCCTCGCAGTCCGCGGGCGTGACGACGCCGACGGGGCGGTCGTCCACGACGACGACGGCCGCGCCGTGCGATCGCTTGCCGATCAGGGTCAGCGCGGTGTGCACGGTGTCCTGCGGGGACACCACGACGGCGCTCTCGACGACCGTGTGCTTGGCCTTGACGGACGCGACCACGTCGGCGACGACCTCGGTCGGGACGTCCTGCGGCAGCACCGCGAGGCCACCGCGGCGGGCGACCGTCTCGGCCATCCGGCGGCCGGCGACGGCCGTCATGTTGGCCACCACCACCGGGATCGTGGTGCCGGTGCCGTCGGGCGCGGACAGGTCCACGTCGAAGCGGGAGGCGACCTCGGAGCGCGACGGGACGAGGAAGACGTCGCCGTAGGTGAGGTCGGAGGTGGGCGAGTGCCCGGGCAGGAAGCGCATAGGTGTGTTCCCCTTTCCACCAGATGCTACCCGGCACCGCGCGGGGCCCCGCCGGGCCCCGCGCAGGCCTGCACTACTCCTTCACAGCGCCGGCGCTCTGGTTCATGATCCGGCGCTGGAACACGAAGAACAGCGCCGCGACGGGGATCGTCATGATCGCCGCCGCCGCCAGCTTCAGCGGGTACTGCGTGCCCTGGGACAGCTGCCCGGACGCCAGCTGTGCGACGCCCTTGGTGAGGGTGACCAGCCGCGGGTCCTGCGAGGCGACGATGAAGTGCGAGAGCTCGTTCCACGACCCCTGGAACGCCAGGATGACGATGGTGATCAGCGCGGGCCGCGCCATCGGCAGCACGACCGACCAGAACACGCGGAAGGTGCCGGCGCCGTCCATCCGCGCGGCCTCCTCGACCGACGGCGGGATCGACTCGAAGAAGTTCTTCATGATGAAGATGCCGGCGGCGTCCGCGAGCAGCGGGATGATCAGGCCGGCGAACGAGTTGTAGATGCCGACCTGCTTGATCACCAGGAACTTCGGGATGAGGAGCACGACGTTCGGCACGGCCATGACGGCCACCAGCCCGGCGAACACCAGGCCGCGCCCGCGGAACCGCAGGCGCGCCAGGGCGTACCCCGCCAGGGAGCTGATGAACACGCGCCCGATCGTGACCACGACGGTGACGACGACGGAGTTCCGGAACCACAGCGGGAAGTCGGAGCGCAGGAACAGCCGCTCGTACGCCGCGGTGGTCCAGGTCCGGGGGAGCAGGGCGACGGCGTTCTGCGCGGCCTCGGCGTCCGACTTGAACGACGTCGCCACCTGGATGAGGAACGGGTACACGTACAGGAGCGCGAGGACGACCAGCACGGCGTACGTGAACGAGGCGGCCAGCACCCGGCGGCGGCTGCGGCGCGGCCGGCCCGCCGTGGCTCCCGGACCGCCGGGCCCGGTGCGCGGCGGGGTGGGGGTCCGGGCTGCGGTCGCGGTGGTCATCGGTCGCTCCCGGACGTCGTGGAGGTGGTGGTGCCGGCGCCCGGCCCGCCGGTGGTGCTCGCGGTGGCCGCGACGGCGGCGGGCGGGGCGGGCGGGTCCCGGTGGAACCGCTTGCGGCGGGGCACGGTGTCCCGGTCCCGCAGCACGATCCGCTGCAGCACGGTGAGGGCCACGATGATCCCGAACAGCACGAACGCGATCGCGGCGCCGCGGCCCCACTCGTTGTTCTGGAACGCGGCGGTGTAGGACAGGTACGCGGGGGTCATCGTCGTCTTGGCGGGGCCGCCCTGGGTGCCGGTGTAGATCTGGTCGAACACCTGCCATGTGCCGATCAGCCCGAGCGTGACGACGGTGAACACGGTGGGCCGGAGCATCGGCAGCGTCACGCGGAAGAACCGTTGCCGGCCGTTCGCGCCGTCCACCAGGGCGGCCTCCTCGACCTCGGCGGAGACGGCCTGCAGGGCGGCGAGGAACAGCAGCATGAACGTGCCGGACGTGGTGAACACCGCGAGCAGGATGAACGCCGACATCGCGACGCTCGGCCCGGCGGCCCACTGCCACAGGGGGATGCCCAGGAAGCCGTGCTGCGCGAGGAACGCGGGGGCCGCGTCGACCCCGAGGGACGCCAGCACCAGGTGCAGCACGCCGTCCGGGTCGTTGAACCAGTTCGGCCCTGTGATCGAGAGCCGCGCGAGGATCCCGTTGATCGTGCCGGACGCGGAGAACAGGAACAGCCACAGCACGGTGATCGCCACGGACGACGTGACCGAGGGGAAGTAGAACGCGGTGCGGAAGAAGCCCTTCCCGCGCAGCGCCTTCCGGTTCACCATCGTCGCCAGGAACAGGGCGAGGGCGGTCTGCAGCGGGACGACGAGCAGGACGTAGTACGCGTTGTTGCGCAGCGCGGTGCCGAAGTCCTGGGTGGCCAGCCCGCCGCCGAGCAGCAGGGTGTCGTAGTTCGCCAGCCCCACGAACGACACGTCCGAGGACAGCGGGCTGCCGCGGCCGCTCCAGTCGGACAGGCTGACCCACAGCGCCATCAGGACGGGCACCACGAGGAACAGCCCGAGGATCACCAGCATCGGGGTGAGGAACAGCCACCCCGACGCGGCCTCGCGGCCCCGGGCGGACCCGGGGCCGCGACGCCGGCGTCGGCGCGGCTGCGCCGTCGACGGCACGGTCGTCATGCTCGTCAGGACGCGTTCTCGTCGAGGACGGCCTGCAGGTTGGTCTGCACCGAGGCCAGGACGGCGGCCGGGTCGCCGGTCTTCAGGCCCTCGAGCTGGGCGTTGAAGTCGGTGATCACGTCGGCCGCGCCGCGGGCGTTGACCACGTTCTGCGCGTAGTCCGCGGAGTCGATGAACGCCGTCATCTCCGGGAACAGCTCCTTCCAGCCGTCGGCGGCCGACCGGACGGACGGCATGACGCCGAACGCCTCGGAGAACGCGAGCTGCTGGTCGGTCGAGGTCAGGTACGCGACCAGGTCGACGGCGTCCTCCTGGTTGTCGGAGTCGGCGGCGACGCCCCAGCAGTTGGTGAACTGCAGCGTGCCCTGGCCGGCCGGGCCCGCGGGCAGCTCGGCGACCCGGTACGCGACGTCCGGGTAGTCGTTCTCCATGGCGCCGGTGATCCAGTTGCCCTCGATGGTCATCGCCGCGGCACCGGTGCCGAACGCCTCGCCGCCCCAGCCCGTGCCGAGGTCGGTGGCGTAGGCGGCGCTGCCGGACGCGAGCATCTGCTGGACGTAGGTCAGGCCCTCGAGGTTCTCGGGGGAGTCGACGGTCGCCTCGGTGCCGTCCTCGTTCGTCATGGTCCCGCCGGCCTGGGCGAGGAACGCGCCGACCCGGGCGTACTCGCCGGAGAACGCGAGGCCGACCTGCCCGTCGGTGGTGAGCGTGCCGGCGACGTCCGTCAGCTGCTCCCAGGTGGTGGGCACGTCGGCGTCGGTGAGCCCCGCGGCCTCCCACGCGGCGGTGTTGATGACCAGGCCCAGCGTCGAGAAGTCCTTGGGGGCGCACACCAGCTCGCCGTCGTAGGTGAACTGGTCGACCAGGCTCGGGTAGAAGTCGTCCGCCGCGTCGAGCTCAGTGCCGTACGGGTGCAGGGAGCCGTTGGACGCGTAGGTCTGGAACTGGTCGGCGCTGACGTAGAACACGTCCGCCGGGTCGCCGGACGCGAAGCCCTGGCTGACCTCCTGCGTGAGGTCGGAGGCCACCTGCACGGTGGCGTCGACGCCCGACTCCTCGGACCAGGCGGCGACGGCCGCCTCGACGGCGTCGGTCTCGGCGTCGCCGGACGACCCGATGAGGATGCTGAGCGAGCCGCCGCCCCCGGAGGCCGCGGCGTCGTCGCCGCCCTCGTCGTCGAAGCCGGAGCCGCCGCAGGCGGTCAGGGCGAGGAGGCCGGCGGCGCCGGCGGCGGTGGACGCCAGCAGGCGCCGTCCTCGCGTGGGGATGGTGTGCATGGGGGTCTCTCCTTCGAGGGTGGTGCGGGTCGTGCGCGGGGGTGGGTCGGACGGGTCAGGGGGTGCGGCTGGACGTGCGCTCGACCAGGTGGGGGGCGAGCAGCACCTCGCGGCTGCGGGTGCCGCCGGTGCCGTCGAGCTGGTCGAGCAGCAGGTCGAGCGAGCGGTGCGCCGCCTCGGTCAGCGGCTGGGCGACCGAGGTGAGGCCGACGGCCGCGGCGACGGGGGTGTCGTCGAAGCCGACCACCGCGAGGTGCGTGCCGTGGCTCCGGGCCACCGTGAGCGCGCCGAGCGCGAGCGAGTCGGAGGCGCACACGACGGCGGTCGGCGCGGTGTCGGCGAGCACGCGCTCGGTCGCCTGGGCGCCGGCGGCGACCCCGTCGGGCACGCGGGCGTGCAGGCGGCGCAGCAGCGCGGCATCGTGCCCGGCGTCGACCATCGCCGACAGCCAGCCGGACGCGCGGTCCTCGCCGACGTCGGAGCCGTCGGGCCAGCCCAGGTAGGCGATGCGCTCGTGGCCGAGCCGGCGCAGGTGCGTGACGGCCGCGTGGGTGCCGGCCGCGCCGTCGACGTCGACCCAGGGGTGCTGCGTCCCGCCGTCCGTGCGCCCCCAGGGCCGGCCGAACGTCACGAACGGGACGTCCCGCTCAGCGAGCCACGCAGTGCGGGCGTCGTCGCGGTGCGTGCTGGTCAGCACGAACGCGTCGAGGTCCGCCGTGTCGAGCAGCTCGCTGTACCCGTCGATCTCGCGCTCGTCGTCGGGAGCGGTGAACAGCATCACCCGGTAGCCGCGGGTCTGCGCGCTCTCGGTGAGCGCGTGCAGGAACCGGTCCAGCACCGCGCCGTTGATCCCGTCGTGCACCGGCTCCAGCCTCAGACCGAGCACGCGGGACCGCCCCGTGCGGAGCTGGCGGGCGGCGGAGGAGGGGCGGTAGCCGAGATCGTCGATCGCGCTGCGCACGCGGTCCGTGGTCTCGGCGCGGACCAGGTGGGGCGCGTTCAGGACGTTCGACACCGTCTGCCGGGACACGCCGGCGCGCTGGGCGACGCTCTCGAGCGTCGGCCTCGCGGTGCTCTCCATGGGGCCCCTTCGGCTCGGATCGGTGCATATGATCGTTCCAAGTGGCGATTGGAACGCTCAAACGATGAGCCCTAGAGTTGCCAGCGCCTCCCGGGCTGTCAAGCCGGGGGGAGTCTGCCCCGGGTCACGATCCGGTCTCGGGGGCAGTCCCGCACCGCTCGCCCCCCGCACCCGCCCGACCGCACCGACCGACGACGAGGTACCCATGGAGCTCCAGCCCCTGCTGCACGACCTGCTGGTGGCGGTGGCCGCCCCGACCCAGGCGTGGTCCGGCCCCGACGGGCAGATCGCCCTCGCCGACGGCCGCGGCGCCCAGGGCGTGTACCACGGGGACGTCCGGGTGCTCGCGGGCGCCCGGCTGACCGTGGGCGGCGTCGTGCCGGAGGCCGTCGCGTCGGGCGCGGACGGCCCCGGCCGGGCCCGCACGGTGCTGCTCGCCCGCTCGGTCGACGGCCCGGGTGCCGATCCCACCGCCCGGCTCGAACGCCTGCGCACCGTCGCCCCGGGCGCGGTCACCGAGGCGCTCACGCTGACCTGCTCGACGGCCGACCCCGTCACGGCCCGGCTCGAGGTCGCGCTGCGCACGGACGGCACGCCGATGGACCGGATCAAGTCCGGCGCCGCCGTCGACGCCGCGCCGGCGCCGGAGGCCGTCGACGGCGGCGCGCGGTGGCAGGCGGACGCCGACGTGGCCGTGCACCTCCAGGCGCCCGGCGCCGAGGTCGCGGTCGACCCGGACGGCACCGTGCACCTCGCGTGGGACGTGCGGGCCGTCACGGGGGACCCGCAGGTCCGGACGTGGTCGCTGGCCGTCACCGACGCGGGCGGCGTCGTCACCGCACCGCGCCGGGCCGAGCCCGAGTGGGCCCCGCCCCGGGTCGAGGCCGCCGACCGCCGGCTGCCCGCCCTGCTGGACCAGGCTCTCGCCGACCTCGGCACCCTGCGGCTCAGCGCGCGGTTCGCGCCGGACGACGTGTTCCTGGCCGCCGGCGCGCCGTGGTTCTTCACCCTGTTCGGCCGGGACTCGATCTGGGCCGCGCGGATGCTGCTGCCGCTCGGCACGGAGCTCGCGGCCGGGACGCTGCGCACGCTCGCCGCGCTGCAGGGCACGACCACGGACCCCGCGACGGCCGAGCAGCCCGGCAAGATCCTGCACGAGGTCCGCCGCGCCGAGCTCTCCATGCCCGGCGAGGGCACGGTGCTGCCGCCCGTCTACTACGGGACCGTCGACGCCACCCCGCTGTGGGTCTGCCTGCTGCACGACGCCTGGCGCTGGGGCATGCCCGCCGCCGAGGTCGAGGCCCTGCTGCCCGCGATGGACCGCGCGCTGACCTGGATGTCCGACCACGGCGACTCCGACGGCGACGGGTTCCTCGAGTACGCCGACGAGACCGGCACGGGCCTGGCGAACCAGGGCTGGAAGGACTCCGGCGACTCCGTGCAGTGGCGGACGGGCGAGTTGGCCGCCGGGCCGATCGCGCTCGCCGAGGTGCAGGGCTACGCGCACGAGGCCGCCGTCGCCGGCGCGGCGCTGCTCGACGCGTTCGGCCGCCCGGGCGGTGACCGGTGGCGCGCGTGGGCGGCGGCGCTGGCCGAGCGGTTCCGGTCGTCGTTCTGGACCTCCGACGAGCGCGGCGCCTACCCCGGCATCGCGCTGGACGCCGACAAGCGCGTCGTCGACACCGTGACCTCGAACATCGGCCACCTGCTCGGCACCGGCCTGCTGTCCGCCGAGGAGGAGGCGACCGTCGCCGCGCGCCTGGTCGGGCCCGACATGGACTCCGGCTACGGGCTGCGGACGATGTCGGCCGGGTCCGCCGGCTACTGGCCGCTGCGCTACCACGGCGGCGCGGTGTGGCCGCACGACACGGCGATCGTCGTGCAGGGCCTGGCCCGCGCGGGGCACGCCCGCGAGGCGGCGGCGCTGGCCGAGGGCCTGCTCGCGGCCGCGCAGGACTTCGACGACCGGCTGCCCGAGCTGTACGGCGGCGACGCCCGGGGCTCCGTGCCGCGCGTGGTGCCGTACCCGGCGGCGTGCCGGCCGCAGGCGTGGTCCGCGGCGGCGGCGGTGTCCGTGCTCGGCGCGGCGCTCGGCCTGCGTCCCGACGTCCCGGGCGGGCGGCTGGACGTCGCACCCCCCGCGCCCGCGCCGCTGGGTGCGGTCCGCGTGCGCGGGCTGCGGCTCGCCGGGCTGCCGCTCGAGGTGCAGGTGCACGCCGACGGCCGCGCCTCGGCCACCGCGGAGGCCGACGTGGCGGTGCACGTCGCGGGGTGATCCCGTGCCGCACCCGCGTGCGGGCGGGCCCGCGGCGAGGTCGCCCCATAGGGTGGGGGCCTCGTGCGCGGGCCGCGCGCACGACGGCGACGGGCGGTGAGGACATGGGGCTGCTGGAGACCATCGGCTCTCCCCGGGACGTCCGGGCGCTGTCGCCCCGGCAGGTGCGGGCGCTGGCCGGCGAGATCCGCGAGTACCTCGTCGACCGTGTCTCCCGCACGGGCGGGCACCTGGGGCCGAACCTCGGGGTCGTCGAGCTCACCCTGGCGCTGCACCGCGTGTTCGACTCGCCGCGGGACACCCTCGTCTTCGACACGGGGCACCAGGCGTACGTGCACAAGCTGCTGACCGGGCGGCAGGACTTCGCCCGGCTGCGCCGCCGCGGCGGGCTGTCCGGCTACCCGAGCCGTGCGGAGTCCGAGCACGACGTCGTCGAGAACTCGCACGCGTCCACCGCGCTGTCCTGGGCCGACGGCATCGCGCGGGCCAACGCCCTGGCGCGCCGCTCCGACCGGCACGTCGTGGCCGTGGTCGGCGACGGCGCGCTCACCGGCGGCATGGCCTGGGAGGCGCTGAACAACATCGCCGACGGCGCCGACCGGCGCCTGGTCGTCGTGGTGAACGACAACGGCCGGTCCTACGCGCCGACGATCGGCGGGCTGGCGCTGCACCTCGACGCCCTGCGCACCACCCGGGGCTACGAGACCGTGCTGTCCTGGGGCAAGCAGGCGCTGCAGCGCTCCGGCCCGCCCGGCCGGGTCGCGTACGACGCGCTGCACGGGCTGAAGAAGGGGATCAAGGACGTCGTCGCCCCGCAGGGCATGTTCGAGGACCTCGGACTCAAGTACGTCGGGCCCGTCGACGGCCACGACGCCGCCGCTGTCGAGTTCGCCCTGCAGCGGGCCCGGGCGTTCGGCGGGCCGGTGATCGTGCACGTCATCACCGAGAAGGGCCGCGGGTACAGCCCGGCCGAGCAGGACGTCGCCGACCGGTTCCACGCCGTCGGGCAGATCCACCCCGAGACCGGCCTGCCCGTGGCGCCGTCCCGGTTCGGCTGGACCGGGGTGTTCGCCGACGAGATCGTCCGGATCGGCCGGCGCCGACCGGACGTCGTGGCCCTGACCGCGGCCATGCTCAACCCGGTCGGGCTCGCCCCGTTCGCGCAGGAGTTCCCGGACCGGACGTTCGACGTCGGCATCGCCGAGCAGCACGCCGTCACGACCGCGGCGGGCATGGCGTTCGCGGGCCTGCACCCGGTGGTCGCCGTGTACGCGACGTTCCTGAACCGGGCGTTCGACCAGGTGCTGATGGACGTCGGCCTGCACCGCGCCGGCGTGACGTTCGTGCTGGACCGCGCCGGGCTGACCGGTGACGACGGGGCGAGCCACAACGGCATGTGGGACCTCGCGATGCTCGGGCTCGTGCCGGGCCTGCGGCTCGCGGCGCCCCGCGACGAGGACACGCTGAGGTCGGCGCTGCGCGCGGCGGTGGACGTCGACGACGCCCCGACGGTGGTGCGCTACCCCAAGGGCGCGCTGACCGAGCCGCTGCCCGCCGTGGACGACGTCGACGGGGTGGACGTCCTGGCCCGGCACGGTGCGCCGGACCGGCCCTCGGTGCTGGTCTGCGGCTTCGGCTCGATGGCCCGCACCGGCCTCGCGCTCGGCGAGCTGCTCGCGGCGCACGGCCTGCGCGTCACCGTCGCCGACCCGCGCTGGGTGCTGCCCGTGCCCGCCGCCCTGGTCAAGCTCGCGGGGGAGCACGACCGCGTCGTCACGATCGAGGACGGCGTCCGCGAGGGCGGCATCGGCTCGGCCCTCGCGCTGCGCGCCCGCGACGCCGGCATCGGCACGCCCGTCCAGGCGTTCGGCGTGCCGCGCCGGTTCCTCGAGCACGCCACCCGCGACGAGCTGCTCACCACCCTGCGCCTCACCCCGCAGGACATCGCCGCCGACGTCCTCGCGGCCCTGACCCCCCGCGCCTGACCCGCAGGGCCCCGCGCGCCTGACCACGCCCGGCTCCCGCCGCCCGCTCCCGCCGCCTCGAGGTCGTCACAACCCGCCGAGGTCGTCAGGCACGAGTGACGACCTCGGCCACGTCTGACGACCTCGCGGTGCCCGGCGCGACGCCGTTCCCGGGCGACGTGAGCGGCGTCACCGTCGCGTCCCCGCCGGTCAGCGCGCCCCCGGGACGGAGGTCCCAAGACATCCCATGACCTCGTGAATAGCGTCACGAGTACGACGCACTCAGCGAGGGAGCCCCACACATGTCCACCACCGCAGTACCTCAGACCGGCACCGACGCCACCGCGGGTGCCTGGGACGGATTCGTCGCCGGACCCTGGTGCGACGGCATCGACGTCCGCGACTTCATCCAGCGCAACTACACGCCGTACACCGGCGACGCCGCGTTCCTCGCCGGGCCGACGGAGCGCACCACGGGCATCTGGGCGAAGCTGTCCGCGATGTTCCCGGCGGAGCGGGCCAAGGGCGTCTACGACATCGACAACCACACCCCGTCGACGATCGTGTCGCACGGCGCCGGCTACATCGACCAGGCCAACGAGCTGATCGTCGGCCTGCAGACCGACGCCCCGCTCAAGCGCGCCATGTTCCCCAACGGCGGCTGGCGCATGGTCGAGAAGTCGCTCGAGACCTACGGCTACGACGTGGACCCCGAGGTCGCGAAGACCTTCACGACCTACCGCAAGACGCACAACGACGGCGTCTTCGACGTGTACCCCCCGAACGTGCGCGCCGCGCGCTCGTCGCACATCATCACCGGCCTGCCGGACGCCTACGGCCGCGGCCGGATCATCGGCGACTACCGCCGCGTCGCGCTGTACGGCGTCGACGCCCTGATCGAGGCCAAGCGCCTGGAGCGCCACGAGCTCGACATGGAGCCGTCCGTCGAGGACGTCATCCGGGACCGCGAGGAGAACGCGGAGCAGATCCGCGCCCTGCAGGAGCTCAAGCGGATGGCCGCCTCGTACGGCTTCGACATCTCCCGGCCGGCGACCACCGCCCACGAGGCGGTCCAGTGGCTGTACTTCGCGTTCCTCGGCGCGGTCAAGGAGCAGAACGGCGCGGCGATGTCGCTGGGCCGCACCTCGACGTTCCTCGACGTGTTCATCCAGCGTGACCTCGCCTCGGGTGCGATCGACGAGCGGTTCGCGCAGGAGCTCATCGACGACTTCGTGATCAAGCTGCGCATCGTGCGGTTCCTGCGCACCACGGAGTACGACAACCTGTTCTCGGGCGACCCGACGTGGGTCACCGAGTCGATCGGCGGCATCGGCGAGGACGGCCGGCCGCTGGTGTCCAAGACGTCGTTCCGGTTCCTGCAGACCCTGTACAACGTCGGCCCGGCCCCGGAGCCGAACCTCACCGTGCTGTGGAGCAACCGGCTGCCGGAGGGCTTCAAGAAGTTCTGCGCGCAGGTGTCCATCGACACCTCCGCGATCCAGTACGAGTCGGACGACCTGATCCGCACCTCGTGGGGCGACGACGCGGCCATCGCGTGCTGCGTGTCCCCGATGCGGGTCGGCAAGCAGATGCAGTTCTTCGGCGCCCGCGTGAACATCGCCAAGGCCCTGCTCTACGCGATCAACGGCGGCCGCGACGAGATCACTGGCAAGCAGGTCGCGCCGGTCAGCGCACCCGTCGTCGGCGACGTGCTCGACTACGACGACGTCGCGGCCAAGTACGACACGCTGCTCGACTGGCTGGCCGAGACCTACGTCGACGCCCTCAACTGCGTGCACTACATGCACGACAAGTACGCGTACGAGCGGCTCGAGATGGCGCTGCACGACCGCACCATCCTGCGCACCATGGCGTGCGGCATCGCCGGCCTGTCCGTCGTCGCCGACTCCCTGTCCGCGATCAGGTACGCCACGGTGCACCCGGTGCGCGACGAGGACGGCCTCGTCACGGACTACGTGATCGAGGGCGACTTCCCGGCCTACGGCAACGACGACGACCGCGCGGACGACATCGCGGTGGAGATCGTGAAGTCGTTCATGGCGAAGATCCGCCAGCACAAGACGTACCGGGACGCGCTGCACACGCAGTCGGTGCTGACCATCACGTCGAACGTCGTCTACGGCAAGGCCACGGGCAACACTCCCGACGGCCGCCGCGCCGGCGAGCCCTTCGCCCCGGGCGCCAACCCGATGAACGGGCGGGACTCGCACGGCATGCTCGCCTCCGCGATGTCGGTCGCGAAGCTGCCGTACTCCGAGGCGATGGACGGCATCTCGCTCACCTCGACGGTCGTGCCCTCGGGCCTCGGCCGCACCAAGGAGGAGCAGGTGGCGAACCTGGTGGGCCTGATGGACGCGTACAACGTGTCGTCCGGGTACCACCTCAACGTCAACGTGCTGAACCGGGACACCCTCGAGGACGCCATGGAGCACCCCGAGAAGTACCCGCAGCTCACCATCCGGGTCTCCGGCTACGCCGTGAACTTCGTCCGGCTCACGCGCGAGCAGCAGCTCGACGTGCTGTCCCGGACGTTCCACGGCGGGGTCTGAGACCCGGGGGTGCCCGCCGGGGGAGCAGCCCCGGCGGGCACCCGCCCCCCACCACCCGACCCACCTGCAGCGGCAACCCGGAGGAGGTCCCGATGACCAGCACCGTCGAGCACGAGGCGCCCGGGTCCGTCCCCGGCCCGCAGGAGGGCGCCCCGGTGATCGAGCTGGGCATCCCCGTCACCGGCGGGTCGCACCACCGCTCCACCTCCGGCACCGCGGGGCTCGAGATCAGCGACGCGGACCGCAGCGAGAGGTTCGCGCAGATGCGCGCCGGGGAGCTCGGGTCGCTGCACTCGTGGGAGCTCGTCACCGCGGTCGACGGCCCCGGCACCCGGCTGACCACCTTCCTGTCGGGCTGCCCGCTGCGCTGCCTGTACTGCCACAACCCCGACACCATGGAGATGCGCCGCGGCGAGCCCGTCCTGGTGACGGAGCTGCTCCGGCGGGTCGAGCGGTACCGCGGCGTGTTCGGCGCGACCGGCGGCGGCCTCACCGTCTCCGGCGGCGAGCCGCTCATGCAGCCGGCGTTCGTGGCGCGCCTCCTGCGCGGCGCGAAGGAGCTCGGCGTGCACACCGCGATCGACACGTCCGGCTACCTCGGCGCGCACTGCACCGACGCGATGCTCGAGGACGTCGACCTAGTGCTGCTCGACGTGAAGTCCGGCATCCCCGAGACGTACCGGCGGACCACCGGCCGGGACCTGCAGCCGACGCTCGACTTCGGCCGCCGCGTCGCCGCGAGCGGCACCGAGATCTGGGTCCGGTTCGTGCTGGTCCCCGGGCTGACCGACGCCGAGGAGAACGTCGACGCCGTCGCCGGCTACGTCGCCACCCTGCCGACCGTGAGCCGCGTCGAGGTGCTCCCGTTCCACCAGATGGGGCAGGACAAGTGGCGCGCGCTCGGCATGCCGTACGAGCTCACCGGCACGCAGCCGCCGAGCCCCGAGCTCGTCGCCCGGGTGCGGCAGCAGTTCCGCGACCGCGGTCTGACGGTGTTCTAGGCCGCCGACCCCGCGTCCGCCACGCCGGGCGGCAGCAGCCGCCGGCCGAGCACCCGCTCCGACCAGCCCTCCCGGTCCAGGTAGGGGCAGATCCCGCCGAGGTGCGCCGGCCACCCGGCGCCGAGCAGCATCGCCAGGTCCACCTGCTCCGCCGAGGGCACGACGCCCTCGTCGAGCAGCAGCCCGATCTCCTCGGCGAGGCCGCGGGCCACGCGCTCCCGCACGGCCGCCTCCTGCTCGGTGCGGGACCCCGGGGCGGCGGCCGCGCCGAACGCGTCCTGGATCGCCGGGTCCACCTCCGCGAGGCCCCCGGCACCGCGCCGGGCCACCGTCCGGCCGTCGTCGACCAGGCGGTCCAGCCCCGGCGAGCGGGGGTACCGGTCGCCGAGCTCGTCGTGCAGCGTGACCAGCACGTGCCGGGCGACCGGCAGCCCGACCAGCTGCAGCAGCGCGAACGGGCTCATCGGCAGCCCGAGCGGCCGCAGGGCGGTGTCGGCGACCGGCACGGGGATGCCGTCCTCGACCGCGCCGAGCACGTCGGCGAGCATCCGCAGCAGCACCCGGTTCACGACGAAGCCGGGGCGGTCGGTGGTGCGGACCACGGTCTTGCCGGCGCGCCGGGCGACGTCCACGGCCGTGGCGAGCGCGGCGTCGTCGGACGACGGCGTGGCGACGACCTCGACCAGCGGCATCTGCGCGACCGGGTTGAAGAAGTGCAGGCCCACGACCCGCTCCGGGTGCGTCAGGCCGTCGGCCATCGCGGTGACCGACAGGGCGGACGTGTTCGTGGCGAGCACGCAGTCGGGCCGGACCAGGCCCTCCAGCTCCGCGAACACGGCTCGCTTCACGTCCAGCACCTCGGTCACGGCCTCGACGACGAGGTCGGCGTCGGCGAGCTCGGCCAGGTCGGTGCCGACCCGCACCCGGTCCACCAGGCGGCGGGCGGCGTCCTCCGGGAGCTTCCCCCGGGCGACGGCCTGCTCCGCCAGGTCCCGCACCCGGTCCCGGCCCGCGGCGGCCCGCTCCTCGTCCACCTCGCGCATCGTGACGGGCACGTCCAGGCGGGTGCCGAGCAGCACGGCCAGCTGCGCGGCCATGAGCCCGGCGCCGACGATCCCGACCCGGCGCACCGGGCGGGGCTCGGCCCCGGTGTCGGACCGGGCGGCCCGGCGGGCGCCCCGGCCGGTGAGCTCGGCGGCGTACAGGGCGGCGCGCGCCTGGTCCGACATCAGCAGCTCGGCGAGCGCGACGTCCTCGGCGCGGAAGCCGGCCTCGCGGTCCCGCGTGCCGGCGCGGGCCAGCAGGTCGAGCACGTGCGCGTAGGCGGGAGCGGCCCCGTGCAGCCGGGCGTCCAGGGTGGCGGCGGCGTGCGCCACCGGGTCGGGATCGCCCTCGGGCACGGGCGGGACGGCGGCGTCGCGGCGGTCCGGAGAGCCGGCGCGCAGCAGGCCGGCGGTCCACGCCAGCGCCGACTGCTCGAACCCCTCGACGGGCAGCACGGCGTCCACGAGGCCGAGCTCCAGCGCCTGCTCCGCGGAGGTGAGGCGGTTGCCTGCCAGAGGCCGCAGCACGGCGAGGTCGACGGCGGCGGGCAGGCCGACCAGCCGGGGGAGCAGCCAGCACCCGCCCCAGCCGGGGACGATGCCGAGCGACGCCTCGGGCAGCCCGAGGGACCGGATCCCGGCGGCGGCGACGCGGTGGTCGCAGTGCAGCGCGAGCTCCAGGCCGCCGCCGAGCGCGTGCCCGGTCAGCCAGGCGAACGTCGGGACGGGCAGCTCGCCGAGCAGCCGCAGCGCGGCGTGGCCGGCCTCCGCCAGCGCGCGGGTCCGGGCCAGGTCCTGCAGGCCCCGCGCGACGGTCAGGTCCGCGCCGGCGACGAAGCACCCGGGACGGCCGGTCACCGCGACCGCGGCGATCTCCCCGGCCTCCGCGCGGGCACGCAGCGCGACGAGCGCGTCGTGCAGCACCGCGAGCCCGCGGGGCCCGAGCGTCGTGGGCCGGCTCGGGTCTGTGGCGGTGAGCGTGAGGACGGCGAGCACACCGCCGTCGTCGGGCAGCGTGACGTCCCGGGCGTCGACCCGCAGCACGTGCGGGTCGGGCTCCGCCGGGAGGGCGGACGGCCCGGGGCGGGGGGCGGACGACGAGGACTGCTCGGTGGTGCCGACGTGGCGCATGCGCTCTCCGGGTTCGGGCTGGACTGCGGTGTCCGACGGAACACCGCGACCCTAGCCGCGCCCGCCCGCGCTGTCGCGGAGAGGCGGACCCCCGGCGCGCCGCCGGTCAGGACGGCGCGCCGCAGGTCAGGCGGGTGCGCCCTGCGCCGCGAACGCCTCCGCGAGCCGCGGCGCGATCAGCGCGATCTGCCAGGGCCGGGCGCCGCCGGCCGCGAGGCGCTCGGCGAGGTGCTGCTCGTCGGCGGGCGCCGGCGGCGACCAGCAGACCCGGCGCAGCAGGTCGGGCTGCAGCAGGTTCTCGGCGGGCACCTGGTGGGTCGCGGAGAGGTCGGCGACGACGGCGCGCGCCGCGAGGAGCCGCTCGTTGGCGGCGGGGTCGCGGTCGGCCCAGGCGCGCGGCGGCGGCGGGCCGTCGGTGCGGGGTCCGCGGCTGCTCGGCAGCTGGTCGTCCGGGAGCGCGAGCCCCTCGTCGATCGCCCGCTGCCACAGCGCGGCGCGCCGGCGGGTGCCCTTGCCGGAGAACGCGGGCAGCGCGACGAGCGCCGGCACCGAGCGGGGCAGCGCCTGCGCGGCGGCGACGATGGCGGCGTCGGGCAGCACCCGGCCCGGCGAGATGTCGCGCTGGCGGGCGTTCTCGTCGCGGGTCTCCCACAGCGAGCGCACGACGGCGAGCCGCCGCGGGTCGCGGATGGCGTGCACGCCGGACACCCGGCGCCAGGCCTCGACGCGCGGGGCGGGCGGCGGCGCGAGCCGCACGGCCTCGAACTCCTCGGCGGCCCACTGCGCCTTGCCGGCGAGGGCCAGGCGCTCGGCGAGCACCTCGCGCAGCTCGACCAGCACCTCGACGTCGAGCGCCGCGTACCGCAGCCACTGCTCGGGCAGGGGGCGCGTCGACCAGTCGACGGCCGAGTGCTCCTTGGCCAGGCCGAGGCCGAGCAGCTCGGCGACGACGGCGGCCAGGCCGACCCGCTCCAGGCCGAGCAGCCGGGCGCCGAGCTCGGTGTCGAACACCCGGCTGGGCCGCATGCCCTGCTCCGCGAGCGCGGGCAGGTCCTGCGACGCGGCGTGCAGCACCCACTCGACGCCGACCAGGGCGTCGGACAGCGCGGACAGGTCGGGCAGCGCGGCCGGGTCGATCAGGGCGGTGCCGGCGCCCTCGCGCCGCACCTGCACCAGGTAGTTGTGCTGGCCGTACCGGTAGCCGGACGCGCGTTCGGCGTCGACGGCCACGGGGCCGGTGCCGGCGCCGAACGCCTCGACGACCCGGGCGAACGCCTCGGGGGTGTCGACGACGGCGGGCACGCCCTCGGCGGGCTCGGTCAGCGGGATGATCACCGGTGCCGGGGCGGCGTCGACGCCGTGGGCGCCGTCCAGGTCGCCGGCGGGGGCGGCGGCCGGCTCGGTGAGGTCGGCGCCGGCCAGGGCGGGGTCGTCGTCGGCCGGGGTGCCGGCCGGGTGCGGGACAGACTGCATGGGACAACCGTAGGCCGTCGGCGGGGCCCGGCCGGCACGCCGCGCAGGGACGCCGGTGCCGGCCGGGAGCAGCCGGCTCAGGCCAGGAGGCCCGTGCGGATCGAGATGGCGACCAGGGCGGCGCGGTCACCCGTGCCGAGCTTGCGGGAGATCCGGGCCAGGTGGCTCTTGACCGTCAGGGCGGACAGCCCGAGCTCCTCGCCGATCGCGCGGTTGCTGCAGCCGTCCGCGACCAGGCGCAGGACGCTGAGCTCCCGGGACGTGAGGTCGGGGCGCGCCCGGGCGAACGGGGAGGGCACGGCGCCGGGGGCGGACCCGGGCGGGCCGACCGTCGCGTTCGGCTCGGTGGCGACCGCGCCCCGCAGGCCGCCGGTCAGCAGGCCGACCAGGTCGCGGCGGCCCGCACGGCGGGCGAGCAGGATCACGCGGCCGGAGCCGCGGCGTCGCAGGTTGCGCACCAGGGTCTGGCCGTCGCCCTCGGCGAGCTCGGTGACCACGACGCACATCTGGCCGAGCGGGCGGCGGCGCGGGTCGGTCTGGGTGCCCGTGCCCGCGGCGGTGCCGAGGGGTCGGCGCCCCTGCGGGGCGAGCGTGGCGGCGCGGGCGCCGGCTGCCGCGGCGGCCTGGGTGCCCGGCGCGAGGCCGGGGCCTCGACGGATCGGCTCGATGCTCACTGCGGTGCCCCCTCGACGGTCCACGATCTTGACCCCTCTATCGGCCCGCCACCCCGTTGTCTTGAGCACATCGGGTGACATCGTGACCCCGCCGTGACCGGGCTGTCACGGGTGCTGGTGCCCGCTAGTGGTGCGGTCCGAGCGCGACGACCCCCTCGGGGAGGGGCGGCAGGCCTGCGACGGTGCACAGCAGCACGCCCCAGGCGCGCAGGTGCGGGGCCAGGTCCTCGTCACGCGCCGTCCAGGACGCGCGCAGCTCGAGCTCGCAGAGCTCCGGGCGCTCGTCCAGGGCGCCGAACGACTGCGACAGCACGCGGGTGACGGTCCCGCCGGCCGCGCGGACGTCGACGTCGGCGGTCGCGAGCGCGTCCGAGAACCAGCTCCACGCGACCTCGGCGAGCAGCGGGTCCTGGCCGACCTCGGGCTCGAGCGTCGCCCGCACCAGGGTCACGAGCCGGAACGCGCCGTCCCAGGCCTCCTGGCCGGCGGGGTCGTGCAGGACGACGAACCGGCCGGAGGCGAGCTCGTCGGCCTCGGGGTCGCGGCGGCTGCTGCGCACCTCCGCCACCAGGGCGGCGGTGTAGGGCGCGATCCGGGTGGGGCCGGGCGCCTCCTCCAGGGAGACCTCCGGGCGCAGCGTGACGCCCCGCAGCGACCGCAGCGCGCGCAGGAACTCCGGTGGCGCGTCTCGGGGGCCGGTGCTCACGAGGCCGAGCGTAGGGGCGGACCGCCCGCGCAGCGGGCGCGGCACGCCGGTGGCCGACCCCGCGGACTAGGGTGAGGACGCCCTGGCACCGCCTTCGAAGGAGCACCCGCGCATGTCTGCACCCGCCGCACAGATCGGTGTGACCGGCCTGGCCGTCATGGGCCGCAACCTGGCCCGCAACCTCGCCCGGCACGGCTACACCGTCGCGGTGCACAACCGCTCGAACGCCCGCACCGAGTCGCTGGTCGCCGACCACGGCGACGAGGGCACGTTCGTGCCGTCGGCCTCGACGGAGGAGTTCGTGGCCTCGCTGGAGCGGCCCCGGAAGATCATCGTGATGGTCAAGGCGGGCGGCCCGACCGACGCCGTGATCGACGAGCTGGTGCCCCTGCTCGACGAGGGCGACATCGTCATCGACGCGGGCAACGCGCACTTCCCGGACACCCGGCGCCGCGAGGCCGCGCTCCGGGCCCGCGGCCTGCACTTCGTCGGCACCGGCGTCTCCGGCGGCGAGGAGGGCGCCCTGAACGGCCCGTCGATCATGCCCGGCGGCTCCCGCGAGTCCTACGAGGTGCTCGGCCCGATCCTCGAGGACATCTCGGCCAAGGTCGACGGCACCCCGTGCTGCACCTACGTCGGCCCCGACGGCGCCGGGCACTTCGTCAAGATGGTGCACAACGGCATCGAGTACGCCGACATGCAGCTGATCGCCGAGGCGTACGACCTGCTCAAGCAGGGCCTGGGCGCGAGCGCCGCGGAGATCGCGGACATCTTCCGCACGTGGAACGAGGGCGACCTCGAGTCGTTCCTCATCGAGATCACCGCCGAGGTGCTCTCGCAGGTCGACGCGGCGACCGGCCGGGCGTTCGTGGACGTGGTGCTGGACCAGGCGGAGCAGAAGGGCACCGGCCGCTGGACCGTGCAGAACGGCCTCGACCTGGGCGTGCCGATCACCGGCATCGCGGAGGCCACGTTCGCGCGCGCCCTGTCCGGCTCGGTCCCGCAGCGCACCGCCGCGCTGGGCACGCTGCCCGCGCACGCCGGGCCGTTCGAGGTCGTCGACCGCGACGCCTTCATCGAGGACGTGCGCCTGGCGCTGTACGCCTCGAAGGTCGTCGCGTACTCGCAGGGCTTCGACCAGATCGCGGCGGCGTCGGCGGAGAACGGCTGGGACATCGACCGCGGCGCCATGGCCCGCATCTGGCGCGGCGGCTGCATCATCCGCGCCCGGTTCCTCAACCGGATCACCGAGGCCTACGAGCGCGACGCCCACCTGCCGCTGCTGCTGGCCGACGAGTACTTCACCGGCGCCGTGGGCAACGGCGTCCAGGCGTGGCGCCGGGTCGTGGCCCAGGCCGCCCTCGCCGGCGTGCCGACCCCCGCGTTCTCGTCCTCGCTGTCGTACTACGACGGCGTCCGCGCCGAGCGGCTCCCGGCCGCGCTGATCCAGGCGCAGCGGGACTTCTTCGGCGCGCACACGTACCGCCGCACCGACCGCGACGGCACGTTCCACACCGACTGGTCCGGCGACCGCACCGAGCAGCCCGCGTGAGCGCTGGGACGACGGCCGCCGAGGTCCCGGGCCTGCAGCCCGTCATCCTCGGGGCCGACATCGGCGTGTACGCGCTCGCCCGGGCGTTCCACGAGCAGTACGGCGTGCGGTCGGTCGTCGTGAGCGGGGCGGCCCTCGGGCCGGTCGCGCACTCGGCGATCCTGGACAACGTCCTGGTGGCCGACGGCCACGACCCGCGTCAGCTGGTCGACGCGCTGCTGCGGGTCGCCCGCGAGCAGGCCGGCCGGCGGCTGGTGCTGCTGGCGAACTCCGACTGGCTGGTCCGGGTGGTCGTGCAGCACCGCGACGAGCTCGAGCCGCACTACGTGGTGCCGTTCCTCGGCGAGGAGCTGATGGACCGGCTGTCGGACAAGGCGACCTTCGCGGAGATCGCCACCGACCTCGGCATCGCCGTGCCGCGCACGATCGTCCAGGACTTCGCGCTCGCCGACGACCCCGCGTGGTCGCCGGTGCCGGTGGACGTCGGCTACCCGCTGATCGCCAAGGCGGCCAGCAGCGCCGACTACCAGGAGGTGTCGTTCCCGGGGAAGAAGAAGGTCTTCGAGATCGGCTCCGCCGACGAGCTCGACGCCCTGTGGGCCTCGCTGCGGGCCGCCGGCTACCGCGGGCGGTTCGTCGTCCAGGAGCTGGTCCCGGGCGACGACACCCAGATGCGGTCGATCACCGCGTACGTGGACAGCCGCGGGGAGATCACCCTGCTGTGCTCGGCGCACGTGCTGCTCGAGGAGCACACCCCGTCCGGCCTGGGCAACCCGGCCGCGATGGTCGTGACCCGCGAGGACGCCATGCTCGACCAGGCGCGGACGTTCCTGCGCGGTGTCGGGTACGTCGGGTTCGCCAACTTCGACGTGAAGGTCGACCCGCGCGACGGGTCGTTCCGGTTCTTCGAGGTCAACCCGCGGATCGGGCGGAACAACTACTACGTGACCGCCGCCGGGGCGAACGTCGCCCGGTTCCTCGTGGAGGACCGGGTACTCGGCCACGCCGTCGAGCCGGTCGTGGTGGACACCGAGGTGCTGTACTCGATCCTCCCGCACCGCCTGCTGCTGAAGTACGTGCTGGACCCGGCGCTGGCCGGGCGGGTCCGGGGGCTCATCCGGGCGAGGCGGGTGGCGCACCCGCTCCGGTACGCGCGGGACGCCGGCCCGCGGCGGCGGTGGTACGCGCTCGCCGCGGCGGTGAACCAGGTGCGCAAGTTCCGCCGGTACTACCCGGAGGTCACGGGCACCGGGTTCTGACCCGCCAGCACGCGCCGACGGCCGCCCCTCCCTGCCCGGGAGCGGCGGCCGTCGTGCTGCGCGGCGTCAGCCCAGCTCGGACGTGCCCGAGTAGAGGTGCAGCACGGGGACCTGCAGCTCGTCGCGGGCGCGGGACGCCCAGTCCCGGTGGAACGTGTCCTCGAGGGCGTGCGGGTAGGTCACGACCACGACCTCGCGGGCACCCTCGGACGCGACGGCGGCGCGCAGCGCGGGCAGCGGGTCGTCGTCGACGACGGTGCCGGTGGCGGTGACGCCGGCCTCCGCGAACGCGGCGAGGCTCTCGGCGAGCTGCTCGGCGGCGTCGGCCGTCGCCTCGGACGCCTCGGGCTCGCGGCCCAGGACGGTGTCGAGCGCCTCGCGGAGCTCGCCGAAGCTGAGCTGGTCGACCAGCGACACGAGCACGTTGCGCTCGGTGTCGGCGGGGACGAGCACGCGGTACTCCAGCGTCTCGCCGTCGTGCAGGGCGACGATGTGCGAGACGTCGGCCGAGGCCAGGGTGTCCTCCGTGAGGACCAGGATCGTGTCGGTCACGGATCGACCCTAGCGGGCGTCGGCGCTGCTCACGCGGTGGGGGAGCTGCCACCGGCCGAGCAGCATGCCCGCGTGGTGCAGCAGGTGCGCGGCGCGTGCGGGCACCGGTCCGATCCAGCCCGGGCCCTGCACCGCGCGCAGGGCCGGACCGCCCACCACCAGCGGGCTGGTGGTGAGGCACAGCTCGTCGACCAGGTCCGCCTGCACCAGGTCGGTGAGCAGCCGCGGACCGCCCTCGGCGAGCACCCGGGCGAGCCCGCGGGCGGCGAGCGCGGCGAGCGCCGCCGGCAGGTCGACGGTCGCCCCGCCGGTCACGAGCACGCGGTCCTCGCCGAGCTCGGCGCGGAGCTCGGCCAGGCGCGGGCAGGCGCTGGACGTGACGACGTACGGCGGCCGGTCGGTGCCGCGCAGCCCCGGCGGCAGGTCGCCCGACACGGTGACCAGCGCGAGCTCGAGGTCCGGCGCCTGACCCCGGGCGGCGCGCGCGTCCCGCAGGTCGGCCGGGACGGCGAGCGGCGTGTAGCCCTCGGCGCGCGCGGTGCCGGCCCCGACCAGCACGACGTCGGCGACCGCCCGCATCACCCGGAACACCCGCCAGTCGGCGGGGCCGTTGATGCTGCGGGACCGGCCGTCCGGGCCCTGCGCGGCGCCGTCCAGCGTGGCGATCATGTTGGCCCGCACCGCGGCCGCGCGCCCCGGCGCGGGGGCGGGGTGCGCGTACAGCTCGTGCAGCACCGGCTCGCCCGGCTCCGGTGCCAGCGTGACGCCGGCGCGGTCGAGGGGCAGCAGCACGTCCAGGGGCGGGAGCTCGCGGGGCATGCGGTCAGGCTAGTCGGCGGACCCGCCTCGCCTCCGTGCGCGGCCCGGCCTAGGCTGTGCGGCCGTGACCCCCAGCCCCGCCACCCCGACGACGGCCAGCCTCACCGCCCGGCGCCCCGAGGTGGCGCCCGACCGGCTGCTGGCCGAGCGCGTCCCGCCCCGGCACTTCGCGGACGAGTCGTTCGACACCTACCGCCCCGACCCGCAGTACCCGAGCCAGGCCGCCGCGGTGGCGCGGCTGCGCGACGTCGCGGCCGAGCTGCAGCGCGGGTCGTCCGGCGGCGGGCTGCGCTGGTTCCGCCGCCGGCCCGCGCCGGTGCCGGCGGTGTACCTGGACGGCGGGTTCGGCGTCGGCAAGACCCACCTGCTCGCCTCCCTCGCGACGGCGCTCGGCCCGGAGGCGTCCGCGTACGGCACCTTCGTCGAGTACACGAACCTGGTCGGCGCGCTGGGGTTCCGCCCGACCGTCGACGCCCTCGCCACCCGCCGGCTGGTGTGCATCGACGAGTTCGAGCTCGACGACCCGGGCGACACCGTGCTGATGTCGCGGCTGCTGCGGGAGCTGACCGACCGCGGGGTGGCGCTCGCGGCCACGTCCAACACGCTGCCGGAGTCGCTCGGCGAGGGCCGGTTCGCGGCCGACGACTTCCTGCGCGAGATCCAGGACCTGTCGGACCGGTTCGAGGTGCTGCGCATCGACGGCCAGGACTACCGGCGGCGCGAGGCCGTGACGGACGCGCCCGGGCTCGCGGACGACGCGGTGCGGGCCGCGGTCGACGGGGTGGCCGGCGCGACGCTGGACGACTTCGCCGGGCTGCTCGCGCACCTCGCGACGGTGCACCCCTCGCGGTACGGCGCGCTGCTGGACGGCGTCGACCTGGTCGGGCTCACCGGCGTCGGGCCGGTGCCCGACCAGGACGTGGCGCTGCGGCTGGTCGTGCTGGTGGACCGGCTGTACGACCGCGACGTCCCGGTGCTGCTCGGCGGCGCGGGTGAGTCCGGGCTGTTCACGGAGCAGATGCTCTCCGGCGGCTACCGCAAGAAGTACTTCCGCGCGCTCTCCCGCCTGGGCTCCCTGGCCGAGCGCGGCCGCGCGCGCGCCTGACCCCGTGCGGTGGAAGGTCCGGACCGACACGCCGTCGGCGTGTCGGTCCGGACCTTCCAACTGAGCCGGCGGGTGCTACGCGAGCACCGCCACCGAGCGCGCGGCCAGGACGACGTGCGCCTCGCCGTCGTCGCCGGCGGGCAGCACGCGGGCCTGGGTCCACGCCGCCCGCACCTCGAGGGTGTCGCCCGACCCCAGCGGCACGGTGCGCTCCGCGTCGGCCAGGTTGACCACGACGCGGGCGGCACCGCGGTGCAGCACCAGCCAGTCCGCCCACGGGCCCTCGGCCGGCGCGTCGACGGGCGCCCACGTGAGGTCCGTGACCCGCCGGTCGCCGGACGCGAGGTCCGGCACGGCGTCGCGCAGGGCGACGAGCGCCCGGTACCAGTCGAGCATCCGGGCGTGCCCCGGCAGCTCCGGCTCGGTCCAGTCCAGCAGGCCGGCGGCGAACGTCGCGGGGTCCTGCGGGTCGGGGACGTGGAACGTCTCGGCGTCCTCGCCGTACATCGCGGCCCAGCCGTGCCCGCCGAACTCCCGCGCGCGGCCTTCGCGGACGGCCTGCGCGAGCTCGGGCTCGGGGTGGTCGGTGACGTACATCCACGGGGTCCGGGCGGCCCACTCCTCGCCCATGAAGAGCATCGGCGTGAACGGGGACAGCAGCACCAGGGCGGCCTCGGCGGCGAGCGCGCCGTCGTCCAGGACGGCGGACGGCCGGTCCCCGAGCGCGCGGTTGCCGACCTGGTCGTGGTCGGAGCCGAACACGACGAACCGGTGCCCGTCGACCTCGGGCGGCACGGGCACCCCCCAGTCCTGCTCGCGGAAGGTCGAGTACCCGCCGTCGTGCACGAACACGTCGCGCATCGCCTTGCGGAGCGTCTGCGGTGCACCGAAGTCCACGTAGTAGCCGTGCCGCTCGCCCGTCAGCAGCGCGTGCAGCGCGTGGTGCACGTCGTCGGCCCACTGGGCCGTCATGCCCCAGCCGCCGTCGGCGGTCGGGGTGACGCTCACGGGGTCGTTCAGGTCCACCTCGGCGATGAGCGAAAGCGGGCGGCCCAGCTCGGCGGACAGCGCGGCGACCTCGTCGGACAGCTGCGCGAGCACGTGCCGCGGCGAGTCGTCGACGAGGGCGTGCACGGCGTCCAGGCGCAGGGCGTCGACGTGGAAGTCCCGCAGCCAGCGCAGGGCGCTGTCGAGGATCCAGCGGCGCACGTGCTCCGCGCCCTCGCCGTCGAGGTTGATCGCGGCACCCCACGGGGTGTGGTGCGCGTCCGTGAAGTACGGCCCGAACTCGCCCAGGTAGTTGCCGGACGGCCCCAGGTGGTTGTGCACCACGTCGAGGCACACGGCGATCCCGGCGGCGTGCGCGGCGTCGACGAACCGCTGCAGCGCGGCCGGCCCGCCGTAGGGCTCGTGCACCCCGTACAGGCCGACGCCGTCGTAGCCCCAGCCGTGCACCCCGTTGAACGGGGCGACCGGCAGCAGCTCGACGACCCCGACGCCCAGCGCCGCGAGGTGGTCCAGCCGCTCGGCGGCGGCGTCCAGGGTGCCCGACGGCGTGAACGTGCCGACGTGCAGCTCGTAGACGACGGCGCCGCGGACGTCCCGCCCGGACCAGCCGTCGTCCGACCAGGCGTGGCGGGAGGCGTCGAACACGCGGCTCGCGCCGTGCACGCCGGCGGGCTGCCACGGGCTGCGCGGGTCCGGACGCGGGTCCCCGCCGTCCAGCGAGAACGCGTAGTCCGTGCCGTGCGGCAGGTCGCGGTCGGGCGTCCACCAACCGTCGCCCGCGGGGTGCAGCGGGACGTCGACCACCCCCGCGTCGTCGGCGGCGGGGAGGTGCAGGGTCACGGCGCCGGCGCGCGGCGCCCAGACGGAGCCGGGGGCGATCGGGTGGGTCATGCGTCGGACCTCTTCACGAGCAGGGCCACGGGCAGGCGGTCCAGCAGGGCCGCCAGGGGCTGGACGCCGCCGTCGACGCGGCGGTCGGCGAGCACGTCGTGCCACTCGCCCTCGGGCAGCGCGACCGTGTGGTCGGCCCACCCGCCGAGCCGGTCGACCATGGCGGCCAGCCGGGTGGCGACGACGGCGACGCGCGGCTCGCCCTCGGCGGTGCGGGCGTAGGTCAGGACGTGCCCCGAGGAGTGCGGCAGCGCCGTGATCCCGGCGCCCGGGCCGACGAACGCCTCGGGCAGGTCCCGGCGCAGCCGCAGGGCACGGGAGGTGACGAGCAGCTTCTCGTCGGCGAGGTCGCGCGGGCCGGCGCCCTCGTCGAGCCGCGCCAGCCGGGCGGCCAGCGCGTCGGTGTCCACGGGCCGCCGGTTGTCGGGGTCGACCAGCGCGACGGCGGGGACCTCGGTGCCCTGGTAGACGTCCGCGACGCCCGGCAGCGTCAGCTGGACCAGCTTCTGCCCCAGCGTGGCGGCGCGGACGGGCTCGCGGGTGCGGTGCTCCCAGTCGGCCAGGAGGGCACCCACGCGCTCGTCGGCCAGCGCCTGCGTGGCGACGTCCAGCACCGCCCGCTCGTAGGCCTCGTCGGGGCTGGTCCAGGACGTGCGGGCCTTCGCCTCGCGCACCGCCTTGGTCAGGTACTCGGTGAGGCGGTCGGCGGAGATCGGCCCCTCGGCGGTCCAGGTACCGGCCAGCGTCTGCCAGAGCAGGTTCTCGGTGCGGCCGTCCAGCAGGGCGCTCCGGTACGGCGCGGACGCCGCGCGCAGGCGCTCCACCAGCTCGGCCCACTCCACGGGCAGCTCGGACAGCACGCCGAGCCGGGCCCGGACGTCCTCGCTGCGCTTCGTGTCGTGGGTGGACAGGGTCGTCATGCCGAGCGGGGTCTGGTGCTGCGCCCGGACGGCCCACGCGAGCAGCTCGGTGGGGGACAGGGAGAACCGCTCGGGCTCCCCGCCGACCTCGGTCAGGGCGACCAGGTGGGTCCACCGGTAGAACGCCGTGTCCTCGACGCCCTTGGCCATCACCGCGCCGCACGTCTGCTGGAACCGCACGACCAGCTCGTCGCGGCGCGGGTCCCGGGTCCGGCCCGCGCTGCCGACCTCCCGGCCGAGCAGCAGGTCGACGACCACGTCCATGGTCTCGGCGCGCTCGGGCGACAGGCGCTCGCGGGCGAGGCGGGCGGCGTGCTCCAGCACCTCGACGTCCGTGGGGTGCGGGGTGCGGCCGGGCACGACGTAGGCGCGGTACCGGTCCATCGCGACCAGCAGCTCGACCAGGCAGTCGTGCAGCGAGCGCCACGTGTGGTCGCGCAGCCGCAGGTCGTCGCGGCACACCTCGGCGGCCAGCTCGGTCAGCCGGTACACCTCGGCGTAGAGGGCGCGGTCGACGATCTCGCGCTTCGCGGTGTCGACCAGCTCGGGCAACGCGTCCGAGGACTCTCCGGTCAGCCGGTGCATCAGGGCGCCGAGCCGCGCGGCGCCGCCCGGGTCGACGAACGTCTGCTGGATCCGCCAGAGGGCCTCGTACCCGGTGGTGCCGGCGGTGTCCCAGTCGGCGGGCAGCTCCTCGTCGCCCTGCAGGATCTTCTCGACCACGACCCAGGCGCCGCCGGACCGCTCCCGCAGCCGCTCGAGGTAGCCGCCGGGGTCGGCCAGGCCGTCCGGGTGGTCGATGCGCAGGCCGTCGAGCACGCCCTCGTCGAGCAGCCGCAGCACCAGGGCGTGCGTCGCGTCGAAGACGTCCGGGTCCTCGACCCGGACGGCGGCGAGCGTGCCGACGTCGAAGAACCGGCGGTAGTTCAGCTCCTCGTCCGCGACCCGCCAGTAGGCGAGGCGGTAGTGCTGCCGCTCCAGCAGCTCGGCCAGCGGCAGCGCCTCGGTGCCCGGGCGGACCGGGAACGCGTGGTCGTAGTACCGGAGCACGGGCTGCGGCTCGTCGCCCTGCCCGGGGACCACCTCGTGCTCGAGGTGCAGCTCGCCCGACGCCAGCACGGTGCCGATCCGGTCGCCGAGGACCGGCATGAGCACGTCGCCCGCGCCCGCGGACCAGTCGACGTCGAACCAGGACGCGTACGGCGACTCGGGGCCCTCGGCCAGCACGGACCACAGGGCCTTGTTGTGCCAGGCGGGCGTCGGCACGGCCATGTGGTTGGGCACGATGTCGAGCACCAGGCCGAGGCCGGCGGCGTGCGCCCGGTCGGCGAGCCGGCGCAGGGCCGGCTCGCCGCCGAGGACCGGCGAGATCTCGTCGTGGTCCACGACGTCGTACCCGTGCGTGGAGCCGGGTGCCGCGGTGAGGACGGGCGACAGGTACACGTGGGTGACGCCGAGCCCGGCCAGGTACGGCACCCGGTCGGCGACGTCGTCCAGCGTCAGGTCGGCGCCGAGCTGCACCCGGTACGTCGACGTCGGCACCGGGCGGTCCGGTGCGGGCAGCCGGCGCGGGGGCGTGCGGGTCTCGGTCCCGCGGTCGACGCTCACTTCTTCCGTCGCGGCGCGGCGGGCTGGTCACCGGCCGGCGCCTCGGGGGTCGTGCCCTTGAGGTGCGAGGGCACGTCCGTGGACGCCGTCGACGGCGCGCCGGACGCGAGCGAGGTGGTCGCCGGCGCCTGCGTCACGGGGTCGATCTCCTGGACCGGCGGCCGCCGGAGCACGACGGTCGAGCGGTGCACCAGCTCGACCTGGGTGCCGTGCTTCAGCTCGTCGCCGGGCGCGAGCTGGTGGTCCGTGTCGAGCGCCACCGTCCAGGTCTCGCCGTACTCCGCGTCGGGCAGCGTGAACGTCGTCGACTCCGGCTGGGCGTTGAACAGCACGAGGAACGAGTCGTCGACGATCTCCTCGCCGCGCAGGTCCGGCTCGGCGATCGCGTCGCCGTTGAGGAAGACCATCACGGAGCGGGCGAACTCCTCCTGCCACTGCGCGTCGGACATGTGGGTGCCCGCGGGGGACATCCACGCGATGTCGCGCAGGTCCGACTCGCCGCCGCGCTCGGGGGCGCCCGCGAAGAACCGGCGGCGCCGGAACACCGGGTGCTCGCGGCGCAGGTGCACGACCTGCCGGGCGAACTCCAGCAGCTCGGTGCTCGGCTCGTCCAGGTCCCAGTCGACCCAGGACAGCTCGTCGTCCTGGCAGTAGACGTTGTTGTTGCCCTGCTGGGTGCGGCCCAGCTCGTCGCCGTGGGCGATCATCGGCACGCCCTGCGAGAGCAGCAGCGTGGTGAGGAAGTTGCGCCGCTGCCGGCCGCGCAGGTCGTTGATCTCCGGGTCGTCCGTCGGGCCCTCGACGCCGCCGTTCCAGGACCGGTTGTGGCTCTCCCCGTCCCGGTTGTCCTCGCCGTTCGCCTCGTTGTGCTTCTCGTTGTACGCGGTGAGGTCGGCGAGCGTGAAGCCGTCGTGCGCGGTGACGAAGTTGACGCTCGCGATGGGCCGGCGCCCGGTGTGCTCGTACAGGTCCGAGGAGCCGGACAGCCGGCTGGCGAACTCCGCCAGCGTGGAGGGCTCGCCGCGCCAGAAGTCGCGGACGGTGTCCCGGTACTGGCCGTTCCACTCCGACCACAGGGGCGGGAAGCCGCCGACCTGGTAGCCGCCGTCGCCCAGGTCCCAGGGCTCCGCGATCAGCTTCACCTGGGAGATGATCGGGTCCTGCTGCACGATGTCGAAGAACGCCGACAGGCGGTCGACCTCGTGGAACTGGCGGGCCAGCGTGGCGGCGAGGTCGAACCGGAACCCGTCGACGTGCATGTCCTGCACCCAGTAGCGCAGCGAGTCCATGATCAGCTGCAGCACGTGCGGGGACCGCATGAGCAGCGAGTTGCCCGTGCCGGTGGTGTCGAAGTAGTGCGCCAGGTCGTCGTCGACGAGCCGGTAGTACGACGCGTTGTCGATGCCGCGGAAGCTCATCGTCGGGCCGAGGTGGTTGCCCTCGGCGGTGTGGTTGTAGACCACGTCGAGGATGACCTCGATGTCGGCGGCGTGCAGCGCCTTCACCATGGCCTTGAACTCCTGCACCTGCTGGCCGGTGCTGCCGAAGGCGGCGTAGGCGTTGTGCGGCGCGAAGAACCCGATCGTGTTGTAGCCCCAGTAGTTCGACAGCCCCTTCTCCTGCAGGGAGGGGTCGTTGACGAACTGGTGCACCGGCATCAGCTCGACGGCCGTCACGCCCAGGCTGCTGAGGTGCTCGATCACCGCCGGGTGCGCGAGCGCCGAGTAGGTGCCCCGCATCTCCTCGGGCACCGCGGGGTGCAGGCGGGTCAGGCCGCGCACGTGCGCCTCGTAGATGACCGAGTCGTGGTACTCGTGCTGCGGCGGGCGGTCGTGGCCCCAGTCGAAGTACGGGTTGACCACGACGGACTTCATCGTGTGCGCGGCGGAGTCGTCCTCGTTCCGCTCGTCCTCGGCGCCGAAGGTGTACGAGTACAACGACGGGTCGCCGTCGATCTGCCCGTCGATCGCCTTGGCGTAGGGGTCCAGCAGCAGCTTCGACGGGTCGCACCGGTGCCCCTGCTCGGGGTCGTACGGGCCGTGCACCCGGTAGCCGTACCGCTGGCCGGGCTGGAGGGCGGGGACGTAGCCGTGCCAGACGAACGCGTCGACCTCGGGCAGGTCCACCCGCGTCTCGTCGCCCGCCTCGTCGAACAGGCAGAGCTCCACCCGCTCGGCGACGCCCGAGAACAGCGCGAAGTTCGTGCCGCTGCCGTCGTACGTCGCACCCAGGGGGTAGGGGCGTCCGGGCCAGATCCTCATGCGCGTCAGTCCTCCGGGGTCGGTCGGTGACCGGGTGGGTGCCGGGGCGCGGTGGCGCCCCACTGCGCACAGCGTGCCAGGGGTGCTCACGGGTCGCCCGACGAAAGCGGGTGCACGTGCGTCACACGGCGGACCCCCGTACCGGCCGCGGCGGGACGGGGTGAGTGGTCCGCGGGCAGGGCCGTCCGGGTGACGGGACGCGAGGCCGGGCGGCGGCCGGGCCGGGTATCCCCGCAGTTCACCCGCTGCCAGCAGCCCGTTCACCCCTCTGGACTATCGCATAACGGGCAAATCGGACTCATGCTCATCGGTATGGCGGACGAGGACGAGGCGCGGGTGGTCATCACCAACGCAGACATCGCGGCAGCGAAGCGCGACTGGCAGCTCGCCCGGTCCCGTGGCGAGCTGCCGCACCGCGTGGACGCCGCGTACGACGTGTACCGCCGCCTGGTCTCCGCGCAGGCGCAGCAGATCGCCGACACCTTCCGCGAGGGCGGGGTGCTCCGGGCGGACCAGGGCTGAGCGGGCGGACCAGGGCTGAGCGCTAGCTGTAGTTCGCCGTGAGGTTGTGAACGCGGTCTGCGGGGACGGCGCCGCCGATGCCGGTGTGGGGTCGGTGGTGGTTGTAGTCGTGCAGCCAAGTCTCGTAGGTCGCGGTGCGTGCCTCGTCCGAGGCGTAGGTCGCGGCGTAGGCCCACTCGGTTGCCAGGGTGCGGTTGAACCGTTCGACCTTGCCGTTCGTCTGCGGTCGGTAGGGGCGGGTCCGTCGGTGCTTGGCCTCGCCGAGGGCGGCGGCGAAGTCCCGGGACCGGTAGCAGGCGCCGTTGTCGGTGATGACCGCGGTGACCTGGATCCCGATGCCCGCGAAGTGCGCGCGGGCTCGGGTCCAGAACGCAGCGGCGGTGTCCTTGCGCTCATCGTCCAGGATCTCGGAGTAGGCCAGGCGGGAGTGGTCGTCGACCGCGTGGTGCAGGAACCGGTAGCCGCGTGAGCCCTTCGCCCCGGCGCGCGCAGCCCGGTCACGGGTCACGCCGGCGGCGCGGTCTTGGGCCGAGCCGCGTCCGTGGGCGCGCCAGCCGCCGCCGTCGGGGATGCGTCCGAGCTTCTTGATGTCGACGTGCACCAGGTCACCGGGCGCGGCGGCCTCGTAGCGGACCGGTGCTGGTCGGCGCACCGGTAGGCCGGTGGCCTGGTCCAGGTGCGCCAGGTGCGGCATCCGGTAGCGGGCCAGGACCCGCCCGACCGTCGCCCGCGGGACGCCCAGGTGGTAGCCGATGCGGTGTGGCCCCCACCGGCGGGTGAACCGCAGCGCGATGATCCGCCGCTCGGTGCGGCGCGGGCAGCGCCCGGGCGAGCGCCGCGGGCGCGAGGACCGGTCGGTCAACGGCTCACCGGCGCGATACCGCCTGGCCCACTTCGCGGCCGTGGCCGGTGAGCACTGGAACCGCTCGGCGGCGCGGCGCACGGACCAGCCGTCCTCGACCACGACGCGCGCGAGCCGGAGCCTGCCGGTCGGTGTCAACGGGGCGTTAGCGTGGGTCACGAGGACCTCCGGGTGTTCGAGGACGGTGTGGTAACCCCTTGAATACCGGAGGTCCTCGTCATCTGTCCCGGACCACGCTGATCACAACGTCCCGAGGAACTACAGCTAGCGCGCGTCCGACGTCGTCAGGGTCACGCCGCGCGCCGAGAGGCGGGTCAGCGCGTCGATCGTGGTCCGGACCCCGACGCCCGCCGTCAGGTCGGTGAGCACCCGCACGTCGAAGCCCGCGTCCAGCGCGTCGAGGGCGGTCGCGGTGACGCAGTGGTCGGTCGCCAGGCCCACGACGTCCACGCCGTCGACCCGGGCCCCCCGCAGCGCGTCGGCGAGGCCCTCCGGTGCGGCGTCGCCCTGCGCACCGGTCTCGGCCCGGGCGCCGGCCCCGAGCGGCGTGACCTCACCCGCGAACCCCGAGTAGTCCTGGCGGCCTTGGCCCTTGCGGACGTGCACCGTGCCGGCCGGCAGCCGCAGCGCGGGGTGGTACGCCGCGCCGGCGGTGCCCCGCACGCAGTGCTCGGGCCAGGTGGCCACGTAGTCGGGGTCCGCGCCGACGGCGAAGTGCCCGGCGTTGTCGTGCGGCAGCGGCTCGTGCCAGTCGGCGGTCGCGACGACCACGTCGTACCCGTCGCCCGCCCGGGCGATCAGCTCGCTCACGCGCTCGGCGACCGCGGCTCCGCCCGCCACGGCCAGGGCGCCGCCCTCGCAGAAGTCGTTCTGCACGTCCACCACGATCAGCGCCCGGCCCACCGTCGACTCCCTCCGCGGGCGCGCCCCGTGCGGCCCGGCGGGTCCACTCTACGAACGCGGCCTCGACGGACGCCGCGCGACGACGACGGTGCCGTCCAGGTCGTCGTCGTGGACCACGCGCACGGCGAGCCCCTGCCCCTCGCACGCGGCCGCGGTGGCCCCGGCCTGGCGGACGCTGGTCTCGATCAGCAGGTGCCCGCCCGGCGCGAGCCACCGGGGCGCGGCCGCGGCGACCCGGCGGTGCAGCTCGACGCCGTCGGCCCCGCCGTCGAGCGCGGTCCGCGGCTCGTGGTCCCGGGCCTCCGCCGGCATGTGCGCGATCTCCGCCGTGGGCACGTACGGCGCGTTCGCCACCACGACGTCCACCCGCCCGCGCAGGTCGTCGGGCAGCGGCCCGTCGAGGTCGCCCAGGAGGACCGTGCCGAGCCCGCCGAGGTTCCGCCGCGCGCACGCCACCGCCGCCTGCTCGACGTCGACGGCCCAGAGCGCGGTCCCCGGCCGCTCGGTGACCAGCGCCAGTCCCACCGCCCCCGTCCCGCAGCACAGGTCGACGAGCGTGCCGCGGTCCGGCAGGACGTCCAGCGCCTCCCGGACCAGCAGCCCGGTGCGGGCGCGCGGGACGAACACCCCGGGCTCGACGGCGACCCGCAGGCCCCGGAACTCCGCCCAGCCGACCACCTGCTCGAGCGGCTCCCCGCCGACACGGCGGTCCGTCATCGCGGCGAGCGCGGCGGGGTCGGCGGCCTCCGCGACGAGCAGGGCGGCCTCCTCCTCGGCGAAGACGCAGCCGGCGGCGCGCAGCCGGCCGACGAGCGCGACGAGGGCGGCGGGGTCCAGGGCGACGGGCACGACCGGAATCTACGCCGGGGCACCCGCCGGCCCCACCGGATCCCCCGTCCGCCGTGGCTCAACGCAAGCCCCGGCCGGTCGATAGGCCTGGTGAGCGTGAGGGAACCGCATACCTGGAGGGAAGGCCGTCGTGCCGGAACGGGTCGTGCGTCTGGCCGACGAGGTCGGGCGTGTCACGGGCGAGAAGCTGCAGGGCATCGAGCAGGTCGCCCGCAGCACCAAGATGCTGGCGCTGAACGCGCTCATCGAGTCCGCACGCGTCGGCGAGGCGGGCGCGGGCTTCGCCGTGGTCGCGCGGGAGGTCGGTGAGATCGCGGACCGGGCGCGCGCGCTGTCCGAGGAGCTGTCCTCCGAGCTGCAGCCGCGGATCGCCGAGCTGACCGAGCTCGGGCACCAGCTGGTGGGCCGGGTGCGCGGGCAGCGGCTCGCGGACCTCGCGCTCAACGTCATCGAGCTGATGGACCGCAACCTCTACGAACGGTCCTGCGACGTCCGGTGGTGGGCGACCGACGGCGCGCTCGTCGACGCGCTGACCTCCGGGGAGCCGGCGGCGGCGCAGCACGCGGGTGGCCGGCTGGCGACCATCCTGCGCAGCTACACGGTGTACCTGGACCTCTGGCTGGCCGACGCCGACGGACGGGTGGTCGCCCGCGCCGCGTCGGACCGCGCCGGGGACCGCGTGCTCGGCGCCGACGTCCGCGACCAGCCCTGGTTCCGCGCCGCGATGGCCACCCGCTCCGGCGACGACTACGCCGCGCTCGACGTGGCCCGCGACCCGCTGCTCGGCGCGCCGACCGCCACCTACGCCACCGCGGTGCGCGAGGGCGGACGCCCCGACGGGCGCGCCATCGGGGCGCTCGGCGTGTTCTTCGACTGGGAGCGCCAGGCGCAGGCCATCGTCGACGGCGTGCGCCTCGAGCCCGCGGAGCGCGACCGCACGCGGGTGCTGGTCCTCGACCGCGACGGGCTGGTGCTCGCCGCCTCGGACGGCGTGGGCGTCCTCGCCGAGCGGCTGCTGCTGCGCACGGGGGACCAGGCGACCGGGTCGTACGTCGACGAGGACCGCACCGTCGGCTTCGCCGCGACGCCCGGCTACGAGACCTACGAGGGGCTCGGCTGGTACGGCGCGCTCGTGCAGCAGGCCTGACCGCAGCGGGGCGGTGGCGGGGTCGGGAGTGCCCTGCCGACCCCGCCGGTCCCGCGGACCCCTCCCGGCCGCGGCACCCCGGGAGTGGAGCACGGCGCGCGGGCGCCTGAGTGGTGCTCGGTGACGAGCTGAGTGGCACCACCCCGCACACGGGTGGCGTCGCTCCGGGGGGCGTCACCCGGGACGGCTCGCGCCGGTAACCTGGTCCGGCGCCCCGATAGCCCAACGGCAGAGGCAATCGGCTCAAACCCGATCCAGTGTGGGTTCGAATCCCACTCGGGGCACCTCCGCCGTCCTCCCGGGCCGAGCGCCTCGTGCCCGCGCGACTCAGCCGCCCAGCGCGTCCCGCCGCCGGCGGAGGAACGCCTGCTCGGCCGGGTTGCCCGTCGCCGCGATCGCCCGGGCGTACGCGTCCGCCGCCTCCCCGTCCCGCCCGAGCCGTCGCAGCAGGTCCGCCCGCACGGCGTGCAGCACGTGCAGCCGGTCCAGGTCGAGGGCGTCCACCACGGGCAGCGCCGCCCCGGGCCCGTGCACCTCGGCGAGCGCGACGGCCCGGTTCAGCGCGACGACGGGGGAGGGCGCGATCACCATCAGGTGGTCGTACAGCGCCAGCACCTGCACCCAGTCGGTGTCCCGGGCCCCGCCTGCGGTGCTGTGCACCGCCGCGATCGCGGCCTGCAGCTGGTACGGCCCCGGCCGGTCCCGGCGCAGGCAGTCCCGCACGAGCGCGCGCCCCTCGTCGGCCTGCGTGCGGTCCCAGAGCGAGCGGTCCTGCTCGTCGAGCGGGACGAGGTCCCCGGCGGCCGAGGTGCGGGCGGGGCGGCGTGCCTGCGTGAGCAGCATCAGGGCGAGCAGCCCGCGCACCTCGGGCTCGTCGGGCATCAGCTCCAGCAGGAGCCGGCCCAGCCGCACCGCCTCGGCGCACAGGTCGTCGCGCACGAGCCCCGCGCCGCCCGACGCCGTGTACCCCTCGGAGAACACCAGGTAGACCACGGCCAGGACCGCGCGCACCCGGTCCGGCAGCTCGGCGCCGTCCGGCACGCGGTAGGGGATGTGCGCGTCACGGATCTTGCTCTTCGCCCGCACCAGACGCTGCGCCATCGTCGCCTCGGGCACCAGGAACGCGCGGGCGATCTCGGCGGTGGTCAGCCCGCCGAGCAGGCGCAGCGTCAGCGCCACCTGCGCCGCCGGGGCCAGCGCCGGGTGGCAGCAGGTGAAGATCAGACGCAGCCGGTCGTCCTGGACGGCGTCGGCGGTGGCGATGGCGTCCACCTCCTCCGGGGTCGGGTCGTGCAGCAGCGCCGCCTCGCGGTGCCGGCCGCGCCCGACCGCCTCGCGCCGGAGCCGGTCGAGCGCGCGACGGCGGGCGGTCGTGACGATCCAGCCCGCCGGGTCCGGGGGGAGCCCGTCCGCCGACCACCGCCGCAGCGCCTCCACGAAGGCGTCCTGCACCGCGTCCTCCGCCAGGTCCAGGTCGCCGTAGGCGCGGGTCAGCGTCGCGACGGCGCGGCCGTGCACCGCACGGAACACGCCCGCGACCTCGGCGGGCCGGGCTCCCCGCACGCCTCAGTCCGTGCCGCCGTGCCGGAAGGGCCGCACCTCGACCGGGAGCCCGACGGCCTCCGCGAGCCGACGGCCCCAGTCCAGCGCGCCGTCCAGGTCGGCGGTCCGGATGACGGTGAACCCGCCGAGGTGCTCCTTGCCCTCCAGGTACGGACCGTCGGTGACGAGCACCTGGTCGCCCTCGGGTCGCAGCACCGTCGACGCGGTCGGCTGGTGCAGGCCGCCGGCGAACAGCCAGACGCCCGCGTCCCGCATCTCGCGGTCCAGGGCGCCCACCCGCTCCATGACCGGCTGCAGCGCCTCCGGCGGGGGCGGGGGGCCGACGGGCTCCCACAGGTTCAGCACGTACTGCTCCATGGCACACCTCCGTGGTGCTGGCGCCGGCCGGGGTGGCCGGCGCTCACCCTCTGCACGAACGATGCGCCCCGGGATCGACACGACGGAAGGGGCGGATCCGGCCGTCGGCCGCCGTCGCGACCGCCCGCACATCCCGACCAGGTGGTCGGCGTGCCGAGGTTCACAGGCCCCGCATCCGCCACCACGGCGGTCGTGGTCCTAGAATCACTCCTCGTGAGCACCCAGGACGCGACGCCGAGCGACGAGGCGCAGACCGCCGACACCCCCCTCGACCTCGAGATCCCGCAGGCCCGTGCGGCCGAGAAGGCCCCGGAGCCGGGTGCCAGGCCGGCCCGGCGCGCGGTGGTCGCGGAGGACGAGGCCCTGATCCGCATGGACGTCGTGGAGACGCTCCGCGAGGCGGGCTTCGACGTCGTGGGCGAGGCCGGCGACGGCGAGCAGGCGGTCGCCCTGGCCACCGAGCTCAAGCCGGACGTCGTCGTCATGGACGTGAAGATGCCCGTCCTGGACGGCATCTCCGCCGCCGAGCGGATCGCCAAGGCCCACCTGGCGCCGGTCGTGCTGCTCACCGCGTTCTCGCAGACCGAGCTCGTGGAGCGCGCCCGCGACGCCGGCGCGATGGCGTACGTCGTCAAGCCGTTCAGCCCGTCCGACCTGCTGCCGGCGGTGGAGATCGCGATCTCCCGCTACGCGCAGATCACGGCGCTGGAGTCCGAGGTCGCCGACCTCGCCGAGCGCTTCGAGACCCGCAAGCGCGTCGACCGCGCCAAGGGCCTCCTCATGACCAAGATGGGCCTGTCGGAGCCGGAGTCGTTCCGCTGGATCCAGAAGACGTCGATGGACCGCCGCCTCACCATGCGCGAGGTCGCGGACGCCGTGATCGACCAGGTCGGCGGCGCCGCCTGATCCCAGACGCCCTCCGGCGTCGCCGAGGCCCGGTCCACCACCCGGTGGGCCGGGCCTCGTGCTGTCCGGACCCCGCGCCGCCGGGACCGTCGTCGGTCGGTCGTCCGGCCGTCGCCGGCCACGCGGGTGCGGGCTCGTCCCCGCCGTGCGAGCCTGTGCGGTCTGGGGCGCCCTGCCCCGTGATGACGCGGGGGAGCCGGGAAAGTCACGAATCGGCAACAACCTCGCGATGAGACGCGAATGTCACACGGTGGACACACAGGACGCATACGTTCACGCGCAATCGCCGGTGCACGGGCAAGGCGCCGGCATCCGACCGGGGCTCCCGGCCGGCAGTACTCATCGACAGGAGTACCACCGCATGACTCGTACGACACAGGCCGTCCAGGCCGCAGCCCTCGCCGGCGCCGTCGCCCTCGTGCTGACCGCGTGCGCCGGTGACGACGGTGGTTCCGGCGGCGAGGAGACCTCGGGCGGCGGCTCGAGCAGCCCGCTGATCCTCGGCACCCTGCTGCCCCAGACGGGCACCCTGGCCTATCTCGGCCCGCCCGAGATCGCGGGCGTCGACCTCGCGGTCGAGGAGATCAACGAGGCCGGCGGCGTGCTGGGCGAGGACGTCGAGGTCGTGCACGCGGACTCCTCCGACGCCGACCACGCCGAGGTCGCGACGCAGTCCGTGACCGACCTGCTGTCCCAGGACGTCCAGGTCATCATCGGTGCCGCGTCGTCGTCCGTGACGCTCAACGTCATCGACGACATCACCGGCGCCGAGGTCGTGCAGATCTCGCCGGCGAACACCGCGACGTCGCTGTCCGGCTACTCGGACTTCTACTTCCGCACCGCCCCGCCGGACACCGTGCAGGGCGCCGCGCTCGGCAACCTGATCGTCAGCGACGGCCGGGCCAACGTCGGCATCCTCGTGTTCAACGACGACTACGGGACCTCGCTGCGCGACGTCGTCAAGACCACGGTCGAGGACGCGGGCGCCACGGTCGTCTACGGCAACGAGGGCGAGGAGTTCGACCCGGCCGCGAGCAGCTTCGCGACCGACGTCACCGCCCTCATGGCGACCAGCCCCGACGCCGTCGTGGTCCTGGCCTTCGAGCAGACCAAGCAGATCATCCCCGAGCTCGTCGCCGCCGGCGTCGACCCGTCGACGATCTACATGGTCGACGGCAACACGGCCGACTACTCGGCCGACTTCCAGCCGGGCACGCTCGAGGGTGCCCAGGGCACGATCCCCGGCGCGTTCCCGAGCGACGACTTCCAGGAGCGCCTGAAGGGCGTCAACGCGGACCTCACCGACTACGCGTACGGCCCCGAGTCGTACGACGCGACCATCCTGGCGGCCCTCGCGGCGGTCAAGGGCGGCGGGACCGACGGCCCGACGATCCAGGCCAACCTGGCCGCGGTCTCCGGCGCCGACGGCGGCGAGGAGTGCACCACGTTCGCGGACTGCGTCGAGCTGCTCGACGCCGGCGAGGACATCACCTACGTCGGGCAGGCCGGCATCGGCCCGTTCAACGAGGACAACGACCCGTCGTCCGCGTTCATCGGCGTCTACCAGTACGGCGCCGACAACAAGAACACCTGGATCGAGGCGGTCGAGGGCGAGGTCGGCTGACCCGCTCCGATCTGCGGCCGGGAGCAGGGGGACCGGCCGGCTCCACCGGGGGCCCGGGACGCGCGAAGCGTCCCGGGCCCTTCCGGCGTGCCGCGCCGCGGGCGTACCGTCCGGGAGATGGACTTCCGACTGGAGCTCGTGCAGGTGCCGGTCTCGGACGTGGACCGCGCCAAGGACTTCTACACGCAGCGGGCCGGCTTCGTGCTCGACCACGACCACGAGGTCGGTGGGGGCATCCGGTTCGTGCAGCTGACGCCACCGGGGTCGGGGGCGTCGATCGCGATCGGCACCGGGCTGACGACGATGCCGCCCGGCTCGGTGGAGGGGCTGCAGCTGGTGGTCTCCGACATCGAGGCCGCCCGCGCCGAGCTGACGGGCCGCGGCCTCGACGTCGGGGAGGTGCAGGACTTCGCGTGGGGGCGGTTCCTGTTCTTCGCCGACCCCGACGGCAACCGCTGGGCCGTGCAGCAGATCGTCGCCACGGGACAGGAGCAGGGCTGATGTGCCGGAACATCACGACGCTGCGCGGGCTCGAGCCCGCCGCGACCGGAGACGAGATCGAGGCGGCCGCGCGGCAGTTCGTCCGCAAGGTCAGCGGCGTGCAGGCGACGAGCGCGGCCACCGAGGGGCCCGTGGAGCGCGCGGTCGAGGAGATCGCGGCGGTCGTGACCCGGCTGCTCGAGGAGCTGCCGGAGCGCCGCAGCCCGCCGGCCACCGTGCCGCCGCTGCGCCGGCCCGAGGTCCGTGCCCGGCTCGGTCTCGACGCCTTCGGGGACGACCACGACCACCCGCACGACCACGACCACGACCACGACCACCCGCACGACCACCCGGACGTGCACCCCCACGAGCACGTGCACGCGTGAGCGGGGACCGCCGATGAGCCGCCGGATCCAGGTCACCTTCGACGCGCACGACCCGCGCGCCCTGTCGACGTTCTGGCGGGACGCGCTCGGGTACGTCCACCCCGGCCCGCCCGGCGTGGCGGTCCCGGACGGCACCGACCCGCTCGCGGCGTGGGAGGAGCTCCTCGACTCGATGGGCGTCCCGGAGGACCAGCGCAACGAGCGCTCCGCCATCGAGGACCCGGACGGCGACGGCCCGCGGGTGTTCTTCCAGAAGGTGCCGGAGGGCAAGGTCGCCAAGAACCGCGTGCACCTCGACGTCCGGGCCGCCCCCGGGCTGGACGGCGACGCCCGGATGGCCGCGCTGGAGGCCGAGTGCGACCGCCTCGTCGGCCTCGGTGCGACCCGCGTCCGCCGGTTCGACCCGGAACCCCCGCTCGGGGCCGGCCACATCGTCCTGCAGGACCCGGAGGGCAACGAGTTCTGCCTCGACTGAGCGGGGTCGTGCGATGACGCACGGCGAGGTCGAGGGGTTGCCGGCCTGGACCGGCCGGAACCCCTCGACCTCGCGGCAACCCCTCGACCTCGCGGCCGTCAGACGACGGGGGGTGCCTCCGGGGGGGTCGGCTTGGTGGCCGACTCGACGTCGGTGGCCAGGGTGCCGAGGTAGAGCTCGATCACCTTCGGGTCGTGCATCAGCTCGCGGCCGGGGCCGGAGTACGCGTTCGACCCCTGGTCCAGCACGTACGCGCGGTCGCAGATCTGCAGGCAGCGCCGGGCGTTCTGCTCGACGATGACGACCGACACCCCGGCCTTGTTGATCTTCCGGGTCCGCAGGAACGTCTCGTCCTGGCGGACGGGGGACAGGCCCGCCGACGGCTCGTCGAGCAGCAGCACCGACGGGTCCATCATGAGCGCCCGCGCCATGGCGACCATCTGCCGCTCGCCGCCGGACAGGGACCCCGCCCGCTGCTTGCGCCGCTCGCCGAGCACCGGGAACAGGTCGACGATGAAGTCGAACCGCTCCGCGAACCGCCTGGGCGCCTGGAACAGCCCCATCTCCAGGTTCTCCTGGATGGACAGGGACGGGAACACGTTGTTGGTCTGCGGGACGAAGCCGACCCCGCGGCGGACCAGCGAGTCGGCCCGGTGGTTGGTGATGTCCTCGCCCTTCAGCACGACCGACCCGGACCGGATGTTCACGAGCCCGAACAGCGCCTTGAGCAGCGTGGACTTCCCGGCGCCGTTCGGCCCGATGATGCCGACGAGCTCGCCGGGGTGCACGACCAGGTTGCAGTCGTTGAGGATGTTCACGCCCGGGACGTAGCCGGCCACCAGGTCGGTCGCCGCGAGCAGCGGCTCCCCGACGGGTGCGCCGCGGTGGACGGTCGAGGGGTCGGACCCCTGCACGGCGGTGCTGCTCATCGGGTGCCCTCCTGGTTGGCGGCGGCGGCGGCCGCCTGGTTGGCCTGCTCCTCGGCCTCGAGCTGCTCGATGCTGCCGTCGTCCAGCAGCGCGTCGTCGCCCAGGTCGGTGTCGTGGTGCGCGCCGAGGTACGCGTCGATGACGGCCTGGTCGGCCATCACGTCCTCCGGCGGACCCTCGGCCACGATCTTGCCCTCGGCCATCACGACGACCCAGTCCGAGATGTGCCGGACCATGTGCATGTCGTGCTCGACGAACAGCACTGTGGTGCCGTCCTCGCGCAGCGCCTGGATGTGCCCGAGCAGCGACTGGGTCAGCGCGGGGTTCACGCCGGCCATCGGCTCGTCGAGCATGACCATGGTCGGGTTGCTCATCAGCGCGCGGGCCATCTCCAGCAGCTTGCGCTGGCCGCCGGACAAGGATCCGGCGTAGTCGTCGCGCTTGGCGTCGAGCTTGAACCGGGCGAGGAGCTCCTCGGCCTGCTCGGTGATCTCCCGCTCCCGCGCCTTCCACAGCGGCGGGACGAGGGCGGTGAACAGGTTCTCGCCGGACTGCCTCGTGGCCCCCAGCTTCATGTTCTCGATCACCGTCATGCGCGACAGCGCCTTGGTGAGCTGGAACGTCCGGACCATGCCGGACCGGGCGACCTTCGCGGCGGACACGCCGGAGAGCGACCGGCCCTCGAAGGACCAGGTGCCGGTGCTCGGCTTGTCGAAGCCCGTCAGCAGGTTGAACAGCGTCGTCTTGCCGGCACCGTTCGGGCCGATCAGCGCGGTGATGGCGCCGCGCTGCACCTCCAGGTGCCCGACGTCGACGGCGGTCATGCCGCCGAAGTGCCGGGTGACCTGGTCGGCGACGACGATGGCGTCGGGCTTGGGCACGCCGGGCGTGTGCGCGACGTGCGCCAGGTCCGCGACGACGCGGTCGCGGCCGGTGGCCGTGGTCGCGTGCGGGACGTGCGCGGGGACGTGGCCCCTCGGGGACTCAGCGGACATCGATCGCCAGCTCCTTCTTGTCGCCGAGGATGCCTTGCGGTCTGAAGATCACCAGCAGCATCAGCGTGACGCCGACGATGATCCAGCCGAACTGCTCGATCTGCTCGGTGCGCATGATCGACTCGGGGACGCCCACGCGCATGACCGACTTGATGAGCATGAGCGACACCCAGAAGATGATCGACCCGAGCACCGGGCCGAACACGGTCGCGGCGCCGCCGAGCAGCAGGATCGTCCAGACGAAGAACGTCATGGGCCGGCCCATGGAGTCGGGCTGCACCGCGCGGGGCAGGACGTAGATGATGCCCGCCACGGCGCCGATCACGCCGCCCAGGACGAGCGACTGCATCTTGTACGAGTAGACGTTCTTGCCGAGCGAGCGCACGGCGTCCTCGTCCTCGCGGATGCCCTTGAGGACGCGTCCCCACGGGCTGCGCATGAGCAGCCACACGAGGAGGCAGGCGAGGGCCACGACGGCCCAGCCGACGATGCGCACCCACCACGAGTTGGAGGCGTTCATCGCGTACTCGAACGGCCCGAGCGCGAAGTTCCCGTCGGGCAGGGGAGACGCGTCCTGGAACGTGTCCTTGTACGAGTTGCCCCGCAGGCCCGAGGAGGCGCCGGTGAGGTCGGTGAGCGCGGTGGACCGCCCGATCAGGCGGACGATCTCGGCGGCGGCGATCGTGACGATCGCCAGGTAGTCGCCGCGCAGCTTGAGGGTCGGGATGCCGAGCAGCAGGCCGAACACGGCGGCGCACGCGATCGCGACCAGCACCGCGGCCCACAGGGGCCAGCCGGCGATGGTGGAGATGGCGAAGCCGTACGCGCCGAGCAGCATGAACCCGGCCTGACCCATGTTCAGCAGGCCGGTGAGGCCGAAGTGCACGTTGAGGCCGATGGCGGCCAGGGCGTACGCGGCGGTCGTCGGGGCGAAGATCTCGCCCGCCACGTTGACGAGGATGCGGGACCACTCCATGACGACTCCTTAACCGATCCGCTCGGCGCGACCGAGGATGCCCTGGGGCCGCAGCAGCAGGACCAGGATGAGGATGAGCAGGGCGCCGGCGTAGCGCATGTCGCTCGGGATGACGAGGTTCGACATCTCGACGACCAGGCCGATGACGATCGAGCCGGCGAGCGCGCCGAACGCCTGGCCGAGGCCACCGAGCGTGACGGCGGCGAACATCAGCAGCAGCAGCGCGCCGCCCATGTTCCAGGACGTGGCGTTCAGGTACAGGCCCATGAGGACGCCGCACAGCGCCGCCAGCGCCGCCCCGAGCACCCAGACGATCCGGACGATCCGGCTGACGGTGATGCCGGACGCAGCGGCGAGCGCCGGGTTGTCCGACACGGCCCGGGTGGCGCGGCCGACACGCGTGCGCAGCAGGAAGTACGCGACGCCGCCCAGCACGGCCGAGGCGATCACGAGCGACCACAGCGAGGTGGTGCTGATCCGGACCGGCCCGAGCGTGACCATGGTCGGGTTCTCCGTGACGATGCGCAGCGCGCCGCCGCCGAAGAAGAACTGGAACGTGTACTGGAGCGCCATCGACAGACCGATCGTGACGATCATCTGCTGCGTCGTGCCGACGCGGCGCTTGCGCAGCGGGTTCCAGATGCCGGCGTCCTGCAGCCACCCGGACGCCGCGCCCACGGCGACGGCGATCACCCCGGCCGCGATCAGCGGCAGGTCCCAGGACTGCACGGCCACGTAGGCGACGATCGCGCCGAGCGTGACCTGCTCGCCGTGCGCGAAGTTCGACAGGCCGGTCGTGCCGTAGATCAGGGAGAGGCCGACCGCGGCCAGCGCGAGCAGCACGCCGAAGACCAGGCCGCTGGTCGCCTGCTGGGCCAGGCGGCCCCAGGAGAACCCGCCGCTGTCCGAGCTGCCGACGGGCGCGCCGACCTCGCCGTCGGACGCCGGGGCGGTGCTGCCCGGGTCCGGCTCGGCGGTCGACCCGTCGTCGGACCCGCCGGAGCCCCCGGCCGGCGCGCCGAGCGGGAAGAGCGCGCCCGCGGAGGCGCCGAGCGCGACGGTCACGGTCCGCGGGTTGCCCGCGGGGTCCCGCAGGGTCTCGCCCGCGGGCAGCGTCGCGGTGTCCAGCGTGACGGTGTACTCGCCGGCCTCGGTGACGGCAGCCGTCCAGCGGCCCTCGGCGTCGGTGGTGGCCTGGACGGTGCCGCCCGGGCCCTCGACGTCGAGGACCACGCCGACAGCGGGCTGCTGCTCGGACGTGCGGATCGTGCCGTTGATGCATCCCGTGGCGGCGTCGGCGACGCACCCGGCCGCGGCCGTCGGCACCGTGGGTACCGCGCGGGCCGTGCCGGGTACGGCGACGGTGAAGAGGAGTGCGAGGAGGAGCACGCCGAGGGCGGAGATCGCCCCGGCGGTGGAACGGTCCCTGGTAGCGGCTCGGCGCACCTGGTCCTCCGTCCGGTCGTGGCCGACCCCCTGGTCGACCGTCGGCTGCGGGCCCGCGGTGGATCAGCGTCGGTGCTGCCGCGAGTTGGCGCAAAGGTATGGAGCGTTTGTGTCCGGGCGATTACGGGCGTGTTCGCGGCGATCGCGTGGCGTGCAGCCTGCGGCATCTCGCGCGTGGCGGCCGCCCACACGCCGCACCGCTCCCCGAACGGAGCAGAGATTCACCCGGAGGAGTGAGAAGCCCCACAACGCGCGGCTGTGACCTGCTCCTGCGTCGCGGGGCGGGGCGAAGCGGTTCGCGGGCGACTAGGCAGGAGCGCAGGTGGTGCGCCATGATCGGTCGATGCCGCGGGGGGCGCAGCAGGCTCGTGACGACACCGATGTCGCCACGCCGTCCGAGGTAGTCCAGGAGGTCGTCGAACCGTGCGCACGCCCGTGGCCGTCCGACCCGCCCGCCCCGAGGACCTCGACGTCCTCGTCTCGCTGAGCCTCGCGGCGCGGGCCGAGTCGCAGGTCGGCTCCCAGCTCTGCACCGACGACGCGGACCGCCTGCGGCACCAGATCGGCGCGCTGGTCGGTGAACCGGGCGCCTGCGGGCTGGTCGGGCTGCTGGACGACGAGGTGTGCGGCCTCGTGCTCGCGCGGATCGTGGGACCCAGCATCTTCACCGAGGACGTCACGGTGTCCATCGAGGTCGTCTACGTCGCGGAGGGCGCCCGCCGGCGCGGTGTGGGGCACGCCCTGCTCGGCGGGGTGGTGGAGGAGGCGCGGCGGGTCGGCGCGACCGACGTGCTCGCCGTCCCGCTGCCCGGCGCGCGCGGCATGCTCCGGTTCCTCGCCCGGCTCGGGTTCGCCCCCGCGGCGGCGCACCGCGTGGTGAGCACGGAGGCGCTCCAGCGCCGGCTCGTCGCCGACGCCCCGGCGCAGCAGAGCGCGGGCCGCCGCTCCGGGCGGGTGGGCGCCATCGGGCTGGACGACCTGATCGCCCGTCGCCGGCGCGCCCGCGCGGCGCGGGCCGTGCCCGGGACGCCGGGCGTCTCGGGCGTCTCGGGCGTCTCGGGCGTCTCGGGCACGGAGGCCGCTCAGGCCGGTCGCGCGTCGATCAGCATGCAGGTCAGCCGCGCGGAGCACAGCCGCCGGCCGCGCGGGTCCTCGACCACCACGTCGTAGGTCGCGACCTTCCCGCCGAGGTGCACGGCGGTCGCGGTGCCGGTGACGACGCCGCCGGTGGCCGACCGGTGGTGGGTGCAGCTCAGCTCGATGCCGACCGCCTGCCGCCCCGGGCCGGCGTGCGCGTTCGCCGCGTAGGAGCCCAGGGTCTCGGCGAGCACGGCCGACGCGCCGCCGTGCAGGAGGCCGTAGGGCTGGACGTTGCCGGCCACCGGCATGGTGCCGACGGCGCGGTCCGGGCCGACCTCCAGGATCTCGATGCCCATGCGCTCCATGAGCGTCCCCGGGGGCACCCGGGTGCCGAGCGGCAGGGGGTGCGCGGACGGGTCGTCGGGGGTCGCGCCGGGCGCGTCGGTGTCGGTCATGCCCGCTAGGTTGGCACCCGTGACTGACGCGACGCGAACCCTGCCCGACGGCCACTCCGGACGGCTCCTCCTGGTGGACGGGCACTCGATGGCCTACCGCGCCTTCTTCGCGCTCCCGGTGGACAAGTTCGCCACCTCGACGGGCCAGCCGACCAACGCGGTGTTCGGCTTCGTGTCGATGCTCGCCAACCTGCTCCGCGACGAGGAGCCGACGCACGTCGCCGTCGCCTTCGACGCCGGCCGCACCACGTTCCGCACGGAGCAGTACGAGGAGTACAAGGCGAACCGCTCGGCCTCGCCGGAGCCGTTCCGCGGTCAGGTCGAGGTCATCAAGCAGGTCCTCGCGACGATGCACATCCCGACGCTCGACAAGCCGGGGTTCGAGGCCGACGACATCCTCGCGACGCTGGCGCGCCAGGGGGCGGCCGAGGGCCTCGACGTCCTCGTCTGCTCCGGCGACCGGGACTCGCTGCAGCTCGTCACCGACCGCGTCACCGTGCTGTACCCGGTCAAGGGCGTGTCCGAGCTGGCGCGGATGACGCCCGAGGCGGTCGAGGCCAAGTACGCCGTCCCGCCGGCGCGCTACCCCGACATCGCGGCGCTCGTGGGCGAGTCGTCCGACAACCTCCCCGGCGTCCCGGGGGTGGGTCCGAAGACGGCCGCGAAGTGGATCAGCACCTACGACGGCCTGCAGGGCGTCGTCGCGAACGTCGACAAGATCACCGGCAAGGCGGGGGAGTCGCTGCGGGCGAACCTCGACCAGGTGCTGCTGAACCGGCAGCTCAACCGCCTGCTGGACGACCTCGACCTCCCGCTCGGCCCGGAGGACCTGGCGGCGCGGCCCTGGGACCGCGAGGCGCTGCACACCATCCTCGACGAGCTCGAGTTCCGCACCCTGCGGGACCGGTTGTTCGCGATGCTGCCGTCCGAGGACGGGGGCCCGGCGGACGTCGCGGGGCCGTCCGAGGGCCCCGCGCTGGTGACCCCGGTCGACGGCGGCCTGGCTGCGTGGCTCGAGCGGCACGCGGGCGCGCGCACCGGCGTGGACGTGCAGGGGTCCGCCTCGCCCGCCGGCGGGGACGCGTGGGGGATCGCGCTGGTCGTCGGGGACGAGGCCGTCGCCTACGACCTCGGCCAGATCGCGCCGGCGGACGAGCAGGCGCTGGCCGCCTGGCTCGCCGACCCCGCCCAGCCCAAGGTGCTGCACGCCGCGAAGGAGGCCTGGCACGCGCTCACCGGCCGCGGCCTGACGCTCGCCGGGGTGGAGTTCGACACCGAGCTGGGCGCCTACCTGCTGCAGCCCGACCGTCGGGGCTACGACCTCTCCGACCTCGCCATCGGGTACCTGCGCCGCGAGCTCGGCGCCGTCGCCGACGAGGGCGGGCAGGGCGCGCTGGACCTCGACCTCGAGGGCCCGCAGGAGGGCGCGCGCGGTGCCGTCCGCGCGGCAGCCGTGCTGGACCTGGTCGACGTCCTGGGCGAGCAGCTCGCCGAGCGCGGCGCCGACCACCTCCTGCGGGACGTCGAGCTGCCGCTCGAGGGCGTGCTGGAGCGCGTCGAGCACGTCGGCATCGCCGCGGACGCGGGCTACCTCTCGGCGCTCGAGAAGGAGTACGACAGCGCCGTGCAGCGCGCCGCGGGGGAGGCCTACGACGCGATCGGGCGGGAGGTGAACCTCGGGTCGCCCAAGCAGCTGCAGGAGGTGCTCTTCGACCAGCTCGACATGCCGAAGACCAAGAAGACCAAGACCGGCTACACCACCGACGCGAACGCGCTGGCCGACCTGTTCGCCCGCACCGGGCACCCCTTCCTGGAGCACCTGCTCGCGCACCGTGACGCCATCCGGCTGCGGCAGACCGTGGAGGGGCTGCTGCGCTCCGTCGCCCCCGACGGCCGCATCCACACCACCTTCCAGCAGACCATCGCCGCGACCGGGCGGCTCTCCTCGACCGACCCGAACCTGCAGAACATCCCGATCCGCACCGAGGCCGGCCGGCAGATCCGCCGCGCGTTCGTGGTGGGCGCCGGGTACGAGACGCTGCTGACCGCCGACTACTCGCAGATCGAGATGCGGATCATGGCGCACCTGTCCGGCGACGCCGGGCTCATCGAGGCGTTCACCGCGGGGGAGGACCTGCACTCGTACGTCGGGTCCCGGGTGTTCGGCGTGCCGACCGACCAGGTCACCAGCGCCCAGCGGTCCAAGATCAAGGCGATGTCGTACGGCCTCGCGTACGGGCTGTCGTCCTACGGCCTGTCGCAGCAGCTGAAGATCGACGTGGCCGAGGCAGCGACGTTGATGCAGGACTACTTCCACCGGTTCGGCGGGGTGCGCGACTACCTCACCGGCGTCGCGGACGAGGCCCGCGCCACCGGGTACACCGCGACCATCCTCGGCCGGCGCCGCTACCTGCCCGACCTCACCAGCGACAACCGGGTCCGGCGGGAGGCCGCGGAGCGGATGGCGCTCAACGCCCCGATCCAGGGCTCCGCCGCCGACATCATCAAGCTCGCGATGCTCGGCGTGCAGCGCGAGCTCGACGTCCAGGGCCTCGGGAGCCGGCTGCTGCTCCAGGTGCACGACGAGCTCGTGCTCGAGGTCGCACCCGGGGAGCGGGACCAGGTGGAGGCGCTGGTGCGCGAGCAGATGGGCGCCGCCTACGCCCTGGACGTGCCGCTCGACGTCTCGGTCGGCGTGGGCGAGAGCTGGCACGCCGCGGGCCACTGACCCGAGCCCGGGCCCGCCCGCTCGGGCCCGCCCCCGGCGAGGTCGTCACACGCGCACGAGGTCGTCCCGCAGGACTGACGACCTCGTGCACGAGTGACGACCTCGACCGGGTCTGGTGACCTCGCCGGGGTGCACCCGACCTCGCCGGGTTCTCCCTCGCTACGCCGGGCGGTGGGCGACGAAGATCGCGGTGCCCGGGAGGTGCCGGCCGCGCAGGGGGCTCCAGCCGCCCCAGGTGCGGTCGTTGTCGGCGGGCCACGCGGGCTCGACCACGCGGTCCAGCACCAGGCCGGCGCCGACCAGGTCCGCGACGTGGTCACCCATCGTGCGGTGGTACTCGGCGTACAGCACCCGCCCCCGGTCGTCGGTCTCGACGTAGGGCCGCCGGTCGAAGTAGGACCGGTCGGCGGTCAGCCCGCGCTCCCCGGGATCGTCGGGGAACGCCCAGCGCACGGGGTGCGTCACGGAGCAGACCCAGCGCCCGCCCGGTCGCAGCACGCGCGCGGCCTCGGCGTGCACCCGCCCGGCGTCGGGCACGAACGGGATCGCCCCGTAGGCGGTGAACACGACGTCGAACGAGGCGTCCGGGAACGGCAGCGCGCGGGCGTCGGCCTGCACCAGCGGCACCGCCGGCGCTCGGCCCGCGACGGGCCCGCCGTCCGGTGCCGCGCGGTCGACCGCCGCGGCGGCCGCGAGCATGCCGGCCGACACGTCGGTCGCCACCACGTCGGCACCCCGTGCCTGCAGCCAGCGCGAGCACTGCGCCGCCCCGGCACCGACCTCGAGCACCCGGCGGCCGGCGACCTCGCCCAGCAACCGGGCCTCGGACTCGCGCAGCCCCTCCGGGCACCAGAGGAAGTCGTCGTCGCCGAGGAACGCTCCGTGCTCGTCGAGGTACTCGCGGGCGTTCGCGTCCCACCAGCGCCGCCCGGCGCCCTCGGTCGCGGCGGCCGGGACGTCGAGGTAGCCGGCGGCGGCGAGCCGGTCGCTGTCGTCGGATGTCACCCGCACGACGGTAGCCGCCCGGGACCTCCGGCTCACCGGCGCCTGCGCGACCCGGATAGCCTGGTCACGCCGCGCGACGCCGCTGCGGCGCCCCCCACCTGCGAAGGAGACCCCAGCGTGCGAGTCGGACTGCTCACCGGCGGAGGCGACGTCCCCGGGCTGAACGCGGCGATCCGGGCCGTGGTCAAGCGCGGCGAGGGGGAGTACGGCCACTCGATCATCGGGTTCCGCAACGGCTGGCGCGGCGTGGTGGACGGCGACATCGTGCCGCTGACGCGGAGCCACATCCGCAACGTGCTGCCGGTGGGGGGCACGCTCCTGGGCACGGCGCGGTTCCACCCGCACGCCGCGAACGGCGGCATGGACGCGGTGCTCGCCACGCTCGAGGCGGAGCGGATCGAGGCGCTGATCTGCATCGGCGGCGACGGCACGCTGCACGCGGCGTCCAAGGTCGCGGAGGCCGGCGTGAAGATCGTCGCGATCCCGAAGACCATCGACAACGACGTCTGGGGCACCGACCGGTCCATCGGCTTCGACACCGCGGTGGAGATCGCGACCGAGGCGATCGACCGGGTGCACACGACGGCCGAGTCCCACAACCGCGTGATGATCGTCGAGGTCATGGGCCGGAGCGCCGGCTGGATCGCGGTGACCGCGGGCATCGCGGGCGGCGCTGAGGTCGTCCTGGCGCCCGAGGAGCCGTTCGACATGGACAAGATCGTCAAGTTCCTCAAGCACCGGCACCGCGCGCACGCGAACTTCTCGATCGTGGTCGTGGCGGAGGGCGCCGTGCCCGCCGAGGGCACGTCGATGTCCTACGAGGCGCCGGTCGGCCAGTTCGGGGAGATCGTCGCCGGCGCGATCAGCGAGCGGGTCAAGGCGGAGATCGAGTCGCGCACCGGGTTCGACACCCGCGTGACCGTGCTCGGGCACGTGCAGCGCGGCGGCAGCCCGGTCCCCGCGGACCGGATCCTCGGCAGCCGGTTCGGCGTCGCGGCGATCGACGCCATCAGCCGGGGGGAGACCGACGTGATGACGGCGCTGCGCGGCGAGGAGGTCGTGCTGGTCCCGCTGCCGGAGATCGCGGGCAAGGTGAAGAAGGTCCCCGCCGGGCTCCTGCAGGTGGCGCGCGCCCTCGCGTGACGCCTTTGACCCGCTGTCGTCGGGGCCGGTAAGGTATTCGGCGGTGTGGCGTGTCATCTGACGTGTCGCCCGAACCCCTTGTCCCCACTCATCCATGTCCGCAACGGAGCCCATCCCTACATGAGCATCTCCACCCCCGCCAAGCCCGGCACCCCGCAGGTCGCGGTCAACGACATCGGCACGGCCGAGGACTTCCTCGCCGCCGTCGACGCCACGATCAAGTACTTCAACGACGGCGACATCGTCGAGGGCACCATCGTCAAGGTCGACCGCGACGAGGTCCTGCTCGACATCGGTTACAAGACCGAGGGCGTCATCCCGTCCCGCGAGCTGTCCATCAAGCACGACGTGGACCCGGGCGAGGTCGTCAAGGTCGGTGACGAGGTCGAGGCCCTCGTCCTCCAGAAGGAGGACAAGGAGGGTCGTCTGATCCTGTCCAAGAAGCGTGCGCAGTACGAGCGCGCCTGGGGCACGATCGAGAAGATCAAGGAGGAGGACGGCGTCGTCACCGGCACCGTCATCGAGGTGGTCAAGGGTGGCCTCATCCTCGACATCGGCCTCCGTGGCTTCCTCCCGGCCTCCCTCGTGGAGATGCGTCGTGTCCGCGACCTCCAGCCGTACGTCGGCAAGGAGATCGAGGCCAAGATCATCGAGCTCGACAAGAACCGCAACAACGTGGTCCTGTCGCGCCGTGCCTGGCTCGAGCAGACGCAGTCCGAGGTCCGCTCCACCTTCCTGCAGACCCTGCAGAAGGGCCAGGTGCGCCCCGGTGTCGTGTCCTCGATCGTCAACTTCGGTGCGTTCGTCGACCTGGGCGGCGTGGACGGCCTCGTGCACGTCTCCGAGCTGTCCTGGAAGCACATCGACCACCCGTCCGAGGTCGTCGAGGTCGGCCAGGAGGTCACCGTCGAGGTCCTCGACGTCGACTTCGACCGCGAGCGCGTCTCCCTGTCGCTGAAGGCGACGCAGGAGGACCCGTGGCAGGCCTTCGCCCGGACGCACGCCATCGGCCAGGTCGTCCCCGGCAAGGTCACCAAGCTCGTCCCGTTCGGTGCGTTCGTGCGCGTCGAGGACGGCATCGAGGGCCTGGTGCACATCTCGGAGCTGGCCGTGCGCCACGTCGAGATCCCGGAGCAGGTCGTCCAGGTGGGCGACGACGTCTTCGTCAAGGTCATCGACATCGACCTCGAGCGTCGCCGCATCTCGCTCTCGCTGAAGCAGGCGAACGAGGGCTTCGACCCGACCTCCGAGGACTTCGACCCCGCGCTGTACGGCATGGCGGCCGAGTACGACGAGGAGGGGAACTACAAGTACCCCGAGGGCTTCGACCCGACCACCAACGAGTGGCTCGAGGGCTACGAGACCCAGCGCGAGGCCTGGGAGGGCCAGTACGCCAAGGCGCACGAGCGCTGGGAGGCCCACCGCAAGCAGGTCCTGGACGCCGTCCAGGCCGACGCGGAGGCCGCGAACGGCGAGGGCGCGTCGTCGTCCTCGTCGTCGAGCTCCTCGAGCTCGACCGCGTCGTCGTCCAGCTCCTCCTACTCCTCGGCCCCGGCCCAGGAGGCGACCGGCACGCTGGCGTCGGACGAGGCGCTCGCCGCGCTGCGCGAGAAGCTCACCGGCAACTGAGCCGACCGGCGGGGCCGTGCGCCCCGCCACCGACCGCGAGGCCGGCCACCTTCGGGTGGCCGGCCTCTCGGCGTCTCACGGGCAGGTCGCGCCGCGTCCGCCACGTGAGAGGATCGACGGCGCCGCCACCCACCACGCGAAAGGCCGTGCTGTGCCCGCCCGCTCCACCACGCCCCGTCCGGCGATGCTCACCGGGTCGGTGCTGCGGCGCTCCCTGCTGCTGATGGGCCGGGGCATCGCGTCCCAGCCGCGCACGTACGTCCTGGCCATCTCCACGTCGGCCGCCTACGGCGCGCTGACCGTCGCCGTCAGCCGGGTGCTGGGCTGGGCCACCGACGACGTGGTCGTCCCCGCCCTGGGCGGCTCCGCCGACGCGCGCGGCCGGATCTGGCTCGCGGGCGGGGTGCTCGCGCTGGTCGCCGTCTCGCTGGCCGCCGCCGTCGCGGGCCGCCGGATCTTCGCCGGCATGGGCGTGGCCGACCAGCAGGCGATGCACCGCCGCGCGGTGACCCGCCAGTACCTGCGGCTCCCGATGACCTGGCACCGGCAGCACCCCACCGGGCAGCTGCTGTCCAACGCGTCGGCCGACGTCGAGGCCGCGACCAACGTCTTCAACCCGCTGCCGTTCGCGCTCGGCGTCGTCGTGATGATCGCCGTGGCGGCGGTCGCCCTGTTCAGCACCGACGTCTGGCTCGCGCTGGCGGCGATGCTCGTGCTGCCTGCCGCCGTGGTGGCGAACCTGGTGTTCCAGCGCCGGATGTCGCCGGCCGCCACCCGGGCGCAGCAGCTGCGCGCCGAGGTCGCCGACATCGCGCACGAGAGCTTCGAGGCCGCGCTGCTGGTCAAGTCGCTGGGCACGGAGGAGCGGGAGGAGCGCCGGTTCGCCGAGCGCGCCACGGAGCTCCAGGACGCGAACGTCCGGGTCGGCGTCGTCCGTGCGTACTTCGACCCGGTGATCGACATGCTGCCGAGCCTCGGCACGCTGCTGGTGCTGCTGGTCGGCGTGCAGCGGGTGCAGGCCGGCGCCGTCGGCACCGGGGACATCGTCTCCGCGGCCTACCTGCTGACGCTGATGGCCGTGCCGGTCCGGGCGTTCGGCTGGGTGCTGGGCGAGCTGCCGCGCGCCCTGGTCGGGCACGAGCGCGTCGCCCGGGTCGTCGACGCCGAGGGCGAGCTGGTCCCCGGCACCCGTCCGCTGGTCCGCAGCGACGGCGGTGCCGCGCTGCACCTGGCCGGGGTGGGGGTCGAGGTCGACGGTCCGGAGGGCCCCGTCCCGCTGCTGCGCGACGTGCACCTGGACGTCGCCCCGGGCCGCGTGGTGGCGGTCGTCGGCCCCACCGGCTCCGGCAAGACGACGCTGGTGTCCCTCGTGCCCCGGCTGACCGACCCGAGCACCGGCACGGTCGCGGTCGACGGCACCGACGTGCGCGACCTGGTCCCGGACGACCTCACGGACCAGGTGGTGCTGGTCGGCCAGCAGACCTTCGTCTTCGAGGACACCGTGCGCGGGAACGTCACGCTGCGCGACGCGGACGACCCCGGCGCGCCGTCGGACGACGAGGTGTGGGACGCGCTCCGGCTCGCCCGCGTGGACGGGGTCGTGCGGGACCTGCCCGGCGGGCTGGACGCCCCGCTCGGCGAGCGGGGCTCCAACCTGTCCGGCGGTCAGCGGCAGCGCCTCGCGATCGCCCGCGCGCTGGTGCGCCGGCCACGGCTGCTGGTGCTCGACGACGCGACGTCCGCCGTCGACCCGCGGGTGGAGCAGGGCATCCTCACCGGCCTGCGCGAGCAGACCGGCGGGGGCGGCGGCGGGCCCACCGTGCTGCTGGTCGCGTACCGGATGTCGTCGGTGCTGCTGGCCGACGAGGTCGTGCACGTGGAGGGCGGCCGGGTGGTCGACCAGGGCACCCACGCCGAGCTGCTGGCCCGCGACCCCGGGTACCGGGCCCTCGCGACCGCGTACGAGCAGGAGACCGAGCGGCGCGCCGCGCGCAAGGCCGAGCTGGCCGAGCTGGAGCTGGACGAGGAGGCGGCCCGATGAGCGCCGAGCAGCGGTCCGGGCTGGGCGGCACCGAGCGGAGCGTGCTCGCGACGCTGCGCCGCGGGGTGCAGGTCTCGCCGCAGCTGGTGCAGGGCATCGGGGTCACGCTGCTGCTGGCCACGCTGGCGGCCGCGGGCAAGGTCGTCGTCCCGGTGGCGGTGCAGCAGGTGATGGACACCGGCATCCTCGCCGAGGGCGGCCCCGACACCCGGCGCGTGCTCACCCTCGTGGTCGCCGCGGCCCTCGCGCTGGTCGCGGGCGGTGCGTGCTCCGCCCTGGTCAACGTGCGGCTGTTCCGCGCCAGCGAGGCCGGGCTCGCCCAGCTCCGCGTGCGCGCGTTCCGGCACGTGCACGACCTGTCCGTGCTGACGCAGAACACGGAGCGCCGCGGGTCGCTGGTGTCGCGGGTGACCTCCGACGTCGACACCATCTCGATGTTCGTGCAGTGGGGCGGCATCATGCTGCTCGTCTCGATCCTGCAGGTGCTGGTCGCGACGGTGCTGATGGCCGTGTACTCGTGGCAGCTGACCCTCCTGGTCTGGCTCTGCTTCGGGCCGCTGGTGCTCGCGCTGCGGCCGCTGCAGCGCCGGGTGAACGTCGCGTACACCCGGGTGCGGGAGCGGGTCGGCGCCATGCTCGGCGCGGTCTCCGAGGCCGTCGTCGGTGCCGAGACCATCCGCGCCTACGGCGTGCAGCGCCGGGTGCAGCGCACCGTCGACGCCCGGATCGGTGCCACCCGCGACGCGATGGTGACCGCGCAGAACACGGTGTCGGTGGTGTTCTCCTCCGGCGTGCTGGTGGCCAACCTGGTGCTGGCCGTCGTGGTGGTGGCCGGGACCGCGCTCGGCGTCGCCGGCGACCTCACCGTGGGGCGGCTGCTGGCGTTCCTGTTCCTCGTCCAGCTGTTCACCGGCCCGGTGCAGCAGGCGACCGAGGTGCTCAACGAGCTGCAGAACGCCGTCGCGGGATGGCGTCGTGTGCTGGGCATCATCGACACGCCCGTGCAGGTGGCCGACCCCGGGCCGCGCGGGGTGCCGTCGCCCCGCGGGCCCGCCGCCGTCGAGCTGCGCGGCGTCGGCTTCGCGTACCCCGAGGGGCCGCCGGTGCTGCACCAGGTCGACCTGCACCTGCCCGCCGGCCGGTCGGTCGCCGTCGTCGGTGCGACGGGGTCCGGCAAGACGACGATCGCCAAGCTGGTGACCCGGCTGATGGACCCGACCCACGGCGCCGTGCTGCTGGACGGCACCGACCTGCGCAGCGTCCGGCCCGAGGACCTGCGCCGGCGCGTCGTCATGGTGCCGCAGGAGGGCTTCCTGTTCGACGCCACGCTGGCCGACAACCTGGTGTACGGCCTGCGCACCGAGGCCGGTGCGGCCGCCCCGTCGCCCGCCGAGGCGGAGCCGCGGCTGCGGGCCGCGCTGGACGAGCTGGGCCTGTCCGACTGGCTCGCCGAGCTGCCGGCCGGGCTGGCGACGCAGGTCGGCCAGCGCGGCGAGGCGCTGTCGGCGGGGGAGCGGCAGCTGGTCGCCCTGACCCGCGCCTACCTGGCCGACGCCGACCTGCTCGTCCTCGACGAGGCCACCTCCGCGGTGGACCCGGCGACGGAGGTGCGGATCGCGCGCGCGCTCGACTCGCTGACCTCCGGGCGCAGCACGGTGACCATCGCCCACCGGCTGTCCACCGCGGAGGCCGCCGACCTGGTCGTCGTCGTCGACGCCGGGCGGGTCGTCGAGCACGGCCCGCACGAGGACCTCGTGGAGCAGGACGGCGTGTACGCCGCGATGCACCGCGCGTGGGTGTCGCAGACCCGCTGAGCCCGCCCGGCGACGCCGGACGCCGCCCGGCGCGCTCCCGCGGACATGGGAGGATCGGGGCGTGAGCGAGCAGCAGACCTCCGGCCCCACGGCGCCCACCGGCTCCCTCGACCCGGCGGTCGCCGCGCGCCTGCGCCGCGACGACGCCGGCCTGGTCGCGGCGATCGTGCAGCAGCACGACACCGGCGAGGTGCTGATGCTCGGCTGGATGGACGACGAGGCGGTGCACCGCACGCTGACCAGCGGGCGCGTGACGTTCTGGAGCCGGTCGCGCCAGGAGTACTGGCGCAAGGGCGACACCTCGGGGCACGCCCAGTACGTGAAGTCCGTCGAGCTGGACTGCGACGGCGACGCGCTGCTGGTGCGGGTGGACCAGGTCGGCGCGGCCTGCCACACCGGGACCCGGACCTGCTTCGAGGCCGGCGGGTCGCTCGGCGCCGTCGTCGGGGACCGCCCCGCCGCGACGGAGCAGCACGGATGACCGCCACCGCACCCGTCGGCACGCCCGTCGACGTCCCCTGGGGCGCGACCTGGCCCGCGCTGGAGGAGTTCCGGGACCTCGCCGGGAGCCGCCGGGTGATCCCGGTCGTGCGCCGCCTGCTCGCCGACGACACCACGCCCGTCGCCCTGTACCGGACGCTGGCCGCCGGTCGCCCGGGGACCTTCATCCTCGAGTCGGCCGAGCAGGACGGCAGCTGGTCCCGCTGGTCGTTCGTCGGCGTGCGGTCGCGCGCCACGCTGACCGTGCGGGACGGACGCGCCGTCTGGACCGGGGACGTCCCCGCCGGCGTCCCGGTCGACGGCGACCCGGTCGAGGTGCTGGCCGAGACGCTCGAGGTGCTGCGCACCCCCGCCGTGCCCGGTCTGCCGCCGCTGACCGGGGGGCTGGTCGGCGCGCTCGGCTGGGACGTCGTGCGGCACTGGGAGCCGACGCTGCCCGCCGCCGCGCCCGACGAGCTCGGCGTGCCCGAGATGACGCTGTGCCTCGCGACCGACCTGGCCGTCACCGACCACCGCGACGGCTCCGTGTGGCTGGTCGCGAACGCCATCAACTTCGACGGCACCGACGCGCGCGTCGACGAGGCGCACGCCGACGCCGTCGCCCGCCTGGACGCCATGCAGGAGGCGCTGCTCCGCCCCGCCGCGCCCGCCGCGGCCCGCCTCGCGGACGTGCCCGTGCCGGAGCTGGAGTTCCGGACCTCCCAGGCCGAGTACGAGGCCGCGGTCGCCACCGGCAAGGAGGCGATCGTCGACGGCGAGGTGTTCCAGGTGGTGCTCTCCCAGCGCCTCGACCTGGACTGCCCGGCTGCGCCGCTCGACGTCTACCGGGTGCTGCGGACGATCAACCCGAGCCCGTACATGTACTACCTGCAGCTGCAGGACGCCGACGGCCACGACTTCGCCGTCGTCGGCTCCAGCCCGGAGACGCTGGTCAAGGTCAGCGAGGGGCACGTCACGACGTTCCCGATCGCCGGGTCCCGGCCGCGCGGCGCCACGCCCGAGGAGGACCGCGCGCTGCACGACGAGCTCGTCGCCGACCCCAAGGAGCGCGCCGAGCACCTGATGCTGGTCGACCTGTCCCGCAACGACCTGGTCAAGGTGTGCGAGCCCGCGACCGTCGAGGTCGTCGAGTTCATGGCCGTGCGGCGGTTCAGCCACATCATGCACATCTGCTCGACGGTCGTCGGCCGGCTCCGGGCCGGCGCCACGGCGCTCGGCGCGCTGACCGCGACGTTCCCCGCCGGCACCCTGTCCGGTGCGCCGAAGCCCCGCGCGATCGCCCTCATCGACGCGATCGAGCCCGCGCGCCGCGGCATCTACGGCGGCACGGTCGGCTACTTCGACCTGGCCGGTGACATGGACATGGCCATCGCCATCCGCACCGCCCTGATCCGGGACGGCCGCGCCAGCGTGCAGGCCGGGGCCGGCATCGTCGCCGACTCCGTGCCGGCCACCGAGTACCAGGAGTCGCGCGACAAGGCGGCCGCCGCCGTGCGCGCCGTCCAGGTCGCGGCGCGGCTCCGTCCGGTGGGACCCGCGTGAGCGCGGAGCCGGCGGCGGCGACCGCCGCGCCCGCCCCCCGGTCCGGCGGGGGCCGCGGGCGCTGGGTGCTCGTGCTGCTGCTGCTCTCCGGGCTGGTCGCGCTGGCCGCCCTGCCCACGTGGATCACGGCGACCGGGACCAGCCCGCTCACCGGGGACGTCGCCGTGCGCGTCGGCGGGACGGCCGCCGCACCGGGGCTCGTGGCCGCCGCGCTCGTGCTGCTCGCGGCCGCGGGCGCGCTCGGACTGGTCGGCCGCGTCGGGCGCTGGGTCGTGGTGGCCGTCGTCGGCGCTGCCGGCGCGCTCGTCGCCGCCTCGGCGCTCGCCGCGCGGTCCGGCGCCCTCGGCACCGCCGAACGCGCCGCCGCCGAGGCGACCGGTGTGTCGAGCCTCACCGGCGGCGTGCAGGTCGGGCCCTGGCCCTGGGTCGCCGCCGTGCTCGGCCTGCTGGTGCTCGCCGCAGCCGTCGGCCTCGCCCGGGCGTCCGGACGGTGGGCCGCGCCCTCCGACCGGCACGAGCGCCAGGGGACGGCCGCCGGAGCCGGCGCGGCGGCGGCACCCGAGGTCACGGGCCACCGGCGGGGGGCCGTCGACGACCCCGCCCGGCCCGACGGCCCTGCCGACGAGCGCGGCACCTGGGACGCGCTGTCCCGTGGGGACGACCCGACGTGAACCGTCCGCTAGGGTGACGACACACAGTCACGAAAGGTGTTCTCGATGGTCGAGCAGTCGGTTCGTTCCCACGGCGTCGTGACGGGAGCGGCACAGCAGACGCCCCGCACGGAGACGCTGCGGCTGCCCCCGACGGCCCCGCCCACCAACCACGGGCACACCACCGCCGCCTGGACCACCACGGTGGTCGTCCTGATCGGCTCCGTCGCCGGCGCCCTCGGTCTGATCTTCGCCCTGATGTGGCTGTTCTGGGCCGGCCTCGGCGTCGCGCTGCTCGGCGTCGTCGTCGGCGTCGTGCTCCGCCAGCTCGGCTACGGCCAGGGCGGGAAGCACACCATCGAGAAGGCGCGCCGCACCGGCGGTCACTGACCAGCCACGGGAGCCCGGCGTCGACGGGGCTGCGGTGGACGCGCCGCCCTCGCTCCGGTAGACCTGGGGCCCGGCAGGCCCCCGACCAGGGCGGATGCCGTGGACCGCACCACCGAGTGACGAGGAGCCGATGATGTCGACCCCGAACCAGCCGCAGGACCCGTACTCCGCCCCGGACGGACAGGGATACGGCGACCAGTCCGGCTCCGTGCCGCCGTACCCGGGCGGCGGGGACCAGGGCGCGCAGCAGGGCCAGCCCGGTCAGACGGGCCAGCCGGGGCAAACCGGTCAGGGCGGCGTCCCGCAGTACGGGCAGTACGCCGGCGGCGAGCCCGCCGGCGGCTACGGCCAGGCCGGCGGCTACGGGCAGCCCTACCCGGGCGGCGCCCAGGGCTACGGCGGCGTGTACCCGAAGAACAACCTCGCCGTCTGGTCGCTCGTGCTGGGCGTCGTGGGGTTCTTCGTCTGCTGGCTGTTCACCAGCATCCCGGGCATCATCGTCGGCTCGAAGGCCAAGCAGGCAGTCGCGCGCGGCGAGGCGAACAACGGCTCGCTCGCCAACGCGGGCTACATCGTGTCGTGGGTCGTGACGATCCTCAACGTCGTGTGGCTGGTCCTGGTGATCATCCTGGCGGCGACCGGCGCGCTCGCGTCGACGTTCGACTTCGACTCGTACTCCACGACGTACTGAGCGTGGCCACGGCCGCTCCCCCCGAGACCCTCGCGCCGCGCGCGCGGCTGCGTGCCGCACGGGCACCGCTGCTGGTCGCGGGCGGGGCGGCCGTCCTCGCGCTCGGGCTCGTGCTGCGCGACCCGCACCAGCAGGGCTCCTGGGGCGTCTGCCCGTTGTACGCGCTCACCGGCACCTACTGCGCGGGCTGCGGCGGGCTGCGCGCCACCCACGACCTGCTCGTCGGCGACGTCGCGGGCGCCTGGGGCGCCAACCCGCTCTGGGTGCTGCTCGTCCCGGTGCTCGCGGCGCTGTGGGTGCGCTGGCTCGTCCGCGCGCTGCGCACCGGGCGTCGCGCGTCGGCGCCGCCGGTCGCGGTCGCGCTCGGTGCCGCCGCGGTGGTCGTGCTCTACAGCGTCGCGCGCAACGTGCCGGCGTGGGCCGGCCTGCTCGCGCCGTGAGCGGACGAGTGAATCGCGCCGGGCGGGCCCCTGAGTGGTCCCGGCTTCCCTAGGATGCCGACGGCGCGCACCGCGCCGAGCTGCACCTCAGGAGGTTCCCCGTGACCACGCCCGACCAGCCGACGGACCCGTTCCGGCCGCAGCCGGACCCGACCGGTCCGTCGACCGGGGGCACGGAGCCCTACGGCCAGCAGGACCCGTACGCCCAGCAGGACCCGTACGGCCAGCACGGGCAGCACGAGCAGTACGGGCAGCACGAGCAGTACGGGCAGCAGCCGCCGGTGCAGCCGTACGGTCAGCAGCCGTCCTCCGCCGACCCGGCGTACGGCTCGTACGGCTCGTACGGCCAGCAGCCCCACGGCCAGGCGCCGTACGGCCAGGCGCCCTACGGCCAGCAGCCCTACCCCGCGCAGCAGCAGCCCGGCGGCTACCCGGGCTACGGCGGCTACCCGTCGCAGCCCGCCGCCGGCCAGTGGGGCGCCGCCCCGTACGTGCCGGTCTACGGGTACCCGAAGAACAACCTCGCGGTCTGGTCGCTCGTCCTCGGCATCGTCAGCCTGGTGTGCCTCGGCCCGTTCACCGGCGTCGCGGCGATCATCACCGGCGTCCTGGGTCGCCGGGCGGCCGCGCGCGGGGAGGCGAACAACGGCGGCATGGCGCTGGCGGGCCTGATCATCGGGGCCGTCGGGTCCGCGGTGTGGGTGTTCTTCTTCGCGCTGGGGTTCGTCGGCGCGCTCGACGACAGCTTCGGCTCGGGCTACGGGTACGGCTACGGCGTCTGACCACCGGGCGCGCTGACCGCGGAGTCCACCCGCTGGCCGCGTGGTCGGCGTCACCCTCGTCCGCCCGTACGATGGCGGAGGTGGTCGTCAGGACGCCCGTCGCCCCTCGCCGGGCGGAGAGCGTCCGCGAGGAGCCCAGCCGGCTCCCGTGCCGTGGGGTGCGCCGCCGCCGAACCCCGGGGGAGATGAGCGCCGATGGGCACCGTGCTGGACGACATCGTGGCGGGCGTGCGCGAGGACCTCGCGGTGCGCGAGGCGGCGACACCGCTGGCCGTGGTCAAGGAGCGGGCCGCCCGCGTCCCGGGTGCGATCGACTGCGTGCCGCGGCTGCGGGTCGAGGACGCGGTCACCGTGATCGCCGAGGTCAAGCGGTCGAGCCCCAGCAAGGGCGCGCTCGCGACGATCACCGACCCGGCCGCGCTGGCCGCGGAGTACGAGAAGGGCGGCGCGACCGTCATCTCCGTGCTCACCGAGCAGCGGAAGTTCAACGGCAGCCTCGCCGACCTGGACAGCGTGCGCGCCGCCGTGGACATCCCGGTGCTGCGCAAGGACTTCGTCGTGGGGCCGTACCAGGTGTGGGAGGCGCGGGCGCACGGGGCGGACCTGGTCCTGCTGATCGTCGCCGCGCTGGAGCAGACGGTGCTGACCTCGCTGGTCGAGCGGGTGCACTCCCTGGGCATGACGGCCCTGGTCGAGGTGCACGACACCGAGGAGGTCATGCGGGCGGTCGACGCGGGCGCCCGGGTGATCGGCGTCAACGCCCGGAACCTCAAGACGCTCGAGGTGGACCGTGGCACCTTCGCGCGGGTGGCCCCGGCCATCCCGGCGGACGTCGTCAAGGTGGCCGAGTCCGGTGTGCGCGGGCCCCACGACGTCATGGACTACGCCCGGGCCGGCGCGGACGCCGTGCTGGTGGGCGAGGCGCTGGTGACGGACGACGCGCCGCGGCAGTCGGTCGCGGACCTGGTGGCGGCGGGCTCGCACCCGTCGCTGCGGGCCGTCCGGCAGTGAGCGTCGAGGACACCGCAGGAACGAGCGAGGAGCAGCAGGTGACGACCGGTCGACAGGGCCCGCAGGTGCCCACCACCCCGGGCGGCCCGCTGGCCACCCACGCGGGGCCGTACTTCGGCGACTTCGGCGGGCGGTTCGTACCGGAGGCGCTCGTCGCCGCGCTCGACGAGCTCGACACCGAGTTCCACAAGGCGCTGGCCGACCCGACGTTCGGCGCGGAGCTCGCCCGGCTGCACCGCACCTACACCGGCCGTCCCAGCCCGCTCACCGAGGTCAAGCGGTTCGCCGAGCACGTCGCCCCGGGCGTCCGCGTCTTCCTCAAGCGCGAGGACCTCAACCACACCGGCTCGCACAAGATCAACAACGTGCTCGGCCAGGCGCTGCTCGTGAAGCGGATGGGCAAGACCCGCGTGATCGCGGAGACGGGCGCCGGTCAGCACGGTGTCGCCACGGCGACCGCCGCCGCGCTGCTCGACCTCGAGTGCGTCGTGTACATGGGCGAGGAGGACACGCAGCGCCAGGCGCTCAACGTCGCCCGGATGCGGCTGCTGGGCGCGACGGTCGTGCCGGTGACCATCGGCTCGCGGACGCTCAAGGACGCGATCAACGAGGCCCTGCGCGACTGGGTCGCCAACGTCGACACCACGCACTACCTGCTCGGCACGGTGACGGGACCGCACCCGTTCCCCGAGATGGTCCGCGACTTCCACAAGATCATCGGCGAGGAGGCGAAGGCGCAGCTCGCGGAGGAGATCGGCCGGCTGCCCGACGCCGTCGCGGCGTGCGTGGGCGGCGGCTCCAACGCCATGGGCATCTTCAACGCCTTCCTCGACGACCCGTCGGTCCGGCTGTTCGGCTTCGAGGCCGGCGGCGAGGGCATCGCGTCGGGGCGGCACGCGTCCCGGTTCAGCGGGGGCTCGCCCGGCGTGCTGCAGGGCACCAAGTCGTACCTGCTGCAGGACGAGGACGGCCAGACGCTGCCGAGCCACTCGGTGTCCGCGGGGCTGGACTACCCGAGCGTCGGGCCGGAGCACGCGTGGCTGCACGACATCGGGCGCGCCGAGTACCGCCCGGTGACGGACGTCGAGGCCATGGACGCGTTCCAGCTGCTCTGCCGCACGGAGGGCATCATCCCGGCCATCGAGTCGGCGCACGCCCTGGCCGGGGCCCTGCAGCTCGGCCGCGAGGCGGCCACGTGGGAGACGCCGGACGGCCGGGAGCCGGTCGTCCTGGTGAACCTGTCGGGCCGCGGCGACAAGGACGTGGCCACCGCCGCCGCGTGGTTCGACCTGATCGAGGACAAGCCGGTCGTGCAGGCCGACGAGGGGGAGCAGCTGTGAGCGACGTGCAGGTGGGCTCGCGGACCGCGCAGACGCTGGACCGGCTCAAGGCCGACGGCCGCGCCGCGCTGGTCGGCTACCTGCCCCTCGGCTTCCCCGACGTCGCCGGTTCGGCGCGCGCCGCCGTGGCGATGGTCGAGGCCGGCGTCGACGTGATCGAGCTGGGCCTGCCGTACTCCGACCCCGTGATGGACGGCCCGGTCATCCAGCACGCCGTCGACCACGCGCTGACCGGCGGCACCCGGGTCCGCGACGTGTTCGGCGCCGTGGAGCAGATCGCCGCGACCGGCGCACCGGTCCTGGTGATGACGTACTGGAACCCGGTGCTCCGGTACGGCCCCGGCGCGTTCGCCCGCGACCTCGCGGCCGCAGGCGGTGCCGGGCTGATCACGCCGGACCTCATCCCCGACGAGGCCGGCGACTGGATCGCCGCGGCCGACGCGCACGACCTGGACAAGGTGTTCCTCGTGGCGCCGTCGTCCACGCCCGAGCGTCTGGCCATGACCGCCGCCGCGTCGCGCGGGTTCGTCTACGCCGCGTCGACGATGGGCGTGACGGGGGAGCGGACCACGGTCGGCGCCCGCGCCGAGCAGCTCGTCGCCGACACGCGCGCCGCCGGCGCCGCGCACGTGTGCGTCGGGCTCGGCGTGTCCCGGCCCGAGCAGGCGCGCGACATCGGCCGCTACGCCGACGGCGTCATCGTCGGCTCCGCCTTCGTGCGCGCCCTCGCCGACGCCGACACGCAGGCGGCCGGACTGGACGCCGTCGCCGCCGTCGCCGCGGGCCTCGCGGAGGGCATCCGCACCGCCCGCTGACCCACCCGGCGCGCCGGCGCCGACGCGAGCGAGCCGCGAGGTCGTCACACCGGCACGAGGTCGTCAGTCCTGCGGGACGACCTCGTGCGGGAGTGACGACCTCGACGCCGTCGGGCGGGGCGCCGTCGCGCCGGGCGCCGTCGGCCCGGACGCACGTCGGGGGCGCGCGCCCGGTCGCATACAGTGCCCGTGTGATGATCCCCGCCGCGATCCCGAGCCCGTCCCAGGCCGTCTGGTACCTCGGCCCCGTGCCGCTCCGCGCCTACGCCCTGGCGATCCTCGCCGGCATCGTCGTCGCCGTGATCCTCACGCAGCGGCGGTGGAAGGAGCGCGGGGGCGATCCCGAGCAGGTCCTGGACATCGCGTTCTGGGCCGTGCCGTTCGGCATCGTCGGCGGCCGGCTCTACCACGTGGTCAGCTCCCCGGACGCGTACTTCGGCGCCGGCGGCGACCCGGTGCGCGCGCTCTACATCTGGGAGGGCGGCCTGGGCATCTGGGGTGCCGTCGCGCTCGGCGCCGTCGGTGCCTACATCGGCTGCCGCCGTGCGGGCGTGAGCTTCCCCGTGTTCGCCGACGCCCTCGCACCGGGCCTGCTCGTCGCGCAGGCCATCGGCCGGCTCGGCAACTGGTTCAACCAGGAGCTGTTCGGCGGCCCGACGACCCTGCCCTGGGGCCTGCGGATCGACGACGCCCACCTGCCCGCCGGCTTCGACTCCGGCACGCTGTTCCACCCGACGTTCCTGTACGAGCTGCTGTGGAACCTCGCCGGCGCCGCGCTGCTCATCTGGCTGGACCGCCGGTTCCGGCTCGGGCACGGCCGGGTGTTCTGGCTGTACGTCGTCGTCTACACGACCGGCCGGCTCTGGATCGAGCTGCTGCGGATCGACCCGGCCGAGATGATCGGCCCGTTCCGGCTCAACGTGTGGACGTCGATCATCGTCGGGCTCGGCGCGCTGGTAGCGTTCATCGTCGTCGGACGTCGTCATCCTGGACGCGAGACCACACCTCTCCTGGCCGGCAGCGCCGGATCCGCGGAGGACCTCGGACCCGCCGAACACGACGGATCCGCAGGCCAGGACGACGAGGTGGAGGAGCACGGCACCGCCCGCTGACCGCGGCCCCCTGTCCGTGTGACCCACCTCACTTTCTCGCGATGTGAGCGCCTGTGTTTCCGGCAGGTATCGTCGCCACACTTGTCACCCGGGCCGATGACGTCCCCTCCCCCCAGAGCTCTACCTGGCCCCCAGCGGGTCCGTGAGGACGGTGCTGATGCCCGCGTCGCCACAGCGTCTCGGTGCTTCCCCCGCCGTGCCGCAGCAGCAGGGTCTGTACGACCCGGCCGCTGAGCACGACGCCTGCGGTTTCGCGTTCGTCGCGACGCTGCGCGGCACGCCCGGCCGCGACATCGTCGACGCCGGACTGACCGCCCTGCTCAACCTCGACCACCGCGGTGCGGTCGGTGCGGAGGAGAACAGCGGCGACGGAGCCGGCATCCTGACCCAGATCCCGGACGCGTTCCTGCGCGACGTCGTGGACGCCGAGCTGCCCCCGGCCGGCCACTACGCGATCGGCATGGCGTTCCTGCCCCAGGACGACGAGGAGCGCGCGGTCGCCGTGCGCGCGGTCGAGGCGGTCGCCGCCGAGGAGAAGCTCGACGTCCTCGCCTGGCGCGACGTCGCCGTGACCGCCGACCTGGTCGGCCCCACGGCACGCTCGTCGATGCCGGTGTTCCGCCAGCTCGTCGTGGCGGACCCGTCCCGCGAGCTCGCCGGCGTCGACCTGGACCGCCGGGCGTACCGCCTGCGCAAGCGCGCGGAGCGGGAGCTGGGCGTGTACTTCGCGTCGCTGTCCGCCCGCACGCTGTCCTACAAGGGCATGCTCACGCCGGGTCAGCTCGAGCCGTTCTTCGCCGACCTGTCGGACCCGCGGTACGCCTCCGAGCTCGCGCTCGTGCACTCCCGGTTCTCCACGAACACGTTCCCGTCCTGGCCGCTGGCGCAGCCGTTCCGGCTCATCGCGCACAACGGCGAGATCAACACCGTGCGCGGCAACCGCAACTGGGTGGCGGCGCGCGAGGGCACCCTGCGCTCCGACGTGCTGGGCGACCTGGCCCCGCTGCTGCCCGTCTGCACGCCCGGCGGCTCCGACTCCGGCTCGTTCGACGAGGTGCTCGAGCTGCTGCACCTGGGCGGCCGCTCCCTGCCGCACGCGATCATGATGATGATCCCGGAGGCGTGGGAGAACCACGCGCAGATGGACCCCGCGCGACGGGCGTTCTACGAGTACCACGCCAGCCTGATGGAGCCCTGGGACGGCCCGGCGGCGATGACCTTCACCGACGGCACGCTGATCGGCTCCGTGCAGGACCGCAACGGCCTGCGTCCCGGCCGGTTCTGGGTGACCGAGGACGGCCTGGTCGTCATGGCGTCCGAGGCCGGCGTGCTCGACCTCGACCCTGCGACCGTCGTCCGCAAGGGCCGCCTCGAGCCCGGCCGGATGTTCCTGGTCGACACCGGCCAGGGCCGGATCATCGAGGACGACGAGATCAAGGCCCAGCTCGCCGCCCAGCGCCCGTACGCGGACTGGGTGCGGGAGAACTCCGTCTACCTGGAGCAGCTGCCGGAGCGCGAGCACGTGCAGCACTCGTCCGCCTCGGTGCGGCGTCGCCAGCGCGCGTTCGGGTACACCGAGGAGGAGCTGAAGATCCTCCTCACGCCCATGGGCGCGTCCGGGGCGGAGCCGCTCGGCGCCATGGGCTCCGACACCCCCATCGCGGTGCTGTCGCAGCGGCCGCGGATGCTGTTCGACTACTTCACGCAGATGTTCGCGCAGGTGACCAACCCGCCGCTGGACGCGATCCGCGAGGAGCTGGTCACGTCGATCGGCGGGGCCATCGGCCCGGAGCCGAACCTGCTCGAGGACACGCCGCTGCACGCCCGCAAGCTCGTGCTGCCGTTCCCCGTGCTGGACAACGACGGCCTGGCCAAGATCGTCAAGATCCACAAGGACCCGGAGATGGCCGGCGTCTTCCGGTCGACGATCGTCCGCGGCCTGTACAAGGTCGACGGCGGGGGAGCGGCCCTCGAGCAGCGGCTCGAGGAGATCTTCGCCGAGTGCGACCAGGCGATCGCCGACGGGGTCAGCTTCCTCGTGCTGTCCGACCGGAACTCCGACGCCGACCGCGCGCCGATCCCGTCGCTGCTGCTGCTGTCCGCCGTGCACCACCACCTGCTGCGCCGGCACACGCGCACCCAGGTGTCGCTGGTCGTCGAGGCCGGTGACGTGCGCGAGGTGCACCACGTCGCGCTCCTGATCGGCTACGGCGCCGCCGCGGTGAACCCGTACCTGGCGATGGAGACGGTCGAGGACCTCGCGACCAACGGCTACCTGCCCGGCGTCGAGCCGCAGCAGGCGGTCAAGAACCTCATCAAGGCGCTCGGCAAGGGCGTCCTGAAGGTCATGTCCAAGATGGGCATCTCGACGATCGCGTCCTACCGCGGCGCCCAGGTCTTCGAGGCCATCGGCCTGTCGCAGGCCCTGGTGGAGCGGTACTTCACCGGCACCACCAGCCGGCTCGGCGGCATCGGCCTGGACGTCATCGCCGCCGAGGTCGCGGCCCGGCACAACGACGCCTACCCGGCCAACGGCAACCGCCTCGCGCACCGCCGCCTGGCCACGGGCGGCGAGTACCAGTGGCGCCGCGACGGCGAGGACCACCTGTTCGACCCCGAGACGGTGTTCCGGCTGCAGCACTCCACCCGCACGCGGCAGATGGACGTGTTCCGCGACTACACGCACCGGGTGAACGAGCAGTCCTCGCGCCTGATGACCCTGCGCGGCCTGCTCGACCTCAAGGTCGGCGCGCGCCCGCCGGTGCCGATCGACGAGGTCGAGCCGGTCAGCGAGATCGTCAAGCGGTTCAGCACGGGCGCGATGTCGTACGGCTCCATCTCGGCGGAGGCGCACGAGACGCTCGCGATCGCCATGAACCGGCTCGGCGCCAAGTCGAACACCGGTGAGGGCGGCGAGGACCCGGAGCGGCTGCACGACCCGGAGCGCCGCTCCGCGATCAAGCAGATCGCGTCCGGCCGGTTCGGCGTGACGTCCGAGTACCTGACGTTCGCGGACGACATCCAGATCAAGCTCGCCCAGGGCGCCAAGCCCGGCGAGGGTGGTCAGCTGCCCGGCCCGAAGGTCTACCCGTGGGTCGCGAAGACCCGGCACTCCACGCCGGGCGTCGGCCTGATCTCGCCGCCGCCGCACCACGACATCTACTCGATCGAGGACCTGGCGCAGCTGATCCACGACGCCAAGAACGCCAACCCGTCGGCGCGGATCCACACCAAGCTCGTCAGCGAGTTCGGCGTGGGCACCGTCGCGGCCGGCGTGGCCAAGGCGCACTCCGACGTCGTGCTCATCTCGGGCCACGACGGCGGCACGGGCGCCAGCCCGCTGACCTCGCTCAAGCACGCGGGCACGCCCTGGGAGATCGGCCTGGCCGAGACCCAGCAGACGCTCGTGCTGAACAACCTGCGCGACCGCGTCGTGGTGCAGGTCGACGGCCAGCTGAAGACCGGCCGCGACGTGATCGTCGGCGCGCTGCTCGGCGCGGAGGAGTTCGGGTTCGCCACGGCGCCCCTGGTCGTCTCCGGCTGCATCATGATGCGCGTCTGCCACCTCGACACCTGCCCGGTGGGCGTCGCCACGCAGAACCCCGACCTGCGGTCCCGGTTCACCGGGAAGCCCGAGTTCGTCGTGACGTTCTTCGAGTTCATCGCGCAGGAGGTGCGCGAGCTGCTCGCCGAGCTCGGGTTCCGGAGCATCCTCGAGGCCGTCGGCCACGTCGAGCTCCTCGACACCCGCGCCGCCGTCGACCACTGGAAGGCGCAGGGCCTCGACCTCGCCCCGGTGCTCGCGATGCCCGAGCCGGTCCCCGGCTCCGCGCTGCACCACGTGCACGCCCAGGACCACGGGCTCGACCGCGCGCTCGACAACCAGTTCATCGCGATGGCCGGACCCGCCCTGGAGGACGCGCGCCCGGTGCGGATCGAGCTGCCGGTGCGCAACGTGAACCGCACCGTGGGCACGATGCTCGGCCACGAGGTCACCCGCCGCTACGGCGGCGCCGGCCTGCCGCACGACACCATCGAGGTGCGCCTCACCGGGTCCGCCGGGCAGTCGTTCGCCGCGTTCGTGCCGCAGGGCATCACGCTGCGGCTCGAGGGCGACGCCAACGACTACGTCGGCAAGGGCCTGTCCGGCGGCCGTGTCGTCGTGCGCCCCGACCGCAACGCCGTGCTGAGCGGCGAGCACAACGTCATCGCCGGCAACGTCATCGGCTACGGCGCGACGTCGGGGGAGATGTTCCTGCGCGGCGTCGTCGGCGAGCGGTTCGGCGTCCGGAACTCCGGCGCGACCCTGGTCGTCGAGGGCGTGGGCGACCACGGCTGCGAGTACATGACCGGCGGCACCGTGCTGGTGCTCGGCCGGACTGGCCGCAACTTCGCGGCGGGCATGTCGGGCGGCACGGCCTACGTGCTCGACCTCAAGCCCGAGCGCGTCAACGTCCAGGCCGTCGCCGCCGGCGAGATCGGGCTCGACCCGCTCGACGACGAGGACGCGGCGCTGGTGACCGACCTGCTGCGGCGGCACGCCGACGAGACGGGCTCGCGGGTCGCCGCCGAGCTGCTCGCGGACCCCGCAGCGACCCGTGCCCGGTTCACCCGGGTGCGGCCGAACGAGTACTCGCGCGTCCGTGCGGCGCTCGCGAAGGCCGAGGCCGACGGCCTCGACCCGAGCGCGCCCGGCGTGTGGGAGGGCATCCTGGAGGTGGCTCGTGGCTGACCCCCGCGGCTTCATGAAGGTGCGGGAGCGCGAGCTGCCCGCCAACCGGCCCGTGGCCCTGCGGCTCATGGACTGGCGCGAGGTGCACGAGCACCGCAGCGTCCAGGACGACCCGCAGGCCGCGACCCTGCTGCACCAGCAGGCGGGACGCTGCATGGACTGCGGCGTGCCGTTCTGCCACAACGGGTGCCCCCTGGGGAACCTCATCCCCGAGTGGAACGACCTGGTGTGGCGCGGCCAGTGGGGCGACGCCATCGAGCGCCTGCACGCCACGAACAACTTCCCGGAGTTCACGGGCCGGATCTGCCCGGCGCCGTGCGAGTCCGCGTGCGTGCTCGGCATCAACCAGCCGGCGGTGACCATCAAGAACGTCGAGGTCTCGATCATCGACGAGGCGTTCGACCGGGGCCTCGTGCACCCGCAGGTGCCGCAGCGCCTGTCCGGGCACACCGTGGCCGTCGTCGGGTCCGGCCCCGCCGGGCTCGCCGCCGCCCAGCAGCTCACGCGCGCCGGGCACACCGTCGCCGTGTACGAGCGGGACGACGCCATCGGCGGCCTGCTCCGCTACGGCGTCCCCGACTTCAAGCTCGAGAAGCGGCACATCGACCGCCGCCTCGAGCAGATGGAGGCCGAGGGCACCCGGTTCCGCCCGAACGTGGAGATCGGCCGCGACATCACCTGGGCGCAGCTGCGCGCCCGGTACGACGCCGTCGTCGTGGCCACCGGGTCCACCGTCCCGCGCGACCTGCCGCTGCCCGGGCGCGAGCTCGACGGCATCCACCCCGCGATGGACTACCTGCACGGGTCGAACGCGCTCGTCGCCGGCAAGGTCGTCGCCGACCCGATCGGCGCCGCGGGCAAGCACGTCGTCGTCATCGGCGGCGGCGACACCGGCTCCGACTGCGTCGGCACCGCGCTGCGCCAGGGCGCCGCGTCGGTCACCACCCTCGCGATCGGCAAGCAGCCGCCCGTCGAGCGGCCCGCGAACCAGCCGTGGCCCACCGACCCCGTGCTGTTCGAGGTCTCCTCCTCCCACGAGGAGGGCGGCGACCGCGCGTTCCTCGCCTCCACCGTCGCGTTCGTCGGCGGCGAGGGCGACGAGGCCGGCCAGGTCCGGCACCTGCGCCTCGCGACCACCGAGTACCAGGCGGACGGCCGGCGGGTGCCGACCCCCGGCACCGAGCGGGACATCCCGGCCGACCTCGTGCTCATCGCCATGGGCTTCACCGGCCCCGAGACGGACGACCTCGTCTCCCAGGCCGGCGTCGACCTCACCTCGCGCGGCCTCGTCGCGCGGTCGGACGACTTCGCGACCTCCGTCCCCGGCGTGTTCGTCGCCGGCGACGCCGGGCGCGGGCAGTCGCTCATCGTGTGGGCCATCGCCGAGGGCCGTGCGGCCGCGGCGGCCGTCGACACCTACCTCGGCGGCTCCACCGAGCTGCCGGCGCCCGTCAGCGCGGGCACGGTGGCGCTCCGCGCCTGACGACACGTGACGGGCGGCCGAACGTCCGGCGAACTCTGGGACCTCCGTCCCGGGCCCGCCCGTTCGGCCGCCCCTCGTCGACCCCTCCGTGCGGGTGGTCCCGGCACGCGGGCGCGTCCCCGGGCGGGCGCGGGCCCCCGGCGGCCGTAGACTCGTGCGCGTCTGGCAGTACCGCGCTGCCCGCCCGCCGCCCCGACCGGGTGCGAGCACGGTGGCGCGCCGCCGTCGACCATCAACCGCGCGCGTCCTCCTCGTCACGGGCAGCCCCGAGCCGACCAGGACGTTCGGTCCGAACCGTCTGTCACGAAAGGCCTAGGCTTTCCCCCATGCGTAGAGCGAAGATCGTCTGCACCATCGGCCCCGCCACGGAGTCCGCCGAGCAGATCCAGGCCCTTGTCGACGCCGGCATGGACGTGGCCCGACTGAACCGCAGCCACGGCGAGACCGAGGTGCACAAGCGCGTGTACGACAACGTGCGCGCCGCCGCGAAGGCGTCCGGCCGCTCCGTCGCCGTCCTGGTCGACCTGCAGGGCCCGAAGATCCGCCTGGGCCGGTTCGTCGAGGGCAAGCACGTCCTGGCCGAGGGTGACACCTTCACCATCACCACCGAGGACGTCCCCGGCACCAAGGAGCTCGTCTCCACCACCCACAAGGGCCTGGCGGACGACGCCCGCGTCGGCGACCCGCTGCTCATCGACGACGGCCGCGTGCTCGTGCGCGTCACCGCCGTCGAGGGCCCGCGCGTGGTCACCCGCGTCGAGGTCGGCGGCCCCGTGTCCAACAACAAGGGCATCAACCTGCCCGGCGTCGCCGTGTCCGTCCCCGCCATGAGCGACAAGGACGAGGAGGACCTGCGCTGGGCGCTGCGCACCGGCGCCGACATCATCGCGCTGTCCTTCGTCCGCAACGCCGCCGACTACGACGACGTCCGCCGGATCATGGAGGAGGAGGGCCGGGTCGTCCCGGTCATCGCCAAGATCGAGAAGCCGCAGGCCGTCGAGAACCTCGCCGAGATCGTCGACGCGTTCGACGGCATCATGGTCGCCCGCGGCGACCTCGGCGTCGAGCTCCCGCTGGAGCAGGTGCCGCTCGTCCAGAAGCGCGCCGTCGAGCTGGCCCGCCGCAACGCCAAGCCGGTCATCGTCGCCACCCAGGTGCTCGAGTCCATGACCAACAACCCGCGCCCGACCCGCGCCGAGACCTCCGACTGCGCCAACGCGGTGCTCGACGGTGCCGACGCGGTCATGCTCTCCGGCGAGACCAGCGTGGGCGAGTACCCGATCGAGACCGTGCGGACCATGGCGCGGATCATCGAGGCGACCGAGGAGCTCGGCCGGGAGCGCATCGCGCCGCTCGGCTCGACCCCGCACACCCGCGGTGGTGCCATCACCCGCGCGGCCGCCGAGATCGGCGAGACCCTCGGCGTGAAGTACCTCGTGACCTTCACGCAGTCCGGTGACTCCGCGCGGCGCATGTCCCGCCTGCGGTCGTCGATCCCGCTGCTGGCGTTCACCCCGACCGCGTCCGTCCGCAACACCCTGTCGCTCAGCTGGGGCACGCAGACCTACGAGGTGCCGCAGGTCGAGCACACCGACGCCATGGTCCAGCAGGTCGAGTCCACCCTGCGCGCGCAGGGTCTCGCCGAGGTCGGCGACTACGTCGTCGTCGTCGCCGGCACGCCGGTCGGCGTCGTCGGGTCGACCAACTCGATCATCGTGCACAAGATCGGTGACGACGCCTCGGGTCGCGTCGCCTGACGCACCCGGTCCGGCGCACCGACGCCTGACGCATGACGCCCGACCCGCACGGCGTCACGTACGACACGAGGGGCCCCGCAGCCGAGCGCTACGGGGCCCCTCTGCGTCGGTGCGCGGTCTTCTCCTCCGAGGCTGCCGGGGACCTGCGGGCCTGGTCGGGGGGGCCGCGCCCTGGGACCTGTGGTCCTGGTCGTCGGGGCCACGCCCTGGTGGAGTTGCCTGACATGGGACACACGCGGCGGTTGACGGTCGGAGCGGGTCTGCTGATCGGGGGCCTGGTGCTGCGGCACCGGGTGATGCGCCTCGGCGCCACGCAGGTCGAGCTCGCGCTCGACCTCCCCGGCGACGACGTCCTCCCGTTCTCCGACCTCTCCGCCACGCGGGCGATCACCGTGGACGCGGCACCCGTCGACGTGTGGCCGTGGCTCGCGCAGCTCGGCTGGGGGCGCGGCGGCTTCTACTCCTACGACGCCCTCGAGAACCTCGTCGGCCTGGACATCCGCAGCGCCGACCAGATCGTCCCCGCCTGGCAGGACCTCGAGGTCGGTGACCAGGTCCACCTCGCCCCGCAGGTGGCCCTCGACGTCCGCATCGTCGACCCGGGCCGCGCGCTCGTGCTCGCCGGGGTCGCCCCCGACGGCGAGACCGCGGCCGCGCCCTACGACTTCACCTGGGCGTTCGTGCTCCGACCCGGTCCGGTCGCGGGAACCACCCGCCTGGTCGTGCGCGAGCGGTACTCCGGGCGATCCCCGGCGGGGCGGGCTCTGGTCGAGGCGGTCTCCGCCGTCAGCGCCCTCATGAGCAGCCGGATGCTCCGCGGCATCCGTGACCGGGCTCAACGCGGCGTGGGAGGACGCACGCCGGTCCCGGCTCGATCCCGGGCCAGCGGCATCACCAGCCGATTCTCGCGGCGCCGGCCGAGGTGTCGGCCGGCGCCGTGAGAATCGGCTGGCGTCGAGGGGTGGCGCACCGCCGCGCGCGTGCCGGTGTCCCGGCATAGCGTGCGAGGCGGACGTGAACACGCGACGTGGCCGCGACGGGCGGCCGGTGAAGGAGCAGGTGTGAACGGGGTCGAGGTGCTGCAGGACGGGTTCGGCCGGGTCGGGGACCTGGTGCACGGGGTGCTGGACGGGGCGGGGGAGCGGGAGCTGACGACGCGGCTCGGTCCGGAGGCGAACACGGTCGCCTGGCTGGTCTGGCACCTGGCCCGGGTCGAGGACGCGCAGGTCGCCGACCTGGCCGGGACGGAGCAGGTGTGGACGGCGCAGGGGTTCGCGGAGAAGCTGGACCTGCCGTTCGACGCCGACGCGACGGGCTACGGGCAGAGCCCCGACGAGGTGGGGCAGGTGCGTACGGGCGCCGACCTGCTCCGTGCGTACGCGGACGCCACGCGCGCAGCGACGGACGCGTACCTGGCGCGTCTGCAGGACGAGGACCTGGCGCGGGTGGTCGACGAGCGCTGGGACCCGCCGGTCACGGTCGGGGTGCGCCTGGTGAGCGTCCTCGGTGACGTGCTGGAGCACGCGGGGCAGGCGGCGTTCATCAAGGGCGTCGTCACGTCGCAGGGCTGACCGGGCACCGCTGCCGACGCGGCAGACTGTCGTGGTGCGTGTCGAGCCGGTGACCCCTGAGGTGCTCGTCGAGCGGCTGGTGGATCGCGTGCTCGCGGGTCTCGCGGCGGCCGCCGACGCCGGCGAGGACCGCCGGTGGCGGGTGCTGGTCGACGGCGCGCCGCCCACCCGGCCGGGGGCGCTCGCCGACGCGCTGGTGGAGCCGCTGCGCGTGCGGGGGCACGCGGCGGTCCGGGTGTCGGCGGGCGACTTCCTGCGCCCGGCCGGGGTGCGGTGGGAGCACGGGCGCGAGGACCCGGACGCGCTGCTCGACGACGCGCTCGACACCGGCGCGCTGATCCGTGAGGTGCTGGACCCGCTCGGGCCCGGCGGCGACGGCCGCTACCTGCCGGCGCTGTGGGACGCGGAGCGGGAACGGTCGGCTCGTGCCGAGCGGACGGGCACGGCCCCCGGGACGGTGCTGCTCCTGGACGGGGGCCTGCTCCTCGGGCGCTGGCTGCCGGCCGATCTCGCGGTGCACCTCGCGGTGCGCCCGGGGACGCTGGCCAGGCTGACGCCGCCGGACGAGACCTGGCGGCTCGCGGCGGAGGACCGGTACCGCGTGGAGACGGACCCGGAGGGGACGGCCGACGTGGTGGTCCGGGTGGACGACCCGCGCCGACCCGGGTGGGTCCTCGAACGCTGACCGTCGGAAAGGGTCGCCACCGGCACGCCGCGACGTCGAGCCGATCGGGCGGGAGCACCGGGGCTGTGGTGCCGCCCGGTGGACAGGTGCATCCTGAGGACAGGGCCGTCCGGACGGACGCTCGGCGCGGGGAGGTGCTGGTGATGGACGAGGCTGCGGTGCGGCGGCGCCCCGACGGTGGAGCGGGCGGGGACGCGCCGTCGACGCCCGAGTACGACGCGTTCGGCCCGTGGGTCGACCCGGTCCGGACCCCCGAGGACGTCCCGCCGCTGTACCGGGACCACCCGCTGGACATGGCCGCCAGCCGCCTGGTGCTGAAGGTGCCGCGCGACATCGCCCGGCGGGACGCGACCCCCGACATGGACCTCTACGACCACCTGCTGGTCCTGGGGCCGGACCGGTTCACGGCGCTGAGCCGGGTGACGACCCCCACGGGACGCCGCCCCGCCCCGGCGCAGGGCAGCGCGGCCCGGCGCTACGACGTGCTCGAGGTCCCGTACGACCGGGTGGCCGCGGTGGGCACGAGCGTCGACCTGCTGGACGGCCGGCTGACGGTGCACGCGCTCAGCGGCACCCCGGTGTCGGTCCGGTACAACGGGTCCTCGACCGACGTGGTCGAGCGGTTCGTCGACCTGCTGCGGGTCCTGGCGTGGCCGGTCCCGGCGACGGGCGACCCGGCGCCCCGCGACCCGACGGTCCGCACGCCGGGGACGGCTCGCCTCGACCGCCGGGCCCTGGGGGAGAAGGAGATCGGCCTGGTGTCCGCGTACCGCGAGGTCGCCGACCGCGAGCCGGGGCTGAAGGCGCTGGCGGCGCACCCGCGGCAGACGGTGGCCCCGGCAGGCGGCGGCCCGGCCGGGCTGATGCACCTGCTGCGCCCGATGACCGTGCAGGCGGCCGTGATCGCGTCGGAGGGCCGGGAGCTGCAGGTGTTCGGGCGCCGGGCCTGGCTGGTCCGGGGTCGCACACCGGTGCACTCGGAGTCGCGGCTGGTCGTGCCGCTGGACCGGCTCACGGACGTCGCGACGCGCACGCACCCGGTGTACCGGGACGTCGCGGTCGTGACGCTGCGCGCCGGGGACGCCGCGGTCGAGCTGCCGGTGCCGGCGGCGTCGGACGCGCACCGCGTGCTGGCCGGCCTCCTGGGCTGAGCCCCGCCGGGCTGGGCCACGCCGGACCGGACCCGCGCCGGACCGGACCCGCGCCACCACGTGCGCGCGCCACGGCACGGTGCGACGGTGGTGGCATGACCGAAGAGCTCCCCGACAGCTTCGACCCGCAGCAGCCCGACCTGCCGAGCCTGGGCGTCGACCCCGACCCGCTGCCCGACGACCACGACGGCGAGGCGCCGACGCGGGACGAGGCACCCGAGGACGGTCCGGCCGGCGCGTAGCCGGACCCGGCGCGGGCCGCCTCAGCCGCTCTCGGCGGGGAGGCGGCCGGACGCCACGGCCGCCGCGAGCAGCGCGTGGTCGGCCTCGGCGCGGTCGGCGTACGCGCCGGCGAAGTCGGCGAACGCCACGTCCGCCCGGTCGCCGCTGCCGAGGTACGCGGCGACGGCGACGCGGTCGCCGGACCGGGCGTGCGCGCGGGCGAGCGTCCAGGCGCAGACGCGCGCGTAGGCGGCCAGGCCCTCGGGGCGCATCGCGTCGGGGGTCAGGGAGCCCTTCCAGTCCCGCAGCTGGCGGACGTAGTAGTCGCGCGCGAGCCCGTCCAGGCCCGCGGTGCGCTGCCAGCCCAGGAGCATGTCGGACGCGGACTGCATCAACCGCTGGCCCTCGACCACGCGGCGGCCGTGCTGCCCGCGCCGGACGATGCCGCGGGCCGTGTCCAGCACGGACGCCTGCGCCTCCTTGGCCTGCAGCACGAGGGCGTCGTCGGGGTCGTCGCCCTGCATGAGCAGCACGAAGGCCCGGGTGCCGACGCTGCCGACCCCGACCACCTTCCGCGCGACGTCGACCAGCCGGTACCGGTCGAGCAGGCGCCGGCGGTCGGACGGCAGCGTCCGGCGGTAGTGCCGCAGCAGGTCGCGCATCCCGGCGGTGAACGTCGCGGCACCCTGGGCGTCGAGCAGGTCGACGGCGGTCCGCAGCAGCGGCGGGTCGGGGACGAACCGCCGCACCCCGTCGCGCACCTCGGTGAGCCGGGTCAGGGCGTTGGCCTGGTCGCGGCGCAGGGCCTTGTCGACCGCGCCGCGCGCCCGGCGGACCGCCCCGGCACCGGCGGGCCGGGCGTACTCGTCGAGCAGGACGTCGACGTCCGGGCGGGCGTACCAGACCTCCAGGGTCCGGCGTCCGGCCAGGTCGCGGACCGCCTCGCGGTAGGCCCGGGCGGCGCTCGTGACCAGGGTGCGCCGGGTGCTGCGCCGCACCCCGGTGTGCCGGGCGGCGAGCTCCACGCTGGCGACCAGGCGCTGGACGTCCCACTCGAACGGCCCGGCCGCGGTCTCGTCGAAGTCGTTCACGTCGAACAGCAGGTTCCGCTCGGGGCTGGCGTAGAGCCCGAAGTTGGCGAGGTGCGCGTCGCCGCAGAGCTGGACCACCAGCCCGCTGTCGGGCAGCGCGGCGAGGTCGCGCGCCATGATCAGGGCGCTGCCGCGGTAGAACCCGAACGGTGACGCCGACATCCGGCCGTACCGCAGCGGCAGCAGCTCGGTGACGCGCGAGCGGCCCTGCTCGACGAGGAGCTCCACGGGGTCCGCCCCGGCGGGCCGCGTGGCGACGTCCGCCAGGCCGGACCGGGGCCGGGACGTCCGCGCCCCCCGGCCGCGGGCGGCCCGCTCCTCCCGCGTGCCGAGGGGTGGCGCCTCTGTCGTCATCCGGCCAGCGCGCGCTGCTTGAGCGAGCCGAACTCCTCCGGGGTGATCGCGCCCTGGTCGAGCAGGGACTTGGCGTTCGCGATCTCGTCGGCGGGGGAGCGGCCCGCGGTCGCCCGGATGTAGTCGTCGGTCGCCTGCCGCGCCTGCGCGACCGCTGCGCCCTGGCGCTCGGCCATGCCCTTGCCGCGGGCGATGACGTAGACGAGCACGGACAGGTAGGGCAGCACGACGAGCGCGACGATCCAGAGCGCCTTGGCGAAGCCGCCGAGCCGGCGGTCGCGGAACAGGTCGCCGCAGATGTGCCACAGCAGCACCAGGTACGTCACGAACACGAACCACCAGACCATCAGCCAGAACCAGTCCCAGAACGAGTCCACCGCGCCACCTCCGTGTCGTGCCGGCGACGTCGCGCCGACGGCACCACGGTCCTCGCCCCGGCGCGGCGGACCCTCACCCGGGAGGGGTGAGAACGCGCGGGAGCAGGGCGTCTACCCGCAGCGGGTAGGGCGCCTCCGGGGCGCCGACGCGACGGTGGAGTCAGGGTGGGGCGACACGCGGAGCGAGGACATGACGACGACTCAGGCGCCGGCACGGGAGTGGTACGCGGCCTCGGTGGCCCAGGTCTGCGAGGCGTTCGCGGTCGATCCCGCGCGGGGGCTGACGGCGCGCGAGGCGGCGGAGCGGCTCCAGCAGTACGGCCCGAACGCGCTCGCGGCCGAGCAGCCCGAGCCGCACTGGCGCGCGTTCCTGCGGCAGTATGCCGACCTGATGCAGCTGGTGCTGGTCGGGGCGGCGGTGGTCAGCGTGGTGGCGCTGCGCGACCTGTCGACGGGGCTGGTGGTGCTCGGTCTCACGGTGCTGAACGCGCTGATGGGGCTGCACCAGGAGGGCAAGGCCGCCGAGAGCGTCGCGGCCCTGCGGCAGATGCTGATCATGACCGCACGTGTGCGGCGGGACGGGGTGCTGGTGCAGATCCCCGCGGAGGAGCTGGTGCCGGGCGACGTCGTCGGGTTCGAGGCGGGGGACAAGGTCCCGGCGGACGGCCGGCTGATCGTGGCGGCGTCGCTGGAGATCGAGGAGGCCGGGCTGACCGGCGAGAGCACGCCGGTGCCCAAGTCCGTGGAGCCGGTGCCGGGTCCCGACGTCGCGCTGGGCGACCGGGTCGACGTCGCGTACATGAACTCGCAGGTGACGCGGGGCCGCGGGGAGATGGTCGTCACCGGCACGGGGATGGGCACCGAGGTCGGGCACATCTCCGGGATGCTCAGCGCCGTGGAGCAGGACGAGACCCCGCTGACCCGGCAGCTGGACCGGCTCACGGTCGTCATCACCCTGATGGCCGCGGTCGCCCTGGTGGCGGTCGTGCTGCTGGGCCTGGCCCGCGGCGAGGACTTCGACACGCTGTTCCTGGTCGGCATCAGCCTGGCGATCGCGGCGATCCCGACCGGGCTGCCCGCGGTGGTGACGATGCTGCTGTCGATGGGGACGCGCGACCTCGCGGGCGCGGGTGCGATCGTCAAGCGGCTGCGGTCCGTGGAGACGCTCGGCGCCACGTCGGCGATCTGCTCGGACAAGACCGGAACCCTGACCCTGAACCAGATGACCGCCCGTCGGCTGGTGCTCGCGGGGCGCCGGTTCGGCGTCGACGGCGAGGGGTACGCCACGACCGGGCGGATCCTGGCGACCGGTGGTGGCCCGGACGTGCGCCTGGAGCCGTTCCTGCTGCCGATGGCGCTGGCGAGCGACGCGGTCATCCGCGACGGGGTCTGCGTCGGCGACCCGACCGAGGGCGCGCTCGTCGTGCTCGCGGCCAAGGGCGGGCTGGACGTCGAGGAGACCCGGCTCGCGTTCCCCCGCGTGGCGGAGGTGCCGTTCGACACCGCCTACAAGCTGATGGCGACCTTCCACCGGGTCGCGGTCGACGGCCGCACCGTCGTCCGGTGCTACGTGAAGGGCGCCCCGGACGTGCTGCTCGCGCGGGCCGCGCGGTACCGGGACGTCGACGGGGTGAGCCGGCCGCTGGACGACGCCCGCACCCGGGTCGTGGCGGAGAACGACGCGCTCGCGGGGGAGGGCATGCGGGTGCTGGCGCTGGCGGAGCGGGACCTGGAGCCGGCCGCGCTCGAGCAGGCCGCCGACCTGCTGGACCTGGTGACGGGTCTGGACCTGCTGGCGCTGGTCGGCATCGTCGACCCGCCGCGCCGGGAGGCCGCCACCGCGATCGCGGAGTGCAAGGCGGCGGGCATCCGGGTGCGGATGATCACCGGTGACCACGCCACGACGGCCGCCGCGATCGCCGCGCAGCTGGGCATCGAGGGACGGGCGCTCACCGGAGCCGAGTTCGCGGCGCTGCCCGACGAGCGGCTGGAGGCGGAGGTCGACGGCATCGGGGTGGTCGCCCGCGTCGCGCCGGCGGACAAGGTGCGCCTGGTGGACGTGCTGAAGCGCCGGGGGGAGGTCGTGGCGATGACGGGCGACGGCGTCAACGACGCGCCGGCGCTCACCCGGGCCGACATCGGGGTGGCGATGGGCATCACCGGCACGGAGGTGACCAAGGACGCCGCCGAGATGATCCTGACCGACGACAACTTCGCGACGATCGTGACCGCGGTCGAGCGCGGGCGCGGGCTCTACGAGAACCTGATGAAGTACGTCCGGTTCCAGATGGTGGTCCTGGTGGGGTTCATCCTCACGTTCGTCGGGGCCGGGATCTTCGCGATCGCCGACGGCGTCCCGCTGTCCCCGCTGCAGATCCTGTGGATCAACTTCGCGATCGACGTCGTGCTCGCCGTCGGGCTCGGCTTCGACGCGGCGGCGGGGGACCTGATGCGCCGCCGGCCGCGTGCGCCCGACGCCCCGGTCCTCGGCCGCGCGCTCGGCGCGCGCCTGCTGCTCGACGGGCTGATCATCGCGGTCGCGACCGTGCTCGTCGTCGCCTGGGCCGAGCCGCGGTACGGGCTGCTGGTGGCGACGACCATGGGCCTGACCGCGGCGTCGCTGGCGCACGTCGTCGCCGCGGCGAGCTGGCGGGACGAGCGGCGCAGCGTGATCAGCCACGAGACGGTGGCCAACGGCCGGTTCGTGACGCTGGTGCTCGTCGTGCTGGGGCTCACGGTCCTGGTGACGTCGGTGCCGATCCTGCAGCGGCTCTTCGGCACCACGGACCTGGCCCCGGGGCAGTGGGGCGCGTGCCTGCTGGCGGCGGCGGGCTACCTGGTGTGCGCGGAGGTCGCCCGCGCCGTGGTCCGCGCCGTGGGCCGGGCCCGCCGGACGTGACCGCCGCGCCCCGCACGCTCGGCCGCACGGAGCGCCGCCTCGCGGTGCTGCTCGCGCTCGCCATGTTCGTGCTGGTGGTCGACACCTCGCTGATGAACGTGTCGATCTCGGCCGTGGTCCGCGACCTCGGGACCACGGTGAGCGGGGTGCAGTCGGCGATCGCGCTCGAGGCGCTGGTGTCCGCGGCCTTCATCCTGGTCGGCAGCAAGACCGGCGACCTCATCGGACGCAGGCGGGCGTACGTGCTCGGCCTGCTGGGCTACGCCGTCGGGGCGGCCGCGATGACGTTCGCGCAGAGCCTGACCGCGGTCCTCGTGCTGTGGGCGGTCGTCGGCGGTCTCGGGGCGTCCCTCCTGCTGCCGGCCATGCAGTCGCTGGTGCACGGCAACTTCGCGGGGGCCGCCCAGAAGCAGGTGTACGCGATGGTCGGAGCCGCCGCCGCGATCGCCGCCGCGGTCGGCCCGCTGCTCGGCGGGTTCATCACGACGTACCTGTCGTGGCGGGTGGCGTTCGCCCTCGAGGTGGTCGTCATCGGCGTGGTGCTGTCCGGCATCCGCCTGGTGCACGACGTGCCCTACACGGGGTCCAGGCACGTGGACGTGGTGGGCGCCCTGCTCTCGGCCGGCGGGATGGGGGGCGTCGTCCTCGGCGTGCTCGCCTGGCAGGAGGGGGGTGAGGCGGTCGGCGTCCTGCTCGTGGTCGGCGTGGTCGCCCTCGTCGCGCTCGCGCGGTGGCTGGTCCGCCGGGACCGGCTCGGCCGGCCCGTGCTGATCGACCCCGCGCTGTTCCGGGCCCTGCGGTTCCGCGTCGGGGTGTCCCAGCAGCTGCTGCAGCAGATCGCCCTGGGCGGGGCCATGATCGCGCTGCCGATCTACCTGCAGATGGTGCTCGAGTACGACGCCATGGCGGCCGGGCTGTCGCTGGCACCCCTGTCGCTGAGCATGTTCGGCACCGCCGTGGCGATGGGCAGGCTGCCCGGGCGGTGGCCGCAGCACCGCGTGGTCGCCGCAGGCTTCGGCCTGCTCGTCGTGGGGATCGCCGTCCTGCTGCCGGTCGTCCCGCGCGCGGCGTCCGGCTGGGCGCTCGCTCCGCCGCTGCTGGTGGCGGGCTGCGGGCTGGGCCTCCTGGTGTCCCAGCTCAACGACTACACGCTGTCACCGGTGTCCGAGGAGCGGGTGAGCGAGGCGGCCGGCGTGAACTCGGCCGCCGGGTCGTTCGGGCTGTCGTTCGGGCTGGCCCTCGCCGGTGCCGTCCTCCTCGGCACCCTCAGCGCCGGGTTCACCGCCCAGGCCGCCGCGAGCGACGTGCTCGCCCCGGAGGACCAGGAGCGCGTGGCGCAGGTGCTCGACGAGGACGCCGAGCTGATGAGCACGACCGCGCTCACGGCCCTGCTCGCGGACGAGCCGCCCGCCGCGGCGGCCGAGGTGGTGCGGATCAACACCGAGGTGCGCCCCCGGGCGCTCCAGGCGGCGCTGCTCGTCCCGCTCGCGGCCGGCCTCCTGGGCGCGGCGAACACCCTGCGCATGCGGAAGGCCGCGGCGGCCGGCTAGCACCGGCACGCACGCGGCCCGCTGCACGGCGCCTCACGGCGACCTCAGGACGCGAGGATCCGCGCCTTCTGCGCCTCGAACTCGGCGGGCGTCAGCACGCCCTGGTCCCGCAGCTCCGCGAGCTGCCGGAGCTGGTCGAGGCGCACGTCCACGACGCCGCCCGCCTGCTCGGCGGGCGCCGGCGGCGCGTACGCCTGCTGGGGCGGCGGCTGCTGGTACGCCGTCTGCGCCTCCTGCGCGGCCCAGCGCCCCTGCTGACGGCGCTGCACCCGACCGGAGACCGCGGTCGCGGTCCCGGCGACGACGGCAGTCCTCGCGACTCCTCGCAGCAGTCCTGGCATGTCGGTCCTCCTCGGTTCGTGGGTGTGCCGTCAGGTGCCGGGTCGGTCGCCCTCGGCCGCGTCGAGCGCGGCGATCAGCGCCTGCACCGGGATGCGACCGCTCGCGACGAGCTGACCGCCGCCGCGCCGCAGCGCCGTGGCGAACGGCGCCGCCCAGGTGTTCTCGTAGACGAGCACGCCGGCAGCGGTCCCGGGTGCCAGCGCACCCGCGGCCTCGGCCAGGTCGTCGTCCCCGAGCAGACCGGAGGAGGCACCCTCCAGCACGGTCAGGTCGAAGTCGCCCGTCGCGTCCAGGTCCCGCAGCTCCAGCCCGGCGACGGTGCCGTCCTCCGCCTTCGCCACGAACGCCAGGTCGAGCACGCGCACGACGCCGCGCTCCACCAGGTCCAGCAGCAACGGGAACGCGGTGCCGTCCAGGCGGTTCTCCGGGAACTCGATGACGATGTAGTCGACCGGCCCCATCTCCAGGACGTTCAGCTCGTCGGTCGTGGTCTCCACGCCAGCCCCCTCGCGGTGCGCGCGGCCCTCCGGGCCGGGGACGCACCTCGCGTCCCGGGTCCACGCTGCTGCCACGCGGGGCACGGGGCATCACCCCCGCCGGGTAGCGGCCGCCCTCGTCCCCGGAGCGGCACGGGTATACGTTGCCCGCATGGGCCTCCCGGTGCGGAGCCCCGGACGGGAGCTGCGCGAGCCACCGGCTGGAGGGCGGGGCTCGCGGCGCCCGGCCGGGAGCACGGAGCAACGCCTCCTGAGGCCCCCGCCTGCCCGGACCGTGCAGCGACCCACGCTGGACCACCTGCTGGACGCCGGCCCCCGCGACCGACTGACGGTCGTCTCGGCGGGCGCGGGCTGGGGCAAGACCACCGCCGTGGCGTCCTGGGCCGCCGCGCAGCCCGACCCGGTGGCGTGGATCGCCCTCGAGCCGCACGACACCGTGCCGCAGACGCTCATGAGCCGGGTCCTCGACGCCCTGCGCAGGAGCGGCGCCGTCCCGCCCGAGCACGACCTCGCCCGCCTCCGGGTACCCCCGACCAGCACGCCCGCGTTCGTCGCGCGCTGGGTCCGCGGCCTGGCGGCCCTCCCGGCGCCCGCCACCCTCGTCCTGGACGACCTCGACGCGGTGCACCACCGCACGGTCGTCGCGACGGTGCGCGACCTCCTCGCCGCCGAGGTCCCGCTGCGGCTGATCGTGGTCGGCCGGGCCGAGCCGCCGTTCTCCCGCGGCGGGACCACGTACCTCGCCGCGGAGGACCTCGCCTTCACGACGGCCGACATCCGGGCGCTCGCGGACCTCGAGGGCGTCGAGGTCTCCCCGCAGGAGGCGCACCTGGTCCTCGAGCGCACCCGGGGCTGGCCCACCGGCGTGCGACTCGCGCTCGGCCGGTTCGCCCGCGTGCAGGCGGGTGCCGACGACGCGGGACCGGTCGAGGCGCTCGCGGACGACCGCGCGGTCGCCGCGTACCTGATGGACGAGGTCGTCGACCGCCAGCCGCCTGCCGTCCGGTCCTTCCTGCTGCGCTCCAGCGTGGTCCCGACCTTCAGCCCCGAGCTGGCCCGGGCGCTCAGCCCGAGCGCGGCGCCCGGCCGGCTGCACGACGCGCTCGCGGCCGCCCACGACTTCGTCGCCCCGGTGCAGGCGGACAGCGCCGCCCTGCGGTACCACCCGCTGCTGCGGGAGATCCTGCACGCCACCCTGCGCGTGCGGGACCCCGCGAGCCACCAGGACGCCCACGCCTGCGCCGCGCGGTGGCTGCTGCGGCACGGCGATCCCGTGGCGGCCCTGGACCACGCCGCCGAGGCCGAGCGCTGGGACCTGATGGGCCGCGTGCTCGCGGAGGCCGCGGCACCGCTGCTCGTCGGCCCCGGGCGGGAGGCGGTGCGGGAGGCGCTGGTGCGGATGCCGTACGACGAGGTGGCCACGGGGGAGTGGTCCGAGCTGTGCGCGGCCGCGCTGGCGCTGACGGACCACGCCTACCCCGCGTGCCAGGCGCACGTGGCGCGGGCCCGGTCGCTCCAGGCGCACGCGACTGCGCCACCCACCGCGGCCGACGTGCTGACGGAGCTGCTCGACGCCGCGTCGGCGCGGGGGCTGGGCGACGTCGTCGTCCAGGAGCGCGCCGCCACGGCCGCCACGGAGCAGCTGGCGCGCGTCGAGTGGCCCTTCCCGGCGTTCGGGGGCTACCTGCGCAGCGCGCACGAGCTGCGCGGCACGGCGCTGCTCTGGCGCGGGGACGCCGGCGCGGCTCGCGGGGAGCTGGCGGCCTCGGTGGCGGAGGAGCCGGGGGTCGTCGACCTCACGTCGCTCAGCGCCCGGGCGAACCTGGGTCTCGCGCACGCGGCGCTCGGTCGTCTCGACGCGGCCGAGCGGGAGGCGCGGGCGGCCGTCGACCTGGCCACCGCGTCCGGCTGGACCTCGTACTCCTACGTCCGCCCGGCGTACACCGCGCTCGCCTGGGTGGCCCTGCTCCGCGGACGGTGGGCCGACGCGGACCGCGCCGTCGCGTACGGGTTCGCCGCGTCCGAGGCGGGCGCGGAGCCGGTGTGCGGGGCAGCCCTGCACGCGGTCCAGGTCCTGATCGCGCTGTCCCGCGGTCGGGTACGTGCGGCCGGGTCGGCGACGGCCGCCGGGCGCGCCGACGGCCCGATGCCGGCGCTGGTCGCGGCCCTCCGGCTGCGCGGCGAGGTGGAGCTGGAGGCCGTCACCGGACCCGAGGCGCCGAGCGCCGCCACGGCGACCGGCGTGGGCCGGATCGCCTCGCCGCTCGAGGCGCTGGTCGCGGGGCGACGTGCGCTGGCACGGGGCGACCTGCTCGCGACCCGGCGGCACGCGCGCGTGGCGGCGGGCTGGGCGACCGACCTGGCCGACCCGCTCACCGAGACGGAGGCCCTGCTGCTGCTCGCGGAGGTCGCGGAGCAGCGGCACGCCGCCCGGCTCGCCGAGGACCTGGTCCGCAGCGCGCTCGCGGTCGCCGGGCCCGAGCGGCTGGTCCGGCCCTTCGTCGCCGGCACCGGTCCCGGCGCGCGCGCCGCCCTGTCGCGGGTGCTGCCGGCCCGGTCCGACCTGCTGGCCACCGAGGTCGCCGCCCACCTGCGGGCGCCCGCGCCGGCGACGGAGCCGGAGCCCCTGCCGGTGGCGCTCACCGACCGGGAGCTGACGGTGCTGGCCGCCCTGCCGACGATGGCGAGCAACGCCGAGATCGCCGACGAGCTGGTGGTGTCGGTCAACACGGTGAAGGCGCACCTGAAGTCGCTGTACCGCAAGCTCGACGTCCCCACGCGGCGCGCCGCGGTGGCCCGCGGGAGGGCACTCGGCCTGCTGCCCTGAGGGTCAGTGCAGGAGCGTGTACTTCAGCACGACCATCGCGACGCCGAGCAGCCCGGTCCCGGCGGCCGACAGCACGCGGGAGAGGCCGCGCACGCCGCCGGTCGTGCTCATGCGCCAGCCGACGAGGACCAGCAGCACGACGTTGGCCGCCAGCGCCACGCGCACGCCGGCACCGGTCGGCACGTGCAGGAGCGCCTCGGCCAGCAGCACCAGGACGGGCACGAGGCAGGCCGCCACCATCGGCAGCCCGTCGACGAGCACCTCCCGCCGCTCGTCGGGGTGCAGCGGCCGTCCCTCGTGCGTGCGCAGGGCGATCCAGTGGGCGTACGACTCGGCCGCCCAGTACACGACGAGCGTCCCGGCGACCACGGTGGCGATCCGGGCGAGCCCGAGGTCCTCCGGGGCGGCCGCCAGCACCGAGCCGGCGACCACCAGCCCGTAGAGGTGCGCGGCGCGCCGGCGGACGGCCCGGGGCGGGGCCTCGGGCGCGGTGCCCGTCACGGGACCGGTCACCTGCGCCGCTCAGCCGAACGTCTCGAGCAGCAGGTCGCGCTCCGCCTCGGTGAGGTTGGTGGAGACCAGGCGCGACCCGAGCCCGTGGAACCGCTCGCCGAGCCGGTCCAGGTTCCCGTCCTGGGTCACGGCCAGCAGCAGCGACGTGCCCTCGGTCGTCTCGTCGCGGAGCTTGTGCAGGTCGGCCTCGTCGATGCCGACGCCCTCGACGGACTTCGCGATGGCGCCGATGCCGGCGCCCGCCGCCGCGCCGAGCAGCGGCGCGAAGAACAGGCCGCCCACGAGGAACCCCCACAGGGCCCCCCAGCCGGCCTTGCGCTTGCCGGCGTCGTGCTCGTGGTGCAGCTCCGGGCGCTTCTCGCCCGGCGGCCAGCTCACGACCGCCGAGTCGACGACCGTGACCAGGCCGTCGTCCTGAGCGGCGCGCAGGGCGCCGAGCGCCTTCTCCGCCCCCTCCGGGGTGTCGAACTTCCAGGCGGTGAACGTCGTCATGGCCGTCCTCCTCGAGCGGTGCCGGGACGGCCACTGTCCCGCTCCGACGGCGAGGACCGGCTCACCCGCGCGGGGGGACGCTGGGGGCAGCGGGCGTCGGTGGGCGTCGGTGGGCGGCGGTGGGCGGCGGTGGGCGGCGGTCCGGCTGTCGGCGGCGATGCGCGACCCTGCGGGGGTGGGGCCGGGGGTGGGGGGTCAGCGATCCCGGGGGATCCGCTCCTCCGGGACGCGTTCGAGCCTGCGTCCAGCCGCGCCACCCGCGCTGCTCGAGGATCGCCAGCAGCCGTCGGGCGACCGGCGTGGACTCGGCCATGGCCGCGTCCAGCAGGACGACGAACGGGTCCGACGGGTCGGGGTCGCCGATCTCCACGTCACCGCGCTGCACCGCGCGGATCCGGATGTGCTCGACCATGTCGGCGAGCTCGACCACCCGCGGGTCGTCGGCCGAGGACTGCGACACGGCGCCGAGGAGGAGGTAGAGCCGGGTCATGTCGGGGTCCTCGTCCAGCTGCCGGTTCTTCTCGGCGATCACGGACTCGAGGTCGAGCGGGATCTGCGGGGCGAGCATGATCCACGCGTCCCGCTCGAGCTCGAGGTAGCCCTTGCCGACGCCGAGCCCGCGCAGCCGGTCCAGGTAGTCCAGGACGACCTGGGGGAGAGCCAGGTGATCGCCGGCGGCGAGCCTGGCGATCCGCTCGCGGTTCCTCCGGAGGCGACGGATGTCGGCGCGCAAGGCCTTGTCGATCTCCTCGACGCCTCGGGTGAACTCGTCCGGGCCGGCGACGAGGAGCTCCTGCACCCGGGCCAGGGGCACGCCTGCGTCCGCCAGCACGCGGATCCGGATCAGCCGCACGACGGCGGCTGCGTCGTAGCGGCGGTAACCGGAGTGGTCGCGCTCGGGCTCGGCGAGCAGCCCGATCTGGTGATAGTGCCGCACTGTCCGCACCGTCACCCCGGCGTAGGAGGCCAGCTGGCTGATCGTGAGCATGGCCCCAGGGTGCCTCAGCCCGTGACGCCGCGGACCGCCTCGGCGACCGTGCGGAAGTCCTTGCGCAGGATCGCCCCGTGACCGCTCGCGACCTTCGCGTGGATCGTGATGTGCGGGTTGCGCTCGGCCACCGCGGGCACGCTGGCACGGATCGTCTCCTGCCCGTCCCCTCTGCTCCCGAACGAGCTCCCGGAGGCGAGGACGTACCGGGTCGGGACGGTGATCCGGTCCAGCACCGGACCCAGTGCCCGCTCTCGCGCGAGCCTGCCGACCTCGATGTTGCACCCGGACATCTCCGAGGCGGTCATGCGCGGCACGAGGCCCGTCACGCGCAGGGGCACGATCAGCGGGTGCAGGCGACGGAAGACCGTCCGGATCCCCTGCTCCATGTCGTCCGTGAGCCAGTCGTGCGGCTGTGCCCCGTCGACCAGGACGGCGCCGATCGTCCGGTCCGGGTTGCGGCTCGCCCAGTGCGCGGCGACGAAGGCGCCGTACGACCAGCCGACCACCAGCGCCCGGCCGACACCTCGGGCGTCGAGCACGGCACCGACGTCACGGACGGCGGCCGCGAACGAGTAGTCCGCCGAACGTCCGGACCTGCGCCCCCGGGCCCGCTCGTCGTAGGTGATGTGCCGCCAGCCCGGTCCGAGCTCGGCGACGACCCGCCGCCAGTACCCCTGGGTCGCGAACTGGCCGTTGAGGTAGATCACCGGGTTCCCGGGACCCCGCGAGTCGGTGACGGCCAGAGCCGTGTCGTCGACCGGGACCATGCCGGTCCAGCTCGGTGTCGTGGTGGCGGTGACCATGGTGCGTCCTTCCGTCCTGCGAGGTGCGACCCAGCATGGCGGGTTGACGCGGCGTCAGGGTCAAGCGGTGTCGGGCCGGACCGAGGGCCGGGGACACGACGAAGGCCCCAGGTCGATGACCTGGGGCCTTGCTGGTGGGCGATACTGGGATCGAACCAGTGACCTCTTCCGTGTCAGGGAAGCGCGCTACCGCTGCGCCAATCGCCCATGGTGCTACGAGGTGGAGATGGGATTCGAACCCACGTATACGGCTTTGCAGGCCGCTGCCTCGCCTCTCGGCCACTCCACCCTGAGACCTCAGTCCTCAGCGACCGATGAAGGTCGGCCGGGAGTGTCTGCCTCCGAGCGGACGACGGGATTCGAACCCGCGACCCTCACCTTGGCAAGGTGATGCTCTACCACTGAGCCACGTCCGCGCGCCTCGTTCAGCCGGTTGTTACCCGGCGTTCCGCGGTGCGTTGAGAACATTAGCCGACGCCGGACGCGGCCGTCCAATCGCCTCCCTGTGGGTCGGAAGTCCCGCATGATCACGCGGATCGCCGGGTCGGGACGACCGGGCACGCCCCCGACGAGGACCTGCGCTGACTACGGTGACGGGGTGCCGACGCCCTCGCCCGAGATGTCCGCCCGGCCGGTCGCGCCGGTCGCCCCCGGCGGTGCGGGCAGCGCGGACGGTGCGGACGGTGCCGACGGTGCCGCCTGGTTCGCCGGCCGGGTGCTGCGCGACCCGGTCGCGCACGTGCCGGACGTCGCGCGGGAGCCCTGGCGCCTGCGAGAACCCGGGCACTGGGTGCTGGTGGGGGACTTCGACGGGCCGGTGGCCGCGTGGCGGTTCGCCCGGGCGGAACCTGACGCCGGCGCGCCGCGCCCCGCGCCGTGGCGCGGCCCGGACCCGGCGTCCTGGACGTCGTCGATGGACGAGGCGGCGTATACCGGCGCGGTGGAGGAGGTCCGGGCGGCCGTCCGTGAGGGCGTGGTCTACCAGGCGAACCTCTGCCGGGTGCTGGCTGCGCCGCTGCCGGGACGCGACGGCCGTGAGCCGTCCGCCCGGGCGCTGGGCGCCGCGCTGGCGGCCGGGAACCCGGCGCCCTACGCCGGCGGCGTGCACGTGCCGGCCGGGGGACCGCTGCCACCGGTGTGGGTGGTGACGGCGTCGCCCGAGCTGTTCCTGCGCGTCGAGGACGGCTGGGTGACGTCCGCGCCGATCAAGGGCACCGCGACGACCGCCGCCGGCCTGTCGGGGAAGGACCGCGCCGAGAACGTGATGATCACCGACCTGGTGCGCAACGACCTGCAGCGGGTGTGCGAGCCGGGGACGGTCGAGGTGACCACCCTGCTGGGCGTCGAGGAGCACCCGGGGCTCGTGCACCTGGTGTCCACGGTGCGCGGGCGCCTCGCCGCCGGGGTGCGGGACGGGGCGGACCTGTGGGCGCGGCTGCTCGAGGCGACGTACCCGCCCGGGTCCGTGTCCGGTGCGCCCAAGTCGTCGGCGCTCGACCTGATCGCGCGGCTCGAGGCGGTGGCCCGCGGACCCTACTGCGGCGCGATCGGCTGGGTCGACGTCGACGCGGCGGGCGGGCTGCGCGCGGAGCTCGCGGTCGGCATCCGCACGTTCGCGTGGCGGGACGGCGTGCTGCGGTTCGGCACGGGCGCCGGGATCACGTGGGGGAGCGACGCCGCGGCGGAGTGGCGGGAGACCGAGCTGAAGGCGCGCCGCCTCGTCGCGCTGGCGTCGGGGGAGCCGGTGGGAGACTGGCCACCGTGAGCAGCGTGACGACCGTCTGGGCCGGGGGACGGCTGCGCGACCCCGCCGAGCCGCTGGTCACGGCGCTGGACCCCGGTCTGACGACGGGGCTCGGCGTCTTCGAGACCTGCGCGGTGGCGGACGGCCGCGCGTTCGCCCTCACCCGCCACCTGGACCGGATGGCGACGTCGCTCGACGGGCTGGGCCTGCCGGCGGTCGACCGGGACGAGGTCCGTGCCGGCGTCGCGGCGGTGCTGGCCGCCGACCCGGGCGCCCGACGGCTGCGGATCACGGCGACGCCAGGCGCTCCGGGCGCGGTGGCGCCGACGCTCGTGGTCACCGCCGGCCCCGCCCCCGTGCGCGGCCCGGCCCACGTGGTGCGCGTCGGCTGGGTGCGCAACGAGCGGTCGCCGCTGGCGGGGCACAAGTCGACGTCCTACGCCGCCGACGTCCTCGCGCTGGCGGCCGCGACCCGGGCCGGAGGCAACGAGGCCGTGCTCGCGAACACCCACGGCGACCTCTGCGAGGGGACGGGGTCCAACGTGTTCGTCGAGCGCGGCGGCGAGCTGCTGACGCCCGGACCGGCGTCGGGCTGCCTGCCGGGCGTGACGCGGGCGCTCGTGCTGGAGTGGGCCGGCGCCGCGGGCCTGCCGGTGCGCGAGGCGGCGCCGGGGGAGCTGCCCTGGGCGGTGCTGGACGAGGTCGTCGCGGGCGCTGCCCACCTCGCGCTGAGCGGGTCGCTGCGCGGCTTCGCCGGGGTGCACGTCCTGGACGGGGCGCCGGTGGCGCCGGGGCCGTTGTCCGCGGAGGTGGCGCGCCTGTTCGCCGAGCGCGCGGGAGCCGACCCCGACCCGTGAGGGCCGGGCGGCAGGGGTCAGGCGGTGAGGAGCGCGGCGATGAGGGCCGCGATCTCGCCTTCCATGCGGTCGCTCTCGGTACCGAGAGCGACGAGCTGCTCGGTCGCCGTGAGGAACCGCTCGAGCGGCTCGGACGGCGAGGCGAGCAGCGCGCTGCCCTCGATGCCGGTGAGCGAGATCAGGGTGAACAGGGGGTCCTCGTCCCGCCACACCTGGACGTCCCCGCACCCGGCGGGGTCCTCGGCGTCCGCGAGCATGCCCTGGAGCAGGAGCTCACGTCCGAGCAGCCACACCGACGTGGACTGCGGGCTGGTGAACACGGCACGCACCGTGTACGGATCGCTCACGCGGTACGACAGCTCCGCGGTGACCGGCAGCACGCTGGCATCGGAGCTGATGAGCTGCATGGCGACGGACTCGACGACGTCGTACGAGCGCTGGGCCACTGCATCCTCCTTCACACACATCACGCGAGACGACCATCATGACAGCCGAAGTCTCCGGGACCGAGGTCCCGCGGCGACTTTCACCCGGTAGGACCCCTCATCGGTCCGCGGCCTGCGCCGATGCCGGTGACCGTCGTAGGCCCGACACGCCCGGACCGCCGCGGATCCCGCTCGTGGAGCGGTACTCGCGCGCAGCGGCCGGCGGCGCCGGCGCCGATTTCGGCCGCGCGCACCGGTCGGGTATTGTCTTCACCTGCCGGGCGATTGGCGCAGTGGTAGCGCGCTTCGTTCACACCGAAGAGGTCACTGGTTCGAACCCAGTATCGCCCACCCGAGCCGAAGGCCCCTCACCTGCGCAGCAGGCGAGGGGCCTTCGTCGCGTGTCACTCCCCGCGTGCCGCCGCGGCGACCGCGCGGTCGACCCGGTCCAGCAGTGCGGCGAGCTGCGTCGGGCCGGTGGCGAAGTTCAGCCGCGCGAACGCCCGGGTGTCCACGGCGGTGTGCTGCGCGAACTCCGCGCCCGGGCTCAGCCGCGCCCGCCCGAGCCGCAGGACGTCGTCCGCCGGGTCGTCCGCGCGCAACGCGGTGCGGGACAGGTCGAGCCAGGCCAGGTACGTCGCCTCCGGGGCGTGGAACCTGATGCCGGGGCGGTCGGCCGCCCACTCGACCAGGCGGGCCCGGTTGGCGTGCAGGACGACCCGCAGGCGGTCCAGCCAGTCCTCCGACTCCCGCCAGGCCGCGACCGTCGCGATCCGTCCCAGGGTGCTCGGGGTGCCGAAGATGTCGAGGGGCTGCGCATCGAGCCGGGCACGGACGCGGGGGTGCCCGACGTGCACCACGGCGCACCGCAGTCCCGCGATGTTGAACGCCTTCGTCGCCGACGTGGTCGTGATCGTCCGGGCCGCGGCACCGGGGCCGAGCGACGCGAACGGCACGTGCTCGTGCCGGTCGTAGGTGAGGTCGGCGTGGATCTCGTCCGACAGGACGACCAGGTCCAGCTCCTCGGCCACGTCGGCCAGGGTGCGCAGCTCCGCGCGGGTGAGCACGCGACCGGTCGGGTTGTGCGGGTTGACCAGGACGAGGAGCCGGACGCCCGCGTCGCCGAGCCGGGTGGTGAGCCCGTCCGCCTGGAACGCCCAGCCCGTGCCGTCGTCCACCATCGCCACGGGGACGATCCGCCGGCCGGCGCGCTCGATGGCGGCCAGGAACGGTGGGTAGCTCGGGACCAGGACCGCGACGCCGTCGCCGGGTTCGGTCGCCTGCTCCACGACCACCTGCAGGACCTGCAGCACGTCGGTGAGGACGCGGGTCCGGCCGGGTTCGGGGGACCAGTCGTAGCGGCTGCGCATCCGCTGCTCGAAGGCGAGCACCACGGGGTCGCCCTCCGGCCAGAAGGGGTAGCCCAGGTCGCTGCGGGCGACCGCGTCGGCGACCCGGTCCCGCACGACCTGCGGTGCGGCGAAGTCCATGTCGGCCACCCACGCGGGCAGCACGTCGTCGTCCACGGCCCCCCACTTGACCCCGGTACCGGCCCGCAGCCGCGCGCTGTCGACCTCGAAGGCCGTGTCGTCGCCGATCACGCCCGCACCCCGGTCCCGGAGACGAGCAGGTCCCGGATCTGCTGCATCTGACCGTGGTGCTGGGCCAGCTCCTCGTAGACGTGCATGAGGGCGGCGCCCTGGGTCAGCTCGCGGTCGGGACCCTCGAACGCGGCCGGCGGCGCCGAACGCAGCGGCGCACCGGGGTCGGCCGCCGCCACGTCGAGCGCCAGCTGGGCACGCACCGCCGCCGTCCGGGCGAGCAGCGGCGCGACGGGTCCCGTCGCCTCGAACTCGCCGTCCCGGTCGCGTTCGACCCGACGTCCGTGCACGAGCTGCCCGGCCCACGCCTCGACGACGCCCAGGCAGTGGGTCAGCAGGCCGTAGGGCGAGTTGGCGCCGGGCAGCGCAGGGCGCCGGGTGCTCAGCCCGTCGCCCAGGGCCGCCACGATCCCGGCCATGCCGTCGAGGGCGCGGTCGGCGAAGTAGCAGTACTCCTCGGTCGTGATCATGCGTGCCGCCTCTTCTGGTGCGTGCCGGTGTGTCGTCACCGGTCTGACAGGTGACACGGTTGCGTACCCGTGCGTCACCGGTCAAGATGGTGACGTGTTCGTCTTCGTCAGCGGTGATCCCGCCCTCGACTTCGTCGGGACGCTCAAGTGGCGGCGCAGCCCCGAGCCGGAGGAGCTGCTGGTCGATCCCGGCGCGCTCGACGCGTGGTTCGTCGGGAGCGGGACGGTGACCAGCCCACCGGGGAGCTCGGCGGCGGACCTGCACGCCGCACGCGCGCTGCGCGAGTCCGCTTACGGCCTCGTGGTCGCGGCACTGCAGGGCCGCCCCGCCCGGGCGGAGGACGTCGCGGCGGTGAACCGGGCGGCGGCGGACCCGCCGGCCACGACGATGCTCGTCGACGGCAGGCGCGCGGCCTCGGGCACGGCGGCGCAGGCGCTCTCCTCGATCGCCCGCGCGGTGATCGAGGTCGTCGCGAGCGCCGACCCGGCCGAGCTCAAGGAGTGCGGCAGACCCGCGTGCACCCGGGTGTACCTGGACCGCTCCCGCGGGCACCGCCGGGCGTGGTGCGGCATGGAGGAGTGCGGCAACCGGGTCAAGGCCGCGGCGTACCGCGAGCGGCGCCGGGCGCGCGCCGCGACGTGACGGCGGCACGGGTGCACGTGACGGGTCGGTAGCATCGCCTGAGGACCCCGCGTGCGAGGCGCGGGCCCGACCCGAGGAGACCATGCACGTGCCCGAGCTCATCACCCTCACCGTCGACGGCACCAGCACCACGGCCGAGGCGGGGACGACGGGCACGGACCTGTTCTCCGCCCGCCGCGACGTCGTGGTCGTCCGCGTCGACGGCGAGCTGCGGGACCTGTCCCGCCCGCTCCCGGACGGGGCCGCGGTCGAGGCCGTCACGATCGACTCGCCCGACGGCCTCGCCGTCCTGCGGCACTCCGCGGCGCACGTCCTCGCGCAGGCGGTGCAGGAGGTCAACCCGAAGGCGCGGCTCGGCATCGGCCCGCCGGTCACCGACGGCTTCTACTACGACTTCGACGTGGAGACCCCGTTCACGCCCGAGGACCTCAAGGCGCTCGAGAAGGTGATGACCCGCATCGTGCGCGAGGGGCAGACCTTCCGCCGCGTCGAGGTCTCCGACGACGAGGCGCGCGCGCTCGCCGCGGACGAGCCGTACAAGCTCGAGCTGATCGGCCTGAAGTCCACCGCCGACACCGCGGGCGAGGGCGCCTCCGTCGAGGTCGGGGCCGGCGGCCTCACCTACTACCAGAACGTGCGCGGCGCGGGCCGGGAGACGGAGACGGTCGTCTGGCAGGACCTGTGCCGCGGCCCGCACCTGCCCAGCACCAAGCTGCTCGGCAACGGCTTCCAGCTCACCCGGTCCGCCGCCGCCTACTGGCGCGGCTCCGAGAAGAACCCGCAGCTGCAGCGGATCTACGGCACCGCGTGGCCGACCAAGGACGAGCTCAAGGCGTACCTGGAGCGGATCGCCGAGGCCGAGCGCCGCGACCACCGCCGGCTGGGTGCCGAGCTCGACCTGTTCTCGTTCCCGGACGAGATCGGCTCCGGCCTGGCGGTGTTCCACCCCAAGGGCGGCATCATCCGGATGGAGATGGAGGAGTACTCGCGGCGCAAGCACGTCGAGGCGGGCTACTCCTTCGTCAACTCGCCGCACATCACCAAGCAGCAGCTGTTCGAGATCTCGGGGCACCTCGACTGGTACGCCGACGGCATGTACCCGCCCATGCAGCTGGACGAGGAGCGGGACGCCGACGGCAACATCAAGCGCGCGGGGCAGAACTACTACCTCAAGCCGATGAACTGCCCGATGCACAACCTGATCTTCGACGCCCGCGGGCGCTCGTACCGCGAGCTGCCGCTGCGGCTGTTCGAGTTCGGCACGGTCTACCGGTACGAGAAGTCCGGCGTGGTGCACGGCCTGACCCGCGCCCGCGGCTTCACGCAGGACGACGCGCACATCTACTGCACCCGCGAGCAGATGAAGGGGGAGCTGACCAGCCTGCTCACCTTCGTGCTCGACCTGCTCAAGGACTACGGGCTCGACGACTTCTACCTGGAGCTGTCGACCCGCAACCCCGAGAAGTCGGTCGGCGAGGACGCGGCCTGGGAGGAGGCGACCGAGACGCTGCGCCAGGTCGCCACCGAGTCGGGCCTCGAGCTGGTCCCGGACCCGGGCGGCGCCGCCTTCTACGGCCCGAAGATCTCCGTGCAGGCGCGGGACGCGATCGGCCGGACGTGGCAGATGTCGACGATCCAGCTCGACTTCAACCTGCCCGAGCGGTTCGAGCTCGAGTACACCGCCGCCGACGGCACCCGCCAGCGCCCGGTGATGATCCACCGTGCGCTGTTCGGCTCGATCGAGCGGTTCTTCGCGGTGCTGACCGAGCACTACGCGGGCGCGTTCCCGGCCTGGCTCGCGCCGGTGCAGGTGCTGGCGGTCCCGGTGGCGGAGCCGTTCGAGCCGTACCTCGAGGACGTCGTCGCCCAGCTGCGTGCCCAGGGGATCCGCGCCGAGCTCGACCGGTCCAGCGACCGGTTCGGCAAGAAGATCCGCAACGCGAGCACGCAGAAGATCCCGTTCGTGCTGATCGCCGGCGGCGAGGACGCGGAGGCGGGCGCGGTGTCGTTCCGGTACCGCGACGGCCGGCAGGAGAACGGCGTGCCCGTGGCGGAGGCCGTGCAGCGCGTCGTGGACGCCGTCCGCGAGCACGCGCAGGTCTGAGCGCGTGACCGAGCACGACGGGACCGGCCCGCACGGGGCGGCGGCGGAGGACGCGGTTGCCGGTCACCACGCCCTCGCGGGCGTGCCCGACGGCTTCGGCCGGCTGTGGACCCCGCACCGGATGGCGTACATCGGGGGCGAGAACAAGCCGTCGGGCTCCGGCGCCGGCGACGGCTGCCCGTTCTGCCGCATCCCGTCGCTCTCCGACGAGGAGGGGCTGGTCGTCGCACGCGGCGAGGTCGCGTACGTCGTGCTCAACCTCTACCCGTACAACGGCGGGCACGTGCTGGTCGTCCCGTACCGGCACGTCGCCGACTACACCGACCTGACCGACGCCGAGGTCGCCGAGGTGGCGGAGCTGACCCGCACCGCGATGCGCGTGCTGCGCGAGGTGAGCGGTCCGCACGGCTTCAACCTGGGCATGAACCAGGGCGACGTCGCGGGCGCCGGCATCGCCGCGCACCTGCACCAGCACGTGGTGCCCCGGTGGTCCGGGGACGCCAACTTCCTGCCGATCGTCGGCCGCACCCGGGCGCTGCCCGAGCTGCTGCACGACACGCGGTTCCGGCTCGCGGCCGGGTGGCCGGCGCCGGCCGACCGCGACCAGAAGGGATGAGCCGCAGGTGCTGAACCGACTGCGCGGGGCCATGACGCGGATCTTCACGCCCGTGGCCGACGCGCTCCTCAAGCGCGGGGTGTCGCCCGACGCGGTGACCATCGCCGGGACCGTGGCCGTCGTCGCCGCGGCGCTCTGGCTGTACCCGACCGGCCACTTCCTCGCGGCCAGCCTGGTGATCGGGCTGTTCGTGCTCACCGACAGCCTGGACGGCGTGATGGCCCGCCGCTCCGGCCGGTCCGGCCCGTGGGGCGCGTTCCTCGACTCGACGCTGGACCGGTTCGGCGACGCCGCGATCTTCACCGGCCTCGTGCTCTGGTTCGCGGGCGAGGGCGACTCCGCCTGGGGCGTCGGCACGGCGCTGGCGTGCCTGGTGCTGGGCTCGGTCGTGCCCTACGCCCGGGCCCGAGCCGAGGGTCTCGGCATGACCGCGCAGGTCGGGATCGCCGAGCGCGCCGACCGGCTGGCGGCCGTGCTGGTCGCGACGCTGCTGGTGGGCCTCGGCCTGCCGCAGGTCGTGCTGGTCGTCGTGCTGGCCCTGCTCGCGGTCGCCTCGCTGGTGACGATCGTCCAGCGGATGGCCACCGTGCGGCGCCAGGCGGTGGGCACGGCGTGACGGCACGCATCGACATGGCGCGGCTGTTCGCCCTCGCCTGGCGCGTCGTGGGCAAGGTCCCCGACCCGGTGGTGCGCGGGGTGTTCCGGCTGGTGGCGGACGTCCTGTGGCTGCTCCGCGGCTCCGGCGTGCGACAGCTGGAGGCGAACCTGCGGCGGGTCCGCCCGCACGCGCGGCCCGAGGAGCTCCGCCGGCTGACGCTGCTGGGGATGCGCTCGTACATGCGGTACTACGGCGAGTCCTTCGCGCTGGTCGGGATGAGCCAGGAGCAGATCGCGGCCCGGGTGCGCCTGGTCGACGGCGGCGACGTCCAGCAGCTCATCGCCGAGGACCGGATGACCGTCCTGGCGCTCGGCCACCTGGGCAACTGGGACCTGGCCGGGGCGTGGGCGACCCGGCACCTGGGCCGCACGGTCACCGTCGCCGAGCGGCTGAAGCCCGAGGCGCTGTTCCAGGAGTTCCTCGCGTTCCGCGAAGGCCTGGGGCTCGAGATCATCCCGCTGTCCGGGTCGGGCGGCGGGGTGTTCCGCGAGCTGGTGCGCGCCGTCAAGCAGCCCACCGGCGGCCTGGTGCCGCTGCTGGCCGACCGCGACCTGACCGCGCGCGGCGTCGAGGTCGACCTGTTCGGCGAGCGCGCGCGGGTGGCCGCGGGTCCCGCCGCCCTCGCCGTGGCCACCGGCGCGCCGCTGTGCTCCGCCTCGATCACGTACGAGCGGCTGCACGGCGAGCGGCGCCGCGCGGCGGGGTCGCCGTGGGGCGTCGTCATCGAGTTCGGCCGGCTGCTGACGGTCCCCGAGGACGTGCCGCGTGCCGACCGCGTGCGCGCGCTCACGCAGGCCTGGGTCGACGAGCTCGCGGCCGGCATCGACCGGGCGCCGCAGGACTGGCACATGCTGCAGAAGGTGTTCGTCGCGGACCTCGACGCGGAGCGGTACGCGCGGACGCTCGCCGCCGAGGGCGCGTCGTGACGGCCGCGCCCGCGCGGCCGCTGCGGGTGGGCATCGTCTGCCCGTACTCCTTCGACGTGCCGGGCGGCGTGCAGTTCCACGTGCGCGACCTCGCCGAGGCGCTGATCGAGCGCGGGCACAGCGTCTCGGTGCTGGCGCCCGCGGACGACGACACCCCGATCCCCGCGTACATGACGTCGGCGGGCCGGGCCGTGCCGGTCCGGTACAACGGCGCCGTCGCCCGGGTGACCTTCGGGCCGCTGACCGCGGCGCGCGTGCGGCGCTGGCTCGAGGCCGGGCAGTTCGACGTGCTGCACCTGCACGAGCCGGTCACCCCGTCGCTGAGCATGCTGGCCCTGTGGATCGCCGACGGCCCGGTGGTCGCGACGTTCCACTCGTCGCTGGTCCGGTCCCGGTCGCTGCAGCTGGCCTACCCGCTGGTGCGGCAGTCGCTCGAGAAGATCAGCGCCCGGATCGCGGTGTCCGAGGACGCCCGCCGGACGCTGGTCGAGCACCTGGGCGGCGACGCCGTCGTGATCCCGAACGGCGTGTACGTCGACGCGTTCGCGCGTGCCGGGACCGACCCCCGCTGGGTCGGCACGCCCGAGCGGCCGACGGTGGTGTTCCTGGGCCGGCTGGACGAGTCGCGCAAGGGGCTGCCCGTGCTGCTGGACGCCGTGCCGGCCGTGCGCCGTGCGGTTCCCGGGGTGCGGGTCCTGGTCGCCGGCCGGGGCGAGACGGGCCCGGAGGAGGCCCGCGAGCTGCTGGGCGACGACGCCGACGCCGTGGAGTTCCTCGGCGGGATCAGCGACGACGAGAAGGCGCGGCTGCTCGCCTCGGCGGACGTGTACTGCGCGCCGCAGACGGGCGGCGAGTCGTTCGGCATCGTGCTGGTCGAGGCGATGAGCGCCGGGACCGCCGTCGTGGCCTCGGACCTCGGCGCGTTCCGGCGCGTGCTGGCCGACGGCGAGGCCGGGGTGCTGTTCCGGACCGGCGACTCCGCCGACCTGTCCCGCACCCTGGTCGAGCTCCTCGGCGACCCGGACCGGCGCGCCCGGGTGGCGGCGGCGGGGGAGTCGGCGGTGGGCCGGTACGACTGGTCGTCCGTGACCCACGAGGTGCTCACGGTGTACGAGATGGCCGTCGAGGGCAGCGAGCTGCCCGTCGGCGAGGACCCGACGTCGCTGCGCGGCGCCCGGACCGCCCTGCGCCGCCTGCGGGGCGACGAGTGAGCGCGGAGGGCGTGCGATGAGCTGGTCGGAGACCGCGGTCGTGGTCGTCGCCGTCGTGCTGCTGGTGCTGTGGTGGTCCTGGGTGGCCGCGTCGCGCATCGACCGGCTGCACCGCAAGGTCGCCGCCTCCGGCGCGGTCGTGGACACGCAGCTGCTGCGCCGCGCGTCGGCCGCGTCGACGCTCGCGGCGTCCGGGGTGCTGGACCCGGTCAGCTCGGTGCTGATCGGCGAGGCGTCCTGGGCGTCGATCGCGGCCAACCAGCCGCAGACCCAGGGCATGGCCCGGCTGCCGGACGAGCTGGCGGCACCCGGCCGGCCGGGCAGCGGCCCGGACGAGCGCGGGCTGATCGAGAGCGAGCTCTCCTCGACGCTCCGGGAGGCGCTCGACGACCCCGCCGAGGTCGCCGCGCTGCGCGAGGAGCCCGGGGCCGACGAGCTGCTCGACGCCCTGGCCGACGCCTGGTACCGCGTGCAGCTGGCGCGCCGGTTCCACAACGAGGCCGTCGCCCAGGCGCAGCGGATGCGCCGCGGCTGGGCGGTGCGCACCCTGCGGCTCGCGGGGCGGGCACCCATGCCGCAGACCCTCGAGCTGGACGACGCCTGGCCGCCGGCGCTGGGCCGCCCGGGTCGCCCGCCGGCCGCGGCCTGACCTGTGGACGCCGCCGACGCGCCCCCGGGTGCGGATTAGGATGGGCGGTGGAAACCCGCCACCCTCCCCTCGAGATGTGAGGCCCTCAGTGACCAGCGAGACCAGCCAGCCCGTCACCGCCGCCGACGCCCCCGCGGTCGGCACCGCGCGCGTCAAGCGCGGCATGGCGGAGATGCTCAAGGGCGGCGTGATCATGGACGTCGTCACCGCCGAGCAGGCCAAGATCGCCGAGGACGCCGGCGCGGTCGCCGTCATGGCGCTCGAGCGCGTGCCCGCCGACATCCGGGCCCAGGGCGGCGTCGCGCGGATGAGCGACCCCGACCTGATCGACGGCATCATCAGCACCGTCTCCATCCCGGTGATGGCCAAGGCCCGCATCGGCCACTTCGTCGAGGCGCAGGTCCTGCAGAGCCTCGGCGTGGACTACATCGACGAGTCCGAGGTGCTGACCCCGGCCGACTACGCGCACCACATCGACAAGTGGCAGTTCACCGCCCCGTTCGTGTGCGGCGCGACCAACCTGGGCGAGGCGCTGCGCCGCATCACCGAGGGCGCGGCGATGATCCGCTCCAAGGGCGAGGCCGGCACCGGCGACGTCTCCAACGCCACCACGCACATGCGCACCATCCGCGACGAGATCCGCCGCCTGTCCTCGCTGCCCGAGGACGAGCTGTTCCTCGCCGCGAAGGAGCTGCAGGCGCCGTACGACCTGGTCGTCGAGGTCGCCCGCGCGGGCAAGCTGCCCGTCGTGCTGTTCACCGCCGGCGGCATCGCCACGCCGGCGGACGCCGCGATGATGCGCCAGCTCGGCGCCGAGGGCGTGTTCGTGGGCTCCGGCATCTTCAAGTCCGGCAACCCCGCCGAGCGCGCCGCCGCGATCGTCAAGGCGACCACGTTCTACGACGACCCGGACGTCATCGCGAAGGTGTCCCGCGGCCTCGGCGAGGCCATGGTCGGCATCAACGTCGACGACGTGCCCGTCCCGCACCGGCTCGCCGAGCGCGGCTGGTGACGAGCGCCCTGCCGACCGACGGCCCGTCGACCCCCTCGGGGGCCGGCGGGCCGTCGCCGTCCGGGACGACCGCGTCCGCGCTCGGCGCCGACTGGGTGCTGGGCGAGGACGGGCTGCGGTTCCGGCGTGCCGCGCGGGTGCTGCTGCTCGACGCCGACGACCGGCTGCTGCTGGTCCGCGGGCACGACGCCGACCAGCCCGAGCGGTCGTGGTGGTTCACCGTCGGCGGCGGGATCGACCCGGGGGAGTCGTCCCTGGCCGCAGCCGTGCGCGAGGTGCGCGAGGAGACGGGCCTGGTGCTGGACCCGGGCGACCTGGTCGGGCCGGTGCTGACCCGGACCGGGATCTTCGACTTCTACGCCGAGCGGTGCCGCCAGGACGAGGAGTTCTTCGTGGCGCGCGTCGGGTCCGTCCTCGACACCGACGCCATCGGCCGCGACGGGTGGACCGACGTCGAGCTGGACCTGCTCGACGAGCTGCGCTGGTGGCACCTGGACGACCTGGACGCCGAGTCGCGGGAGGTGTTCCCCGAGGGGCTCGCCGACCTGGTGCGCCCGCTGCTGCGCGGGTGGGACGGCGTGACCCGTCACCTCGGCCCCCAGCACGACCGCTGACGCTGTTACCAGGGAGTAACTTCCGGGCCCGGTTCTCCGCTAGGGTGCGCCGGTGCCCCTCTCCACGTCGCCCGTCACCCGCATCCACCGCAGCGGCATCCGCACCCTGATGGAGCTCGCCCTGCGCGACCCGCAGGCCATCCGGCTGGAGATCGGCGAGCCGGACGTGCCGACCCCCGCGCACGTCGTGGCGGCCGCCGGCCGTGACGCCGCCGCCGGGCACACCGCGTACACGTCGAGCACCGGGACGCCCGAGCTGCGCGCCGCGCTGGCCGAGAAGGTGCGCCGGGTCAACGGGCTCGACGTGACCGCGTCCGACGTCGTCGTGACGCACGGGGCGATGCACGGGCTCGCGATGGCGATCAACGCGCTGGCCGGCCCGGGTGACGAGATCCTGCTGCCCGACCCCGAGTTCCCGAACTGGCGGATGGCCGCCGTGGCCGCGGGGGTCGGCGTGGCGACCTACCCCGCGCACGCCGCGAACGGCTTCGTGCCGACGCTGGCCGACATCGCCGCGTCGATCACGCCCGCGACCAAGGCGGTCGTCGTGTGCTCGCCGAACAACCCGACCGGTGCGATGTACCCGCCCGAGCTGCTCGCCGGCGTGGTGGAGCTCGCCCGCGAGCGGGACCTGTGGGTGCTGTCCGACGAGTGCTACGAGGCGATCACCTTCGACGCCCCGCACGTCAGCCCCGCCACCTTCGACACCGACGGCCGTGTGCTCACGTTCTTCTCGTTCTCCAAGACCTACGCGATGACCGGCTGGCGGCTCGGCTACGTCGTGGCGCGCGACCCCGGGGTCGTGGACCTGCTCGGCCAGGTCGCGGAGGCGACCGTCGCCTGCCCGTCCTCGGTCAGCCAGCGCGCGGCCCTCGCCGCGCTGACCGGGCCCCAGGACGACGTGGTCGCCGCGGTGGCCTCGTACCGCGAGCGGCGCGACGCCGCGGTCGCGCTGCTGGACGCGCGCGGCGTGCCGTCCGTGCCGCCGCTCGGCGCGTTCTACCTGATGGTCGACGTGTCGGCGGCGACCACCGACTCCGAGGCGTTCGCGCTCCGTCTCCTGGACGAGCGGCACGTGTCGGTGTCGCCGGGCAGCGCGTTCGGCGCGGGCGGCGAGGGCATGGTCCGCGTCTCGCTGGCGAGCGACCGGGCGGCGCTCCTGGAGGGGCTGGCCCGGCTCGCGGACCTGGTGCGGGACTGGACGGCGGTCGAGGTGCCCGTGGCCGCCGCGGCCGCGCTCACGGCGCCGACGGCACCGGCGTCCGGCGATTCGTAGGATGAGAGGTGTGAGCGCCTCTCCCACCATCGGTGTCCTGGCCCTGCAGGGCGACGTCCGCGAGCACGTCGCCGCCCTCGAGGCGAGCGGCGCCACCGCCGTCCCCGTGCGCCGGACCAGCGAGCTCGACGCCGTCGACGCCCTGGTCCTGCCCGGCGGCGAGTCCACCACCATCGACAAGCTGCTCCGGGCGTTCGAGCTCGACGGCCCCGTGCGGGAGCGGCTGGCCGGCGGGATGCCCGCCTACGGGTCGTGCGCCGGCATGATCCTGCTGGCCGACCGGATCGTCGGGGGCATCGACGGCCAGCGGACGCTCGGCGGGCTGGACGTCACCGTCCGGCGGAACGCCTTCGGGCGGCAGGTCGACTCCTTCGAGTCGGACCTGCGGATCGACGGGGTCCCCGACTCCGGGGACGACCCCGTGCACGCCGTCTTCATCCGCGCGCCCTGGGTCGACGAGGTGGGGCCGGCGGCCACGGCGCTCGCCCGCGTGGAGTCCGGGCCTGCCGCCGGTAGGATCGTCGCGGTGCGCCAGGGACCGCTGCTCGCCACGTCCTTCCACCCGGAGGTGACGGGGGACACGCGGGTGCACCGACTGTTCGTCGAGATCGTCCGCGACGCCGTGTGAGCGCGCCGGCGCCGTCCGCTGCCGGGCGGTGCCGCACCGTTGGTCCGCCGGCGACGTCGGTCGAGGCGCTGGAACGAGAGGGTACGAAGCGATGTCGGGTCACTCCAAGTGGGCCACCACGAAGCACAAGAAGGCCGTGATCGACGCGAAGCGCGGCAAGCTCTTCGCGAAGCTGATCAAGAACATCGAGGTGGCCGCCCGCACGGGCGGCGGTGACCCCGCGGGCAACCCGACGCTGTTCGACGCCATCCAGAAGGCGAAGAAGACCTCGGTCCCGAACGACAACATCGACCGCGCGGTCAAGCGCGGCTCGGGTGCCGAGGCCGGCGGCGCCGACTACCAGACGATCCTCTACGAGGGCTACGGCCCCGGCGGCGTGGCGTTCCTGGTCGAGTGCCTCACCGACAACCGCAACCGCGCCGCGGCCGACGTCCGCGTGGCGTTCACCCGCAGCGGCGGCCAGCTCGCCGACCCCGGCTCGGTGGCCTACCTGTTCTCCCGCAAGGGCGTCGTCATGGTCCCGAAGGAGGGCACCACCGAGGACGACGTGATGATGTCCGTGCTGGAGGCCGGCGCGGAGGAGGTCAACGACGCGGGCGAGGCCTTCGAGGTGCTGTCCGAGGCGACCGACCTGGTCGCCGTGCGCACGGCGCTGCAGGATGCGGGCATCGAGTACGACTCCGCGGACGTCGTGTTCCACCCGGCCACCCAGATCGAGGTCGACGCCGAGGGCGCCCGCAAGATCTTCCGGCTGATCGACGCGCTCGAGGACTCGGACGACGTGCAGAACGTCTACGCGAACTTCGACGCCTCGGACGAGGTCATGGCGGAGCTCGAGGACGACTGACGCCGACGCACGACGCACCGACGCCCCGCCCGGCCCCGAGCCGCGCGGGGCGTCGGCGCGTCCGGCCGGGTGCGGGACCCCCGGCCTGGGAGACTGCAGGGGTGCGCGTACTCGGTGTGGACCCCGGCCTGACGCGGTGCGGGCTCGGCGTCGTCGACGGCCTGCCGGGGCGGAAGGTCCGGATGGTCGCGGTCGGCGTCGCGCAGAGCGCCCCGTCGGCGGACATCGACCAGCGCCTGCTCACCATCGCGGCGAGCATCGACGAGTGGCTCGAGGAGCACGCGCCCGACGCCCTCGCGGTGGAGCGGGTGTTCGCCCAGCACAACGTCAGCACGGTCATGGGGACGGCCCAGGTGGCGGGGATCGCGATGCTCGCGGCCGCGCGGCGGCGGATCCCCGTCGCCATGCACACGCCGTCGGAGGTCAAGGCCGCGGTCACCGGCAACGGACGGGCCGAGAAGCTGCAGGTGCAGACGATGGTCGCCCGGCTGCTGTCCCTCGACGCCCTGCCGAAGCCCGCCGACGCGGCGGACGCGCTGGCGCTGGCGATCTGCCACCTCTGGCGCCCCGCCGGCGCGGTGGGCACCCCCCAGCGTGCGCCGGGCTCGATGACCGCCGCGCAGCGCGCCTGGGCGCAGGCGGAGCAGGCCGCGCGCCGCGTCCGCGCCTGACCGCGGCACCCGGGCGCGCGTGTCGTTCGTACAGGTGTTCGCACCCGTGGCAGACTGCACGCCGACGTCCGACGGGAAGGAGCCGGTGTGATCGCCTCGGTGCACGGGACGGTGCTGGCCGTGCGGCTGGACGCCGCGGTGGTGGAGGTCGGCGGGGTCGGCATGCTCGTGCAGGCGACCCCGGCGACGCTGGCAGGCCTGCGGGTGGGTCAGACGGCGCTGCTGCACACCCAGCTGGTGGTCCGCGAGGACTCGCTGACGCTGTTCGGGTTCGCGGACGCCGACGAGCGCGAGGTGTTCGAGGTGCTGCAGACCGTCAGCGGCGTCGGGCCGCGGCTCGCGCTGGCGATGCTGGCGGTGCACACCCCGGACGGGCTGCGCCGCGCGGTGGCGGGGGAGGACCTGGCCGCCCTCAAGCGCGTTCCCGGCATCGGCCACAAGGGCGCGCAGCGGATCGTGCTCGAGCTCGCCGACCGGCTGGGCGTGCCCCGGGACGTCCAGGCCGGCGCCGGCGCCCCCGTGGCGGCCGGGCCGGCGGACCGGCGCGACCAGGTGGTCGAGGCGCTGGTCGGGCTGGGCTGGAACCTCAAGGCCGCGCAGGACGCCGTCACGTCGGTGCTCGACGGCAGCGACGAGCCGGTGGGGGAGGCCGAGGTCGCGGGCCTGCTCCGCGCGGCCCTGCGCACATTGGGCGGCGGACGTGGCTGACGACCTGCCGGACGACCTGCCGGACGACGGCCCGGAGTCGCTGGTCCGCCCGGGTGCGGACGAGCTCGAGCGCGCCGCCGAGGCCGCCCTGCGCCCGCGGCACCTGGACGAGTTCGTCGGGCAGAAGGTCGTGCGCGAGCAGCTGTCGCTCGTGCTGCAGGCCGCCCTCGGCCGGGGTCGCGCGCCGGACCACGTGCTGCTGTCCGGGCCGCCCGGGCTGGGCAAGACCACGCTGGCCATGATCATCGCCGCGGAGCTGGGCACGTCGTTGCGCGTGACGAGCGGTCCCGCCGTCCAGCACGCCGGCGACCTCGCGGCGATCCTCTCCTCGCTGGAGGAGAACGAGGTCCTCTTCATCGACGAGATCCACCGGCTCGCCCGGCCCGCCGAGGAGCTGCTGTACGTCGCGATGGAGGACTTCCGCGTCGACGTGGTCGTCGGCAAGGGCGCGGGCGCGAGCGCGATCCCCCTCGCGCTGCCGCCGTTCACCGTGGTCGGCGCCACCACCCGCGCGGGCCTGCTGCCCGCGCCGCTGCGGGACCGGTTCGGCTTCACCGGCCACCTGGACTTCTACGCCGACGACGAGCTGGAGCGCGTGCTGCTGCGCTCCGCGGGCCTCCTCGACGTCCCGCTCGCCCACGAGGCCGCCGCGGAGATCGCGTCGCGGTCGCGCGGGACGCCCCGCATCGCCAACCGGCTGCTGCGCCGCGTCCGCGACTGGGCGCAGGTCCGCGGCGACGGGACCCTGTCGCTGGCGGCGGCCCGTGCGGCGCTCGAGGTGTACGAGGTCGACCGCCTCGGGCTGGACCGGCTCGACCGCGCGGTGCTCACGGCCCTGTGCACGCGGTTCGGCGGCGGCCCGGTGGGCCTCACCACGCTGGCCGTGGCCGTGGGGGAGGAGCCGGAGACGGTGGAGACCGTCGCCGAGCCGTTCCTGGTGCGCGAGGGCCTGATCGGCCGGACCGCGCGCGGCCGCGTGGCGACGCCGGACGCGTGGGCCCACCTCGGGCTCGACGCCCCCGCGCCCACCGGCACGCTGTTCGGCTGAGCCCGGGCGTCGGCCCGCCCCGGCGCTCGACTCCGCTGCCGGGGCGCGGGAGGATGTGGGAACCGACGCGCGTGCGCAGTCGTTAGGAGCCCGGAGCCGCGGCACCTAGACTGCGGCCGACGTCATTTGCGATCAGGAGCCTTCTTCGTGGACCCGACTTTCCTCATCATCCTCGTCATCGGCATCGGGGCGATGTTCCTGCTGTCCAGCCGGCAGCGGAAGGCGCAGCGCGAGCAGCTCAGCTTCCGCGACAACCTGCAGCCCGGCCAGCGGGTCATGACCGGCTCCGGCATGTACGGGACCGTGATCGAGGTCGAGGGCGACGAGGTCACCCTGGAGTCCACCCCGGGCGTCCGCAGCGTGTGGATCAAGGCCGCGATCGCCCGCCTGGTCGACCCGCCGGTCGAGGACGTCGTCGAGGACGACGAGGAGCTGGCGGACGACTCCGAGTGGCGCGACGAGCCGGGCGCCGTCCCGCCGGGCCGCATCGACGTCCCGGACGACCTGTCGTCGCTGCAGCCGCCGCGTGACGACGAGGGCCCCGACAGCACCACGAAGCCCCAGCAGTAGTCGAGAGCGGGGGATCGCGGTCCCGATCCGGGTCCGCGCCCCCACCACCCGCACCGCCCGCTCCTGAGCGGGCGGTGCGCGCACGAGAGAAGACGAACCGTTGGCCCCACCCACCCGTCGCCGCCACCCGGCGCGCACGCTGCTCACGCTCGCCGTCCTCACGGTCGCCGTCTTCGGGGCGATCTTCGCCGGGACGAGGTGGTCCGACGCGACGTGGACCCCGAAGCTGGCCCTCGACCTCGAGGGCGGCACGCAGCTGATCCTCGCGCCGGTGGCCGAGGACGAGTCGAGCGTCTCCTCGGAGACCATCGCCCAGGCCATCGAGGTCATCCGGCAGCGTGTCGACTCCTCCGGGGTCGCCGAGGCCGAGATCACCAGCCAGGGCGGGTCCAACATCGTGGTGGCCCTGCCGGGCCGGCCCAGCGAGGAGACGCTGGACCTGGTCCGGACCTCCGCGCAGATGGAGTTCCGGCCGGTGCTGACCTACGGCGCCCCGGAGCCGACCGCGGCCGCGACGCCGACGCCGACGGCCGGTGAGACCGCCGCCGCCGAGGAGCCCTCCGACGAGCCGACGAAGGCCGCACCGGACAGCGCGAGCGACGCGGAGTACTACATCACCCCGGCCGTGCAGGCGGACTACGACGCCCTCGACTGCACCGACCCGGCCAACCTCACGGGTGGTCAGTCGGGTGCGGCGGACGCGGCGCTCGTCACCTGCGACCCGACCGGCACGGTCAAGTACGTGCTCGGCCCGGTCGAGGTCGAGGGGTCGCGGATCGCGAACGCCAGCTCGGGCCTGCAGGTCAGCCAGTCGGGCGCGGTCACGAACAACTGGGCCGTGAACATCGAGTTCGACGGTGCCGGCACCCGCGAGTTCGCCGACGTGACCGAGCGCCTGCAGGGTCTGACCGCTCCGCAGAACCAGTTCGCGATCGTGCTGGACGGCCTGGTCATCTCGGCGCCGTCGCTCGACCCCGGCGTGGTGATCTCCGACGGCAAGCCCGAGATCTCGGGCAGCTTCACGCGGGAGACGGCGACGACGCTGGCCAACCAGCTGAAGTTCGGCTCGCTGCCGCTGAGCTTCGAGGTGCAGAGCGAGGAGCAGATCTCGGCCACGCTCGGCTCCGAGCAGCTGGAGAAGGGCCTGATCGCCGGCCTCATCGGCCTGCTGCTCGTGGTGATCTACTCGCTGTTCCAGTACCGCGCGCTGGGCCTGGTGACGGTGGCGTCGCTGGTGATCGCCGGCGTGCTCACGTACGGGGTCGTCACGCTGCTGTCCTGGACCCAGGGCTACCGGCTGTCGCTCCCTGGCGTCGCCGGCCTGATCGTGGCCATCGGCATCACCGCGGACTCGTTCATCGTGTACTTCGAGCGCATCCGCGACGAGCTGCGCGAGGGCCGGACGCTGGTGGCGGCCGTCGACCGTGCCTGGGAGCGCGCGCGCCGGACGATCATCGCGTCCGACGCGGTGAACTTCCTGGCCGCGATCGTCCTGTACTTCCTCGCGGTCGGCTCGGTGCGCGGGTTCGCGTTCACCCTCGGGCTCACGACCCTGCTCGACCTGCTCATCGTGTTCACCTTCACCCACCCGGTGATGCGCCTGATCGCGAAGACGCGGTTCTTCGGCTCCGGCCACCCGCTGTCCGGCCTGGACCCGCGGCGCCTCGGCGCCCCCGAGGCCACCCGCTACGTCGGCCGCGGCCGCGTCGTGCACGGCCGCCGGGCCGACGCGGACGCCGAGCCCGATGGGGCGGAGGCCGGCGCGGGCCTGGACGTCCCGACGTCGACGCTGGTGGCGGCGCCGGTCGGTGCCGGCGGCACGATCGCCGAGCGCCGGGCCGCCGCCCGCGCCGCGCAGGCCGGCAGCGCAGGCACCGCCGGTCCCGTCGTCGACGGCCCCGCCGACGACACTCCCGACGACGGCAGCACCCCCGAGGACGCCGCACGACGCACCGAGGGGAACGAGTCCTGATGGCCGTCAACTTCGCCCAGTGGGGCAACGACCTCTACACGGGCCGCCGCTCGTACGACATCGTCGGCCGCCGGAAGCTGTGGTTCAGCATCTCCGGCGCTCTCGTGGTCATCTCGGCGATCCTGCTCATCACGCCGGGCCTGCACGCCGGCATCGAGTTCCGCGGCGGCTCCGAGTTCACGGTGTCGAACGCGAGCAGCACCGACCAGCAGCCGGCCATCGACGCCGTCACCGAGGTCTCGCCGGAGGAGGTGCCGCGCGTCACCAACGTCGGCTCCTCCGCCCTGCGGATCCAGACCGCCGAGCTCACCGCGGACCAGGTCGACCAGGTCCGCACGGCGCTCCAGGACGCGTACGGCGTCTCGGAGGACGACGTCGCGAGCTCGTTCATCGGCCCGACCTGGGGCCAGGACGTGTCGCAGAAGGCGCTGACCAGCCTCGTCGTGTTCCTGGTGCTCGTCAGCGTGGTCATGACGATCTACTTCCGGAACTGGCGCATGGCGCTGGCCGCGATCGTGGCGCTGTTCCACGACATCGCCATCACCGCGGGCGTCTACGCCGCGATCGGCTGGGAGGTCACCCCGGCGACGGTGATCGGCTTCCTCACGATCCTCGGCTACTCGATCTACGACACGGTCGTGGTGTTCGACAAGGTGCGGGAGAACACGGCCGGCATCACCGACCAGACCCGCGCCACCTACGAGGAGCGGGCCAACCTGGCCGTCAACCAGACCCTGGTGCGCTCGATCAACACCTCGGTCGTGGCGCTGCTGCCGGTGGCGGGCATCCTGTTCATCGGGGCGTTCGTGCTCGGCGCCGGCACGCTGCGGGACATCGCCCTCGCGCTGTTCGTCGGCATGCTGGTCGGTGCGTTCTCCTCGATCTTCCTCGCCACGCCGCTCGAGGTCGCCCTGCGCCTCCGCGAGCAGCCGATCCGCGAGCACACCGCCAAGGTCGTGGCCCTGCGGGCCCGCGCCGCGGGGAGCACGGGCACGGACGGCGGGACGGACCACGAGGAGGTCGCCGTCGGCCGGTACACCGGGCAGGTGCGCGCGGGCGGCCACCAGGGCGTCGCGGCGCAGCCGCGCAGGAAGAAGGGTCGACGATGAGCGGCACCCAGGAGGACGCCCTGACGGGCCAGGCGCTGGTCGAGCGGATCGAGGCGCTCGTCCGCGACGTGCCCGACTACCCGACGGCCGGCGTGGTGTTCAAGGACATCACCCCGCTGCTCGCGGACGGACCCGCGTTCGCCGCCGTCGTCGCCGAGATGGCTGCGCGGGTGCCCGGCCCGGTCGACCTGGTCGCCGGCATGGAGGCCCGCGGGTTCATCCTCGCCGCCCCGGTCGCCCTGGCCCTGGGCGCCGGCTTCCTGCCGGTGCGCAAGGCCGGCAAGCTGCCCGGACCGGTCGCGCGCCGCGACTACCAGCTGGAGTACGGCGCCGCCACGGTCGAGCTGCACCCGTTCACGGTGCCGGCGGGTGCGCGGGTGCTCGTGGTCGACGACGTGCTCGCCACCGGCGGCACCGCGGCGGCCACCGTCGAGCTGCTCGAGGAGTGCGGGGCGGAGGTCGTGGGGCTGTCGTTCCTCATGGACCTGACGTTCCTGCCGGGCCGGTCGCGGCTGGCCGGGCACCACGTCGACGCGCTGCTCGAGGTCGGCTGACGCGCTCGGCGACCGGCTGACCCCGCCCGGCGGCGGGGACGCCGTAGAATCGTGCGGATCAGCGGCCCACCGGCCGGCACCGGCGACCTCGCGGGTGCCGGCCGGTGCAGGCCGGTAGGGCCAGGACAGCCGGACACCCCGGCACGGCGGGAGGCGCGCATGGCGGACCAGGTTCGGACGTCTGCCCCCGACACGCCGCCGGAGGCCGCCACGACCACGGGCAGCACCAGCCGCGTGCGCTCGCGCCTGGCCCGGTTCGGGCAGGGCAGGGGTCCGCAGCAGTCGCCGGTGATCGAGCCGCTGCTGCAGGCCGTCCGCACCAACCACCCGCGCGCCGACCTCGGCCTGCTCGAGCGGGCGTACGCGACGGCGGAGCGCGCCCACCGGGGGCAGCTCCGCAAGAGCGGCGACCCGTACATCACGCATCCTGTCGCGGTCGCGACCATCCTCGCCGAGATGGGCATGACCCCGCCGACGCTGGCGGCGGCGCTGCTGCACGACACGGTCGAGGACACCTCGTACTCCCTCGAGCAGCTGCGCACCGAGTACGGCCCCGAGATCGCCATGCTCGTCGACGGCGTCACCAAGCTGGACAAGGTGACCTACGGGGACGCCGCGCAGGCGGAGACCGTGCGCAAGATGGTCGTCGCGATGTCCCGGGACATCCGCGTGCTGGTCATCAAGCTCGCGGACCGGCTGCACAACGCCCGCACCTGGAAGTTCGTCCCGGCGGCGTCCGCCGAGAAGAAGGCCCGCGAGACCCTCGAGATCTACGCGCCCCTGGCGCACCGCCTCGGCATGAACACCATCAAGTGGGAGCTCGAGGACCTGTCGTTCTCGACGCTCTACCCCAAGGTCTACGACGAGATCGTGCACCTGGTGGCCGAGCGCGCGCCCGCTCGCGAGGAGTACCTGGCGGTCGTCCGCGACCAGGTCGGCGCGGACCTGCGCACCGCGAAGATCAAGGCGACGGTCACCGGCCGCCCGAAGCACTACTACTCGATCTACCAGAAGATGATCGTGCGGGGCCGCGACTTCGCCGACATCTACGACCTGGTGGGCGTGCGCGTCCTGGTCGACACGGTGCGCGACTGCTACGCGGCGCTCGGCGCCCTGCACGCGCGGTGGAACCCGGTCCCCGGCCGGTTCAAGGACTACATCGCGATGCCCAAGTTCAACCTCTACCAGTCGCTGCACACGACGGTGATCGGCCCCGGCGGCAAGCCGGTGGAGATCCAGATCCGCACGCACGACATGCACCGGCGGGCCGAGTACGGCGTCGCCGCGCACTGGAAGTACAAGGAGAACGCCAAGGGCGCCGGCGGGACCGACACCGACGGCAACGACATGGCGTGGCTGCGCCAGCTCGTCGACTGGCAGAAGGAGACCGCCGACCCGTCGGAGTTCCTGGACTCCCTGCGGTTCGAGATCGCCGACGGCGAGGTCTACGTCTTCACGCCGAAGGGCGACGTGATGGCGCTGCCCGCCGGGGCGACGCCGGTGGACTTCGCGTACGCGGTGCACACCGAGGTCGGGCACCGCACGATGGGCGCCCGGGTCAACGGCCGCCTGGTCCCGCTCGACTCGACGCTGGAGAACGGCGACGTCGTCGAGGTGTTCACCTCCAAGTCCGAGACCGCGGGCCCGTCCCGCGACTGGCTCGGCTTCGTCACCAGCCCGCGCGCCCGCAACAAGATCCGCCAGTGGTTCACCAAGGAGCGGCGCGAGGAGGCGATCGAGCACGGCAAGGACGCCATCGCCAAGGCGATGCGCAAGCAGAACCTGCCGATCCAGCGCCTGCTGTCCCACGAGTCGCTCGTCGCGCTCGCCAACGAGATGCGGTACGCCGACGTCTCCGCCCTCTACGCCGCGATCGGCGAGGGCCAGGTCTCGGCCGCCACGGTGGTGCAGCGTCTCGTGCACGCCATGGGCGGGGAGCCCGGCGCCGAGGAGGACATCGCCGAGGTCGCGCGCCCCGGGCAGACCGCCCGGCGGGTCCGCACCGGCGACCCCGGCGTCGTGGTCAAGGGCGTCGACGACATCTGGGTCAAGCTCGCCAAGTGCTGCACGCCGGTGCCGGGCGACGACATCGTCGGGTTCGTGACCCGCGGCCAGGGCGTCAGCGTCCACCGGTCCGACTGCATCAACGTCACGTCGCTGCGGGAGCAGCCCGAGCGGATGGTCGACGTCTCCTGGAGCCAGAGCAGCACGGCGCTGTTCCTGGTGCAGATCCAGGTCGAGGCGCTGGACCGCAGCCGGCTGCTGTCGGACGTCACGCGGGTGCTGTCCGACCACCACGTCAACATCCTGTCGGCGTCGGTGTCGACCTCCCGCGACCGCGTGGCCATGTCCCGGTTCGTGTTCGAGATGGCCGAGCCGTCGCACCTGGCGTCCGTGCTGTCGGCCGTGCGCAAGGTCGAGGGCGTGTTCGACGTCTACCGCATCACGGGCGCGAAGGCCGACCAGCCGGTCGTCGAGGCCTGACCGCCTCGTCGCCCGCACGGGGCACGGCGTCGAGGCGGGGGAGCAGTGCCGCGGCGGCACGCACGCCCCGGCGCCCTGCGGCCTGCGCGACGTCCGCCCGCACCTGGGCCAGGTCCAGCCCGGCCGCGCGCAGCCGGGCGAGCTGAGCCAGGGCCTGGTCGGGCGGGTCGTGGCTGAGCAGGTCGACGGCGGTGCGCCGCGGTGTCGTCACGCGCACCGCGCCCAGCACGACTACGTCCCGGTCCGCCAGGTCGGCGACCATGGAGGCGCGGCCCGGTGCCGGCTCCGGCACCCGCACGTCGCGCGGCGCGACCACCTGCACGCGGCCGGGGTCCGGTCCGCCGAGGTGCACCCAGACCGCCGAGCCGCGGCCCACGACGCAGCGCACCGGGACGAGGGGCGCCAGCGCGGCGGCGCGGAGCGCGGCGGTGGCGACGACGCGCGCCGGCAGGGCGACGTCCTCGCGGAGCCGCACCAGGTCCCCGTCGCGCAGGAGCACCTGCCAGGCGATGTCGCCGACGTCCTCGCGGCGCACCAGGGCCGTCGCGGCGGGGTCCGGAACGTCCGGCGGCGGAGGCTGGGGGGTCATCGCAGCAGGATGCCGGTCGACCCCCGCACGGGGCGAGGGGCGACCGGCATCCTGTGGACGACGCCCGGCGTGTCGGCCGGGAGGCGGGTCAGCCGCGCGAGTCCTGCGCGGCCCGCTGCACCTGCTCCAGCCAGGCCCGGCGCGCGTCGAGGGCGGCCTGCGCGTCGGCGACCTTCCGCTGGTCGCCACCGGCCTGAGCCGTGGCCAGGTCGGCCTCGAGCTGGGCGATCGCGTTCTCGAGCTGCGCCAGGGCGCCCTCGGCCCGCGCGCGGGTCTCGGGGTTGGTGCGCCGCCACTCGGCCTGGTCGGCGTCGCGGATGGTGCTCTCGACGGCACGCAGGCGGGCCTCGACGCGCTGGATGTCGCCGCGCGGGACCTTGCCGGCCGCCTCCCAGCGGTCCTGGATCGAGCGGAGCGCCGCCTTGGCCTGGCCCAGACCGCGGGACACGTCGATGGCCTCGGCCTCGACGAGCAGCGCCTCCTTCACCTCCAGGTTGGCGCCGTACTCGCGGTCGGTGGCCGCGTTCAGCTCGTCACGGGCGTGGAAGAACGTGTCCTGCGCCGCGCGGAACCGGGCCCACAGCGCGTCGTCGTCCGCCCGGCTCGCGCGCCCGGCGGCCTTCCACCGCGCCATGAGGTCGCGGTACTGGCCGGCGGTGGCGCCCCAGTCGGTGCTCGTCTGCAGGCGCTCGGCCTCGCGGACGATCTCCTCCTTGGCCGCCTTCGCTCCCGCGTTCCGCGACTCGAGCTCGGCGAAGTAGTGCCGCCGCTCCCGGTCGAACGTCGTCCGGGCGTGGCTGAACCGCTTCCAGAGCGCCTCCTCCGAGGTGCGGTCGACGCGCGGACCCGTCCGCTGCGCCTCCTTCCACTCGTCGAGCAGGGTGCGCAGCTGCTCGCCCGCGGGACGCCACTGCATGCGGGCGGGATCGGTGCCGGCGATCTTCTCGGCGCGCTCGACGATCTGCGTGCGCGCCTCGAGGGCAGCAGCCCGGGCGGCGGCCCGCTCGGCGTCCACCGCGGCGCGGCGCTCGGCCGCGGTCGCCCGCAGCCCGTCGAGCCGGGCCCGGAGCCCGTCCAGGTCGCCCACCGCGGCGGGCTCGGCCGTCTCCTCGGTCAGGCGCGCGAGCGTCTGGTCGATCTCCTTGACCGCGAGGTCGGTGGCCGTGAGGCGGGCCTCGAACAGCACCACCTTCGCCTGCAGGTCGAGGAACCGGCGCACGTACAGCGCCAGGGCCTCGTCCGGGGTGGCGCCGGGGAACTGCCCGACGGCGCGCTCGCCCGCGGCCTCGCGGACGTACACGGTGCCGTCCTCGTCGACGCGGCCGAACGCGGTCGCTGCCGCGGCCTCGGCGGAGTCGTCGGGTGCCGGCACGGGGACGGCCGGCACCGTCGGGGCGGCTGCCGCGGCGGCGGGGACGCCCGGAGCCGCCGGGGTCGGGCGCGGCCGCGGGCGCATGGCGCTGGGCAGGGGAGCGCGGGGCGCGGGGGCGGGGGTCGCGGGCGCCTCGGAGGTCGCGGGCGCATCCGGCTCGGTGGCGGCCTCATCGGCCGGCGCCTCGGTGGCGGTGCCGGCCTGCTTGTCTGCGGCCTGCTCGTCGGCGGCGGAGTCGTCGGCGGGGACGTCGGCGGGGACGGCGTCGGCGGCGGCCTCCTCCGTGGCGACCGCGTCGGAGGCGGGCTCCTGGGCGGCCTGCTCGTCGGCGGCGGGCTCCTCCGTCGCGACAGCGTCGTCGGCCTCCTCGGGGGCGGTCTCCGGCGTGACGTCCTCGGGCGCGGCCTCGACGGCCGGCTCCTCGGTGATCTCCGGAGCGGTGCCCGCGTCCTCGGGCGTCGCGGCGTCCGGCGTCGTCGTGGCCACCGCGGCCTCGTCGCTGTCGTGCGAGCGCTGCTGCTCGTCGGGGGTCTCGGTCACTGGGTCTCCACTCCCTCGATGGTGACGGGGGTGGCCGGGGTGCCGTCGGAGGCACCTCCGCTCACGCCCGCGTCAGCGACTGCCTGCACCACGTCGAGGCCCGACGTGATACGGCCGAACACGGTGTAGCCGCCGGCGTCGTCCGCCGGGATGGTCGAGTCCTCGTAGACGAGGAAGAACTGGCTCCCCATCGACTCGCCGTCGCCGCCCTGGCGCGCCATCGCGATGGTGCCCGCCGGGTAGACGTCGTCCTCGGGTGCGTTCTCGATGGGGCCGAACGCGTAGCCCGGGCTGCCGGTGCCGGTGCCCGTGGGGTCGCCGCACTGCAGCACGTAGATGCCGCTGGTGGTGAGGCGGTGGCAGTCGGTCCCGTCGAAGTAGCCCTCCTGGGCCAGGGTCACGAAGCTCGCGACGGCCTGCGGGGCGAGGTCGCCCGCGAGCTCGATGCCGATGTCGCCCTGGCTCGTGGTGAGGGTGCCGGTCCAGGTGCGGCCCTCGGCGAGCGCGGCGTCGGGGAGCACGCCGCCGTTGCCGAGTCGCTCGGCCGGGGTGGTCGCGGCCGTGGTGGCGTCCGGGGTGCTCCCGGTGCCGGCGGCGGGGTCGTCCGTGCCCGAGAGCACGATCCCGGCGGTCACGCCGACGCCCAGCACGAGCACGCCGACGACGGCGCCGGCGATCACCTGCTGGCGGCGGCGCCTGGCCCGCTTCGCGACCTGGCGCTCCTGCCACTTCTCGTACCGGCGGCGCTCGTACTCGCGCTCGCGCTTGCTGGACGGCACGCACACTCCTCGGTCTCGACTGCGGGGTCCCCCGTGCTCGGGGCGCGGAGCACCCGCGCCCGCCCGACAGTCTAGGCAGCCGGGTGGCCCACTGAGTGACCCTCCACGCCGTGCACCTGCCGTGCACCTGCGGCGGGCCGGCACCGACGTGCCCGCGGGGGCGTCCGTCCGTGCGGCTAGCGTGGCCGCGTGCGCATCCTCGGACTCACGTCGCCCGTGTTCGCCGCCGCCTGCTACGTCGTCGCCGCGGACGACGGGACCTGCGTCGTCGTCGACCCGGGGGCGGGCGTCGCGGACGCCGTGCGGAGCACGGTCGCCGAGCAGGGCCTGCGGGTGGCGGGGGTCGTCGCGACCCACGGCCACGCCGACCACGTGTGGGACGCGGGGCGGGTCGCCGCTGCCGCCGGCGTGCCGCTCCGGCTGCACGCGCGCGACGCGCACCGGCTGGCCGACCCCCTCGGGACGCTGCGCGGCGCCGGTCCGGGCGACGTCGACGCCCTCGGCGTGCGCGACGCGCTGCGGTCCGGGCTCGTCACCGCCGGGCTCGACCCCGACGCGTTCGACGCGGGCGACGTCGAGCCGTTCGGCGGCGGCGACCCCGGCGCCCGCACCGCGGACGTCGCGCTCGAGCTCGGCGGGGTCCGGCTGGTCGCCCGGCACGCGCCCGGGCACACCGAGGGGTCGACGCTGTACCTGCTCGAGGAGGGCGGGGAGCGGGTCGCGTTCACCGGGGACGTGCTGTTCGCGGGGAGCGTGGGACGGACGGACCTGCCGGGCGGCGACCCGGCCGCGATGGCCGCGACGCTCCGCGAGGTGGTCGGCGCGCTGGCTCCGGGGACGCACGTCCTGCCGGGCCACGGCCCCGCCACCCGCGTGGACGTGGAGCTGAGGACCAACCCGTACCTGGCAGGATGACGCGCATGGCACGTCCGACTCCTCTGTCCGGTTTCCCCGAGTGGCTCCCCGACGGCCGCGTGGTCGAGCAGCACGTCCTCGACACGCTGCGGCGCACCTTCGAGCTGCACGGGTTCGCCGGCATCGAGACCCGTGCGGTCGAGCCGCTGGACCAGCTGCTGCGCAAGGGGGAGACCTCCAAGGAGGTCTACGTCCTGCGCCGGCTGCAGGAGGAGGGAGAGGGCGGCACCGACCGCTCGGGCCAGCTCGGCCTGCACTTCGACCTCACGGTGCCGTTCGCGCGCTACGTGCTCGAGAACGCCGGTCACCTCGCGTTCCCCTTCCAGCGCTACCAGATCCAGAAGGTCTGGCGGGGCGAGCGGCCGCAGGACGGCCGGTTCCGCGAGTTCGTCCAGGCGGACATCGACGTGGTCGGGGCCGGCGACCTGCCGTACCACTACGAGGTCGACCTGCCGCTCGTGATGGCCGAGGCGCTCGGGGCCCTGCAGGAGATCGGCGTGCCGCCGGTGCGCATCCTCGTGAACAACCGCCGGGTCGCCGAGGGCTTCTACCGCGGCCTCGGGCTGACGGACGTCGACGCGGTGCTCCGCAGCATCGACAAGCTGGACAAGGTCGGCGCCGACCGGGTCGCGGACCTGCTCGTCGCCGAGGCGGGCGCGACGCCGGAGCAGGCGCGGGCCTGCCTCGCGCTGGCGGCGATCAGCGGCGGCGACGCCGGCGTCGTGGACCGCGTGCGGGAGCTCGCCGCCACCCACGGGGTCGAGTCCGAGCTCATGGAGCAGGGGCTGGCAGAGCTGCGCCAGCTGGTGGAGGCCGCCGCCGTGCGCGCCCCGGGCGTCGTGGTCGCGGACCTCAAGATCGCGCGCGGGCTCGACTACTACACCGGCTCCGTCTACGAGACGGTGCTGGTGGGGCACGAGCAGCTCGGCTCCATCTGCTCCGGCGGCCGGTACGACACCCTGGCGTCCGACGGCAAGCAGACCTACCCGGGCGTCGGGCTGTCCATCGGGGTCTCGCGGCTGGTGTCCCGTCTGCTGACCGGCGGGCTGGTGCGGGCGACCCGCGGCGTGCCCGCGGCCGTGCTGGTCGCCGTCACCGACGAGCAGACCCGCCCGGCCTCGGACGCGGTCGCCTCCGCTCTGCGCGCACGGGGCGTGCCTGTCGAGGTCGCGCCGACCGCCGCCAAGTTCGGCAAGCAGATCAAGCACGCCGACCGGCGCGGGATCCCGTACGTCTGGTTCCCCGCGTCGGAGGACGGCGCGGCGGACCAGGTGAAGGACATCCGCTCGGGGTCGCAGGTGGACGCCGACGCCGCGACGTGGGCGCCGCCGGCCGAGGACCTGCACCCTCGCGTGGTGCCGGCGGGGTCCTGACCCGCCCTCAGGCGAGCGCCGCGACGCCGGCGTTGAGCGTCGTCGCGTACAGGACCCAGACCAGGTACGGCCCGAGCAGCCACGCCACCCACGGCGTCAGCCGGTGGAACGCCACGATCGTCGCCACCAGCGCCACCTCGAGCGCGAGGATGATCGCCAGCCCCGCGCCGAGCTGCTCGGCGCCGAAGAAGACGGGCGTCCACGCGGCGTTCAGCGCGAGCTGCACGCCGTAGAGCACCAGGGCGGTCCGTGCGGCGCGGGCGCCGTGCCGCCGCCAGATCAGCCAGGCGGCGACGGCCATGACCACGTAGAGCACCGTCCACACCGGGCCGAACACCCAGTTCGGCGGGGTCCACGCCGGCTTCTCGGCGTCGGCGTACCAGCCGTCGACGCCCGACGTCGACGCGAGGCTGCCGCCGAAGGCCACCGCGGCGTTCACGAGGAGCAGCAGGACGAGCACGGGCCAGGCGCGCGACGCGGACGCGCCACGCTGGTCCGGGGTGCGAGCGGTCGAGGGCGGGGCCGCCGGGGCCGGGTGCGCGGACGTCATGCCTCCACGGTCCGACGGCCCGGGCCGTCCGGCAACCGGGAGGCCAGCATGCTGAGCACCGCCACGGGCGCCGAGAGCAGGGCGCTTGCCTCCGCGTCGAACACGTGTTCGAATCGACCCATGCGGTGGGACGGGCAGAAGATCGCGGCGGAGGCGGCAGCAGCGCTGCCCGGACTCGCCCTGGCAGGGCACCAGCGCTCGGTCCGGACGCCCGAGTTCGCCGGCGTGACGTTCCACGAGGTGCACGCGAAGTCCGCGCTGAACAAGGTGCCGGAGGCGTCCTCGATGCCGGTCCGCTGGACCGTGAACCCGATGCGCGGGTGCCTGCACGCCTGCACCTACTGCTTCGCCCGGCCGACGCACGAGTACCTCGGGCTCGGCCCGGACGAGGACTTCCAGACCCAGATCGTGGTCAAGACCAACGTGGTCGACGTGCTGACGGCGGAGCTGCACCGGCCGTCGTGGCGCCGCGAGCACGTCGCGCTCGGGACCAACACCGACCCGTACCAGCGCGCCGAGGGCCGCTACGCGCTCATGCCGGGGATCATCGGGGCGCTGGCGGACTCCGGGACGCCGATCTCGCTGCTCACCAAGGGCACGCTGCTGCGCCGGGACATCCCCCTGCTGACCGAGGCGGCGACGCAGGTGGGCGTCGGCGTGGCGGTCTCGCTCGCGATCGGCGACGAGGACCTGCAGCAGGTGATGGAGCCCGGCACGCCGACGCCCCGGGCCCGGCTCGCGCTGATCCGGGCGGTCCGGGACGCGGGCCTGGAGTGCGGCGTGCTGGTGGCGCCCGTGATGCCGTGGCTGACGGACTCGACCGCGCACCTCGACGGCCTGCTCCGCGACCTCGCCGAGGCGGGCGCGTCCTGGGTGACCGTCATCCCGCTGCACCTGCGCGGGCCCGTGCGCCCGCTGATGCTCTCCTGGCTGGCCGAGCACCGCCCGGACCTCGTGCCGCACTACCGCCGGCTGTACGCGCGGGGCGCCTACGTGCCCGAGGAGTACGCGCGGTGGCTGCGGGAGCGCGTGCGTCCGCTGCGCCGCCGGTACGGGCTGCACGGGCCGACCGCGACGCCCGCCGACGGCTCGCCGCCGTCGGCCTCGCCGTGGCGCGTGCGGCCGGACGGCCGGGTCGCGGCGGAGACGCCGGCGGGGGTGCTGGCCGGGGTGGTGCAGCCGGCGCTCTTCTGAGCCCGTGCTGTCCTGAGCCGCCGGCGGAGGCGACGGCCGCGGGTCCGGCCGCAGTAGACTCGCCGGGCTGCTCCGAGCAGCGCCCCACCACCTGAGAGGACTCCTCGTGCTGCGCACCCACACCGCCGGCTCGCTGCGGGCCGAGCACATCGGCACCACCGTCACCCTGACCGGGTGGGTGGATCGCCGGCGCGATCACGGTGGGGTGGCGTTCGTCGACCTGCGGGACGCCTCGGGCATCGCCCAGGTCGTCATCCGCGACGAGGCCGTCGCGCACGGCCTGCGCGCCGAGTACGTGCTGCAGGTGACCGGCCAGGTCGGCCGCCGGCCCGCGGGCAACGAGAACACGCACCTGGCCACGGGCGAGGTCGAGCTCGTCGCCGAGCAGGTCGTCGTGCTCAACGAGTCCGCGCCGCTGCCGTTCCAGGTGTCCTCGTCGCTCGACGAGCCCGTCGGCGAGGAGGCGCGCCTGCGTCACCGCTACCTCGACCTGCGTCGCCCCGAGCCCGCCAAGGCGATGCGCCTGCGGGCCAAGGCCAACCAGGCCGCGCGCCGCGTGCTCGACGCCCAGGACTTCGTCGAGGTCGAGACCCCGACGCTGACCCGGTCGACCCCCGAGGGCGCCCGCGACTTCGTCGTCCCGGCCCGCCTGGCCCCCGGCTCCTGGTACGCCCTGCCGCAGTCGCCGCAGCTGTTCAAGCAGCTGCTCATGGTCGGCGGCCTGGAGCGCTACTACCAGATCGCCCGCTGCTACCGGGACGAGGACTTCCGCGCCGACCGGCAGCCGGAGTTCACGCAGCTCGACGTCGAGATGTCCTTCGTCGACCAGGAGGACGTGATCGCGCTCGGCGAGCAGATCCTGCGCGCGCTCTGGGACCTGATCGGCTACGAGATCAGCACGCCGATCCCGCGGATGACCTACGCCGACGCCATGGCGCGGTTCGGCACCGACAAGCCCGACCTGCGGTTCGGGCTCGAGCTGGTCGAGCTGACCTCCTTCTTCGCCGACACGCCGTTCCGCGTGTTCCAGGCGCCGTACGTCGGGGCCGTCGTCCAGCCCGGTGGCGCCGCCACCCCGCGCCGGGGCTTCGACGCCTGGCAGGAGTGGGCCAAGCAGCGCGGCGCCAAGGGCCTCGCCTACGTCACCGTGGCCGAGGACGGGACGCTCGCCGGCCCGGTCGCCAAGAACATCTCCGAGGCCGAGCGCGAGGGCCTGGTCGCCGCCGTCGGTGCGCAGCCGGGCGACGCGGTCTTCTTCGCCGCGGGCAAGCCGTCCGAGGCCCGCGCGCTGCTCGGCGCCGCCCGCCTGGAGATCGGCCGCCGCGGCGAGCTGATCGACGAGTCGGCGTGGGCGTTCGTCTGGGTCGTCGACGCGCCGCTGTTCAAGCCCACGGGCGAGGACGACGACGTCGCCGTCGGCGAGGGCGCCTGGACCGCCGTCCACCACGCCTTCACGTCCCCGACGCCGGAGTGGATCGACCGCTTCGAGGAGGACCCGGGCGAGGCGCTGGCCTACGCCTACGACATCGTCTGCAACGGCAACGAGATCGGCGGCGGGTCCATCCGTATCCACCGCCGCGACGTCCAGGAGCGCGTGTTCGCGGTCATGGGCATCGGCGAGGCGGAGGCGCAGGAGAAGTTCGGCTTCCTGCTCGACGCCTTCCAGTTCGGCGCCCCGCCGCACGGCGGGATCGCGTTCGGCTGGGACCGCATCGTCGCCCTGCTGACCGGCTCCGAGTCGATCCGCGACGTCATCGCGTTCCCGAAGTCCGGCGGCGGCTACGACCCGCTGACCGGTGCCCCGGCCCCCATCACGGTGCAGCAGCGCCGCGAGGCCGGCGTCGACGCCAAGCCGAAGGCGACCGACGTCGCCCCGAAGGCCGCCACGGCGGAGACCCCGGTCGCGGACGCCGCCGCACCCGCCCAGCAGTGACCCCGGCCGCCGACGAGGCGGCTGCCGGGACGAGGTCGTCCGCCCACCCCGTGCTTCCCGCGCGGTGGGCGGACGACCCGTTCCTGCTCGACGAGCGGCGCTGGTGGCGTCCCGTGCACGTGCGCTCCGACGGCGACGCGATGCTGCTCGTGCAGCGGTCGACCTCCGCGGACGCCACGATGCTGGTCGCCGTCGGGCCGGCCGAGCCGGTCGCCGGGCTGCTGCGCGCCCACGACGACGCGGGGCACCGGTTCGCGTGGGTCGACACGGCCGCGCTCGGCCTCCTGCGCCGCGCCGACGTCGACCGGTTCGGGCTGACCCCGAACCGCACGGGCTGGGAGTGGATGGTGCACGGAGCACGCGCCCGCTCCCGTCGCCGGCGAGGCGCACGTCCGCGAGCTCGACCCGGTGGCGCACGCCGACGCGATCCGCGCCTGCCTCGTGGAGGCCAACCCGACCACCGACGCCGACCCGGCCGCTCCCGGCGAGCGCTGGTGGGGCGTCCTCGCGGGCGACGGCCGCGGGCATCTGGGCGGTGTCATCGGCGCCGGCCCGCGGGCCGGACGACCCGGGGGTCGGGGCTCCGCGCACCTGCACGGGCTCGGCGTCCGGCCGGGGGAGCGCGGCCGCGGCCTCGGTGCCGCGCTCACTGCCGCGGCCGTCCGCGCGCTGCTCGCCGACGGCTCCGACTGGGTGTCCCTCGGCATGTGGGACGACAACGACGGCGCGCGCCGGATCTACCACCGGCTGGGCCTGCGCACGCACCACCGCCTGACCACGCTCCGGCGCGGCTGACCCGGGCGCGCGCTCGACGGGCGCGCGCCTGCGGACGTCCCGCCGAGCGCGCGGCGCGCCGAGCGGGCACCCACAGGACACGCACCGGACGCGTCGCGTGCCCGCTCGACGATCGGGCCCGCCGAGCCGCGCGGTCGGGCCACCCGGGTCAGTGGGTGATCGCGAGGCGCTCGTGCAGGCGGCGCAGCGGCGCCGGGGCCCACCAGTTGGCCTCGCTCAGCACGGTCATCGTCGCCGGCACCAGCAGGAGCCGGACCAGCGTGGCGTCGATCAGCACGGCGACCGCCAGCGAGAACCCGACCTCCTTGATCACCAGCAGCTCGCCGGCGACGAAGCCCGCGAACACCGCGATGATGATCGCCGCGGCGGAGGTGATGACCCGGCCCGAGCGCTGCAGGCCCAGGCGGACGGCCCTGTCGTTGGGCACGCCGGCGTCGTGCAGCTCCTTGATCCGGGACAGCAGGAACACCTCGTAGTCCATCGCCAGCCCGAACGCGAAGGCGATCACCAGGGCGACGACGTAGGTCTCGATGCCGCCGGTGCTCTCGAACCCGAGCAGGCCCGACAGGTGGCCGTCCTGGAACACCCAGACCAGCACGCCGAGCGACGCGCACAGCGACACGACGTTGGTGAGCAGCGCCTTGATCGGCACCACCACGGAGCCGGTCATGAGGAACAGCAGGACGAGCGTCGCGACGGCGACGATGCCGAGCGCCCAGGGCGCGCGGTCGAGCAGCGCGTCGGTGAAGTCGATCTGGTTGGCCGCCTGACCGCCGACGAAGGCCTCGAACGGCAGGTCGAGGTCGCGCAGCCCGTGCACGACGTCCTGCGCCTCGGCCCCGCCGGGGTCGGTGCCCTCGGGCCGCACGCCGATGACGACCACCGAGTCGCGGGCCACCGGGGCGTCGACGGACGCGACGCCGTCGAGGGCCTCGATCGCCGGGACGGCGGCCTGGGCGTCCGCGACGCTCGTCTGCGCGACGACCTGCACCGCCGGCGAGGAGGAGGCGGGGTACTGCTCGGCGAGCACCGCCACGAACTCGCGCTGCGGGCTGGACAGCGGCAGCAGCTCCGTCGTGGAGTTCCGGAGCTGGAGGTGCAGCAGCGGCGCGGCGAGCACGAGCAGGACGGCGAGCGTGCCGCCCATCACCCACCACGGCCGGCGCTGGACGCGCTCCGCGAGGCGGGAGAACACGCCCTCCTCGGCGTCGACGTCGGCGGTGCGCGCGAGCACGCGCCGCAGCCCCGGCACCCGCGAGAGCAGGCTCGGCCCGGCGAGGCGCCGCCCGGCCAGCACCAGCAGCGCGGGCACCAGCGTCAGCGCCGTCGCGACCGCGAACACGATGACGGCCACCGACCCGGCGCCGAACGCCCGCAGGATGTCCTGCCGGAACACGAGCAGGCCCGCGATCGAGATCGCCACGGTGAGCGCGGAGAACGCGACCGTGCGGCCCGCCGTCGACATCGTGGTGAGCAGCGCGGACACCACCGCGCCGTCGCCGCGGCGGCGGCGGGAGGACCGGCCCTCGTCGTCGCCGAGCGTGCGGCCCAGCTCCTCCCGGAACCGCGACACGATGAGCAGCCCGTAGTCGATGGACAGGCCCAGGCCGAGCACGGTGACGACGTTCACCACCGAGGACTCGAGGTCGTCCATCAGGTACGACAGGCCGACCAGCGCGCCGAGCCCGCCGGCGATCGACGCGACCGCGCCGACCATCGGCATCGCGGCGGCCAGGAAGCCGCCGAACACCAGCACCATGATCAGCAGGGCCACCGGCAGCGCGATCGCCTCGCCGGTGGTCAGGTCCTGCTCGACCTGGTCCGTGATCGCGGAGACGATGAGCGAGCCGCCGCCGACCAGGCCGGTCGCGTCCGGCGCCACCTCGGTCAACGCGCCCGGCACGGCCTCCAGGCGCTGCTCCAGCTCCGCCAGCGCGGCCGACCGGGCGTCCTCGTCGAGCGCCGGGTCGAGGTCCGCGACCAGCAGGAAGCCGGTGCCGTCCTGGGCGAGCAGGGGCGCCGCCGCGGGGTTCGCGACGCCTTCGGGGAGCACGAACGGGTCGATCACCGAGACCACGCCGTCGACGGCTGCCACGTCCTCGCGTGCCGGGGCCAGCGCCTCGGCGAGGCCCGGGGCGGCGGGGTCGACGTCCTGGACCAGCAGGCTGAGCGAGGCGCCGGACTCGTCGGTGGACGTCAGCAGCTCGGCGGCACGGGCGCTGTCGGACCCCGGGACGACGGGCTGGCCGGTCGTCAGGCGGTCGAAGAGGTTCTGGCCACCGACGCCGACGAGCGCCAGGAAGAAGCAGGCCACGGCGACCACGGCCCAGACGAGCACCGTGAGGCGGGGGTGGCGGGCGACCAGGCGACCGAGGCTCTCGAACACGCGGGTCAGCATCGCAGGCCGCGGGGTCCGCGCGCACCACGGGCGCGTCGTGTGGGACCGCGCCCGTAGGCTCGCGGGCATGGATCTGTTCGACGCGGTCACCTCGACCGCGCAGGGGACGCCCGCCGTGCAGGCCGGGGCGCCCCTCGCGGTGCGCATGCGGCCGCAGAGCCTGGCAGAGGTCGCCGGGCAGGAGCACCTGCTGGTGCCGGGCTCGCCGCTGCGCCGTCTGGTCGAGCCGGGGGACGCCACCGCCCGCCGCGCCGCGCCGTCGTCCGTCGTGCTCTGGGGGCCGCCCGGGACGGGCAAGACCACGCTCGCGTACCTGGTCGCGACGACGTCCGGCCGGCGGTTCGTCGAGCTCTCCGCGGTGACGGCGGGCGTGAAGGACGTCCGGCAGGTGGTCGACGACGCCCGGCGCCGGCTCGCGTCGGACGGCTCGGAGACCGTGCTGTTCATCGACGAGGTGCACCGCTTCACCAAGGCCCAGCAGGACGCCCTGCTGCCGAGCGTCGAGAACCGCTGGGTGACCCTGGTCGCCGCGACGACCGAGAACCCGAGCTTCTCCGTCAACTCGCCGCTGCTGTCCCGCTCCCTGCTGCTCACGCTCAAGCCGCTGGAGACCGCCGACGTGCAGGCGCTGATCCGGCGTGCCGTCGAGGACGAGCGCGGGCTCGGCGGCGCGGTGCGGCTGACCGAGGACGCCGAGGACCACCTGCTGCGCCTGGCCGGCGGCGACGCCCGCAAGGCGCTGACGATCCTCGAGGCCGCGGCCGGCGCCGCGCTGGCCGACCGCGAGGCGCGGCTGGCCGACCCCGACGTGGACCTCGGCGACGCCGCCGAGGAGCCCGCCGTCGTCGACCTGGCGACCACCGAGCGGGCGATCGACGTCGCCGCCGTGCGCTACGACCGGGACGGCGACCAGCACTACGACGTGATCAGCGCGTTCATCAAGTCGGTGCGCGGGTCGGACGTCGACGCGTCGCTGCACTACCTGGCACGCATGATCGCGGCGGGGGAGGACCCGCGGTTCATCGCCCGCCGGATCGTCATCTCGGCCGCCGAGGACGTCGGCATGGCGGACCCCAGCGCGCTGCAGACCGCCGTCGCGGCGGCCCAGGCCGTCGCGCTGATCGGCATGCCGGAGGCGCGGATCATCCTGGCCGAGGCGGTGGTGCACCTCGCGACGGCCCCGAAGTCGAACGCCGCCTACAACGGCATCAACGCCGCGCTCGCCGACGTGCAGGCAGGCAGGATGGGGTCGGTGCCGTCGCACCTGCGCGACGCGCACTACGCGGGCGCCAAGGCCCTCGGCCACGGCAAGGGGTACCTGTACGCGCACGACCACCCGCACGGGGTCGCCGCGCAGCAGTACCTCCCCGACGACCTGGTCGGGAGCCGCTACTACACGCCGACGGACCACGGCTACGAGCGCCAGGTCGGCGAGCGGCTCGGGCGGATCCGGTCGGTGCTCGACCAGGCGCCGCCGCCCGAGGCGCGCTGAGCGGCGCGGGGCGACCTGCCCCGCGCCGGCTCCCGGGTTAGGTCCTGCGCCCGTCACCCGGTAGAGTCGACAGGTCGTCCTCACCAGGTGCGCCCCGGATCCGTCCGGGTGGGCCCGCGCAGGACGGCCACCTGGGGTCCTAGCCGCGTCCGTCGGACGCATCCAAGGTCGGCCCCACGCCCCGCCGGGAGTCACCCGGCACGGGTGTGCCGTACGAACGACAGGAAGATCCATGAGCAACGTGACCCGTGCGCGTCGCCAGGTGCGCCTCTCCCGCGCCCTCGGCCTCGCGCTGACGCCCAAGGCCGTCAAGCACTTCGAGAAGCGTCCCTACCCGCCCGGCGAGCACGGTCGCGCCCGTCGCCGCACCGAGTCGGACTACGCGGTGCGTCTGCGCGAGAAGCAGCGGCTGCGCGCCCAGTACGCGCTCCGCGAGAAGCAGCTCGCCCGTGCGTACGAGGACGCCCGCAAGGCCCCGGGCCTGACCGGTGAGGCCCTGGTCGAGGACCTCGAGACCCGCCTGGACGCGCTGGTGCTCCGCGCCGGCTTCGCCCGCACCATCCTGCAGGCCCGCCAGGTCGTCGTGCACCGCCACGTCCTGGTCGACGGCAAGATCGTGGACCGCCCGTCGTTCCGCGTGAAGGAGGGCCAGACCCTCCAGATCAAGCCGAAGTCGCAGACGACCGTGCCGTTCCAGGTCGCCGCCGCCGGTGCCCACCGCGACGTGCTGCCGGCCCTCCCGGGCTACCTGGACGTCCAGCTCGAGAAGCTGAGCGCCGTCCTGGTGCGCCGCCCGAAGCGCGCCGAGGTGCCCATCACGTGCGAGGTCCAGCTGGTCGTCGAGTACTACGCCCGCTGATCGCACCACCCGCCGTACGTCCGCGACGCCCTCGCACCGCCCCGTCCGGGGTCGGAGCCGGGGCGTCGCGGCGTTGTGCGGCGCCACCTGCGGCGCGACGCGCCGGGTAGGGTTCATCCGACGTCGGCCACGGCGTCCACACGACCGAAGGGCTGGCCATGCTGGGAGACATCGCGGGGCTCATCGCGGCCATCGCCTTCGTGCTGCTGGTGGGTGCGCTCGCCGTGCCGCTGGTGAAGCTGGGCCGCGTGCTCGACGAGACCCGCACCTCGGTGCGCGAGATCACCGAGCACACGGTGCCGATCCTCGACGAGGCCGCCACCACCGTGTCGTCCACCAACACGCAGCTCGAGCGCGTCGACGCGATCACGACGTCCGCCGCGCAGATCACGCAGAACGCCTCCGCGCTGACCTCGCTGTTCGCGGCGACGGTCGGCGGGCCGATGATCAAGGTCGCCGCCTTCTCCTACGGCGTGCGCCGCGCGCTGTCCGGCCTCGGCCTGCGCGGGCGGTCCGGGCGATGAGCCGGCTGCTCTGGGTCGGCGTCGGCGCGGCGGCCGCGGTCGCCGGTGCCAAGCGGCTGGGGCTGCTCGACTCGCTGACGGGAACGCCCGACGGCGCGCACACGGCCGGCAGCACCGCGGCCGGCGCCGCGTCGACGGCCGCCCGGGCCGCGCGCACCGCGTTCCGCGCCGGGGCGACGACCGCGGGCGCCGTGCGGTCGCTGTCGGACGCACGACGCGAGTTCCGGCTCGGCATGGCCGAGCGCGAGGCCCAGCTGCGGCAGGACCTGGTCGGCGACGTGGACGTCGACGCGATCCGCGAGGAGCGCGCGGCCCACCGCGCCGCCGGGCGCGGGGCGCACGAGGCCGACGCGACCGGCACCGTCCCGCCTGCGTGGCACGACGACACCGAGACGCGCGCGGAGGCCCGCCGGGCCCGTTCGCGGCGCGGCTGGGCCGACGAGCCCACGGAGGACCCCGCGGACGGCGACGGCGACCTGCCGTACGCCTTCTGACGACGACCACCGCGGCCACCTAGGCTGCACCCCGGTCGCGCGGGACGGGAACACCCCGGTCCGGCGCGACGCTGAGCACGAGGACGGCGGGGAGCGACCCCCGCCCGCGAGATGACGAGGACACCATGCGCACCGCCGAGATCCGCCAGCGTTGGCTCGACTTCTTCGAGGCCCGCGGCCACGCCGTGGTGCCCTCGGCCCCGCTGATCTCGCCCGACCCCTCCACCCTGTTCGTCATCGCGGGCATGGTGCCGTTCATCCCGTACATGCTCGGCGAGCAGACCGCGCCCTGGCCGCGCGCGACCAGCGTGCAGAAGTGCGTGCGCACCCTCGACATCGAGGAGGTCGGCAAGACCACCCGCCACGGCACGTTCTTCCAGATGAACGGCAACTTCTCCTTCGGCGACTACTTCAAGGAGGGGGCGATCACCCACGCGTGGGAGCTGATCACCACTCCGCAGGACCAGGGCGGCTACGGCTTCCCGAAGGAGAAGATCTGGGTCACGGTCTACGAGACCGACGACGAGGCCGCCGCGCTCTGGAAGACGATCGCCGGCCTGCCCGACGAGCGCATCCAGCGCCGCGGCATGAAGGACAACTACTGGTCGACCGGTGCGCGCGGCCCCGCCGGCCCGTGCTCGGAGATCTACGTCGACCGCGGCCCGGAGTACGGCGCCGAGGGCGGCCCGGTCGTCGACGAGGACCGGTACATCGAGATCTGGAACCTCGTGTTCATGCAGTACGAGCGCGGCGACGGGGGCGGCAAGGAGGACTTCCCGATCCTCGGCGAGCTCAAGCAGAAGAACATCGACACCGGCATGGGCCTGGAGCGCGTCGCGTTCCTGCTGCAGGGCGTCGACAACATGTACGAGATCGACGAGGTCTTCCCCGTCATCGAGGCCGCGCAGCAGCTCTCCGGCCGCCGGTACGGCGCGGACCACGAGGACGACGTCCGCATGCGCGTCGTCGCGGACCACGTGCGCTCGGGGCTGATGCTGATGGGCGACGGCGTCGTGCCGTCCAACGAGGGCCGCGGCTACGTGCTGCGCCGCCTGCTCCGCCGTGCCGTGCGCGCCATGCGCCTGCTCGGCGTCGAGACCCCCGCGCTGCCGACCCTGCTGCCGGTGTCCCGCGACGCGATGTCGCCGTCGTACCCCGAGCTGGCGCGCGACTTCGACCGGATCGCGAAGGTCGCGTACGCGGAGGAGGAGGCGTTCCTGCGCACCCTCGTCGCGGGCACCTCGATCCTCGACCTCGCGGTCAACGAGGCCAAGCAGACGACGGCGGGCACGAAGCCGCTGCTCACCGGTGACAAGGCCTTCCAGCTGCACGACACCTACGGCTTCCCGATCGACCTCACGCTCGAGATGGCCGCCGAGCAGGGCGTGTCCGTCGACGAGCGGGCGTTCCGCACCCTGATGCAGGCGCAGCGCGACCGCGCCCGCGCCGACGCGCTCGCCAAGCGGGCCGGCCGGACCGACACCGCGGCGTACCAGGACCTGCACGCGACGCTGAGCGGCTCCCGGGCGAAGCCCGTCGAGTTCGTCGGCTACGAGCAGGCCACCGCGCGTTCGCGCGTCGTCGGGCTGCTGGTCGACGGCGTGCCCGCGCCCGCGGCGACCGCGCCCGCGGACGTCGAGGTCGTCCTGGACGTCACGCCGTTCTACGCGGAGATGGGTGGCCAGCTCGCCGACCACGGCACCATCGTCCTGGACGGCGGGGCGACCATCGAGGTCGACGACGTGCAGGCGCCGGTCAAGGGCCTGCCCGTGCACCGCGGCCGCCTGGTCGAGGGCACCGTCACGCTGGACGAGCCCGGGGTCGCGTCGATCGACACCACCCGGCGGCTGGCGATCAGCCGCGCGCACACCGCGACGCACATGGTGCACAAGGCGGTCCAGGAGGCCCTCGGCGACACCGCGACCCAGGCCGGCTCCGAGAACGCGCCGAGCCGCGTGCGGTTCGACTTCCGCTCGGGCCAGGCCGTCCCGGCCGGGGTGCTGTCCGAGGTCGAGGAGCGGGTCAACACCCGGCTGCAGGAGAACCTCGACGTCACCGACCAGACCATGCCCATCGCCGAGGCCCGCGCGCTCGGCGCGATGGCGCTGTTCGGCGAGAAGTACGGCGACCAGGTGCGCGTCGTGTCCATCGGCGGCGACTGGTCCCGCGAGCTCTGCGGTGGCACGCACGTCCGCCGGTCCGGCGAGCTCGGCCTCGTCACGCTGCTGGGCGAGTCGTCCATCGGCTCGGGCGTGCGCCGCGTCGACGCGCTCGTCGGCGACGGCGCGTACGGGTTCCACGCCAAGGAGCACGCGCTCGTCGGCCAGCTCTCCGGCCTGCTCGGCGCGCGCCCCGACGAGCTGTCCGACCGCGTGGCCTCGCTGATGGCGCGCCTCAAGGACTCCGAGAAGGAGCTCGCGGCCGTCCGCGCCGCCCAGGTGCTCGCGGGCGCCGGCGCGCTGGCCGCCGCGGCGGTGGACGTCGCCGGCACCCGCGTCGTCACGCACGACGCCGGCGAGGTCGCGGCCGACGACCTGCGCACGCTCGTCCTCGACGTCCGCGGCCGGCTCGGCGAGTCCGCGCCCTCCGTGGTCGCGGTCGGCGGCGTCGCGAAGGGCCGGCCGGTGGTGGTCGTCGCGACCAACGCCGCGGCCCGCGCGGCCGGCGTGCGCGCGGGTGCGCTGGTCAAGACCGCCTCGACGCTGCTCGGCGGCGGTGGCGGCGGCAAGGACGACCTGGCGCAGGGCGGTGGCACGGACGCGGCCCGGCTGCCGGAGGCCCTCGCGGGCATCCGCGACGCGATCGGGGCGGGGGCCTGAGCCCCGTGACGGGGCCGGGGGCGGTGGACGACACGGCCGCGCCCGACCCCGACGCCGTCGTGCGGGGGTCCCGGCTCGCGGTCGACGTCGGCTCCGTCCGCGTCGGCCTCGCGGCCAGCGACCCCGACGGCCTGGTGGCCACCCCGGTGGCCACGCTGGCCCGCGACACCAAGGTCCCGGCGCCCGGCGCGCTGCCGCAGGACGTGGCCCAGATCGTCGCCGAGGTGGCCGAGCGGGGCGCCGCGGCGGTCTACGTCGGGCTGCCGAAGCACCTTTCCGGGAGCGAAGGCGCTGCGGCGGAGTCCGCACGCGCGTACGCTGGTGCGCTGGCGCAGGCTGTCGCACCCGTACCGGTGCGTCTGGTCGACGAGCGGATGAGCACGGTGTCCGCCCATCAGGCGCTGCACGCGTCCGGCAGGTCCGGACGTCGTCACCGGGCGGTCGTCGACCAGGCAGCCGCCGTGGTGATCCTGCAGACCGCGCTCGACGCGGAGCGTTCCTCGGGCCGCCGGCCCGGCGAGCGGGTCACGGCGACCCGCCCGGACGACGCTCCCGCCGGGCGCCCGGGGGGTCCGCAGGACGCTGACCGCGCTCGACATGCCGGACATGCTCGACAGACCGAAGGGACGACCGAGTGAGCGACCTCTTCCTCGGTGCTCCGCAGCAGGAGCACCACGAGGCGCCCCCGCCCTCGCGACGCTCGCGCCGGGACACGCAGGAGCAGCGCGTCAAGCAGCGCAAGCACCGCCGCCGCCGCACGGTGGTCGTGCTGGTGCTCGCGCTCGCACTCGTCGGCGGCGCCGTCTTCGTGATGTGGAGCGTCGTCGGCGGGCTGTTCTCCTCCGACGGCACCGAGGCCACCGTCGAGGACTACCCGGGTCCTGGCAGCGGCGAGGTCCAGGTGACCGTGGCCGCCGGTGACACCGGCGGCGCCATCGGCGCGACCCTCGCCGACGCCGGCGTCGTCGCCACCGCAGGCGCCTTCACCAGCGCGTACGCGGCGAACCCGGCCGCCACCGGCATCCAGCCCGGCACGTACAACCTCCTGCTCGAGATGAAGGCCAGCGACGCCGTCAACGCGCTGCTCGACGACGCGAACCGCGCCTCGTCCCGCGTGACGATCCCCGAGGGCTACACCGCGAAGCAGATCTACCAGCGGCTCTACGAGATCACGACGATCCCCGTCGAGGACTTCCAGGCCGCCGCGGCGGACCCCGCCGCCATCGGCCTGCCCGCCGAGGCCGGCGGCAACGTCGAGGGCTGGCTGTTCCCGGCGACGTACGAGATCGAGCCGGGCGCGTCCGCCGCGAGCGTGCTGGGGCAGATGGTCGGCCGGACCACCACGCTGCTCACCGAGAAGGGCGTCGCCCAGGACCAGTGGGAGACGGTGCTCAACAAGGCGTCGATCGTCGAGCGCGAGGGCAAGCTGGACGAGGACCGGGCGAAGATGGCCCGAGCGATCCAGAACCGCCTGGACATCGGCATGCCGCTCCAGATCGACGCGATCGTGGCGTACGGGCTGGGGAAGTCGGGCACGGACCTGACGTACGCCGACACCCGCGACGCGCAGCCGCCGTACGACCCGTACAACACCTACAAGGTCACGGGACTCCCGCCGACCCCGATCGCGAACCCCGGCGAGGTGTCGATCGACGCGGTTCTGAACCCGGCGGACGGGCCGTGGCTCTACTGGGTGACGGTCAACCTCGACACCGGTGAGACCAAGTTCGCGGAGACTTTCCCCGAGCACGAGGCCAACCGGGACGAGCTGCGCGCGTGGCAGGCGGCCAACGAGTAGGTCGCGCCCTGGCAGAACAGCCCCGTCGGTGCATCCGGCGGGGCTGTCCTGTGCTCACGGGCGAGGAGCTCCGTGACGTCATCCTGCTGCTGCTCTCGCACGTCGATCTGATTCGCTGCGCTGCGTCGTGGGGGCAGCTCGGATGGTGCGAGATGCGCTTCCTGAATGGCTGGTCCTACTAGGACGACGCTTCTGGCTACGCCGGCGGACACCGTCTCCGTCGGCGTGGCCGGTAGCGGTCGTCGCGCGTCTCCGGACCGCCGTACCCTGGTGCCGATGACCAACTCTGCTCGTCGGCCTGGCCAGCGCCGCGCCGCGGTTCTCGGGCACCCCGTCGCCCACTCGCTCTCGCCGCGGCTGCACCGCGCCGCGTACCGGGCGCTCGGCCTCGACGGCTGGACCTACGAGGCCGTCGACGTCACCGAGGAGCAGCTGCCGGCGTTCGTCGCCGGGCTCGACGGCACGTGGGCGGGGCTCAGCCTCACCATGCCGCTCAAGCAGACGGTCATCCCGCTGCTGGACCACGTCGAGCCGCTCGCCGGGGTGGTCGGCGCCGTCAACACGCTGCTCGTGCAGCCCGGCGGGCGGCGGCCCGTGCTGACCGGGGCGAACACCGACGTGCACGGCATCGTGGCGGCGCTGTCCGAAGGCCTCGCGGCCGCGGGCTCGTCGGCTGCCGTGGGGGAGCGCAGCGCCGTCGTGCTCGGTGCCGGCGCCACCGCCGCGTCCGCGCTCGCCGCCCTGGCCGAGCTCGGCTGCACCGCGCCGGTCGTGCACGTGCGGTCGCTCGGCCGTGTCGGCGGGCTCGCGCGCGCCGCGCACCGGATGGGCGTCGAGCCGGTGTTCCGGCTGCTCGGGGACGCCCCGGCCGCGATGGCCCGGGCCGACCTGGTGGTGTCGACGCTGCCGCCCCGCGCCGCCGACGACCTCGCGGGCGGACTGCTCACGCCCCGCCCCGGCGCCGTGCTGCTCGACGTCGCGTACGACCCGCGGCCCACCGCCCTGCAGTCGGCCTGGCACACCCACGGTGGGATCGCGGTGCCGGGGGAGCGGATGCTGCTGCACCAGGCCGTCGAGCAGGTCCGCCTCATGACGGGCCGCCCCGGCCCGGTCCAGGCGATGGCCGCCGCCCTCGACGAGGCCCTCCCCGCCCCCGTCTGACTGGCTGCGGGCCGGCGAGTTCACCCGCAGTCACGACCCGATCGCCCACTCGGGCGACCCGGGTTGCTCATCTCCACCCGGGGACGTGCCGATGGTGCCAACGGGACAGGTTGCACCGACCTGCCCCGGAACGGAGGCACAGGGTGAAGCAGCTCGGCGAGATCCTGCTGGACGAGGGCCTGGTCAGCGAGGCGCAGCTCATGGCGGCGCTGGACGAGCAGATGGCACGGGGGCAGTCCCTCGGCCGGACGCTCGTGGAGATCGGCATCCTCACCGAGGGTCAGCTCGTGGCTGCCCTGGCGCGGCAGGTCGGCATGTCCTTCGTCGACCTGGACGAGTACCAGGTCGACCGCGCCGCCGTCTCGATGGTGCCCGCGGCGCTCTGCCGCCGGTACACCGTCCTGCCGGTCGGGTTCCAGGACGGCGCGCTCGTGCTCGCCACGGCCGACCCGGGCAACGTGGTCGCGGTGGACGACGTCCGCACCGTGTCCGGGATGACGGTGCTGCCGATCGTCGCGACGTACGAGAACCTCAGCCGGGCGATCGAGCGGTTCTGCCGCGCCGACGGGGAGATGGAGGACTTGTCCTCGGCGTTCGAGGAGGAGTCGCGTGTCGAGGTCGATCTCAGCCAGGTCGGCGACGTGGTCGAGGACGACGCGCCGATCGTCCGCTACGTCAACCTGCTGGTGACCCAGGCGATCTCCGACCGGGCCTCCGACATTCACATCGAGCCCTCCGAGCACGACCTGCGGGTGCGGTACCGGATCGACGGCGTGCTGCACGAGATGCAGCGCTCGCCCAAGCAGATCCAGGGCGGCGTCATCTCCCGCGTCAAGATCATGTCGGACATCGACATCGCCGAGCGGCGCAAGCCGCAGGACGGCCGCATGTCGGTCACGCACAACGGGCGGAAGATCGACCTCCGCGTGGCGACGCTCCCCACCGTGTGGGGCGAGAAGATCGTCATGCGAATCCTCGACAACTCGACGGCCAGCCTGGACCTGCGTGACCTGGCGTTCCTCGAGGAGAACTACGACACGTACCGCGAGGCGTACACCAAGCCGTACGGGATGATCCTCGTCACCGGACCTACGGGTTCCGGCAAGTCGACCACGCTGTACGCGACGCTGAACGCGGTCTCCAAGCCGGAGATCAACGTCATCACCGTCGAGGACCCGGTCGAGTACCGGCTGGCCGGCATCAACCAGGTGCAGGTGAACCCGAAGGCCGGCCTGACGTTCGCCGGCGCGCTCCGGTCCATCCTGCGGTCCGACCCCGACGTGGTCCTGCTCGGTGAGATCCGCGACCACGAGACCGCGCAGATCGCCATCGAGGCTGCGCTCACCGGTCACCTCGTGCTCTCGACGCTGCACACCAACGACGCGCCGTCGGCGATCACGCGTCTCGTCGAGATGGGCATCGAGCCGTTCCTCGTCGGGTCGGCGCTGGACGCCGTGGTCGCGCAGCGGCTCGCGCGGAAGCTGTGCGACAAGTGCTCCGAGCCGTACACGCCGACCGAGACCGAGCTGATCGGGGCGCGGTTCCCGTGGGTGCCGGGGGAGCCGCTGCCACAGCTGTACCGGCCCGTGGGGTGCGTGACCTGCTCGCGCACGGGGTACCGCGGCCGTGTCGCGCTCCACGAGGTCATGCGGGTCACCGAGGACATCGAGCGCCACGCGGTCGCGAGGTCCTCGGCCGCCGACATCGCTGCGACTGCGCGCAAGCAGGGCATGATCTCGCTCCGCGACGACGGCTGGCGCAAGGTCGTGCTCGGGCAGACGTCCGTCGAGGAGATCCTGCGGGTCGTCGCGTGAACGGGTGGTCCTGGTCGTCCGCGTGCCCGGTCTCCTCAAGCACCGAGGCAGTCCGGCCGATGTGGGGGAAGCACGCCCCGGGCCACCGCCCGGGCTCGACGACGGAGGTGGAACGGTGACCGAGGCGTACCCGGGCGCGGGGACGGGCCCTGCGCCCGCTCTGCCGCCGACCGTCCCGCATCAGGCGGCGCCGCACGCGAGCACCCCGCCGCCGGGGTTCGCGTTGCCGCCGTACGGCGGGCCGCAGGCTCCGGCGACCACGCAGCACGTCGCACCACCGGTCGCTCCGCCGGCTCCGGCCGCTCCCGGTGCGCCTACCGGCTCGCCCTCCGGGTACGGCGGGCTGAGCGGGCCGCCGCCGACCCAGCCGCTGCCGGCCGGCCAGCAGCAGGTCGCGCCTCCCGCGCCCGGATCGCGCGCGGCGATGCGCCAGGCGTCGTCGGGTCAGCCCCCGGCGGGCCGCCTCGGCGCTGCGACTCGGTCCGAGATCCCGAGCATCGACCTCGATGGTGTGCTCAAGCGCATGCTCGAGCTCGGCGCGTCGGACCTGCACCTGACCAGCGGCGCCCCGCCGATGGTGCGGCTCAGCGGTGCCCTGGTCCCGCTCGACGGCTTCGAGCCGATGCACGGGGAGGCTCTGCGCCGGACGCTCTACGGCATCCTGCAGCAGAAGCAGCGCGAGGCGTTCGAGGCCGAGCTCGAGCTCGACTTCGCGTACGCCGTGCGCGGTCATGCCCGGTTCCGCGTGAACCTCTACCAGCAGCGCGAGTCGATCGGCGCGGCGTTCCGCGTCATCCCCTACGAGATCCGGCCGCTCGAGGACCTCGGCGTCCCGGCGGTCGTGTCGTCGTTCGCGGGTCTGCCTCGAGGGCTCGTGCTCGTGACCGGCCCGACCGGCTCGGGCAAGTCCACGACGCTCGCGTCGATCATCGACCTGGCGAACCGCACGCGGGCAGACCACATCATGACGGTCGAGGACCCGATCGAGTTCCTGCACCGGCACAAGAAGTCGATCGTGAACCAGCGTGAGGTCGGTGCCGACACGCACTCGTTCGCCGCCGCACTCAAGCACGTGCTCCGACAGGACCCGGACATCATCCTGGTCGGCGAGATGCGTGATCTGGAGACCATGTCGGTCGCGCTGACCGCCGCCGAGACGGGTCACCTCGTGTTCGCGACGCTGCACACCCAGGACGCCGCGCAGACGGTCGACCGCATCATCGACGCCTTCCCGGCGCACCAGCAGGACCAGGTCCGAGCGCAGCTGGCGTCGGCGCTGCAGGGCGTCGTGTGCCAGACGCTGTGCAAGACCGCGGTCGGGAAGGGGCGTGTGGTCGCCACCGAGGTGCTGCTCGCCACGCCCGCCATCCGGAACCTGATCCGCGAGGGCAAGACCCACCAGATCTACTCGGCGATGCAGGCCGGGGCGCAGCTCGGCATGCACACCCTGGACCAGCACCTCGCGGACCTGGTACGCGTGAACAAGATCTCCTACGAGGTCGGGCTCGAGAAGTGCCACAGCGTGGAGGACTACAACCGGCTCACCGGCCGTTCGACCCGCATGAACCAGGGTGCTTCGGCACTGAACTCGGTCGGCAACGCGCTCGGCGCCCCGTCCCAGGGAGGCTACTGATGGCCGGGAACGACCTGCGGACGTTCGAGTACACCGTCCGCGACCAGAACGGCAAGGTCGCCAAGGGCCGGATCGAGGCGGGCAACCAGTCCGCCGTCGCCACCCGGCTGCGCGGCATGGGGATCGCTCCGCTGTCGATCTCCGAGGTCAGCACGACCGGCCTGAACCGCGAGATCAACCTGGGCTTCGGCTCCGGCATCGGCACGAAGGACCTGGCCGTGATGGCCCGGCAGCTCGCCACGATGATCTCCGCCGGGCTCAGCCTGCTGCGCGCTCTGACGATCCTGGCCGAGCAGACCGAGAACGAGGCGCTCGCCAAGGTGCTCGGCCAGGTCCGCTCGGAGGTCGAGACCGGTGTCGCGCTCTCGGTCGCGCTCTCCCAGCACAAGCAGGTCTTCCCGCCCATCATGATCAACATGATCCGCGCGGGGGAGACGGGTGGCTTCCTCGAGGAGGTGCTCGTCTCGGTCGCGGAGAACTTCGAGGCCGAGGTCCGGCTGCGAGCGAAGATCAAGTCGGCGATGACCTACCCCGTCGTCGTCTTCTGCATCGCGATCCTGGCCGTGATCGGCATGCTGCTGTTCATCGTGCCGATCTTCCAGGGCATGTTCGAGGACTTCGGCGGAGAGCTGCCGCTGCCGACCAGGATCCTCGTCGTGCTCTCGTCGGTCATGAAGTGGACCGCCATTCCGCTGGTGGTTCTCGTCGTGGTCTTCCTGGTCTGGTGGCGCAAGCACAAGAACGACGACAAGGTGCGCGACGCGCTCGACCCCCTGAAGCTCAAGGCACCCATTTTCGGCCAGCTGTTCAAGAAGGTCGCGATCGCACGGTTCAGTCGCAACTTCGGCACGATGCTCCGCGCGGGCGTACCGATCCTGCAAGCGCTCGACATCGTCGGCGGCACCGCCGGCAACGTCGTGATCACCCGCGCGGTCCAGGACGTCCAGATGTCCGTCCGCACCGGTCAGTCGCTGTCGGCCCCGCTGGCTCAGCATCCGGTGTTCCCGCCGATGGTCGTCCAGATGCTGGCTGTGGGCGAGGACACCGGAGCGATGGACGTGATGCTGGACAAGGTCGCGGAGTTCTACGACCAGGAGGTCGAGGCGACCACGGAGTCGCTGACCTCGCTCATCGAGCCGCTCATGATCGCGGTCCTCGGCATCATCGTCGGCGGCATGATCATCGCGCTGTACATGCCGATCTTCAACATCTTCAACGTCATCCAGTGAGCTCCCTCGTCCGCTCGAACGGGTGAGTTCTCGTCCGGACGGGTGACACCTCTCAAGTCCCGGCCGGGCCCGTCGATAACCAAGTTGCAACACGGCGTGACCCCGCTGGGAATGCTCCCCGGGGACGCGCACTGGACATTGACAGTGACAGTTCCCCGAACGGAGACAGCCCCATGATGGCTCGTATTCGCAAGTCCATGGAGGAGAAGGACAAGGGCTTCACCCTCGTCGAGCTCCTCGTGGTGATGATCATCGTCGGCATCCTCGCCGCGATCGCCATCCCGGTGTTCCTGAACCAGCGCAAGAAGGCTGCGGACACCGCGGCCAAGTCGGACGTCTCGACGCTCGGCAAGGAGCTGGCCACCTACTACGTCGACAACCTGGGCACTGCGCCGACCATCGCGGTCGCGAGCGGGCAGTACAGCTTCGGCACCGGCGCGGGCAGCGAGCTCGGCCCGGCGTCGGACAACATCACCGCCGTGTCGCAGGGTGTCAACAACGCTACGACCGGTGACACCTGGTGCGTCCAGGTGACCTACGCGAACGGCACGGACACCACCATCGCCTACGGCTCCACCTCGGGCCTCGGCGAGCTCGGCTCGACCTGTGGTGCGACCACCGGTCTCGTGACCGTGACTCCGTGATCTGACTCGTCCCACCGGCTGCGGCCCCCGTCCGCGGGGGTCGCAGCCGGTGGCATGTCCGGCACCACCCACCAGCCACGACCCGGAGGACGACATGACCCGCGAGACGCCTCGCGACCGCGGCATGACCCTGATCGAGGTCGTCGTCGCCATGGTGGTCCTCGGCATCCTCGCCGCCGCGACTCTCACGGTCATCCTCAAGGCCCAGGAGGGCTCGGCGGACAACCGCTCCCGTGTGGCGGCGGCGAACCTCGCCGCCCGGGAGATCGAGATGGTCCGGGCCCAGTTCGGTGCGAGCAAGGCCGGTCCCCGCGCGGTCGCCGATGCGGGCACCGTGACGAACCCCCACCCGCTGTCCGACGGCGTCGCCGGGCAGCCCCTGACTCTCGACGGCACCGCGTACACCGTGGTGCGGTCCGTCGCCTGGAACATCGTCGGCAACGGCGCATCGGCGTGCGACGGCGGCAGCCTGGTGAAGTACCCCTCGCTGAACGTGACGGTCACGGTGACCTGGCCCGACATGCACGGCGTCGCACCGGTCGTGTCGAGCACCACCATGGCGCCCGAGAAGGGCGAGGGCGTCCAGACGGGTGCCGCGTTCGTCGCGGTGAACGTCGTCGACTCGGACGGCGAGCCGAACGCGGGTCGCAGCGTCCGTGTCAGCGGCGCCGGCACCGCCCGGACGGCGGTCACCGACTCCTCCGGGTGCGCCGTCGTCGAAGTCACCCCGGGTGTGGCGGGCACCGACTACACGGCCCAGATGATCGACAGCGGCTACGTCGACATCTCGCGTGCGGCGCAGCCGTCGAAGCCGGTGGGCAAGGTCATGCCGGGTGCGCTGAACAACAGCGTCTCGTTCGCCTACGACCGGGCCGCGAGCCTGCGACTCCGGTTCGTCGACTCGGCGGGGACGCCGGTCGACGGCGGTTCTCTCGGCAGCAGCTCGGTCACGCTCGTGGCCTCCGAGTTCTCGGGCCCCAACGGCCGGTCCGAGTGGCCCGTCACCGGCACGGTGACCTCGGTCGTCGGACTGTGGCCCACGCAGTACGGCGCCTACTTCGGCACCACCGCTCCTTCGGAGTACCGGTCGGCCGACCTCGAGGCCGGCGCGACGGTGGACCTCGACGTCCTCGTGGGCGCCGCGACGTCCGCCATCGCCGGGCTGCCGGCCGGCACGACCGAGGTGGTCGCCGTGCCCGCTTCCGCCACGACCTGCACAGGCCTCGGGAACCGCGTCGTGGACCCGGCGGGCTTCACGGTCCTGCCCGGTTCCTGGACCTTCTACGCCACGGGCGCCGCGTTCCTCTGCAGCCCCGGGCCGTCCGCTGTCGCGCTCGACGACGGCGCGAACGACGGGATCTCCTGGAGCACGACGACGCTCCGGGTGAACAACGCGCCGGCGGGCAGCTTGTGGGGCGTGAGTCGCTCGCGCGTGGGTGGTGCGACGATCACGACCTGCCCCGGCCCCGGATACGCCGGCGTCGCGGTCCCCCTGGACGCCGCTCGCAACGGCCCTCTCGCCATCCCGGCGGGAGACTGGTTCGTGTACGTGACGACCGGCGGGGCCGGGGACACGTGCGTCAGCACCCCGGGTTCGCAGTACTCGATGCAGCTGCCGTACGGCGCCGCCACGACCCTCACCTGGCCCGCACAGACGACGAAGCTGAGCGTCACCTCGCTGAGGAGCAGCTCGACCGTGGTGCTCAGCAAGACGTCGCTCGCAGGTAACAACTGCCGCACGAGCGGTGACGTGCGCCTCGGCCCGACGGGCTCGCAGAGCACCAGCTCGACGCTCTCGACCACCGTGTCGCGCCCCGCTGCGGGCACGCAGACGTGGTACGCGTACGTCCTGCGCAGCAACACGTGCACGTCGATCGGCACCTTCGTCGTCGGCACCGCGAGCACCGATCTCTCCAAGGCTGCGACGGCCACCGGGCCGGTGGGACCGTGATCGCCCGGCTGCGCGGCCGCCTGGCCGAGGACCGGGGGACGACCCTGGCCGAGCTGCTCGTGGTCATGATGATCCTCGGGATCGTCGTCGCCGCGACGGCGACGCTGACGATCGGGTTCCAGCGGACGAACGCGCAGACGGTCGTGCGTCAGGACCAGGTCGACGCCGCTCGGACCGCCTCGGAGCGGATGAGCAAGACCGTGCGGACGGCCGTGAAGCCGTCTCAGCTGTCGCCCGGGTGCACCAGCTGCACCGCCGACGCGTTCATCGCAGCCACCCCGACGGGTCTGCAGTTCTACGCCAACCTCAACAACGCGGGGAACTCCGTCGGGCCGTCCCGGGTCTCGTACTCCCTCCAGAGCACGGCGGAGGACGGCATGGCTCTGGTGGAGAAGGTCCAGCGCCCCGACGACTCGGACCCGACCGGTGCCTACACGTACTGCCCGGCCGAGTCCCCCACGGCCTCGACGGACTGCAAGCGCCGTCTGACCGTGCGGACCATCGTCAGCGGTGTCGTGACCGGGGGGCCGTCCCTGTTCTCCTACTTCAAGAACGGGGGCGACCCCATCTCGACCCCCGCGTCGGGCATGTCCTCGGCGGACCTGGCGAACATCGTCCAGGTCGAGTTCCGGCTCGAGGTCGAGAAGGTCGCCGCCACTCCCGTCGGATCCACCACGTACGTCCAGCGGGTCACGCTGCCGAACGCGCAGGCACTGATCACCGACGAGGAGGAGTAGGACCCATGAGTGGATCGCACCGCGGGGTGCTGCACCGGATCGCGCGCCGTCGTGACGACGACGGCGCCGCGCTGGTGGTGGTCGTGGGTTCGATGCTCGTGCTCGCCATGCTGGCGATGACCGCGCTCGCCTACACGATGTCCGGGCAGCGGTTCGCCCGCTACGACCAGGACTACAGTGCGGCGATGGCCGCGGCGCAGGCGGGTGTCGACGACTTCATCTCCCGCCTGAACCGCGACCCCGGGTACGGCGACCTCGTCGACTGCTCGAACGAGTCGTGGAAGGGCCCGGTGACGGACGCGAACACCTGCGGCTGGAACGCCTCGACGGAGGCGGGCTGGCTGCCGGTGTCACCCGCGGACGAGAGCCACGACGCGGCCTGGTTCCACGTCGCCGTGCAGAACATGGCGGCCAACAAGAACAAGGACGCCGTCGACCTGCTGGTCACCGGTCGGGTCCAGGACGTCACCCGCACCGTGCAGGCGACGGTGGGCAAGGGCGGCTCGACCGACTACGTCTACTACACGGACCGGGAGTCGGCCGATCCTGCCAACACCCAGGCCTACACCGCCGGTGTTCCGCACGACTACTGCGGCAAGACCAGCTATGAGGGCTCCAGGCTCTGGTGGGACGGACGCAGCACGATCTACAACAACGTCGGCACCCGTTGCCAGGAGATCCAGTTCGGCGACCAGGATGTGCTGTACGGCTCGGTGTTCAGCAACGACGCGATCCTCAGTGTCGGCGGTGAGTTCCAGGGCGCGTTCGAGACCGCGTACCCGCAGTGCCAGAACGTGACGGCGACAGTCGCGAGCTGGACCTCCCAGTGCCTGCGCGCCGGCAGCTCGAGCACGACGTTCCAGAGCCGCCCCACGTACTCGGAGCCGCGCTTCCTGGCCGACACCTCGGCGGAGTTCGCGAACCATCCCGGCTGCCACTACTACGGCTCGACCCGGGTCGTGCTCAGCGCAGACGGGTACATGACCGTGTGGAACAAGAAGTCGGTGAACGGAAACACCGCGCCGGTGGCGATCGGAGAGCTGGGGGAGCTGCCCCCGACCTGCGGCAGCCTCGACGCCCTCGACTCGGCGGCAGGTGCCAGGGTCCCGGTACCGGACGACATGGTCATCTACGTCGCCACCGCCCCCGACACGGTGACGAAGCGGCAGTGCTACAAGGACGAGCTGGGCGGGCCGGAAGGCCGGACCCTGCCGCTCGGGTCCTACGCCGCGAGCCACGCGTCCGCCCCGGCCGCAGGCGCGAGCTACACCGTGGACACCAACATGACGGACGAGACCCGGTACTGCGGCGAGGGCAACCTCTACATCGAGGGCGTGCTGCACGGTGCCGTGACGGCCGCATCCGCGCAGTCGATCATCGTCACGGGCGACCTGGTCATGAAGGAGGGTGTGGGCAACTCGAGCGGCGACATGCTCGGTCTGGTCGCGACCAACGCCGTCGAGGTGTTCCACCCCCGGGTCGGCACGGTCGACGCCGTCAAGAAGACCCCCTCCTGCTCCTGGAACTGCGCGTACAAGTGGGCCGAGGTGAGCGGCATCGGCGAGACGTCGGGTTGGCCCACGCGGTACATCGACCCTGTGGAGGGCAAGATCTGGCCGACGAGCGGGGTCCAGATCGCGGCGTCGATCCAGACGCTCCAGCACTCCTTCTACGTGCAGAAGTACTCCGAGGGCCCGCAGAAGGGCGAGCTCATGGTGAGGGGCTCGATCGCCCAGCGCTGGCGCGGCATCGTGGCCCGGCAGGGGACGTCCGGTTACACCAAGCTGTACGTGTACGACGACCGCCTGCAGTCGCGCTGGCCCCCGTACTTCCCCAAGTGGGTCAACGCCCAGTTCACGCTGCGCGTGAGCGGTGAGGTCGACACGCCGGACGCCATCCGGGCCTCCGTTCCGTGACCGGTGCGCTGGTCGTCCTGGTCACGGTGCTCGGTCTGCTGATCGGGTCGTTCCTCAACGTCGTGATCTGGCGCGTGCCGCGTGGGGAGTCGGTCGTCAGCCCCGGTAGCGCCTGCCCGGCGTGCGGGCACCGGGTCCGTGCACGGGACAACGTCCCGGTGCTGTCGTGGCTGCTGCTGCGAGGCCGGTGCCGGGACTGCGGCGCGCCGATCTCCGTGCGCTACACCGTGGTGGAGATCGTCACGGCGGTGCTGTTCGGGTCGGTCGCGGTGGCCGTCGGCTGGGACTGGTCGCTGCCGCTCTACCTCTACCTGGTCGGGTGGGCGGTCGCGTTGACGGCGATCGACGTCGAGCTGCACCGGCTCCCGGACGCGTTGGTCCTGCCGGCCTACCCGGTCGTCGCCGCGTTGCTGACGCTGGCGACGTGGGCTCCGTCGGCGGACGGGCAAGCGGGCGCACTCGGGCGGGCACTCCTCGGCGGCGTGGTGCTCGGGGCGTTCTACTTCGTCGCGATGGTGGTCTACCCGCGGGGCATGGGCTTCGGTGACGTCAAGCTCGCCGGAGTGCTCGGCATGGTGCTCGCGTGGCACGGGTGGGGGAGCCTGCTGATCGGCGCGTTCGCCGCATTCCTGGTCGCCGGTGTCGCCGTGCTGCCCGGGCTGATCACCCGACGTCTGGCGCGGACCTCGGAGATTCCGTTCGGTCCGTTCATGCTGGCAGGCGCCGCACTGGGCATCGCCGTGGGTGAGCCGTTGTGGACCGCGTACCTCGGTGTGTTCGCATGACGAGGGCGCGGGCGGGTGAGGTGGTGGCGGGTGCCTCAAGAACACCGAGACCCCGGCCGATGGACAGGACGACACTTCCGGAAGGGGACATGCTGTGGCAAAGCCGCGGGTGATCGGCCTCGACATCGGGACGACGCACGTGCGCGCCGCCGAGGTCGAGTTCACGGGGACCGGGCCGTCCGGGCGCGCTGACGCGACGCTCGTGCGGATCGGGGCACGGGCTCTCCCTCCTGGCGCCGTGCGCGATGGGGAGGTCGCCGAGCCGCACACCGTCGCGACCGCCCTCAAGCAGCTCTGGAACGAGCAGAAGTTCGGCTCCAAGGACGTGGTGATCGGGCTGGGTAACCAGCGAGTCCTGGTGCGCGACCTGGATCTGCCGGCGATGCCTCAGGCACAGCTCAAGGCGTCGCTGCCGTTCCAGGTGCAGGACTCGCTGCCGATGGCCGTCGAGGACGCGATCCTCGACTACCTCCCGACGTCGTCCGAGGTCGGCCCGAACGGGCCGATCCACCACGGCCTCCTGGTCGCGGCGACGCGCGAGACCGTGCAGGCCAACGCTCGTGCGGTGACCCTTGCCGGCCTGCGCCCGGTCCAGGTGGATCTCAACGCGTTCGCGGTCGCCCGCGTCCAGGCGCGTGGGACGCTGGCTTCGGGCGTCTGGGCCTTCGTCGACATCGGCGCGCGCGTCACCAACGTGACGATCGTCATCGACGGCACGCCGCAGTTCGTCCGCATCCTCCCCGCAGGGGGCCAGGACGTGACGGATGCGGTGGCCAACACGCTCAACATCGCGCACGCCGACGCCGAGCAGGTCAAGCGTCAGGTCGGCGTCGGCCTCGCCGTCGACCCGACCCTCGAGAACGCGCGCGAGGTCGTCCGCGAGGTCACCTCCTCGCTGGTCGAGGCCGTGCGCAACACGATGGTCTACTTCGCGAGCGGCCACCCCGGCAAGGGGGTCCAGCAGATCGTGCTCTCGGGTGGTGGCAGCTTCCTTCCCGGCCTGGGTCAGTACCTCGCGAGCTCGAGCCGGCTCCCGGTCGCTCTCGGGGAGCCGCTCACCACCCTGAGGAGAGCTCGGACCGTGACCAGCACCCCTCCCGAGCCGACGGTCGTGACCGCGGTCGGCCTGGCGTTCGGGATCGCAGCATGACCGCGCTCAAGGACGCGCCGGCCCCCGCCCGTCCTCTGCTGACCACCGGTTGGCCGCAGGTGGACCTGCTGCCGCAGGAGATCCGGGACGCCAGGCGGCTGCGCGCGACGCAGAAGCGGCTCGGGGTGCTCCTCCTGGTGATCGTGCTGCTCGCTCTCGCCGGCTACGCCGGTTCGCTGTTCCTCGCCGCGCAGGCCCGTGCCGACCTGGCGGAAGCCCAGGCCGAGACCCAGCGTCTGCAGGGCGAACAGGCCAAGTACGCGGAGGTTCCGCTCACTCTCGGCCAGATCGCCGAGGTGGAGGGAGCGATGCAGGTAGGTACGTCGACCGAGGTCCTCTGGGCTCCGTACCTCTCGGCGCTCCAGGCAGTCACGCCGGCCGGGGTCACCTACGACTCGGTGATCACCGACGCGGGGTCACCGATGGCCCCCTGGGCGGGTAGCGCCTCCGAGCTCCAGCTCCTGGCGGTCGGCCAGATCACGTTTACCGCCCGCGCGGCGTCCCTCCCGGACACGGCGGCGTGGACCGACGCGCTCAGCACGGTGCCGGGTTTCTCCAACCCGTGGTTCACCACCGCGACGCTGTCGGATGAGGACGGCGCGGTGTTCTTCCAGGTGTCGGGCACCGTCGACATCGTCTCGTCCGCCTACGCGAACCGGTTCGCCACTGCTACGGAGGACCCCTCGTGAACCTGAAGTCGACCTCCACGTGGATCGCCGGCACCGCCTTCGTCGCACTCGGCATCCTCGCGCTCACCTGGTTCTTCGCCGTGTCGCCGACGCTCGACTCGGCGTCGGACGCCCAGACGCAGACCGTGGACGAGCTCGCTCGCGCCGACCTCCTCGAGATCCAGGTGGCTCAGCTCGCGAAGCAGTTCGCGGAGATCGACACCCTGCGAGGCGAGCTGGCCGACGTCCGCACGAAGGTCCCCGCGACGGCGGACCTGTCCGGCTTCACTCGCGAGCTCCAGGAGCTCGCCAGCGCTGCGGGCGTCACGGTGACCGGCCTCGCCCCGAGCAGCCCGCAGGCGTTCGTCAGCGCGGCAGCGACCGTCGACCCCGCGTCCACGGCCGACGCCAGCGCGACCGACGCGGCGACCACCGAGGGTGCGGCGGCGGCCGATCCGTCTGCTGCTGTCGCAGCAGCGACCGGAACCGGGGTCTACGCGGTCCCCGTCAGCTTCACCACCCTGGGCTCGTACGATGCCGGTGTGGCGTTCCTCAAGGGGATCCAGGAGCAGGCGTCACGGCTCGTTCTCGTCACGGGGTTCACGGCGACCAGCCAGACGGAGCAGGGTGCCGTGAGTGGCCGCCCGGCAACTGTGCGCGGCGACGTCGAGCTCGTGGCGAACGCGTACATCTACCTGCTCCCGGACGGCACCGACCTGATGGCCGACGCCGTCGAAGAGCAAGGCGCAGCGCTGCCCGTGCCGTCGGGTCAGGCGAATCCGTTCGCGCCCGTGAACTGAACGCCTGACCCGCACCACCCCGCGCCCCGGCCCACGACGTGGACCGGGGCGCGGTCGCGTCCCCGCGACATGAAAGACTCCGCCCCATGCTCCGTTGGTTGACGTCCGGTGAGTCGCACGGCCCCGCCCTGGTGGGCGTGCTGGAGGGCCTCCCCGCGGGGGTCGAGGTCGAGTCGGCCCACATCCGCGACGCCCTGGCCCGGCGCCGGCTCGGCTACGGCCGTGGTGCGCGCATGAAGTTCGAGCAGGACGAGGTCCGCATCCTCGGCGGCGTGCGCCTGGGCGAGTCGCAGGGCGGCCCGGTGGCCATCGAGATCGGCAACACCGAGTGGCCGAAGTGGGTGGACGTCATGTCGTCCGACCCGGTCGACGACCCGGAGAAGCTGAACCGTGCCCGCAACGCCCCGCTGACGCGCCCGCGCCCGGGCCACGCGGACCTGGTGGGGATGCGCAAGTACGCGTTCGACGACGCCCGGCCGGTGCTGGAGCGGGCATCGGCGCGCGAGACGGCGGCCCGGGTCGCGCTCGGCACGGTCGCCCAGCGGTTCCTCGAGCAGGCCGCCGGCATCCGTCTCGTGTCGCACGTCGTCGGCATCGGCCCGGTCGCGGCGCCGGACGACGCCCCGCTGCCGACCCCGGACGACACCCCGGCGCTGGACGCGGACCCGGTGCGCTGCTTCGACGCGGCGACGTCGGCGGCGATGGTCGCGGAGATCGACGAGTGCCACAAGGACGGCGACACCCTCGGCGGGGTCGTCGAGGTGCTGGTCTACGGCCTGCCCTCGGGCCTGGGCTCGTACGTGCACGCGGACCGGCGCCTCGACGCGCGGCTGGCGGGCGCGCTGATGGGCATCCAGGCGATCAAGGGCGTCGAGGTCGGTGACGGCTTCCGCACGGCGACGCGCCGGGGTTCGCAGGCGCACGACGAGATGGAGCGGGACGCCGACGGCGTGATCCGGCGCCGCAGCAACCGCGCGGGCGGGCTCGAGGGCGGCATGACCAACGGCGAGATCCTCCGGGTGCGCGCCGCGATGAAGCCGATCTCGACGGTCCCGCGCGCGCTGGACACCGTGGACACCTCCAGCGCCGAGCCCGCCAAGGCGCAGCACCAGCGCTCGGACGTGTGCGCGGTGCCGCCGGCGGCTGTGGTCGCCGAGGCGATGGTCGCGCTCGTGGTGGCCGACGCGCTGCTGGAGAAGACGGGCGGCGACTCGGTGGGCGAGGTGCGGCGCAACCTCGAGGCGTACGTCGCGTCGATCCCCGACCTGCTCCGATGACGCCGCGGCCGCGGGTCGTCCTGGTCGGGCCGCCCGGCTCGGGCAAGTCGACCGTCGCGCTGGCGCTGGCCCGACGCTGGCACCTGACGCCGCGTGACACGGACGGTGACGTCGAGCGGCTGGCGGGCAAGTCGGTGCCGGACATCTTCGTCGAGGACGGGGAGCCGCGGTTCCGGGAGCTGGAGCACGACGCGGTCCGCACGGCGCTGGTCGAGCACGACGGCGTCCTCGCGCTGGGCGGTGGCGCGGTGCTGCACCCCGAGACGCAGGAGCTGCTGGCCGCGTACCGCGAGGCGGGCGGCGTGGTGGTGTTCCTCGACGTGTCGCTGCGGCACGCGGCGCCGCGGGTGGGCTTCAACCAGTCCCGCCCGCTGCTGCTGGGCAACCCGCGGGCGCGCTGGCAGCAGCTGATGACCGAGCGCCGCCCGGTGTACGAGGCCGTCGCGACGGTGGCGGTGTCGACCGACGGCGTCAGCCCGGCGCAGGTGGCGGAGCGGATCGAGGAGGCGCTGGCGGACCAGCGCGCGGACGACGGCGACGGCGCCGGGAACGAGGCAGGACGATGAGCGGGACGCGCACGGTCGAGGTCCGGGGAGACCAGCCCTACGAGGTCGTGATCGGCCGGAACCTGCTGGGCGAGCTGCCGCGGCTGCTGGGCGACGGCGTCCGCAAGGTGCTGGTGATCCACCCGGCCGCGCTGGCGACGACGGCGGACGTGGTGCGCGAGGACCTGACCGCGCACGGCTACGAGGCGCTGCTGGCCGAGGTCCCCGACGCCGAGCCGGCGAAGTCGGCGCAGGTGGCGGCGTTCTGCTGGCAGGTGCTGGGCCAGGCCGACTTCACGCGCAGCGACGCGATCATCGGTCTCGGCGGCGGCGCGACGACCGACCTCGCGGGCTTCGTCGCGTCGACGTGGCTGCGCGGTGTCAAGGTCGTGCACGTCCCGACGACGCTGCTGGCGATGGTCGACGCGGCCGTCGGCGGCAAGACCGGCATCAACACCGTCGAGGGCAAGAACCTGGTCGGCACGTTCCACGCGCCCTCCGGGGTGCTGTGCGACCTCGCGGCGCTGGAGAGCATGCCGAAGCACGACTACGTGGCCGGGCTGGCCGAGGTGGTCAAGTGCGGGTTCATCGCGGACCCGCGGATCCTCGAGCTGGTCGAGGCGAACGGCCCGGAGGTCACCGACCCCGTGCGGGCCGCGGGCTCCGAGGTGCTGGCCGAGCTGGTCGAGCGCGCGGTCGCCGTGAAGGCCCGGGTCGTGGGGGAGGACCTCCGCGAGGCGGGGCTGCGGGAGATCCTCAACTACGGGCACACGCTCGGGCACGCGATCGAGCACGTCGAGCGGTACTCGTGGCGGCACGGCGCGGCGGTCGCGGTCGGGATGGTCTACGCCGCCGAGCTCGCGCGGCTGGCCGGCCGGCTGGACGACGCGGTGGTGGCCCGGCACCGGTCGATCCTCACCGGGCTCGGCCTGCCGACGACGTACCGCGGGGACCGGTGGGACCAGCTGCACGCGGCGATGCGCCGGGACAAGAAGACGCGCGGCGACCTGCTGCGGTTCGTCGTGCTGGAGGACGTCGCCCGGCCCGCGCGCCTGGAGGGGCCCGACCCGACGCTGCTGGTCGCGGCGTACGCGGAGATCGCCGAGGGTGCGGCGGCGCCGCGAGGTCTGTCGCTGGGCTGAGGTCCGCACAAGGCCCCAGCCCTGTAGGTCTCCGTACAAGGTTCTCGCCTTGTATCGCGACGTACAAGGTCCTACCCTTGTGCGCATGTGGACGATGACGATCGACCAGGAGGGCAGCCGCCGCGTCGGCGACCGGGTCGTCGCGCTGCTCGACGACCTCGCCGCCCGCTCGCCGCTCGTGACCGCGGCCCCGGGTGCGGTCGTGCTGCCGTTCGACCGGACCGTCGGCGACGAGGTCCAGGGGGTGCTCGCCGACCCGGACCTGGTCGTCGCGCTGGCCCTCCACCTGGTGCGCATCGGCGGCTGGAGCATCGGCATCGGGGTGGGGGGCGTCGACACCCCGCTCCCGGCGTCGTCCCGTGAGGCGTCGGGCAGCGCGTTCATCCACGCCCGCGAGGCCGTCGACGCGGCGAAGTCCCGGTCACGTGGCGTGCCGCTGGCGGTGCGGGGGGAGCGGCCGGACGTGGCGGCGGAGGCGGAGGCGGTGCTGACGCTGCTCGGTGCGGTCGTCGCCCGCCGCACGCCGGCGGGGTGGTCCGTGGTCGACCGGATGACCGCCGGAGCAGCGCCCCGCCAGGAGGACGTCGCGGCGGACCTCGGCATCAGCCAGCAGGCGGTGAGCGAGCGACTGCGCACCGCGCTGTGGTTCGAGGAGGTCGCGGCCCGGCCCGCTGCGGCGCGCCTGCTCCGGCTCGCCGGCGGCTCCGGCCACGATGGGCAGCCGGACGACCGCGAGGGGGAGGCATGACGCCGCTGTGGGGAGCCGCCGTCGTGGTGGGCGCGCTGGTGGTGAGCGGCGGCTTCGGCTGGGTCGTCGCCGCGGGCGTGCTGCGGCTGGCGGACCGGGGGAGCCGGCGTCCCGCTGGGGGCGCTCGTCCGCAGGCCGCCCAGGTCCCCGAGCCCGCGAACCGGCACGACGCCGCCTACCGCAAGGGCCGCGCCAACCGGAAGCCCGCCAAGGGTGGCGCACGCGGTGGCCCGGCCGGTGACGGCCCGGACAGCGACCGCGCCCGGCAGAAGCTGCGCGGCGGCACCTGGATCGGCGTCCTCGAGCGGCTCGCCGTCACGGGCAGCCTGCTCGCCGGCGAGCCCGGCGGCGTGGCCGTGGTCGTCGCGGTGAAGGGTCTGGGTCGCTACCCCGAGCTGCGCACCGGCGACGACCCGGCGGTGTCCGAGCGGTTCGTCATCGGCACGCTGGCCTCGCTGGTCTGGTCGGCCGGGGTGGGCGTGCTCGGACGCTGGCTGCTGACCCGCTGAAGCCGGGGTCGCCGCCCGCACGCTAGGATGGTCGGCGGCCCAGCCCCGTCCGCGACCCGCGGGTGCGCGCGGCGGCCGACCGACGCACCCCAGGACAGGAAGCAGCGACACGTGGCGACGACGAACGACCTCAAGAACGGCACCGTGCTGAAGATCGACGGCCAGCTCTGGACGGTCATCGAGTTCCAGCACGTCAAGCCCGGCAAGGGCGGCGCGTTCGTCCGCACCAAGCTGAAGAACGTCCTCTCCGGCAAGGTCGTCGACCGCACGTTCAACGCGGGCCTGAAGATCGAGACCGCGAACGTCGACAAGCGCGACATGCAGTACCTCTACAAGGACGGCGACGACTTCGTGTTCATGGACACGAGCACGTACGACCAGATCACCGTCCCGGCCGCCACCGTCGGCGACGCCGCGAACTTCATGCTCGAGAGCACCAGCGCGATGGTCGCGACCAACGAGGGCGTGCCGCTGTACGTCGAGCTGCCGCCGTCGGTCACGCTGATGGTCACCTACACCGAGCCCGGCCTGCAGGGCGACCGCTCCTCCGCCGGCACCAAGCCGGCCACGCTGGAGACCGGCTACCAGATCCAGGTGCCGCTGTTCCTCGAGACGGACACCAAGGTCAAGGTCGACACCCGCGACGGCAGCTACCTGGGTCGCGTGAACGACTGACGTGGGTGCACGCACCAAGGCCCGCAAGCGGGCCCTCGACGTCCTCTTCGAGGCGGAGCAGCGCCGGCTCGACCCGCTGACCGTGCTCCGGGACCGGATCGCCCAGCCCGGCACCGAGGCGGCCCTGCCGCAGTACTCGGTCGACCTGGTCGAGGGCGTCCAGGCCCAGCGCGCGCGCATCGACGAGGTCATCGCGACGCACTCGCACGGCTGGACGATCGAGCGCATGCCCGCGGTCGACCGCGAGCTGCTGCGGATCGGCACCTGGGAGATCCTGTTCAACGACGACGTGCCCGACGCGGTCGCCGTGGACGAGGCCGTCGAGCTGGCGCGCAGCCTGTCGACGGACGAGAGCCCCGGGTTCGTCAACGGCCTGCTCGGGCGGCTGGTCGACCTGAAGCCGACCCTCCTGGCCTGAGCGCAGCGCACGGTGCCGTGGCCCCCTCCCGTCTCGCGGGGAGGGGGCCACTGCCGTCGGTGGCCGACGTCGTCGCGATCCGGGGCTGGTGCCGAGCCCGAGGTGGTGACTAGCGTCGCGAGTGCACGACACGGTCGACGAACGCCTCCGCCGCTCGCTCGCAGCGAGCCGGCCACCGGGGTGCCGCCGTTCCCGACCTCCAGCACCACGCGCGCCCGGACGGCGCGCGTGCCCCGGAGGGAGAGCAGCATGGGTGGTCGGACCAGGGGCCGGTACGTGTGGACCGGCGCGGCGCTCGTCGCGCTCGGCACGGTGTCGGCGTGCACCACCGCGGTGGACCGGGACGCCTAGGTGCGCGCCTACGAGCGGTACGTCGCGTGCATGGACCGGGCCGGGTTCACCGTCGAGCTCCTCGACGACTCGGGCCCTGTCCTCGAGTACCGGCTGCCCGGCGCTGCCGTCGACAGCGGGGACGACGAGCGGTGCTACGCCGCCGAGTTCGCCGACATGGACACGGCCTGGCAGCTGCTCGCGGAGCAGGACGCCGACTGATCCGGCAGTGGTGCGGGTCACGCCGCCACCTCGCGGACGCACGCCGGGCGCTGTCCGGTTCGCCCTGTAAGGTGCCCGGGACAGGCATTCCTTTAACACCGTCCCGTGAGGCGGGGAAGGAGACGGCCCGGATGACTTCCGGTACCCCCGTGCCCGACGACGCTGGCGCAGCCACCGTCGTGCTGGGCGAGCAGGACGTGGCCCGCGCGCTGACGCGCATCGCCCACGAGATCCTCGAGCGCAACAAGGGCGGCGACGACCTCGTCGTCCTCGGCATCCCGACCCGCGGCGTCCCGCTGGCGCGCCGGCTGGCGGAGCGGCTGGCGGCCGTGGAGCCCGGCCTGGTCGCGGAGCACCTGGTCGGCAGCCTCGACGTCACGATGTACCGCGACGACCTGGCGCAGCACCCCACCCGCACGATCGGCGCGACGAGCGTCCCGGCGGGCGGCATCGACGGCAAGGTCGTCGTGCTGGTGGACGACGTGCTCTACTCCGGCCGGACGATCCGCGCGGCGCTGGACGCCCTGAACGACCTGGGCCGGCCGCGGGCGGTGCAGCTGGCGGCGCTGGTCGACCGGGGCCACCGCGAGCTGCCGATCCGCGCGGACTTCGTCGGCAAGAACCTCCCGACGTCGACGGCCGAGCGCGTGCGCGTGCTGCTGGCCGAGACCGACGGCCGGACCGCCGTCGTCATCGAGAGCGGGGCCGGACGATGAGGCACCTGCTCGCCACGACCGACCTGGACCGTGCCGCCGCGATCCGGGTGCTCGACACCGCCGCGCAGATGGCCGCGACCCAGGGCCGGCAGATCAAGAAGCTGCCGACGCTGCGCGGGCGCACGGTGGTGAACCTGTTCTTCGAGGACTCCACGCGCACGCGCATCTCGTTCGAGACGGCCGCCAAGCGGCTGAGCGCGGACGTCATCAACTTCTCGGCCAAGGGGTCGAGCGTCTCCAAGGGCGAGTCGCTGAAGGACACGGCGCTGACCCTGCAGGCGATGGGCGCCGACGCGATCGTGATCCGGCACCAGGCCTCGGGCGCTCCGCACACGCTGGCGCACGCGGGCTGGACGGACGCCGCGGTGGTGAACGCCGGTGACGGCATGCACCAGCACCCGACGCAGGCGCTGCTGGACGCGTTCACGATCCGCCGGCACCTGACGGGCACGCCGCAGAACCCCGACGGGGTGGGCAACGACCTGGCGGGCCTGCACGTGGCGATCGTCGGCGACGTGCTGCACAGCCGGGTGGCGCGGTCCAACGTCGACCTGCTGCACACGCTGGGCGCGCGCGTCACGCTGGTGGCGCCGCCCACGCTCCTGCCGGTCGGCGTCGGCCCCTGGCCGGCCGCGGTGTCCTACCGGCTGGACGACGTGCTCGCGCAGGGCCCCGACGCGGTGATGATGCTGCGCGTGCAGCGCGAGCGGATGTCGACGGCGGGCGGCGGGTTCTTCCCGAGCCCCCTGGAGTACACCCGGCTGTACGGCCTGGACGCGCGCCGGCTCGCGACGCTGCCGGACCACGCGATCGTGCTGCACCCCGGCCCGATGAACCGCGGCCTGGAGATCTCGGCGGTCGCGGCGGACTCGCCGCGCTCGGTGATCGTGGAGCAGGTCGCGAACGGCGTGGCCGTCCGGATGGCGGTGCTCTACCTGCTGCTCGCCGGCGACGGCGACACCGGCGCGCCCCCGGCGACCGGAGCCGTCCCCGCCCCGACCAGCACCAGCACGAGCACGACCGGAGCGATCGCATGACCACCCAGTACCTGCTCAAGGACGTGGCGCCGCTCGGCGGCGACGTCACCGACGTCCTGGTCGCGGGCGGCCTGATCGCGGCGATCGGCCCCGACGCGGGCGACGCCTCCGAGAACGCCCCGGACGACCTGCACATCATCGACGCGACCGGCATGGTGCTCCTGCCCGGGCTGGTCGACCTGCACACCCACCTGCGGGAGCCGGGTCGCGAGGACGCCGAGACCATCGCGTCCGGCACCCGTGCCGCGGCGGTCGGCGGGTTCACCGCGGTGCACGCCATGGCCAACACGACGCCGACGCAGGACACCGCGGGCGTCGTCGAGCAGGTGTGGCGGCTCGGCACGGCGGCCGGCTGGGTCGACGTGCACCCGGTCGGGGCGGTGAGCGTCGGTCTCGCGGGGGAGCACCTCGCCGAGCTCGGTGCGATGGCCGACTCCGCCGCGCGGGTCCGGGTGTTCTCCGACGACGGGAAGTGCGTGCACGACCCGGTGCTGATGCGCCGCGCGCTGGAGTACACGAAGGCGTTCGACGGCGTGGTGGCGCAGCACGCGCAGGAGCCCCGGCTGACCGAGGGCGCCCAGATGCACGAGGGCGTCGTCTCGGCGGAGATCGGCCTGGCGGGCTGGCCCGCGGTCGCCGAGGAGGCGATCATCGCCCGCGACGTCCTGCTGGCCGAGCACGTCGGGTCGCGGCTGCACGTCTGCCACCTGTCGACGGCGGGGTCGGTGGAGATCATCCGCTGGGCCAAGTCGCGGGGCATCGACGTCACCGCCGAGGTGACGCCGCACCACCTGGTCCTGACCGACGAGGAGGCGCGCGGCTACGACCCGGTGTTCAAGGTCAACCCGCCGCTGCGCACCCAGGCCGACGTCGACGCGGTCCGCGCGGGCCTGGCGGACGGCACGATCGACATCGTCGCGACGGACCACGCCCCGCACACCCGCGAGGACAAGGACTGCGAGTGGGCCGCGGCCGCGTTCGGCATGACCGGGCTGGAGACCGCGCTGTCGGTCGTGCAGCAGACGATGGTCGACACCGGGGCGTTGACCTGGGCCGACGTCGCCCGGGTGCTGTCCACGACGCCCGCCCGGATCGGCCGGGTCGAGGGCCACGGCCGCCCGATCGCCGTGGGGGAGCCCGCCAACCTGGTGCTGGTGGACCCCGCCGCGCGCCGGGTCGTGGTCCCCGCCGAGCAGGCGACCGCCTCGGAGAACACCCCGATGCGCGGCCGGGAGCTGCCGGGCCGGGTCGTCGCGACGTTCCTGCGCGGCCGGGCCACGGTGCTCGACGGGGTGCCGCAGGACGACGCGGCCGACCCGCGCTACGCCGCCGGGCGGGTGACGCCCTGATGCCGCCCTGGCTCTCGGTGACGATCCTCGTCGTGCTCGGCCTGGCGCTGCTGGCCGGGATGGCGAAGGGCTGGCGGCGGCTGCAGCGCGGCCCTGCCGAGGTGCCCGCCCCGCCGGCGGTTCCGGACGACGCCGACCTCGGCGCGGCCCGGAGCGAGGCGTTCGACGCGACGTACGTGTCCAGCACGCGCGCCGGCGACTGGCTGGACCGGGTCGGCGCGCACGGCCTCGGCGTGCGCTCGGTCGCGACGGTCCAGGTGCACGACGCGGGCGTGGTGGTGCGACGACGAGGGGCGCCGGACGTGTTCGTCCCGCGCGCATCCCTGCGCGCGGTCGGCACCTCCGGCGGCATGGCCGGCAAGGTCGTCGGCGGCGAGGGGCTGGTCGTCCTGACCTGGGCCCCCGACGCCGGCCGCGACCCCCGCGGCCTCGACACGGGCCTGCGCCTGCGGCACCCCCGCCAGGGGGACGAGCTGCGCGCGGCCGTACAGACTCTGATCGGATCGACGCCCGCCACGCGCGGGCATGAGGAGAACTCATGACGGACGCACTGCTGGTCCTGGAGGACGGGCGGACGTTCGCCGGCGAGGCCTACGGGGCCACCGGCACGACCTGGGGCGAGATCGTCTTCAACACCGGCATGACCGGGTACCAGGAGACGCTCACGGACCCGAGCTACCACAAGCAGATCGTCGTGATGACGGCGCCGCACGTCGGCAACACCGGCGTCAACGACGAGGACCAGGAGTCGGGGCGCATCTGGGTCTCCGGCTACGTGGTGCGCGACCCCGCCCGCCGGGCGTCGAACTGGCGCTCGCGCCGGACGCTGGACGAGGAGCTGGCGGCGCAGGGCGTCGTCGGCATCTCCGGCATCGACACCCGCGCGCTCACCCGGCACCTGCGGGAGCGCGGCGTGATGCGCGCGGCGATCGTGTCCGGCGACGCGCTGCGGGACGGCGCGGGTCGCGCCCGCGCGGTGGAGGACCTGGTCACCGAGGTCCGCGAGCGCCCGCAGATGGCCGGCGCCGACCTGGCCGGCGAGGTCTCGACCGACACGGCCTACGTCGTCACGGCGCTCGGCCCCGACGGCGCACCGCTGGCCGAGCCCGTCGCGCGCGTCGCCGCGGTCGACCTGGGCATCAAGTCGATGACCCCGGCCCGGATGGCCGAGCGCGGCATCGAGGTGCACGTGCTGCCCGCGCTGTCGTCGATCGACGACGTGCTCGCGACGGCGCCCGACGGCGTGTTCTTCTCGAACGGCCCCGGCGACCCCGCCGCGGCCACCCACGAGGTCGAGCTGCTCCGCGAGGTGCTCGACCGGAAGATCCCGTTCTTCGGGATCTGCTACGGCAACCAGCTGCTCGGCCGCGCGCTCGGCTACGGCACCTACAAGCTCGGCTACGGGCACCGCGGCGTGAACCAGCCGGTGCTCGACCGCGCCACGGGCCGCGTCGAGATCACCGCGCACAACCACGGCTTCGCCGTCGACGCCCCGCTCGACGAGGTCTCGGTCGCCCCGCACGACGGCGGCCGCTACGGCCGCGTCACGGTCTCGCACGTCGACCTGAACGACGACGTGGTGGAGGGTCTCGCGGCGCTCGACCTGCCGGCGTTCTCGGTGCAGTACCACCCGGAGGCCGCGGCCGGCCCGCACGACGCCGCCTACCTGTTCGACCGGTTCCTGGACCTGATGCGCGACCCCGCCGCGGGCGCGGCCGCTGCCGGCCAGGCCACCGACGTCACCGACTCCCCGAAGGGCGCCTGATGCCTCGCCGCACCGACATCCACTCCGTCCTCGTCATCGGGTCCGGCCCGATCGTCATCGGCCAGGCCGCGGAGTTCGACTACTCCGGCACCCAGGCGTGCCGCGTGCTCAAGGAGGAGGGCCTGCGGGTCGTCCTGGTGAACTCGAACCCGGCGACGATCATGACCGACCCGGAGTTCGCCGACGCCACCTACGTCGAGCCGATCACCACCGAGGTGCTCACCTCGATCATCGCCAAGGAGCGCCCCGACGCGATCCTGCCGACCCTGGGCGGGCAGACGGCGCTCAACGCCGCGATCGCCCTGGACGAGGCCGGCGTGCTGGAGCAGTACGACGTCGAGCTGATCGGCGCCAACATCCCCGCCATCCAGAAGGGCGAGGACCGCGAGCAGTTCAAGCAGGTGGTCGAGGTCTGCGGCGGCGAGTCCGCGCGCTCGGCGATCGTGCACACCATCGACGACGCCCTCGCGGCGGTGCAGGACCTCGGCTACCCGGTGGTCGTGCGCCCGTCGTTCACCATGGGCGGCCTCGGCTCGGGCATCGCGTACGACGAGGCCGACCTGCACCGCATCGTCGGCCAGGGCCTGCACTACTCGCCGACGACCGAGGTGCTCCTGGAGGAGTCGATCCTCGGCTGGAAGGAGTACGAGCTCGAGCTCATGCGCGACAAGCACGACAACGTCGTGGTCGTCTGCTCCATCGAGAACGTCGACCCGGTCGGCGTGCACACCGGCGACTCGGTGACCGTCGCCCCGGCGCTGACGCTGACGGACCGCGAGTACCAGCGGATGCGCGACATCGGCATCGCGGTCATCCGCGAGGTCGGGGTCGACACCGGCGGCTGCAACATCCAGTTCGCGGTGCACCCGGACACCGGCCGGATCATCGTCATCGAGATGAACCCGCGCGTGTCGCGGTCCTCCGCGCTGGCGTCGAAGGCCACCGGGTTCCCGATCGCCAAGATCGCCGCGCGCCTGGCCGTCGGCTACACGCTGGACGAGATCCCGAACGACATCACCGGCTCCACCCCGGCGTCCTTCGAGCCGACGCTCGACTACGTCGTGGTCAAGGTGCCGCGGTTCGCGTTCGAGAAGTTCCCGGCCGCCGACCCGACGCTCACCACCACGATGAAGTCGGTCGGCGAGGCCATGGCGATGGGCCGCAACTTCACCGAGGCGCTGGGCAAGGCGATGCGGTCCATCGACCGCAAGGGCAGCACGTTCCACTGGGACGGCGTCGCGCCCGCCGGCGAGGAGCTGGACGCGCTGGTCGCGACGATCTCGCGGCCGACCGAGCACCGCCTGGTCGACGTCCAGCAGGTGCTGCGCGCCGGCGTCTCCGTCGACGAGGTCTACGCCCGCACCGGCATCGACCCGTGGTTCCTGGACCAGGTCCAGCTGATCAACGAGGTCGCCGCCGACACCGCGGCCGCCCCGGAGCTCACCCGCGCCGTGCTGGCCCGGGCCAAGCGGCACGGCCTGTCCGACGTGCAGGTCGCGAGCCTCCGCGGCGACAGCGAGGACGTCGTCCGCGGCGTCCGGCACGCCCTGGGCGTCCGGCCGGTCTACAAGACCGTCGACACCTGCGCCGCCGAGTTCGCCGCCCGCACGCCGTACCACTACTCGTCCTACGACGAGGAGACCGAGGTCGCCCCGCGCGAGCGGCCCGCCGTGCTGATCCTCGGGTCCGGCCCGAACCGCATCGGCCAGGGCATCGAGTTCGACTACTCCTGCGTGCACGCCACGCTGGCGCTCAAGGGCGAGTACGAGACCGTCATGGTCAACTGCAACCCCGAGACCGTGTCGACCGACTACGACACCGCCGACCGCCTGTACTTCGAGCCCCTGACGTTCGAGGACGTCCTCGAGGTCTACGAGGCCGAGAAGGCCGCGGGCCCGGTCGCCGGCATCATCGTGCAGCTCGGCGGGCAGACCCCGCTGTCGCTGGCGCAGCGGCTGCAGGACGCGGGCCTGCCGATCCTCGGCACCCCGCCGGCCGCCATCGACGCCGCCGAGGACCGCGGCGCGTTCGGGGCGGTCCTGGCCGCCGCCGGGCTGCCCGCGCCGGCGTTCGGCACCGCCACCACCCTGGCCGCCGCGCGGGAGACCGCGAACCGGATCGGGTTCCCCGTGCTGGTCCGCCCGTCGTACGTGCTCGGCGGCCGCGGCATGGAGATCGTCTACTCGGACGAGCAGCTCGAGGAGTACGTCAGCCGCGCGCTCGTCGAGGCGACCTCGCGCGGCGGCAGCCTGCCGCCGCTGCTGATCGACCGGTTCCTGGACGACGCCATCGAGATCGACGTGGACGCGCTCTACGACGGCACCGAGCTGTTCCTCGGCGGCGTCATGGAGCACATCGAGGAGGCCGGCATCCACTCCGGCGACTCGGCGTGCGTCCTGCCCCCGGTCAGCCTGTCGGAGTCCGAGCTGCAGCGGATCCGGACGTCGACCGAGGCCATCGCGGCCGGCGTCGGCGTGCGCGGCCTGCTGAACATCCAGTTCGCGCTGGTGTCGGACGTGCTCTACGTGCTCGAGGCCAACCCGCGCGCGTCCCGCACCGTCCCGTTCGTGTCCAAGGCGACGGGCGTGCCGCTGGCCAAGGCGGCGGCGCTGGTCATGACCGGCCGGTCCATCGCGGACCTGCGGGCGTCCGGCGTGCTGCCGGCCGACGACGCGAGCGTCATCGACCTGGACGCGCCGATCGCCGTCAAGGAGGCCGTGCTGCCGTTCAAGCGGTTCCGCACCGCCGACGGCACCGTGGTCGACACCGTGCTCGGCCCGGAGATGCGCTCCACCGGCGAGGTCATGGGCTTCGACACCGACTTCCCGACGGCGTTCGCCAAGTCGCAGTCGGCCGCGTTCGGCGGGCTGCCGACCTCGGGGCGGGTGTTCATCTCGGTCGCGGACCGGGACAAGCGGTCGATCGTGTTCCCGGTGAAGCGGCTCGCGGAGCTCGGCTTCGAGATCCTCGCGACCGAGGGCACCGCCGTGGTGCTGCGGCGCAACGGCATCGCCTCGACGGTCGTGCGCAAGTTCTCGACCGGCCGCGGCCCGGCGGGGGAGCCGACGATCGTCGACCTCATCACCGCCGGCGAGGTCGACATGGTCGTCAACACGCCCTCGGGCCAGGGCGCGCGCGCCGACGGCTACGAGATCCGTGCAGCCACGACGGCGGCCGACAAGGCGATCGTCACCACCGTGCAGCAGCTCGGCGCCGCGGTGCAGGGCATCGAGGCGGCGCTCGCCGGGCCGTTCCGCGTCGCGAGCCTGCAGGAGCACGACGCCGCCACGGCCGCCCGGCGCGCGGGGACCACGGCGTGAGGCCGTTCGGCGCCCGGCTCGCGGAGGCGATGTCGGCGCACGGCCCGCTGTGCGTCGGCATCGACCCGCACGTCTCCCTGCTGGAGGCGTGGGGGCTGCCCGACGACGCCGAGGGGCTCCGACGGTTCGCGCTGACCGTGCTCGAGGCGGTCGGCGGCCAGGTCGCCGCCGTGAAGCCGCAGTCGGCGTTCTTCGAGCGGCACGGCTCGCGCGGCGTCGCCGTGCTCGAGGAGGTCGTGGCCGCGGGCCGGGACACCGGCACCCTCGTCGTCATGGACGCCAAGCGGGGCGACATCGGCTCGACGATGGGCGCCTACGCGGACGCGTACCTGCGGGACGGCTCGCCGCTGGCGGCCGACGCGCTCACGGTGTCGCCGTACCTGGGCTTCGGGTCGCTCGCGCCCGCGGTCGACGCGGCGCTGGCCACGGGGCGCGGGCTGTTCGTGCTCGCGCTGACCTCGAACCCCGAGGGCCCGGCCGTGCAGCACGCCCGGGACGCCGCGGGCCTGGCCGTCGCGGACCGCGTGGCCCGCGAGGCGGCGGCCCTGAACGCGGCGGAGCTGGCGCGGGTCGGGGGAGACCTCGGCTCGGTCGGCCTGGTGGTGGGTGCCACCATCGGCGACGCCGCCGCCCGGCTGGGCGTCGACCTGGCCGCCGTGCGCGGCCCGCTGCTCGCCCCGGGCGTGGGCGCCCAGGGCGCGGGCCCGGCCGAGCTGGCGGCGGTGTTCGGCGCCGCCCGGTCCTCGGTGCTGGCCTCGTCCTCGCGCGGCGTGCTGGCCGCGGGCCCGGACGTCCGCGCCCTGCGCGACGCCGCCCGGTCTGCGGCGGACGCCGCCGGGGCAGCGCTGGGCTGACCCGCGCCGGCGGCAGGGGCCGGGGGGCGGTCGGTGGCGGGCGGGTTCAGGTGGGTGGGGCCGACACGCTGCCGGAACGTGCCGCTTCGCCCATCCCGTGCCATCCTCGGGAGATGGGGTCCGCGGGTCCCGGCGCGACGTCGCTCCGGGGTCAGGGACCGCGTACGTTTCATGTCCCTGCCTGTCGAACTGTGATGAGAAGGTGACTCACGTGGCACTTCCGACTCTCACCCCCGAGCAGCGCGCAGCGGCTCTGGAGAAGGCCGCCGCCGCCCGCCAGGCCCGTGCGGAGGTCAAGAACCGGCTGAAGTACTCGCAGGGCACCCTGTCCGAGGTCATCTCCCAGGGCCAGAAGGACGAGACCATCGGCAAGCTGAAGGTGCTCGCCCTGCTCGAGTCCCTCCCGGGAGTGGGTAAGGTCAAGGCACGCCAGATCATCTCCGAGATCGGCATCTCGGAGACGCGCCGCGTGCGTGGCCTCGGCCCGCACCAGGTGAAGGCGCTGGTCGACCGGTTCGGCTGAGCCGGCACCCACCGTCGCCGGCCCCGCGAGGGGCCGCACAACTTCAGGAGCACCAGAGCAGCATGACGACGTCGCGCGCCCGGCTGACCGTCCTCGCCGGACCGACCGCCGTCGGCAAGGGCACCGTGTCCGCCGACCTCCGTGCCCGGTACCCGCAGGTCTGGCTGTCCGTCTCGGCCACCACCCGGTCCCCGCGGCCGGGGGAGGTGGACGGGGTGCACTACCACTTCGTGACGCCCGAGCAGTTCGACGCGATGGTGGCGGACGGCGAGCTCCTGGAGTGGGCCGTGGTGCACGGCCGGAACCGCTACGGCACGCCGCGCCGGCCGGTCGAGGAGCGGCTGGCCGCCGGTGAGCCCGCGCTCCTGGAGATCGACCTCCAGGGCGCGCGGCAGGTGCGGACCACCATGCCGGAGGCGCAGTTCGTGTTCCTCGCGCCGCCGTCGATGGAGGAGCTGGTCCGCCGCCTCGTGGGACGCGGCACCGAGGACGAGGAGGAGCGCGCGCGCCGGCTGCAGACGGCGGAGGTCGAGATGGCGGCGGAGCCCGAGTTCGACCACGTCGTGGTCAACGACGACGTGCGGCGCGCCACGGACGAGCTGGTCGCCCTGATGGGGCTGCCGGTCGCGGTAGACTGACCGGCAGACTTTCGTCCAGCCACCCCCTCCAACCACCGGGAGCCACCGTGTCCGGAACCGTCGCCGAGCCCATCGGCATCACCGACCCGCCGATCGACCGCCTGCTGGAGCGCGCGGACTCGAAGTACGCGCTGGTCATCTACTCGGCCAAGCGCGCCCGCCAGATCAACGCCTACTACTCGCAGCTCAACGAGGGCCTGCTCGAGTACGTCGGCCCGCTGGTCGAGACCCGCCCGCAGGAGAAGCCGCTGTCCATCGCGATGCGCGAGATCGACGCGGGCCTGCTCACGGTCACCGCGAACGAGGCCTGAGCCTCGTCCTGACGTGCGCATCGTCCTCGGCGTCGCCGGCGGCATCGCCGCGTACAAGGCCGCCCACGTCCTGCGGCTGCTGACCGAGGCGGGGCACGACGTGCGCGTCGTGCCCACCCGGGCGGCCCTGGAGTTCGTGGGGCGCGCCACCTGGGAGGCCCTGTCGGGGCACCCGGTGACGCCCGAGGTGTTCGACGACGTCCCCGAGGTCGCGCACGTGCGGCTCGGCCGCCAGGCCGACCTGGTCGTCGTCGCACCGGCGACCGCTGACCTGCTGGCCCGCGCGGCGTCGGGGCGGGCGGACGACCTGCTCGCCGCCACGCTGCTGACGGCGACCTGCCCCGTGCTGATGGCCCCGGCCATGCACACGGAGATGTGGCAGCACCCGGCCACGCGCGCCAACGTCGCCACGCTGCGCGAGCGCGGCGTGCACGTGCTGGACCCCGACTCGGGCCGGCTCACCGGCGCCGACAGCGGTCCCGGGCGGCTGCCCGAGCCCGAGGCGATCGCCGCGGCCGCCCTCGCGCTGGTCGACGCGGAGGGCAAGCCCCGCGCGCGCGACCTCGACGGACGGTCGGTCGTCGTCTCCGCCGGCGGCACCCGCGAGCCGCTCGACCCGGTGCGGTTCCTCGGCAACCGGTCCTCGGGCCGGCAGGGCGTCGCGCTGGCGCGCACCGCGCTGGCCCGCGGGGCGCGGGTGACGCTGGTCGCCGCGAACCTGACGGTCCGGCCCCCGGCCGGCGTGCACGTGGTGGCCGTCGAGACCACCGCCGAGCTGCGGGACGCCGTGCGCGCCGCGGCCGCCGCCGCCGACGTCGTGGTGATGGCCGCCGCCGTCGCCGACTTCCGGCCCGCGGCCGGCTCGGCGCACAAGATCAAGAAGCAGGCGGACGGCAGCGCCCCGCCGCTCGCGCTGGTGCAGAACCCGGACGTGCTCGCGGGGCTGGTCGCCGACCCGCCGCGCACCGACGCGCCCCAGGTGGTCGTCGGCTTCGCGGCCGAGACGGGCGACGCCGAGGGCGACGTCCTCGACCACGGCCGCGCGAAGGCGCGCCGCAAGGGTGCCGACCTGCTCGCGGTGAACGCCGTCGGCGGGGGCCGCGGGTTCGGCACGGCGGACAACGCGGTCACGCTGCTCGACGCCGCCGGGGAGCCGGTCGGCCACGTCGAGGGCAGCAAGGACGCCGTCGCGGACGGGATCTGGGACGCGGTGGTCCGCGCGCTGCCGGAGCAGGTCACCGGGACCCAGTAGCCTGGGCCGCATGACTGCTGCTGACACGCGCCTGTTCACGTCCGAGTCGGTGACCGAGGGCCACCCGGACAAGGTGTGCGACCAGATCTCCGACTCGATCCTGGACGCGATCCTCGAGCAGGACCCCACCGCGCGCGTGGCCGTCGAGACCATGGTCACCACCGGGCTCGTGCACGTCGCGGGCGAGGTCACGACGACCGCGTACGTCGAGATCCCGCAGATCGTCCGCCAGGTGGTCCGGAGCATCGGCTACACGTCCTCCGACATCGGCTTCGACGGCGACTCCTGCGGCGTGTCGGTGTCCATCGGGCAGCAGTCGCCCGACATCGCGCAGGGCGTCGACAAGGCGTGGGAGTCCCGGCAGGACGCCGCGGACCACGACCCGCTCGACCTGCAGGGCGCCGGCGACCAGGGCCTGATGTTCGGCTACGCCTCGGACGACACCGCCAGCCTGCTGCCGCTGCCGATCTGGCTCTCCCACCGGCTGGCCGAGCGCCTCGCGCTGGTCCGCAAGGAGGGCGTCGTGCCCGACCTGCGGCCCGACGGCAAGACCCAGGTCACCGTCGGCTACGACGGCGACCGCGCGGTCCGCCTCGACACCGTCGTGCTCTCCACGCAGCACGGTCCCGACGTGCACCTCGAGGGCGAGCTCGCCCCGGCCATCGCCGAGCACGTCGTCACGCCCGTCCTCGAGGCCGCGGGCCTCGAGCTGGACACCAGCGACTACCGGCTCCTGGTGAACCCGACCGGCCAGTTCGTCGTCGGCGGCCCCCAGGGCGACGCCGGCCTCACCGGCCGCAAGATCATCGTCGACACCTACGGCGGCATGGCCCGGCACGGCGGCGGCGCGTTCTCCGGCAAGGACCCGTCGAAGGTGGACCGCTCGGCCGCGTACGCGATGCGCTGGGTCGCCAAGAACGTCGTGGCCGCGGGCCTGGCCCGCCGCTGCGAGGTGCAGGTCGCCTACGCGATCGGCAAGGCGCACCCCGTCGGCCTCTACGTCGAGACGTTCGGCACCGGGACCGTGCCGGTCGACCGCCTGACGGCCGCGATCCGCGAGGTGTTCGACCTGCGCCCCGCGGCGATCATCCGCGACCTCGACCTCCTGCGGCCGATCTACCGGCAGACCGCCGCGTACGGCCACTTCGGCCGCGAGCTGCCCGACTTCACCTGGGAGCGCACGGACCGCGTCGACGCGCTGCGCTCCGCGCTGGCCTGACCGGCACCGGTCGAGGGGTGACGGGCGGCGGGTCGGCGGCGACGTCGGGGGTCCCGGAGCAGCCGACGCTCCTCGGTCTCGACGCGCCCCCGCCCGCCCGCCCGCGCCGCCCGCGCCCGCGCCCGGGACGTCGACGTCGAGCCCGCTGCCGAGCCTGCCGGTCGCGCGCGTCGCCGTCGAGCCTCGCGCCGGCGCACCTGGACCGGTCGTTCGAGTACCTGGTCCCCGCGACGATGGCCGACGCGGCCGCGCCCGGGACCCGCGTGAAGGTGCGGTTCGGCGCGCAGGACGTGGACGGCTTCGTGCTGGACCGGGTCGCCGAGCCCGACCACGACGGCGCGCTCGTGCCGCTGCGCCGGGTCGTCTCGCCCGAGCCGGTGCTGACGCCGGCGGTCGGCCGCCTGGCGCGCGCGGTCGCCGACCGGTACGCCGGGACGCTGGCGGACGTGCTGCGGCTCGCGGTGCCCCCGCGGCACGCCCGCACCGAGGCCGAGGTGCCCCCGGAGACGGAGCCGGCCGAGCGGGACGCGCCTGCCGGTGACCCGGTGAGCACCGCCTGGGCGCCGTACCGCGGCGGTCCCGCGTTCCTGGCCCACCTCGCCGCCGGCGGGTCACCGCGCGCGGCGTGGTCCGCGCTGCCCGGCGACGCCGGGGAGCGGTGGCCCGACGCCGTGGCGCAGGCCGCCGCCGCCACGCTCGCGAGCGGCCGGGGCGCTCTGGTCGTCGTGCCCGACGCGCGGGACGTCGACCGGGTGTGCGCCGCCCTGGCCGCGGCGGGGGTCCCCGCGTGGTCGCCGGACGGCACGGACGCCTCGCACGTGCGGCTCATGGCCGACGACGGGCCGGCCCGCCGCTACCGCGCCTACCTCGCCGCGCTGCGCGGGCACGCCCGCGTGGTGGTCGGCACCCGCGCCGCCGCGTTCGCCCCGGTGCGGGACCTGGGGCTCGCGGTGTGCTGGGACGACGGCGACGACCTGCACGCCGAGCCGCGCGCCCCGTACCCGCACGTCCGCGAGGTGCTCGGGCTGCGCGCGGAGCTGGAGGGCTGCGGCCTGCTGCTCGCCGCGCACACCCGCTCCACCGAGGTGCAGGCGCTCGTCGAGTCGGGCTGGGTGCGCGCGGTCGCCGCCGACCGCGACGTGGTGCGCGCGCGGACCCCGCGGGTGCGGGCGCTCACCAGCGTCGAGCTCGCGCGCGAGGGCGCCGCGGCCGCGGCCCGGCTGCCCGGCGAGGCGTGGCGCACCATCCGCGAGAAGCTCGCGGACGGCCCGGTGCTGGTGCAGGTCCCGCGCGCGGGCTACCTGCCGGCGGTGGCCTGCGGGCGGTGCCGCGAGATCGCGCGGTGCGGGCACTGCCACGGCCCGCTGCAGATCGGCTCCGGCGACGGCCCGGCGCAGTGCCGCTGGTGCGGCCGGCTGGCGATCGGCTGGCGGTGCGAGGCCTGCGGCAACGACACGTTCCGCTCGGTGGCCGTCGGGTCCGACCGCACCGCCGAGGAGCTCGGCCGCGCGTTCCCGGGCGTGACGGTGCGGACGTCCGGCGCGCGGTCGGCCGGTGGCGTGCTCGCGGAGGTGCCCGACCGGCCTGCCCTGGTGGTGTCGACGATCGGCGCCGAGCCGGTGGCCGCGGGCGGGTACGCGGCGGCCGTGCTGCTCGACGCGGCGGTGACCTCCGGCTCCGCGTCGCTGCGAGCCGCCGAGGACGCGCTGCGCACCTGGCTGGCCGCGGCGGCGCTGGTGCGGTCGGCGCGGGACGGCGGCGTGGTGCTGCTGGTCGGCGACGGCGCCGAGCGACCCACCCAGGCGCTGGTCCGCTGGGACCCGGTCGGCCTGGCGACCCGCGAGCTCGCCGAGCGCGCGGAGGTCCGGCTGCCGCCGGTCGTCCGGGTCGCCGAGCTGATCGGCACCCGCGAGGTCGTGGCGGCGGTGCTCGCGCGCGTCGAGCTGCCGCCGGACTCGGACGTGCTGGGCCCGGTGCCGCTGCCCGAGCCGCTCGCGCACGGCACCACGGCCGTCCAGGAGTCGCTCGACCCGCCCGTGCGCACCCTGGTGCGCGTGCCCGTCGCGCACGGCCGCGGCCTGGCCCGGTCGCTGGCGGCGTCGCTCGCGGTGCGCAGCGCCCGCCGCGAGGGCGGGTCCGTCCGCGTGCGGCTCGACCCCGAGGAGATGCTGTGATCGCGCCCCACCAGCCGCACGACCTCGTCGAGGCGGTCGTGTTCGACCTGGGGAACGTGCTGGTGCACTGGGACCCGGCGCGCGCCTTCGACGGGCTGCTGGCACCGCAGGACGTCGAGCGGTTCTTCGCCGACGTCGACTTCCCGGCGCTCAACCTGCGGCAGGACGCGGGCCGGCCCTGGCACGAGGCCCGCGCCGAGGTGGCCCGCTCGCACCCGGAGCACGCCGCGACCCTCGACCTGTACGTCGAGCGGTTCGCGCACGCGCTGCCCGGCCCGGTCGAGGGCAGCGCGGCGGTCGTCGACGACCTGCGTGCGGCGGGGGTGCGGGTGCTCGGCCTGACCAACTGGTCCGCCGAGACCTACCACCACGCCGTCCCCGCCGCCCCGGTGATCGGCCGGCTCGAGGCGGTGGTGGTCTCCGGCCGCGAGGGCGTGGCCAAGCCGGACGCGCGGGTGTTCCGCCTGCTCGCGGAGCGGCACGGCCTGGACCCGGCGCGCACGCTGTTCACCGACGACAGCCCCCGCAACGTCGAGGCCGCCGCCGCGCTCGGGTTCCAGGCGCTGCTGTTCACGTCGGCGGCGGCGCTGCGGCAGGCGCTGGTCGCGCGCGGGGCGCTGCCGGCCTGATCGGCGGGCCGCCGTCCGGCACTAGGATCGGTGCCCATGCGCCTGCTCTTCGCCGGGACGCCCGCGGTGGCGCTGCCCTCGCTGGACGCCCTGCTCGCCTCCCGCCACGAGGTCGTCGCCGTCCTCACCCGACCCGACGCCCGCGCGGGCCGTGGCCGCACGCTCACGCCGAGCCCGGTCAAACAGCGCGCGCTCGAGGAGGGGCTCGAGGTGCTGACGCCGACGACGCTCAAGGACCCCGAGGTCCAGGCGCGGCTCGCCGAGATCGCCCCCGACGCGGCGCCGGTCGTGGCGTACGGGAACCTGGTGCCGCCGGCGGTGCTGGACCTGCCCCGGCACGGCTGGGTCAACCTGCACTTCTCCGTGCTGCCCGCCTGGCGCGGCGCGGCACCGGTGCAGCACGCGATCATCGCGGGCGACGAGGTCACCGGCGCCAGCACGTTCCGGCTCGAGGCGGGCCTCGACACCGGACCGGTGCTCGGCATGCTGACCGAGACCATCCGGCCGCTGGACACCTCCGGCGACCTGCTGGCCCGGCTCGCCGCCGCCGGCTCCGACCTGCTGGTGAAGACCCTCGACGCGCTGGAGGAGGGCATCCTCACGCCCGTGCCGCAGCCCGCCGACGGCGTCAGCCTCGCGCCGCGACTCACCACCGAGGACGCCCGCGTGCGCTGGCAGCACCCCGCGATGGCCACCGACCGGCGGATCCGCGGCTGCACGCCCGCGCCCGGTGCCTGGACCACGCTGCCCGACGGCGCGCGGCTGGGCCTCGGACCCGTGCGGCTCGTCCCCGAGGTCACCGACCTCGCACCCGGGCAGCTGCGCGCCGGGCGCGGCGAGGTGCTGGTCGGCACGGGCACGCACGCCGTGCGGCTGGGCGAGGTCCGGCCTGCCGGCAAGCGCGGCATGGCGGCGGCGGACTGGGCGCGCGGGGCGCGGCTCGACGAGGGCACCGTGCTCGGTGCCGAGGGGGCGGCCGCGTGAGCGGGGACCGGCAGGGACAGCAGGGCGGCCAGGGCCGCCCGCGCACGCAGGGCACGCAGGGCACGCAGGGCGGTCAGGCCCGTCGCGGCCCCCGGCAGCGCACCGCGGCCGCCCCGGCCCAGCGCCGGCGGGGCGCGGACCCGGCGCGCACCGCGGCCTTCGAGGTCCTGCGCACCGTCGACGAGTCCGACGCCTACGCGAACCTGGTCCTGCCCCCGCTGCTGCGCGAGCGCGGCATCCGCGGCCGGGACGCCGGCTTCGCGACCGAGCTGGCCTACGGCACGCTGCGCCTGCGCGGCCGGTACGACGCGGTCGTCGAGCAGTGCGCCGGGCGCCCGCTCGACCAGATCGACCCGCCGGTGCTGGACGCGCTGCGCCTCGGCGCGCACCAGCTGCTCGGGATGCGGGTGCCGCCGCACGCCGCGGTGTCCGAGACCGTCGGCCTGGTGCGCGAGCACGTGGGCGCGGGGCCCGCGCAGTTCGTCAACGCGGTGCTGCGCGCCGTGTCGCGGGAGCCGCTCGACGTGTGGCTGCGGCGGATCGGCGACGCCGCCGACCCCGCGGAGACCGACGAGGTCGCCCGGCTGTCCTTCGTCGACAGCCACCCGGCGTGGGTCACCCGCGCGCTGCGGGAGGCGCTGGTCGGGCACGGCCGCACCGCCGGCGAGCTCGGCGACCTGCTCGCGGCCGACAACGAGGCGCCGCGCGTGTCGCTGGTCGGGCGGCCGGGCCTCGCCGAGCGGGACGAGCTGCTCGCGGCCGCCGGCCCGGACGCCACGCCGGGCCGCTGGTCGCCCACGGCCGTGACGCTGGCCGGTGGCGGTGACCCCGCCGGGCTGGCCGCCGTGCGCGCCGGGCGGGCCGGCGTCCAGGACGAGGGCAGCCAGCTGGTCGCGCTCGCGCTGGCCGCGGCGCCGCTGGACGGGGCGGACGACCGCTGGCTCGACCTGTGCGCGGGTCCCGGTGGCAAGGCCGCCCTGCTCGGGGCGCTGGCGGGGGAGCGCGGCGCGCGCCTCGTCGCCAACGAGGTGCAGCCGCACCGTGCCCGCCTGGTCCGCCAGGCCGTGGCCGCGCTGCCCGACGGGGCCGTCGAGGACGTGCGGGTCGGCGACGGCCGCGAGGTCGGCGAGCTCGAGCCCGGCGCGTACGACCGGGTGCTGCTCGACGCGCCGTGCACCGGCCTGGGCGCACTGCGCCGCCGGCCGGAGTCGCGGTGGCGGCGCACGCCGTCCGACCTCGCCGCGCTGGCCCAGCTGCAGCGCGAGCTGCTCGGCTCCGCGCTGCGCGCGGTGCGCCCGGGCGGGGTCGTCGCGTACGTGACGTGCTCGCCCGTGCTGGCCGAGACCCGGCTGGTGGTGCTCGATGCCACGCGCGCCGCGCGGAAGACCGGCCTGGAGGTCGAGCTGCTCGACGCCCCGGCCGTGCTGCACGGCATCGCGCCCGGGCTCGACCTGCCCGAGCGGGAGGACGCGCAGCTCTGGCCGCACGCGCACGGCACCGACGCGATGCACCTGACCCTGCTGCGGCGCACGGTCTGAAGCCCGCGGATACGCTGGTCGCGTGCCCGCTCTGATCAGCCCCAGCATCCTGTCCGCCGACTTCGCGAACCTCGAGCGCGACCTGCACGCGATCGGCCGGGCCGACTACGCGCACGTCGACGTCATGGACAACCACTTCGTGCCGAACCTCACGCTGGGCCTGCCCGTCGTGAAGCGGATCATCGAGGTCGCGCCGGTGCCGGTCGACGTGCACCTGATGATCGAGGACGCCGACCGCTGGGCCGTCGAGTACGCCCACGCCGGCGCGGCCTCCGTGACGTTCCACGCCGAGGCGGCGCAGGCGGCCGTCCGGCTGGCCCGGGAGATCCGCGGCGCCGGCGCCCGCGCCAGCATCGCGCTGCGCCCCGCCAGCCCGGTCGAGCCGCTGCTGGACCTGCTGCCCGAGTTCGACATGGTGCTGGTGATGACCGTGGAGCCCGGGTTCGGCGGGCAGGCGTTCATCGAGGGGACGCTGCCGAAGATCCGCCGGCTGCGCGCCGCGATCGAGGAGCAGGGCGCCGGCACCTGGATCCAGGTCGACGGCGGGGTGTCCCGGGACACCATCGGGCGCGTGGCCGAGGCCGGGGCGAACGTCTTCGTGGCGGGCTCGGCGGTGTACGGCGCGGCCGACCCGGGCGCCGAGATCGACGTGCTGCGCGACCTCGCGGACGCCGCGGGCGGGGCCGGCGCGCACCGCTGAGCCGCCGGTGGGCCGACGCGGGCGGGAATGTCCCGTGTGGCATCATCGTTGGCAGAACACACACACGTGCTCCGGGGTCGGTGCAATTCCGAGCCGGCGGTGACAGTCCGCGACCCGCGATCGCCTCAGGCGTGAGCGGTTGACCTGGTGGAACTCCAGGACCGACGGTGAAAGTCCGGATGGGAGGAGACGTGGCGGTGCGCCCGGCGTGAGCCGGGGGCGCCGTGGTCGTCGTGCACCTGCGCGCCGCCCAACACCCCGGAGCCCGACGGGCCGAGGGAGCAGGAGCGGATGGACGGGCGGGCAGCAGCCGAGCGGGACGCGATGGTGCGCGCCCTCGACCTCGCCGCACGCGGACCCGCGCACGGACCCAACCCCCGCGTCGGCTGCGTGCTGCTCGCGCCCGACGGCACCGTCGCCGGGGAGGGCTGGCACCGCGGGGCCGGCACCCCGCACGCCGAGGTCGCCGCCCTGGCCGACGCCCGGGACCGGGGTCAGGGCGTCCGCGGCGCGACCGCCGTCGTCACCCTGGAGCCCTGCGACCACACCGGCCGCACCGGGCCCTGCTCCGTCGCGCTGCTCGAGGCCGGTGTCGCGCGGGTCGTCGTGGCGGTGCCCGACCCGAACCCGGTCGCGGGCGGCGGCGCGGCCCGGCTGCGCGCGGCGGGCGTCGACGTCGAGGTGGGCCTCGAGGAGGCCGCCGGGCGGACGCTGCTGCGGCCGTGGCTGACCGCCGTCGGCCGGGGCCGGCCGTTCGTCGTGCTCAAGACCGCCGCCTCCCTGGACGGGCGCGTCGCGGCGGCCGACGGGTCGAGCCGGTGGATCACCTCGCCGGAGTCCCGCGCGCACGCGCACGCCCTGCGCGGCGAGGTGGACGCCCTCGTGGTCGGCACCGGCACCGCCCTGGCCGACGACCCCGCCCTGACCGCGCGCACCCCGGACGGCGCCGCGGCGGCGCACCAGCCGCTGCGGGTCGTCGTGGGGGAGCGCGACCTGCCCGCAGGGGGCCGGCTGGCCGGCCCCGGCGGCGAGGTGCTGCACCTGCGGACCCGCGACCCGCACGCGGTGCTCGCCGCGCTGCACGCGCGGGAGGCGCGCCGGGTGCTGGTCGAGGGCGGGCCGACGCTCGCCGCCGCGTTCCTGCGGGCGGGCGTCGTCGACGAGGTGCACGCCTACGTCGCGCCGGTGCTGCTCGGCGCGGGCCGGGCCGCGGTCGCGGACCTGGGCATCGGCACCCTCGGGGACGCGCTGCGGCTGCGGACCCGCGAGGTGCGGCAGCTGGGCCCCGACGTGCTCGTCGTGGCCGACATCGAGGAGGAGGACCGCTGATGTTCACGGGCATCGTGGAGGAGGTCGGCGCCGTCGTCGCGCTGGACCTGGCGAACGACGGGGGCGACGCGCGGCTCACCGTGCGCGGCCCCTTGGTCACGTCCGACGCGGGGCACGGCGACTCGATCGCGGTGAACGGCGTCTGCCTGACCGTCGCGGAGCTGCCGGGGGACGGCACGTTCGTCGCCGACGTCATGCCCGAGAGCCTGCGGCGCACCGCGCTGGGCGACCTCGGCGCCGGCGCGCCGGTCAACCTCGAGCGCGCCGTCCGGGCCGACGCCCGGCTCGGCGGCCACGTCGTCCAGGGCCACGTCGACGGCGTCGGCACGGTCCGCCGCCGGGACCCCGGCCCGCGCTGGGACGAGGTCGAGATCGCGATCGACCCGGCGCTCGCGCGGTACGTCGCCGAGAAGGGGTCGGTCGCCGTCGCGGGGGTCTCGCTCACGGTCACCGCCGTCGGGCCCGACTGGTTCGGCATCTCCCTGATCCCGACCACGCTCGCCGGGACCACCCTCGGGTCGGCGAGCGTCGGGTCGCGGGTCAACCTCGAGGTCGACGTGCTGGCCAAGTACGTCGAGCGGCTGCTGGCGGTGACCCGGTGACCGCCGAGATCGCCCTGGGGACGGTCGAGCAGGCGCTGGCCGAGCTCCGCGCCGGCCGGCCCGTGCTGGTCGCCGACTCGCCGGACCGCGAGAACGAGGCCGACGTCGTCCTGGCCGCGGAGCACGCCACCGCCGAGTGGGTCGCGTGGACCATCCGGCACTCGTCGGGCTACCTGTGCGCGCCGATGACGGGTGCCCGGGCCGACGCCCTCGACCTGCCGCTGATGGTGCCGTCGAGCCAGGACCCGCGCCGCACTGCGTACACCGTGACCGTGGACGCGGCGACGGGCGTCACCACCGGCATCTCCGCCGCGGACCGGACGCGCACGCTCCGCGTGCTCGCCGACCCGGCGTCCGGCACCGAGGACCTGATCCGGCCCGGCCACGTGCTCCCGCTGCGCGCCGTGCCCGGGGGCGTCCTGCACCGGGCCGGGCACACCGAGGCCGCCGTCGACCTGTGCCGGCTGGCCGGGGTGGCGCCCGTCGCGGCCATCGCGGAGCTGGTGCACGACGACGGCACGATGATGCGGCTCGACGCGACCGCCGCGCTGGCCCGGGAGCACGGCCTGGTCGTCCTGACGATCGCCGACCTGATCGCCTGGCGCACCGAGCACGGCGACCTGCCCACCGAGCCCGCGACCGGCGCGGAGGCGGCCGCCACGGCGCCCGGGCGCCGGGTGCACCGCGCCCACTCCGCCGTCCTGCCCACGCGGCACGGCGACTTCCAGGTGCACGCCTACCGCGACCTGCGCACCGGCGCCGACCACGTGGCGCTCGTCGCCGCCCGCGGCCTCGCGGACCAGCCCGTCGTCCGGGTGCACTCGGAGTGCCTGACCGGCGACGCCTTCGGGTCGGCGCGCTGCGACTGCGGCCCCCAGCTGGACGCGGCGCTGGAGCTCGCCGCGCGCGACGGCGGGGCCGTCGTCTACCTGCGCGGGCACGAGGGCCGGGGGATCGGCCTGCTCGCGAAGATCGGCGCGTACGCGCTGCAGGACCAGGGCCGGGACACCGTCGAGGCGAACCTGGACCTCGGCTGGCCCGCCGACCGGCGGGAGTACGGGGCCGCCGCCGCGATCCTCGAGGACCTCGGCGTGCGGCGCGTGACCCTGCTGACCAACAACCCGGCGAAGGTCGCCGGCCTCACCGCGCACGGCATCGAGGTCGCCGCCGTCCGCGGGCTGGAGGTCGGGCGCACCCCGCACAACGAGGCCTACCTGCGCACCAAGGCGCGGGCGATGGGGCACCTGCTCCCGGGCCTCGACCACCGGACCGGCACCACCAGCACCAGCACCAGCACCAGCACCAGCACCAGCACCAGCACGGAGGACGCACGATGAGCGGCAGCGGCGCACCCAGCATCACCACCGACGGCAGCGGCCTGCGGGTCGTCGTCGTGGCGGCGAGCTGGCACACGACCGTGATGGACGGCCTGCTGGCCGGGTCCCGGCGGGCCCTGGCGGCCGCGGGCGTCACCGACGTCCGGGAGATCCGGGTGCCGGGCACGTTCGAGCTCCCCGTCGCCGCGGCGCGGGTCGCGCGCAGCGGGGACGTCGACGCGGTCGTGGCGCTCGGCGTCGTGATCCGCGGCGGCACCCCGCACTTCGAGTACGTCTGCCAGGCCGCGACCTCGGGGCTCACGGACGTCGCCGTCGCGACCGGCGTGCCCGTCGGCTTCGGCGTGCTGACCTGCGACGACGAGGCCCAGGCGCTCGACCGGGCGGGGCTGGAGGGCAGCCACGAGGACAAGGGCGCCGAGGCCGCGGAGGCGGCGGTCGCGACGGTCGTCGCGCTGCGCGGGCTGTGAGCGTCCTCACCTGGCTGTTCGACGCCCAGCTGGTCGTCGCCGGCCACCCCGTGCTGTGGCGGGAGGTGATCGGCAACCTGTTCGGGCTCGCGTCCGCCCTCGGGGGGCTGCGGCGCAAGATCTGGGCGTGGCCCGTCGGCATCGTCGGGAACGTGCTGCTGTTCACCGTGTTCCTGGGTGGCGTGTTCCACACCCCGCAGGCCACCGACCTGTACGGGCAGGCCGGCCGGCAGGTGTTCTTCGTCGCGGTCGCGGTGTACGGCTGGGTGCGGTGGGCGCAGACGCGGCGCGTCGCGCGTGCGCACGGCGAGCCGGACGCGCCGGCCGTCGTCCCGCGCTGGGCCGGGCCGTCCGGGTGGGTGCAGATCGGCGTGGTGGCGGTCGTCGGCACGGTGGTCTGCGCGCTGGTGTTCCGCGAGCTCGGGTCGTACGGGCCGTGGGCCGACGCCTGGATCTTCGTCGGCTCCCTGCTGGCGACCTACGGCATGGCCCGGGGCTGGATCGAGTTCTGGCTGATCTGGATCGCGGTCGACGCGGTCGGGGTGCCGCTGCTGCTGAGCGCCGGGTACTACCCGTCGGCGTTCCTCTACCTGGTGTACGCGGGCGTCGTCGTGTCCGGCTTCGTCGTCTGGTGGCGGGCGCGGCGGGAGTCCGAGCCCCAGCAGGTGACCGCCGCCGCGGGAGTCGAGGGCTGAGCGGGGTGCCCGAGCGGCCCCGCCGACCGTCTACCCTGACGGGCGTGAAGACGTTCGACTCGCTGTTCGCAGAGCTCACCGACAAGGCGAGGACCCGGCCCGCCGGGTCCGGGACGGTCAAGGAGCTGGACGCCGGGGTCCATGCGATCGGCAAGAAGATCGTCGAGGAGGCCGCCGAGGTCTGGATGGCCGCCGAGCACGAGGGCGACGAGCGCACCGCGGAGGAGATCTCGCAGCTGCTCTACCACCTGCAGGTGCTCATGGTGGCCCAGGGCCTCACGCTCGAGGACGTGTACGCCCACCTCTGACCCGCCCCGCACCCCGTCGCACCTGAACCCCCCGAGGACACCCCTGTGCTGAGGATCGCCGTCCCGAACAAGGGCTCGCTCGCCGAGCCCGCCGCCGAGATGCTGCGCGAGGCGGGCTACCGCCAGCGCCGCGACTCCCGTGAGCTCGTCCTGCCCGACCCCGACAACGGCGTCGAGTTCTTCTTCCTGCGCCCCCGCGACATCGCCGTCTACGTCGGCACCGGCACCGTCGACGTCGGCGTCACCGGGCGCGACCTGCTGCTCGACTCCGGGTCGCCCGCGACCGAGCACCTGCAGCTCGGCTTCGCGCGGTCGACCTTCCGGTTCGCCACCCAGGCCGGCCAGATGAACGACGTGCGGGAGGTCGGCGGCCGCCGCGTCGCGACCTCGTACCCGGTGCTGGTCGGCGACTACCTGCGCGGCCAGGGCGTCGAGGCCGCGGAGATCGTCCGCCTGGACGGCGCCGTGGAGACCGCGATCCGGCTGGGCGTCGCGGACGTCATCGCGGACGTCGTCGAGACCGGCACCACGCTGCGCGCCGCGGGGCTCGACGTGTTCGGCGACCCGATCCTCAGGTCCGAGGCCGTGCTGGTCCGGCGCGCCGACGGCGAGGAGCCGACCGGCCTGGACGTGCTGACCCGCCGCCTGCAGGGCGTGCTCACGGCGCGCGAGTACGTGCTCATGGACTACGACGTGCCCCTCGACCTGGTGGACCGCGCCGTCGCCGTGACGCCCGGCCTGGAGTCGCCGACGATCTCCCCGCTGCACAACTCCGAGTGGGCCGCGGTTCGCGTGATGGTGCGCCGGGCGGAGACCAACCGGGTCATGGACGCGCTGTACGACGTGGGCGCCCGCGCGATCCTCGTCACCTCGATCCACGCCTGCCGGCTCTGAGGTCCGCGGCGGTGGCGGAGCAGCCCGGTCGGCCGGGCGGGGACGGGGCGCACGCGACGGCGGGGGCCGGCGGCCCGCGCTGGACGACGTGTTCCGGCCGCGGTTCGCGCGCTGGGTGACCACCGTGCTCGCGGTCGTCGTGGCCGTGGCCACCGTCCTGCTGCTGGTCCTCCTGCCCGGGGTCGGGCTGGCGGGCTACACCGCCGCCGACCGCGCGGGCATCGCCCTGGTCGGGCTGGCCATCGTCTGGTTCTGCTGGCGGCAGGCGACCGTGGCCGCGACGCCGACGCCGGAGGGGCTGCGGGTGCGCAACCTCGCCACGACCCGGACCGTGGCGTGGGCCTCGATCGTCTGGGTGCGGTTCGGCGAGGGCCGGCCCTGGGTGCAGCTCGACCTCGACGACGGCGACACCCTCGCCGTGATGGGCGTCCAGAGGTCCGACGGCGAGCGCGCGCGCCGGGAGGCGCGGCGGCTCGCCACGCTGGTCGCCGCGCGGCAGCGGACCGGCCGGGAGGGCTGACCGCGTCGCCTCCGGCGTCGCGCGCTCGCGAGCCGTGCGCGACCCGGTGTGTGAGGCTGTGCCTCGCGACGGTGCAGCGCTGCGCCGCCGTGCCGGACCCCGGCCGCGACGACGCGGACCGCTCTCTCGAGGGACCTCACCCATGGACCGGACGCCGACCACCACCGACCCGCGGCCGCACCGGCTGCCCGAGCCCTGCTTCGAGGGCGAACCGGTGACCCTCGCCGCCGTGCTGGACGTGGCGGCGGGAGTGCTCGCGGGCGGGGCGCCGGGTGCGGAGGGCGCGGCGGCCGCACCCACCGTGCGCACCGTCGGGGTGGAGGAGGAGCTGCTGCTGGTGGACCCGCGCACCGGGGTGCCGGTGCCGTCCGCCGCGGCCGTCCGGGCGGCGGCCGGGTCGGGCGCGGACGGCGCACCGGTGCTCACCGCCGAGCTGCAGCAGGAGCAGGTGGAGACGGCCACGCCGCCGCGCACCGCCCTCGCCGACATCGAGGCCGACCTGCGGGACCTGCGGGCGCGGGCGGCCGCAGCGGCGCGGTCGGCCGGCGCGCTCGCCGTGCCGCTGGCGACGTCGCCGCTGCCCGCGCACCCGTCGCTCACCCCGACGTCGCGGTACCGCGCGATCCAGGACCGGTTCGGCGTCACCTGCGCGCAGCAGCTCACCTGCGGCTGCCACGTGCACGTGGCGGTGGCCTCGCCGGACGAGGGCGTCGCCGTCCTCGACCGGATCCGGCCGTGGCTGCCCGTCCTGGCCGCGCTGAGCGCGAACTCGCCGTACGTCGACGGCGGTGACACCGGCTACGCCGCGTACCGCGTGCAGGCGTGGGGTCGCTGGCCGACGACCGGGCCGGCGGACGTGTACGGCTCGGCGGCCGCGTACCGCGGCCGGCTGCAGCAGCTCCTCGACACGGGGGTGCTGCTCGACGCCGGGATGTTCTACGGGGACGCGCGCCTGTCGCACCGGTACCCCACCGTGGAGGTGCGGGTCGCGGACGTCTGCCTGGACGCCGCCGACGCCGCGCTCCTCGCCGCGCTGACCCGGGCGCTCGTCGAGACGGCCGCCCGGGAGTGGCGTGCCGGGCTGCCCGTGCCGGCGACGAGCACGGCCGTGCTGCGGCTCGCGGGCTGGCTCGCCAGCCGGTTCGGCGTCGAGGGCGAGCTGCTGCACCCCGCGAGCGGCCGGCCCGTCCCGGCGGGGACCGCCGTCGAGGGGCTCGTCGACCACGTCGCCGCCGCTCTGGGGGAGTCGGGGGACGCCGAGGCCGTCGAGCAGCGGGTCGGTCATGTGCTGGCCCGCGGCACGGGCGCGACCTGGCAGCGGGCGGCGGCCGGGCGGACCGGTGACCTCGCGGAGGTCGTGCGGCGGGCCGGGGCGCTGCTCTGACGCGGGCGGGGGAACCCGGCCCTGGTGCCGGGCGGGCACCGGCTGGGACAGTGGTCGTCCGGCGATGCGGAGGAGCTGCCATGTCCGTCCAGGCCACGGGCCGTCACGAGCGGCGCGACGGCGTCGACCTGCTCGTCCTCGAGCGCACCCTGCCGATCCCGCCCGGGGAGCTGTGGGCGGCGGTCACCGAGTCCCCGCGGCTCGGGCGCTGGATCGCGACCTGGGAGGGGGACCCGGCCTCCGGGCGGGTCCAGGTCCAGATGGTCGCCGAGGGCGAGGACGTGGCACCGGCGGAGTACGAGGTCCGCGCGTGCGAGCCGCCGCGCCGGCTGGCCGTGCGCTACGCGGGGGACTTCGGGGTGTGGGAGATCGAGCTCACCGTGGCGGCCGCGGACGGGGGAGCGACCCTCACCTTCACGCAGGTGGTGCACGACGCGGCGGCGCTGGAGAGCATCGGCCCCGGCTGGGACTACTACCTGGACCGGCTCGTCGAGGCCGAGACGGGTGGTGAGCCGGGCGCGGTCGCCTGGGACGACTACTACCCGGCCCTCGCCGGCCACTACCGGGAGGTCGCGGCGCCGCTCCTCGGCTGAGGCACCGCCGGGGTGCGCTCCAGCCGGTGCCGCAGGCGTGCCGCGGGGCGCTCGACCAGCCACCAGCTGCCGGTCGCGGCCGCCAGGGTCAGGGCGGCGCCCAGCAGGCCGCCCGCCAGGTCCTTCGGGTCCCCGAGCCACTGCTGGACGGGCAGGTTCCACAGGTACGCGGCGTACGACACGGTGCCGAGCGCCACCAGCCACCGGAGCGGCCCGCGCACGGGCCCCCGGAGGTCGCGCGCCAGCAGGATCAGGGCGGCCGAGGCGACGGCGGTCACCGGGACCACCAGCAGGTACATGGCGGCGGAGCCGTCGATGCCGGGCGCGGCGGCACCGGCGACGAACGTGGCGACCAGCACGCCGGCCAGCGCGCGGCGGGCGGCCGGGCGCCGGGGGAGCAGCCGCTCGGCGCGGTCGAGGCCCAGCCGCAGCCCGCAGCCGACGACGAGCGCGACGGACCAGGACGTGGGAAGCGCGTAGACGCGGGCGACGTCGGGCCACTGGTAGCCGATGGTCCCGGCGCACAGGAGCAGGGAGCCCACGAGGCCCAGGACCACGGCGAGCCGCGTCCGGCCCCGGCGCCACGCGACCGCCAGCACCAGGGGCCACACCAGGTAGAACTGCTCCTCGGTCGCCAGCGTCCAGAGGTGGAAGAACGCCCCGCTGCCGTGCGGCAGGTAGGGCAGGTTCGCGGTGTAGGTGAGCGCCGTCAGGATCGTCTCGGCCAGGTGGGCGCGCCCCGCGAAGTGGTCGAGCAGGCCCTCGACCACGAGGTAGCCGGCCAGCACGAGCAGCAGCGGCGGGACCAGGCGCAGGGCCCGCGCGCCGACGAACCGGCCGAGCCGGACCCGCCCGTGCCGCTCGAGGTCGCGCAGCAGCACGCCGGTGATGAGGAACCCGGACAGCGTGAAGAACAGGGTCACGCCCAGCATGCCGCCGGAGCCGAACCGGTCCGCGTCGGCGTGGGTCAGCATGACGAGCGCGATCGCGATCCCGCGCAGCGCGTCCAGGCCGAGGAGCCGGCCGCCGGAGGACGAGGGCTCCGTGGCACGGGCACCGGCCCCGGCGGTGGCGGGAGCGGCGCCGGGGTTCGGGGCGACGGTGGTCACGGAGTCGACGGGTCGCGGGTGGGTCGAGGCGGTCACCCGCGGAAAAGTAGCCGTTCGCGGACCGAATTGCGTGCATATGCCCGGTATGTCACTCGTTCAGCGCGAGCACCCCTGCCACCTCGGTGAACGCGTCCCCCGTCTCGGGGCAGCGCCACCGGCCCTCGCCGGCCGGGTGCAGCCGGGCGCCGGTGCGGCCGACCCACGCGACGCGGCGCGCGGGGGACCCGACGACCAGCGCGAAGTCCGGCACGTCGCGGGTCACGACCGACCCGGCGCCGACCAGGGCCCAGCGGCCGACGGTGACCGGCGCGACGCACACGGACCGCGCGCCGATCGACGCGCCCGCCCGCACGGTGACGCCGACGGCGTGCCAGTCCGCGGCCGACTTGAGCGACCCGTCGGGGTTCACGGCGCGAGGGAGCAGGTCGTTCGTCAGCACGACGGCAGGCCCGACGAACGCACCGTCCTCGAGCACCGCGGGCTCGTAGACGAGCGCGTGGTTCTGGATCTTGCACCGGTCGCCGACCCGCACGCCCGGGCCGACGTACGCGCCGCGGCCCACGACGCAGTCGCGGCCCAGCACCGCGTCCTCGCGGACCTGGGCGAGGTGCCAGACCCGGGTGCCGGGGCCGATGGTGGCCCGGTCGTCGACGTCGGCGGATCCCGCGACCTGCGCGGTGGCGGGCGCCGCGGGGGCGGGTGCGGCGTCGAGGTCCATGCGAGCTCCCGGTGCGCGGAGGGCGCCGTCTCCGGCGACGGCCGTCACCGGACAGTACGGCCCACTCATTGTGGGCGTCGAGTGGGTGAAATGTGGTGATTTGCGTGACATGTCCGTTTCGGAGTGACCACGCTGTCGCCTGTCGAAGGAGGCGAGCCGCCATGACCGATCCCCTACGGGTCGCGGTGATCGGCGCGGGGTACTGGGGCCCCAACCTGGCCCGCAACTTCCGCACCGCACCGGACTGGGACCTCGTCGCCGTGTGCGACCTGGACGCCGAGCGCGCGCGGCGGGTGGTCGGCCCGCGCAGCACGGTGGAGGTCGTGACCTCCGCCGCCGAGCTGCTCGCCCGGGACGACCTGGACGCCGTCGCCGTGGCCACGCCGGCCGCGACGCACGTCGGGCTGGTCCTGGCCGCCCTCGACGCGGGCAAGCACGTGCTCGTGGAGAAGCCGATCGCGCACGACGGCGCCGCCGCGCGGCGGATGGTCGCCCGCGCGGCGGAGGTCGACCGGGTGCTGATGGTCGACCACACGTTCTGCTACACCGCACCGGTGCTGAAGATCCGCGAGCTGGTCGCCGACGGGTCGCTGGGCGACATCCAGTACGTGGACTCGGTGCGGATCAACCTGGGCATCGTGCAGCCGGACGTCGACGTGTTCTGGGACCTGGCCCCGCACGACCTGTCGATCCTCGACTTCATCCTCCCGGGCGGGCTGGTGCCGACCGGGGTCGCCGCGCAGGGCGGCGACCCGCTGCACGTCGGCCAGTCCTGCGTCGGGTACCTGACGCTGCCTCTGCCGGGCGGCGCGATCGCGCACGTGCACGTGAACTGGCTCAGCCCCACCAAGATCCGGCAGATGGTGGTCGGCGGCAGCCGGCGCACCCTGGTGTGGGACGACCTGGCGCCGCAGCAGCGGCTCACCGTGTACGACCGGGGCGTCGACCTCGGGCAGAGCCTGCCGGACCGGACCGCCGCGACCGTGTCGTACCGGCTCGGCGACGCGTGGGCGCCGGCGCTGCAGGAGCGGGAGGCGCTGTCCGTGATGGTCGCCGAGCTCGGCGCGGCGATCCGGGAGCACCGGGCGCCGCAGACCGACGGGCACGCGGGGCTGCGGGTGCTGGACGTCCTGGAGTCCGCCTCGCTGAGCCTCGCGGACGGCGGCCGGACGACGCCGGTGGCGGGTACGACGGGTACGGCCCTGGGCGCCGGCGGGCGCCTGAGCGTCGGACAGGCGGCGGCCTCGTGACGGCGCTGGCGGGTGCGACGGTCCTGGTGACCGGCGGCGCCGGGACCATCGGGTCGACGGTGGTCGACCAGGTGCTGCACGCCGGGGCGTCGCGCGTGGTCGTGCTGGACAACCTGGTCCGGGGCCGCCGGGAGAACCTGGCTGCAGCGCTGGCCGGCGGCCGCGTGGAGCTGGTCGAGGGCGACATCCGGGACCGCGACACCGTGCACGACCTGGTGCGCGGCACGGACCTGGTGTTCCACCAGGCGGCGATCCGGATCACCCAGTGCGCCGAGGAGCCGCGGCTGGCGCTCGAGGTGCTGGTCGACGGGACGTTCACGGTGCTCGAGGCCGCGGCGGAGCACCGGGTGGGCAAGCTCGTCGCGGCATCGAGCGCGTCGGTGTACGGGATGGCCGAGGAGTTCCCGACGGGGGAGCGGCACCACCACCACAACAACGACACGTTCTACGGCGCCGCGAAGTCGTTCAACGAGGGCATGGCCCGCAGCTTCCGCGCCATGCACGGCCTGGACTACGTGCTCCTGCGCTACTTCAACGTCTACGGGCCGCGGATGGACGCGCACGGCGCGTACACGGAGGTGCTGATCCGCTGGATGGAGCGGATCGCCGACGGGCTGCCCCCGCTGATCTTCGGCGACGGGACGCAGACGATGGACTTCGTGTTCGCCGGCGACGTCGCGCGGGCCAACGTGCTGGCCGCGGGGTCCGACGTCGTCGAGGGCGTGTACAACGTCGCGAGCGGCACCGAGACGTCCCTGCTCGGGCTGGCGGAGGCGCTGCTGCGGGCGACGGACAGCGACCTGGAGGTGGAGCACGGGCCCGAGCGGGCGGTGAACGGCGTGGTCCGCCGGCTGGCCGACACGTCCGCCGCCCGGCGCGACCTCGGGTTCGAGGCCCGGGTCGGGCTCGAGGACGGGCTGCGGGAGCTCGTCGCGTGGTGGCGGCCGCAGCGCAAGGCGGTCGCGGCGGGCCGTGCGGCGGGTCAGGCGGCGGGCCGTGCGGCGGGTCAGGCGGCGGGCCAGGCGGCGGGTCAGACGGCGGGGGTGCGAGGGTGAGCCGGATCCACGTCATGCAGCCGTGGCTGGGCGCCGAGGAGGTCGCGGCGGTCACCGAGGTGCTCGAGTCCGGCTGGGTGGCGCAGGGCCCGCGGGTCGCGGCGTTCGAGCGGGCGTTCGCGGCGGAGCAGGGCGCGGACCACGCCGTCGCCGTGTCGTCCTGCACGGCGGCGCTGCACCTCGCGCTGGTGGTGGCCGGCGTCGGCCCGGGCGACGACGTGGTGGTGCCGTCGTTCTCGTTCATCGCGACGACCAACGCCGTGGTCTACGTGGGGGCGCGGCCGGTGTTCGCCGACGTCGACCCGGCCACCGGCAACGTCACGGCGGCGACGGTCGGGGACGTGCTGACGGACCGCACGCGCGCCGTGATCGCGGTCGACCAGGGCGGCGTCCCCGTCGACCTGGACGCGATCCGGGCCGTCACGGACCCGCGCGGCGTCGTGGTCGTCGAGGACGCGGCCTGCGCGGCCGGCTCCACGTACCGCGGGCGGCCGGTGGGGGCACGCGCCGAGATCGCCGCCTGGTCGTTCCACCCGCGCAAGATCCTCACGACCGGCGAGGGCGGCATGGTGACGACGGCCCGGGCGGACTGGGCCGGGCGCGCCCGGCGGCTGCGGGAGCACGCGATGAGCGTGTCCGCCGCCGACCGGCACGCGAGCGTGCTCGCCCCGGCGGAGGAGTACACCGAGGTGGGGTTCAACTACCGGATGACCGACCTGCAGGCGGCGGTCGGCCTGGTGCAGCTCGGCCGGCTGCGGGAGGCGGTGGACCGCCGGCGGGCGCTCGCCGCGGTGTACGCGAAGCAGCTCGCCGAGATCCCCGGCCTGCGGCCGGTGGCGGACCCGCCGTGGGGCACGGCGAACTTCCAGTCGTACTGGGTGGAGGTGCTGGACGGGTTCCCGCTGGGGCGGGACGGCCTGCTGGTGCACCTCGCCGCGGCGGACGTCTCGGCCCGGCGCGGCATCATGGCGGCCCACCGCCAGCCCGCCTACGCCGGGCACGCGTCGGCGCCCCTGCCGGTGACGGAGCGCCTCACGGACCGCACGCTGATCCTGCCCCTGTTCCACCAGCTGTCCGACTCCGAGCAGGCGCGGGTCGTCGACGCGCTCCGGTCGGCGGCGCGGCGATGACGACCGCACGCCGGCCGCTGGTGCTCGTGGGCGCGAGCGGGCTGGCCCGCGAGGTGCTCGCCGTCGTGCGCGCGCACGGGCCGCACGAGGCCGTCGGCGTCCTCGACGACGACCCGGCCACCCACGGGCGGGCGGTCGGCGGCGTCCCGGTGCTCGGCGGGCTCGACGCCGTGGGGTCCTGGCCCGGCGCCGACGTGCTGGTCTGCGTCGGCCGGGGCGCTGCCCGCCAGGTGCTCGTCGGCCGGCTGCGGGCGCTCGGCGTCGGGGACGACCGCTGGGCCACCGTGGCCCACCCGTCGGTGGAGGTCCCGCCGGACTGCGAGGTCGGCCCCGGCTCGGTGCTGCTCGCCGGCGTGGTCCTGACGACGGCGGTCACGGTCGGCGCCCACGTCGTGCTGATGCCGCACGTGACGCTGACCCACGACGACCGGGTGGGCGACCACGCGACGCTCGCCGCGGGGGTGGCGCTGGGGGGTGGCGTCGTGGTCGGCCCCCGGGCGTACCTCGGGATGCGGTCGAGCGTCCGCGAGCGGGTGCGCGTCGGCGCGGACGCGACGCTCGGGATGGGCGCCGTGCTCCTGACCGACCTGCCCGCCGGCGAGACCTGGGCGGGCGTGCCGGCGCGGCGGCTGCCCGGGACCGGTGTCGTCCCGGCACCGCCGGTGTCCGACGAGAGGACCGTGCCCGCATGAGGATCCCCCTGGTGGACCTGGCCGCGCAGCACGCCGAGGTGGCCGAGGAGGTCCGGGCCGGCCTCGACGAGGTGTTCGCCACGACCGCGTTCGTCGGCGGCCCCGCGGTCGGCCGGTTCGAGGCCGCGTACGCCGCGACCGTCGGCGTGGCGCACTGCGTGGGCGTCGCGAACGGCACCGACGCCCTGGAGCTGGCGCTGCGCGCGGTCGGCGTCGGGCCCGGCGACGAGGTCGTGCTGCCCGCCAACACGTTCGTCGCCACCGCCGAGGCCGCGTCCCGGATCGGTGCCGTGCCGGTCCCGGTCGACGTCGACCCCGAGCACCTGCTGATCGACCCCGCGGCGGTGCGCGCCGCCGTCGGCCCGCGGACCGGCGCCATCGTCCCGGTGCACCTCTTCGGCCAGGTCGCACCGGTCGAGGAGCTGCTGAAGACCGGCGCGGACGCCGGCGTTCCCCTGGTCGAGGACGCCGCCCAGGCGCAGGGCGCCCGCCGGATGGGCCGGGCCGCGGGCTCCTTCGGGCTCGCGGCCGGGACCAGCTTCTACCCGGGCAAGAACCTCGGCGCGGCCGGGGACGCCGGCGCCGTCACCACGGACGACGCCGCGGTGGCCCGCACGGTCCGGCTGCTCGGCGGGCACGGCAGCGCGCAGAAGTACGACCACGAGGTCGTGGGGATGAACTCCCGGCTCGACACCGTGCAGGCGGTGGTGCTCGGGGCCAAGCTGTCGCGGCTGGCGGGCTGGAACGAGCGCCGGCGGGCGGCCGCCGCCCGGTACGACGTCCTGCTCCGCGGCGTCGACGGCGTGCGCACGCCCGCGAGCGCCCCCGGCAACGAGGACGTCTGGCACCTGTACGTCGTGCAGGTCGAGGACCGCGACCGTGTGCTCGGGGCCCTGCACGCCGCCGGGATCGGGGCCGGCGTCCACTACCCGGTGCCGGTGCACCGGACGGGTGCCTACGCCCACCTCGGCCTCGGCGCCGGGGCGTTCCCCGTCGCGGAGGCCGCGGCCGGCCGGATCCTGTCCCTGCCGCTGCACCCGCACCTGACCTCCGCGCAGCAGGAGCAGGTGGTCGAGGTGCTCGCCCGCGCCCTCGCGGGGACGTCATGAGGATCCTCGTCTACCCCGGGACGATGGAGGTCGGGGGCAGCCAGATCAACGCCCTGGAGCTCGCGCACCAGGCCGCGCACGACGGCCACGACGTCGTGCTGTTCGGACCCGACGGCGACCTCGTCGCGCTCGTCGCCGAGCTCGGGCTGGAGTACTTCCGGGCACCGCAGGAGGGCCGGTGGCCGTCCCGGCGGAACATGGCCGCGCTCGCCCGGCTCGTCGCCGAGCGGCAGGTCGACGTGGTGCACGGGTACGAGTGGGGCCCGTCGGTGGACCTGGCCTTCGGCCCGCACCGCGCCCTCGGCACGCCGCTGGTGACGACCGTGCTCTCGATGGACGTCCCCGAGCACGTCCCGCGGCACGAGCCGCTGGTCGTCGGGACCCGGCTGCTGCAGGAGCAGCAGCAGGGGGTCCGGCAGCGGGTGCACCTGATCGAGCCGCCGGTCGACACCGTCCTCAACGCGCCCGGCCGCGGCGGTGCCGACGCACGGGCCCGGCTCGGGCTGGGGCACGACGACCTGGTGCTGTCCGTGGTGGGCCGGCTGTCCTCGGACCTGGGCAAGGCCGAGGGCGTCCTCGCCGCGATCGACGTGGTCGGTGCCCTCGCCGCGGAGGGCCCGGACCTGCCGCTGCGGCTGGTCGTCGTCGGGACCGGCCCGGGCGCCGGGCGGGTCGGCGAGCGCGCCGCCGCCGTCAACGCCACCGCCGGTCGGCCGGTGGTGGTCGTCACCGGGCAGCTCCTCGACCCCCGGCCCGCGTACGACGCCGCGGACGTCGTGCTGGGCATGGGCAGCTCGGTGCTCAAGGGCATGGCGTTCGCGAAGCCGGTGGTCGTGCAGGGGGATCGCGGGCGCTGGGTGGCGCTGGAGCCGGCGTCCCTGGCCGGGTTCCTGCACGACGGCTGGATGGCCACCGGGACCGGCGACGGCCGCGACCTGGCGCAGGCGCTGCAGGTGCTGCTCGCGGACCCGGCGGCACGGGCCGAACGGGGCGCGCTCGGCCGGCGCGTCGTGCGCGACACCTACAGCCTGGCCGCCGCCGCCCGCCGCCAGGACGCCGTGTACGCCGACGCCGTCGCGATCCGGCCGTCGCCGGCGGAACGCCGGGACGCGCTGCTGCGGTGCGCCCTCGACGTCGCCAAGTTCAAGGCGGCGCTGGCGCGGCAGCGGGTCGCGGCAACGCCCCGCCGCACCGACCACCCGGACCGGCCGGCGGGCGTCCAGCGGGCGTCCCGCTCGCCACGGGTCGCGCTGTGACCGGCGCCGGCGGGCTCGGGCGGCAGGTCGGTCGCGGCCTGGCGTGGGGCAGCGCCGGCGGCCTGGTCCTGCGGTTCGGCAACGTCCTGGTCGGGATCGTGCTCGCGCGGCTCCTCGCACCCGAGGACTTCGGCGTGTTCGCGCTCGCGCTCGCGGTGCAGGGCGTGCTGGTCACCGTCGTGGACCTCGGCCTGAGCGCCGACCTGGTCCGCGCACGCGAGCCACGCCGCCTCGAACCGACCGTGGCGACGCTCAGCCTCGCGTCGGGCGTCCTGCTCGCGACGGCGATGGCGGCGTCCGCCGTGCCGGTGGCCCGGGCGCTCGGCAGCGAGCGCGCCGCACCCGTCATCGCCGTGCTCGCGGCGACGCTGGTCGTCTCCGCCGCCGGCGTCGTCCCCTACGCCCGGATGCAGCGGGCGTTCCAGCAGCGGGAGATCTTCGCCACCGGTTTGGTGGACCTCGTGGTCGGGACCGTGGTCACCGTCCTGCTGGTGCTGGCCGGCTGGGGGCCGATGGCCCTGGCCGTGTCCCGCCTGGTCGCCCAGCCGTGCGCCACCGCGGCCCAGTTCCTGCTCACCCGGACGGTCCCGCGGTTCGGGTACGACCGGGAGCTCGCGCGCGGCGCCATCGCCTACGGCGTCCCCCTCGCCGGAGCCAACCTGCTGTCCATCGCGCTGCTCGCCGTCGACAAGGTGGTCCTGGCCCGCGGCGCCGGCGAGGTCGCCCTCGGGTACTACGTGCTGGCCTTCAACGTCGCGAGCTGGCCGATGACGGTGATCGGGCAGACGGTGCGGCCGGTGGCGCTCGCGGCCTTCGCGCGCCTGGACGCGCGGCACGCGGACGACGCGGACGACGCCGGGACGTCCGGGGAGTTCGGGGGACCGGCGCCGCCGCCGGGTCCCGGGTCCGCGGACGGCGGGCTGACCTTCGCGGTCCGGCTCACGTGGGCGGCGGCGGTCCCGGTGGCGTGCGTGCTGGGCGCGCTGAGCGCCCCGGTCGTCGTGCTGCTCTACGGCGAGCGCTGGCTGCCCGCGGCGGGAGCGCTCACGGCCCTGGCGGCGTTCGGGGCCGTGCGGGTGCTGTTCGACCTCATGGCGACGTACCTCATCGCGCGCGGCGCGACCCGCCCCGTGCTGTGGATCCAGCTGGCCTGGCTGCTGGTGCTCGTCCCGGCGGTGGTCGTCGGCGCCCGGTCCTGGGGCTCGGCGGGCGTCGGCTGGGCGCACGTGGCGGTCGCGGTCACCGTGGTGCTGCCGCTCTACCTGGTGGCGGTCCGGCGCAGCGGCGCGGACCTGCGCGGGCTGCTGGGCGCGACCTGGCTGCCGCTGCTCGCCGCCGCGCCCACGGCGGTCGCGGCCGGGCTGGTGGCGCGGCAGCTCACGAGCCCGCTGCTGGCGCTGCTGGCGGGCGGGCTCACCGGGGCCGTGGCGTACGCCGCCGTCGTCGGCCGGCCCCTGCTGCGGGACCTGCGGGCGCTCCGTGCCGCCCGTGCCGCCCGTGCCGCCCGTGCCGCCCGTGCCGCCGACGCCGCTGCGGCCGGGGACCCCGTCCCGGCCCCCGACCCCGCCGCGGTCCCGTGAGCGCCGTCGACGCCGGGCTGCGCGGCGCGCTGCACGTCCGCCCGCGGGGGGTGCCGACGGCCGGCAGCACGGTCACCGTGGTGGTGCCCTGCTACAACTACGGCCGGTTCCTCGCCGGAGCCGTCACCAGCGCGCTCGACCAGCCCGGCGTGCTGGTCGACGTCGTGGTGGTCGACGACGCCTCCACGGACGACTCCCGGGAGGTCGCGGCCCGGCTCGCGGCGGCCGACTCCCGCGTGACGGTGCTCGCGCACCCCGTGAACCGCGGGCCGGTCGACACGTTCAACGACGGGCTGGCCCGGGCGTCGGGGGAGTTCCTGGTGCGGCTCGACGCCGACGACCTCCTCACGCCCGGGTCGCTGGCGCGGTCCGTGGCGCTGGCGCGGGCGTTCCCGTCGGTCGGGCTCGTCTACGGGCACCCGCTGCACTTCACCGCGTCCCCCCGGCGCGCGCGGTCCCGGGTGCGCCGGTGGACGGTCTGGCCGGGGCGGCGGTGGCTCGCCGACCGGTGCGCCGACGGCTACAACGTCATCACCTCGCCCGAGGTCCTCATGCGCCGGTCGGTGGTCGCGCAGGTCGGCGGCCAGCGCCCGCTGGCGCACACGCACGACATGGAGATGTGGTTGCGGCTGGCCGCGTTCTCCGACGTCGGCTACGTGGCGGGCCCGGACCAGGCGTGGCACCGGGACCACCCCGCGAGCCTCTCCGCGCGGGAGGTCGACGACGCCACCGACTTCCGGGAGCGCGTCGCGGCCTACGCGGAGCTGGCGGACGGCGTCGCCCGGGACGTGCCGGGCATGCGGGGGCTGGTGGACGCGGCGCACCGGGCGATGGTGCGGCAGGTGGTGCGGGCGTGCCGGTACGAGGTCGACCGCGGGCGGCGCGACCCCGCGCGGGTGCGGCTGCTGATGGCGCAGGCCGTGGAGCTGGACCCGCGGCTGGCGAGCAGCCCCGCGTGGCGGCGGCTGGACGCGGCGCTCGACGCGACGGCCGGCCCGGCCCAGCGGGTGGCGGGCCTGGCCCGCGCGGCGGTGGTCCGGGCGGACGACCTGCGTCGCGTCCGCCGGTGGCGCCGCACGGGCACGTACACCGCCGCCCGGGACCCCTGAGCCCGCCGAGACTGCACCGCTCGCGGGGTTCGAGTGCCCGGACACCCGCAGCTGCTGCAGTCTCGACGGTTGCTCGTCCGCGCAGGAGCCGGACGCCGCCCACGACGCACGGAGGTGGAGCACATGAGCGCTCGGACGACACCGGGCTCGGCCCTGGCGGCGACGCTGCGGGTGGGGCGGGTGGGGCAGGTGGGGCGGGTGGCGCGCCGGGTGCGGGCGATGGGGGCGCGGGAGACGGCGCAGCGGCTCGCCGCCCGGCTCTACCAGCGCACCGGGGCGGCGGCGCTCGACTTCCCGCTGCTGCCCGGCGACGTCACCGGCCCGGACGAGGCGGCACGGTCCCTCCCCCGGTGCCGCCCGCGCCCGGGCAGCCGCTCACGATCGGCTGGCTCACGGTGCCCCCCGGGCTGCGGTCGGGCGGGCACACGACGATGTTCCGGATGGTCGAGGCGCTCGAGGACGCGGGCCACCGGTGCGTGCTGTACCTGTACGACCGGCACGGCGGCGACCTCGAGCAGCGGGCCGACGTGGTCCGGCGCGGCTGGCCGCGGGTCCGCGCGGAGGTGCGCGACGTCGCCGACGGGATCGCAGGCGTCGACGCCTGCGTGGCGACGTCCTGGCAGAGCGCCCACGTGCTCGCGCGCCGCGGCGTGGCACCGATGCGGCGCCTGTACTTCGTGCAGGACTACGAGCCGTACTTCTACCCGCACGGCGCGCAGCACGCGCTCGCCGAGGACTCCTACCGCCTGGGCCTGCGGGTGCTGGCGCTCGGCGAGATGGTGGCGGGCCACGTGCGGGCGCTCGACGCCGACGTGGACGTGGTCCCCTTCGGCTGCGACACCGATGTCTACGGCGCCCTCGGGCGGACGACCCGCCAGGGCGTCGTGCTGTACGCCAAGCCCGACGTCGCACGGCGCGGCTACGACCTCGCGCGGCTGGCCCTGGAGCGGTTCCACGCCCGCCACCCCGAGCAGGAGATCCACGTCTACGGCGACGCGGTGCGGGACCTGCGCGTGCCCGTCACCCAGCACGGCGGCCTCGCCCCCGACGCGCTGAACGCGCTGTACAACACGACGGTCGCCGGCCTGGCGCTGTCGTTCACCAACATCTCGCTGGTGGCCGAGGAGATGCTCGCCGCCGGGACGGTGCCGGTGGTCAACGACGCCGCCGACGCCCGGGCCGACCTGCCCAACCCGCACGTGCTCTGGGCGGCGCCGACCCCCGCGCGGTCGCGGACGCCCTGTCGGCCGCGGTCGAGCACCCCGACCTGGCCGGGCGGGCGGCCGAGGTGGCGGCCAGCGTCACCGGCCGGTCCTGGGCGGCGTCGCAGGCCCGCCTGGTCCGGCTCGTCGAGCAGCACGTCTACGGGACCACCCTCGTCCGGCTGCCCGCCGCGGACGCGCCGTGAGCACCTCGATGCTCGTGCTCACCCCCGCCTACCGGCCGGACCACCCGCTGTGCGCCGACCTGAACCGCTCCGTGCTGCGCTGGGCCCCGCCCGAGGTCCGGCACGCGGTCGTCGTGCCCGCCGCGGACCTGCTGCTGTTCGCCCGCTCGCGACCGGCCGGCGCACGACCGTGCTGGACGTCCGCGACGTGCTGCCGCGCCAGGCCTGCGCAAGGTGCCGCGCCTCAACGTGTGGCTCAACGTCCGGCGGCCGGTCCCGCCCGTGCCCGTGCGCGGCTGGGTGGCGCAGCAGGTGGTCAAGGCGGCGGCGGTGGCGGCCGCCACCGAGGACGTCGTGCTGGTGGCCGACTCGGACCTCGCGTTCATCCGGCCGTTCGACGCCACGACGTACGCGCCCGGCGGCGTCGTGCCGCTGTACCGCCGGGAGGGTGCCGTCACCGCGCACCTGCCGCGGCACATGATCTGGCACGACACGGCCCGTCGGCTCCTCGGGCTGCCGCGCGGCACCGACCCGGTGCGCCCGGACTACATCTGCTGGCCCTGCGCCTGGGAGCCGGCCGTCGTGCGGCGGCTGCTGGCGCGGGTCGAGTCGGCCACCGGCCTGCCGTGGGCGACGACGGCCGTCGCGCGGGAGCCTGCACGTGTCGGAGATGGTGCTCTACGGGGTGTTCGTCGACGAGGTCGAGTCCCGCACCCGGGCCGTCGTGCACACCGACGACATGCGCTGCCCCGGGTACTCGGACGAGGTGCCCCTCGACCACGACGGGCTCACCGCGTTCCTCGGCCGCGTGCGGGAGCGCGACGTGGCCGTGATGGTGTCCGCGAAGTCCGGGACCGCGCTGGAGCTGCGCCGCCGGGCACTGGCCCGGGTGGCCGCCACGCCGCGCTGACCGGCGTCAGCCGCGCCGCTTCGCGGTGGGCAGGCCCGCGCCGCGGACCCGGGCCGGCTCGGGGTCCGCCGACGCGTCGTCGTCGCCGGTGGGGGCGGGACGCGGCGGGGTCTTCGACCGGGACGGGGCCGAGCGCGTGCGCGTCCGGGTCGGGTCGGCGCGCCGGCGAGCGGCGGCGGGCAGCGGTGGTGCGGGCTCCTCGGACGACGGAGGAGGCGCCGCGGGCACGGGCGCCGTGGCGGGTTCCGGCGGTGGGGCGGTTTCCGGGGGTGCGGGGGTGGTCGGCGGTGGGGCGGTGGCGGGCCGGCCCGCCACCGCCGGGCCGGCGGCGGACGGGTCGCCCGGGTCCACCACCGCGTCGCGCCCCTCCGCCGGCACGGCTCGCGCGGCCCGGGCGCGTCCGCGGTACCGCCCGAGCGACGCCGCCGCGAAGACCAGGACGGCGCCGGCGAGCAGGACCATGATCACGGCGCGCAGCCGGCTCGAGAACTGCTCGGTCGCGCCCTCCGGCCCGGCCAGCAGGAGCGGGACGAACAGGTACCGGTCGTCTGCGCCGTTGACCTTCTGCAGGGCGCGCAGCTCGGTCTCGAGCACCGCGCCGACCGCCGTCGTGGTCGCGATGGCGTCCTCGGGCGTCGGCCCCACGCCGGTGATGTCGACGACGAACCCGTTGCCGCCGACGCCCGGGCCGACCCCGTAGTCGGTGCCGATGCCGGCGGCCTCGAGCGTCTCGACGGTCGAGGAGGCCGTCAGCCGGGCGATCACCGCGTCCGCGATCAGGTTCGTGTCTGCGGACCGCAGGTACGGGTTGTCCCCGTTCAGAGCGGCCAGCCCGGGGTCGCGCTCCAGCTCCTCCGAGGTGGGCACGGCCGGGTTCACCAGCGCGTAGGTGGCGGTGGTCTCGTACGACCGCGGGGCGAACTGGTAGACGTACGCCGCGGCGCCGAGCGCGAGCAGCAGGGCGGGGATCACGTACCACCGCTGCTGCCACAGCACTCTCAGGACGTCGGTGGGGTCCATCGCTCCTCCTCGTGTCGCTCGTGACGCACCAGCAGCCAGGCCGCTCCGGACAGCCCCACCAGCGCGGGGAACGTCAGGGCGAAGACGGGGAAGGACAGGGAGTCGAACGTCGACGAGCAGACGGCGCCCGCCAGCGTCCCCGCGGCCAGGGCGCCGGCGAGGCAGCGCAGGCTCGCGGACCGCGCGGTCCGCGCGGCGTGCAGGCCGGCGACCCCGGGCAGCACCAGGTAGACGATCGTCGCGACGACGCCGACAGCGCCCGTCGTCACCAGCGAGTTCAGGTACTGGTTGTCCAGGATGTGCAGCGCGTCCGTCGGCATGTAGTTGCCCGGGCCGAGCCCGAGGAGCGGGTGCGCGTCGTACATCGCCACCACCCGCGGGTAGTTGTCGAGCCGCGTCGAGATGGACGGGTCGGACGCGTCGGCGCCGAGCGCGCCCCCGAGCGTGCTGACCAGCCCCGGCACGGCCAGGAACAGCCCGGCCACCGCGACCGGTGCGGTGACCAGCACCCAGCGCCGGGTGGTCCGCGGCAGGAACGGGAGCACGACCGCGAGCGCCACCGCGATCCCGAGGATGCCCGACCGCGAGATGCTCACGGCCACGGCGAGCACCAGGACGCCGGTCTGGGTCCAGCTCAGCCACCGGCGACCGGCGTCGTCGAAGACCGCGCGCCAGAGCGAGAGCGGCAGCAGCATCGACGCCACGACCCCCAGCTCGATCGGCGAGAACGTGGTGCCGGCGACGCGCACCAGGGCGCCGCGCGGCTGGAACGGGGTGCTGCCCCCGTTCTCGGTGAACCCGGGCATGACGTAGTGCGCCCAGGTCACCGGGTCGACGTGGGACGTGAACTGCACGAGGGCCACCAGGCAGCAGACGGCGAACCCGTTCAGCAGGGCGCGGACGCACTGGGCCACGTCGGCCGTGGTGCGTGCGCACTCCGCGCACACCGTGATGAGGGCCGCGCTGGCGACCACGAGCAGCAGCCACCGCTCGCCCGCGGCGCGCGTGACGTCGGTGCTGCCGCCCGTCGCGCCGACGTACAGGGCCGCGGCGGAGGCGGCGGAGGCGAGCAGCAGCGCCGCGACCGCGACCCGGCCGGGGTGCCGGGCGGGTACGGGGTCGTGCAGGCCCCAGGCCCAGGACACCGCCCAGAAGGCGCCGAGCAGCAGCGCGAGCAGCATCGGGACGGTGCCGGCGGCGCCGATCGGCCCGACCACCATGCTCGCGGGGACCGCGCCGATGGTGAACAGGGCGGCGCGGAGCAGCAGCGGGACGCCGCGCCCCGGGCGGCGCGCCGCGGACGTCGGGGGCCCCACGGGCCCCACGGGCGCTGCGGGCGCTGCCGGGGGTGCCGGCGCTACCGGTGTGGTCGTGGCCGTCACGGCGCGGCGCACCCCGCGGCCGCACCGGGTGCGTGGGCGTACTGGTAGAGGTGCACGGCCAGCCCGTCGGCGAACGTGTCGGTGAACCCGCCGTCCACGACCGCGAGCTGCCGGTCCTCGCCGAGCACCGTCACCGGGCCGTCGGCGGCGCAGGTCAGGTCGAACCTCACCTCGGCGCCACCGTCCTCGGTGGCGGCGGCCAGCAGGTACTGCTGGTCGCCGTCGACCTTGACCGCGGTGTCGACGGGGCCCTCGACGTCGACGGCCCCGTCGAGGAACGGGGCGTTCAGCGCGGGCGCCAGCTCGACGAGCTGCCGGTTCACCTCGGTGACCCAGGGCCGCACCGCGTCGCCGCACGCCTCGCGGAGCAGGTGGAACGACTCGCAGTCGCCGCCGAAGCTGTGGTTGAAGTAGACGATCCCGCGGGCGCCGTGGATCACACTGCTCCACACCGCCGCCCGCACCTGGGGGCCGGTGATCGTCGGGGCGTCGTCCTCGGAGAACGGGTGGCCGAGCTCGACGAACGCCCAGACGGGCATCGTGCCGGCCGGCTCGACCAGCGAGCGGACGCGGTCGACGGTCCTGCCGTAGTTCGCCGCCCGGCGGCACTCGGCCTGCGACAGCTCGCGCCCGCCGCCGATCAGCCCGCCGCCCTCGCCTGCGCCGCAGATGTTCGGGTCGGTGAACCAGTAGGTGTCCACCGAGACCACGTCGGAGAACTCGTTGACGAACCGGGCGGCGTCGGCGTCGTCGAGCCAGAACGCGACCCCCTTGCCGTAGTTGGCGTAGGTCAGGCCCGGCGCGGGCAGGTTTGAGCGCACGGTCTCCTGCACGGTGTAGCCGCACGCCGTGTCGTCGCCCACGGGCGCGCAGACCTCGCCCTGGCCGGGCCACAGACCGGTCCAGCCGGCGTCGCCCGCGCCCGCCCACATGTCGACCTCGTCGGCGAGCACGAAGCCCGACGCGCGCGGGTCCTCGCGCCCGACCATCGCCACCGAGCCGCTGCCGTCGAGCAGCGCCAGGTCCGAGTCCTCGGTGAGCTCGACGTAGGTGTTCAGCCCTGCCTGCAGGTCCAGCTGGACGTTGCCGGGGTCGGTCAGGCTCTCCAGCCAGACGCCGACGGGGAAGTAGCCGGGGCCGGCCGGCAGGGTCGGGGCGTACCGGTCGTAGTAGCCCGCACCGCCGTCGACCGCCCGCCACGTGGGCTGCGTCGGCGGCGGGTCGTCCGTGGGGAACGGCGCGCAGGCGGCGAGGAGCAGGAGCCCGAGCGCCGCCGCCGTCCGGCGTGCGGGCCGGCTCACGACCGGCCTCCGGCGGCCGGGCGCCCGACGAGCGCGAGCAGCGTCCGCGCGCTCCGGTCGCTGCCGAACCCCGCGACCACGTGCCCCCGGCCCCCGCCGCCGAGGGTGGTCGCCAGCACGGGGTCGTCCGCGACCCGGGTGATCGCGGCCGCGAGCGCCACGGGATCGCGGGGCGGCACCAGCATCCCGGTCGTGCCGTCCCGGACCAGGGTGCGCACCCCGCCGCCGTCCGCCACGACCACCGGCACCTCCAGCGCCATCGCCTCCATGATCGCGACCCCCAGCGGCTCGGCGTGGCTGGCGAGGGCGAAGACGTGCGCCTGCTCCAGCAGCGCCCGCACCTCGTCCTCGCCGGCGGAGCCGATCAGCCGGACCCGCCCGCCGAGCCCGCTCGCGGTCACGAGCGCCTCGAGCTCGCGGCGGTAGCCGGTGCCGCCGTGCTCGTCCTCGCCCGCGACCGTGAGCTCCACGTCGCGGCCGGCGTCGGTCAGGAGCCGCACCGCCCGGACCAGGTCGTCGTGGCCCTTGCTCGGGTTCAGCCGGCCGCAGCTGACCACCCGCAGCGGGCCGGAGCCGGGCCACGGGCGGTACGGCGTGCCCCGCCGGAACCGGTCGGTGTCGACTCCCATCGGGGCGACGGCGACGGTGGCCGGCAGGTCGCGGTCGAGCGCCGCCACGACGTCCCGGCGGAGCTGCTCGGTGATCACCAGGGCGAAGGCCGCGTGCCGCCACTTGCTCCGCTGGTTGCCGCCGTAGTCCGCGAGCGGACCGTGCAGCGACACGCTGTACGGCAGCCCGGTGAGGGCGTGCGTGAGGACGGCGACCTGCGCCGCGCCGGCGCACGAGTGCACGTGGACGTGCTGCCAGCGGCCCTCCCGCGCCAGCGCCGCCAGGCGGGCACCGGCGAGCAGCAGCCCCACCGCCCGGACCGCCCCGACGTCGGCGGCCGCGGCGCGCACCTCGCGCCCGGCGTCACCGGCACGGCCTTGCAGCAGCGCGCGGCCGAGCACCGCCGCCGTGCTCGCCGCCGCGCGGACGGACCACCCCGTGAGGTAGCGCGTGCGCGCGACGGCCCGAGGTGCCCAGGCGTGCGCCGCCGGTGTCCCGTGCGGCCGGCGGGTGGACACCAGCACGGGGCGGGCGCCCGCGGCGGTGAGCGCCGCGACCTCCCGCCAGAAGAACGCGTGCGTCTGCCCGGGGAACTCGGGCACCAGGTAGCCGAGGACCACGCGCGGCAGCGCGGCGGCCGGCTCGAGCACCGGCCGGGGGGCGACGGGGACCGGGGCCGCGCGGGGCGCCCTCGCCGGTTGCTCTCGCCGCGCCCCCAGCGGGCGCCGGCCGCCGGCCGCCCGCCCGGGCCCGGGACCGGCGGCCCGCGTCGCACGCGCGCCAGCGTGACCAGCGCGGCGTACACGCCGGCGTCGACGGCGCTGCGCGGCCCGCGCACGGTCCGGAGGAGCTGCCCGGCGGTGCCTCGGGTGCTGTGCGTGCCCTGCGTCGCCGTCGCGCCCAGGGAGCCGGGCCGCGGCGACCGGCCGAGCGCGGCGTGCACCTCCGCGTTGCCGCGGTACGTGCGGCGCAGCACCCGCAGGAGGCTGCGCGCCGTCCGGGGCGCCGCCACGCGGACCGGGGGAGCGGCGACGACCGTCTTCTCCGCGGGCGCGAAGAGCCGGTCGACCCACAGGTCGTCGGCGACGAGGCCGGGGAACCGCCCGAGCCGCGCGTGCCCCGTCTCGGAGAGCCCGTAGATGCCGGCGCCCCACATCGCGCCCCGGGTGACGCCGAGCCGCCGGCGGGCCCGCAGGTACGCGCGGACGACGGCGGACGCACCGCCCGCGTCGACCACCGCCGGCGGACGGGCGGCCATCCACGGGCCGTCCCCGAGCGCCCGCAGCGTCGCGGCGATCGCCACGGGGTCGGCCCGCACGTCGGCGTCGACGTACACCCGGGGGAAGGACCGGGCCGCGTCGTCGCCGGCGGCCAGCGCCGCGGACTTCGAGGCCCGTCCCAGCTCCAGCACGCGCACGCCCGGGTACGAGCGGGCGACCGCCGCGGTCGCGTCGGAGCAGCCGTTGGCGACCACCAGCACCTCCACGCCCGCCGCCTGGGCCCACGGCGCGACCGGGCCGAGGAGCCGGCCCACCACGGTCGCCTCGTCGTGGGCGGGGACGACCACCGTCCCGGTCACGGTGCTGGTGTCGCCGCGGGCAGCAGCGGCCCCGCGCGTCGGTGCGGGCGGGTCGGCCACGGCGCGCGGCGGGACCGCCGTCGGCCGGGCCTGCGGCAGCGCGCGGCGGCGGGCCGGCACGAGCAGCGCGCCGACGGCCGACCGGTGGCCGGGGTCCCAGGTGCGGGCCGCCGAGCCCAGCGCGGTCACCGCGAGCGTCGCCCCGGCCACGGCGGCGGAACGGTGCTTGCGGGCGTAGCGCACCCGGTTGACCTGGAGCAGCGCGGTGAGCTGCGGACCGCTGCCGGAGCCGCCCTGCGCGTGCCGGACCCGGGCACCCGGCTCGAACCACACCTCCCAGCCCGCCTCGCGCGCCCGGCGGCAGTAGTCGGTCTCCTCGGAGTAGAGGAAGAACCGCTCGTCCCAGTCGCCGACCGACCACACGACCTCCGCGCGGATCAGCATCGCGGCGCCGGTTCCCCAGTCGACCGGGTGCGGCCAGGCGTAGGCCGTCGTGTCGCGCACCGTCTCGGACAGCCAGCCCGGCCGGTCGCCGAGGTGCCGGCCCAGCACCGCGTCGCCGAGCGAGCGGGCCACGGTCGGCTCCCGGCGCAGGGAGGGCGTCACCGCGCCGTCCTCGTCCAGGAGCAGCGGCAGCACGATCCCCGCGCGCGGGCGCTGCAGCCGCTGGAGCAGGGCGGCGACGGCACCGGGCTCCACGACCAGGTCGGGGTTGAGCACCAGCACCGCGTCGACGTCCATCAGGTGCATGAGGCCGACGTTGATCCCGCCCGCGTACCCCAGGTTGCCGTGTCCCGCCACGGTCACCACGTCCTCGTGGGCCCGCGCGCGCGCCAGAGTCCCGTCCGACGACCCGTTGTCGACGACGACGACGCGCATGAGGACGCCGGCGGCCTCGTGCCGCAGGCTGCCGATCAGCCGGTCCAGGTGCGCCTCGCTGTCGTAGGTGACGACCACCACGCCCACGGTCGCGCGGGCCGTGGCGGGGGCGAACGCCGGCGCGGCGGTGCGCTCGGCCTGGGTCGTCACGACAGCACGCCGGTGCTCAGGGCCGGCCGCGGGGCCGCGGCGGGCGTGCACGGGATGAGGACGAAGCTGCGGCGCGCCAGCACCTCGTACGCCGGCGGGCCGTCCAGCAGGTAGCGGCGGGCCAGGCGCCGCGGCTCCTGCGCCAGGCGCCAGGCCCACTCCATGCCGTGCTCGCGGACGACCTCGGGTGCCCGCTCCACCGCACCGGCGAGGAAGTCGACGACCGCCCCGAACGCCAGCAGCACGGACGCACCGGTCAGCGGCCCGTAGCGCACGATCCAGCGCTCCTGGCGCGGCTTGCCGAGGCCGACCACGAGGAGGTCCACGCGGGCGGCCCGGACCTTCTCGGCCCAGACCCGGCACCGGTCGGCGTCGTCGAGCTCGCGGCGCTCGGGGGACCACAGCCCGCCGACCACCAGGCCGGGCCGGTCGTCCGCGAGCCGCCTCGACAGCGCGTCCAGGACCTCGGGCCGGCCGCCCAGGAACCCGACCGTGAGCCCGCGCGCCTCCGCCTCGTCGAGGACCGGGTCGATCAGGTCGCTGCCCGCGAGCCGCGGCCACGGCCGGCCGGTCAGGTGCGTGGCGTGCCGGACCAGCGGGGCGCCGTCCAGCAGGTTCAGCCAGCGCACGGGCGGGCGGGCGCGGCGGTCGGCCCGCGCGCGGACGGCCCCGGCGTACGTCCCGGGGAAGGGCTCCCCGGCGTGGGGGTGCGCCCAGGCGAACGGGACCAGCGAGGAGGGCCCGTGGTAGCCGAAGTGGTGGATGTGGTCGAGGTTGGCGCTCATCACCCCGAGGGGCCAGGGGGCACCCGAGGCGGCGTGCCCGACGATCGTGGCGACGGCGTCGGGGGTGTCGAAGAGGTCGACCGGTGTGCCGCCGAGGAGGACACGCGGCCAGGCCAGACGTGCGTTCATGCTTCACCGTCCGGGTGGTCGGCTGCTGCAGGGAGTACCGGGGAGGGAGGACGCGGCCGGGTGCGGTCGGGGGACCGGCGGCCGGGCCGGGTGGGGTGCGGCGCGAGGCAGCGGCTCGAGGTGGCGCGCGCACTCGGGGCGTCGCGGACTGCTCCTCGGTCCTCGGCATCGCTGCTCGATCCTTCGGTCACGCCCCAGGGATCCTGCGGCCGTTCCGCAAGAAAGGGACATTTCGGACATCCAGGACACGAGGACCATAGGGTGTACCCCAGACGAGGGACAAGGGTGGTCCCCCCGTCCCGTCGCCCGTGCCGACGTCAGCCGGGTGAAATCGGGGAGCGCCGCCTGCCGGGCGGCCCCTACGCAGAGTCCGAAAAGGGGCTGTGCGTGTCGGTGGCGGTGCGTACCCTCACCTGAGTCGATCGCGGACGGCTCCCCCCGTCCGGCCGTGGTCGCGGACCTCGCCGCCCGCCCACCCAGGAGACCCACGTGCTCGGACGACTGCTGCTGCGCTACCTGCGCCCCTACCGATGGCTCCTCGCCGGCGTGCTGGTGTTCCAGCTCGGCTCGGCGCTCGCCATGCTCTACCTGCCCAGCCTCAACGCCGACATCATCGACCAGGGCGTGGCCCGCGGGGACACCGCTTACATCTGGCGGACCGGCGGCGCGATGCTCGCGGTGTCGCTCGGGCAGATCCTCGCCGCGATCGTCGCGACCTACTTCGCCGCACGCGCGGCGATGCAGGTCGGCCGCGACCTCCGCGACGACGTCTTCGGCCGGGTGAGCGGGTTCTCCGAGCGGGAGATCTCCCGGTTCGGCGCCGGCTCCCTGATCACCCGCAACACCAACGACGTCCAGCAGGTCCAGATGCTGGCGATGATGGGCGCGACCATGCTGGTCACCGCCCCGCTCCTGGCGATCGGCGGCGTCGTCATGGCGCTGCGCCAGGACGTCGGGCTCTCGTGGCTGATCGCCGTCTCCGTGCCGGTCCTGCTGCTGATCGCCGGCCTGGTGATCAGCCGGATGGTCCCGCTGTTCCGGTCCTACCAGGGCAAGCTCGACGCGGTGAACCGCATCATGCGCGAGCAGCTGACCGGCGTGCGCGTGGTCCGCGCGTTCGTCCGCGAGCCCATCGAGGCGGAGCGGTTCCGCGCCGCGAACACCGACATCATGGTGGTCGGGCGCAAGATCGGGTCGCTGTTCGTCGTGCTCTTCCCGCTCGCGATGCTCGTGCTCAACGTGACCGTGGTGGGCGTGATCTGGTTCGGCGGCATCGAGGTGGACGCCGGGAACGTGCAGATCGGCACGCTGCTGGCGTTCATGCAGTACATCGGCCAGATCCTCATGGGCGTGCTCATGGCCTCGTTCATGACGGTGATGATCCCGCGCGCCGCCGTGTCCGCCGAGCGCATCACCGAGGTGCTGGACAGCGAGTCCACGCTCGTCGAGCCCGAGGCGCCCGTCCTGGCGACGCCGGAGCCCGGGGAGGTGTCCTTCGAGGACGTCTCCTTCGCGTACCCCGAGGCCGAGCACCCCGTGCTGTCGGGCCTCACCTTCACGGCGCGGCCCGGGCAGACCCTCGCGATCATCGGGTCCACCGGCGCGGGCAAGACGACGCTGGTGTCCCTGATCCCGCGGCTGCTCGACCCGACCGAGGGCACGGTGCGCGTCGGCGGCGTCGACGCCCGGGAGGCCGACCTGGAGACCCTGTGGGCCGAGATCGGCCTCGTCCCGCAGCGGCCGTTCCTGTTCGCCGGCACCGTGGCGTCGAACCTGCGGCTCGGCCAGGAGGACGCGACCGACGCCGACCTGTGGCGCGCGCTGGAGATCGCCCAGGCGAGCGACTTCGTGCAGCAGATGGACGACGGGCTCGAGGCCCGGATCGCCCAGGGCGGCACCAACGTGTCCGGCGGGCAGCGGCAGCGGCTCGCGATCGCCCGGGCGATCGTCCGCCGGCCCCGGGTGCTCGTGTTCGACGACTCGTTCTCGGCCCTCGACCTCGCGACCGACGCCCGGCTCCGGCAGGCGCTGTGGCGCGAGCTGCCCGACGTCACCAAGATCGTGGTCGCGCAGCGGGTCTCCACGGTGACCGGTGCCGACGCGATCCTCGTCCTCGAGGACGGCCGCGTGGCCGGGCTCGGCACGCACGCCGAGCTGCTCGAGTCCAACCAGACCTACCGCGAGATCGCGGAGTCCCAGCTCGCGGTGGAGGCCGGCGCATGAGCAACGAGACCCTCACGGAGGACGAGAAGCTCGAGATCGAGCTCGGCGAGCAGGCGCGTCTGGCGTCGGACTCGTGGGACGGCGTGGCGCCGGGCAAGGCGGACAACTTCAAGGAGTCGTTCGGCCGCATGCTCGGGCTGCTCGCCCCGTACAAGGCCGCGCTGGTCGCGGTCACCCTGATGGGCACGGCCGCCGTGGTGCTGACCGTGCTCGCCCCGCGCGTCCTCGGCCGCGCGACCGACGTGGTCTTCACCGGCTTCGTGTCCCGGCAGCTCCCGGCCGGGATCACGCAGGAGCAGGCGGTCGAGGGGCTGCGCGCGGACGGCCAGGACCAGCTCGCCGGCATGGTCGAGGCGATCGACGGCCTCGTCCCGGGCGCGGGCGTCGACTTCGGTCTGCTCGGGCGCCTGCTGATGACGGTGCTGGCGCTGTACGTCGCCGGCGCGTTCCTGACCTGGTTGCAGGGCTACATCATCAACATCGTCATGGTCCGGGCGATGTGGCGGCTGCGGGAGTCCGTCGAGCTCAAGATCAACCGGCTGCCGCTCGCCTACTTCGACAAGGTGCAGCGCGGCGAGCTCATCTCCCGGGTCACCAACGACATCGACAACATCACGCAGACGATGCAGCAGTCGCTGTCCAGCGCGCTGACCTCGGTCCTCACCGTCATCGGCGTGCTGGTGATGATGTTCTCGATCTCCTGGCAGCTGGCCCTGGTCGCCCTGGTGTCGCTGCCGCTGATGGGCGTGATCTTCGGGGTCATCGGGCCGCGGTCCCAGAAGGCCTTCGGGCTGCAGTGGCGCAAGGTCGGCCGGCTGAACGCCCGCGTCGAGGAGTCGTTCTCCGGCCACGCGCTGGTCAAGGTCTTCGGCCGCCGCCGCGACTTCGCGGACCGGTTCCGCGCGGAGAACGAGGAGCTCTACCAGGCCTCGTTCAAGGCGCAGTTCCTCTCCGGGATCATCTGGCCCGGCATGTCGTTCGTCGGCAACCTCACGTACGTCGGCATCGCGGTGCTCGGCGGGCTGATGGTCGCCAACGGCACGATGCGCCTCGGCAGCGTGCAGGCGTTCATCCAGTACTCGCAGATGTTCACGCAGCCGCTGTCCGAGCTGGGCGGCATGGCCGCGGTGGTCCAGTCCGGCACGGCGTCCGCCGAGCGCGTCTTCCAGCTGCTCGACGAGGACGAGCAGGCCCCGGACGACGAGGACGCCCCGGCCCCGGCCGACGGCGACGGCACGATCGCGTTCGAGCACGTGTCGTTCTCGTACAGCCCCGAGCACCCGCTCATCACCGACCTGTCCTTCACGGTGCGCCCCGGTCAGACGGTCGCGATCGTCGGACCCACGGGCGCGGGCAAGACGACGCTGGTCAACCTGCTCATGCGGTTCTACGAGCTGGACGGCGGGCGGATCCTGGTCAACGGGCAGGACATCGCGACGCTCTCCCGGCACGACGCCCGGTCGCGCACCGGCATGGTGCTCCAGGACCCGTGGCTGTTCGCCGGCACGATCCGGGAGAACATCCGCTACGGCCTGCAGACGGCGACGGACGAGGAGATCCTCGACGCCGCCCGCGCGACCTACGTGGACCGGTTCGTGCACTCGCTGCCGCAGGGCTACGACACCGTGCTCGAGGAGGACGCCGCGAACCTGTCGGCGGGGGAGAAGCAGCTGCTGACGATCGCGCGCGCGTTCGTCGCCCAGCCCTCCGTGCTGATCCTCGACGAGGCGACGTCGTCGGTCGACACCCGCACCGAGCGGCTGCTGCAGCAGGCGATGGCCTCGCTGCGGCACGGCCGGACGTCGTTCGTCATCGCGCACCGCCTGTCGACCATCCGCGACGCCGACCTGATCCTCGTGATGGAGCAGGGCGCCATCGTGGAGAAGGGCACGCACGACGAGCTCATCACCGCCCGCGGCGCGTACCACCGGCTGTACCAGTCGCAGTTCGCCGGTGCCGCGGTCGAGGAGAACGCGTGACGGGCACCCCCGGATGGCAGCGGGTCGCGGCTCCACGCGGCCCGCTGCCGTCGGTGCCGACCGGGGTGGTCGCGGCCGTGACCCTCGTCCTCGCGTTCGCCGTCGTGCTGGGCACCGGGATCCGGGCGCTCGGCGGTGCGGTGCTGCTGCTCGGCGTCGCCTGGTGCGCCTGGCGGGCGCTGCCCGCGGCCGGCGTGGTCCGGGTGCTCGCGGTGGTGGTGCTGGGCGGCGTCTGCTTCGCGGGGGCGCACGTGCTGGCACCGGCCCTCGGCGCGTGGCTGTCGGTGGCGTTCGTGGCCTTCGTGCTGGCGGTCGGCACGACCCTGCTCCTCGACCTCCGCCCCTCGACCCCCTGACCCGGCCGCACCTGACCCGTGGCGCTGCCGCCTGACCGCAGGCCGAGGTCGTCACCTCGGCACGAGGTCGTCCCGCAGGACTGATGACCTGGTGCGCGTGGGACGACCTCGGCCCCCGCTACGCGTCGACCAGCTCGGCCGCGGGCGCCGGCGTCCCCCGACGGGTCAGCGGCCCCCGCAGGCCGAGGTGCTCGCGCAGCGTGCTGCCGGTGTACGCGGTGCGGTAAGCGCCACGCTCCTGGAGCGCGGGCACGACCCGGTCGACGATGTCGTCGAGCCCGGACGGGACGATCCAGGGGCTGATGTTGAACCCGTCGACCGCCCCGGTCCGGACGAACCGCACCAGCTGCTCGGCCACGGCCGACGGTGTCCCGACGAACCCGCCCTCGCCCGCGACGCGGATGGCGAGCTCGCGGATCGACAGCCCGTCGGCCTCGGCGATCGCGCGCCACCGGGCGGCGATCTCGAGAGTCCGGGCGCCGGTGGTGGACGAGCCGCCCTCACCTCCGAGCTCGGCGACCGCGGGGTCGTGCGCGGGCAGCGGGCCGTCGGGGTCGTAGCCGCTGAGGTCCTCCGCCCAGATGGTGCCGACGAGGTGCAGCGCCGTGGCCGGGGTGACCTGCTGCCGGCGGACCCAGCGGGCCTTCTCCTCGGCGTCGGCCGGCGTGTCGCCGACCACGATGGCGGTGCCGGGAAAGATCTTCACGTCGTCCGCGGGCCGACCCGCCGCGACGACGCGGGACCGGATGTCGGCGGCGAAGTCGAGCGCGTCCGCGAGCACGCTGCCGTGCCGGGAGAAGATCACGTCCGCCGAGCGCGCCGCGAAGTCCCGCCCCTGCGCGGAGTCGCCGGCCTGGAAGATCACCGGGTGGCCCTGCGGGCTGCGCGGCGTCGTGGGGTCGATCTCGGCGTCGAGCAGCGGTCCGTGCACGGAGACGTGCCCGACCGGACCGCCGGCGTCGGGTCGGTCGGGCCAGGCGTCCCAGACGCGGCGCGCCGTCGCGAGCACCTGGGCGGCGCGCTCGTACCGGTCGGCGTGGTCGAGGTAGCCGCCGCGGCGGAAGTTCGCCCCGGTCCACGCGTTGTCCGTGGTGACCACGTTCCACGCGGCACGGCCGCCGGACAGCACGTCGAGGCTCGCGAGCCGGCGGGCCAGATCCACCGGGTCGTTGTAGGTGGTGTTCTGCGTCGCGACCAGGCCGATCCGCTCGGTGACGGCCGCGAGCGCCGCCAGCTGGGTGATCGCGTCGGGGCGGCCGACGACGTCGAGGTCGTGCAGCTGCCCGCGGCTCTCGCGCAGCCGCAGGCCCTCGCCCAGGAAGAACGCGTCGAACAACCCGCGCTCGGCGGTCCGGGCGACGCGCTCGAAGGACGCGAAGCCGGTCTGGGAGCCGGACTCGGGGTCGGACCAGACGGTGGTGTGGTTGACGCCCTGGAAGAAGACGCCGAGGTGGACCTCCGCGTCGGGCCGGGTGATCGGGGGCTCGGTGTGCGCAGTCATCGTGCTGCTCCTCAGGCGGTGCGGCGGGCGGCGCCCGCGAAGCGGTTGGCGGGCCTGGTCAGGCCCAGGTGGTCGCGCAGGGTGGCGCCGGACCGGGGTGCGGCCGTGAGCCGCGCGGCGCGCAGGGCGGGCAGCACGTCCCGCGCGAGCACGGGCAGGTCCACGTCCAGCACGGCGGGCAGCAGGCGGACCCCGTCGACCGACGGGTCGGCGGCGAGCTCGGTGAGCAGCGCCAGGAGGCCGGCGGCGTCACCGACGTGCCGGAGCGGGGCACCTGCCGACCAGGGACCGGCTGCGTCGAGCTCGGTCAGGCGGTCCCGCGCGCGTCGGCCGGGGGTGTCGAGCACGAGCTCGACCTCGATCGCGGCCAGCGCGGCGCCGGCCGTGCGCGCGGCCGCGGCGGACCTGCGCGCGGCCGCGACGTCCGGCCCCCCGACGAGGGCGACGTCCACCAGCTCCTCGTCCCGCTCGCCCGGTGCCACGTCGCCGGGCCGGGCGAGCACGACCAGCTGCCCCTGCGGCGGGCGGGGCGTGATCAGCGGCCCGACCACGGAGAAGCTCTCCCCGGTGAAGTCCACGCGGTGGATCCGCTCGCGGTCGACGTACCGGCCGGTGGCGACGTCGCGGATCACGGCGTCGTCCTCCCACGAGTCCCAGAGGTCGCGCACCACCTGGACGACGTCGCGGGCCTCCCGGTCGAGGTCGGGCACCGCGGCGCGGCCGTAGGCGGCGGGCGTCGCCCCGCCCGGGGTGACGGCGGCGATCCAGCCGCCGCGGCCGGAGGCGGCCAGGTCGAGCGCCGCGAGCTGCGCGGCGACGTGGAACGGCTCCGGGTAGGTGGTCGGCACCTCGGGCACCAGGCCGATCGCCGTGGTGGTGCGGGAGACGAACGCGGCGCGGGTCACGGCCTCGAGCCGGGCCGCGGTGGTGGCGCCGGGGGTCGCGGGCAGGACGGCGTCCGCGAACGACGCGAACGTGAGGCCGGCGTTCTCCGCGTGCCGCACGGTGCGGGCCAGGCGGGCGCCGGAGACGAGGTCGGCGGCGGGCAGCCCGGACGCGGCGGCGGCCGCGGGGTGGCTGCCGGCGCCGTCGACGTCGAGGCCGAGGAACAGCGGGGGGACGGTCATGTCAGGGCTCCGGAAAGGTGGTGGGGGACGGCGGCGCGGCGGCGTCAGAGCGCCGAGTGGTCGCCGATCCGGTGGTAGCTGCGGTCGTGGTAGACGAGCGGCGACGCCGTGGCGGCGGCGGGTGCGTCGGCCGCGGCGCTCGAGGACAGCGCGCGCAGGGACACGAGGTAGCTGTCGCCGACCGGCGTGCGCTGGAGCACGCGGGCGCGCACCCAGGACACGGCACCGTCGATGACGGGCTCGCCGGTGGTCAGGGACGTCCAGCCGCCGTCGGCGAACCGGTCGACGCCGCTGGTCGCGAACCGGGCCGACACGTCGTCCTGGTGGTCGGCCAGGAAGCTGACCGCCAGCGTCGGGGCCGCGGACACCGCGGGCCACGACGAGGACGTCGACGCCAGCGAGAACGCCAGCAGCGGCGGCGCCGCCGACACGGAGATCACCGAGGTCGCGGTGAACCCGACCGGGCGCCCCTCGTGGCGCAGCGCAACCACGGCCACGCCGGCGGGGTGCCGGCGGAACACGGACTTGAACTGCTGCGGGTCGAGCTGCGGCTCGTCCTGCTCGGCCAGGAGGTGCTCCAGGGCGTCGAGGTCGGCGCGCTCGGCGGTCACCGCGCCACCGCCGCGAGCCCGGCGTCGGCGCCGGCGGCGCGGCGCAGCGCCGGCTCGGCCCGCACGAGCCAGGTGTCGAGGACGGCGTCCAGGTCGGCCAGCTGCCCCTCGGTGACGGTGAGCGAGCGGGTCGGCACGACCGCGCCGAGCTCGACCAGGACGGGGCGCAGGTGCACCTCGCCGACCAGCGCGTGCGCGGGGTTGCCGGACACGACGAGCGGCACGACGACGACGCCCGTGAGGCCGTCGGGGCCGTACAGGTCGAGGAACGCCTTCAGCAGGCCCGTGTAGGAGGCCTTGTAGACCGGGGTCGCGACCACCGCGACGTCGGCGGCGGCGAGCCGGGCCAGCGCGGCGTCGGCGGCGGGGTGCACGGGGGTGAGCAGCTCCCCGGCGATCTCCGCGAGGTCGACGGTGGCCACCTCGGGGGAACCACCGAGCAGGGCGGCGACGCGGTCGGCGGCCGCGCGGGCCGCGAGCAGGGTGCGGGAGCCGGGTCGCGGGTTGCCGGAGACGGCGACGACGGCAGGGGGACGGGACGTCATGGAGTGCCTCGCAAAGGGTCGATCACGCTTGCCGCGCGGCGGAGCGGGCACCCTCGCGGGCGTCCGGCCGACGGCCAGGTCATCTCCCGGAGCACCCCGCCGTGATGTGGGGTTGCTGCCCAGCGAGCCGGGGCTTGGCGCTGGGACTCTCGACCTGGGCGGGTGTCTAGCAGCGATGCGGCCCAGCACCGAGCAGGTGCCGCCGACTTCTCACGATCCGGGACCGTGCGTCCCGCTGGGACCTTCGTCCCGTGACAACGCTCCGCGATGCGAGACGCGGCACGGATTCGTTGACGCGGGCGGACGCCGGTTCGTATGTTCCCCGGCACCGGACCACGACGACGGACTCCCTGGGGAGCCAGCGCGTCGGCGGGGTCCGGCAGGTCATGAGCTCCGACACCAAGCCCCGGCTCGTCGGACGGCAACCCCCGCGTGGGTGGGTGCCCCGGGTGAGGACCAGGTCCGCTGCCGACCGGCAGCGGGCAACGCGCGAGCCCGCCCCGGCGGGCGCAGGAGGAGATCGCATGATCCGGAGCACGGTGGCGCCGCCCGCGCACCCGCTCTCCCTGCGCGAGCACGGCCGGCCGTCCCCGGCCGGCCGGCCGGGCGCGACGCGGGGCACCGCCGTCCCCGAACGGAGCCGTCATGCCCGCCTCCTCCCCGAGCCCGGCCGGAGCCGCTGTGCCGCACGAGCCGCACGACCCGCCGCACGAGCCGCCCGACCTCGGCGCGACGCACGTCGTCCTCGGCGTCGACCTCAGCGCGGTCGGCGCGCGCCCGGGTGAGCACGGGCCGCTCGCCACGGTGGCGGCGCGCCCGTTCGACGGCGAGCGCCTCGCCCGGCTGGTGCACCGCGCCGACCGCGGGTTGCTCGACCTGGTCGTGCTCGGCGACGCGCTGCTGCTGCACCCCGGCCGGCGCCAGGTGCCCGGCCGGTTCGACGCCGCCGTGGCCGCCGCCCGCGTGGCACCGCTCGCGTCGCAGACCGCGCTGGTCGCCGGCGTGGCGCACCGCGAGGTCGAGCCGGCGCACCTGGCGGCCGCGATCCGCGGCGTCCAGCGGGCCGGCGCCCTCGCGGGCTGGCAGCTCGCGGCGCCGGCCGGGTACCGGGACGAGGCCGACGACGCCGCCTGGGCGGCCGACGCCGCGGCCGCGCTCGCCGCCGTCGTCGCGGCGTGGGACGGCGGGCAGGACGCCGGGGCCGTCCGGCGCGACGGGCAGGGGCGGTACCGGGTGGACCACGAGGGCATCCGGTTCGCGGTGCGCGGCCGGGCGGCGGCCGCGCCCGCGCCCGGCGCCGGTGTCCGCCCGCTCGTCGTGGTCCCCGTGACCGGGCCGGCAGGCGCGGCGGTCGCGGGCCGGTACGCCGACGTGGCGCGGGTGGCCGTCCCCGACCCGGCGAGCGGTGCCCGCCTGCGGCAGCTGGTGCGGTCCGCCGCGACGGCGGCCGGCCGGCGCGCGGACGCCGTGCGGGTCCTGGCGGACGTCGACGTCGCGCTCGCCGACGACCGGGCGAGCGCCGCGGCCCGCCTCGACCTCGTCCGCGCCGTCGAGCGTCCCGGCGACGCCGAGCCCGGCCGGGCGGGGGACCGCGCGCTGGTGCTCGCCGGCACCGGGGCGGACCTGGCCGGTGTCGCCGCGGACTGGGTCCGGGCCGGCGCGGCCGACGGCTTCGTCGTCCGGCCCTCGTCACCGGAGGCCGACCTGGACGCGCTGGTCGACCGCGTCGTCCCCGCGCTGCAGCAGGCGGGCCTCTTCCGGCTCCGGCCCGCCCCGCCCGCCCCGCCCGACCGGCCCCGCCAGTCCGACGTCCGACCCCTTCACCCGATCGAGGTGACCCGATGACCACGACGAGCCTGCCGCACCCGCGGCCGGCCGACCCGGCGCGGCTGACCGTGCGCGCGGTCCGCCTGCAGGACCCGCTGGTGGGCCCGCTGCTGGACGGCCTGGCGCACGAGTACAGCACCCGCTACACCGGCCTGCTGACGCCGGCGCAGCTGCGCGACGAGCTGCAGCACGACGGCGCCGACGAGATCGCGCCCCCGGACGGCGAGCTCGTGCTCGTCCTGGAGGAGGGCGCGCCGGTGGCCGGCGGGGCCTTCCGCCGGCGGACCGAGCCCGAGCACGGCGACGCCGCGCGCCTCGCCGACCCCGCTGCCCGCGACGCGGACGGCGCACCCGCCGTGCCGACCGCCGAGCTCAAGCGCATCTGGACGCACGCCGAGCACCGGCGCCGCGGCCTGGCCCGCGTGGTGCTCGACGAGCTCGAGGCGCGCGCGGCCGCCCGGGGGTACCCGCGGCTGTACCTGACCACCGGTCCCCGTCAGCCCGAGGCGGTCGGCCTGTACCTCGCGGCGGGCTACACGCCGTTGTTCGAGCCGGCCGACTACCCGGGCGAGCTCGTGCCGCACGCCTTCGAGAAGTGGCTGGTGCAGCGGTGAGCGCCCCGGCAGCCGTCGTGGTCGAGCCGCCCGCGGGCCCGCCGGCGACCGCCACGGCGCTGGCCGACCTGCCGGTGCTGCCCGCCCGGCACCCCGGCCGCTGGGTCGCGACGGCCGGCGTAGCCGTACTGCTCGCGATGGTGCTCAGCTCCCTGCTGACCAACCCGCAGTGGGAGTGGGACGTCGTCGCGCAGTACCTGACCTGGCCGTCGGTGCTGCAGGGCGTGTGGGCGACGATCCGGCTCACGGCCGTCGCGGCGGTGATCGGGTTCGGGCTCGGCACGGTGCTCGCGCTCATGCGGCTGTCCCGGTCGCCGCTGCTGCGCTCGGTGTCCTGGGCGTACTCGTGGGTGTTCCGGTCGGTGCCGCTGATCCTGCAGCTGCTGCTCTGGTACAACCTCGCGTACCTGTACCCCGAGCTGTCGCTGGGCATCCCGTTCGGACCGCCGTTCCTCGCGTTCGACACCCTGGACGTGGTCGACAAGTTCGGCGCCGCGGTGCTGGGCCTCGGGCTGTCGCAGGCGGCGTACTCGGCGGAGATCGTGCGGGCCGGCATCCTCGGCGTCGACCAGGGGCAGCACGAGGCCGCCGCGGCGCTCGGCATCCCGCGCGCCCGGCAGCAGCTGCGGATCGTGCTGCCGCAGGCCATGCGCACGGTCGTCCCGACGTCGGTCAACGAGATCATCGGCCTGCTCAAGGGCACGTCCGTGGTCTACGTGCTGGCGTACGGCGAGCTGTTCTACACGGTGGGCGTGATCTACGGCCGCAACCAGCGGGTCGTCCCGCTGCTGATCGTCGCGGCCCTGTGGTACCTCGCGACCACCACGGTGCTGACCGTCGCCCAGTACTACCTGGAGCGGCACCACGCGAAGGGCGCCCTGCGCACCCTGCCGCCGACGCCGTTCCAGCGGCTGCGGTGGACGCTCGGCGTCGCCGCCGCGCGGGCGACCGGTCGGCCGCTGCCCGCCGACCTGCCGCCGTCGTTCCTGTCCGGACCCGCCGGCACGCGGCGCGGCCACCTCACCCGCGCCGGCGCACGCCGGGACGCCCACCTCGAGACCCCGCGCGACGGAGGCCCGGCATGACCACCACGCTGCCCCGGACGGCGATCGCCCCGATCGCCGCGCCCGACGCCCGCCCCGCCGGCGGCCACCTGCAGATCCACGGCCTGCACAAGTCCTACGGGACGCTCGAGGTGCTCCGGGACGTCGACCTCGAGGTCCGGCCGGGCGAGGTCACCGCGATCCTGGGCCCGTCCGGCTCCGGCAAGTCGACGCTGCTGCGGCTGATCAACCACCTGGAGCGGCCCGACCGCGGATTCGTGGCGCTGGACGGCGAGGTGATCGGGTACGCGCAGCAGCGGACCCGTCGCCGCGGACGCGGGCCGGTGCTGCGCGAGCTCACCGAGCGCGACGTGCTGCGCCAGCGCACCCGCATCGGGTTCGTGTTCCAGAACTTCCACCTGTTCCCGCACCTGACCGCGCTGGAGAACGTCGTCGAGGCGCCCGTCTCGGCGCAGGGCCGCGACCGCACCGAGGTCGAGGCCGAGGCCCGGGCGCTGCTCGCCCGCGTCGGCCTGGCCGACAAGGCGGACGCGCGGCCCCGGCAGCTGTCCGGCGGCCAGCAGCAGCGCGTCGCCATCGCCCGGGCGCTGGCGATGCGGCCGTCGCTGCTGCTGTTCGACGAGCCGACGTCCGCGCTCGACCCCGAGCTGGTCGGCGAGGTGCTCGCCGTCATCCAGGGGCTCGCGCACGGCGGCACGACGCTCGTGGTCGTCACCCACGAGGTCGGGTTCGCCCGCGACGTGGCCGACACCGTCGTGTTCATGGACGCCGGCGTCGTCGTCGAGCAGGGCCCCGCGGCCCAGGTGCTCACCGCGCCCGCCCACGCCCGCACCCGCGCGTTCCTCGACAAGGTCCGCTGACTCCTTCCTCCCCTCACCCCTTCCCCGAGAGGTACCTCCCGATGACCACCACCACGACGCGCCCGGTCCTGCGGCGCCGACCCGTGCGCGCCGCCCTGGCCGCCCTCCCGGTCCTGGCCCTGCTCGCCGCCTGCGGCGGGACCTCCGACGCCGCCGAGAACGGCGAGGTCGGCGACGAGCTGCAGGCCGCCGCCGAGGCAGCCGGGCTCGAGGTCGACACCTCGCCCGAGCAGGACCGGATCCGCACCACCGAGAACCCCGACGCGATCGCGCTGCTCCCGCCGGAGCTCGCCGACAAGGACACGTTCACCGTCGCGGTCAGCGCGTACGTCGCGCCGCTGGCGTTCCTCGCGGACGACGACGCGACCCCGATCGGCCACGAGACCGACATCGCGCAGCTGGTCGCCGACGCGCTCGGCAAGGACCTGGACCTGCAGGTCAAGGCCTGGGCCGACTGGCCGCTGGCCGTCCAGTCCGGCGACGTCGACGCAGTGATCTCCAACGTCACCGTCACCGAGGAGCGCAAGGAGACGTTCGACTTCTCCTCGTACCGCAACGACGAGCTCGGCTGGCTGGTGAAGGCCGGCAGCGACATCACCGAGATCGACGAGGCCGCGGACATCGCCGGCCTGACCGTCGCCGTCGGGTCGGGCACCAACCAGGAGAAGATCCTGCTCGCCTGGAACGCGGAGAACCAGGAGGCCGGGCTCGACCCGGTGCAGGTGGAGTACTTCGAGAACGACGGCGACACGATCCTCGCCCTGCAGTCGGGCCGGATCGACGCCTCGTTCGGGCCCAACGCCACCGCCGCGTACAAGGCCAAGGTCTCGCCGCAGGACTTCACGGTGGTCGGCACGCTGAACGGCGGCTGGCCGGACACCGCGCAGATCGCCGTCACCACGCTCAAGGGCAGCGGCTACGCCGAGGCGGTCACCGCCGCGCTGCAGGGCGCGTTCGACGACGGCAGCTACCAGCAGGTCCTGGAGCGCTGGGGCCTGGAGGACGAGGCCATCGAGGCGCCGGAGACCAACCCGCCCGGCCTGCCCACGACGTCCTGACGCCCACCGCCGCACCTCGGAGGAGAACCATGTCCGACACCCTCGCCCGGGTCCCGCTGTCCGTGCTCGACCTCGCGGTCGTGCCCGAGGGCGGGACCGGCACCCAGGCGGTGCGGGCCGCCGTCGACCTCGCGGTCGACCTGGACCGGCTCGGCTACCACCGCGTCTGGTACGCGGAGCACCACCTGTCGCCCGGCGTCGGGTCCGCGGCCCCGGCCGTGCTGGCCGCCGCCGTGGCCGCGCGCACGCAGCGGATCCGCGTCGGGTCGGGCGCGGTGCTGCTCAGCACCACCAGCCCGCTGATCGCCGCGGAGCAGTTCGGCACCATCGCCGCGCTGCACCCCGGCCGGGTCGACCTCGGGCTCGGGCGGGCGTTCACCCCGCCGCCCGGGGCCGGTGCGTCCGGCGCGTCCGGTGCGCCCGTCGTGCCCGTCGTGCCCGCGCGACCTGCGGCCGGGGCGCGCGTCGTCGACGGCCTCTACGTGCCACCCGCCCCGCCGGTCGACGGCTCCGACTCGGTGCTGCGCGAGCGCCTGCTGGCGCAGAAGCGCGTGGTCGGCGCGTCCCGGACGCCGGCGGCGTTCCGGGAGGAGCTGGAGCTGGTGCTCGGGCTGCGCGCCGGCACGTACGCCGAGGCGGACGGCACACGGCACGTGGCGCCGCCCGTCGAGGGCGCCGAGCTGGACGTGTGGGTGCTGGCGTCGTCGGCGGGGGAGAGCGCCCGCGTCGCCGGGGAGCTCGGCCTGCCGATCGCCGCGAACTTCCACGTCAGCCCGGCGACGACGCTCGACACGATCGCCGCCTACCGCGCGGCGTTCCGGCCGGGCGTGCTCGCCGAGCCCTACGTGGTGGTGTCGGCCGACGTGCTGGTCGCGGAGACCCCGGAGCGGGCCCGCGAGCTCGCGACGCCGTTCGCCGACTGGGTCCTGTCGATCCGCCGCGGCGCTGCCGGGGCCATCGCCTACCCGCGGCCCGGGGACGCGGTGCCGTGGGCGGAGCGCGACGCCGACGAGCGCGCCGTGGTCGCCGACCGCGTCGACACCCGCGTCGTCGGGGACCCGGAGACCGTCGTGGCCCGGCTGGAGACGCTGCAGCGCGTCACCGGTGCCGACGAGCTCCTGCTCACCACCGCCACGCACGACCCCGCCGACGCGCGCCGCTCGTTCGCGCTGCTCGCCGAGGCCTGGCGCCGCCCCGCCGGCGCCGCACCCGACCGGGCGGCGACCGCCGTCCCGACCCTCGTCAGCTGAAGGAGACGCACCATGTCCCGCACCCCTCGTCTCGCACCCCCCGTCGAGGCCGCCGCCGAGGTCGCGCACGGCGCCTTCCTGATCGACGTCCGCTCGGCCGGCGGCCGCGGCGCCCACGGGGACATCCCCGGCGCGACGCTCGCCGACCGCACCGACCTCGACGCCCTCTTCGGGCCGGCCGGCGCGCCGGTGATCTCGATCGACACGCCCGTCGTCGTCGTGTGCGGCTCGGAGGCGGGCTCGCGCCCGGTCGCCGAGGAGCTCGCGGCCCGCGGCTACACCGTGTCCCACGTCGACGGCGGCTTCCCGGCCTGGAAGGCCGCGGGCCTGCCGGCGGCCGAGCCCGCCGCACCCGTCGCCGACGCGGTCTGACCCCACCCGCCCTCGAGAGAAGGAGTCCCCCGATGCCCGTCGAGTTCCTCGGCATCGCGACCACGAACGACGCCTCCGAGACCCGCGCCGCCACCACCCGCCCGTTCGACCCCGCCTACCTGGAGCGGATCGTCCGCGCCCACGAGGACAACGGCTGGACCCGCGTGCTGTTCGCGTACGGGTCGTCCGGGCCGGAGCCCGCCGCGCTGGCCGCGTACACCGCGTCCCGCCTGCAGTCGATCGAGCTGCTGCTCGCGCACCGGCCGAACGTGTCCTACCCGACGTACGCCGCCAAGACGTTCGCCACGCTGGACCAGCTGTCCGGCGGCCGGCTGTCCGTGCACTTCATCACCGGCGGCAACGACCACGAGCAGGGCCGCGAGGGCGACACGCTCACCAAGGACCAGCGCTACGCCCGCACCCAGGAGTACATCCAGATCGTCAAGCAGGCGTGGACCAGCACCGAGGCGTTCGACCACCACGGCCGGTTCTACGCCTTCGACGACTTCCACCTCGACACCCAGCCCGTCGACGGGCACGTGCCGACCATCTCGTTCGGCGGGTCCTCGGACGCCGCGTTCCGGGTCGGCGCGGCGGAGGCCGACATCTACGCCGTCTGGGGCGAGCCGCTCGACCGGACGCAGGAGCAGATCGACCGGGTGCACGCCGAGGCCGCTGCGGCCGGGCGCGAGACGCCGCCGCGGATCCACGCCGCGTTCCGCCCGATCATCGCCCCGACCGAGGCGCTCGCGTGGGAGAAGGCGCACCGGGTGCTCGACGCCATCGAGGCGCGCAAGGCCGCGCTCGGGGGCGTGCTGAGCAAGCGGCACCCGGTCGACGCGCCGGAGAACGCCGGCTCGCAGCGGCTGCTCGAGATCGCGGCGCAGGGCGACCGGTTCGACTCCGTCCTCTGGACCGCCACCGCGAAGGCCACCGGCGGCGCGGGCAACTCCAACGCGCTGGTCGGCACGCCCGAGCAGGTCGCGGAGGCGCTGCTGGTGTACTACGACCGGGGCGTGCGGATCATCTCGGCCCGCGGGTACGACCTGCTGGACGACGCGGTGGACTTCGGCCGCTACGTCATCCCGCTGGTGCGGGAGGGCGTCGCCGCGCGCGACCGCGAGGCCGCCGCCGCGGCCGCCGCCTGAGAGGCCACGGTGCGCTTCCAGCTGCTCGACATCGTGTTCAACCCGCCGCACCCGGTGACGGGTGCGGCGGTGCCGCCGGCCGACCGCCTCGCGCGGACCGTCCGGCACGCCGTCCTGGCCGAGGAGCTCGGCTTCGACTCGTTCGCCGTGGGGGAGCGGCACGCCGGGGACGTCCTGTCCTCGGCGCCCACCGTCATCCTCGGCGCGATCGCGGCGTCGACCAGCCGGATCCTGCTGTCGACGGGCGTGACCGTCCTGTCGCTGCTCGACCCCGTGCGCGTGGCCGAGGACCTGGCGACGGTCGACCAGCTGTCCCGCGGGCGGCTCGAGATCGTCATCGGCAAGGGGAACGAGGTGCTGCAGTACCCGCTGCTCGGCCTCGACATCGACAAGCAGTACGAGTACCTCGAGGAGAACTACGAGCTGCTCCGGCTGCTGCTGTCCGCCGAGGACGTGACCTGGGAGGGCCGGCACCGGCACCGCCTGGAGCACGCCACCACGCTGCCGCGGCCGTACGCCGGGCCGTTCCGGATCTGGCACGGCTCGGCGACGTCCCGGTTCGCCGTGGAGCTGGCGGCGCGGTGGGGCGACCCGATCGTCACCGCGAACGCGCTGCAGCCCCGGGAGAACTACCAGGTGCTGATCGACCACTACCGCGAGCAGTACGCCGCGCACGGGCACGACCCGGCCGCGGCGTACGTCGGCTCCGGGTCCGGCGGGCTGTTCCTCGCCGACACCACGGAGGCCGCCGTCGCCCAGTACCGGCCGCTGTACCAGGGGCAGGTGGACGCGGCGGCGCGGCGCGGGTACGGCGCGGACGCGGTCGGCAGGGCGCCGAGCTTCCGCACCCTGGAGGACGCCGTCGAGCGCGGCCCCGCCCTCGTCGGGTCGCCCGAGCGTGTGGCCGAGAAGATCCTCGACTACCACGCGTCCTACGGGCACGCGCTGCAGTCGGTCTCGGTGAACCACCTGCTGGACCCGGCGGAGCAGGAGGACGTGCTGCGCCGGTTCGCCGAGGAGGTCGTACCGCTGGTGCGCGCCGAGGTGAAGTCCGACCTGTGGACCGAGGCTGACCCGCGCCGGGCGGCCGGGTTCACGGCGGCACCCTGACCCTGCACGACCCAGCACGAACCCTGCCGGACACCCCGATCCGGCATGTGAGAACCCGCGGCGGTTCCTTGACCCGGCCCGCCGCCGCGGGTTCCCTCACCCCCAGGTGACGAGCGTCAGCACCAAGGCCCGGCTCGCTGACCAGCAACCCTTCGACGGGACGGGGGGCTCCGGGGACGACCTGACCCGACCGCGACCGCGGGACGGGTAAGCACGGCGACGGACGCCGCCAGCGCCCCAGCGCGCCCGGCGACCTGCGCCCACCCCCGCCCCCCGCCGGTGATGACCAGGAGCTCAGCATGACCACATCCCCCCGCCGGCGGACCACCCGCTCGAGCACGGCAGCCGTCCTGACGACCTCGGCCCTGCTGCTCGCGGCGTGCTCCGGCGGCACCGGCGGCACGGGCACCGCGCCCGACGGCGACGCCGGCGCCTCGGCCGCGCCCGTGGAGGGCGGCGACCTGCGGTTCGCGATCACCGTCGACTCCCGCTGCATCGACCCGCAGCAGGTCGGCAACAACGACGCCATCGCCGTCGCCCGGCAGACCGTCGCCTCGCTGACGGCGCAGGACCCGGAGTCCGGCGACATCGTGCCGTGGCTCGCCGAGAGCTGGGAGGTCAGCGACGACGCGTCGAGCTACACCTTCCACCTGCGGGACGACGCGACGTTCGCCGACGGCACCCCGATCGACGCCGCGTCGGTCAAGACCAACTTCGACGCGATCGTCGCCCTCGGCGCCACCGCGTCGCTCGGTTCGCAGTACCTGGTCGGCTACGAGGGCACGACGGTCGTCGACCCGCACACCGTGACCGTCGACTTCGCGGCGCCCAGCGCGCAGTTCCTCCAAGCCAGCTCGACGTTCTCGCTCGGCCTGCTGTCGCCCGCGTCGGCGGAGCTCACGCCCGAGGAGCGCTGCGCCGGGGACTACGTCGGCTCCGGACCGTTCGCCGTCGACTCCTACACGCCCGACCAGGAGGTCGTCCTCACCCGGGTCCCCGGCTACGCGTGGGGCTCCGAGGCCAACGACCACACCGGTGCGGCGTACCTCGACACGGTGACGTTCCAGGTGATCCCCGAGTCCTCGGTCCGCGCGGGCAGCCTGCAGTCCGGGCAGATCGACGCGACCGCCGCGATCGCCGCGGTGGACCAGCCGCAGTTCGACGGCAACGGGTTCTGGCTCGAGCAGCGCGCCAACCCGGGCGTCGCGTACCAGCTGTTCCCCAACGAGTCGAGCGCCCTCGCGTCCGACGAGGCCGTGCGCGTCGCGATCTCGAAGGGCATCGACCGCCAGCAGATCGTCGACACGGTCCTCACCGAGCGCGACCAGGCGGCGACCGGCGTCCTGTCCCACTCCACGCCGCTGTTCGAGTCGCTCGCGGACGACCTCGCCTACGACCCCGACGGCGCCGAGCAGGTGCTCGAGGACGCGGGCTGGGAGCTCGGGGACGACGGCATCCGGGAGAAGGACGGCCAGAAGCTGTCCACCACGGTGACGTTCTGGCAGGACCCCGCGCCGCTCGAGCTGGTGCAGCAGCAGCTGCGGCAGATCGGCGTCGACCTGCAGCTGCAGCACGTCGAGATCGCGGAGTCGACGGCCATCAAGGCCGACGGCGACTTCGACTTCGACTACTACAACCTGACCCGGTCCGACCCGGACGTCCTGCGCCTGGTGTTCTCCGCGAACGCCCGCAACATCAACAAGCGCGCGCCGTCCGAGGTCGACGACCTGCTCGACCGGTCGGCGGCCGCCACCGACCCGGCCGAGCGGGGCGAGCTGATCGCCGAGGCGTCCCGTCTGCTGATCGAGCAGGGCCACGCGATCCCCGTGTACGAGCTGTCGACGACCATCGCGGCCGCCGACCACGTGCACGGCCTCACGTTCGAGGGGTCGAGCCGGCTCGACTTCTACGACGCCTGGGTCGACGCGAGCTGATGAGCCGCTACCTCCTGCGGCGCGCCGCCCAGGGCCTGTTCGTGCTCTGGGCGGCGTTCACCATCGCGTTCTTCGTGCTGTACCTGCTGCCCAGCGACCCGGCCGCCCTCGCGGCCGGCGCGGGCGGCGAGGTGCAGGACGTCGACCCGGCGCTGCTCGACGACCTGCGCGCCCAGTACGGCCTGGACCGGCCGCTGCTCGTGCAGTACGGCGACGCCCTCGGGCGCGCGGTGCGGCTCGACTTCGGCGCGTCGTACCAGTCGGGCGCCCCCGCCGGGTCGCTCGTCGCGCAGGCGCTGCCCGAGACGCTGAAGCTCACCGGCGCCGCGCTGCTGCTTGCGGTGCTCGGCGGCACGGCCCTGGCGGTCGCGAGCGTGCTGCCGCGCAGCCGCGCGCTGCGGCAGGTGCTGTCCGCGCTGCCGCCGCTAGGCGTCGCGCTGCCGACGTTCTTCGTCGGCCTGGTGCTGCTGCAGTGGATCTCGTTCCGCGCCGGCCTGCTGCCCGCCATCGGGAACGCGGGCTGGCAGAGCCTGGTGCTCCCCGCCGTCACGCTGGCCGTCCCGCCCGGCGCCCAGCTCGCGCAGGTGCTGTCCCGGAGCCTGCGGGGCACGCTCGGCGAGCCGTACGTCGAGACCGCCCGGGCCAAGGGCGCCGGCCGCCTGCGGGTGCACCTCGGGCACGCGCTGCGGAACGCGGCGATCCCCGCGTTCACGATGCTCGGCGTCATGGTCGGCGCGCTGCTCGGCGGCGCCGTGGTGACCGAGACCGTGTTCTCCCGGGTCGGGCTCGGGCGGCTCACCGTGCAGTCCGTCAACACCCAGGACGTGCCCGTGGTGCTCGCGATCGTCACGCTCTCGGCGCTGGTGTTCGTGGTCACGACGCTGCTCGTCGACCTGCTCTACCCGCTCCTCGACCCGCGGATCGAGACCCGGGTCGCCGGCCGTCAGGCGGTGCCCGCATGACCACGACCACCACGCCCACGCACCCGGACGCGATCGAGGTCGCCGACCGCCAGGACGCCCGCGCGATCATCCGGCACGGCCGGGTGCGCGGCGCGCGGGCCGCGGGCCCCTGGGCCGTCCGTGCCGGCCGCTACCTCCTGCGCCGGCCCGGCCTGGTGCTCGCCGGCCTGGTGCTGCTGCTGGTCGCCGCGTGGGCCGCCGCCCCGGGGGTGTTCGCCCCGGGCGACCCGCTGACCGGCGTGCCGGCCGACCGGCTGCTGCCCCCGTCGGCCGCGCACCTGTTCGGCACGGACCACCTCGGCCGGGACGTGCTGACCCGCGTGGTGCACGGCGCGTCCCTCTCGCTGCGCACCACCGCGCTGGCCGTGCTGGTCGGCCTGGTGGTCGGCTCGCTGCTCGGCCTGCTGGCCGGGTTCCTGCGCGGCTGGGTGGACGACGTCGTCGGCCGGCTGGTCGACGTGCTCCTCGCGGTGCCGAGCATCCTGCTGTCCCTGGCGATCATCACGGCCCTGGGCACCGGGTCGACCAAGATCGCCGTCGCGGTCGGCATCGGCGCGGTGGCCACGTTCGCCCGGGTGATGCGCGCCGAGGTGCTGCGCACGTCCACGTCGGTGTACGTCGAGGCCGCGCGCGGCTCCGGGCTGCGCTGGTACGCCGTGCTCGGCCGGCACGTGCTGCCGAACTCCTCCGGCCCGGTGCTCGCCCTGATCGCGCTCGAGTTCGGCGGGGCCGTCCTGGCGGTGTCCGCGCTGAGCTTCCTCGGGTACGGCACACCGCCGCCCACACCGGAGTGGGGGTCGCTGGTCTCCGGCGGCCGCGACTTCCTCGCCACCGCCTGGTGGCTGACCACCCTGCCCGGGCTCGTCATCGTCGCCGTGGTGCTGGCCGCCAACCGCGTCGCGCGCGCCCTCGAGACGACGGGAGAGGACCAGTGACCCAGCAGCAGCACGACGGAGCACCCGTGCTCGAGATCACCGGCCTGGAGGTCGGCTACCGCGCCGACGGCGGCACCTACCGCGCGGTGCGCGGCGTCGACCTCACGCTCCGCCCCGGGGAGGTCGTCGCCCTGGTCGGCGAGTCCGGCTCCGGCAAGAGCACCACCGCGCACGCCGCGCTGCACCTGCTGTCCCGCGGCGGCGCGGTCACCGGCGGCACCATCCGCCTGGCGGGCCGCGACGTCTCCGACCTCACGGAACGCGAGTGGCAGGCCGTCCGCGGGCGCGAGGTCGGCCTCGTCCCGCAGGACCCCACCGTCTCGCTGAACCCGGTGCAGCGGGTCGGCGACCAGGTCGCCGAGGTGCTCGTCATCCACGGCCTGGCCCGGCGGCGCGAGGCGCGCCGGCGCGCGGTCGCCCTGCTCGCGCAGGCGGGCATCGACGACCCGCCGGCCCGCGCGCGGCAGTACCCGCACCAGCTGTCCGGCGGGATGCGGCAGCGCGTCCTCATCGCCATCGCCATCGCCGCGGGGCCCCGGCTCATCGTGGCGGACGAGCCGACCAGCGCGCTCGACGTCACCGTCCAGCGACGGATCCTCGACCACCTGGAGACTCTGGTGCGGGAGCACGGCACCGCGCTGCTGCTCATCACGCACGACCTCGGGGTGGCCGCCGACCGCGCCGACCGGATCGTGGTGCTGGAGCAGGGCGTCGTCGTCGAGCAGGGCACGGCGGCCGAGGTGCTGCACGCTCCGCAGCACCCCTACACGCGGCAGCTGCTCGCCGCGGCGCCCAGCCTGGCGAGCGGGCGGCTGACGCCGGCTGCGCCCGCTCAGCCCGCTGCTGCGACCGCTGGGCCCGCTGGGCCCGGAACGCCCGTGCTGGAGCTGGTCGACGTCCGCAAGGAGTTCCCGCTCCCGCGCGGTGCGGCGAGCCGGTCGGTCGTGGCGGTCGACGGCGTGAGCCTGCGCGTCGAGGGCGGCCGCACCTACGCGCTGGTGGGGGAGTCGGGGTCGGGCAAGAGCACGACCGCCCGGCTCGCGCTCCGGCTGGAGCGCCCGACGTCCGGGCGGGTGCTGTTCCGCGGCGACGACGTGACCGACGCCCGGGGCGAGACGCTCCGGCGCCTGCGCCGCGGGTTCCAGGTCGTCTACCAGAGCCCGTACGCCTCGCTCGACCCGCGGTTCACCGTCGAGCAGGTGATCGCCGAGCCGCTGCGCGCCTACGGCGTCGGCACCCGGGCCGAGCGCGCGGAGCGGGTCCGCGAGCTCGTCGCCGACGTGGCGCTGCCCGCCGACGCCGTGCGCCGCAGCCCGCGCGAGCTGTCCGGGGGGCAGCGCCAGCGCGTCGCCATCGCCCGGGCGCTCGCGCTCCGGCCCGACCTCGTGGTGCTGGACGAGCCCGTCTCGGCGCTCGACGTGTCGGTCCAGGCGCAGATCCTCGAGCTGCTCGTCCGCCTGCAGGCCGGGCACGGGCTCACGTACCTGTTCATCTCGCACGACCTCGCGGTGGTGCGGCAGGTCGCGGACGACGTCGGCGTGCTGCACCGCGGGCAGCTGGTCGAGCAGGGCACCGCCGAGCAGATCCTGCTGGACCCGCAGCAGGCCTACACCCGCGAGCTGATCGCGGCGATCCCCGGCGGGCGCGTGCGTGCGGCAGCGGGGGCCGCCCGGTGACCGCGCGGCCGGACGCCGCGCACCTGGCGGGGGAGACCGTCGAGCTGCTGCAGGCCCTCATCCGCAACGCCTGCGTCAACGACGGCACGGTCGACTCCGGGCAGGAGATCCGGAACGCCCGCACCATCGCCGACTACCTCGACGGCGCCGGGCTGGACCTGGAGATCGTCGAGCCGCAGCCCGGCCGCGCCTCGCTGGTGACCCGGATCGAGGGCCGCGACCCGGCGGCGCCGTCGCTCGGGCTCGTCGGGCACACCGACGTGGTGCCGGTGGAGCCCGACGGCTGGACCCGCGACCCGTTCGACGGCGAGCTCGTCGACGGCTGGGTCTGGGGCCGCGGCGCGATCGACATGCTCGGCCTCACCGCCGCGTACGCCGTCGTGACCCGCGCCCTCGCCAGGTCGGGTCGCCGCCCTGCCGGCGACCTGCTGCTCGCCGCCGTGGCGGACGAGGAGCACGGCAGCGTCTGGGGCGTCGACTGGCTGACCACCCACCGCTGGGACCTGGTGCGCGCCGACCACGTGCTCACCGAGTCCGGCGGCGTGCCCGTCGGCGCGCACCGGACGCTCGCCGTCGGGGAGAAGGGCGGCGCCGGCCGGCGGCTGCGCGTCGTCGGGACCCCCGGGCACGGGTCGGGGCCGTGGGGCAGCCGGAACGCGATCGTGCTCGCCGCGGAGGCCGTGCGCCGGATCGCCGCGATCCGCGGGCCGGTCGTGGTCGGCGACCTGTGGCGGCGGTACGTGGACGCCCTCGACCTGCCCGCCGACGTGCGGGCCGCCGCCCTCGACCCGGACCGGCTCGGCGACGTCCTGCCGCTGCTCGGCGCCCTGGCACCGGTCGCGCACGCCACGACGCACACCACCGTGGCCCCCACGGTGCTGCGCGCCGGCGGCAAGCCGAACGTCATCCCCGGGCTCGCCGAGGTCGTCCTCGACATCCGGGTGCTGCCCGGCACCCGGCCCGAGGACGTGGACGCGCTGCTCGCGGAGGCGCTCGGCGACCTCGCCGACCACGTGCACGTCGAGGGCGACCGGTTCGGCGAGCCGTCGCTGTCGCCCACCGACACCGACCTGTACCGGGTGATCGAGAAGGTGGTCGCGCACCGCACCGGCGGCGCCCCCGTGCTGCCGACCCTCGGCACCGGCGGGACCGACGGCCGGTTCTACCGCCGGCGCGGCGTCCCGGCCTACGGGTTCGGGCTGCTGTCGTCCGGCTGGGACCCGGGCACGTGGCGCGGGCTGTTCCACGGGAACGACGAGCGGGTGGACGTCGCGTCGCTGGAGCTGACCACCACGGCGCTGCACGACGTCGTGACGGGGTTCCTCGGCTGAGGCACCGCCCGGGGCGCGGCCGGTGCGGGCCGTCGGTCCGCTGCGCAGGGCGGGCGGGCTCGGGCGCGCGGGCAGGCAGGCGGGCGGGCGGGCGGGCGGGCGGCGCAGTATTCGCTCGGCCGTGTCCCACCCGGCTCCTAGGGTGGGCGCACGATGCTCGACACCTCAGCCGCCCCGACCACCGACGCGACGTCGGCCACCCCGCGCACCCGGCCGACGGACCCCGCACGCCGTCTCGACCGGCGCCGGCTGCGCGGCCCGGTCGCCGGGTTCGCCCTGCTCGCGCTGACGATCGCCGCGGTGGGGTCCGCCCTCGGCACCGTGGTCGCCGGCTCGCTGGCGGAGGACCCGACCGGCGCGGGCGTCGCGCTCCTCGCGGTCTGCCTGGTCGGGGCCGCGCTCGTCGACGCCGTCGGGCAGGTCGCGTGGGCCGGCGTCGTCGACCGTGCCGAGGGCCGGCTGCGCGGCGACCTGCTGAGCGCCGCGCTGCACCAGCCCCTCGCCACCCTGACCGAGCAGGCCGTCGGGGAGGTGCTGGACCGCGTCGACGACGACACGCACGCCGTCGGCACCCTCGTCCGGCGCCAGCTGTGGGGGATGGGCCGCACCGTCGTCGGCACCCTGCCGATGTGGGTCGTCGCGGGCCTCACCTGGTGGCCGGCGTGGTTCCTGTTCCCGGTGCTGGGCGGCCTCGTCGTCCTGGTGGTCCGGCCCTCGCTGGGCGAGATCACGCGCCGCAAGGTGGTCGAGGAGCGCGCGTGGACCGACAACGCCGCCGCCTTCGAGGAGGCCGTGGCCGCGCGCGACGACCTGCGCACCAGCGGCGGGCAGGCGTTCGCCGTCCGGCGGCTCGCCGAGGCCTCCGCGCTCGTGCACCGCACGCTCGACCGGGTGCTCGCCGTCGAGACCGCGATGACCGCCCGCGCCGGGACGCTGCTGCACGTCCTGCTCGCGGCGGTCGCGGTGGCGGGCGTCGCCCTGACCTCCGGCGGCGACCTGTCCGTCGCGCGGCTCGTCACGCTGTTCCTGGTCACCGCGCAGTTCGTCGGGCAGTTCGACCAGCTCGCGCGCAACCTCCCCGACCTGCAGGAGGGCATCGGCGCCACCCTCCGCATCCGGGAGATGCTCGAGTCCGAGCCGGAGCCCGCCGGCGGGCGTCCGGTGCCGGAGGGCCCGCTGGACGTCGAGGTCCGCGACCTGCACTTCGCCTACGACGAGGGCGCGTTCGCGCTGCAGGGCGTGTCGCTGCGCGTCCCCGCGGGGCACACCGTGGCGCTCGTCGGGCGGACGGGTTCGGGCAAGACGACGCTCGCGTCGCTGCTGTCCCGCGCCGTCGAGCCGGATCCCGGCACCGTCCTGCTCGGCGGCGTCGACGTGCGCGACCTCGACCTGCAGGCGCTGCGCGCGACCGTCGGCGTCGTCACGCAGCGCACCGAGATCCTGGCCGGGACCCTCGCGGAGAACGTCGCGCTGTTCGCCGACGTGCCGCGCGCGACCGTGGAGGAGGCCGTGGACCAGCTGCGGCTGACCGACTGGGTCGCCGGGCTCCCCGACGGCCTGGACACCGTGCTCGGCCCGGGGGGCACGTCGCTCTCGGCCGGGGAGGAGCAGCTGGTCGCGTTCGCGCGGCTGCTGGTCCGCGACGTCCAGGTGGTCGTGCTGGACGAGGCCACGGCGCGCATGGACCCGCTGACCGAGGCCCGGGTCGTCGCCGCCTCGGAGCGCCTGCTCGGCGGGCGGACCGGCGTGCTCGTGGCGCACCGCCTCGGCACCGTCGAGCGCGCCGAGCAGGTGGTCGTGCTCGACCACGGCCGCGTCGTGCAGCAGGGGCCGCGGGCCGAGCTGGCGCGGGTCGCGGGGCCGTTCCGCGCGCTGCTCGCCGCGAGCCGGAGCGACGGCCACGACGGCGCCACCGTGCCCGCCGACGTCCCGACCCCCGCGACCGTGACCGCGGCGGACCCCGACGCCGGGCTCGGCGCACGTCGCCGCACGGGCCCGCCGCCGCAGCTGCCCGACCCCGGCACCGGACCGAGCCTCGCCCGCGGCATCGCGCACGCGCTCGTGGTGCGGCCGCGGTGGGGCGTCGTGGGCGGCGCGCTGTTCCTGGCGTCCAGCCTGTTCGCCGCGCAGGGCGCCGTCACCGGGTTCCTCTGGGGCCGCACGGTCGAGGGCCTGCGCGGCGGCGAGGTCGCGACCGGGCTCGTCGTGGCGCTGGTCGTGCTGCTGCTGCTCGTCGCGCCCGCCAACTCGCTGGCGTTCCGGCTCTACCCGCGCTGGTGGATCGAGATCCTGCTGCGGGTGCGCATGTCGGTGCTGGTCGGGCAGACCCGGCAGCACCGGCTGCGCCGGACGCCGCCGGGCGAGGTCGTGGCGCGCGCGCTCGACGCCGACCGGTTCGCCCGGTACGCCGACCGCTGGGTCGACCTGGTCAACGGCCTCGTGCTCGTCGCGGTGACCGCCCTGCTGAGCTGGTCCCTGCTCGCGGGTGCCGTGCTCCTCGCGGTGCTCGTGGTCAGCGCGGCCTGCGCGCTGGTCGGCCGTCCCGTCGCCGGGCGCTCCGCCACCCACTCGGCCGCGCAGCGGGCCGGGTTCGGCCGCTCGCTCGTGTCCGCGCTGGACGCCGCCCGCACCGTCAAGCTCGCGGCGCGCACGCCGCAGGTGCACGCCCACCTGCGCTCGGTGGACGCGGGCCGCGTCGAGGCCGCGGTGTTCGAGCACCGCGTGCAGGCCGTGCTCGACGGCGTGCCGATCATCATGGTGCAGGTCGGCGCGGTCGTGGCCTGGTGGGCGCTGCTCGCCGGCGTCTGGGACCTGGCCAGCACGCTGCTGGTCGCCGGAGCCGTCGCCGGGTTCAACTGGTTCGGCGTCGTGGCCGGCGCGGTCGTCACCGAGGCGCCGGGTACCCGGGCCTGGCAGCGGGCGACCGCGGCCTTCGCCGGCGGGGCCGACGTGGCCGGGCTGCCCGCGGGCGTCGACCTCGCGGCCGGCACCGCCCCGGCGCCCGCGCCCGACCACCGTGACCGGCTCGACCGGCTCGAGGTGCGCGACCTCGCCGCCGTGCACGACGACGGGACCATCGGCGTGGCCGGCGTCGACCTCACCCTGCACCGCGGCGAGCTGGTGCTGCTGCTCGGCCGGGTGGGTTCGGGCAAGTCGAGCCTGCTGTCGGCCCTCGCCGGGCTGATGGAGCACACGGGACGGATCGCGTGGAACGGCACGGACGTGGCCGACGCGCAGACGTTCCTGCGGCCGGGCCGCGTCGCGCACGTCGCCCAGGTGCCGCGGGTGCTCTCCGGGACGTTCGCCGACAACGTGCGGCTCGACCACGCGCGCGAGGTCGTCGGCCCGCTCGACGCCGCCCGCCTCACCACCGACGTCGCCGAGGCCGGTGGTCCGGACGCGCTGGTCGGGCACCGCGGCGTGCGGCTGTCCGGCGGGCAGGTGCAGCGCCTCGCGCTGGCCCGGGCGCTCGCCACCGACGCCGAGCTGCTGCTCGCGGACGACGTCTCCAGCGCGCTGGACGCGGCGACCGAGATCGAGCTCTGGCAGTCGCTCCGCGAGCGGGGCACCACCGTCGTCGGGGCGACGTCCAAGCGCGCGGCCCTGGCCCGGGCGGACCGGGTCGTGGTCCTGGACGAGGGGAGCGTCGCCGCGATCGGGCCGTGGCGGGACCTCGCGGGCCGGTGGGGGCACCTCGCGGGCTGAGGCCCGCCGCTAGGGTCGGGCACGTGACGACACTCATCGCCGAGGACCTGCTCCTCCTGCTGCTGGACGACGAGAAGGGCACGGCCACTTCGTCGTACCTCGACGTGGCGCTGGGCGGCGCGGTGCTGCTCGAGCTCGCCCTCGCCGGCGCCGTGACCGTGCGCGAGCGGACCAGCATCTGGTCGGGCGCGAAGGTGGTGGCCACGCCGGGCGCGGTCCTCGACGACCCGCTGCTCGACTCCGCCCTGCCGCTCGTCGCCGAGAGGGAGCGCTCCGCGAGCGACCTGGTGCACCGGCTCGGCAAGGGCGTCAAGGACGTGCTCGCCGACCGCCTCGTCGCCCGCGGCGTGCTGACCCGGCAGGACGACCGGGTGCTCGGCCTGTTCCCGCGCACCCGGTGGCTCGCCGCGGACACCGCGCACGAGACCGAGGTCCGACGTCGGCTGACCGCGGTGCTCGTCCAGGGCGTCGAGCCGGACGCCCGCACCGGCGCTCTCGTCGCGCTGCTGCAGGCCGTCGACAAGGCGCCCGCGTCGGTCGCGCACGACGGCGTCCCGAAGCGGGACGTCCGCCGCCGCGCCCAGGAGGTCGCCGAGGGCGCCTGGGCCGCCGACGCGGTGAAGGACGCGATCGCGGCGTCGACGGCCGCGGTGATGGCCGGCGTCACCGCCGCGACGGCCGCGACCACCGCCACCTCGACCTGAAGCCCGTGCGACGCCGCTGCCCGCTCGGCGCCGTCCGCCTGGCGGCACACCCACCGCGCCTGTTGTCGTCGACCGCGGTAGGCAGAGCCGCCGCGCTCGCCGGGAACCACCGCGCTCGGCGGGAGCTCGCGCCAGGCTACGCAGTGCCGGGCTACGCCTCGTCGGCGCGGGCGCCCAGCAGCGTCTCGATCGCCTCGACGACCTCGGGCGCGTCCGGGAGCACACGCGGCCGGAACCGGCGTGCGCGGCCGTCGGGCGCCACGAGGAACTTCTCGAAGTTCCAGGTGATCCGTCCGGCCTTGCCGGTGTCGTCGGGGACCTGCGTCAGCTCCTGGTAGAGCGGGTGCGCGTGCCGGCCGTTCACCTTGGCCTTCTCGAGCATGGGGAACGTCGTCCCCCAGGTGGTCGAGCAGTACTCCTCGATCGCGTCGGCGGTCGCGAGCTCCTGCAGGAACTGGTTGCTGGGCACGCCGACGACGGTCAGGCCGCGGTCGCCGTAGTCGCGGTGCAGCGCCTCGAGCTGCTCGTACTGCGGGGCGAGCCCGCACCGGGACGCCACGTTGACCACCAGCGCCACGCGGCCGTCGACCAGCTCGCCGAAGGTGGTCTCGCGGCCCCGCAGGGTCGTGACCGGGATGTCGTCGAGGTGCATGGGGCCCATCCTGCACCCCGCCGTCAGGAGACCTTGCCGGGGAGCAGCCTGCGCCAGTAGATCTGCGGCTCCAGGAACCGGTCGAACAGCAGCAGGCTCCGCCGCGGGCGCGCCAGCTCGGGGAACGGGACCGTGGGCTGCGGCACGCCGTCCCGGTCGAACTCCGCCAGCAGCAGGCGGCTGCGCGAGGTGGTCACGGGGGCGATCGAGTAGCCGTCGTAGCGCTGCATGCTCCGGCGCCTGCGCCGCGCCTGGATGTTGCGCGCGACGACCGGGACCTGCTTGCGCAGCGCACCGCCCGACGGGAGCGTGCCGACGGTCGCGGCGTCGCCCAGGCCCCACACGTTCGCGTGGGCGACGTGCTGCAGCGTCGACGGGTCGACGGCGACGAAGCCCTCGCTCTCCGGCGTCGCGAGGCCGCTCGCGGCGATCCAGCCGTAGGCGCGGTGCGGGGGCGCCAGGTACAGGGCGTCGTAGTCCGCGGTCTCCTCGCCCCGGGGTGCGCGGAGCCGCAGGGTGCGGGCGTCCGCGTCGACCGACTCGACCGTGGTGCCGAGCCGGACCCGCACGCCGTACCGGTCGGCGGCCGCGTGCAGCTCGCGGTCGCCGCGCGCGTGCCGCACCAGGTGCGGTCCCTCGACCAGCAGGTCGACCGCGATGTCCCCGAGCACGCCGGTGCTGCGCCAGTGGTCCACGGCGGCGAACAGCGGCTTCAGGCCGACCGGCGCGCACGGCACGTGCCGGTCCGAGATCGCGAACACCGCCCGGCCCGCGGTGAGCGACGACAGCATCGTCCACGTCTTCGCGGCCTGCTCCGGCAGGTAGCTGGTGGCGGCGTGCTCGGTCGCGACGGCCTCGCGCGACCCCGGGATCGCGTCCCAGTCGACCTCCGAGCCGGGGCAGACGGCGAGGTCGCCGTAGCCGAGCTCCGTCCCGTCGGCGAGCCGGACCAGCGAGCGGTCCGGGTCGACGGCCTCGACGCGGTCGGCGTACCAGCGCACGCCGTCGGGGACGACCTCGGCCTGCGGGCGGCGCAGGTCCTCCAGGGCGGCGGTGCCGGACGCGACGTACGACAGCAGCGGCCGGTAGTGGTGCACCGACCGCGGCTCGACCACCGCGACGTCGGGGCAGCCGTCCCGGCGGAGCCGCCCCGCGAGGGACAGGCCGGCGTTGCCGCCGCCGAGGACCAGCACGTCGTGCCGCCGGGGAGTGGTCATGCGCGCACCTGCTCGAGGTCGGGGACAGCGGTCCCGGGCCACGGTAGGTGCGGGTGCCCGGACGCGCGCCCTGAGGGGAGGGCGGTGTCAGCGCCCGTCCCGGACCGCCGGGCCCTCCGGGTCGCCGTCGGCGGCGTCCCGCACCGGCGCGCGGTCCTGCGGCAGCCCCTGCTCGCGGGACCGCAGCTGCGCCTCCCAGTCGCGGAGCATCTGCTCGTGCAGCCGGTCCGACTCCCGGTCCTGCGCCAGGCGCTCGGCGTCGTCGTCCGGGCCCGGTGCGCGCCGCGGGCGCTCGTACTCCGGGAAGCCCGCCGTCCCGGTGCTCGGCCAGGGCACGTCTGCGCTGCGCGCGGCGCGTTCGGGCCGGCCGGCGACCAGCCACGCGATCCCGCCGACCAGCGGCAGCAGCACGATGAGCAGGATCCAGCCGCCCTTGGGCAGGTTGCGGACCCGCCAGGAGTCCGTCTGGATGCAGTCGACCAGGCAGTAGACCAGCAGCCCGAGCTCGATGATGACCGGCAGGACGCGCAGCACCGTCAGGACCCCCTCCGTGAGCGCCGTGGACGGCACGACGTTAGGGGAGCGGGCACGGGCGTGTCCGGCGAACGGACCTGCGGCTTCGCCGACGTCACCCGCTCGGACGCCTGCCCGGTGCCGGGCACCCGGTGGCGCAGGGGCCGGTTCCGGCGTACAAGAGGACCACCACCCGTTCGGTCGAAGGAGCCCGGCGATGCAGCAGCGCACCCTGGGGACCCCGCACCGGCGCGCCCGGCGCCGGCTGGTCGTCCCCGTCGTGACCCTCGTGGCAGCGGTCCTCGCGGCTGCGGCTCCCGCAGCCCTCGCGGACGGAGGCGGGCACGGCGGCGGGCACGACGGTGGCGGTCACGGGGGCGGCGGGCAGGGACCCGGGACGTACACCAACCCGGTCAGCGCGGACTTCGCCGACACCTACGCCGACCCCGCGGTGATCCGGGGCCAGGACGGCTGGTGGTACGCCTACGGCACGACCGACCCGCTGCGGGAGGGCGAGGGCACCCGGCACCTGCTGCCGGTGTCGCGGTCCGCGGACCTCGTCGACTGGGAGCACGTCGGCGACGCGTTCACCGAGGACACCCTGCCCGCGTGGGCGGACACCGGTCGTGGCGCGTCGCTCTGGGCGCCGGACATCCGGTACGTCGACGGCGAGTACCGCCTGTACTACGTGGTCACCGAGACCACCGTGACGCCCGGAGCCGGCGACGGCGCCATCGGCGTGGCCACCGCTCCCACGCCGACCGGTCCGTGGACCGACTCCGGGGACCCGGTGGTGGACCCGCGTCCGGGCGCGGGCGGCCCCGACGACTTCCTGTGGACCTTCGACCCCTCGCACGTCACCGGCCCCGACGGCACCGAGCACCTGTTCTACGGCTCGTACTACGGCGGGATCTGGGTGACGGAGCTCGACGACTCCGGCACCGAGGCCGTCGGCGACCCCGTGCAGGTGACGATCGACAACAAGTACGAGGGCGCCTACGCCGTGTGGCGCGACGGGTACTGGTACCTGTTCGTCTCCTCGGCCAACTGCTGCGCCGGACCGACGACCGGGTACAGCGTGCACGTCGGGCGGTCGGAGCAGATCACGGGCCCGTACGTGGACCGCGAGGGCGTGCCGCTGCTGCAGTCCCGCGCCGGCGGGACCCCGGTGGTCGCGCCCGACGGCGACGCCTGGGTGGGCACCGGCCACAACGCCGTCGTCACGGACCTGGCCGGGCAGGACTGGGCGGTCTACCACGCGATCGACCGCGCCGACCCGTACCTCGACGGCACCGAGGGCATCAACGAGCGGCCGATGCTGATCGACCGGCTGGACTGGGTCGACGGCTGGCCGGTCGTGCGCGCCGGAGCCGGTCCGTCCGACGACGAGCAGACGGCGCCCGTCACCTCCGGGCGCGCGGTGACGGGCTTCGACGACGGGGTCCGGCACCCGTGGCGCGGCGGCGCGTGGCGCGCCGCGGGCGAGGACCCGCAGGGTGGGCCGCACGCCGTGTCCCGCGCCGCCGGGTCCCTGGTGACCGGGCAGAGCCCGGGCGGGGACGTCCGGGTGGAGGCCGATGTGCGGCTCGAGCCGCGGGCCGCCGGCGGCGTCGTGGCGGGGGACGTGACCGCCGTCGTCGACCCGGCGAGCGGCCGGCTCGTGCTGCGGTCCGGTCGCGCCGTCGCCACGGCGCCGCTGCCGGGAGACGTCGACTGGTCCACCTGGCACGCCGTCGTGCTGGAGGTGGCGGGCCGGACGGCGCGCGCCGAGGTGAGCCACGCGCGCCTGGGCGATCCGCTCGCCCAGGTCGTCCTCGACCTGCCGCGGCGGACGGCGACCGCACCGGCCGGGGCGACCGCGCAGTCCCGCGGCGTGCACGTCGACGACCTCTCGGCCGTCCCGCTCGCCACGCCGGTGACCGAGCGCGAGCCGCTGCCGGCGACCGGGTCGGTGATCGAGGACCTGCGGTTCGACGACGGGCTCGGCGAGGGCTGGACCGCGGTCCGCGAGCCGGCCGTGACCGTCGAGGACGGGGCGCTCGTGTGGCCCGTCGAGCAGGCCGACCTGACCGGCACGAGCAACGACGCGGGCCTGCTGCTGCGCGACGTGCCCGACGGCGACTGGACCGCGGAGACGGCCGTGCAGCTCGACGTCGGCGTGGACGACGTGCGCAACTTCCAGCAGGCCGGCCTGGTCGTGCACGCGGGCGACGACCTGTTCGCCCGGCTGTCGCACGTCGCGATCTGGAACACCCGGCAGACCGAGTTCGGGTACGAGACGCCCTACGCGGGCCGCCTGCAGTACGGCGGCACGATCGTCGGCCCGCCGGGGGACACCACGTGGCTCCGCGTCGTGCACCGGACCGACGAGGCCGGCGGGCACGAGGTGCAGGCGCTCACCAGCACCGACGGGGCGACCTGGGTCGCCGGCGGTACCTGGACGTTCCCGCCGGGCACCGAGCTGCGCGTCGGCCTGGCCGCGCACGGCTGGAACGGCACCGACCCGCGCGCGACGGCTCGCTTCGACCACCTGACCGTCTGGTCCGACTGAGCGGGCGGCGCCGGAGCACGTCGGGCGTCGGACGCCGGCGGGGCAGGATGGGGGGATGACGGCGGCGAAGGACCGGTGGACCGCGGGCCACGACGAGCAGGACGAGGACCCGTGGACCGCGCTCGCCGGGGACTGGGCCGCCCTGTGGGGCGCGTTCGCCGACCCGGCCCGCCGGGCGCTGGTCGACGCGACGGGGGCCGGGCCCGGGACGCGGGTGCTCGACGTCGGGTGCGGCAGCGGGGAGCTGCTGGCGCTGCTGGCCGGAGTCGGCGCGCGCGTGGCAGGCGCGGACGCGGCGGCGGGCATGGTCGCGCTCGCCCGCCGTGCCGCGCCGTCGGCGGACGTCCGGGTCGCCGCCGCCGAGGCGCTGCCGTGGGCGGACGGTGCGTTCGACCTCGTCACCGCGGTGAACGTGCTGCACGTGGCCGACGAGCCGGAGGTGGCCCTGGCCGAGGCAGTGCGCGTCGTGGCACCGGGCGGCCTGGTGGCGGTCTGCGGGTGGGCCGAGCGGACGCAGGTGGAGCTGGACGTCGTCGAGGCCGCGCTCGCCGAGGACGACGGGGAGCCGCCGGCGGAGGAGAGCCCGCTCCGGCGCGAGGAGGCGACCCGCGCGCTCCTGCGGGACGCCGGCCTGTCCGTCGAGCACGTGGCGCTGGTGGAGGTGCCGTGGACCGCGGCCGACGACGACGCCCTCGTGCGCGGGGCGCTGCTGGGCGAGGACGCGGCGGGGATCGCCGACCGCGGGCCGGTCGTGCTCCGCGCGGCGGCGCCGTACCGGACGGCCGACGGCGGCTACCGGTTCCGGAACGCCTTCCGGCTGCTGGTCGGCCGCGCCCCTGCCTGACGCGCCGGCCGCGGCGCGCACGGGTGGACGGTCCGGACCGACGCGCCGCCGGCGTGTCCGTCCGGATCGTCCACCGTGGTGGGCGAGACGGATTGCCAGATGAGGTAAGGCTTGGCTAAGGTCCGTCCGTGCCTGTCCACCCCATCGCGATGTCTGCCGCCGACGTGAGCATCGGTTACGGAGGCGACCCCGTCGTCACCGGAGCGAGCGTCGAGCTGACGGCCGGCCGGGTGACCGCGCTGGTCGGGCCCAACGGCTCGGGCAAGTCCACGCTGCTGCGGGGCATGGCGCGGCTCCAGCGGCTCTCCGGCGGGCAGGTGCAGCTCGCGGACGCCGACGCGTCCGCGCTGTCCGCCCGCGACTTCGCCCGGCAGGTCACGCTGCTCGCGCAATCCCGGCCGACCCCGGCCGGCATCACGGTCCGCGACGCCGTCGAGTTCGGGCGGCACCCGCACCGCCAGGGCTGGCGCGGGCTCGACCCGGACGGACGGGCCGCGGTCGACCGCGCCCTCGCGCTGGCCGGGATCGCGGACCTGGCGGGGGACGACGTCGACGCGCTGTCGGGCGGCCAGGTGCAGCGGGTCTGGTTCGCCTCGGCGCTCGCCCAGGACACGGGCGTGCTGCTGCTCGACGAGCCGACCAACCACCTCGACCTGCGCTACCAGGTCGAGGTGCTCGAGCTGATGCGGTCGCTCGCCGACGCGCACGGCGTCGCCGTCGGGGTGGTGCTGCACGACCTGGAGCAGGCGGCCGCCGTCGCGGACCGCGTGCTCGTGCTGAGCCGGGGCCGCGTCGTCGCCGACGGAGCGCCCGAGCAGGCCCTCACGTCCGCGCTGCTCAGCGACGTGTACGAGATCGACATCGTCGTCCGCGCCGACCCCGGCACCGGGCACCTCGGCGTGCACGCCCCGCGGCTGCAGCTCCGCCGCGTCGCCCCCGCCGGAGAACCCGCCGCCGTCGGCGCCTGACCCACCGACCACCGCCGCACGGCACGTGCGGCGCACAGGGGCGAGACGCGCGGGCGCCCCGGACCCACCCGCGCAGACACGAGGAACCATGACCACGCGACGGACGCTCACGGCCCTGCTGGCCGTCGGCGCGCTGACCACCCTGGCGGCCTGCGGCACCACCGACGAGCCCGCGGACGACACCGCCACGACGTCCGCCGCCGGCGGCGCGGTGTCGATCACCGACGACCGCGGCGAGACCGTCGAGCTCGACGGCCCGGCCACCCGCGTGGTGTCGCTGGAGTGGATGCAGACCGAGATGCTCACGTCGCTCGACGTCACCCCGGTCGGCGCGGCCGACGTCGAGGGCTACACCTCCTGGGTCGGCACCGTCGTCCCGCTGCAGGGCGAGCCCGAGGACGTCGGCACCCGCGGCGAGCCCTCGGTCGAGGCGATCGCGGCGCTCGAGCCCGACCTGATCATCGGCGTGACGTCCTCGATCCCCGAGGGCGCCATGGAGCAGATGGAGCGCATCGCCCCGGTCGCGCTCTTCGACGGCGCGTCCGCCGAGGACCCGATCGGCTACGTCGAGGACACGTTCCGCTCCGTCGCCACCCTGGTCGGCGCGGACGACAAGGCCGACGAGGTCGTCGAGGCCACCGAGGCGGAGGTCGCCGAGAACGCGCAGGCGATCGCCGACGCGGGCCTGGAGGGCACGCCGATCGTGTTCGCGTCCCCGTACGCGGAGGGCGCCAACGTCACGATCCGCATGCACGGCCCGCGCTCGGCGTTCCAGGCCGTGGCCGACGCCATGGGGCTGACCGCCGCGACGACCGACCCGGGCGACGACGGCTACGGCCTGTCGTACGTGGACGTCGAGGGCCTCACCGCCCTGCCGGCGGACACCCGCTTCCTCTACTGGGGCAACGACTCCGAGGACGACGTCGTGGAGACGGTGCTCGCGTCCAACCCGGTCTGGCAGTCGCTGCCGTTCGTGCAGCAGGACCACGTCTACCGCGCCGGCGTCGGCATCTGGGCCTACGGCGGCCCGGAGTCGCTGGCCGGCTGGTCGGACGACCTGGTCGCGCAGCTCACCGCCGAGTGAGCTGACCACCACCACCTGAGGGAACCGTGACGACCTCGACCCCGCGCAGCCCGCGACCCGACGCCTCCCCGGCGCGGGTCGCGGGCCCGGCCACGGCACTGCCGGCACCGCCCGCACCGGCCCCGACGGACCCCGTCCCGCGCGAGCGGAGCCGGCAGCCGGTGCGCACCGTCGTCGCGCTGGGGGTCCTGGTCGCGTGGCTGGTCGCCGCCGCGGCGTGGCACCTGACGCAGGGCACCGCCGACGTGACCGTCGGGGAGCTCTTCCGTGCCCTGACCGGGCAGGGCGGGCTCGACCAGGCCGCCGCGGTCGTCACGGCCTCGCGGCTGCCGCGCCTCGCGGCGGGGGTCCTGGTGGGGTGCGCGCTCGGCGCCTCCGGCGCGGCGCTGCAGGGCATCGCCCGCAACCCGCTGGCGGCACCCGACACGCTCGCGGTGAACGCGGGCGCGCACCTCGCGGTCACGGTGGCGGCCGTGGCGGGCGCGTCGCTCGGCGCGCTGCCGGGGGTCGTCGTCGCGTTCGTCGGCGGCCTGGGTGCGGCGGGCGTGGTCATCGGGCTGTCCGGCGGCGCGGCCGCGTCACCGGTCCGGCTGGTGCTCGCGGGGTCCGCGATCACCCTCGGGCTCGCGTCCGTCACGCAGGCGCTGCTGGTGCTGTTCCCCTGGGAGACCCAGGGGCTGTTCGCGTGGGGCGCCGGGTCGCTCGGCCAGAACGGGATGGGCACGATCCGCGCGGTCCTGCCGGTCGTCCTGGTCGCGTTCGCCGGGCTGCTGCTGATCGCCCGCCGGCTCGACCTGCTGCAGCTCGGCGACGACGCGGCGCGGTCGCTCGGCGTCGACATCGCCCGCACCCGGCTGGTCGGCGTGGTCCTGGCCGTGCTGCTCGCGACGTGCGCCGTGACGGTGACGGGGCCCATCGGGTTCGTCGGCCTCTGCGCGCCGCTGCTGGTGCGGCTGCTCGCCACCTGGGTGCGGCCGCTCGCGCGGCACCGCCTGCTCATCCCGGCGGCCGCGGTCGCCGGCACCGCGCTGGTGCTCACCGCCGACGTCGCGCTGCGCGCGGTGTTCGGGGCGATCAGCGGCGTCACGGTGCCCACCGGCGTCGTCACCAGCCTCATCGGCGCGACAGCCCTGATCCTGCTCGCCCGCCGCGCGCGCGCCGCCCTCGAGCCCGACACCCTCGTCACGCTGAAGGCCGGCAGCGCGCTGTCGCGCCGTGCGCCGGCGGTCGTGCTCGGGCTCGCCGTGCTGCTGCTCGTCGTCGTGGTGGTCGCCGGCGTCCTGCTGGGCGACCAGACCGTGCTGCTCGGCGACGTCCAGAACTGGCTGGCGGGCCGCGCGTCCGTGCGGCTGGACATCATCCTCGACTCCCGGGTGCCGCGCGTCGCCGCCGCGCTGCTCGCCGGCGCGTGCCTCGCGCTGGCGGGCGGCCTGGTGCAGACGGTCACCCGGAACCCGCTCGCCGACCCCGGGGTGCTCGGCGTGGCGCACGCCGCCGGCCTGGGCGCCGTGGTCGTCATCGTGATGACGAGCGCACCGTCCTTCGCCCTGGTGTTCACCGGGGCGCTCGCCGGCGCGGTCCTCGCGGGGCTGCTCGTGTTCGGCGTCAGCGCGGGCGCCGGGGGCTCGGCAGGGCGCATCGTGCTGGTCGGCCTGGGTACGGGCGCCGCGGCCGGGGCCGTCACCACGCTGCTGCTGGTGCGCACCGACCCGTGGAACCAGAACCGCGCGATCACCTGGCTCGGGGGCTCGACGTTCGGAGCGGGCGTCCCGCAGCTCGTGCCGATGGCCGTGGCGCTGCTGATCGGCGTGGTCGTCGTCGCCCGCACCCACCGCGACCTCGACCTGGTGCAGGTCGACGACGTCACCCCGCGCGTGCTGGGCGTCGACCTGCCGCGGTCCCGGCACCTGCACGTCGGCCTGGCGGTCGTGCTCACCGCGGCCGCGACGGCCGCGATCGGCCCGATCGTGTTCGTCGGCCTCGTGGCCCCGCACGCCGCCCGGATGGTGATCGGGAAGCGGCACCGGTGGCTGCTGCCGATGACGGTGCTGCTCGGTGCGGCGCTGGTCTGCGTGGCGGACACGGTCGGGCGGACGGCGATCGCCCCCGCGCAGCTGCCCGCCGGCCTGGTGACCGCCGTCATCGGGACGCCGTACTTCCTGTGGCTGCTCTGGCGGATGCGGGCGACGTCCCGCCGCTGACTCAGCCCGCCGCGTGCCGCCGCAGGAAGTCCCGCACGGCCGCAGCCGCCGCGGGGCTGTCCAGGTGCAGGCCGTGCCCGGCCCCCTCGACCACCACGAGCTCGGCCCCCGGGATCGCGCCCGCCAGCCGCTCGGCCGACGGCAGGGTGGCGAGCCGGTCCTCCGTCCCGTGCACGACCAGCGTCGGCGCGGCGATCCGCGGCAGGTCCGCCCACGCGTCGTGCGTGGTGCTGGCCCGGTACAGGGCGCGCAGCGTGGGCCGGTCGGCGTCGAGCGCGAAGAACGCCCGGACCTCGCCGGGGTGGTCGTCGGCCCAGGCGTCGCCGAAGAACAGCCGCCGCCGCTCGGCCGGGTCGCCGCGGAGCAGCAGGCGGTGCGCCGCCTCGTCGCGCGGCACGCCGTCGGCGGCGCCCGCACTGGTGGCGAGCAGCACGAGCGACGCGACACGGCCGGGGGAGTCGACCGCGAGCCACTGCGCGATCTTCCCGCCCATCGAGTGCCCGACGACCTGGGCGCGGTCCACGCCGGCGGCGTCGAGCACCGCGCGGACGTCCTGGGCGAGCGCGCGCGTGGTGAACCGGTCGTCGGACCCCGGCGCGCTGCCGCCGGTGCCGCGCTGCTCGCACCGCAGCACGCGGAACTCGCCGGCGAGGTCGGCCGCGACCCGGTCCCAGCCGGCCATCGGGGTGGCCTGGCCCTGCAGGAGCAGGACCGCGGGCCCGGCGCCCTGCTCCTGCCACACGAGCCGGACGCCGTCGTCGGCGGGGGCGGAGCGGGTCACGGGGAGTCCGGGAGCGGGAGGTCCGGGCAGATCGGGCACCGGCCGACGGTAGCCGAGCGGGCCTCCGGTGCGCGCGTCACGCCGGCGCGGCCCGAGGGACCCCGTCGCGTCACCGCGCCAGCCGCTCCACCGCCCCCGCGAACACCGGCGGCAGCCGGACGGCCGCCGGGACCAGCGCCCCGCGCAGCGGTGAGGTCGCGACCGCCACGAGCGTCGTGGTGAGCATCCGGTAGTCGCGGGTCGCGGCGTCCCACGCGCGGCCGTACCCGGCCGGGTCGCCGAGGTGGGCGACGGCGGACCGGGCCTGCGCGAAGCCCAGCCGCAGCCCCTCGCCGGTGAGCGCGTCGACGTAGCCCGAGGCGTCGCCGACCAGCAGCACGTGGCCCGCCGTGCGGGCGCGGGTGCGCTGGCGGAGCGGTCCGGCGCCGCGGTCCGCCGCGTCGACCGGGGCGCCCGCCAGGCGGTCCGCCAGCGCGGGCATGCCGGCCAGCTCGGCGTCCACGTCGATCGGCGCCGGGCCCAGCAGGGCGACGCCCACCAGGTCCGGGCCGACGGGGGTGACGTACGCCTCGGTGCGCCGGCCCCAGTGCACCTCGACCAGGTCCGTCCAGGGTGCGACCCGGTAGTGCCGGCGCACGCCGTACCGCCGGACGCCGTACCGGGTTGGCGTGCGGGCGCGCGGGGCGACCTCCAGGCCCGTGAGCCGGCGGACGGTCGAGTGGAGGCCGTCGCAGCCGAGCAGCCAGCGGGCGCGGACCCCGCCCGCGGTGACGCCGTCCGCGTCCTGCGCCAGGTCGGTCACCCGGCCGGTGCGGCGCTCGACGCCGAGCTCGTCGGCCCGGGCCCCGAGCGCGGCGTGCAGCACGGTGCGGCGGACCCCGCGCCCGGGCGGCCCGGCGAACCGGTGCTCGGCGCGCCGGTGGTCGCGCACGTACGCGATGCCGGCGATCGGGTGGCCGGCGGGGTCGATGCCGAGCCGGCCCAGCGCCGCGACGGCGCCGGGCATCAGGCCCTCGCCGCACGCCTTGTCGACGGTTCCCGCACGTGGCTCCAGCACCAGGACGGACAGCCCGGCGAGCCGCGCCTCGATCGCGGCGGCCAGCCCGACCGGGCCGCCCCCGGCGACCAGGACGTCGACGTCCGGAGCGGGCGGGACGGTCATGCCGCGGGCTGCGTGGCGGCGCGCAGGGCGCGCTCCTCGGCCGGGACCCGGAACCCCAGCAGGAGCACCGCGTTCAGCACGGTGAACGCCAGCGCCGTGACCCAGGCGGTGTGCACCAGCGGCAGGGCGATGCCCTCCACGACGACGGCCACGTAGTTGGGGTGCGGGATCCACCGGTACGGGCCGCCGCTGACCAGGGGCAGGCCGGGCACCACGATCACCCGGGTGTTCCACCGGTGGCCCAGGGTCGCGATGCACCACCAGCGCAGCGCCTGGCTGGCCAGCACCAGCACCAGGGCGGGCCAGCCCAGCCACGGGAGGAACGGCCGGTCGGCCAGGTGCGCCTCCAGCAGGCAGGCCACCAGGAGGCCGGTGTGCAGGGCGACCATCGGCGGGAAGTGCCCGCGCCCCGACTCGACCGCCCCGCGCGCGAAGGACCAGCGCGCGTTCCGTGCGGACACGACCAGCTCGGCCAGCCGCTCGAGGGCGGTCAGCGCGATCAGCACGTCGAACCACAGCAGCGAGCTCATCGGGTCTCCTCCGTCGTCCCGGACCAGCGCAGCGCGACCAGCTCACCCGTGACGCCCGGGCCGAACGCGAGGACGGCGCCCAGCGCGTCGGGCTCGGGCGGTGGTCCCTCGAGGGTGTCCGCCAGCACGTGCAGCACGGCGGCGGAGGACAGGTTGCCGGCCCGGGACAGCGAGGCCCGGCTGCGTGCCAGGGCCGCGGGCGGCAGGCCGAGCGCCTCCTCGACCGCGTCGAGGATCTTCGGCCCGCCCGGGTGCACCACCCAGCGCGCGACGTCCGCCGGTGCCGCCCCGAGCGGCGTGAGCAGCGCGGCGACGTCCTCGGCCGCGTGCGCCGCGACGGTGTCCGCCATCCCGCCCGACAGTACGATCCGGAACCCGGACCCGCCGACCTGCCAGCCGAGGTCGTTGGCCGTGCCTGGGTACAGGGTGCTGCGGCTCCCGACCACCTCCGGGCCGGCGGAGCCGAGGGCCGCGGCACGCCGCTCGCCGGCGAGGACGACGGCGGCTGCACCGTCCCCGAACAACCCGCTGGCCACGAGGTTGGCCGTCGAGTCGTCGTCGTGCTGCAGGGTCAGGGAGCAGAGCTCGACCGACAGCAGGACGGCCACCTCGTCCGGGTGGCCGAGCAGGTGGTCGTGGACGCGCCCGAGCCCCGCGGCGCCGCCGGCGCAGCCGAGCCCGAAGCTCGGGACCCGCCGGACGTCGGGCCGCAGGCCGAGGCGCTCGACCAGCAGGGCGTCGAGCGACGGTGCCGAGACGCCGGTCACCGTGGTGAAGAACAGGTGGTCGACGTCGGCGGGCCGCAGACCCGCGCCGGCCAGCGCGTCCAGCACCGCCCGCGCCGCGAGCTCGGCGCCCTCCCGGAGGAAGACGTCGTTCGTCTCGCCGAACGAGGACAGCCCGGCGTACTTCTCCAGCGGCAGCGCGAGGTGCCGGGTGGCGATCCCGCTGGACGCGTGCACCCGCTCCAGCAGCGCGCGCCGGCGCGGGTCGCGCGTGACCAGCCCGGCGATCTCGGCGGTGATCTCCTCCTGGGGGTAGACGTGGTCCGGCAGGACGGGGGCGACGGCCAGGATCCGCGACATGCACCGGATCCTCTCGCGGAGCCCTCGCGGCCGCGACCGCGCGGTGCCGCTGACGGGCGGGGACGCCCGTCAGCCGGAGACCACGAGCAGCACGACGGCGACACCCGCCACCGCCATCGCCGCGCCGAACGGCCACCTGCTCGCCGGCCGCGCGAGTGCCGCGACGACCGCCGACGCCGCGAGCGCCACCGCGACGCCGAGCGCGACGAGCGCGGCAGCGCCGGGTGCGCCGGCGGGGGCGAGCACCACCACGAGCACGGCGGCCAGCAGCACGGCGGCCGCGGCGAACGCGGTGCCGCGGCGGCCGAGGCGGTGCGGCAGCCCTCGCACCCCCGTCGCGGCGTCGTCCTCCAGGTCGGGCAGGACGTTGGCCAGGTGCGCGCCGACGCCGAGCAGCGCCCCGCCCGTCGTCACCCACCACGGTGCCCAGACCGCACCGCCGGGCACGCCGAGGGTGGCCACCGACGGCAGGCCGCCGAACGCCACGGCGTACGGCGCCCAGGACCAGACGGTCGACTTCAGGCGTGCGTTGTACGCCCACGCGACCGCGACCAGCCCGAGGTGCAGCGCGGCCGCGGGCAGCCCGAGAGGGAGGGAGAGCGCGACGCTCGCCGCGACGGCGAGCAGCGCGGCCCGGCGGAGCAGCGCGGGCGTGACCGCGCCGCTGACCACGGGCTTGCCGGCGCGGCCGACGGCGAGGTCCCGGTCGGCGTCGATCCAGTCGTTGGACCACCCGACGGAGAGCTGGCCGGCGAGCACGACCGCGGCGACCAGCAGCGCGCGGCCCGTCCCGGCACCGGCGGCGCCGGCGGCGTACGCGCCCGCGAACAGGGTGACCGCGGCGGCGGGCGGTGCGTGCGCGGCGCGGACGAGCGCGACCGTGCGGCGCCCGGTGGTGGTCCCGGGTGCGGGGGCCATGCGTCTCCTCGCGTCGGTCGGTCAGGCGTCCGGTGCCGCGCGGTGCCCGGGGGAGAGCAGCCCCTGGATGAAGTGGGACACCCGGGACGGGTCGTGCCGCAGCGTCGGCAGGGCACCCACGATGGCACGGGCGAGCACGCGGATCGGGACGTTGGCGTCGTTGGACGCGGCGCGCAGCACCGCGAACGCGGCGGCGGGCTCGAGCGAGAGGCTGAACGCCACGACGCCGACCGCCTGGTCGATCACCGCGCGGCTCTGCGCCGCGGCGGCGATGGACGCCGAGGCCGCGGCCTGCGCGCGGTCGTCGACGACGTCCGTGACGTCCATGAAGTACCCGCAGAGCTCCGTCGGCGCGCCGTCGTCCCCCGTGCCCTGCCCCTCGCCGACCACCGCGACGACGCGCACCCGTCCGCGGGCGTCGACGATCCGGTGCACGGAGGAGTACGCCCTCCCCGTGCGGGCGGCGTCGGTGAGCGTCTCGACGACCCGGTCGCGGTCGCCCGGGTGCTTGTGGGCGAGCAGCAGCTCCGTGGTCGGCACCACCTCGTGCGGCGCGAAGCCGTGGATCGCGTAGACCTCGTCGGACCACCACCACCGCTGCGTGGCGAGCTCCAGCCGGTAGGTCCCCGCACGTGCGGGCGCACCCAGCGTCAGTGCGTGCTCCGGACCGCTCAGGTCGTGCATCGGACGCCCCCGTCCCGTGGTGCGCAGAGCCGCGGGAGCCGACCGCCGACCCCGCCAGGCCGTGTGCTGCCGACGGTACGCGCGGTGGCTCGGGCGCGACACCGGAACGGCCGCCCCCGCGAGCGGGTCACGCGCCGCCCGGGTCGGGCAGCGTGGGCACCTCCAGGCCCGTGCCGTGCCGGAGCAGGGCGCCGCGCACGACGGCCCCGGACCCGAAGCGCTCGGCGACGGCGTCGACCGCGGCGTCCAGCCCGCTCACGTCGGGGCCGTCCAGGTCGAGCGCCGGCTGCCAGTGGTCGTCCGGCTCGAGCCCGGTCAGGGCGACGCCGACGAGCGTGAGTCCCCGCTCCCGGATCAGCGGCAGCGCCTCGTCGAGCAGCGCGGTCGCAGCGGCGCCGAGCTGCGCCCCGGCGGCGGTGGCGTGCGGGAACGAGCGCGAGCGGGTGGCCTTCGTGTAGTCGGCGAACCGGAGCCGGAGCACCACGGTGCGCGCCAGCCGGTGCCCGCCGCGCAGCCGCCGGCACACCCGGTCGACCAGGCCGAGCAGGGCCGCCCGCACGTGTGCCGGGTCGTGCGGGCCGGTGCCGAGCGCGCGCTGGGCGCCCACCGAGCCGCGCCGTCTGCCGGTGACCACGAGCTCCGGGGTCGCGCCGTGGACGACGGCGAACAGGTGCCGGCCCATCGCCGGGCCGAGCGCGCCGACCAGCACGTGCTGGGGGAGCGCCGCCACGTCGCCCGCGGTGACGAGCCCGAACGCGTGCAGCCGGGTGGCGGTCACGTCGCCGACGCCCCACAGCAGCTCGACCGGGAGCGGGTGCAGGAAGGCGTCCTCGTGGTCCGGCTCGACCAGCAGCAGCCCGTCCGGCTTGGCGACCCGGCTGGCGACCTTGGCGAGGAACGGCGTGCGGGCGACCCCCACCGTGATCGTCAGCCCGACCTCGTCCCGGACCCGGTCGCGGAGCCGGGCCCCGATCCGCACCGGCGGGACGTCGACCCGGTGCAGGCCGTGCACGTCGAGGAACGCCTCGTCGATCGACACGCCCTGCACGGCGGGCGTCGTGTCCTCGAAGATGGCGAACACGGCCCTGCTGGCCGCCGTGTACGCCTCGAACCGCGGGCGCACGACGACCAGGCCCGGGCACAGCGACCGCGCCTGGCGGGCGCTCATCGCGGTGCGGACGCCCCGCCGCTTCGCCTCGTAGGACGCCGCGAGCACGACCCCGCCGCCGACCGCGACCGGGCGACGGCGCAGCCGCGGGTCGTCGCGCTGCTCCACCGAGGCGTAGAACGCGTCCAGGTCGGCGTGCAGGATCGCGGCCCGCCGGGCGGGTGGGGGCGAGGAGGTCGGCATAGAACACATGTTCGACCCGGGGTCCGACACGCGCACCCGCCGCACGTTCCGGCGCGGTCGCCCGACGGCGTCACACGAGCGGCGGCCCGACCCGGCGCGTCGCCAGCAGGCCGGAGCCGAGCAGCAGCCCGAGCACCGCGCCGCCGACGCCGAGCCAGAGCGCGCCGGCGTCGTCGTAGGCCAGCGCGCGCACCACCGCCGAGAGCAGCAGCCCCGCGCCGGCCAGCAGCGCCGCCAGCCCGACGGTCGCGAGGGCGCCGTCCACCAGCGTGGACAGCTGCGTGCCGGGGTCGAGCAGCCAGCCCGCCCCGAGCGCCACGACGGCGGCGAGCGGCAGCAGCCAGGCCCCCGGCGGGCGGCCGAACCAGCCGGGCACCAGCAGGACCACCGCGCCCGCGAGGGCGACGACGGCCACCCAGCCGGAGGCGGTCGAGACACCGGTGCGCGCGGACATGGCGGTCAGGCTAGCGGTCGTCGGTCGGCATCGAGGACGTGCCCGACCAGCCGCCGGAGGGTGACGAGCCCGTCGGACGACAGCACGCTCTCCAGGTGGCCCTGCACGGACGCGACGCCCGGGCCGCGCAGCGCGTGCACGACGCCGGTCTCCGGGTCGGCCGACACCTCGAGGCCGAGCAGCGGCGTCCGGGCGGTTCCCGGCGCTCCGGGCTCCGCCCGCGCGGCGAAGGTGTTGTAGAACCCGATCGCGGGCTGCTCGCCGAAGACCTCGACCTCGAGACGGACCCCCTGGCGGGGCGCGGGCAGCGGCGCCACCGGCAGCCCCGCCTGGAGCGCGAGCACCTGGTGGCTGAGGCAGACGGCGAGCACCGGCGCGCCCTGCCGGAGCCGGCGCGCCAGCAGCGTGTGCAGCCGCGCCACGCGCGGGTCGTCGAGCCGGCGCGGGTCCCCGGGGCCCGGGCCGAGCACCAGCAGGTCGGGCCCGGCTCCCTCGGGCTCGTCCGGCACGTCGCCCCAGGGCACCACGCGCGCGTCCAGGCCCAGGTGGCGCAGCTGGTGGGCCAGCATCGTCGTGAACTGGTCCTCCGCGTCGACGACCAGGGCGGTGCGCCCGACCAGGCCCGGCACCGGGTCGACCGCCTGCGGCCGGAGCCAGAAGGCCGCCAGCCGGTCGTTCCGCGACGCCAGCGCCGCGGCCACGCCGGGCTGCTCGGCGAGCGCCGGGGCGGGCGCGCCCGGCGCGACCGGCGGCAGGGCGCCGGTCGCCAGGAGCACGCCCGCGGCCTTGGCGTGCGTCTCGGCGACCTCGCCCTCCGGCGACGAGTGCCGGACCAGCGTCGCGCCCACCGGCACCGTGACCCGGCCGGCGTCGTCCAGGTACGCCGTGCGGATGAGGATCGGCGCGTCCAGCGCGTAGCCGTCGCCGTCCGGCTCCAGCAGGGCGAGCACGCCCGAGTAGTACCCGCGCGGCGTGGTCTCGTGCCGCGCGATGACCGCGCAGGCGTTGCCCATGGGCGACCCGGTGACGGTCGGCGCGAACATCGTCAGCCGCAGCACCTCCCGCACGTCCAGGTCGGTGCGGCCCTCGAGCACGTACTCCGTGTGCGTGAGCCGGGACATCTGCGCCAGGTACGGCCCGAGGATCCGGCCGCCGTCCGGGCACACCGCGCTCATCATCTTCATCTCCTCGTCGACGACCATGAAGAGCTCCTCGCTCTCCTTGGTGTCGGCCAGGAACGTCAGCAGCTGCGCACCGGTCGGCGGCTGCGCACCGTGCCGGAAGGTGCCGCTGATCGGGTTCATCCGGGCCACGCCGTCGCGCACGCTCACGTGCCGCTCGGGCGTGGCACCGGCCGCCGCGAGCCCGGGCGTGCGCACCGCGAACGTCCAGTAGGCACCCTGCTCCCGCTCGAGCAGCGCGCGCAGCCAGCCCAGCACGGCGGTCGCCGGCGGCGCGTCCGTCGACGCCACGTAGTCGCGGCGGAGCACGAAGTTGGCGCCCTCGCCGCGGCCGATCTCGTCGCGCAGCACGGTGCGCACCCGCTCGGCGTACGCGGCGTCGTCCACGTCGAAGCCGCCGGGCGTGACGCCGACCGGGTCGGGCAGCAGGGCGAGCGCCTCGGTGACCGGGACCTGCTCGCGGTCGCGCACCAGCAGGCAGCGCAGCGGGGCGCCGTCGTCGTGGGCGGCGAAGCCGCGCTCACGCACCTGACGGAACGGGACCATCGCCAGCACGGTCCCGCCGTCGAGCGGGATGTCGGCGAGCCGGTCCACGTCGTGCACGTCGCCGACCAGGACGTCCAGCACGGTCGAGCCGCGCCGGTGCAGCACGGCGAAGGGCGGCGCGTCGTCGGCCAGCAGGGAACGCAGGAGAGAGGTCATCGGGGAGCCGTTCGGGTCGGGACCGGGAGGGCCCCGCCGCACCCGCGGCTCGACCACCGGTCGTGAGGCGGTGGTCGACGCGTCGAGGGTCCGCCTAGGAGGCGGGCCACCAGGAGGACTGCGACGCGAACATGGCCGACACCGTACTCCAGGACGAGCGGCCGTTGCGCGCGCGCCCGGACCCGTCCCCTGGGCACGATGGGCCGATGAGCCCCGCAGACCCCGGTCCCGATCCCGCGCACCTGCCCCCGGACGGCGTGCCCGACGACGTGGTGGAGGCGGTCGGCGGCGTCACGGCCGCCTTCGAGGTCGTCGAGCACGCGCGCGGCATGCTCTACGCCTTCCACCGCCTGATCGGCCGTGCGGACGCGGAGCTCGCGGAGGCGCTGGACCGCCTGGCGGAGGCGGGGCACCCGGACGTCGCCGACGAGCTGCGGTCGGAGGTCGTGGGCCGGAACGTCCTCGAGGGCCGGTGGACGTTCCAGGTGGTCGAGGACTTCGACGACGGCTACTACCGCGCGTTCGCCGACGCGGAGCGGCGCACGCGCGACCGCCTGCTGGGCGGGCGGCGGCACGTGTACGAGTCGCAGCTGAAGGAGCGGAACCGCACGCACGGGCGGCCGGGGCACGAGTCCCGGCCGGCCGGCTGACGGGCGCGCCGGCCTGCGCGCGGATCGCACGCCGGCGCTGGTCGCGCAACTGGGCGTTCAACGCGCGCGGTTCACCCGAGCGGCCTAGCGTCGGTGACGGCGGGAACAGCCGGGAACTCCCTGGTCCCCGCCGCAGCACCGGTGGAGCAGACCGCCGGCGCCACTCGTGTCGTGGGGGTGGCCGCCGAGCCGGCGCCCGCCTCGACGACCGCGAGTGCATCCCTGCTCGTGTCCGCCCCGACCGAGGGGCGCGGAGGTCGCGATGTTCTTCCACCGTCAAGAGCTGCAGCACAAGGCCACGCCCGACAAGCCGGACGCCGTGTACGCCCGCAAGCTCCAGGAGGTCCTGGGCGGGCAGTACGGCGAGATCACGGTCGCCATGCAGTACGGCTTCCAGTCCTGGAACACCCACCTGCCCGGGAAGTACCGGGACCTGCTCTACGGCATCGGCGCCGAGGAGTTCGGCCACGTCGAGATGCTCGCCACGATGATCGCCCAGCTCCTGGAGAAGGCCCCCGTCGGCATCACCGAGGAGGCGATCCAGAAGGACCCGACCGTCGCCGCGGTCCTCGGCGGCACGGACCTGCAGCACGCGATCGTCGCGGGCGCCGGCGCCCGTCCGGTCGACAGCATGGGCAACCCGTGGAGCGCGGGCTACATCACCGCGAGCGGCAACCTGCTGGCCGACTTCCAGGCCAACGCGAACGCCGAGATGCAGGGCCGCGTGCAGGTCGCCCGGCTCTACCACATGACCGACGACCACGGCGTCCGCGACCTGCTCGCGTTCCTGCTGGCCCGCGACACGATGCACCAGAACCAGTGGATCGCCGCCGCGCGGGAGCTGCAGGAGGAGGGCTTCGAGGGCCTGCCGGTCCCGAGCAACTTCCCGCTGCAGCAGGAGGACCGCGACGTGTCGTACCAGTACATCAACTTCTCGGACGGCCAGGACGCCGACAAGGGCTCCTGGGCCTCCGGACCGACCCCGGACGGACTGGGCGAGTTCACGTACGTGGCCGAACCCCCGGCCGGCGTCCCGATGCCGCCCCCCACGCAGCCCGACCCCCGGTTCTACGGCACCACGCCGAAGCCGAACACGGTCGAGAAGGCCACGGGGAAGCTGAAGGACACCTTCAAGAGCGAGTGAGGGAGACACGATGAGCACGAACGAGACCGGCGGCGGGGCCGCCGCCGCCGTGGGCACCGCGAAGGACGAGGCGTCGGGCCTGGCCCAGAGCGCCGCGGAGAGCGGGCAGGGACTCCTCCAGGAGGCCAAGGGCCAGGCGAGCGACGTCGTGCGCGAGGCGACCGGGCAGGCACGCGACCTGCTCGGCGAGGCGCGCTCCGGGCTGCAGAGCCAGGCCTCCGACCAGCAGGCCAGGGCCGCGTCCAGCCTCCGCCAGCTCGGGGACGAGCTGGGCCGGATGGCCGACGGCTCCGAGCAGGGCGGTCTCGCCGCGGACCTGGTCCGGCAGGTGGCGGGGCGCACCGGCTCCGTGGCCGGCTGGCTCGAGGACCGCGAGCCCGGGGACGTCCTGCACGAGGTCGCGGACTTCGCCCGGCGCAAGCCCGGGACGTTCCTGGCGCTGGCCGCGGGGGCCGGCATCCTCGCGGGCCGCCTGACCCGCGGGCTCAAGGACGCGCCCTCCGGCGGGACCTCGACCGGCTCCCGGCTGTCCGGGTCGACGACCGGCCTCTCGACGCCCACCGCCGGATCGGCGGGCGGCTCCCCGGCCGCGACCACGCAGGACCTGTCCGGGGCCGTGGGCCTCGCGGGCGGCCCGGGCGTGGTCGCCGGCGGCACCGCCCAGGTCGACGAGCTCGGCATCGAGTCCGGCGGCGAGTCGGGGGCGCAGCACCGCGAGCCGGGCCCGGCGTCGACCGACGACGCGCCCGAGTGGCCCGCGCTCCCGTCGGAGCAGCAGGCGTGGGCGGCCAGCGGCGGTGAGGCGCCGGTGACCACGACGCCGGGCCACCTGCCCACCGCCGACGACGCCGGCACGTCCGGCGGCGACCCGCTGGCCGGGCTCCGCCGCGAGGACCAGCCGTGACCGGGCCGGGGGACCCGACCGTCGCCGCGGCGCCGGGCACGGGCCCCACGGGCGGCTACGGCACGGGTCCGGCGGGCGTCCCGCCGACGGGTGCGACGGGGGCGCCGGGTGCGACGGGCGCTGCCGGCACGTCGGGCGCCGGCGACGACCGGCCGTCGCTGGGCGACCTCATCGGCGCCGTGACCCAGGACCTCTCGCAGCTGGTCCGCGACGAGGTCGAGCTGGCCAAGGCGGAGCTGACGCAGTCGGCCAAGCGGGCCGGGACCGGCACCGGGATGCTCGCCGGAGCTGGGGTGGCGGGGCACTTCGTCCTGCTGTTCCTGTCCATCGCCCTGTGGTGGGCGCTGAGCCACCCGCTCGGCCACGCCTGGTCGGCCCTGGTCATCGCCGTGATCTGGGGCGTCGTCGCGGCGGTGCTGGCGCTCAGGGGCAGGGCGGAGCTGCGCCGGGTGAAGGGCGCGCCGCGCACGGCGCAGACGGTCAAGAAGATCCCGAACGCCCTGAAGGGTGACGAGGAGGCGAACCATGAGTGAGAACCCGGAGCAGATCCGCGCGCGCATCGACGCGACGCGGGCGGACCTGAGCGCGAACGTCGACGCGGTCGGCGACGCGCTGGACCCGCGCCAGATGGCGCAGCGCCAGGCGGACCGGGTCCGCGGCAAGGTCGGGGCGGTGCGCGACCGCGTGATGGGCACGGTGCACGACACCCGCGACTCCGTCAGCGGCGCGGCGCACGGCGGCGCGGACTCCGTGCACTCCGCCGCCGGCTCGGCGCGGACGGCCGCCGGCAGCCTGGCCGAGGGCGTCAAGGGCGCGCCGTCCACCGTCGCCCAGAAGGCGGAGGGCAACCCGCTCGCCGCCGGGCTGATCGCGTTCGGCGTCGGCTGGCTCGCCGCGTCGCTGCTGCCGGCGTCGCAGAAGGAGCAGCAGGCCGCGCAGGCGGTCAAGGAGCAGGCCCAGGCTGCGGTCCCGCAGGTCAAGGAGGCGGCCGGCCAGGTCGCCGACGAGCTCCGCGAGCCGGCGCAGGAGGCCGTGCAGCAGGTCAAGGACCGGGCGACCGAGGCGGCCGGCGCCGTCAAGGACCAGGGCACCGAGGCCGCGACCGACCTGCGCGACCAGGCGCAGCACTCCGCGCAGGAGGTGCGCGAGGCCCCGCAGCAGGGCTGAGCCACCGACCGACGGCGCCGTACCCGGGGCAGCTCCCGCGGTGCGGCGCCGTCGGCGCGCTCGGGTGACGTCGTGAGACGCCTCCTGACCTGGGGGGTCGGCGCGGGATACAGTCCGCGCGGTCGCGTCGATGGAGGGCACCGTGCAGCGCAGCGTCGTGGACGAGCTCGGGTCTCGTCTCGCCACCCCCGAGGAGTTCGGGCGGGAGGCCCTGGTGGTGTGCGACGCGGTCGTCCGCATCTTCCGGTCCGGGGGTGTCGAGGTGCAGGCCCTGCAGGGCCTCGACCTGCTCGTGCACGAGGGCGAGATGGTCGCCGTCGTCGGCGCGTCCGGGTCGGGCAAGTCGACGCTGCTGCGCATCCTGGCGGGCGCCGACGCGCCGAGCGCCGGCCGGGTGCGGGTCGGCCGCTGGGACCTCGGTGCCCTCGGGGCGCGGGACCGGGTCGCCTACCGCCGGACGGTCGTCGGCACGGTGCGGCAGCAGACCGCCCGCAACCTCGTCCCGTACCTGACCGCGCGGCAGAACGTCACCCTGCCGCTCACCCTGGCCGGGACCCCGCGCCGGCAGCGCGCCGGGCGGGTCGGGGAGCTGCTGGACCTGGTCGGCCTGGCCGACGCGGGCGACCGCCGGCCCGCCGAGCTCTCCGGCGGCGAGCAGCAGCGCGTCGCGATCGCCGTCGCGCTGGCCAACCGCCCGCGCCTGCTGCTGGCGGACGAGCCGACCGGCGAGCTCGACACCGCCACCGGGCAGCAGGTGTTCGACGCGCTGCGCGCCGCCCGCCAGGACGCCGGCACCACGGTCGTCGTCGTCACCCACGACCCGACCGTCAGCGGCCAGGTCGAGCGCACCGTGGCGATCCGCGACGGCCGGACCAGCAGCGAGGTGCTGCGCCGCGAGCACGTCGGCGACGACGGCGCGGCGGCGGTCGTCGCCGAGGAGTACGCCGTGATGGACCGGGCCGGGCGGGTGCAGGTGCCGCAGGACTACCGCGAGGCGCTCGACCTGACGCGGCGCGTGCGGCTCGCCCTCGAGGCGGACCACGTCTCGGTGCGGCCGGGCGGGGCCGGTGCGGGCGGGGGCACGGGCGGTGCCGCGGACGCGCCGCCCCGGCGACGTCGGCACGGCGCCGCGTGACGGACCTCGCGCCCCTGGTGCGCGTCCGCGGCGTGCACCGGACCTACGGGTCGGGTCGTGCCGCCGTGCACGCGCTGCGCGGCGTCGACCTGGACGTGGCGCCCGGCGAGCTCGTCGCCCTGGTCGGCCGGTCGGGGTCCGGCAAGACGACGCTGCTCAACGTGGTGGGCGGCCTGGACCGCCCCGACGCCGGCTCGGTGCACGTCGACGGCACGGACGTCACCACCCTCGGCAGCGCGGGGCAGGTGCGGCTGCGCCGGGACGTCGTCGCGTTCGTGTTCCAGACGTTCGGTCTGGTCCCCGTCCTGAGCGCCGCGGAGAACGTCGCGGTCCCGCTGCGGCTGCGCGCCCTGCCGGTCGCCGACCGCGAGCGCCGCGTCGCGCTCCTGCTCCGGCTGGTCGGGCTCGACGGGCACGCGGACCTGCGCCCGGACGAGCTGTCCGGGGGGCAGCAGCAGCGGGTCGCGATCGCCCGCGCCCTCGCCGGGTCCCCGCGCCTGCTGATCGCCGACGAGCCCACCGGTCAGCTCGACAGCGAGACCGGCCTGGCCGTGATGGCGCTGATCCGCGCGGTCGTGGAGGCCGAGGGGATGGCCGCCGTGGTGTCGACCCACGACCCGGTGATGATCGGCCTCGCGGACCGGGCCGTCCGCCTGGTCGACGGGCACGTGCAGCCGGCATGAGCGCCGGCTGGGCGGCGGACGCCGCCGCGCTGGCCCTGCACCGCGCTCGGGCGCAGGCCCGGCTGCTGGTGGCGGTGACGGCGACCGCGCTCGTCGCCCTCACCGTCCTGGGGGTGTGCGGGCTGCTGCTGACCTCCGGCCGGCGGGACGCCCTCGACGGCGCGCTGGCGGAAGCGGGACCCGGGGGCACGCAGGTGGTGGTGCGGGTCGTGCCGCCGGTCGGCGCGGGCTCCGGCGACGTCGCGGCGCTCGTGCCCGACGTGGTCGCCACCGCGACCGGGGCGGTCGCGCCGCTGCCCGCGACCTCGACCCTTTGGACCGAGTCGCCCCTGCTCGCGCTGCCCCGTGCCGCCGGCCCGGGCGGGCCGGGCGGGCCGGGCGGGCCGGACGACGACGGGCAGGCCGGGTTCGCGTACCTCACCGACGCCCCGGAGCTCCCCGGTGCGGCCCGGCTGGTGACGGGGGACTGGCCGGCCGGGACGACGGGCACGGCGGCCGCGCGCGACGTCGCCGTGCCCGCCGCGACCGCGGACGCCCTGGGTCTCGCCGTCGGCGACGTGCTGGCGCTGGCGCCCTCGCCCGAGGCACCGGACGCGCCGGACGCCACCGCGGTGCGCGTGGTCGGGGTGTTCGCGCCGCTCGACCGCGGTGCCGCCGGCACCCCGCTGTGGCAGCGCGACCTGCTGCGCGGCGCCGGGGCCGACCTCGACCACCCCCGCCCGGGCACGTCCGGGCGGCAGGTCGCGCCCGCGTACGGCCCGTTCGTCGTCGCGCCGGGCTCCCTCGCGGACGCCGGCACCGGGGTCGGTGCCGTCAGCGTCGTCGTCCGGCCCGATCCCGCCGGTGCCGCGGTCGCCGACCTGCAGCACGTCGCCCAGGACGTGAGCCGCCTGCGCATCGCGCTCGACGCCCGGCTCGGCGACCGCGCCGACCGGACCGTCGTCCGCTCGTCGCTGCCCGCGACCGTGCGGGCGACGGCCGCGCAGGACGCGGTGTCCGCCGGCGCCGTGCTGACGGCCGGGCTGGTCGGCGCGGCGCTGGCGGGCGCCGCGCTGCTGCTCGCCGGCCGGCTGCTGGCCGCCCGCCGGGCGCCGGAGCGCACGCTGCAGGTCGACCGCGGTGCGCGGGAGCGGCAGCTGGCCGGGCTGGCGGTGACCGAGGCGGCGGCCGTCGCCGTGGTCGCCGGCGTGCTCGCCGTGCCGCTGGCCCTGCTGGCGTACCGGGGGCTGACCGCGGTGCCGCTCCTGGCCGAGGCGGGCATCGCGTCGGCCGACGGCGTGCCGGCGGCGCTCGTGGCGACCGTCGGCGCGGGCGCCGCGGCGCTGGTCGTCGCGCTGGTCGCCCCCGCCGCCCGGCCCTCCGGCGGGCGCCGGGCCTCCGTGGCGGCGGGCCGGCGGCTGGCGCGCAGCGGCGGCGACCTGCTGCTGGTGGTGCTGGCGGTGCTCGCGGCGGTGCGCCTGCGCGGCGAGGGCCCCGTGGACGCCGTCCGGGTGCTGGCGCCGGTGCTCGCCCTCGTCGCGGCCTCGGTCGTCGTGCTGCGCCTCGTGCCGCTGCTGGGGCGGCTCGCCGAGCGCGGCGCCCGGCGGTCCCGCCGGTTCGTCCTGCCGCTGGCGGCCCTCGACGTCGCGCGCCGGCCACGGGCGGCCACCGCCCTCCTGCTGCTGGTGCTGGCGACCGCGGGCGCCGCGTTCGGCGCGGGCTGGGCCGCCACGTGGTCGAGGTCGCAGGCCGAGCAGGCGGACGCGCTGGTCCCTGCCGCGGTGGTGGCGGCGGACGTGCCCGGCGCCCCGGCGGCGCAGGGCGCCCTGGTGCGGTCGTCGGCGGGCGAGGACGCGCTGCCGGTGACGGACCGTGCCACCGGGTTCGGCACGGCCGCCGTCGCGGGGGAGGGCGACGCCGAGCCGCGGCTGCTCGCGGTGGACACCACCGCCGCCGCGTTCGCCGGCCGCCTGCCCGCGGGGACGACGTGGGCCGGGCTGACCGCCGGGCTGGCACCGGACGACGACGAGCTCGCGGCGGCGCTGCCGTTCGTGGCCTCCGGCGACGGCCTGACGCTGCGGGTCGGCGGGACCACCGGCAGCCCGTACCCGATGTCCGTGCTGCCGACGGTCGTGCTGGACGACGGCCACGGGGTCCGCGTCCGGGCGCTGGGGGAGCGCGTGCCGCTGGACGGCGCGGAGCACACCGTGCGGGCGGCGGTCGCCGGCGCGCCGGCGGCGCTCGGACCGGAGGCGCGGGTGCTGGCGGTCGCCCTGCGCGTGTTCACCGACGTGGTGCTCGACGAGGGCCAGGGCGGCGTCGCGGACGTGGTCGTCGACGTGGGCTGGGACCGTCCGGCGCCCGACGGGACCAGCGCTCCCGCGACCTCCGCCGGGGGCTGGTCCGCCACCCCGACCCTGATCACGGCGCGGGACCAGTCGCTGACCCGGGCCGAGGTCGCCGTCTCGGGCACCGGGCTGCGGGCCACCGCCCGGGCCGCCGTGTCCCGCGCGTCGTACCTGCCCGCGGTCGTCGTCCTGAGCGCCTTCCCGTCGACACCGGAGCTGCCGGTGGTGGTGAGCGCGGACCTGGCGGCCGCCGCGGGCGTGGCGCCCGGCGACCGGCTCGACGTGCTGGTGGCGGGGACCTCGGTGCCGGCCGCCGTGACCGCGGTCGCGCCGTACGTCCCCGGCGCCGTCGGGGGCCCGGCGGTGCTCGCCGACCTCCGGACCCTGTCCCGGGTCGCGATCGGGCAGGCGGAGACGAGCAGCCTGGTCGACCGCTGGTGGCTGCCCGCGCGGGCGGACGTGGCGGCGCTGCGGGACGCCGGCGCCGAGGTGACCGTCCGCGCGGAGGTGGCGGCCGGGCTGCGAGGCGGCCCGCTGCGCGTCGGCGTCCTCGCGGCGCTGGGCCTGCTCGTCGTGGCCGCGGTCGCGCTCGCGCTGGTGGGTACCGCGCTGCACGCCGCCGAGACGGCGGAGGACCGCGGCCCGGAGGTGGCCCGGCTGCTCGCGGTCGGCGCGTCGTCCCGGGCGGTCGCGGGCACGTACGTCGTGCAGCACGTCGTCGTGGACGTGCTCGCCGTGGCCGCGGGCACCGCCGCGGGAGCCGCCGTGGCACGCGCGCTGGCGCCCGCGCTGACGGTGTCGCCCAGCGGCGGCAGGCCGGCGCCCGAGGCGCTGCCGGTGTGGTCCTGGCCCGCCGCCGGCCTGCTCGCCGGCCTCCTGATCGCCGGGTCGGCAGCGGTCGTGCTCCCCGTGGTCACCGGTCTCGTGCGACGGGCCTCAGCGGCCCACCTGCGCCTCGGGGACGCCGAGTGAGCGCCCGGCACCGGTCCCGGCCCGCGCGCCGGCGGTCCACGGCCGACCTGGGGACCCTGCCGCGCCGGTCCGCTGCGCAGGCGGGGCCGCTCGTCCTCGTCGCGGTCCTCGTCGCGCTGGTGGTGGCGCTGGCCTCGGCGGTGCCCCGCGCCGTGGCCCGGGTGGCCGACGACGCGGTGCACGCCGCCGTGGAGCGCGCGGGCACCGACGCCGACGTGGTCGTCACCACCCGGAGCGGCTTCGTCCTCTCGGAGTCCGGGCACGACCCCGACCCCGCGGCAGGCGTCGTCGCCGCGGCGGACGACGTCGCCGCCGGGCTCCGCACCCGGCTCGGCGACGTGCTGCGGCCGTACGCCGCCGCCACGACGACACCGCCCCTGGAGCTGGCGGTCGACACGCCGACCCCGGGCGAGACCACCGTGCGGCTGGTGTGGACGCACGACGGCGACCAGGTCGAGTGGACCTCCGGCGCCGAGCCGGGCGGGCCGTCGTTCGACGTCGCCACCGACCGCGACCCCGAGCCGGAGCCCGTGCAGGTGGGCCTGTCCGAGGAGGTCGCGCGGAGCCTCGGCGCCGCGACGGGAGACGTGCTGCAGGCCGCCGCCGCCGACGGCTCGGCCGTGGACCTGCGCGTGTCCGGGCTGTTCCGGCCCGTCGACCCGGAGGCGGCGCACTGGCGCGACGTCGACGACCTGCTCCGGCCCCGGGTGGCCACGGTGGGGCCGGCCACCAGCACCCGGGTCGCCGCTCTGCTGTCCGACGCGTCGCTGGCCACCGCGCTGGTCTTCCTCGACCCGGGCGGCGTGCAGCGCACCGTGCGCCTGGCCTTCGACCCCGGCGCGGTCGGGGTCGCCGAGGCCGACCGGGTGCTCGCCGAGCTGCCCGCGGCCCAGGCGTCGCCCGCGCAGATCGGCTGGGGCGCGGCCGGGGCCGCGCTGCACTCCAGCGCCGCCGGCGTCCTGCGCGGTGCGCTGGCGGACCTCGCCGCCGCACGCGCCGCGTCCGCGGCCCTGGTGGCGGGGGCCGTGGCGGTCGGGGCGCTGCTCCTCGTGCTCACGTCGGGCCTGCTCGCGCGGCGCCGTGCCGCCGAGCTCGCGACCCGGCGCACCCGCGGCGCCTCGTCGCCCGGGACCGCGGTCGAGCTCGGGGTCGAGGCGCTCGTGGTGGTCGCCGCCGGCACCGGCGCCGGGCTGCTGCTCGCGGGGGCCGTGGTGCCCGGTCCCGTCCCGCTCGGCACGGTGCTGGTGGTCGGGACGGCCGCGGTCCTGGCGCTGGTCGTCGCGGCGCTGCGGACGGCCCACCCGCGGACCGGTGGCGCCGACCCCGGGGGTGCCCGCCCGCGCGGCGGCGTCCGCGACGTGCGCGGCCGGCGCCTCGCCGCGGAGCTCACGCTGCTCGCGCTGGCGGGCGCCGCCGCCGTCACGCTCGGGGCGGCCCCGGGCACGGTCCCGGCGGGCCGGGGCCGTGGTGGCGCGGCCCCGGCGGCGTCGCCCGACCTGCTCGCCGCGGCGACGCCCGTGCTGCTCGCCGCCGCCGGCGCCGTCCTCGTGGCCCGGGCCCTGCCCGCCCTCCTGCGGCGGCTCGGCCCGGCCGCGTCCCGGTCCCGCCGCGCCGTGCCGGTCCTCGCCGTCGCGCGCGCCCGCTCCGACGGCCTCGCGGCCCTCCCGCTCCTGACGGTGGCGACCGCGGCCGCGCTCGTCGTCGTCGGTGCGTCCTCCGCGGCCGCGGTCCGGCACGGGCAGGACGCCGCCGCCTGGCGGGCCGTCGGCGGCGACGTGCGGGTGCAGGGGGACGCCGACGCCCGCCTCACCACGTCCGCAGCGGACTGGGCCGCAGCGCCGGGCGTCACGGTCGCGGTCGCCGTGCGCGTCGCGGAGGACGTGCCGGCCCGCACCGCGGACGGCTCGGTGCGGCTCGACGTCGTCGCCGGCGACCCCGACGCCCTGGCGGCGCTCGCGGCGGCGACCCCGCCGGACACGCGTGCGGGTGCCGCCGCTGCTGCCGGAGCCGTCCCGGCGGGCGAGGTCCAGCTGCGGTGGGACGGTCAGGACCGCACCGTGCACGCGATCGCCGGCCTCGCGGTCCCCGCGCCGGCGACCGGGCGCGCGGAGGGCCGCGCGGTGGTCGCCGTCGACGTCGAGGAGCTCGGGGGAGCGGACGCCGTCCCGCCGACCACGGTCTGGCTGGTCGGGCCCGGTGCGGCGGACGCGGTCCGGGCCGCCCCGCCCGGCGGCGAGGCCGACGTCGTGGACCGGGCGACGGTCCTGGCGGGCCTGCGCGCCGACGTGCTGCCGCGCGCCCTGGTCGGGGCGGCGGTCGCCTCCGTCGCGCTGCTGCTCGCGCTCGTGGTGCTCGCGGTGCTCGTCACCGCCGCCACGGGCGGACCCGCGCGGCGCCGCGCGCTCGACGTCCTGCGCACCGTGGGCCTCACCGACCGCGAGGCACGCTGGGTCGCCGCCGGTGAGGTGCTGCCCGGCGCGCTGCTCGCCACGGCGGCCGGGGCCGCGCTCGGCTGCGCCGTGGCCCTGGTGGTGCTCGGCCCGCTCGGCCTGGCCGGGGACGCCGGAGCCGGGACCGCCCTGGTCGCGTGGCCGGCCGTCGCGCTGCCCGTGCTGGCCGGTGCGCTCGCCGGCGCGGCCGTGCTGCAGGTCGAGCACGCCCGCCGCCGCACCCACCGCCTCGGGCAGGTGCTCCGCACCTCGGCCTGAGGGGCCCCTGCTCCCGCCGGGCCCGCCTGCAGCACTCAGCCGCGGCCCGCCGACCCGGGTGCCGACCACGCAACGGCGGTCTCGGGGGTACGCAGTCACCACTCAGGTCCGGTGCGGCGCGTGCAGCCTGGACCGGCGATCCGCCGCCAGCCGGGTGCGCGGGCGCCCGGAGCCCCCGGAGGCCGCCGTGGAGACCGACCCGCACGCGCCCGCGACGCAGACCACGCAGACCACGCAGACCACGGTGCCCACGGTGCCCACGGTGCCCGACGGCCGCACCCGCGCCCGGCTGCTCGCGGCGATGCTGTCCCGCCCGCTGACGGGCACCGAGCTCGGGCGCCGGTCGGAGGAACCCGGTGTGCCGGCGGCGGTGGCGTCGGTGCTGCGGACGGGATCGGCTCGGCGGACGGCCGACGGCGGCCTGGCGCTGGACGACCGGCGCCGGTCGGCCGCGCTCGGGGCGCTGGCGCGCGACCTCGGGCTCTGACACCGGCTCTGACACCGCCTCCGGGCTGTCGCTCGGCGCCGATCCGTCGGAGACTGGGTCCCGCACCGGCCCGACCAGCCCTGACCAGCGACCACCAGCCCGGGCCGGCCCGCCGGCCGGTGCTCGACCCCGACCGGCCCCGCGGCCGCCTGCACGTCCCAGGAGACACCGCCGTGACCACGCGCCCGCAGCACGTCCGAGGCAGTGGCCCGGGCGCGCACCGGCGGGGCCGTGCCGCCGGCCGCCGGGTCACCCGGGCGGCGCAGATCGGGTCGGTCGTGCTCCTCGGCGGGTTCTCGCTCGCGTTCGCCACGCAGAGCGCCGGGACGGCGTCGCCGAGCGCCGGCAGCGCCGAGCCCGCCGGCGCTCCCCGCCCGTCCGCCACGACGCCGGCGACGGACGCCGCGTCCGACGCGGTGACCCGCAGCCCGGTCGACGCCCTGCTCCGGCCCGGCGCGGTGGACCCCCTCGGGGACCCGCTCGCGTCGCCGCGCCGGACGCCGGACGCCGTGGTCCCGTCCGCGCCGGCCACGCTGACGCCACCGGCGCCCGCGCCGACGCCGGCGGGGATCGACCTCGCGCAGCACGCCACCGGCGACCCGGCCAGCCCCTGGGTCGTGGTCAACAAGCCGCTGCCGCTGACGCCCGCGGACTGGGCGCCCGGCGACCTCGTGCCGGTCGCCGGCTACGAGGTCCGCTCGGCGCTCGCGCCGTCGTTGACCGCGATGCTCGCCGCCGCCGCGGCCGACGGCGTCGCCGTGGAGCTGCGCAGCGGGTTCCGGTCGGCGGAGTACCAGGCCGGCGTGCACGCCGGGTGGGCCGAGCGCGTCGGCCAGGCCCGCGCCGACGAGGTCAGCGCCCGCCCCGGGCACAGCGAGCACCAGACCGGCCTCGCCGTCGACGTGGGCAGCGGCAGCCGGCCGGCCTGCGACTTCCAGGCCTGCTTCGACGAGACGCCCGAGGGCCGGTGGGTCGCGGAGCGCGCGGGGGAGTTCGGCTTCCTCGTCCGCTACACGGCGGCCAACCAGGCCGTCACCGGGTACGCGCCCGAGGGCTGGCACCTGCGCTGGGTCGGCACCGAGCTGCTCGGCGAGCTGGACCGGCAGGGCGTCACCACGCTCGAGGAGCTGTTCGGCCTGCCCGGCGGACCCGCCTACCCCTGACGGGGGCCGGAACCGGTCGGTGCCGTCGGCCCGGTCGGCCCCGTCGGCCCCTCCGGCGTGCTGGTGCCGCGCCCCTGCTCGCGCAGCCACTGGGTGTCGTCGTTCACGTACGCGTAGTAGAGGCCGATCAGCAGGCCGCCGCCGATGAAGTTGCCCAGCAGCGCGATCCCGACGTTCGCGGCCGCGACGGCCACGTCGATGCCCTCACGCAGCCCGACGATGGAGAACAGCACGGTGTTCGCCACCGAGTGCTCCAGCCCGAGGAACGCGAAGATGAACACCGCCGTGATCATGACCAGGCACTTGGTCAGGTCGTCCTTGATCAGCCCGTTGTAGACCAGCAGCATCGCGATGTTGATGCAGAAGTTGCACAGCACGGCGCGCAGCAGCAGGTCCACCCAGCCGGCCGGCCCGTCCGTGACGTAGGCGAGCTTGTGCGCGACGGAGTCGACCATCTCGTCCAGCGGGGGGCCCTCGACCAGGGTGGTGAACCGCAGCAGCACCGCGACGAACAGCCCGCCCGCCAGGTTGCCCAGGTAGCACAGGCCGAGCATCCGCAGCGCGCGGGGCCACGACGTGCGCCGGTGGTAGGCGCCGATCGAGACGATCATCATGTTCGAGGTGAGCAGCTCGGAGCGCGAGTAGTAGATGAACACCAGCGCCCAGCCGAACACGACGGCGCCGACGAGGCGCCCGAGGGCGCGCAGGGACGACCCCTCGCCGACCTCGATCCCGGCGAACGCGGCGAGCACCGCGTAGAACGTCGCGTAGAGCAGCCCGATCAGCACGCCGGCCATCGCCGCGCGCTGCAGGTAGCGCCGGGCGAGCCCGCCGGACATCGTCGTCTTGGTCTCCAGCACCTCGAGCGCGGTGCTGATGAACTGCTTCCCGGGGAACAGGGACTGCGGGTCGGCGGGGCTCACGCGGAACACGCTCCCACACCGCCGGCGTGACCCGGGTGAAGACGTGCCGATCGGCTCATCGTCGCAGGCCGGCGGCCCGATGAAGCAGGAGACCCGCGACGGACCGCGGGCGGGACGAAGGACCATGACGGCCACAGCGATCGACGCAGCAGCAGCACCGGCACCCCCGACGGACTGGGACACGGCCGTGGAGGAGGTCGCCCTCCTCGCGGAGTCCGACGCCGCCGCCTGCGTCCGGCGGGCCGAGGTCCTCCTGGCGTCCGCCGTCGCCCAGCGCGCGGGCGGTGCCGAGATGCGGCTCTGCTACCACGCGGCCGTCGCGCACCACGCGCTCGGCGAGGACCGCCGGTCGCTGGACCGCGCCGTGCGCGCCGAGCAGCTGGCGCGCGAGCGCGGCGCGCTCGTCTGGGAGTCGCGGGCGCTGGCCCGCCAGGGCGTCGTGCACCACGACCTGGGGCAGCTCGAGGACGCGGTCGACCTGCTGACCCGTGCTGCCGAGCTGCGTCGCGAGGCGGACGACGTCGCCGGGACCGCCGACGTGCTCACCATCCTCGGGTCGGTGTACACCGGGATGCCGCACTTCGCGCCGCAGGCGGCCGGCGTGCTGACGCAGGCCCGCCGGCTCTGGCTCGCCGCCGGCGACCCCGACCGCGCGTCCATCGCGCTCGCGAACCTCGCCCGCACCTTCGTCGAGACCAGCCGCCGGCTCGCCGTCGACAACCCCCGGGGGGCCCGCGCCTCCGCACGGCGGGCGCTGGGGCTCGCCCTCGAGGCGGTCGACGAGGCCGACGCCGCCGGGCTGACCCGGACCGCCGTCGACGCCCGCCTCACCACCTCAGTCGCGCACCTGCTGGCCGGGGACGCCGACGCGGCGACGGCCGTGCTCGACGCGGCGGAGGCGATGCTCACGCGCTTCCCCTCGACCGGCCAGCAGCTGAGCGTGCACCGGATCCGGGCGGGGATGCTGGCCGACGCCGGCCACCTCGCGGAGGCCGTGGCCGAGGCCCGCGCGGGCATGACCCTGTGCGACGCCATGCGCCGGCCGGCCGAGCGGATGGAGCTGCTGCGCGTGCTGTCCGACGCGCACGAGGCCCTCGGCGACCCCGTGGCCGCGCTGGCGGCGCTGCGCGAGCTCCACACGCTGACCGTGCGGATGGGCGACTCGCAGGCCGAGCGGCGGGCGACGCTGCTGGGGGCCCGGATGGAGGTCGAGCAGGCGGAGCGCCAGGCCGAGGCCGAGCGCCGCCGGTCCGAGGCGCTGGAGGAGCGCAACGCCCGCCTCGCGCACGAGGCGGCGCACGACGCCCTCACCGGGCTGGCGAACCGCCGCACGCTGGACACGGAGCTCGAGCGCTGGTCCGCGGAACGCAGCGCGTTCGCCGTCGCGCTCGTCGACGTCGACCACTTCAAGCGCGTGAATGACACCTGGTCGCACCAGGTGGGCGACGTCGTGCTGGCGCGGGTCGCCGCCGCGCTGCAGCACGCCCTCCGCCGCGACGACCTCGCCGCCCGGTACGGCGGCGAGGAGTTCGCGGTGCTGCTCGACGGCCTCAGCGGGACCCGCACCGCAGACGTCTGCGACCGGCTCCGGGCCACCGTCGCCGAGCTGGCCTGGGACGACCTCATGCCGGGGCACCGCGTGACCGTGAGCATCGGCGTCGCCGAGCGCGAGCCCGGCGAGACCGTGGCGGACCTGCTGGCCCGCGCCGACGCCGCGCTCTACCGGGCGAAGCGGGAAGGGCGCGACCGCGTCAGCGTGGCGACCCCGCGCGCCGCCTGACCGGCCCGGGACCTGGTGCGCGCGCGGAGAACGCGCCGCACACTGCGGGCATGGAGCAGCGCGACGTCGTGGTCACCGGCGCGGCCGGCCGGATCGGCACCTACCTGCGCACCGCCGACGGCGGGCTCGGCGCCCGCGGGTGGCGTCTGCGCCTGGTCGACGCGGACCGTCCCGACCCCGCCGCCCGGGCGGACGAGACCTTCACCCGGGCGGACCTGACGGACGAGGACGCGACCGAGCGGCTCGCGCCCGTGATGGCCGGCGCCGACGGGGTGGTGCACCTGGCCGGCATCCCGTCCGAGGACTCCTGGACGCGGGTCCGGCGGGCCAACGTCGACGGCACCTACCGCGTGCTCGAGGCCGCGCGCCGAGCAGGTGTGCGGCGGGTGGTCCTCGCCAGCTCGAACCACGCCGTCGGGTACTACCCGACCGGGCAGGAGGCGCCCGTGGACCGGGCGCCTCGGCCGGACTCGTTCTACGGCGTGTCCAAGGTCGCGGGGGAGGCGCTCGGCAGCCTCTACGCGGACAAGTACGGCCTGGAGGTGGTGTCGCTCCGGATCGGGCTGTGCGCCGACCGGCCGGCCACCACGTTCGACCTCGGCATCTGGCTCAGCCCGGGTGACGCGGTGCGGCTGGCGGACGCGGCGCTCCGCGGGCCGGTGGCGGGACCCGTCGTCGCCTACGGCATCTCCGCGAACACGCGGGCGTGGTGGGACGTCACCACCGCGCGGGCGCTCGGGTACGAGCCCGCCGACGACGCCGAGGTGTACGCGGGGCAGGTCGAGCCGTACGACGGGCCGACGGGCGTGCTGGGGCACGCGATGGTCGCGGAGGACCCCCTGCGCTGAGCCGCTCGGCTGCCCGGCCGTCAGCCCTCGGCCGCGGCCGCCTCCCGCGCCGCCGCCTCGATGCGCGCCCGGTGCGCCGCCCAGCGCTCCCGGTCCTGGAACGGCACGTTCGGGTCCTGCGGCCCGCTGCCGATCCGGCCGTCGATGGTCTCGCGCAGGATGTCGGCGTGGCCGGCGTGCCGGGCCGTCTCCGCGACCATGTGCACGAGGATCCGGTGCAGCGTCACCCGGGACCGCTCGTCCGGCCACCACGGCACCCGGCCGGCCGCGTCGAGGGGCAGCGCCTCGATCGTCGCGTCGGCGTGCGCGGCGGAGAACGCGTGCAGCTCCCGGACGGACGCGAGGCTCTCGTCCGCCGGCAGCCACATGTCGGCGTTGACCTCGGCGTCGTCCGCGAACCAGGGCAGCCGGCGGTCGTGCGGCCGGTCGAACACCTCCCCGAAGTAGTCGAGCTGCACGCTCGCCACGTGCTTGACGAGCCCGGCGAGATTGGTCCCGCTGTCGACCAGGGGCCGGCGCGCGTCGTACTCGCCGAGCCCGTCCAGCGTGCCGAGCAGCCCGTCCCGCTCACGTCGCAGGTAGTGCAGCAGCGTCGTCTTCTCGTCCATCGGCCCAGTGTGGCGGAACGGTCCGACACGACCCGGTGCCGCACCGCTAGCGTGCCCCGGTGAGCACGACCAGCGACGACACCGACGTCACCGACCCCGCCGATCCCGCCGACCGGCGGCTGCGCGACGCCCTCCCGGCCGTCCTGGCCCCGCTCGGCCGCGTCGAGCGCCTCGACCGGCTGACCGGCGGGCTGTTCGCGACCACCTACCGCGCGACGCTGTCCGACGGCACGCGGGTGGTGGTGAAGACCGCGCCGACCGCCACCGACCGGCTGCTGACGTACGAGCTCGACCTGCTGCGCACCGAGGCCCTCGTCTACGGGCTCGCGGCCTCCCGGCCGGAGCTGCTGATGCCGCGCGTCGTCCTGACCGACTTCACGCGGTCCGTCGTGCCGTCCGACGTCGTCGTGGCGACCCACCTCGACGGCGTCCCGCTGACCGCGCTCGACGAGGACGGCCGCCAGCCGGCGCACGTCCGGGAGCGCGTCGAGCCGCAGCTGGGTGCCCTGATGGCCCGGCTGCACACGGTGACCGGCGACCGCTTCGGCTACCCGAACGCCGCCACCGGGCTGGTGGGCGCGACCTGGCCCGAGGCGTTCGGCCGGATGGTCGGCGCGCTCCTCGCCGACGCGGCGGCGTGGGGGACCGACGTGCCCGCCGACGACGTGCGCGCGGCGCTGACCCGGCACCGCGGGGCGCTCGCCGACGTGGGGTGTCCCGCGCTCGTCCACACCGACCTCTGGTCCGGCAACCTGTTCGTCGCCCCGGAGTCCCTCGAGCTCACGGGCGTCATCGACCCGGAGCGCGCCGTGTGGGGCGACCCGCTGCTCGAGCTCGCCGGCGCGGACCAGCTCGGTCTCGGGCCGGTGCCTCCCGCCCTGCTCGCCGGCTACGCCGCGGCCGGGGGCGACCTCGCGCTCGGCACGCCCGCCGGAGAGACCCGGCTGCTGCTCTACCGGATGTCGATGTCGCTGGTGATGCTCACCGAGATCGCGCCGCGCGGGTACGCCGGTCCCGGCGCGGACGCGCACCGCGCCCGCTGCGCCGCGACCCTGCGGGCGGTGCTCGACGCGCTCGCGTAGGCCGGCGTCACCCGGTCGGTGCAGCCGGCGGCGCCCCGCCGCGGGCTCGGCGTGCGGCGGGCCCCGTGGGGGCCGACACTGACCGCGTGACCGACCGCGCCCACCTGCTCCGTGCGCTCGCCCAGGCCGTCGCGCGCCACGAGCCGACGTCCCCCGGCGGCGCGGACGTGCCCGTCGCCGAACGGCTGTGCCGCGCCGCGGTGGACCTGCTGGGCGCCCGCGGCGCGGCGCTGACCTGCGCGCCCACCGGGGCCGGGCGGTACACGGCGTGCGCGACGGACGACGTCGCGTCGCGGCTGGACGAGATCGAGGGCGTGGTCGGCGACGGTCCCGGCGTGCGCGCCTTCCGGGAGGGCCGCCCCGTCGGCACCCTCCTGGGCGTGGTGCCCCGGCCGGTCGGCGGGGAGGACGTGCCCGGCCCGGACGACCGGACCGGTGCGCGCCCGGAGGAGCTCCCCGTGTTCGCGGTGCTCGCGGGGGAGGTCACCAGCGGATCGGGCGTCGAGGGGCCGGTGTCGGTCCGGTCCTGGCCCGTCCGGTCGGCGACCCGTCCCGTGGCGGTCCTGACGGTGTACGGCCTGCCGGCGTCCGCGGGGGCCGACGTCGTCGAGGACGGGCAGGTGCTGGCGGACGCGCTCGCCCCGGTGCTGGCGGGCGCCACGGCCGCGGACGCCGACGACCAGTCCCGGGTGCACCGGGCGGTCGGCATGGTGGTCGCCCAGACCGGGCTCGCGCCCGCCGACGCGCACGCGATGCTGCGGGCGCGTGCCTGGGCGGAGGACGTCCGGGTGACCGCGCTCGCCGGTGCGGTCCTCGAGCGGCGGGCGTCCTTCGACCGCGGCGGGGCGCCGGAGACGCAGCCCCCGCTCTGACCTCCCGGGGGCCGCGGACGGTCACCCACCCGGGCGATCCGCAGGATCACGCGGCTGTTTCGCCGTCGCGGGCCCGTTCCGCGTGCCACCATGACGGTGCGTGTCGGCAGCGCACGCGACGGCGACGGGGCTCGGCGAGGAGACCCGCACCTGCTGCCCAGGGGGCTCGGTATGACTGACGTGTGCGCGGTATGGCCCGGTGCGGAACCCGCCCGGAGCGTCCTCGCGCTGCTCGACGACCTCGTGGAGATCGTCGGGCGGCGGACCGGGAGCGTGGTCGAGGGCACGGTCCACGCCCGCCGCCGCGGGGCGGACTGGCTCATCACGACGACCGGGGAGCGCGCCGCGCGCTGCGATGCCGCCCCGCCCGGGAACCGGCCGTGGCGGGCGGCGCTGGACTCGAGCGCCGCCGTGCTGCTGCCGGACCTGCGCGACGCGCGGAACGGCTGGGAGCCGTGGCGCAGGGCGACGCTGGACGAGGGCTTCCGCTGCGTCGCAGCGCTGCCCGCGCCGCTCGCCCGCGGCGGCGTCACCGCCCTGTCGCTCTACCTGGACGACCCCGGGGCGTGCGGACCGGAGGTCGTCCGCCGCGCCACGGGCTTCGTCGGGGAGATGGCCTCGCTGATCGAGCTGCACAGCAGCATCCCGGTGCGCGAGCCCGCCGCGCCCGCGGAGCGCCGGCGGCAGGCCCGCGCCTCCGTCGACCACGCCGTCGGCGTGCTCATGGAGATCCGCGGCTGCGACGAGGACGAAGCCCGGCACGTGCTCGAGGTGCTCGGCTCCGCCCGGGGACGCACGACGGAGGCGGTCGCCGCGCAGGTCGTCCAGCACGCGGTGCGGGTGCCCTCGGGGTCGCCCGTGACCCGCCGGGACTGACCCCGGCGCACCCGCGGACGTACGCTGCAGCGGACCCGCGCAGCGCGGCGTCGACGCGGACGGAGAGTGGAGCGGTGACGGACTACGCCTCGACGGTGTTCTGGGTCAACGGCCGGCTGGTGCCGGAGGCGGAGGCGACGACCTCCGCACGCGACCACGGGTTCGTGGTGGGCGACGGGGTGTTCGAGGCGGTCAAGGTCGACCGCGGTCGCCCGTTCGCCCTGACCCGGCACCTCACGCGGATGGCACGCTCGGCGGCGGGCATCGGCCTGACGGGCTTCGACGCGGACACGGTCCGCGTGGCGGTGCACGAGGTCGTGGATGCCAACCGCGACGTGCTGACCAGCGCCTACGATCTCCTGCGCCTCACGTTCACCGCCGGTCCCGGCATGCTGGGCAGCGGCCGGGTGGGCGGGGCGCCGACCCTGGTCCTCGGCGTGACCCCGGGCCACGACCCCGACCCGGAGACGGCCGTCGCGACGGTGCCGTACCGCCGCAACGACGTCGGCGCCCTGACCGGCCTCAAGACGACCTCCTACGGCGAGAACGTGCTCGCGCTCGCGCAGGCGCAGGCCGTGGGTGCCACCGAGGCGGTGTTCGCGAACACCCGCGGGCAGCTCTGCGAGGGCACCGGGACGAACGTGTTCGTGGTGCAGGACGGCGAGCTGCTGACGCCGCCGCTGTCGTCCGGGTGCCTGGCCGGCGTCACCCGCGCCCTGGTGCTGGAGTGGTACGGCGCGCGCGAGGCCGACCTGCCGTTCGACGCGCTGACCACCTCCGACGAGGTGTTCCTGACCTCGACGGCGAGGGACGTCCAGGCGGTCGTCGCGGTGGACGGGTCGCCCGTCGGTCCCGGCCGGTCCGGTCCGGTCACCCGGGAGGTCGCGCGGGTCTTCGCCCAGCGGCAGCGCGAGCGCACCGACCCCTGACCGCGGGCGCGCGCGGGGTCAGACCGCGTGCAGCACCGCGGCCAGCAGGGCCGCGCGCGAGGCGATGCTCCCGAGCCGGACGTGCTCCGTCGCGGCGTGCGCGCCCCCGCCCGCCGGACCGAACCCGTCGAGCGTCGGCAGCCCGGCGGCGGCGGTGAGGTTGGTGTCGGCGGCGCCCGGCGCCGGTGCGCCGGTCACGTCCTGGCCGATCCGGGCGCCGGCGGCGCCGACCGCGGCGAGCAGGTCCGCGGACGCGGCGCCCGGCTCCCACGCCGGCCGCCGGGACAGCACCTCGGCGCGCACGTCGGCGCCCTCGCGCACGGGCCGGGGGTCGGTGAGGTGCCGCAGGACCGTCCGCTCGCTCGCGGCCGACACGAACCGCAGGCCCACGTCGGCGTCGGCGCGCTCCGCGACGACGTTGGTCCGCGTGCCGCCGCGGACGGTGCCGACGTTCGCCAGCACCGACGGGTGCCCGGCCAGGTAGCGGCGGGCGGCGAGCAGCTGGTCGACCAGCTCGTCGATCGCGGACACGCCGGCGCCCGGGTCGACCGCGGCGTGCGCGGCGCGGCCGGTGACGTGCAGCCGGATCCGGGTCGACCCTCGCCGCGCCGTCTTGAGCCCGCCGTGGGCACCGGGAGCCTCGAGCCCCAGCGCGTAGGCCGCGTCGGCGGCGGCCGCGGTCACCACGCCGGCGGACGCCCCGGAGCCGACCTCCTCGTCCGGCGTGACCACCAGGCGCACGGGCCGGTGGTCGAGGCCGAGCTCGGTCAGCAGCGCGACCGCCGCGAGCGCCACCACGACGCCCGCCTTCATGTCGTAGGTGCCGGGCCCGTGCAGGACGTCCCCGTCGCGGCGCACCGGAACGGCACCGACGGGGTGCACGGTGTCGAGGTGCGCGAGCAGCAGCGCGGGGGCCTCGCCGGACCGGCGCCCGCGTCCCGGCAGGTCCAGGACGAGGGCGTCACCCGTCGCGGGGTCGGCGGTCGGCACACGCCCGCCGCGCAGGCCCGCCGCCCGTGCGTCGGCGACGACCGTGTCGGCCAGTGCGTCGAGGGCCGGGGCGTCGCCGGTCGGCGTCTCGTGGCGCACGTACCGTTCCAGGCGCTCGACGTCGCCGGCCAGACGCCGGCGCGCTGCCTCCTGGAGTCCCGCCAGCCCGTCGCCGCCCATGGCACGGAACCTAGGCCCGCGGGCGCGGGGCCGCCTGCCGGAGCCCCTCAGCCGCGCGGGTCCGCCCGGAACCGCCGCAGGAGGGACTGCGCCGCCTCGGCGACGAGCCCGTGGTCGTACGTCACGGCGAACTCGAACTCCCGGGCGTCGTCCGCGGCCGACCCCGGCCGGCTGCCCACGGGGGGCGGGCCGACCTCCCGGCCGACCAGCGCGACCGACTCGTGCGCGCCGAGCACCACCACGGCCCACTCCCGCGCCAGCGGCTCGGTGGGGTCGACCGACGCCCAGCGCACGCCCTCCGGCAAGTTGGTCGGCCAGCCCGAGCCGAGCGCGCCGATGAACGGCAGCCGGCCCGCGAGGCGCCCGTACCGCCGGGCCGAGCGGCCGGTGAAGAACCGCTCGTCCTGGAACGCGCCGAGCACCACCGGGGGTACGCGGTGCGACACGGCGGCCGTCTCGAGCGTGCGGGACAGCGGCAGCAGCAGGTGCTTGGGCGCGAGCCGGACGGCACGGCGGGTCGCCACCAGCTCGTACGGCGTCGCGGACCCGCCGAGCGGTGCGTGCGGCCGCGGCAGCCGGCCGCCGTGCCGCTCGCCCTCGGGCAGCTCCCGCGACGGGCGGCCGAGGTACCACCCCTGCCCGAGGTCGGCACCGAGCACCAGGGCGCGGGTCAGGTCGTCACGCGTCTCGATGCCCTCGGCGACCACCCGCGCCCCGGTCGCCTCGGCCCGGGCACGGACCGCGCCGGCCACGGTGATGGTCTCGGGGTCCTCGAGCGTGCGCAGCAGCTTCAGGTCGAGCTTGATGATCTCGGGCGCCAGGAGCGGGATGAACGCGAGCGACTCGGGGACCGCACCGACGTCGTCCAGCGCGATCGCGCAGCCGGCCGCGCGCAGCCGCGCGGCGGCGTCGAGCATGCCGGCGGGGTCGTGGGCCAGGGCGCGCTCGGTGATCTCGACGACGACGCGCACGTGCGGTCCGCGCTGCGCCAGCGTCTCGAGCACCAGCGGCAGGTGCCGGGACAGGGTGCGCGGCTCGATGTTGAGGAACAGGGTGTGCGACGCGCCGCCGGAGGCCGCCGCCGCGTCCGCGAGCGCCCGGGACATCGCCGCGCGCTCCAGCTCGCCCAGCAGCCCGTCCGCCTCCGCGGCGTCCAGCACGTCGAGCGGGGACGTCCAGCCCGATCCCTCGGCGGTGCGCAGCAGCGCCTCGCGCCCGAGGACCTCGCCCGTCGCCAGCTCGACGACCGGCTGGTAGGCGCAGTGCACGCCGCCGGTGCGCAGCAGCTCCGGCACGGGCAGGCGGCCCGGGCGCTCCGGAGCGGACAGGAGAGTCACATCTCCCTCATCGGCCAGTCGCAGCGGAGTCTGAAGGTCCTGGCTGCGCGGGTGTGCGGGGCCGCGGTCAGGTCGCGCCTGCGAGGCGGGACGCCGCGCGCGTGCTTATCGTGGCGCGAGCACGGGAGGGCGGGGGAGCACGTGGCACGACACCAGCAGGACCGGAGGGTCGGCGACCACCTCGTCGACCGCGGCCTGGTCAGCACCGCGACGCTGGACGCCGCGCAGCGCGTCGCCCGGGACTCCGGCGCGTACATCGGCGAGGTGCTCGTCGCGATCGGCGCCGTCGACTCCGAGTCCCTCAGCCGTGCGCTGGCCGACCTGTGGGGCCTGCCGTACGTGGTCCCGACGCGCACCGCCGCCGCGCTGGACGCCCCGGGCGTCGACGTCGGCCGGGTGCTCGCCGAGCGCTGGCTGCCTCTGGAGCGTCGGGCCGACGGCGTCCCGGTCGTCGCCGTCATCGACGAGCCGACGCCCGGGATCCGCGCCACGATCGCGGCGGCGCTGGGGACGGAGCCGTTCCTGGTGCTCGCCGACCGCTGGGAGTTCCAGCAGGCGGTGCTCGACCGGTACGGGCCGGAGCTGCGCGACCGCGCGAGCCTCGGGCTGTGGGGCCGGTCACCGGCCCAGTCGGCGCGGACGGTCCTCGTCCGGTGGCAGAGCATCGCGCTGGTCGTCGCCCTGGTGGTCGTGGCCGTCGCCGCGGTGGTCGTGCCCCGCGTGGTGGTCGTGACGCTGTCCGTGGTCGTCGGGCTCGCGTTCCTGGTCGGCACCGGCTTCAAGTTCTGGGCGTCGCTGCGCGGCGCGCGGATGGAGCACGTGACCCGCACCGACCCGGCAGCCCTCTCCGCGCTGCGCGACCACGAGCTGCCGCGGTACACGGTGCTGGTGCCCGTGTACAAGGAGGCGAACATCGTCGCCCACCTGATCGACAACCTCGGCGCGCTCGACTACCCGGCGCACCTGCTCGAGGTGCTGATCCTGGTCGAGGAGGACGACGCGGAGACCCGCGCGGCGGCCGAGGCCGCGCACCCGCCGGCGCACTTCCGGTTCATCACCGTCCCCGCGGGTGCGCCGCAGACCAAGCCGAAGGCCTGCAACGTCGGCCTGGAGTTCGCGACCGGCGAGCTGCTCGTCATCTTCGACGCGGAGGACAAGCCGGAGCCCGACCAGCTGAAGAAGGCGGTGCTGGCGTTCCGTGAGGCAGGGGAGGAGCTGGTCTGCGTGCAGGCCGCGCTCAACTACTTCAACGCCGACGAGAACCCGCTCACCCGGATGTTCACGCTCGAGTACTCGTTCTGGTTCGACTACATGCTGCCCGGGCTCGAGTACGGCCGGCTGGCGATCCCGCTCGGCGGGACGTCCAACCACTTCCGGGTCAGCGGCCTGCGGCGGCTCGGCGGCTGGGACCCGTTCAACGTCACCGAGGACGCCGACCTCGGCATCCGCGCCGCGGCGGAGGGGCTGCGGGTGGGCGTCGTCGACTCGACCACGTACGAGGAGGCCAACACCTCCTACCCGAACTTCGTGCGGCAGCGGTCCCGGTGGATCAAGGGCTACATGCAGACCACCCTGGTGCACCTGCGCAACCCGGTCCGGCTGGTGCGGGTGGCCGGGCTGCGGCAGACGCTGTCCTTCCTGTTCCTGGTCGGCGGCACGCCCGCGACGTTCCTCGCCGTGCCGGTGCTGTACGCCGTGTTCCTGGCGTCGCTGCTCCTCGACCCGGAGCAGCTCTCGTTCCTCTTCCCGGCGTGGGTGCTGTGGCTGTCGATGTTCAACCTGGGCGTGGGCAGCGCGCTGATGATCTACGTCTCGATGATGGGGGCGTTCAAACGCCGCCGGTACGGGCTGGTGCTGTGGGGGATCGCGAACCCCGCGTACTGGCTGCTGCACTCCGTCGCCGCGTACAAGGCGCTCTGGCAGCTCATCACCAACCCGCACTACTGGGAGAAGACCGCGCATGGCCTCACTGGTGTCGACGCCGACCCGCACCTCGCCCCGGCGCCGGTACGAGGCTGAGGCGTGGCCGGGCGGCCCGGTCGCCCGCTGGCTGGTGCGGCTCGCGTTCGCGGCGCCCTTCGTCGTCGTGGCGCTGCTGTCCCAGGACTCGCCGTGGCAGCCGACCGCCAACGAGGCCCTGGCCGCGCGCGGCGACGTGGTGCGGTGGGGCGACACGGGCCTGGGCTGGACCGCCGAGACGTTCCCGCCGCTGTCCGCCGCGCTGTCCTCGTTGCTCGGCGGCAGCCACCTGGGGATGAACCTCGTCGCCGCGGCCGTCCTCGGCTTCACGCTGCAGCGCCTCGCCGGGGTGCTCGTCCGCGAGGGCTTCGGGCCGTGGGCGACCAGCGCCGTGATGAGCATCTTCGTCCTGGCGCCCCCGCTGTACTTCCTCGCCGCGAACAACCTCGAGTCGCTGCTGGGCATCGCGCTCCTGGTGCTCGCCCTCGACGGCATCGCGGCGTTCGTCGAGCGCCGGTCCACCGAGGCGGGGTTCCGCGCCGGGCTCGCCCTCGGCGTGGCCGTGATGGTCGACCCCGGCGCCTGGCTCTACGCGCTGACCCTCGGCGCGGTGGCCCCGTTCTTCGCCCGCCGCGCCGGTCAGCAGGGACGTGGGGCGACCACCGCCACGGTCGCCGTGCTGCTGTTCCCCGCGGCCGCCGCGGTGGCGTTCTGGCTGTACGTCTCGTGGTGGTTCTCCGCCGACGCGCTCGGTGGCATGCAGAGCGCCACGGCCGCGGGCTGGTTCCCCGGCGGCGTCGAGGTCTCCGCGGTCGAGGCGGGCCGGCAGATCGCCCTCGCCCTGATCTCCGCGCCGCTGGTCCTCATCGCGTTCACCGTCCGCGCCGTGCGCGACCCCTGGTCGCTCATCGCCCCGGGGATCGCCGTCGCGGGCCTGTACCTGTCCCTGTGGCTCGGGCTCCGGGAGCCCGTCGGCCAGTCGTACGTGCTGCTCACGGCCCTGTACGTGCTGCTGCTCGCGCCGCGCCGGCCGACCCACCGCCGGCAGGGGATCATCGTCGCGGCCGCCGTCGTCCAGCTCGCGCTCGGCTGGCTCGTCGTCCTCACCTCCGGCGGCACGCTGGGCGAGTGGGTGCGGACCATCTCGGGCTGAGCGCCGGCGCCGACGGGCCCGCGGGCACGACGTCCTCCCGCGGGGTGGTCAGCCGGCGCGGATCGGGGTAGAACCGGGACATGACGACCCGCCCGCGCAACCTCACCTCCGACCCCTCCGCCGAGCGCCTCGCCGACGCGCCGACCTCCGAGGCGGAGCTCCGCGCCGCCGACGCCCGCTCCGGCGGCGACCCGGCCCGCGCGCCCCGGTCGCTGCGGGACAGCGAGCTGCTCCCCGACGACGAGGCGATCGCCGCCTCGGACGAGTGGGACCAGGCCGAGCGCCTCTGACGAGCGGCGTCGCGCGTCGCGCAGCACGAGGCCCCGGCCACCTCCAGGTGACCGGGGCCTCGGGCCTGCCGCTGGCCGGCCGTCGTCAGGCGACGTCGGTGACGGCCGCGCCCGCGTCGCGGGCGGCCTCCTTCTCGGAGTGGGCGCCCGCGGTGCTCAGCTCGCCGCCCGCCGACTCCAGGTGCGCGCGCACGAACCAGTGGAACAGCTCGAGCTCGTGCAGGTGGCCGACCAGCAGGTCGTTGGTGACGGTGTCGAGGTCCTCCGTCGCCGCGGCCGCCTCGCGGTGGTCGGTGACGACGCCGACGTACACCTCGTCGAGCGCGCCCAGGTGCTCGATGGCGCCGGCGCGGCCGATGGAGTAGTCGTCCCAGCTGCGGTCCTGCACCAGTGCGCCCGGCGTGCCGATCGGCGCGACGCCGAGGGTGGCGATGCGCTCGGCGATCGCGTCGACCATCGCGCGGACGGCGTCGACCTGCGGGTCGATCATCTCGTGCACCGCGATGAAGTGCGGGCCCGTGACGTTCCAGTGGATGTGCTTGAGCGTGAGCGCGAGGTCGTTGAGCGCGTTGAGACGCTGCTGCAGGATCGCGGCGATCGTCCGGCCGTCCTCGACCGACAGCGACGGGACGGTGTACTTGGGCAGCTCCGTGCGGCGAACCATCTTGTGTCCTCCTCAGACTCCACGGCGTCCGACGACGCCGGCCACCGCTCACGTTGCCGCACGCGGTCGGAGCCCGCAATCGCAGGTGACGGCCCTGCGTCAGCCGTGGGTGAACGGGTCCCCGTCGGACTCCAGCCGGTCCAGCACCTCGCCCGGGGACAGCTGCGTGAGCCCCGGCCCGACCTCGTCCCACCAGCGGGGCGCGGCGACGGCGGGCTGCTCCCGGCCGCGCAGCGAGTAGGGCGTGATCGTGGTCTTCGCCGGGTGGTTCTGCGACCAGTCGAGCAGCACCTTCCCGCCGCGGACGTCCTTGCGCATCACCGCGACGACGAGGTCGGGGTGCGCGGCCGCCAGCTCGTGCGCCAGGTCGCGGGCGTACTGCCGGACCTCCATCACGGTGCGGCGGCCGTCGAGCGGCGCGTAGAGCTGCATGCCCTTGCTGCCCGACGTGACCGGGACCGTGCTGAGCCCGTCGGCGCGGAGCCGGTCGGCGACGAGGTGGGCCACCTGCGCGCACTCGGCCAGGCCGGCAGGCGCCCCGGGGTCCAGGTCCACCACGAGCCGGTCCGGGTTCCGCAGCCCGCCGCGCGGGCCGACGGTCCACTGCGGCGTGTGCAGCTCGATCGCGCCGGCGTTGGTGGCCCACACCAGCGACGCGACGTCGTCCAGGAACGGCAGCTCCAGCTGCTTGCCCTCGTCCTCGGCGCCGGGCGCGGCGGGCAGGGTCTGCCGGCGCAGCCACGGCGGAGCCCCGCGCGGGGTGTTCTTCTCGAAGAACGTCTCACCGCCGACGCCCTCCGGGAACCGGATCCGGGTCACCGGGCGGTCCCGCAGCTGGTCGAGCAGCGCCGGCGCCGCGCGCACCACGTAGTCGATCGCCTCGGCCTTGGTCAGCCCGGTCGACGGGTACAGCACCCGGTCCAGGTGCGTGAGCCGGACGTCCCGGCCGTCGATGCGCACCCGCTGCGGCGGCTCCGACGGTGCGGGCGGTGGCGGGGTCATCAGGCCTCCCAGGGGTCGACGTCGGTGTCCTCGCGGCGCCCGCGCAGCACCGGCTGCCGCAACCGGCCGGACGGCGTGCGGGTCAGGTAGCGGACGTCGAGCAGCACCTCCGGCTCCACCCAGACGGTCCCGCGCGCGTCCACCGGGTCCAGCCGCTCCGCGAACGGCGAGGTGGGCCGTTCCAGCGGTGCCAGCAGCGTCGTCAGCTCGCGCGCGAGCGGTCCGGCCAGCCCGCTGCCGGCCCGGCAGAGCAGGTGCAGGTCACCCGCCGCGTCCGGCGCGCCGAGCAGCACCGCACCCATCCGCCCGCTGCCGGTCGTCTCCGGCCGCCAGCCCGCGACCAGGGCCGTGCGGGTCGTGTGGTGCACGGCCTTCAGCCAGTCGGTCGAGCGGCGGCCCGGCTGGTAGGTCGAGGTCCGGCGCTTGGCGACGACCCCCTCCAGGCCCTGGCCCCGGGTCGCCGCCCAGATGAGGTCGCCGTCGTCGTAGGCGGGGGAGAGCTGCACGTGCTCCGGCAGCTCCAGCCCCTCCAGCGCGGCGCGGCGCTCCTCCAGCGGCCGGCGGGTCAGGTCCTCGCCGGCCAGCACCGGCACGTCGAACACCAGGTAGCTCACCGGCGCGCGCCGGGCCAGCGCCGCCGCGCGGGTGGGGTCCCGGACGTGCATCCGCTCGGCCAGCGCCGGGAACGACGGGATGCCGTCGCGCATCGCCACCACCTCGCCGTCGACGACGGTGCCCGCCGGCAGCGCGTCCAGCGCGGCCAGCTCCGGGTACGCCGTGGCGGCGTCCCGGCCGTTGCGGCCGAGCAGCCGGAGCCGGTCGCCGGTGGTGTCCGCGAGGATGCGCACGCCGTCCCACTTCACCTCGAAGAGCCAGCCCGGGCCGACCGGGAGCCGACCCGGTTCGGGCGCAGGGGTGGCGAGCATGGGCTGCACGGGTCCATCCTGCCCACAGGACGAGGTTTCGTCGCGGGGGACTGCCCCCTGCTCAGGAGGGGTGGTCACGATGCGCGCGATCTGGAAGGGCGCCGTCGCGTTCGGGCTGGTCAACGTGCCGGTCAAGCTGTACGCCGCGACGGGCGAGCACGAGGTGCCGCTGCACCAGGTGCACAAGAAGGACGGCGGCCGGATCCGCTACCGCAAGGTGTGCAGCATCGAGGACGAGCCCGTCGAGTACTCCGAGATCGCCAAGGGCTACGAGACCGACGACGGCCGGCTGGTCGTGCTCACCGACGAGGACCTGAACCAGCTGCCGCTGGCCACCGAGCGGGAGATCGAGGTCATCGAGTTCGTCCCCTCCGACCAGGTCGACCCGATCCTGCTCGCCAAGACGTACTACCTGGAGCCGGACCGCACGGCGGCCAAGCCGTACGCGCTGCTCCGCGAGGCGCTCACCAGCACCGACCGGATGGCCGTGGTCAAGGTGGCGCTGCGGCAGCGCGAGTCGATGGCGGTCCTCCGGGTGCGCGACGACGTGATCTGCCTGCAGACCCTGCTGTGGCCGGACGAGGTGCGGGAGGCGGACTTCCCGATCCTCGACCAGGACGTGACGGTGCGGCCCCAGGAGCTCGCGATGGCGTCCTCGCTCGTCGAGTCCCTCGCCGGCGACTTCGACCCCTCGGGCTTCGAGGACCGGTACCGCGCGGCGCTGGAGCAGGTCATCGAGGCGAAGGTGTCCTCCGGGCGCACGCAGTCCGTGCCGCAGCCGGAGGAGGTCGGCGAGGGCGGCGCCCAGACCGGCGAGGTCGTCGACCTGCTGGCGGCGCTGCAGCGCAGCGTGGAGAAGGCGCGCGGCGGCAAGGCCGCGGACGAGACCGCCGACGAGCCCGCGGAGAAGCCGGAGCCGAGCACCCGGTCCCGGGCGACGAAGGCGTCGAAGGCCGACGACGACGGGGACGAGGCGCCGAAGAAGCGCAGCACCCGGTCGCGGGCCGCGAAGAAGGACGAGCCCGAGGCGGAGGAGGCCGCGGAGTCCAAGCCCGCGCGCACCCGCCGCAAGCGGGCGTCCTGACGCGTGGGGGGCGTGCCGGGGACGGCTGACGTGCGCGACGAGGTCGTGGCGGCGCTGCGGCGCGCCGCGTTCCTGCTGGAGCGCGGCGGGGCGACCTCGTACCGCGCCGACGCCTTCCGCGCGGCGGTCCGCACGCTCGAGCGGCTGGACGCGGACGAGCTGGCGGCGCGGGTCGCGGCCGGCACGCTGACGGACCTGCCGGGCGTCGGCGCGCGCACCGCGGAGGTCGCGACCGCCGCGGCGACCGGCGGGCCCGTGCCGTACCTGGTCGACCTCGAGTCCCGGTACCCGGCGGCCGAGGCCACGGGCCCGGGAGCCGAGCTGCGCGCCGCGCTGCGGGGCGACCTGCACGCCCACACGGAGGCCAGCGACGGCTCGACCACCATCCAGGAGATGGTGCTGGCCGCGATGGAGCTCGGGCACGAGTACCTCGCGATCACCGACCACTCGCCGCGGCTGACCGTCGCGAACGGCCTGTCGCCCGCGCGGCTGCGCGCGCAGCTCGACCAGGTCGAGGCGCTGAACCGCGCGATCGCGCCGTTCCGCGTGCTCACCGGCATCGAGGTGGACATCCTCGACGACGGGTCGCTCGACCAGGAGCCCGAGCTCCTGGACCGCCTCGACGTCGTCGTCGGGTCCGTGCACTCCAAGCTGCGGATGGACTCCGCGGCGATGACCCGCCGGATGCGGGCCGCCGTCGCGAACCCGCTGCTCGACGTGCTCGGCCACTGCACCGGCCGCCAGCTCACCGGGAAGCGCCAGCGCCCGCAGAGCGAGTTCGACGCCGCCGCCGTGTTCGCCGACTGCGCCGAGCACGGCGTCGCCGTCGAGGTGAACTGCCGCCCCGACCGCCTCGACCCGCCGCACGCGCTGCTCGACGTCGCCGTGCCCGCCGGCTGCCTGTTTACCATCGACACCGACGCCCACGCGCCGGGCCAGCTCTCGTGGCAGCCCGTCGGCTGCGACCGCGCGGCCGCGCACGGCATCGGGCCCGACCGGGTGCTCGACGCGTGGCCGCTGGACCGCCTGCAGGCCCACCTGGACGGGCGTCGTCCCGCGTCCTGAGCGACACACCGCCCGCGTGGCGTTTGCGGGAAGCGGCCTGCCTGCCGTTATGGTCGTCCGCGTCGGCCCGCCGGATGCTGACGTCCCGTGACGGGACGCCGCGCAGGCCGAACTCCCAGTTCGATCCACAAGGAGCACATCCGTGAGCGTGAACCGCACCGAGCTCGTCCAGGCCATCGCCGCCAAGGCCGGGCTCACCAACACCGCTGCCGACTCGGCCCTCAAGGCCTTCCAGGAGGTCCTGGTCGAGCAGCTCAGCGCCGGCGAGAGCGTGACCATCCCGGGTCTGCTCGCGGTGTCCCGCGCCGACCGCGCCGCGCGCACCGGCATCAACCCGCAGACCGGCGAGAAGCTCGACATCCCGGCCGGCTTCCGCGTGAAGCTGACCGCGGGCAGCGCCCTCAAGCGCGCCGTCGCCAGCTGAGCGACGCCCTCCGCAGCACCGCCCGCGAGCCGGGGACCCGCACGGGTCCCCGGCTCGCGGCGTGCCGGGACTCCCGCGGGGCGCCCGCGCGTTGAGTACGATGATCAGTCGCGTCTCGCACCCGGCGCGCAGAGCGGAAGGAGCACGCACGATGGCCGTCACCCAGCGCACCACCCGGCAGCGCACGGAGATCCTCGGGCTGCTCGACGACCTCGACGAGTTCCGCAGCGCCCAGCAGCTGCACGACCTGCTGAAGGGCCGTGGGTCCAGCACCGGCCTGGCCACCGTGTACCGCGCGGTCCAGACGCTCGCCGACGCCGGCGAGGTCGACGTGCTGCGCTCGCCCGAGGGCGAGGCCGTGTACCGCCGCTGCGTCCAGCGCGAGCACCACCACCACCTGGTCTGCCGGTACTGCGGCAAGGCCGTCGAGATCGACGGCCCCGGCGCCGAGGCGTGGGCCGCGCAGGTCGCGTCCGCGCACGACTTCTCCGACGTCGAGCACACCATCGAGCTGCTCGGCACCTGCGCGGAGTGCCGCGCCGAGCGCGCCGGCTGACCGGAGCACCCCCTGCCGTCAGGCAGGATGGTCGGGTGGACACGCTGCACGACCCCGCCCGGCACGACTTCGCCTCCGACAACTACGCCGGGGTGCACCCCGAGGTCCTCGCGGCCGTCGCCGCCGCGAACGACGGGCACGTCCCCGGCTACGGCGCCGACCCGTACACCGAGCACCTGCAGGAGGTGCTGCGGGGGCACTTCGGCCGCGACACCACCGCGTACCCCGTGTTCAACGGCACCGGGGCGAACGTCGTCGCCCTGCAGACGATGCTCCCGCGCTGGGGCGCCGTCATCTGCGCGGAGACCGCGCACATCAACACCGACGAGAACGCCGCGCCCGAGCGCGTCGGCGGCATCAAGCTGCTGACCGTCCCCACGCCCGACGGCAAGCTCACCCCCGAGCTCGTCGACCGGCACGCCCACGGCTTCGGCGACCAGCACCGCGCGCAGCCCGGTGTCGTCTCGATCACGCAGGCCACCGAGCTCGGCACCGTGTACACGCCCGACGAGATCCTCGCGATCACCCAGCACGCGCACGGCCTCGGCCTGCGCGTGCACCTCGACGGGTCGCGCCTGGCGAACGCCGCGGCCGCGCTCGACCTCCCGCTGCGCGCGCTGACCACCGACGTCGGCGTCGACGTCGTGTCCCTGGGCGGCACCAAGAACGGCCTGCTGTTCGGCGAGGCCGTCCTGGAGCTCACGCCCGGCGCGACCCCCGGCATCGCGTTCCAGCGCAAGGTCGACATGCAGCTCGCGTCGAAGATGCGCTTCGTGTCCGCCCAGCTGATCGCGCTGCTCGAGGGCGACCTCTGGCTCCGCTCGGCCCGCCACGCCAACACGATGGCGGCCCGGCTCCGCGCCGGCGTCGAGTCGGTGCCCGGCGTCCGGATCACGCAGGCCACCGACGCCAACGCCGTGTTCGCCGCGCTGCCGCCCGGCACCGCCGACGCGCTCCGTGAGGTCCGCCGGTTCTACGACTGGAACCGCGCCACCGGCGAGGTCCGGTGGATGTGCGCGTTCGACACCACCGAGGCCGACGTCGACGCCTTCGTCGCCGAGGTCCGCCGCGTCCTCACCCCCGCCTGACCTCCGTCCCGGCTGCCCCCCGCACCCCCGCACGCCCGACCCCCCGCACGCCCGACCCCGAGATCGGTGGTCGCATCCGACCCCGAGACCGGTGGCGGGAACCACCGATCTCGACGCACGCCCCCGTTCCCGGCGAGCGCACCCGCCTCACAGACGCGAGCTCCTCGCCGAGGTAGTGCGTTCCCGCCGAGGTAGTGCGCGATGCAGCACTACCTCGCCGAGGTCGCACTACCTCGGCGACGAGATCGGTGGTCGCATCCGAGATCGGTGGCGGGAACCACCGATCTCGACGGAAGCCCCCGTTCCCGGCGAGCGCACCGGCCTCGCAGACGCGAGCCGCTCGCCGAGGTAGTGCGTTCCCGTCGAGGTAGTGCGCAATGCGGCACTACCTCGCCGAGGTCGCACTACCTCGGCGCCGAGATCGGCGGGCGCGGGGCGGCGGCGGGCGCCCGGGGACGGGGAAGGCCCGGCGCCTCCGTCGGGAGGGGCCGGGCCTTCGGGGCGCTCGGGTCAGCGCGGGGCGCTCGGGTCAGCGCGGGGTGGTCGTGCGGCGCGGGCGCGCGTCCCGGCCGCCGTCGCGGCTGCCGGCGCCGTCGCGCGTGCCGTAGCCGCCGGAGCGGGGGGCGCCGCCCTGCGGGCCGTGGTGCGCCGGGCCGCGCGAGGCGCCGCGCTCGGGCCGGGCGCTGCCGCCGGCACGCGGGCCCGGGCCCTCGTCGACGCGGATGCGCAGCGGCCGGCCGGCGACGCGGGCGCGGCCGATGCGGTCGAACGCCTCGGGGCTGAGACCCGTGGGGATCTCGACGAGCGAGAACGTCGAGAAGATGTCGATCTTCCCGAGGTCCTTGCCGTTGAGGCCGCCCTCGTTGGTCAGCGCGCCGACGATCGCACCGGGCTGGACGCCGTGCTGCGAGCCGACGGACAGGCGGTAGCGCGGGCCGCCGCTCGGGCGGGCGGCGCTGCGGGTGCGGCCGCCCTCGCTGCCCTCGCGGCGGGGACCGCGCTCGGCGCCGAGCGACGCGCGGGACAGCGCGTCGTCCAGGTCGTCGCCGTCGGTCGGCCGGGGCGCGGGGCCCTCGTCACCGACGGCCAGCGCGGCCAGCACGGCCACGAGGTCGGCGGTGTCGACGTCCGGGTGCGCGGCGAGGAAGTCCGCGGCGGCCGTGCGGTACAGGTCCAGGCGGCCGAGCTCGCGGCGGGCCGGCACGCGGTCGAGCAGCGCGGTGACCCGGTGGGCGGAGACGTCGGCGGGCGAGGGGATCTGGATCTGCTCGAGCTGCTGGCGCGTGGTGCGCTCGATCGCGCGCAGCTTGCCCTGCTCGTTCGGGGTGACGAACGTCAGCGCCTCGCCGGTGCGCCCCGCGCGGCCGGTGCGGCCGATGCGGTGCACGTAGGCCTCGGGCTCGCCGGGGACGTCGAAGTTCACGACCAGGCCGATGCGGTCGATGTCGAGGCCGCGGGCCGCGACGTCGGTGGCGACGAGGACGTTGATCGCGCCGGAGCGGACGCGCTCGACGATCTTCTCCCGGTCGCCCTGCGCCACGTCGCCCGAGATGTAGGCGGCGGCGACGCCCCGCTCGACGAGCGAGACGGCGACGTCCTCGGCGGCGCTGCGGGTGCGGACGAAGACGATGGCCGCGTCGGCGTCCGAGACGGCGAGCACGCGGGCCAGCGCGCCGGCCTTGTGGCGGAACGGCACGACGGCGTAGGTCTGCTTGACGCTGGTGACCGTCGAGGACTGCCGGGAGACGGTGATCTCGACCGGGTCGGTGAGGTGCTGCGCGGCGACGCGGCGGATGGCCGGCGGCATCGTGGCGGAGAACAGCGCGACCTGCTTGCTCACGGGCGTGGCGGACGCGATGCGGTCCACGTCGTCGACGAAGCCCATGCGCAGCATCTCGTCGGCCTCGTCCAGCGCGAGGAACCGGACGGCGTCCAGCTTCAGGCTGCCGCGGTCGAGGTGGTCGATGATGCGGCCGGGCGTGCCGACGATGACCTGGGCGCCGCCGCGGATCGCGCGCTGCTGCGGCAGGTAGGGGGAGCCGCCGTAGACGGGGACGACCTGCAGGCCGGGCATCTTGGACGCGAAGGACTCGAGCGCCTCGGCGACCTGCATGGCGAGCTCGCGCGTCGGGGCCAGGACGATCGCCTGGACCTCGCGCAGCTCCGGGTCGACGGCGGCGAGCAGCGGCAGGCCGAACGCGGCGGTCTTGCCGGTGCCGGTCTGGGCGACGCCGGTGATGTCGCGGCCCGACAGGAGGGCCGGGATCGCCTCGGCCTGGATGGCGGTGGGGGTGGTGAAGCCGAGCTCCAGGACGGCCTCGCGCAGCGGCGCGGGCAGGTCCAGGTCGGCGAACGTGGTCGTGGCCACGTCGGAGGGCAGGGTGGAGTCGAGCACAGACGTCATTCGGTCAGCACCGTTTCGTGTCGCTGGGGGGAGCTGCTGGGCCGGACGGGATCGGTCGGCCACGCGGTCGCACTCCCACACCCACACATCACGAGGCCGCACCGGAAAGTCAGGGGTGGGCCTCGGCACGCACATCACGGGACACTGCGACGAACTCCGAGTAGCTCTTACTCTACCCGCCGGGCGCCCCGGACGCGGGGGAGCGGCACGGTGACCTCGGGCACACGCGCGGCCGGGGCCTGAACCGGGTCGGCCCGGCGGACGGCCTCAGCCCAGGCCGAGCCGCCGGCCCTCGATGGCCGGGCACGCGTCCATCACGACGTCGAGCCCCGCGGCGGCGGCCCGGGCCGCCGCGTCCTCGTCGACGACCCCGAGCTGCAGCCACACCGCCCCGGCCCCGGCGGCGACCGCCTGGTCGACGACCGCCCCCGCCCGCGCGGCGTTGACGAACACGTCCACGACGTCGACCGGCCCGTCCACCTCGGCGACCGTGCGGACGCCCGGTGCGCCGTGCACGGTCTCCGCACGCGGGTGCACGGGCACGACGCGCTGGCCGAGGTCCTGGAGGTAGGCCGACACCCCGTACGCGGCGCGCGCCCGGTTGGTCGACAGCCCGACGACCGCCCAGGTCCCCGGCGTGGTGAGCAGGCGGCGGATCACGGCGGGGTCGTTGACGTGGGCCATGCCGCCAGCGAACCACAGGGGTGCGCCGTGCGCCCGTGCCCACCAGCGGCGGGGTGGGTGCGGCGGGTGCTGAGGGGCGCCGGGGGGTGCGTAGGATGTGCGTCCATCAGGTCGGACGACTCGGGGGTGCTGTGGCAGAGCGGGACGTGGTGAGCGACCGCGTCCTCACCGTGCCGAACGTCATCAGCCTGGTCCGGCTGCTGATGGTCCCGGTGTTCGCGGTCCTCATCGCCCAGGGGCACGACGGCTGGGCGCTGCTCGTCCTCGCCGTGTCGGGCGCGAGCGACTGGCTCGACGGCGTGCTGGCCCGCCGGCTCGGTCAGGTGTCCCGCCTCGGCCAGGTGCTGGACCCCGCCGCGGACCGGCTCTTCATCCTCGTCACCCTGGTGGGTCTCGCGGCGCGCGGCGTGGTCCCGTGGTGGCTCGTCGTCGTGCTGCTGGCGCGCGACGTCATGCTCATCGTGATGCTCATGGTGCTGGCACGGCACGGCTACGGGCCGCTGCAGGTGCACCTCGCGGGCAAGGCCGGGACGTTCGCGCTGCTCTACGCGTTCCCGCTGCTGCTGCTGGCCCACTGGGGCGGCCTCGTCGGCGACGCCGCGTCGGTGCTCGGCTGGGCCTGCGCGTGGTGGGGCGTCGCGCTGTACTGGTTCGCCGGCGCGCTGTACGTGCGGCAGGCGTGGACGCTCGTGGGGCGTCGCGGAGGTGCCGACGCGGGCGAGCCCCGCACGGTGGCTGCGTGACCGGGCCGGCCCCGCGCCGGCCGGACGCCTCGATGTCGCTGCTGACCGAGGTGACCACCCACCCCCTGGACCCGGAGTACCGGGAGGCCGCCGAGCGCCGCGCGCGCTCCGGCCGGAGCGGGCGCCGGCTCGGGCCCGGGACCGTCGGCGTCGCCCTGCTCGCCGTCGCGCTCGGTGTGGCGACGACCTGGTCCGTGCTGTCGCTGCGTGCGCCGCAGCCGTCGGCCCTGGCCGCGCGGGAGGTGCTCGCCGGGCAGATCACCGAGCGCAGCGGCGAGGTCGAGCGGCTGCGGGACCGCAGCACCGAGCTCTCCGACGAGATCGGCGCCCTGCAGGAGCAGGCGCTGTCGGCCGCGGACTCGCCGCTGGTCGACCAGCTCGCCGTCGACTCCGTGGCGTCCGGCGCCACCGCCGTCACGGGCGGCGGCCTGAGCATCACGCTGCAGGACGCCGAGCAGGTTGCGGGGGAGGAGGACCCGGACGCCCGCGTCCGCGACTCGGACCTGCAGCTGATCGTCAACGGGCTGTGGGCCTCGGGTGCCGAGGCGATCGCGGTGAACGACGAGCGGCTCGCGCCGACCACGGCCATCCGGACCGCGGGCGACGCGATCCTGGTGGACGTCGTCCCCCTGGTCGGGCCGTACACGATCGAGGCCATCGGCGACGCGCAGGGCATGCAGACCGCGCTCACCCGTACCTCGGGCGGGCAGCTGCTCGCCGTCCTGCAGTCGACCTACGGCATCCGCACGCAGGTGTCCGCGCAGCGCGAGCTCGACCTGCCCGCGGCGGGCACCGTGACGCTGCGCTCGGCGGAGGTGCCCGAGGGCGTGGCGATCGTGCCGGGGCTGGAGAGCCCGAGCCCGTCCGGCGTCGCCGCGCCGTCGGGCACACTGTCCGAGGGGCCGGTGCCGCGCGCCGCCCCGGCGGCACCTGCACCCGGCGGTCCGTCCGCCGTCGACGACAGCGAGGGGGACCTGTGATCGCGGTGATCGGGCTGCTGGTGGGCGTCGTGGCCGGCCTGGTGCTGGAGCCGACCGTGCCGGCGGCGCTGCAGCCGTACCTGCCGATCGCGGTGGTCGCGGCGCTCGACGCGCTGTTCGGCGGCCTGCGCGCGGTGCTGGACGGGTTGTTCGACGACCGGGTGTTCCTGGTGTCGTTCCTGTCGAACGTCGTCGTCGCGGCCCTGATCGTCTTCCTCGGCGACCAGCTGGGCGTCGGCTCGCAGCTGTCGACGGGCGTGGTCGTCGTGCTCGGCATCCGGATCTTCTCGAACGTCGCCGCGATCCGGCGGCACGTGTTCAAGGCGTGACCCGGTGAGCAGCACCGACCCGCAGCCCACGGAGCCGACGGAGCCGACGGAGCCCACGGCGGCACCCGCCGCGCGTCCCGCCCAGCCGGTCGTCGGCTGGCGGGCCCTGGGCCGCGCGCTGCGGCCCCGCGCGACCCGCGCGCAGGTGCTCACCGGGGTCCTGTGCGTGCTGCTCGGGTTCGCGATCGCCGTCCAGGTGCGCCAGACCGACACCGCCAGCCTCACCGTGATGCGCGAGTCCGAGCTGGTGTCGCTGCTCGACCAGACGACGCGGCAGGCGGACGAGCTGCAGGAGCAGGTCTCCGAGCTGGAGCGCACGCACCAGGAGCTGCAGTCCGGCACCACGAGCCGCGAGGCCGCCCTGGAGGCCGCGACCCGCAGCGCCGCGGCGCAGGGCATCCTGTCCGGCCGGCTGCCCGCGGTCGGGCCCGGCGTGACCGTCACGATCGCGGACGGCTCGCGCTCGGTCTCCGCGCTGACCCTGCTGAACCTGCTGGAGGAGCTGCGGAACGCCGGCGCCGAGGCGGTGCAGCTCAACGACCAGCGGCTCACGGCCTCGTCCTACGTGCTCGGCACCGACGAGGGCATCGAGGTCGACGGCGCGCTCGTGGCCCCGCCGTACCGCTGGGTGGCGATCGGCGAGCCGGAGACGATCGCCACCGCCCTCGCGATCCCCGGCGGCGCCCTGGCCAAGGTGCAGATCGACGGGGGCGACGCGACCGTGCGGACGCAGGAGGAGGTCGAGGTGACGGCGACCCGCGACGTGCCGGACCCGCAGTTCGCGACCCCGCAGACGTCCGGCGGCGGGTGAGGACGACGCGCCAGGGTCCGGGCGGGGTGTGCTCAGGGCGGTCCGGGCGCATAGGCTGTCGAGGACCCCGGTGCAGGTCGGGGCCGTGCACGAGCAGGTCTGGGAGGGTGTCATGAGCGACGACAAGCAGGTGCCGGGCGGCGATCAGCGGCCCACCGCGCCCGACGGGGCGACGACGCCCGCGAACCCCGACACCACCATCAGCTTCGGCTCGCTCGGTGCGATCGACCCGGAGCCGGCCGGCCCGGTCGGCCTCACCGCGGAGCAGGCGGCGGCCGTGCAGGCGCTGCCCCGCACCTCGGCGCTCCTGGTGATGCAGCGCGGGCCGAGCTCCGGGGCCCGGTTCCTGCTCGACGCCGAGCGCACCGTCGCCGGCCGCAGCCCGAACGCCGACATCTTCCTCGACGACGTCACCGTGTCCCGCAAGCACGCCGAGTTCGTCCGCGAGCTCGACGACTTCCTCGTGCGCGACATCGGCTCGCTCAACGGCACGTACGTGAACCGCGAGCGGATCGACTCCGCGGTGCTGCGCCCCGGTGACGAGGTGCAGATCGGCAAGTTCCGCATGACGTTCCACCCGAGCCCCGCGGTGCGACCGGGCGGCCAGCAGGCCGACCCCGCGCAGTGAGCGGCGCCCGCCCCGCACGCCGCCCGGACACCGAGGACGTCGCCGGCACCGCCGCGCACGCACCGGCCGGCCAGGCCGTCGAGCCCGCCCGCTGGCCCCGCGGGATCTCCCGCCAGGCCTCCATGCGGATCTCCGACGTGCTCGCCGCGCTGCGGATCGAGTTCCCGACGGTCACCAACTCCAAGCTGCGGTTCCTCGAGGAGCAGGGCCTGGTCGACCCGGTCCGCACGCCCGCCGGCTACCGGCAGTACAGCCCGGCCGACCTGGAGCGCCTGAGGTTCGTGCTGCGCGAGCAGCGGGACCGCTACGTGCCGCTGAAGGTGATCGGCGAGCGCCTGGCCGAGCTCGACGCGAGCGTGGACGCCGAGCAGCCGTCGCCGGCCCTCATCGTGACCGAGGACGGGGTACCCCGGTCCGGGGCCGTCGACGCCCGCTACACCACCGCGGCCCTCGCGGGGGAGGCCGGCGTGGACGAGGACCTCGTGGTGGACCTCGTGCAGGCCGGCGTGCTGCGGCCGTCGGCGTCCGGGCACTTCGACGCGTGGGCCAAGGACGTCGTCGTCGCCGCGGCGGCTCTCGCCGAGCACGGGCTGGAGGCGCGTCACCTGCGGTCGTTCCGCAGCGCGGCCGACCGGCAGGTCGACCTGGTCGAGACCGTCGTCGCCCCGTGGCGCGGCCAGACGTCGCCGTCCGCCAGCGGACGCGCCAGCACCGTCGCAGCCGAGGTGGGCGAGCTGTGCACGCGCCTGCACACGGCGCTCGTGCGCGCGGGCGTGGCGGGTCTCGCGCCCTGACGCGGCGTGCCGGACCGAGCGGCCACCCGCCCGGTGCACGGACCGCCCAGGCGTCGTAGCGTGGGCCGCATGCACGAGGACGACATGGTGCAGCTCGAGGTGCTCGGGGTGCGCCGCCACCCCGGCGACGACGAGCTCGTCGTGCTGCTCCTCGAGCCCGTCGGCGAGCTGATCGTCCCCATCGCCATCGGGCCCACCGAGGCGGGGGCGATCGCCACCGCCCAGGCGGGCGTGGTCCCGCCGCGGCCGATGACGCACGACCTGATGCGCGACCTGCTCGTCGCCCTGGGCGTGCGGGTGCGGCAGGTCGAGATCACGGAGCTGGTCGGCGGGGTGTTCCACGCCGCGCTCGTGCTGGGGGAGCAGCAGGTGCGGGTGGACGCGCGCGCGTCCGACGCCATCGCGCTCGCCGTGCGGGTCGGCTGCCCCGTGATGTGCGCGACCGACGTGCTGGCGGAGGTCGGTGTCGAGGCGTCGCCCGTGCCGGTGGAGGACGCGGAGGAGCCGAGCCGTTCCCCGGACGAGCAGGTCGCACAGTTCCGCGACTTCCTCGACCACGTGTCACCGGATGACTTCGAGAAGGGCGAGCCGGGTCAGGGCCGAGGTTCAACCTCAGGTGGAGGGTAAGACACGCCGTGCGCGACACGCCGACGCGCGTGGGCGCGGCGGTCGTTGACCCACCCCCTCACCGGCCCTAGCGTTGCTCCCAGATACGCAGCACGTGCACCAACACCCGCGACGCCGCACCGGCGAGACGGATGCGACGAGTGGAGGACCCCGTGACCGGCACCGAGCAGGCAGCAGACGCTGCCGGAGGCGTCCCGCAGCGCGCCCAGGGCCTGCTGTTCGGCGACGACCTGCCGGACCTGGACGTCACCACCGGCTACCGCGGCCCGACCGCGTGCCGCGCGGCCGGCATCACCTACCGGCAGCTCGACTACTGGGCCCGTACCGGGCTCGTCGAGCCGTCCGTGCGCCCGGCCACCGGCTCCGGCACGCAGCGGCTGTACTCGTTCCGCGACATCCTCGTGCTCAAGGTGGTCAAGCGCCTGCTCGACACCGGGGTCTCGCTGCAGCAGATCCGCGCCGCCGTCAGCCACCTGCGCGAGCGGGGCGTCGACGACCTCGCCCAGATCACCCTGATGTCCGACGGCGCGAGCGTGTACGAGTGCACCTCGGCCGACGAGGTCATCGACCTGGTCCAGGGCGGCCAGGGCGTGTTCGGCATCGCGGTCGGTCGCGTCTGGCGGGAGGTCGAGGGCACCCTCGCGGAGATGCCCACCGAGCGGGCCGAGGACGACGCGCCGGCCTCCCACGCGCACGACGAGCTCGCGGAGCGGCGCCGGGCACGCAGCGCCGGCTGAGCAGCACGACGACACCGGGACGGCCCGGACCCCGCACGGGGTCCGGGCCGTCCTCGTCCTCCCGCGCGGTCGGACGTCCGCCGCCGTGGCGCGTCCGCAGGGGGTGGGGCGTCAGGGACGGGCGACGGGCAGCCGGACCGAGGCCACGACCGGGTCGTGGTCCGACGGGTGCCGCCCGCCGGGTCGGGCGTCGACCACGGCGTACGCGTCGACCGCGACGTCCGGGCTCACGAGCACGTGGTCGATCCGCTGCCGCGCGGCCGGCTCGGGCTCCGGGCCGTCGGGGTCGGGCAGGTGCGTGAACGTCGTCTCGGGCCCGGACGGCGGCGTCGCGCTGACCTGCCGGGCGTCCACCAGCGCGACCCCGGGCACCGTGCTGCCGAGCAGGACCCGCAGCGGCTCCGAGCCCGGCTCGGCGTTGAGGTCGCCGGTCAGCACGACCGGCCCGCCCTCCGCCACCACCGCGGCTCGCGCGAGCAGCAGCCGCGCCGACTCGACCCGTGCGCGGGCCCCCTCGTGGTCCAGGTGCGCGTTCAGCATCGCGAACGTCGCCCCGGTCGCGAGGTCGCGGAACCGTGCCCACGTGCAGAGCCGGCGGTAGGTGGGCGCGTCCCAGCCCGTGCTGGGCTCGTCGGGGGTCGGGGACAGCCAGAAGTCCCCGGTCGCCAGCACGGCCAGGCGCGCGGGCCGGTACAGGATCGCCGAGTGCTCCCCGGCGGTTCCGCCGTCCCGCGACCGTCCGACGGCGGCGAACCCCGTGCCGTCGGTCAGCGACGTGAGATGAGCCGTCGTGCCCTCCTGGGTGCCCAGCACGTCGACGTCGTCCAGTGCCGCGCGGACGAGCGGGGCCCGGTGGTACGTCCGTGCCGCCGGCCAGTGCGCGACCCACAGGTTGTACGTCCCGACGCGCAGGGACGCCGTCACGGCCGGGTGCCGGCCGGCGTCGTCACCTCGAGGACGCGGGCGCCGTCCAGCAGCCCCAGGTCCAGCGCGGCGCTGGGCCACCGGTACGGGTGGGCGACCGGCGTCGTCGCCGCGACGTGGCCGTCGACGCGCACCTCCACCGCGGTCGCCGTCGGGTCGACCCGGTACCGCACGGTGCGCCGGGCCCCGGCCAGGTCGAGGACCACCTCCAGCCCGTCGTCCTCCGCCGCGAGCGTGGGCCCGACGACGAGCGCGTCGTGCCGCTCGTCCAGGCCGAGCAGCCCGTGCAGCACCTGCCGCAGGTAGATGCCCGGGCCGGACGAGTAGACCCGCCAGCCGTCCGCGGTCGGCACCTCGCCGGTGCGGAGCAGCTCGAAGTCGCGCGCGGCGGCGTACCGGTCGGGGAACGTCGCGTCGGACGACGACGTGTAGCAGGTGCGCTGCCGCGGCAGCGCGCTCGGGACGCGGTCGTGCATGCCGATGGGCGACAGGCGCAGCAGCTCGTCGCCGACGTCGGCGCGCCCGAGGGCGGCGAGCGCCTCGGCCCACCGGATGTGCGCGTGGGCGTACATCAGGCCGACCTCGCGGCCGAAGAACGCCGCCTGCTCGGCGCGCCGGAACGACTCGGTCTCCCCGTCGGCGAACCGGGTGGGCCGGTCGGTCAGCCGGACGCCGTCGGGGAACAGCAGGTGCTCGCGGATGATCGCCTCGTGCCGGTCGGCGCCGTCCTGGTCCAGCACGCCGGCGAGCACGAGCTGCGTCATCGGGATCAGGCGGTAGGTCAGCCCGGTCGACGTGTCGCGCGGGTGGATGACCGGGGTGGTCACGCCGTCGGCGACGGTGACGAAGCCGGCCGCGATCCCGTCCGGGAGCATGTGCCGGCGCAGGTCGGCGGTGATCGCGGCGCCGAGCGCGTCCATCCGGGCGACGAGCCCGGTGGCTCCGGGCGCGGAGCGCAGCTGCTCCGCGGCGAGCGTGAGCGTCTGCACCGCGAGCGCGGTGGTCCAGGTCGACGCCATCGAGGCGCGCATCTCCGCGCGGGCGGGCTGCAGCGTGTCGTCCCAGTCGCCGTCGCCGTAGGCCGGCAGCGACGTCCCGGGCACGAGGTCGGTCTCCAGGTGCCGGACCAGCGCGTCGAGGTGGTCGGCCACCGTCGCGGGCTCGCCGGTGCGGAACGGCACGGGCGCGTCCAGCACCGCGACGTCGCCCGAGGCCCGCAGGTACTGCCCGAGCGCGAACAGCGGCCAGTGCACGACGTCGCCGTGGGCGTGCTCCTGCAGGATCTCGGCGTACGCGTCGAACATGAACCACTGCGGGAACGTCCCGTCGGTGGCCTGGGCGCCGAGCACCCGCAGCACGACGTCGCGGCACGCGTCGAGCCGGCCGGCCGCCAGCAGCAGCTCGAACGGCCCCTGGCAGACGTCGCGGGTGCCCCACGCGGCGCCCTGGTACTGCTCCAGCCCGTGCGGGACGAGGTAGTGCACGCGGGCGTCGTTGGCCCACCAGGGCAGCAGCGTCTCGAGCTCGGCGAGCCGGGAGCCTGCGGCCACAGCCAGCCCGCGGGTCAGCCGCGCGAGGGTGGCACGGTGGCCGGCCGCCTCGTGCGCCGCGTCGAGCCCGCGGGCCGCGACGTCGCGCGCCAGGCCGGCGCTGGTGCCGCCGTCCCGGTCGGCCGTGGTGACGACCCGCAGCGCGGCCCCGGGGCCTGCGGTGCCCCGCACCGTCAGCACCGAGGTGCCTCGCGGCGCGCCGCCGGCGAACAGCGGGTCGTCGCCCGTGACCTCCGCGCCCGGCGTCGTGGCCAGCACGTAGGTCAGGCGCGGGTGGTGCCGGCGGGTCGCCGTGCCCTCGTCCGCGGTGAGCAGCACGGCGCCGTCCTCCGCCCGGGCCTCCCAGGCACCGCCGCCGAGCTCGACCTCCGTGGTGACGAGGACGTCGACCGTGGTCGCCGCGGCGACCTCGAGGAGCAGCGCGTCGCGCGCCGCCTCGGCCACGGTGCGGACCTCGACGCGCCCGCCGTCCAGGTCGTAGACCCAGCGGGCCTCGCCGACGTCCAGCACGAACGCCGACGGGGTGCCCAGCATCCGCCAGGTGCCGTCGACGCGGACCAGCACCCGGACGCCGTTGGCACGCAGCAGGTTGAGGTGGTTGCGGTGCACGGTGGTGAGGGTGTCGAAGCTCGTGTTGCCGAGCACCGTGTGCGAGCCGAACACGCCGTGCGCGAAGACGGTGGTCGACAGCACGGGCCGGTCCGGGCTCAGCGAGTCGCCGGCGAGCAGGACGTGGCCGTGCGGCCGCAGCAGGTCGAGGTCCTTCTCGCCGCGGACCACGTGGGCGCCGCCGGCGGTGAAGTACGACAGCACCCGGCCCGAGGAGTCGCGCTCGACGTGCCCGGCACCGTCGCCGAGGGCGAGCAGCCCGGCGTCGGGCAGCGGCGCCCCGCCGAGCAGGGGAGCGGTGGCGAGCAGGGACCGCGCGGCCACGGTGTCGACCGCCTCGCCGTCGGGCTGCTCCGCCGCGCGGGCGTCCGCCAGGGCCACCAGCCCGGGCACCTCCGCCTCCAGGTCCGGCAGCGCGTCCAGCACGGCCCCGCGGCGGTCGTCCCAGTACCGGCCGACGACGTGCAGCACCAGCGGCTCGGCGAGCGCCGACGGCCGGGAGAGCAGCCCCGCCATCGCCATCTCGTGCTGCCGGACCCGGTCGGGCCAGGGCGCGCCGGAGAGGAACGCGGGCGTGCGGCCGGCGCGCGCGGGCGGGCCGTAGAGGTCGAAGCCGTCGGTGCCGGCCGCGGCGGAGCCCTCCGCGATCGCGTGCGCGAACAGCGGCAGGGCGGGTGCCGAGGTCATCGTCTGCCGGGACAGCACGACGGTGCCCAGCCCGGCGGACGTGGCGAGGCGGTGCGCCACGTACTGCGAGACGTACGGCTCGGAGGACGAGGCGGCCTGCTCCGGGGCGAGGGACAGGTCCTGCGTGGCGGCCACGTCCCAGGTCGCGCCGGCGAGCGGGTCCGGGGTGCCCGCGCCGTCCCGGACCCGCGCCACCTCGACCCGCCAGACCAGGGCCGAGCGCGTGCCGTCGAGCACGAGGTCCACGGTCCACGCGGCGCCCAGGCCCGAGCCGGTCCACCGCACCGATCCCGGCCCGGCGTGCCAGGCGGCGCCCGACCGGCTGCCGGTCAGGGGCACGTGCGCCACGGCGCCGTCGGCGGTCGTCCGGCGCAGGAACGGGCCCGCGATGCCCGCGTCGTGCTCGCCGATCCGGTACTGGTTCACGAGGTGGCCGCCCGGTGCGGCGATCCCGGCGACGTCGCCGGCCGGGGTCATCCGGACGGCGAGGCCGCCGCCGGCGTCGACGGTGCGCGTGCGGTCGGTGCGGTCGCGGTGCGGGCGGGTCAGGGTGTCAGGCATGTCGGGTCCCCCGGGGGTCGAGCGGTCGGGTGGTCGTCGTCGGCCGGGCGTCGTCCCCGGCAGGGGCGGCGGGCGTGCCACCGGGCAGGAAGCGTGCGACCGCGTCGCGCAGCATCCCCGCGGTCGTGCGGTACCAGAGCCACACCCAGACGCCACCGAGCAGGACGAGGAGCAGGTCGGAGGCGAGGGCAGCGACGGCGACCGCCCCGGCCAGGAGCGCGAGCGTCCCCAGCGAGGCGCGCCACCGCGCGACGAGGTAGTAGGCGCCGGCCTGCCACGCGGCGGCGACGGGGAGGCGGAAGAACGTGCGCAGCGCGAGGGCGTGCAGCGCCACGACCAGCAGCAGCACACCGGCGCCGGGGGCCAGCCCCGCCACCAGGGCCGGGACGTCGGAGGCCGCGGCGCCGGCACCGACCAGGGCGACGAGCCCGCCGAGCAGGCACACCGGCACCGCCACGGCCAGCGCGTCGCGCGCGCCGAGCCCGTACCCGCGCGCGAACGCCCGGACCAGCGGGACACCCGGGTCGACGTAGTGCTCGCGCACCGCGTGCAGCGCGGCCGACAGCGCCGGGCCCGCCGGGACCGCCGCGAGGGCGACGAGCCAGGCCACCGCCGGGTCCGGGCGCAGCAGGAGCGCGAGGGCCACCAGGGGCAGGTTCGCCACCGCGAGCAGCCCGGCCAGGCCGGCGCCCCACGCGAACGCGGTCACCGCGCGCCCGAACGGGCCGTCGCCGACCTCGTCGCCGCGGCGCCGGCCCGGGTGGGCGTCGTCCCGGTCGCGGGGGGTGACGGGGAACGACGCGGGGTCGACGGACCGCACCGGGCCGGCGGGCGCCTCGGGCCGGGAGGCGGGCCCGGGCGCGATCCCGACGCCGCTCACGACGCCGCTCACGAGGCCGCTCCGTCGTCCCGCACCCGGAACCCGGCACGCAGCAGGTCCTGCGGCCGGCTGCTCGGGCCGACGAGGAGCTCGAACCCGCCCGGCTCGACGACCCGCCGCCCGGCGGCGTCGACGATCGTGCAGTCCGCCGACCGCACGACGAGGGGCACCCGGACGCTCGCGCCCGGCGCCAGCTCGACCTGCGTGTACGCCTTCAGCTCCCGGTCCGCCCAGGACGCCGACGTGACCAGGTCCCGGACGTACACCTGGACGGTCTCCAGCGCCGGCCGCGCGCCGGTGTTCGTCACCGTGACGTGCGCGCGCACCTCGTCCGCGGCGGTCACCTCGGGGGTGTCGACGACGAGGTCCGCGTACTCGACCGTGGTGTAGGACAGCCCCTGCCCGAACGCGAATGCCGGCTCCTGGGTCAGGTCGGCGTACCGGACGCCGTGCTGGCCGCGCACCTGGTTGTAGTAGGTGGGCTGCTGCCCGACGTGCCGGGCGAACGAGATCGGCAGCCGCCCGCTCGGCTCGACGTGCCCGAGCAGCAGGTCCGCCAGTGCGCGCCCGCCGGTCATGCCGGGGTGCGCCGCCCAGACGAGCGCGTCGGCACCGAGCGCCGAGGGCGGCAGCACCATCGGCTTCGACGCCTGGAGCACCACGACGAGCGGCGTCCCGGTCGCCGCGAGGGCGTCCAGCAGGGCGACCTGCCCGCCGAGCAGCTCCAGCGTCGCCGTCGACGTGCCCTCGCCGACGAGCTCGATCCGGTCGCCGACCACGGCCACCACGACGTCCGCCTCCCGCGCCGCCGCGACGGCCGCCGCGAGCTGGTCGGGGTCGACCGGCGCGGGGGCGACCACCTGCGGGCGGGGCTGGCCGTCGGGGAAGAACGGGCCCTCGGGGTCGTCCTCGTGGGTGAGGATCGCGGCGCCGGGGGAGTAGGTGACCGTCCACCCGTCCGGCACCTCGGTGCGGAGCCCGTCCAGCACGGTCGTGATCATGTCGCGGGGCTGCCCGTGCGCCATCGACGCGACCTGGCCGGAGGATCCGGCCCAGTCGCCGAGCTGGGTCTGCGGGTCGTCGGCGAGCGGACCCACGACGGCGACGGTCAGCGGGCGGTCGCCCTCCGGAGCCGTGCCGCCGGCCAGCGGCAGCACCCCCGAGTTCCGCAGCAGCACCAGCGACCGCCGGGTGAGCTCCAGGTTGAGGTCCTGGTGCGAGCCGACCACCGCGCCCATGGTCGCGAGGTCGGGCCGGCGCGGGTTCTCGAACAGGCCGAGCTCGAACTTCAGCGTGAGGATCCGGGACACCGCCGCGTCGAGGTCCGACTCGGCGATGAGGCCGCGGGCCACCGCCTCCTGGGCGCCGGAGAAGAACCCGGCCGTCGTCATGATCATGTCGTTGCCGGCCCGGACCGCTGCGGCGGACGCGTGCACGTGGTCGGGCTGGACCTGCTGCTCCCACACCATCCGGCCGACGTTGTCCCAGTCGGTGACGAGCATGCCGGTGTAGCCCCACTCGCCGCGGAGCACGTCGGTGAGCAGCCAGTCGTTGACGGTGATCGGGACCCCGTCGATCGTCTGGTAGCCCAGCATGAACGTGGCGCAGCCCTCCCGGGCCACCCGCTCGAACGGCGGGAGGAACCACGAGCGGAGCTTGCGCGGCGAGAGGTCCGCCTCCGACGCGTCCCGCCCGCCCTGCGTCTCCGAGTACCCGGCGAAGTGCTTCGCGGTCGCGAGCACCGCCGTGGGGTCGGCCAGGCCGGTGCCCTGGTACCCGCGCACGGCCGCGCTGGCGAGCTCGCCGATGAGGAACGGGTCCTCGCCGAACGTCTCGTCCACCCGACCCCAGCGCAGGTCGCGGGCGACGCACAGCACGGGGGAGAAGGTCCAGTGCAGGCCGGTGGCCGCGGCCTCGACCGCGGTGGCGCGCGCCATCCGCTCGACCAGCTCCGGCGACCAGGTGGCCGCCATGCCGAGCTGCGTCGGGAAGATCGTCGCGCCGTCGCAGAACGAGTGGCCGTGGATGGCGTCCTCGCCGACCAGCAGGGGGATCCGCAGCCGGGTCTGCTCGGTGAGGGCGTGCGCCTCCAGGACCAGCTCCGGCGTGGGGTGCAGGATCGAGCCGACGTGCTGCTCGAGCACCTGCTCCTTCAGCCCGTCCGGGGCCGACAGCTGCATCATCTGCCCGACCTTCTCCTCGAGCGTCATGCGCGCGAGCAGGTCGGCGACGCGGTCGGCGACGGGCAGGGTGGCGTCCAGGTAGTCCATGTGCTCCTACTTGATCCCGGTCATGGCGATGCCCTGCACGAAGTGCTTCTGCATGGCGATGAACACCACGAGCACGGGCACGATGATGAGGACGGAGCCGGCCATCTGGAGGCCGAACTCGGCGCCCTTGTCCCCGGTCGGGCTCGTGTAGAGCGCGAGGGCGACGGGCAGGGTGTACAGCGAGTCGCGCTGGGACACGATGAGCGGCCACAGGAAGCCGTTCCACGAGCCCATGAACGTGAAGATCGCCAGGGTCGCGAGCGGCGCGCGGCACAGCGGCATGACGATCCGCGCGAAGATCCGGAACTCGCCGGCGCCGTCGATGCGCGCGGCGTCCAGCAGGGAGTCCGGGATCTCCAGCATGAACTGCCGCATGAGGAAGACGCCGAAGGCGCCCACCATGCCGGGCAGGATCATGCCCCAGTAGGTGCCGACCATGTTGAGGTTGGCGACCAGCACGAACTGCGGGATCAGGGTGACGATGCCCGGCACGAACATCGTCCCGAGGACGACGGTGATGAGCACCTTCTTGCCCGGGAACTCCAGCTTGGCGAGGGCCCAGCCGACCATCGAGCAGAACAGCAGCGTGGTGGCGACCGAGACGACGGCCAGGAACACCGAGTTGACGAAGTACCGCGTCATGTCGAAGTCGAAGAACCAGGCGCGGAAGTTGTCGAGCGTGGGCGCCTGCGGCCACCACGTGATCGGGCGCCGCATGATCTCGCCGTTGGTCTTGAACGCGCCGAGCAGCATCCAGGCGAAGGGCAGGAGGGTCCCCGCGAGGCCGACCGTGAGGACGGCGACGAGGGCGACGCGGCCCGGCGTGAGGCGGCGACGGCGGCGGCGGACGACCGGCGCGATCGGCACGGCGGTGGTCGTCGGCGCGAGGGAGGTCGAGGTGGTCATGGTCATGTCCTCTGCCGGAAGAACCGGAACTGGATGATGGCGAAGATGCTGATGATCGCGAACAGCACGTACGCACCGGCTGCTCCCACGGAGTAGCTGCCCCACTGGAACTGGTTGAACACGTAGAGCGCGATGGACGTCGTGGACTGCAGCGGACCGCCGTTCGTCATCACGAACGGCTCGTCGAAGAACTGCATGAACCCGGTGGTCGTGAGGATCGCGTTGAGCAGGATCGTCGGCATCATCATCGGGACGGTGATGCGGAAGAACCGCTGGACGGCGGACGCGCCGTCGACCATCGCCGCCTCCTTGACCTCGGAGGGGATCGCCTGCAGGCCGGCGAGGAAGATCACCATGCTCGACCCGATGCTGCGCCACACGGCCATGAGGGTCAGCGCGGGGAGGGCGGTCCGCGTGTCGCCGAGCCAGTTCGGCCCGTCGATCCCGATGTCGGCGAGCAGCGAGTTGATCAGGCCGTTCGGCTGGTACATGATCCGCCACACCACGGCGACCGCGACGATCGTCGTGACCACGGGGGTGTAGTAGCCGACCCGGAAGAACGTCGCCGCGCGGCGCCCCAGCGCGTTGAGCATGACCGCGAGCACCAGCGCCGAGAGCAGCGAGAGCGGCACGCCGACGACCACGAACCCGAGCGTGTTGCGCAGGGCCCGCAGGAACGTCGTGTCGGACAGCACGGTGGCGAAGTTGCCGAGGCCGACGAAGTCGACGGCGAACGGGGTGCGGATGTCGTTGACCCGCAGGTCGGTGAACGCCATCCCGAACGAGCTGAGCAGCGGGATCAGCCCGAACACGCCGAACGACAGCACGAACGGCGCGGCGAACAGCCAGGCGATCACGGCGGTCCGGCGGCGCCGGGCGGCCAGGGACACGGACTTCCCCGGCCGCCGCGACGTCGCGGGCGGCGTGCGCCGCGCCGTGGTGGTGCTGGTCACCAGCCGAAGCCGATCTGGTCGGCCTCGTCCTGGATCGCCTTCGCGGCCTCCTCGGAGGTCAGCTCGCCGTGCGCGACGCGCTCGGAGTAGATGCCGATCTGCTCGGCGATCTGCGACCACGACGGGTAGCTGGGGGTCTCGACGGTGTGCGGCATCTGCTCCTTGAGCACCGACATCACCGGGCTGTCGTCGATCGGGGCGTAGTCCGCCGACTCGACGCGCGCCGGGAACGAGCCCGCCAGGTCGAACAGCGTCTTCTGCTGCTCGTCCTCCAGGAGCCACTGCAGGAAGAGCCACGAGGACTCCTGGTTGTCCGACGACGAGAAGACGCCGAGGTTCCCGCCGCCGATGTACGAGTCGTTGTTCTCCGACCCGGCGGGCAGCGGGACGTAGCCGATCGACTCCGCGGTGAAGCCCTCCGGCGCCGCGCCGGTGTCGATCAGCTCCTGGTAGGTGTCGACCATCCAGGGACCCGAGATCAGCAGCGGGGAGCCGCCGTTCTCGAACGTGGCCTCCGTCTCGGAGAGCGCGGCCTCGCCGCGGTCGAAGAAGCCCTTGTAGAAGTCGAGCGCCTCGACGAACTCCGGGGTGTCGAACGTCCAGGAGTCGCCGTCGGCGACCGCGCCGCCGGCCTGCGACAGGAACGGCACGATGACCTGCGCCGGGTTCTCGATGGGGCGCGGCAGGCTCATGCCGTACTCGCCGCCCGGTCGCGAGGCGAGCGCGCCGCTCAGCTCCTCGAGCTCGGCCCAGGTGGTGGGGGCGTCGTAGCCGAGCTCGGCCGCGAGGTCGGCCCGGTAGAACAGGAACCGGGTCTCGACGTACCACGGCACCGAGTACAGGCCGTCCTCGCCGGTCACCGAGGCGACCGCGGCGGGGTAGAAGTCGTCCTCCGCGAACACGTCGTCCGGGACGGGGGCGAGGCCGCCCATGGCGACGACCGAGGCGGTCTGGTCGGCGCCGGTCATCACGATGTCCGGGCCGGTGCCGGAGGCGACGGCCGTCTGGTTCATCGTGATGATCTCGCCCCAGGGCACCTCGGTGACCTTGATGGAGGCCTCCGGGTTGTCCTCGGTGAACTGCTCGCCCAGGGTCTCCAGCGCGTCGCCGTTGCCGGCCGCGGCCCAGATCTCGATCTCCCCGGTGGCCTCGTCCGCGACGGCACCGGCCGCGGCCTGGCCGCCGTCCCCGCCGGTGTCGTCGGACCGGCCGCAGGCCGCGACCGGCGCGAGGGCCAGGGTGGTGACGGTCGCGGCGACCAGGGCGCGCCGGACGGTACGTCGGGTCATGTGTTCCTCCTTGAACGGCTGTCTGCGCCCGCGCCACGGCGCGCGGGCCGACCTGCGTCTTCACGGGTCAGAAAGCGTGTAATGCGCTTTACAAGAACGGGAATCTAAGCGTGTAGACTGCCGCTGTCAACCCGGTCCCGGGGCGTGGTGCACCGCGCGCCGCCACTCGATGTCGAGGAGTTCTCGCGTGGCCCGCCGACCCACCGTCTACGACGTCGCCGAGCGCGCCGGGGTGTCGATCACGACCGTGTCGTTCGCGTTCCGGCAGCCGGCCCGCGTCGCCGCCGCCACCCGCGCGGCGGTCATGGACGCCGCCCACGAGCTCGGGTACGTCCCGTCCGCCAGCGCCCGCGGCCTGGCCCGCGGGGCGACCGGGGCGTTCGGGCTCTACTCGTTCGACATGATGCTCGCCGACGTGGACGGGGCCGCCGCGCCGGTCCCGCTGGAGGCGGCGGCGGTGCCGGAGGGCGACCCGCGGGTGTTCCCGCTCTACGTCGACGAGGTCGAGCGCGGCTTCGCGCTCGAGTGCCGGGAGAACGGGCACGCCCTGCTGCTCGCCTCCGGGGCGCCCAGCGGGGCCGCGATGTACGACATCGCCGGGCGGGTCGACGGGCTCGCGATCTTCCCGGGCACCCACAGCCTGGACGCGGTGCACGCCATCGCCCAGTCGGTGCCGCTGGTCGCGTTCAACACGCCCGGTACCGACGCGTCCTTCAGCCACGTGTCGGTGGACAACCGCGCGGCGATGACCGGGGTCGTCGAGCACCTGGTGGGCGTGCACGGCGTGCGCGACCCGGCCTTCGTGGGCGAGGGCTCCATGTACGACTTCGCCGAGCGGCTCGCGGGGTTCCGGGACGCCACGGCGGCGCTGCTCCCGGGCGGTGCCGCGGTGCCGGCGGCGTACGACGGGCTCGCGTCGACGGAGTGGCTCGCGGCCCTGACCGGCCTCGCCGCGGCCGACCGGCTGCCCGGGGCGCTGGTCTGCCAGAGCGACCAGGCCGCGCTCGTGGTCCTGGACGTGCTCGCGGAGCACGGCGTCGACGTGCCGGGCCGGGTGCGCGTGACGGGGTTCGACGGCATCCTCGCCGGGCGGCTGTCGACGCCGGCGCTCACGACCGTCCGGCAGCCGTTCGAGCACATGGGCCGCACGGCGGTCCGGCTGCTGCGGGACCGGGTCGCGGACCCGCGGGCGGCGTCCCGGTTCCAGACGCTGCCGACCCGGTTCCTCCCGCGCGCGAGCTGCGGCTGCGCCGGCGAGGCGGCCGCGGTCCGCTGACGACCGTCAGGTGCGCGGCGCCCGCAGCGCGCGGTCCAGCAGCTCCTCGAACGCCCCGGCGACCTCGCGCGCGCCGGCGCCGGGCCAGGCGTGCACCGGCTGCGCGGCACCCTGCGCCTGCTGCAGGGCCGCCCGCTCGGGGACGAACGGCGTGAGCACCAGCGGTCCGTACAGCCCGCGGAGCTCCTCGAGCCGGAACGCCTGCTCGACCGAGCGTGCCTTGACCCGGTTGACGACGACCCCGAGCGGCTGCAGCTGGCCCGCGGGACCGCGGCGGAGCTCGTCGATGGTCCGCATCGCCCGCCCGACGGCGGTGACCGAGAACAGCCCGGGCTCGGTCACGACGACGGCGCGGTCGCAGGCGGTGAGGCCGGTGCGGGTCAGGCCGCCGAGCGACGGCGGGCAGTCCACGAGCACCAGGTCGTAATCGTGCAGCCACGCCAGGGCGTACCGCAGCCGGTCGACGTCGGCCACCGCCCCGTCGTAGGCGTCGTGCCGGGACGAGGCCGCGGAGCCGACGAGCACGTCGAGCCCCGCCTCGGCCCACGCGCTGGGCGCGATCGCCGCGGCGAGCGTCTCGGCGGTGGGGGAGTCCAGCAGGGAGGCGACGTCGCCTCCGGCCGGCGCGGTCGCGAGGGCCAGGGTGCTGTCGCCCTGGGGGTCCAGGTCCACGACCAGCGTGCGCAGACCGCGCTCGAGCGCCGCCGAGGCCAGCCCGAGGGTCACCGATGTCTTCCCCACGCCGCCCTTGAGCGAGCACACTCCCAGCACCAGCACGGGCCACACGGTAGCCGGACCCGCCCCGTTCGCGGAATCCGCTCACCTGGGGTGATGCTGCTGGCATGACCGCACCGACCACCGTCACCCACTGGGGACACGCCTGCGTCCGGTTCGAGCGCGACGGCCGCCGGCTCGTCCTCGACCCCGGCGGGTTCAGCGACGCGTCCGTCCTGGCCGACGCCGACGCCGTGCTGATCACGCACGAGCACCCCGACCACGTCGACCCGTCGACCCTCGTGCCGGCGCTCGCCGCCCGGCCGCACCTCGAGGCGTGGGCACCCGCGGGCGTCGTCGAGCAGCTGGTCGGCGCCGGCGCCCCGGCCGACCGGGTGCACGTCGCGGCCGCGGGCGACACCTTCGTCGCCGCGGGCTTCGAGGTCCGGGCCACGGGGGAGCGGCACGCCGTCATCCACCCCGACCTCCCGGTCCCCGCGAACGTGGCGTACCTCGTGGACGGCGCGGCCCTGCATCCGGGCGACTCGTTCACCCCGCCGCCGGCCGGCGTCGCCGTCGACCTGCTGCTGGTCCCGGTGGCCGGGCCGTGGATGAAGCTGGCCGAGGCGATCGACTACGTGCGTGCCGTGGGCCCGCGCGTCGCGGCACCGATCCACGACGCGATCCACAGCGCCCCCGGCCGGGCGCTGTCGGACCGGATGGTCGGCGGACTCGGGGGCGCGGGCGAGTACGTCCGGATCAGCGCCGAGGCGCCGTACGCGTGGAGCCCGCCGGCGCGGACCTGACCGGTCGGCCTCAGCGCGGCGGGGCGGTCGTGCGGCGGCGCACCAGCGAGGTCGGGAGGCGCACGTGCGGCTCGCTGACGTCGCCGCCGTCGAGCAGCGCCGTGAGCAGGCCGATGGCCGTGGCACCCATCTGCTGGATCGGCTGGTGCACGGTGGTCAGCGGCGGGTCGGTCTGCGCGGACTCGGGGATGTCGTCGAACCCGATGACCGAGAGCTGGTCGGGGACGTGCAGGCCGAGCTCGCGCGCCACCTCGATGGTGGCGATCGCCGAGAGGTCGTTGGCCGCGAAGATCGCGGTCGGCGGGTCGGGCAGCGTGAGCAGCTCGTGGACCGGCTCGCGGGTCGGCTCCTTGCGGTAGTCGCCCGCCCGCACCAGCACCTCGTCGACCGGCACCCCGGCGGCGGCCATCGCCTGCCGGAACCCCTGCTCGCGCAGCCGGGAGGACTCCAGGTCCGCGCGGCCGCCGACGAACGCGATCCGCCGGTGCCCGAGCTCGAGCAGGTGCTCCGTGCCGAGCACGGCGCCGCCGAGGTTGTCGGAGTCGACGGTCGGCAGGCCCGTCGGACCGGTGTGCGGGTCGATGGCGACGACGGGCACGCCTGCGTCGGCCTCGACCACGGTCGGCGTGACCAGCACCGCGCCGTCGATCAGCGTCCCGCTGAGCCGGGACAGGTACCGCCGCTCCCAGCCCGCGCCGCGGCCCTGGAGGCCGCCGGTGTAGGCGAGCAGCTCGTACCCGGAGTCGGCGAGCGCCGACGCGGCGCCCTTGAGGATCTCCGCGCTGAAGGGCTCGAACTCGGCGACCAGGATCCCGAGGACGTGCGTGCGGTGGGACCGGAGGCTGCGCGCCACCAGGCTCGACTCGTACCCGAGGTCCTCGATGACGGACAGGACGTGCGCGTTGGTGGCCTGGGCGACGCCGTACCGCCCGTTCAGCACCTTGGACACGGTCGCGACGGAGACGCCGGCCGTGCGTGCCACGTCGGTGATCGTCACTCGCTGCCCCATGGGGAGGATGGTAGCGCGTGGAAAACGTTATCGATAACGATGGCCGCCACGACGTGGTGCCTCAGCGCGGCGGGTGCTCCCGGCGCGAGGCCGGGTCCATCGTCAGCCGCAGCGCGACGTCCAGGGGCAGCCGCGTCCGCACCCGGCGGCGCCGGGCCAGCAGCTCGGCGCGCTGGCGGGCGCGCGCGTCGTCGAGCCGGTGCGGACGGTCCTGTGCCATGCCCACCACTGTGCCCCGAGGCGCTGGCCTGCGTCGTCGTCCTCACGGCGGAGACCCGCGTACGCCGGGAGGTGGACGCGGGACCCGGGTCGCGCGGCACCGGCGCGCCCCGTAGCGTCCGAGGCCGGACACCGGGAAGGGTGGGCACATGTGGTTCGGACGAGGTAGGACGACGGCGGTCGCACCCGCCGACGCGGCACGCGCGCACGAGGTCGCCCACGACACCGGGGCACGGGCGGGCCGCTCGGCGGGGTCGCTCTGGGCCGACGGCTTCGGCCGGGTCGGCACCCGGTCGGTGCAGGTGCTCGCCCTGCTGACGCTCGTCACGGTGCTGGTCTTCGCCGTCACGCGCCTCACGCTCGTCGTGATCCCGGTGCTGATCGCCCTGGTGCTCGCCAGCGCCATCCACCCGCTGGTGTCCTGGCTCCGGCGGCACCGGATGCCGTCGATCCTGGCGACCTGGGTGTCGCTGTTCCTCATCGTGGGGGTGCTCGGCGGCGTGCTCGCGGCCGTCGTCTACGCGGTGGTCCACCAGTGGGACGACCTCGCCGACCAGGCCACCGCCGGTCTCGGCGAGCTGCAGGAGTCCCTCAGCGGCCTGCCGGTGCAGATCTCGGACGACCAGATCGAGGACGCGCGGACGGCCGTGACCGACTTCCTCACGTCCAGCAGCTTCGGGGCCAGCGCGGTCGCCGGCTTCTCGGCGACCGCGAACTTCGTCACGGGGTTCGTCCTGATGCTCGTCGTGCTGTTCTTCTTCCTCAAGGACGGCCCGAAGATCTGGGAGTTCCTGCTGCGCCCCTTCGAGGGCGAGCACTACGCGCGCGGCCGGCGCGTCGGCCACCGCGTCGTCACCACCATGGGCGGCTACGTCCGGGGCACCGCGATCGTCGCGGCCGTCGACGCCATCGGCATCGGGGTCGGCCTGGCGGTCGTGGGCGTGCCGCTCGCGATCCCGCTCGCCGTGCTGGTGTTCCTGCTCGCCTTCATCCCGCTGGTGGGGGCGACCCTGGCCGGCATCCTCGCCGCGCTGGTCACGCTGGTCGCGATCGGGCCGGTCGAGGCGCTGATCGTCGTCGGCATCGTCGTGGTGGTGAACCAGCTCGAGGGCAACTTCCTGCAGCCTGTCGTCATGGCGCGGTCGCTGGCCCTGCACCCGCTGGTCATCCTGGTCGCGCTGACCGTCGGCACCGTCCTCGCAGGCATCACCGGCGCCGTGCTGGCCGTGCCGATCGCCGCGTCGATCTGGGGTGCGGTCCAGGTGTGGAACGGCGAGCACGAGCCCGCCCGGCCCGCGCAGCAGAAGCGCCGCGAGGTCGCCGAGCGCCGCTGAGCCGGTGGGCCGGCCCGTGCGGCGCGACCCGCTCAGGCGGGCGTGCGCCAGACCGAGACGTGCGACGTCGACTCCGCGGTGAACGGGGTCTCGTCGAAGCCGGCCCAGCGCTCGGTGGGCGTCATCCCCGCCAGGCGCGCCATCAGGTCGAGCTCCGCGGGCCACACGTACCGGTGCGGCGACCGGCCGGTGGTCACCGTGCCGTCGGGAGCCGTCCCGTAGTGGTGCGACACGAGCTGCTGCTCGACGACGTCGTAGCGGTCGAAGCCCAGGTGGTCGTCGCTGACGTCGAACGGGATCGCCACCTCGCCCGGCGGCAGCCGCCGCAGCTGCGGCACGAACACCTCGAGGACGAACGCCCCGCCCGGCTCCAGGTGCCGTGCGGCGTTCCGGAAGCACGCCACCTGCGCGTGCTGCGTCAGCAGGTTGGTGATGCCGTTGTACACGAGGTACACGAGGCGGAACCGGCCCGGGACGGTCGCGGACGCCATGTCGCCGAGCGTCACCGGCACCCGCTCGCTGCCGGGCTTCGCGGCGAGCTGCGCGGCCATCGCCGGCGACAGCTCGACGCCGTGCACCGGGACGCCGCGCCGGGACAGCGCCAGCGCGACCCGGCCGGTGCCGACCGCCAGCTCCAGCGCGGCACCGCCGGCGGCCCGGGCGGCGAGGAAGTCGACCGCCGGACCGAGCACCGCGGGGGCGTACATCGCGGCGCTCGACGTGTCGTACCGCTCGGCGACCTCGGCCGTCCACACGTCGTCCGTCATGGCCCCGACGGTCTCACCCGCGCGACGCGCCGGGCCACCTGATTCGCCGTGGCCGGCGCGGACGTGTTGAGTGGGTGCGGTCTGCAGCCGACGACGCCGGAGGACCCCATGGACGTGCACCAGCTCGCGCAGGACCAGCTCGCCCTCGCGCACGACGACCCGCACGGGCGCAGCGCCCAGATCGTCGTCCACGACGGTCCGCTGCGGCAGACGGTCATCGCCCTGACCAAGGGCACCCGCCTGGCCGAGCACAACTCGCCGCCCGCCGGCAGCATCCTCGTCCTGCGGGGGACCGTGGCGGTCAGCACGGCCGACGAGGTCGACACGCTCCCGACCGGGTTCCTCGCGACGCTGACCCACGACCGGCACGGCGTCGAGGCCCTGAGCGACGCGGCGCTGCTGCTGACCACGGTGACCGGGACCGGCGAGCCCTCGCACGGCTGAGGACACCGGCGTGCACGAGCCCGACGCGATCTTCGCCGACCCCCGCCTGGCCCCGCTCCACGACGCCTTCGACGACGACCGGGGCGACCTGCGGCTCTACCGCGACGTGGCGGCCGAGCTCGGCGCGCGCTCGGTGCTGGACGTCGGCTGCGGCACCGGGTCGCTGGCGGTGCTGCTCGCCGCCGACGGCCTGACGGTGACCGGGGTCGACCCGGCCGCGGCGTCGCTCGACGTCGCACGGGCCAAGCCCGGCGCCGGGCGGGTGACGTGGCTGCACGGCGACGCCACGACGCTGCCGCCGCTGGCCGTCGACCTGGCGACGATGACGGGCAACGTCGCCCAGGTCTTCCTCGACGACAGAGCCTGGGCCGCGACCCTGCGGGGCGTCCACGACGCGCTCGCGCCGGGCGGGCACGTGGTGCTGGAGACGCGCCGCCCCGAGGCGCGGGCCTGGGAGACGTGGACCGCGGAGGCGGGGACCGAGCGCCGGGACGTGCCCGGCGTGGGCACCGTCGAGCGGACCTTCGAGGTCACGGCGGTCGACCTCCCGCTCGTGTCGTTCCGGGAGCACTACCGGCTGCCGGGCGGCGGGCCCGAGGTGGTCTCCCGCTCGACGCTGCGGTTCCGGTCGCTCGACGAGGTCGTCGCGTCGCTCGGGGACGCGGGTCTGCGCGCCGTCGACGTCCGCGACGCCCCGGACCGGCCGGGCCTGGAGCACGTCGTCCTGGCACGCCGCTCCGGCTGACGCGGCCCGTCCCGAATTCCGCGCGCCCCGGGTGTCGATCCGGGGGTTCCCCGTTCGACTCGTGGGTGAGAGGGTCCGCTGAGGACCCCCACGACAGGAGGCGATGACGGTGAAGTACATGCTCATCATGCGGGCCACGGACGAGTCGGCGTTCGCGGCGTTCGCGGACGTCCCGATGGAGGAGATGCTGGCGCGGGTCGGTGCCTTCAACGAGGAGATGATCGCGGCGGGCGTCCTCGTCGCGGCCGAGGGGCTGGACGACGCGTCGGCCGGCGTGGTCGTGGACTACTCCACCACGCCGCCGCTCGTGACCGACGGTCCCTACGGGGAGGTCAAGGAGCTGTTCGGCGGGTACTGGATCCTCGACGTCGCCTCGCTGGAGGAGGCGGTCGAGTGGGCCAAGCGCGCACCGGTGGCCGGGCCGGGCCTCAAGACCGAGATCCGCCGGGTCCCGGGCATCGACGAGTTCCCGCAGGAGAACCCCTACGTCCAGCGCGAGCGGGCGTGGCGCGAGAAGACGGGCCAGCTCTGACCACCGGCCGGGCCGCGGTCGAGGCGGTGTGGCGGATGCACTCCGCGCGCATCGTCGCGACCCTGGCCCGGTCGACCGGCGACCTCCCGCTGGCGGAGGACCTGGCGCAGGAGGCGCTCGCCGAGGCGCTGGTCACCTGGCCCCGCGACGGCGCGCCCGCCAACCCGGCGGGGTGGCTCGTGACCGTCGGCCGGCGGCGCGCGGTGGACGCGTACCGCCGCCGCGCCGCGCTCGACGAGCGGTACGCGACGCTCGCCCGCGACCTCGAGCCTGCGCTCGGCGCGGACGACGAGCTCGTCGACCCCGACCACATCGACGACGACGTGCTCGCGCTGATGTTCACCGCGTGCCACCCCGTGCTGTCCCGCGAGGCGCAGGTGGCGCTGACGCTGCGCGTGGTCGGCGGGCTGGGCAGCGACCAGGTCGCGCGCGCCTTCCTCGTGCCGACCGCGACCGTGCAGGCCCGGATCACCCGCGCGAAGAAGACCCTCACGGCGGCGCGCGTGCCGTTCGCCGTGCCGCCCGCGGAGGACCGCCGGGAGCGGCTCGCCGCCGTGCTGGCGGTCGTCTACCTGATCTTCACCGAGGGGTCGACCGCCACCTCCGGGGCCGACCTGATCCGTCCGGACCTCGCGTACGAGGCGGTGCGGCTCGCCCGCGTCCTGGCCCAGCTGCAGCCGGACGAGCCCGAGGTGCACGGCCTGCTGGCGCTGCTCGAGCTGACCGCCGCACGGTTCCCGGCGCGCACCGCCCCCGACGGCACGCCCGTGCTGCTGGACGAGCAGGACCGCCGGCGGTGGGACCGGTCGGCGGTGCGCCGGGGCCGCGCGGCGCTGGCGACCGCCGCCCGGGCCGGCCGGGGACTCGGCGCCTACGGGCTGCAGGCGGCCGTGGCCGAGTGCCACGCGGTGGCGCCGTCGGTCGCGGCGACCGACTGGGAGCGGATCGTGCTGCTGTACGAGGCCCTGGGCCGGCTGGCCCCGTCACCGGTGGTCGACCTGAACCGTGCGGTCGCCGTGTCGCAGGCGCGCGGCCCCGCCGCGGCGCTGCCCCTCGTCGACGAGCTGGTCGCCGCGGGCGCCCTGCGCGGTTCCCACCTGCTGCCGAGCGTGCGGGGGGAGCTGCTGCGACGGCTCGGCCGGCACGCCGAGGCGCGCACCGAGACCGAGCGCGCCCTGGCGCTGTGCGGCAACGACCAGGAGCGCGCGCTGCTGCGCCGGCGGCTCGCCACGCTCACGGGACCGGCGTGAGCGCGGCCGCCGACGCGCTGGTCGCGGCCGTCCTGGGGCGCGGGGCCCGGGTGACGGTCGAGGCCAGCGGTGACGGCGGTGCGGTCTCGTGGCGCGTCACCGGGCCGGCCGGCGAGCCGCTGGTGGTCAAGGTGGCGCCGGCGCACGCGGCCCCGGCGCTGTCGCTGACCCGCTCGGCGCGCGCCCAGCGGGCCGCCGCCGCGGCCGGGGTGCCGGTGCCGCGGGTGCTGGACGCGGGGGTCCGCGACGGGCAGCAGTACCTGGTCTCCGAGCACGTGGCGGGGCGTCCCTGGCACGAGGTCGCGCCCACCGTCCCGTCCGACGGGCGCGGCCGGGTGCTGGCCGGGCTCGCGGACGTCCTCGCTCGCCTGCGCACCGTCACGCTGCCCGCCCACGGCGACCTCGACCGGCCGGTCCTCGACGCGCTGGACGCGTTGCGTGCACGCGCCCGCTCCCGCATCGCGGATCCCTCCCGCCGGGCGGTCGCCGAGCGGGTCCTGGACCGGCACGCGCACCGGTTCGGCGCCGGGGAGACCGCCGTGCTGGTGCACGGCGACCTGCACCACGCCAACGTGCTGGTCCACCGGGACGGGGACGGGTGGGTGGTCGTCGCGGTCCTGGACTGGGACAGCGCCTGGGCCGGTCCGGTGGACTCCGACGCCGCCCGGTCGGCCCTCTGGGACGACATGCCGGGGGAGCCGCGGCCGGTCGACCTCCGCGCCGCGGTGCACCAGCTGCTCTGGTGCCTCGAGTACCCCGCCGACACCCCGCGGCACCGTGCCGACACCGCCCGGCTCGCGGCCCTGCTGGGTGTCGAGGACCCGTCGGTCAGCGGGTGAGCACCCCGCGCGCCGCGCCGACCCGGGCCCGGACCCGGACGCCCGCCGCGCGCCAGGGGCCCTGCTGCGGCCAGTGCACGACCACCGACCGCCACCCACGGGCCAGGCGGACGGCCATGCCGGCGGGGGAGCGGAGCGGGCGCGCGGAGATCGAGACCGTCAGGCGGTCGTCGTACCGGATCGAGCCCGGGCGCAGGTGGAAGCTCAGGTCCAGGTCGTCGTGCACGTCGTCGTCACGGTGCACCTGCGACCGCGCCGCGTGCCAGGCGGAGGCCCGGACCGCGAAGGCCGAGCCGAACACCGGCGGGCCGCCCAGCGCCAGGCCGCCGAGCAGGAAGTACGTCTGCATGTACAGCAGGTGGGCCAGCCCGCCGGGCAGCCTCCGCAGGCCCCGGAACCGCCCCGGTCCCGTCACGGCGTCGCACGAGGGGTCCCCGGCCAGCAGCCGCTCGACCCGCTCCAGCCAGTCCGGCGGCAGCACGCTGTCGGCGTCGACCCGGGCGATGACGTCCCCGGTGGCCGCGTCGTAACCGGTGGCCGCGGCGGGCCAGATCCCGCGCACCGGCTCGTGCACCACGCGGGCGCCGGCCGCGGCGGCCAGGTGCGCGGTCGCGTCGGTGCTGCCGTTGTCGACGACGAGCACCTCGTCGGGCTGCCGCGTCTGCGCCGCCACGGACGCCAGGCACCGGGGGAGCCGGTCGGCCTCGTCCAGGGCGGGGACGACCAGGGAGATCCGGAGCGGGCGGTCGGGCACGCCTCATCCCCTCACGAGGCCCGGGGCGCCGCAACCGGATCGCCGGGCGGCGCGGTGGCCCCGGTGCTCCGTCGCCTCAGGGGTGCCGGGGACCCGCCGATGGGAGGGGGAGCGGAGCCGTCCGGGCCGTCCGCGCGCACCGAGGGGAGCCGTCATCGACGCCGTGCAGGAAGCGCCACCCGTCGACGACCCGAGGTGGCAGGCCGCGCTGCAGGCCGTGCTCGACGACCCGTCGGCGCACGCGCTGCACGCGCAGCCGATCGTCGAGCTCGCGACCGGGCTGGTCACCGGCTACGAGCTGCTGTCGCGGTTCGGCGGTCCCTGGCGCACCTCGCCGGACGTGTGGTTCGCGGCCGCGCACCGGTGGGGCTACAACCCGCCGCTGCAGGCCCGGGTCCTCGAGAAGGCGGTGGCCGCGCGGGACGACCTGCCCCCGAACACCTTCCTCACGGTGAACGTGGACCCGCACCTGCTGGCGGACGACACGGTGGCGGCGGCCCTCCTGCAGCACGCCGACCTGTCGCGCGTGGTCCTCGAGCTCACGGAGCACACCCAGGTCGACGAGGGCGGCCGGGCGATGGCGGCGCTGAACCGCGCCCGGGCCGCCGGCGCGCTCGTCGCGATGGACGACGCCGGCACGGGCTACGCCGGCCTGCAGCTGCTGCTGGAGCTCCGCCCGGACATCGTCAAGCTCGACCGCGCGCTCGTGACCGGGGTCGACGCCGACCCGGTGAAGCGCACGCTGGTCGAGGTGTTCGGGGACCTGGTCGGCCGGATGGACGGGTGGATCCTGGCGGAGGGCATCGAGACACGCGACGAGCTCGACACGCTGATCGGGCTCGGCGTGCCGCTGGGCCAGGGCTGGGCGCTCGGCCGGCCGCACCCGCACATGCTGGTCGCGCTGCCCGAGGCGGACGTGGCGCACATCCGCAGCACCGGCGCCCGGACCTCGCTGACCGGCAGCGTGGCGAGCGTGGTCCGCCCCGCGGACGTCGGCCGGGATCGCGACGGGTGCGACGTCCTCGTCGGGGACGACGGGATGGTGACCGAGGTCCGGGACGCCCTGGGCCGGTGGGTGCCGGCGATGACGGTGGCGCCGAGCGCGTCCGTCGTCGACGTCGTCCGGCGTGCGTTGCTCCGGCACGACCTGCGCCGGTGGGACCCGCTGGTCTGCACCGACGCGAACGGTGCGGTGGTCGGCACCGTGGCGATGGACCGGGTGATCCTCGCGGCCACCGGCTCAACGGGGACCTGAACCCGGCCGATAGGCCTGGCAGAGGCCCCGACGGGGCCGACACCGAGGAAGAGGACAGGGCATGAAGGCTTTCCGCTGCGGCGACGTCGTCCCGGGCTGCGCCCGCGCGTTCACCGGCACCGAGGACGAGATCCTCGGCCAGGTGGCGCTGCACGCGCAGCACGACCACGGCCTCGCTGAGATCCCCGACGAGCTGGTCGCGCAGGTCCGGTCCGCGATGGTGCCCGCCTGACGCACCCCGTCCCGGCCTGAGGGCGGCCCGCGTCGTCGCCGACCCGGGCCGCCCTCAGGCCGCCAGGTGGAAGGTGCGCGCGAACCGGTCGAGCAGCTCGACCCGTCCGTGCAGCACCTCGACCACGCTGGTCGCGATCGCGCGGTCGGGCGCGAGCTCGCCCGAGATCAGCCGGCGGATCCCCGGGCCGGCGGCGAACGCGAGGTCGACCGGCCCGTCCCCGGGGGCCACGTCGAGGTCGGTGCCGTCCACCCGGATCAGGAGCTCCGCGGGTCCGAGACGGGCCGCGTAGGCGGTCGGGGGCAGCTCCGCCGCCACGTGGGGCCGGAAGGCCGTGCGCAGTGCGACGGTCATCGAGTCGGCCGTGACGACCTGACCCTCCCGGGGCTCGCCCATCGCCTTGAAGCCCCAGGCGCCGAGCGCGAGGACGATCGGCTCGAGCTCCCGCCCGTAGGGCGTCAGCTCGTAGACGACCACGCGGGAGCGCGGTGCCCGGCGGATCACCCCGGCCTCCTGCAGCTCCTTCAGGCGCGCGGCGAGGACGTTGCTCGGGATGCGGGGGAGCCCCGCGGCCAGCTCGCCGTAGCGGCGCGGCCCCACGAGGAGGTCGCGGACGATGAGGAGGGCCCAGCGCTCCCCGACGAGCTCGAGGCCGCGCGTGACCCCGCAGTACTGCCCGTAGTCGCGCGCGGCCATCGTGCTCAGGCGTTCTGGTCGGCGACGGCCTGCGGGCCGTTCGCGGCGGCGACCGGGTCCATCCAGCCGAACTCGAGCAGGTTGCCGTCCGGGTCCGCGAGCTGGCGCTGGTACATGAAGCCGTAGTCCGAGGCCGGACGCTCCTCGACCCCGCCGCCCGCGATGCCGTCGGCGACCGTGCGGTCGACCGCCTCCCGGCTGTCCAGGAAGACCGCCGTCGCCACGGAGACCGTGGTCGCGGGGTCGCCGACCGGCCGGTCGCTGAAGGTCTGGAAGTAGTCGCGGGTGACGAGCATGACGTAGCTGTGGTCGTCCTCCACGACGACGCACGCCGCGTTGTGGTCCGTGAACATCGGGTTGATGGTGAAGCCGACCGCCGAGTAGAACGCCTTCGCGCGCTCCAGGTCGGTCACCGGCAGGTTGACGAACATCGCGGTCATGGTGGTCTCCTCGGGCGCGGCGGTGCACTGACGTCCCCCACGCTTGCAAAAAACAAGTGCGGGGTCAAGACCCTGCGGACCGTTGGCTCCGGCGGCCCGCCGTGCCACAGTGGTCGGCGCCCGTCATCGCGCCTGCGACCGGGCCGGCCGGACCGCTGCGCTGCGACGGAGGAGCGATGACGCGTTACCTGATCTCGTTCGACGAGGGTGCGATGGCGCACCTGTCCGCCCAGGAGCTGGCCGCCGCCGGAGACGTCAGCCACCGGGTCGTGGCGGACGCCAAGGAGGCCGGGGTCTGGGTGCACGGGGGCGGCGTCGTGAGCGCGGCGGCGAGCGTCGTCGGACCCGACGGCTCGGTCACCACGGCTGCGTACCCGGAGCCGAAGGCGGTCGTCGGCGGGTTCTCGATCATCGACGTCGCGACGCGGGACGAGGCGCTCCGGTGGGCCGCCCGGATCGCGGACGCGTGCCGGTGCCCGCAGGAGGTGCGCGCGCTGATGGACGACCCGGAGGCCTGACGGGCCGGGTGGTCGTCCGGCCCGCTAGCCTGAACGCGTGACGCAGCCGTCGGACCCGGGCCCGTTCTTCCACGGCACGAAAGCCGATCTCCGGACCGGCGACCTCCTGACCGCGGGCTTCCGGTCGAACTACCGCCCCGAGGTCGTCATGAACCACGTGTACTTCACCGCGCTCGTCGACGGCGCCGGGCTCGCCGCCGAGCTCGCGGCCGGCGACGGTGCCCCGCGCGTCTACGTGGTCGAGCCGACCGGGCCGTACGTGGACGACCCCAACGTGACCGACAAGAAGTTCCCCGGGAACCCCACGCGGTCGTACCGGAGCGGCGCGCCGCTGCGGGTCGTCGGCGAAGTCACCGGCTGGACCCGGCTGAGCCCCGAGGCGCTGGAGGCGTGGCGGCTGCGGCTGGACGCGCTCCGCGCGGACGAGCGGGGCGAGATCGTCGACTGAGCGAACACCGCCGACGGTGATCTGCGGACTTGCGCAGTCACGCAGATATGCAACGATCAGCGGGTGCTGACTGCTCTCGCCGTGCCGACGTACCGCCGGCTGCTCGCCGCTCAGGTCATCTCGCTGGCGGGGACCGGGTTGACGACGGTCGCGCTCGGCCTGCTCGCCTACGACCTCGCGGGTCCCGGTGCCGGGCTGGTGCTGGGCACCGTGTTCGCCATCAAGATGCTGGCGTACGTCGCGGTGGCCCCGGTGGCGGCCGCGCTGGTGCACGCCGCACCGCCGCGGGTGGTGCTCGTCTCGGCGGACCTGGTCCGCGTCGTCGTGGTCCTCGGGCTGCCGCTGGTGTCCGCGGTGTGGCAGGTGTACGTGCTGGTGCTGCTGCTGCAGGCTGCGTCGGCCGTGCACACCCCGGCGTACCAGGCGGCCCTGCCCCGGGTGCTCCAGGACGAGGCGCGCTACACCCAGGCGCTGTCGCTGTCCCGGCTCAGCGAGGACCTGGAGATGGTCCTGTCGCCGCTGCTCGCCGCGGCGCTGCTGCTCGTCGTGCCGAGCTCCGACCTGTTCGTGGGCACCGCCATCGGGTTCGCGGTGTCGGCCGTGCTGGTCGCGCGGCTCCCTCTGGGTCGGCCTGCCGCCGAGGGGGTTGCCGCCGCGACGTTCGCCGTGCGCGCACGGCGGGGCGTCCTGCTGATGCTGCGGACGCCGGCGCTGCGTGCCGTGCTGGCGCTGAACATGGCGATCGCGGCGGGGGGCGCGTACGTCCTGGTGGAGTACGTGGTCGTCGCGCGCGAGGCCTACGCCCGGGGCGACGGCACGGCCGCGCTGCTCATGGCCGCGCTCGGGGCGGGGTCGATCACGGTGGCGCTCGTGCTCCCGCGCGCGCTCGAGGCCCTTCCCGAGCGAGCGCTGATGCTGGGCGGCGGGGCCGTGCTCGCCGTGGCCACGGCGGCCGTCGCGGCGGCGCTGCACCTGCACGGCACCGCGGGGCTGGTCCTCGTCGGCGCGCTGTTCGCCCTCGTGGGCGCGGGCTGGGCCGCGGCGGAGACGCCCGTGGGGCGCATCATCACGCGCACCACTCCCGAGCGGGACCGGCCCGCGGTGTTCGCCGCCCAGTTCTCGCTGTCCCACGCGTGCTGGCTCGTCACCTACCCGCTCGCGGGCTGGCTCGGGGGTCTGGGCCTCGGCACCTCGGCGCTCGTCCTGGCCGCGCTGAGCGCGGCTGCTCTCGCCGGGACCGCCGCGCTGTGGCCGGCCCGGGACCGCGTCGGGCACGGAGGGCGCGTCGACCACGTGGCAGGCTGAGCGCGTGAGCGCCGACACCTCCCGGGCAACCGTCCCCGACGCCGAGCTCGACACGGCCGTCGAGGTGCTGCGCCTGCTCGCCGACCGCACCCGGCTGACGGTCCTCGGGCTGCTGCACGACGGCGAGCTCTCCGTCGGCGCCATCGCCGACCGGCTCGGGCGGCCGGTGCCGGGCGTCTCGCAGCACCTCGCGAAGCTGCGCACCGGGCGCCTGGTCGCGACCCGCCGCGACGGCGCCACGGTCTACTACCGGCTCGCCAACGAGCACGTCGACGCGCTCGTCCTGAACGTCCTCCACCAGGCCGAGCACCTGCGGTACGACACCCCGCCGCACCACCTCTGACCGGTCCCGCACCTCCGGCCAGGACGTCGCCGGTCGGCGTTCACCTGCACCGGGTGAGGGAATCGGCGCGCGCCCGTGCGGACACTGGCCCGGTACGCCACGGCGCGACCGTGGGCCGGGCGAGCGCGGGGGACGGACATGCCGGACGGGAAGCCGAACATCCTGGTGATCTGGGGCGACGACATCGGGATCACGAACCTCAGCTGCTACAGCGACGGGCTGATGGGGTACCGCACCCCGAACATCGACCGGATCGCCGACGAGGGCATGCGGTTCACCGACTCCTACGGCGAGCAGAGCTGCACCGCCGGCCGTGCGGCGTTCATCACCGGCCAGTCGGTGTACCGGACCGGGATGAGCAAGGTCGGCATCCCGGGCGCGGACATCGGCCTCGACGCCGAGGACCCGACGATCGCCGAGCTGCTCAAGCCGCTCGGCTACGCCACGGGGCAGTTCGGCAAGAACCACCTGGGCGACCACAACGCGTACCTGCCGACCGTGCACGGCTTCGACGAGTTCTACGGGAACCTCTACCACCTCAACGCCGAGGAGGACCCCGAGCAGGAGGACTTCCCCCGCGCGGAGGACAACCCGATGCTGCACGCGATCTACCAGCCGCGCGGTGTGCTGCGGGCGTGGGCGACGGACCAGCACGACCCGACCGTCGACCCGAAGTTCGGCGTCGTCGGCAAGCAGCGCATCGAGGACACGGGGCCGCTGACCCGCAAGCGCATGGAGACGATCGACGACGACACGACCGCCGCGGCCATCGACTTCATCCGCCGCCAGCACGAGGCGGGCACGCCGTTCTTCGTGTGGATGAACACCACGCACATGCACCTGCGCACGCACACCAAGCCGGAGAGCCGCGGGCAGGCGGGGCGGTGGCAGTCGGGCTACCACGACACGATGATCGACCACGACGGCCACGTGGGGCTGCTGCTCGACGCGCTGGACGAGCTGGGCATCGCGGAGGACACGATCGTCGTCTACAGCACCGACAACGGCCCGCACGCCAACACCTGGCCGGACGGCGCGACCACCCCCTTCCGCAGCGAGAAGAACACCAACTGGGAGGGCGCGTTCCGCGTCCCGGAGGTGATCCGCTGGCCGGGGCACATCCCCGCGGGCGTCGTGTCGAACGAGATCGTGCAGCACCACGACTGGCTGCCGACGTTCCTGTCCGCTGCCGGCGAGCCGGACATCGTCGAGAAGCTCAAGGCCGGCCACGTCGCCGGGAGCAAGACGTTCCGCGTCCACATCGACGGGTGGGACCTGCTGCCGTACCTCACGGGCGAGGTCGACGAGAGCCCGCGCAAGGGGCTGATCTACTTCTCCGACGACTGCGACGTGCTCGGCATCCGGTTCTTCAACTGGAAGGTCGTGTTCATGGAGCAGCGCCTCGCCGGGACGATGGGCATCTGGTCGGAGCCGTTCACCCCGCTGCGGGTGCCGAAGCTGTTCAACCTGCGCACCGACCCGTTCGAGCGCGCCGACGTCACCTCGAACACCTACTGGGACTGGTTCATCGACCGGGACTTCGTCGCGCTGTACGGCACCGCGATCACCACGGAGTTCCTGCAGACGTTCCTGGAGTTCCCGCCCCGGCAGGAAGCCGCGACGTTCACCATCGACCAGGCCGTGGCGCGCCTGCACGCGGCGCTCGCGCGGGACTGAGGCGGCGGGCGTGGCCGACGACCGGCTGCCGACCTGGCGGGACGGCGCGACGCGCACGGCGGTCCTGGACTTCGTCGACCGCGTGACCCGGGAGGGCGGGCCGGACCACGTGCCGCCCGCCGCACGGGTCGCGGTCGTCGACAACGACGGGACCCTGTGGTGCGAGAAGCCCATGCCCATCCAGCTCGACTTCACCGTCCGGCGGCTCGCGGAGATGGCGGAGGCCGACCCGGCGCTGCGCGAGCGGCAGCCGTGGCAGGCCGCCTACACCCAGGACCTGCACTGGCTCGGCGCCGCGATGGTGAAGCACTACCACGGCGACGACGACGACCTGCGGCTGCTGATGGCGGCGGTGACCGAGGCGTTCGCGGACGTCACCGTCGAGGAGTACGACGCGCGGGTCCGGGCGTTCTTCGCCGAGGCCCGGCACCCGACGCTCGGCATCCCGTACCGGGAGTGCGTCTACGCGCCGATGGTGGAGCTGCTGCGGTTCCTGGAGGCGCACGGCTTCACGGTCTACATCGCGTCCGGCGGTGACCGGGACTTCATGCGACCGGTCGCCGGCGACCTGTACGGGGTGCCGCCGGAACGGGTGATCGGCAGCGCCCTCGGGCTGACCTACCGCCCCGGCGCCGAGCAGGACGACCTCCTCTACAAGAGCGCGATGGACTTCTTCGACGACGGCCCCGAGAAGCCGGTGCGGATCTGGAGCCGGATCGGCCGCCGCCCGATCCTCGCGGTGGGCAACTCGAACGGTGACCTGCCGATGCTGACGTTCTCCGGGACCGGCTCCGGCCCGGCGCTGCGGCTGCTGGTCCTGCACGACGACGACGAGCGCGAGTTCGAGTACGTCGCCGGCGCCGAGGACGCGCTCGCCGCCGCGGCCGCACGCGGCTGGGGCGTCGTCAGCATGCGGGACGACTGGACGACCGTCCTCGCGGACGGCGCGCGGTGAGCACGCTCCTGGACGACGTCGGGCTGGCCGAGCTGCGACCGGTGCCCGCGCAGGTCTTCGTCATGGGCTCCGACGCGCACTACCCGGAGGAGGCGCCGACGCACCGCGTCCGGCTCGACGCCTTCGCGATCGAGAGCCACCAGGTGACCAACCGCCGGTACGCCGCCTTCGTGCGGGAGACCGGCTACGTCACGGTCGCCGAACGTCCGCTCGACCCGGCCGACTACCCCGGCGCCCCCGCGGCGAACCTGCAGCCGGGGTCCCTGGTGTTCACGGGGACCGCTGGCCCGGTCGACCTGCGGCACCTCAGCCAGTGGTGGGCGTGGACCCCCGGTGCGTCCTGGCGGCACCCGGAGGGCCCGGGGTCGTCGCTGGCCGGGCGGGCCGAGCACCCGGTCGTGCACGTCGCCCTCGAGGACGCCGAGGCGTACGCCGCGTGGGCCGGCCGGTCCCTGCCGACCGAGGCGGAGTGGGAGGCGGCGGCGCGCGGGGGACTGCCGGGGGAGCCGTACACCTGGGGCGGCGAGCCGGAGCAGCCCGGCGCGCGCCTCGCGAACTTCTGGCACGGCGACTTCCCCTGGCGGGCCGACCCCGGGTACGGCAGCACCGCACCCGTCGGCAGCTTCCCCGCGAACCCGTACGGCCTGCACGACATGGCGGGCAACGTCTGGGAGTGGACCTCGGACTGGTACGCGCAGCACCACGAGGAGGACGCCGCCGACGACTGCTGCGTCCCCGTCAACCCGCGCGGCCCCGACGTCGCCGCCAGCCTCGACCCCGCCCAGCCGCAGTTCCCGGTGCCCCGCAAGGTCATCAAGGGCGGGTCGTTCCTGTGCGCGGACTCCTACTGCCGGCGGTACCGGCCCGCCGCGCGCCGCCCGCAGATGGTCGACACCGGGACCAGCCACATCGGCTTCCGCTGCCTGCTCCGTCCGCGCCCCACGCTCCCGCTCGCCCACTAGACAGCGCCGCCCGGACTTCCGTCGGACGGGCGACCGGACCAGGATCTCGACATGGCCGACCACGTCATCAAGCCGCTGGTGCCGGAGACGTTCCCCGCCTGGCTGGCGCTCGCCCAGAAGCACAACGGGGTCTGGGGCGGCTGCTACTGCAGCTACTTCCACGGCGACACCCCGACCACGGTCAAGCGCGACCACGACGGGCCCGACTTCAAGCGGCGGCTCGTCGACGAGGGGGTCGCCCACGCCGCGCTCGTGTTCGACGGCGACCAGGCGATCGCCTGGTGCCAGTACGGCAGCCCGGACGAGCTGCCGGGGATCTACCACCGCAAGCAGTACGACGCCGGCGAGACCCGGACGGCACCGTGGCGGATCACGTGCTTCTTCGTCGACCGGGACCACCGCCGCCACGGCGTCGCGCTCGAGGCGCTGCACGGCGCCCTGGACCTGATCGCCCGCGCGGGTGGCGGCGAGGTCGTGTCGTTCCCGAACGAGCTGCCGCCGGGGAAGCGGACCTCGTCGTCGTTCCTGCACAACGTCACGCGCAGCATGTTCGAGGAGGCCGGGTTCGTCTTCGAGCGGCACATCGGGAAGAGCAAGACCGTGATGCGCACGACGGTCCCGCCCGCCTAGCGCCGTCAGGACGCGGCGGCACATCCGTCCTGGTCCGGGCGCCGGTCCCGGCCCGCGCGGTGCGCCTGCCCCAGCCGGATCACGTCGTCGAGCTTGTCGCGCGTCGCGGTCAGCTCCTCCAGCTGGCGCTGCACCCGCGCGCGCTCGGCCAGCAGCCGGTCGTGCATCTCGTCGGTCAGCCCGCCGTGCTCCATGCACGGCAGGATCCGCAGCACGGCCTTGCTGCCGAGCCCGGCGGCGTACAGGTTCTGGATGAACCCGACCCGGGCGACCACCTCGGGCGTGTACCGGCGCTGCCCGCTCGGGCTGCGCTCGGCCGTCAGCAGCCCCTGCTCCTCGTAGTAGCGCAGCGCCCGCACGCTCACGCCGGCCTGCGCGGCGACCTCACCGATGCGCACCCGTTCCCCCGACCGCTCGACCTGGACTTGCCCCTGACGTCAACGTCAGGTCCTAGCGTGCCAGACATGACAACCGCACTCATCACCGGGGCCAACCGCGGCCTCGGCCGCCACTTCGCCACCGAGCTGCTCGCCCGTGGGGCCACCGTCTACGCCGCCGCACGCGAGGCGGCCTCCATCGACCTGGAGGGCGTCCGCCCGATCGCCCTGGACATCACCGACCCCGATGCCGTCGCCGCAGCCGCTGCGCTGGCCGACGACGTCGACCTGCTGGTGAACAACGCCGGCATCTCGACCGGCGCCCAGCTGCTCGGCGACCTCGCGGGCGTCCGAGCCGAGATGGACGTCAACTTCTGGGGCACGCTGTCGATGGTCCGCGCCTTCGCCCCCGTCCTCGCGGCCAACGGCGGCGGGGCGGTCGTCAACGTCGCCTCCGCGCTGTCCTGGTTCTCCGCCCCGGGCGCCGGCGCGTACGCGGTGTCCAAGGCCGCGAACTGGAACATGAGCAACGCCCTGCGCCTGGAGCTGGCCGGGCAGGGCACCCGGGTCACCTCGGTGCACCTCGGACTGGCGGACACGGACATGGCCAGCGGGATCGAGGGGCCGAAGACCGACCCGGCGGTGGTGGTCCGCCGCACGCTCGACGCCGTGGAGGCCGGCGACCTCGAGGTCGTGGTCGACGAGTGGAGCGCGATGGTCAAGGCGTCGCTGGCCGAGGACCCCCGCGCGTTCTACGACCGGTTCCACGCGGCCTGACGCGAAGCCGGCGCGCCCCACGGCAGACCCGCGCCAGCCGGCCCCCGGCGCACGAGGGCTAGCGTCGCCCTCATGACGACCGAGAGCGACCCCCGTCCGGGTTCGGACCGCCAGCCCCCGTCGCACCCGCGGACCGCGGTCGTCGGACCCGGCGCGATCGGCACCACCGTCGCCGCCGCGCTGCACGAGCAGGGACGGACCCCGTACCTCGCCGGCCGCTCGGCGCGACCCGAGCTCAGGCTCGACTCCCCGCGGGGGAGCGTGGTCGTGCCGGGGCCGGTCCACACCGACCCCGGTGGGGTGCGCGAGCACGCCGACCTGGTCTTCCTGGCGGTGAAGGCGACGCAGACCGCGGCGGCGGCGAGCTGGCTCGACGCGCTCTGCGGGCCGGGCACCGTGGTCTGCGTGCTGCAGAACGGCGTCGAGCAGCGCGAGACGGTCGCGCCGCTCGTCGCCGGGGCCGACGTCGTACCGGCCGTCGTCTGGTTCCCGGCCGTGCGCCAGGACGACGACTCCGTCCGCCTCCTCGGCGACGCGCGCCTGACCGTGCCGGACGGACCCGGATCCGCGGTGGTCGAGCAGGCGCTGCGCGGAACGCTCTGCGCCGTCGACACCTCCCTCGACTTCCCGACCGCCGCCTGGCGGAAGCTCCTGCAGAACGCGGCGGCGGGTCTCATGGCGATCACCGGGCGGCGCGCGGGCGTGTTCGCACGCGACGACCTCGGCGACCTGGCCCACGCCTACCTCGCCGAGTGCCTCGCCGTCGCACGAGCCGACGGCGCGCACCTGGACGACGGCGAACCCCGGCGGATCCTCGACTCGTTCCGCGCCATGCCTCCCGACCGGGGAACCTCGATCCTCGCCGACCGCGAGCAGCAGCGGCCGCTCGAGTGGGACGTCCGCAACGGCGTCGTCCAGCGACGCGGCCGCGCGCACGGCGTCGCCACACCCCTCAGCGACGTGCTGGTGCCGCTCCTGGCCGCCGCGAGCGACGGGCCGGGCTGAACGGGCGCCGGCTCGCGGTCGACGTCACTCCCTCGCCGCCGTCGTCGTCCCCACGACCGACGCGTGCCCTGTCCCGCCGCCGGAAGTGGTCACGTCGTGCCAGCGGACCGGTCGACCAGGGCGGCGACCCGGGGAACGCGCGAGCGCACGGAGCGCAGGACGTAGCCGACCGGGCCGCCGACCACCGTCCGCCACCTCGTACCCCGCGACGGGCTCGAGGGTCAGGTGGGCGCTCCACGGGGCGTCGCCGGGGTCAGACCTTGACACCCCCGTGCCGTCCCGTCCATTGTTCATTGTACGTGTTCAATGAACAGGAGTCGCCGTGTACATCTCCGGGCTGTGCGTCAGGACCGCCGGCGACGGGTCGGTCTGCGTGCCGTGGCCGACAGCCGGGATCATGCTGATGATCGTCGTGGCGGTGCTGGCGATCGCCCTCGTGCCGCTCGTCGTCAGCAGCCGACGTGTCGCGACCGCCTCGGGCGCTGCCGCTCGCGCGAACCGTCACGCGACGCTCGGATCGCTCACCGGTGCAGCCCTGCTCGTGGGGGTGCTCTGCGGGTTCGCGTTCGTCGCGCTGTTCGCCCCGATCGTGGCAGACGGCCGGGTCGTCGCCGTCCTGCCTGCCGTCGCAGGCCTGTGCCTCGTGCTGGCCCAGGCGCTCACCCAGGTGACCTGGCCGCGCCCCACGGGAGCGCTGCGGGATGCGGACCTGGTGCGTCGGAGCCGCGCGGACGTGGTGCCCGTCGGTGCTCACCGGCTCCTGGTCACCTGGGGGCTCAGCCTGGTGGTCGCGCCTGCCGCGTTCGCCGCACTGGCCGAGGGACCGCGCATCGTCGCCGGCGGCAGCGGCGCGGACCGCCTGACCTGGGGCCCGTACCCGGGGCTCTACTACGGCGTGCCGGTCGCGGTCGCCGCCGTGGTCGTCCTCGCGGCGACCGAGCTCGCGCTTCGTCTGGTCCTCCTGCGCCCGGCGGTGCCCGGCGTGTCCCGGGAGTGGGACCTGCACCTGCGGCGCCGCTCGGCGCGGCACCTCGTCGGTGGCGTCCAGCTCGCGCTCGCCGCGATGCTCACGGGAGTGCTCGTCCTCGCCGGTCTGGGGCACCGGTCGGTCGGCCCCGTGGTTCTCGGCTCCTTCCTCCTCACCGCCGCGGCCGCCGTGGCGCTGGCCGCGCTGGTCGCGCAGCTGCGGATCCCGCGCCGCCGGACCGGGCGAGCTTCAGCCCGGTCGACCGTCGAGGCGGCGGCGCCGTGAGGATCACCATCGACCTCGGCAGCGCGACACCACAGTACGAGCAGCTCCGGCAGCAGGTCGCCGCACTCGTGGTGTCCGGAGCACTGGTCGAGGGGGACCGGCTCCCGACGGTCCGAGCCCTGGCCACGGACCTCGGCATCGCGGCCGGCACCGTCGCCCGCGCGTACCGGGACCTCGAGTCGGCGGGTGTCGTCACGACGCGCCGCCGGGTCGGCACCGTGGTCACCTCGGCCACGCGGGCACCCGGCCGGACCGGGCAGGCCGCGCGCGAGCTCGTCGCACTCGCTGCTGCCGAGGGCGTGACGCCGCACGAGCTCCTCGACCTCGTGCGGTCCGAGCTCCTGACCGCGGCCGCGGGCGACGTCCCTCCCGTGGCGGGCGCGTGACCGTGGGCGAGCCGGAGTCCCCGCCCCCGAGCCCGACGTCGATCGACGCCGCACGCCTCGAGCGACGCGACTCGCTGCTGCTCACGCTGCGGACCGGTGCTCCGCACCCGCAGCGGTGGCGCCGACTCGGGACCTCGACACGGCGTCTCGCAGAGCAGTCGCCGGGCCGGCCGGCCGGGGAAGGGTCCCGCGCTGACGACGCAGGAACGGGGGACCAGGGGCCGAAGGTCCGGCGGGTGGCCGCCCGGAGCGCGGGAGACTCCTCCGGAGCGGCAGCGCGGCTGCTCCCGACGGGAGGCACGGCACATGAAGATCCTGGTGGCGACGGCGAGCCGGCACGGCTCGACCCGCGAGATCGGTAGCCGGCTCGCCGACGAGATCTTCGCCGGCCTCCGCACGCGTGGCGTCGAGGCCGAGGTCGAGCACCTCGACGCCGGGCTCGTCGGCGACGTGGCGGCGTACGACGCGGTGGTGCTCGGGAGCGCGGTCTACCTGGGACGGTGGCTGAAGGACGCGGTCCGGCTGGCGGAGCGCCGGCTCGCCGTCCAGGACCGGCCCGTGTGGCTGTTCTCCAGCGGACCTGTCGTGGAGGGGGACGACGCCGAGAACCTGTCGTGGGCTCGCACGCCCTGGGCGGTCGAGCACCACATGTTCGGCGGGAAGCTCGACCGGTCGGTGCTGTCGTGGCACGAACGGCTCGCCGTGCGAGCCGCCCGTGCACCCGACGGAGACCGGCGCTCGGACGACGAGATCGTCCGGTGGGCGGCGACCATCTGCGCCGCGCTGGCGGAACGCCGGTGAGCGACGCAAAAGTCGTTGTGCCCCGGCAGCAGCGCCGCTACGTTCCGAGTGCCGGTCCCCGAGTCCAGGAGGTGGTATCCGTGAACGCCGTATCGACATGGGTGCTCCCTGTGCGGGACACGGTCGGGCGATAGGTCGCCCGGGAGCGCCGGCAGCGAGCGCTCCCGAGAGGCACGACCATGCGATTCACCTCCGAGCAGCACCACGACGACCGCGTCGTCGAACGCGAGTTCACCCTCGGCGACATCCCCGGGACCTTGTGGGCACCCCGCGCCACGCCCGCACCGCTCATCCTGATGGCGCACAACAACGGTCTCCCGCGGTCCGATCCCCGCTTGGTGGCCAGAGCCCGGTACACGGCCGGCGCGCACGGTTACGCGGTCGCGTCCATCGACGCAGCCGGCTGCGGTGACCGCGGCGGCTCCGGCGCCCTCGAGCAGGCCCGCGCCGACCTCCGCCGGGCCCTGCAGGCCGGCGAGCCGGTGGAGGAGATCCTCGAGTCCCTGGTCGCACCGCTCGTGCACGACGCGGTCCCGGAGTGGCGGGCCACCCTGGACGAGCTCCTCGCGCTGCCCCAGGTGACCGGGCCCGTGGGGTACTGCGGGTGGGCGGCCCTCGGCATCCGGCTCGCCGTCACCGAGCCGCGCGTCGCTGCTGCGTGCCTGTTCGCCGGAGGCTTCGTACCGCGTGCTCAACGCGACGAGGCGCGGCAGGTGACCGCCCCGATGCTCTTCCTGCTGCAGTGGGACGACGAGGGGAACCCGCGGCAACGGGCCGTGGACCTGTTCGACGCCTTCGCCAGCGCCGAGAAGACGCTGCACGCCAACCGGGGCGGGCACCTCGGCACGCCGGCGTTCGAGCTGGAGGACACCTGCCGGTTCTACGACCGGCACCTGCGGGGCGCCTAGGCGTCCGCGTCCGATCGTGCTCGACCGCCCCGGGCGCCGGTGTCACGTGACCGCTCGTGCGTCCCGTAGCGAGCGGACATGGTCAGCGCCGCCTCTTCGACGGCGCGGGCGACCGCGTCCGTCGCGGGGTCCCAGTCGACCAGGAACATCCGCGGCCACAGCACGAAGTTCGAGATCATCCCCATCATCTGCGTGGCCGCCATCGTGGGGTCCCCGACGGTCAGGGTCCCGGCGCGTGCGGCGGCTTCCAGGTAGCGACGCACCTCCTCGAAGAACGGCAGCTTGCCGAGGTCGAACTGCCGGCGGCCGAGGTCGGGGGACGACGGGGCCTCGCTGATCACCAGGCGGAACAGCTCGGCCATCCCCGGTCGGCGCAGCAGGTCGGCGTAGACGGTGCCGAGTGCTCTGATCCCCGCCTCGGGGTCGGCCGGGTCGAGGTCCGCGGTGAGCTGCGTACGCGGTGTCCACACGTCGTCGACGATCGCGTCGAACAGCGAGTCCTTGGTCGGGAACTGCTTGAACAGCGTGGACTTCGACACCTGGGCGGCCGTGGCGACCTGCGTGAGCGAGGTTCGTGCGAAGCCCTGGGTCCCGAAGAGGGTGGTGGCAGCGGCGAGGATCGCGGCCCGCTTGTCGGCGGCGACGCGCTGGTGGAAGGACGACATACCCGGCACGGGCGCCAGCGTACCGGTGAGCGAGTCACTTGACTCGCCTCACGCGAAGGCGCACGATTCGTGCTGCGAGTCGAACGACTCGCAGCACGGGAGGGAACAGCATGGGAACGCGCTACGACGAGGCCGTCGTCCTCATCACCGGAGCCACGGGCGGGATGGGGGAGTCCCACGTCCGCGGCTACCACGCCGAGGGCGCACGGGTCGTCATCACGGGCCGACGCGACGACGCGGGAGAGGCTCCGGCACGCGAGCTCGGAGAGCGGGCTGCGTTCGTGCACCTCGACGTCACCGAGCCCGACCACTGGTCGCGTGCGGTCGAGGTGGCCGAGGCGGAGTTCGGGCCGGTCTCCGTCCTGGTCAACAACGCCGGCCTGCAGACGCCACCCGCTCCGATCGAGCACACCGACCCGGCCGACTGGGCGCGCGCCCTGGCCGTCAACGCCACCGGTGCGTTCCTCGGGATCCGGGCGGTGACTCCGTCGCTCCGCCGTGCCGGAGGGGGCTCCATCGTCAACATCGCCTCGACGATGGCCCACGTCGGCACCGCCCGCTTCGCGCCCTACACCGCCGCCAAGTGGGCCGTGCGTGGCCTGACGCGCACCGCCGCGCTGGAGCTGGGGCGTGACCGCATCCGGGTGAACTCGGTGCACCCCGGCGTGGTCTCCACGCCGTTCGTCCACGAACCGGTGCCCGGGTCCGGCGTCGCGATCGCCGACGCCTTCTCGCCCGACGTCTTCGCCGTCCCGCGCCTGGCCGAGCCGCGTGAGGTGACCGACATGCTGCTGTGGCTGACCTCGCGCGAAGCCACCTTCGTCACCGGCTCCGAGTTCGTCGTCGACGGTGGCCTGCTGCTGGGCCCCGCGATGCCGGCGGGGGAGACCGTCCGTGCCTGACCTCGCCGCCGTCAGGGCCGCCCTGTCCCTCGACCGGCGGTCGAGCGCCACGGCACGCACGATCGACCTGACCACCACCGGAGCCCGTTCCGGGCGCCCCCGCAGGATCGAGATCTGGTTCTACCGGGCCGGCGACGAGCTGTACCTCAGCACCGCACCGGCCCGCCGGGACTGGTACGCCAACATCGTCGCGAACCCGAGGATCGTCGTGCACCTGAAGAACGGTGTGCGAGCCGACCTCCCGGCCACAGGCATCGCGGTCACCGACCCCGCCGAGCGCGAACGGGTGCTCCGCGAGATCGTCGACGAGCTCCGGCACCCGGACAACCGCGGTGGCGTGCAGGAGATCATCGGCTCGGCCGACGACTGGATCGCCGGGAGCCCGCTGGTGCGCATCGACCTGGACGACCGGTCGTTGCTGCCCGGCGACCGGTAGGTCCCTCGCCCGAGCGATCGTCCGCCGTGGGTGAGGCGGTGCGAGAGGTGACTCCGGAAGTCTCCGTCCTGTGGAACCTGGCGATGTACGACGCGGGCAAGCTGTTCGTGCCGAACGACTTCGGCCTGTACTCGATCGGGTCGACGACCGACGGGTTGACGCCTGACGACGACGGCGGGCTGACGTTGCGCATCCAGCACGTCCCCCCGGACGACACCGCCAACTGGCTCCCGGCACCGGCAGCCGGTTCCTTCACCCTCACCATGCGCCTGTACGGCGCCGGACCTGCGTACCTGGACGGGAGCTGGCGGCTGCCCCCGGTGACCCGAGCGACCCAGTGACGCACCCGGCGAGGTCCAGACCTCGAGCTCGGGTGCCTCGCTGAGCTCACGCGGACACTGCGGGCAGCGGACCACACCGGTCGACGTCAGCGCGGTGCGAGGGGAGCCGCGATGGGCGACCGCCCGCCGAGCAAGACGCGCTACGGCCGTCGTCGGTACTGGGCGCACCTCGGCGGGCTCCTGGTTCAGCCCACCGGCGATGGCACCACGTTCTGGCGCAGGCACCGGCCGCCCTCGTCCGAGCTCGCCGTTCCTTGACTCCCCGTGACGGACTCGTGCAGGTGACACCGGCCGACGAAGCGGCGCCGCTGGTGTCCGGGGCGGGCGTCGTCGTGGACCTCGGTCCCGTACCAGGCATCAGCATGGCGACACCGCGACACGCACGGCGGCCGTCCGCACCTGGCGCCGTCGGCGTCGAGAACTGCGGGCTGCCTCAGTCCGGGCGCAGCCCTGCGCGGAGCACGGCCGTGATGGTGCCTCGGTCGGCGGGGGTGCCGAGGCGGACGGCGTGCTCGATCCCGCACACCAGGCGCATGAGCTGCTCGAGGGTCACGTCGGTCCGAACCGCCCCGGCCTCCTGCGCGCGGTCGAGCAGAGTGGCCGCGGACCGGGTCAGCTCGACCTTGGCCGCGCCGACCTCGGTCGAGGAGTCGTCGACGGCCAGGAGCACGCGCTGCAGCCCGTCGTCGGAGAGCATCAGGTCCAGCATCGTGGACAGGAAGTCGTCGAACGCGGCTCCCGCGTCGTCGGACCGCAGGGCGGTGCGCGCGGACTCGAGAGCCCTCTGGACGGTGCCTGCGGCGAGCGCCTCGACGAGAGCCTCGACGGTGGGGAAGTGGCGGTACACGGTCCCGACGCCGACTCCCGCCGCCCGGGCGACGTCGTTCAGGCGCAGTCCGGCGCGGTCCCCGCCCGCGGCTGCGGCCAGGATGCGCTCACGGCTGCGCGCGGCGTCGGAACGGAGCGGCGGCATGGGACCCACTCTAGCCGAAGCGGATGGATCATCCGGTACTGTGCAGACACGGATGCCCTATCCGCTTCGAGATGAGGACTTCATGACCGAGACGACCGGCATCATCGACCGCGGCGCGTGGGACCGCCTGCGCGCCGCCGGCCGGCCCGTCGGGTCGGTGGTGACGCACCCCGGCGTCGGGGTCGACGCCCGCACTCCTGAGCGACCGGGGATCCGCGACGGCTCCACCCCGTACCAGCGCAACCCGTACTCGCCCTGGGCCCAGGGGAAGGACGCCGCGGCATGGCCCGGCGTGCGGGCGCTGACGGACCCCGGGGTGCGCGGCGGGGAGTACTACGGGCCCGCCGAGGGGATGCGTGGCATCCCGGTTCGCCTGCCCGTGCCTGCGCGCACCGCGGAACCGGACGCCGCTGTGGCGCGACGCCTGCGGGCCGAGGTCGAAGCGCTGGCCGGGGTCGAGCTGCGCGTCTGAGACACGACGCGCGGGCTGATCGGGCGACCCAGGTGCCGGGGAATGGAACCACGATCTGGCGGGGACGGCAGACGTCCGGCGTGGCGACGTTCTGACATAACGTCCATTATCGGCGTTCGATCAGGACGGGTACCGACTCGAGCGAAGTGCTTCGTGTCGCCATCCAAGTTGGTGTCGTTACCCGAGGAAGCCCGCGGGCGCGTCGTCCGGACACAGGGTCCGGGCGGCGAGTGCGACGACCACTCCGCTCACGAACTCGTCGGTGTCGAGCTGGTCTGTGACGGATCGCGTGGCAGCGGCGAACGCCTCCTCGGCGTCGTCCTCCTGCGCCATGACGTGGCAGCTGGTTCGGCCGGCGTCGAGAGCAGCTTCATCGTCGGGGTAGCCGGGCTGCTCGAGGATCACCTCGTCGTAGCCCTCGCGGAAGTCCTGCTCGGCGGGGTCCGGCGCGCACGCCGCCAGCAGGGGCACGAGGACGACGAACACCGCCGCTCCAACTGATCTCCGCACAGTCGCACGATAGCGGGGCGGCCCGGGCCGCTACGTTCGCAGCGACCCGTCGCCGTGACGCGGAACGCGTGCTACTCGACTCGACCCGATACGTCTCGGTACCAGTCGATCAGGTCGAGCTGCGACCCGACCACCTACGCCTCAGAACGTGACGACGGTGGCACCCTCGAGCGTGAAGCGCAGCAGCTCGTCGCGTGCGACCCGGAGCCGGAACCCTCGGGCGTCCAGGTCGGCCTCGACGCCGTCCGCCCGTGCCGAGTTGACGCACGCTCCGACGACGACGCCGGCGGCGACCAGCTCGTCGAGCTGGCGGTCGAACGTCGCGTCGGCTTCAGTGGCGCCCCGGCCGATCCGACGCTGCGCGGGACCGAAGCAGAACACCTCGAGCTCCACGCCCTGGTCTGCCGCGACCTCGAGGATCCGCTGCGCCACCCGGGTTCCGAGAACCACGGAGTCGTCGTCGTCGTGGAACACGTGGACCACTGTCTTGGGCATGAGCTCGCCTCTCGCGTCGGTGTGGCCGCACCCTCGCACCTGGCCGGCCTACCCTCACGGCGCGTTCCAGCCTCTGGGAACGGATACCCCATCCGGGGGCTCTCGAGCAGGCGTCCGCCGCGGTGCGGTCCGTCGAGGTGCGGACGGCGACGGCACCCGCTGAGCGGTTCCGAGGGCGCCGGCCCGGAACGGGGACGCCGAGGGCCACCGGGAGGGCAGCACTCCCCCGGCGTCCGACGGTGCCCCCGGGGATCAGCGTCCGGGCAGCGCGCTCAGCGCCCGCGACCGCTGCTCGAGCAGCTCGGCGTAGGTGCCGTCGCGCTCCGCCCAGCGCAGGGCCTGGGCGCGCTCGACGACGATCTCCCGCGGCGTCGGCGTCCGGGCGAGCAGCCCGAGGGCCTCGTCGAGGTACGCGTCCAGCGGCAGTGCGGCGGGGTTGATCTTCTCCTGACCGGCGGTCGCGACGGCCCGGCGGCACGAGCTCCGTCACCTCGACACCGGTCCCCGCGAGCTGCGCGCGGAGCGACTCGGTGTAGGCGTGCACACCGGCCTTCGAGGCGCCGTAGCTCGCCATCAGCGGGAAGGGCATGAACGCGATCCCGGAGGTCACCGTGAGGATGTCGCCGCGTCCCAGGCCGACGAGGTGCGGTGTGAAGGCGTCGACGACCCGGATGGTCCCGAGCAGGTTGACGTCGATGGTGGTCTCGGCCTGCGTGATGTGCGCGGGGTCGCGGAGGTCCTCGAGGAGCATGACGCCCGACATCGTCACGACGAGGTCCAGGTCGGGGTGTGCGGCCAGCACCTCGTCGCGGGCGCGCAGGACGGAGCCGGGGTCGGTGACGTCGACGGTGACGGTCTCGAGCCCGACGACGCGGTCGGTGCTGCGGCCGCCGACGACGACGGTGGATCCCGCGTCGGCGAGGCGCCGCGCGAGGCCGTGGCCGATCCCCGAGGTCCCTCCGACGATCAGGGCGGTGCGCTGGGTGAGGTCCATGTGTCTGCTTCTTCCTTCGTGACGACGGGTGCCCGAGGATCATCACGGCGAGCGAGGTCCGGCAGACAGGCCCCTGCTGGTCCGGGGAGTGACAGGGCCCCCTCTCGCCGTCGCCACCGCAGCTAGCGTGACGCGCATGAGCGAACCCGCCGGCTCGAACCGGCTCGGCCGGTACCTCCTCGCGCGGCGCGCGCTGGTCACGCCCGAGCAGGTCGGCATCCCGGGCGGCAGCAACCGCCGGGTGACGGGGCTCCGCCGCGAGGAGGTCGCGATGCTCGCCGGCATCAGCGCCGACTACTACCTCCGCCTGGAACGCGGACGCGACGACAACCCGTCCGTGCAGGTCCTGGAGTCCCTGGCCCGCGTCCTGCTGCTGGACGAGGTGGAGACCGAGTACCTCCTGGGCCTCGCCTCCGGCCGGCCGACGACCCGCCGCCGGCGACGCCGCGAACGCGTGCCCGACCGCCTGGAGCACCTCCTCGCGGCCCTGGACGTGCCGGCCTTCGTCGAGGGGCGCTACTTCGACGTCCTCGCGGCCAACCCGCTCGCGATCGCCCTCTCCCCCCGGCTGGCGCCGGGACACAACCGCCTGCGGTCGGTGGTCCTCGATCCCGAGGAGCGCGAGTTCCACGACGACTGGGACACGGCGGTCGTCGACACCGTGGCCGCGTTCCGCCACACCCTGGGCGACGACATCTCCGCCCCACGCGCGGTCGAGCTCGTCGGCGAGCTGTCCCTCGCGAGCGCGCGGTTCCGCTCCGTCTGGGCGCGGCAGGACGTGCGTCGGCTGGAGGGCAACACCGCCGACGTCCACCACCCCGTGGTCGGCGCGCTGCACCTGCACCGCGAGAAGCTCCCGGTCGGCGGCGTCATCCTCGTCCTCTACTACCCGGCCGTGGGCAGCGAGTCCGCGGAGAAGCTCCGCGTCCTCGCCTCGCTCGCCGCACCGGCTACTGCGCGAGGCTGAACCACACGGTCTTGCCGCGTCCCTCGGGGCGAGCGCGGTGACCCCAGCGCGTGGCGAGCATCGACACCAGGCGCATGCCCTGCCCGCCGGGGGTGTCCGGCCCGGTGTCGCGGACCTCGGGCGGGTCGGGGCTGTCGTCGGAGACCTCGACGACGACCTGGCCACCGAGGACGCTGAACCGGACCTCCACGTCGCCGCCGGGGCCGTGCACGACGGCGTTCCCGACGAGCTCGCTGGTCAGCAGGGCGATGTCGGGCAGCAGGTCCGGTCGCACGCCGCAGTCCCGGGCGCGGTCCGTCGTCCAGTGCCGCGCGACCCAGACCGCTCCGCGCTGCGGCGGCACGCGCAGCTCCATCACGGTGCGGGCCGGGACGGCGCCGCCCGACTCCCGCCACCACTCGGCACGGTGGCCGTCCAGGTCCTGGCGGAGCACGTGCACGTCCGGTGCCTCGATGCCCACGTCCCGCCCTCGCATCCCGGCGCGCCCTCCGCCGTGTGCGGTCCAGGGCACGACCGTCGGGAGTCAAGGGAGGCTGACGACGGTGTGCGACCAGCATCACACGCTTTCGTGCATCCGTCCCCCGGCGGCGGGTCCGCGGGAGCGCGGACGTGGGACACTGGAGGTGTCGCTGGTCGACCACCACCCAGGAGGGTGCCCCGTCATCGGCCCTGGCGCGTGCGGCGCCGGAAAGCCCTGGTGACGACATGCAGGCGACCCTGGACCGGTACGCGGCGGGCGCGAGCGACCAGCTGGGCTTCGCCATCAGCTGCAGCCTCATGCTGCGGACGGGCTCGGCGATCGACCAGGTCGCGAGCAACGACCCCAGTGCCGCGGCGTGCGACCAGGTCGAGGCCCGTGAGGGCGCCGGGCCCTGCATCAGCGCGATCGAGCAGCTGTCCAGCATCCTCATCGAGGACCTCGACGCCGAGGACCGCTGGCCCCAGTGGCAGGAAGCGGCCCGGTCGTCCGGCTTCCGGTCGTTCATCGCGCTGCCGGGTTACGTCGACGAGCGCACCACCGTGGCGCTCAACGTCTACAGCCGGGAGCCGGACGCGTGGCACCGCGACCGCATCGTCGGGCTCGACCAGTACGTGCAGGAGCTGGCCGCGATGCTGCACGCGGCGACCTCCTGACGTCTGCGCCCGCGCCGGCGCGTACGCTCCGGCCCGTGCTGCTCCTCTCCCCCGCCCGGCTCGCGTTCGTGACCGACCGGCACCTCGCCACGCTGACCACCCTGCGCCCGGACGGCAGCCCGCACGTCGTGCCGGTCGCCTTCACCTGGGACGCCGCCGCCGGAGCAGCCCGGATCACCACGCGCCGGCACACCGCCAAGGTCGCGCACGCGCGCCGCGACCCCGGCGCTCCCCTCGGCCGGGCCGCGCTGTGCCAGGTCGACGGCCGCCGGTGGCTGACGCTGGAGGGCACGATCGAGGTGGTCGAGGACCCGGTGGAGATCGCGGACGCCGTGCGGCGGTACGCCGAGCGCTACCGGCCGCGGGACTTCGACCCCGAGCGGGTCGTGCTCCGGGTCGCCGCGGACCGGGCGATGTCCTCCTCGGACCTCGGCTGAGGCCGGCTCGGGTCTCTCGCGGCCGCACCTGGTGACCCGGCTCCCCGGCCCGACCTGCGGCGGGGACGATCGTGTGGTCGACTGGCGCGCCGCGGTGTCACCGCGCGCCGGCTGCCACCTCGACCCAAGGACGATGCATGACCACGACGGCTCCCGACCAGGGCCCGCTCCGCACGACCGTGATCTACAACCCGGTGCGGGTCGCGGACCTGGAGGACCGGCGGGCGGCGGTCGAGGCGGCGCTGACCGCGGCGGGCTGGCCGCTGCCGGACTGGGTCGAGACGACGGAGGACGACCCGGGCGCAGGGCAGGCCCGCCAGGCGGTGGCGGACGGTGCGCAGGTCGTCTTCGCGTGCGGGGGCGACGGCACCGTGCGGTCGGTGATCGAGGGCCTGGCCGGCACCCGCACGGCGCTCGCGGTCCTCCCGGCCGGGACCGGCAACCTCCTGGCCGCCAACCTCGGCGTCCCCGACGACCCGGAGGCGGCGGTGCGCCTGGTGCTCGAGCGCGGGCGGCGGCGGATCGACGTCGGCGAGGTCGACGGCCGGGCGTTCGCCGTGATGGCCGGGATGGGCTTCGACGCGGCGCTGCTGGACGACGCGTCGACCACCCTCAAGGCGAAGGTCGGGCCGGTCGCGTACGTCCTGTCGGCGCTGCGGCACCTGCGGGACCCGCACATGCACGTCCGGATCCACCTCGACGACCGGCCGCCGGTGCGCCGTCGCGCCCGGTCGGTGGTGATCGGCAACGTCGGCCGCCTCCAGGGCGGGGTGCGGCTGCTGGCCGACGCGGAGCCGGACAACGGGCTGATGGACGTGGCCGTCCTCGCCCCCCGCAGCGTGGGCCACTGGGTGCAGACCGCGTGGGGCGTGCTGCGCCACCCGAAGCGGGTCCCGCACATGGACGTCCTCCGGGCCGCCCGGATCCGCGTCGTCAGCACGGACGAGCAGCCCCGGCAGCTGGACGGCGACGTCATCGAGCCGGGCCGCGAGCTGGTCGTCACGGTGCGCCCGGAGGCGCTGGAGCTGTGCGTGCCCCAGCCCGAGCGCAGCCCCGACCTGGCCGAGGGCAGCGGGCGGCTGTCCCGCTGACCCGGCCCCGACCCGCAGGAGGACCGTCGATGACGACACCACCCGTGACGCTCGCCCTGTCCGGTGCCGCCGGCCAGATCGGGTACGCCCTGCTGTTCCGCGTCGCGAGCGGCGAGCTGTTCGGCGCCGGCACCCCGGTGCGGGTGCGGATGCTGGAGGCGCCCGGTGCGCTCGCCGCCGCGGCGGGCGTCGCGCTGGAGCTCCAGGACGCCGCGTCGCCGCTGCTCGCGGAGGTGGAGGTCACCGCCGACCCGCGCGTGGCCTTCGACGGTGCCGACGTCGCGATCCTCGTCGGCGCTCGGCCCCGCGCCGCAGGCATGGAGCGGGCCGACCTGCTCGAGGCCAACGCCGGCATCTTCGGCCCGCAGGGCGCGGCCCTCAACGAGGTGGCCGGGCCGGGGATCCAGGTCCTGGTGGTGGGCAACCCGGCCAACACCAACACCGCGATCCTCGCCGCGCACGCGCCGGACGTCCCCCGGGACCGGTTCACCGCGCTGACCCGCCTCGACCACAACCGCGCCGTCGCCCAGGTGGCGCTGCACACCGGCCGGAGCGTCGCGGACGTCACGCGGGTCGCCGTCTGGGGCAACCACTCCCCCACCCAGTACCCCGACCTGCGGCACGCGCGGGTGGCGGGACGCCCGGCGCTGGACGTCGTCGACCGGGCCTGGGCGGAGGGCCCCTTCATCGAGACCGTCGCGCAGCGGGGCCGCGCGATCATCGAGGCGCGCGGCGGCTCCTCGGTGGCCTCGACCGCGACGGCGATCATCCAGCACAGCCACCTGCGCCGGTACGGGGTGCCCGACGGCGACTGGACCTCCGCGGGGCTGATCTCGGACGGCTCCTACGGGGTGCCGGACGGGCTGGTGTGCTCGTTCCCCGTCACCTCGGCGGACGGGACGTGGCGGATCGTCCGAGGTCTGGACGTCGACGCCTTCTCGCGGGCCCGGATCGACGCGTCCGTGGCGGAGCTGGTCGCGGAGCGGGACGCGGCGCGGGCCCTCGGCCACCTCTGAGCCCGTGCGCGCCGACGACCCGCGACCGAGCGCCCGCGCCGAGCGGCTCCGGCTGGCGGTCGAGCGGGACGGCGGACGGTGCGTGTGGTGCGGACGGGCGTTCGACCACCTGGTCCGCCCCACCCGCGACCACCTCGTCCCGCGCGCCAAGGGCGGCCCGTCCTGGCTGGAGAACGAGGTCCCGGCCTGCCGCCGGTGCAACGCGGAGCGCGGGCACCGGGGGTCGTCGACTGGCTCGACGAGTGCCGGGGTCGCGGCTGGCACCCCGACGAGAGCGCGGTCGCCCGGACGCTCGACGCGCTCGACCGGGCGATCACCGAGCGCGGCGGTCAGCGGCGCGCGCGGGCCTACGTCGCGGCGCAGCGCCGCCGGCTGCACCGACGCGGGACCGACCCGCCGCCGGGTGTCACGCCGGCCTGACCACGCACCACTCGTTGCCCTCGGGGTCGAGCAGCACCTGGAACGAGCCGGCCTCGCCGTGCTGCACGTCGCCGGTCCGGCGGGCGCCGAGCGCCTCGGCCTGGACCGACGCGCGCTCGATGTCGTCGACCAGGACGTCCAGGTGCAGGCGGTTCTTGACCGTCTTCGGCTCGGGCACCCGCTGGAACGACAGCTGCGTCCAGCCCGGCGGCAGGACGTACCACCAGGCGTCGTCGCGCCGGACGGGCTCGCCGCCCAGCACACCCGCCCAGAACTCCGCCAGCGCGCCCGGCGCGGCGCAGTCGATGACGACCTCGTCGATGCTCCCGATCATGGGGCGACCCTAGCGAGCCACGGGTGCAGCAGGCCCGCGAGCACGCCGGGCTGCTCGTGCGGCAGCGCGTGCCCGGCGCCGTCGACGACCGCGGCCGTCGCGTGCGGGTGGACCCCGAGCAGGTCGACGGCGGCCGCGTACCCGACGGTCGAGTCCTGACGGCCGGCGACGACGAGCACCGGACCGCCGTAGGCCGGACCGTCGGGGACGGTGAGCTGCCAGCGGGCGCCGATCCGCTCGGCGGCGTCGTCGTCGGCCAGGGCCGCGCCCGGGGCCACGAACCGGCGGTACCGGTCGAGCATCGCCGGCGTCTGCACCACGAAGTAGTCGCGGAACCCCGCATCGCCGAGGGCGTCGTCCGCGACCACCGGCCGGTGCGGCGGGACGTCCCGGGTGCCGGCCAGCAGCGGGCACACCAGCGCGAGCCCGGCGACCCGCCCGGGGTGGCGCGCGGCGAACCCCTGCGCGAAGTACCCGCCGGCGGAGTGGCCGACCAGCAGGATCGGCTCTCCCCCGCCCACCCGGTCGGCGAACGCCACCAGCACGTCGAGCACGTCGTCCGCGCTCTGCAGCGCCGGCGGTGCGGGCGTGCGTCCCGCCCCCGGGAGGTCCGGGTAGAGGCGCCGCAGCCCTCCGGCGGCGGCCAGCACAGGGTCGAAGCAGGCCAGCGGCTCCCGGTGGTCCACGCCCGCGCCGTGCAGGACGAGCACGGGACGGCCCGTCCCGTGCTCGACGTGGTGGACGTCGACGTCCACCGGCCGGTGCGCCATGGCCCGAGGCTAGACCCGGCCGGATCGCGCCCACGCGCGCGCCGGTCCTGCGTACGATCCGCGTCATGCCCGACGAGACGCTCACCGTCCGCGACGCCGCCGCCTGGCGGGCCTGGCTGGACGCGCACGAGGACGCGACCGACGGGGTGTGGCTCGTCCTCGCCCGGAAGGGCACGGTCGAGCCGACGTCGCTGACCTACGCCGAGGCGCTCGACGAGGCGCTGTGCAGCGGGTGGATCGACGGCCAGAAGCGCAGCGGCGACGCCCTGACCTTCCACCAGCGGTTCAGCCCGCGCCGGGCGCGGTCGCTCTGGTCGCAGCGCAACATCGAGCACGTCGCCCGGCTGGTCGCCGACGGGCGGATGCGCCCCCGCGGCGCGGCGGAGGTCGAGCGCGCCCGGACCGATCGCCGCTGGGAGCGCGCGTACGCCGGTTCGGCCGCGGCCGAGACGCCCGAGGACCTGCTGCGGGCCCTCGACGCGGCGCCCGGCGCGCGTGCGCGGTTCGAGGCGCTGAACCGCCAGGAGCGGTACTCCGTCCTGCACCCGCTGATGACCGCGGCGACGCCGCAGACCCGGCAGCGGCGGCTCGCCCGCGCCGTCGAGCGGCTGTCGGCGCCCGAGCCGCAGCCCTGACCGACGGTCAGGCCGGCGTGCCGAGCTCGCCCCGCAGGATGCTGTCCCCGGAGTGCGCCGGGTCGCCGTCGAACGGCTCGGCGGACACGTCGACCACCGCGAAGTCGTCCAGGTCGAGGCCGACCGGGATCGTGAACCGGCCCTCGTCGCCGTCCAGCACGCCCAGCCCGACCAGCCGCGTGGCCTCGCGGTCGAGCAGCCACACCTCCCGGAAGCCGTCGGCCTCGGCACCGGCCAGGCGGACCACGAGGGTGCGCCGCCCCTCGGCGTCCTCCTCCACGACGGCGTCGCCGGACGCGGACCAGCCGGGCAGGGCGTCCAGCTGCGCCTCGGCGAGCACGGACTCCTCGTCGGAGCGCAGCGCGCTCGCCACCACGAGGCCGCCCGCCACCCCGCCGACGACGAGCCCCGCCGCGGCGGCGAGCAGCCACCCCGACCGCCCGCCCCGGGCGGTGCCGGGCCCCTCGCCCGGCGTGCCGTCGTGGCGCGGCGCGTCGGGCTCCCCGTCGGCCAGGCCCGGGGCGTCGGCCATCCCGGTCGCGTCGGCCGGGTCCGCCGGTCCGCCGGGCGCGAGGTGGGCGGGGAGGCCCAGCTCGTCCCGCACCCGCTCCCAGACGGCGTCCGGCGGTGCGACGAGCTGCTCGCCCGTCGTCCGGCGTCCGACCGCGACGGTGGCGGCGAGCGACGCGACCTCGCGTGCGCACACGGCGCACTCCGCCAGGTGCGCGCGGTCGGCGGCGTCCAGGGGCTCGCCGAGGGCGGCCAGCGCGACGGCGTCAGGGTCGATGTGCCGCATCGTCCACCTCCAGCCGGTCGCGCAGCCGCAGCAGGCTACGCCGGATGTGGCTCTTCACGGTGCCGAGCGGGAGCTCGAGCCTCCGCGCGATCTCGTCGTGGGTCAGGTCGCCGTAGAAGGCGAGCGCCAGGATCGTGCGCTGCGGCTCCCCCAGCCGGTCCAGCTCGTCGACGACCACGACGCGGTCGGCGACCCCTGCGACCTCGGGCTCGGGGTCGCGCCCGGCGCGGGACGCGACCGCGTGCAGGTCCCGGACGTCCCGGCTGCGGCGGCCCAGCACGTCGGCGACGGCGTTCCGGGTGATCCCGGTCAGCCACGCCCGGAGCGGTCCGCGCGCCGCTCGGTACCCGCTCCGGCCGCGCCAGGCGGACACGAAGACCTGCTGCGTGACGTCCTCGGCGTCGGCCGCGGACCCGAGCGCGCGCAGGGCCAGGGTGTGCACGAACGCCGACCAGCGCCGGTACGCCTCGGCCAGCGCGAGCTCGTCGCCGGCCTCGAACGCGCGCGCGAGTGCGTCGTCGTCCCAGTCGGGCGGCGGGCGCAGGTGCGCGACGGAGCTGGACAGGGCACGCCTCCTCGCGGGCCGGAGCGTCCCGTGGGGCACGGGGGTCGCCGGGGCCATCATGCGCCGACCGGGGTGGCGATGACCAGGACGTTGTCCGTGTAGTGCCGTGCGGCCCGGTCGAAGGCGCCGCCGCAGGTGACCAGGGCGACCCGCGCCGGCCCGTCCCGGGTGAACACGTCCGGCCACCGCGCCGCGGACTTGGGGAACCGCACGACGTCGGCGACCGCGTAGGCACGGGTGCTGCCGTCGGCCAGCTCCACCTCGACCGCGTCGCCCGGCCGCACGTCCCCGAGCCGGACGAACGGACCGGTCCCGCCCGACGCCACCGAGTCGACGTGCGCCGCGACCACGGTGGTGCCGGCCGCGTCGCCGGGGTCGGCGCCGAACCGGTACCAGCCGCCGCGCTCGGCCAGCGGCGGGATCTCCATCTGGCCGTCCGCGGCGACCCCGACGGGGTCGACCGGCACGTCGATGCCCTGGGCCGGGACGACCACCCGCACGGGCGCCGTGGGCGAGGACCGGCCGACCGGCGGCGGCGTCGCGGGGACGACCGGGACCTCGGCCACGGCCTCCGGCGGCACGGTCGGGGCCGGGGTCGGGGTCGCGACCAGCCCGGTGGGCGGGGCCGTCGTCGGGCTCACGGACACGTCGCCGCCGACCAGGGCGCCCACGACCCCGGCGACGCCGAGCCCCAGCAGGGCCAGGACGACGATCAGCCCAGCCACGCCGCGGGGGCTGCGACGTGACCGGGCGTCGGTGGGGGGCACGACGGTCTCCGAGTCTGGTGGGGGTGCGGGTGCGGACCTGGACGGGCAGGGGCGCGGGCGGTGGGACGTCCCGCCCGCGCCCCGCCCCCTCAGCGGCGCTGCGCCGCCGGCCGGCGGGTGGTCAGCAGCACGGCGCCGAGCGCGGCGACGAGGGCGGCGCCGCCGAGCCACAGGAGCGGCGAGGGTCCGTCGGCGGCGAGCCCGAGCTCGCCGGACGGCACACCGCCGGGTGCGGAGTGCAGGCCGTCGATGGTCTGCACGGCGAGCTGGAGGTTGCCCGCCTCGAGCGAGCCCCAGGCGTAGACGATCGTGCTCACGCCCTCGGCGACGTCCAGGTCGGTCGGGCCGAGCACCGGGTCGGTGGTCCCGGTCGCGGCGACGGAGGCCGACACCGTGCCGGCGGGCACGGTGAGCGACTGCTCGTCCGGGTTGGACAGGTTCGTGACGACCGGGGTGCCGCCCGCGAGGACGTCGACCGCCGGCGCGGCCGCGGTGTGCCGGACGGTGAGGCGGCCCTGCCCCGCCGGCACCGCAGACGTGTCGTTGGTGTACAGCGTCGCCGTCGGCTGGCCGGCGGCGTCGAGGTGGGCCACGGCGGTGTAGCTCGCCCCGGTGTCGAGCGCGACGTCGACCGGCCCGATCACGGGCGAGCTGGCGTCGACGGCGTCGGCGGCGGTGATCGCGACGCTGTGCGCGCCCGCGGGCAGGTCCAGCGGGCCCGCGAGCGTGCCGGGCGCGAAGTCGTCGAGCGTGAGGGCACCGTCGACCCAGACGTCGACGGTGAGGTCCGGGACGCCGTGCAGGACGGACAGCGACGCGGTCCCGGCGGTCGCGGCGGCGGCGGGCAGTGCGGCGGTGGCCACGACGATCGCAGCGGCGGCGAGGCCGGCGGTCGCGGTGACGGACGGACGATGACGCATGGGGTGCTCCTCGGTCCGTGCCCCCGACTTCGGAGGGCGAGGGTGTGCTGACACCCCCTCTACGGCGCGAGGGCCGTGCACGGATGCACCCGACCGCCGTCAGAGTCGCGCGAGCGCCCAGTCGGCCGGGGCGCGGTACGCGGGATCCGGCGCGACGCCGCGCAGCACGTCGGTGACCTGGCGGAACACCACCGCCCGTGCCACGAGCTCCGGGAAGTCCCGGTCCGCGCTGATCGTGCCCAGGAGCGACGCCGGCGCGCCCTCGAAGCCGACGGCGTCGACGGCCAGCACGGCGACCGACCACTCCACCGGCCGGGCGTACGGCGTGACGTCGATGACGGCCGGCGCCAGGCCCGGGTGCGTCAGCACGTTCCCCGCGACGTCCCCGTGCACCACGGACACGCGCACCGGCCGCGGCAGCGGGAGCGCGTCGGCCACGGGGTGCGGCGCGGGCGGGCCCGGCTCCTCGCCCCAGGACACGCGGTCGGCGACTGCCCAGGGGTCGGACCGCCGGGGCATCGTGCCGGGGTCGACCGCCGCGAACGCCCGCGCGAACCGGCGCGCCACGTCCGCCCGGTGCGACCAGTCCCTCGTGGTGCGGGACCCGGCGAGCCACGGCGTGGCGGACCACCCGTCGACGACCACCTGCCCCGCCGGGGTCGCACGCGGCAGCGCCAGCCGGAGGTCGCCGGCCTCGACCCGGTGCGACACCGCGTGCAGCCAGCGCGCGGTGTCCGCCGCCTCGCCGTCGGCGGGCTTGAGGACGACCGCCCCCGCGCGCCACGAGGTGCCCTGGCCGCCCGGCAGCGGGATCGCCGGCTCCGCGGTGCCGAACGCGGCGACCACGCGCGGCGGCGGGCCGGGCGAGGCCGTCACGACCCGGCCTCGTCCAGCACCGACGTCCCGCGGACCCGCACGGCTCCCGTCCCGACCAGCAGCTCCTGGCCCGGGCAGACGGTCTCGTCCAGGTCGACGGCCCGCCCGTCCGCGTACGTCACGACGAGCGGGCCGTCGTAGCAGGCGGTCACGGAGAGCAGCACCACGCCGCCGTCCGCCCCCACGACGCCGAGGTCCTCGTCGCCGAGCAGCACGGTCACGTCCTGGCCGGACTCGTTGGTCACGGTGACGTCGCCGTCGGGCGCACAGCCCGCGAGCACCAGCACCGCCAGCGCTCCCGTCGCCCACGCGACCGCGCGACGTCCGCTCCGTCCCACCGCAGCACCTCCGCCGATCGTCCCCGCCCGCGCGGTCGCGCGGAGGGCCTGCGCCCGACCGTAGGGCCGGCGCGGGCCCCGGCGCCCCCCGTTCGCGCGTCGAGAGCGTGCGGATCCTGCGCAGACCCGCGGACGGCCGCTACGCGGCGGGCGACCGCGCACCGGCGAACGCCCGCGGGGTCGTCCCGAGCAGCCGCCGGAAGTGCCGGGTGAGGTGCGCCTGGTCGTGGAACCCCGCGCGGGCCGCCGCGTCTGCCGGCGGGTGCCCGGCGAGCAGCAGCCGGCGGGCGTGGTCGACCCGGCGCCCGGTGACGTACCGGTGCGGCGCGATCCCGTACGCCTGGGAGAACACCCGCACCAGGTGGCTGGGGTGCGCGCCGAGGACCTGCGCGGCCTCCACGATCGTGAACGACTCGGCGAGCCGGTCGTCCAGCAGCTCGCGCAGGCGGCGGGCCAGCGGCGCGTCCCGTGCCGTCGCGGGCGGCGAGCCGAGGTGCGTCTGCACGTGGTCGTGCAGCGCGTGGACCGCGCACTCGGCGGCCAGGGCGTCGGCGGGCCGGCGCAGGGCGGCGTGCACCTCCGCCAGCGCCGCCAGGGCCCGGGGGTCGGCGGTCGTCGGCCGGACGACCGCGGCCTCGACCGCGGCCGCCGGGAGCCAGGCCGGCTCCAGGTACAGCACGCGCTTGCGGAACGCCCGCCCGCTGATCGCGGAGCGCCCGTCGTGCGGGACGTGCGGCGGCAGCAGCGTCAGGGACGCCGGCACGGCCTCGTGCGGGGCGCGGTCCAGCTCGTAGGCCACCGCGCCGTCGTCGATGAGCAGGACCGTCCAGGCGTCGTGCGTGTGCGCCGGGTAGGCGTGCTGCTCGAACGTCGCGTGCAGCACCTCCCGCACGGACGGCACGTCCGGTCGCCACGCCCGCACCTGCTCGGTCATGCAAGGAACGTACAAGACCCGCGCCCGGGCCCCGGCGAGGCTCGGACCATGCTCGACGACCTGACGGCACCGGCCGTGACCCCCGACCCCGCCCGCTTCGACACCAAGGTGGCCGTGCTCCTGCGCGACGACCTCCTGCCCTGGCAGGAGCTGAACGTCACCGCGTTCCTCGTCTCCGGGATCATGACCACGGCGGCCGACCTCGCCGGGGACCCGTACCGGGACCAGGACGGCACCGCGTACCTGCCGATGCTGCGTCAGCCCGTGGTGGTCCTCACGGGGTCCGCGGAGACCCTGGCGGCGGCGCGGGCCCGTGCCCTGAGCCGCGGTGTGCCGATCGCCGTCTACACCCGCGACCTGTTCGAGACCGGCCACGACGCCGCCAACCGCGCCGCGGTCGCCGCGGTCCCGGGGGACGCGCTCGACCTGGTGGGCATCGGCCTGCGGGCCCCCCGCAACGCCGCCGACCGCATCACCAAGGGCGCCCGCATGCACGCGTAGCCCGCGCACGCCGAGGTCGTCACGTCGCGCCGAGGTCGTCCGTCCTGCGGGACGACCTCGGGCACGGGTGACGACCTCGGCGGCCGCGACGGCGCCCTCAGGCGAGCGTGGCGGTGTCGATGACGAAGCGGTAGCGGACGTCGGAGGCCAGCACGCGCTCCCAGGCCTCGTTGACCTGGTCCGCGGCGATGACCTCGACCTCGGCGCCCAGGCCGTGCTCCGCGCAGAAGTCGAGCATCTCCTGCGTCTCGGCGATCGAGCCGATCGAGGAACCCGCGAACGACCGGCGCGCCGGGATCAGCGAGAACACCTGGACCGGCAGCGGGTTCGGCGGGGCGCCGACGTTGACCATCGTCCCGTCGACCGCGAGCAGCGACAGGTAGGCGTTGATGTCCAGCTCGGCGCTGACCGTGTTGACGATCAGGTCGAACCGCCCGGCGAGCTCGGTGAACGTGTCCGGGTCGCTGGTGGCGAAGTAGCGGTCGGCGCCCAGGCGCAGGCCGTCCTCCTGCTTCTTCAGCGACTGCGAGAGCACCGTGACGTCGGCGCCCAGCGCGTGCGCGATCTTGACGGCCATGTGGCCGAGGCCGCCCATGCCGACGACGGCGACCTTCGTGCCGGGGCCGGCGCTCCAGTGCCGGAGCGGCGAGTAGGTGGTGATGCCGGCGCACAGCAGCGGGGCGGCGACGTCGAGGTCGAGCCCGTCCGGGATCCGCAGGACGAAGTCCTCGGTGACGACCACCTGCTGCGAGTAGCCGCCCTGGGTGATCGTGCCGTCGCGGTCGGTGCCGGCGTAGGTCTGGGTGTTGCCGCGCAGGCAGTACTGCTCCTGGCCCTTCGCGCACTGCTCGCACTCGCCGCACGAGTTCACCATGCAGCCGACGCCGACCCGGTCCCCGACGGCGAGCGTGGTGACCTCCGGGCCGACCTCGGCGACGACGCCCGCGATCTCGTGCCCGACGACCAGCGGGTACGGCACACCGCCCCACTCGCCGCGGGCGGTGTGGATGTCGGAGTGGCAGATGCCGGCGAACCTGATGTCGATCCGCACGTCGTGCGGGCCGACGTCGCGGCGTTCGATCGTGGTGCGCTCCAGCGGCTGGTCCGGGGCGGTGGCGGCGTAGGCGTTCACGGTGGTGGGCATGCACCGATGGTGCGGGTTCGAGCCCACCGGCGCCAACCCGGAGCGGGGGGTCTGGCCGACCCCTCCTCGCCTCCTCAGGCCGACGCCGCCTGCCACAGGTGCACGGCGGCGTAGGACCGCCACGGGGCCCACCCGGCGGCACGCCCGGCGAGCGCCCGGTGCGCGGCCGCGACGGGCACGTCGCCGTCGAGGATCCCCACCGCCCGCGCCCCGGCCACGAGCGCCACGTCGCCGGTGAGCCACGCGTCGGGGTCGCCGAGCACCCGCATCGCGATGTAGGCGGCCGTCCACGGCCCGATCCGCGGCCGCGCGACGAGGTCGGCGCGCAGCAGGTCCGGGTCCGCGCCGACGTGCACGGCCAGGGTCCCGTCGGCCAGGGCGCGGCAGGTGGCGAGCACGGCGCGCACCGCCTGACCGGGCAGCCGCAGCGGCCGGTCGGGGTCCACGACGTCGCCGGGTTCGGGGACGGCCGCGACGATCTGCGCCGGCGTCGGGAACAGCCGGTCGAGCCCGGGCACGGCCGACGGGTACGCGGACCCCGCCCGCTCCGCGAGGCGGCCGAGGTGGGTGCGGGCGGCGGCCACGGAGATCTGCTGCCCGACGAGCGCACGGACCACGAGCTCGTGCGGGTCGACCGCCCCGGGCACCCGGGCCCCCGGGGTGCGCGCGACCAGCGGGGCGAGCGCCGGGTCCGCGGCGAGCGCGGCGTCGACCGCGACCGGGTCGGCGTCCAGGTCCAGCAGCCGGCGCACCCGGGCGACCGCGGGCGCGACGTCGGCCAGCGACGCGAGCTCCAGGCGCACCCGCAGCCGCCAGCCGGAACCCGGCACGTCGGTCGCCACGACCTCGGCGGCGGCGGGCCCGTGCGGGAGCACCAGCGTCCGGGCGTACCGCAGCGGTCCCCCCTCCGGCACGTCCGCCACCTCCACGCCGGCCACGGCGCGCACCGCCAGGAACCGGAAGACGCCGCGCGCGTCGAACGGCTGCCGCACCGGCAGGTCGACGTCCAGGCGCACCGCGGCGGGACCGCCGGTCCGGTCGCCCGACGCCGCGGGCCCGTCCCCCGCGGGCCGGCGACCGTGCGCGCGCAGGTCAGACGGGCGCGCCGCGAACACCTCCTGGATCGTCTCGTTGAACTGCCGCACCGACCCGAAGCCCGCCGCGAAGGCCACGTCCGCGAGCGGCAGGTCGCTGCCGACGAGCAGCGCCCGGGCCGTCTGCGCCCGCCGGGCCCGCGCGAGGGCCAGGGGGCCCGCCCCGAGCTCGGCCACCAGCAGGCGGTGCACGTGCCGGGTGGTGTAGCCGAGCCGTGCGGCCAGCCCGTCGACGCCCTCGCGGTCGACCACCCCGTCGCCGATCAGGCGCATCGCCCGGCCCGCGAGGTCGCTCCGGAGGTCCCACTCCGGGGTGCCGGGGGCGGCCTCGGGCAGGCAGCGCTTGCAGGCCCGGAACCCCGCCTCGTGCGCCGCGGCGGACGTCAGGTAGAAGGTCACGTGCTGCGGTTTCGGCGTGCGCGCCGGGCACGACGGCCGGCAGTAGATGCCGGTCGAGGACACGGCCGTGAAGAACTGGCCGTCGAAGCGGGTGTCGCGCGCGTCGATCGCCCGGTAGCGCTCGGCGAACAGCGCGTCGCCCACCGTGCAGCGGGGTCCGTGCGCGGCGCGCGGCGCCTGGTCCGTGGTGGTCACGGGACCATCCTCGCCCGTCCCGCCGACACCGGTCTGGCGGGATTCGGACCTCAGCTGAGACCGGCGGCGCGGGCCCAGGCGACCGCCTCCGCGCGGGAGGACGTCCCGAGCTTGCGGTAGATCGACCGGACCTGGGTCTTCACCGTGTTCCGCGAGACGTACAGCCGCTGGGCGATCTGCTCCAGCGACACGTCCTCGCGCAGCTCGGCCAGGACGACGAGCTCGCGCTGGGACAGCGGGTCGCCGAAGATGCTGGGGGCGGGGACGTGGTCGAGGTGCAGGGCGGTCATGGCGGGCGTCCTTCGCGGCTGGGCGGTGCGGCGCGCGCCGGGGCTCGCCGCGCTCCCCTGGTTCGGTGCCGCCGCCCGGTCGGATGGGGTGAGGTGGTGCCGCCGACGGCGGTGCCCCTTCACCCGCTCCGTCCTTCAGTCGCGCAGGTGCCGCAGCGCCGACCCCTTGTGCGCCGCACGGGCGCCCGTCTTCTCCGACTCGACGACGTAGGCCGGGTCGTCGTCCGAGGCCCGGAACTGCCGGCCGTCGAGCTGGAAGTCCGCGGTCCTCCGCTCGACCACCCGGCCCTGCGTGCGCCCCTGCGAGGTGCTCCAGGAGACGCGGTCGCCCTGCGTGAACGTGGCCATCGGCTCGGCTCCCTCGGTGCGGGCGTGCGGTCGGGCGACCAGTCGACCACGACCCGGCGGTCTCGGCACGCGCTCCGGCCGCGGGTCGGCGAGCATGAGGCATGGCCTCCCACCTGCACCGCGACCCCGCCGTCCCCGACGTCCCCAGCGCCGCCCGTGCCCCCCGGGGGCGCTGGCTCGTCGCGGTCACGGAGTACGCGGGCCTGACGGAGTACACCGGCGGGATCGGTCGGCACTACGCCTCGCTCCTCCCGGCGCTCGTGCGCCACGGGGCCGACGTCGACCTGCTGGTCCTCGCCGACGGCCCGCTCCTGCCCGACGCCGACCTCGGCGGGGTCCGGCTGCGGGGGGTCGTCCGGCTGCCCCCGGGCACGCCCCGGCCGGTCGCGCTGCTGCGCCGGGCCGCCGCGGTGCGCCGGGCCCACCGCCGCACCACCGGCGCCGGCTACGACCGCGTCTTCCTGCCGGAGTGGGCCGCGCTCGGGGTGGCGCTCCCGCGCACCGCTCCCCTGCTGACCAACCTCGCGACCAGCACCCGGCTGACCAACGAGATCTCCGGCTTCACCAGCCGCTCGTTCGGCGCGCGCGGCGGTGCCGTGGTCGCCCTGCAGAGCCGGCTCGAGGACCGCCAGGTGCGCCGGTCCGCGGGGCTGGTCGCGATCTCGCAGGCGATGCTCCGCTGGAACGCCGCGACCTTCGGCACCCTGCCCCCGGCACGCGTCGTGCGGAACTGCATCGACGTCGAGCGGGTGCAGGCGGCGGCGGAGGCGGGCCCGCTGCCCGCCGGCTGGCCGGCCGGCGACGACCCGGTCGTGCTGTTCCTGGGGCGGCTCGAGCGGCGCAAGGGCGTGACCGACGCGTTCGGCGCCTTCGCCGGCGTCGTGCGGCGGCACCCGGCGGCCCGGCTGGTCCTGGCGGGGTCCAGCGGCGACCGCCGGTTCGAGCCCGACCGCGCCGCCCTGCTCGCCGCGCTGCCGGCCGAGGCGCGGGACCGCGTCACCTGGCTGGGGCACGTGGCCGGCGACGCGCTGTACCGGGGCGTCCGCGCGGCGGCGGTGACGATCTGCCCGTCGCGCTGGGAGGGCTTCGGCAACGCCGCGCTGGAGGCCAAGGCGATCGGCAGCGCCCTGGTCGTCACCACCGGCAGCGGGTACGACGACTTCTGCACGGACGGCGACGACAGCCTGATGGTGCCGCCGGCCGACCCCTCGGCGCTGGGCGCGGCGATCACGCGCCTGCTGGACGACCCGGCCCTCGCGGGCGCGCTCGGGCGCCGCGCGCGTGCCGGTGCGGCCCGGTACACCGCCGACGCCGTGGCCGTGGACGTCCTCGCCGCCGCGGACGAGCTGCTCGGGCCGGCCCGGGCGGCGAGCGCGCCGCGCGTCACCGCCTGATCAGACCCGACGCCAGCCCGCGCCGTCGCGACGGACCGCGCCCTCCGCCGCGAACGCCTCGAGCCAGCCCTCCATCGGCCACCGGCCCCACCGCCGCGCGAAGACCGCCCCGTTGCGCAGGATGTCGTCGAGGTGCTGCCACGGCGGCGAGGTCGTCGGGTGGTGCTGGTGGTACGCGTGCGCGCCGCCGACCCACGCCAGCGGCACCCCGGCGGCGCGCAGGGCGAACGCGAAGTCCGTGTCCTCCCCGCCGTACCCCTCGTAGCGCTCGTCGAACCGCGGGCCCGTCCGCCACCGCGCCGCGGTCACCGCGAACGACAGCGACCAGAACAGCGGGTACTCGTCGTGGGTGGCGAGCACGACCTCGCCGTCGGGCGGGGCGGGCCGGGCGGCGTGCGGCGCGGTCATCCGCGCCAGCCCGGCCGGGTCGTCCACGGCGGTGCCCGCCGGCAGGTAGGTGACCGGTCCGCACAGGACCGCGTCGCCGTGCCGCGCCGCGGCCGCCTCGTACCGGTCGAGCAGCGCCGGCCCCGGGACGCAGTCGGCGTCGAGCAGGACCAGCAGGTCCGCGCCCAGCTCGACCGCCCGGTCCGCCCCGGCGTTGCGGCCTGCCGCGAGCCGGAGCCCGCCCCGACCCGGCGGCACCCGCAGGACCTCGGCCGCGCCCAGGTCGGCGGGTGGCAGGTCGTCGCCGACCCACACGACCACGGTGCGCGTCCGGGGCGCGCCGCGCACCGCCGCGAGCTGATGGCGCAGGTGCTCCAGGCGCGCGGTGGAGCAGAGGGCGACCACCGCCCGGACCGGCTCCGGCGTCATGCGTCCACCCTGCCCCGCGCCACGGCGTCGACCGCCTCCGCCGCGCGCGCTGCCGCGCCGGCCGTGCGCCACCGGGACCAGTCGGGGTCGAGCGTGGCGACCCGGTCGAGCACCTCCGGCCAGCGCTCCGCCGCGGGCCACGACGGCTCGACCACCGCCAGCCCCGCCCGGTGGAGGGCCTGCGCCGTCTGCACCTGCTCGTCGAACGGCCGGGGCTGCGGCACGACCACCGCGCGCGCACCGGCCACGGCCAGGTCGGCGATCGAGTTCTGCCCGGCCCACGCCACGACGGTCTCGGCGCGGGCCAGCTCGTGCCAGGGGTCGTCGGACCAGGCGGCACGGGCACCCGGCGACGCCGGCGCGCCGAGCAGGGTCCAGCGGCGGCCCGGCGTGGCGCGCGTGGCCGCCTCCACCTCGGCGGGCCCGACCGCCGCACCACCCCGGCCGCTGAGCAGCAGCACGCCCGCGCGCTGGTCGTCGGCGCGGGTGCGACCCTCGAACCGGCTGATCCCGCCGGTGTAGACGGTGCGGTCCCGCACGGGCTCCAGGTGCGCGGGCCGCAGCAGGTCCTCCGGCCACGGCGCGATCACGCGGGACGCGACCCGCAGGCCGAGGGCGTGCGGCTCGTCGTCGCGGACGCCGGGCTGCGCGATCACGACCGGGGGGATCCCGAGCAGGCGTGCCAGCAGCGTCACCTCGACCGAGACGTCGACGACGAACGCCGTCACGCCCCGGGCGTCCGCGACCTCCGCCATCCGGGTGAGGCGGTTGCGGTGCCCGCCGTGCCGCAGAGGCGCCCAGTGCAGCAGCCCGTGCGCGGTCGGCTCGCTGCGGGCGGGCTCGGGTCGACCGGGCTCGACCTCGTCGTCGCGCTCCAGCCGCACCCACGTGCAGTGCCCGGGCAGCCCGGCGGGCTCGGGCAGGGAGCTGAAGCACACGACGTCGGCGTCCAGGTGCGGCGCGATCGCGCGGAGCCGCCCGACGTGACCCTGGCCGTGGTGGTGGACGTACCAGGCGATCGACGGCCGGCTCACGCGCCGATCCCGACCTGCGCGTGCCGCTCCGCCACCATCGCGGCGAACAGCTCCTCCAGCGCGTCCACGCGGGCGTCCAGCGAGAAGTGCCGGCGCGCCGTGGCGCGGACCCGGTCACGCAGGCCGGGCTCCCGGGCCGACCGCTCGATCAGCCCGGCGGCGGCCGCGGCGAGCGCGTCGACGTCGCCGGCCGGGACCGTCGTCATGCCGGTGGCCGTCCGCGCGATCTCGGTGACGCCCCCGACCGCGAAACCCGCCACGGGGGTGCCGCACATGAGCGCCTCCGGGCCGACCAGGCCGTACGGCTCGGCCCAGGCCGGCGTCACCAGGGCGCACGCGCTGCGGCCGAGCAGGTCCGCCAGCGCCGGCTGCGACAGCAGGCCGACGTGGCGCACGCCGTCGCCGAGGTGCGGCAGCACGAACCGCTCGGCGTAGTCCTGGTCGCCGACCCGGCCGGCGAGCGTCAGCTCCCGGCCCAGCGCGCGGGCGGCCGCGATCGCGAGGTGCGGCGCCTTCTCCGGCACGAGCCGGCCGAACCAGACCAGCCCGGCTCCCCCGGCACCCTGCGGCCACGCGTCGGCGTCGATCCCGTTGGGCAGCACGGTCGACGTGATGCCCGCGCGCGCCCACTCGGCGCGGGTGTGCTCGCTGACCGCGACGAAGCGGCTCCGCTCCCCGGCGCACGCCGTGTCCGCCGCGACCAGGTCGTCGTCGACCGGGGTGTGCAGCGTCGAGAGCATCGGGACGCCGAGCTCGCCCGCCCGCCGCAGCGGGAGCCCGTGCAGGCAGTGGTTCGAGATCACGTCGTACCGGTGCGCCGTCGCCGCGACCAGGTCCAGCGCCCGGTCCAGCGCCGGCACGGAGCGCTCCAGGTACGCCGGCGGGTATCGCGAGTCGCTCGACCGCGCACCGTCCGGCCACGCGAGGGTGGGCATCGCGAACGCCGCCGGTCCGGCGTCCAGGAACTCCGACCCCTCGACGGCGATCAGCGTGACGTCGTGGCCCCGGGCGCGCAGCGTGCGGACCTCGTTCCACACCGCGGACTCCAGGCCGCCGGCGTGCGGCTGGCGGATCGGGAACCGGAGCGGGGCGATCACGAGCACGCGCAGCCGCGCGCTCACCGGGCGATCTCCGCGAGGAGGCGGCGGTACAGGTCCGCGTGCGCCGCGGCGACGGCACCGTCGCGCGACGCCCGCGCGGCCCGGCGGGCGCGGACCAGCGCCGCCCGCTCCGGGGTGCCCGCGCGGGTGGTGCCGTCGGCGCCGTCGAGCGCGCGCAGCGCCTCGGCGAGGGCCGTGCCGTCGGGGTCGCCGGCACGCTCCGGCCGGCACGTGACCACCGACCCGTCGGGGTGCTGCTCGGCGTAGTACCCGACCGCCGGGGCCACGACGGGCACGCCCAGGTCCCAGCACAGCTCCAGCCAGCCGGAGTGCGTCCCGTGCGTGTACGGCAGCACGCACGCGTCGACCCGGGCGAGGCTGCGGGCGAGCTCCCGGTCGTCGAGGCGGTCGTGCTCGACCAGCGTCACCAGGGACGACCCGGCGCACAGCGCGCGCACGGCGTCCCGCGCGGCGGGGTCCCGGACCTCGCGGTGCAGCCGCACCTCCGCGCGGGCCGGTGTCCCGGCGGCCGCCAGCGCGGCGACGGCGCCGACGACCCGGCGCGTCGCACCGACCGCGTCGACGTTCGGCCGGATGTCCTTGAGGTGCAGCCCGACCAGCAGCGCGCCGTCGGGGCGGTCGGCGGCGTGCAGCAGGTCGACCGGCACGTCCGCGGCCAGCAGCCGCGGGTGCCCCAGCACGACGGCGTCGCGGGACCACCGCGCGCGCACCTCGTCCGCCGCTCCCGGCGTGAGGGTGACGACGGCGTCGGCGCCGCGCACGAGCGTGTCGAGCTGCGCCCGGTACGGCGCCTGGTCCGTGAGCTGCGGGTGCTCGAGGTCGTGCACGGTGAGCACCACCGGCCAGCCGGCGGCGTGCGCCGCGTCCAGCGTCGCCGCGAGGTGCCCGGGCGAGGACGACTCGGTGCCGAAGTGCACGTGCAGGAGGTCCGCGTCGTCGGCGTGCGTTCGGACCCACCGGGGGTCGAGGACCACCGGGGGCCACCACCGGCCCGGCTCGGCGCCCGGCGGAACCGGGTCGGGCAGCACCTCGACGCCCTCGGCCGCCGTCACCCCGGCGACGTACGGGTGGCCGGCGGGCACCGACGCGACGCGCACGGGCCGGGCAGCGGGCGCAGCCGGCGTCCGGGTCGCGGGGGCCTCGTCCTGGGTCGGGTCGAGCAGCTCCGACATCGTCCTCCTTCGTCTCGCCCGCGGCGCCGCGCCCCCGGCTCGCGTGCCGCGGGCGGGTCGCGGCAGTGCGGTGGGCTGAGTGTCGCGCGGTTGCCGACACCTCGCGACTCCAGCACGATGCGGGCGTGACCTGGACCGATGCACCCGCGCTGCTCCTGACCGGGCCGGCCCGGCACGGAGTCGTCCGCTACGCGCGGGACGTCGCGGACCACGTCGCACGGGCCGGTGCGGGCGCCACCGTGGTCGAGGTCCCGGATCCGCGCGACCTCGTCGACGCCGCCGCCGCGCACGACCGGGTGCACCTGCACGTGACCGACCGGCTGTTCGGCCGCGGTCCCGAGGACGCCGCCGACCTGCTCGAGCGGGTCGCGGCCGTCACGCGCCTCACCGTCACCCTGCACGACGTCCCGCAGCCGTCCGACGGAGAAATCAACCTGCCACGGCGGACCGGCGGCTACGCCCGCGTGGCCGCCGCCGGAGAGGGCGTCGTGGTCAACAGCCGGCACGAGGCGGACCTGCTGGTCGAGCACGGGGCCGTCCCCGCCGGGTACCCGGTGCACGTCGTGCCGCTGGGCACGGCCGCCCGCCCCCGCGCCGGTGACCCGGCGCCCGCCCGGTCCCACGGGGACGCCGCGCTCGTGGCGCTCGTCGCCGGCTACGTGTACCCCGGCAAGGGCCACGACGACGTCGTCCGCGCCGTCGCCCGCACCGCGGCGCGCCTGCGCACTGCCGGGCACCGGCTCGGCGAGGTCGCCGTCGTCGCGGTCGGCGGCCCGTCCCCGGGCCACGAGGACGACGTCGTCGCCCTGCGGGACGAGGCGGACCGGCGGGGCGTCGCGCTGCACGTGACCGGCAGCCTCGACGACGACGCCTTCTTCGCGGGGCTGCGCCGCCCGGGCATCCCCGTCGCCGCGCACCAGCACCTGTCGGCCTCGCGCACCTTCCTGGACTGGGTCGAGGCGGGGCGGCGGCCGCTGGTCGTCGACTCCCGGTACGCCCGGGAGATGGCCACGCTGCGGCCCGGCACGCTCACGCTGTACGCGCCCGCGGACCTGGACCGCGCGCTGGAGCGCGCCTGGCTGGACCCGGGCAGCACCGCCCTGCCGCCGGGCGCGGACCTCGCCCCGACGCTCGACGACGTCGCGCGCGCGTACCGGGCGTGGTGGGCCGCGCAGGTGGCGTCGTGACCGCGGGGGTCGCACTGCCCGGCAACCGCTGGGACCTGCTCGACGGCCGCGTCCCCGCCACGCCCCCGTCGGTGACCGTGGTGGTCGTCCACTACGACCAGCAGGCCGAGCTCGACCGCACGCTGCACGCCCTGCGCCGCCAGGACCACCCCGCCGAGCGCACCGAGGTCGTCGTCGTGGACGACGGGTCGCCCGAGGCCCCGCACGTGCCGCCCGGGGTCCGCCTGGTCCGGCAGGAGGACCGCGGGTTCCGCGTCGCCGCCGCCCGCAACCTCGGCGCGTCCCACGCGACCGGTGAGGTCCTCGTCTTCCTCGACGCCGACACCGCTCCCGAGCCGTCCTACCTGCGCGAGCTCACCCGGCTCCCGGCCCTCGCGCCCGACTGCGTGACCGTCGGCCGGCGGCGGCACGCCGACCTCTCCGGGGTGCCGCTCGACGCCCCCGTCGAGGTCGTCGGACCGCAGCGCGAGCTGACCGAGCCGCAGTGGCTCCGCGAGGCGTACCGGCGGACCCGCGACCTGGTGGACGTCGACGACCGCAGCTACCGGTACCTCATCGGCGCCACCACCGCGTGCAGCCGGACGCTGTTCGCCGCGACCGGCGGGTTCGACGAGGGGTTCGACGCGTACGGCGGCGAGGACTGGGAGTGGGCCTACCGCGCGTGGCTCGCCGGCGCGGTGCTCGCCCACGTCCCGGCGGCCGTCGCCTGGCACGACGGACCGGAGTGGTCGCAGCGCGACGCGGCGTCCCAGGAGCGGAAGAACACCGAGGCCCTGCGCCTCGTCGACCTCGTCCCCGTGCCGGGGTCGCGCGGCCACGGCCTTCCCACCGCCCGGGCTGACGTCGTCGTGCGGCCGCCGGCCGCCGCGGCGAGCCCCGCCCAGCGGTTCGTCAGCCTCGACTCCGTCCTGGCCGGGCTGCCCGGAGCCGTCGCCCTGCCCCCGGAGCCCCAGGACGACCCGCGGTTCGACCGGGTCCGGATCGAGGTCGTCCTCGAGCAGCCCGTGCACGCCCGGGGCACCGCCGTCGCCGACGCCGTGGCGCGGGTCGCCGACGAGGGCCTGGGCGAGCTCGCGCTGCGCGACCCGCACGGCAGGCTGCTGGTCCGCGTCGTCTCCCGGCGGGCGCTGGCCCGCGAGCGGCGCTGGGGCGGCACCCCGCTGTTCCCCCGCGCCGAGGACGTGACCGCGGACCTGAGCGCGCTCACCGACGAGCCCGACGTCGAGCGGTACGTCGGCGGCTGGTGACGTCGGGGACGCCAGGGCGCATGATCGGGCCATGACCCGCGTCGCCATCGATGCCCGCACCGCGGTCCGGATCGTCCGGGAGCGCGTCGCCGTGCCGCCCGAGCACCAGCTCGTCGCGCCGACCCTGCTCCGCTCGCAGGTCCTCTCGCTGCTCTACCGGGATGTCCGCGACGGCGTGCTGGCCGACGCCGAGGCCCGCGCCCTGCTGGACGGCGTCACCACCCTGCGGATCCGGCTCCTCGGGGACCGCGTCTCCCGCGCGGTCGCCTGGCGGATCGCGGCGCAGCTCGGCTGGGACGACACCGCCGACGCCGAGTACGTCGCCGTCGCCCAGCTCCAGGCGGACGTGCTGGTCACGGCGGACCAGGACCTCGCGCGGCAGGTCGAGGGCCTCGTCGAGACGGCGCCGTTCGCGCTGCTGACGGGGCTCGGCGCGGGCTGACCGCACGGACCGCTCAGCGGGCGGCGTGGGACGCCGCGGGGTCGATGATCCGCCGGGCGCGGACGCCGTTGTCGACCACGACCGACGCCCGTTCCCACGGCCGCCGCCGCGAAGTAGAGCCGGCACTTCCTCGCGGTCGTCGACCCGGGGACCGGCCTGATCGACTGAGGCGGGCCGCGGCACGTCAGCAGCCCCTCGCCTCTTCCAAGGTATAGCTCACGGGGGGTCTTGCGGCAAGGCCCCGGTGGGGGCGCAGACTCCCTGGCCGTAGCCGTTCCCTGGCCCGGAGATCGGCCCGCGCGACCCCACGGAGCTGACCACGTGACCCCCTTGACCACCCGGTCCTTCGACCTGCCCGGACGACTCGCCGCGAAGGCGGACCCCGCGCTGATCGCCGCCGACGAGCAGCAGTTCGCCGCCATCGCCGACATCCTGGAGCAGACGGTCGCCGACCTGACCGAGCGGCTCGCGGTCGCCCGCCGGGCACCAGGACGGTCGGGGCAGGCGGCGCTCGACCGCGACCAGGAGGTGCACCGGCTCACCGCCCGGCTCCGGCTGCTGCGGCGGTTCACGCTGGACGCGTGCCTCGGACGCATGGTGCCCGCCGACGGTGCCGACCCCGTGTACATCGGGCGGCTCGGCCTGACCGACGCGAACGGGCGCCGGCTGCTGGTCGACTGGCGCTCGCCCGCCGCCGAGCCGTTCTTCGGTGCCACCCTGGCCGACCCGATGGGGCTGGCGAGCCGGCGGCGCTACCGGTGGAACGGCGGCCGCGTCGGCGACTACTGGGACGAGGTCCTCGCCACGGACGGGTCGGAGGTCACCGCCGCCCTCGACGCGGACTCGGCGTTCATCGCGAGCCTCGGCACGAGCCGCTCCGACCGCATGCGCGACGTGCTCGGCACCCTTCAGGCCGACCAGGACGCGATCATCCGCGCCGGGTCCGGTGGTGCGCTCGTCGTCGACGGCGGCCCCGGCACCGGCAAGACGGTCGTCGCGCTGCACCGCGCGGCCTACCTGCTGTACGCCGACCCGCACCTCGGCCGGCAGCACGGCGGGGTGCTGGTCGTCGGACCGCACGAGCCCTACCTCGCGTACGTCGCGGACGTCCTCCCCCGGCTCGGGGAGGAGGGCGTCCGGATCTGCACGCTGCGCGACCTCGTGCCCGAGGGCGCGTCGGCCCGGCCGGAGGGCGACCCGGAGGTGGCCCGGCTCAAGTCGTCCGCCGCCATGGTGGGTGCGGTCGAGCCGGCCGTCCGGTTCTCCGAGCGGCTGCCCGCCGAGGGCCTGCTCGTCGAGACCCCCTGGGCGGACCTGTGGCTGAGCGCCGCCGACTGGGTCGAGGCGTTCGACTCCCCCGACCCCGGCACCCCGCACAACGAGGCCCGCGACTTCGTCTGGGAGACGATCCTGACGATCCTCGTGGACCAGCACGACGCCGAGGTCCCGGAGGACCAGCTCCGCCGGGCGCTCGCGCGGAACGCGGACCTGACCGCCGCGTTCAACCGGGCGTGGCCCGTCCTCGAGGCGACCGACCTGGTCGCCGACCTCTGGTCGGTGCCGGCCTACCTGCGGCTGTGCGCGCCGTGGCTCACCCCGGACGAGGTGCGCGTCCTGCAGCGCGAGGACCCCCGGGCCTGGACGGTGGCCGACCTGCCCCTGCTCGACGCCGCCCGGCAGCGGCTCGGCGACCCCGAGGTCGCCCGGCGACGCCGACGTGCCGAGGCCGGCGCCGCGGCGCAGCGTGCGGCGATGGACCGCGTGGTCGACGACCTGATCGCCACGGACGACTCCGAGATGAGCGTCATGTCGATGCTCCGCGTCGGGGACCTCCGGTCCGCACTGGTCGACCAGGACGCCCTGCCGACCGCCGACCCGGACGTGCTCGCCGGGCCGTTCGCGCACATCGTCGTCGACGAGGCGCAGGAGCTGACCGATGCCGAGTGGCAGATGCTCCTGCTCCGCTGCCCCTCCCGCAGCCTCACGGTCGTCGGCGACCGCGCCCAGGCCAGGCACGGCTTCGCGGAGAGCTGGGTGACACGGCTCGAGCGCGTCGGCCTGGGCAGCGTCCAGGTGCGCCGGCTCGGCATCAACTACCGGACCCCGACCGAGATCATGGCCGAGGCGGAGCCCGTCATCCGCGCCGCCCTGCCCGACGCCAACGTCCCGACCTCGGTCCGCAGCGGCGGGACGCCCGTCCTGCACGCGCCGGTCGCCGACCGGGACGCGATCCTGCACGCGTGGCTCCACGAGCACGCCGTCGGCGTCGCGTGCGTGATCGGTGACCCGGGGTTCACCGGCACAGGACGCGTGCGGTCGCTCACGCCGGAGCAGGCCAAGGGCCTCGAGTTCGACCTGGTCGTGCTCGTCGACCCGGACGCGTTCGGCGACGGCGTCGAGGGCGCGGTCGACCGGTACGTCGCGATGACCCGGGCCACCCAGCAGCTCGTGGTGCTGCGCCGCGGGTGACGTCCGGGAGCTGCGGCGCACCGGGTGGCGTCCTCCGCTCGGAACGGTGGGGCGGGCGTGATACTGACCGCGTGACGCCCGCCCCGGACACCTCCCGGCCCGGCCCCTCGGCGGGCCGGGCGTGGATCGACCCCGCGTCGCCCCGGGTGCTGCGGCTCGCGGGCGAGGTCGACGTCGAGACGGTGGAGCAGCTCTGCGAGGCGCTCGGGGTCGCGCAGATCGGGTTGGGCCGCGCGCTCGCTGCCGCCGGGGTGCGGGAGATCGACCTGTCGGAGGCGACCTTCATCGACTCCGCCGTCGTGGCGCTCGTCGTCGGGATCGTGCCGCCCCTGCGGCCCGAGCGGCTGCGGGTCCGGGGCGCGTCCGGGTCGCCGCTGGCGACCCTGCAGCTCACCGGGGTGGACGCGCTGCTCGAGCTCGTCTGAGACCGCGCGGCGCCGCTCCGTGCGGCGGGATCACCAGGTGACGGTGAACCAGACGACCTTCCCGCCGGTCCGTCGCGGTCGCCAGCCCCACGCCGACGTGGAGGCCTCGACGATGTGCAGCCCGTGGCCGCCGGGCAGGCCCGCGCGGTCCTGCTGCGGGACCGGCGGACGCGGATCGCCGTCCTCGACCTCCACCGTGAGGTCGCCGGCGCGCAACCGGATACGGATCTCCACGGTGCCGCTGCCGTCGGCGTGCCGGATCGCGTTGGTCACCACCTCGCTGGTGACCAGCTCCGTCGCCGCCAGCGCGTCGCGCGTCGCGTCCACGTCCCGTGCTTGCTCCAGCACCCACCGCCGCGCCCGGGCGACCGAGCCGGCGGTGGCGGGGACGACGACGCGACGGTCGTCAGATCCCGAGCTCGCCACGCCCCCACCGTAGGGGCCCGACCGCCACCTGGCACAACCAGAGCCGAGTGGTGGCACACCCACCTGGAACCGTGCGGTCGGCGCCGCACGGACGCCGCCGACACGCGGGAGCACCTCGCCGCTCACCTCGTGAGCTGCGGCTCGCGCTCGCCAGCGCCGCCCGGTTCTCGCGTCGCCGGCCGATACCTCGGCTTGCGACGCGAGAATCGGCTGGTGATGCGGCTGGCTCCGGGGCGGCCGAGGGGGCCATCAGGTGCTGGGTGGACCGCGCCGATCACCTCGGCACGCCCGCGCCGGCACGCGTCCGCCAGGCGTGCGTCGGTCGCGCACGAGAAGATGGATCCACCATCCCCCACCGACGAGGAGACACGTCCGTGCCCACGCCTCCGCTGCCGTCCGACGCCGTCGAGATGCTCAAGCGCCCCAACCCCGCCGTCATGGCCACGCTGCGCAAGGACGGGTCGCCGGTCACCGCGGCGACCTGGTACCTGTGGCTGGACGACGGCCGCGTCCTGCTCAACCTCGACGGGACCCGCGTGCGGCTCAAGCACCTGCAGCGCGACCCCCGCGTCACGCTCACGGCCCTCGACTCGGACGACTGGTACACCCACGTGACCCTGCTCGGCCGCGTCGTCGACCTGCAGCCGGACACGGACCTCGCCGGCATCGACCGCCTCTCGCAGCACTACACCGGCAGCGCCTACCCGGATCGGACCAGCCCGCGCTGGTCGGCGTTCATGGAGGTCGATCGGTGGCACGGCTGGGGTGCCCACAAGGACTGACGGGCTGGTGAGCCGCGCGGGCGTCCCGTGCTGGTCCGAACGGGTGTTGTCTCCCTCACGCGCGGACAACGCTTGCCGTGCGCTGACCAGCGCAGAAGCGGTCGCGCGCGGTCGATCGCGGTGCGGTCGCGGAGATTCTCGACGAGATAGATGATGGTTCAACTACCAAGGTGGACTCACCCCTGCCGATGAAGAAGGGGACGGCCGCCGCGTCCAGCGACGGCCGGGACCCGTCACTCGTCGAGCGGAGAACCGCATGTCCACCCTGGAGCTCGCTCCCCCCTCGTCCGCCAGCATCCTGGGCGAGCCGCTGAGCGTCCGTGAGCGCGTCGTCCTGGCCGAGCTGGGCGAGGACGTCACGCTCGAGGACATCGCGCGGCGCCTGTTCGTCTCCCGCAACACCGTGAAGACGCAGGTCCGCTCGGTGTACCGCAAGATCGGCGTCTCCACCCGCGCCGAGGCGGTCGCCTGGGCCGAGGCCGCCGGCATCCGCTGAGCGCCTCGCGCCGTACGGTGGCCGGGTGGCCGACCTCATCGACGCGACGCGCCTCGACGAGCGTCTGGTCCGTGCGCTCCTGACGGAGCAGCACCCGCAGTGGCGCGATCTCCCGGTCCGGCCGGTCGGGCTGCACGGCAACGACCACCGGATCTTCCGGCTCGGCGACGACCTGACGGTGCGTCTCCCGGCCTCTGCCGCCTCCGTGCCGCAGGTGGTGAAGGAGCAGGAGTGGCTCCCGCGGCTCGCGCCCCACCTGCCGCTGCCCGTCCCCGAGGTGCGCGGCGTCGGCCGGCCCTCCGGGCTGTTCCCCGCACCGTGGTCGGTCTATCGCTGGCTCCCCGGCGAGCCGGCCGCCGTCGCACCGGCCGACGACCCGGTCCGGTTCGCGGCGGACCTGGCCCGGTTCCTCGTCGCCCTCCGCGGTGTCGACGCCTCCGACGGCCCGGCTCCCGGACCGCACAGCGCGTTCCGCGGCAGCCCGCTCACGCACGGGGACGACGAGGTCGGCGACATCCTGCACCGGGTCCACGGGAGCGAGCGGGAACGGGCGGCGGCGATCTGGCGCGATGCGCTCGAGGCGACCTTCGAGGACGACCCCGTCTGGTTCCACGGCGACGTCTCCGCCCACAACCTCCTGGTGAGGGACGGCGCCCTCGCCGGGGTCCTCGACTTCGGGTGCTCAGCGGTCGGCGACCCGGCGTGCGACACGGTCATCGTGTGGACGCGCCTGACCGGCCGCGCGCGGGAGGTCTTCCGGCGCGAGCTGGCCGTCGACGACGCGACCTGGGCGCGGGGCCGCGGCTGGGCGCTGTGGAAGGCGCTGATCATGATCACGAACACGCCGCCCGGCCAGGCCGAGCTGGCCCGTCACGTGCTGGACGAGCTGCTCGCCGGCGTGTGACGGGACTGCGGTGCCGCTGCAGTCACCTCCAGGTGACGGGCGCGGGGAAGTACTGGTTGTCGGCCGACGCCATGAACGACTGGTAGGTCTCCCCGTTGTACTCGGCGGAGGTGACGCGGACGCCCTCCTCGGCGAGCGCGACGAAGCACGAGATCAGCACCTGCTCCTCCTCGTCGTACTCGGGCAGGAGCAGGCCGCAGCTGTCGCCCGGGGAGTTCAGCGAGAACCCGCTGGTGAGGTACTGCGCGTCCGACCCGTCCTCGGCGATCGGGAACAGGTCGACGGTCTGCGGGCTGGAGTCCGCGGGGATCTCGTACAGCCACTGCTGCTGCGTCACGACGGCGTACGGGGTGTAGGCCGCGAACTCCTCGGCGTTGCTGAACTGGTCGAAGATCGCCGGGTCCAGCTTGCGCACGGCGAGCACGCTGACGCCGACGCCGCCGGTGACCTCCTCCTCGCCGAACGTCACGGTCTGGTTGAGCCACGCGGGCTGGCCGACGGCGAGGGCGGTGCCCGGCGGGGTGACGGCTGCCGGCGCGCCGAAGTCGACGGCCTCGACCTCGTGCTCGACGGGCAGGGCACCGGTGCCGCGTGGGGTCTTCTCCCCCGCGTCGGCGTCCGCCTCCGGGCTCGCGTCCGAGGCCGACCCGGTGCCGACGTCCGTCGCGGAGCCGTCGTCACCGCCCGAGCAGCCGGCGAGGACCAGGGACAGGGCGATCACGCCGGAGGCGGCGAGAGGGAGGGAGCGCACGGAGGCACCTTTCGAGCGGGGCGCAGGCTCGGCGCACGCACAGGGGGGACACAGCGACTGTAGGACACAGCCACCTGCGCCGCTCACCGGGCCGGCCTGCTGACCTGCGCTTCGACCGGCCTGGGTCAGTGCTTCTCCGGGTCGTGGCCCCAGTTCATCAACGAGTACCGCCACGCCGTGCCGGTGACGTCGCCGGACGGCTCCTGGGCGAGGTGCCGGTGCACGTAGCCGACGACCTTCTTCATGTGCGCGTAGTCGTCGTCCGTCAGGTCGGCCTGGTGGGTACGGGCGAGCTCGACGATGCGGCGGCCCGAGCGGTGCCCGACCGACTCGCCGCCGCCCTCCTTCTGCCCGACCGACCTCGACTCGTCGGTGTCCAGCCAGCGCTCGAGCTCGGCGGGTGTCAGGTTGACCGCGTCGCGGTAGTCCCGCGCCACCTGGGCGCGCTCGTCGTCGTCCATGCCCGCGATGCTGCCACCGGCCGTCCGACCCCGCGCGCCAGTCCCGCCGGCCGGCGTCAGGGCGACACCTCGGCGACGTGCTGGCTCAGGTCCAGCCCGCCCGACGTCTCGACGACGACCGCGGTGAGGTCCGTGACGGCCCAGGTCTGGTGCGTCTCCCCCGGCTCCCAGACGACCAGCATGCCTGCACGCAGCGGGACGCGCGGGCCGTCGTCGGTCTGCGCCTCGCCCTCACCGGCGACGACGGCGAACACCTGCCGGCGGACCGCGGGGTGGCGCCCGAGGGTGCCACCGGCGGCGACGTGCGCGACGTGCACGCTCACCGCGTCCGCGGCGGTCAGCGGCGGCAGGAACTGCATGAGCACGCCGACGCTGGCGAAGGCCTCGACGGGTCGCTGCGGGATCCGGAAGACGCGCACGACGCCCATGCTCCCAGCACGGCGGACGCCGCGGCACCGGTCCGGTCGACCGGTGCCGCAGCAGGTGCCGCGCGAGGTCAGGACGCGGAGCGGTCCACCGCCACGTCCAGCACCCACACGACGCCGAACGGGTCGCGCAGCATCCCGTACAGCGGCGACCACCCGGCCGGCGCCAGGGGGACGACGACGGTGGCCTCGGTACTGAGCCGCTGCCAGTACCCGGTGATCTCGTCGACCGAGGCACTGCGGACCGAGACGAAGTAGGCGTTCTGCCCGGGCTCCCAGGGCATCGACGACGGCACGTCGTACGCCATGACGTGGAAGCCGTCGTCGCTCACGACCTGCCCCCACATCACGAGGTCCGCCTCGGCCGGGTCCTGGGCGGCGCCCGCGTCGGCGTAGGTCGCGATGGCGATCTGGCCGCCGAACACGGACCGGTAGTGCTCCAGGGCGGCACGCGCGGTCCCGCGCAGGTTGATGTGGGTGACGGTGCTGACGGACATGCTGTCTCCTCGGGTGGTGCGCCGCAGCCGGTCGCTGCGGCGTGCCACCACTGTCCCCACCGATGCGGACAGGATGTGTCCGCATATCCCGGCAGACTGAGCAGGTGCCCACGACGTCCTCCCGGCTCCTCTCCCTCCTGTCGCTGCTGCAGGCGCGCCGCGACTGGCCGGCCGCCCTCCTCGCCGAGCGGCTCGACGTCAGCGACCGCACCGTCCGCCGCGACGTCGACCGGCTCCGCGAGCTCGGGTACCCCGTGACCAGCACCCGGGGCCGCGAGGGCGGGTACCGCCTCGACGCGGGCACGCAGCTCCCGCCGCTGCTGTTCGACGACGAGCAGGCCGTCGCCCTCGCGGTGGCGCTGCGGACGGCGACGGCGTCCGGCGCGGCCGTCGAGGAGGCCGCGGCCCGCGCGCTCCAGACGGTTCGGCAGCTCCTGCCCGCGCGGCTCCGGCACCGCGTCGACGCGGTGCAGGTCACCGTCGCGGACCGCATGGCGACCACGAGCAGCACCGCGACGACGAGGAGCACGGCGGGCACGCGCGATCCGGGACCCGAGGGCCGCGGCGGGCTCGCCGATCCCGCGGTCCTCGACGCGATCGGGGCCGCCGCCCGCAGGCGCGAGGTGCTCCGCTTCGACTACCGGGCGCCCGCGGAGCCGCCGACGGGTCCGGTCCCGCCCCGCCGGGCCGAGCCGCACCACCTGGTCACGCGCGGGGGTCGCTGGTACCTGGTGGCGTGGGACCTGGACCGCGCGGACTGGCGCACGTTCCGCGCCGACCGCATCGCGCTCCGGACGCCGAACGGTCCGCGCTTCGCCCGGCGCGAGGTGCCCGGGGGCGACGTGATCGGCTTCGTCACGGGCCGGTTCCGGGGCGCCGAGGACGGCGGCGACTGGCCGTGCCGCGGTGAGCTCGTGGTGCACGCCCCGGTGGCGGAGGTGGCACCGTTCGCGTACGACGGCGTGGTCGAGGCGCTGGGTCCCGACCGGTGCCGCCTGCAGCTCGGTGCGTGGTCGTGGGCGGGGCTGGCCGCGGCGGCGGCCCGGTTCGACGCGGAGCTGGAGGTCGTGGGCCCGCGCGAGCTGGTCGACGCCTGCACGCGCCTCGCCGGCCGGTTCGCGCGCGCGGCGGGCTCCGCGGCCGGCGAACGGGCGAGGAGCGGCGCATCACCGGGGTCTACTTCCTGACCTTCTCGGACTCCCGTGGGAACCCGACCCGTGTGACGCCTTACCGTCAGGTCGGCCGCCCGGCCGACGCTAGCCGACCAGACCCGATGCCGCAGGACGACGTGGCCGGCTCTCGTCTCAGTACACGTTTCGCTGTACTGTCAGGGGATGGACACCGTCACGCTGACGCACACGGCGGCACTCGCCCGCCTCGGGCACGCGCTCTCGGACGAGACGCGCACCCGCGTCCTGCTCGCGCTGCGGGAGGCGCCGGCGTACCCGTCCGACCTCGCGGACGCTCTGGGCGTCTCCCGCCAGGTGATGTCGAACCAGCTCGCCTGCCTCCGCGGCTGCGGGCTCGTCGAGGCCATCCCGGAGGGTCGCCGCACCTGGTACCGGCTCGCGGACGGCCACCTCGCCCCCGCCCTGGGCGACCTCCTCGCGCTGGTCCTCGCCGTCGACCCGACGTGCTGCGGTCCCGACTGCACCTGCGGCCGGGCCCCGGCGTGAGCGCCACGCCCGGCGCCGCACGACCGCTCGGCGCCGCCCGCCGTGCCGTCCTGCGCCGCCGCATCCGGCTGGTCGTCACCGCCACCATCGCCTACAACGTCGTCGAGGCGGTCGTCGCCATCGCCGCCGGCCGCGCCGCGTCCTCCAGCGCGCTCATCGGGTTCGGGCTGGACTCCGTGGTCGAGGTCCTGTCGGCTGCCGCCGTCGCGTGGCAGTTCACGGCTCCCGACCCCGAGGTCCGGGAGAAGGCGGCGATGCGGACGATCGCCCTCGCGTTCTTCGGGCTGGCGGCGTTCGTCACCGTGGAGGCGGCGCGGACGCTGCTCGGTGGTGCGGAGCCGGAGCACTCGACGGTCGGCATCGTGCTGGCCGCCGTGAGCCTCGCGGTGATGCCCGCGCTGTCCTGGGTCGAGCGGCGCGCCGGGCGGGAGCTCGGATCCGCCTCGGCCGTGGCCGACTCCCGGCAGACGCTGCTCTGCGCGTACCTGTCCGCCGCGCTGCTGCTGGGCCTGGTGCTGAACAGCGCTCTCGGCTGGTGGTGGGCGGACCCGCTCGCCGCCGTCGTGATCGCCGGGTTCGCAGTTCGAGAGGGCATCGAGGCGTGGCACGGCGACGCCTGCGGGACGCCGCTCGCCGAGCTCGTCGGAGAGGGCTCCCGGGGACCGACGGGCTGACGTCGGGACCGCCGCCGGGGCCCGGACCGCGCCGCCGGTCTGGTCAGCGCGCCGCAAGCGTGAGACGGTCGGAGCGTCGTCGACCCGAGCCCGCCGTCCGAGGCGGGCGATCGGCGTGCACCTCCGCCACGCCGTCGACGTCAGGAGCAGCACCCTGCACCCCGCCTCCGCCCGGCCTCCCGCGTCCGCCCGTGTCCTCGCCGAGGCCCGGTCCGCCTGCGGCACGGTGCAGGTGCTGGAGTCGGACGGCGCGCTCGACGTGCGGTTCACCGGCGAGCTCGACTTCGGCATGCGCACGTCGTTCGACGACGTCGTGGACGCGGTCGCCGCCGCCGGGCGTGCCGCCGAGCTGGACTGCCGCGAGGTGACGTTCTGCGGCGCGGAGGGCGTGCGGATGCTCGTCCGGCTGCGCGACGCGGCGGGCACGCAGGGCGTCCGGCTCAGCGCCTCGGGCTGCGTGCGCCGCGCGCTGGCGCTCTGCGGAGACCCGATCCCGGTCCGCGCGGCACGACGCGCGGTGCCCGTCCGCGGCACCGGCACCGTCGGGGCGCGGGTCCGGCCGGTCTGATCGCGGCACCGGTCCGGACCCGCGGGTGCGATCGGGCGCGCCGTGCCGGGCGGCGTCAGCCGGTCCGATCCACCACCCCGGCAGCGCCGCCCGACGGCGCGTCCTCCCCCGCACCCGGGGAGTGCGCGTCGCGCTCGGCCTGGATGGCCTCGGCGATCCGCTGGATCCGGCGCATCCGCGCGTCCCACGTACGTCCGACGCCGTCGAGCTGCGCGACCGCGCGTGCGAGCTGGGCGTCGTCGACCCGGTAGCGCTTCTCCCGGCCCTCGGTCGTCGCGAGCACCAGGCCGACCCGGTGGAGCACGCCGAGGTGCTTGGCCACCGCCTGCCGGGTCACGGGCAGGCGCCCGCTGAGCGACGTGGCGGTCCCCTCGCCGTCGATGAGGAGCAGGTCGAGCAGCCGGCGCCGGGTGGGGTCGCCGACGGCGGACCAGAGCCCGTCGTCGACAGCGTCGCGAGCGTCGTCCGCGGTGCCGTCGGTCAGGACCGCGCCGCTGGCCGCGACGCCGCCGCTGGTCACGGCCGCGCCGCCAGGCGTGCCGCGTACGCCTCGAGCCGCGGGAGGAACCAGTCCCAGCCCTCGACGTGCTCGGCGTACCGCTGCTCGAGGACGGCGATCTCCCACCCCTGCTGCCGGAAGCCGGTCTCCGTCATCCGGACGCGCGTGCCGGACCCCGCGGGTTCCAGCTCGAACGTGACCAGCAGCGAGTTGCCGGCCGCCGCCTCCACGCCTGCGGGATGGGTCCACCGGAACGAGAAGGTGCGGTGCGGCCGGGCCTCGACGACCGTCAGCTGCTCGACCACGGCACCGGGCTCGCCGCGCTCGCCGAACACGACGACTCCCCGCGCCCCGGGGCCAGCCCCGTCGAGCTCGGCGTCGTCGGGCCACCACTCGCGGAGGTGCTCCGGCCTGCTGAGCACCTCGTAGACCACCTCGGGGGTGGCGGCCACGTGCATCTCGCGCTCAATGCTGCCCAGCTCGAGCACCGGGTTCTCCTGCGTCATCGCGAACTCCCTTCAGTGCAACCATCGGTTGCTAAAAACCTACGCTCGCCGCTCCGAATGCGCAACCATGAGTTGCACTGAATTCTCCTCGTCATCCACCCAGGCGGCGCCTACGCTCGCGCCATGCCCGCCGACGACGCCGATGCACTCGGTCCCGCCCTGCACCAGCGCGCCGTCGAGAGCGGCTTCAGCGGCGTGATCCGGGTCGACCGCGCCGACGAGACGCTGTTCGCGCACGCCTACGGGCTGGCCGACCGCGCGCACGGCGTCCCGAACACCGTCGAGCACCGGTTCGGCACCGCGAGCCTCGCGAAGGGGTTCACGGCCCTGGCCATCGGCTCCCTGGTCGACGAGGGCCGCCTCGCGCTGTCGGACCCGGTGCGCCCCGTGCTCGGCCGCGACCTGCCGCTGGTCGACGACGCCGTCACGGTCGACCACCTGCTGAGCCACACCTCGGGGATCGGCGACTACCTCGACGAGAGCGCCGGCGGCGCGATCAGCGACTACGTCCTGTCCGCCCCCACGCACCTGCTGGACGACACGGAGGCGTTCCTCCCGATGCTGGAGGGACGCCCGCAGGTGTCCGCCCCGGGAGCGGCGTTCGCGTACAACAACCAGGGTTACGTGGTCCTCGCGCTGATCGCCCAGCGCGTGTCGGGCACCCGGTTCGCGGACCTCGTCACCGAGCGCGTGTTCGTCCCGGCGGGGATGACGCGCTCGGCCTTCCTGCGGATGGACGAGCTGCCCGGTGACGTGGCACGCGGCTACCTCGCCGCCACCGGCCTGCGGTCCAACACGCTGCACCTGCCGGTCGTGGCCACCGGCGACGGCGGGGCGTTCACGACCGCCGCGGACCTCGCGGCGTTCTGGCCGGCGCTGCTCGCGCACCGGGTCGTCTCGGCGGAGACGCTGGCCGCGCTGACCACCCCGCGGAACGTCGACGAGGGGGAGCGGCTGCGCTACGGCGCCGGGTTCTGGCTCGGGCTCGACTCCCCCGACCTGGTCCTCGACGGCTACGACGCGGGCGTCTCCGCGCGCACCCGGCACGACCCGACGTCCGGTGTCACGGTGTCCGTGCTGTCGAACTGGTCCGACGGCGCGTGGCCGGTGCTGCGCGAGCCCGACCCGCCGGCCCAGCGCGACCTGCCGGATCAGCCCGAGCAGGCCGGCCGACCCGGCTGACGCGGGCTCACGCCCCGACGTACGCCGCCAGGTGCTCGCCGGTCAGCGTCGCCCGCGAGGCGACCAGGTCCGCCGGCGTGCCCTCGAACACGACCCGTCCTCCGTCGTGCCCGGCGCCCGGCCCGAGGTCGATGATCCAGTCGGCGTGCGCCATCACGGCCTGGTGGTGCTCGATGACGATGACGGACTTGCCGGAGTCGACCAGCCGGTCGAGCAGCCCGAGCAGCTGCTCCACGTCGGCCAGGTGCAGGCCGGTGGTCGGCTCGTCGAGCACCAGGACGCCGCCCTTCTCCCCCATGTGGGTCGCGAGCTTCAGGCGCTGGCGCTCGCCGCCGGACAGGGTGGTGAGCGGCTGGCCCAGGCTCAGGTAGCCGAGGCCGACGTCGGCCAGCCGGTCGAGGATCGCGTGCGCCGCGGGGGTGCGGGCCTCGCCGGTGCCGAAGAACTGCTCGGCCTCGGTGACGGACATGGCCAGCACCTCGGCGATGTTCTTGCCGCCCAGCGTGTACTCCAGCACGGACGCCAGGAACCGGCGGCCCTCGCACTCCTCGCAGGTCGTGGCGACGGAGGCCATCGGCCCGAGGTCCGTGTAGATGACCCCCGCGCCGTTGCACGTCGGGCACGCACCCGCGGAGTTCGCGCTGAACAGCGCGGGCTTCACGCCGTTGGCCTTCGCGAACGCCTTGCGGACCGGCTCGAGCAGGCCCGTGTAGGTGGCGGGGTTGCTCCGGCGCGACCCGCGGATCCCGCCCTGGTCGATCGAGACCACGCCGTCCCGCCCCGCGACGGACCCGTGCACGAGGGAGCTCTTGCCGGAGCCGGCGACCCCGGTGACGACGACCAGCACCCCGAGCGGCACGTCGACGTCCACGCCCTGCAGGTTGTGCGTGCTCGCACCCCGCACCTCCAGCGCGCCCTTCGGGGCACGGACCGACGGCTTCACCGACGCGCGGTCGTCCAGGTGCCGACCGGTCAGCGTGCCGCTGGCCCGCAGCCCCTCGACCGTCCCCTCGAACACGATCTCGCCGCCGGCGGTACCGGCGCGCGGCCCGAGGTCGACGACGTGGTCCGCGATGGCGATCGCCTCGGGCTTGTGCTCGACGACCAGCACGGTGTTGCCCTTGTCCCGCAGCCGCAGCAGCAGCTCGTTCATGCGCTGGATGTCGTGCGGGTGCAGGCCGATGGTCGGCTCGTCGAACACGTAGGTCACGTCGGTCAGCGAGGACCCGAGGTGCCGGATCATCTTGGTCCGCTGCGCCTCGCCGCCGGACAGGGTCCCCGACGGCCGGTCCAGCGAGAGGTAGCCCAGCCCGATCTCGACGAAGGAGTCGAGCGTCTCCCCCAGCGACTCCAGCAGCGGGCCGACCGACGGCTCGTCGAGCGCCCGGACCCAGGCGGCGAGGTCGCTGATCTGCATGGCGCACGCGTCGGCGATGCTGATCCCCGCGACCTTCGACGACCGGGCGCCCTCGTTGAGCCGCGTGCCGTCGCAGTCCGGGCAGGTGGTGAACGTGACCGCCCGCTCGACGAACGCGCGGATGTGCGGCTGCATCGCGTCGACGTCCTTCGCGAGCATCGACTTGCGGATCTTGGGGATCAGGCCGTCGTAGGTGAGGTTGATGCCCTCGACCTTGATCTTGGTCGGCTCCCGGTGCAGCAGGTCGTGCAGCTCGGTCTCGGTGAAGTCGCGGAGCGGCTTGTCCATGTCGAAGAACCCGCTGCCGGCGAAGATCCGGCCGAACCAGCCCTCCATCGAGTACCCGGGCACGGTGATGGCGCCCTCGGCGAGGGTCTTGTCGGCGTCGTAGAGCTGCGTCAGGTCGAAGTCCTGGACCGTCCCGCGGCCCTCGCACCGCGGGCACATGCCGCCGGTGATGCTGAACTCGCGGCGCTCCTTGGTGGTGGTGCCGCCCTTCTCGAACGTGACCGCGCCGGCGCCGCTGATCGAGGCGACGTTGAACGAGAACGCCTGCGGCGAGCCGACGTGCGGCTGCCCGAGCCGGCTGAACACGATCCGCAGCATCGCGTTGGCGTCGGTGACGGTGCCGACGGTGGACCGCGGGTTGGCTCCCATCCGCTCCTGGTCGACGATGATCGCGGTGGTGAGGCCGTCGAGGACGTCGACGTCGGGGCGGGCGAGCGTCGGCATGAACCCCTGCACGAACGCGCTGTAGGTCTCGTTGATCATCCGCTGGGACTCGGCCGCGATGGTCGCGAACACCAGCGAGCTCTTGCCCGACCCGGACACGCCGGTGAAGACCGTCAGCCGGCGCTTCGGGATCTCCAGGCTGACGTCCTTGAGGTTGTTCTCCCGCGCCCCCTGGACCCGGATCAGGTCGTGGCTGTCCGCGACGTGCGCCGCCTGCCGGTCGGTGCTGGTGGCCGTGGTCATGGGTGTCCCCCTCGGTCGGGCAGCCGCCGCTGCCGGGTCGCGCGCACGGTCACCGGTGCCCGGCGCAGGGACCACCGTAGCGGCGGGCCCCGACACCCGGGACCCCCTCAGGCCCAGGTGACGGCGCGCATCGCCGGCGGGGGCACGGTGGTGCCAGTGCCGGGTCGTCGTCCACCGCGGCCGGGACGTGCGCCAGTGGCTGGTGGGCGCGCCCGGACGACGCCGTCCGTCGAGGTCATGCGTCGTCGTCACCTGCTCTCGTGCCGCCGCGGACTGCACACATCCGCCGTGAGCCGCGTTTCTAGGGGGCACACCGCACCGACCCCCTGGAGATCATCGTGAACGCGACCCCCACCACCACCGGCGCCCGCCGCAAGCCGCTCCGCCTCGTCGCCGTCGGCCTCGCGGCGACCACGCTGTGCGTCGCCGGTGCCGGCTTCGCCGCGGCGGCCAACCCGGAGACCCGGTTCGCCCGGGCCGTCGAGGGCGCCGTCCAGGCCGTCGGCATCGACTGGTCGGCCATGCCCGAGAACTACACCCAGGCGCAGTACGAGACGTTCTGGGGCGCCGGCTACGGTGCGCAGGACGTCGAGGAGCTCAACGAGCTCTGGGGCACCAGCGACACCGAGACCAAGGCCCGCGCCGGCCAGCTGCTGATCGACGGGCAGCCGGTCCCCGTCGCGCCGTCCGGCCCCGAGGACACCAGCGTCGCGGCGATCACCGCGGAGCAGTCCGACGCGTTCTTCGGCGCCGGCTACACCGGCGAGGACGTCGAGGAGCTCAGCGCGCTGTGGAGCACGGAGTTCCTCGAGACCAAGGCCCGCGCCGGCCAGCTCCTCCTGGACGGCGAGCAGCTGCCGATCGAGCCGAGCGGGACGCCGGTCGAGGTCGCCGGCTCCTGACGCCACCGCCACCGCCGACGACCCGCCCCGAGAAGGAGACGACCATCGACGCGCCCGTCCTGACCCTGCGCACCGGCTTCGAGCTCGAGCTGCTCGCGCCCGCCGGATCCGACCGGCAGGTGCTCGCCGACGCGCTCGCCGCCCGCAGCGGCGGGCGGGTGCGCCGGTCGTTCCACCCGGACAGCGAGCCGTCGGCGGTGGCCGGCGTGGGGGTGTTCCGGCACCTGTCCCCCGCGTTCGACGTCGAGGACGCGGACGGCCGCCCGGTCGCCCGCCTCGTCGACGACATCACCCTGGAGGCCGACGTCGCCGGCAGCCCCACCCCGCCCGGGCACCGCGGCTGGTACCGGGTGCTGTGCGACGACGCGCGCCTGCTGCGGCTCGTGGACCGGCACGCCGACCCCGGCACCCCGCTGGCCGAGGTACTCCGCCCCGTCGCCGCGCTGTTCGGCGTCGCGGTCGAGCTGGTCGGGCGGGCCGCCCGGGTGAACGACCCCGCCGGGGCGACGATCGCGGTGGCGCTGCCGCTGCCCGCGGGTCGCGAGCGGCCGTGCGAGGTCGTCACCCCGCCGCTGACCGCCGACCACGCGGAGCAGCTGGAGCGGCTGCTGCGCCCGGCGCGCGAGCTCGGCTTCACCGTCCCGCGGGAGGCCGCCGTGCACCTGCACGTCGACGGCGCGCCGTTCCGGACGCCCGCGGCGTTCGCCAACCTCGTCCGGCTGTTCGGGCACTGGCACACCGAGCTGCGGGCGGTGCTCGGCACCAACCCCGCGTGTCGCCGGCTCGCACCGCTGCCGCCCGCGCTGCTGGACCTGGTCGAGCAGCCCTGGCTCGACCACGACGACGCGTGGCCCCGGCTCCGGGACGCCGCCCGCGCCGTCGGGCTCACCAAGTACGCCGACGTCAACCTCACCCAGCTCGTCGCCGAGCACCCCGTCCGGGACACCGTCGAGGTGCGCCTCCTGCCCGGCGCGATCGACGGCCCGGCGGTCGTCCGGCGCGCGGCGGTCGTCGAGGCGCTGCTCCTGCGGTGCCGCGAGGACCGGCCGCTGCCCCGCCCGGACGAGGTCGCCGCCGGCGACCCGCTCGCGGCCCTGCTGGGGCGGGCGCCGGGCGCGAACCTCGAGGAAGCGCGCCGGTGACCACCTGGATCCCCGCCCCCGACAGCGTCCCCACCCCCGTCGTGCCGCGCTGGGAGGCGATCCCCCTCCCGCCGCACGCGCCCGAGGCCCCGACCGCCGTCCCGTCGCCCGCCCGCGGCCTCGGCGACGTCGTGCGGGCCCATCTCCCCGGCCTGCTCCGGTACGCGACCGTCCTGGTCGGCGACGAGCACACCGCCGCCGACCTGGTGCAGGAGGTGCTGCTCCGCGCGCACGTCCGCTGGCACCGGATCGCGCTGATGGACCGGCCCGACCTGTACCTGCGCCGCATGGTCACCAACGAGCACCTGTCCTGGCGCCGCCGCTGGCACGTCCGCACCATCCGGCCCGCCGCGGACGAGGTCCTCGCCGCGCACGCCGGCAGCCGCGCCGACCACGCGCACGGCATCGTCGAGGAGGACGCCATGTGGCACCACCTCACCGCCCTGCCCCCGCGGCAGCGCACCGTCCTGGTGCTGCGCTACTACGAGGGCCTGTCCGACGTCGAGATCGCCGGCGTCCTCGGCACCTCCGCCGCCACCGTCCGCTCGCACGCCTCCCGCGCGCTCGCCACCCTGCGCGCCGCCGACCTCCCGACCTCCGAGGAGCAGCCATGACCGAGCACCCCCGCCCCGTCCGCGCCACCGGCGACGCGCTCGAGGACCAGATCACCCGCGCCCTGCGGTCCCGCGAGCCCGCCGCGGCCGACACCGCGGCCGCGACGGCCCGCCTCGAGGCGCGGCTCGCCGAGGCCGCGGCGACCCCCGCCGCAGCGGTGTCCCTGGCCGCCCGTCGCGGGGCCAAGGTCGCTGCGGCCTCGGTCGCCGCCACCGCGCTCGTCGTCGTGGGCGCCGGCGCCGCCGCCGCGAGCAACCCGTACACGGGGTTCGCGGTCGCGGTCGAGGGCGTCGCGCACGCCGTCGGCATCGACTGGACCGCGATGCCGGACAACTACACGCGCGAGCAGTACCAGGCGTTCTGGGCCTCCGACCACGCCGACGACGTCGACCGGCTGTCCGAGCTGTGGGGCACGGACAGCACGGAGACCAAGGCGCGGGCGGGCCAGATGCTGCTGGACGGCGAGCCGATCCCGGCCGTGCCGCCGCTCGACCCCGCGGTGGCGACGGAGGCGCAGCAGTTCGCCGCGTTCTGGGACGCCGGGTACACGTACGAGGACGCGGAGCAGCTCGCCGCCCTGTGGGGCGTCGCGCCGGCCGAGGCGAAGGCGCTCGCGGGTGCCGACCTGCTGGAGGGGCAGACCCTGCCCGTGCCGCCCTCCGGCGAGCCGGAGGCCGCGGGCTCGCTCGGCTAGCGCCCGCGGTACGGGCGGAAGAACGCCCGGAGGTCCTCGGCGTACAGCTCCGGCTCCTCGAACGGCGCGAAGTGCCCGCCGCGCTCCGGCTCGGACAGGTGCACGAGGTTCGTCGTGCGCTCGAGCCACGCCCGCGGCGGCCGCAGGACGTCCCCGGCGAAGAGCGCGAACCCCGACGGGACCTCGACCCGGCGCGCGAGCTGCTCGGGCGGGATCGCCGCGTTCGCGGCGTACATCCGCATCGACGAGGCGATCGTGCCGGTCAGCCAGTACTCGGTGACGAGGGCGAGGATCTCGTCGCGGGTGAAGCTGCGCGCGAGGTCGCCGCCGCAGTCGCTCCACGCCCGCAGCTTCTCGACGATCCACGACGCCAGCCCGGCGGGCGAGTCGGTCAGCCCGACGGCGGCGGTCTGCGGCCGGGTCCGGTGGATCGCGCCGTACGCACCCTCGGCCGCGAGCCACGCCGCGCCGTCCGCCAGCCACTGCCGCTCCTCGGGCGTCAGGTCGGCGGGGTCCCCCGCGTACCGCGGCACCCCGCTGTCCGTCCGGTGCACGGCCACGACGCGGTCCGGGTGGTCGAGCGCGAGGTACCGGCTGACGTGGCTGCCCACGTCGCCCCCCGCGGCGCCGAACCGCTCGTACCCGAGCAGGGTCATGAGCTCCGCCCACAGCCCGGCGACGGCGACGGTGTCCATTGGCGCCCCGCGCGGCGCGTCCGAGTGGCCGAACCCCGGCATGTCCGGCACCACGACGTCGAACGCGTCGGCCGGGTCCGCGCCGTGCGCGCCCGGGTCGGTCAGCAGGTCGACCACCTTGCGGTACCGCCACGTCGAGTCGGGCCAGCCGTGGCAGAGCACCAGCGGCAGCACCGGCCCCGTCCGGTCGACGGCGCGGGCGTGCACGTAGTGGATCCCGATCCCGCCGAGCGTGACCCGGTAGCGCGGGAGGCGGGCGGCGGCCGCCTCGTGCGCGGCGAAGTCGAAGCCGTCCGCCCAGTACGCGACGAGGTCCCGCAGGTAGCCGACGTCGGTGCCGAGGTCCCAGCCCGCGCCCTCGGGTGCGTCGGGCCAGCGGGTGGCCCGCAGCCGCGCCCGCAGGTCCTCGAGCGCTGCGGGATCGGTGCGGGGCGTGAACGGCTCGGGGCGGGGCGCGGCGTCCGGCATGAGCCTCACCCTAGGACCGCGTCAGCGGACCAGGACACGGTCCGGCCAGCCGCCGTACAGCGCACCGTCCCAGACCCAGACGCCCAGGCCCGCCTCCGCCGGGAGCGGCGACGTCCACCGGTGCGCGCCCGAGGCCATCGACCACGCGCTCAGCACCGACGGCGCCCCCTCCACGATCCCGCCCGTCACTCCGTCCTGCTCGACGAGCAGCAGCTGACGCCCGTCCGTGACCGGGGAGAACCACGTCCCCGCCGAGCCGCTGCCCGCGACGTCGCCCGCCTCCGGGTCGCGCACGGTGCGCCAGACCTGCGTGCCGTCCCGCGCGTCCAGCGCCCACACCGCAGCGCCGTCCGCGCCGTAGAGCACGTCGTCCAGCAGGATGAACGACCCCTCCGCCGGGCCGACCAGCGCGTGCTCCCAGACCACCTCGCCGGTCCGCGGGTCGACGGCGTGCAGGCGGCGGTCCCCGTTCTGGACGTCGGTCAGCAGGTCGAGCGCCGGCACGCTGCCGTCGTCCACCGCCAGGTCCACCGGGACGCCGAGCGCCAGGACGTCTCCCGACCCGTCGGTCCCCCGCAGCCGCGTCAGGGCGTCGTCCGGGTCGGTGGTGATCAGCCGCTCGTCCCGGCCGACCCAGACCTGCGACCCGGTGGTCTCCAGGACCCCGTCCGCCCGGTCCACCGCCCACGCCTGCTCGGTGAGGTGCACGACGACGTGCGCCTCGGTCACCTCCAGGTACGGCGACATGTCGGGGATGCCCGCGAGAGCACGGGCGTCCACGGGGAGGTCCGTCGACCAGCGCGGCGACCCCGTCGCCGCGTCCTCGGCGGACACGCGCACCGCGTCCTCGAGCACCTCGCCGAGCACCAGGTCGTCGCCGACCACCAGCGCGGCCGCGCGGGGCGCGAGCGCACGCTCGCCGATCACCGCGCCGGTGCGCGGGTCGAACGTCAGCAGCCGGGACCGGACCGGCGGGTCGACCGTCCACCCGCCGTCCCCGACGTCGGTCGCCGGGCTGTCCTGGACGAAGCAGACCACCCCCACCCCCGGAGCGTCGTCGGCGGTGCAGCGCGGACTCTCGATCGAGGCGATCTCGGCCGCGTACGCCGCGTCCTCCACCTCCGTGCGCCAGACCTCGGCACCGGACGTCGCGTCGACGGCGTGCACCGCCCGCGGCTCGCCGGAGACCGCGTCGACCCCGACCACCCGGAGCTCGTCCACCCGGACCCCCGCGCTCGGGAGGTCGGCGGGGTCGGTGCGCTCGGTCGTCAGATCCGGTCCGACGTCGTACCCGACCACGCCGGCCTCCTGCCGCGCCGCCGCGACCCTCGCGCGATCGCGCGCGTCGAGCAGCAGCTGGGTGCCCACGGCCGCGGCGACGGCGAGCACGCCGAGCGGCCACCACCGCAGCACGGCGCGGCGGCGGCGCCGTCGTCGAGCCGCGTGGTCGGTCGGCTCGGAGCCCGACGGCGCAGGTCCGGGGTCTGGCCCGGCGCCCTCGGACGCGACGAGCTCGACCTCCTGCATCCCGTCCGGTCGAGTCATGACCCGCAACCTATGCGGGTGGGGGTGGCGCGTGCGGACGTTTCGAGCACGGACCGTGAATCACCGGCGACTCCGCTGCCGAGCGATTGACTTTCGATAGTTTCCACGCGATTCTCGATCGCATGAACATCGACCGTGGGGCGACCGCCCTCCTCCGCGTCTTCCTCGTCGTGCTGTTCGGGCTCCTCGTCGTGTTCGAGACGATGTCCCTGCCCGGCCAGTTCCGCTACATGGCGGAGCAGAACCCCGACGACGCGTACCTGCGATGGCCGGCCACCTTCATCACCGTCTTCTGGGTCGTGTGCCTCCAGGTCGTCGTCGTCGCGACCTGGCGGCTGCTGACGCTGGTCAGCCGGGACCGGATCTTCACCGAGGCGTCGCTCGGCTGGGTGGACGCGATCGTCTGGGCCGTCGCCGCCGCGTGGGTCGTGCTGCTCGGCGTGCTCGGCTGGGTGGGGTTCCGTGCGGACGACCCCGGGATGCCGCTCGTGCTGTTCCTCGCCTCCGTCGTCGTGGCGGTCGTCGGCCTGGTCCTCCTCGTGATGCGTGCGCTGCTGCGTCAGGCCACCGCGCTCCGGACCGACCTGGACGCGGTGATCTGATGCCGATCGTCGTCCGCATCGACGTCGAGCTGGCCCGCCGCAAGATGAGCGTCGGGGAGTTCGCGGAGCGGGTCGGGCTCACCCCGGCCAACGTCGCGGTCCTGAAGAACGGCCGCGCCAAGGCGGTGCGGTTCAGCACCCTGGAGGCGATGTGCCGGGTGCTCGAGTGCCAGCCCGGCGACCTGCTGGAGTGGGTCGAGGACGGGTCCGCTGGCGAGCAGGACGGGACCGGGTTCTGATGGCGGCATGAGCACCGCCGAGCCCTTCATGCCGCATCCCGACCACGACGAGACGATCGCCGCCGCCGACCCCGGCCCAGGCGCGCCCGACACCGCGCCGGGCTTCGGCGTCGGCGGCGAGGAGCCGGACGGCACCGACGACGACGACGGCGACTGACGCCGTCAGGCGCGCTCGACGGCCACCAGCACGTGGGTGCCGCCGTCGAGTGCGCCGGGCTCGGCGCACGCGGCGACCTCGTGCTCGAGGAACCGGGCCCACCGGCCCGCGTCCGCCTCGAGCGCGGCGAGCGCCGCGGGGTCGCCCAGCGACGCCCAGTGGCTGGCGCTGGCCGCGACCACCCTGCCTCCGGCGGCGGCGGCGAGGTCCCGCACCTCGGACGACCGGAACATCCGGCACACGTGCGCCGCGCCCGGGACGTGCCGCAGGTCGCCGGTCGTCAGCACGCGGTCGTTCACGTCCTCGCCGACCTGCTCCGCGAGGGCGACGACGCCCGGGAGGCCGCTGCGCCACGTGCCGAGCGTCGACATGACCGACGCGACGACGACCCCACCGGGCCGGGTGACGCGCAGCAGCCCGCGCAGCGCCGCCTCGGCGTCCTCGAAGGCGTACGAGAGCGGCCCGCCGTACGCGACGACCGCGTCGAACACCCCGTCCGCATACCGGCTGACGTCGCAGACGTCGAGCAGCTCCCGGCGTTCCACGGCGGACTCCTCCGGCGTGGGCCCGACGTGCCGACGGTGCAGGTCGAGCTGCACCGGCGAGACGTCCGTGACCACGACCGAGGCACCGATCCGCGCCAGCTCGGTCGTGAAGACGCCGGGCCCGGCACCGACCTCGAGCACGCGGTCGCCCGCGCGGACCTGGCGCGCGAGGAACCGCCGGTGCACCTCGAGGCTCGACCGTCCCGCAGGGTCGCCGGTCAGGCGGTCGCGCTCGGCCGCGCCGAACCGGTCGTAGTAGTCGCGCACGGCCGCGCGGTCGTCCGCCGTCATGGAGGCGAGTGTGCCGCAACCTGCTGCGCTACGGTCGGCGCATGTCGTTCCAGGCGTACCTCGACGCGATCGAGACGAAGACCGGGCTCACGCCCCGCCAGCTCGTGGACCAGGCGACGGCGAAGGGCTTCGACGACCCGGCGGTGAAGGCCGGGACCATCGTGGCGTGGCTCGCCGAGGACTACGGCCTCGGCCGCGGGCACGCGATGGCGCTCGTCCACGTGATCAAGAACGGTCCGACCATCGGGACCAAGCACGTGGGCTCCACGGGCGCCCACCGCGACGAGTCCGACACCCTGTGGCTCGACGGGCAGGCGACGAAGCCGAGCTGACGCCCCGCCCGGTGGCGGGGTCCCCGCCGTCGGGGCACGGTGGGGCGGGACGGCTGCAGCGCAGCGGCCGGGCGAGCAGCCCGCAGGAGGACCCGTGCCCGCGCAGGACCCCACCACCCGTCCCGACCCGACCCGCGTCCTGGTGACCGGGGCCGACTCCGGCATCGGCAAGGCGTGCGCCGTCCGGCTCGCCCGCCCCGGCGGGCACGTCGCGATCACCTGGCACGAGGACGAGGACGGCGCCGCGCGGACGGCCGCGGAGGTGCGCGGGCGCGGCGCCGAGCCGCACGTCGCGCGCCTCGACCTCTCCGACCCCACCACCGCGCCGCCGGTCGTGGACGAGCTCGTCGGCGCCATGGGTGGCCTCGACGCCGTCGTGCTGGCCGCCGGGACCGGGACCGCCACCCCGCTGCTCGACCTGGACTACGCCACGTGGCGGCACGTGCTGTCGGTGGACCTCGACGGCGCGTTCCTGTGCCTGCAGCGCTCGGCGCGCCACCTGGTCGACGGCGGCCGGGGCGGCAGCATCGTGGCGATCACGAGCGTGCACGAGCACGCCCCGCGGGTCGGCGCCGCACCGTACTGCGCGGCCAAGGGCGGCCTCGGCCTGCTGGTCAAGGTGGCGGCCCTCGAGCTCGCCGAGCACGGCATCACGGTGAACGCCGTCGCGCCCGGCGAGATCGCCACGCCCATGACCGGGCAGGAGGACGAGACGGTGCTCCACGGCCACGAGCGACCCGGGGTGCCGCTGCGCCGGCCGGGTGACGCGCGCGAGATCGCCGCCGTGGTCGAGCTGCTGTGCTCCCCCGACGGCGGCTACACGACCGGCGCCTCGTGGCCGGTCGACGGCGGGATGCTCACGATGGGCCCGATGGCCGGCTCGCACCTCCAGGAGGACGACTGGCGCCGGCCCTGAGCCCGCAGGGGCCCGCCGGGGCCCGCGGGGCCGTCGCCGCCCCGCGGGCCGCGTCGGGTCGTCCGGCCCGCGCCAGGTGACGCCGTGCCCGCTCTCGACCCCCTGCGGGCTCAGCGCAGCAGCAGCGCGCGCACCACCGCCACGACCTCCCCCGGCACCGACTCCGCCATGAAGTGGCCACCGGTCGTCGTCCGTGCCACGAGATCGTCGGACCACGACCGCCACACGGCCGCGGAGTCGTAGCCGAGCACCGCGCCCCAGTCCTGCTGCAGCACCGCGACCGGCATCCGCAGGCGGTTCCCGGCGTCGCGGTCGGCCCGGTCGTGCACGAGGTCGACGCCGGCCAGCGCCCGGTAGTCGGCCACGATCGACGGCACGGCCGCGGCGCTCGCCGCGAGGTAGGCCGCCCGCACCTCGGCCGGGATCGCCGCGCTGCCGCCGCCCCAGGCGTCGAGGAAGTACCCGAAGAACGCGTCGGCCGAGGCCGCGATCAGCTGCTCGGGCAGGCCCGGCGGCTGGGCCATCAGGTACAGGTGGAACGCGACCGCGGCGTCGACGCCGTGCAGCACGGCCCAGGTGTCGAGCGTCGGCACGACGTCGAGGAACCCGGCGTGCGTCACGACGTCCGGGTGGTCGAGCGCGGCGCGGAACGCCACGTGCGCGCCGCGGTCGTGCCCGACGACGGCGAACCGGTCGTGGCCGAGCGCCCGGGCGAGCGTGACCACGTCGGCCGCCATCGTCCGCTTGCTGTACACGTCGGGGCCGTCCTCGGCGGGCTTGTCGGACGCGCCGTAGCCGCGCAGGTCGGGGCAGATCACGGTGTGCTCGCCGGCGAGCTCCCGCGCGACGTGCCGCCACATCAGGTGGGTCTGCGGGAAGCCGTGCAGGAGCACGACCGGGCTGCCGCTCCCGCCGACCGCGACGTGCAGGGCGACGCCGTCGGCGACGGGGACGCGGTGCTGGGCGAAGCCCTCGATCTGTGGTGCCATGTGGTCCATCCCTCTCGTGTGGTGCGGGACCGCCAGCGTGCCGGGGGCGGATGAGCAGCGGATGAGCAGCCGGAGCAGGCCGGCGCGACGGGACGGAGGGGGCGCGGGTGACGGTCACGGTCGGCGTGCTCGGCCCCGTGGCCGCGTGGTCCCCCGACGGCGAGCCGCTGGCGCTGCGCGGTCCGCGGCACCGGGCGGTCCTCGCCCGGCTGGTCGCCGCGCGGGGGCGCACGGTCGGGGTGCGGGTGCTCGCCGACGACCTGTGGGAGGTGCCGCCGGGCGACGCCGTCGGAGCCCTGCGCACCTTCGTCGCCGCGCTGCGGCGGGCGCTCGAGCCGGACCGCCCGCCCCGGGCGCCGGCACGGGTGCTGGTCACGGACGGGACGGGGTACGCGCTGCGGCTGCCGCCCGGCGCGGTGGACGCGGAGCGGTTCACGGAGGCGGTCGAGGCCGCCCGCACGCTCCCGCCGTCGGCGGTGCCGGACGCGCTGGGCGCGGCCCTGTCCTGGTGGCGCGGGGACGCCTACGCGGACCTCGGCGACGCGCCGTGGGCCGGTCCGGAGCGCGCCCGGCTGACCGAGCTGCGGCTGCAGGCCGCCGAGCTGCGCGCCGGCGCCCTCGTCGCGACCGGCCGCGCCCCGGAGGCCGTCCCCGACCTGGAGGTGCACGTCGCGGCGCACCCGTGGCGCGAGGAGGGCTGGCGGCTGCTGGCGCTCGCCCTGTACCGGGCCGACCGGCAGGGTGACGCGCTCGCGGTGCTGCGCGCGGCGCAGGAGCGGCTGGTCGAGGACCTCGGGGTCGATCCCGGCCGGGGCCTGCGGGACCTGGAGCAGCAGGTGCTCCGGCAGGAGGACCCGGCACCCGGCGGCACCACCGGCCCCTCGGCGGCGGGGCCGTGGGCGGACGCCGCCGCGGCGTACGAGCGCGCTGCCCCCGGCGCGACCCGTGCCCGGTTGCAGTCCGCCGTCGACGTGCTGCGCCGCCTGGCGGTCACGGGCGGGGCCGGGCTCGCCGCCGCGCGCGACCAGCGGCTGGCGACCATCCGGGCCGTCGAGCAGCAGGGCGACCCGCTGCTGGCGGCCCGGGTGATCGGCGCCTACGACGTGCCGGGCGTGTGGGCACGGTCCGACGACCCCGCGCAGGCCGGCGCCGTCGTCGCAGCCGCCGAACGCGCGCTGACCGCCCTCGGTCCCGACGGCCCGCCGCCGCTGCGCGCCCGGCTGCTGGCCACCGTGGCGGTCGAGCACCGCGGCACCGCCGACCCGCGCGCGCAGCACGCCGCCGCGGAGGCCGAGCGGATCGCCCGCTCGCTCGGCGACCCGGCGCTCCTGGTGTTCGCGCTGAACGGGACGCTGATGCAGACCTTCCACCGGGCCGGGCTCGCCGCCGCGCGGGACGCGGTCGGCGCCGAGCTGGTGGCGGTCGCGCACCGGCACGGCCTCGTGACCGCGGAGATCCTCGGGCACCTGGCCCGCGTGCAGGCGCGGGCGGGGATCGGGGACCTGCTCGCCGCGGACCGGCACGCCGCGGCCGCGGACGCGCTCGGCGCGCGGGACGAGTCACCGCTCGTCGGCGCGTTCACCGGCTGGTACGCGGCGCTGCGGCTCGCGCTGCAGGGCGGCGCCGCACCCCACGTGGCCGCCGCGTACCGGGCCGCGGACGCGCGCCTGGAGGGCGCCGGGATGCCGGGTGTCCGGGACGGCCTGCTGCCGCTGGCGCTGCTGGCCCTGGACGTGCGGGACGGCCGCCCCGCCCGGCACGCGCCCGAGGCCGGCTGGGGCCCGTACGACCCGTGGACGCGCCCGCACGTCCTGCTCGCGCGCGGCGACCGCACCGGTGCGGCGCGCGCCCTGCGCGACCTGCCCGACCCGGCGCACGACCACCTCCAGGAGGCGCTCTGGGCGCTCGCCGCGCAGGCGGCCGTCGTCCTGGGCGACCGGGACGTCGCGGCGCGTGCCCTGGCGGCCCTGGCGCCCGCGGCAGGCGAGGACGCCGGGGCCGCGAGCGGCATGCTCACGGTCGGCCCGGTGCACCGCCACGTGGCGACGCTGACGGCGTTCCTCGCCACCTGACGAGGCCGGCCCCGCGACGCTCAGCAGGACAGACGCGCCCCCGGCCAGCAGACTGCCTGCGTGCGGACGATCGGTGTGGAAGAAGAGTTCCTGCTCGTCTCGGAGGACGGCTCGCCGCGTGCGGTGGCCGCGGCGGTGCTGCAGCACGCCTCCTCCCAGGACGGCGACGACGACCCCGACCGCCCCGGCGGGTCGCTGGAGAAGGAGTTCACCCAGGAGCAGATCGAGACCTCCACCCACCCGTGCGAGGACCTCCCGTCGCTGCTCGAGGAGCTGCGCGCGGGCCGGTACCGCGCGGACACCTCGGCGCAGCACGCCGGGGCCCGGATCGCGGCGCTCGGGACGTCGCCCCGCGACGTGGAGCCGACCGTGGTGATCAACCGCCGGGCCCAGGACATCGCCGAGGCGTTCGCGCAGACCGCGCGGGACCAGCTGACCTGCGGCTGCCACGTGCACGTCGAGGTGGCGGACGACGACGAGGGCGTCCGGGTGGTCGACCACCTGCGGCGCTGGAACCCGGTGCTGCTCGCGCTCAGCGCGAACAGCCCGTTCTGGCGGGGTGACGACTCGGGCTACCAGAGCTTCCGGTCGCAGGTGTGGGGCCGCTGGCCGACCGCGGGCGCCACGGCACCGTTCGGTGACGCCGCCACCTACCGGAGCACCGTGGAGGCACTGGTCGAGAGCGGCACGATCCTCGACACCGGGATGGTCTACTTCGACGCCCGGCTGTCCGCCCGCTACCCCACGGTGGAGGTGCGGGTGGCGGACGTGTGCCTCGACCCCGAGGACGCCGTGCTGCTCGCCGCCCTGGTCCGCGGGCTCGCGGAGACCGCCGTCGGGGCAGCCGTCGACCTCGGCCCGGAGCCGCGCGCCGAGGAGGTGCGCGTCGCGGGCTGGCGCGCCGCCCGCTCGGGCCTGACGGGTGATCTGGTCAGCCCGCTGTCCGGGCGGCCCGTGCCTGCGGCCGCCGCCGTCGACGAGCTGGTCCGGCACGTCTCCCCCGCGCTCGAGGCGGCCGGTGACCTGCCGTGGGTGCGGGAGCACCTGGCCACGCTGCTCGAGCGCGGGAACGGCGCCCAGCAGCAGCGCCGGTGGCGGCACGAGGGCGCCGACGACGCCGAGCTGGTGCGCCGGGCGGTCCGCAGCACGCTCGCCTGACGACGCCCCCGACGGGCGTTCACCGGACCTTCACGCCAGACTGGAACACAGAAGGGTCATCGGACGTTGTGCCCCTCGGTAAGCAACACGTCTGTACGTCAAGGCACGGAGGTCCCTGATGTCGAACCGGTCCCTGCGCGGTATGCGCATCGGGTCCCACAGCATGGAGACGGACGAGGGCGTCGACTTCGCCCCGCGTCTCCAGGCCTACTACGACTGCCCCAACGGGCACACGATCATCCTGCCGTTCTCGGTCGAGGCCGACGTGCCGGTGGTGTGGGAGTGCCGCTGCGGTGAGGAGGCGCTCCTGCGGGACGCGTCCAAGCCGGAGCCGAAGGCGACCAAGCCGCCGCGCACGCACTGGGACATGCTCCTGGAGCGCCGCACGATCAAGGAGCTCGAGGACCTGCTCGACGAGCGCCTCGACCTGCTGCGTGCCGGGAAGCTGCGTCGCAGCGCCTGACGGCCTGATCGCCCGCACGGGCCTCGCACCTCGCGGTGCGGGGCCCGTCGTCGTCCCCGGGGGTTCCGCGGCGAGAGGCGCGGGTCGTGCCGAGGTCGGCGCCCTGGACGCGGGTCAGCGACCGGTGGCGCGGCGCAGGAGCCCGCGCGCCTGGCGGAGGCGCTCGTGCGCGCCCCAGACGGTGACCCGGACCAGCGCCTCGACGACGATGCCCCGGCTCATCTTGGACCGGCCCTCGGCTCGCTCGACGAAGGTGATCGGCACCTCGACGACGCGGCCGCCGGCCCGCAGGACCCGCCACGCCATGTCGATCTGGAAGCAGTACCCCTGGGACGCGACGGTGTCGAGCGGGAGCCCGGCCAGCGCACCGGCGCGGTAGGCGCGGAACCCCGCGGTCGCGTCCCGCACGTCCAGGCCCATCGCGAGCCACGCGTAGACGTTGGCGCCGCGGGACAGCAGCTGGCGGTGCAGCGGCCAGTTCACGACCCGGCCGCCCCGCACCCAGCGGGAGCCGATCACCAGGTCGGCGTCGGGCACCCGGGCGAGCAGGCGGGGCAGGTCCTCGGCGCGGTGCGAGCCGTCGGCGTCCATCTCGACCACCGTGTCGTACCCGCGGTCGAGGGCCCAGCGGAACCCGGCGACGTACGCGGTGCCGAGCCCCTGCTTGCCGGCGCGGTGCAGCACGTGGACCGCCTGCCGGTCCCCCGCCGCCGCGTCGGCGGCAGCGAGCTGCTCGGCGATCTCCCCCGTGCCGTCCGGGGAGGAGTCGTCGACCACGAGCACGTCCGCGTCGGGCACGTGCCGGCGCAGGGCGGCCAGGGCGCGCGGGAGGCTCTCGCGCTCGTCGTAGGTGGGGACGACGACGAGCACGTGCCCGGCAGCGCCCGGGTGGTGGCCGGCCTCCGTCATGCCGCGCCCTCCGGCCGGTCGGCGCGGCGCACCCGGCGGGCGCCCGCGGCACCCGCCACGGTCATGACCAGCGCCAGCGCACCGACGACGCCGCTCGGCCAGGCCCCGAGCTGCGCGGCCGGCGTGAGCGACTGCCGCAGCGGCAGACGTGCCACGAGCTGCTCGGCGGTGAACAGGTCCGTGTCCTGCGCGACCGTGCCGTTCGGGGAGATCACCGCGCTGACGCCGACGGTGCTCACCTGGACGGTGGCGCGGCCGAGCTCGACCGCCCGGAACCGCGACATCGCCAGCTGCTGGGTCGACTCCGGGGAGAACCCGAACGAGGCGTTGTTGGTCTGCACGACGAGCACCTCGGCACCCTCGCGGACCGCCTCGCGCACGATCCCGTCGTAGGCGACCTCGAAGCAGATGACGTCGCCGATCTGCACCGTCCGGCCGAGCCGCGCGGACTCCAGCGGGACCACTCCGGGCTCCGTGCCCGCGATCATGTCGTGCTGCACCAGGTCGACGGCCGACGAGAACGGCCGGACCAGCTCGCGCAGCGGGATGTACTCGGCGAACGGCGCCGGGCGCTGCTTGGAGTAGCGCGCCACGGGGCCGACCCCCGGCTCCCAGAGCAGCGACGTGTTGTAGCGCCCGCCGCTCTCCGGGTACTCGATCGTGCCGATCAGCAGCGGTGCGCCGACGGCCTGCGCGGCGGCGTCGATGTCCGCGGCGGCGGACGCGTCGACCTGCGGGTCGATGTCGGTGCCGTTCTCGGGCCAGAGGACCACGTCGAGGTCGCCGGGCTGCACCTGGTCGAGCAGCGCGTACGTCCCGGCCAGGTGGTTGTCGAGCACCTCGCGGCGCTGGTCGAACGCGTGCAGCCCCGGCTCGGACACGTTGCCCTGGACCGCGCCGACCGTGAGCGTGCCGTCCTCCGCGCGCGTGCCCATCGGGACCAGCAGGCCGACGACGACCAGCCCGACGGTGAGCCCCACCCGGCCGAGCAGCGGCAGCAGCGCGAACCGCCGCGCGGCGAGCCAGGCCAGCGCGAGCGCGACGCCCGCCGCGACGACCACCCCGGAGACCAGCGGCGCGCCGCCGAGCCGCGCGATCGCGAGCACCGGGGAGTCGGCCTGCGAGAACGCCAGCCGCCCCCACGGGAAGCCGCCGAACGGCCACCGCGACCGCAGCTCCTCGACGGCGACCCACAGCACGACGAACACCACCAGCTGCAACGACGCCCGGCGCCACACGGCCTCGCCACGGCGGGCCCACGACCACGCGGCGCCGAACAGCGCGACGAATCCCGCCTCGGCGACCGACAGCGCGAGCCACGGCACGACTCCGACGGCGTCGTCCGCCCACGTCAGGAGCGGCACGAAGAACGCGAGACCCCACAGCAGGCCGAGGAGCGCGTTCCAGCGCGCGCTGTCGCGCCGCATCGCGAGGAACAGCAGCGCCATCCCGGGGGCGGCGGCGTACCACCAGCCGAGGTCGGGGAAGGCGGACCAGGTCAGGAGCCCGCCGAGCACCGCCAGGAGCGCGCTCCACCAGCGGGAGGGGTCACGGGGCGGCACCGCGCCAGGGTACGGCACCGACCTGTCCGGTCCGTGCCGGCACGGCGTCCCCGGCCCTGCCCGACCGGGTCGGAGCCGACCGACCGGCCCGCGTGTCCTTCGTACCGCACGACACCGCCGAGGCGGTGCCCGTTCTCTACTGAACACGCGGGCCAGGTCGGAGCCCGAGGTGGTCCTCGGCGGTCCGCCCCGAGGGGCTCCGCCGCCCGGCGTCGCCGCCGCACCACCTCGCAGAACCTATCGAAACGTCCGGGGGTGTCAAGGGCGCCGGGACGCCTGCCGCGAGCGTCGGCGCAGGTCGCGCAGCGCGGCGGCGCCTGCCCGAAAAGTCCGGATGGCGACATGGGCTCGGCGTGTCGTCCGGCGTGTCGATCAGGGCTCCGAGGCGGCGGCGCAGCCACCGCCCGGGTGAACGCCCGCACCGGACGGACCAGGCGATTCACCCGTCCGCGCGACGACTCGGCACCTCGGCGCCGGAAAGCGCTTCCGGTCAGCCGAGGGCGTCGTGGAGCACGACCCCGGACCGGACCGGTCCGCAGGCACTCCGGCGCCGGGTCGTCCTCGCGCAGGGCCGGCAGCCCTCCGGGTCCCGGCTCGGCCACCCGCCACACCGCCAGGTGCGCGGGGGCACCGACCGCGAGCGACCCCGCCGTGCCGTCCCCCGCCGCCGCCCACCCACCCCGGGTGTGCGCGTCGACCGCCGCCGCGACCGGCAGCCGCTGGTCCCGGGTCCGGTGCCGCCCGGCCGCACGGCCCGCGCCCCAGGGGTCGAACGGCGTGCCGGGGCTGTCCGAGCCGAACGCGAGCGGCACCCCCGCCGCGCGCAGATCCGCCAGCGGGTGCAGCGACGCCGCCCGCCCGCGCCCCAGCCGGGCCGCGTACATGCCCGCGTCCCCGCCCCACGCCGCGTCGAACGCCGGCTGCACGGAGGCGGTGATCCCGAGCAGCACCAGCGAGGCCAGCGCGGGCGCGTCGAGCATCGAGGCGTGCTCGATCCGGTGCCGGGAGCTCCGGACGGCGTCGACGCCCTCGACCTCCGCGGCCACGCGGAAGCCCAGGAGCGCCTCGTCCAGCGCGCGGTCGCCGATGACGTGGAAGGCGGCCTGCAGCCCGGCGCGGGTCACCGCGGCGACGTGGTTGCTCACCTGCTCGGCGGTCAGCGCCAGGTGCCCCGCGAGCCCGGTGGACCCGGTCGGCAGGTCCACGTAGGGCGCCCGCAGCGCGGCGGTGCGGCTCCCGAGCGACCCGTCGACGGCGAGGTCGCCGCCGACGCCCGCCAGGCCCGGCAGCGCCGCCGCGACCTCCCGGGCGTCGTCCGCGGTCTCGCACAGCTCCGCCCGGTACCCCACCACGAGCGGCAGCGCGGAGGCCGGGTCCGCGGTGCGCGCGAGCAGCCCGGCGAGCCCGGCGCGGGTGTCGTTCTGCGGGGCGCTCTGCTCGTGCAGCGCCACGACGCCCGCGCGTGCGGCCGCCGTGAGCGCGGACCGGTCCAGCTCGCCACGGCGCGCGTCGCCGACGTCGCGCACCGCGGCACGGGCCGCCGCGTGCGCCTCCCCCGTCACCCGGCCGTCGGCGCGCCAGCCCGGCAGCCCGACCAGCCCGACGACCTCCGCGAACGACGTCGACACGACCGCGGAGTGCAGGTCGACCCGGCCGAGGTACACCGGCGCCCCGCCCGCGGCGGCGTCGAGGTCGGCGCGCGTCGGCGCCGGGTCGCCGCGCCACGCGTGCTCGTCCCAGCCCCAGCCGGCGAGCGGCCCGCCCTCCACCGCCAGCCGGCGCCCCGCCGGCCCGTCCACGGCCGCGCGCACCGCGGTGAGCGCGTCCTCGAGGCTCGGGCAGGACGACAGGTCGAGGCCGTCCAGCCGGAGCGCGGTGTCCAGGACGTGCGCGTGGGCGTCGACGAAGCCCGGGGTGACGAGCGCACCGTCCAGCCGCACGACGTCGTCCGCCCCGTCCGCGAGGCCGTCGGCCTCGTCCTCGCCGCCGAGCCAGGCGATCACCCCGTCGACGACCAGCAGGGCGGTGGGTCCGGGCTCCGGCACGCCGGAGGTGGCGGTCGCGAGGACGGCAGGCGTCACCAGCGCGCCGCCCCGGTACAGGGTGGTGCTCACGTCACGCACCCTAACCAGGGGCGATGCAGTCGGCCCGTCGTCGGATCGGGCCGGGTGACGTCAGGTGCCCGCGTAGGCCACCACGCCGCGGCGGACCGCGCCGACCGCCTTGCGCGCCGTCTCCCGCACCTTCGCCTCGGGAGCGGCCTTGGCGACCTGGTCGAGCACGTCGACGACCTGCTTGCACCAGCGCACGAAGTCGCCGGCCGCGATGTCCGCGTCCCGCAGCACGGCGTCCAGGCTGCGACCCGCGGCCCACTTGTGCACGGGGCTCACCAGGCCGAGGTCGAGCGGCTGCGTCGACTCCAGCCGGTGCGCGACCTCGAGGTCGTCCAGCTCCGACCAGATCCGGGTGGTCGCCTCGAGCGCGACGCCGAGCCGGCCCGCCGGCCCGCCCGGCACCGCCGGGTTCCGGTCCCGGTCGTCCCGCCGCGCCGAGTACACGACCGCCGACACCGCGGCGGCCAGGCCGGGCACGTCCAGGTCGTCCCACGCGCCGCGCCGCAGGCACTCGGCCAGCAGCAGGTCGTTCTCGGCGTAGATCCGGCGCAACCAGCGGCCGTCGTCGGTGACGCGGGTCCCGCCGTCGTCGTCCGGACCGAGGTACCCGAGCCGGACCAGCACGTCGCAGATCCGGTCGAACACGAGGGCGATCGACCCGGTCCGCCCCTCGATGCGCCGCACCAGCGACCGGTGCTCGCCCTCCAGCCGCTGCCAGCGCTCGGCCCAGCGGGCGTGCTCCTCGCGGTCCGGGCACTGGTGGCACGGGTGCGCGCGCAGCTCGCGGCGCAGCCGGGCGATGGCCTCGTCCTCGTCGGCCGCGACGACGGCGCGCCCGCGCCGGCCGGGGGGCGCGGCCCCGTCGATGCGTCCCGACGACAGCTCGGTGCGCAGCGCGGCCGCCAGGTCCCGCCGCGACGACGCGGCGCGCGCCGAGAAGCCGTTCGGCACCCGCAGGTGGCCGAGGGTCCGCACGCCGTCGCCGACCTCCTGCACCGACAGCCGCCGGACCTCGCGCTCGGTCGTCAGCACCAGCGGGCGCGCGCCCTCGAACCCGCCGGCCGTCCCGGCGTCCACCACGACGGCGTGCGTCGCACGCCGCCCGCTCGGCACCGCGATCACGTCGCCGACCTGCAGGCCCTGCAGGCTGCGGGCCGCCGCCTCGCGCCGGGCCGCGGTGCTCGCGCGGTGCACGCCGCGCTCCCGGTCGCCCAGCTCCTTGCGCAGCGACCAGTACTCGCGGAAGTCCCCGAGGTGGCACGTCATCGCCTCGGCGTAGCCCTCCAGCGCCTCGGCGTGGCCCTGGGCCTGCCGGGCCAGCCCGACGACGCCCCGGTCCGCCTGGAACTGGGCGAACGACGTCTCCAGCACCTCGCGGGCGCGCACCCGGCCGACCTGGGCCACCAGGTTGACCGCCATGTTGTAGGTCGGCCGGAACGCCGACCGCAGCGGGTAGAGCCGCTTCGACGCCAGGCCCGCCAGCGCCATCGGGTCCAGGTCGCCGCGGCCCAGCACCACGGCGTGCCCCTCGGTGTCGATGCCGCGGCGGCCCGCGCGGCCGGTCAGCTGCGTGTACTCCCCCGGCGTCATGTCGACGTGGTGCGAGCCGTCCCACTTGACCAGCTTCTCCAGCACCACGGACCGCGCGGGCATGTTGATGCCGAGCGCGAGCGTCTCGGTGGCGAAGACCACCTTGACCAGACCGCGGGCGAACGCCTCCTCGACCGTCTCCTTGAAGGCCGGCAGCATGCCCGCGTGGTGCGCGGCGACCCCGCGCACCAGCGCGTCGACGAACCCCCAGTAGCCGACGACGTCGAGGTCCTCGGACGGGATCGACGCGCAGCGCGTCTCCGCGATCTGCCGGATCTCGGCGGCCTCGGCCGGGGTCGTCAGACGCAGCCCGCCCGCGAGGCACTGCGACACCGCGGCGTCGCACCCGGCCCGGCTGAAGATGAACACGATCGCCGGCAGCAGCCCGGCCTCGTCCAGGACGTCGATCATCACCGGCCGCGGCACGGGTCGCGGGCCACCGCCCGGCCCGCGGACCCCGCGGTCGCCGGACCCGCGCCGCCCGCGGTGCGGGCCGTCGCCCGACCGGTCGGCGCGGCGCAGCAGGTGCGCGAGCTCGGGGTTGATCGGCGGGTTCGCGCCCGGCGCCGTCGGGTCGACGTGGCCGGCGTACAGGTCCAGCAGGTCGTCCCGGACCAGCACGTGCTGGCCCAGCGGCACGGGGCGGTGCTCGCTCACCACGACCGCCGTGTCCCCGCGGACCGTGCGCAGCCAGTCGCCGAACTCCTCGGCGTTCGACACGGTGGCGGACAGCGACACCAGCTGCACGTCGTCCGGCAGGTGGATGATCACCTCCTCCCACACCGGGCCGCGGAAGCGGTCGGCCAGGTAGTGCACCTCGTCCATCACGACGTACCCGAGGCCGTCGAGCGTGCTCGAGCCCGCGTACAGCATGTTGCGCAGCACCTCGGTGGTCATCACGACCACGGGCGCCTCGCCGTTCTGGGTGGTGTCGCCCGTCAGCAGGCCGACCTGGCCCGCCCCGTACCGCCGCACCAGATCGGTGTACTTCTGGTTCGAGAGCGCCTTGATCGGCGTCGTGTAGAACGCCTTGCGGCCCGTGGCGAGCGCGAGGTGCACCGCGAACTCGCCCACCACCGTCTTCCCGGCGCCGGTCGGGGCGGCGACGAGCACACCGCTGCCGTGCTCCACCGCCTCGCAGGCCTCGACCTGGAAGTCGTCGAGCGGGAAGTCCATCAGCTTCCGGAACTGCGCGAGCTCGGTGCGCTCGGCCTGGGCCCGCCGCCGGGCGGCGGCGTACCGCTCGGCCGGGGAGAGCTCGGTGTCGTCGCCGGGACGGGGAGTGCTGCGTCGTGCCACGCGTCCACCCTAGGTCGGCAGCGGCGCCAGCACCCGGACAGCGCGCGGGTGCACCTCCGCGACGAGCGGCAGCGGGCCGATCCGCTCACCGTCGGCGTGCGCCTCCGGCGGGGTCCCGCCCAGGTGCGGCGCCGGCTCGACCAGCACCTTCCGGCTGCGGATGACCTGGACCTGCGGGTGGCGCAGGTGCCGGCCGCGGTACATGCCGGGGAAGATCCGGACCACGCCCGCCCGGGTGAACGGACCCGCCACCACCACGTCCAGCAGCCCGTCGTCCAGCCGCGCGTCGGGCGCGACGTGGATCCCGCCGCCGATCCACGGCCCGTTCGCGACCACCACCACCGTCCCCGCCGACTCCCAGACCCCGTCGTCCGTGGTCAGCCGGTACCCGTAGGGCCGGAACGCCCGGAGCTCCGGCACCAGCGCCCGGACGTACCGGGCGGAGCCGCGCGGCCAGGACAGGGCGTTGGCCCGGGCGTTCACCGCCGCGTCGATGCCGCAGGACAGCGCGCCGAGGTACCACTCGCGGGCCGAGTGCGCCGGCGACCCGACCTGCACCGCGTCGATCGCCCGCGGGCCGACCAGCAGCGCGCGCTCCAGCGCGTCCACCGAGGCGGCGACGTCCCCGCGGGGCAGACCGAGCGCCCGGGCCACGTCGTTGCCCGTGCCGCCCGCGACGATGCCGAGCGGCAGGTCCGTGTCCGCGACGACGTTCGCGCCGAGGTGGACCAGCCCGTCGCCGCCGACCACGACGAGCGCGTCCAGCCCCGTGACGGCGGCGCGGCGCGCGTGCGCCGTCGCCTGCAGCAGGTCGTGGGCCGTGAGGTCCTCGACCCCGTGCCCGCGCCGGCGCAGCGCGTCCAGCACCGCCGCGCCCACGCCCGATCCGCGTCCCTTGCCGGCCACGGGGTTCACGACGACCCCGAGGCGGCTCACCGGGCGAGCGTCCCGTCGGCGGTGCCCGGGCTGGTGCCGCTGCTCGTGCCGCCGCCGGTGCCGGGCTGCTCCGTGCCGGGCTGCTCCGTGCCGGGCTGCTCCGTGCCGCCCGCCGCCGCGAGCCGCTTGTCGACCCGCCGGTCGTGCAGCACGCAGACCCCCAGCGCCGCGAAGTAGAGCGCGCAGATCGGCAGGGCCATCACGATCATCGTGATCGCGTCCGGCGTCGGCGTCATCACCGCCGCGAACACGAACGCCAGGAGCACCGCCCAGCGCCAGCCCTTCGCCCACGTGCTCGCGCGGACCAGGCCCACCAGGTTGATGCAGACCATGATCACCGGGAGCACGAACGCCAGGCCGAACGCGAGCACGAACCGCATGACGAAGCTCAGGTACGACTGCGCGTCGATGAAGTTCGACGCCCCCTCGGGCGTGAAGTCGGTCAGGACCTTCACCGCCGTCGGCAGCGTCCACGCGGCCAGCGCCGAGCCCGCCAGGAACAGCGGCACCGCCGCGCCCAGGAACCCGACCGCCGAGCGCTTCTCCCGACGGGTCAGACCTGGCGTGATGAACGCCCAGAGCTGGTAGAGCCACCACGGGCTCGTGACGAACACGGCGAGGAACAGCGAGACCTTGATCTGCATGTCGAAGGCGCTCGCCAGGCCGGCGAAGTTCACCGACACGCGGCCGTCGCGCCCTGCCGCCGAGTCCAGCAGCGGCTGCTGCAGCAGCTCGAACACGGGCTCGTAGAGGAACCAGCCGGCCACGGCGCCGACCACCAGCCCCACGGCCGCGAGGAACAACCGCTTGCGGAGCTCGAGCAGGTGCTCCCGCAGCGGCATCCGACCGTCCGGGTCGGTCCGCCTGGTGCGTGCCACGGATCAGGCGGTGGGGGTGGAGCTGCCGCTCGCCGGGGGCTGGTGGCTCGTGCCGGGCGTCTCCAGCGGCGGTGCGGGAGAGGCCGACGGCGTGGGGTCCACCACCGGGCCGGTCGCGAGCGGGGGCGCCGGCTGCGCCGTCGGCGGCGGGGTCGGCGTCGTGCGGGGCTCGTCGTCGGCGAGGTCCTTGACCTCGCGCTTGAAGATGCGCAGGGACTCGCCGACGCTGCGGGCGAGGTCGGGGAGGCGACGCGCCCCGAACAGCAGCAGGATCACGACAAGCAGGACGACGATGTGCCAAGGCTTGAGGGCGTTCATGACGATCCTGTCGAACGGAGAAGGATGAACTTCTCGATCCTATCCGGACGGGGGCGTCACCTGGCCGCACCCGGCCGCACCTCGTGGCGCGTCTGCGCGTCCGGCCGGGTCCGGACCGCTCAGCGGCTGTAGGCGCGCCAGCCCTCGCGGGTCCGGCGGTCGCGCTCGTGCCGGGCCGCGCGGCGCACGCGGGCCTCGGCGCGCAGGGCCGCCCACCGGGAGCGGGCGTCGTCGGGCTCCGGGAGCAGCACCGCCTCCCGCGCGGCACGTGCCGCGCGCTCCGCCTCCTGCGCCTGCTCGGCCAGCGTCGAGGCGTGCTCCGCGAGCCGCCCCAGCACCTCGGACGCCTCGTGCAGCTCCGCGACCAGCGCCCGGAACTTCCGCCAGAGCGCGCGCCCGAGCAGGAACGCGCCGACGAGGGTGCCGACCACCAGCACCGACCACACGACCACCCAGACCATCGCGCCAACCTATCCCGTCGCGCCGGGGCGGTGGTCGTCGGGGCCGGCCGGGCCCGCAGCAGGGTCGGCAGCGCGACCGGGCTCCTCGGCACGCGCCGGCGACGCGAGCGCCCCGTACGCGGCGAGGGCGGCGCGCGCCCGCTCGGCGACGTCGTGCGCCACGTCCGGGGGCCGCACGTCGATGACCTCGTCGGCCGCCTGCAGCAGCAGGCTGCGCAGGAAGGCGCGCTGCGCGACGCGGACGTCGACCTCGAAGGAGCCGTCGGGCAGGTTGCGGACACCCTCGACGGGGACGGTCTCCGCGACCCAGCGGCCGGTGCTGCGCAGGTGCAGCGTCACGACGGCGCCCGTGGGGTCCGGCCGGAACTCGGCCGTCGCGCCCCGGCCCGCGCCGGGGTGCTGCTCCGCCGGCACGTCGAGCACCTCGGCCGTCAGCACCCGGTCGAGCCGGAACAGCCGCTCGTCCCCCGCCCGCAGGCACCAGGCCTGGAGGTAGGAGCGCTCGTCGCTCGTGGTCAGCCGCAGCGGGTCGACGTCCCGCTCGCTCGTCACGTCGGACGCGTTCACGTAGCGGATCCGCAGCCGTCGCCCGTCGGCCAGCGCGGTGCGGACCGCGGCCACCACGTCCGGTCGGCCGTCGACCGCGAGCCGGACGTCGACCGCGTTGGCCGCCTCCCCCGTCGCCGCGGTGAGCTTGCCCAGCGTCGAGCGCAGCACCTCCGCGTGCTCCGGGTCCAGGGTCGGTCCCAGGTCGCCGACCATCGCCGTCAGCGCGGCCAGCAGCGTCACGGCCTCGCGGGTGCCCAGGCGCAGGGGGCGGGTCATGCCGCGCGCCTCGGTCAGGCGGATCTCGCCGCGGTCGTAGGAGTCGGCGTCGAAGTCGATGAGGTCGTGCGGGTAGTAGCCCGGGGTGCCGCTCATCCAGAGCGTGTCGACGTCCGCCATCACCTGGGACGGCGTCACGCCGAAGTGCTCGGCCAGCTGCTCGACGGACACGCCGTCGTTCCGGTCGAGGTAGCCGATCATCCCCAGCAGGCGCAGCAGCCGCTCGCTCGCGCGCTCAGCCATCGTGCTCCCCCTGCCCGTCGAGGTCCGCCGCCACGCGCAGCAGCCCGAGCACCGCGTCCCGCAGCTCCGGCGGGTCCGCCACCAGCACCGCCTCGCCGTAGCCGGCGACCTCCTCGGCCAGCTCCCACGTCGCCCGGTACGGCACGCGCACCAGGTCCCGGTCCGCGACCGCGGCACGCAGCACGGGGCTCGCGCCGTCGGGCAGCGCGGCCGCCTCGCCCCGGGCGCGCAGGGCCTCGGCGCGCTCGGCGCGCAGGGCCAGCACCGCCGTCCGCTCCTGCCCGGCGTCCCAGGACCGCAGCGCCGCCGCGGTCTGCTCGGGCGTCGGCGCGTCGAACGCGCCGTCCGGCCCGACCGCCTTCACGCGGCCCTCGATCCGGCTCAGCCGGAACGACCGCGTACCGCCGCGGTCCGTGTCGTAGCCCACCAGGAACCAGCCGCCGCGCCGGGCGACGAGCCGCCACGGCTCCACCTGCCGCTCGCGCACCTCACCGGTGCTCGCCGCGCGGTAGGTGAACCGCACCCGGCGTCGCGCCTGCACGGCGTCCAGCAGCGGCGGGAACGCGTCGCCGCCCGCCCGGACCCGGGGCGCGAGGCCCGCCGCGAGGTCGCTCGACCCGGCACCGGCACCGACGGCGCGCAGCTTGGTCAGGGCGCGCGAGGTGTCGGCCCGCACCGAGCGGTCCTGCCAGAACTCGGCCGCCAGCGACAGCGCGCCGAGCTCCGCCGACGTGAGCTCCAGCGGCGGCAGTGCGTAGGCGTCCTGGTCGATCCGGTAGCCGATGTCGTCGCCGTGGCCGGCCGCGGTCACCGTCGCCACGGGGATGCCCAGGTCGCGCAGGGTGTCCTTGTCGCGCTCGAACATGCGCTCGAACGACTCGTCCGACGGGGCGTCGCCGTAGCCCGCGACGGTGCGGCGGATCTGCTCCTTCGTCATGCGGCCGGGCGTGTGCACCAGGGCGATGACGAGGTTGAGCAGCCGCTCGGCGGGGTGGATCTGTTCGGGCATCGGGCTAACCGTAGTGGCCGGTAGCGTGGTCCGGTGATCACGTGGCGCTCGGGTGTGGTGGAAGTCGTCGGTCGCGAGTGGCCGGGGGCGCTGGAGCTGACGGTGACCGTCGCCGACGGCGTGCAGGGTCCCGACCCGGTCACCGTCAAGGCCCTCGCCTACCCGGAGCTGGTCGGGCGCCCCCGGGTCGGCGACCCCGTGCTGCTCAACGTCTCCGCCCTGGCCCGCGGGCTCGGCACGGGGGGCTACGCCCTCGTCGTGGCTCCCGGCTCCGCCGACCGGCTCCCCGCCGACCCGGCGCCCGGCCCCGGCCACCTCGTCAAGGCCCGGTACACGCCCCTGCAGGCGATGGTGCTGGGCGTCGACGACCAGGAGTCCCCGCACCACGACGTCCTCCGCGACGCCGACGACCTCGACGGCCTGCCCGTGGTCGTCGCCGACCTGCACTCCGCGCTGCCCGCGGTCGTCGCGGGGATCCGGTGGGCCGACGCCCGGCTGTCCACGCCCGGGTCGGGGAGCCGGCCGCTGCGGGTCGCCTACGTGATGACCGACGGCGGCGCCCTGCCCGCGTGGTTCTCCCGGGCGGTGGCGGGGCTGCGGGAGGCCGGCTGGCTCGCGTCCTGCCTCACGGCCGGGCAGGCCTTCGGCGGCGACCTGGAGGCGGTGACGGTGCACACCGCCCTGCTCGCCGCGAAGCACGTCGTCGGCGCGGACGTCGTCGTCGTCGCCCAGGGCCCGGGCAACCTCGGCACCGGCACGCGGTGGGGGTTCTCCGGCGTGGCCGCGGGCGAGGCCCTCAACGCGGCGGCCGTGCTCGGCGGGCGCGCGGTCGCGTCGCTGCGCGTGTCCGGCGCCGACGCGCGCGAGCGGCACCTCGGCATCTCGCACCACTCGCTCACCGCGTACGGGCGCGTCGCGCTCGCACCGGTCGACGTCGTCGTGCCCGTCTTCGACCCCGCACCCCAGCCGGACGGCTCGGGGTCGACGGCCGTGCCGGACCCCGAGGAGCACCTCGGCGCGCACCTCGCGGCCGTCGGGCGCCGGGTGGGCCAGCAGGTGCAGGCGCTCGGCGCGCCCGCGGGCCGGCACCGCCTCGTCGACGTGCCCGTCGGCGCGGACCTGCTGACCGCCCTCGGCGGCTCGCCGGTGCGGCTGTCGACCATGGGCCGCGGGCTGGCGCAGGACCCGGCGGCGTTCCTCGCCGCCGCGGCCGCCGGCGTGCACGCGGCGCGGCTCGCACGCGGGGTGTGAGGACCGGCGGCGAGGGACCTCGCCGCGACGTGCTGACCAGGCGCCGCGGCACCGCCGTGCTCACGCCGCGCGACGACCACGCCCGTGGCTAGAGTGTCCGCACCGACAGGAGGGGACCGACGCGTGTCGACCGCATGGGTGGATCAGGTGCAGGCCGAGGCGCAGGCCCGGCTCGAGGCCGCGGCGCGGCTGCGGGACGAGCTGGCCGCCGTGCGCGGGCGGGCGACCAGCCGCGACCGGGTGGCGACCGTGACGGTCGGACCCAGTGGTGCGCTGGTCGACGTCGAGTTCGCCGACCAGGCCGAGCGGGTGTCCCCCGACGTGCTCCGCGCCGCCGTGCTGGAGGCCTTCGGCAGCGCGCAGGCCGACGTGCAGGCGGCCGTCGCGCGGCTCACCGCCGCGATCCCCGGGGCGGGCGACTGGGCCGACCTCGTCGCGGGCCGCGTGCCCGCGACGACGTCCGAGCGGCTCGACGCCGAGCTCGAGGCCCGCCGGCGGGGCGACCTGTGACCGGCTTCCGCGTCGACGTCGACACGCTGGTCGCGGCACGGCAGGGGCACCACGACCTCGCCCGCCAGGTCGCGGACGTCGAGACCGCCCGGCAGGCCGCCGACCTGCCCGCGGGCGCCCTGGGCAAGCTCGGGGAGTCCGACGAGATCCACGCCGCCTTCACGGCGCGGTACCAGGGCCTGGGGGCCGCGCTGGCCGCGCTCAGGGAGATCTACGAGAACATCGGCGACGGCCTGCAGGCCACCGCCGACGGCTACGCGACCAGCGACGACGAGGTCGCCCGCCTGCTGGCGTCCTACCAGGGCCTCCTGCCGTGAGCGTCACGGGGGCCGTGTCCGTCTGGGACAAGATCAACGGCTGGATGGCGCCGCTCGACGGCATGGTCGACGCGCTGCTGCGCCCGCTCGTGCAGCCGCTGGCCGACATGTTCGACTCCATCACCGGCGACTCCGCCGAGGTGCGGTCCACGGCGCAGCGGTGGCGCGACCTGGGCACCACCATCGACCGGCTCGCCCAGCACCACCGGGACGTGATCGCCCCGATCGCCGGCGGCTGGGAGGGCGACGCGCACGACGCCTTCCAGGCCTCGATGCGGGAGCTGCTCGTCGCCGTCGACCAGCTGGCCGACGGCACGCGCGAGACCGCCGAGTTCCTCGAGGACGCCGCGATGGAGGTCGAGCTCGCCGAGGAGATGGTCGCCACCATCATCCGCGAGCTCATCGAGTGGGCCCTGCTGACGCTCGCCGTCAGCGCGGCGCTGTCCCTGGTGACGCTCGGTGCCTCGGCCGTCGCCGGCGGGGCCGCCGCCGCCGCGCAGGCCGCCGTCGCCGGGTCGAGGATCGCGTCGGTGCTCGCCCGGATCGCGAGCCTGCTGCAGCGCCTGGCGACCATGCTCCGCAGCGTGCAGGCGATGAGCATGTTCAGCCGCGAGGGCTTCCTCATCAAGACGCTGCTGGTGAAGGGCGTGATCCTCAAGCCGGTGGTCAGCACGGTGACCGGGCTGTCGGCCTCCCCCGTGGGCGAGGCGGCGTCCACCGGGGTGCAGGGCCTGCGGGACATCGCCGCGGACGAGGTCGACGACCAGCTCCGCGGCGACACCGCGGTGCAGACGCCGGCCCGCCAGTGGCTCGGGGACCGGCTCGGGCCCGCGGTGGACGCCGTCCGCCCGGGCGTGGACGCCGCGCGGCCCGCGCTCGACCTGCTGGACCGGGTCGACGACGCGCTGCCCGCGCCGCCGTTCGACTGACGGCCGCGTCGGCGCAGGGAGCCGGCGCCGCCGTCGCAGCCGGGTCAGCGCCGCCGGGTGAGGCGGCGCAGGCCCGCGACCGCGCCCGTGGCGAGCAGCACGACCCAGACGATCCCGAGCAGCACCAGCCCGATCACGGCGCCCACCACGAACCCGATGGGCCCGCCGACCGCCGCGCCGAGCAGCCCCAGACCGCCGACCACCACGACGACCGCGACGACGCCCACCAGGGCCTCGACCGCGCTGTCGCGCAGGTCGCGGGCGGCGGCGCGGCCGAACGACGCGGGCTCGGGAGGCGCGGGAGGACGGTCGTCCGGCAGCGGGGTGCTCATGGTCACCGGACGGTACAGCACGACGTCCGGGCCGCGGGCCGGCGGTCAGGTCGTCGCGGCGTACCGCTGCAGGAACAGCGCCACCGCGGTCGCGAGGTGCTCGATCTCCGCCGGGTCCACGGACTCGTTCGGGGCGTGGATCAGCGCGCGCGGCTCCTCGACCCCCAGCAGGAGGATCTCGGCCTCCGGGTAGGTGTCGGCGAAGACGTTGCACAGCGGGATGGACCCCCCCTGGCCGAGCAGCACCATCTCCCGGCCGAACGAGTCGCGCATGGCGCCGCGCATCGCCGCGTACGCGGGCCCGTCGGTCGCGGCCCGGAACGGCGTGCCCACGGCCTCGGTCTCGACGCGGACCCCGACCCCCCACGGCGCGGCGTCCGTCAGGTGCGCGGTGAGCGCGGCCAGGGCCTGCTGGGGGTCCGTGCCGGGCGGGATGCGCAGGTTCAGCCGCGCGCTCGCCCGCGGCACGATCGCGGCCGCCGACCCCACCACCGGAGGGCAGTCGATGCCGAGGACGGTCAGGGCCGGCCGCGCCCAGAGCATGTCGGACACGGTGCCGGAGCCGAGCAGGGACTCCCCCGCGGCCAGCTGGGCGTCCGCCCGGAACGCGTCCGGGTCGTACGGCGCGCCGGACCACGTCTGCGCGGCGTCCAGGCCTCGCACCGTCGTGTCGCCCTGCGCGTCACGGAGGGAGGCGAGCACCAGGACCAGCGCGGCGAGCGCGTCCGGCGTCGGCCCGCCGAACATGCCGGAGTGCAGCTCGGTGCGCAACGCGTCCACGTGCACCACCACGTTGACCATCCCCCGCAGGCTGACGGTCACGGCGGGCACGCCGACCGCGGCGTTGCCGGTGTCGCAGACGAGCACCGCGTCCGCCCGGAGCAGGTCGGCGTGCGCGGGCACGAAGTCCTCCAGCCCGCCGGTCCCCTGCTCCTCGGAGCCCTCGACGACGAGCCGGAGGTTGACCGGGACGTCGTCCCCGAGCGCCCGCAGCGCGGCGAGGTGCGTGACGATGTTGCCCTTGCAGTCCGCGGCGCCGCGGCCGAACCACCGGCCGTCCACCTCCGTCAGCTCGAACGGCGGCGTCCGCCAGGCGACCGCGTCCAGCGGCGGCTGGACGTCGTAGTGCGCGTAGAGCAGCACGGTCGGCGCGCTCGGGTCCGGCCCCGGACGTGCGCCGACGACCGCCTGGCTGCCGTCGGCGGTGGTGTGCAGGCCGATGTCGGCGAAGCCCACGTCGCGGAAGGCGGCGGCCACCCACTCCGCGGCCCGCGCGCACCCCTCGGCGGGGAACTGCCGCGGGTCGGCGACGGACGGGATCGCGACCAGCTCCCCCAGGTCCTGCCGGACGCGCGGCATCTGCGCGGCGACCCGCTCGCTCAGTCCCACGCCGTCAGCCCCCCACCACGTCGTCGGTCCTCAGCTCGTCCAGGTAGGCGCGGGCGTCCGCCACCTGGTCCGGGCAGTACACGTCCATCACCGCCAGCTGACCGCGCAGCAGGCGGTCGTCGGTGATGACCGGACGCATGCCGGGCCCGGTCGCCCCGTTCGAGAGCATCGAGAAGAACGTCGCCTGCCGCAACGCGGCACCCGGGTCCTGGCACACCGAGCCGCCGTCGTCACCCAGCACCCGCGCGACCTGCTCCCGGGAGGGCAGCGGGTCCACGCCCGCGTCGGCGAGGACCGCGATGAGCTCGTCGGCCTTCTCGACGGCGGCCTGCGTCTCCCGGGCACCCCGGTACGAGGCCAGCCCGATCACGGCGAGGACGACGAGCAGGCCGGCCGCGACCCAGTAGATGATCCGGTTCCTGGTGGCGCCCACTGCGGTGTCGCTCATGACGCCGCCACCTCCTCGGCGTCCCCGGCGCGCTCGGGCTGCCGCCACGACGGCTTCCGGAACCGGTAGAACAGGAACGGCACGAGGAGCCCGAGCCCCAGCGCCCCGCCACCGACGATCAGCAGGTAGGTCAGCGTGCTGCCGCCGCCGAACTGCGAGGGCGGGACGAAGCCCACCAGCAGGGCCGCGAGCGACGCCGCGAACCCGACGCCGCACAGGCCCACGAGCATCGGGGCCCGGTACCCCCGCGGGTGATCGGGGTCCTGGCGCCGCAGCCGGACCGCCGCCACGAACATCAGCAGGTACATGATCAGGTACACCTGCGTGGTGATCACCGAGAAGATCCAGTACGCGCTGGAGACGTCCGGGATGAGCGCGTAGCCCAGGGCGATGACCGTGGTGACGACGCCTTGCGTGACGAGGATGTTCTGCTGCACGCCGTGCTTGTTGAGCCGCTGCAGGAACGGCGGCAGGTAGCCCTCCTGCCGCGAGATCAGCAGCAGGCCCTTGGACGGCCCGGCCAGCCAGGTGAGCATGCCGCCGAGCGAGGCCGCCACCAGCATGATCCCGAAGACCGGCGTGAGCGCCTGCACGCCGAACTCGGCGAACACCGCGTCGAACGCCTGCATCACGCCGGCCGTGAGGGACAGCTGCTCCGCGGGGACGATCCAGCTGATCACGAGCGCCGGGAGGATGAAGATCAGCAGCACCATGGCCATCGCGAGGAACATCGCCCTCGGGAACTCCCTCGCGGGGTTCTTCAGCGACCCGACGTGCACGGCGTTCATCTCCATGCCGGAGTAGGACAGGAAGTTGTTCACGATCAGCACCAGGCTGGACAGCCCGGCCCAGGCCGGCAGGAGGTGGCTGGAGTCCATGGGTGCGGCCGGCGGGTTGCCCTGCCCGAGGAACACGACGCCGAGCGTCACCAGCACGACCCCGGGGATCAGCGTGCCGATGATGAGCCCGCCGCTGGCCAGCCCGGCCACGCCGGACGTCCCGCGCGACGACACCCAGACGCCGGACCAGTAGACGACCACGATCACGCAGGCCGTCCAGACGCCGCTCGTGGCCAGCGCCGGGTTGATGACGTAGGCGAGCGTGCTGGCGACGAACCCGAGCAGGCTGGGGTAGTAGAAGATCGTCATGGCGAACTGGCACCAGACCGCCAGGAACCCCATCGGCTTCGAGATGCCGCGGGACACCCAGTTGTAGATGCCGCCCTTGTAGCCGGACGCGAGCTCGGCCGAGACCAGCGACGTCGGCAGCAGGAACACGATCGCCGGGACGAGGTACAGGAACACGCACGCCAGGCCGTACACGGCCATCGTCGGCGCGGCCCGCAGGCTGGCGACCGAGCTGGTCGTCATCATCGCCAGGGCGATCCACGAGATCCAGTGCGTGGCGGGGGCGGCCGCCCGCGCCCTCGCCGCGGCCACCGGCTTCCCGGCCGGAAGATCCATCGCGCTCATCGCCGCCTCCTCGGACCGGACCTGCTGACCCCACCGTGGCGACGAGGCGACCCGCGACGCCTCACCTCGGGCGGGTGAATCAGGAGACGACCCGCAGGTCGCGTGCCGTCGTGTTGAGCCGTCGGCCGCCGTCGGCGGTGACGGTCACGATGTCCTCGATGCGGACGCCGAACCGCCCCGGCAGGTAGACGCCCGGCTCGACGGAGAAGCACATCCCGGGCACCAGCGGCAGCTCCTCCCCCTCGACCACGTACGGCGGCTCGTGGGTGGTGACCCCGATGCCGTGGCCCGTGCGGTGGATGAACTGCGGGCCGTAGCCCGCGTCCGTGATGACCGCGCGCGCGGCACGGTCGACCTCCTGGCAGGCGACGCCGGGCCGCACCGCGTCCACCCCCGCCTGCTGCGCCAGCCGGACCACCTCGTGCACGGCGCCGATCTCGGCGCTCGGCTCCCCGACGCACACGGTGCGGCTGGTGTCGGAGCCGTAGCCGGCCAGCAGCCCGCCGAAGTCCAGGACCACGCAGTCGCCGGCCTCGATGACGCGGTCACCCGCCTCGTGGTGCGGGTTCGCGCCGTTCGGCCCGGACCCGACCACGGTGAAGTCGACCTGCTCGTGCCCGTGCTGCCGGAGCAGGTCGGCCAGGTCGCCCGCGACGTCGGTCTCGCGCCGGCCGGCGAACGGCACCTGGACGATCTGCTCGTACGTCGCGTCCGCCGCCGCGCCCGCGGCCGCGAGCCGGGCGAGCTCCGCGTCGTCCTTGACCGCCCGCAGCATGGGCAGCACCCGGGTGAACGCGTCGTAGGACGATCCGGGCAGTGCGTGCTGCAGGGCGAGCAGGTGCAACGCCCACGCGCCGTCGGAGACGCCGTACCGGCCGTCGGCCCGCAGCAGCGCGCTCGCCGCGACGTACGGGTCGGTGCCGTCCAGCCAGTCGACGAGCGTGGCGGCCGCGGCACCCGCGGCGCCCTCCGCGTCCGGGCGCTCCAGGGTGGGCACGAGCAGCGTCGGCTCCCGGTCGGGGGTCAGGAGCAGCAAGGTCAGCCGCTCCGTGATCGCGGTCGGCCGGTACCCGGTCAGCCACACCAGGTCGGGTCCCGGGGTGACGAGGACCCCGTCGAGGCCCGCCGCCCGGCCGTCGGCCGCCACCCGCGCCATCCGCGCGGCGTAGTCACCGGTGGTGAAGGGGGCGGTCGGGGGCGTCATCACGGATCTCCTGCGGTCGTCGCCGGACGGCTCGGCGCCGGCGTCGCCGAGGTGGGCAGCGTGATCAGGTGGGCCGCGGCGGCGGCGGCGGAGTCCTGCAGCGTGCCGGTCGCGACGCGGTGCCGGCGGATCGCCACGACGGCGAGCACGATGCCGAGGGCGCTGATCACGGCCATCACCCAGGACGCCGCTGCGAGGCCGGCGGCGAGCGCGTCCGCGTCCGAGGCGCCGTCCGCCCGCTGGTTGGCGTCGACCGAGCCGTAGACCGTCGCAGCCAGCGCCGTGGCGACCGCTGCGCCGACGTAGCGGGCCATGTTGGAGACCCCGGACGCCTCCCCCACCTGCTCCTCCGGCACGGAGGCGGTCGCCGCCGAGGAGGACGGCCCGTTCGACAGGCCCATCCCGACCGCGATCGCCACGAGCGGCAGCAGGAACGCCCCGTACGCCCAGGACGCCTGGGTCAGGCCGATCACGACGAACCCCGCCGTCGTGACGACGAACCCGGCGCCGATCACCTGCCGGCCGCCGAGCCGCTTGGCGAGCTGCGGCACGAGGGGTGCGACCACCACGAGGCCGACCGTGGCCGGCAGGGTGGCGAGCCCGGCCTGCAGCGGGCTGAAGCCGAGCGCGACCGGGTTCTGGAAGTACAGGCTGAGCAGGTACATCAGGCCGTTGATCGTCCCGGCCCCGATGAGGATGGCCAGGGTCGAGCCGACCAGGATCCGGTTCCGCAGCAGCGCCAGGTGGAGCAGCGGGACCGGGGTGCGGCCCTCGACGACCACGAAGAGCCAGCCCGCCACGACGCTGAGCGCGAGGCAGCCGAGCGTGGCCGCGGACAGCCAGCCCCAGTCCCCGCTCTTGCTGACGCCGAGGATGAGCGGCACCAGGGTCAGCGCCACCAGGACGGTCCCCAGGTAGTCGATGGACCGCGGCCGGTCCGGGTCGCGCGACTCCGCGACCGTCAGGTACGTGATGCCCATGCAGACCACGCCGACGCCGGCGTCGATCCAGAACAGCCCCTGCCAGCCGGTGACGTCCACCAGCACGCCGCCGAGCAGCGGCCCCGCGGCCGCGCCCACCGCCGCGGCCGCCCCCCACAGTGAGACCCAGCGCAGCTGCTCCTCCCCGTCGGCGGCCACCGACAGCAGGCTCAGCCCGCACGCGAGGATGGTCGCCCCGGCCGCGCCCTGGACGAGGCGTCCCACGATGACGCCGGTCCCGCTGTCCGAGAGGGCGATGAGCACGCACGACGCGACGAACAGGAGCAGGCCCAGCTGGAAGACCCGCTTGCGGCCGAACACGTCGCCGAGCGAGCCGGACGTGATGATGACGGCCGCGCCGACCAGGGAGTAGCCGGTCACCGCCCACTGCAGCGTGTCCACGGACGTGCCGGTGTCGGCGCTGATCGCCGGGAGCAGGATGCTCACCGCGGAGGTGTTGGCGTTGACCACCAGCGTCGACAGGCAGGTCGCGGCCAGGACGCCTCGTCCCCTCGGCTTGCCCGCTGCGTCCGGCATGCGCGGCCTCCCGGTGTCGGTGACCCCGACGCTAGGACGCCGCGCCACCGCGTCGATCACCCGGCGGGGATGATCGCCCCGCGGCGTCCCGGCGGTCACGCGGTGCGGACCCCCACCAGCCACTCCGTCGTCTCCCAGACCCGCCCGGCATCGTCGGCGCTGCGCAGCGGGCGGTACAGCCGCTGCTCCGCGGGTGCACCCGCGAGGTGCCCGATCCCGCCCGGGCCGTACAGGCGCCCGTTGCGGGCGTCGGGCGACGTGGCGGCGTACAGCGCGGGCAGGCCCGCGGTCCGCGGCGTGCCGGTGATGCCGCGCGCCGACAGCCAGCGGATCAGCCGGACCTCGCGCGTGTCCTGCGCCCGGCCGATCTCGGGGCGCGCCGCGAGCAGGCTCGTCGGGGCGACGCCCGGGTGCGACAACGTGCTGGTGACGCCCCAGCCGCCCGCCGCGCTGCGCCGCGCGAGCTCGAGGCCGAACAGCCCGTACGCGATCTTCGACGACCGGTACGCCCGCATGCCGTCGTACGAGCGCTCCCAGCCCAGGTCGTCCCAGTGCACGCCGCCGCGGGCCGCGGCCACGCTGATCTGCGACGTGACGCGGGCCCGGCCGGCGCGCAGCAGCGGCAGCAGGTGCAGGACCAGCGCGGCGTGACCCAGGTGGTTGGTGCCGAGCTGCAGCTCGAACCCGTCGGCCGTCGTCTGCCGCTCGGGCGGCGTCATGATGCCGGCGTTGCCGATCAGCAGGTGCACGGGCCGGTCCTCGTCGAGCAGGGTGCGGGCCAGCGCGGCGACCGAGTCGAGCGACGACAGCTCCAGGCTGCGCAGGGACACGCGGGCACCGGGGACGGCGGCGCGGATCGTGGCCAGCGCCGCCTCGCCCTTGCGCGGGTTGCGGACCGGCAGCACGACCTCGGCGCCGGCCGCCGCCAGCCGGGTCGCGATGCCCAGGCCGATGCCGTCGCTGCCGCCGGTGACGACGGCGCGGCGCCCGGACTGGTCGGGGACGGTGATGTCGACGTCTGCTCGTGGCACGGTTGCTCCTCGGGATCGGTGGTGGTGGCTCCACCGTCGCCGCACCGGCCGGGCGCATCCAGGGCGCGCTCATCAGCGGATCGTCAGGCCGTGGCTCCGCGGCCGCGCGGGCGGTAGGAACGACGGCGGGACCGGCGCAGGCCGGCGGCCGGACCGGGGAAGGCGGCGCATGGAGATCGACAGGGCGGGGCTGGCCGAGTTCCTCCGACGACGGCGGGAGTCGCTGCAGCCGGAGGACGTCGGCCTGCCGCGCGGCCCGCGCCGGCGCACGGACGGCCTGCGCCGCGAGGAGGTCGCGGTGCTGTGCCACATGTCGACCGACTACTACGCGCGGCTCGAGCGCGAGCGGGGGCCGCAGCCGTCCGAGCAGATGATCGCGTCGATCGCCCAGGGCCTGCACCTGTCCCTCGGCGAGCGCGACCACCTGTTCCGGCTCGCCGGCCACCACCCGCCCGCCCGCGGCGCCAGCGGCGAGCACGTCGGCCCGGGGCTGCTGCGGATCCTCGACCGGCTGCAGGACACCCCGGCCGAGGTCGTCACCGAGACCGGCGAGACCCTGCGCCAGACCCCGGCCGGGGTCGCGCTGACCGGCGACGGCACCCGGTTCTCCGGCCCGTCGCGCAGCCTCGGCTACCGGTGGTTCGCCGACCCCGGCGCCCGTGCGCTGTACGAGCCCGAGGACCACGCGTTCCTGTCCCGGCTCTATGCGTCCGGGCTGCGCGAGGTCCTCACCCGGCGCGGGCCGGGATCCCGTGCGGCCCGGTACGCCGAGCTGCTGCTGGAGCGCAGCGCCGAGTTCCGGGAGCTGTGGGAGCGGCACGAGGTGGGCCTCCGCCCTCGCGAGACGAAGCGGTTCGTGCACCCCGAGGTCGGGCCGCTGGAGCTGAGCTGCCAGACCCTGGTCGACCCGGCGCAGTCGCACCTGCTGCTCGTCTACACCGCGGTCCCGGGAAGCGAGAGCGCGGAGCGGCTGCGGCTGCTCGCGGTCGTCGGGCGGCAGCAGCTGGGCGCACGGCGGCCGTGACCACCGAGCTGACCTGAGGCCCGAAGTCCCACCTCGTCCAGCCTGACCTAGGTTACGGTGGACGAATGACGGTGGAGATCTACGCACTGAGCGTCCTGCGGCACGGACCGGCGCACGGCTACGAGCTCAAGGCTCGGATACGCCGCCCGTCGATCGCCCCGGTCAACAACAACTCGCTGTACCCGGCCCTGAAGCGGCTGGAGCGCGACGGCGCCGTGACCCGGTCCGTCGAGCAGCAGGAGGGGCGACCGGCGCGGAACGTCTACACGATCACCGACGCCGGCCGCGGCCTGCTGCTGGACCTGGTGGCGTCGCTGCCCCGGGAGCTCGCGGCGGACGACGAGGAGTTCCTGCTCCGCGTGAGCTTCTTCGACGAGCTCGCGGTGCCCGCACGGCGCGAGGTCCTCGGCACCCGGCGCGCGGTCGTCGAGGCGGCGCTCGCGCAGGTCCAGGGCCTGCTCGCGGCACCCGCCCCCGGGCCGGAGCGTCCGTGGCGGCGTCGTGCGCAGGAGCAGCTGGTCGACCGGCTCCAGCAGGAGCTCCGCTGGCTCGACGAGCTGCGCGTCCACGCAGAACGCCCGTGACCGCCGACCCCGACGGCACGCGCACCGGCACCGGCACCGGCACCGGCACCGGCACCGCGGCGATCGGCACGGTCGCCCGCTACGGGCTGCTCGTCGGTCCCGCGCTGAGCATGCTCGACTCGAGCATCGTCAACGTCGCGGTACCGGACGTCGCGGCCGGGCTCGCGGCCGGGCTCGACACGGTCCAGTGGGTCGTCTCCGGCTACCTGCTGTCCCTCGCGGTGGCGCTCGCCCTCACGGCGTACGCGTCCCGGCGGTTCGGCGTGCTGCGCGTCTACCTGGTCAGCATGGCGCTGTTCGTCGTCGCGTCGGCGGTGTGCGCGCTCGCCCCCACGATCGAGCTGCTCGTCGCCGGCCGCGTGGTGCAGGGCTTCGTCGGCGCTCCCCTGGTCCCCCTCGCGCTCAGCGTCCTGCTCGGCAAGGACGGCCTGGGCAGCGGGAAGATCCCCGTGTCGGCCGCCGTGGTGCTGTTCCTGGCCCCCGCCCTGGGGCCGTCGCTCGGGGGCCTGCTGATCGGCGCGGGCGGGTGGCGGTGGGTGTTCCTGGTCAACGTCCCGGTGGGGGCCGTCGGGCTGGCTCTCGCGCTGCGGCTGCGGGGGTTCGGCGAGCCGGGGCGGGCCGGCACGCCGTTCGACCCGGTCGGGTTCGTCCTGCTGGCGGGCGGCCTGGTGGCCACGCTCCTCGGGGCGACCCGCGGCTCCTCCGACGGGTGGAGCCGGGTCGCTCCCCTGACGCTGCTCGTCTCCGGCGCCCTCCTGCTGGTCGCGTACGTGGGCTGGGCGCGCCGGCGCACATCCCCCGCGGTCCGGCTCGACGTCGTCCGCGGAGGTCGGTCGGTCGTCGCCCTCGTGCTCCAGGTGCTCGCGTCGGTCATCGCGTTCGGCACGGTGTTCCTGATGCCGGTGTTCACCCAGCAGGTGCAGGGCCACAGCGCACTGGCCACCGGGTTCGCCCTGCTGCCCCAGGGCGTCGTGATGGGGCTGGGTACCGCGCTGGGTCAGCGCATGTCGGCGCGGATGCCGCTGCGGACCCTCGTCGTGCTCGGCTTCGCCGTGCTGGCCGCCTCGAGCGTCGTGATGCTGCTGCTCACGCCCGGCACGCCGCTGTGGACGACCGCGATCATGCTCTGCGGTCGCGCCCTCGCCGCGGGGTTCGTCACGACGCCTCTGCTCTCGGCGTTCCTGGCGCCGCTCGAGGAGCGCGATCTCGCCGACGGCAACACGCTCTACACCATCACGCAGCGGCTCGGCGGAGCGGTCGGCGTCAGCGTCCTCGGCTCGATCGTCGCCGCAGGAGCCGACGGTGCGGCGGCCCTGTCGGCGTTCCACCAGGTGGGGGTGGTCCTCGTCTCCCTGGCCCTCGTCGGTGCCGCGCTCGCCCGGTCCCTGTCGCGGGAGTGAACGCCTCCCTCGCGCGGCCGGGGACCGTCGACGAGGTCGCCGTGCCCGTCGGCGCGAGGTCGAGAGCTGGTCACGCCCGCGGTGCTCGGGCAGGCCGGCCCGGGCGGTTCATCCCGGCGGGATGACGACCAGCGCTGGACGACCGCCTTAGCGTCACGGGTGGGCCCCTCGATCCGGCATCGTCCGGCCGGTCGAGCACTGCTCCCGATGACGACGGGGGATCGCGATGACTCAGCAGCCGGCACCAGCTCCCACCACCGGTCGCCCTGAACGCAGGTTCGAGGTCGACGCCATCCAGCCGGCGGCCGCCTTCCAGGACTCCCGCTGCTCGACGAGAGCCTGACCCCGCTCGACGCGCCGCCGTCCCCGATGACCGGGTGGCTGGTCGGCGGCAGCACCGAGCTCGCCCGCTCGACGGGTGCGTCGATCCCCGACCTGCCCGACGTCACGGACCTGAACGGGGCACAGGCGCTCGCCTCGTGCGCGAGGACGTCGGCCACCTCTGCTCCGACCTCCGTCAGACCAGCGAGATCCGACCCGAAGGAGAGACCATGTCCGACCAGACTGACTTCGCCGCTGCAGCCGTCACCGACGGCGCCTACACGCTGCTCGTCGCCGACTTCGCCGACACCGACGTCGCGTGGACGGCGTACGAGACGCTCAAGGAGGCGGAGGACGGCGCCACGCTCGCCGTCGAGGGCGTGCTCGTCGTGGAGCGCAGCGCCGAGGGTGAGCTGCAGATCCTCAAGGCGATCGACCACAGCACCCGCCGCGGCCTGGGCTGGGGGGTCGTCGGCGGTGTCGTGCTCGGCCTGATCTTCCCGCCCTCCGTCCTCGGCAGCGCAGCCGCCCTCGGCGCCGTCGGGGCTGCGACCGGCAAGGGCATCGAGCTGCACCGCCGCAAGGAGCTGGCGGAGGAGCTCACCGACTCCATCGCACCCGGGCACTCCGGGATCGTCGCTCTCGTGTCCGACCCGAGCGCCGTCGCGCTCCGCAAGGCGCTCGAGAAGGCCGACGCGATCGCTCAGAAGGCGATCGACACCGCGGACGCAGCCGAGATCAAGGCAGCGGCCGACGAGGCGGCCGCCGAGGCGAGGTAGGGCTCCGCTCAGGATCGAGAGGCCTGTCCGGAGGAGGACGGTCACGGCGCGGACGATCCGGCGCCGGCTCACCCGCGAGCCCCTCCGTACACGGCGAGAGGCCGTTCCCGGATCCCCGGGAACGGCCTCTGACCTGCGACACCACGTGTCGGGCTGACAGGATTTGAACCTGCGACCCCTTGACCCCCAGCTAACGTGGTCGTCGATCGAGAGCGTCCGCGGGCGTCCATTGCCGTGTGACCATCGGCCAGCGCTGAACCACCGGACAAGTATGGACCCGCTTGGACGAGCGGCGCGGGGGTCAGGGTCTGGGGTCAGTCGCAGTTCGCGCTTCGCGGAAGCCAACCAGCACCAGCGTCCGCCACAACAAGCGCGAATGGCCCTGGGCGAGCCGGTCGTGCCTGCGGTCCTGCTAGTCGTCGCACATCGCTTCCGACCCCGGTAGCATTGTGTCAATGCAGGGCCTCTCGCCTCGAGACGTGGCCGTCCTCCTCGGCGTGTCAGACCGTCGCGTCCGCCAACTAGTCGCCACGGGTCAGCTCGATGCCGAGCGAATAGGCAGCCAGTGGGTCATCGATCCCGCCTCCGTGCCGGTGAGGAGCTCACGGCCCGGTCGCCCATTCGCACCCCGCACCGCGTGGGCCCTGTTGCTTCACAGTGATCCCGGCGCAGCCCCGTGGCTCCGAGCGGACGAGGCCTCGCGCCTGCGCGCCCAGCTCAGGCGGTTACCTGAACGCACTGACGCGCTCGAGCGGGTCCGGTCGTGGCTGTCGGCGCGCGCACACGTCATCCGTCTGGCTGCTCCGGACCCCGCAGATGTGTTGTCCGACCCGCGCGTCGTGCCAGGCGGAGTCAGCGACCAACGAAGCCGCCTGTCTGCCGGGTCGCAGGTGGAGTTCTACGTCCACTCCCCCGATCAGCAGTCCGTCATCACCGACCACCTGCTCGTGCCCATCAGCCGCAGCAGCTCCAACGTGGTGATGCACATCAGCCCGCTCCCGGTTCCCGAGCCCTTGCCTCTGCTTGCGGTCGCGATCGACCTGGCCGACAACGGCGGACCCCGCGAGTACAGGCGCGCCGAGGAACTATTCGCTGACTGGCTCGAACAGACGCGCCAGCGCCCCGCCTGATGCGCCCGAGGCGCAGGCGACCGATCCCGCCTGTCACTTATTCGTGCAGCGGACCCCAGTCATCACCGACCACTTGCTCGTGCCCGTCAGCCGCAGCAGCTCGAACGTGGTGATGCACGTCAGCCCGCTCCTCGTTCCTGAGCCCATGCCTCTCCTCGCGGTCGCTATCGACCTGGCCGACAACGGCGGACCCCGCGAGTTCGAGCGCGGCGCAGGATTATTCGCTGACTGGCTCGCACAGACGCGCCGGCGCCTCGCATGATGCATCCGCGGGCAGCCGACCGAACTAAACCGTCACCTGTCCGTACAGCGGAACCGGGTGGTGGCCATCTGGGCCCGCATCGAACGCGAACACCAACCTCGCTCCACGGGCTGGCCCCTCGAGGCGCAGTCCCACTCACGGGGACTGCGTGCAGTGATCGCGGATCGTCGATCCCGTTCCGAAGGAGGAAGCGGGCCTCCACGACCCAGTGCGCCAACGTGCCGGACCTCAGAGCGACGAACGTGCCCGAGCAAGAGAGTCCGCTCTCCGCTGTGGACCTCGCCTCAGCTTCCTGCTCGGGGAGATTCGACCACGATCCCGGCACATAGTCCGCCGGCACAGGACTTGTGCGACCTCCAGTGCGACGCTATCGCAAGGCTCTTGGAAGACGAGGTCGAGAGTGTTCCTGTCAGATCATTCATTTTTCGATTGGCCGTCCGAGAGCCGCTGCTTAACGCGCTCAGAGTCGAGGTCCGGTATTCCGATCCGACCCCTGTAATGACTGTGCTGAACAAGCAGACCCTCGGAAAAGGGGCTGACGAGTGAAGCCACCGGGCTCATAGTATCTAGAACCTCTGCGGTGACGGCCTGCACGTTTTCCAGATCGAGAACAAGGTCCGGGATGTCACGAAATGCCGGCAAGTAGTAGAAGCGGCCTTGAGTAGCTGTCAGAACGTGCTTCTCGAGCTCATTCCAGGCGCCCTTTGACGGCGAACCGAACCACTTCTGGAATCTGGGGTTCGATCCCAGGTCTCCCGCTTTCGCCAGAAGCGCGAACTCGAACTTGCTTTGAGCGAAGTCACACGCCGGCGTCAAGATCACCCACCACGTGGCATCCGGCGCTCGTAGAAGGTCCCCTGGTGCGCGACGGCTCGACGCAGGCGGGTAGATGTATCGATGGCTCGGGTCTGCGGTCAACGACCGCTCGCTATCTTCTTCGAGCACTCGGGAGAGACGGCTAAGCAGAACCTGTGCGATCCCCGGAGAGTCTGCGGCCTCGGTGTACTCGGCCCAATTTGGGGCTAGTTCAGTCCACATGTGTTTGCGCAACACACTGGCTACATGCTGTTCAATGCCACTGATTGTGATGACCGCGCGACTAGCAACAGCTGCCTGGATTGCAGCCGGCAGCTTGTCGGTGTCGTCTTTCGTTACTACGGTGACCAAGGGCGCCATCTGCTCATGGATGACTGTTTCAGGGAGAGCCGTCCAAAAAACCACTGGGGCGAAGCGAGCATCTTTGATACTGAGATATACAGTGTGCCCCGCTGCCTCATCCTCAGGTGACTGATCAGGTGTGTCCCGCCGCACATCGAGAACCACGACGTCACTTTCACCACGACTGAACCTGGCGAATCCCTGATCGAAGTCCGTCTCCACCGAGACCTCGACCTCAATTTCCTCGCTTTCCGAAAAGGCGTCTTCGATCTCGCGCCGTGCATCTGCCGCGAGGGCGTCCTTGTCCTCGATAATAAGGACTCTGACCTTCTCTCTCACTGCACCCGCCTCCTGAAGGTGGCCTCGAAAGTCGCCCCGTCAAGCGGACCTTCATCAACGAGAACGAGTTGGCCCTCGTAGATGTCTTCCACGAGGTTACCTACGATACTCAGACCGAGTCCTACACCCTCCGGTTTACTGGAAAAGTAGGGGTCGAAGATATGCGCACGCACGCTCTCCGCAACCCCTGGTCCAGAGTCGCTCACAACGAGACTCAGTGAAGAGTCGTCGTTGAGCCGGGCGATACAGATCACCTTTCGCTCGGATCCCTTCGACTGGGTTGATGTCCAGTAGATGGCGTTCTGTATGAGGTTAATCAGGACTGTCAGTAGTTCAGCTTCGTCAATCTTCACCACGACTGGATCGCCCTCGCGGATCAATTCGACGCTGCAGTCCTCGGCTTCCTGCTGCAAGATCGCGATTGCTTTGTCAATGACGTAATCGGTGCTGATCTCCTTGGGTCGACCGCGCTTACGGCCACCAAAGGGTTCGATCTGCCTAAAGAGAGACGAGAGAAGATCGGCTTGGGCCGTCGTATCCGACATGGCTCTCGCAGCTATCGTGATCTTCTCGCCATCAGTTAGGTTCTTCTTATCGAGGTCGCGTGCACCGAACCGCGCAAGGTTCTTGATTCGTGTCACGACGGTTCGGCCGTCGTGAAGGACACGATCGATGAGTGCCCCGAGGGTGGCGAGTCGGGAGTACCGCGACAAGACATTCTGAACCTCTGCGACGCCTTCCTGGATATCGCGGTTCTTCTCGTCAATGAGTCCGATCAGGCGCTTGTCGCCGGGATAGCTCTGGGCCAGAGCGGCGCGGACCTCACCGAGGTCGAAGCGCTCGAACAGGCCGCCCTTGCTCTCCGCCGGTTCGGTCGTGGGGTGGCGCGCTGTATACCGCCGCGTCTCGAGCTCGTTGAGCGCGGCTCTGACGAGAGTCTGGAGATCTGAATAGGCAGCGCTGGCGAGGATGCCCTCCCGATTCGTCTGGTCCTTGAGGCCTTCGTTCGTGTCGGCACCAACGAACACATGTCCAACGACTTGGTTGTTTGATACGCGACGGGTTGGTGTCTGGACTCGGCGCAGGTCGAGTCCCAGCCAGTCGTCGCCACTCTCACCGAATGGCAGAACTCGGAAGCCATCTCGGTAGATGCTGACACCGGCAACCTCGCTGAGCGTGTCACGGAAGCCCTTCAGGTCCTTCGCGCTGGGCGCCGCGCTCTCTGCGTCGGTCTCCTGGAGAGTCCGACGGATGGCTGTCTTATCTCGGTCCCAGACGTTGAGTTCGAAGTCGAAGGGTCCTGCCTGGGGGGAGCGCTTCGCATCAGTCCACAACTGCTTGGTTCCGAGATCCTCCTCGAGCGGAGGGTCCTGCTGCGTATAGCGAAGCGTCGCTGCCCCGTGGGTGTCCACGGTTCCGGTGAGGCTGTAATGAGGGGTCTGGAGCTCAGACGATGGCTCGACGGGACCAGCGAGGTCTTGGAGGCCTTCGTCGACGTCGACCAGTTCCAAAATCACCTGGAAATCAGGCTCAGCATCTCCCGTTCTTGCGATGCTCGAACCTACGCCGGGACGGGGCCGAATCAGCCGTGTGAGCGCTGTTCGTAGTTCGAGAAGGTCGTCACGGTCCCAAGCGCGAGAAAGATGGTCAATCTGGACGAGAGTGCCCCGGCCGTGATGCCAGGTCTCCTTCTCTGCTGCGGAGAAGGTATCGACGGATGAGCCGGCGTCCGAGAATATTTCGGGTGCCCCAACCTCCCAGGCGACCTCGATCTGATCGAGGTATGCGTCCTCGCGATCAAAGTCCGTCCAGTCGATCAGAAGTTTGACCTCGTCGGCATCGGTCATGCGCGTAACGAGCATCATCTCCTGACCGAGCCGGGCCGCGGCGAGTCGACCGATGCCCTTCTCACCGAGCACTCGTCGACCTCCCTCGCTGCGAGGGCGTCGTCTCTTGGTGTCGGTCGCGATGTCGAGCCATGAGCGCTGGAGTGTGGCGACGTCCATGCCGTGGCCGTCATCCCACACCTCGATGTGGCCTTTCGCTTCCTCCAGCGGACCGTGGAAGCGAATCAGAACGACGCTGGCGTCGGCGTCGTACGAGTTCTTGACCAGTTCAATAAGAGCGACCTTGTCGCTGCTGATGAGGTCGCTGCCAAGAGTCCGGAGCAGGCGCGCCTTCGGGCGGAGCGCGCCGCTGCCGGAGGGCTCCTCGTTCACCGCCTGCTGGACATCGGCGCTCATGAGACTCGCTCTCCCCTGGACTCGGCTGGGTGTGCAGTGGCGGGATCGAGGACCCGGGCCCGTGCCTCGGAAACAGCGATCGCACGAATCGCGCACATCCGCAGTGCTGCTTCGTCACCGCTTGAGACCAACTGGGCGAGGGCGACCTTGATGTCAGTGCGGAGGCCGGTATGCCCTTCCGGCAGATCCATCAGGAGGGTCACGACCTTGCTGACGTGGTCGTTAACGAGGAGCTCGTTTCCGCCGCGTAGTAGCGAGAACATGCGGCGCTGCGCGTCGCCGAGCATGGCCGCAACGCGCGGTGTCCAGTCAACTGCCCGGCTCTCTCGCAGGATGCCTCTAAGTTGCCTCAAGACGTCCTTGCGAGTTTTGCTGAGCGTGTGCACGTCGATGTGCTGGAGCGACTCGAAGGAGAGTTCCGGAGCGCCTCTGAGTGGTTCCATAAGTAAAGCCGCGGTCGCGACGGGAAGTCTGTGCATCTCAAGTAGTGCAGCGACCGCGGCAGCAGCAGCCGTCATGTCCGGCCCAGGGAAGAGCCACCATGCCGTCTTTCTCTGCTCGTCGGCCCACAGCGACAGGCGTCGGCGAAGAAGGGGGAGTCTAGGCTGCTCCTTACGTTGCTCCGCGAGGGGCACGATCGCCTCAGCAACTGTCCGTCCCAGTGCTGGTGGGACTGCATTGCCGATCTGCCGGAAGGCGTCGCTGCGAGTCCCTGCGAAGCGGAAGCTGTCGGGGAAGGTCTGGATGCGTGCCGCCTCACGGACGGTAAGTGTGCGGTGCTCCGCCGGGTGGATGTACCAGTAGCCGTCTTTGGCGATGTGGGCGGTGATCGTCCTGCTGAGGTCGTCCCAGTCGAGACGCTTGTACTTGTCGTTGAAGGTGTCGGAGCGGTATCGGCGCAGGTGCTCAGGGAGGTCCGAGTACAAGGTCGAGGAGGTCATGAGCTCAAACGCCTCACGGTCATCGTCCCGAACCGGACGCGTCATGTGGTCGTAGATAACGTCCGCGGCGTCGTCACGGAGCGTCTTGGCCAGTGCACTGGACGGTTGACCCGTGTAGGGAAGTTCGCGCCCGCCGGTGGTGTCGTCGAGTGAGGGAAGGTCTTCGATGGCATCACGGACGGTGGGGCGGTACTCCGTTGGTGCGGGCCAAACCGGCAGAGCCCCGTCGTTGCGTGCTTGGAGGATGAATCGCTTACGGTGCTGTGGGACTCCGTGACGCCACGCGTCAAGAAGTCGGTAGTCAACGAAGTATCCGGCGCCTTCGAGGACGTTCGAGATCGCTCTAATAACCGCGAGATCGTCGCCAATCGCCATATCGGGCACGTTCTCCATGAGAACGGCGCGAGGTCTCAGTGCCAGGACGACATCGATGAAAGACCGCCACAGTTCTTTGCGCGCATCGACCTCATCGCGCATGCCCTCGTTGATGAGGCTGCGGATCTTCGCCCGTCCGGCGCGGCTGAAGGGCTGGCATGGCGGGCCTCCGGCTACGAGGTCGATCCCGAGCGGTCGGAGTCGATCGATGAGTGCGGTCACCTGGGCAGGGTCAGCCATGTCGACGTCGAGCGCTTGGCCCCGGAAGTTGGCACGATGCGTCTCTAGGGCCGCCGTGTCGTGATCGACTGCGGCGACAACGGTCCAGCCTGCTGCTTCAACGCCAGCGCCGAGACCGCCAGCTCCCGAGAACAGATCGACGGCGAGGGGACGGCCGGACGACCTCTCTAGCCGACACCACTCGCCAAAGCCGTCGTCGTCCGGAGCGTCTGCGTGCCTGGGTAGGACGAGCGGTGCTGAACGCTCCAGCTTCACTGCGTATGCTGCCAAGCTCCAGCGCTCCTTCCATAATGTCTTCGTGGCACGCGGCTGGCCGAGCCGACACCATGCCCACTCGCACGGTACCGGTAGTCCAGGACCCGCATGGCGCACCGCGCCGTAGCGGATCGCTGACGCGCTTTTGTCTTGCCGATCTGGCCCTGCCCGCCCGGGTCACTAGGCGGTCTCCGGTCCCTACCCATCGTCTACCGCGTCGACGATACGAGAGGCCACCGACAGCGGCTTCTCGTGCTCCCGCACCCCGTTCCCGAGCGGATGCCTCCGCTCGCAGTCGTAGTCGTGATTGACCTAGCCGGAAACGGTGGACCCGCGGGCTGTCTACACATGCTCAAGCCGCACTAGGGCGACCTGTACGCACTGCCTCGTTCGTCGTGGCGCGGAGTGCCGCACATCTACTGGCCATGACGATCCAAGAGACCAGCCATCCGAGGGCTCGTTCGACGAGCGAGACCGAGCCACGAAACGTCGTGGGAGCGACGTCATGACGAGGCGGAGGTCCAGCAACGGGACGGGAAGCGAGAGGCAACGTGCGGACGGACGTTGGGAGATCCGGTTCTACACCGAGGACCCCCGCACCGGCGCACGCAAGCGACTGTCGGTCTACGGAGACACGCTCCGCGCGGCCCGCGGCGCTCGAGAAGAAGTCGAACGCCGCGCGCGTGCCGGCCTCTCGCTGACTCCCAGCAAGGTCACGCTCGGCGAGTGGCTGGAGACCTGGATCACCATCTCTCTCCCCGCGTCGAACAACTCCCCCAACTACCGAACCCAGATGCAGATCCTCGCCCGTAAGCACCTCATGACTGCGCCCATGGCGCAGCTCGCGCTGGTGCGGCTTCGACCCATCGCCATCGAGGACTTCGTCAACTCCCTTCGCGATCCCGCGCCCGGCCAGAAGGTGCTCTCCGGCTCTACGATCCGCTCCATCTGCCTGACCCTGCGACGCGCCCTCGACGTTGCCGTCCGCGAAGGGATCATCGAGACCAATCCGACCAAGGACATCGCACTTCCCCGCGCCGACAAGCGCACCGCGCGCGCCCTGTCCACCGAGGACGCCCAACTTCTGCTCGCCGAACTACGGACCTCCCGCTACTACCCCGCCTTCGCCCTCATCGCCACGACGGGGATGCGTCGTGGCGAGGCACTGGGTCTGAAGTGGTCGGACATCGACATGAGGACCGGCACCCTCACGGTGCGACGCACCCTCTCTCAGGCAACCGGCGGCCCGGCGACCGGGACCCCGAAGACGTCCTCGTCGCACCGACGCATAGCCCTTCCGGACGGCACCAGACGGATCCTGCTGGAGTGGGCCGTCGAGCAGCAGGAGGACCGTGCTCGCGCGGGCAGCCGCTGGCACGACGACAACTGGGTGTTTACCAACCCGACAGGAGAGGTCTCGCACCCCCGCAACGTCCTGCGAACGCTGCAGGACGCCGTGAACCGTCTCGGGCTGCCGAAGGGCACTGGCGTCCACACCCTGCGTCACATTGCTGCTACCCACATGCTCGAGGCCGGCATCCACGCCCGCGCCGTTGCCGACATCCTGGGCCATGCCAGCGCAACCACGACGCTCGAGATCTACGGACACACCACCGCCAAGGTCGTCCGAGAGGCCGGCGACCATCTCGCAGACGCGCTCCTCCCGGCAAACGACGGCACGAGCACAGAGTGACACGGCCCACACATCGGACCTGCTGCGCAGAAGCGCCGGGGTTCGCCGCCATCGCCCGATGGGGATCAATGGGGGTACGGGCCCTTCTAGCCGCGGAAAGAGGCCGTCTCCGATGATCCGGAAACGGCCTCTGACCTGCGACTTTACGTCGGGCTGACAGGATTTGAACCTGCGACCCCTTGACCCCCAGTCAAGTGCGCTACCAAGCTGCGCCACAGCCCGATGGTCCCCGGAGGGACCTCGGCGGCCCCCGCAGGAGCCTCGGAAACTCTACCGCATGCGCGGGGCCTCGCCGTCCCCCGTCGGCAGGTGGGCGCGCCACGCGGACGCCACGGCGGCCAGGCACACCGCGGCGACCGCCGTCCCGCCCAGGAACATCGCCGGGTACGGCCAGCGCACCGACAGCCACGCGAGGACGGCGGGGACGAAGAACCCGAGGTACGCCGCCGAGTAGTAGACCGCCGTGAGCCCGGCCAGGTCCTCCGGCGTCGCGATGCGCTGCACCTCGGACAGCCCGGCGACCAGCGCCAGCCCGTAGCCGGCACCGAGCACCGCCGCCGCGAGCACGACCACCGGCAGCGCCAGCGTCGCGGCCGCCCAGGCGGCGAGAGCCGTCCCGACGACGAGGATGGCGAGCGCGACCACCGAGGCGCGGGCGCTGTGCCGGGTGTCGACGAGCCGCGCCACCGACTGCACCGCGAACCCGACGGCCAGCGTGATCACGGTGAGCAGCGCCGAGAACGCGATCGGCACGCCGCCGGTGCGTTCGCGCATCAGGCCCGGCAGGACCGCGTAGGCGCTGCCGACGGCGCCGAACACCCACGGCGCGAGCGGCAGCACGACACGCAGGAACCGGCGGTGCCCCGCCGCGGGCACGCGCAGGTCGGCCCGGAGCGTCGTGCGCCGGCCGGCCGGGCCGGCGGGGTGGGTCTCCGGGACGGCCAGCACGACGAGCCCGGCGGCGACGGTCACGGCCGCGTGCACCAGGTAGGGCGTGCCGGTGCGCCAGGGGCCCCACTGCGCGAGCACCCCGGCGATCCCCGCCCCGAGCAGGAAGCCCAGCGTCAGCGACAGGGACGCCCGGCGCGCGCCCGCCTGCGGCGCGCCGGCGGCGGCGCACAGCTCGACCACCCACGTCGTGCCGACCGCCATCACGAGCCCGAGCGCCAGGCCGGACAGCACCCGGCCCGCCGCCAGCGCCGGCACCGAGGCGGGTCCGAGCGCCAGGACGAGCGACCCGACGATGCCCAGGGGTGCCGCCGGCAGCAGGAGCGGACGCCGCCCGAACCGGTCCGAGAGCGGGCCCCCGATCAGCAGCGCGGGGACGATGCCGAGCACGTACGCGGCGAGCAGGGCGTTCACCGTGAGCGCCGAGAGGTGGCTCACCTCCCGGTACATCACGAGCAGCGGGGTGAACTCGTTGCCGCCCCAGGCGACGGCGAACATCAGGGCGCCGACCCGCAGCCAGGCGCGCGGCCCCGGGGCCGGAGGGGCGGCGGCGGGTGCCGCGAGGGCGTGGGTCGTCGTCACCGCGGCACCCCGCCGGGGTTCGCCCCGTGAAGGTGCGCCCCGTGCAGGTGGGTCGCCAGCGCGGCACGGAAGGCCGCTGCGTCGCCGGCCTCGATCGCCGCGACCAGCGCCTCGTGGTCCTCGACGAATCGCGGGGCGCGCTCGCCGGAGGCGCCGACGGACAGCGCCACCATCCGCAGCTGCCGCTCCCCCAGCGTCACCGTGAAGCCGGTCAGGAGCGCGTTGCCCCCGGCGGCCACGACGGCGAGGTGGAACGCCGCGTCGTGCTCGGTGTACGCGGCGAGGTCCGCCGCGGCGACCGCGTCCCGCTGCCGGGCGATCAGCGCGCGCAGGTCGCCGACGAGCCGGTCGCGCGCCCGGTCCGAGCCGACGACCGACTCCACCGCGTGCGACTCGAGCAGCAGCCGCGCCTCCACCACGGCCTCGACCTCCCCCGGTGCCGCCGGCACCACGAGGGCGCCGCGCCGGGGGAACAGCCGCAGCCAGCCCTCGGTCGACAGGCGCAGGAACGCCTCGCGCACCGGCGTCCGGCTGATCCCGAGCCTGGCGGCGACGTCGCCCTCGGAGACCATCTCGCCGGCGGGGAGGCGGCCGGCGAGCAACGCGTCCTTGACGTACCGGTAGGCGGTGTCGGCGGCGGGTGGGGACGCGACGGGGTCGAGTGCGGGCGACTGCATGGTCACTACATGTATCTCAACCGCATCTCAGTTGTCCAGCCGCCCGTCGGCGGCAGCGCTACGGGATGCGGTGGCGCCGCGGTGCTCCGTCAGCGGTCGGCGGCGGCCCGGGCCGGGTCGGCGGCGACGTCGCCGTCCGCGCCCGCACGCCCGCGCAGCACGTCGAGCTCGGCGGCCACCACGGCGAGCAGGAGCAGGTCGACGACCAGACCGGTGACCGCGCTCCACTGGTCGACCCGGAACAGGAAGATCTGGGTCAGCAGCAGGTTGACCAGCAGCGCGCGCCGGAACCACTCGTAGCCGCGCGCCCGGTCCCGCCCGACCAGCCGCAGGCCGATCGCGGAGCAGACCAGCGACACGACGCCGCTGCCCACCATGCCGATCACGGCCCACCAGGGCAGCTCCGCCCCGGACGCCACCAGCGCGACCCCGCGGCCGACCGTGTAGAGCGTCGCCGCCGCCAGCACCAGCACGGTGATCCGGGGCAGCCAGCGCATCCGGACCATCCGCCGGGAGGCCGCGACGACGGCCCGTGACACCGCGCTGATCGGGTCGGGCAGCTCCCGCGCGTCGTCCTCGACGACGTCCAGCAGCGCGCGCACCTCGGCCGCACCGCGGACGTCCCCGGCGGCGTCGGCGAGCTCGCGGGCCTGGCGGCGGGCGCGGTGCGAGAACCCGCCCGCCAGCCCTGCGACCGCCAGGTCGGCGGCGGCGGCGAGCGTCTCGTGCGGGTCCCGCGCCCGGCGGCCGTGGATGACCTCCCCCACCAGCACCAGCACGACGACGACCACGTAGATCAGCGAGGCGGTCGGCTCGTAGAAGTAGTCGTTGTCCGACGTGACGAACTTGCCGATCTCGTCGATGAAGAGCCCGAAGCCGACGCCGCCGACCAGCGCGGCGAGCGGCCGCACCACCGGCCCGGCCCAGGACAGCACGGCGACGACGGCGACCGCCATCAGCAGCCCGCCCCAGAGGACGTGCGCGATGTGCAGGCCGTCGCCGCCGAGCTGCGGGAAGCCGGTGAGCGCGAGCAGGCCGCGCGTCACCAGCACCGTGAGCACGGTGACCGCGAGGAACCCCGCGACGTGCCGCGGGCCGGCGGGGTCGCGCGGCAGACCGAGGACGAGCACCGGCGACCGGAGCAGCCGTCCGTCCCGCGCCCGACCGTCCCGCGCGACCTCGCGGGTCACCGCTTGCGCTTCTCCCGGACCCGCACCGAGATCGAGATCGGCGAGCCCTCGAAGCCGAAGGTCTCCCGCAGGCGGCGCTCGATGAACCGGCGGTAGCCGGCCTCGAGGAACCCGGACGCGAAGATGACGAACCGCGGCGGGCGGGTGGACGCCTGGGTCGCGAACAGGATGCGCGGCTGCTTGCCGCCCCGGAGCGGGTGCGGGTGCGCGGCGACCAGCTCGCCGAGGAACGCGTTGAGCTTGCCGGTGGGCACGCGGGTGTCCCAGGACTCGAGCGACCGGGTCAGCGCCGGCACCAGCCGGTCGGTGTGCCAGCCGGTGCGCGCCGAGATGTTCACGCGCGGGGCCCACTGGATCTGGACGAGCTCCTTCTCGATCTCGCGCTCCAGGTACGGGCGACGGTCCTCGTCCATGAGGTCCCACTTGTTGTACGCGATGACCAGGGCACGGCCGGCGTCGATGACCTGCTGGATCACCCGGGTGTCCTGCTCGGTGAGCGGCTGGGAGGCGTCCAGCAGCACGACGGCCACCTCGGCCTTCTCGATCGCGGCCTGCGTGCGCAGCGACGCGTAGAAGTCCGCGCCGGAGGTCTGGTGCACGCGGCGGCGGATGCCGGCGGTGTCGACGAACCACCACGGGATGCCCTTGAGCTCCACCAGCTCGTCGACCGGGTCCCGGGTGGTCCCGGCGACGTCGTCGACGACCACGCGGTTGGTCCCGAGCACCTTGTTCAGCAGCGAGGACTTGCCGACGTTCGGCCGGCCGATCAGCGCCACGCGGCGGGGACCGCCCGGACGCGCCTCGCCGTGCGCGGACTTCAGGGGAAGCGCGGCCATCGCGGCGTCCAGCAGGTCGCCGGTGCCGCGGCCGTGCAGGGCCGAGACGGGGTGCGGCTCGCCCAGACCGAGGCTCCACAGCTCGGCGGCGTCGGCCTCGACGCGCGGCCCGTCGACCTTGTTCGCGCACAGGACGACCGGCTTGCCCGACTTGCGGAGCAGGCGGACGACGCGCTCGTCGGTCGCGGTCGGACCGACGGTGGCGTCGACGACGAACAGCACGGCGTCCGCCAGGGAGATCGCGACCTCGGCCTGCTCGGCGACGCGCGCCTCGATGCCGGCGACGTCGACCTCCCAGCCACCCGTGTCCACCAGCGTGAACCGGCGGCCGGACCACTCGGCGGGGTAGGAGACGCGGTCACGGGTGACGCCGGGCTTGTCCTCGACGACGGCCTCGCGGCGGCCGAGGATGCGGTTCACCAGCGTGGACTTGCCGACGTTCGGCCGGCCGACGACGGCGAGCACCGGCAGCACCACGTGCTGGCCGTCCTCGTCCACGTCGTCCAGGTCGCCCGAGAGCAGCCGGACGTCCTCGTCCTCGAGCTCGTACTCCTCGAGGCCGACGCGCAGCGCACGCTCGCGCGCCTCGTCGTCGGGGGCGTCCGCGGTGACGTCGGGGCCGTCGGCGACGTCGGACGGCTCGGCGGTCCGGTCCGCCGCGGGGTCGCCGGCGACCGCCTCGTCGAGGTCGACGACCTCGTCCTCGAGGGGTCCGCTGGTGGTCGGCTGGGCCGGCTCGCTGTCATGCATGGGCACCATTGTCCCTGACGCCGGACCCCGCGGGCGACCGAGCCCCCGCGAACCGACCCGCAACCCCCTCGACGCCCGCCCCCGCGTCCCGCCCCCGCCCGCGTCCCGCCCCGACCGCGTCCCGCCCCCGCCCTCACCCACCTCGCCGAAATAGTGCGCTCTCGCCGAGGTAGTACGGCACGTCGCACTACCTCGCGCACATCGCACTACCTCGGCGTCGAGGGGACGCAGGCGGGACGCGCGCGGAGCGGCGCGCCGGGCGGGGTCAGTCCTGCGGGAGCGTGACGCCGGTGCGGGACGACGCCCGGGCGACCAGCGCCGCCAGCGCCACCCGGATCTCCTCCGTCGCCGACACGATCGCCTCGCGCCGGGACTGCCCGGCGACCGGCTCCAGGTGCAGCGGCTCCCCCAGCTCGACGTGCAGGCGCCGCCGGAGACCGGGGACGTGCCCGACCGACTCCCCCGTGCGCCGGGTGCCGAGGATCGCCACGGGGACGACGGGCGCGTGGCCGTTGACCGCCAGCCAGGCGATGCCGGCGCGGGCGGACGACGCGTCACCGCGTCCGCGGTTCCCCTCGGGGAACACCCCGACGGTCCCCCCGCGCTGGAGCACCCCGAGCGCGGTGGTCAGCGCGGCCCGGCCGCCGGAGCGGTCGACGGGGATCTGGCGCGAGGCGCGCAGCACCGCACCGACAGGACCGGTGAACATCTCCTCCTTGACCAGGATGTGCACCCGGCGCGGCGTGACCCCCTCGAGCAGCGGGCCGTCGACGACGCTGGTGTGGTTGGCGGCGAACAGCACCGGCCCCTCGGCCGGCACCCGCTCGGCGCCGACCACGCGCGCGTCCCAGACGCCGTGCGCGAGGAACCGGCCGATCCCCCGCGCCCAGGCCGGGACCTCGGGCAGCGGCCCGGCCGCGCTCACGCGTGCAGGTCCGCGGTGCGCGCGACCACGTCGAGCACCGCCTGCACCGTCTGCTCCAGGTCCAGCTCCGAGCTGTCGACCGTCACGACGCCGTCGGCCGCCACGAGGAACTGCGAGACCGTCGAGTCGTCCGCGTCCCGGCGGACCACCTGGTCCCGGGTCGCCTCGACGGCGGCCGCGTCGGCGGAGCCGTGCACCTCGCGGGCGCGCCGGGCCAGCCGGGCCTCCTCGCTCGCCGTGAGCAGCAGCCGCACGTCGGCGTCGGGCGCGATCACCGTGGTGATGTCCCGGCCCTCGGCGACGATGCCGCGCCCGCCGGAGAACGACGAGGACGCCGCCTGCGCGGCGATCTCGTCGCGCTGCCGCCGGCCGAGCTCGGCCCGCACCTCGAGGTTCGTCGCCACGGCGCTCACGGCGGCCGAGATCGCGGTCTCGCGGATCGCCTCGCCGATGTCCTGCCCGTCGACGTGCACGCCCGGGTCGGCCGGGTCGACCCCCATGACCAGCGGCATCTCGCGGATCAGCGCGGCGACCGCGTCGACGTCGGTCAGCGGGACGCCGCGGTGCAGCGCCCACCAGGTCGCCGCCCGGTACATGGCCCCGGTGTCCAGGTAGGCCAGGCCCAGGCGCTCGGCGACCCGCCGGGACACGCTGGACTTGCCCGAGCCGGACGGCCCGTCGATCGCCACCACCACCGGGCGCCGGGCACCCGTCGTCGTCGTGGAACGGGCGGCGTCGTCGCGCGCGCTCACCTCACCAGCCTCCATCCGCGGGCCGTCAGCTCCGCCTCCAGGTGCGCCGAGCGCGCGGGGTCGACCGACACCGCGGCCATGCCGACGGGCCGGCCCGCCGCGTGCTCGAGCTGCAGGTCCTCCAGGTTCACGCCCGCCGCGCCGACGTCCGTCAGCAGGCGGGCCAGCTCACCGGGCTGGTCCGGGACCAGCGCGGTGACCACCGCGTACCGGCGCGGTGCGCCGCCGTGCTTGCCGGGCACCAGGGCGACCCCGGCGTTGCCGTCGGCGATCAGCCGCGCCACCCGTGCCAGGGCGCCGAGCTCGACGTCCTCCGGCCCGGTCGCCCGTGCGGCGCTGTCCAGCGCGGCCAGCACCTCGTCGAGGTCCGCCCGCAGCCCGACGAGCACGTCGCGGACGGCTCCGGCGTTCGCGGCGAGGATCGACGTCCACAGCGCCGGGTCGGACGACGCGATGCGCGTGACGTCCCGCAGCCCCTGCCCCGCCAGGCCGAGCGCGTCCGGCTCGACTCCGCGCAGGGCGGCCGCGACCAGGCTGGCCGCGACCTGCGGCACGTGCGACACCGCCGCGACCGCGGCGTCGTGCGCCTGCGCGTCCATCGTCACCGGCACCCCGCCCAGGTCGGTCGCCAGCGCCCGTACCGCGAGCAGCGCGTCCGGCCGCGACTCGCCGGACCCGACGACCACCCACGGACGCCCGACGAACAGGTCGGGCACCGCAGCCGCCGGGCCGGACCGCTCCCGGCCCGCCATCGGGTGCGACCCGACGTAGCGGGTCAGGTCGGCGCCGGCAGCACGCAGCTCGCTCAGGACGTAGCCCTTGACGCTCGCCACGTCCGTCACGACCGCGCCCGGGTGCGCCGCGAGCTCGGCGCGCACGACGTCCGCCGTCACGTCCGGCGGTGCCGCGACCACGACGAGCGCGGGCTCCGGGTCGCCGTCCGCGGCGGGCCGGCCCGCGCCGACGTCCCGGGCCAGCGCGAGCGCGGTCCGGGACGGGTCGTGCAGGGTCACCGGGACGCCGCGGGTCGTCAGCGCCAGGCCGACCGACGCACCGAGCAGGCCGGTGCCGACGACGCGGACGGGGCCGCGGGTCGCGACCCCGCCGTCCGTCGTCAGCGGCAGGTTCACATGCCCACCGAGGTCATGAGGGAGCCGACCTCGGCCTTGCCGAGCACGCGCGTGCGGCCGACCTTCAGGTCGCCGAGCTTGATCGGGCCGATCTGCGTCCGCAGGAGGCGGGTCACGGGGTGCCCGACCTCCTCCATGACGCGGCGCACGACGCGGTTGCGGCCCTCGTGCAGCACGATCTCGACCAAGCTCGCCTGCGGGGTGGAGTCGATCAGCCGGAAGCCGTCGATCTCCACCACGCCGTCCTCGAGCTCCACGCCGCGCTTGAGCCGCGCCGCGAGCCCGCCGGACACCCGGCCCTCGACCGTCGCGAGGTAGGTCTTGGGCACGCCGTGCGACGGGTGCGACAGCCGGTTGGCCATCTCGCCGTCGTTGGTCAGCAGGATCAGGCCCTCGGAGTCCGCGTCGAGGCGGCCGATGTGGAACAGCCGCTCCTCGCGCCCCTGCACGAACTCGGCGAGCGACGGGCGGCCCTCCGGGTCGTGCATGGTGGACACGACGCCGAGCGGCTTGTTCAGCGCGATCGTGATCACCGACTGGTCCAGCTGCAGCCGCAGCCCGTCCACGTGGATGACCGACGTCTGCGGGTCCACCCGCACGCCGAGCTCGAGCACGACCTGGTCGTCGACGGACACGCGGCCCGCGGTGATCAGCTCCTCGCACGCACGGCGGGAGCCGAGCCCCGCCTGGGCGAGCACCTTCTGCAGCCGGACGCCCTCGGGGTCGTGCACGTCGACCGTCGGCTCCGAGCGGCGCCGGGGCGCGGGACGCGAGGGGCCGGAGGGCCACGTCGAACCCGGGCGGCCGATGCCGCCCGCGGGACCGCGGCGCTCGCCGCCGGGACGGCCACCGCCCTGCCCGCCACCGCTGCCCTGCCCACGACCCTGGCCACCGCCCGAGCCGCCGCCCTGCCAGCCGCCGCCGCGCTGCCCGGGGCCACCCGAGCCGCCGGAGCCGCCCGACGCGCCCGGACGGCCGGAGCCGCCCGGTCGCCCAGCGCCGCCGGGTCGCCCGGCACCGCCGCCCGGTCGCCCGGCACCGCCGGGCCGACCCGCACCGCCACCGGCACCGCCGCGGCCCGGTCCGCCGGACCGGCCCGCCGCACCGCCACCGGCTCCGCGCGCACCGCTGCCGCCGCCCGCTCCGCCGCGGCCCCGGCCGCCCTGTCCTGCTGCACTCATCACACGTCTCCTGTCGTACCGTCTGCGCCGTCCAGCCCGTCGAACGCGTCGATGTCGGGCAGGTACGGCGCCAGCGGGGGCAGCTCATCGAGGCTCGTGAGGCCCATCCGCTCGAGGAAGTATCCCGTGGTCCGGTACAGGACCGCACCTGTGCTCGGGTCGACGCCCGCCTCGGCGACCAACCCGCGGGCCGTCAGGGTGCGGACGACGCCGTCCACGTTGACGCCGCGCACCCCCGAGACCTGCCCCCGGGTGACCGGTTGGCGGTAGGCGATCACGGCCAGCGTCTCCAGCGCGGCCTGGGTGAGCCGCGCCGTCTGGCCGTCGAGCACGAACCGCCCGACGACCTGGTGGTACACCGGAGCGGAGTAGATCCGCCACCCCTCGCCGGCCTGCCGCAGCTCGAACCCGCGGGGACGCCCGCCGTGCTCGCCGCGGTACTCCTCGGCGAGCGTGCGGAGCAGGTCGACGACGTCCGGCACCGGGAGGTCCAGCACCGTGGCGAGGCGCACAGCCGGGATCGGCTCGTCGGCGACCATCAGCACCGCCTCGAGCGCGGCCAGGGCCCCGCCGGGGAGCTCGGCGACGTCCGGGGCGGCCTCGTCGGGCACCGGCAGGTCGATCGACGGCAGGTCGAGCGCCGCGCCCCCGGCCGGGTCCTCGCTCGTCGTGGTCACGCGCCCACCTCCTGGTCCGCCTCGTCGAAGTCCGTCGTCACGGCGATGTCGCCGTCGCCCTCGCTGGTCCACCGCACGGTCAGCTCACCGAGCGGCGTCACCTGGTCGAACCCGACCAGCCCCTCCCGGAACAGCTCGAGCAGGGCGAGGAACCGGGCGACCACGACCAGCGTCGAGCCGGCGTCCGCGGTCAGCGCCCGGAAGGTGGCCGCCCCGCCGTGCCGCAGCCGGTCGGCGAGCACGGCGGCCTGCTCGCGGACGCTCACGGCCGGGGCGTGCAGGTGGCTGATGTCGACGCCGGGCGGCGGCGGGGGCGGTGCGAGCGCCTTCGCCGCCAGCGCCGCGAGCTCGTCGGGGCCGAGGTTCCACACCAGCTCCGGCAGCATCGCGGCGAGGTGCGGCTCGAGCGCCACGGTGCGCGGGTACCGCTTGCCCTGCTCGGTCAGGCGGGTGCCGATGTCCGCGGCCACCACCTTGTAGGCGCGGTACTGCAGCAGCCGCGCGAACAGCAGGTCCCGCGCCTCGAGCAGCTCCAGGTCCTCGGCGTCCTCGACGTCGCCGGCGGGCAGCAGCCGGGCGGCCTTGAGGTCGAGCAGCGTGGCGGCCACGAGCAGGAACTCGCTGGCCTGCCCCAGGTCCCAGGTGCGCCCGCCGTCGGCCGCCGACCGCTCGGCGGCGCGGATGTGCGCGATGAACTCGTCCGTGACCGCCGCCAGGGCGACCTCGGTGATGTCGAGCTTGTGCTTGGAGATCAGCCCCAGCAGCAGGTCGAACGGCCCGGAGAAGTTCTCCAGGTGCACCTCGAAGGCGCTGGACCCGACCGGCGCGTCGGCCGTGCTCGCCGCGGGGGCGACGTCAGGCGGCGTCGCCACGGGCGACGAGCTCCCGGGCCAGCTGCCGGTAGGCGAGGGCCCCGGCGTGCGTCGGCGCGTAGGTGGTGATCGGCTCCGCCGCGACGGACGCGTCGGGGAACTTCACGGTGCGGCCGATCATCGTGTGCAGCAGCGTGTCGCCGAACGCCTCGTACACGCGGGCGACGACCTCGCGGGCGTGCAGCGTGCGCGAGTCGAACATCGTGCCGAAGATGCCGTCCACCTCGAGCCGCGGGTTGAGCCGGTCGCGGACCTTCTCGATCGTCTCCACGAGCAGGGCGACGCCGCGCAGCGCGAAGAACTCGCACTCGAGCGGGATCAGCACGCCGTGCGCGGCGGTCAGCGCGTTCACGGTGAGCAGGCCGAGCGACGGCTGGCAGTCGACCAGGACGACGTCGTAGTCGTCGAGCACGGGCCGCAGCACGCGGGACAGGATCGACTCGCGGGCGACCTCGCTGACCAGCTGCACCTCGGCGGCCGACAGGTCGATGTTCGCCGGCAGGAGGTCCAGGTTCTCGATCTCGGTCGGCAGGATCATCTCGGTGATCGACGCGTGCCGGTCGACCAGCAGGTCGTACACGGTGCGGTCCAGCTCGTGCGGGTTCGCGCCGAGGCCCACCGAGGCCGCGCCCTGCGGGTCGAAGTCGACGATCAGGACCCGGCGGCCGTACTCGGCGAGCGCGGCGGCCAGGTTGATCGTGGAGGTCGTCTTGCCGACGCCGCCCTTCTGGTTGCACATCGCGATGACGCGGGCCGGACCGTGGGCGGCGAGCGGCGCGGGGACGGGGAAGTCCGGCAGGGGCCTGCCCACCGGGTCGAGAACGGTCTCGGTCGTCTCCTCGCGTGCCACCCGGACAACTTACCGGAGGGACGGGCCGGTCAGCGGTCTCCCGCGCCGGTGCGCGCGGCGCCCGCCGCGGCCCGCGCCGCGCTGTCCCGCCTGGCGCGCGGGTGGCTGGTCGCGTAGACCTCCCGGAGCGTGTCCGGCGTCACCTTCGTGTAGATCTGCGTGGTCGTCACCGAGGCGTGCCCGAGCAGCTCCTGGACGACGCGCACGTCGGCACCGCCGGCCAGCAGGTGCGTGGCGAACGAGTGCCGGAGCGTGTGCGGGGACACGTGGTCCGCCCCCGGCAGCCCGGCGCGCTCGGCGGCCGTACGCAGCACCGCCCACGCGCTCTGCCGGGACATCCGGGCGCCGCGGGTGTTGAGGAACACGGCGGACCCGCCCCGGCCGGCCGCCGCCAGCGCCGGGCGCGCGCGCACCAGGTACGCCTCGACCGCCTCCACCGCGTAGGCGCCGACCGGCACGACACGCTCCTTGCTGCCCTTGCCGAACAGCCGGACCGCGGCACGCCCGGGGGTCAGGTCGAGGTCGTCGACGTCCAGTCCGACCGCCTCGGAGATGCGCGCACCGGTGGAGTAGACGAGCTCCAGCAGCGCCCGGTCGCGCAAGGGCACCGGTCCGTCGCCCAGCGACGCCGCGTCCAGCAGCCGCTCCACGTCGTGCGTCGAGATCGCCTTGGGCAGCACCTGCGACTGCTGGGGCGGGCGCACGGCGCGGGCGGGGTCGGCGGCACTCAGACCCTCCAGGACGCAGAACCGGTGCCAGCCGCGCACGGCGACGACGGCGCGCTTCGCGGACGACGCCGACAGCACCGCCCGCCCGTCCGAGCCGGTGCGCACGGCGACCAGGAAGCCCTCGACGTCGGCCTCGGTCACGTCGGCGACCCCGGTTCGACCTGCCGAGGTCAGGTGCTCGACGTAGCGCGTGAGGTCGCGGCGGTAGGCGGCGAGCGTGTTCGGCGACAGGCCGCGCTCGACGGTCAGGTGCGCGAGGTAGCCCTCCAGGGCCGACCGCAGCGCAGGGGCGACCGGGGCGTCGTCCATGCGCCGTCCTCCCGGGCTGCTCGTGTCAGAGCGGGAGGAAGACGTCCACCGCCACCGCGACCGACAGCAGCGACAGGTACGTGATCGACCCGTGGAACACCGACATCGCGCGCAGCTTGCCGCGCGAGGGGTCCTGGGCGCGACGGTACAGGCCGATGCAGGACCACAGGAACCACACGCCGAGGGCGGTCGCCACCACGGCGTAGACCCAGGTCATCCCGGCGACGGGCACCAGCAGGAGCGAGCACGCGATCATCGCCACCGTGTAGGCGATCATCTCCTTGGCGACCTTCGACTCGGCCGCGACCACGGGCAGCATCGGCACGCCGGCGGCGGCGTAGTCCTTGCGGAACTTCATCGACAGCGGCCAGTAGTGCGGCGGGGTCCAGAAGAAGATCACGCCGAACAGCAGCACCGCGGCCCAGGAGATCCCGCCGGTCACCGAGGACCAGCCGATCAGCACCGGCATGCAGCCGGCCGCCCCGCCCCACACGATGTTCTGCGGGGTGCGGCGCTTGAGGATCATCGTGTAGCCGACGACGTAGATGAGGATCGCGACGCCGGTCAGCAGCGACGACGCCACGTTGACCACGAGCGCGAGCCAGAGCAGCGACGCGACCCCGAGCACGAGCCCGAAGACCAGCGCGGCGCGCGGGGTGATCTCCCCCGTCACCAGCGGCCGGCGCTTGGTGCGGTTCATCACCTGGTCGATGTCGCGGTCGAGGTAGCAGTTCAGGACGTTCGCCGAGCCGGCCGCCGCCGCGCCGCCCACGAGCGTGGCGAGGACGAGCCCGATGGACGGCAGGCCGCCCTGCGCCAGGATCATCGTCGGCACGGTGGTGACGAGGAGCAGCTCGATGACGCGCGGCTTGGTCAGCGCGACGTACGCGCCGAGCCGGCGGCGCCAGCCCGTGCGCCCCTGGGCCGCCACGCCCTGCGGCGGGCGGGAGGACGCACCTGCGGGAGCGGCTGGACTCATCGTGCGCACGCTCCGGTCCTCCGCCCCTGTCCTCGGTCCGCGCAGGCCGGGGCCTCGCGAATGATCCGTGCCATCGTACGGCCCCTCCGGCAGCAGATGCGGCCACGGAGCGCCCGGGACCTCGGTCCCAGGGGTGTGACGTCCGTCGCCCCGGCGCGTCGCGCCTGTGGACCGACCGGCGACGCCCCCTCTCCGGGTCTAGGCTCGAACAGCACGCTCGACCATGCCAGACGCGGTCGGGCGTGAGCGGCGCCCGGCCATCTGCGACCGGGTCGACCGTCCGTCGACGTCCCGGTGGTCGTGCCGGGACGAGAAGTGAGGTGGCACGACGATGAGTGAGGGCACCACGGCGCTCGACCAGGTGGCCGACGCAGGAGTCGCGGTATGGCTGGACGACCTGTCCCGGGAGCGCCTGCGCACCGGGAACCTCAAGGACCTCGTGGCCCAGCGCCGCGTGGTGGGCGTCACGACGAACCCGACGATCTTCGCGAGCGCGCTGGCCAAGGGTGACGCGTACGACGAGCAGCTGAAGCAGCTCGCGGCGCAGGGCACGGACGTGGACGGCGCGGTCTTCTCGATCACGACCGACGACGTGCGGGACGCCGCGGACGTGCTGCGCCCCGTGTACGACGCCACCGACGGCGTGGACGGCCGCGTGTCGATCGAGGTCGACCCCCGTCTCGCCCGCGACGCGCAGGCCACCGTCGACTCCGCCCGCGCGCTGTGGTCGACCGTCGACCGGCCGAACCTGTTCATCAAGATCCCGGCGACGCTCGACGGCCTGACCGCGATCAGCGACGTCCTCGCCGACGGCATCAGCGTCAACGTCACGCTGATCTTCTCGCTCGAGCGCTACCGCGCCGTCCTCGACGCGTTCGTCACCGGGCTGGAACGCGCACGCGACAACGGCCACGACCTCGCGCCCATCGCCTCCGTCGCGTCGTTCTTCGTCTCGCGCGTCGACGCCGCGATCGACCCGAAGCTGGACGAGATCGGCTCCCCCGAGGCCGCCGAGCTGCGCGGCAAGGCGGCCATCGCCAACGCGCGGCTCGCGTACGGCGTCTACGAGGAGGTCATCGCCTCCGACCGCTGGCAGGCCCTCGCCGCCGCCGGCGCCAAGCCGCAGCGCCCGCTCTGGGCCTCGACCGGCGTCAAGGACAAGGCCTACCCCGACACGCGGTACGTCGACGAGCTCGTCGTCGCCGGCGTCGTCAACACCATGCCCGAGGGCACGCTGCAGGCCGTCGCCGACCACGGCGACTTCCGGGGCGACACGGTCACCGGCACGCAGGAGGAGGCGCAGCGGGTCATCGACGCGCTCGCCACGCTCGGCATCGAGATCGACGAGGTCACCGAGGCGCTCGAGCGCGAGGGCGTCGACAAGTTCGAGAAGTCCTGGGCCGAGCTGCTCGACACCGTCCGCGGCGGCCTGGACCAGGTGACCGAGTGAGGCCCGCGAAGGTCACGCCGGAGCACAACCCGCTCCGCGACCCGCGCGACCGCCGGCTCCCCCGCATCGCGGGGCCCTCGGGCCTGGTGATCTTCGGGGTCACGGGCGACCTGGCGCGCAAGAAGCTCATGCCCGCGGTGTACGACCTCACCAACCGCGGTCTGCTCCCCCCGGGCTTCGCGCTCACCGGGTTCGCCCGGCGCGACTGGGAGGACCAGGACTTCGCGCAGATCGTGCACGACTCCGTGAAGGAGCACGCGCGCACGCCCTTCCGCGAGTCGACGTGGCGCCAGCTGTCCGAGGGCATCCGGTTCGTCCAGGGCACCTTCGACGACGACGACGCCTTCGACCGGCTGCGGCAGACCGTGGAGGAGCTGGACGTCACCCGTGGCACCGGGGGCAACCACGCGTTCTACCTGTCGGTGCCGCCGAGCGCGTTCCCCGTGGTGTGCAAGCAGCTCGCCCGCTCGGGCCTCTCGGAGTCCGTCGAGGACGCCTGGCGGCGCGTGGTGATCGAGAAGCCGTTCGGCCACGACCTGCAGTCGGCGCGCGAGCTGAACGACGTCGTCTCCTCGGTGTTCCACCCGGACGACGTGTTCCGCATCGACCACTACCTCGGCAAGGAGACGGTGCAGAACCTGCTCGCGCTGCGCTTCGCCAACCAGCTGTTCGAGCCGATCTGGAACGCCAACTACGTCGACCACGTGCAGATCACGATGGCCGAGGACATCGGCGTCGGCGGCCGCGCCGGGTACTACGACGGCATCGGCGCGGCGCGCGACGTCATCCAGAACCACCTGCTGCAGCTCCTCGCCCTCACGGCGATGGAGGAGCCGGTCACGTTCGACGCGCACGACCTGACGGCCGAGAAGATCAAGGTCCTCTCCGCCGTGCGCGTGCCGAAGGACATCGGCAAGCACACCGCCCGCGGCCAGTACGCCGCCGGCTGGCAGGGCGGCGAGAAGGTCGTCGGCTACCTGGACGAGGGCGGGTTCGACCCCAACTCGACCACCGAGACCTTCGCCGCCATCCGCGTCGACGTGGACACCCGCCGCTGGGCCGGCGTCCCGTTCTACCTGCGCACCGGCAAGCGCCTCGGCCGACGCGTCACCGAGATCGCCGTCGTGTTCAAGAAGGCGCCGCACCTGCCCTTCGAGTCGACCGCGACCGAGGAGCTCGGCAAGAACGCGCTCGTCATCCGCGTGCAGCCCGACGAGGGCGTGACCCTGCGGTTCGGCGCCAAGGTGCCGGGCACCGCGATGGAGGTCCGCGACGTCACGATGGACTTCGGCTACGGCCACGCGTTCACCGAGTCCTCCCCGGAGGCGTACGAGCGCCTGATCCTCGACGTCCTGCTGGGCGACCCGCCGCTGTTCCCGCGGCACGAGGAGGTCGAGCTCTCCTGGAAGATCCTCGACCCCATCACGTCCTACTGGGCGTCCAAGGGGAAGCCCGAGCCCTACCGCGCGGGTACCTGGGGGCCGGAGTCGGCCGACCGCATGATGGAGCGCGACGGACGGACCTGGAGGCGACCGTGATCATCGACCTGCCCAAGACGACCACCCGCGACATCAACAAGCGGCTGGTGCAGGAGCGGGACGAGGGCGGCGCCGTCGCCCTCGGCCGCGTGCTGACGCTCATCATCGACGTCGGCGCCAACGACCCCGAGGCCGCCATCGAGGCCGCCAACGACGCGAGCCGCGAGCACCCGTGCCGCGTCATCGTGCTCACCGAGGTCGGCCCCGGCCAGGGCTCCGAGCTCGACGCGCAGATCCGCCTCGGCGGGGACGCCGGCGCCAGCGAGGTCGTCCTGCTGCACCCCTCCGAGGCACAGGCGCGGCACCTCGACACGCTCGTGCTGCCGCTGCTGCTGCCCGACGCGCCGATCGTCGCCTGGTGGCCGTACGCCGCGCCGGAGGACCCGTCGCAGCACCCGATCGGCCAGCTCGCGCGCCGCCGGATCACCGACAGCACCGAGACGGCCGGCCCGACCGACACGCTGCACAAGCTCGCCGACCACTACGCGGAGGGCGACACCGACCTCGCGTGGACCCGCACCACGCTGTGGCGGGGGCTCATCGCGGCGACCCTGGACCAGCCGCCGTTCGAGCCGGTGCAGCGCGCCGTCGTGTCCGGCGAGAGCACCCACCCGTCGGTCGACCTCATGGCCGCGTGGCTCGGGCTCGCGCTGAACTGCCCCGTCGACATCGAGCGCCAGGCCGACGCCCCCGCCATCACGCAGGTGCGGCTGGAGCGGAAGTCCGGGCCGATCGTGCTGGACCGTCCCGACGGCAAGACGGCCGCCCTGCGCCAGCCCGAGCAGCCGGAGCACCGGATCGCCCTGCCGATCCGCCAGCTGCGCGAGTGCCTGGCCGAGGAGCTCCGCCGGCTCGACGCCGACGAGGTCTACGGCGAGGTGCTGCGCAAGGGCCTCACCAAGGTCGGCGCATGACCGGGGCGCCGCGCACCGTCCTCGTGCACCCCGACGCGACCGTGCTGGCCGAGGCCACGGCCGCCCGGTTGATCACCCGCCTCGTCGACCTGCAGTCGGCGGCGGCACCGGTGCACGTCGTCCTCACCGGCGGCACCGTGGGGATCAAGACCCTCGCCGCGGTCGCCGCCTCGCCCGCCCGCGACGCCGTCGACTGGACCGGCGTGCACCTGTGGTGGGGCGACGAGCGGTTCCTCGCCGACGGCGACGCCGAGCGGAACGAGACCCAGGCCCGCGAGGCGCTGATCGGTCCCCTCGGCGACGCCCTGCCGGCGGCGAACGTGCACCCGATGCGCGCCCTCGACGCCACCGCCGGGATCGCGACCCCGGAGGACTCGGCCGCGGCCTACGCCGCCGAGCTCGCCGCGTTCGCACCCGAGGGCGCCGACGTCCCGACGTTCGACGTCCTCATGCTGGGCATGGGACCCGACGGCCACGTCGCGTCCCTGTTCCCCGGGCACGAGGCCGTCGGCACCACCGGCGTCCCGACCGTCGGGGTGCACGGCTCCCCGAAGCCGCCGCCGGAGCGCGTGTCGCTGACGTTCGAGGCCATCCGCGCCGCGAACGAGGTGTGGGTCGTCGCCGCCGGCGCCGAGAAGGCCGACGCGGTCGCGTCCGCCCTGTCGGACGCCCCGGTCGACGTCACCCCCGCCGCCGGCGCCCGCGGCACCGCCGCGACGCTGTGGCTGGTCGACGCAGCCGCCGTCGCGCAGATCGGCGCGACGCCCGGCGCCGCCTGACCCGCGGCACCTTCGCACCAACCGGAGGGCCCCGCAGCCGAGCGCTGCGGGGCCCTCCGCGCACGCACGAGCCGGCGGTACGGCTCCCCTGCCTCCCCGCCCGACGTCTGCACGCCCCCCGACCCGCGTGCCGGACGCCGCGGGCGGCGCCAGGACCTCGGCTCAAGTCCGTCCGCCCCGGGTACCGGCATCGGTAGCATCCGCGCATGCGAACGAGACGGTGGGCAGTGCTGTCCGCGACGGTGCTGGTCACGGCGGTCCTGAGTGCCTGCGGTGCCGATGACGTCCCCGCGGGCGGGACCGAGGCACCCGCGACGGGTGCGGGGATCCAGCGACCCGCGCCGACGACCCCGGCGGACGACGACGCCACCATCTGCACCGACTTCGGCGATGTGCTGACGATCGTCGAGAACGCCGATCGGGGCTTCGCCGACGGCCGGATGGCCGAGCAAGAGCGTGACGGCTGGCACCGGTTGGCAGACCGCGTGCTCGGCCGTCTGCCCTCCGGCGGGGACAGCGCCGTGCAGACCGCGATCGGCGCGCTGCAGGCGGCCGCGCCGGCCGGAGCGCCCGGGGCGTTCGCCGAGTCGACCGGTGTGCGCTCCCCCGAGTGGTCCCGGGCCGAGGCCGACCTCGCCACCGCGTGCGAGGAGGTCGGCGCTCCCCTGGCGATCGACGTGTTCACCGGCGGATGACGCGCAGGCGGGTGCGGCACCCGCGCCGGCCCGCCTCACGTGGAGATGTCGGCCCGACACGCACCGGCGAGTCGGGCAGAGCTGTCCACGTGGCACGGCCGAGGGCGCACGCGGCGTGCGCGAGACGGGCCGGGGTGCGCGAGAGGCCCCGCTGCCGTGGCTGCGGGGCCTCTGTCGCGGTCGTGCGTCAGCGCACGCCGCGGCCGCCTCGGCGGGCACGGAGCGCTGCCAGCGCCTCGTCCAGGATCGCCTCGCCGTCCTCGACGGACCGGCGCTCCTTCACGTAGGCCAGGTGCGTCTTGTAGGGCTCGTTCCGCACGGGCGACGGCGGGTTCGCCTCGTCCTGACCGGCCGGGAAGCCGCAGCGGGGGCAGTCCCAGAGCTCGGGGGCCTCGGCGGCGGCCTCCTCCGCGAAGCTCGGCCGGGTCTCGTGCCCGTTCGCGCACCAGTAGGAGATCCAGATGCGGGGGGCCGCGTCGCCGCGCTCGGCCTCGCCCATGGGGCCGGCGCCGACACGCGAGCCCCGGATCGCACTTCCGCTCGCCATGAGGTCTTCTCCCTCAGCTCACGCGCTCGATGAGACCGAGCAGGATGATGATGACCGCCCACACCAGGGCGACGCCCACGGTGATGCGGTTGAGGTTGCGCTCGGCGACGCCGGAGCTGCCGGCGCTGCTGGTGATGCCGCCGCCGAACATGTCGGACAGGCCGCCGCCCTTGCCCTTGTGGAGCAGGACCAGCGGGATGAGCAGCAGGCTCGTGACCACCAGGAGGACCTGGAGGGCGATGGTGAGGGCTGTCACGACGTCTCTGACTCTCTCGCTTCGTGGGCCCGGCCCGGTGGGGGTCGGGGTCGTACTCGGGTGGAACGCGGGTTCAGGGTAGGCGACGCCGGGCCGAGGAATCCAGCACGATGCCTCCGGCGCGTCCCGAGGTCCCCCGTCCGGCGCCGGTGCGGGCGGTCACGAGGACCGCCCGCACCGGCGCCGGCCGGGTGCGGCGTGGGTCAGGCCGCGGCGTTCGCCCGGAAGAGCGCGATCTTCGCGAACTCCTCGGGGTCGAGCGACGCACCGCCGACGAGCGCGCCGTCGACGTCGGGCTTGCCGATGATCTGCGCGGCGTTGCCGGACTTCACCGAGCCGCCGTACAGCACGCGGACGGCGTCGGCGACCTCGGCCGAGTACAGCTCGGCCAGCTTGCCGCGGACGGCCTCGCAGACCTCCTGCGCGTCCTCGGGCGTGGCGACCTCGCCCGTGCCGATGGCCCAGACGGGCTCGTAGGCGACGACGACGGACTTCGCCTGCTCGGCGGTGATGCCGGCGAGCGAGCCCTCGAGCTGCGTCAGGGTGTACGCGACGTGCTCGCCGGCCTTGCGGACCTCGAGGCCCTCGCCGACGCACACGATCGGGACGATGCCCGCGCCGAACGCGGCGACGGCCTTGGCGGCGACGACCGCGTCGGACTCGCCGTGGTACTCACGACGCTCCGAGTGGCCGACGGCGACGTAGGTGACGCCCAGCTTCGCGAGCTGCGCGGCGGACACCTCGCCGGTGTAGGCGCCGGACTTGTGCTGCGACACGTCCTGCGCGCCGTAGCCGATCTCCAGCTTGTCGGCGTCCACCAGCGTCTGCACGGAGCGCAGGTTGGTGAACGACGGCAGGACGGCGACCTCGACGTCCGAGAAGTCGTGCTTGGCGTCCTTGAGGGACCAGGCGAGCTTCTGGAGCAGGTGCACGGCCTCGTGGTGGTCGAGGTTGAGCTTCCAGTTGCCCGCGATGAGAGGGGTGCGTGCCATGTTCGTCAGGCCTCCAGGACCGCGATGCCGGGGAGGGTCTTGCCCTCGAGGAGCTCCAGCGACGCGCCGCCGCCGGTCGAGATGTGGCCGAAGCCGGCCTCGTCGAAGCCGAGCCGGCGCACGGCCGCGGCCGAGTCGCCGCCGCCGACGATGGAGAAGCCGTCGGTGTCGACGAGCGCCTGCGCGACGGCCTTGGTGCCGGCCGCGAACGCGTCGAACTCGAAGACGCCCATCGGGCCGTTCCAGGCGATGGTCTTCGCGCCGAGGATGGCGTCGCGGAACAGCTCGCCCGACTTCGGGCCGATGTCCAGCCCCATCTTGCCGGCGGGGATGGCGTTCGCGGCGACGGTCTCGTGCGGGGCGTCGGCCGCGAAGCCGTCGGCCGCGACGATGTCGACGGGCAGCACGATCTCGACGCCGGACTCCTGCGCCTGCGCGAGGTAGCCCTTGACCGTCTCGACCTGGTCCTCCTCGAGCAGCGAGGAGCCGACCTCGTGGCCCTGGGCCTTGAGGAAGGTGAAGACCATGCCGCCGCCGATGAGCAGCTTGTCGGCCTTCGTCAGCAGGTTGGCGATGACGCCGAGCTTGTCGGAGACCTTCGAGCCGCCGAGCACGACCACGTAGGGGCGCTCCGGGTCCTCGACGGCCTTGCGCAGCGCCTCGACCTCGGCGAGCACCAGGGTGCCGGCCGCGTGCGGCAGCCGCAGCGCGACGTCGTAGACCGACGCCTGCTTCCGGTGCACCACGCCGAAGCCGTCGGACACGAACGCGTCCGCGAGCTGCGCGAGCTCGTCGGCCAGCTCGCCGCGCACGGCGTCGTCCTTCGAGGTCTCGCGGGCGTCGAACCGGATGTTCTCGAGCAGGGCGATCTGGCCGTCCTGCAGCGCCGCGACGGTGGCCTTGGCGGAGTCGCCGACCACGTCCTCGGCGAGGGTGACGTCCTGGCCGAGCAGCTCGCCGAGGCGGGCGGCGACCGGGGCGAGGGAGTACGTCGCGTCGGGCTCGCCCTTCGGGCGGCCGAGGTGCGCGGTGACGACGACGCGGGCGCCGGCGTCCAGCAGGCGCCGCAGCGTCGGCAGGGCGGCGCGGATGCGGCCGTCGTCGGTGATGGTCGTGCCGTCGAGCGGCACGTTGAAGTCGGAACGGACGAGCACGCGCTTGCCGCGCAGGTCGCCGAGGTCCTCGATGGTCTTCATGATCTCCTACCTTGCTCCGTCGGCGCCGTCGGCGTGCCGGCGGCGTCCTGGTCCCTACATGGCAGCGTCCGCGCCACGCCGGAGTCGGTGGGACCGACCCCGGCGGTGCGCGGACGCATGACCGTCGCTACGGACGGGCGAGTGTCAGAGACGCTCGCCGACGTAGCTGGTGAGCGCGACGAGGGAGTTCGAGTAGCCCCACTCGTTGTCGTACCAGGAGACGACCTTCACGAGGTCGCCCGACACCTTGGTCAGCTTCGAGTCGAAGATGCTCTGGTGCGGGTCGGTGACGATGTCGCTGGAGACGATCTCGTCCTCGACGTAGGACAGGATGCCCTTGAGCGGGCCCTCCGAGGCGGCCTTGATCGCGGCGTTGACCTCGTCGACCGTGACCTCGCGCGAGGCGGTGAAGGTCAGGTCGGTGGCAGAGCCGGTGATGGTCGGGACGCGCAGCGCGTAGCCGTCCAGCTTGCCCTTGAGCTCCGGCAGCACGAGCGCCACGGCCTTGGCCGCACCGGTCGACGTCGGGACGATGTTCTGCGCGGCGGCGCGGGCACGACGGAGGTCCTTGTGCGGGCCGTCCTGCAGGTTCTGGTCACCCGTGTAGGCGTGGATCGTGGTCATGAGGCCACGCTCGATGCCGATCGAGTCGTTGAGCGCCTTGGCCAGCGGGGCGAGGCAGTTCGTGGTGCACGACGCGTTCGAGATGATGTGCTGCGTGGCCGGGTCGTACGACTCGTGGTTCACGCCGACGACGAAGGTGCCGTCCTCGTTCTTCGCCGGGGCGGAGATGATGACCTTCTTGGCACCGGCGGCGATGTGCGCCTTGGCCTTCTCGGCGTCCGTGAAGAAGCCGGTCGACTCGATGACGATGTCCGCACCGAGCTCGGCCCAGGGGAGGTTGGCCGGGTCGCGCTCCGCGAGGGCGCGGATGTTCTTGCCGTCGACGATGATGTTGTCGTCGTCGAACGCGACGCTCAGCGGGAAGCGGCCCAGCACGGTGTCGTACTTGAGCAGGTGCGCGAGCGTCTTGTTGTCCGTCAGGTCGTTGACGCCGACGATCTCGATGTCGGCGCCCGACGCCACGATGGCCCGGTAGAAGTTGCGCCCGATGCGGCCGAAGCCGTTGATGCCGACCTTGATGGTCACTTGCCCTCCTCGGCACGCGCCGGCAGGGGCCGGCACACACTGTTGCGGTGATGGACTGCGCACGCCGCTGTGCGCTTCCGGAAACGCCGTGGTCACACGATCTTGACCCGCAGGTGATCTCCGGATGGCACAGAGCCTATACCCGCGCGACCGGTGCCGCAGGGACCTAGGTCTGCCTGCGGACACCCTCCCGGGTGGCGCGAGCAGGTGATCCGCGTGCGGCTCAGAGGTCGAGCAGGTCCGGGCTGAGACCCGACTCGGTGTCGGGGATGCCCAGGTCGGCGGCACGCTTGTCGGCGGTCGCCAGCAGGCGGCGGATCCGCCCCGCCACGGCGTCCTTGGTCAGCACCGGGTCGGCGAGCTTGCCGAGCTCCTCCAGCGACGCCTCCTTGTGCGCCAGCCGCAGCTCCCCCGCCTCGCGCAGGTGCTCCGGCAGGTCGGCGCCGAGGATCTCGAACGCGCGCTCGACACGGGCACCGGCGGCGACGGCGGCGCGCGCGGACCGGCGCAGGTTCGCGTCGTCGAAGTTGGCCAGGCGGTTGGCGGTGCCGCGGACCTCGCGGCGGACCCGGCGCTCCTCCCAGACCAGCAGCGTGTCGTGCGCGCCGAGCCGGGCGAGCATGGCCGCGATGGCGTCGCCGTCGCGGATCACGACGCGGTCGATGCCGCGCACCTCGCGGGCCTTGGCGGAGATCTGGAGCCGGCGCGCCGCGCCGACCAGGGCCAGCGCGGCCTCGGGCCCGGGGCAGGTCACCTCGAGCGCGGACGACCGGCCGGGCTCGGTCAGCGAGCCGTGCGCGAGGAACGCGCCGCGCCAGGCGGCCTCCGCCTCCTGCGGGCCCGCGCCGACGATCTGCGGCGGCAGCCCGCGCACCGGCCGGCCGCGGTTGTCGAGGAGACCGGTCTGCCGGGCCAGCGACTCGCCGTCCTTCACGACCCGCACGACGTACCGGTTGCCGCGGCGCAGCCCGCCGCCGGAGACGACGATGACCTCGGACTGGTGGCCGTAGACCTCCGCGATCGCCGTCCGCAGCCGCCGGGCGGCCGCGCCGGTGTCGAGCTCGGCCTCGATGACGATCCGCCCCGAGATGATGTGCAGCCCGCCGGCGAACCGCAGCGTCGCCGACACCTCCGCCTTGCGGCACGACGTCTTGTCGACCTGGAGCCGCGCAAGCTCGTCCTTCACCTGTGCCGTCAGAGCCATGCGGTCATCCTGCCATCCCGCGGGCGGGCCCGACGTCGCCCAGGTAGCCCTCGACGACGTCGCTGATCGCGGCCGCCAGCCGGAGCGGGTCGTGGCGCGGCGTGCCGTCCCCGCGGCGCACCTGGCGCAGCAGCAGCCGGCCGCCGAACGCCGCCGTGCGGTCCACCAGCTCGTCGACGTCGTCCACCGACCCGGGGTCGGCGATGACGGCGTCCAGGCGCAGCTCCGGCGCGTGCTGCCGCAGCGCGTCGAGGTGCTCGCAGGGGCCCATGCCGGCGGTCTCGGCGTCGGGGCTGAGGTTGAGGACGACGATCCGCCGCGCGGACGTCCGGTGCAGCGCCGCGGCGAGCTCGGGGACCAGGAGGTGCGGGATCACGGAGGTGTACCAGGACCCCGGCCCGAGCACGACCCAGTCGGCCTCCTCCACGGCGGCGACGGCCTCGGGCCGGGCCGGGGGCCGCTCGGGCACGAGGCGCACGCCGGCGATGCGGTCCCGCGCCACGGCCACGTGGCTCTGGCCCCGCACGACGTGCGCGGAGCCGTCGTCGCGCACGACGTCCGCCTCGATGGCCAGCGGCACGGCCGCCATCGGGAGCACCCGGCCGCGGGCGCCGAGCAGCCGCCCGACCCAGTCCAGCCCGTCGACGGTGTCCCCGAGCAGCTCCCACAGCGCGACGATGAGCAGGTTGCCGACCGCGTGCTGGTCGAGGTCGCCGCGGGAGGTGAACCGGTGCTGGAGCACGTCGCGCCAGGTCCGGCCCCAGTCCGAGTCGTCGCACAGCGCCGAGAGGGCCATCCGCAGGTCGCCCGGCGGCAGGACGTCGAGCTCGTCGCGCAGCCGGCCGGAGGACCCGCCGTCGTCCGCCACGGTGACGACCGCGGTGAGCCGGTCGGTCACCCGACGGAGCGCCTCGAGGGTGCCCGAGAGACCGTGGCCGCCGCCGAGGGCGACGAACGCCGGCTGGGCACCCCGGGTGGGCGTCGTCACTCCTTGCCGAGGTCGCGCGCGGCGACGGTGACGCGCTGCCCCCGGCCGCGCAGCCGCTCGGCGATCGCCTCGCTGATGGCGACCGAGCGGTGCTTGCCGCCGGTGCAGCCGACCGCGATGGTGACGTAGCGCTTCTCCTCGGCCAGGTAGCCGGCGAGGACCGGCTCGAGCGCGTCGACGTACCGGTCGACGAAGTCGAGCGCCCCGGGCAGGCCGAGGACGTAGTCGCGCACGGGTGCGTCGCGGCCGGACATGTGCCGGAGCTCGGTGATCCAGTACGGGTTCGCGAGGAACCGCACGTCGACGACGTGGTCCGCGTCCAGCGGGATGCCGTACTTGAACCCGAACGACAGGACGTTGACCCGCAGGGCGTCCTCCTGCTCGGAGGACGACACGGCTGCGCGCACGATCCGGCCGAGCTCGTGCACGTTCGTCTCCGAGGAGTCGATCAGCACGTCGGCCCGCTCCCGGATGTCCGACAGCAGGTTCCGCTCCGCGGAGATGCCGTCGAGGATCCGGCCCTCGCCCTGCAGCGGGTGGGGCCGGCGGACCTGCTCGTACCGGCGGACCAGCACCTCGTCCGAGGCGTCGAGGAACAGGATCCGGTAGTCGACGCCCGACTGCCGCAGCTGGGCCAGGACGGCCAGCAGGTCGGCGAAGAACTCGCGTCCCCGGACGTCGACCACCGCGGCGAGCCGCAGGTCGGCGCTGGGCGGACCGCCGTGGGTGAGCATGCCCACCAGGTGGGTCAGCATCTGCGCGGGCAGGTTGTCGACGACGTACCAGCCCATGTCCTCGAGGACCGCACCGGCACGCGTGCGCCCGGCGCCGGACATGCCCGTGATGATCAGGACGTGCGGCTGCTGCAGGTGGGGCGCCTCGGTGGCCGCCTCGATCGCCGGGATGCCGGTGGGGACCGTGATCGGCGAGATCTCGTCGCTCATGAGCCCAGCATGCCAGCCGCGTCGGCCGGGGCCTCGGCGGGCTCGACCAGCGGCGCGTCCCCGGCCAGCGCCGCGACCACCGCGGCCGCCGTGCGCGCGCCCATGCCGGGCACCGTGGCGATCTCCTCGGCCGACGCGGCCTTCAGCCGCCGGAGCGACCCGAAGTGCTTGAGCAGCGCCGCCGTCCGGGCCGGACCCAGGCCCGGCACGGAGTCGAGGGCCGACACCGTCATGCCCTTGCTCCGCTTCTTGCGGTGCGCGGTGATCGCGAACCGGTGCGCCTCGTCCCGGACGCGCTGCAGCAGGTACAGGCCCTCGGACGAGCGCTGCAGGATCACGGGGTAGTCCTCCCCCGGCAGCCATACCTCCTCGAGCCGCTTGGCCAGGCCGCACAGCGCGACGTCGTCGATGCCGAGCTCGGCCAGCGCGGCTGCCGCGGCCGCCACCTGGGGCGGGCCGCCGTCGACCACGACCAGGTTGGGCGGGTAGGCGAAGCGCTGCGGCCGTCCGGTGGTCTCGTCGATCGGCCCGGACCGCACGGGCCCCGCGTCGGCGTCGGCCAGCGCCTCGGCGACCTGGTCCTCCCCCAGTCCCAGCTCGAGGTCCCCGGCCTGCTCGCGCTCCGCGAGGTACCGGCGGAACCGGCGGGTGATGACCTCGTGCATGGCGGCGGTGTCGTCGCGCGCGCCGGTGCCCTCGGGGCCGCGGATCCCGAACGTGCGGTACTCGCTCTTGCGCGCCAGGCCGTCCTCGAACACGACCATCGAGGCCACCTGGTACGTGCCCTGGTTGTGCGACACGTCGTAGCACTCGATGCGCAGCGGGGCCGACTCGAGCCCGAGCGCCTCCTGGATCTCCTGCAGCGCCTGGCTCCGCGTGGTGAGGTCGCCGGCGCGCCGGGTGCGGTGCAGCGCGAGCGCGTGCTCGGCGTTCTTGCGCACGGTCTCGGCGAGCTCGTGCTTGTCGCCGCGCTGGGCGACGCGGACCTGCACCCGGCTGCCCCGCAGGCCGGACAGCCAGGTCTGCACCTGGTCGAGGTCCGGCGGCAGCACCGGGACGAGGACCTCGCGCGGGACGGCGCCGGCCGTGGCACCGCCCCCGGCCGCGTCGCCGCCGGGGGTGTCCCCGTAGACCTGCTGCAGCAGGTGCTCGACCAGCTCGGCGTCGCTGAGGGCCTCGACCTTCTCCACCACCCAGCCGCGCTGACCGCGGATCCGGCCGCCGCGGACGTGGAACACCTGGACCGCGGCCTCGAGCTCGTCGCCGGCCAGCGCGAAGATGTCCGCGTCCGTGCCGTCGGCGAGCACGACGGCGTTCTTCTCCGTGGCGCGCTGCAGCGCCGCGATGTCGTCGCGGAGACGGGCCGCGCGCTCGAAGTCGAGCTCGGCCGACGCCTCCTGCATCCGGGCCGTCAGGCGCTTGGTGAACCGGGCCGTGTCGCCGGCCATGAAGTCGGCGAACTCCTCGGCGAGGACGTGGTGGTCCTCCTGGGAGATCTTGCCGACGCAGGGGGCGGAGCACTTGTCGATGTACCCGAGCAGGCAGGGGCGGCCCTGCTGCTTCGCGCGCTTGAACACGCCCGCGGAGCAGGTGCGCACCGGGAACACCCGCAGCAGCAGGTCGACGGTCTCGCGGATCGCCCAGGCGTGGGCGTACGGGCCGAAGTACCGGGTGCCGGGGCGCTTGGCGCCGCGCATCACCTGCACGCGCGGGAACTGGTCCGCCAGCGTCACGGCGAGGTACGGGTAGGACTTGTCGTCCCGGTACTTCACGTTGAACCGGGGGTCGAACTCCTTGATCCAGGAGTACTCGAGCGACAGCGCCTCGACCTCGGTGCCGACGACGGTCCACTGCACCGACGCCGCGGTCGTGACCATGGTCTGGGTGCGCGGGTGCAGCCCGGCGACGTCCTGGAAGTAGCTGTTCAGCCGCGACCGCAGGCTCTTGGCCTTGCCGACGTAGATGACCCGGCCGTCCTTGTCGCGGAACCGGTACACGCCCGGCTGGTCCGGGATCTCGCCCGGTGCCGGGCGGTAGGTCGCGGGGTCAGCCATGCGCACCACCGTAGTTCGGGGCACCGACGCCCGGCCGCCGGTACCGTGACGAGATGGGACTGCTCCACGAGTACGCCGCCGACGTCGTGTGGACGGGCGCGGGCGCCACGGGCACGACGGGGTACGCCGCGTACTCCCGCGACCACGAGATCCACGTGGCGGGCAAGCCGCCGCTGCTCGGGTCGGCCGACCCCGCGTTCCGGGGCGACCCGACGCGGCACAACCCCGAGGAGCTGCTCGTCGCCGCGCTGGCCGAGTGCCACATGCTCTGGTTCCTCCACTTCGCCGCCACGTCGGGCGTGGCGGTCGTCGGGTACACCGATCGCGCCACCGGCACGATGCGGGTCGAGGCGGCGGGGCACGGCCAGTTCACCCAGGTGATCCTCCGTCCCCACGTGACGGTCCGCACGGGCGGCGCCGTCACGTGGGACCGCACGGGTCTGGACGGCCAGCTCGCCGACCTCCACCGCCGGGCGCACGAGCACTGCTTCATCGCCCGGTCGGTGACGTTCCCGGTGCTGACCGAGCCGGCGCCCGCGGTCCTGGAGGCCGCGGACGCCGATCCCGTCACGCGCTGACGCGCTCCTGCGCCGGGTCGGACAGCACCTCGGCGAGGAACCGGCCGGTGTGGCTGGCCTCGACGCGGGCGACCGCCTCGGGCGTGCCCTCCGCGACGACGGTGCCGCCGCCGGAGCCGCCCTCGGGCCCCATGTCGATCACCCAGTCGGCGTTCTTGATGACGTCGAGGTTGTGCTCGATGACGAGGACGGTGTTGCCCTTGTCGACCAGGCCCTGCAGGACGCCGAGCAGCTTGCGGATGTCCTCGAAGTGCAGGCCGGTGGTCGGCTCGTCGAGCACGTACGCCGTGCGGCCGGTCGACCGCCGCTGCAGCTCGGTGGCCAGCTTGACGCGCTGCGCCTCGCCGCCGGAGAGCGTCGGCGCGGGCTGGCCGAGCCGGACGTACCCGAGGCCGACGTCCACGAGCGTCGACAGGTGCCGGCTGATCGCGGGCACCGCGGCGAAGAACTCCGCGGCCTCCTCGATCGGCATGTCGAGCACGTCGGCGACCGTCTTGCCCTTGAAGTGCACCTCGAGCGTCTCGCGGTTGTAGCGCGCGCCGTGGCAGACCTCGCACGGGACGTAGACGTCCGGCAGGAAGTTCATCTCGATCTTCAGCGTGCCGTCGCCGGAGCAGGCCTCGCAGCGGCCGCCCTTGACGTTGAACGAGAACCGGCCCGCGGTGTAGCCACGCACCTTGGCCTCGGTCGTCTCGGCGAACAGCTTGCGGATCCGGTCCCAGACGCCGGTGTAGGTGGCGGGGTTGGACCGCGGGGTGCGGCCGATCGGGCCCTGGTCGACGTGCACGACCTTGTCGAGCTGGTCGAGGCCGCTGACCCGCTTGTGCCGGCCGGCGACGCGACGGGCGCCGTTCAGCTCGTTGGCCATCACGGTGTAGAGGATCGAGTTGACCAGCGTCGACTTGCCGGAGCCCGAGACGCCGGTCACCGCGGTGAAGGTGCCGAGGGGGAACGACACGTCGACGTTCTGCAGGTTGTGCTCGCGGGCGCCGTGCACGGTGACCTGGCGCTTCCTGTCGACCTTGCGGCGCTTGGCGGGCATCGGGATCTGCCGGCGGCCCGACAGGTAGGCGCCGGTGACCGACTCGCGGGAGTCGAGCAGGCCCTGCAGGTCGCCGGAGTGCACGACGCGGCCGCCGTGCTCGCCCGCGCCGGGGCCCACGTCGACGATCCAGTCCGCGGTGCGGATGGTGTCCTCGTCGTGCTCGACGACGATCAGCGTGTTGCCGAGGTCGCGCAGGCGGGTCAGCGTGTCGATCAGGCGGCGGTTGTCGCGCTGGTGCAGGCCGATGCTCGGCTCGTCCAGCACGTACAGCACCCCGACCAGTCCCGAGCCGATCTGCGTGGCGAGCCGGATGCGCTGCGCCTCGCCGCCGGACAGGGTGCCCGCGGCGCGCATGAGCGACAGGTAGTCCAGGCCGACGTCGAGCAGGAAGCCGAGGCGGGCCTGGATCTCCTTGAGCACCTGCTCGGCGATCTGACGCTCCCGCACGCCGAGCTCGAGGCCGTCGAGGAAGTCACGCGCCTCGCGGATGGGCAGGGCGCAGACCTCGGCGATCGACTTGCCGCCGACCAGCACCGCCAGCACCTCGGGCTTGAGCCGCGTGCCCTCGCAGACGGGGCACGGCACCTCCCGCATGTACGCCTCGTACTTCTCCTTGCTCCACTCGGACTCGGTCTCCTGGTGGCGGCGCTCCAGGAACGTCACCACGCCCTCGAAGCCCGTGGAGTACTGGCGCTCACGGCCCCAGCGGTTCTTGTACTTGACGTGCACCTGGTGGTTCTCGCCGTACAGCACCGCCCTGCGGGCGCGCTCCGGGAGCGCCCGCCAGGGCTGGTCCATCGAGAAGCCGAGGTCGTCGGACAGCGCGGTCAGCACGCGCTCGAAGTACTCGGAGGAGATCTGCGCCCACGGGGCCACGGCACCGTCGCGCAGCGAGAGGTCGTCGTCGGGGACGACCAGGTCGGGGTCGACCTCCAGGCGCGAGCCGAGACCGGTGCACTCCGGGCAGGCGCCGTAGGGCGCGTTGAACGAGAACGTCCGGGGCTCGATCTCCTCCAGCGTGAGCTGGTGGTCGTTCGGGCAGGCGCGGTTCTCGGAGAACCGGCGCTCGCGCTCCGGGTCGTCCACGTCGGCGTCCACCATCTCGACGACCAGCAGGCCGCCGGCCAGGCCGAGCGCGGTCTCGACGGAGTCGGTGAGACGACGCTGCACGCCCTCGCGCGAGACCAGGCGGTCGACGACCACCTCGATGTCGTGCTTGAGCTTCTTCTCCAGCGTCGGCGGCTCGGTCAGCTGCACGACCTCCCCGTCGACCCGCGCGCGGGCGAAGCCCTTGGCCTGGAGCTCCTTGAACAGGTCGGCGTACTCGCCCTTGCGGCCGCGCACCACGGGCGCCAGCACCTGGTACCGCGTGCCCTCGGGCAGCTCGAGCAGGCGGTCGACGATCTGCTGCGGGGTCTGCGCGGTGACGCGCTCGCCGCAGACCGGGCAGTGCTGCGTGCCGGCGCGGGCGAACAGCAGGCGGAGGTAGTCGTAGACCTCCGTGATGGTGCCGACCGTCGACCGGGGGTTGCGGTTGGTCGACTTCTGGTCGATGGACACCGCGGGCGACAGGCCCTCGATGAAGTCGACGTCGGGCTTGTCCATCTGGCCGAGGAACTGGCGCGCGTACGCGGACAGCGACTCGACGTAGCGGCGCTGCCCCTCCGCGAAGATGGTGTCGAACGCCAGCGACGACTTGCCGGACCCGGACAGCCCCGTGAAGACGATGAGCCTGTCACGCGGGAGGTCCAGGTCGACGTTGCGCAGGTTGTGCTCGCGGGCCCCCTGGACCACCAGTCGATCATTCACGCGCGCCATGCTACGGCGGACCACCGACAGGCGCACATGTGTTCGAACGGTGTGCGCCGGTGCTCCGTCGCGTGACGCCGCAGGTCGCCGCATGATGGGGCCATGCAGGCACCCTCGGACGGCGAACCCGTGACGCACCCCACGCCGATCGGCGAGTACGCCGTCCTCGGGGACGGCCGGACGGCGGCGCTCGTGTCGCGGGCAGGCTCGGTCGACTGGCTGTGCGCACCCCGGTTCGACTCCCCCGCGTGCTTCGCGGCGCTCCTCGGCGGGCCGGAGCACGGCCGCTGGCTCGTGACCGTCCCCGACGCCACGCGGATCACGCGGCGCTACCTGGGCGACTCGTTCGTCCTGGAGACGACCTTCGAGTCCCCGACCGGCACCGCGGTCCTGCTGGACGCGATGCCCCTCCGCGACGGCCGCTGCGACCTGGTCCGCCGGATCACGACCACCCGCGGCACCGTCCGGGTGCACCACGAGTGGGTCGTCCGGTTCGGGTACGGCCGCGACGTGCCGTGGGTGCACCGCGTCACGGACGCCGGCGGGTCGGAGGTCATCCAGGCCGTCGCGGGACCGGACAGCCTGGTGCTGCGCGGGGACCGCCTCCCCCGGCCGGGACGCGCGGGCGGCCACCGCGCGCACACCGACGACTTCGAGCTCGCCGCGGGCCGCTCCGTCGAGGTCGCCCAGACGTGGGCGCACTCCTGGCTCCCGGTGCCCCGCGCGCCCAGCCTGGAGCACCGGATCGAGGCGACGGAGCACCGCTGGGGCGAGTGGGCCCGCGCGTGCCGCTACGAGGGCGGCTACCGCGAGGCCGTCGTCCGGTCGCTGCTGGTGCTCCGGCTGCTGAGCGACTCCCAGACCGGCGGGATCGTCGCGGCCGTGACCACGTCGCTGCCCGAGGACTTCGGGGGCGAGCGGAACTGGGACTACCGGTACTGCTGGCTGCGGGACGCCGCGATGACGCTGGAGGCGCTGCTGGAGCACGGGTACCGCGACGAGGCGCAGGCGTGGCGGCAGTGGCTGCTCCGGGCCGTCGCCGGCGACCCGGCCGACGTGCAGATCATGTACGGCGTCGACGGGGGCCGGGACATCCCCGAGCGCACGCTCGACCACCTGCCGGGCTACGCGGGGTCGCGGCCGGTGCGCGTCGGCAACGCCGCCGTGGGCCAGGTGCAGAACGACGTGCTCGGCGAGGTGATGTCCGCGCTCGACCTCGCGCGCACGGCCGGCATCGCGGAGAGCACCGACTCGTGGTCGCTGCAGGTCCGCCTGGTCGACCACCTCTGCCGGACGTGGCGCGACCCGGACAGCGGCATCTGGGAGGTGCGCGGGGAGCCGCGGCACTTCACCCACTCCAAGGTGATGGCGTGGGCGGCGCTGGACCGCGGCGTCCGGGCCGTCGAGCAGCACGGCCTGCCCGGGCCGGTCGACCGGTGGCGGCGCGAGCGCGAGGCCGTGCACGCCGACGTCCTCGCCCACGGCTGGGACACGGAGCGCGGGACGTTCGTGCAGCACTACGGCGCGCAGCACACCGACGCCTCGCTGCTGCAGCTCGTGCAGGTCGGGTTCCTGCCGGCGGACGACCCCCGCCTGCTGGGCACCGTCGCCGCGGTGCGGGCCGAGCTCGAGGTCGCTCCCGGACTGCTGCTGCGGTACCGCACCGAGCGGACCGACGACGGCCTGCACGGCGGGGAGCACCCGTTCCTGGCGTGCTCGGGCTGGCTCGCCGACGCGCTCGCGCGGCAGGACGACGTCGCGGGCGCCACCGCCGTGCTCGACGTGCTCACCGGGCTGCGGAACGACGTGGGGCTGCTGGCCGAGGAGTACGACCCGGTCCGGGGCCGGATGGCCGGGAACACCCCGCAGGCGCTGTCGCACCTCACCCTGGTGCGGGCGGTGCACAGCCACGAGGAGGCGGTCGCGCGCAGCCGCGCGGTCCCCGGCGCCGCCGCCGTGACCGGTCCGGCGGTGCCGCGGTGAGCGAGGCGTACACCGGCGAGGTCGCACCCGGCGGTCCGGCAGCGGTGCGGGTGCTGGACGAGGTGGTCCTGCGCAAGCTCTCCGTCGGCTCGATGGACAACAACGCGTACACCGTGACCTGCCGCCGGACCGGGGCGCGACTGCTCGTCGACGCCGCCGCCGAGGCCGACCGGCTGCTCGAGCTCGTCACCGAGGACGGCGCCGAGGGGCCGCTCCTGGTCGTCACCACCCACCGCCACCGGGACCACCTCGGTGCCCTCGCCGCGGTCCTCACCGCGACCGGTGCGTCGCACGCCGCCGGGGCGGGCGACGCCGCGGACGTCGCGCTCCTCGCCGGCAGCACCGCGCCCCGGCCCCTGGTGCACGGCGAGGTGCTCACCGTCGGTGCTGTCGCGCTCGAGGTCGTGGCGCTGCGCGGGCACACCCCCGGCTCGGTCGCACTGGCGTACCGGGAGCCCGCCGGGGCCACCGCGCCCGGGCGCGTGCACCTGCTCACGGGCGACTCGCTGTTCCCCGGCGGGCCGGGCCGGACGGCCGACCCGCGGGCGTTCGACGCGCTGATGTCGGACCTGGAGGCGCGGGTGTTCGACCGGTTCGACGACGGCACCTGGGTGTACCCGGGCCACGGGCGGGACACGACCCTCGGCGCGGAGCGGCCGCACCTCGGGGAGTGGCGCGCCCGGGGCTGGTGAACCGGGACGCGGGCGACGCGGCGCGCGACCACGCGGGTGACACGCGATCTCCTCCCTGGACGGCTTTGCCCTGGTCCGGGAGGGTTCTGCCATAGTGGCGCACAGCCACAGCACAGCAGACGAGGGGACATCCATGTCGAACGACGGCAGCGCGACGCCGGAGCCCGGCCAGCAGCCGGACACCAGCAGCCGGCCCGCGCCGAGCACGGGCGGCGAGCAGCCCGCCGCCCCGGCGCCCTCGGGCTACGAGGCCCCCTCGTCGTCCGACTGGCCGACCGCGCCCTACGGCACCCGCAGCACCGGTGACCAGCCCACCGCCGCGTACGGCACGCCCGGAGCCCCCGGCGCGGAGCCGCCGACGTCGCCGTACGGCGTCCCGTCGGCCGACCAGCCCACCGCCGCCTACGGCACCCCCGCCACCGGGCAGACCGGCGAGCAGCCGGCCGCCGCCGGCTACCCGGCCCCGGCCGGCACCCCGGCGGGCGGCTACGGGCAGCCCGGGTACGCGCAGCCGGGCTACCCCCAGCCGGGCCAGCCGCAGGGCGGCTACCCGGGCGGCGGCTACCCGCCCGCCGGTGGTACCCCGTACCCGTACTCCCCCGGCCAGTACCCGGGACCGCAGGCCCCCGGCACCGACGGCGTGTCGATCGCCGCGCTGATCACCGGCATCATCGGCATGAGCGTCGTGGCCATCGTGCTCGGCGTCCTCGGCCTCAAGCGGACCAAGAAGAACGGCACCCAGGGCCGCGGCCTCGCGATCGCCGGCCTGGTCCTCGGCGGGCTGTGGCTGCTGGTCTCGATCGGCGTCGGCGTGGCGATCGCCGCCGCGGTGGTCTCGCACGACAACGCGCTCGACGACCTGCGCGCGGACTGCACGTCCGGCGTCATGCAGGCCTGCGACGACCTCTACTACGAGTCCGAGGTCGGCTCGGACGACGAGGAGTTCGGCCGCACCTGCGGCGGCCGCACCGAGGGCTACGACTCGTGCGTCGGGCTCGACGAGTCCGGCCAGCCGACCGACGAGGACGCCGCCGAGGGCGCGTCCACCGGGGGCTCCTACGGCGACGACCCCGAGCTCGACGCCCTCTGGGACTCGTGCGAGGCCGGCAGCGGCACCGCCTGCGACGACCTCTACACGTACTCGCCGGCGGACTCCGAGTACGAGGACTTCGCGATGACCTGCGGCAACCGGGTCGACTTCGCGATCTACTGCTCCGACGAGATCGGCGGCTGACCACCGGTCGCGCACGCACGACGACGGCCCCGGGGCGAGCGCCCCGGGGCCGTCGTCGTGTTCAGCGGTCCAACGGGCCGAGCCAGGCGTTCGCGACCGTGCCGTGCGCCGACTCGTCGTCGGAGGGGTGGAACATCCCGGCGAGGACGTCCCGGTACAGCCGGCCGAGCTCGTTGCCGCTGAAGTAGGTCCCGCCGCCCGACACCCGCACCGCCCGGTCCACCACCTCGCGCGCGGTCTCGGTCGCACGGACCTTCAGGCCGACCACCTTCGCGAACCACAGACCCCCGTGGTCGACCTGCTCGTCCACGTCCCGCGCCAGCGCCCACACCTGCGGCTCGATGCCGTCCTGCGCGATGGCCGCGTCGGCGACGCGCCAGCGGATGTCGGGGTCCTGCGCGTAGCTGCGCCCCTCGTTCTTCATCGACGTCCGCCGGTGCGCCGCGGTGACCGCCAGCTCCAGCGCACGTCGGCCGATCCCGGTGTAGACCGCGGCCAGCAGGATCTCGAACGCGGCGAACAGCGCGAACACGTACGGGTCGGCACTGGGGCCGGGCGGCAGGGCGCGGAACACCCGCGCGGCCGGGGCCGGAGCGCCGTCCAGGACCGTCGTGCAGCTCTGCGTGGCGCGCATGCCGAGCGTGTCCCAGTCGTCCTTCGACGTGACACCGCCGTCCTCCCGGGCGAGCACGGCGTGCACCAGCCGCGGGCCGTCGGGGTGCTGCTCGTCCAGGCCGAAGGTGGTCAGGCGGGTCCACACCGGCGACAGGGACGTGAAGATCTTCGTGCCGTGGAACCGGTACCCGCCGTCCGGCTGCCGCTCCGCCCGCGTCCGCGACCCGAACATCACCAGGTCGTTGCCCGCCTCGGAGCTCCCGAACGCGAACACCTCGCCCGCCGCCGCGTCGGCCAGGACGAACTCCAGCGAGTCGTCGCCGCGCGCGGCGAGCAGGGCCGCCATCCCGGTGACGACCAGGTGCATGTTCACCGCCAGCGCCGTGGCCGGCGCCGCCGCCGCGAGCCGCACCTGCTCCCGCGCGACCTCCTCCAGCGTCAGGCCCGGCCCGCCGAGGCGCCCGGGGACGAACGCCCGGAGGTAGCCCACCTCCCGCAGCTCGGCGAGGTCCTCGTGCGGGAAGGTGTTCTCGCGGTCGTGCACCGGCGCGCGCTCCGCGACGCGGGCGAGCAGGTCCTCCGTGAGCAGGGTGCGCGCAGTCATGCCGCTACTCTCGCACCCCGGCGGCTCCCCGCCGGCCGGTGCGGCAGGATGGCGGGCATGCCGACCTACGCCGTCCAGTACACCTACGACCAGCGCCACGAGCTCCGCGACGAGGTCCGTCCCGAGCACCGGGACTACCTGAGGGGCCTGGCCGACCGCGGCCTGCTGCTCGGCTCCGGCCCCTACGCCGACGGCGACCCGGGCGCCCTGCTGGTGTTCACGGCCGTCGACACCGCCGCCCTGGAGGTGCTGCTGGCGGACGACCCGTTCGCCCGCCACGGCCTGGTCGCCGACGTGCGGATCCGGGAGTGGACGCTGGTGCTCGGGCCGTGGGCGGAGGGCCTCGCCGGCTGACCGCCAGGTGCGGGGGCCCGCTCAGTGCGAGCGGCCGCCCTCGGCGTCCACGTCCACTCCGGCGTCGGACGCCGCCTCGCCCGCGGCCGCCGCCCGGCGCTCGTCGCGCCGGGACGCCGCGACGCTGGTCGCCGCCGTCACCGCGAGCGTCACGACGATCACCGCGAGCGAGACCCACGAGGGCAGCTCGGGCGCCCACGCGACGGGCTCACCGCCGTTGAGGAACGGCAGCGTGTTCTCGTGCAGGGCCTGGAGGACCAGCTTCACGCCGATGAAGCCGAGCAGGACGCCCAGGCCGACGTTGAGGTAGCGCAGCCGGGTCAGCAGCCCGCCCAGCAGGAAGTAGAGCTGGCGCAGACCCATCAGCGCGAACACGTTGGCCATCAGGACCAGGTACGGCTCCTGCGTCAGCCCGAACACCGCGGGGATCGAGTCGAACGCGAACAGGAGGTCCGTGGCGCCGATCGCGACCAGCACGAGCAGCATCGGGGTGACGTGCCGCCGGCCGTCGACCTCGGCCGTGAGCGCCACGCCGCGGTAGCCGTCGGTCGTCGGCACGATCCGCTGCACCAGGCGCACGAGCGCCGGCGGGCGGTAGTCCTCGGCTGCCTCGTCCGCGTCCTCGCCGACCCCCTCGCGGGCGACCTTCACCGCCGTCCAGACCAGGAAGGCCCCGAACAGGTAGAACACCCAGGAGAACGACGCGATCGCGGCGGCGCCGATGCCGATGAACACCCCGCGGAACACCAGCGCCAGGATGATGCCGATGAGCAGGGCGGTCTGCTGGTACTGCCGGGGGACGGCGAACCTCGACATGATCAGCAGGAAGACGAACAGGTTGTCGACCGAGAGCGAGTACTCGGTCAGCCAGCCGGCGACGAACTCCCCGGCCGGGTCGCCGCCCCACACGAGGGCGACGACCACGGCGAAGGCCAGCGCGAGGCCGATGTAGACCCCGAGGTACCGGAGGCACTCCGCCGTCGTGGGGATGTGCGGCCGCCGGCCCACCACCGCGACGTCCACGACGAGGACGAGGGCGGCGAGGCCGAGCGACACGCACCAGACGAGCGGAGATACGTCCATGCGGGGGTCAGTGCTCCTTGTGCGACACGGGCTCCTCCGCGGCGGTCACGGCGGCCGGCGCGGCGTCGCGGTCCCGCCGGGTCTTGGCGAGGCTCGCGACAGTGGCGACGGTGAGCGTACCCAGGATCACGAGCAGCGAGAGCCACGTCGGGATCTCCGGGGCCCACTCGATGTGCTCGCCGCCGTTGATGAAGGGCAGCTCGTTCTCGTGCATCGCGTGCAGCACCAGCTTCACGCCGATGAACGCGAGGATGAACGCCAGGCCCTTGTTCAGGTAGACCAGGCGCTCCAGCAGGCCGCCGATGAGGAAGTACAGCTGGCGCAGGCCGAGCAGCGCGAACGCGTTGGCCGTGAACACGATGTACGGCTCCTGCGTGAGGCCGTAGATCGCCGGGATCGAGTCGAGCGCGAACAGGATGTCGGTGGCGCCGATCGCGACCATCACGACGAGCATCGGGGTGATGAACCGCTTGCCGTCGATCTTCGTGGTCAGGCGGTCGCCGTGGTACTCCTCGGTGGACGGGACGACCCGCTTCAGGAGGCGGACGGCGAGTCCGTCCTGCTTCTCGTCGGCGTGGCTGAGCTCGTCCGCCTCGTGCTTCTCCTTGGCCAGCTTGATGCCGGTGTACACCAGGAACGCGCCGAAGATGTAGAAGACCCAGGACCAGCGCTCGATGGCGGCGGCGCCCGCGAGGATGAACACCGTGCGCAGCACCAGCGCGATCACGACACCGACCAGCAGCACCTTCTGCTGGAACTCCCGCGGCACCGCGAACTTCGTCATGATGATGAGGAAGACGAAGAGGTTGTCGACCGACAGGCTCTTCTCGGTCACGTACCCCGCGAAGTACTCGGTGCCGTGGTCCCAGCCCCAGACCATGCCGAGCCCGAGGCCGAAGACGATGGCGAGCCCGATGTAGATGGCCGACCAGGTCGCGGCCTCCTTGAACGCGGGCGCGTGCGGCGTGCGCACGTGCGCGAAGAAGTCGAACAGGACCATCCCGATGATCGCGACGCCGGTCGCGACCCAGACCCACAGGTCGACGGACATAGGTGTTTCCTCCGGTACAGACGGTTGAAGATACGACTGAGTACCGGAGGTCTCTCCCACCCGGACGACCGGGCCGACGTCCCCGGGTCGGCGTCATCGGCGACCGTGTTGACGGGGGGCGTCGTGTCGGGATACTCCCCTCCACTGCGTGCGCCAGCATAGGTCATCGGTCCCAGATGCACCGAGCAGCGTCCGCACGGCGCGTCCGGACCCCTGACCGTCAGTCCGTCAGGCCGTCGCGGCGTGCATCTGCCGCAGCTCCTTCTTCAGGCCGGAGATCTCGTCGCGCAGACGCGCCGCGAGCTCGAACTGCAGCTCGGCCGCCGCCGTGTGCATCTGGTCGCTGAGCTCCTGGATGAGCCCGGCCAGCTCGCCTGCGGCCGCGCCCGCCAGCTTGGTGCGCTCCGATGGCGGACCGGCCTTGGAGCTCAGCCCCGGCACCGGCGCCTTGCCGCGGCTCGACTGCCGCCCGGCGCCGCCGAGCAGCTCGGCCGTGTCGGCGTCCTCCCGGGCCAGCAGGTCGGTGATGTCGCCGATCTTCTTGCGGAGCGGCTGCGGGTCGATGCCGTGCTCGAGGTTGTACGCGACCTGCTTCTCCCGGCGGCGCGTCGTCTCGTCGATCGCCATCGCCATGCCGGGCGTGATCTTGTCGGCGTACATGTGCACCTGGCCCGAGACGTTGCGGGCCGCGCGCCCGATCGTCTGGATCAGCGACTTGCCCGACCGCAGGAAGCCCTCCTTGTCCGCGTCCAGGATCGCGACCAGCGACACCTCGGGCAGGTCGAGGCCCTCCCGGAGCAGGTTGATGCCGACCAGCACGTCGTACTCGCCCAGGCGCAGCTCGCGCAGCAGCTCGACGCGGCGCAGCGTGTCGACCTCCGAGTGCAGGTACCGGACCCGCACGCCCTTCTCCAGGAAGTAGTCGGTGAGGTCCTCGGCCATCTTCTTGGTGAGCGTCGTGACCAGGACGCGCTCGTCCTTCTCGACGCGGGTGCGGATCTCGTCCAGCAGGTCGTCGATCTGGCCCTTCGTCGGCTTCACGACGATCTCGGGGTCGACCAGGCCCGTCGGGCGGATGATCTGCTCCACCACGCCGTCGGACATCGAGAGCTCGTAGTCGCCGGGCGTCGCCGACAGGTAGACCGTCTGCCCGATCCGGTCGACGAACTCCTCCCAGCGCAGCGGACGGTTGTCCATCGCGCTCGGCAGCCGGAACCCGAAGTCGACCAGGTTCCGCTTGCGCGACATGTCGCCCTCGAACATCGCGCCGATCTGAGGCACCGTGACGTGCGACTCGTCGATGACGAGCAGGAAGTCCTCGGGGAAGTAGTCGAGCAGCGTGTTGGGGGCCGTCCCGGGCTCACGCCCGTCGATGTGGCGCGAGTAGTTCTCGATGCCGGAGCACGAGCCGATCTGCCGCATCATCTCGATGTCGTAGGTCGTGCGCATGCGCAGCCGCTGGGCCTCGAGCAGCTTGTTCGCGCGCTCGAGGTCCTTGAGGCGCTCCTCCAGCTCGTGCTCGATGCCGGCGATCGCCCGCTCCATCCGCTCCGGGCCCGCGACGTAGTGCGTCGCCGGGAACACGTGCACCTGCGTCTCGTTGCGGACCACCTCGCCCGTCAGCGGGTGCAGCGTCTGGATCGCCTCGATCTCGTCGCCGAAGAACTCGATGCGGATCGCGAGCTCCTCGTACACGGGGATGATCTCCACCGTGTCGCCGCGCACCCGGAACGTGCCGCGCGTGAACGCCATGTCGTTGCGGCTGTACTGCATCGACACGAACTGCCGCAGCAGCAGGTCGCGGTCCACCTGGTCGCCGACGTCCAGCGTCACCATCCGGTCGACGTACTCCTGCGGCGTGCCGAGGCCGTAGATGCAGGACACCGACGCCACCACGACCACGTCGCGGCGGGTCAGCAACGACGACGTCGCCGAGTGCCGGAGCCGCTCGACCTCGTCGTTGATCGACGAGTCCTTCTCGATGTAGGTGTCCGTCTGCGCGATGTACGCCTCGGGCTGGTAGTAGTCGTAGTACGACACGAAGTACTCGACCGCGTTGTTCGGCAGCAGCTCGCGGAACTCGTTGGCGAGCTGCGCCGCCAGCGTCTTGTTCGGCGCCATCACCAGCGTCGGGCGCTGCAGCTGCTCGATCAGCCACGCCGTCGTCGCGGACTTGCCGGTACCCGTCGCGCCGAGCAGCGTGACGTCCTTCTCCCCCGCCTGGATGCGCTTCTTCAGCTCGGCGATCGCGGCCGGCTGGTCGCCGGACGGGGTGAACTCGGAGACCACCTCGAACGGGGCGACGGTGCGCTGCAGATCGGTGACGGGACGCATGCGTCCACGGTACGACGAGGGTCCGACACACGCGCCGGCCAGGGGCGCGGGTTCGCCCAGGGCGTGGGCGCCCGGCGCAACCGGCGCCCGCCTGCGCCCCGCGCCCCGGGCGCGTCGCCCCCTTCGTGAGCTGCGGTCTCCGGTCCGCCAACGCCAGCCGGTTCTCGCGTCGCCGGCCGACACCTCGGCTGGCGACGCGAGGATCAGCTGGTGATGCGGCTGGCCCGGGGGCGTCAGCAGCGGGGGCGTTCGCGGCTCAGGCGAGGGTGCCCGCCTGGATCTCGAGGTCGTGCGTCGTGCGCAGCGACGCCCGCAGCACGGCGGCGAGGCCGCGCGCGGCGTCCTCCACGGGCAGGGACGCTGCGCCGTCGGTCACCTGCTCGGGCAGCCGGGGCACGTGCACGAACCCGCCCCGCGCGCCGGGCGCACGGCCGGCGGCGAGCGCGTCGGCCAGGGCGTACGCGACGGTGTTGCAGACGTAGGTGCCCGCGGTGTTGGACACCTCACCCGGGACGCCGGCGTCCTGGAGCGCGAGGAGGCACGCCTTCACGGGCAGCGAGGAGAAGTGCGCGACGTCGCCCCCGGGCACGACGGGGACGTCGACGGGCTGGGCCCCGTCCTCGTCGGGGATGCGCGCGTCCTGGACGTTCACGGCGACGCGCTCGACCCCGACGGCGGACCGACCGCCGGCCTCGCCGACGCAGACGACGAGGTCGGGCCGGACGTCGGCGAGGAGCTCCGCGAGCCGGCGCGGAGCCCGGGAGAAGGAGACGGGCAGCAGCTCGCTGACCAGGCGGGCGCCCTCGGCGGTCTCGTCCCAGCCGGCGGCCACGGACCGCACGGCGGCCCAGGAGGCGTTGACCTCCTGCTGCTCGAACGGCTCGAAGCCGGTGACCAGGATCGTCGTGGGAGCCGTCACCGCGCGTCCACGTCGCTCTCGTCGGCGCGCTCGGCGGCGAGCCGGTCCCAGAGGGCGTCGACCTCGGCCCGCAGGTCGTCGGGCGCGCCCGAGCCGTCGAGCACGACGTCGGCGACGGCGAGCCGCTCGTCGTCGGAGGCCTGCGCGGCGATGCGCCGCTCGGCCTCGCCGCGGTCCATGGCACGGGTCCGCACCAGCCGCTCGACACGCAGGACGGCGGGGGCCTGGACGACCACGACGAGGTGGAAGGCGTCGGCGCGGCCGGTCTCGACGAGCAGCGGCACGTCGTGGACGACGACGGCGGCCGGGTCGGCGGCGGCCGCGGCCGCCTCCCGCTCGGCGGCGAGCCGGCGCACGACCGGGTGCACGATGGCGTTCAGCCGCTCGCGCGCGGCGGGGTCGGCGAACACGACGGCGGCGAGACCCGGCCGGTCGAGGGCGCCGTCGGCGGTGAGGACGCCCGCTCCGAACGCCTCGACCACGTCCGCGAGGCCGGCGGAGCCGGGCGCGACGGCATCCCGCGACAGCTGGTCGTAGTCGACGAGGACGGCGCCCCGCTCGGCGAGCCGCTGCGCGGCCACCGACTTGCCCGCCGCGATCCCCCCGGTCAGTCCGATGCGCTGCATCCGCCCATCGTGCCGTGCCGGGGCGCAGCGGCGCACCTCGGTGGGTCTGCCACGTCCGCCCGCGAGCAGGACCGCCCCGCGGCGGCGCTACCGGACGACGTGCCCGGTCGCCCGCAGGTGGTCCTTCACCTGCCCCACGGTGAGCTGCCCGAAGTGGAACACGCTCGCCGCTAGCACGGCGTCGGCACCGGCGTCGGCGGCCGCCGCGAAGTGCTCGACGGTCCCGGCGCCGCCGCTGGCGATCAGCGGGATCCGCACCTCGCGGCGGACGTCGCGGAGCATGTCGAGGTCGAACCCGGCCTCGGTGCCGTCGGCGTCCATGGAGTTGAGCAGGATCTCGCCGGCGCCGAGCTCGGCGGCGCGCACGGCCCACGCCACGGCGTCGATGCCGGTCCCCCGGCGCCCGCCGTGGGTGGTGACCTCGTAGCCGGAGTCGGTGCGGGTGTCGCCGGTGACGCGCCGTGCGTCGACGGAGAGCGTCAGCACCTGGCTGCCGAACCGCTGCGCGATGTCGGCGATGAGCTCGGGCCGGGCGATGGCCGCGGTGTTGACGCCCACCTTGTCGGCGCCGGCGCGCAGGAGCCGGTCGACGTCGTCGGCGGACCGGACGCCGCCGCCGACGGTCAGGGGCACGAACACCTGCTCGGCGGTGCGGCGCACCACCTCGTAGGTGGTCTCGCGGTCGCCGGAGGAGGCGGAGACGTCGAGGAAGGTGACCTCGTCGGCGCCCTCGCGGTCGTACCGCCGGGCGAGCTCGACGGGGTCACCGGCGTCCCGGAGGTTCTCGAAGTTGACGCCCTTGACGACGCGACCGGCGTCGACGTCGAGGCACGGGACCACGCGCAGCGCGACGGACACGGTCACTCCCCCTCGGGTGCGGCGGTGGCCGCGGGATCGGGCGCCGCCGCGGGCGAACGGGTGGCGAGCAGGTCGATGACGAACACGATGGTCTGCCCGGCGAGCTCCTCGCTCTGGGTGGCGCCGAGCGGGTACGACGGCGGCACGACGACCATGACCTGGCTGCCGACGGACTGCTCGATGAGCGCCTCGGACCACGCGGGGACGTCGTCGAGCGCGAAGGTGGTGGGGCTGCCGCCGGTCCAGGTGGAGTCGAACGGCTCACCGGTGGACCAGACGAACCCGGTGTACTGCACGGTGATGATGTCGTCCTCGGCGACCTGGTCGCCGGTCCCGCGGACCAGCGGCTGCACGACGAGGTCGGTGGGCGGCTCGGTCCCGGTCGCGGCGATGGACGGCGCGCCGGTGTCGTCGAGGGTGACGGCGGGCAGGCCCTCGCGCGGCGCGACGGGCTCGCCGTCGGCGCGGATGGGCAGCACGTCGAGCACGGTCACGGTCGGGTAGGACGAGGCGCTCGCCTCGGACGCGGGGCTGAGCTGCAGCAGCCGTGCGCCGACCTGCTGGCCCGACAGGGTGGCGTACAGGTCCTTGCCGAGGTCCTCCTCGGTGAGCATCCGCGGCGTGGGGCTGGAGCTGTAGGACTCCTTGACGAGCGACGCGTCGGACGCGTTCTCGAGCCAGAAGTCGAGCAGCACGGGCCTGCCCTCGACGAGGTCCGGCCCGGTGCCCTCCCAGACGACCTCGCTGGTCGGCTCGGCGGGACGCAGCGGGGTCCGGTAGGTGACGGTCGGCGCCTCGCCGGGCTCGCCCGACACGACGACCTCCGGGGGCTCGGGGTCCTGCGGGGAGCACCCCACGAGCAGGGCCAGCGCCACGGCGGCGCACGCGGCCACGAGACGTCGCACATCGATCCTTCCGAGCGTCCTGCACTGTGCCGCGCCCACTGTACGGGCCGCGGCGGCGCGTCCCGGACGTCGGGGCCGGTCAGGACGGTCGGGTCTGGTGAAGACCCGTCACATGGACTCGATCAGGCGCTCCACCCGGTCGTCGACGTTCCGGAACGGGTCCTTGCACAGGACGGTGCGCTGCGCCTGGTCGTTGAGCTTCAGGTGCACCCAGTCGACCGTGTAGTCGCGGCGGGCCTCCTGCGCGGCCTGGACGAACTCCCCGCGGAGCTTGGCCCGCGTCGTCTGCGGCGGCACGGACGTGGCCTCGAAGACCTCGACGTCGGTCGTCACGCGCTCGACCAGGCCGCGCTGGGCGAGCAGGTTGTAGAGGCCCTCCGTGCGGGAGATGTCGTGGTAGGCGAGGTCCATCCGTGCGACGCGGACGTCGGAGAGCTCGAGGCCGTGCTTGGCGCGGTACCTCTCGATCAGGCGGTGCTTGATGACCCAGTCCAGCTCGCGCTCGACGAGCGACAGGTCGCCGGTCCGCAGGGCGCGCAGGCCGCGCTCCCAGAGCTCGAGGACCTGCTTGAGCTCGGGCCCGGCGTCGGTCTCGCCGACGACGAAGTCCTGGACCCGGCCCAGGTACTCCTCCTGGAGGTCGATCGCCGTGACGGTGCGCCCGCTGGCGAGCGTGACCGGGTGGGTGCCGGTGATGTCGTGGCTGATCTCCCGGATCGCCCGGATCGGGTTCTCCAGGGTCAGGTCCCGCATCGGCAGCCCGGCCTCGATCAGCCGGAGGACGAGGTCGGTGGTCCCGACCTTGAGCATGGTGGTGGTCTCGGACATCGAGGAGTCCCCGACGATGACGTGCAGCCGCCGGTAGTGCTCGGCGTCGGCGTGCGGCTCGTCGCGGGTGTTGATGATCGGCCGGGACCGCGTGGTGGCCGACGACACCGACTCCCAGATGTGGTCGGCGCGCTGGGACAGGCAGAACACGGCGCCGCGCGGGGTGGCGAGCACCTTGCCGGCACCGGTGAGGACCTGCCGGGTGATGAGGAACGGCACGAGCACGTCGGACAGCCGCGAGAAGTCGCCCTGCCGGCGCACGAGGTAGTTCTCGTGGCAGCCGTAGGAGTTGCCGGCGGAGTCGGTGTTGTTCTTGAACAGGTGGATGCGGCCCGAGAGCCCCTCGTGCTCGAGGCGCTGCTGGGCGTCCGCGACGAGGCCCTCGAGGATCCGCTCCCCCGCGCGGTCGTGCGTGACGAGCTGGCGCCAGTCGTCGCACTCGGCCGTGGCGTACTCGGGGTGCGACCCCACGTCCAGGTAGAGCCGCGAGCCGTTGCGCAGGAACACGTTGGACGACCGGCCCCACGCGACGACCTTGCGGAACAGGTACCGCGCGACCTCGTCGGCGGACAGGCCGCGGCCGTCGTCCGCTGCGCAGGTGACGCCGTACTCGGTCTCGAGGCCGAAGATCCGTCGGTCCATGGTGCGTCTCCTCAGGCTTCGGAGGCCGAGCCCAGCAGGTCCTCCAGGACGACGCCGGACAGGCGCCGGAACGCCCGGCGGGGGCGCGTGCGGTCCAGGACCGCGACCTCGAGCTGCGCGGCGGGGATGACCCGCCGGTCGTCCTCGTCCGTGCCGTCGGCCGGGGTGCCGAGCGCCCGGACGGCGAGCGCGAGCGCGTCGCCGAGCGGCATGCCGGGCACCCACCCGGCGGCGACCTCCTCGCGCAGCCGCTCGGCCTGCCCGCCCATGACGACGAAGCCACGCTCGTCCGCGACGGACCCGTCGTACTGCAGCCGGTAGAGCTGGTCGGTGGCCGCGTCGACGCCGACCTCGGCGACGACGATCTCGACCTCCAGCGGCTTGGACTCGGTGGTGAACACGGTCCCGAGCGTCTGCGCGTAGGCGTTGGCCAGGCCGCGGGCGTTCACGTCGCGCCGGTCGTAGGAGTACCCGCGCAGGTCGGCGTACCGGACGCCGGCGACGCGCAGGTTCTCGAACTCGTTGTACTTCCCGACGGCCGCGAACGCGATGCGGTCGTAGATCTCGGACACCTTGTGCAGAGCGCGCGAGGGGTTCTCGGTGGCGAACGCGATGCCGTCCTCGTAGGTCAGCACGACGACGGACCGGCCGCGGGCGATGCCCTTGCGCGCGTAGTCCGCCCGGTCCTTCATCAGCTGCTCGGGCGAGACGTAGAACGGCATGCTCATGCGAGGTCCCCCTCGGAACGGGCGCGGGCGTGCTGCTCGGCGCGGTCGGCGACCACCCGGGCGACGACCTCGCCGAGCGCCTCCTGCCCGACCCGCAGGTAACCGGCGGCGGTCACGGTGGCGACCACGGGCCAGATCCGGCGCGACTGGTCGGGGCCGCCGGTCGCGGAGTCGTCGTCGGCGGCGTCGACCAGGGCCTCGACGGCCACCCGCACGGCGGCATCGACGTCGAGGCCGGGCTGCCAGAGCTTCTTCAGCGAGCCGCGCGCGAACACCGAGCCCGAGCCGACGCTGTGGTGCTGGTGCTCCTCGTACCGGCCGCCGGTGACGTCGTAGGAGAAGATCCGGCCCTGCCCGCGGTCCAGGTCGAACCCGGCGAACAGCGGCACGACGGCCAGGCCCTGCATGGCGAGGCCCAGGTTGCCGCGGATGATCGTGGCCAGCCGGTTCGCCTTGCCGTCGAGCGAGAGCAGCGCGCCCTCGATCTTCTCGTAGTGCTCGAGCTCCAGCTGGAACAGCCGGACGAGCTCGACGGCCAGGCCCGCGGTGCCGGCGATGCCGATCGCGGAGTAGTCGTCGGCCGGGAACACCTTCTCGATGTCGCGCGACGCGATCTGCGAGCCCATCGTGGCGCGCCGGTCGCCGGCCATGACGACGCCGCCGTCGAACACCAGGGCGACGATCGTGGTGGCGTGCGGGACGGCGGGCACGTCACCGGCAGGGAGCGCGGTGCGCCGTCCCGGCAGCAGGTCGGGGGCGTGCTGGGCGAGGAAGTCGACGAAGGACGACGACCCGGGCGTGGTGAACGCCTCGGGCAGCCGCCCCGCCGAGGTCAGCGGGTCCGTCGGCACGCGTCACTGCCCGCCCTTCTGCACGAACCCGCGCACGAACTGCTCGGCGTTGGTCTCCAGGACGTCGTCGATCTCCTCGAGGAGCGCGTCGACCTCCGCGTCGCGCTGCTGCGCGGCGGCGGTCGCCTGCTCGACCTCGGGCCCGTCGACCGGCTCGTCGTCCTCGCGACGGTCCCGCGCGCGTTCCTGACCAGCCATGTGCACCTCCGGCGCCGAGTCGGGCACGGGCCGCCGCAGCTCGCGGCGGCCCGCAGTGGCACCACCCTAGGCCCTGGTCGGCGCGGGTTCTCGTGACGCGACGGGGAACCTCAGGTGCCGAGCGCGGCGAGCAGGGTGCGAACGTCCGGCGACGACTCCAGCAGCGCCGCCACGTGCGCCTTCGTGCCCCGCAGCGGGTCGCGCATCGGCACGCGCTGGAGCGTCGGCGCGCCGGGCACGTCGAACACGACGGAGTCCCAGCTGGCGGCCGACACGTGCGCACCGAACCGGGCGATCGTCTGGCCGCGGAAGTACGCGCGGGTGTCCTCGGGCGGGTCGGTCACGGCCGCGCGCACGGCCTCCTCGGCGACGAGCCGCTCGACCGCGTCGGCCCCGACGAGCCGGTGGTAGAGCCCGCGCTCCGGGCGCACGTCGGACCACTGCAGGTCGACGGCGGCGAGCCGGGGGTGGTCCCAGTCGAGGTGGTCGCGCCGGCGCAGGCCCTCGAGCAGGCGCATCTTGGCGAGCCACTCGACCTCGCGGGCGCAGGACGCCGGGTCACCCCCGAGCCGGTCCAGCAGCGACCCCCACCGGGCGAGCACGTCGGCGGTCTGGGCGTCGACACCGCCCGCCTCCGGGCCGACCCCGCGACCGAGGGCGGTGCGGATCGCCGTGAGGTACTCGCGCTGCACCTCGATCGCGGTGAGCCGGCGGCCGTCCGCGAGCTTCAGCCGCGCGGTCAGCGCGAGGTCGTGGCTGACGGTGTGCACGGCCGCGACCGGGTCGGCCAGCGCGAGCCGGTCCAGGGTCGCCCCGAGGTCCTTGGCGCGGCCGTCGGCGACCCGCTCGATCAGCCACAGCACCAGCGAGGTGGTGCCGAGCTTGAGGTAGGTCGCGACCTCGAGCAGGTTCGCGTCGCCGATGATCACGTGCAGCCGCCGCCAGCGGTCGGGGTCGGCGTGCGGCTCGTCGCGGGTGTTGACGATGGGGCGGCGCAGGGTGGTCTCGAGGCCGACCTCGGCCTCCATGTAGTCGGCCCGCTGGGACAGCTGGAACCCGGCCTCCTCCCCGCGCTGCCCGAGCCCGACGCGGCCGGCGCCGGTGAACACCTGCCGGGTCACGAGGAACGGCGTGAGCCGCGACGCGAGGTCGGTGAACGGCACGGCGCGGTCGACCAGGAAGTTCTCGTGGGTGCCGTAGGTGGCGCCCTTGCCGTCGACGTTGTTCTTGTACAGCGCGACGTCGGGCAGCGCCGGCGTCGAGGCGAGGGCCCGGACCGACGCGAGCATCACCAGCTCCCCCGCCCGGTCCCACCGCACCGCGTCGAGCGGGTTGGTGACCTCCGGAGACGAGTACTCCGGGTGCGCGTGGTCCACGTACAGCCGGGCGCCGTTGGTGAGGATGACGTTGGCCGCGCCGGGGTCCTCGTACTCCTCGACCAGCGACCGGGCCACCTCCTGCGGGCCGTCGCGGCCGGGCCCGTCCTGCCCGTCCTGCCCGTCCTGCCCGTCCTGCCCGTCCGGCGCGGCGTCGCCGGACGGCGCCGGACTGGCCGGGTCGTCGGTCAGCAGCGACGGGTGCGCCGACGCGCGCTGCAGGTGGAACCCACGCGCGTCCTGCAGCGGGTCCTCGTCGTCGTAGTCCCAGCGGGCCTTGACGCGGCCACCCTGCCGGGCCGCTGCGTGCACGGCGACGACGTGGCTGGACAGCAGCATCGGGTTCGCGGTGGGGCGTCCCGGCTGCAGCACGCCGTACTCGGTCTCGATCCCCATCACGCGGCGCACGGTCACCCCGTCACCCTACGGCGCGGCACGTCGACATCTCGGCTACGCCGGCTCCGGCGGCGCGATGTGCCAACCACACAAATGTCACAATTGCTATCAATTTCGCGCGAGCAGGCCCGCAGTTCGCGGATTCAGTTCCGATGCAGCCGCAATTGAGGACTAATGTCCCGCACGCGGAGGACCGTTCGTGCATAGCGTCCTTCAGACGAGCGGGTGACACGCATGAGCGCCCCCGCCGGAGTGAGGAGATGCGCAATGGGTAACCCGCAGATGGCCGCGCTCGAGCTCGACGGCTCGGCGGTCGAGCTGGCCGACCAGGACGACCTCTGGTTCTTCATCACCAACGGCAAGGGCGGCTGGATCGCCGGTTCCTGACCGACCGAGCCGACACCTGGGGCGTCGCCACGGCGGCGCCCCAGATCACCCGAGAACCCGGAGAGGTGACGCGTGCCGTCCGTCTCGATCACGATCGGCGCGAACTGCAACGCTCGGTGCGCGCACTGCTGTTTCAGCTGCGGTCCGAAGTCGCACGAGTCGCTCGGCGACGCGCGCATCACCGAGCTGGTCGCGGAGGCCCTCGTCAACGACGACGTGACGGAGATCGGCCTCAGCGGCGGCGAAGCGCTCCTGCGACGGGAGTTCGTCCTCTCCCTGATCCGCACGATCCACAGCGCCGGCAAACGAGCGACCCTCGTGACCAACGGCTTCTGGGGGCAGACCGAGAACAAGGCCCGCGACGAGTTGCGCACGCTGCGCGACGCCGGGCTCAGTTCGATGACCATCAGCTACGACGACTTTCACGCCGCGTTCATCCCACCGCGGAGAATCGCCAACATCTTGAACGCGAACAAGCGCGTGAACCTTCCGTGCATCGTGAACATCGCCGTGACACGGGCGCGCGACGGGAACGCTCTGATCGCGGAGCTGGGAAACTCCACTCTCCGGACACGCATGACGAAGTTCCCCGTGCTCCCCGTCGGTGCCGGCGCGGGACTACCACCGGGCGACATCATCCGTGACTTCACCGCCTCCGATGCGCTGCGGTGCCCGGGGTTCGAACCGGTGTTCCACTTCGACGGCAAGGTGTATCCGTGCTGCTCGCCGGCAGTGTTCGACTCGGCTCTCTCCCTGGGCGACGCGTCCGCCCTCACGATCGCCGACGCGCAGCGCAAGATCCGCTCGAACGCCCTTCTGGGAGTCATCCGGCGCGTCGGTTTCGAGCGGCTTCTCGCTGCCGGACGCGAGACGGGAGTCATCGACCTCGACCCGAGGACCCCGCTTGTCGACGCGTGCGATCTGTGTCGCAGCCTGTTCGCCGACGCCGCGTCGATCACCCGTCTGACGCCCCTGATCATCGCGCTGTACGCCGATCTGACCTCGAAAGAGGAGCCCGTGAAGACCGCGCACCCGTCCCCCGCTCCCGCGCCATGAACCGGTACAGCCGCTACGAGGACTCCGACGTCGAGATCCTGCAGGGCGGTGGGCGCGCCGTCGTCAAGCGAAAGGGAGCGCGCTCGTACCACGAGGTCAGCTCAGCCACGCTGCCGCAGGATCTTCGGTGGGAGCCTGCGCTCCCGGGAGTGTCGCGCCGGTTCGCGACCGCCTACTTCGTCATCCTGGGCGTGCTCCTGCCCTCCCACATCGCGTTCGCCCTCGCTCTCACGCCGGATTACTCCACCGACGTGACAGGCGCCAGCTGGTGGCTGCTCGGCGGCTACACGCTTGCCCAGCTGCTGATCCACGAGGCTGGCCACATCGTGGCGTTCCGTGCGCTCGGCCGGCGCCCGGACAAGGTCGGCGTGAAGCTCAACTACGCCGTCTTTCCCGCCGTCTACGTACGCATGAACGACACGCACATGCTGCTGCGCGACGAGAAGCTCGTCGTCCACACCGCCGGCCTGGTCGCGAACAGCATCCTCGGGTGGCTCGTCCTCGCGGGCAACAAGGTGATTCTCCGCTCGGACACGATGGACCTCGCCGTCAGCATCTTCGGCGTGGGTCTGCTGATGAACGCACTGCCCGTGCTCAAGTCCGACGGCCACAAAGCGTTGATGGCGCTGCTGCAGATCAACGTGCGCAAGCAGTTCTCGCGCAACGGGCGTCTCGTCAGGCTGCTCCACATCGCCAGCTGGTGCCTGGCGATCGTGATGACTGCGCGCACCGCGTCGCTCCTGCTTCCCGGCTGACGCACCGCCTTCCTTCGACGATGGAGAACCTGATGTCATCCCTGCGCGTGGAACACCTCTCAGTCACCCTGGGGCGTCGTCAGGTGCTCGACGACGTGTCCTTCGCTACCGCCGCCAGGGGGCAGGTCGTCGGCCTGTTCGGCGCCAACGGCGCGGGCAAGTCCACTCTGATGCGCTGCCTCGTCGGCCTGATCGGTCGGTGCTCCGGCACCATCACGCTTCCGGCAGGTCCTGTCTCCTACATGCCGGACCGGCCGTACCTGTACGGCTTCCTGCGCGTCAGCGAGTGCCTCGACCTGTTCGCGTCGCGCTACCGCGACTTCTCGGTCGCGCGGGCCGACGACATCGTCGACCGGCTCGGAATCGACCGCACTCGCCGCGTCAACGAGCTCTCGAAGGGCATGTCCGAGCAGCTGCATCTCGCGCTGACCTTTTCGCGGGCCGCTTCGCTGTACGTCCTCGACGAACCCCTGGCGGCGGTCGACCCGTACACGCGGGACGTGCTGCTCGGCATCATCCAGGAGGTGCGGGGCGACGGTTCGGTGACCGTCATCAGCACGCACATCATCGACGAGGTCGAGCAGCTGTTCGACGAGGTCGTCATGATCTCCGACGGCCGCCTCCTGCTGCACGACCGGGTGGCGGACGTCCGCGCGCGTTCGGGCCTCTCCCTGCAGGACACCTTCAAGAAGGAGATGACGTCACGATGAGCGCCGACGTCCGAGTGCAGCTCCGGAGGTACCGAGGTGCTTTCGCCGGCGCGGCCGCCCTTCTGGTGGCCGGCGGATCCGCGAGCCTCGTCTGGCACGACGTCGAGCTCGTCGCGATCGTGTGGTCGCTCGTCCAGATGCTCGTGTGGTGCTTCGTGGTGGCCTACGTCGCCCACGAGATCTTCCGCCATCTCCACGACGGCGACGACTACCTCCTCCAGTCCGCTCCACTAGGACCGCGGCGGTCGGTCATGCTCCGGGCGGTGGTGTTCTTCGTCTACCTGACCGGGCTGTTCCTGATCGGCCTCGTCGTGTGGCGATCGAGCCTCGCCCTGGAGAGCATCGGGGTGTCGGTCGGGGGGCTGGGCTACTACATCGTCACCCGAGTGGTCTCGATCGCCGCCTTCCTCGCGCTGATATGCGCACTCGTCGTCGCTGCCAAGTCCGTTCGTCGCCGCTTCCCCGCGCTGGTCGCAGTCTTCGTCATCTTCTTCGCCGTGGTGATCGCGCTGGCGACCGTCGTCGTCACCACGGTCCAGGCCCACGATCCGGGCGCGGCGTGGGGCCTCGGCGTCGACACGACCTTCCATGGGATCAACCAGTACGTCACGATCCTGCCGCTCATCGTGCGCCCGTCCGGGCCCTTCCCTATCGAGAGCACCTTCTACCCGCTGACCCTCTGGCTGAACGTGGGTGTCGGTACGCTCTCCCTCGGGCTCTGGTACGTGCTCGGTCGACGTCGGCACAACTTCATCTGAGCACCTCGGGTCCCGTCGCGGTGCACGCACCGGGACCCGAGGGCCGCCGTTGTCGGACTCAGGTCGTCAGCCGCGGTGCGGCCAAGGTCAGCCGTCCGAGCCCGGGCGCGTGCCCGGAGCCCGGCCGCCGCCCCCGCCGCCGCCCATGCCCCCGCCCGTGCCGCCGGTGTGCTCGCCCGCGGTGACGGTCGTGACCTCGGTGCCGCCGGTCGCGTCACCGCCGGTGGTGTACCCGGCGTACGCGTCGCCGGAGGCCGTCGCGCCGGAGACGACCGTGTACTCGGCGCCCGACGTGAGGCCGGCCGCCGAGATCTCGAGCGAGGTGATGTCCTTGGCCGGCGTGAACGTCGCGACGACCGCACCGTCCGCGTCCACCAGGGCCAGCGTCGTGCCCGCCGCCTGGGTCGCGCCGAACGTCACCGACACCCAGCCCTGGCCGTCGGTGCCGGGCGCCGTCGCCATGCCGGACGAGCCGGCGGCGACCAGCGTGCCGCCGGTGACGGACGGGGTGCTGTCGGCGTCGATCGCGCCGTTGCCGGCGTCCTCGGGGCCGTTCACGACGACGGTGCCGCCGCTCATGGTCAGCGTGCCGTTGGCGTCGAGCCCGTCCCCGCCGGCGTCGACGCTCACCGTGCCGCCGGTGATCGTCAGGCTCGCGGTGCCGGTCGTCTCCCCGCCGGGTCCGCCCCAGTCGCCCTGCGCGTCCTCGGTGGACCCGGTGGCGCTGCTGGCGGCGTTGAGTCCGTCGTCCGCGGCCACCACGGCGACGTCGCCGCCGGCCAGGGTGATCGCCTCGGCCTCGAGGCCCTCGTAGGAGGTCAGCACGTCGACGGTGCCGCCCGTGATGTCGAGGGTCGCGTCGGCGTGCACGCCGTCGTCCCCGGAGGACAGCGTCAGCTCGCCGTCGGTCACGGACACGATGCCGTTCGCGTGCACGGCGTCGTCGGAGGAGTCGACGGTCACGGTGCCGCCGCCGACCACCACCGACGCGGAGCCCTTGAGCCCCTTCGTCGAGACCTCGTCGGAGGGCGCCGACCCGCTGCCGTCGCCCGCGGCGACGTCGAGCGTGCCGCCCGTGACGACGACGTCGGTCGCCGCGTCCACGCCGTCGCCGGCCGCGGTCACGGTGACGTCGCCGCCCTCGACGACCACGAACCCCGCCGTGGTGTCCTCGGTGTCGTCGGCCTTGAGGCCGTCGCCGCCCGCGGTGACCGCGAGGGTGCCGCCGGTCACGACCAGGTAGTCCTTGCCGCGGATCCCGTCGTCGACGGCGTCGACGGTGATCGTCCCGCTCTCGATCACCAGGCCGTCCTTGGACGTGATCCCGTCGTTCGCGTTGCCGGTGACGGTGAGGGCTCCGTCGCCGGTGATCGTGAGGTCGGCGGCGCTGAACAGGGCGGCGTTCGGCTCGTCCTCGCCGTCGGGGTAGGTGTACGTGGTGGCGTCGGTGAGGGTGTTCACGGAGCCGTCGGCCAGCTCGACGACCGCAGACGCGGCGCTGCTGATCACCAGCGGGGCGCTGGTCGAGGACGTGACGTCCACGCCGTCCAGCACCAGGTGCACGACCGCGTCACCGGCGTCCACGACGACCTGGCCGTCGTCGAGCGTGCCCGTGATCGTGTAGGTGCCGCCGGCGGAGATGGTGACCACGGAGCCGTCGACGGTCACGCCGTCGGCGTCCGTGGTCGCGGTGTCGCCGTCGAGCGTGATGGTGCCGGTGGCGGTGCCGGCGTCCGCGACCTGGTGCACCTCGGCGTTCGCGGCGAGCACCTCCTCGGCGGTGGCGCCGGCGGCGACGTCGGACACGACGGTGGACTCCGTCGTGCTCGCGTCGGTGCCGGGGTCGGCGACGGCGTCGGCGGTGCAGCCGGCGAGCAGCAGGCTGAGCAGGACGGCAGGGACCGCGATGACGCGGCGGGGTCGGCGCACGGGAGCTCCAGGTGGTTCGGTCGGACGGGGTCGGGGGCCGCCGGTCAGGCGGCGAGGGTCCGGCGCAGGGTGCGGCGCCAGGGCCGCCCGCCGAGCGTCGGGTCGAGCACCACCAGGCCGGTGGCGTACTTCGAGATCCGGCTGGGCCGGTGGCCGAGCGCCCACAGCGCGCGGTCGGCGCTGGACGCCCCGGCGACGCTCTTGGTCTCGACGACGGCGTGTGCGGGGACTCCTGCGGCGGCGGCGTGCTCGCCGGGGCCACGCCACTCGAGGCCGGTGTCGATCGTGGTGCGGGCACCGTCGGGGAGGTAGAGGGTCCGGCGGTCGTACTGCGTCGTGAGCGTCGGGCCGAGGGGCAGCACGTCGTCCGTCCCGGGCAGCTCGACGCCCTGCTGCCCGAGGACGTCGACGACGAACCCGAGCGCGTCGCCGACGTCGGTCCGGGCGTCGGGGTCGTGCTCGCGGCGCACCTTCACCGTGGTGCCGCGCGGGCCGCGGGTCTTGACCTCGAGCCAGCAGCCGCCGGTGTCCCGGTAGGTGCGGGTGCGGACCTTGTAGCGGCGCCGCCGCCGGCCGGCGGCCAGGTGGAAGGCGTCCAGGTCGGGGGTGTCGAAGTACACGGACTCGTAGCCGAACGTGTCCCGGTCGTCGATCACCAGGCGACGGGTGCCGTCGGGCAGCGCGGCGAGCAGGCCGGGCAGGGCGCCGAGCGGGAGCACGTACTTGCGGTCGACCCGTGTCTGCAGGGCCGCGGTCTCCTGCAGCTCGGCGAGACCGATGGCGGGCAGGTGCGTCAGGTCGGCCGTCACCGCGTCGCCCCGGACAGCTCGACCGCGCGGTCGCCGCGCACGACCAGCAGCTCCTCCGCCGCACGTCCGCGGGGCAGCTCGGCGTACCGGACGTCGACGACCGTCGTGTCGTCCACCAGGTCCAGCCGCTGCACCGTCGCGCCGTGCACACGCGCACCGAGCAGCTGCTCCAGGTGCGCGACCAGCGCGGCGTGGTCGCCGAACGCGCGGTCCACCACGACGACCTGCTGCCGGTAGCCCCGCAGCAGCCGCGGGTGGTCGCCGACGTACAGCGCGACGAGGACCAGCGCCATCAGCGCCGGAGCGAGCACGCCCAGGCTGCTGCCGAGCCCGCCGATCAGGCCGAGCGCCAGCGCCGCGAAGTAGTACGCCACCTCGCGCTGGTCGATCTCGGAGGACCGGAGCCGGATGATCGACAGCACGCCGAACAGGCCCAGCCCGAGGCCGGCGCCGACCGTGCTGCTGGACAGCGCCCCGGCGACGGCGAGGACGCCGACGTTCACGCCGAGGAACGCGACCACGAGGTCGCGCCGGCGGTGCCGGGGGAAGTAGAGGACGAAGGTCAGCACGCCGATGGCGACGAGGTCGGCGGCGAACAGGACGGCGGCAGGCATGGGCACCTCGCGGGTCGGGGGATGAACGCCCGGTGAACCGGGTGCCTCCATCAAGCCGCGAGGTGCTGTGCCGTCCCTGTGCGGGGACTCGGTGGCGTGTGTGGGTCTACAGGTACTGCCCCGTGCTCTGCACGTTCTCGATCCGGCGCGAGGCCTCCTCGCCCTTCTTGTCCTGGACGATCGTGCGGATGAACACGATGCGCTCCCCCTTCTTGCCGGAGATGCGCGCCCAGTCGTCGGGGTTGGTGGTGTTCGGCAGGTCCTCGTTCTCCTTGAACTCGTCCACGCACGCGGTCAGCAGGTGCTCGACCCGCAGGCCGCGCTGCCCGGTCGCGAGGAGGTCCTTGATCGCGGACTTCTTCGCGCGGTCGACGACGTTCTGGATCATCGCGCCGGAGTTGAAGTCCTTGAAGTAGAGGACCTCCTTGTCGCCGCTGGCGTAGGTGACCTCGAGGAACCGGTTCTCGTCGTCCTCGGAGTACATCCGCTCGACGGAGCGGGAGATCATCGCGTCCACCGCGGCGGCCTTGGACCCGTGGTGCTCGGCGAGGTCGTCGGCGTGGATCGGCAGGTCGGCGGTCAGGTACTTGGCGAAGATCTCGCGCGCGCCCTCGGCGTCCGGCCGCTCGATCTTGATCTTCACGTCGAGGCGGCCGGGCCGCAGGATCGCGGGGTCGATCATGTCCTCGCGGTTGGAGGCACCGATCACGATGACGTTCTCGAGCCGCTCGACGCCGTCGATCTCGGCCAGCAGCTGCGGCACGATCGTCGTCTCGACGTCGCTGGACACGCCGGTGCCGCGGGTGCGGAACAGCGACTCCATCTCGTCGAAGAACACGACCACGGGGTGCCCCTGCGACGCCTTCTCCCGCGCCCGGGCGAAGATCAGCCGGATGTGCCGCTCGGTCTCCCCCACGTACTTGTTGAGCAGCTCCGGGCCCTTGACGTTGAGGAAGTACGACTTCGCCTCCGCGACCTCCTCGCCCCGCGCGCGCGCCGACGTCGCGGCCAGCGAGTGCGCGACGGCCTTGGCGATCAGCGTCTTGCCGCACCCGGGCGGGCCGTACAGCAGGACGCCCTTGGGCGGCTTGAGGCCGTGCTCGCGGAACAGGTCCGGGTGCAGGAACGGCAGCTCGACGGCGTCGCGGATCGCCTCGATCTGCGGGCCGAGGCCGCCGATGTCGGTGTAGTCGATGTCCGGCACCTCCTCGAGCACGAGGTCCTCGACCTCCGCCCGCGGCACCCGCTCGAACACGAAGCCGCTGCGCGCCTCGACCGTCAGCGCGTCGCCGACCCGGACGGAGCCGTCGAGCACCTGGCCCGCGAGCCGGACGACCCGCTCCTCGTCGCCGCGGCCGACGACGAGCGCACGGTCCCGGCCGATCAGCTCCTTGACGGTGACCAGCTCGCCCACCTGCTCGTAGCCGCCGACCTCGACGACCGTGAGCGCCTCGTTGAGCATGACCTCCTGGCCGGGCCGCAGCCGGTGCGGGTCGACCGCCGGGCTCACGCCGACGTGCATCTTCCGGCCCGCGGCGATCACGTCCACGGTGCCGTCCCCGCGCGCGGCGAGGAACGTGGCGAACGTGCCCGGGGGCTTGGCGAGGTCGTCGATCTGGCGCTTCAGCTCGATGATCTGGTCACGGGCGGCCACGAGCGCGTCGGACATGCGCTCGTTCTTCGCGGCCAGGAGCGCGAGCTCGCGCTGCAGGTCGCGTGCTGTCGGTTCCGTCATCGCGGTACCTCCGATCGCGGGTCGACCTCACGGCGCTGTGGGGCTGTCGTGGTGCGACCCTAACCACACGTGTCAATCGCACGCGCGCGGCCACGCCGGTGCGTGGCGGCGCGCGTGGCGGCGTGCGTGCCGGCTCAGTCCTGCTCGGGGGCCTGCCCGACGTCGCGGCGGACCCGGCGGACCTTCTTGTCGGACACCGCGCGCTCGCCCAGGGCCTCCGGCGTCCACTCGGCGTCGGGCACCTCCTGGAAGGACCTGCTGGTCACGACGTCGCCGACCTCGTCCACCAGCGCGGCGTCCCCGGCCTCGCCCGGCTGGGAGCCCTTCGCCGGCCGGCGCTTGCGCAGGGGCGGCAGCACGCCGTCGGCCAGGCGGCGCGTGGTGAGCAGGAAGCCGGTGTGGCCGATCATCCGGTGCTGCGGGCGCACGGCCAGGCCCTCGAGGTGCCAGCCGCGCACCATCGACTCCCACGCCTGCGGCTCGGTGTACCGGCCGTCCGCCCGGAGGTCCTCGGCGAGCCGGGACAGCTGCGTGGCGGTCGCGACATAGGCGATGAGGACGCCGCCGGGCGCCAGGGCGGTGGCGACGGCGTCGAGGTTCTCCCACGGCGCGAGCATGTCGAGCACCACCCGGTCCACCTGGCCCGGCTCCTCGGCGACCGGCAGCACGTCGGACAGGTCGCCGATCGACAGCCGCCACGCGGGGTGCGGCCCGCCGAAGAACGTCTCGACGTTGCCGCGGGCGATCGCGGCGAAGTCGTCGCGGCGCTCGATGGAGTGCAGCCGGCCGCCGTCGCCGACGGCGCGCAGCAGCGACATGGTCAGCGCGCCGGAGCCCACGCCGGCCTCGACGACGCGGGCGCCGGGGTAGATGTCGGCCATCGCGACGATCTGGCCGGCGTCCTTCGGGTAGACCACGGCCGCGCCGCGGGGCATCGACAGCGTGTAGTCGCTCAGCAGCGGGCGCAGCGCGAGGTACTGCACGCCGCCGTTGCTGGTCACCGTGGTGCCCTCGGGGGCGTCGATGAGCTCCTCGTGGCGGAAGTAGCCCTTGTGCGTGTGGAACGTGGCCCCGGGCGCCAGCGTGATCGTGTGCAGGCGGCCGCGCGGGTCGGTGAGCTGGACGCGCTCCCCCACCCGGAACGGTCCGCGGCGCTGGGCGGCGCCGGTCGGGACGCGCTCGGCGTCGGTGGCGGGTGCGGGCGTCTCGTCGGTCACGGGGGTCGAGTCTAGGAGCGCAGCGCCGCGGCGACGTCCGCGGACCGCACCAGGGCGACCACCCGGCCGTCCGCGACGGCCACGACGACGGGCGCCGTGGGGGCCGCGGCGGCGATGGCCCGCACCAGGTCGGCGCCGCGCAGGCGGGCGTCGACCACGGCGCCCGCGGGCAGCCCGACCGCGACCGCGGTGAGCGGGACGTGCGCGCGGTCGTGCACCGGCACGGCCGCCGCGGCCTGCGGGTCGACGTAGGCCGCGGGCCGCCCGTCCGGGCTCAGCAGCACGACCGCGTCGGCGCCGGCCCGGCCGCGCGCGGCGTCGGCCTCGGCCAGCACCGCCGTCGCCGGCACCCCCACCGCACGGATGCCGACGGAGCCCACGTGCAGGGCGTCGACGGCCCGGGAGGCCTGCGCCGCCCTGATCGCCTGGCCCGCGCCGGACCAGAGGAACGCGCCGACGACCGCCGCCCAGCCGACCGCGAACAGGCTCGGGCGCTGGCCGTTCAGCAGCGGCCACAGCAGCACCCACGCGACGAACCCCACGGCGACGACCCGGCCGACCCAGCCCGCGACCAGCGTGCCCCGGCGGCGGTCCCCCGTCGCGGCCCAGATGATCGACTCCAGCACCTGACCGCCGTCCATGGGCAGCCCCGGCACCAGGTTGAACAGGCCGACGAACGCGTTGGAGTACGCGCCGGCGTACAGGACCAGCGCGGCGACGCCGGTCGGGTCGACGGCTTGCCCGGCGAGCCACATCGCGCCGGCGAGCACCAGGTTCGCGATCGGGCCGACGACCGCGACCAGCCCCTCCGTGAGCGGGGTGATCCGCCCGCCGAACGCCGTGTGGCCGCCGATCAGCGTCAGGGCGAACTCGTGGACGCGCAGCCCGCGAGCCCGCGCGGTGAGGCCGTGCGCGAGCTCGTGCACCAGCACGGAGAGCAGCAGCACGGCCGCCAGCACCAGGGCGACGGCGATCGTGGAGCCCGCGCCGAGCCACGGGGCGCGGATCCGCACGGACGGCGTGAACACCAGGGCGAACAGCCCCACCGTCAGCAGGCTGCTGGGCGCCAGGACGACCGGCGCACCCACCACTCGACCGACGACCCAGCCCCGCGTTCGCTCTGCCACGCGGTCAGGCTACGGGTCCGGCCTGTCGGTGGTGGCACCTAGGCTCGTCGTGTGACGACCACCGACCCGCAGCTCCTCGCCCCCGTGTCCGTCGACGGCGCCGACGCCGGCGACGTCGAGGCGCCGGTCGAGCCCCGCGTGCCCGGGCTGTCGCCGTCGCGGGCCAACGACTTCCAGCAGTGCCCGCTGCTGTTCCGCCTGCGGGTGATCGACAAGCGGCCCGAGCCGCCGAGCCTGGCCGCCGCCCGCGGCACGATGGTGCACACCGTCCTGGAGCGGCTGTACGACCTGCCGCTCGGGCAGCGCACCCCGGCCGCCGCGCACGCGCTGCTGCCCGAGGCCTGGGACCGGCTGCTGGAGCGCTCACCCGAGGTCGTCACGCTGTTCGCCACCGACGACGAGCGCGAGGCGTGGATCGGCAGCGCCCGGCTGCTGCTCGACACCTACTTCACCCTCGAGGACCCCAACCGGCTGCAGCCGGGCGACCGCGAGCTCGCCGTCCGGACGCTGATGGAGGACGGGCCGCAGCTGCGCGGCATCGTCGACCGGCTCGACGTGGCGCCCGACGGCGCGCTGCGGGTCGTCGACTACAAGACCGGCAAGTCGCCCAACCCCGGGTTCGAGGGGTCGGCGCTGTTCCAGATGCGGTTCTACGCCTACGTCCTGTGGCGCGAGCGCGGGGTGCTCCCCAAGCTGCTGCAGCTGGTCTACCTGGGCGACGGGCAGATCCTCCGGCACGCGCCCTCCGAGGCGGAGATGCACACGCTCGAGCTGCGGCTGCGGTCGCTGTGGGGGCAGATCGAGGAGGCCGCCCGCACCGGCGAGTGGCGGCCGCGGCGGTCCCGGCTGTGCGACTGGTGCGCGCACCAGGCCGTGTGCCCGGCCTTCGGCGGCACCCCGCCGGAGCTGCCCGAGGGCGCGGTGGAGCGGGCGATCGGCGTGACGCCGGTGGCGCAGGCCTCCTGACCCGCGGCGGTCGGCCGAGCCGGCCGGGCGGTCAGCCGAGCAGGTCGAGCACCGCACCGCCGTGGATCCGACCGAGGTCCTCGATCGTCACGTCGGCGAGCGACCGGGTGGCGCTCAGCTCGGCGATGTCGGGCAGCTCGCGGAACACCTCGACGGCGAGCACCCGGGCGCCCGACGCGACGCCGGCGGTGATCCCCGCGGGCGAGTCCTCCACGACGACGCAGTCGGCGATGTCCACGCCGAGGCGCTCGGCCGCCAGGAGGTAGGGCTGCGGGTCCGGCTTCGGGCGGTCGACCTCGTCTCCCGCGACGACGGTGGCGAACACGCCCGCCACGGCGGCGAACGGGTCGGCGAGCTCACGGTAGGACGAGGTCACGAGCGCCTGCGGCACGCCGGCCTCGGCCAGCGCCAGCAGCAGCTCGCGGCCACCGGGCTGCCAGGGCGTGCGCTCGGCCACGGCGACCGCGACCCGCTGGTTGAGGAAGTCGACGATCTCGTCGACCGACAGGCCGACCCCGCGCCCCTGCAGGATCGCGCCGGAGACCTTCATCGGGTTCCCGACGAGCGTGAGCCCGTCCTCGTGCGTCCAGGTGCCGCCCCAGGACTCGACCAGCTCGGTCTCGGCGGCCATCCACAGCGGCTCGGTGTTGACGAGCGTGCCGTCCATGTCCCAGAGGACGGCGGCGGGCAGGGCGGTCTCGGGCTGGGGCGTGCTGGCGTCGGTCACGGCGTGCGGCTCCTGGGTGTGCGGGAAGGGGTCCGCGCACGACGCTACCCGGCCGGGGTGAACGCGGGGTGTCCGCCCACGTCCCGGGCGCCCGCCGTCGCTCCGTGCGCCCGGGACGCCGCGGGTCAGCTCGGGTCGCCGGCCGCGGGGACGTCGCCGACCGCGGGAGCCGGCGCGGCGACGCCCTGCGCCTCGAGCCACGCGAGGACCTGCTCGGCGACCGCCGCCCAGCCGGAGTCGACGGTCAGCGAGTGCCCGCGGTCCGCCAGCTGCAGGAGGTCGGTGGTGGCCCCGGAGTCGCGGTACAGCCGGTAGGTCGCGCGGGTGACGACGTCGGGCACGGTGTGGTCCTGCTGCCCGGAGATCAGCAGGAGCGGGCCGCGGGTCGGGTTCCGGGTGTCGACGGCGGCCGGCGACGTGCGGGAGAGGTTGGCGGCCGCGGCCTCGAACAGCGGACGTGCCGGCGACGGGATCGTGTGCGCCTCGAACAGCGCGTCGGACTCCGCCGCGCTCAGCGCGTTCCCGAAGCCGTACCGGAACTGCTTCGCGGTGAGGGCGACCGACCGGCGCCGGTTGGCGGGGTTGCCGAGCGCGGGGAACCCCGAGCGCAGCTGCGCGAGCGGCAGCGGCCGCACCCCCTTGATCTGGGCGGGGTCGATGGCGACGGCGGCCCGGGCGAGGCCCGACCCGAGCAGCCGCTGGGCGATCAGGCCGCCGAACGAGTGCCCGATCACGACGGGCGGCGCGTCGAGCCCGCGGATGATCGCCGCGTAGTGCTCCACCACGGCGTCGATGCCGATGTCGGCGACCGCGGCCGGGTCCTGCCGCGCGGCGGCGACGGTGGGCGGCTCGGAGGGCCAGCCCGGCGCGACGGCGTCGTAGCCGCGCTCCTCGAGCAGCGTGACCCAGGGGGCCCACGAGGTGGCGTGCAGCCACAGGCCGTGGACGAGGACGACCGGCGTTCGGGCAGGACTCACGATGTCTCCCTGTGGTGCCGCTAGAGGGTGGTGACGAGGCCTCCGTCGATGGTGAAGTCGGCCCCCGTGACGTTCCCGGCCCGGGCGCTCGCGAGCAGGACGATCAGGTCCGCGACCTCCTGGGGCTCGGTGAAGCGGCCCGTGACGGCGTCGCGCGCCGCCTGCTGCTGCACCGCGTCCGCGTCGCCGGCGCCGGACGCGGCCAGCGTCTGCGCGACGCCGCCCTCACCCAGCCACAGCGCCGTGGACACGGGGCCCGGGCTGACGGTGTTGACCCGGATCCCGGACGGGCCGAGCTCCTTGGACAGCGCCTTGGAGAAGCTGGCCAGCGCGGCCTTCGCGGCGCTGTAGTCGATGACCAGCGGGTCCGGCAGCACCGCGTTGACGGAGCAGGTCGTCACGATCGTCCCGCCGCCGCGGGCGAGCAGGTGCGGCACCGCGGCGCGGGTGGTCCGGACGGCGGCGAGGAAGTTGACCGCGAAGGTGGCCGCCCAGTCGTCGTCGGTGACCGAGAGGAAGCCGTCGGGCCGCGGCCGGACGGCACCCACGTTGTTCACCAGCACGTCGATCCCGCCGTGCAGCGCCACGGCCTCCGCCACCAGCAGGTCGGGACCCGCGGGGTCCGCCAGGTCGACGGGCACCGCGTGCAGCGGCCGCCCCTCGGCCAGCTCCCCGAGCGCGCCGTCGACGGTCCGCGCGCCCGCCACGACGGCGGCGCCGTCGGCGAGCAGCGCAGCGGTGACGGCCAGGCCGATGCCCTTGCTGGCGCCGGTCACGACCGCCACCTTGCCGCGGAGCTCGAGGTCCATGTGCGCAGGGCTCCATCCGGGCGGCGAGCGGGAGACGAACTCTTCTGCGTGCTAGCCGGAACGTAGACCCGCCGCCGGGCGCCCGGCAAGGACCAGGGCGGACGCCGGCCTCCGCCGGTCCGGGGCGCGGGAGCCGCGACGGGCCGGGCGGACGGCGACGTGACCGCGCGGGTCCCGTGCCGTCCGCCCGGCCGGGGCTCACGGTGCGACGGGCGCCCGCCCGCTCAGCGGCGCCGCGTGCTCCAGCGCCCAGTCCAGCGCGCGGTCGGCCACGTCCTCCCAGCCGGGCGCGGCGCAGGTCCAGTGGTCCCGGCCGGCCAGCTCGACGTACTCGGTGAGCGCCGGCGACTTCTCCCAGTGCTTGGCGTTCGACTTGTTCACGGACGGCGGCATGATGTGGTCCTGCTCCCCCGACAGGAACAGCAGGGGTGCGCGGTCCGCGGCGTAGTCGACCCAGGTCTCCTGGTGCCCGGGCTTGAAGTTGGCGATCAGCCCGTAGGCCCAGATCCAGTCGCCGGGCGCCCCGATGGCGTACCGCTCCCAGGCGGCGCGCGAGTCCTCCGCGCTCAGGGTGTTGGCGAACGCGTAGTGGAACTCGTCGGCGGTGAACTCGACGGCACGCCGACGGTTCGCCGGGCTCTTCAGCGCCGGGAACAGGGACCGCACCTGCGACAGCGGCGTGACGTGCACGCCCTCCGTGGGCGCGGAGTCGATGACGACCCCGGCCGCGCCGAGGCCGCGGGCGAGCAGCAGCTGCGTGATCGTGCCGCCGAACGAGTGCCCGATGATGACGGGCGGGCTGTCGAGGCCCTCGATGATGCCGGCCAGGTGGTCGACGACCTGGGGCACGGTCAGCTCCGCGATCACCTCGGGGTGCTCGCGGAGTGCCTCGACCTCGATCTCGAAGCCCGGGTAGGCGGGCGTGACGACCGTGAGGCCGCGCTGCTCGAAGCGGGTGACCCAGTGCTCCCAGCTGCGCGGGGTCATCCAGAGGCCGTGCACGAGCACGACGGTGTCGGGGCGGGTGGCGGGGATGACGGGCTCGGACATGGTGGGCTCCCGGTCTCAGGCGTCGATGAAGGCGAGCAGGTCCGCGTGCAGGCGCGCGCGGTCGGTGTCGGGCAGGGCGTGCGGGCTGCCCTCGTAGACGAGGAGCTTCGCGCCCGCGACCAGGTCGGCGGACCGCTGCCCCCCGATGGCGAACGGCACGATCTGGTCGTCGTCGCCGTGGATGACCAGCGTCGGCACGTCGAGGGCGGCCAGGTCCGGCCGGAAGTCGGTGGCGGAGAAGGCGGCGATGCACTCGTAGGCGGCGCGGTGCCCGCAGGCCATGGACTGCAGCCAGAAGGCGTCCCGGAAGCCCTGGTCGACGTCGCCACGACGGTTGTGCCCGAAGAACGGCCCGTCCGCGAGGTCGCGGTAGAGCTGCGCCCGGTCGGCCTTCTCCCCCGCCCGCAGCCCGTCGAAGATCTCGAGGGGGGCGCCGTCGGGGTTGTCGTCGGTCCGGAGCATCATCGGCGGCACGGCGGACACGAGCACGACCCGGGCCACGCGGGCGGTGCCGTGCCGGCCGACGTAGTGCACGATCTCCCCGCCGCCCGTGGAGTGCCCGACCAGGGTGAGGTCGTGCAGGTCGAGGGTGTCGACCAGCGCGGCGAGGTCGTCGGCGTAGGTGTCCATCTCGTTGCCGTGCCAGGTCTGGCTGGACCGGCCGTGGCCGCGGCGGTCGTGGGCGATGACGCGGTGGCCGTGCTCGGCCAGGAACAGCGCGGCGGCGTCCCAGGCGTCGGCGTTCAGCGGCCACCCGTGGCTCAGGACGACGGGCGTGCCGCCGCCGTCCAGGTCCTTGTAGAAGATCTGCGACCCGTCCTCGACGGTGATGTAGGGCATCGGTGCCTCCCGGTGGGGTGCGGTGTGCACCGACTGTCCCGCGGGCCCGGCTCGACCCGGACCACGCGCCGTACGTAGTCCGTGGCAGCGCTCTCAGACGTGCACGTGGTCGCGCAGCTGCCGGCGGGACGTGACACCGAGCTTCGCGAACACCTTGCGCAGGTGGTAGTCCACGGTGTTGACCGAGATGAAGAGCGTCGCGCCGATCTCGGCATTGGTGTCCCCGCGCGCGGCCATCCGGGCGACCGTCCGCTCCCGCGGGGTCAGCAGGCCGGGCGACGTCGGCGTCGCGGGCTCGTCGGCGTCCAGGCCGGTCGCACGCAGCTCGGCGCGGGCCCGGTCGGCGAAGACGCTCGCACCCGTCTCGACCAGCCCGGTCAGCGCGGCACGGAGCTCCACCTGCGCCTCCGTGCGGTGGCGGGCCCGCCGCAGCCACTCGCCGAGCAGCAGCCGGGAGCGGGCGGCGTCGACCGGGACGCCGGCCGCGTCCAGCTCCGCCACCGAGGCGCGGAAGAGCTGCTCCGCCTCCGGCCCCGGCGCGACCAGCGCGCGGCACCGCAGCGCCACCCCGCGGGCCCACGCCGACCCGCTGGCCTCCGCCCGGGCCGCCAGCTCCCCGGTCCGCAGGACCGCCTCGTCGCGGTGACCGGAGCGCACGGCCGCCTCCACCAGATCGGGCACGCGCGTCGGCGTGACCTGGAGGAACGGGTCCGCCATCTCCTGCACGAGCGCGTCGAACGCGTCGGCGTACCGGCCCGCGGCGAGGTCCTGGACCGCGAGGGCCGCCACGGCGCTGGACTGGACGCCCCCGAAGCCCTGCGCGGCCGCGCCCTGCGCGATGACCTCGACCTGGGCGCGGGGCGCACCCGCCCACGCGAGGTAGGCCACGTTCGTCACGTGCTCGGCGTCGTAGCCGATCGCGCGCCGCAGCTCCCGCACCTCGTCGACGAACTGGGCGGCGCGGCGCGGGGTCCCGCCCGTGAGCTCGGCGAGCGACGCCATCCACAGGGCGGTGTCGAGCAGCTGCAGCGACCCGGTGTCGCGCGCCAGCGCCGCGGACCGCTCGAGACCCGACCGCCGGGCGTCGACGTCCCACAGCGCCGAGGCGAGCGCGACCTCGGCGATCAGGTACGGCAGCGCGGCCGCGCCGTCGAGCCCCTGGATGGCCGCCAGCCCCCGGCGCATCGCGGGCACGGCCTCGGCGTAGGGGTCGAGCACGTGCGCGGCCAGCGCGGCCAGGACCACGGACGCGTGCCCCTCGCCGATCGCCGCGCCCGCCCGCAGCCGCTCCCCGAGCTCGGCCAGGGTGACCGCGGTGCGCAACCGCTCGGCGGGGAGCGCCCAGTCGAACGCCCGCAGCAGGGCGTGCTGCTCCAGCTCGGGGTCGACCCCGTGGAACAGGGCGGCCGCCTCGAGCAGGTCGGCCGTCGCACGCACCAGCACGGAGGGGTCGCCCGTGAACACGCCGAGGGTCACCCGCACCGTCAGCACGCGCCCGCGCTCCACCGGCCCGAGGTCGCCCTCGTCGACCTGGTCGAGCAGGGCGGCCCCGAGCTGGGCGGCCCCGGCGGCCACGGCGGCCTCGGCCGCGGCGACCAGCCGGCGCGCGCGGTCGGGCCCGGCCGGCGTCAGCTCCGCGGCCCGGCCGAGGACCCGCGCGCGGGACACGACGCCGCCGCGCGCGCCCGCGAGGTCCGCGACGCGCTCCAGCCGGGCGGCGACGGACGCGTCGGTGCCGAGCACGGCCTTCGCGGCGTGCCACGCCTCGAGCTCGTCGAGCCCTGCGGCCCGTGCCGCACCGGACAGCGCCGCGTGCGCCGCCCGGCGCTGCTGGCCCGTCGCGGAGGCGTAGGAGGCGGCGCGCACCAGCGGGTGCCGGAACCGCGTGGTCGGCGCGAGGACCACGAGGCCGGACTCCTCGGCGCCGGCCGCCGCGTCGGTCGCCACGCCGAGCGCGCGGCACGCCGCCTCGATGAGCGTGATGTTGCCGGTGGAGTCGGCGGCAGCGACCAGGAGCCAGGCCCGGGTGGCCGGAGCCGTCGCCCCGACGAGCCGCGCGTAGTGCGCCTCGAGGTGCCGTCCGACGGGCACCGGCTCCTCACCGAGCCCCGAGTCCGTGAGCTCCTGCACCGTCAGGTCGGCGCCGAGGTCGATCAGCGCGAGCGGGTTGCCCCCGGTGGCCGCCGACACCCGCGTGACGATGAGCGGGTCAACCTCCACCGGCGCGGAGGCACGCAGGAGGGCGGCCGCCGACTCCGGGTCGAGGCCCCCGAGCCGCAGGGCCGGGATCCCCGCCGTGGCCGCGTCGACCGCGTCGTCGTCCCGGGCGGCGATCAGCAGCGCCACCGGCTCCGCGTACACGCGGCGGGCCACGAACGCCAGGATCGTCAGCGACTCGGGATCCAGCAGGTGCGCGTCGTCGACCGCGCAGACGACGGGTCGCTCGTGGCCCGCCGCGGCCAGCAGCTCCAACACGGCGAGCCCGACCAGGAACCGGTCCGGGGCCGGCCCGTCCTCCGTGCCGGAGACCCGGCGCAACGCCGTGGCGTGGTGGGGCGGGATCCGGTCCAGCAGGTCGCGGAACGGTCGCAGGAGCCGGTCGAGCGCGGCGTGCGCGATCGCCTGCTCCGCCTCGTACCCGGCCACGTGCACCACCCGGCAGCCCACCGCCTGCTCCGTCGAGGCGTGCAGCAGGGTCGTCTTGCCGATCCCCGGCTCGCCGCGGACGACCAGCGCCCCGCTCGTCCCGTTGCGCGCCCCGAGCACGACGGCGGCGACCTGGGCCAGCTCGGCCGCCCGCCCGAGCAGCGGTCGCGCGGGACTCGTCATGGTCGCCCACGATGGCGGACGCCGGGAGCCGCTGTCCAGAGCGCGCGTGGACCGGTCCCGGGACCGGCGCGCCACCGCTGACCTGCGGTGGAGTGAGCGACTCCCCGGGACACCTCGATCGATCCTGAGGTCGTCAGCCGAGATCGAGCGCTTCGCGCGCGTTGTCACGCGGGACCCCGTCGGCGACCTCGAGGTACGGGCCCCGGAGCCCGACTCGCAGGTCCGGCCCTCCGGGGTCGGTCGAACCGATGGTGAGGTCGTCACGCCGGCCCGAGATGCCGCCCGGTGTCGTGTCCTCGACGTCCGTCCAGCCTGCGTCCTCGAGCGCGGCGACGATCGTGTCCGCGTCCGCGTCGCTCCCCGTGACGACGACGGTCACCTCGTAGCGGCGGCGGTCGACGATGCCGTCACCGCCGCTGCGGTACTCACCCCACGCGTCGTCGATCTCGCCGCCCAACGCGTCCACGATCCGTGGGACGTCCTGACGTGCGGCGTCGAGCACGGCATCGCGGCTCGCCGCCAGGTCGTCGGCTGACGCGCCTCCGCCACCGCACCCGGAGAGGCCCAGTGCGACCACGAGGCACACCGCCACCGCGGAGCCGCTTCGGCGGCTCACCACTCCGGGCTCCGGTCGCTGACCGGCTTGGGCGTCCGTGACGCCTCCGGGTCCTGCACGCCGTCGTACCAGGGGTCGTAGGAGTGCTCGGCACGGAGCACCTCGTCGTAGTCCCCGACCACGATCTGCCCGATGTTGAACAAGGACTCGGTCTCCGTGTCGAAGTACTTGGTGTGGTCGCCGGTGTTGCGGAAGACGTCGGCGCGCGTGGTCGACTCCGCCTGGAACCGGTTGGCCCCGAAGTCGTCCTCGACGATGTCGTTGCCCAGTCCGGCGCCACCCAGCATCCAGCCGCCAGCCCAGCCGTCGTCCGCCAGGGCGGCGACGAGGTCGCGGCTGTTGTTGCCGGCCCAGACGTGGTCGGCGCCGACGCCGAGCTCGGAGGCGTGCTCGACCCCGCCGCCCGCACCAGGGCTGCCGACCAGGATGATGTCGTCGGCGGCGAGACCGTGGTCCGTGGCCCCGTGCGCGGTGGTGGTCGAGCCGTAGCTGTGGCCGATCACGGTCAGGTGTGCGGGTGCGCCCTCTCGCGACGCCCGCAGGCCGTCGATGTAGCGGGAGAGCAGCTCGCCGCCTGCTTCGGCGCGGCCTTCACCGGCCACGGTGGCCGAGTCCCAGTCGCTCGGGGCGTCGTAGCCGATCCACATGATCGACGAGACGCTGGAGCCGGGATCCGAGAAGCGCGCGGACTCGTAGATGTTGAACGCCGCCTCCGCGTTGCCGCTGGCCTCGGTGCCGCGGCTGGTGAGCCCCGGGACCATCACCGACACGTGGTCCGCCGTGTCGGGGTCGCCGAACGCGATGGCCACCTTGCCGTCCCCGCCGAACGCCGTGGAGTCGTACAGGTGCAGCAGCGGCACGAGCGGCTCCCCGGTGACCGGGTCCCGCCGCCCGGCCCCCTCGGCCAGCGCCGTCTCGGCGGCGCGGGCGTTCTCCAGCGCCTGCCGGTCGCCGTACAGCTGCTCGCCGCGGGACTCGCGCAGCTCCAGCGCCTCCAGGTCGGTCTCCAGCAGCAGCCGGTTGGCGCGGTCGCGGGCCTGCGCGGGGATGCCGTCCGCGCCGCCGATCAGCTCGGGGCGTGCGGCCAGGACCGCCAGCTGCTCGTCCTCGGAGAGCGACGCCCACCAGGCGGCGACCTGCTCGGGGGTCCCGCCGGATGCCGGGGAGCCGGGGCGGCCCAGCGCGTCGTCAGCCAGGTCGATCTGGCCGGAGACCGCCGCGCGCGCCTGCGCCACGGTCGAGTACGCGGCGAACGCGTCGAGCATCGCGCGCTCGGCGGTGCCGAGGTCGCGGACCAGGGCGTCGACGTCCCCGCGCAGCCCGTCGAGCCGGGTGCCGAGCGTGGACGCACGGTCCTCGAGCTCGGCGATCGCGGCGGCGTCGACCTCCCCCGCACCGCGGATGTCCGCCAGCAGGTCCTCGCGGCTCGAGTGGTACGACGACCGCGCCTCCACCAGGTCGGACCGGCGGCGCTTGAGATCGGTGAGGGCGTCGGCGTGGTCGTCGGCGGCACGCGCGACCTGGCGCAGCGCGACGCCGAGCGCCTGCGCGTCAGCGCCCGCAGCGCGCACGTGCGCGCCGTACGCGTCCGCGGCGGTGCCGGTCCAGCCGTCGAGGGTCGCGGAGTCGTGGGCGAAGGTGTCGAAGTCGTCCAGGTTGACGGCGCTGGCCAGCAGGTCCTCGGCGAAGGTGGCGACGGCAGCGGGGTCGCCGTCCACCTGGGGCACGGCCTCGAGGGCGGGCGGCACGGTGATCGTCGTGGTGTTCACGGCGTGCCCCCCAGCCAGTCCTGGAACCTGTCCTGCGCCTCGATGTCCACCGTCGTGTACGCCTGCGCGGCCGCGGTCAGCCGGTCCCCGACCGCCTCGGCACGGTCTGCGACGTCGCCGACGATCGTGCCCCAGGCCGACGTCCACCCTGCGGCGGCGCCCGCCACCGCCGGGGTGAACCCGGCCGTGCTCGCGTCGGCCACCCGGTTGCGGGCGGTGCGCACGCGCGAGCCCTGGTCGGTCCAGTCGTCGGCGGAGAGCCCCAGCGTCAGGGCGTCGACGACGTACTCCTCGCTCATCGCGCCTCCTCCCGGCCCGAGACCAGCGCGCGGGCCGTGGGGGCGTCGACCGCCAGGTCCCGCCCTCGCACGGTGACCAGGACGGCGTCGTCGAGCCACGCGACCCGGACGGACCGGTCGTCCCGGGCCGCCTGCAGCAGGACGGTCGCGCCGGTGCGGCGCAGCCCGCCGGCCCACCCCTCCGCGCGCAGCCGCGCGCCGACGGCACGGCCCAGCGTGATCCCCTCGGCAGCGTCGCCGAACGGCAGCCGGGCCTCGGCCACCGGCACGACGTACCCGCGCTCGGCGGCCGACCGCCAGGTCGTCGTCGGCTCGGTCGTGGCCCCGACGGCGCCCAGCAGGCCGTCGAGGACGCCGTCGACGACCGCACGCTCGGCGTCCAGGACCGCGGGGTCGACGGGCACGGGCGGCAGCCGGTCCGCCTCCGACCGCGGCTCCGCAGGGAGCACGACGATGTCGACGTCGGGGTGTCTCTCGTGCAAGGGGCGCAGCAGCGGCGCCTCTGCCAGGGCGTCCTCGGACTCGGTCACGCCGCCACCCTAGGCGAGCGAGCACGCCCGTCGCGCGTCATCCACAGGCCGCGTGGTCCACGGATCTCACGAGGCGTCCCCCGCCTGACCTGCAGGATGGGTCCATGACGACTCGTCGCCGTCCCGTCCTGCTCCTGGTCCACGCCGGCACGGTGGTGGTGCTCTCCGTCGTGCTCCTGGTGCTCGCGCTCCAGGTGACGGACGACGCCAACATCGGGGCCGGCCTCGCGCTGATCGCACTCGTCCCGTTCGGCCTGCCGTGGTCGCTGCCCGCGCTGCTCGGGCCGGACACGTGGCCGAGCGGGGTGGCGGTCGGCATCGCGATCGGCGCGGCCGCGCTGAACGTGGTGCTGCACGGCGTGCTCCGGGAGCTGCGGCACCGCCGGAAGTGCGCCCGCGCCGCCGCCGGGTGACGCTGGGACGGATGCCCCGCCCCACTGCCCTGCCCCGGCGCGTGCCGCGCGTCCACCTCGCGCCCGTGTCCGCCGCCGGGCGGCGGGTCGCCCGGTTCCTCGCCCGCGCGCCGGGTGTCGCACGGGCCCTGCGCGCCACCGCGGCGGCGGTCCTCGCCTGGCTGCTCGTCGGCCTGGTCCCCGGCCCGTGGAGCGACTACCCGTACTACGCCCCGCTCGGCGCGGTCATCGCGACGGCGGTCACCGTCCGCGGGTCGACGCTCCGGTCGGCGCAGACGGTGCTGGGCATCGCGCTCGGCGCGGTCATCGCCCGCGTCACCGACGCGCTGCCCGTCCCGGCGATCGCGGGGCTGGCCGTCGTCGTGCTCGTCGGGGTCCTGGTCAGCGAGTGGCGCGTCCTGGGCGACATGGGGTCGTGGGTGCCGACCGCGGCGCTGTTCGTGCTGATCATCGGCGACTCTGACCCCGTCGGCTACGTCTCCGCTTACGTCGGGCTGACCCTGGCCGGGGCGCTCGTCGGCGTCGGCGTGAACCTGGTCCTGCCGCCGCTGCCGCTGACGCCCGCCGACCACGCGCTGCTGCGGCTCCGCGACGCGACCGCGGACCACCTGGAGGCGTCGGCGGCCGCCGTCCGGGAGAACCAGGCGGAGCTGCCGTCGACCACGACCCTGCTCGCGGCCCGCACGGCGGCGTCGGGTGCGGTCGCGTCCGCCCGTGAGGCAGCCCGGGGCAACTGGACCGCGCAGCGCTACCGGACGTGGCGGGAGCGCCAGGACCGGTACGCCGGTGCGCTCGACGGCGCCGCCGCGGCCGCGTTGGACGTGCGGCGCGCGGTCCAGACCTCCCGCACGGTCGCCGCGGGCACCGCGTCCGACGGCGCCGAGCTGCCGGCCGCCGTGACGGCGCTCGTCGCGGACGCGGACGGCGACGGCACGGTGCGCGAGGCCACGGCCGCGGCGATCGAGGCCGCCGCCGCGCTCGTCCGCAGCCGGCCGGAGGACGGGACCGACGAGGACGCCGCCGCCGCGCTCTCCGACGCGCTCGCCGCGGTGCAGACGGCGGTCGCGGCGGACCGCGATCAGGTCAGCGGCGCGAGCCGTCCCGCGGACGCCGTGCTGGTGGCGCTGGCACCGCTCCTGACCCGCTGAGCGTCCAGGTCCCTGCGGACGGTCAGGGCCGGGGGTTCGTCCGGCGCCACGGCTTCTCGTCGCGCCGTCGCCCCATCCCGGCGGCGCAGCGCGGGCAGACGCGGCCGACCTCGTCGGCGTGCTTGCCGCTCTCCGGCTGCACGTCGGCCCAGCGCACGTGCGGGAAGCGGGTCAGCGACGACCGGTGCAGCGACAGGCCGCACAGGGTCTCGTTGTGCCCCTGCTCCCACGCGTGCACCTCACCCGCGGGCATCCGGACCCCGTCCGGGTCGGTCCACTGGCTCGACGCCGCGACGGCGGCGGACTTCGGCGCAGGCATGCCGACGACGCTAGCGCCGGCTCACGCCGAGGGCGCGCGCACCGGGACCTCTGGCGCACACGGCCGTGACATGCCGCGGCACGATGGGGCGATGACCGGCACCGTCGCCCTCCAGGACCGCCTCCCCACGCCCGACGAGCACCGTCGCCTCGCCGAGGCCGTCGGGTGGGAGCACGCCTTCGACTGGCCCTCGCTGCCCGCCTCGCTCGCGGGCTCGACGCTCGGCGTGGTGGCCGTGCGGGACGGCGCGGTGGTCGGCATGGCACGCGTGGTCGGGGACGGCGTGAAGTACTTCGCGGTGCAGGACGTCGCGGTGCTCCCGAGCCACCAGGGCCAGGGGGTGGGCCGGGCGCTGCTGGACCGGGTCCTCGACCGGATCGCCGAGCGCGCGCCGGCGCCGGCGTTCGTGTCGTTGTTCGCGACCGCCGAGGGCGGCGCCCTCTACCGGGCCGCGGGGTTCGCCACCGGCGACATGGTCGGGATGACCCGCCTCGTGGACCCACGGGCCTGACGCGCGCCGCGGCGCGCTCGGGTGGAAGATCGCGACCGACACGCCGTCGGCGTGTCGGTCCGGATCGTCCACCCGGGACGGGAGGAGGTCGCAACCCGGGGAACCCAGAGGTCAGGCGCGCGCGTCCTCGACGGCACCGTCGAGCACGAACCGGACCGTGCGCGAGGCGACCGTCGCCTCGGCGAGCCGGACCCGCACGTCGGTGCCGACCGGCAGCGCGACCCCCTCGACCCGGCCGCGCACCGGCGGCTCGCGCAGCTGCACGACCCCGCTGGTGCCGTCCTCGCGCGCGTCGACGACCACGCCGTCGAAGTCCTCGCCGACCCGGTCGGCGAGCAGGGCCGCCTCCACGAGGTCGACCGACCCGCGCTCGTACGCGGAGGCGCGCCGGTCGCCCCCGGCCATCAGCGCGGGCAGCCCGGGCAGGGCGGCTCGCACGTCGTCGGGGACCGGCACGCCCGTGCTCAGCGCGACGCAGGTCTCCCCGACGAACCGGTCGACCAGCCGGCGCAGCGGCGCGGTGGCGTGGGCGTAGGGGGCGGCGATGGCGGCGTGCCCGGTCTGCTCGGGCAGGTCGCCGTCGAACGCGACGTAGGCCGCGCCGCGCAGCAGGGTCGTGGCCTCGGCGAGCAGCGCGGCCTCGGCCGGGACCGCGGCATCGAGGGCCCGCACGACGGTCGCGTGGTCGGCGCCGTCCGGCCACGGCACGCCCAGCGCGTGCGCGGACCGCCGCAGCCGCTCGACGTCGCGGGGGTCGGCGGGCGGCAGGGTGCGCAGGACGCCGACCCGGCCGTCGAGCATCATCCGGGCGGCGCACATGCCGGTGAGCAGCGAGATCTGGGCGTTCCAGTCCTCCACGGGCAGGGTCGCGCGGCTGGTGAGCGTCCACCGGCCGCGGGCGTCGACCTCGACCTCCTGCTCGGGCGTCGGGAGGGTGAGCCCGCCGCGGGCGACCTCGGCGGCCTGCCGCAGCCGGCCGACCTCGCGGAGCAGCAGCAGCACCTCGTCGGCGGTGCCGTCGTCGAGGGCGCGCTGGGCGCCGTCGTAGGTCAGCTGGGCGCGGCTGCGGACCAGCGCGCGCGTCACCCGGGCGTCGGTGGGTGCGCCGTCGGCGTCGAGCGTCACGTCCCACAGCAGCGCGGGCGCGTCCTGGCCGGGCAGCAGGCTCGCGGCGCCCTCGGAGAGCGTCGGCGGGTGCAGCGGGGTGCGGCCGTCCGGCCCGTAGAGGGTGACGACGCGGCGACGGGTCTCGGCGTCGAGCGCGCCGCCGGGCCGCACCCAGGCGGCGACGTCGGCGATGGCGTACCGGAGCCGGAAGCCGCTGCCGGCGCGCTCGAGGTGCACGGCCTGGTCGAGGTCGCGGGAGCCCTCGGGGTCGATGGTCACGAACGGGACGTCGGTGGCGTCCGCGCGGTCGCCGACGGGTCCGGCGGCCAGCACCCGGTCGACCTCCGCGAGGACGTCGGGCGGGAAGGCGGCGGGCACCTCGAGCTCCGTCCGCAGCGCGACGAGCCCCGCGCGCACGGCGGCGTCGACGGTGCGGGGGTCGGGAGCGGGCTCGACCGGCACGGCCGGCAGCGTCACCTGGCGTCGGGGCACGTCGCGAGCCTAGGCGCGGCTCGGCGCCGTCGCACGACCCGAAGGCCGGGACGGTCCGGCCGGAACAGCCGCCGAGCCCCGGGCCTCCTCGCCGGTGAGGGCGCAGAAACCTGCGGACATCCGTCGCAAGTCGCCCGGGTTCGTGCACCCTCGGCGTGAGGTGCGGGCGGGTGCGGGCGGGGCGGTGAGCCGCTTCACCCCGTGGTCAGCGCGGTCAGGCCCTGGAGCTCGAGGACCGTGGAGCGGATCGCCGCCGCCGGGACCGTGCCGCCCGCGGCGAGGGCGGCGGCGACGGTCGCCGGCACGTCGGGGTCCGAGCACAGCACGACCGGCGCGTCCGCGGCCGACGTCGGCAGCCGGCCGTGGCTGCCGCGGACGTACCCGGGGTCGAGGGGCGTGGTCCGCATCGCGTACCGCAGGCCGAGCCGCTTGCGCACCAGGTTGAGCCCGGCGCGCGCCCTCGCCAGCCGGTCCGCCGGGTCGAAGAACAGCTCGGCCGGGTCGTACCCGGGCTTGCGGTGGATGTCGACGCCTCGCGCGTAGTCGGGCGCGACCTCGTCGTCGAGCCAGAAGTAGTACGTGAACCACGCGCCGGGCTCGGCGACCACGACGAGCTCGCCGGACCGCTCGTGGTCCAGGCCGTACCGGGCCTGGGCGGCGCGGTCGAGTACCTCGTCGACGCCCGGGACGGCACGCAGCAGGTCCGCGACGCGCGGCACGTCGGCCGCGTCGGCCACGTAGACGTGCGCGACCTGGTGGTCCGCGACGGCGAACGCGCGCGAGGTCCACGGGTCCAGCTGCTCCCCGTTGGCCTGCCGGTACACGTGCAGCAGCCCCTCCTCCCGCAGCAGGCGGTTGAGGTGCACGGGCCGGTCGGCGGGCTCGATGCCGTACTCGGACACGGCGAGCACCGTGGTGCCGCTCGCCTCGGCGTCGTCGAGCAGCGGGGTCAGCGCGACGTCCAGCCGGGCGGCCGCGGCGTCGGCGCGCGGGTCGAGCGGACCGTACCGCTGCAGGTCGTAGTCCAGGTGCGGGACGTACGCCATCGTCAGGTCGGGCCGCTGCTCGGCCATCAGGTGCCGGGTCGCGCCCACGATCCACTCGCTGGAGGCGATCGACGCGGTCGGGCCCCAGTACTGGAACAGCGGGAACTCGCCCAGCCGGGCCACGAGGTCGTCGTGCAGGGCCGGCGGGCGGACGTACGCGTCCGGGGACTTGCGCCCGTCGGCGTGGTAGACGGGGCGCGGGGTGACGGTGACGTCGGTGGACATGCCCATCGCGTACCACCAGCACACGTTCACGGCGGTGTAGCCGGGCTGGGCGCGGCGGGCGGTCTCCCAGACCTTCTCCCCCGCGACCAGGCGGTTGTGCTGGCGCCACAGGTGCACCTCGCCGAGGTCGCGGAAGTACCAGCCGTTGCCGACCACGCCGTGCTGCGCCGGGGCCAGGCCCGTGAGCATCGTCGACTGCACGGAGCAGGTGACGGCGGGCAGCACGGTCCGCAGCCCGGCCTGCCAGCCGTTGGCGGCCAGCCGGGACAGGCGCGGCATGTGCGCCAGGGCACGCGGGGTGAGCCCGACGACGTCGAGCAGCAGCAGCGGGGTGGTCATGCGGTCCTCCGGGAGACGTCCAGGGCGCCGGGCAGGTCCTCGTCCCACCACGAGCGCAGGTCCAGGTGGTCGACGGCCCAGCGCAGCTCGGCGGCGATGCCGGCGACCAGGTCGTCGGCGGCGCGGGCCGCGAGGTCGCCGGGCAGGACGGACCAGGTGTAGGTCTCGACGTCGAGGTGCGCCTCGTCGCCGTGCGGGCCGCGCAGCACGGCGGTGACGGCGTCCCGCAGCACGTCGGTGGTGGCGGCCAGGGGCGCGGCGGGCCGGTGGTGCAGCGGGACGTGGACGTGCACCCGCCACGGGCCCGCGGACGGCAGGTCGGTCAACGCCTCGGGCAGGTCGTCGGCGGGGTGCACGGTGCCGCCGCTGTGCTCGCGCACCTGGTGCAGGTACCGCTGCTCGGCGAACCGGGCGACGGCGGCCCGCGCTCCCGGGTCGGCGGGGTCGGCGACGTGCAGGGCGGCGGAGGCCTGCACCTTGACCACGCGCAGCCCCGCCTGCCGGATGCGCCGCACGGCGGCGACCGGGTCGGCGAAGGACACCGCGAGGTGGCACGTGTCGAGGCAGACGCCGACGTGCTCGGGGTCGATGCGCCCGGAGCCGGTGCCGAGGCGGTCGCCGAGCCAGCCGGCGACGTCGTCGACCGTGTCGAGCACGCAGCCGGGCTCGGGCTCGACGGCCAGCCGCACGGTGCGGCCGGTGCGGGCGGCGAGGTCCCGCAGCCCGGCGGACACGTCCGCGAGCGCCACGGTGGCCGCCGCGTCGTCCGCGGGGGTCCAGGGCTCGCGCCAGGCGAGCGGGAGGGTCGAGATCGACCCGTCGACGCCGTCCGGCAGCAGGTCGGCGAGCACCTCGGCGCAGGCGAGGGTGTAGGCGGCGCGGGCGGGCTCGGCCCACGTGGGCCGGTAGACGGCGTGCTTGACGACGTCGGCGTGGAACCCCCCGTAGGGGAAGGCGTTGAGGGTGTGCACGGTGAGCCGCTGCGCCGCCAGGGCGTCCCGGAGCCGGGCGCGGTCGGCGGGGCTCGCGGCGAGGCGGTGCGCGAGGCCGGCAGGCAGCCAGAGCCCGACGCCGAGGGTGTCCAGCCCGGCGGCAACACGGACGGGACCGGCGTACCGGGCGAGCTGCTCCAGCACCCCGTCCAGGTCCTCGGCGGGGTGGACGTTGGTGCAGTAGGACAGCGGCATCCCCGTCATGCGCGGACCCCGCGCAGCACGGAGGAGCCCTCGAAGGTCGCGGGCGCGGGGACCTCGCCCGGGACGAACCCGGGCACCGGGTCGAGCAGGAGGTTGCCGGACTGGCCGTAGAACGCGACGGGGTTGCGCCACAGCACCTGGTCGACGTCGTCCTCGGAGAAGCCGGCCTCGAGCATCGTCATCCCGGTGCGCCAGGTCTTGAGGGGGTCGGAGCGGCCCCAGTCGGCGGCGGAGTTCACGATCATCCGGTCGGTGCCGTACTGCCGCAGCAGGGCGACCATGCGGGCCTCGTCCATCTTGGTGTCGGGGTAGATGGAGAACCCCGCCCAGGCTCCCGCGTCCCGCACGGCGGCGACCGTGGTCTCGTTGAGGTGGTCGACCAGCACGCGCTCGGGTGCGAGCCCGGACTCGCGCACGACGTCCAGCGTCCGGGCGGTCCCGGCCTGCTTGTCCCGGTGGGGCGTGTGCACGAGCACCGGCAGGTCGGCGTCGTCGGCCATCGCGAGCTGCTGGGCGAAGACGTCGTCCTCCTCGGGGGTCATGGCGTCGTAGCCGAGCTCGCCGACGGCGACCACGCCGTCCTTGGTGAGGTAGCGCGGCAGCAGGTCGAGGACCTCGCGGCAGCGCGGGTCGTTGGCCTCCTTCGGGTTGAGGCCGATGGTCGCGTGGTGCCGGATGCCGAACTGCGCAGCCCGGAACCGCTCCCACCCCAGCAGGGCGTCGAAGTAGTCGCGGAACGAGCCGACGCTCGTGCGGGGCTGGCCGAGCCAGAACGCGGGCTCGACGACGGCGCGCACCCCGGCGGCGTACATCGCCTCGTAGTCGTCGGTGGTGCGGCTGGTCATGTGCACGTGCGGGTCGAAGATGCGCATCGCGGGGCTCCTGGTTCGGGTCGGGGGGTCAGCGGGCGGAGACGCGCGCCAGGTCCGCGGGGACGGGGCGGCCGGCGGCGCGGCGCTCGGCGGCGAGGTCCCCGGCCATCCGGGCGAGCTCGGCGTCGGCGCGGTCGGTGAGCCCGGCGACGGCGTCGAGGCTGGTGCCCTGGAACACGAGCTTGACGACGGCGTGCCGCCAGGTGTGCTGGTCGAGGTACGCGGCGGCGAACGGACCGACCGCCGCGGCCACGAGCGAGGTGTCGTTGGCGCGCAGCGCGTCGGCGGCCAGGTCGCGGCCGACCGCCACCAGCGGCCCGGGCAGCGCGGCTCCCCCGGCCGCCGCGGTCAGTGCGTCGAGGCCGCGCAGGACGCCCCGGCGCTCGGCGGTGTCGCCGTCCCGGTACAGGGCGACCAGGTGGTCCGCGAGCGCCTGGGCGTCGCCGCCGTGGGTGCGATCCAGCTCCAGGACGACGGCGGCGCGTGCGGCGTCGTCCACCGTGCCGTGCACCACCCCGGCCGGGTCGGTGGCGGGGCGCAGGGGGTCCCGGCCGACGCGGCGCCCGGCCAGCGGGAGCACGCGGTCGGCGGCGCGGGGGTCGCGCCGGACCTCGGCGAGGGCGTCGGCGAGCCACCCGGTGTGCGGGGCCCGGGCCGCGGCCACCACGGCGGTGAGCGGGGCGGCGGGCGGGGCGGCGGACGGGGCGGCGGACGGGGTGAGCGGGGCGGGTGGTGTCGCCGGCACGTGCGGTGCGGCGGGGTCGGACGACGTCGTCGGCGTCACGGTGGTCTCCCTCGGTCAGGGGTGGTCAGGGGTGGTCAGCGGGTCAGCGGGCGGGTAGGGGTGCGTGCGCGGCCCAGGCGTGCCGGATCGCCGCCGCCGCGCTGCGGACCTGGTGCGGGGCGTCCCAGGAGTGCCGGGGCAGCTCGACGGTGACGATCCCGGCGTAGCCGTCGGACACGCGCCGGGCGAGGGCGGTGAGGGCGCCGGGCAGGTCCAGGTCGCCCGCGCCGAACGGCAGGTGCTCGTGGTGCGTGCGGGGCATGTCGTCGAGCTGCACGTGGGCGAGGTGCGGTCCGGCGGCGTCCAGGGCGCCGTCCACGCCGCCCGGCTCGACCACCAGGCAGTGCCCGACGTCGACGGTCAGCCCCAGGGCGGCCGGCGAGCCGAGGTCGGCGTGCAGCCGGAGGGCGTCGCCGACGGTCTCGACGAGCATCCCCGGCTCGGGCTCCAGCGCGAGGCGCACCCCGTGGTCGGCGGCGTGCGCGACCAGCCCGGGGAGGCGGGCCCGCAGCCGGTCCCGTCCGGCCTCGGGCGGGGTGCCCGCGGGCAGCACGCCGGAGAACAGCTGCACCACGGGCGCGCCGAGCCCGGCGGCGACCTCGACCGCGCGGCGCAGGTACGCGAGCCGGGGCGCGGCCTCCGGGTCCACGAGGGCCGGGGCGTGCTTGTGCCGCGGGTCCAGCAGGTAGCGGGTGCCGGTCTCGACGACGACCCGCAGTCCGCGGCCGTCGTGGGCCCGGGCGAGCCGGTCCCGGAGCGCACGGACCTGCGACGCGGGCGCCGAGGGGTCCAGGTGCGGGAACCCGAGGGTCAGCGCGACCCCGTCGTACCCGGACTCCTCGAGCAAGTCGAGCGCCACGTCGAGCGGGTGGTCGCCGAGGCCGTTGGTGCCGTAGCCGAGCGGGAACGGCAGCGGGCTCTTCTGGCTCCCCTGGCCCCCCTGCGCCCCGGTCACGTCTCGCTCACCGCCCGGGAGCCCGCGCGCCGGCGCAGCACCGTCCCGGCCGCGGCGACGGCCCCCAGCACGGCCGCGGCCACCGGGTGCCCGGCGCGGGCGGCCCAGGCGGCCTGCAGCGGCACCATCGCGCGGATGCCGGCACCGGTCGCCGCGCGTGCGGCCGGGGCGTCCGGGGTGGTCGCGGCGTGGACCTGCGCGGGCAGGCAGGTCGCGAGGTAGGTGCCGGTGGCGAGCACCGTGCCGGCGGCGGCCCCGCGCCGCGCCCCCGCGAGCGCCCCGGCGGCCACGGTCACCGACGCGGCCGCGACCGCTCCGGCGACGGCGCGGGTCGTCCCGTGCACCTCTCCGCGGGACAGCACCGTCACGCCGGCGGTGTGCACGGCCAGGGCGGCCGCCGCGGGTGCGGCGGCGCGCAGGTGCCCCGCCCCCGCGCCGAGCAGCACGTCGAGGCCCCGGCAGGCCGCCATCGCGACCGGGCCCGCCGGCGTCTCCTTGAGCCGCGCGTCGTACAGCCACACGCACGCGGCCAGCGGCACGGCGACGGCGAACGACCGCCGGCCACCGCCCGCCGCCGCGAGCGCGAGCCCCGCCGCCCCCAGCCCGGCGGCCACGCCCAGCGCGTACCCCGGTGCGACCCGGCCGGACGGGATCGGCCGCTCGGGGCGCTCGACGGCGTCGAGGTCCCGGTCGGCCCAGTCGTTCAGCGCCATCCCGCCCGCGTACAGGCAGGCGGACGCCAGCGGGAGCAGCGCCCGCCGGCCGGTGAGGCGGTGCCCGGCGGCGGTCGCCCCGGCGACGGTGTCGCCCAGCACGGTCAGCACGGCGGGTGCGCGGACCAGCTCGAGGTGGTCCCGGGCCGAGGGCCGCGCGGCCGGACCCGCCACCAGCCCGGGGAGCGTCGCCGTCACGCGCGCCCCAGCCGGCCGGCCCAGCCGACGAGGTCGCGCGCCTGGTCCGCGGCGGCGTGCCGGTCGGAGCCCCACGGGTCCTTGAAGAAGAACCCGAGCTCGGGCACCACCCCGCCGACGCCGGCGGCGTGCGCGAGGGCGAGCAGCCGGGCCAGGTCGAGCACCATCGGGGCGGCGAGCATGGAGTCGTACGCGGACCACGTGGTCTGCAGCGTGAGGCGCGAGCCGAGGAAGCCCTGGGCGTGCACGTGGTCCCACGCCACCTTGACGTCGCCGAGGTCCGGCACGTGGTCGATGTGCAGCGGCGTGACGTCCGAGCCGGTGAGGTCCTGCAGCCCGCGCGTCTTCGAGGCGAGCTTGGAGCGCACGGCCGCGGGGTCGGCGAGGGTCGCCCCGTCGCCGCCGCCGAGCAGGTTGGTGCCCGCCCAGGACAGCACCCGCAGCCCGCGGTCGGTGAACGCGGGGGCGAGCACGGTGCGCAGCCAGGTCTGCCCGGTCTTGCCGTCCTGCCCCGTGACGGGCACGCCGTGCTCGCGCGCCAGGCGCTGCAGGGCGGGCAGCCCCATCCCCGCCGACGGCGTGAACCCGGCGTAGGCGGCTCCGGCCAGCACCGCGGCGAGCGCGGTGACCGAGGACGGCGGCAGCACCGTGCGGCCCGGCTCCCGCACGGCGGCCGCCAGCGCCACCGGGTCCGTGTGCTCGGGGACGGGCTCGACGGGCGGCTCCGTGGACGACACGTCGACCACCACCACCCGCGCCAGGGCGTGCCGCTCGGCGAACCCGGTGATGTCCGCGGCCAGCTGCTCGGCGACCTGCTGCTGGGTGCGGCCCGGCGGGAGGTCGCCACGGTGCCCCGGCCGGACCTCGGCGTCGGCGGCGTCGAGGGCCGCCGCGGTCGCGGCGAGCAGCGGCGCGGGGATCATCCCGGCGTCCACCAGCGCCTCGGCGCGCTTGGTCATCGACACGTCGCTGACGTCGTGCCCGCCGACCACCAGGTCGCCCCAGGTCGGCATCGGCAGCCCGGCGAACGCGTCGCCCGCGGTGACGCAGCCCTCGGCGCCGGCGTGCCCGCCCGCGAGGGCGGCGAGGCCCAGGGCCGCGGTGGTGCCGACCGAGCCCCGCGCGCCGACCAGCCAGAGGCCGGTGCGGGCGCGGGCGTCGGCGGTCACGCGCGGTCCTTCGAGCTGAACGCGGCGTCGAAAGCCGCGTCGGGGGCGTCGAACGCCAGGCGCCGCACGAACGCCAGGGCCTCGGGGGCGCCCTGCAGCCGGTCCATGCCGGCGTCCTCCCACTCGACCGAGATGGGCCCGGTGTACCCGATGGTGTTGAGCACCCGGAACGCGTCCTCCCACGGCACGTCGCCGTGGCCGGTCGAGATGAAGTCCCACCCGCGGCGGGGGTCCGCCCAGGGCAGGTGCGAGCCGAGCCGGCCGTTGCGGCCGTTGTGCATCCGCTTCTTCGTGTCCTTGCAGTCCACGTGGTAGATCCGGTCGCGGAAGTCGTAGAGGAAGGCGACGGGGTCCAGGTCCTGCCAGACCATGTGGCTCGGGTCCCAGTTGAGCCCGAACGCCTCGCGGTGGCCGATCGCCTCCAGCGTCCGGACGGTCGTCCAGTAGTCGTAGGCGATCTCGCTGGGGTGCACCTCGTGCGCGAACCGCACGCCCACCTCGTCGAACACGTCGAGGACGGGGTTCCACCGGTCGGCGAAGTCCTGGTACCCGGCGTCGATCACGGCGGCCGGCACCGGCGGGAACATCGCGACGTACTTCCAGATGGACGAGCCGGTGAACCCGACGACGGTGTCGACGCCGAGCTTCGCCGCCAGGCGCGCGGTGTGCTGCATCTCCTCCGCCGCGCGCTGCCGCACGCCCTCGGGGTCGCCGTCGCCCCAGACGTGCGCGGACAGCATGTCCTGGTGCCGGAAGTCGATCGGGTCGTCGCAGACGGCCTGGCCCTTGAGGTGGTTCGAGATGGCCCAGACCTTCAGGCCGTACCGGTCGAGGACCTCGAGGCGGCCGGCGACGTAGGCGTCGTCGTCCCAGCGCCACGGGTCCAGGTGGTCGCCCCAGCAGGCGATCTCGAGGCCGTCGTAGCCCCACTCGGACGCGAGCCGGGCGACCTCCTCGAACGGCAGGTCGGCCCACTGGCCGGTGAACAGGGTGATCGGGCGTGCCATGGTGCGTCTCCTCGTCGAGAGCGGTGGTGCGGTAGTCGATGCTGCGGGCCGCGCGGTCGCGGCGGCAAGGGCGGGGATGCGGGTCAGGTCATGTCGGTCGCCTCGGGTCCCTGCGGGCGGCCGAGCGCGGCGGCGACGGCGGCGTCCACCGCGCGCTGCTGCCGGGCGGCGCGGCGGTGGCCCGCGCGCACGCGCAGCGCGACCAGCACGCCGAGCAGGACCAGCGCCGCGAGCACCGCCCACGGGACGGCCCAGGCGGCGGCGGTGGCGACGACGCCCGGCACCAGCGGGTTCTCGGCGGCCTCGGCGGCACCCGGGAGGGCGACGACCTCGCCGCCCAGCGCCACGCGGGCGGTGGTGCGGACCAGCGGCCACACCCCGTCGACGACGACCGAGCGCTGCACGGAGGCGCCGGGGATGAGCTCGGGGACGTCGACGGCCGCGGCGCGGGCCCGGCCGAGACCCATCAGGCCGGAGATCTGCACCTGCTCGGCGGGGGCGACGCGCGCGTTCCCGGTGTTGGTCACGGTGAACGACACCGTCGCGGAGCCCGGGGTCACCGGGTTGCCGCCGGCCTCGTAGTCGACGCGCACGTCGGTGACGGCGATGGCCGGCACGAGGTCGCCGCTGACCCGCACGTGCATCCGCGAGCCGAGCCGCCGGTCGACCGTCACGCCCTCGGCGTTCGCGACCAGCAGGCTGGACACGACGCCCGCGGCGTAGTCCCCGGGCTGGGCATCGGCGGGGACGGTCACGGTGAACGGGACCTCGACCGACGCGTCGGGCTGCACGACCACCTCGGGGGTGGCGACGGCCACCCAGGAGCCCAGCGCGGTCGACTCCTCCCCCGCCTCCAGCACGTCGAGCGTCCCGTCCGGGGTCAGGAAGCCGTCGGCGGCGTACACGTCGAGGGCGAGCGGGGCGTCGCCGCGGTTGGTCACGACCAGCGCGTCGGACAGCGTGCCGCCCGGGGGCAGCGTGTACGCGAAGTTGGGGCGCTCGGCGCCGTGCACCGTGTCCGCCGGGCGCACGCCCCAGGAGACCTGCGTGGAGGACTCGGGCGGCGCGGCAGCGGCGGCGGCGGCCGGTGCGCCCAGGAGGGCGGTCACGGCCAGCACGCCGAGGGCGCCGACGGCACCCACGGCAGCGCGCGTGCTCCGGGTGCTGCGGGCGGACGGGACGCGGATCAGGGTCACGGCGAGGCCTCCGTGGTCGACGGTGACGGTGGAGAGGTCGAGGCTGCGGTGCTCGGGTGGGTGCCCCCGCCCGCCCACGACGAGGAGCGGGCGGGCGGGGACGTCGGTGGTCAGCTGAGCGCGGTGAGCGTCAGCGTCGCGGTGTACGTGCCCGACGGGGAGTCGAGCGGGAGCTGCAGGTCGAGGTCGGCGCCGACCAGGGACGAGCCGCGGGCGTGCCCGGTCTCGGCCTCGGCGAGCGTGCGGGCCACGGACAGCCCGTCGCCCTCCTCGAACCCGGACGGCACGGGGGGCCCGGCCACGGCGTCGCCGCCGTTCTCGAGCACCTCGGGCGTCCAGCCCAGGTACTTCGACGACAGGGTCTGGCCCCCGGCGGCGAAGTCGCTGACCTGCGCGGTGATCGACCACTCGGGGTCGCCCGCCCGGGTGTCCTGCACCCGGACCGGGACGAGCTCGCCCGTGGCCTGGTACCGGTCCTCGAGCTCCTCGGCGACGCCGAGGTTCACCAGGCCGGAGGAGCCCTCCAGGGACCAGGTGAGCTCGCCGGCCCGCTGCTCCGGGACGGTGACGGCGAGGGCCTGGTCGCCCCCGGCCACCGCACCCGGCGCGTCGCCGGTGTGGTCGCCCTCGACGCCGCCCGCGGTGTTGCCCGGCCCGAAGGCCGCCAGCGGGTCGTTGTCCGCGAGCCGCACGGTGCCGAGCACCGTGGTGCCCGCGACCCGGAGGTTCGCGGTGTTGCCGGTGAGGGTGAGGTCGCCGCCGACGGTGTTGCCCCAGGTGTCGGCCTCGCCGGTCGCCGTCGAGCCGATCAGCACGTCCCGGCTGCTGCCGGTCACGCTGAGCCCGCCGCCGACGACCGCGCCGGCCACGTTCGCGCCCCAGGCCGAGTCGGCGATGGAGACGTCGCCGCCGACGCCCGTCTGGAGCAGGTCGACGTAGGTCGCCGCCTGCGTGGTGACGCCGCCGGTGACGTCCGAGCCGGTGATCTCCACGTCCAGACCGCCGGCCGCGACGCTGCCGCCCACCGCCAGGTCGTTCAGGTAGAGGAACCCGACCCGGGACCCGGTGGTGTAGGCGCTGACGTCGCCGTCGACCCGGGTGCCGTCCAGCAGGACGCCGTAGGGGTCGGTGGCGACGACGTCGCCCGTGACGGTCACGGAGGTCGCGTCGAGCCAGGCGTCCTCCCCGACCGTGATGCTGCCCTCGACCGTCGCGCCGGCCAGCACGCAGCTGGCGCCGGCCGGGACGACGAGGTCCCCGCTGATCACCTGGTCGCCCAGGTCCGTGGTGCAGTCGACCGAGGCCGCCTGCGCCACCGTCGCCCCGACGGCGACCAGCCCGAACGCGCCCACGAGCGCGGCCGGGACCGAGTAGATCCGCTTCATGTCCGTCTCTCCGTGATCTCGAGGGCTCAGCCGCGCAGGGCGGCGATGGCGTCGTAGCTGCGGTCGGCGTTGCCGAGCGAGTTCAGCGGGTTCGGGGGCACGGCGGTGCTGGACGCGTTGTCCTGCTCGTAGAGCCCGAAGTGCTGGCCGCGGGTGCGCAGCTGGGACAGGAACTGCTGGTAGGGCAGGTCGCCGGCGCCGAACTCGATGATGTCGTAGCCGTTGGCGCTGGCCTCGTTGGCCTTGCCGTCCTTGAGGTGCAGCAGCGGGTAGCGCCGCGGGTTGCGCAGGACGTAGTCGACCGGCTCGAACCCCGGGTACTTGTGCTGCCCGACGTACGCCCAGTAGATGTCCATCTCCAGGTAGACCAGGTCCGGGTCCGTGTTGTCGTAGAACACGTCGTAGAGCCGGACCGACGGGTCGACCGGGTCGAACCGGAACTCGCCGTCGTGGTTGTGCTGGTAGAGCTTGAGGCCGGCCGCCTTGACCTGCGCGCCCCAGCCGTTCCACTCCTCCGCGGCGGCCAGGTAGCCCTCCTTGGTGGCGGTGCCCGTGGGGGCGTTGCCGGTGCCGAGGTGCGGCATGCCGAGGGTGTGGGCGATGTCGATCTGGTTGGCCAGGTCGGTGCGCAGCAGGTTGGTGCCCACGTGCGTCCCGACCGCCTTGAGGCCGTTGTCGTCGAGCAGGGTGCGGATCTCCGCCGGGGTGATGGGCCCGACGTTGCCCTGCGTGTAGCCGGCGAACTCCACCTCGGCGTAGCCGATCCGGCCCAGCTCCTCGAACACGGCCCGGAAGCCGAGCGAGCTGACCTTGTCGCGGATCGTGAACAGCTGGATGCCGATGCGGTTGGCCGGGACCAGGCGGGTGCGCCCGGTGCCCGGCGCTGCTGCGGGCAGCGGCCCCGCGGCGCCCGCGGCCGGGGCGCCGAGGGCGGTGCCGACGCCCACCGCCACCGTGGAGGCGGCGAGCGCCTTCATCAGGGACCGCCGGCTCATCGGCCGGTCGGGCAGGGATGCGTGCTGGTGCGTGCTCATGTCTCTCCTTCGAGACGGCCGGCGGCCCGGGTGTCCCGGGCCGCCGGCGCGCGGTCAGCTGCGGACGGTGAGGGTGGTGCTGGTGGTGCTGCCTGCGATGCCGGCCGTGCCGCCGTAGGCGACGTCGACCTTGTAGGTGCCCTCGGGCAGGCGCCCGAGGGAGACGACGCTCGCGCCGGTGGCGTCGAGGGTCCCGGTGACGGTGGCGACCACCGCGTTGTTGCGCTTGACCGTGACGGTGACGTCCCCGGTGGGGACGGCGCCGCTGGCCGAGGCCACCTGCACCGTCGCCTTGGCGGCGACGGCCGGCTTGACCGGGTTCGGCGACACCGTGGCGGTCGTGGTGGACGTGGTGCGGGCCACCGTGATCCGGACCGTGCCGGAGGACGGCTTGAACACCTCGCCGCCGACGAAGGACGCGGTCACCGTGTGGGTGCCCACCCCCAGCGCCGGGTCGAGCGCGACGGACGCCGTGCCGTCGGCGCCGAGCGTGCCGCGGCCGACCTCCGTCTCGCCGACCGTGAGCACGACCTCACCGGCAGCGGTCTGGTCGCCCGCCGCCACGGCGACGGTCACTGCACCCGGGGCGCCGTACGGCACCCGCGCCGCGGCCACCGTGGCCGTGGTGGTGGTGTCGACGGTGGGCTCCTCGGGGGCGGCCAGGTCGATCGTGAACGACGCGGTGCCCACGGCGGACACCAGACCGGCGGTGTCCGTGGCGCGGTACTGCAGCGCGTACGTGCCGTTCTCGGAGAACGTCACGCCGTACTGCTGGTTGGCGGCCAGGTTGACCCAGGTGGCGCCGCCGTCGCGCGAGTACTGCACGCTGGCCAGCGCCCCGTTGTCCGCGGGCTGCACGGCGAACCGCACCGGCGCGGTGTAGACGCCGCCGACGCCGGTGGGCGCCGCCGGGGCCAGGGTGTGCGCGACCGTCGGTGCCGTGACGTCGGCAGCGCCGGCGCCCGTCATCGTGATCGCGTCCACGGCCAGGTCGTCCGCCGAGGTGACGAACAGCTCGCCGGTGCCCTCGGGGGCGTCGAACGTGAGCGCGACGTCCTTCCACCCGGCGCCCGCCGGGATCGCGGCGGTGGCGAACGGTGCCGCGTCGGCGGCGCCCCAGCGGAGCTGGACCTGCCCGCCGCCGTTGGCCCGCACGACGGCCCCGTCGATCCCGGCGAAGTTCACCGGGCCGTACCGCAGGCTGTCCCCCGTGCCGAGACCCCGGACGGCGTTGCCGCCGAGCGCGGACTCGTCGGCGTAGACCGTCACACCGGTGCGGGTGGCGTGCTCCGCCTGCTGCTCCTTCGGGTTCAGGCGGACCGTGGCCTCGCCCGTCGCCGCCGGCAGGCCGTTGGCGCCCGCGTCGCGGTAGGTGACCACGACCGCGCCGTACAGCAGCGCGCCCGGGCCGTGCTCCGGCGAGTTGGCGTCCGTCTTCCAGGCGCCCGTGCAGCCCGTGCCCGAGACCTCCGGGTGGGCGTGCTCGTCGTGACCCAGTCCGTAGGTCCAGGACACGCGGGAGCAGACGGTCTCGGTCCCGTCCTCGGCGTCGGACGTGGTCACCCGGTACGGGATCGCGTCGCCCCACTGGAAGAACGCCCCGTCACCCGGGAAGGCGACCGTGACCTCGGGCGCCTGGTTGCCGACCGAGATGGTGCGCGAGGTGAGCGTGAACTTGCCCTCGGCGTCCGTCACCCGCAGCCGTGCCGCGTAGGCCGCGATGCTGGTGTAGGTGTGCTCGGCCGTCACGCCGGTGGCGTCGAACGTCCCGTTGCCGTCGAAGTCCCACTCGTAGGTGAGCGCCGCGCCCTCGGGGTCGGACGAGCCGGAGGCGTCGAACTCCACCGTGAGCGGGGCGGACGACGAGGACGTCGGGGTCGCCGTGAACGAGGCCCGCGGGGCCTTGTTGCCCTCGGCGTAGGCGATCCGGTACAGCCCCGCGTCGGGGTTGGCCCGGAAGAAGCCGTCGCCGTAGTCCAGCACGTACATCGACCCGTCCGGACCGAACTCGATGTCCATCGGGTTGTCGATCGGCGGCCAGCCACCGGCGGTGATCGCCGCGTTCGGCGTGACGTCCTCGATGTGCGTGACGTCGAACGCGTCCCAGTCGACCGTGAACGCCGCGATGTAGTCCTGCGAGAACTCGCCGAAGAACGCCTTGCCCTCCCAGTACGCCGGCCAGGCGTCCGGTCCGGCGTCGGCGGGCCGGTGGTAGACCGGGCCGCCCATCGGGCCCTGGCCGGTGCCGGTGCCGAAGCTCACGAGCTCGGGCCACGGCTGGTCGCCGACGGCGTCCCCGTAGTAGAGGGTGGCCGGGCGCGCAGGGGGCAGGTCCACCAGGCCGGTGTTCCACCGGGACTCGTTCTTCAGGTTCGCCGGGTCGAAGAACGCTCCCGGCGTGCCCGTGGCGAAGTCCCAGTCGTTGTAGGCGAAGTTGTCGCCGGTCACGTACGGCCAGCCCGAGTTGTGCGGGTCGTCCAGGCCGACCGCGTTCCACTCGACCAGGCCCATCGGGCCGCGGCCGGCGGTCGCGGCGGCGGCGGACGTGGCGTCCGGGCCGTAGTCGCCCCAGGTGAGCGAGCTCGTCTCCGGGTCGACGTCCAGCTTGAACGGGTTCCGCACGCCCATCACGAAGATCTCCGGGCGGGTGTTCGCGGTGCCCTCGGGGAACAGGTTCCCCTCCGGGATCGTGTACGAGCCGTCCTCCTCGACGTGGATCCGCAGGATCTTGCCGCGCAGGTCGTTCGTGTTGCCGGCGCCACGACGCGAGTCGAAGCCGGGGTTCATGCCGGGCGCGTCGTTGTTCGGCGCGAACCCGTTGGCGCCCGGCGTGCCGGCCGGCGTGTTGTCGCCGGTGCCCAGGTACAGGTTGCCGTCGGCGTCCCAGTCGAAGTCGGCGCCCACGTGGCAGCACTGCCCGCGCTGGACCTCGACGTCGAGGATCTTCTGCTCCGAGGCCAGGTCGAGGCCGTCGCCGGTCCACTGGAACCGCGACAGGCGGTTCACGCCCTTCCACTGGTCCCAGTAGGACTCGTCGGCACCGGCGGGCAGGGTGTTCGGTGCCGCGCCCGCCGGGGTGTTCCCGGGCGGTGCGTACACCAGGTACACCCAGCCGTTCTCCTCGAAGTCGGGGTCGAGCCCGACGGACTGCAGACCGTCCTCCGAGTTGGCGTACACGGGGATCGTGTTGGTGATCCGGGTGACGCCCGTGCTCGGGTCGGTGAGGCGCACGTCGCCGTTGCGGGCGGTGTGCAGCACCCGGCCGTCGGGCAGCACCGCCAGGTCCAGCGGCTCCCCCACGTCCTTGGTGAGGGTGGTCTTCTCGTAGTTGCTCCAGTCGAGCGCGGCCTCTGCGCCGGGCTCGGCTCCGTGGTCCACGCCGTCGTGGGCCAGAGCAGGTCCGGCGCCGAGCGCCAGCCCGCTCGCGGTGAGCACCCAGGCGAGGGTGAAACCCACCGATCTCCGGCCGCGGTGCGACCGCGGCTGCGTACGATTCATGAGTGATGCAGCTCCTTACGGGATCTCGTCACAGAGGTCGGGTTCTGCGTCGTCCCCACGAATGCCGGGACCCGACCTCCTGCGTGACCGGCGTCGTCGCCGGCCGTGGCGCAGGTCCCCACCTCCCCTCGAGCGGTGAGCCGTCACGTGCTGCCTGCTGTGGTGCGTCTGGTGCTGTGGTGCACCGGGGGCACCGCCGGGCGCTCAGCCCAGCGGCACCCACCGGCTGTCGTCGGCCGCGCTGCGCTCCACGGCGTCGAGCACCCGCTGGACCGCCAGGCCGTCGGCGAACGACGGCGCCGGGTCCCTGCCCGCGGCGATGGCTCCCACCAGGTCGACGACCTGGTGGGTGAACGCGTGCTCGTAGCCCAGCCCGTGGCCGGCCGGCCACCACTGGGCGATGTAGGCGTGCTGCGGCTCCGTCACGACGATCCGGCGGAACCCCGCGGTGGCGGCGTCCTCCTGGGCGTCGTAGAAGTGCAGGACGTTCATGTCCTCGAAGTCGAAGGACAGCGAGCCGCGCTCGCCGTTCACCTCGAGGCGGATGGCGTTCTTGCGGCCGGTGGCGAACCGGGTGGCCTCGAAGACGCCGAGGCCGCCGCCGGACAGCCGGCCGAGGAACACGGCGGCGTCGTCGACGGTGACGGGGCCGCGCGCCGCGTCCGGGCCGCCGGCCGTGCCGTGCAGGCCCGCGAACTCGGACGCGACGGGGCGCTCGTGCACGAAGGTCTCCAGGACCGCGGAGACGCCGGTCAGGCGCTCGCCGGTGATGAACTGCGCGAGGTCGACCGCGTGCGAGCCGATGTCGCCCAGCGCGCCGGAGCCGGCCGCCTGCTTGTCGAGCCGCCACGACAGCGGCGCCTCCGCGTCGGCCAGCCAGTCCTGCAGGTACTGCACGCGCACGTGCCGCACGGGACCGATCCGGCCGTCCGCGACCAGCTGCCGTGCGAGCTGCACCGCCGGGACCCGGCGGTAGGTGTAGCCGACCATCGACCGCACCCCGCGGGCCGCCGCGGCCTCGGCGGCGGCGACCATGGTCTCCGCCTCCGCGACCGTGTTGGCCAGCGGCTTCTCGCACAGCACGTGCTTGCCCGCCTCGAGCGCGGCGATCGCGATCTCGGCGTGGGTGTGGCCGGGCGTGCACACGTCGACCAGGTCGACGTCGTCCCGGGCCACCAGGTCATGCCACGACGTGGCGGTGTCCTGCCAGCCGAGCCGCTCCGCGGCGGACTTCACCGCGGCGGCGTCGCGGCCGCCGAGCACCCGCATGACCGGGGTGAGCGGCAGGTCGAAGAACCGCGGGGCGGTGCGCCACGCCTGCGAGTGCGCGGCGCCCATGAACGCGTACCCCACCATGCCGACGCCGAGCGGCGCGGCAGTCGTCTCGTCAGTCACGAGACCCTCCCTCGGGTGAGCGCGGTGGGACGGGCCGGCCCTGGACCGGCCCGCCCCGCCGCGGCCGGGATCAGGACTCGAAGGCCGAGTCGATGTACTGGTCGACGTTGTCCGCCGTGACCACGGGCGCGTACAGCTGGATCGTGCGCGGCACGCCGGCCGACGCCAGGTCGCTCATCGACTTGTCGTGGGCCACCAGCCGGGCCAGCTTGATGCCGTCCGCGGCCTGCGTGGACGGGTAGATGACCGTCGCCTGCAGGACCGAGTCGCCGGCCTGGATCTCCCGCATCACGTTCGCCGAGCCGGCGCCGCCGACCATGAAGAACTCGTCGCGGCCGGCGTTCTCGATCGCGGCCATGACGCCCACGCCCTGGTCGTCGTCGTGGTTCCAGATGGCGTCGATCTGCGGGGCCGCCTGCAGCAGGTTCGCCGCGGCCTGCTCGCCACCCTGCACGGTGAAGTCGGCGGCGACGCGGTTGCTCACCTCGAGGCCGCAGCCGTCCAGCGCGTCCGCGAAGCCCTGGCTGCGGTCCTGGGTCAGCGGCAGCGAGTCGATGCCGGCGATCTCGGCGACCACGGCATCCGGGTTGTCGCCCAGCTGCTCGCAGATGTACGTGCCGGCCGAGACGCCCATGCCGTAGTTGTCGCCGAGCACGGTGGCCCGGGACGCGAACGGGCTGGAGAACTCCCGGTCGACGTTGATGACCGGGATGCCGGCCTCCATCGCCTGGGTGGCGACGTCGGTCAGCGCGCCGCCGTCGAACGGCAGCAGCACGATCGCGTCGACGCCGTCGTTGATGAAGCCCTCGATCTGGCTGATCTGCACGTTGACGTCGTTGGTGCCCTCCGCGACCCGGAGCTCGACGTCCTCGTAGTTCTCGGCCTCGGCCTCGGCGGCCGCGGTGATCGCGCCCATCCAGCCGTGGTCGGCCGCGGGGGCGGAGAAGCCGATGACGACCGTGTCACCGGCCTCGTCGTTGTCCGAGACGGCGACCGGGGCGGCCTCGGCGCCGCCCTCGTCCTCCTCGGTCGGCGTGTTGGAGGTGCACGCGGTGAGGAACGCGACGGACAGCACGGCGACGGACGCGAGGGTGCGGTTGCGGCGCGTGGTGCGGCTGGCGGACATGGGATCTCCTTCGACGATGTCCAGCGGGCGGAGCGGGATGGCGCGACCGGGCGGGGGCCCGGGGCGTCGTGCGGGGTGGTGCCGTTCGGGGTGCGGCGGACGGTGCCGTGGTCTACGTCGACCGCGGGGTCCGGGTCGTGAAGCGCTGCTGCAGGAGGACGGCGACGACGATGATCGCGCCCTTCGCGATCTGCTGGACCGACGAGTCGAGGTTGTTCTGAATGAACAGGTTCGTCAGCGTCGCGAAGATGAGGACGCCGAGCACGGTGCCGACGATCGTGCCGCGGCCACCGGACAGGAGCGTCCCGCCGACCACCACCGCGGCGATCGCGTCCAGCTCGTAGTACAGGCCGTTGGTCGACGAGCCGGCGCCGGTGCGGGCCAGCATCATGACCGCGGCGATGCCGGCGGCCAGGCCGGCCAGCGCGTACAGGTACATCGTGTGCCGCTTGACGGCGATGCCCGCCAGGCGGGCCGCCTCGGGGTTGCCACCCACCGCGACGGTGCGGCGGCCGAACGTCGTGCGGTTCAGCAGGAACCAGCCGGCCACCGCGACGACCGCGAAGATCCACACGATCTTCGGCACGCCGAGCAGGTCGCCCTTGAAGACGTCCTCGAACCCCTGCACCGTGACCAGCTGCGTACGGCGCTGGGCGATCAGCTCGGCGAGGCCGCGGGCGGCGACGAGCATCGCGAGCGTCGCGATGAACGCCACCACCCGGCCGTACGCGATGAGGACGCCGTTGACGAGGCCGGCGCACGTGCCCACCGCCAGCGCGCAGAGGACCATGACCACCCAGCCGTACTCCTGGGTCGCGAGCGTGGTCGCCCACACCGACGCGAGGCCGAGGACCGAGCCGACCGACAGGTCGATGCCGCCCGCCGTGATGACGAACGTCATCCCGATGCTCAGCACGCCGATGATCGACGCGAGGCTGAGGATGACCAGGAGGTTGTCGATGCTGGCGAACCGGCTCCCGGCCGTGATGTAGCCGACCAGGACGATTAGGGCCAGGGCGATGACCAGGCCGAGGGTGCGGGCCGCTCCGCCGATGGCCGGGCCACGGCGCCGGCGTGCGGGCTCCCGGGCGACGCGCTCGACCCGGTCCGACTCGTCGGCGGCCGGCGGGACGGGGGTGGCGCCGGCACCGCCGGGCGCCGGTGTGCCCGGGGGCTGGGCGGAGAGCTGGTGCTCGCTCACGCGGCACTTCCTTCCATGACGAGGTCGAGCACGGCGTGCTCGTCGATGGCGGTGGCGGGGCCGGTGTGCACGACCCGGCCTTCGGAGACGACCAGCACCCGGTCGGCCAGACCGAGCACCTCGGGGATCTCGCTGGACACGACCACGACGGCCGCGCCCGAGTCGGCGAGCCGGCGGACCAGGGCGTAGATCTCGGCGCGGGCGCCGACGTCGACGCCGCGGGTGGGCTCGTCCAGCAGCAGCACCCGGCAGCCGTGCACCAGCCAGCGGGCGAGCATCGCCTTCTGCTGGTTGCCGCCCGACAGGGTGCGGATCGCGCGGTCGACGCCCGCGGGCCGCAGGTCGAGCGCCTCGGCCTGCTCCTTCGCGACCGTGCGCTCCGCGCGCTCGTCCAGCAGGCCGCCCTTCGCGAACCGGCCGAACGTCGACAGCGTGATGTTCCGGTAGACGGGCTCGTCCAGCAGCAGGCCCTGGGCCTTGCGCTCCTCCGGAGCCAGGCCGATCCCGGCGCGGACCGCGGCAGTCACGTCGCCGGGGCGGAGCCGCCTGCCCGCGACCTCGACCGTGCCGGTGGACGCGCGGCGCGCGCCGTACACCGTCTCGAGGATCTCGGACCGGCCCGACCCGACCAGCCCCGCGAGCCCGACGATCTCGCCCGCGCGCACCTGGAACGTGACGTCCGCGAACGCGCCGCGCAGCGCCAGGCCGTCGACGTCCAGCACCACGGGCGCTTCGGGCGCGACGCCCGGGCTGGTCGGGAACGCGTACTCCACCGAGCGGCCGGTCATCAGGCGGATCAGCTCACGGGTCGGCGTCTCGCGCGCCGGCAGGTCGCGGGCGACCGTGCGCCCGTCCTTCAGCACGGTGATCCGGTCGCCGATCGCGCGGATCTCCTCCATGCGGTGCGAGATGTAGACGATCGCCACGCCCTGCGCCGTCAGCTCGTGCACCACGCGGAACAGGTTCTGCACCTCGTCCGAGTCCAGCACCGCCGACGGCTCGTCCATCACGATCACCCGGGCGTCGTGCGACAGCGCGCGCGCCATCGAGACGATCTGCTGCGCGGCGGCCGGCAGGGTGCCGACCTCGCGACCGGGCGAGATCTCCGGGTGACCGAGGCGCTGCAGCACCTCCTTGGTCCGGCGCCGGGCCTCGCGACGACGGGAGAACCCGGCGGTCGCGAGCTCGTGGCCGAGGAACACGTTCTCTGCGACGGTCAGGCCGGCGACGACGTCGAGCTCCTGGTACATCGTGGCGACGCCGAGCTTGAGCGCCGCGACCGGAGTGGCGATCGTGACCGGCTCGCCGTCGACCAGCACAGTGCCCTCGGTGGGCTGGTGGGCGCCGGCGAGCACCTTGATGAGCGTCGACTTGCCGGCGCCGTTCTGGCCGAGCAGGCAGTGCACCTCACCCGGGAGCACATCCAGGTCCACGCCGTCGAGGGCCCGGGCGCCGGGGAACTGCTTCACGATGCCGCGCATCTGGAGGAGCGGCTGCTGCGGTGGGTCCACGTTGACCATGTGAGGAACCTATGCAGGACTTTCGTCACGGGTCAAGCAAAAGTTGGTCCCGGTTTGTCCGAGTTACCGAACCGTGACCGTCACAAGTGGGACGACTTTCTGGTTCACTGGGCGCCATGCAGGACGTCGTCAGGCTCCCCCAGCGCCACACCGGCGCCGGGGAGCTCTTCCAGCTCCTCCGCGACGGCCGCCCCCGCACCCGCGCCGACCTCGCCGCCGCCACGGGGCAGGCCCGGTCCACCATCGCCGCACGCGTCGACGTGCTCATGGCCGCGGGTCTGATCGCCCCGGCCGGCGAGGCGTCCTCCACGGGCGGCCGCCCGCCGACCACCTTCGCGTTCCGGCCGAGCGCCCGCGTCGTGCTCGCCGTCGACCTCGGCGCCACCCACGCGCGGCTCGCGGTCACCGACCTCGCGTCGGCGGTGCTCGCCGAGACGGAGGAGCACCTGGCCATCGCCGCGGGGCCGGAGGCCGTGCTCGGCTGGGTCGTCGAGCGGGGGCGCGCCCTCGTCGCCGAGGCCGGGCGCGACCTCGCGGACCTCGTGAGCGTCGGCGTCGGCCTGCCCGGGCCGGTCGAGCACTCCACGGGCCGGCCGATCAACCCGCCGATCATGCCCAGCTGGGACGACGTCGACGTGCGCGGCATCCTGGCCGACGCCCTCGACGCCGAGGTCCAGGTCGACAACGACGTGAACCTCATGGCGCTCGGCGAGCACCGGTCCGCGTGGCCCGATGTCGACGACATGCTGTTCGTCAAGGTCGCGACCGGCATCGGCTCCGGCATCATCTCCGACGGCCGGCTCCGCCGCGGCGCCCAGGGAGCGGCGGGCGACATCGGCCACATCGCCGTCCCCGGCGCCGAGGACGTGCCCTGCCGGTGCGGCAACCTCGGCTGCCTCGAGGCCGTGGCCAGCGGGCGCGCCCTCGCCGAGACCCTGCGGCAGCACGGCCTGGACGCCCACGACGGCGCCGACGTCGTCGCGCTCGTGCGGGCCGGCGACCTCACCGCGGGCCGGGCCGTGCGCCAGGCCGGGCGCGAGCTCGGCTCCGTGCTCGCCGCCTGCGTCAGCCTGCTCAACCCGTCGCTCGTCGTGATCGGCGGCGTCGTCGCCGAGGCCGGCGAGCACCTGATCGCCGGGATCCGCGAGGTCGTCTACCAGCGGTCGCTGCCGCTGGCCACGCAGCACCTGCGGATCGTCACGTCGCAGGCGCGGTCCCAGGTCGGGCTGCTCGGGGCGTCGGCGATGGCCGTGGACCACGTGCTGTCGCCGGAGGCCATCGACGCGCTGCTCGAGGGCCAGCCCGCCGCCGACGGCGCCGGTGTCGGCTGACCGCGCTGCGCCGCTGCGCGCCGCTGCGCCGAGGTCGTCACCTGCGCACGAGGTCGTCCCGCAGGACCGACGACCTCGTGCCCGTGTGACGACCTCGCGTCACGCCCCGGGCGCGGGCGGGGTGGGCGGGGTCAGCAGCGCGTCGCACGCCTCGAGGAGGCGGGCGCGGAGCGACTGGGACGCGGCGGCGAAGCCCCGCTGGCGGCGGACGTACTCGGCCTTGCCGTCCGGGGTCTCGATCGCGATCGGGTCCAGGCCGTAGGACGACACGTCGTACGGGGACGCCTGCATGTCCACGACCCGGATCTCCCGCGCCAGCGCGAACGTGTCCAAAAGCAGGTCGCCAGGGACGGCGGGGCCCAGCTTGAGCGCCCACTTGTAGAGGTCCATGTTCGCGTGCAAGCAGCCCGGCTGCTCCATGGCCACCTGGGTCTCGCGGGTCGGCTGCAGGGTGTTCCGGGGCACGGCGGGCGGCGTGAAGAACCGGAACGCGTCGATGTGCGTGCACCGGATCCGGTGCTGCTCGACGACCTCGTCGGTGCCCGCCCCGCCGAGCCGCAGCGGCAGCCGGTGCCGGTGCGCCTCGTCGCCCTCGCGGTAGACCATCGCCCACTCGTGCAGCCCGAAGCACCCGGTCGCGGCGGGCCGGGCGGCGGTGGCGCCGATCAGGCCGCGCACGTAGCGGACGGTGTCGCCGCGGTCGGCGAGGAAACCCGCCACGTCGAGCGTCACGGTGCCGTCGGCGTCGTGGCGGTACCAGCGCCGGCCGGCGTGCGGGCCGTCCGACGCGCCCGCCAGCGCGAGGCCCGCGCCCGGGTGCCACCGGCGCAGCTGCGCGGGCTTCGCCGGGTAGTACTCGAACAGGAAGTCCTCGATCGCGTGCTTCTCGCCCCGCGCGCGGCGGTCGCGGTGCCCGGCGGTGAGGGCGTCGGCACGCGCGGCGTGCTGCTCGGCGCGCTCCTGCCAGGTCGCCCGGTCCAGCACGACGGGCGCGACGCGCGCGTCCGCGGTGCGGGGGTCGGTGACGGTCACGGGGTCCAGGGTAGGAGGCGCCGGCGCCGTCCGGCGCGCGCGGTGCTCATCCGGGACAGCCCCGACCGCGGCGGGACCGTGAGCACCGCGAGGCAGGCGACGACCAGCCCGACGCCGACCCAGCCGCCGGCCGGCAGCCGCTCCCCCACGACGAGCACCGCGAGCACCGCCGCGAGGGCCGGCTCCAGCAGCGTGAGCGTGGTCGCGGTGCTGACGGCGATCCGGGCGAGGCCCCAGCCGAACAGCACGTACCCGGTGAACATCGGCACCAGCGCCATGTAGGCGCCGACCGCGGCGTTGCCCCACGAGGCGAGCAGCGGCGCACCGGTCAGCGCGAGCACCGGGAGCAGCAGCAGCCCGCCGCCGCCGAACACCGCACCCATCGCCGCCCGGGACGGCACGCCGGCGAGCATGAGCCGGTGGGCGACCCACGAGTAGAGCGCGTAGGTCGCGCCCGCGACGAGCCCGAGGAGCACGCCGGCCACGGCCGACCCCGGCGAGGCGGGAGCGACGCCGGCGTCGCTCCCGCCCAGGGCCTGCGCGGCGCACAGCAGCACCATCCCGGTCAGGCCGACACCCGCGGCGACGACCCAGCGCCGGGCCAGGCGCCGGCCGTCGACGAGCAGCTCGACCAGCGCCGAGGCGAGCGGCGCCGATCCCAGCGAGACCACGGTGCCGACCGCCACCCCGGCCAGCCGCATCGAGGAGTAGAACGCCAGCGGGTACACCGCGACGGCGACCGCGCCGAGCAGCACGAGCCGCCACCGGGCCGCCAGCTGCGGACGGTGCCGGGAGATCTGCCGGCCGGCGGTGGCCGCCTGCAGCAGGCCGCCGAGGCCCATCGCGGCCGCGCCGATGGCGAGCGGGCCGACCTCCGGCGCGAGTGCCGCGGTGGTGCCGGTGGTGCCCCAGAGCACGGCCGCCGCGAGCACGGCGACGGCGCCGAGGGTGGCTCCGGGCACGGCAGTGCCCCGGCCTCGGACGGGCGCCGCGCCGACGTCCGTCGCCGCGGCGCCGGCTCCCCGCGTGGTGGTCACGCCGCGGCCAGCAGGCCGGCGGCCAGCGCGCGGGCGTGCCGGATCCGGGTGTCGTCGCCCTCGAGGCCCGCGCGGGACATCCCGCCCTCGAGCAGGAACGCCAGGTGCTCGGCCATCGTGGCCGCCCGGGCGGCGTCGCCACCGAGCAGGCGGCGCAGGTGCCCGGCGACGATGCCCTCGACCTCCTCCTTGTGCCCGCGGACCACAGCCCTGCCCGGGTCGCCGACGGGCAGCTCGGCCGCGGCGTTGAGCAGGCCGCAGCCCCGGAACCCGTGCGCGTACCCGAGGTTCGCGTGGTCGGCGTAGGCGTCGAACACGGCCAGCACGCCGGCAGCCGGGTCCGCCTCGGCGTCGACCGCGGCCAGACGGGCCCGGTACAGGTCGAGCCACTCCGCGTGCCGGGCGACCAGGTACGCCGCGACCAGGTCGGCCTTGGAGGCGAAGTTGTTGTAGAGGCTCATCTTGGCGACCCCGGCGTCGGCCGTGATCGTGTCGATCCCGGTGCCGGCGATGCCGTCGGCGTAGAACCGGGCCGCCGCAGCCGCGAGCAGCCGCTCCCGGGCGGGGCGCCGCCGCCCCTTCGCCGCGTCCGTGACCGTCATGCTCGCCTCCTCCTAGGTAGACCTGTCTACCTACTTGGAGAAGAGTCACATGGCATCGGCGTAGCTGTCCACCACCGACACGTCGAGCGCGAACTCGACGGGCGTGTCGCCGAACAGCAGCCGGCCCGCCTCGACGGCCGACGCGCGCACGAGGTCGGCCACCTCGGCGGCGACGTCGGCGGGCGCGTGCACCACGATCTCGTCGTGCAGGAAGAACACCAGGTGCGGCCGGCCCGGCAGCGCCAGCAGGCGCTGCCGCAGCACCGCCATCCAGCACAGCGCCCACTCCGCCGCCGTGCCCTGGACGACGAAGTTCCGCGTGAACCGGCCCCAGTCCCGCGACCGCCGCCGGGCGTTCCGCGCGTCCTCCGGCGCGGCGCCCTCGGCCGAGGCGGCGCGGCGCTCGGCCAGCCAGGCGTCACCCGGCAGCGGCGACGAGCGACCGAGCCAGGTGGTCACCTGCTCGCCGCGCTCCCCCGCCCGCGCGGCGTCCTCGACCAGGGCGACGGCGTGCGGGTACGCCCGCGCCAGCTGCGGCATCAGCACGGCGCTCGCCCCGGTGGTGGCGCCGTAGATCGCGCCGAGCATCGCGTACTTGGCCTGCTGGCGGTCGGCGACGATGCCGGCCTGGACGACGGCGGCGTACAGGTCCGCCTGCCGGCCCGCCGCCGCCATCGCCCCGTCGCCGGACATGGCGGCGAGCACCCGCGGCTCGAGCTGCGCGGCGTCCGCGACGACGAACCGCCACCCCGGGTCGGACCGCACCGCGTCCCGGATCACCGCGGGCAGCTGCAGCGCGCCGCCGCCGCTGCTCGCCCAGCGGCCGGTGACGACCCCGCCGGGCACGTAGTCGGGACGGAACCGGCCCTCGTGCACCCACCGGTCCAGCCAGGCCCAGCCGTTGGCCGACAGCAGGCGCGACAGCTTCTTGTACTCGAGCAGCGGGTCCCGCACCGGGTGGTCGAGCGCGCGGATCTCGGCGGTCCGGGTCGAGGCGACGTCGAGGCCGGCCGCGCGCAGGGCACGCAGCAGCTCGGGCTGCGAGTCCGGGTTCAGCGTCGGCCGGTCCAGCGCGGTCGCCACCCGGTCGGCGAGCGCGGCGAGCCGCTCGGGCCGGGCGCCGTCGCGGGGCCGCGGCCCGAGCAGGCCGGTGAGCAGGGCGTCGTGCACGTCCGGGCGGAACGGCAGCCCGTCGTGCCGCATCTCCGCGGCGATCAGCGCGCCCGTGGACTCCGCCGCGAGCAGCAGCCGCAGCCGGCCGTCGTCGCCGGACTCGGTCAGCGCCGCGAGCTGCCGGCGCAGCTCCGCGGCGACCTCCGTCACGTCCGGCGCGGCGTCGAGCGCGACGGCCGGCAGGTCGTCGAACAGGCTGGGCTCGGCGCCCTCGTGCGGCACCGCTACTCCTGCGCCCGACCGGTCCCACGCGTTCTCGGGCTCGCGCGCGACAGCGGTGCCGGCGGTGCGGGTGCTGCGCCGCAGGACGGTCCGGCACAGCCGCAGGTCGTGCGCCTTCTCGACGCGCACCCCGGCGGCCAGCAGGGCGGGGTACCAGCGCTCGGTGTCGTCCCACACCCAGCGCGGGTGCGCGACCTCGCGCGCCGCGACGGCCGCGGGCAGCTGCTCCCCCGCGACCCGCACCGGCGGGCTCGCGGGTCCGGAGGCGCCCGAGCCACCGGCCCCACCGGCCTCGGCGGCGGCGAGATCGGCGACCTCGCGCAGCACCGCACCGCCCGGACGGTCCGGGTCGACGGCGACGAGGACGAGCGGCACGCGCACCATTCTCCCTGCCGGGTCCGACACCCGAGCGCGGCACGTCCTACGCTGGGCCGATGACCGAGCAGGCCGACACCCCCGCGGGGCTCCCGGAGCGCGAGACCATCCTCCTCGCGGCCTTCGAGGGCTGGAACGACGCCGGGTCCGCCGCCAGCCAGGCCCTGGAGCACCTGCACGAGGTGTGGGGCGCCGAGCAGGTCGACGAGCTGGATCCCGAGGAGTACCACGACTTCCAGGTGAACCGCCCGGTGATCGGCGCGGGCGACGACGGGCAGCGGGAGATCACCTGGCCCAGCACCGCCGTCGCCGTCGCCACGACGCCCGGCGCGGGCCGGCAGATCGTCCTGGTGCACGGCATCGAGCCGTCCATGCGCTGGCGCCGGTACTGCGGCGAGCTGCTGGACATCGCGGCCGGCCTGCGCGTCACCACCGTCATCACCCTCGGCGCCCTGCTCGCCGACGTCCCGCACACCCGCCCGATCCCCGTCACCGCCACCAGCGAGGACCCGGGCGTCCGCGAGGCGCTCGACGTCGAGGCCAACTCCTACGAGGGCCCCACCGGCATCGTCGGCGTCCTGCAGCACGAGGCCGCGGCCCGCGGGATGCGGACCGTGTCGCTCTGGGCGGCCGTGCCGCACTACGTCGCGCACCCGCCGTCGCCCAAGGCCACGCTCGCGCTGCTGCACCGCATCGAGCAGCTCACGGGCGAGCCCATCCCCCTCGGCGACCTGCCCGAGGACGCGGCGGCGTGGCAGGACGGCGTCGACGAGCTCGCGGGCGAGGACGCGGAGATCGCCGAGTACGTGCACCAGCTGGAGGAGGCGAAGGACACCGCCGAGCTGCCCGAGGCCAGCGGCGAGGCGATCGCGCAGGAGTTCGAGCGCTACCTCCGGCGGCGCGACAAGGGCATCGGCGGCTGACGCCTCCTGCGGAGGACCTGTGCCGATCGGTGGCACAGCCTGCGAACCCGGCACGGGACGCCGAGAGGGTGGCTAGCGTCGCGCCATGACCAGCCGCGGCGCGCACCTCACGACCCTGGCGGTGGCCCTGTGCCTCGTCCTCTCCGCGTGCACGGCGTCGCCCGCCGACCGCCTCCGGGCGGACGTCGACCGGCTCAGCGCCACGGTCGCCGGGATCGACGGCGTGGCCGAGGTCGGCGACACCCTCGGGTCGGGCGCGACCGACGGGACCGAGGCCGCCGAGCGCACGTGGGTGCAGCTCAGCGTGCGCACCGAGGTCGCCGACGCGCCGGCGTTCGCCGCGGCGGCCCGGTCGGTCGGCGCCGCGCTGGCCGGCGAGGCGCGCGTGACGGCCCGGGTCTGGCAGGCCGAGGACACCGCGGTCCCGGCGCTGGCCGCCGAGGTGACCGGCGCGCACGACGACGTGACCACCACCGGCGCCCTCGCCGCGCTCGCCGAGGTGGACGGCGTCGTGAGCGTCCAGGTGCTGCCGGACAGCGCCTCCGTGACCGTCACGGAGGCGGCGCAGCTGCCCGCGGTCGCCCGCCTCACCTCGCGGCTCCGGCTCGACGCGGTGTCGCTGTCCACGCCGGCGCAGCGCGTGACCGGCACCGCCGCCCCGCGCCTGCTCGACGAGCGGGTGGCCGGGCTCGTGGCCGACGTCGACGGCCGGCCGGGCGTCACGTCGATCTACCTGTCCGACGACGGCGGCGACGAGGTGCGCCTGCGCGTCCTGGTCCAGGGCGACGACACGGTGGCCGAGCTCGCGCAGGTGCTGGCGACGACCCCGTGGCCCGAGGACGCCGGCGCGGTGCACGCCGTGGTGGCGTCGTCGTTCCGGGAGCAGGGGGTGGTCGTCGGGCGCCCGGAGCCCGCTGCCGCGCCGGAGGCGACACCGGCCCCCGCGTCGCCGTGGCCCGACGACCCCGCGGCCCCGGCGTGCCCGGGCGACGGGCTGGAGGTCCGGCTCGCCGGATACGACGTCGCGCTCGGGCGACGGTTCCTCCTCCTGACCGCGATCAACCGGTCCGCTGCCGCGTGCGCGGTCGAGGGACGGCCGCAGATGACCTTCCGGCGCGCGTCCGGCACCGACGTCCCGGACGTGGAGACGGGCACGCCCACCGGGACCCCGCCGCCGCCCCGGCTGGTCGTGCCGCCCGGCGAGGTCGTGCACGCGCAGCTGACCTGGCGGGGCATGTCGACGGCGCTGGACCCCGACGTGACCCAGACGCTCCTCGTCACCGCGGTGCCGGGCGCCGCACCAGTCGCGCTCGACGCCGGCGAGGGCGGCCTCGACGTCCTGGCGGGAGCCGCGGTCGAGATCGGGGCGTGGACGCCGGGCGCCTCCTGGGACGGCTAGAGCCGGACCCCGAGCAGCGCGTTCACGGTGCGTGCCACGACGCCCGGCGCGCCCTCGTGCACCTCGGCGGCCGCGCCTGCCAGCGACGCGTCGGCCCAGGCGTCCACGGCCCGCAGCGCCCGCGGGGCGTCGAGGTCGTCGGCCACGGCCGCGCGCACCTCGGCCAGCATGGCGTCGGCCGCGGGGCCGCCGTTGCCGGACACGGCCGCGCGCCACCGGTCGAGCCGCGCCTGGGCGGTGCGGAGGACCTCGTCGGTCCACTCCCAGTCCGTGGCGTAGTGGTGGTCCAGGATCGCGAGCCGGACGGCCATGGCGTCGACGCCGTCGGCGCGCAGCCGGGACACGAGCACGAGGTTGCCGAGCGACTTGCTCATCTTCTCGCCGTGCAGGCCGACCATGCCCGTGTGCACGTGGGTGCGGGCGCCGTGCCCCGCGTCGAGCAGGCGGGCGTGCGACGTGCTCATCTCGTGGTGCGGGAACCGCAGGTCCGAGCCCCCGCCCTGGACGTCGAACGGCAGGCCGATGCCGTCGCGCGCGATGACGGCGCACTCGATGTGCCAGCCGGGTCGGCCGTGGCCGAGCCCGTTGCCGTCCCACGAGGGCTCGCCGGGACGCGCGGCGCGCCACAGCAGGGGGTCGAGGGCGTCACGCTTGCCGGCGCGGGCGGGGTCGCCGCCGCGCTCGGCGAACAGCCGCAGCATCTCGGCCCGGTCGAGCCGGGCGACCTCGCCGAACGCCGGGTCGGCGGACACGGCGGCGTACACGTCACCGGCGCCCGCGCCGTGCGCGTCGGGCACGCCCACGACGTACGCCGTGCCGGCGGCGAGCATGGCCTCGACGGCGGCGACGACGTCCGGCACGGCCTCGACGGCGCCGGTGTACACGTCCGGCGGCACGACGCCGAGCGCCGTCATGTCCTCCAGGTAGAGCGCGGTCTGGTCGGCCGCGAGCTCGCGCCAGTCGACGCCGGTCGCCTCGGCGCGCTCGAGCAGCGGGTCGTCGACGTCGGTGACGTTGGACGCGTAGCGCACGCGCTTGCCCTCGTCGATCCAGCCACGCACCAGCAGGTCGAACGCCACGTAGGTCGCCGCGTGCCCCATGTGCGTCGCGTCGTACGGCGTGATGCCGCAGACGTAGAGCGTCGCCTCGGCGCCCGGCGCTGCGACGACGAGGTCGCCCGTCGAGGTGTCCCGGACGCGGACCGGACCTCCCTGGCCGGGGAGCTGCGGGATCTGCGGGGCGGGCCAGGTGAGCACGGCGAGAAGCGTAACGGCCGCGGGGACGGCACTGCCTCGCCAGCGGCCCCCGAGTGACCGACGCCATCGTGCGGGGACGCGGGCCCGGCCGGGTGACGCGGCCGCCCGGTGCGGCGCGTCGGGGACCGGCCGGCTCCTCCGCAGGGGACGATGCGCAGGTGGAGAGCGCGTGGGTGCACGGCGGTGACGGCTGGACGGCGACGGACCCGGACGGGCTCCTCGCGCTGCTGGCGGCCCCGGAGCCGCCCGCCGCGTGGGTGCACGTCGACTCCGTGGACCTCCTGGCCGACGCGGCACGCCAGGCCGGCGTCCCGGAGTCCGTGGTGCGGCGCGCCGTCGAGGGCGGCGTCGCCGGCGACCCCCGGCACCCGCAGCTGCGCCGGCTCCCCGGGGGCGGCAAGTACCTGGTGAGCGCGACGCTGCGCTACGACGACGCCACCCGCGACGTCCGCACCGGCACCTGGGCCGCGCTGGTGGTCGACGAGGTGACGATCACCGCCGAGGAGGGCGGCGCGGGCCTGCTGGACGACGTGCTGGAGCACCTGGACGACGTCGAGCACCTGCCGCAGGACCGGGCGTCGCAGGTGTTCTCCGCGGTGCTGAGCGCGCTCGTGCAGCGTGCCGGGGCGGTGGAGTCGGGCGTCGGCGAGGCGGTCGCGGACGTCGAGCAGCTCGTCTTCACCCCGGGCGCCGACGACCCGGCCGAGGTGGTCTACGACCTCAAGCGCGAGATCGCCGAGGCCCGCCGTGCGCTCGTGCCCCTGCTCGCCGCGCTCCCGGAGCTCGTCGCCGAGCAGGAGGACAGCGAGCGCGAGACCCGCACGATGCGCTGGATGCGCCGGCTCGACACCGCGCTCGGCAAGGTGGACCGGCACCTCGACTCCCACGACGCGCTGCTCGGCGACATGCTCTCGGTGCACCTGGCGCGGGTGTCGGTGCGGCAGAACGAGGACATGCGCAAGATCTCGGGGTGGGCGGCGATCATCGCGGTGCCGACCCTCGTGGCGGGCGTCTACGGGATGAACTTCGACCACATGCCCGAGCTGCACTGGCTGCTCGGCTACCCCGCCGCCCTGGTGCTGATGGCCGGGGCCGCGACCGTGCTGTTCCGGCTGTTCAAGCGCTCCCGCTGGCTGTGACCGCGGCTCAGGCGCCGGCGAGCGGGTCCAGCACGCCGATCAGCAGGAGCAGCGCCACGACGACGGCCAGGCCGATCCGGTAGACCACGAAGGGCCGGTAGGAGTACGTCGAGACGATCTTGAGGAAGCCGATGATCACGACGTACCCGACGACGAACGCGACCAGGGTCGCGATGATCGTCACGCCGAGCGCGGGCGTCCCGGCCTCGCCGAACGTGCCGACGCTCGACGCCGCCTGGTAGAGCCCGGAGCCGAGCACGGCCGGGATGGCGAGCAGGAACGAGTACCGCGCGGCGGCTTCCCGGGTGTAGCCCATGAGCAGGCCGGCCGTGATGGTGCCGCCGGAGCGCGAGACGCCCGGGATGAGGGCCATCGCCTGGGCGAGCCCGAAGTACACGGCGTGCCGCGGCGTCAGCTCCGTCAGCGCGCGGGTCTTGGCGCCCCGCCGGTCCGCCCAGTCGAGCACCAGCGCGAAGCCGGCGAGGGTCAGCACGATCAGCCACAGGTTGCGGAACGGGTGCTCGATCGCGTCCTGGAACAGCAGCCCCAGCACGACGATCGGCACCGAGCCGAGCGCGATGAACCAGGCCATCTGCGCGTCGTGGTCGGGGGTCCCGCCGACCGGGGCCCCGGCACGGGACCGCCAGTCGGACCCGAGGTCCCCGCGGACGGCGCGCCACCAGTGCGTGCAGATCCGCGCGATGTCGCGCCGGAAGTACAGCAGCACGGCGGTCTCCGTGCCGATCTGGGTGATCGCCGTGAACGCGGCACCGGGGTCGCCGGAGCCGATGAGCTCGCCGACGATGCGCAGGTGCGCGCTGGACGACACCGGCAGGAACTCGGTGAGACCCTGGACGAGGCCGAGGACGATCGCCTCGAAGACGTTCATGCGGGGGTGCCGATCGGGGCCGGGGTGTTCGCGCGCGCTGCCACGAGGCGCCACGATAGCCGGTGCGGGCACCGGCCCCACCAGCCCCACCCAGGGCGGATACCCTGCACCGCATGGAACAGCGGCAGCTCGGACGGACCGGCCTTCGGGTCTCGCACCTCGGACTCGGGACGCTGACCTGGAGCCGCGACACCGACGAGCTCGACGCCGCGGAGCAGCTGCGCGACTTCGCGGACGCGGGCGGCACGCTGGTCGACACGTCGGCGTCGTACGCCGACGGCGGCGCGGAGGAGCTGCTCGGCTCGCTGCTGGACAAGGTCGTGCCGCGCGACGAGGTGGTGCTCTGCACCAAGGCGGGCGTGCGGCGCACCCCGGACGGCGGCGTCGTCGACGCGTCGCGCGGCGCGCTGCTGGACACGCTCGACGCGTCGCTGCGCCGGCTCGGCACCGACCACGTCGACCTCTGGCTCGTGCAGACGCCGGACCCGCGCACGCCGCTGGCGGAGACGGTGAGCGCGCTGCGCCGGGCGGTCGACTCGGGCCGCGCCCGGTACGTGGGGCTGTCCAACCACGCGGGCTGGCAGGTCGCGCGGGCCGCGACGCTGCTCGGCGAGGACCCCGGTCTCGCCGCGGTCGAGGCGGAGTACTCGCTGCTGCAGCGCGGGATCGAGCGCGAGGTGCTCCCTGCCGCCGCGGACCTCGGCATCGGCGTGCTCGCGTGGTCGCCGCTGGGTCGTGGCGTGCTGACCGGCAAGTACCGGCGCACGGTCCCCGCGGACTCCCGCGCGGCCTCGCCGCACCTGGCCGGGTTCGTGGAGCCGTACCTCGGCTCGGTGGCCGCGGCGGTGGTCGAGGCCGTCGTCACCGCGGCGAAGGGCCTGGACCGGGCACCGCTCGAGGTCGCGCTCGCCTGGCTCCGGGTCCGGGCCCAGGTCGCGTCGGCGGTCGTCGGGGCGCGCACGCCCGCGCAGCTGCGGGCGTCCCTCGCCGCGGAGGACGTCGAGCTGCCGGCGGAGATCGTCCGGGCGCTCGACGAGATCAGCGCACCGGCGACGGGCTACCCCGAGCGCCGCTGACGGCCCGCGCCGGACGCGCAGGGTCGCTCAGCGGCTGAGGGCGTCGTCGTCCTCGTCGTCGGTCTCCTCGGGCAGGTCGTCGACGTCGTACTCGTCCGGCTCGTCGTCCTCGTCCTCGTCGTCGTCCTCCGCGAGGTAGAACGGCGTCGCCTCCCCGTGCACGGTGCCGAGCGCGTCGTCGTACACCTCGAACGCGTCCGCGAGCACGTCGTACGCGTCGTCGACCGCCGGGTCGTCCTCGCCGCGACGGGCCGCCACGGCGGAGTAGTGCGCCTCGAGCGCTGCGATGAGGCGGTCCAGCGCCGCGCGGGGGTCGATAGCCATGCGACGACCGTAGCGCCGCACCAGGCACAATGGCACCACGACAGGAGTGAAGGCGGTGGGCATGGCACGCACGAGCCTGCGCACGGGGCGCGCGGACGGTCCCGACATGGCACGGCAGTACGAGTACCGGGTGGTGACGATCCCCCGGACGACGAGCCGGAACGACGCACGGCGGCTGCTCACGGACGAGGCCGAGTACGGCCGCTGGGAGCTCGCCCGCACGCTGCTCTTCACCGGCGGCGAGCGCAAGGTGTGGCTGCGCCGCCGGATCATCCGGGTGCGGTCGACCCTGGGCAGCCTCGAGGACTGAGCACCGGACCGCCCCGCGCGGGCCTCAGGCCTGGCGCAGCAGCCCGTCCAGCACGCGCACGCCGAACCGCAGGGAGTCGGCGGGCACGCGCTCGTCGACGCCGTGGAACAGCGCGGTGAAGTCCAGGTCCGCGGGCAGGCGCAGCGGGGCGAACCCGTACCCGTGGATGCCGAGCCGCGCGAGCGACTTGTTGTCCGTGCCGGCCGACAGCATGTACGGCAGCACGACGGCCCCGGGGTCCTGCGCGCGCAGCACGTCGGTCATGGTGTCGACCAGCGCGCCGGTCGCGGGCACCTCCAGGCCGATGTCCAGGTGCTCGGGCTCGACGCGGACGTGCGGTCCGGCGAGCTCGCGGACCGTGGCCAGGACGTCCTCGTGGTCACCGGGCAGCGGGCGGACGTCGATGGTCGCGGTGGCGCGGCCCGGGATGACGTTGGTCTTGTAGCCGGCGTGCAGCTGCGTGGGGTTGGCCAGCGTGCGGATCGACGACCCGACGAACCGCCGGGCCGGGCCGAGCGCACCGATCAGCCGGTCGATGGCCAGCGGGTCGTCCACGTCGAGCGGCAGGCCGGTCAGGTCGGCCACGCCCTCCAGCAGCGCGAGGACGGTCGGGGTGAGCCGCGTGTCCCACTGGTACGCGCCGATCCGGGCGACGGCCTCGGCGAGCCGCGTGACCGCGTTGTCCTCGTTGACCGCGGACCCGTGGCCGGCGGTGCCGTCGGCGACCAGCCGGAGCCAGGCGATGCCCTTCTCGGCGGTCTGCAGCAGGTAGGCGCGGCGGCCGTGGACGTCGACGGAGAAGCCGCCGACCTCGGACACGGCCTCGGTGGCGCCCTCGAACAGGTCGGGCCGCTGGTCCACGAGGTACCGCGCGCCGTACTTCCCGCCGGCCTCCTCGTCGGCGAACATCGCCACGACGACGTCCCGGGCGGGCTTGCGGCCCTCGCGGGCCATCTGGCGGACGACCGCCAGGATCATCGCGTCCATGCCCTTCATGTCGACGGCGCCGCGGCCCCAGACCATGCCGTCGAACTCCTCGCCCGCGAACGGGTCGACCTTCCAGTCCTTCGCCTCGGCCGGCACGACGTCGGTGTGCCCGTGCAGGACGAGGGCGGGACGGCTGCGGTCCGAGCCCTCCAGGCGCACGACGACGTTCGCACGGCCGGGGTCGGACTCGATCAGCTCGGGCGCCAGGCCGACCTCGTGCAGGAGCGTCATGACGTGCTCGGCCGCGGACCGCTCGCCGGGGCCGGAGCCGTCGCCGTAGTTCGAGGTGTCGAACCGGATGAGCTCCTGGGCGATCCGGACGACCTCGGCCTCGGCCGCCGTGGTGCTGGACGCGTCGTCGGTGCCGGTGCCGTGCTGGGGGATCATGCGCCCACGGTACCGGCAGCCGTCACCCCGCCCGGAACGCGTCCGGACGGGGCGACGGCTCGGCTCGCGGCCGGGGTCAGGCGCCCGCGGCGGCGTCCAGGCCGCGGCGGGCCAGCAGCGGGGCGATGTCCGAGTCGCGGCCGCGCAGGTCGCGGAACGCGGCCATCGGGTCGATCGATCCGCCGCGGGAGAGCAGCTTCGCGCGGAAGGTGTCGCCGTTCTCCCGCTCCAGCCCGCCGTTCTCCTCGAACCAGGTCACCGTGTCGGCGTCCAGCACCTCGGACCAGATGTACGAGTAGTACCCGGCGGAGTACCCGCCGCCGAAGACGTGGTTGAAGTACGTCGTCCGGTAGCGCGGCGGCACGGGCGCGAACGCGATGCCCGCGGCCTCCAGCGCGGCGGCCTCGAACGCCTCGACGTCCGCGACGTCGGTCGGCACGTCCTGCGGTGCGAGCCGGTACCAGGCCTGGTCCAGCAGGGCGGCGCCGAGGTACTCGGTCGTGGCGAACCCCTCGCCGTCCTGGCGGGAGGCGAGCATGGTCTGCACCCACTCGGCGGGCATCGGCTCGCCGGTGCGGTGGTGGACCGCGTACGACTGCAGGATCGCCGAGTCCCAGGCCCACATCTCGTTGACCTGCGAGGGGTACTCCACGAAGTCGCGCGGCACGTCGGTGCCGGACTGCGACGGGTACCGGACGGCGGAGAACAGCCCGTGCAGGGCGTGGCCGAACTCGTGGAACAGGGTGATGACCTCGTCCCAGGTGAGCAGGGTCGGCTCCCCCGCCGGCGGCTTCGGGATGTTGAGGTTGTTCACCACGACGGGGCGCTCGTCGAGCAGCGTCGACTGGTCGGACAGCGTGTTCATCCAGGCGCCGCCGCGCTTGGAGTCGCGGGTCCAGAAGTCGCCGACGAACAGGCCGAGACCGGTGCCGTCCGCGTCCAGGACCTCGAACACCCGGGCGTCGGGGTGGTAGCCGGTCAGGTCGGCCCGCTCCGTGAACGACAGTCCGTAGAGCTCGCCGGCGGCCCGGAAGACGCCTTCGCGGAGCACGCGGTCCAGCTCCAGGTAGGGGCGCAGCAGGGAGTCGTCCAGAGAGCGGCGCTCCTTGCGGACCTGCTCGGCGTAGTACGCCCAGTCCCACGCCTCGAGCGTCGCGCCGGGGACGTCGCGCTGCAGCGCCCGCTCCAGGTCGGCGGCCTCGGCGCGGGCGTTGGCGACGGCCGCGGGCGCGAGGCGCCCGAGGATGTCCGCGACGGCCTCGGGGGTCTTGGCGGTGGCGTCCTCGGCGATGTAGGCGGCGTGGTGCGGGTAGCCGAGCAGCTGCGCGCGCTCGGCACGCAGCCGGGCCAGCTCCAGCAGCGTGGCGCGGGTGTCGTTCTCGGTGCCGCGGCCGCCGCGGCGCACGGAGGCGGTGTGGATCCGCTCACGCAGGCCGCGGTCGGTCAGGGACGCGAGCGCGGGCTGCTGGGTCGGCAGGATCAGGTCGATCAGCCAGGCGCCCTCGTGCCCGCGGCGGGTCGCGGCCTCGGCGGCGGCGGCGCGCGCGTCCTCGGCGAGCCCGTCGAGCTCGGCGGCGTCGGTGACGAGCACGGCGGAGTCGTTGGTCTCGGCGAGCAGCTGCCGGCCGAACACGGTCTCCAGGCGGGTGATCTCGCCGTTCAGGGCGCGCAGCCGGTCCTGCGCGGCGTCGTCGAGCCGCACGCCGGCCCGCACGAACGCGGTGTGCTGCCGGTGCAGCAGCCACGCGGTGTCCGGCGCGAGCTCCAGCTCACCCGCCTCGACCGCGGCCTGCAGCGCCTCCACCCGGGCGAACAGCCGGCGGTCCAGGTAGATCGCGTCGCTGTGCGCGGCGAGCAGCGGGGCGACCTCCTCCTCGAGCGCCTCCAGGCCCGGGGTGGAGTCGGACGAGGACTGGTTGAAGAACACCAGCGCCGTGCGGTGCAGCAGCCGCCCCGAGCGCTCCAGGGCGTCGAGCGTGTTCTCGACCGTCGGCGCCTCGGCGGAGGCGGCGATCGCCTCGACCTCCGCGCGCTGCTCCGCCATCCCGGCCAGCAGCGCGGGACGGAAGTGCTCCTCGCGGATCCGGGTGAAGTCGGGCAGGCCGTAGGGCAGGGCGGACGGTGCGGCGAACGGGTTGCCCGCGTCGAGAGTGGTCGTCATCCCGCCATCATCTCCGACGACGCCGGCGGCGGTGGGCCGTCCGCGCGGTCGAGTGCGCCGTGCCACTCCTCGCGCGGCGTGCCGCGGTGGTCGCCGACGCGCGACCCGGGCGCGATCCGGAAGCCCGCACGCTCGGCCACCCGCCGCGACGGCTCGTTGCCGACGAACGCGCGCCAGGTCAGCCGGTCCAGCCCGAGCCGGCCGAAGGCGGTCGCGACGACCAGCGCGACGGCCCGGCCCATGAGCCCGCGACCCCGCGCGTCCGGGGCCAGCCAGTAGCCGAGCTCCGCGGCGCCGTCGTCCCGGCGCGCCAGACCGACCATGCCGACCAGCACGTCCGTCCCCGGCTCGCGCACGGACCAGTTCCACTGCGTGCCGCGGGCCCAGCCGTCGGGGACCAGGCCCGTGACGAACCCCTCGGCGTCGGGCCGCCCGTACGGGCTCGGGACGGTGGTCCACTCCTGGATCGCCGGGTCCTGGCACAGCGTGGCGACGCGGTCGACGTCGCCGGGGCCGGGGACGCGCAGCAGCACGACGCCGTCGGTCAGCTCGTAGGGCTCCACCGGGCCACCGTGCCACTCCCGGCGCGCGCGTGTCCCGGCCTTTCCGCTGGTCGTGGGCGTGTCGGGACGCACCGCGGTCAGCCCGCCAGCGCGGCGGCCGGGTCCACGACGGGCATCCCGTGCGCCGCCCCGACGCCGGCGTGCAGCAGGTCGCCGGCGTGCGTGGACAGGCCCGCCGCCAGGGCCGGGTCGGCGGCGACGGCACCGCGCCAGCCGCGCCCGGCCAGCGCCGTCAGGTACGGCAGCGTGACGTTGGTGAGCGCGTGCGTCGACGTGACCGGGACGGCGCCCGGCATGTTCGCGACGCAGTAGAAGACGGCGTCGTGCACCCGGAACGTGGGGTCGTCGTGGGTGGTCGGCCGGGTCGACTCGAAGCAGCCGCCCTGGTCGACGGCGACGTCCACGAGCACCGACCCGGGACGCATCCCCGCGACCACGTCGTCGGTGACGAGCTTCGGCGCGCGCGCCCCCGGCACCAGGACCGCGCCGACGACCAGGTCGGCGTCGGCCACCGCCTCACGGATCGCGTACGCCGAGGACGCCAGCGTGCGGACCCGGCCGCCGAACGCGCTGTCGAGCTCGCGCAGCCGGGGCACCGACAGGTCGAGCACCGTGACGTCGGCGCGCATGCCGAGCGCCACCTCGGCCGCGTGCCGCCCGGCCACGCCACCACCGATCACGACGACCCGGCCCGGGGCGACGCCCGGGACGCCGCCGAGCAGCCGGCCCGACCCGCCCGCGCTGCGCATCAGGTGGTAGGCGCCGACCTGCGCGGCCAGCCGCCCGGCGACCTCGCTCATCGGGGCCAGCAGCGGCAGCGACCCGTCGGCCAGCTGCACGGTCTCGTAGGCGATCGCCGTCACCCCGGAGGCGAGCAGGGCCTCGGTCTGCGGGCGGTCGGCGGCCAGGTGCAGGTACGTGAACAGCACCAGGCCCTCGCGCAGGAACCCGTACTCGGACGCCACCGGCTCCTTCACCTTGCAGACCAGGTCGGCCTCGCCCCAGACCCGGGCGGCGTCCGGCAGGACGCGGGCTCCGGCGGCGGCGTACGCCTCGTCGCTGATCGCGGAGCCCAGGCCCGCGCCGGCTTGGACCAGCACCTCGTGCCCGGCCGCCACGAGCTGGTGCACCCCCGCCGGTGTGATCGCGACGCGGTACTCGTGGTTCTTCACCTCGGTGGGGACCCCGACCCTCATGACCCGCTCCTCGTGCGCGTGGCGCCGCCGACCGGCACCAGGTGGGACCAAGCGTGAACTTCGGCTCGTTTCGGCGGGATGTCGGCGGGTATCGGTTCGTTACGCTGCCTCCGTGGCCGAACTTCCTGCGAACCCGCGCGCGACCTCCGTCACACCGTCGAACGATCTTCGGGACCGGGCGGTGCCCGCGCCGCTCGACCCCGTCGACCGCCGTCTGGTCCGGCTGCTGCAGGAGGACGGGCGGATGGCGAACAACGCGCTGGCCGCCGCCGTCGGCATCGCCCCGTCGACCTGCCTCGCCCGGGTCCGGGCCCTGCGCCGGTCCGGCGTGATCCGGGGGTTCCACGCGGACGTCGACCCGGAGGCGCTCGGCCGCGGGCTGCGCGCGATGATCGCGGTGCGGATGGCCGCGGGGTCCCGGGCGACGCTGGAGCCCTTCGCGCGGACGATCGCGGCGCGACCGGAGGTGCTGGACGTGTATTTCCTGGCCGGCGCCGACGACTTCCTGCTGCACGTCGCCGTGCGCGACACCGACGAGCTGCGCCGGTTCGTCGTCGAGCGGCTCAGCGACCGGCCCGACGTCGCCACGACGGAGACGAGCCTCGTCTTCGACCACCTGCGCGGGAGCGTCGGCGGCTGACCCGCGGCCTCAGCCCGTGAGCGCGTCGCGGACCCGGGCCCAGTCCCGCGCCCGCCGCAGCCCGCGCCCCAGCTCGCGGTGCGCCTGCCCCGACGGGCCCGCGTGCGACCACGCCCACAGTGCCGACTCGGTGCCGCGGGCGAGCGCCCAGCCCGCGACGGCGGCCGGGTCCAGTCCCGCCCGCCCGGCGACCAGCCGCACCCGTTCCCCCAGCGTCCGCACCGGGTCGGGGCTGCGCCACGGCTCGCCGACCTGTTCCAGCAGCGGCCACGGGTCGTACGCCGGGTCGCCGAGCAGCGCCTTGGGGTCGATGGCGCACCAGCCGCCGACCGACCCCTCCGCGCCGGCGGCGCGCAGCAGGTTGCCGGGGTTGTAGTCGCCGTGCAGCACCACGCACCGCGGGCCCGGCCGGGCGGGACCCCGCAGCACCGCGACGGCCGCACGCACCAGGCCGGGGTCGGGCTCGGCGCCCGCGTCCTCCGCCGCGGCGGCGCGCTCCTCGAGCAGCGTCGCCCAGCCCGCCCCGACGTCGGCCAGGTCCGGGACGCCGGCCGGCGCGGGCGCCGCGTGCAGTGCCCGCAGCACGTCCGCCGCCTCGGCGAGCCGCCGACGCACCGGCGTGCGCACGGCCCGCATCGGGGTGCCCGGGCGGACCCGGTCGAGCAGCAGGGCCCAGTCACCCGCGTGCGCGTCGACCAGCCGCACCGCCCCGTGACCGTGCCACGCACGCAGCACGGCGGCCTCGTCGCGCGCCTCGGTGTGCGGGAACCCGAGCTTGAGCACCAGCTCGGCCCCGTCGGCACGGCGCACCGGCGCGCACCAGGAGGCCGAGCCGGACGGGAACGGGTCCTCGGCCGTGAGCGACCAGCGGTCGAGCGCGCGCGCGAGGAGGTGGGGCAGGGCCGCGAGCCACGCCGCCCCTCGGGGGTGCGGCCGGCACCCGTGCGGAGCGCGTCCGGCACGTGGACGCCGCGGCGCGCCTCCCCCGGCGCGGCGGCCGCCCTGCCGAGGATCGGGGAAGGTCCCACGGGCGACACGCTAGACGCACCGTGGCGGGCAGACGGGTGCCGAGGGGGCGAGCCGCATGGAGCGGGAGCGCGGGGGCGAGACCTACCGCAAGCAGCGCGCCGGCGCGCCGCCCGGGTTCTTCGCGTGCGAGGCGGCGGGCCTGGACTGGCTGCGGGTGCGCGGCGGTGCACCGGTGGTCGTGGTGCGGGCCGTCGGCGCCGACCACCTGGACCTGGAGCGGCTGTCCGAGGTGCCACCCAGCCGGCGCGCCGCGAAGGACCTGGGCCGCGGGCTCGCGGTGACCCACGACGCCGGCGCACCGAGGTTCGGCAGCCCGCCCGCCGGCTGGTCCGGCGACGGCTTCTTCGGCCCGCTCAGCCAGCCGCTGCCCATGCCGGCCGGGGACCACGGCACCTGGGGCGCGTTCCTGGCGGACTGCCGCATCGAGCCGCTGGCCGCCGCGGCGGAACGGCGGCGGGCGCTCGGCCCGGACGACGTCGCCCTGCTGCGCACGCTCGCGGAGGTGCTGCGCAGCGGGGCCCTCGACGACGACGACCGGCCCGCGCGGCTGCACGGCGACCTGTGGTCCGGGAACGTCCTGTGGACGCCCGGCGGCGCGACGCTCATCGACCCGGCCGCGCACGGGGGGCACCGCGAGAGCGACCTCGCGATGCTCGCGCTGTTCGGCTGCCCGTACCTGGGGGACGTCCTGGACGCGTACCAGGAGGTGCACCCGCTGCGCCGGGGCTGGCAGCACCGGGTCGCGCTGCACCAGGTGTACCCGGTGGGGATGCACGCGGTGCTGTTCGGCGGGGGCTACGCGGCGCAGCTGCGGCGGCTGGTCGCGGCGTACGTCTGAGCGGGTGACCGGGGGCAGCACCACGACGGCCCCGGGGGACCGTCCGGCTCACGCCGTCCGATCGACCCCGGGGCCGTCGGCGCCAGGTGCAGCATGCTCACGCCACCGTCCACCGCGCCCGCTTGTCCTTCTCCCGCGCGGCTTGAACCGTCCTGGCCTCGTTGGGGACCGTCGGTGACGAGCCACCCGGTCCGCGTCCGTCCACCCCTCGCGAGGGGCGCGTGCTCCGCGTCCGGGCCGGTCCTCCCGCGGCAGGATGCTGCACCGCCGCGCGAACCGGAAGACCTCAGTCTCGCCCGGTACAGCGCAGCGGTGCCACCCGATATTCCGGCGTCAGGAGATCGGGTCCGTCGACATGCGCACGGTGAGGGTGACCTCGGAGCCGGCCTCGACGGTGCCGTTCTGCGGGTCCTGCGTCACGACGACCCACTGGGTGGGGTCGTCGATGGCGCGGCCCTGGCCCGAGGCGTCGGCCACGAGGACCTCGAGACCGCGGGCCTCCAGGGTCTCCTGCGCGGTGACGAGCAGCAGGTTGGTCTGGTCGATGACCTGCACGTCCTCGGACGCGCTCGACGCGGTGGACGACGCGGAGCCGCCGTCGGTGGGGGTGGACGAGGTGTCGTCCGACCCGCCGGAGCAGGCGGCGAGCAGGGCGGCCGTCGCGACGACGGCGGCGGCCACGCTGAGGGTGCGCGTGGGACGACGACCGGCTCGGGCGATGGACATGTTCATCGAGGCCCTCCTGGGCTTGGTTGCGGTGCTTCCTCGGGTCGCGGCTCCCGGGGTCGCCGGGTGTCGCGGAGGGCGGCGACGGCGATCGCACCATCGCCGCGGCGTGCGGCGGGCATTCTCGGCAGTCGAGCGGCCACCCGGGAACCGTGCCCGGCGGGCGGCGCGCCCTCGCGGGTCACCCTACGCCTGTCGACCGACAGGTTTCGTCCACATTTCACACGTGCGTGACGTGCTGGCCTGCGCGCACACCCGTTCGCCGCCGGATTCACCCGGCCCCGGACCCCCGCCGGCCACCCGGCCGCGGGGCCCTGCCCTCGCCTGCCCTCGCCTGCCCTGACCCCCGCGTCAGGCGAGCACCGCGAACCGCGCCCCGACGTGGTCGAAGGTCGCGGGCAGCGGGTCGCGCGCGAGGTGGCGGGCGCGCGGGAACGCCAGGTCCGCCTCCGCCAGCCGTGCGAGCAGCCGCCCCGCGGTGAGGAGGACGACGTTCCGGCCCGGGCAGGACACCGGGCCGCCGCTGAACGGCACCAGGGCCCAGTCCGCGTCGGCCCGGCCGTCCAGCCAGGCCTCGGGGGCGAAGGCGTCGGCGACGTCGAGCCGGTCGCGGTCCCGGTGGAAGTGCGCGCTGACCACCGCGAAGCCGGTCCCGGCGGGCAGCTCGCGGGCGCCCCACGTGGTCGTCGTGGTGCTGTCCCGCAGCACCACCAGCGTCGTCGGCCACAGCCGCACCGACTCCAGCACGGCACCCCGGGCGTAGGGCTGCATGGCCGCCCCCGAGCCCGCCTCGGCGCGCAGCCGGTCCCGCACCGCGGGCCGCGACACCGCGACCGCCAGGGCGCGCAGCACGGCCGCGCCGGCGGCGTCGTACGCGAACAGCCACTGCGGCACCTGCCCCACCGGGTCGGCGTCGCGCCCCTCCTGCACCGAGGCCGCCGCGGCGTGCGCGACCAGGCTGCCCGGCTCCGCCCGGTCCACGTACGTGCGCAGGCGCTCGGCCAGCTCCGCGCGCAACCGGGGACGCTGCGGGTGCAGGTAGGCCCAGTTGGCCGCGCGCCGCAGGATCGCCATCAGCTCGGTCACCCGGTCGTCGTCGCGGGCGCCCTCCCCCAGCACCACGGTCCGGACCATCCGCCAGAACGCCGGGGCGAAGACGTCCCAGTCCAGCGTCCCGGTGGCGCGTGCGACGTCGAGCAGCGCGGCCGCCTCCCGGTCCACCGCCGCCAGCAGCACCTCGGCGTCCCGGTGCACGGGCTCCGAGGTGTCGAGCGCCTGCTCGTTGAGCAGCCGGCGGCGCGGCCGGCGGTCCGTCGGCGAGATCAGCACGGCGTCCGGCTCGAAGTGCGCGAGGGCGGCGCGCTTCTCGCGGGTCGCCGGCGTGAACGGCTCGGGAGACCCCGTCAGCAGGGCTGCCACGTCCTCGGCCTCCAGCGGCAGCACGACCCGGCGCGGTCCGAGCCGGAGCACCGCCGGGGCGCCGCCGGTCTCGGCGCGCAGGTCGCGCAGCAGCGCGGTCGCCGACCGGTCGGTCTGCCGGCGCTCCGCCCACGCGGTGACCCGCGGACGGCGCACGACGGCACCCTGCGCGACCAGGGGCAGCAGCACCTGGGCGGCGACGGCGGCGGACCGGGCACCGCCCAGGTCGACCGGCGTCCGGGGGCTGACGAGGGTCATGCGGCTCCTCCTGGCTGGCTCGGGGGGCTCGGGGGGCTCGGCGGGATCGGCTGGTCGGCTGCCGGGTCGGGCCGACCCGGGGCGGCGAGCGCGGGCTCCTCCGGCTCGGACAGCGACAGCACCGCACCCACGATGCCCGGGACCGAGCCGACCTGCCGCTCGAGGGCGGCGAGCACGTGCGACGCCTCGTCCTCGGCGGGGTTCCCGGCCAGGTCCACCGCGCCGGTCAGGTAGAGCTGACGGGCGCCCACGACCTCGAGCCGCAGCTGGGTCACCCGTGCGACCTCCGGCAGGGCGAGCAGCGCCTGCACCGCCGCCTGCTGCAGGGCGGGGTCCGCGACCTCCCCGACGAGGAACCGGCGGTTCCGGTCGATCAGCAGCACGGCGACCACCCCCAGCAGGACCCCGACGAGGATCGACCCGACGGCGTCGGGCACCGCCGAGCCGGTCGCCTGGTGCAGGCCGATGCCCGCTGCCGCGATGACGAGGCCGACGAGCGCGGCGGCGTCCTCGAAGAACACCGCCCGCACCGTCGGGTCCGAGGTCGCGAGCACGTGGTCCCACAGCTCCTGGTCCCGGCGGGCCGCGGCGCCCCGGGCCTGCCGCCACGCCTGCAGGAACGACGCGCCCTCCAGCAGGAGCGCGATGCCGAGCACCACGTACGCCACCACGAAGCTGCTGGCCGGCTCCGGGTCGAGCAGCTCCTGGACGCCGTGCGTGATCGACACCCCGGCGCCGACCGCGAACAGGCCGATCGCCGCGAACATCGACCACACGTACACCTCGCGCCCGTGCCCGAGCGGGTGGGCCGCGTCGGCGGGTTTCGCCGCGCGGCGCTGCGCCACCAGCAGGAACACCTCGTTGCCGGTGTCCGCCCACGAGTGCGCGGCCTCGGCCAGCATGGAGGCGGCCCCGGTCAGCACCGCGGCGACCGTCTTGGCGACGGCGATCAGGGCGTTCGCCGCCAGGGCGACGACGACGGTGAGCGTGCTCTCGCCGTGGGTGCCCTGCCCGGCCGGGCCCGTGCCGTCCGCGTCCGGTCCGGTGGCGGGGCTGGTCGCGGCAGGACTCGTCATGCTCCCGGGGTAGCACAGGCCGGCCGACGCCGCACGGTCGTGGCGGACGGCCCGCACCCCTAGGCTCGACGGCGATGTCCGACCAGCAGCCCGCCCCCGAGCCCGCGGCCCAGCAGCCGACCGCACCCGACTCCCCCGCCGGACCGCGGTCGGACGGCTGGCGCGCGCGGGTGCGGCCCGCGCTCCGGGCGCTGCGTCCGCGGCGGCCGCGGCTGCGGACCGTGCTGCTGGGCGTCGCGGCCGTGCTGGTCGCCGTCGTGACCGGCGTGACCACGGCCTCCGCGCAGCTGAGCTTCGGCCCGCACGAGGCGCGCTACGACATCACCACCGACGCCACCGTCACGGTCGACCTCGGCCCGATCGGCACGCTGCAGATCGACTCGCCGCTGCCGCTGCTGCTCGGTGCGCGCGTCACGGTCGAGGAGATCCCCGTCGGCGTGGACGCGCTGCACGACGTCGACACGCTCCAGGCGCTCACGGGCGACCTCAACTCCTACCTGCAGTTCTTCACCGGGCCGCAGGCGACCATCGAGGACGCGGCCCGGGCGCTGGTCGCGGACGCCCTGTGGCGGGCGCTCGTCACGCTCGTGCTGGTGGTGGGTCTGTGGTTCGCGGGGCGCGGGCTGCTGGGTGGTGCCCGGCGCCGGGAGCTCGCCACCCGCCTCCGGCCGCACACGGTCCAGCTGGTCGCGGGGACCGCCGCCGTGGCGCTCGTCGCGACGCTGGTCACCGCCAGCGAGCGGGAGCGCGACGCGTCCTCCCGCACCGTCGCGGCCTCGTCACCGGTGTTCGACGGCACGCCGCTGGAGGGCGCGCGCGTCACCGGGCGGCTCGGCGGCATCGTCGACACCTACGGCGGTCTCGTCGTCCAGGCGTTCCGGGACAACGAGGAGTTCTACGACACGGCCGGCGACGCGCTGGTCGCCGCGTGGGACGGCTGGGAGGAGCGCCGGCCGGCCGTCGAGGCCGAGCGGGCGCAGGCGGAGCAGGACGCGCGGGACACCGACGACGCCGTGGACGCCGTGGACGCCGCGGACCCGGAGGCGACGGCGAGCCCGTCGCCGACCCCGTCGCCGTCCGCCATGGAGGAGGACGAGGGCAGCGACCCGCTGACCCTGCTGCTCGTGTCCGACCTGCACTGCAACGTGGGCATGGCGCCGCTCATCACGTCGATGACTGAGATGTCGGGCGCCCAGGTGGTGCTCGACGCGGGCGACACGACGATGAACGGCAGCTCCGTCGAGCAGTACTGCGCCACGACGTTCGCCCGGGCCGTCCCGGACGGCGTCGACCTGATCACCGCGCCGGGCAACCACGACTCCGCCGCGACGACCGCGCAGTACGCCCGGGCCGGGGCGGTGGTCCTCGACGGCGGCGTCATCGACGTGCGCGGCATGCGCATCCTCGGCGACAAGGACCCCAAGGCCAACCGGCTGCTGGCCCAGCCGACCCAGGACGAGCCGTACGCCCACGTCGGCGACCGCCTGGCCGAGGTCGCGTGCGAGGACCGGGACGGCGTCGACCTGGTGCTGTTCCACAACCCGCGCATCGCGCCGAACCTGCTGGCCGACGGCTGCGTCCCGTCCCTGATCTCCGGGCACATGCACACCCGCACCGACCCCGAGCAGATCGGGCAGGGCATCCGGTACATCTCCTCCTCGACCGCGGGCGCGCAGGAGAACGAGCCGCGGATCGGCCCGCTCAAGGGCACCGCCGAGATGACGGTGCTGCGCTGGGACCCCGACACCCGCCGGATCATCGACTGGCAGCTGGTCGAGATCGGCACCGACGCCACCGCGACCGTGCACGACCCGGAGCCGTGGCCCGTGCCCGTGCCCGACCCGGACCCCGAGGCCGACGACGAGCCGGCCGGCACGCCGACCCAGGACATCACGGAGACGCCGGGCGGCTGAGGGGCGGCCGACGGATGTGCCTGTCACGTCCGTCCGGGTCCTGAGACGGACGGCGGGGACCGTGCCGTCCTCGCCGGGCCCGTGCCACACTCGCGTCCATGACCTCCGCGCTCCTGCTGTGCCGCACCTCGCGGCCCGCCTGCGCGCGTCCGCTCTGTCGGGCCTGACCGCCACCCCAGCCGTCAGCCACCCCGCGGGACCGTCGTCCCGCCCGCCGCGTCGTCGCGGCGGACCGCCCGAGGAGCACCCCCATGAGCGTCCTGAGCCCTGCCGCACCCGTCCGCACCCCCGCCGTCCACACCGTCGGCACCACCCGGCCGTCGGCCGTCCTCCCGTCGCAGCCGGACCTGCGCCGGTTCGAGGAGCTGCTCGCCGCCCTGCCGCTGACTCCCGCCGTGGTCGTCGACCTGCCGGGCCGGCGCCTGGTCGTCGACGGCCGCGACGTGGAGCTCACCCGCCAGGAGTTCGACCTGGTGGGCTACCTGGCCCGCTCGGCCGGTCGCGTCGTCTCGCGGGACGAGCTCTACGACGGCGCGTGGCGCACCCAGGACCTGTCCGCGGAGACCCGCACCGTCGACGTGCACGTCCGCCGGGTGCGGGCCAAGTCCGGGCTCGACGGCCTGATCACCACCGTGCGCGGCGTCGGGTACCGGCTGAACGCGATCGAGGGCCTGCGCGTCGAGGGCTGAGCCGGGCTCGCGCGAGGGCCGTTCGTGTGGCGGACCCGGCCCGGTCGGGTGACGCTGGCGACGGGGGAACACCAGCACCCCGTCCCACGTCCCCCCGTGCCCGGGGGACCGCACGCGCAGGAGGACGCCGTGGCAGCCGACGAGAAGAGCTCCGAGAAGGCGGCGCAGGCCCCGGACCCGGAGGACCCGCGCAAGCCCGACTCCCCCGACGACCTCACCAAGCGGTCGTGGAAGTACGTGCTCCGCACGACGGTGCGCGAGTTCCAGCACGACCAGGCCACCGACCTGGCCGCCGCCCTCACCTACTACGCGGTGCTGGCGATCGCGCCGGGCCTGCTCGCCGTGGTGTCGATCCTCGGCCTGGTCGGTGACGGGCAGCAGCTGGTCGAGGAGCTGGTCACGACCGCGTCCGGCATCGTCGGGCAGAGCACCGCCGACGACACGATCGCACCGATCCTGGAGAACATCTCCAACTCCCCCGGCGCGGGACTGACCTTCGTCATCTCGCTGCTGGTCGCGCTGTGGTCCGCCTCCGGCTACGTCACCGCGTTCAGCCGCGGCATGAACCGGGTCTACGAGATCGACGAGGGCCGGCCGATCTGGAAGCTGCGCCCGGTGCTGCTGGTGGTGACGCTGATCCTGGTGGTCTTCGCCGTGCTGATCGTCGTCGCCGTGGTGCTGTCGGGCGGCATCGCGGAGCGGGTCGGGGCGGCCATCGGGCTGAGCTCGGTCGCGGTCACCGTCTGGAACATCGCCAAGTGGCCGGTGGTGCTGCTGCTGGTGGTGCTGGCGATCGCGATCCTCTACTACTTCACCCCGAACGTGCGGCAGCCCAAGTTCCGCTGGATGAGCGTGGGCGCGCTGGTCGCCGTGGTCGTGTGGCTCATCGCGTCGCTCGCGTTCGGCTTCTACGTCGCCAACTTCGGCAGCTACGGCAGCACCTACGGCTCGCTGGCCGGCGTGATCATCATGCTGCTGTGGCTCTGGCTGTCGAACCTCGCGCTGCTGTTCGGCGCCGAGCTGGACGCCGAGGTCGAGCGCGGCCGCGAGCTGCAGGGCGGCATCGAGGCGGAGCGCACGATCCAGCTGCCGCCCCGCGACACCCGCGCGAGCGACAAGAAGCGCGCCAAGGCCGAGGAGGACGTCCGCCGCGGCCGCACCATCCGCGAGGCCAACCGCCGCCCGCCCCGCTGACCCCGGCGTCCCCTCCCCTCAGGTGGAGGCTCGGACCGACACGCCGCGGCGTGTCGGTCCGAGCTCTCCACGTGGCGCGCGGGGTGGGTGGGGTCAGGGCATGACGCCGGCCAGGGTGAGGAGGTCGGGGAGGCTCGTGATGGTGCGGGCCTGCGGGCCCGTGCCGAGGGTCGGGACGGGCGCGGTACCCCAGGCCGGCACCTCGTTGAGGTACGACGCGGGGTCGTGCCGGATCAGGCCGATGATCGTCTCGGCCACGATCCGGCTGCCCACCGGGCCGAGGGAGTTGCCGGCCGTCAGCACCTCCGCCTCCTTGAGCACGTAGTACCAGAGCGGCGTGCGGCCGTTGAGCTCGGGGCTGGTCAGCGCGCTGCGGACGCCCGCCGGCGCCCCGCGGAGCAGCTCGGGCCGGGTGAGGGGCCGGATGGCGAGCGCCCGCGCGACGGCCTCCCCGGTCGGCAGGCTCAGCAGGTACCCGCGCAGCAGGTTCCGCTTGGCCAGGTGCTCCTGGATGCCGGCCAGGTCGCGCGGCTCGTTGCGCATCACCGACAGGTCGTCGGCCAGCTGCGTGTCGATGGCCCGCGCGAAGTGCCGCGGGTCGGGGTCCGCCTTGTCGACGAGCCGGTCCCACTCGACGGCCCAGTTGGCCGGCAGCCGGGTGGCCCCGCCGATGAACCCGCCGCGGCCGGTGAACTGGAACAGCTGGTCCAGCGTGGCCCGCGGGGCGACGAAGCCGGGGTCGCCGAAGTTCCGGTTGTAGTCGTAGGAGTTCCGGATCTGCGAGTGCCCGAACCGGAAGGCGGCCACGGAGAACTCCAGCGGCATCGCCTCGGGGCCTCCCGCCGGGAACCGGCTCAGGTACAGCCCGGGCTGCCCGGCGAGCACCCAGTCGACCGTGCCCGGGACCGTCACGGTGCGCAGGTAGTCGTGCACGATCAGCCACTGGTGGCAGTGCCGCGTGAACTGCTGGGTCCGGGCCAGCAGGTCCTGCTTGGACAACCCCGGCTCCGCGACCTGGATCGCGTGCGCCACCGCGTTGTGGAACCGGAGGTACGCCAGGTGCAGCTGGGCGATCACCAGGTTCTCGTCGTTCCGCGAGTCGCCGATCTTCGCGGGGAACTCGTCGCGCCCGGTGGCGGCGTTCGCGACGCGGTGCCGGCCGGGGAGGTCGCGCTCGGCGGGGTCCTCGGCCGCGGGCACCGGCTGCCCCGGCGCAGGTGACGCGAGCGTGCCGAGCTTGAGGAACGCGCCCGAGTAGAACGCCGACGACTTCCGGCCCGAGGGACCGTCGCCGTAGACGGAGTCGAGGTTGAGGTACGGATGACGCGCGTTGCCGAGCTTCTCCCGCACGGTGTCCGGGTCGACCGGCCTCAGGGTGGGCTCCGCGACGGCGGGCTGCTGCATGCTCGCGTCGGACGCGTCCTCCAGCGTGAGGTCGTGGTCGATGAACTGACCCCAGTACGTGTACACGGCGGGGATCGTCGACGGCGGCGCCGGGCTCGCGGCGGGCTCCGCCATGGCCCCGCCGAGCCGCCGCAGCAGCGCGATGACCTGCTGGGGGTCCGTGGCGGGCAGGTGGCTGCCCGCGTCGCCGACCAGGTCGGGGAACAGGTAGTCGAACTCGGACGCGCGGACCTGGCGTTCCAGGACCTCGCCGTGGCTGACGTTCTCGATCACGCGGCCGGCGACGGCGGGCGCGGTGGTGTCGGTCTGGGTGGCGTTCATGGCAGGGCTCCCCCTGGACGGCGTACCTCGTCGGACGACGGTCCCGGTGCGCACGCACGGCGCGGCGGGCAGGGGCGGCGCGGCGTGGCCCGCGCTGCGGATCTCCGGCGGGCGACGTCGACGAGGACGCGCGGTGCCGGATCGGAGGGGGACGACCATCGAACCACCCGCGGAGGGCGGGCGTAAAGGGTCGCGCGACGCCGTCAGTCGGCGGCGGCGGGCGTCACGGAGCCGGCGGACCCGGCCGGGCCGGCGTACTCCCAGTGCCACGGTTCGTGCGGCCCGGCGCCTCCCGGCCCCATCGCCGCGGGGTGCACCCAGCCGTACGCGGGTCCGTGCTCGACCATCCAGCGGTAGAGCGGCTGGTCGAACTGCCCGACGCCGCCGAACCCGCTGAAGTCGACCGCCACGCCCCAGCCGTGGTGCGACGTGCCCGGAGGTGCCGCGAGGCCGCCCTTGGTCGCCTTCAGCCGCACCTGCTGCTCGTAGGTCCGGTACGTGCCGCCCACGGGCAGGTCGGACCCGTGCTCCGCCCGGAACACCTCGTTCAGGCGGGCGAGCGCCTCGGCCGCGTCGCACCGCAGCAGCGAGCCCGGCGCGAAGGGCACCGGGCAGAGCATCGCGGGGTCGGCGGTCCCGTCGGACCGCAGGGGTCCGGAGACCACGCGGTCCGTCCCGGTCCGGGCCCGGCCCGCTGCGCTCGGCACCACCGCCGCCTCCGCCACGGCGGCCGCGGCGGCGCGCTCGAGGTCGGCCAGCCCCGCGACGTCGGCCGCCGGGTGCTCCGTGACGGCCACCGGGACGCTGCGCTCGACGGCCAGGGCGTACGCGAACACCGCCGCCGCCGCGTCGTGCACCCCCGCCGCGGCGGCGACCCGGGCGGGCACGGTCTCGGCGAGCACGGTGCGGGCGGGGACGGCGCCGGGTCCCGCGGACGCCGGTCCCGCCGGGGTCGGCACGTCCCGCACGAGCGCGACCTCGCGGTCGACCGGCACCGGAGTGGTGCCCATGCCGAGCGTCCCGGACACGGTGCGCAGCCGCAGCACCGCGGCGTCCAGGTCGGCCAGCGCGGCCGGCGGCTCGGGTGACACCCGCAGGGCCTCCACGCCCGCGGCCGCGTCGAGCGCGGCCCGGGCGACCGCCATCGACTCGGCCGTGAGAGCCGGCTCCTCCGTGGCGGCCCGGGCGTCCCAGCGGGCGAGGTCCGCGGCGGCGGTCCGCTCGGCGGAGAAGCCGAGGCGCGGGGCGGGCGGCGGCTCGGCGAGCCCCGTCCCGGTGGTGGCGGCCCCGTCCAGGCCCACGCCCAGCAGCGCGGCGACCCCGACCACCACGGCCCCGCGGGCACCGGCCCGCAGCGCGGCGGCGCCGCGACCCAGCCGCGCCCGCCCGCGCCGCCGGTGGCGGTGACGGCCGGGCGCTCCCTGCATCGCGGTGCTCCTGACGGCGGCGCGGGTCGCTGGTCCCGCACGGGCGCGGCCGCCGGGAGGACCCAGCCCCGCGACGCGTGGCGCCGATCACGCACGGCTGCGGCGTCGCCGCCCGGCCGGGCGCCGAGGCCGTGTCCGGACGAGGGACGGGCCGGTGCCGCCGGGTCTGCGTCGACCCGACGTCGCCACGGGCGCCCCGAGGTGCCGGGGCGTGCCGTCCTGCCAGCGTAAGAAGGCCCCCGGAGGGTGTCAACGCGAACGGGTGGCGTGCGTCACACCCCGGTGCGACGCGTCAGAGCCGGTCGCGCGCGGTCTCGGCGTCCCGCAGGCGCGACGCCGCCCGCTCCGCGGCACGCGCGGCCGTCGTCCGCGCCGACCGGGCGTGCCGCACCTCGAGCCCCACCTCGCGCGCCTCGCGCTCGGCGTCGGCGAGCGCGTCCCGCAACCGGGCGATCTCCTCCTGGGTCCGCTCGACCGCGGCCGCCAGCTCGGCCGCGCGGCTCTCGGCGGTGCTCAGCCGCCGGTCGGCCGACTCGCGCTCCGCGGCCCGCGCCTCCGCCTCCTCCTGCGCGAGGCGGACGTCCTCCTCGGCGGAGCGCCGGGCCGCCTCGCGCCGGCGCTCGCGGTCGGCGCGCTCCTGCTCGGCGCGGCGCTCGCGCGCGGCCCGGTCCTGCTCCGCGCGCTGCTCGCGCTCGGCGCGCGCACGGTCCTTCGCCGTGGGCCGCCCGGACCTCGGCGCGGCCGGCGGCGTCCCGGCAGCCGGGGCGGCCGCGTCGGTCGTGACCACCCGCCCACGCCGGCGCGCGGGCCCCGGCTCGGGCGCCGCGCGCAGCGGCTGCTCCGGCTCCTCGGCGGTGATCAGCCGGCCGCGGCGCCGGCGGGCGGGCGGGCGGTCCGCGTCGGCCGCGTCCTCCCCGGCGCCCTCCGGGACCGCACGCAGCGGCGTCCGGCGCGCCGGGACGCCGGCGAGCGCAGGGGCGTCGGGCACGGCGACCGCCCCCTCGACGTCGACCGGCTCGAACCCCGACGAGAACAGGTCCCGCGTCAGCAGCCCCGTGGCGACCGCCGCCGCGGCGTCGGGGTCGCCCATCGCGGCGCGGAGCGTCGCCTCCACCTGGCCGCGCACGGCCGCGCCCGCCGAGCCGCCCGCGTCGGTGAGCAGGGCGACCGCCGCGTCGGCGACCTCGGCCACGGTCCGCTGCTGCTCGGTGTGCAGCGCCCGCAGGTCCGAGCCCGCCAGCGCGGCCTGCGCCTCCCGCAGCCGGACGCCCAGGTCGAGCAGGCGACCGAGGTCCTCCGGCCGCTCGCGGACCAGCAGGTTGACCGCCGCCGCGGCCGCGGAGGGCTTGCGCAGCGCCCCGACGGCCGTGGCCAGGTCGCGGTCCTTCGCCTGCCGGGCCTCACGGACGGCGGCGGTGCGCGCGGCCGTGAACCCCGGGGGCGCGACGGCGTAGAGCTCGGCGGCGACACCGGTCAGGTCGGGCACGACGCCTCCTCTCGTCCGGCCGGGTCCAGGGAACCACGCCCGCCCGCCTGCGGCGATACCCTCGGTGCGACCACGGGGGCAGCGGCAGCAGACGGGCGCGAGAGGGACGGTGCGGCGTGACCGGCCAGCAGTTCGAGATCGGTCGCGACGGGCCGAGCGCGGTCGTCGTGGGCGTCGACGGGTCGGACCCGTCCCTGCGCGCCGCCGCCTACGCGGCCGGGGTGTGCCGCCGCCAGCGCAGCCGCCTGGTCGTCGTCTACGTGCGGGAGCCGGGTGGCGGGCTGGCCTCGGTGATGGACACCACCGGCGCCTCGAGCACGGCGGCCGTCCAGCACCAGGACGACGTGGAGCGGATGCTGCGCGACTCGCGGGCGCTCGCCGACGCGGAGGGGCTCGACGTGGACCTGGTCGTCCGCACCGGCGACCCGTTCCAGGTGCTGTCCGCGATCGCGCACGAGGTGCGTGCCGACTGCGTCGTCGTGGGCTCCTCGGCGAGCATCGGGCACCGCGTCGCCGGCTCGCTCGCCGTGCGCCTGGTGCGGAACGCGCACTGGCCCGTGACCGTCGTGCCCTGATCCGGGTCAGGCCGACGCGGCGCGCAGCAGCCCGGAGCCGACGGCGACCTCCGTGTCGAGCGTGACGTAGCCCCGCTCGCCGAAGAACACCGTCACCCGGTCCTCCTCGACCACCGACACCTGCCCCGCGCCCCACTCCGCGTGCTCGACGGCCTGCCCCGGCCGCAGCGGTGCGTCCTCGACCTCGACGGACGTGCCGGCGTCGCAGCTGTCGCACGCGCCGCACGGGCGCGGGTGCTTCTCCCCCAGCAGCTCCAGCAAGAGCCGCCGGCGGCAGTCGGTGGTGTCCGCGTAGGCGCGGACCACCTCGACCCGGGACCGTTCGACCGCCTGCCGCTCCTCCTGCCGCTCGGCAGCCGCCTTCGCCGCCGCCTGAGCCGACACGCCGGTGGCCCGCAGGCTCCCGTCCACGCGTTCCACGGCGCCGGTGTCGAGCAGCACGGCGAGCGCGCGCGACACCGTCCGGGCCGCGAGCCCGCTCGCCGACACGACCGCCTGCTGGTCCACCTCGCCGTCGCCCTCGCGGACGGCGTCCAGCACGGTGGCGAGCGTCGCGCGGCGCGGCACGCCTCCCGAGCGGAGGTACTGGTTCAGCCCGATGTCGTCGGGCCGGGTCACCAGCACGGCCCGGGCGGGCTCGCCGTCACGGCCGGCGCGGCCGACCTCCTGGTAGTACGCGTCGAGGGACGTCGGCGGGCCGGCGTGCACCACGAACCGGACGTCCGCGCGGTCGACGCCCATGCCGAACGCGCTCGTGGCGACCACCAGGTCGTGCTCGCCGTGCAGGAAGGCGCGCTCGACGCGGGCCCGCTCCTTCGCCGGGAGACCGGCGTGGTATCCCAACGCCGGCAGCCCGGCGGACCCGAGCGCCGCCACGAGGTCCTCGACGTGCGACCGGGTGCGGGCGTACACCAGGCCGGCTGCGGAGCCGCCCTCGGGCGCGAGGTCCTGCACCAGCCCGGTCACCAGCGCCACCACCCGGTCGTCCCGCTCCCGCGGGGTCGACGCGTGGTGGGCGCCGAGCCAGATGTTCGGCCGGTCGGCGTCGTGCACGAGGACGCGCGGGTCGACCATCCCGAGCCGCTCGACCACCTCGTCGCGCACCTGCGGGGACGCGGTGGCGGTGAGCGCGAGCACCCGGGGCCGCCCGGCCGGACCGGAGCCCAGGCGCTCGACGGTGCCCGCGACGTGCACGTAGTCCGGCCGGAAGTCGTGCCCCCACTCGCTCACGCAGTGCGCCTCGTCGACGACGACCAGCCCGACGTCGGCCTGGTCGAGGGCCTCGGCGACCGGCCGGCGCACCAGCTGCTCCGGCCCGAGCACGAGCACGTCGAGGTCGCCGGTCCGCGCACGCTCGAGCGCGGCGCGCTGCGCCGCCGCGCCCCGGGCGGAGCTGACGGACTCCGCCCGCAGGCCGGCCTCGCGCAGGCCCTCGACCTGGTCCCGCTGCAGCGCGAGCAGCGGCGACACCACCACGGTCAGCCGCCCGCCGAGCAGCGTGGCGATGGCGTACACCGCCGTCTTGCCCGCGCCCGACCGGGCGACGAGCAGCGTGTCGTGCTCGTGCAGCCCGTCCAGCGCGTCCCGCTGCGCCGGGCGCAGCGCGGTCCCGGGTCCCAGGACGCGGCGGACCGCGTCGTCCAGCGTCGTCCGCACCCGGCGGTCGTCGTGCTCGGTCACCGCTCGCTCAACGCTCCGGCCGGTGCATGCCGACGAAGAACGCCCCGCCGCTGGCCAGGATGCCGAGGGTGAACAGCGTGATCGACGCGCTCTCGACGGCGAGGGCCATCAGGGCGAACCCGCCCAGGAACAGCGCGAAGCACACCACGAACAGCAGCACGCGGCCCGCGGCGGGCGGGGCGGGCTGCTCCATCGAGGCGCGTGTGCGGTCCAGGTCGTCGTCGGTCGCGGTGCGGTCGGTCACGGGGTCCTCCGGGGTGGGTCGGGCGCTCAGCGCCGGGGCTGGCTGGGGTTGGTCGGGACGCCGTGCGACGGCGGGTTCTGCGGCGGGCCGGACGTCTGGGGACCGACCGGGCCGCCGCTCGACGGCGGCGGCGCCGTCTCGGCCGCGGGGGCGCTCGCGTCGCCGCCGGAGGGACGCTGCCCCTCGGCGAGGTCCAGGAGCCGGTGGTCGAGGATCTGCACCACGGCGGGGCGGTTGGCGTGCGCCTCCTCGTACCGGCGCAGCAGGTCGATGTCCTCGGCCTCGAGGCTGCGGACCCGGTGGCCGAGGGAGCCGACGGGCAGGTGGTCGTAGTCGGGGATCGGCAGGTCCTCGCGGCTGACGTCGTCGGTGCTCATCGGTCCTCCCGGGTCGTCGTCGTGCGGTCGGCTCGGCGGTCCGTCCGTCCGCCGGTCACCGACGCTAGGCCGGGCCGCCGGGCCCTGCCACCGGAGCGCGCCGGTGGTGGCTACGATCACGCGCAGGCACGCGCTGACCCCGCAGGAGCACCGACGAGCGCACGGGAGCGAGCATGGTGAGCCCGGACCCGCCCGGACCCACGACCGTCGACGAGCGGTTCGCGACCTCCCCGGCAGAGCGCGGCTGGACGACGGCCTACCTGCCCGCCTGGAGCTCGCGCGCGGCGGCCGCCGCCGACGTCCGCACGGGTCCGGGCGGGCTGCACCTGGCGATCCCGCCGGAGCACCCGGTCTGGTGCGCGGACACGCACTCGCCGCCCCTGCGGGTGTCGGCCGCGCAGAGCGGCAGCTGGTCCGGCCCGGTCGGCAGCACGCAGGGGCAGCAGCCGTTCCGCGACGGGCTCGTGGTGCGGGAGGAGCAGCCGGCGCGCTGGGCGTACACGCCGCACCACGGCCGGGTCGAGGTGACCTGCCGGGCCAGGGTCGGGCCGGGCTCGATGTTCTCGGCGTGGCTGGTCGGCGTCGAGGACGTCCCCGCGCGCAGCGGCGAGATCTGCCTGGTCGAGGTGTTCGGGGACTCGCTCGGCACCGACGCGGACGGCAGGCCGACGGCCGCGGTGGGCTCCGGCGTGCACCCGTTCCGCGATCCCGCGCTGCGCGAGGAGTTCACCGCCCCGCGTCTCCCCCTCGACGTCGCGGCATGGCACACGTACGCGGTCGACTGGCGGCCGGGCTCGGTGGCGTTCGCGGTCGACGGCACGGTGACGCAGGTCGTCGAGCAGGCGCCGGACTACCCGGTGCAGCTGATCCTGGGCGTGTTCGACTTCCCCGACGCGGCGCACGACCCGGCCGGTCCGGCCGTGCCCGAGCTGGTCGTGGCGCGGGTGCGCGGGACCCTGCTCCCGCCGGCCCCGGGCCGGCCGGTCAGGCGTCGTCCGGCTTCGTGAACGCCGCGTGCACCGCGGCCTTCGCCCGGTCCGGCAGCACGGCGGAGGCGGCGGACTGGAGCTTCGTCTTGAGCGAGCGGACCTCGATCTTGTCCTTGCCCTCCATCATCGCCTCGTACGCCTGGTCCGCGACGTCGGCCGGGTCGTCCTTCGGGCCGCGACCGACCGGGGTGTCCTCCATCCCGGCGCGCGCGAAGAACGGCGTGTCCGTCGGGCCCGGCAGCAGCGCGGTCACGGTCACGCCCGTGTCGTCCAGCTCGTGCCGCAGCGCCTCGGCGAAGGACTGCACGAACGACTTCGACGCCGCGTAGGTGGCGTAGTAGGGCCCCGGCATCAGCGCCGCGGTCGACGAGGTCATCAGCACCCGCCCGGCGCCGCGCTGCACCATCGCCGGCACCAGCGCCTTGGCCAGCCGCACCGTGCCGACGACGTCGAGGGCGATCACCTGCAGGTCGCCGTCGAGCGGGGTCTCGACGAACGGCCCGCCCGCGCCGATCCCCGCGTTCAGCGCGAGCGCGTCCACCGGCCGGCCCGTGGCGTGCACCGCGTCGACCAGCGTCTGCACCCCCTCGGCGGTGGCCAGGTCGACGTGCACCGCGCGGACGGCGTTGCCCGCGGCGGACAGCGCGTCGGCGGCCAGCGTGACCTGCGGCTCGTCGGCGGCGACGACCAGGTCGAAGCCCTCCTCGGCGAACCGGCGTGCCAGCTCGAGCCCGATGCCGCTGGAGCCGCCGGTGACCACGGCGAGCGGCCGGGCGGGGGTGGGGTCGTCCTGCGCGGGGGTCTGCTGCGTGTGCTCGGTCATCACGGGGTGCCTCTCGTCCGGCGACGGGCGGCCGGCCGCACCCGTGCCCCGGACGCTAGGTCGGCCGCCGGGCGCGCGCCACCGGTGGGGTGCGCGGTCAGCGCGTGAGCACGATGTCGGCGTAGGACTGCAGGGCGTGCGCGGCGACGGTCGCCTCCACGGTGCCGAGCGGGTCGGCGGCGACGTACGCCGACAGGTCCAGCCCGGTCAGCGCCGCGATCATCGACACCGGCACCTGGAAGGTCCGGAAGGCGCCGAACGCCGCCTCGGTGAGGACGCTCGGCAGGAACGCGTGCTGCCCCAGCACGTACCCGGTCACGACCAGCGTGCCCGCGGCGTCGACGACGGCCACCACCTTGTAGAACTGCCGCGGCAGCAGCACCCCGCGGTAGGCCGGGTCGTCCGGCGCCAGCACCGGGCCGCTGACCACGCTGACCCGCAGCCGGTCGCGGCGGGCCGTGCCGAGCACGTACTCCTCCAGCCCCAGCCAGAGGGTCGACCCGGCGTTGAAGGCGTGGTGCTGCGGCGCCGAGTTCGTGTAGTGGAACGTGTCGTCGTTCGCCGCCCGCGCGAGCGGCCCCCACGCGGGGTCGAGACGGCGGACCAGGTGCCCGCGGTCCAGGGCGTTGTCGGCGTAGACCGCCGCGCCCGTCTGCTCCGACCGCGGCAGGCGCGGGTCCAGGATCCACCGGTCGTCGGTGCGCGGCTGCGCGTCGGCCTGGCCGCCGTCGATGTTCACCGCCGTGAACAGGGCGAGCCGGCGCTCCCGGTGCATCACGACGCTGAAGTGGTGGTAGCGCAGCTCCGCCGACGCGACGGCGGCGTTCGAGCCGGGACCCGGCAGCGGCAGCGGGGTGCCGAGGAACGCCGGGTCGTAGCCCGCGCGGGTGGAGTAGTCGAGGTCGATGGCGAGCGACTCGACGTCGGAGGGTGCGGCGGGGGGTGCGCTCGAGGTGACGACCCCGTCCGGCACCGCCCCGTCCGGGACCGCCCCGTCTGCGGCCGCCCCGTCCGGGGCGCCCGGCTGGTCCAGCGTCACGCGGACGGTCAGCCGTAGCGGGATCTCGACGGTCACCGGATCGGCCCCCGCTCCCCCGGCACGGGCGGGCCGGTCGACGCGGGCCGCGTCCGCTCGGGCGCCGTCGGCGCGCTCGCCCGCGGCGCCGCCGTGCGGCGACGGGGCCGTGCCCAGCTGGGCGACGAGCGCGCGCGCCCCCGCGTCGAGCGGCGCGGCCCCCAGGTGCCGCAGGATCCGGCTGATCCGGATGCCCTCGTTGAGGAACCCGCCGCCGGTGGCGTTCGCGTCGGGGACGCTCGCGTGGTGCAGCGCGATGACCTCCCACTGGTCGTTGAACACCGGCGAGCCGGACGACCCGGGCTCGGTGTCGGTGACGTAGTGCAGGACCTGCTCCGGGATGTCGACCAGCTTGTTCTCCCGCAGCACGACCTCCTTCTCGCGCCCCCGCGGGTGCTGCACGATCGTCACGCACTCCCCCACGACGACGGTGCCCTGGGCGTCGGTCAGCCGGCACCAGCCGTACGGCGCGGTGCTCGCCGGCGACCCCGCCACGGCGACCACCGCGAAGTCGAGCGTCTGGTCCGCGACGAAGAACCGAGCCGGGTCGAACCGCAGCTCGACCACGGGGAGCAGCCGCCCGTCGAGCGCGCGCTGGTGGTCGAGCTCGAGCGCGCTGCCGGCCGCGACGTCCGCCGACGGCAGGACGTGGTGGTTGGTCAGCAGCAGGTGCGGCGACACCAGGAAGCCCGTCCCGTACCCGGCGACCCGCCCGTCCGCGCCGCGGATGACGACCCGGCCGACCGTGCGCTGCGCGACGTGCCCGCCCTCGAGGTACCGCACGGCCAGGAAGTCGGGCTGGTTGATCACCTTCTCCAGCAGCACCACCGGTGCCTGCGGCAGGGCGAGCCGGGCCGCCGCGTCGGCGACCAGCGCGGCCGGTGCGGCGTCGTCCGGCACGGAGTCGGGGTCGGCGCCGGTGAGGAACCGGCTGACCCGGTCCAGCCGCCGCGCCAGGCGGACGGGGTCGTTCGCCCCGACCATCTCCCCGCCGTCCAGCTGGTCGAGCGCGGGCGCCCGCTCGGCGACGCGCTCCTGCGCCCGCTGGGCCGCCAGGGCGTGCTGGAGGTCCTCCTGCTCCCGCAGGCGCGCCGCCAGCGGGGTGGTCCCGCCCGGTGCGGCGACGGTGCCCATGGCCTCGGCCCCCTCGAGCCGGTCGATCCCGGAAGGCCTGGAACGGCCTGGAACGGCCTCGAACGGACGACCTCGTGCGCGGTCGAGCACGGGCGGGTGGTCGGACGGGAGCGGGCGCCCTTGCCCGCCGGCCCCGTCCGACGTCTGTGTCGCGAAACGGACGAATCCGACGCTAGCAGCGCGCCTCGCCGGGCACCAGGACCCGCCCGGTCGAGCGGGCGGCACCTTGACGTGCACCACCGCCGGTGCTCCACTCGGAGGACCTGGAGCCTGGACGACGGAGTCCTGATGGCCGACGACGCACGCCCGTGCCGCACGGGTCTCCCGTGCCGTGGCACGGCGCCATGCCGCGGCACGGTCCCGTGCCCCGGCCGGTGCGGGTGAGCCACGTGGCGCGGGCCGTGGTGCTGATCGGCGTCGCCCGGACGGGTGGCCGGTTCCCCGAGCTGCCCGCCGTCCCGGGCGCGGTCGCGGTCGTCCGGGAGTGGGCCCGCGCGCAGGGGGTGCCGGACGACCTGGTGCGGACGTTCGCGGACACGGACGGCGGCAGCGTCACCGTCGGCGACGTGCTGGGCGGGGTCCGGGCGCTGGTCGACCGCGGTGACGTGGACCAGCTCGTCGTCTACTTCAGCGGGCACGGGATCAACACCGGCAACGCCGAGTTCTGGTTGCTGCCCGGCGCGCCCGAGGACGGCAGCCAGGCGGTCAACGTGTCGCTCACCTCCTGGTACGCCGAGCGGCTGCCCGTCCGGCACGTCGTCCTGGTGTCCGACGCCTGCCGGACCGCCGCGAGCACGGTGCAGGAGCTGAGCATCCAGGGTGCCGCCGTCGTGCCGAACCTGCCGCCGCGCGGGGCGGCCGCCGCCGTCGACGTGTTCTACGCCTGCGCGCTCGGCGACCCCGCGTACGAGGTCAAGGACCCCGCCACCTCGGGCGCGGCCTACCAGGCGCTGTTCACGACCGTCCTGGTCGCCGCGCTGCGCGGGGACCACCCGGCGCTGGTCACCGGCGGCGACGGGGCGGGCGGCGACGGCGTGGTGGGTGGCGGCACGGGCGGCGCCGGCGGCCCGGGGGGCACGGCGTTCGGGCTGGTGCAGCCGTGGCCGCTCAAGCGCGCGCTGCCCGGGCTGGTCGCCGAGCGGCTGACCGCGCTGCACGCGCCGCTCGACCTCAGCCAGACCCCGGACGCGCGGCTCTCGTCGGACCCGGCGGTGGCGTGGCTGTCCCGGCTCGAGCCGTGGCCCGCACCCGGCGCGGCGACCGAGGCCTACCTCCCGGACACGCCCGACGCCGGGGCGCGGCCCGACCGGACCACGCTGCCCGACCAGCCGACGCTGCCCGTCCTGCCCACGCTGCCCGCCGCCGCGGAGGCCGCGGACCGGCTCGCCGTGAGCCTCGCGGTCGGGGCGGCCGCACCCGCCGCACCGGTCACGGCGGGACCCGGCCTGGAGGTCGCGACGGTCGCCGCACCGGCCGTCGTCGTGCACGGCGACCGGGTGGTCGCGGTCGAGCAGGTGACGTCCGGTGCCGCCGTCGTCACGCTCGCCTCGGGCGGCTGCGCGGTGCTGCCCACCGTGCCCGGCCGGGTGACGCTCGCGACGGTCGAGGACGGCTCGCTCGTCGACTGCTCCCTGCCGCGCGACCCGTCCGCCAGGTCCGACGGGTCCCGTGACGGTCCCGGGCCGTCGGGTGGCACGGGACCGGTCGCCCGTCGCGCCCTCGCCGCGGCGTGGTCCCGGTTCGGCCTGAGCCGCGACGACGAGGACGACCCCGACGACCCCGACGTGGACGCCGACCCGCTCGCCGCGGTGTACCGGGTGTGGGAGCACCACGACCGCGGCCGTCGCGATGCCGTCACCGCGCTCGCCCGCCCGGGTGCGCCCGGGGCGGACCTGTTCGACGTGCTGCTGCTCGCCGGTGGCGCGGCACCCGACGGGGCCGGGCCGCGGTGGGGCACGGTGCTGACCCCGGTGCCGCTCCTCGCGCGCGGGTGGGCCCTGCTGGCCGCCGCGCCCGCGCCGGTCCGGGCCCGCGCGCTGGCGTTCCCGCCGCGGCGGCCGTCGCACTGGACCCTGTTCGCCGCCGCCGACGCCCCGCGGGTCGTCGCCGCCGTCGCCGATGCTGCTCGTCCTGCCGATCGAGCCGAGGAGTCGCCATGAGAACGCTGGTGCTGGTGCACGGCCGCGCCCAGGAGCACAAGGACCCGTCGGCGGTGAAGGACGAGTGGATGTCCGCGCTCGACGTGGGCGCGCACCACGTCGGGCGCCCGCTCGACCTGCCCGACGACCGCGTCCGCCTGCCGTACTACGGGCAGACGCTGTTCGACCTCGTGTCCGGCGATCCCGAGCGCGCCGCCGAGGTCGTGGTCCGGGGGTCGGAGGACGGGCCGAGCGCCGAGGACGCGTTCGTGCGGGAGGCCCTGCTGGAGATCGCCGAGCACGCCGGCATCACCGAGGCGGACGTGCTGGCGGAGGCCGGCGAGGACGTCGTCGAGCGAGGGCCGCTGAACTGGCGCTGGGTGCGCGCGACGCTCACCGCGCTCGACAAGCTGCCCAACGTGAGCGCCTGGTCCGTCGCGCTCGCCACCCGCGACGTCTACCAGTACCTGAACAACGTCCGGGTCCGGGACACGATCGAGGACGGCGTCCGGCACGCCCTCGACGGCAACGAGGAGTCGGTGGTCGTCGCGCACTCCCTCGGCACCGTGGTCGCCTACAACCTGCTGCGCCGGGAGGCCGCGACCCGGGGCTGGAAGGTGCCGCTCCTCGTCACGCTCGGGTCGCCGCTGGCCGTGACCACGATCGCGCGGACGCTGCGGCCGCTGACCCGGCCCGGGCCGACCGGCACCTGGTTCAACGCGTTCGACCCGCAGGACATCGTGGCGCTGCACCCGCTGACCGCGCCGTGGTTCGCCGTCGAGGGCATCGAGAACTACGGGAAGGTCGACAACCCGACGTCGAACCAGCACGGGATCTCCGGGTACCTGTCCGACCCGCGCGTCGCCGCCACGATCCTGGACGCTGTGCACGCCTGAGCCGGGCGACGACCCGCGGCGACGACGGGTGATCCTCGGGCGCAGCCCTGGTGGCGGGCGCTCCGACCGCCCTAGAATCCGGACATCTCGGACAGCACGCCAGGAAGGTCCGAGGCCGAGGGGATCAACGATGATCGCATCGACGGCGGCACTCGCCCGGCACGGCCGCGAGCACGGGTACGCGGTCCCGGCCGTGAACGTCCTCGACGACCTGAGCCTGCGCGCCGTGGTCGCCGCCGCGGTCAGCGCGTCGGCGCCGCTCATCGTCCAGCTGTCCGTCAAGACCGTGCGGTCCACCGGCACGGAGCTGCTGACCACGATGTTCCGGCTCGCCACCCGGGACGCGCCCGTGCCGGTCGCGCTGCACCTGGACCACTGCCCCGACCGGTCCGTCGTCGACGAGGTGGTCGCGGCCCGGTGGTCGTCCGTGCTGTTCGACGCCTCCGACCGCGACCTGGCCACCGCGGAGCGCGAGACGGCCGAGGTGGTGGCCCAGGCCCACGCCGCGGGGCTCGACGTCGAGTCGGAGATCGAGAACATCGTGGGGGTCGAGGACGGCGTCGGGTCCGACGTCGCCCTGCACGCCTACTCCGTCCGCGAGCTCGCCGAGGTCGCCGACCGCACCGGCGCCGACCTGATCGCCCCGCAGCTGGGCACCGCGCACGGCGAGTACCGCGCCCGCCCGGTGCTGCTGCCGGAGCGGGTGCGGGAGCTCGCCGCACTCACGGACCGGCCGATCGTGCTGCACGGCGGCACCGGCCTGGCGGCCGGGGACTTCGACGCGTTCATCCGCGCGGGGGTCTCCAAGATCAACATCTCCACCGCCGTGAAGGTCGCGTACATGCGCTCCGCCGCCGCCCACCTCGACGGCGCACGGGAACGCGACCGGTGGGACCCGCCCAGCATGTTCCGCGACGTGTCCGCCGCTGTGCAGGCCGCGATCGTCCCGCTGGTCGAGCAGTTCGGTGCCGCGGGCCAGGCCCGCGGCGTGGTGAGGGCCGCGCGGTGAGCCCGGGGCTGCTCCTCGACTGCGACGGCGTGCTCGCCGACACCGAGCGGGACGGCCACCTCCCCGCCTTCAACGCGACCTTCGCGGACGCCGGGCTGCCGGTGCGGTGGTCGCAGGAGGAGTACGGCCGGCTCCTGGCGATCGGCGGCGGCAAGGAGCGGCTGGCCACGCTGCTCTCCCCCGGCCTCGTCGCCGAGGCGGGGCTGCCCACCGACCCGGACGAGCAGCGGGAGGTCGTCGCCCGGTGGCACCGGGCCAAGACGGCGCGCTACACGGCGCTGGTCCGCTCCGGCGCGCTGCCCGGCAGGCCCGGGGTGGCCCGGCTGGTGGCGGAGGCCGACGCGGCCGGGTGGCGGCTCGCCGTGGCGTCCACCTCCGCGGAGGAGTCGGTGCGGGCGGTGCTCGAGCACGCCGTCGGCCCGGACCTGGCCGCGCGGTGCGCGGTGTTCGCCGGGGACGTCGTGCCGCACAAGAAGCCCGCACCGGACATCTACCTGCTGGCCCTGCGGGAGACGGGCCTCGACCCGCGGGACGTCGTCGTCGTCGAGGACAGCGCGAACGGGCTGCGGGCCGCGCTCGCCGCCGGGCTCACGACCGTCGTCACGGTGAGCAGCTACACCCGCGACGAGGACTTCACCGGGGCGGCGCTCGTCGTCAGCTCGCTCGGCGACCCGCCGGGCGAGCCGGCCGTCGTGCTCGCCGACCCGCACGACCTGGGCGTCGACGGCGCCGTCACCCTCGCCCACCTCCAGCGCCTGGTCGGCCCGCAGCAAGGAGCGACACCGTGACCGATGGCTCCGCCCGCGTCGAGCGGGTCGTCCGCACCGTGGCCGAGACCTGCGTCGAGAACGAGCAGTACTTCGGAGAGCTCGACTCCGTCGTGGGCGACGGCGACTTCGGGTTCTCGCTCGCCCGCGGGTTCGAGAACGTCCTGGCCGCCTGGGACGACTACGACCGCGCCGACGCCGGCACGTTCCTGCAGAAGGTCGCCGTCACGATGAGCGGGCGGATCGGCGGGACGTCGGGCCCGATCTGGGGCACCGCCTTCCTCCGTGCCGCGGGCGCGGTGAAGGGCAGGCCGGACGTGACCGGCGACGACGTCGTCACCATGCTCCGGGCCGCCGTCACGGGGATCCAAGCCCGCGGCGGCGCGTCGCTGGGCGAGAAGACCCTGCTCGACGCGCTCGTGCCGATGACCGACGCGATCGAGCAGCAGCTGGCCGCCGGCGCCGAGCCGGCCGAGGTCGCGAAGGCCGCCGCCACGGCCGCACGCGCCGCGGCGGAGGCGACCCGGCCGATGCAGGCCCGGCGTGGCCGGGCGTCCTACACCGGCGAGCGCAGCATCGGGTCGCTCGACCCGGGAGCCGTCGCCGTGGCGGTGCTCGCGGAGCGGGTCGCCACCACCTGGTGAGCGACCGAGGACCGGACCTCCCGGAAGGCGATCGAGATGAAGAAGTTCGTCAACGACCCCAAGACCTTCGTGCCCGACATGCTCACCGGCCTCGCGCTGGCCAACCCCGGCACGCTGCGCTACGTGCCGGAGTACAACCTGATCATGCGGGCCGACGCGCCGCGGCACGACAAGGTGTCGATCCTCCAGGGATCGGGGTCGGGCCACGAGCCGGCGCACGTCATGGTCGTCGGCAAGGGGATGCTCGACGGCGCGTGTCCCGGCGACGTGTTCGCCGCGCCGCCGATGGAGTACGTGCTGGAGTCGGCCAAGCTGCTCGCCTCCGACAAGGGCGTGCTGCTGCTCGTGAACAACTACACCGGCGACAAGATGGCGTTCGAGATGGCCTCGGAGCTCGCAGAGGCCGAGGGCCTGGCGGTGCGGACCCTGTTCATCGACGACGACGTCGCGGTGCAGGACTCGACGTGGACCGTCGGCCGGCGCGGCGTCGCGGGCAACTTCTTCGTCATGAAGGCCGTCGGCGCCGCCGCCGAGGCGGGTGCCGACCTCGACGAGCTGGTGCGGGTCGGCGAGCACGTGAACTCCGTGACGCGGACGATGGGCATCGCGCTCACCCCCTGCACCCCGCCCGCCAAGGGCTCGCCGCTGTTCGAGCTCGGCGAGGACGAGATGGAGGTCGGCGTCGGCATCCACGGCGAGCCGGGACGCCGACGCGCGCCGCTGGTGTCGGCGGACGAGATCGTCGACGAGCTGCTCGGCGCCGTCGTGCCGGACCTGCCGTACCGCTCGGGCGACGACGTCGCGCTGATGATCAACGGGCTGGGCGGGACGCCGATCAGCGAGCTGTACCTGCTGTACGGGATCGCGCACGCGAGGCTGGCCGCGCAGGGGATCACGGTGGGGCGCAGCTACGTCGGCGAGTACTGCACCTCGCTCGACATGGCGGGCGCGTCGCTGACGCTGGTGCGGCTCGACGACGAGATCCGCGGGTTGCTCGCGGCGCCGGCGGAGGTGGCGGTGCGGGTGTTCTGAGCCGGTCGCACCGGGGCGGGGCCGCCGCCGTGGAGGCGCGGCCCCGCTCCGGCCGCGTCAGCCGAGCAGCTCCAGGAGCGCGCCGAGCACCGTGCCCGGCAGCCCGAGCGCGTGCCAGGCGGCGGGGAGCAGCTCCGGCTCGGTGCTGCGGGCTGCGGCGAGCGCGCGGTTCTTCTGCGCGACGGGGATGCGCATCGGGTCCAGCAGATCCGCGACCTCCCGCGCGAGGTCCCGGCGCGGCACCTCGAGACCGGAGACCTCGAGGCGCAGCCCGGTCGCCAGATCCACCTCGCCGAGGTCGACGACGGCGCCGGCCGGGGGCACGTCGTCGCGGTTGCTGGTGCCCTCCGGGGCGGGCAGCGCCTCCACCGCGACGGCCGGCGAGCCCGCCCCCGGCGTGGCGGCGCTCGCCGGGGTGGGGACGAGCCCCACCAGCTCCACGCGCAGCCTCCGCCGCGTGCGGACGCCCGGGCCGGTCGGCGGGTCGACGGTGACCTCGACGTCGCCGGTGCCGGTCGCCGACCAGGAGATCCGGGTGGTCTGCGGCTCCGGCGCTGCACCGCCGTCGTCCTCGACCAGCGTGGCCTCGCCGGCGGTGCCCGGGTAGATCCGGACCGTGAGCGCCTCGGGGGCGTCGGACACGTCGGCCATCGGGTCGGTCGCGAGCGGCAGCACCGCCCCGGCACGGGCGAGCACCGGCACGCCGTCCAGCCGGCGGTGCAGCCGCACGCGCCGCCCGCCGCGGTACCGCCGGCCCGTGACGGCGTCGTACCAGTCACCGGCCGGCAGCCAGACGTCGGTCGCGGCGAGCCCGGAGCCGGGCTCGACCGGCGTGGTCACCGGCGCGACGAGCAGGTCCGGCCCGAGCAGGTACTGCCCCGGCACGTCGTAGGCCTCGGGCTGCTCGGGGTGGTCGTGGTACATCGGCCGCACCGGCCCGACGCCGTCGGTGTGCGCCGCCCACATCGCCGAGTACAGGTACGGGACGAGGGCGTGCCGAGCCCGCAGGGCGCGGGTCATCGCGCGCTCGGCGACCGGGTCGAACCGCCACGGCTCCTTGGCGACGAACTCGTCGCTCGAGGAGTGCAGCCGGTTCACCGGCGACAGGGCGCCGAGCTGGAACCACCGCACCATCAGCTCGGGGTCGAACGTCGCCCCGAAGTGCCCGCCGATGTCGTGGCTCCACCAGAAGTAGCCGACGTTGGCGGCGGTCGCGGTGAACTCCGGCTGGAACGCCAGCGACTCCCACGTGGCGTACGTGTCCCCGGAGAAGCCGATGGGCTGGCGGTGCGAGCCGAGCCCGGCGTACCGGGAGAACGTCAGCGGCCGGCGCCCGCCGCGCCCGGAGTCGCGGTAGTGCACGTCGTTGAGCATCCAGAGCGGGTCGAGGCCGGGGACCCGCGAGGTCTGCCCGGACTGCCAGTCGAGCCACCAGAGGTCGACGCCGATCTCCTCGTGCGGGTGGTGCAGCCGGCGCAGGTAGGACTCCGTGAACGCCGCGTCCGTGATGTCGAACGCGATCGGCAGCCCGTCCGCCGGGTCCAGCCCGAGGTCCCGCGCGACGTCCGCGTAGGCGTCCTCGTGGGCGCGCACGCCGTCCGCCGGGTGCACGTTGACCGCCACCCGGAGGCCGCGGCGGTGCAGCTCCGCGAGGAACGCGGCCGGGTCGGGGAACAGGTCGGTGTTCCAGGTGTAGCCGGTCCACCCGCTGCCCAGCGCCGGGTCGATGTCCACCAGGTGCCAGTCCATGTCGAGCACCGCGACCGACAACGGCACGCCCGCGGCGGCGAACCGGTCCATCAGCGCCAGGTACTCGGCCTCGTCGTAGCGGTGGAACCGGCTCCACCAGTTGCCGAGGGCCCAGCGCGGCACCAGCGGGCTCGGCCCGGTCAGCGTGAACCAGGCCCGGAGCGCCGCCCGGTGGTCCGTGCCGTAGCCGAGGAAGTACAGGTCCTGCCCGACGCCTGCCCGCGGCACGGGGCGGCCGGCGCCGTCCAGCGCGAGCGACGGCGAGTCGTCGACCACGGCGAACCCGTCGCGCGAGAGCAGCCCGGCCCCGAGGTCGGTGGCCCCGTCGACGTCGTCGAGCGTGCGCGCGGTCCCGCCGAGGTTGCTGCCGCCGACGCCCTCGGCGGGGTCACCGAACCGCCACTGCGTCCGGTGCCCGCCCTGCGCGCGGGTCCGCATCGTGACGCTCAGGCCCGACGGCGTGAACGGTCCGCCGTCGTACCGGACGTGCAGGTGCTCCGTCCACAGGTCGAGCCCGTCGTCGTCCCGGCGGACGGTGAGCTCCGGCACGGGCAGCCGGCGCCGCCGGACGAGCTGCGTCGGCCGGTCCTCGAAGTCCCCGTCCGCCTGGTGCTCCAGGCGCAGCAGCCTGCTGGTCAGCACCGTGATCCGGTAGCCCGGGCCGGTGACGACGGCCGCCGGGTCGGCGGACGCGACCTGCGCGCCCTCGTCTGCCGTCTCGGTCGTCTCGGTCGGGGCGGGCTGCTCGGTCAACGGGGGTCCTCGATCCGTGCGACGTCGGCGTCATTGCGGTTTACCGCTATACCTGGATGGCGGCGATGCTAATCTCGGCGTCGCCGACGGGTCAATCCGCCGTCCGCCGGCTGTGGACGACGGGAGCCGGCATGGCGACGATGCGCGACGTGGCCCAGGCCGCCGGCGTCAGCCCGATGACCGTGTCGAACGTGCTGAACGGCCGCCGCGCCCGCGTCTCCCCCGCCACCGTCAGCCTGGTCGAGGAGGCGATCGCCCGGCTCGGCTACGTCCCGAACGGGGCGGCGCGCGCGCTGTCCGCGCGCAGCTCCGGGATCGTCGCGCTCGTGTACCGCAGCGACGGCGGGGACGGCCCGGCGCTGGCGAACCCGCACGACTCGGTCCTCGTCGGAGAGGTCGAGCGCTGGGTGAGCCGCGCGGGCCGGCACCTGATGATCCACGCCGCGGAGGACGTCGTGACGACCGCGGGCAGCCTGCGCACCTGGAACGTCGACGGCGCGATCGTCCTCGGCGTGCTCGCGCACGAGGTCGCCGAGCTGCGCCGCCTCTCCGACGTGCCGATGGTCCTGGTCGACGCGACCGGCCACGACGCGATCGCCGCTGTCGGCGTGGACGACGTCGCGGGCGGGCGCCTCGCCGGCGCCCACCTGGCCGGGCTCGGGCACCGCCGGATGGCGTTCGTCGGGCCGGACGCCACCATCGGCGGCGTCGTCGAGGACCGGTACCGCGGCTGGCGTTCCGCCCTCGCGGAGCACGACGTGCCCGACGAGGTCGTGCTGCGCACCACCACCAGCTCGTTCGAGGCCGGCCTCGACGCAGCGGCGCGGCTGCTGGCCGCGCCGGAGCTGCCGACCGCCGTCTTCTGCACCGCCGACATCCTGGCGGTCGGCCTGCTCAAGGGCCTGCTCGGTGCCGGGGTCCGGGTGCCGGAGGACGTGTCGGTGATCGGGTTCGACGACCTGCCCGAGTGCCGGCACCTCACCCCGGCGCTGACCACCGTCCGCCAGGACGTGCGCGCGAAGGGCCGGTCCGCGGTCGAGCTGCTCACCCAGGTCCTGGGCGAGGACGCCGCCGCCGCACCGGCGACGGCGCGCCGCACCACGCTGCCGGTGGAGCTGGTCGAGCGCGAGACGGTCGCGCCGCCGCGCTGCCGTGAGCAGACGGCCCGGCCGCCCCGGGACCCGAGCGACTAGCATCTCGCCCTTGTGAGCCGCCTCGTCGAGACCGTCGTGCCCCGCCGCCTGGGCACCCCGTTCCGGTGGCTGCTCGCGTCGTCGTGGGTGAGCAACCTGGGCGACGGCATCGCCATCGCCGCGGCGCCGCTGCTCGTCGCGTCCCTGACCCACGACGCCCGCCTGGTCGCGCTGGCCGCCACGCTGCAGTGGCTGCCGCCGCTGCTGTTCGGCCTGCTGGCCGGCGCGCTCGCCGACCGGTGGGACCGGCGCAGGATCGTCCTGGTGGTCAACACGGTGCGCACCGTCGTCCTCGGTGCCCTCGCCGTGACGATCGGCACGGGGAACGAGTCCATCGCGATCGTCCTCGCCGCGATGTTCCTGCTCGGCACGGCGGAGGTGTTCGCCGACAACGCGACGCAGACCTTCCTGCCGATGCTCGTCGCCCGCGACGACCTGGTGGTGGCGAACGCCCGGGTGCAGACCGGCTTCATCACGGTGAACCAGCTGGCCGGCCCGCCGCTCGGCGCGGCGCTGTTCGCGGTCGGCGCGCTCTGGCCCTTCGCCGCGCAGGCCGTCGTCGTCGCCGCGGCGGCGCTGCTGGTCGCCCGGATGGTGCTGCCGGCCCGCGAGCCCGACCCCGGGCCCCGGCGCCACATCGGCCGGGACATCTCGGAGGGCTTCCGGTGGGCCATGCACCACGCCGCCGTGCGCACCCTGGTCCTCACGATCTTCATCTTCAACATCACGTTCGGCGCCGCGTGGTCGGTCCTGGTGCTGTACGCCACGCGGCGCCTGGGCCTGGGCGAGATCGGGTACGGCCTGCTGACCACCGTCATGGCGGCCGGCGGGCTCGCGGCGATCCCGGCCTACGGCTGGATCACCCGACGGATCTCCCTCGGGAACCTCATGCGCGTGGGGCTGGTCGTCGAGACGCTGACGCACCTCGGGCTCGCGCTGACCCGGCAGGCCTGGGTGGCGACCGGCATCTTCTTCGTGTTCGGCGCGCACGCCTTCATCTGGGGCACCACGTCCGTCACCATCCGGCAGCGCGCCGTGCCCGTCGCCCTGCAGGGCCGGGTCGGCAGCGTCAACACGGTGGGCGTGTTCGGCGGCCTGGTGATCGGCTCCGGGATCGGCGGCGTCCTCGCGGAGCGCTGGGGCGTGACGGCACCGTTCTGGTTCGCGGCGATCGGGTCCGCGCTGTTCGTGGTGCTCATCTGGGGCCAGCTGCGGCACGTGGCGCACGCCGACGAGGCGCCGGCCCCGCTGGACGAGGACGAGCCGCAGGACGCCCGCGACCCCGCGTGACGCGGTCGGGGTCCCGTCAGGGCGACGCGGCCACCCGCTCGACGACCGCGCCCTCCGGCGGCACCGCCTCGCGCCGCAGGACCGGCGCGGCCGGCCCGCGCACGCGCTCCCGGTAGGCGCGGAACAGCACCGGGACGCCGCGCGCCACGGCGAGGTCGGCGACGTCCATCGCCTGCAGGTGGAGGTGCGGCTGGGTGGAGTTCCCCGAGCTCCCGCACTCCGCGATCTGCTCGCCCGCCCGCACCCGCTGCCCGACGGCGACGCGCACCGAGCCGGCGCGCAGGTGCACGACGGCCACCACGGCGTCGCCCTCGGTGCGCGCGACGACGACGTGGTTCCCGGCGACGGCCCCGACGCCCCGCCGCAGCCGCGCGGCCTGGCCGAGCGCGTACGGCACGAGGGTCAGCGGCGATCGCCGGGCCGCGTGGTCCGGCTCGCCGTCGTGCACGGCGACCACCGTGCCGGCCAGCGGCGCGAGCACCGGCCGCCCGAACGCCACGAAGGCCTCCGGCGGCTCGGTGGCCAGCACGGCCCGCCACCCGGTCGACGTCGCCGAGCGGCCGCGGTCGTCGACGCCGACGAAGTCGATCGCGTAGGTGCTGCCCAGCAGGTGCGTCCCGTGGCTCGGGACCCGGCTGGCGGGGCTGTTCTCGACCCGCCACAGGCCGTCGAACGGCAGGTCGAGGACGACCGGGCGGGGCTCCACGCCACCGAGTGTCCCGGCGGGCGGCTCAGCGGTCCAGCGCCTGCTCCCACCCCGACGCCGCCGCGACGTCCCGGGCGACCTCGGCCACCGGCCGGCCGTCCGTCGGCACGCGTGCGACCCACGGTCCCGCCGCGCGGTCCAGGAGCTCCGCGGCGGCCGCGCTGCGGTCCAGGTGCGCGCGCAGCTCCGACCCGATCTCGCGCGGGCCGAGCCGGTCCCGCACCGTCCGCGCGGACGCGGTGAGCAGCACCCCGGTGACGGCGGCGCGCCCGCCCAGCGCCCGCGTGACCAGCTCCCGCTCGAGCACGCTGACGGTGTTCACGTAGACGAGGCGCCGGTAGCCGGCGGCCGCGTAGGTCGCCCAGACGGCGCGCAGGTTCGCCTCGGTCAGCGCGCTGCCGTGGGGGTCGGACGGCGGCTTCGGGTAGGCGGCGCACAGGTTGTCGCCGTCGACGAGGCAGTGCGCGAGGCCGTCGCGCGCCCACACCGCCGAGAGCTCGAACGCGACGGACGACTTGCCGGAGCCGGAGCGGCCGGCGACGAGCAGCACCTGAGGTTCCACCCCCGGGAGTCTGGCGCGGTTCGGCGCCCCGGTCACGCGCGGCGCGCGGGCCGCCGCCGCCGCGACCTCGGGCGGTCGCGAGCGACGCTAGCCCGCCGGGACGCCGTCCGGCACGCCGGCGACCGCCTTGGTGCGCGACCGGCCGGTGTCGTCCTTGAGCACCACGTACTTGACGTCCACGTGCGGCTCGAGGGCGCTGAACTTGTCGTTCGGCGCACCGATGACCAGCTGGAAGCCCAGGCCGCGCCAGGCCCCGACGGCCCGGCCCGTGAACCGGGCGTCGGCCTTGATCAGCGCCTCGTCCAGGAACACCGGCGCGTACCGCGGCCGCGCGGCACCGGCGTCGCCCAGCTGGTACCGCAGCGCCGCACCGACGATGAACGCCACCAGCTCCTGCGACTCGCCACCGGACTTCTCGCCGATGTGGTCGTAGAGCGCCACGTGGTTCCCGTCGAGGTCGACCTTCTCGGCGCTGAGGCGCACGTGCCGGCGGACGTCCACCAGGTCGGCGAAGTCGGGCGCGGTCCGGCGGATCCGGTCGATCACCGAGGCCATCCGGTGGTAGCGGCGCTCGCGCTCGGCGTCGGTGGCCTCGGTGGCCAGCACCTCCTGCAGGTCGCGCAGCTCCTTGCGGAACCGGGCGACGACGGTCGACTGCGTGTCGCGGGCGTCGATGCGCAGCCGGTGGTGGTCATCCGCGAACGGCAGGTCCGCGAGGATGTCGTTGACCGGCCGGATGCGCTCCTTGATCTCCCGCACCGACCGGCCGAGCGCGTGGTGCAGGTCCGTGAGGTCGTTGCCCGACAGCCGCAGCAGGCTCTTGCGCCAGTCGGCCTCGAGCTCGTGCAGCCCGCTCGTCTCCAGGGCGGTGAGGATGCGCTCGAAGTCCGCGTAGGCGGCGTCGGGGTCGGTGCCGAGGTTCGGGTCGGGCCAGCGCTCGACGAACGTCTCGAAGGTGCGGGCCAGCGCGGTCCGGGCGCCGTCGACGGTGCGCTCGGCGGCCTGGCGGTCGGCGCGCAGGATCTCGTTGGCGCGGGCCACCGTGTCGTCGAACGCGGCGAGTGCGTCGACGGGCGCGACGTCGGACGCGGCGGACGGCGTGCCGCCGCCGAGCAACGCGTCGAGGTACGCCTGCTGGTCCTCCCCCACGACCGTGCCGGAGTCCTGCGCGTCGTCGATCGCCTGCTGCGCCACGTCGACCTGGTCGGTGATCGAGGACCACCGCGCCCCGAGGCCCTCGGCGGCGCCCTTCGTCCGGCCGACCTCCTCGGTCAGCGAGCGGATCGTGGCCTCGAGCTCCGCGGTGCGCGCCTGCAGCCGCGTGACCTCGGGGTTGCCGGCGGTGACGTCGTCGACCACCTGGCGCCAGCGGGCCTGCTCGGCCTCGACGGCGGCCACGTCGACCTGGTCCCAGCCGATGGCGTCGATCTGCTCGTAGGCGCGCAGCTCGACGTCGTGGTCGTCGAGGTGCCGGTCGGCGGCGACGACCTTCCGCTCGGCGGCGGCGAGGCGCTCCTCGGCGCGGGCGATCTGCTCGTCCAGGTCGGCCAGGCGCCGGGTGTTGGTGAACCCGAGCACGTTCGCGCGGCCCTGCCCGCCGTGCGCGCCGCGGCGGCCCTCGGACACCTGCCCGGACCGGGTCAGGGCCTTCGGGTGCTGCGACAGCTCACCGGCGGTGTCGACGCAGACGTACGCGAACCTGCTGGCGAGCTCGCTGCGCAGCCAGCCCGTGAACGGCCCGCCGCGGAAGTCGAGCCGCCCGGGCAGCGTCCGGGGGTCCAGCGCGACGTCGGACCCCAGGCCGGTGGGCACGCCCTCGAACCGGATGCGGCGCGCGGTGGGCACGGTGTCGATCGCCTTGCGGAAGGCGCCGAGGTGCGCGGAGTCGATCAGCAGGAGCGTCGCGAACCCGCCGAGCGCCTGGTTGAACGCCTCCCGCCACGGCTCGTGCTCGGTCCGGACCTCGACCAGCTCGGCGACGAACGGCAGCTGCTCCGGAGTCAGGCCGGCGGCCTCGGCCAGCGCGGCGCGGGCCCGGTGCAGGTCGCCGGGGATGTTGTCCTGCCGCCGGGCGACGGCGGCACGGTCGGCCCGCAGGTCCGCCAGGTCCAGGCCGGCGGCCTTCTTCTCGGACATCGCGGCGCCGAACGCCTCGCGCGCCGCCGACTTGGCGTCGGTGTCCCGCTGCATCGCCTGGCCGCGCTCGGCCAGCTCGTCGAACTCGGCCTCCGTGCGGACGGCGACGCCGAGCGCCGTGCGGAGCAGGTCGTCCAGCCGGGCGCGGGCGCGCTGCACGCGGTCCAGCTTCTCCTGGGTCGCGGACAGCTCGCGCTGGGCGGTGGCGAGCCGGTCGCCGCCGGAGGACCACAGGGTCTCCCGGACGCCCTCGAGCTCCGACCTCGCGGCGGTGATCCGGCTCGCGGTCTCGACCGCCTTGCGCTCGGCCTGCTGGTGACCGCGCTGCAGCTCGGACTCGACGGCGCGCAGCAGCTCCAGCCGGTGCTCGTGCCGCCACAGGGCCGCCGCCGAGCTGCCGTCGTCGAACGCGCCGACCCGGTCGATCACCTCGAGCCGGGCGAGCGCCTCGTCGGCCGCGGCCCGGTGCGCCCGGATCGGCTCCAGGGCCTTCACCTGCCGGCGGGCCGTGATCATCTGCTCACGGGTGCCGGTGAGCTTGTCGAACTGCTCGACGACGGCGTCGGCGGTGGCGAACGTGCTCGGCTCCTCCAGCACCATCGCCTTGTAGAGGGCGTCGACGGTGGTGATCTGCTGGCCGGCCTGGATGCGGCCGAGCAGGGCGACGGCCTTGGTGCCGTCGCCCGTCGCGCCGATGCCCAGGGTGGAGTGCAGCCGTGCGGTGAACTCGCGGTCGGTGTCGAACGGCGTCAGCCCGGCGGCGACCAGCGCGGACCGGCCGAACCGGTCGGCGGCCGCGGCCTCGAGGTCCCGCAGGTCGACCGGGCCGTCGCAGGTCGCGCGGACCGCGACCACGTCCTCCAGCGTCCGCGCGGCTGCCGGGACGTACCAGGCGCGCACGCCGGTGAACTCGCGCCCGGCCTGGTCGGCCCAGGTCATCGCGATCGCCGACCACGTGTCCCGGCCGTCCCCGCGCAGCACCCGCTCGCGGGTGCCCTCGTCCGTGCGCGACTCGTCGAGCTTGCCGCGGGCGTAGGACAGGATGTTCCGCTGGTCCTTGCCGCGCGGGCGGCCGACGACGCCGCCGTTGGACGCGCCGTTGAACGGGGTGGTGTGCGGCATCAGCAGCGCGATGTACGCGTCCATCAGCGTGGACTTGCCCGACCCGGAACCGCCCGAGAGCAGCGTGGCCGTCGACGCCAGCCGCACCCGGTGGTGGCCGTCGTAGCCGCCCCAGTTGACCAGCTGCAGGTCGCGGGCGACCCACTGCTGGCCCGTCGACGCGGCGGGGACCAGGCCGAAGAGCGTGTCGACCATCGTCATCGTGCGACCTCCTCGGCCTGGTCGGTGCGTGCTGCGTCGTCGGCGAGCCCCGCGTCGTCCGCGAGCGCCGCCGCCTCCTCGAGCGTCGGGCCGAGGTCCTCGGCGGCTTCGGGACCGGGCTCGGCGTCCTGCGCGGGGCCGCCCGCTTCGTCCTCGTCGGTCAGGACGGGCTGCCGGCCGGTGCGGACCTGCTCGCGCAGCCACTCCCGGAGCTCGCCGAGCCGCTCGTTGCTGAGCACGACCTCGACCAGCGGGGTGACCCGGAACCGGCCCTCGGACTCCTCGTCGACCAGCCCCTCCTTGGCGAGGCGGGCGACGGCGGTGCGGATCTCGCGCTGCCGGGCGGCGATGTTCGTGTCGTCGGGGTCGAAGTAGGTGAGCGCGGTCTGCTCGATCTCCTCGACGTCGACGCGCACCGAGGTCTCCCCCGCGCCCTGGCTGCGCTGGAACACCGAGCGCAGGTGCACCAGGACGAGCGTCTCCGCGCGGCTGTAGGCCTCGTCGCGCAGCAGGACGGGCACGTCGAGCTCGGCGGACCGGACCTGCTTCTTGTAGGCGACGCCGCGCTCGTGGTCGACCACCAGGTGCACGAACAGGTCGTGCAGGCGGGACTCGATCACCTGCTGGTTGTCGAGCAGGGTGCGCCACTGCGCGGCGTTCTTGTCGGCGAGCAGGAACCGGCGCTGCAGCAGCCGGACCAGCACGCGCCGGACGTCGGCGTCGAGAGTGCCGGAGTCGCCCGCGAACAGCTCGGCCGGGTCCTCCTCCATGGAGACGGGGGCGATGAACGCCTCGACGTCCTCCCCGGGAGCGGTCGCCGTCGGCTCAGTCATCGTCCTCGTCCTTCGTCACTGTCGTCACGCCCCCGAACGCGAACCGGCGGCGGGTGCCGTCCGGCCGGACCGCGTCCACGTAGGCGACCTCGTCCATCTCGACCATGCCGCGCTGGTGCGCGATCTCGAGCAGCCCCAGCAGGTCCACCGGGCGCCGGAGCACGTCCGGCGCGGCGTTGAACGCGGCCGCCACGTCCACCGCCGCGTGCCCCCCGGCGTACCGGGCCAGGTGCCGGCCGAGGTCGGCGTAGTGCGGCCCGCCCCACGCGAGCGCCTCGTCCTGCGGGCCGTCGGCGTCGTCCTCGTCCCACGCGGTGAGCGGGCTGGGCGGCTGCGACGGCCGCAGGTCGCCCGCGGTCTGCCGGAGGTGGTCGACCTCCGCGACCGGGAGCCGGCGCAGCGGGTCGACGGCCTGGCCGCGCCGCGCGTCGGGCACCCAGGCCTGCAGCCCGGTCATCACGTCACGGAGCAGGTCGTCGACCTGCCGGTCGCGCAGCGGGTCGTGGTTCCGCACCTGGGCGGTGATGACGTACGACGCCTCGCGCTGGGCGGTGAACACCTGCTCCAGGCCCTGCTCGATGCGCCGACCGATCTCCTGCAGCTCGACGCGCTGCTGCGCGGGCAGCCGCCGCGTGAAGCGGTGCCGCAGCACGACGTCGAGCTGGTTGGCGAGGTGGTCCAGCCGGTCGGGGTCGCCGATGAGCCGCAGCGCGCCCGCGAACGCGCGGCCCTCCGCCGTGGACTCCATCACGTGCTCGCCGCGCTCCAGGTACTCGCGGAGCACCGCTCCCGTCGGCCGCTCGTCCTGCCGCAGCGCCGTGACGACGTCGCGCTGCATCGACTTGATCGACTCCGCGACCCGCGCGAAGTCCGCCGGCAGCTCCCGCACCAGGTGCAGGACGTTCTCGGCCTCCTCGAGCAGCTGCTCCTCGCCGACCTGCTCGACGGTGCCGGTCCGCTGGATCCGGTCGAGCTCGGCCTTGAGCCGGGCGATCTCCGCGTCGAGCCGCGCCATCCGCATCAGCACGTCGGGGTCGGCGTCCTCGGCGAGCCGGCCGACCGCGTCCAGCAGCGTCCGCACGCGGGACTGCGACACCTTCGACCGGACGCCGCCCGCGCGGCCCGCGACCTCCAGCGCGCCGACGGCGTGCGCCGACAGCCGGTAGACCTCGACGTCGTCGTCCTGCACCTGGCGGACCAGCCAGCCGGCGTCCGCCCACTGCCGGCACAGGTCCCGCGCCGTGCCGACGGGGAGGTCGTCGTCGTAGCCGGCCGCGCGCAGCTGGTCGAGGGCGTCGCCGACCTCGGTGTGCGCGTCGGCGACCGGCACCTGCGGGCGCTCGGCGGTGAACACCACCGACAGCAGGGACACGACCAGGGGCGCGTACCGCTTGTGCAGCAGGTCCAGCATCGGGTTCTGGAACGCCCGGACGGCGCCCAGGTACGCCCCTTCGGCACGAGTGATCATCGCCGGACAGCGTAGGTGAGCCGGAGGGCCGCCCGTGACACCGGCCCGGACGACCGCGGCGGGCGCCTAGGGTGCTGCGCATGGGGCTGTTCAGCAGAGGCGGGCGGGCGAGCGACCCGGGGACGGCCGGCACGCCCGGCACCGGCGTCCGGAACGACCGGGTCCGTGCGGGCCTGGCCACGTGGGCCGAGCAGAAGGACGGCCGTACCTTCGCGGACGTGCTCCGGCGCTGCGTGACGGGCGAGCTGCTGCTCGACGTCACCGGCTCCACGATCGCCGATCCCGCACACGGCTTCCAGAGCGGCGACACCCTCGCGATCACCTCGCAGACCGACGACACCGGCAAGCGCCTGCTGGTGGCCTACACCGGCCACGACGAGCTGGCGCGCCACCGCGGGGAGCCCGGCGCCTCGCTGGTCCAGCCGGCAGCCGCCGTCCTGGCCCAGGCGGCGCGCGAGCACGAGGGGATCGTCGTCGACGGCGGCGCACCCGGCGCGTTCATCGCCTACGCGGCCGAGATCCACCAGCAGCTCACCGCGGACCCCGAGGCGGTCGCCCGCGCGGCCGAGGCCACGGTGTCGCGCGCGCTGCCGTTCGACGCGTACCTCGCCGTGCTCGCCGACGCCCCGGTGTTCGTCCCGTTCGAGGTCCGGCGGGACGCGTCCGGCGCCGAGACCGGCGTCGTGGTCCCGGCCGCGACCGGGCCCGACGGGCAGCCGTACGCCGTGGTCGGCACGGCACCGGCGGAGATCTGGGCGTGGAGCCCGCGGTCCGGTGCGCAGCGGACCACCTGGGGGCACGTCGTCCGGGCGGTGGCGCAGGACGGGCAGGCAGGCGTCGTGGTGAACCCCGCGGGTCCGGCGGTCACCGTCCCTGCGGGGGCGATGGCGCCCCGGGGCTGAGCCCGTCGGCGCCGGTGGAGATCAGGCCACGGCGTAGCCGAGCGCGGCCAGCTGCTCCACCTGCTCCGCGCATCCCGGGACGAGGGGCGCCACCAGGCTGCGCGCGCCGATCCCGAACCGCTGCGCCACCGGCGCCGCCCGGACCGCGGTGCGCGCGACCAGCCCGCGGGTCGAGATCAGCAGGTCGACGTGCGTGCGGCGGTCCGGGTACAGCTGCGCGCCGACCTCGTAGCGCGCGTCGAAGGCGGGGTCGAGGCACGCGGCATCGGTCGACCCGAAGACGTGCGCCGCCTCGGCGAGCCGGCCCAGCGCGCCCGGGCTGAACCTGCGGTGCTCCTCCGCGAAGCTGTCCAGGAAGCCGAAGTACGCGCCGCCGGACCGCAGGCTGTACCCCGCCCACACCGTCATCCCGCCCGCGACGAGCCGCAGGACCAGGGCGTCACCGTCACGACGGAAGCCCGCGAGGACCTCCCGGAACCACCGCTGCGCGAGCGGGTCGAGGGCCAGGGCGGCACCGCCCTGCTCCGGGTCGCCCTTCCAGCCCGCGGCCTGCAGCGCCACGAACTCGTCGTCGAAGCCGGGGTCGGCGCTCACGTCGTGCAGCTCGACCGGGCCGCCGGCCTCGCGGGCCAGCGCGCGCAGCCGGCGCCGGACGTCCTTCCGCCGGCCGGACCCCATGTGCGCGCACGCCAGCGGCGGGTCCACCACGACACCGCCCCCGCCCGGGACCAGGCTCTCGACACGCTCCGCCCCGACGCCCGCGCGCGTCGCGTACGCGGACTCGACGCGGCCGCGCTCGTGCACCAGCATCGACCCGCGGTCCACGACCTCGGCCAGCGCGTCGGCGAGCGCACCGTCCGCCGGGAAGTACTGCAGCTGCACCAGACCGGGCAGCCCCAGCCCGCGCAGGCCGTGCAGCATCGCGTCGAGGGCCTCGACCTCGCGCCCCGCGAGCACCAGCGGGTGGTGCCGGTCCGCGTGCGTCGTCATGAACGTGCCGCCGGTCGTCGCCGCCCGGACGGGCACGCGCGCCGCGACCGCCTTGGTGGTCACCGCCAGGACGGCCAGCCACTCCTCGCCGTCCTGGACCACGACCAGGCGGAGGTCGGCCGCCTCCCGGCCACGGTCCCGCGCCGGCACGAGGAACCGGGGGTCCAGGTACACGTTGGGTTCGGCGGCCTTCTCCGCGAGGTGCCGCCACGCACGCACGTCGGCGTCGGTCACCTCGGTCAGGGCGATGAGCCGGGTGTGCACGGTGTCCTCCGGGGCTGCAGTGCCTGTGGGGCATCGGTCGCGGTCACCGTAGTGTCCGGTTTGCACACGTTTGGTCCGGTTTCCGGGTGAACTGGCACCCGGCTTCAGCGCGGCGCACCCGGGCGGGCGACCCGGGTCGGCCCCGGGCCGGCGTTCTTGCAGGCCAACCGCCGTTCCCGGCACCACGGACCTCCCCGCCGGCCCCGCTCGGCGCGCGCACGGTTCCCCCGATCCGGCGTCGCCCGGACGGCGGTGTCGGCCCCCGTCAGGGGCCGCGGCGCCCGGTGACGCCGGGGCCGGTGACGCCGCGACGCGCGGGACTAGCGTCGGGCGGTGTGGCAGGACGTCCCGGTCGACCGGACCGCCTGGCCCGGCGACCGCACCCGTTCGACCCGACCTCGATGACGAGGGGAGGGATCCGATGGGTCCCCGACGACAGATCCTGGCGCTGCTGAGCGCCCTCCTCCTGACGCTGACCCCGGCCGTCGCCGCGTCCGCGTCCCACCCCCGCGGGCCCGACGTCGGCCTGCTCGCCTCCGGGCTCTCCGGCGGTGCCGGCAGCACCGTCGGCCCCGACGGCGCGCTGTACGTCGCCGAACCGCTGGCCGGCGAGATCTCCCGCGTCGACCGGCGCACCGGCGCGGTCGCCACGTACGTCTCCGGCCTGCCGGTCCAGGTGCCCGGCACGCCCGGCGGCGTCGTGGACGTCGTCTTCCTCGGCGGCACCGCCTACGCCCTGGTCACGCTCGTGGGACCCGACGTCGGCGGCACCAGCACCGTCGGCGTGTACCGGGTCGACGGCCCGGCCTCCGCGACCCCCGTGGCCGACATCGGCGCCTTCTCGCTGGCGAACCCGCCGACCACCGACTTCTTCGTCCCGACCGGCGTGCAGTACGCGATCGAGGCCTACCGCGGCGGGTTCCTGGTGACCGACGGGCACCACAACCGCGTCCTGCGCGTGACGACCGGTGGCGAGATCACCCAGGTCGCCACACTCGGCAACGTGGTCCCGACCGGCCTCGAGACGTCCGGCCGCGCCGTCTGGTTCGCCGAGGCGGGCCCGGTGCCGCACGACCCGAGCACCGGCAAGGTGATGCGGCTCGACGTGCGGTCCGGCACGACCGCCGACGTCGCCGTCGGCGGCCGGCTGCTGGTCGACGTGGAGCTCGGCGGCAGCACCCTGTACGCGCTCGCGCAGGGCGTCTTCACCCCGGGCAGCCCCGAGGGCTCGCCCGCGGACCCCGGCACCGGCGAGCTGCTGCGCGTCACGCGCGACGGCGGGTTCCGGGTGGTCGCCGACGGGCTCGACCGGCCGACGTCGGTCGAGATCGTGCGCAGCTCGGCCCACGTCGTCACGCTCGACGGGGAGGTGTGGACGGTCGCCCTCGACGGGCGGCACGGCCACGGGAGGGGCTGAGGCGCAGGTCAGCCGTCGGTCCCGGCCCAGTGCGGGTTGGTCATGACGCCCAGCACGTTGCCGAACGGGTCCACGACCGCCGCGGTGCGCCAGCCCTCGCTCCGCGTCGTCGGCGGCTCGTGGATCCGCGCGCCGCGCTCGACCAGGGCGCCCACCGCGGCGTCCACGTCCTCGACAGCCCAGTAGGTGTACTGCCCGCCGGGGGTGCGCTCCAGCGCCCCGGGCACGTACTTCGCGTCGATGATGCCGAACTCGTCGCCGTCCCGGCCGAGCCGCCACTCCACGTACCCGTCGCGGACGAAGTACGGCTCGATGCCGAAGACCTCCTCGTACCAGGCCCGCGCCGCGTCGAGGTCCGCCGCCTGGAAGCTCGACGTCGCCATCCCCTGGAGCATGTCCGTCCTCCTCGTCGAGGTCGCCCTGCGGCCCGCACGGCCCGGACGCGTGCCCCCCATGCTCCCGGCCGCACCCCGGCGGGTCCAGGCCCGCCGCCGTGCCACGGCCGCGCGCGGTCGGGAGCGGTCGCGCGCGGTCGGGCACGGTCGCCGCGCCCGCCGAGGTCGTCACACGTGCACGAGGTCGTCCCGCAGGACTGACGACCTCGTGCACGTGTGACGACCTCGCGGCGGCCTGTGCCGGTGGCCGGTGCCGGTGCCGGTGCCGGGGAACGACGAAGGCCTCGATCCTGGCGGGGATCGAGGCCTTCGTCGTCGCTGTCTCAACGAGTGTCCGGAGGGGGACTTGAACCCCCACGCCCGTTAGGGCACTAGCACCTCAAGCTAGCGCGTCTGCCATTCCGCCACCCGGACAAGGTGTGTTCCGGACCGGTCCCGTGAGCGCATTCCTGCGCCCCGACGACCCGTCAGGTGCGGAAGAGAACTTAGCACGGAGTGGCGGCCGAGCACGCATCCGCAGGTGAGAGCACACTGGCCCTGGCTCCCTCGGACGGACGTCGGGGCCGCGACGGTCACGAGCGCTGCGGAGGTGGGACGCACCATGGCGGAGCAGGGCGGGACCGACCGGTACGGGACGGGCCGACCGAGCGTGCCCAGCGGATCCGCGCCACGACGGGTCGCCGGGCAGCGGCGCTCGACCCCCGGCGCCGGAGCCGACGACGGCGTGCCGCGCTGGCTGCGCACCTCCGCGGGGGTCACGTGGCGGCTCCTCGTGCTGCTCGCCGGGGTCGCGCTGGTGTTCTTCGCCACAGCGCAGGTGCAGCTGCTGTTCGTCGCGGTGTTCATCGCGTTCGTGTTCACGGCGGTGCTGCGCCCGGTCGTCGACCTCTACACGAAGGTGATGCCGCGTGCGCTGGCGACGGCGCTGGGGCTGCTGACCGGCTTCCTGGTGCTGGCCGGGATGGTGTTCTACGTCGGCTACTCCGTGGCCAACCAGTGGCAGGCGCTGTCCCGGCAGTTCGGGGACGGCATCGACCAGATCGTGGAGTTCCTCGAGGACGGCCCGCTGCCGTTCTCGATCAGCAACGAGCAGATCGCCGAGTGGATCGACACCGGCCGGCAGTGGGTGCAGGAGCACGCCGGCGACCTGGCGGGCCAGGTGGCGGAGTCCGCGGGCTCGGTGGTCGAGGTGTTCACGGCGCTCGCGCTGGCCGTGTTCTGCGCGGTGTTCTTCCTCGCGCGCGGCCAGGAGATGTGGACCTGGTTCGTCAACCAGCTGCCCAGCGGCGCCCGGGACAGCTGGAAGACGGCGGGCGGCGCCGGCTGGTACACCTTCTCCGGCTACACCCGGGGCATCGTCATCATCGCCGTCACCGACGGGTTCCTGGCGTTCCTCCTGCTCTCGATCATCGGGGTGCCGCTGGCCGCTCCCCTGGCGGTGCTGGTGCTGATCGGCGCGTTCATCCCGCTGATCGGGGCGCCCGCGGCCATGGTCGTCGCGATGATCGTCGCCCTGGCCGCCAACGGGCCGATCCAGGCGGCGGTCGTCGGCCTGGGGATCGCGCTGATCGGGCAGTTCGAGGGCCACGTGCTCCAGCCCCTGGTGATGGGCAAGCAGGTGTCGCTCCATCCCGTGGTGGTCGGTCTCGCCGTCGCCGGCGGCACGCTGACCGCCGGCATCCTCGGCGCCGTGATCGCGGTGCCGCTCGTGTCGGTGGTCTGGGCCATCTACTCGCGGTTCCACCAGACCGACCCGCCGATGGAGCCGGAGGAGGCGGCGGACGAGGTCCGTCCCGTGGACGAGGACGAGCCGGCCGCCGACGCGTGAGGTCCGCACGGCGCAGACCCTGTCCCGTGTCGGCGGGCGGTGGGACGGTGGATGTCATGGAGATCACCCGTCTGCAGCCTGCCGGGCTCGTCGTGAGCCCCGCCTTCAGCCACGTCGCCGTCGTCCCCGCGGGCGCGACGACTCTCTACGTCGGCGGCCAGAACGGCGTCGACGCCACCGGAGCCGTCGTCTCGGACGACGTCGCCGAGCAGTCCGTGCGCGCGGTCGAGAACGCCCGCACCGCCCTGGCCGCGGTCGGCGCCTCGGTCGGCGACGTCGTCCAGTGGACCGTGCTCATCGCGGAGGACGCCGACCTGCGCGCCGCCTACGGGGCCGTCGCGCCGCTGCTCGCCGGTGCGGGCACGCCGCCGCTGGTCACCGCCGCCCGGGTCGCCGGCCTCGGCGTACCGGGGGCGCTGATCGAGGTGAGCGCGATCGCGGCCGTGCTGCCGGACTGACCCGTGGTCGGCGCCGGGTCCGCGCCGTGAGCGCCGGTCAGGCCGGGCCGGTCAGCGCCGGTCAGCGCCGGTCAGCGCCGGTCAGCGCCGGTCAGCGCCGGTCAGCGTCCGTCGGCGGCGGGAGCGGTGCCGAGCGTGTGGACCGCCTCCCCGAGCGCCCGGACGCCGGCGGCGTCGACGGGCCGGAGCGGGGCGGGCAGCTGACCCAGGTCGATGCCGCGGACCCCGGCGAGCGCGTGCACGGCCCGGGGTCCACCGAGGCGCGCGACGAGCTCGGCGACCGGGCCCAGCCGGGCCATCAGCGTGCGGGCCTGATCGGCGTGGCCCGCCGCGGCGGCCTCGGCCACGGCGACGTACCAGCCCGGCAGCACGCTGGCGAGGCCGGAGTGCCAGGTGCGCGCGCCGGCGAGCAGCCCCTCGACCCCCAGCACGTCGCCGCTGCAGCCGAGCTCGACGTGCGCGGGCACCGCGGCACCGAGCGCGCGCACCCGCGACCGCAGCTCGTCGGCGTCGCTCCCCCGGTCCTTGACGCCGCCGACGCCGGGGACCTGCGCCGCCCTGGCCAGGGTCTCGACGCCGAACCGGTAGCTCGTGCTCACGGGGTTGTGGTAGATCCACACCGGGACGTGCGCGAGGTCGGCGACCTCCTCCACCAGCCCGAGGACCTCGTCGTCCGTGAGCGGCAGGTACGCGAGGGTCGGCAGCAGCACGGCCGCGGCACCGGCGCGCTCGGCCACGATGGTGTGGTCCACGACCTCGTCGGTGGTGAACGCCCCGACACCTGCGACCACGGGCACGCGGCCGTCCGCCGCCGCGACCGCCGCCTCGACGACCAGCCGGCGCTCGCCCGCGGTCAGGTACGGGTAGCCGCCGGTGCTGCCGAGCACGGCGACCCCGGAGGCACCGGCGGCGACGGCGTCGTCGACGAGGCGCTCGAGCGGGTCGGTGTGCACCTCGCCCTGGGGGCCGCGCGGGGTGGGCAGGTAGGCGACGAGCGGGCCGAGGAGGGGCATCGTCGCAGTGTAGGCACCCGGTGCCGGTGATCTCACTGGAAGTCCCGCGAGGTCGTGGCGATCCGGAGCGACAGCGGGGTCAGGTGCTCCGCGATGAGGTTGGTCGCCCCGTCGGCCCGCTCCAGGCGACCGCGCACGACGAGGGCGCGGGAGGTGCGGGCGACCTTCCGGAACCGCTGCCACAGCCCCGTGCTGCACACGATGTTGAGCAGCCCGGTCTCGTCCTCCAGCGACAGGAAGGTCACGCCGCCCGCGGTGCCGGGACGCTGCCGGTGGGTGACCACCCCGGCGACGGCGACCCGGCGCCCGGCCTCGTGCCGGAACGCCTGCTCGACCCGCAGCACGCCGGAGGCGTCCAGGCCCTCGCGCACGTACTGGGTCGGGTAGGAGTCGACGCTGACGCCGGTGGCCCAGACGTCGGCGACGGCGAGCTCGACCTGGCTCATGCCGGGCAGGGTCGGCGCCTGCACGCCGACGGAGACGCCGGGCAGGGTGTCGGGGCCCTCCTGCGCGAGCGCACCGGCCGCCCACAGCGCCTCGCGCCGGGTGACGCCGAGCGACTCGAGCGCCCCGCCGGTGGCGAGGGCCTCGAGCTGGGCGGTGCTGAGGTCCACCCGGCGCACGAGGTCGCGCAGGTCGGCGAACGGGCCGTGGGCGTCCCGCTCGGCGACGACGCGCTCCGCGACCTTCTCCCCCACGCTCCGGACGGAGGCGAGGCCGACCCGCACGGCGAGCGACCGGGCCGGCTGGTCGGGCGTCGCGGGGTGGGTCGGCGCGGTGCCGGACCCGTCGGCGCTCCCCCACACGGCCGCGCCGCCGTTCCGCGCCACCAGGTGCGCGCCGGCGGCGTGCCCCGGCGGCCGCAGCGGCGGCACCGGCGCGGTGCCGGACGGCCGCGGGGTCAGCGGCGGCTCGCCGCCCGGCGGCTCGGGGGCGACCCGCTCGACGACGGCCTGCACCCCGGAGCGCTGGACGTCGGGCCGCAGCACCTCGATGCCGTGCCGGCGGGCGTCCGCGACGAGCGACTGCGGCGAGTAGAACCCCATCGGCTGCGCGGCGAGCAGCCCGGCGTAGAAGGCGGCGGGGTGGTGCACCTTGAGCCACGAGCTCGCGTAGACGAGGAACGCGAACGAGTAGGCGTGCGACTCGGGGAACCCGAAGTCGGCGAACGCCTTGAGCTTGTCGTAGACCTCCTCGCGGACGGCCTCGGGCACGCCGTTGCGGGTCATGCCGTCCATGAGGCGCGCGCGCAGGGCCTCCATCTTCTCGACGCTGCGCTTGGAGCCCATGGCGCGGCGGAGCTGGTCGGCCTCGGCGGGCGTGAAGTCGGCGACGTCGATGGCCATCTGCATGAGCTGCTCCTGGAACAGCGGGACGCCGAGGGTGCGGGCCAGGGACTTCTCGAGCAGGGGGTGCGGGTAGGTGATGGGCTGCCGCCCCTGGTACCGCTCGATGTACGGGTGCACGGACCCGCCCTGGATGGGACCGGGGCGGATGAGCGCGACCTCGACGACGATCGCGTAGAAGTTCCGGGGCTGCAGGCGCGGCAGGGTGCCCATCTGGGCGCGCGACTCCACCTGGAACACCCCGACCGTGTCGGCGGCGCACAGCAGGTCGTAGACCAGCGGGTCCTCGTCGGGCAGGCCGTGCAGCTCGAGGTGCGGGCCGCCGTGCTGCTCGACCTGGTCGAACGCGAGCCGCAGCGCGGTGAGCATCCCGAGGCCCAGCAGGTCGAACTTCACGAGCCCGGCGTCGGCGCAGTCGTCCTTGTCCCACTGCAGGACGGTGCGGCCCTCCATGCGGGCCCACTCGACGGGGCACACCTCGATGACCGGGCGGTCGCACATGACCATGCCCCCGGAGTGGATGCCGAGGTGCCGGGGCAGCCGCAGGAACCGGTCGGCCAGGTCGATGACCTGGTCGGGGATCTCCTCCAGGTCGCTCGCCGGCGGCGGGCGGTGCGCGGGGACGACGTCGTGCCGGTCGGCGGTGGGCTCGCCGGCGCGGCCGTCGGTGTCGTCGTGGCCGACGGGCCGGCGGGGCGCGGGCGCCCTCGCGGGTGCCGGCGCGGGCTGCGGCGGCTCGTGGTTCCAGCCCCAGACGACGCCCTCCGGGTCGCGCTGCTGCGCGGCGAACGGGGTGACCGGCGGCGTCGGCCGGGTGGAGGTCGACCGGTCCGGGGCCGGCTGCGTCGGCGGGGTCGCCGTGATCGCCGGGCGGCCGTCGCCGGACCCGTGGTTCAGCCCGGACCACCAGGGGTGCCGGGGCTCCGGGCCGCGCAGGGTCCCCCACCGCTCGATGGACTTGCTCCACGCGTCCTGCTGCCCGACGTCGTAGCCGAGCGAGCGGGCGGCGTCGCGGACGGCGGAGCGCGCGCGGTAGGTGATGACGTTGGCGACCTGCGCCGCGTGGGTGCGCCCGTGCTTGGCGTAGACGTACTGGATGACCTCCTCGCGGCGGCCGGACTCGATGTCGACGTCGATGTCCGGCGGCCCGTCGCGCTCGGGTGCCAGGAACCGCTCGAACAGCAGGCCGTGCTTCACGGCGTCGACGGCGGTGACCTTGAGGGCGTAGCAGACGGCGGAGTTGGCGGCCGACCCGCGCCCCTGGGCGAGGATGCCGTTGCGGTGGCAGAAGTCGACCAGGTCGTAGACGACGAGGAAGTAGCCCGGGAACCCGAGCTGCTCGATGACCCGGAGCTCGTGCTCGAGCTGGGCGTAGGCGCCGGGCACGCGCTCGGCGCCGGGCGGGCCGTAGCACTCGAGCGCCCCGCGCCGGACGAGCTCGCGCAGCCAGGTGGCCTCGGTGTGCCCGGGCGGGACCGGGTACGGCGGCAGCTGCGGGGCGACCAGGTGCAGGTCGAACGCGGACTCGGCGCCGAGCGCGGCGGCGTTCGCGACGGCGTGCGGGTGCCGGCGGTGCCGGCGCAGCATCTCGGCCGCCGACGCCAGGTGCGCGGTCGGGGCGCCGGGCAGCCAGCCGTCGAGGTCCTCCATCGACGACCGGGCGCGGACGGCGGCCAGCGCCATCGCCAGGTCGGCGTCCCGCGGGGTGGCGTAGTGCACGTTGCCGGTGGCGACCAGCGGCAGGCCCGCACCCGCGGCGAGCGCGGCGAGGGCGTCGGCGGTCTCGGAGTCGAACGGGCTGCCGGTGTGCGTGACCTCGACGGCGACGTTGTCCCGGCCGAACAGCGCGACGAGCCGGTCCAGCTCGGTGCGTGCGCGGTCGACGCCCCCGGTGGTGACGCCGGGGTGCCGGCCGCCGTCGGTGAGCGCGCTGCGCACGGGGCCCTTGCGGCAGCCGGTCAGCACGAGCCAGCGGCCGGCCGCCTGCTCGGCGAGCTGCTCGAGGGTGTACCGGGCCGCGCCCTTGGTGCCGGTGGCCAGGTGGGCCTCGGCGATGCTCCGGGACAGCGCGCGGTACCCGTCGGGACCCCGGGCGATGACGGGCAGGTGCACGGCGCGGGGGTCGGGCACGCCGGTCGGCAGGTCGAGCACGTCGGGGCCGCCGACCCCGGGGACGGGCAGGTGCAGCTCGGCGCCGAACACGGTGGGCAGGCCGATCTCGCGCGCGGCCTCGGAGAACCGGACCACGCCGTACAGGCCGTCGTGGTCGGTGAGCCCGAGGGCCGTGAGCCCGAGCCGGTACGCCTCGGCGGCGAGCTCCTCGGGCTGGCTGGCGCCGTCGAGGAAGCTGAACGCCGAGTGCGCGTGCAGCTCCGCGTAGCGGGGGGTGTCAGTCATAGACGGCCTCGCAGGTCCAGCCGTCGGGGTGGCAGGCGAGCAGGAGCGCCCGGCCGTCGCCGAGCGTCACCTGCAGGTGCACGAGCAGCCGGGCGTCGTCGGGCGACCACCAGCGCTCCGCGAGCGGCCACGGCCCGGCCCAGCCCGCGACGTCGTGGTCGACGGCGGGGCGACGGTCGGTCGGGGGCGTCCGCACCCGTGCGGGGACGCCGCTCATGGCGAGCCGGTCGTCGAACCGGACGGGCCGGCCGCCGCCGTCGAGGACCTCGACCGGCGTGGGCCGGGCGGGGACGGTGGCGGGTGCGGGGGCCGGCAGGTGGCCGGGCCAGGGCCGGTCGAGCGGCCGCGGCGCGGCGGCCTGCGCGCCCCAGGGCTGCAGGTGGACCTGGTCGCGGACGTCCCGGCCGCCCTGGAGCGCGGCGGTCAGCACGCCGTCGCCGCCGAGCAGCCCCTGCACGCGGTCGAGCGCCCGGTGCGCGCGCAGGTCGCCGCCGGACGGGCCGCCCCACAGCCGGCCCTGCTCGGCACCGGCGGGCGCGACGTCCTCGGCGGTGATCCCGAGCGCGATCAGGCCGACGGGCTCGGCCTGCTCGTCGGGGTCGGCGCCGGCGCCCTTCTCCGCTGCCGCGGCGGTGAGCCAGCCCTCGAGCTGCCAGCGGATGCGGTCGGTGATCCGCGCGGCGGACAGGCCCCCGAGCCCGCCCATGTCGGTGCGCCAGGCTCGGGTGAGCTCGGTGCCCTCGTCGGTGCGGGCGGTGATGCGCAGGCGGGCGCAGGTGACGGAGTGCTCGGTGAGCAGGGCGTGCAGCTCCTCCGCGAGGCGGCGCCCGGCGAACGTGGCGACGTCCACCCGGTGCGCGGGCGGGTCGAGCTCCGTGGCGACCTCGAGGTCGGTCTCGGGGCGACGGCGCGCGGGCGGGCGCAGGTCCTCGCCGCGCACGAGCGTCCACGCCCAGGACCCCCAGGTGCCGAACCGGGCGTGCACGTCCCCCGCGTCGAGGGCGGCGAGGTCGCCGAGGGTGCGCAGGCCGAGGCGGCGCAGCAGGTCGACGAGGTCGCCCACGGCGCGGACCGCGTCGTCGGTGACGGCGGCGGGCGCCACGTCGTCGACCGGGCGGGGCGCGAGGAACGCACGGGAGCCGCCGGGCGGCACGACGTCGTCGGTCCGGGCGGCGAGGATCGCGGCGAGCAGCCCGTCGGCGGTGCCCACCTGGCACTCGTGGCCGGTGCGCTCGGCCACCGCGGAGACGAGCTTCTCGGCCAGCGCCTCCTCGGTGCCGTGGAACCGCGCCGCGCCGCCCGCGGGGAGCAGCAGCAGGCCGGGGCGGGCGACCTCGATCCCGGGGACGACGGTCTCGGTGGCCGCGGCGACGGGCTCGAACAGCCGGGCGTCGCGGTCGTCGTCGGTGGGCAGCAGGACCAGCTCGGGGCACGCTCCCTGCGCCTGGCGGCGGCGCATCCCGCGGCGCACGCCCTGGGCGCGGGCGAGCGCGGACACCGCGGTGAGCCGTGCGCCGGACTGCACGGCGGCGGGCAGGTGCGGCGGCACCTCGGCGGCGCGCACGGCGGCGACGACCGGCCAGTCCGGCACCCAGACGACGGTGGTGCGGGTGCTCATCCGACCAGCCTCAGGCCGGCCGCCGGCACCGCGGCCGGGGTCGCAGCGGACGGGGCGGCGGGCCGCTCGGCCCCGGGGATGCCGTACAGGTCGGTCCCGACCTCGAGCGGGAGCACGACGCGCAGGTCCTGCGCCTGGCCCGCGCTGCCCCGCCCGGTGCGGGTGACGTGCAGCTCGTGCGCGCGCAGCCGGCCGTCGCCCTCCCCGACACCGGTCCAGCGGCCGCCCTCGACGGTCAGCACGGTGCCCGCGCCGGACCACGGGGCGGTGGACAGCAGCACGGAGCCGCGGTCGCGGGCGCGCGCCATCAGCCGGCGACGGTCCGCGTCGGCCAGGTGCGTGCCCGGTCCCACCACCACGACGTCGATGCCGTCGAGCAGCGCGGCGACGACGGTCGGCGCGTCCACGCCGGGCCGCGGCACCACGGCGAGCCGGTCCAGGGCCACGCCGGCCTGCGCTGCGGCGAGCAGCCCGAGGCTGGGCTGCCCCACGACGGCCGCCCACGCCTCCCGCGCGGTGCAGGCGGCCGCGATCATCGCCAGCACCAGGGAGGTGGAGCCCAGCACCGCGGTGGTGCTGCCGCGACGCAGCCCGTCGGGCAGCAGCGGGGTCAGGGCGGGCGGGACCGCCAGCGGCGGGCGGTCGGTCAGCAGCAGCGGGCCGCGCGACCGTGACGCGACCGACGCGACCGACGCGACCGACGGCGCGGCCGGGGCCGCCAGCGCCGACGGCCCGGACGCGGCGCGCTCCGATGCGGGGAGGTCGGGCACCGCGACCGGTCCCGGCCGCTCGGCGGCAGCGGGCGGTGCGGTCCGGGGGCCGGGGGCCGTGGCAGCCGCGAGCGCCGCCGTGCCGTCCACCGCCGTGCCGTCCAGCACCGGCCGTCCAGCACCGGCACCCCTCGACCGCTCGCGTGCGGCACCGTCGGCGGGCCGTGCGAGACTGCGCGCGCCGGTGCGCAGCTCGGCATGCGCCAGGGCGGCCCGGGCACGGGCGATCCGGTCCTCGTCGCTCACCGGCCCCACCCCCCTCGTCCTGCCGATCGACCCGACCCGAGCGGTCGACGTTGTTCGAACACGTGTTCGATTGTGCCAGTAGACGCCGACACTCCGGGACACGTCAATCCGGCTTCACCCGGCCCTGGGGACGACTCCCGGCGTGTCCCGGCCGACCCGCCGGACGTCCTGCGCGCACCACGTCGCGGAGGCATGATGGCGGCGCAGCACAGCCGCCCCTGGGCGTCCCCCGGACGCCCAGGGCACCGCCAGGAGGAGGACCATGACCGTCTCGCTGACCCGCCCCGTCGCCCCGGAGCCGTACGCGCTGCTCCCGTCCGTCGCGGGCTTCGACCTCGCGAGCGCCGACGTCGTCCACGGCGAGCCGCTGGGCTCGGCCTTCGTCGCGGACGGCGAGAACCTCTCGCCCGCGCTCGAGTGGTCGGGCTTCCCCGAGGGCACCCGCTCGTTCGTCGTGAGCTGCTTCGACCCCGACGCCCCGACCCCCGCCGGCTTCTGGCACTGGACGCTCGTGGACGTGCCGGTGAGCACCACGTCGCTCCCCCGCGGCGCCGGCTCCCCCGACGGCGGGCTGCTGCCGCCGGGCGCGTTCCAGGTCCGCAACGACGGCGGGTCGACCGGCTACACCGGTGCCGCGCCGCCGCCCGGCGACCACCCGCACCGGTACGTGTTCGCGGTGCACGCGCTGGACGTCGAGCACCTGGACGTCCCCGCCGAGGCGACGCCGACGGCCGTGGCCTTCACGGCCCTGTTCCACACGCTCGCGCGCGCCACGATCACGCCGACCTACGCGCGCTGACCCGCAGGTCCCGCAAGTCCCGCAGGTCCCCTGATACCGCGGGTCTCGTCGGCCGTGCTAGCCCCGCCGACCCTCGGCAGCGAGGTCCAGCACCATCCCGGTCGCCCCGGGCGCCACGTCCCGGAAGCCCAGCGACTCGTAGAGCGCCCGGCCGGGCGGGTCCGCGACGAGCGTGACGTACGCGCCCTCGGGCGCCCGGGTCCGGATGTCCTCGAGCAGCCGGGTCAGCACCCGGCGCCCGAGCCCGCGGCGCTGGTGCTCCGGGTCGACCGCCATGTCGGCGACCAGGAAGTACCAGCCGCCGTCCCCCACGACCCGGCCCATCGCGACCACGCGGCCCTCGGCGGTCCGGACGTGGCACCACGACCAGCTGCCCGCGAGCGCGCCGTCGGCCTGGTCGGGCCGACGGGGGCTGAGGCCCGAGTCGCGCCGCACCCGCAGGTAGTCCTCGCGGGGCGGTGCGGCGGGCACCAGCACGTAGGGGTCGGCGGCGAACGGGTCGTGGGGCGCGGGCTCGGGCACTGGCGCGGAGGTCACGCGCCCATCCTGCCTGCCGGGCACTCCCGCCAGCCCGGCACACGAGCACGCCCGCCACCCTCGTGCAGCGCCGCCGCCGCCGTGGGTAGCCTGCGGACATGCCCGCTGCGCCCCTGACCCTCGGCACCCTGACCTGGCTGCGCGCCGTCGACCACCTCGACCTGCTGGCCGAGCCGACCGCGGCGGCGCTGTCCGGCTGGGCGGCCGTCGTGCCCGAGGTCGCCGACGCCGTGCTCGTCACCGAGATCGACCCCGACCTCGCCGACACGGCGGCGATGACCGAGGCGTACGACCTGCCCCTGGCCGTCTCCGCCAACTGCGTGCTGGTGTCGGGCCGGCGGGCCGGTGACGAGCGGGGCGCCGCGGCCGTCGTGCGCGCCACCACCCGGGCCGACGTGAACAACGCCGTGAAGCGGCTGCTCGACGTCCGGAAGGCATCGTTCCTGCCGGTGGAGCGCGCCGTCGAGGAGTCCGGCATGGAGTACGGGGGCATCACCCCGCTGGGCCTGCCCTCGGGCTACCGCGTGCTGCTGGACGCCGACGTCGCCACGGCGGACGGGGCGGCCGGCGGCACGGTCGTCATCGGGTCGGGCCTGCGGCGGTCGAAGATCGCCCTGCCCGGCGCCCTGCTGGCGACGGCTCCCGGGGTCGAGGTCGTCGAGGGCGTGGCGCTGGCCTGACGGGGTCCGCTCGACGCGCGGACGCGACCCTGCGCGTCTAGCGTGACCAGCACGGGAGCACCGGCGGTCCGCACCAGGGCGCCCGGTACCCGGGCCTCGAGCAGCCGGGGCCGTGCACCGCCGCGAGACCCGCGGCGCGAGGAAGGTCACCGATGCGCGCACCCACCCCCCGCGGCCCGCTGAGCGAGCTCCTGCTCGCCGGTCTGATCGCGGGCTCCGTCGACCCGGCGCTGCCGGACGCGGCCGCCCGGGCAGCCGCCGCGACGGACGACCTGCTCACCGACGAGGACGTGCAGATCGCGCTCACGGCGCTGTACGAGCTGCACCACCAGGGCCTCGACGGGGTCGACGACCGGCTCGAGTGGGACACCACGCTGCTGCGCACCCGCGCCGTCCTCGAGGAGCGGTTCGAGGCCCAGCTGCGCGCCCAGGTGACGCTGCCCGAGGACCTCGTGCCGACCCTCGAGGAGAACGCCCGGACGGAGGGCGTCGGCCCCGCCGTGGCGCGCGCCCTGTTCGACCTGACCGGCCGCGACGACGGGCCCAGCCTGTCCGCGTACGTCGCCCGCAAGGCCACGGACGAGCAGCTGCACGAGCTGCTGGTGCACCGGTCGGTCTACCAGCTGAAGGAGGCCGACCCGCACACGTGGGCCGTCCCGCGCCTGCTCGGCGCGCCGAAGGCGGCGCTGGTCGAGATCCAGGCGGACGAGTACGGCGGCGGTCGCCCGGAGCGGATGCACGCGGCGCTGTTCGCCCGGACGATGCGCGGCCTCGGGCTGGACGGCACCTACGGCCGGTACGTCGACGAGGTGCCCGCGCTGACCCTGTCGTCGGTGAACATGATGATGATGTTCGGGCTGCAGCGCCGGCTGCGGGGCTGCGTCGTCGGGCACCTGGCCGCCTTCGAGATGACGTCCTCGCGGCCGAACCAGCTGTACGGCAACGGCTTCCGCCGCCACGGGTACGACTCGGACGTCACCTGGTACTTCGACGAGCACGTCGAGGCCGACGCGGTGCACGAGCAGATCGCCGGCCGGGACATGGCGGGCGCCCTGGTGGAGCAGCAGCCCGCGCTGCGCGACGACGTGCTGTTCGGGGCCGCCGCGTGCCTCGCCGTCGACGGCCGCGTCGGCGCGCACCTGATCGAGCGCTGGTCCGCGGGTGCCACCGCGCTGCGCCGGCCGCTGGCGGTGGGGAGCCGGGCGTGATCGTCCCCGACGCGGAGTACGTCCTCCCGCTGCGGTGGGCGGACGACCGCGGCCTGGGCGAGCTGGTCGCGTACCTGGACCGGTTGTCGGCGTGGCTGCCGGTGACGGTCGTCGACGGCTCCGCCCCGGAGCGGTTCGCGGCGCACGCCCGGGCCCTCCCGCCGGCGGTGCGGCACGTGCGCCCCGACGTGATCCCGGGGCGCAACGGCAAGGTCGCGGGCGTCCTCACCGGCCTGCGCCTGGCGACGGAGGACCGGGTCGTGCTCGCGGACGACGACGTCCGCTACGACCTGCCGATCCTGCGGGCGGTGCTCGACCTGCTCGCGTCCGCGGACGTCGTCCGGCCGCAGAACGTGTTCGAGCCGCTCCCCTGGCACGCCCGCTGGGACTCCGCCCGCAGCCTGGTCAACCGCGCGATCGGCTCCGACTACCCCGGCACGCTGGCCCTGCGGCGCACCGCCCTCGGCCCGGAGGGCTACGACGGCGACGTGCTGTTCGAGAACCTCGAGCTGCTCCGCACCGTGCGGGCGCGCGGGGGCCGCGAGCGGCGGGCCGACGACGTGTACGTCGCGCGCCGCCCGCCCACCGTGGGCCACTTCCTGCGCCAGCGTCCGCGCCAGGCGTACGACAGCCTCGCGCAGCCCGCGCGGTTCGCGGCCGAGCTCGCGGTGCTGCCGCTGCTCGCGGTCGCGGCCCGGCGCGGCGCAGGTGCGCTCCTGCTGCTGGTGGCCGCGGTGTGCGCCCTCGCCGAGCGCGGCCGGCGCCGGGCCGGCGGCGCGGCCCGGTTCCCCGTGAGCGCGACCCTGGTCGCCCCGGCGTGGCTGCTGGAGCGCGGGACGTGCGCCTGGCTCGCCCTCGCGCTGCGGGCCCGCGGCGGCATCCGCTACGGCGACGCCCGGCTGCTCCGCGCCGCGACGCCGGAGCGGGTGCTCCGCGCCCACGTCACGGCCGCACCGCCGTCGACCCCCGACCGCCGGACCCACCTCCTCCAGGAGCCCGCATGAGCACCGACCCGAACCCCGTCGTCCTCACCCCCTGCCCGGACGGGCCGATCCTGGTGCGCGGGGAGGTGGAGATCCGGGACGCCGCCGGGCAGGTGGTGCCGCGCCGCCGCGCGACCGTCGCCCTGTGCCGGTGCGGCGCGTCGGCGATCAAGCCGTTCTGCGACGGGTCGCACAAGGCCATCGGGTTCCGCACCGACGACGAGGTGCCCCGCCCTCCGGAGCCGGTCCCCGCGTCCCGCACGGCGGCGGTCCCCGACCCGGTCCGCACCACGCACGGGAGCCGGTCATGAGGATCTCCGTCCCCGCGCCGGGCGTCGCCCGGCTGGAGCACGCCTACGTCAACTGCTACGTGATCGCGGACGAGCGCGGCGCCACCGTCGTGGACGCGGGACTGCCGCGGATGTGGCCGATGCTCCCGCGCGCGCTGGCCGCCGTGGACCGGGCGCCCGCGGACGTGCGGGCCGTGGTGCTGACGCACGCGCACTTCGACCACGTCGGCTTCGCGCGGCGTGCCGCGCGCGAGCTGGGCGTCGACGTGTGGGTGCACCGCGACGACGCGCACCTCGCGGCCCACCCGTACCGGTACGCGCACGAGAACCCGCGCGCCCTGTACCCGGTCAAGCACCCGCGCGCGGCCGTGATCCTCGCCGCGATGGTGGCTGCCGGGGCCGCGCGCGTGCCGGGCGTGCGGGTCCCGCGGACGCTGGTGCCGGGGCCGCGGCTGAAGGTGCCGGGGCGCCCGGACGTGATCGCCTGCCCGGGGCACACCTCCGGGCACGTGGCGCTGCACCTGCCCGACCGCGGCGTGCTGCTGTCCGGCGACGCCCTGGTGACGCTCGACCCGTACACCGCCCGCACCGGCCCGCGGATCGTCGCCGGGGCGGCGACCGCCGACAGCGCGCTGAACCTCGCGTCCCTCGACGCGCTCGCCGCCACCGGCGCCGAGATCGTCCTGCCGGGGCACGGCGAGCCCTGGACGGGTGGTGCCGTCGAGGCGGTGCGGCGGGCCCGGGCAGCGGGTGCGTCCTGACGTCACCCGTGCGGTCGCGAGCCGACGCGCCTACGGTCGAGGGCGTGACCTCGCGATCCGCCGACCAGCCCCGGCCCGAGCAGCGCGGCGGCTCCGCCGCCCGGCACAGCGCGGCGGGCCGCCCGAGCAGCGCGCCCGTCCGCCGGGGGTCCGCCGAGCGCGCACCGACCGCCGGCACGTCCGGGACGGGTGAGGTGGACGCGGTCGTCGTCGGCGCGGGGCCCAACGGCCTCGCCGCCGCGGTGACCCTGGCCCGCGCCGGCCTGGAGGTCGTGGTGCTGGAGGCGCAGGACACCGTGGGCGGCGGCTCCCGCACCCTCGACCTGGGTCTGGCACCCGGGGTGCGGCACGACATCTGCTCGGCGGTGCACCCGATGGCGTGGGCGTCGCCGTTCTTCCGCTCGCTCCGGCTGCACGAGCGGCTGGAGCTGCTGACGCCCGAGGTGTCGTTCGCCCAGCCGCTGGACGGCGGGCGCGCCGCGATCGCGTACCACGACCTCGAGCGCACCGCCGCGGGCCTCGGCGCCGACGGGGACGCCTGGCGCCGCCTGTTCGGGCCGCTGGCGGCGCAGTGGCGGGACGTGGTGTCCCTGCTGCTCGGCGACCACCGCAGCGTCCCGGCGGGGGCCACGCCGCGGTCGGCCGTCACCGCCGCGCGGTTCGCGCTCGGCGCGCTGCGCAACGGCACGTCGGTGGTGCCGTCGCCCCTGCGCACCGAGGAGGCCGCGGCCCTGCTCACCGGTGTCGCCGGGCACGCGATCACGCCGCTCCCCTCCCTGTCCGCCGCCGGCACGGCGATGCTGCTGACCACGCTGTCGCACGCCGAGCACGGCTGGCCCGTCGTGCGGGGCGGGTCGCAGGCGATCGTCGACGCGATGCTCGCGGACCTGGTGCGCCTGGGCGGCCGGGTCGTCACCGGGCACCCGGTGTCCCGCCGCGCCGACCTGCCGCCGGCCCGCGCGTACCTGTTCGACACCGGGCCCCGCGCGGTCGCCCAGGTGTTCGGCGACGCGATGCCGCCGCGGCTGCTCCGCGCCTACGTCGGCTTCCGGTACGGCAACGCCGCCGCCAAGGTGGACCTGGTCGTGGACCGCCCGATCCCGTGGACGCACCCCGAGGTGCACCGCGCGGGCACCGTGCACCTCGGCGGGAACCGCGACCAGGTCGTCGAGGCGGAGGGCACCGTCGGGCGGGGCCGGCACGCGGAGCACCCGCTGACCCTGGTGTCCGAGCCGGCGTCGCTGGACACCGGCCGGGTCGCGGGCGGGCTGCGGCCCGTCTGGGCGTACGCGCACGTGCCCGCGGGCTCCGACGTCGACCCGACGGAGAGCGTCGTGCGGCAGATCGAGCGGTTCGCGCCCGGGTTCCGTGACACCGTCGTCGCGTCGCAGGGCACCCCCGCGGCCCGGCTCGCGGACCACGACGCCAACCTGGTCGGCGGCGACATCTCCGGCGGGGCGATCTCGGTGTGGAGCATGGGCACCCGCCCGACTCCGCGGCTGGACCCGTACGCCACCGGGGCGCCGGGGGTCTACCTCTGCTCCGCCTCCGCCCCGCCCGGGCCGGGCGTGCACGGGCTGTCGGGCTGGTACGCGGCGCGGCGTGCGCTGCGGCAGGTCTTCGGCCGGGCGGACGTCCTCGAGCCGGTCCGACCTCCTGGCGTCAGCCGATGACGCCCGCCGCGGCGAGCTGGTCCGCGAGCGCGCGACCGTCCGGAGCGTGCGCCGTGACCACCGCCGAGCGGTCCAGGTCGTCGACGGCGCGCCGCGTGGCCGGCGTCGGCCCGGGCAGACCGTTCTGCGCCACCTGCTCGCTCACGGACAGCTCGCGCACCGCGATCGCCGCGACCCGGCCCGGGTGCTCGGCGGCGAACGTCTCGTAGACCTGGGGGTCGTGCTGGCCGTTGTCGCCGACCAGGATCCAGCGCAGCTGCGGCAGCTCCTCGGCGAGGCGGCGCAGGGTGGCGGCCTTGTGGTCGCGACCGGAGCGGAACAGCGCGGTGCCGGTCGGTCCGAGGTCGGTCAGGAGCAGCGACCCCTGGGGCAGGCCGACCCGGTGCAGGAACCGCGCGAGCGCGCTGGCGGTGTTCCACGCGCCGGTCGACAGGTAGAAGACGGGTGCGTCCGGGTGCGCCGCGGTCAGCCGGCCGTAGAGCTCCGGCATGCCGGGGACCGGCTTGCGGCGCGCCTCGGACCGGACCAGGAAGTTCCAGGCGGCCAGGTGCGGCCGCGGCACCATCGTGACCAGCACCGTGTCGTCGATGTCGCTGACGATCCCGTGCGTCGCGGCGGGGTCGACCACCTGCACGGGCGCGGGGACGTCCTGGTCGCCGTCGACCGACAGGTAGACCGTCTGCCACCCGGACGGGAGCCGGACGTCCACCGGGACGTCGACGTACCCGGAGCGGTCGGTGCGCGCCACCTGCAGCTCGACGCCGTCCGCCCCCGGGGCGGTGCGGATCCGGACGTCGGCGTCGGGCAGCTCGGCGGAGAAGAGGTTCCGCCACCCGCGACGCGCCACGCTGCCGGGCGTCGGCGCGTCGGGCGCGGTCAGCAGCACCCGGGCGCGGACACGCACCCCGTCGACGGTCCCGTACGACGGGTACGCGACGACGCGCGGCGTGTAGCCGCGGCGGGCCAGGAGGCGGGCGACCGCGCGGTTGACGCGGTCCTCGGTGCGGGCGGCGAGCTCGGCGAACGTCGGCATCGCCCCAGTATCCCGAGGCACCCGGCCGCGCGCGCGGGCAGCACCCCGCGCGCGGCGGACACCTCGTCTCATCCCGTTCCGTCCTGCCCCGCGGCCGGCGGCGGGTGGCTACGGTGGCGGCTGCGGCGCGGGTCCTGACGCCGCAGCCCCTGCCCCAGAGGAGTCCCGTGCCCGCTCCCGACCGCCCCGCTCCCGACGCCGAGGTCGCGGGGGTGCCGGTCGACTGGTCGGCGTGGCGCGCGGCCCGGGACGCCGAGCTGGCGGACCCGTACGGGTGGCTCAGCCTCACCGCGCTGCACTGGCTCACCGCGGAGCCGACGGCCTACGACGACCTGCCGGGTCGCTGGTGGGCGGACACGACCGGGATCCACGTCGAGCCGGCAGCGGGCTCCGCCCCGACGCTGGACGGCACCCCGGTCACCGGGGCCAGCACCGTGTGGACCACGGCGGGCGGACCGGCCGGCGAGCTGCGGGACGGCGAGCGGCGGCTGGAGCCGGTCGGCCGCGGACCGCTCCACCGCGGCGTGCGCGTCCGGGACCCGCACGCCGCGGGCGTGCGCGCCTTCGACGGCATCCCGCACTTCGCGCACGACCCGGCGTGGCGGGTCGTCGGGACGTTCCGGCGGGCGGCCGACGGCACCGTCGAGGAGACGGGGTCGGTCGCGGGCGGCCTCCGCCACCGGCGCGACGTCGCCGGGCACGTCCGGTTCGTGCACGAGGGTGCCGAGCACGTGCTCCAGGTCGCGGGCGGAGACGAGCCGGCGATCTGGTTCCGGGACGCGACCAACGGCCGCGAGACGGCGGCGTTCCGGCTGCTGGTCGTGGAGCTGCCGGTGGACGGCCCGGCCCCGGCCGACGGCGAGGTCGTGCTCGACCTCAACCGCGCGCAGAACGCACCGTGCGCGTTCAGCGACCACGGCACGTGCCCGCTGCCGCCCGCGGGCAACGTCCTGCCGTTCGCGGTGCGCGCGGGCGAGCGCAGGCCCGCCGGGCGGTGACCCGGCAGGCCGCGGTCGGGTCGGCGGTCGGTCAGGCCGCGACGCGGCGGTCCAGCCGCCGGCCGTTCCGGTCGACGCGGCGGCCCTGGCCGGGGACGACGGCCCCCGGCTCGACGCGCGTCTCCGGCTCGACCACGGCGCGGGGCTCGAGGCGGGCCTCGGCCCCGACCTCCGCGCGCACGCCGACGGTCGCGCCGGCACCCACGCTGGCCCCGCGGGCGAGGTGCACGTGCGAGCCGACCGTGGCGGCCACCTCCACGCGTGCGCCGGGCTCCACCCAGCAGTGCTGCCCGATGCGGGCGCGTGCCTCCACGCGTGCACCGGGGTCCACCCACGCCGAGTCCGCGACGTAGGCGGTGTCGTCGACGACGGCTCCCTTGGCCACCAGACCGCCGCCGTTGCCGTGGCGCTGGTAGCGGACGACGGAGCCGTCCTCCTGCTCGAGGTCTTCGTATCGCTTCTTCATCCTGCCTTCCCAACGTCCGGCAATCCCGACATGTTCCCCGGATCACGAGTCTGCGCGCGGGACTGCCGTCTGGCGACCGCACCTGCGTTTGCCCCCGGAACCATGTTTGCTTCGGTCTGGGTTTACCCGTTTCTGTTGACTTGCGTGGGTGACCCGCGCCACAGTGGGCGGTGCCGGGCAGCGAGGCCCGGAGCGGTCGTCGTGACCGCCGGAGCTGGAGAACCTGGACGCCGTCGTCATGTACCCGCCGGAGCGCCACACGCTGATCCTCACGACCGCGCGCGCCGCCGGCCGGGTCGAGGTGCAGCAGCTCGCCGCGGAGCTGGACGTGACGCCCGAGACGGTGCGCCGCGACCTCACCGCCCTGGAGCGGATGGGGCTGCTCCGCCGCGTGCACGGCGGCGCCGTCCCCGTCGAGCGGATCGGCTACGAGCCGGCGCTGGCCCAGCGGGAGAACGTGATGGCGGCGGAGAAGGAGCGGATCGCGAAGGCCGCCCTGGAGGAGCTGCCCGACGGCGGCTCCGTCCTGCTCGACGCGGGCTCCACGACGGTCCGCCTGGCCGGGATGCTGCCGCCCGACCGCGAGCTGATCGTCGTCACGCACGCGCTGCCGGTCGCCTCGGCGCTCGCCGCGCTCCCCCTCGTCACGCTGCACCTGATCGGCGGCACCGTCCGCCGGCGCACCCTCGCCGCCGTGGGGACCTGGGCCGAGCAGGCACTGGCCGACGTCCGCGTCGACGTGGCGTTCCTCGGCACGAACGGGCTGACGGTCGAGGACGGGCTGTCGACGCCCGACCTCGCGGAGGCCGCGGTCAAGCGGGCGATCGTCGCCGCCGCGGCCCGGACCGTCGTGCTCACCGACCACTCCAAGATCGGCCGCACCGAGCTCGCCGTGGTGGCGCCGCTCAGCCGGGTCGACGCCGTCGTCACCGACAGCGGCGTCGCCCCGGAGCTCGCGGACGAGATCGAGACCGCAGGCCCGCGCGTCGTGCGGGCCTGAGAACCGCTGAAGGAGAGAGATGAAGGTCTTCCGCTTCTACGCCCCCGGCGACGTGCGCCTCGAGGAGGCGCCCGAGCCCTCGGCCGGTGACGGCGAGGTCAAGATCCGGGTGCGTGCCTGCTCGATGTGCGGGACGGACGTGAAGATCTCGACGTCCGGGCACCAGCGCATCGTCCCGCCGCGCGTCATGGGGCACGAGATCGCCGGCGAGGTCGTCGAGGTCGGCGCCGGCGTCGAGGGCTGGGCACCCGGCGACCGCGTCCAGGTGATCGCCGCGATCCCCTGCGGCGAGTGCGAGTTCTGTCGCGCCGGGGCGATGACCATCTGCCCGAACCAGGTGTCGATGGGCTACGACTTCGACGGCGGGTTCGCGCCGTACATGATCGTGCCGCCGGCCGTGCTGAAGGTCGACGGGCTGAACCGGATCCCCGAGGGCGTGTCGTTCGCGGAGGCCTCCGTCGCCGAGCCGTTCGCCTGCGCGATCAACGCGCAGGAGATCATCGACGTGCACAAGGGCGACACCGTCGTCGTGGTCGGCTCCGGCCCGATCGGCTGCCTGCACGTGCGGCTCGCCCGCGCCCGGGGCGCCGAGCAGGTCATCTTGGTCGAGCTGAGCCGCGAGCGCCTCGACCTGGCCGCTGCGGTGGTCCAGCCCGACGTCGCGATCTGCGCCGCCGAGGTCGACCCCGTCGTCGCGGTCAAGGAGGCGACCGGCGGTCGCGGCCCCTCGGTGGTCATCACCGCCGCCGCGTCGGGCGCCGCGCAGGAGCAGGCGCTGCAGATGCTCGCCCCGCAGGGCCGGCTCAGCCTGTTCGGCGGGCTGCCCAAGGACCGCCCCACCATCACCTTCGACTCCAACCTCGTGCACTACCGCGAGCTCGCGGTGTTCGGGGCCAACGGGTCCAGCCCGGAGCACAACCGCCAGGCGCTGGCGCACATCGCCGACGGGTCCGTCCCCGTCGCCGACCTCATCACCCACCGGCTGCCGCTCGACCAGGTCGCCGAGGGCATCGACGTCGTCCGCACCGGTGCGGGCATCAAGGTCACCATCGAGCCGTGACGGTCCCCCGTCACCCGTTCCACGAAGGAGCAGGTCAATGCCGATCCACTCCCTGCCGGGCCGCCGCGCCCGGCACGCCTCCCGGTCGGGGGCGTGACCATGTCCGCGACCACGGCCGCAGCGGCCACCACGCCCGGACCGTCCCGGGGCAAGCAGGCCCAGGTCCGCGTCCAGCGGTTCGGGGCGTTCCTGTCCGCGATGATCATGCCCAACCTCCCGGCGTTCCTGGCCTGGGGCCTGATCACCTCCCTCTTCATCGCCGTCGGCTGGCTGCCGAACGGCATCCTCGGCGGGTTCGGCAACGCCGACGAGCCGGGCAGCTGGCAGGGCGCGGCGACCGCGCTGGCCCTGGCCGAGGACGGCACGACCTTCCAGCAGTACGTCGGCCTGGTCGGCCCGATGGTGACGTACCTGCTCCCGATCCTGATCGCCAACGCCGGCGGCCGGATGATCTACAAGGAGCGCGGCGGCGTCGTCGCGTCCATCGTCGCGATCGGCATGATCACCGGCAGCACCGTGCCGATGTTCCTCGGCGCGATGATCGTCGGCCCGCTGTCCGCGTGGGTGATGAAGAAGGTCGACTCGATCTGGGCCGGCAAGATCCGGCCGGGCTTCGAGATGCTCGTCGACATGTTCAGCGCCGGCATCCTGGGCGCGGCCATGGCCGTCGGGGCGTTCTTCGGGTTCGCGCCGATCATCACGCAGGTGTCGGAGTGGCTCGGCAGCCTGGTGTCGACGATGGCGGACGCGCACCTGCTGCCGCTGATGGCCGTCGTGGTCGAGCCCGCCAAGGTGCTGTTCCTGAACAACGCCATCGGCAACGGCGTCCTGGTGCCGCTCGGCGCCCAGGAGGTCGTCGAGCAGGGCAAGTCGCTGCTGTTCCTGGTCGAGTCCAACCCCGGCCCGGGCCTCGGCATCCTGCTGGCGTACACGGTCTTCGGGGTCGGTGCGGCGCGCTCGTCCGCCCCCGGCGCCGCGGTCGTGCAGTTCTTCGGCGGCATCCACGAGGTCTACTTCCCGTTCGTGCTGATGAAGCCCACCCTGATCATCGCCGCCATCCTCGGCGGTGCGACCGGCATCGCGACGAACGTGGTGTTCGGCAGCGGCCTGCGCGGCCCGGCGGCGCCCGGGTCGATCATCGCGGTGTACGCCGCGACCCCGCGCGACTCGTTCGTCGGGGTGACCCTCTCGGTGGTGCTGGCGTGCGTCGTGACGTTCCTGGTGGCCGCGGTCATCCTGCGGGCGTCCCGCAAGCGCGACCTGGCCGCGGGCGGCGGCGACCTGGCCGCCGCCATCGCCCAGACCGAGGCGAACAAGGGCAAGTCGTCCTCGGCGCTCGACGCGATGTCCGCGTCCGTGGGCGCCGGCACCGCCACCACGGGCGGCGCGGGCCCGACGGACGGGGTGGCCGCCGAGGTCCGCCCGCTGCGCTCCGTCGTGTTCGCGTGCGACGCCGGCATGGGGTCGTCCGCGATGGGCGCCAGCATCCTGCGGGACAAGCTGAAGAAGGCCGGCCGGCCGGACATCACCGTGGTCAACAAGGCGGTCGCGAACCTGGAGGACGACGTGGACCTGGTCATCACCCAGCGCGAGCTGACCGACCGGGCCCGGCACAGCGCCCCGTCGGCGCGGCACGTGTCGGTCGACAACTTCCTGTCCAGCCCCGTCTACGACGACGTCGTGCGCGAGGCGCAGCAGCAGACCCCCGAGAGGAGCCCGTCATGACCGACCTGCTGGACGCGGACCTGATCGTCCCCGCGGGCCGGGCCACCACCAAGGAGGAGGCGATCCGCGAGGCGGGTGGCCTGCTGGTCACCTCCGGCGCGGTGGACCCGGAGTACGTGGACGCGATGCTCGACCGCGAGCGCACCATCTCCACCTACATGGGCAGCTACCTCGCCATCCCGCACGGGACGAACGAGGCCAAGGGCGAGATCCGGCGCTCGGCCATCAGCCTGGTCCGGTACGAGGCGCCGGTCGACTGGGACGGCCACCCCGTCCGGGTCGTGGTCGGCATCGCGGGCGTCGGCGGCGAGCACCTGTCGCTGCTGTCCCGGATCGCGCTGGTGTTCACCGACGACGAGCGGGTGCAGCGCGTCCTGGCCGCGGACACCCGCGAGGCCCTGACGTCGATCCTGCGCGAGGTCGAGCCCGTCTGACGGCCCGCTGTCGAGCGCGGCGAGCGCGCATCCCGCGGGGTGCGCGCTCGCCGCGTGGTGTGCGCGCACGACGGCACGCCTGGCTGTCGGAGCGGTGTCGGAGGGGTGTGGCACGATCGTCCGCGTGCCAGTGGAGCGTCCGGATCCCGCCCCCGGCGACTGGCACCAGGTGCTCGGCGGGCTGCTCGCCTGGGGCGACGCCGCCGAGCCGCCCGCCCGCTCCCGCCGCGCCGCGCTGCAGCTGGAGCTGCGCGAGCTGACGCCCCACACCCGCGAGCGCTGGAACGGGCCCGTGTCCCGCACCGCGGCCGCGCGCCGGGCGGGCGAGGACCCCGGCGGCGCGGTGGCGCTCGGCGCCCGCCCGGTGGTGCGGTCCGCGACGGGCTGGACCCGGGGCAACGTGACGTGGGCGAACATCCCGCACATGCAGGCCCGGCTCGACCTGGACCCGGACCAGCACCGCTGGTTCTGCCAGCTCGGGGCGCTGCACCGCGCGGCCGGGCCGCCCACGCCCGGCGCCGACGCCGCGTGGATGTACCTGGACGAGTTCGTGAACCCCGTGCTGTGGGAGCTGCTGCGCCAGGGCCGGGACCTCGGCATCGCCCTGGTCGGCTCCGGTGCCGGGGCGGACGTGCGGGTCGCGGACGCCGCCTGGCTGGGGCTCGACGTCGCCCGGGCGGACGACGGCGTGCGGGTCAGCGCCCGGCTCACGCTGGACGGGACCCCCGCCCCCGTGGCGCACGCGCACGCCATCGGCACGCACGGCCTCTACGTCGTCGACCCCGCGCACCCCCGGCGGGTCGTGCTGGCCCCGACCACCGAGCCGCTGGGGCCGCACCAGCTGGCGCTGCTCGGGCAGCACGCCGGCCGGACCGTCGCCGACGCGCTGCGGACGGGCGTGCTGGTGCCGGCCGCCGACTCCGAGGACTTCGTGCGCGACCACCTGCCGGCCCTGCGCGCGGGGCTGGACGTCGCCAGCGCCGACGGGACCGTGCCGCTGCCGCCGCCGGCCCCGCCGACGCTCGTGCTCACGGTCCGGCACTCCCCCGGCCACGCCGTCGACCTCAGCTGGCGCTGGGACGGGCACGCCCGGTCTGGCCCGGCTCCGGACCCGCGGCACCTCGTCCCGGGCGACCTGCTGCCGGGCGGGTGGCCCGAGGACGGGCTCCCCGCCCCGGTCACCCTCCGCGACGCCGACGCGGCCGACTTCGTCACCACCGCGCTGCCGCGCGTCGCCGCCCGGCCCGGCGTGCGCGTCGACACCGTCGGCACCGCGCCGGACTACCGCCTGCTGGAGGGCGCGCCGGTCCTGACGCTGACGGCGCAGCCGAGCGAGAAGACGGACTGGTTCGACCTCGGCGTCACGGTGACCATCGACGGCCGCACCGTCCCGTTCGGCCCGCTGTTCGCCGCGCTGGCGAAGGGCCGGCGCCGGATGCGGCTGGTCGACCACACGTACCTCTCGCTCGACCACCCCGCGCTCGAGCCGCTCGCCGCCCTGGTCGCCGAGGCCCGCGAGCTCGCCGAGTGGGAGACCGGGCTGCGGGTCAGCCGGCACCAGACGAGCCTGTGGGCGGACCTCGCCGAGCTGGCCGACGAGGCCGTGCCGCCGGACGGCTGGCGCGACCTGCTGACCGAGGCCGCCGGCGACGCCCCGCGCCCGGTGCCGCTCCCCCGCGGGCTGCGCGCCGACCTCCGCCCGTACCAGGCCGAGGGCTTCGCCTGGCTGGCGTTCCTGTGGCGGCACCGGCTCGGAGGGATCCTGGCCGACGACATGGGGCTCGGCAAGACGCTGCAGTGCCTCGCGCTGCTGCAGCACATCGCCGAGGAGCGCCCCGCCGACGAGCCGCAGCGCCCGTTCCTGGTGGTCGCGCCGACCTCCGTGACCCCGAACTGGGTGGCCGAGGCCGCGCGGTTCACGCCGGGCCTGGTCGTGCGCCGGGTGACCGGCACGGAGGCCGCGGGCGGCGCCACCGTCGCGGAGCAGGCCGCGGGCGCCGACGTCGTCGTCACCAGCTACGCCCTGCTGCGGCTCGACGCCGCGGCGTACCGGGCCACGGGCTGGGCCGGGCTGGTGCTGGACGAGGCGCAGCAGGTGAAGAACCCGTCGGCGCGGGTGCACCGCGCGGCCCGCGACCTGGACGTGCCCTTCGCGCTCGCGCTGACCGGGACGCCGGTGGAGAACTCGCTGACCGACCTGCACGCCCTGCTCGCGCTGGTCGCGCCCGGGCTGCTGCCGCCCGCCGCCACGTTCGCCCTGCAGTACGTCCGGCCGATCGAGGACGCGCGCGCCGGGATCAGCGGGGGTGCGGGGGCCGGCGACCTGCCGGAGTCGGCGGGGCGGCTGCGCGCCGCCCGGCTCGCGCGGCTGCGCCGCCGGGTCCGGCCGTTCCTGCTGCGCCGCACCAAGGACCTGGTCGCCGCCGACCTGCCCGAGAAGCAGGAGCAGACCCTCACCGTCGAGCTCGCCCCGGCGCACCGCGACGTGTACGACCTCTACCTGCAGCGGGAGCGGCAGAAGCTGCTCGGCCTGATCGAGGACCTCGACCGGCAGCGGTTCATCGTGTACCGCTCGCTGACGCTGCTGCGGATGCTCGCGCTGGACGCGTCCCTGATCGACCCCGCGCACGCCGGGATCCCGTCCGCCAAGCTCGACGCCCTGCTCGAGCAGCTCGACGACGTCGCGGCCGAGGGGCACCGGGCGCTGGTGTTCAGCCAGTTCACCTCGTACCTCGCCAGGGCCGCGGAGCGGCTCGACGCCGCCGGCATCCCGTACGTGTACCTGGACGGGTCGACGACGCGCCGGGCGGAGGTGGTCGAGTCGTTCCGCTCCGGCGACGCGCCGGTGTTCCTGATCAGCCTCAAGGCCGGCGGCGTCGGGCTGAACCTGACCGAGGCCGACTACGTGTTCCTCCTCGACCCGTGGTGGAACCCCGCGGCGGAGCAGCAGGCGGTCGACCGCGCGCACCGCATCGGGCAGGAGCGGCGGGTGATGGTGTACCGGCTGATCGCCGCGGGCACGATCGAGGAGAAGGTCGTCGCGCTGCAGGCCCGGAAGGCGGCGCTGGTCGACGCCGTGCTGGACGACGGGGACCTGTTCAGCACCGCCCTGACCGCCGACGACCTGCGCGGGCTCCTCGGCTGACGCCGGCCTCGGCAGGACCGGACGCCCGGCCTGTGGTGGAGTGTCTCCCGTGCCGCACCTCGACACCCCCTGGTCCGTCCTCGAGTCGGGTCTCGACCTGCACCAGCCCGAGGCGGCCGCGACCGTCCTGACCCTGGCCAACGGCTACGTGGGCGTGCGGGGCGTCCCCGACGAGCGCGAGCGGGGCGCCGGTCCGGGGACCCTGGTCGCCGGCGTGTGGGAGGAGTTCGACCACCAGTACGCCGAGCGGGCGTACGGCTACCCCACGGTCGAGGAGCGGCTGCTCCCGGTGGTCGACGCGTGGGCCGTCGGCTGGTCCGTCGACGGGCACCCGCTGGAGGGCCACCCGGACGACGCGCCCCGCGGCACCCTCACCGAGCACGACCGGGTCCTGGACCTGCGCCGGGGGCACCTGGACCGCGCGTCGCGGTGGACCGCGCCGTCCGGCGGGACGGTCGCGGTGACGAGCAGGCGGTTCGTGTCCCTGGTCCGGCGCGAGCTGGTCGCCACCCGGTGGCGGGTGCAGGCCCACGACCCCGTCACCCTCGTCGCCCGCCCGGTCCCCGGCTGCCGGCACCGGGACGAGGTCGAGCCCGGGTCCGAGCGCGAGCCCGGGGTCCGCACGCTCTCCTGCCGGCACGACCCCGGCGGCTCCGCGGTGCACCAGCGGGCCGTGCGCTCCGGGCGGGAGCTGGTGGTGCGCACCGCCCACCGGGTGGCCGCGTCCGACGGCGTCGAGCCGGCCTGGCGGCCGGGCCCCGACGGCGCGACGCTCGTCGCGGACCTCGCGGCGGGCGACTGGGTCGAGCTCACGGTCCTGGCCGTCCACGCCGCCGGGACGGACGCCGACGCCCTGCACGGGCACGCCGACGTCGTGCTGCGCGCCGTCGAGGACGCCGGCTGGGACGCCCTCGTCCGCGAGCACGAGGACGAGCTGGCGGCGGTCTGGGAGCGCGGCGACGTGGTCGTCGACGGCGACGACGAGATGCAGCAGGCCGTCCGGTACGCGCTGCTCCAGGTGGTGCAGGCGTCCGCCCGCGTCCGCGGCGCCGGCGTCCGCGCCAAGGGCCTGTCCGGCGTCGGGTACGAGGGCCACACGTTCTGGGACTCCGAGGCGTTCGTGCTGCCCGTGCTCGACCACGTGCTGCCCGGCGCGGCCGCGGACCACCTGGCGTGGCGGCACGCGACGCTGCCGCTGGCCCGCGAGCGCGCGGCGGAGCTCGGGCTGCCGGGCGTGACGTTCCCCTGGCGCACCATCAGCGGCCGTGAGTGCTCCGGCTACTGGCCCGCGGGCACCGCGGCGTTCCACGTCAACGCGGACATCGCGTACGCCGCGGCCCGGCACGTGGCGGTCACGGGCGACGAGGTGTTCGCCCGGGACGTCGCCGCCGACCTGGTCGTCGAGACCGCCCGGCTCTGGGCCGGGCGGGGCCACCACACGCCCGAGGGCTTCCGCATCGACGGCGTCACCGGCCCGGACGAGTACACCGCGGTCGTCGACAACAACGCGTTCACCAACCTGATGGCCCGGGAGAACCTCCGCGCGGCGGCGGCCGTGTGCGAGCGGCACCCCGAGGCCGCCGGCCGGCTGGGGGTGACCGGCCCGGAGCGCGAGGCGTGGCGGCGGGCCGCCGACCGGATGATGATCCCGTACGCCGGCGACCTGGGCGTGACCGAGCAGCACGAGGGGTTCACCCGGCACGCGCACTGGGACTTCGGCACCGCGGAGACCGCGCGGTACCCGCTGCACGACCACGTGCCCTTCGTCGAGCTGTACCGCCGGCAGGTGCTCAAGCAGGCGGACCTGGTGCTCGCCCTGCACCTGGTCGGCGACGGCTTCGACGTCGAGCAGAAGCGTCGCGACTTCGGCTACTACGAGTCGATGACGGTGCGGGACTCGTCCCTGTCCGCCCCGGCGCAGGCGGTCGTCGCGGCCGAGGTGGGGCACCTGGACCTGGCCTACGCCTACGCACGGGAGTGCGCGCTGATCGACCTGTCCGACCTGCGCGCCTCCACCGAGGAGGGCCTGCACGTCGCGTCGCTGGCCGGGGCGTGGACGGCGCTCGTCGCCGGGCTCGGCGGGCTGCGGCACGACCACGGCGCGCTGCACCTGGCACCGCGGCTGCCGCGGCGGCTGACCCGCCTGGCGTTCACCGTGCTGCAGGGCGGGGCGCGCGCCCGGGTCGACGTCCGCGCGGACGAGGTCACGTACCGCCTGGTGGCGGGCGACGACGTGCGGCTCACCCACCACGGGCACCCGGTGCACCTGACGGCCGAGCGCCCCGAGCAGGTCCGCCCGGTCCCCCCCACGACCGAGCACCCGGCCCCGCCGCAGCCGCCGGGGCGCCGTCCCGTGTTCGACGAGACCTGACCCGCGGCGACCGGCGTCGGCCCCACCTGGCCAGCGGCCTCGCACGCGCGGGTGCGCGCCGGTCGCCTCCCGGGGACGGTTCTCACCCCGGCGGCGCAGCGTCCCGGGCCGGAGGTGCCACGCCCGTCACCCTGCCCTCGCCGTCGGTCGTGTACCGGCCCCGCGACAGCTCGACCAGCACGAGCCGGTTGCCGAACGGGTCCGCCACCACCGCCACCCGCCCCACGGGCAGGTCCCGTGGCGGCTCGACCAGCCGCCCGCCCGCGGCGGCGAACCGCTCGGCAGCCGCCGCGACGTCGTCGACCAGCCAGTCGGGCTCGTAGCGCAGCCCGGTGGTCAGCACCAGCTCGGTCCCGCCCTCCCGCAGCCCGAGCCCCGCCTGGCCCCGCGCGTCGTCCCGCCACAGGAGCCGGTGCCCGAGCGCGCCGACGTAGCAGGCGATCCCCGCGTCGAGGTCCGGCACGGGGACCGTGACCGCGTCGACGGCCCGCAGCACGGCCCCCGTCGACGTCAGCCCGGCCGCGCGCAGCTGGTCGTCGAGGTCGAACACCTGGGGCAGGTACGCGAACCCCTCGTCGGGACTGCCCTCCCCGGCGAACAGCGTGGCCATCTCGGCCTGCCACCGGGCGTTCACGTCGGTGGCGGCGATCCGGGCCTGCGCGAGGTCCATGTCGTCGGCCTCGACGTACCCGACGAGCGTCCCGGTCTCGCTCAGGAACAGCGCGTACCGGCGCCAGCCGGCGTCCCGCAGCGCGACGAGCATCTCCGGCCACACGGCGGCGTGCCGGCGGCGGTAGGCGTCCAGGTGCCTCGGGTCGACCTGGGACAGGAAGCAGTAGCGGGGCATCGTCCCGCCCTCAGAAGTCGAACTCCCCGATGTTGTCGGCGTTGAACCGGTACGGGTCGCCGAGCAGCACCGTCGCGTCCTCGCCGACCGTGAACTCGCCGAGGTCGCCGGCCTCGAACGTGTCGCCGTCCTCGCCGGTGATCGTGCCCTCGACCAGGGCGTCGGCCGCGTACGCCGCGAGGTAGCCGAGGTCCTCCGGGTTCCAGAGCGCGAACTCGGTGACCGTGCCGTCCTCGACGTACTCGCGCATCTGGTTGGGCGTGCCCAGACCGGTGAGCGCCACCCGGCCCTTGGCGTCCGACGTCGACAGGTAGCGCGCCGCAGCGGCGATGCCGACGGTGGTCGGCGAGATGATGCCCTTGAGGTCCGGGTGCGACTGGAGCAGCGCGGCCGTCTTGTCGAACGACGTCTGGTCGTCGTCGTTGCCGTAGACCGTGTCCACCAGGGTGATGTCCGGGTGGCTCTCGAGCTCGGTCTCCATCAGCTCGATCCACGCGTTCTGGTTGGTCGCGTTGGCGCTGGCGGACAGGATGGCGATCTCCCCCGCGTCGCCGATCTGCTCCGCGATCATGTCGACCTGGACCTTCGCGATGCCCTCGGCCGTCGCCTGGTTGACGAAGAGGTCGCGGCACTCGGGGTCGGTGTCGGAGTCGAAGGTGACGACCTTGGTGCCCGCACCGCGGGCCTCGTCGAGGGCGTCGCACAGCGCCTGCGGGTCGTTCGCCGACACGACGAGGGCCGAGGTGCCCTGCTGGGCCGCGGTGTTGATGAACGGCACCTGCGCGTCGGGCGTGGCCGTGTCCGGCCCGACCTCGGAGAACGAGCCGCCGAACTCCTCGGTCGCGGCCTGCCCGCCGCGGGTGCTGGTGTCGAAGTACGGGTTGCCGAGGTTCTTCGGCAGGAACACGACGGAGACGTCCCCGCCCCCGCCGGAGCCGGTGTCGCCTCCGGTCGACCCGCTGTCGTCGTCGCCGGACGAGCACCCCGCCACGGCGAGCGCGGCGCTCAGGGTCAGCGCGGCCAGCACGGCCGGCCGCTTGGTGGTGAGCTTCATCGTTCTTCCTCCCTGCGGGTGGGTGGTGCGGGGGTGTCAGATCGAGGTCGGTCGCGGGGCGGGCCGGCGGGCGCCTGCGGCGGCCGGTGGTGGGGAGCGGCGCCGGCGCACGCGCCGCCCCAGCCAGCCGCCGACGCTGCCGGAGATGACGGACAGCACCAGCAGCGCGCCGATGATGATGTTGATGACGTTGACGGTGACGCTCTCCAGGCGCAGGGCGCTGGAGATGACGCCGATCAGCAGCACGCCGGCGAGCACGCCGTGCAGCGCGCCGCGGCCGCCGAAGATCGACACCCCGCCCAGCAGCACGGCGGCGACGACCTGCAGCTCCATCCCCGTGGCGTTGTCGCCGCGCGCGCTGCCGTAGCGGAGCGTGAAGAACACCCCGGCGAACGCCGAGACCGTCCCGCTGAGCACGAACAGGACCAGCTTGGTGCGCGCGACGGCGACCCCGGAGAAGTGCGCGGCGTCCGGGCTGAGGCCGATGTCGTAGACACCGCGGCCGAACGTCGTGCCGTGCAGGAGGACCGCGAACACGACCGACAGCACGACGACCGGCACCAGCACGAGCGGGAGCTGGGAGTCCCCGATCCGCGCGGTCGCGAGGTCGGTCCAGCGGTCCGGGAAGTCGGTGACGGCCCGGGTGCCGAGCAGCCCGACGGCGACGCCGCGGTACAGCGCGAGGGTGCCGATGGTCACCGCGAGCGACGGCAGGCCGCCGTACGCGACCAGCGCGCCGTTCAGCGCCCCGCAGACCGCGCCGACGGCCAGGGCGACCGCGGCCGCGGACGGCACCGGCAGCCCGGCGTCGACCAGCAGCCCCACGGTGACGCTGCTCAGCCCGACCACGCTGGCCACCGACAGGTCGATCTCCCCGGTGATGATCACCAGCGTCATCGGCAGGGCGATCAGCAGGACCGGCGCGGTGTCGAGGACCAGGTACGGCAGCGTCAGCGGGCTGCTGAAGCTCGGCACGGCGGCGGTGGCGTACAGCACGACCAGGACCAGCAGCGCGACGACCGCCGACTCCCGGGTGAGCAGGACCCGCTGCCAGAGCGGCCGCGCGTGGGCGGGGTAGGTGCGGGTCACCGGGCCTCCCTCGCCCGGACGAGCCGGCGGGCGGTGCGGACCGCGAGCACCCGGTCGAGCACGATGGCGCCGAGGATCAGCAGCCCCACCACCGCCTGCTGCCAGAAGTCGGAGATGCCGAGGACCGGCAGCGCCCGGTTGATCGTGACCAGCAGGACGGCGCCGATGGCGGCGCCCCACACGGTGCCGCTGCCGCCGAAGATGGCGACGCCGCCGATCACCGCGGCCGCCACGGCCTGCAGCTCCAGCCCGAGCCCGGCGCCCGAGCTGATGGTGCCGTAGCGCGCCGCGAACAGGACGCCGCCCAGGCCCGCGAGCGCCCCGCAGAGCACGAACGCGCCGATCACCCGGCGCCGGACGGGGAGACCGAGCAGGACGGCGGCGTCGGGCTCGGACCCGATCGCGTAGACCTCCCGCCCGCCGCGGGCCGTGCGCAGGTAGTACCCGACGACGACGAGCACCACGGCGGCGATGACGGCGAGCACCGGGACCCCGAGCACGGAGCGCGTGCCCAGCGCGAGGAACCCGCGGGGCAGGTCCGACGCGTTGACCCGGTCGCTGCCGGCCCAGGTCAGGACGATGCCGCGGTAGATGTAGAGCGTGCCGAGCGTGATGACCAGCGCCGGGACCCGGCCCAGCGCCACCAGCAGCCCGTTGACCAGCCCGAGGACCGCGCCCGCCGCCAGGCCGACGACGAACGCGACGACGACGGGCAGGTCCGGTGCGGCGATGAACAGCCGGCCCGTGAGGTAGGCGCAGAGCGCGAGCGTCGACCCGACGGACAGGTCGACGTTGCGCGTGATGATGACGACCGCCTGGCCGATCGCGAGCAGGACCAGGATCGACGGCGTCAGCAGCAGGTCGCGCCAGCTGTTGGCGCTGAGCAGGAACGAGCCGGTGCGGATCGTGGCGGCCGCGACCACCAGCACCAGCACGATCGCGATGGCGAGCTCCCGCGACCGCAGCACCGTGCGCACCGCGCGGCGGGTCGGGGAGAGCCGGCTGGGCTCGACGAGCTGCTCGGTCACGGCTGGTGCTCCAGGGTCGCGGTGGCGGCGTGCATGACCGCCTCCGCGGTGGCCTCGGCCCGCGGCAGGTCGGCGGTCACGCGACCCTCGGCGACCACGAGCACGCGGTCGGCCATCCCGAGCACCTCGGGCAGCTCGGACGAGATCATCAGCACCGCCATGCCCCGCCCGGCCAGCTCGGACAGCAGCCGGTGCACCTCGGCCTTGGTGCCGACGTCGATGCCGCGGGTCGGCTCGTCGATGATCAGCAGCGTCGGCTCGGTCGCCAGCCACTTGGCGATGACGACCTTCTGCTGGTTGCCGCCGCTCATCGTGCTGCCGCGCATGTCCAGCGCGCTGGTCCGGACCTCGAGCCGGGCGGCCCACGGCTGCGCGGCCAGGTTCTCCCGCGCACCGGTCAGCAGCCCCCACCGGGAGATGCGCGACCGGATCACCGCGGTGACGTTCCGGGCGACCGTCGACCCGGTGACCAGGCCCTGCTGCCGGCGGTCCTCCGGGACCAGGGCGATGCCGGCGCGGACCGCCGCGCGGGGGTCGGCCGGCGGCACGGGCGTCCCGCGCAGGCGCACGCTGCCGGACTCGTAGGCGTCGACCCCGAACACCGCGCGCGCGATCTCGCTGCGCCCCGCACCCACCAGCCCGGCGAGCGCGACGACCTCCCCGGCGCGCACCGTGAACGACACGTCCCGGAACACCCCGGCCCGGGTCAGCCCCTCGACCTCCAGCACGACGTCCCCGACCCGGGCCGCGGTCTTCGGGAACAGGTCGTCGACGGTGCGGCCGACCATCTGCGTGACGATCTCGCCCACCGACGTGCTCGCCGTCGGGGACGTGGCGACGTACTCGCCGTCGCGCAGCACCGTCACCGTGTCGCACAGCTCGAACACCTCGTCGAACCGGTGCGAGATGAACACCAGGGCCCGGCCCTCGTCGCGCAGGCTGCGCGCGACCTGGAACAGCCGGCGGACCTCGACGCCGGACAGCGCGGCGGTGGGCTCGTCCATCACGAGCACCGCGGCCTGCAGGGAGATCGCCTTCGCGATCTCGATGATCTGCTGGTCGGCGATCGACAGCCCCTCGGCCGGCCGCAGCGGGTCCAGGTCGACGCCGAGCCGCGCGAACAGGGCCGCGCTCTGCTCCCGCATCGCGGCCCGGTCGATCCGCCGGCCGCGCCGGAGCGGCTGCCGGCCCATGGCGATGTTCTCCATGACGCTGAGGTCGGGGAACAGCGTCGGCTCCTGGTAGATCACCGCGACGCCCGCGGCCCTCGCCTCGGCGGTCGACCCGAAGTCGACCTCGACGCCGCCGAGCCGCACCGTGCCGCCGTCGCGACGGTAGAGGCCGGACAGGATCTTGACCAGCGTCGACTTGCCGGCGCCGTTCTCGCCGACGAGCGCGTGGATGGACCCGGCCTCGACCCGCAGCGAGGCGGAGCGCAGCGCGACGACCGGCCCGAAGGCCTTGCGGACCTCCACCAGCTCCAGCGCGGGCACCCCGGGTGCGCCGGTGCTCGACGTCATGCGACCTCCTGGCGACGACACTGTCGTGAGGCGTGCGCTAAAACGATTCAACCTGCTGTGCGAGCACACTAGGCCCGGGCGCCGGGCCCCGTCAACGACAACGGCACGACCCGCCGGCACGGCTGCCGGGCCCGCGGTCCGCCCAGGTCGCGGCGGCGCCGGCGGCTCAGCGCAGGTACTCGGCGGCGGCCGCGCGGACCGCCTCGCCGACGCGCTCCAGCGCCGCGGTGCGCACCGTCCACTGCTGCCAGTGCAGCACCACGTCCACGTACCGCCCCGGGTCGATGTCGACGAGCGTGCCGTCGCGCTCCCCCGCCCGCGCGTCGGCCTCCGGCAGCATCCCCCAGCCCAGGCCCAGCCGGACGGCGAGCACGAAGTCCGCCGACGACGGCACGTGGTGCCGCGGCGGCAGCGCCGGGTCGGCACCCCGCCCCCGCAGGTAGCGGTCCTGCAGGTCGTCCTTCCGGTCGAACACCACCAGGGGCGCCGTCGCCAGCGCCGCGGGCGTCGGCCCGTCGGGCAGCTGCTCGGCCAGGCGCCCGGCGGCCATCATCGGCCGGTAGCGCAGCACGCCCAGCCGGTGCGACGTGCAGCCCTGCACCGGCACCGCCGCCGTCGTGATCGCGGCGACCACCGTGCCGTCGCGCAGCAGGTCCGCGGAGTGGTCCTGGTCCTCCCGGTGCAGGTCGAGCATGATCTCGTCGGCCAGCGGGGCGAGCGCCGGCAGCACCCAGGTGCCGAGCGAGTCCGAGTTGACCGCGATCGGCAGCCGGGGCCGGCCCGTCCCGCCGGGAGTCACCGCGGCGCGCGCCTCCGCGGCCAGGCCGAGCACCTGCCGCGCGAGCCGCAGGTACACGGCCCCGGCCTCCGTGACGCCCGCCGGCCGGGTGCGCCGGACCAGCACCTGGCCGACCGCGGTCTCGAGGGCGCGGATGCGCTGGCTCACCGCCGACTGCGTGAGGTGCAGCGCGTCGGCGGCGGCCTCGAACGACCCGGCGTCGACGACGGCGAGCAGGGCGCGGAGCTGCGGGAGGTCGACCTCGGCCATGAGCGCGACCCTACCGACCCGCGCGCCGCGAGCCGTGGGACCGGCCGATCACCGCAGGACGACGACCTGGTCCCCGCTGCGCCCGTACAGGCCGCCGGCCTGGGTCCACACGAGGTCGACGCCGTCCGGCAGCGGGGTCGTCCAGGCCCGGCGCCCGTCGCCCAGCGCGTAGGCGGCGAGGACGCGGTCGCCCGTGTCACGGACGCGCTCGGTGCGCAGCAGCGCGGTGCCGTCGGTCATCAGCCGGCCCGCGTCGCCGGGCTCGCCGGGCGTCGACCAGGTCCGCTCCCCGGTCGCGACGTCCACCGCCCACACCTCGGTGCTGGTGCTGCCGTAGAGCACGCCGTCCAGCAGCAGGTGGTTGGTCGCCACGCTGCCGCTGCCCCCGCGCTCCCAGACCACCGCTCCGGTCCGCCCGTCGACGGCGCGGAGCAGGCCCAGCGGCGAGCCGTCGAGCACCCGGACCAGGACCAGGTCACCGGCGCTGCCGTCGTCGGGCACCATCTGCAACGCCTGGCCCTCGGCCTCGGCCGTCCCGGTCCCGTCCGCCCCGAGCAGCCGGGTGCGGCTGCTGCCCTGCACGTCGACGAGCTGGTCGCCCCGGACCACGAACAGCGCCGGGCCGCTCGCCTCGAGGTCCCCGGACGCGGGGTCGAGCGACCACGTCCGGGTCAGCCCGCCGACCAGCAGGTGCCCGCCGACCGCCTGGAGCACCGGCCCGGACCCGCCCGCGGACCCTGCCGGGTCGGGCACGGCGGAGCGCCAGCGCAGCTCGCCGGTGCGGGCGTCGGTCGCGACCAGCTCGACGGACCCGGTGCCGGTCGTGGCCACGACGACGCTGCTCCCGACCGCGAGCGCGACCGAGCCGAGCGGCAGCGGCTCGCTCTGCCGCACCGACCGGTCGGCCAGGTCCACGCGGACCAGCCGCGTCGGCTCCGCACCCACGGCGTCGGGCGCACCCGCGTCCGCGACCGTGCACCAGAGCAGGCGGGCCGGCTGCTCGCCGCTGCTGCACGCCGGGACGACCGCGTGCCCGGACTCCGACGGCGGGCCGGCGACGGCGAGCCGCCACACCTCCGTGCCGCTGCCCGGGTCGAGGCCGACGACCTCGGTCGGCTCGCCCGGGTCGGGCTGGACGGCGCCGACCCACAGCCCGTCCTGCGCGCGGATGCCCTCCTCCAGCACCTCCGCCGCGCCGGGGCCACCCCAGGTCGTGGCCTCGAGCGGCGCCGTGATCGTCTCGTCGATCACTCCGGGCGTGGCCCGCAGCCGCTCCGCCAGGGCCTCGGCCCGCGAACCGTCCAGCGCCTGCCACGCCGTGAGGCCGACCACCACCGCGACGGGGACGGGCCACCACCGGCGCACCCGCACGAGCCGGGCACGGCGCGCGGCCGCCTCGCCCGCCGCGTCCTCGGCACCGCCGGCACCACCGCGGTCCGTGACGTCGACGAGCTCGACCTCCGCCATGCGGTCGGCGCGCATGGGACGACGGTAGGCCGCGGCGCGCCGCCGGGCGCGCGGGATGCCGAGGCCCGCAGCCCGCATCAGTGTTGCTGATCGAACATCAAGAACGTGCGTTGGACTGATGCGCTGGTGCCTGTCTACCGTCGTGCCGTGCCTGCACCTCTGCTCTCCGCGCTCACCGGGCTCGCGTTCGGCCTGTCCCTCATCGTCGCCATCGGCGCCCAGAACGCGTTCGTGCTCCGCGTGGGTCTGCGCCGCAGGCACGTGCTCCCCGTGGTGGCCGTGTGCGCGGTCTCGGACGCGCTGCTGATCGCCGCGGGCGTCGCCGGCCTCGGCACGCTGGTCGACCGCGCCCCGGTCGTCCTGACCGTCGCCCGGGTCGGCGGTGCGGCGTTCCTCCTCGGCTACGCCGTGGTGGCGGCCCGCCGCGCGCTGCGCCCGGGCGCCGCGCTGACCCCGGACGACGGTGAGGCGCCCGCGCGCGTCTGGCCGGTCGTCGCGACGTGCCTGGCGCTGACCTGGCTGAACCCGCACGTCTACCTGGACACCGTCGTGCTGCTCGGGTCGGTCGCCGGGACGCACGGGGCCGAGCGGTGGTGGTTCGGGGGCGGCGCGGTGGTCGGCAGCCTCGTGTGGTTCACGGCGCTCGGCTACGGCGCGCGCCTGCTCCGGCCGCTGTTCGCGCGGCCCGGCGCGTGGCGGGTGCTGGACGGGGTGATCGCGGTGGTGATGACCCTGATCGCCGTCAGCCTGCTGCGCGGGCTGTGACGCGGCGCCGTCGCACCAGGGCGGTGACGCCGTAGACGCCCACGACCACGACCACCAGGCCGGCGGTGGACAGCAGCTGCCCCCGCGCCGTGCCGTCGGCCAGCATCAGGACCACGAGGCCGGCCAGGGCGGCGAGCGTCGCCCACGTCAGCCACGGGTACGCCCACATGCGCAGCGGGAGCTCCTCGCCCCGCGCCCGCGCCTCGGCCTCCAGCCGGGGGCGCAGCCGCAGCTGCGCCACCGCGACCAGCACCCAGACGACCAGCAGCGCCGCCCCGACGGCGTTGAGCAGGAGGCCGAGGAGGGTGTCGGGCAGCGCCCGGTTCAGCACCACGGCGACCACGCCGAACGCCACCGACACCAGCACGGCCACCCACGGGACGTCCCGGCGCGACACCCGGCGCAGGACCGCGGGGCCGTCGCCGCGCCCGGCCAGCGAGTACGCCATGCGGGACGTGGCGTAGACGTTGGCGTTGAACGCCGAGAGCAGCGCGACCACGACCACGACCTCCATCAGCCGCGCCGCGCCGGGCAGGCCGGCGACGTCGAGCACGGCGACGAACGGGCTGTCCCGGAGCACCGGCGCGTCCCACGGCAGCACCAGCACCATCAGCGCGACCGAGCCGATGTAGAACAGCAGGATCCGCCACAGGATCGTGCGGGTCGCCCGGCCCACCGCGTGCTGCGGGTCGCGCGCCTCGGCCGCGGCGATCGTCACGATCTCGATCCCGCCGAACGCGAAGACGACCACCAGCAGCCCGGCCGCCACGCCGCCGGACCCCGCGGGCGCGAACCCCCCGTGGCCGAGCAGGTTCGTGGTGCCGACCGGATCCGTGCCGGGCAGGAGACCGAGCACGAGCAGCACGCCCACCACGAGGAACGCCACGATCGCGACGACCTTGACCAGGGCGAACCAGAACTCGAGCTCGCCGAACCGGCGCACCCCCGCCAGGTTCACCGCCGCGAACACCGCCACCACGGCCAGCGCGACGCCCCACTGCGGCACCCCGGGGAACCAGCCGGCGACGATCTGCGCGACCCCGGTGATCTCGGCACCGAGCACCATGATCAGCGTGAACCAGTAGACCCACCCGAGCGTGAACCCGGCCCACCGGCCGAGCGCCGCCTCGGCGTACACGGAGAACGACCCGCTGGCCGGCATCGACGACGCCATCTCCGCGAGCATCCGCATCACCAGCACCACCAGTGCGCCGGCGACCGCGTACGAGACCAGCACCGCCGGCCCGGCGGTCGCGATGCCGACACCGCTGCCGAGGAACAGCCCCGCGCCGATCGCGGACCCGAGGCCCATCATCGTCAGGTGCCGGGTGCGCAGGCCGTGGCCGAGCCGGTCGGCGGGCGGGGCACCGGACGCGGTGGGCACGGCCGGGGCGGCGGACGGGGGGCGGGCGGGACGGACGTCATGGCGCGGTGGTGCTCCGGAGCAGGGTGCGGGGACCCGGTCACGCTACCCGCCCCCGGGCGTCACTCGCCGCGGCGGCCGGGCCGGCGGAGGTGGGGGCGGCGGGCGGGCGGGCCGGTGCGTGCGGGGGCCGACGGTGCCGACGGTGCCGAGGGTGCCTCGCCGTCGAGCTGGTCGAGGTGCGCGTCGACGTGCTGCCCGACCTCGGCGGCCAGCTGCGCGGAGACCTGCGCGGTGAGCGCCTCCCGCGCGCGGCGCCGCTCGGCCCGCAGCACCGCGGTGTGCTCCGCGTGCAGGGCCCGGGACGTGGCCACGACCATGCCGATCATGACGACGCTGAACGGGAGCGCGATCAGCACCGCAGCCGTCTGCAGCGCGGACAGCCCGCCGGCGAGCAGCAGGGCGATCGCGAGCACGCCGCCCAGCGCGGACCACACGATCCGCAGCGGCGTCCGCGGGTGCGGGTCGCCCCCTGCGGCCAGCATCGACACGACGAGGGCGCCGGAGTCGGCCGAGGTGATGAAGAACAGCGCGATCAGGATGATCGCGCCCGCGGACAGGACCGTGCCGCCGGGCAGGCCCGTCAGCACGTCGAACAGCGCGTTCTCGGGCACGACCTCACCGCCCGGGCCCACCAGCCCGCCCTCGCCGAACAGCTGCCGGTGCAGGGCGGTGCCGCCGAGCACGGAGAACCACAGGAAGCAGACGATCGTGGGGACCAGCAGCACGCCGCCCACGAACTCCCGCACGGTGCGCCCGCGGGAGATCCGGGCGATGAACACGCCGACGAACGGCGACCAGGAGATCCACCAGCCCCAGTAGAACGTGGTCCACGAGGCCTGCCACGCCTCGCCCTCCGCGCCGGCGTAGGCCGAGACGTTGAACATCAGCGGGACGACGCCCGCCAGGTACGCGCCGATGGACTGGACGAACTCCCGCAGCAGGAACAGCGTGGGGCCGAGCAGCAGCACCGCGACGAGCAGCACGCCCGCGAACGACACGTTGATGTTGGACAGCCACTTCAGCCCGCGGTCGAGGCCGGAGACCACCGAGAGGGTGGCCAACCCGCTGATGACCACGATCAGCACCACCTGCAGGCCGACGGAGGACGGCACGATGCCGATGTGGTCGAGCCCCGCCGTGATCTGCAGCACCCCGAGCCCGAGGGACGTCGCCACGCCGAAGATCGTGCCGACGACCGCGGTGATGTCGATCGCGTCGCCCAGCCGGCCGCGCACCCGGTCCCCGAGCAGCGGCTCGAGCGCCCACCGGATCGACACCGGCCGGCCCTTGCGGTGCACCGTGTACGCCAGCGCCAGGCCGACCACGACGTAGATGGCCCAGGCGCTCAGGCCCCAGTGCAGGTAGGTCTGCGTCATCGCGGTCTGCGCGAGCTGCTCCGGCGTGCCCGACACGCCGGGCTTCGGGTTCGCGTAGTGGCTGAGCGGCTCGGCGACGCCCCAGAAGACCAGCCCGATGCCCATCCCTGTCGCGAACAGCATGCCGAACCACGTGCCGAGGCGGTACTCCGGCACGTCGTCGTCCTGCCCCAGCGTGATGTCGCCCCAGCGGCCGACGCCGAGCCAGACGGCGAAGGCCACGAACCCCGCGACGATCAGCACGTAGTACCAGCCGAAGGCGCTGATCACGTCGGACTGCACGCGCTCGACGACCGTGCCGGCGGCGGCCGGGAACGCGATCGTCAGCCCGGAGACGACGAGCACGACGGCCGCGGACCCCCAGAACACGGCGCGCGAGGTCCCCCAGGGGCCTCGGCCCGTGGTGGGGCGGTCGGTCGTCGGCACGCTCGGCGGAGCGGTCGGGGTCGTCACAGGCACCTCGTGGATCGGGTCGGGACGTGGGTCGCGATCGGACGGCGATCCAGCCTGGCACGCGGGCGCCCACCGTGCAGCCCGCCGGGACCCCACCTAGCGTGGCCGCATGAGCGACACGACTCCCGGACCCGGCACCGACCCCACCACCGACGCGACGAAGGACCCGGCCGACTGGACCACCGGCGACGAGCCGATGACCGGGCCGCAGCGGTCCTACCTGCACACGCTCGCCCGCGAGGCCGGCGAGGAGGTGCCGGACGACATCACCAAGGCCCAGGCCTCCGAGCTGATCGACCGCCTCCAGGGCACGACCGGCCGCGGCGCCTGACGCTGCCGGCCACGACCGGGGCTACCGACGCAGCACCACCACCCCGTGCGCCGGGACGGCGGCGGTCCCCTCGTGCTGCCGGCCGGTCAGCAGGTCGGTGCCCCCGGACTCGACGGTCGCGTCCGCGGCGGTGTGGTTGATCGCGAACACGTACTCGGCCGCCGCCGACCGGCGCACCACGACCTCGACCCCCGGGGTCGCCGCGACCGGGGCCGTGAGGCCCGCGGCGTCGCACAGCGCGCCGACCACGGACCGGGTGCCGGCGTGGTCCAGGTCGGTGCTGACGTACCAGGCACCGCCCGCGCCGCGCGGGGCGCGGGTCACGGCCGCGTAGCCCGCCGACGGGCCGTCGGCGTACCGCGCGCGGACCACGGCGTCGGACGCCGCGACCGGCTCGGACCACAGCGTCCCGGTCGCCCCGTCCGCGAGCTCGCCCTGGACCCGCACCGTCTGCCCGGGGAGCAGCGGCCGGAGCTCCTCCGCGCGCACCCCCAGCAGGTCGGTGAACGCGCCCGGGTACCCGCCGAGCCGGATGTGGTCGTGCTCGTCGACGGTCCCCGAGAAGTAGGTGACCAGCACCTCGGCCCCGGACGCGGCGGCCTGCTCCAGCGCCTCGACGTCCGCGTCCGTCACGAGGTGCAGCATCGGCGCGAGCACCGCCCGGTACCCCGTCAGGTCCGTGCCGCGCGGCACCACGTCGACGCCGATGTTCGCCTCCCACAGCGCCCGGTACCAGCGCTCGGCGGTCTCCCGGTACCGGAGCAGCGCGCTCGGGTGCGCGTCCAGCTCGGCGGCCCACCCCGACTCGTAGTCGACGACCAGCGCCACCGGTGAGGTCAGCGTCGACCCGGTGACCTCGGCCAGCCGCCGCAGGTCCGCGCCCAGCCCCACGACGCCCTCCCACAGGCCCGAGTCGGTCCCGGCGTGCGGCAGCATCGCGGAGTGGTACTTCTCGGCCCCCGCGCGGGCCGCCCGCCACTGGAAGAACAGCACCCCGTCCGCGCCGCGGGCGACGTGCGTGAGGCTCTCCCGGCGGAGCTGGTGCACCGGCTTGGCCGCGTTCACGGGCTGCCAGCTCACGGCGCTGGTCGAGGACTCCATGAGCAGCCACGGCTGCCGCCCGGCGAGCCCGCGCACGTGGTCGGCGCAGAACGCCAGCGCGACGTGCCCGTCCGGGTCGGCCGCCTGCACGTAGTAGTCGTTCGACACGAGGTCCAGGTCGTCGGTCCAGGTGGCGTAGTCCATGTCGGAGAAGTGGCCCATCACCATGAAGTTGGTGGTCACCGGCACGTCCGGCGTGTACCGGCGCAGCACCGCCGTCTCGGCACGGAGCTGGTCCCGCAGCGCGTCGGAGCAGAACCGCGCGAAGTCCAGCTGCTGGGTCGGGTTGCTGAACGACGGCGCCACGCGCGGCGGCCGGATCTCCTCCCACGTCCCGTACCGCTGGCTCCAGAAGTCGGTGCCCCAGGCGGCGTTGAGCGCGTCCAGGTCCTCGTAGCGGGCACGGAGCCAGGCCCGGAAGCCCTGCGCGTCCAGCTCGCCGTAGCTGCGCCCGTTGTGGCAGCCGAGCTCGTTCGACACGTGCCACAGCGCGAGCGCCGGGTGCTGCCCGTACCGCTCGGCCATCCGCTCGACCAGCCGCAGGGAGTGCGTGCGGTAGACCTCCGCGCTGGGCGACCACGCCTGCCGGCCACCCTGGTCCAGCACGTGCCCCTGCCGGTCGACCGGCAGGATCTCCGGGTGCGCGCTGGTCAGCCAGGCCGGGGGCGAGGCGGTCGCGGTGGCGAGGTCGACGGCGATCCCGTGCTCGTGCAGCAGGTCCAGCACCCGGTCCAGCCAGCCGAAGTCCCAGGTGTCCGGCGTGGGCTGCAGCCGCGCCCAGGAGAACACGCCGACCGTGACCAGGTTGACGCCGGCCTCCCGCATCAGGGCGACGTCCTCCTGCCACACCTCCTCCGGCCACTGCTCCGGGTTGTAGTCGCCCCCGAAGGCGATCGGCCCGTCGGGCCCCTCGCGCGCGGTGCGCTCGTGCAGGCCCTCCGGCCACCGGATCCAGCGCTGCATGGGTCCCCCCTCAGTCCTCGACCAGGACGCGCACGTCCCAGGCCCCGAGCTCGATCGCGTCGCCGGCGGCGAGCGCGGTCCCGGTGAGCGCGTCGGTCACCGCGACCGGCACGACGAACGTCGCCGGCTGCCACGACCAGCAGTGCACGAACCGCAGCCGGGCACCGGCCCCGGACGTGGCGGACAGCACGGTGACCGGCTGCGCGGCCGCGGCACGCCACGGGTCGTCGCCGTCGGGCACGAGCCAGGCGAGCAGCGCCCGGGCGAACGCGTCGTCCGGCACCGTGCCCACCGTCGTCACCCGCCCGGAGCCGTGCGCCGCCGTGGTGACGGCCGCCCACCGCCCGTGGTGCGGGTGCTCGTACCCGGCGAGCACGTCGGCGCCCTCCGCGACCAGCCCGTCCACCCACCCGGTCGCCCGCGCGTCCGCCGGCAGCTCCAGCCCGCGGCCGGCGGACCGCACGGCGACCGGCGCGCCGAGGTTGCTGATCTCCTGGTAGGACGCGCCGGCGGCGTCGGCCAGCCGGGCGGGCTTGCGGTCGAGCCGCGCGCGCGCCTCGTGGTCCGCGTACGCCGTGCGCGGGCCGAGCACCAGGTGACCGCCCGCCTCGGCGTACGCGCGGAGCCGGTCGAGCAGCGCGTCCGGCGCGACGTACAGCGCGGGGACCAGCAGCACGGGCAGCTCGCGGGCCAGCACGGCCGGGTCGGTGCCGTCGAGCAGCTGGACGTCGTGCAGCACGCGCACGCCGACCCCGGCGTCGAACGCCCCGCGCGCGAACGCCTCCACGATGTGCTCGTACGACCGGGGGTCCGGCTCCGCGCCGACCGCCAGCGACGGCTGGAACGCCAGCCCCCACTTCGAGGCGTTCGAGTACAGCAGACCGACCTGCGCGTCCGGGGTGAGCCCGTCGACGACCTCGCCGGCCGTCCGCAGCTCCGCCCCCAGCGCGGCGAGCTGCTCGTACACCCGGCCCGGCCGCTGGTCGTGCGGCAGCACACCGCCCCAGTAGGTCTCCGCCCCGTGGTGCAGCGTGTGCCAGTGCCAGTACTCGATCATCCGCGCGCCGCGGGCGACCATCGCCCACGCCACCTGGCGCCACTGGCCGTCGTACGCCGGGAAGTTGGTCGACGGCCCCGCGATCGCCGCCGCGTTGGTCTCGGTGACCAGGAACGGCGCCTGCTTCGAGGAGTACATCCGGTCGGCGCTGTGCAGCACGCTCCAGACGCCGGAGGTCGCCCAGCCCTGCGGCGCGGTCGAGGTGGACGGCAGCTCCAGCGCGTCCTGCATCGCGTAGTACGGGTTCCCCGCCGTGACGTCGAGCGCCGCCGTGAGGCCGGGGTCGTCCACGCCGGGGCGGGAGTACGCGATGCAGGTGGTGACCAGCTGGTCGTCCCGGGCGTGCTCCCGGACGATCCCGGCCTGCCAGGCGATGAACTCGCTCACCAGCCGGGCCTGGAACCGCCGCCAGGCGAGGTCGTACTGCGGTGCGGAGTTGTTGTCGGGCGTCCAGAGGTCGGCCCAGGTGGACAGCCGGTGCGACCAGTACGTCAGCCCCCACTCGCGGTTCAGCGTCCCGACGTCGCCGTACGTGTGCCGCAGGTCGTCCACGAACGACTGGAACACGCCGTGGTTGTGCAGCAGCTCCAGGCCGGGCTCGTTGTCGACCTGGAACCCGATGACACCCGGGTGGTCCGCGTACCGGCCGGCCACCGCGCGGATCACGCGCTCGGCGTGGAACCGGAACGCCGCGTGCGTGAGGTCGACCTCCTGCCGGGCGCCCCAGCCGATCCGCTGCCCCGTACGCCGCTCGCCGGCGATCTCGGGGTACTTGCGCGCGAGCCAGGGCGGCACCGCGTAGGTCGGGGTGCCCAGCACGGTGCTGATCCCCCGCCGGTGCGCGCCGTCGAGGACCGGCTGCAGCCAGTCGAGCTCGAACCGGCCGTCCTCGGGCTCCCAGGTCGACCAGACCGACTCGCCCACCCGGATCACGGTGAACCCGGCGGCGGCCATCAGGTCGAGGTCCTCCTCCAGCCGGGGGCTCGGCTGGTACTCGTGGTAGTACGCCGCCCCGAACAGGACGGGGTGCGGGAGCGCGGCCGTCACTGCTTCACCCCGCCCGCCGTCAGCCCCGACTGCCAGTACCGCTGCAGGAACAGGAACGCCACGACCAGCGGGATGATCGACACCATCGACCCGGTGATCACCATCGAGAACAGCGCCTGCGACCCGGATCCCGACTGCGAGGTGGCCTGCCACTGCGCCAGGCCGACCGTCAGCGGGAAGTACTTCGCGGTGTTCAGCATGATCAGCGGCAGGAAGTAGTTGTTCCACGTCGCGACCAGCTGGAACAGCAGCACCGTGACGAACCCCGGTGCGAGCAGCCGGAGCACCACCCGGCCGAAGATCCGGCCCTCCCCCGCGCCGTCCACCCGAGCGGCCTCGAGCAGCGTGTGGTCGACGGCGCCGTCCGCGTACACCCGCATGAGGTAGACGCCGAACGGGCTGACCAGCGACGGCAGGATCACCGCCCACGGCGTGTCCGTGATCTGCGCCTTGGCGAACAGCAGGTAGGTGGGGATGGCGAGCGCGGTCGCCGGGATCATGATCGCCCCGAGGATCACCGAGAACAGCAGGTTCCCGCCGGGGAAGTGCAGCTTGGCGAACGCGTAGCCCGCCATCGTGGCGAGGACCGCGGCGCCGACCCCGCTGACGACGGCGTACACGATGCTGTTGCGGAGCCAGGTGGCGTAGATGCCGTTCTGGAAGGTGAACACGTCGCGCAGGTTGTCGACCAGGTGGAAGTCGTCCGCGAACCACAGCCCGAAGCTGGAGAACAGGTCGGCGTTCGACTTCGTGGACGCGATGAGGATCCACACCAGCGGCAGCAGGAAGTACGCGACGCACACCAGCATCGCGACCGTGATCACGGTGCTCGGCCGGCCGCCGACCGGGCGGCGTCGGCGGCGGGCGGCGGCGGGCGAGGCCGGGGGGCCGACGACGTCGGCACCGGCGGCGGGCCGGGCGGCCAGGGGTTGCGAGGTCATGAGCGGCGCTCCCGTCGCTGCGAGCTCAGCTGCACCACGTAGGACACGATCATGATCACGAACCCGAGCAGGAACGCGATCGCCGCGGCGTAGTTGATCTCCTGGTTCACGAAGGCCAGGTTGTAGGCGTAGATGTTCGGCGTGTAGGCCGTGCCGATCACGTTCGGCGCGAGGTTGCTCAGCAGGTTCGGCTCGTTGAACAGCTGGAACGAGCCGATCACCGAGAAGATCAGCGTCAGCAGCAGCGCCGGGCGGATCGCCGGGAGCTTGATCGACCAGGCGATCCGGGCCTCGCCCGCGCCGTCGATCCGGGCCGCCTCGTACTGCTCGGTCGGGATGGACCGCAGCGCCGCGTACAGGATGATCATGTTGTAGCCGACGAATCCCCAGGTGACGATGTTCGCGATCGACCCGAGCATCCAGTCCGCGCTGAGGAACGGCGGTGCCGGGACGTCCAGGGCGTCGGCCAGCTGGGCGAACGGCCCGAAGTCCGGTCCGTACAGGTAGCCCCACATCAGCGCCGCGATGACGCTCGGCACCGCGTACGGCACGAAGATGCTGAGCCGGACGAACCGCTGCAGCCGCAGCCGGCCCGAGTCCAGGACCAGCGCGAACAGCACCGACAGCACCAGCATGATCGGCACCTGGATGAAGAAGAACCGGACCATGCGGAGCACGCCGGAGATGAAGGCCTGGTCCTGCAGGGCCTCGACGTAGTTCTCCAGCCCGACGAAGGCGTTGCCGCCGATCAGCTGCTCGCGGAAGAACGACAGGTATCCCGAGTAGACGAGCGGCGTGACGATCATCGCCAGGAAGATCACGAAGAACGGGGCCACGAAGAGGTAGGCCGCGCGCATCTCCGGCCGCCTCAGGGACCTGCGGTGCCCGGATGCCGCCGGGGCCGGCGGTCGGGCGGCGCCCGGGGGCGCGGTGGTGGTGCTGGTGGACATGGGTCCGCCTCCTGTCCGGTGGGGGCGGGCGGGCCGGCGCGCGACGCGCCGTGGCGGTCGCCGGGACCGGCCCGCCCGCGGCGGGTCACTCGACGGTGAAGCCCTGGTCCTCCGCGTAGGAGACGAGGTCGGCCTCCCACGCCTCCAGCGCCGGCTGGAGCTCGGTGCGGTCGGCGAACGCCTTGCCGACGGTCTCCTCGTAGGACGAGTAGACGTAGTCCATGAACGGCAGCCACCCGAAGTCCGGGGTCACCGTCTCGGAGATGTCGGCGAAGATCTGGTTGACCTGCTCGCCGCCGTAGAACGCGGACTCCTGGTCGATGAACGTCGGGTTCTCCAGGACCGGGTCGTAGGCCGGGAACAGGAACTGCTCGGTCGCGAACTTCAGCGCCGGCTCCTCCGCCGTGTTGATCCAGGTCGCGAGCTCGGCCGCGGCGATGGGGTTCTCCGAGGACGCCAGCACGGCGTCGGTCGACCCGCCCCAGTTGCTCGAGACCTCCTCGCCCTCCTCCCACTGCGGGATCGTGGTCGCGCGCCACAGCCCGGACGTGTTCCCCGCGGTGCCCTGGAGGAACACCGGGCCCCACGCGGCCGCCTGCCACGACGCGTACTTGCCGTTCGCCAGGCCCTGGTACCACTGGTCGGTGAAGTCGGGGTCGGTCGAGATCAGGTCGTCCTGGACCAGCGTGTTCCACAGGTCGATGACCTTCGCGACCTCCGGCGTGTCGAGGTCGATGGTCACCGTCTCGGCGCCGTCGTACGCGAACGGCCGGGCGCCGGCCTGCCACAGCAGGCTGACGAACTGCCCGCCGTCGTTGCCCGGGAAGTTGGTCAGGTAGGACTCGGGGTTCGCGGCCCGGTAGGTGCGCGCGGCCTCGACGAACTCGTCCCAGGTGGCGGGCGGCTCGACGCCGGCCGCGGTGAACAGGTCCTCCCGGTAGAGGTTCCCGAGCGGGCCGACGTCCTGGGGGATCCCGTAGACCGCGCCGTCGTCGGACACCTGGTCCCAGATCCACGCGGCGTAGTCGTCCTCGAGGTCCGCCGCGCCGTACGGCGCGAGGTCCAGCAGGTTGTCGCCGAGCCGGAACGAGGACAGGTGCTGGAACTCGATCTGCGCCACGTCCGGGGCGCCCTGCCCGGACTCGAGCGCCGTGCGGAGCTTCTGGTAGTGCGGGGCGCCCTGGCCGACGTTCACCACCTCGACGCTGATGTCGGGGTACTCGGCCTCGAAGAGGTCGACCTGGTTCTGGATGTCGGGCACCCAGGTCCAGAACAGCAGGTCGGTCGGCGTCGAGAGCGCCTCGTCGATCTGCTCCTGGGTGACGGCCTCGGCGGTGCTGCCGCCGTCTCCGCCTCCGTCGTCCCCGCCGCCGGAGCAGGCGGTGAGGACCAGCGCGCCGCCCGCGAGGGCCGCGGCGAGGGTGAGGGACTTGCTGCTGCGTCGGTACATCGTCGGACCAACTTCCTGTCGAGAGCTGAAGCGGGATCGCCTGGGTCTGTACAGGGGTGGAGCTGTCGTGCGCGGGAAGGTCCGGGACCGCTACGGGGCCGGCCCGGTGCTGGACCGCACCACCAGCTCGACCGGCAGCCGGACCGTGGCGCCGTCGCCACCGCCCCGACCCTCGACCGCGGCGACGAGCCCGGTCACCGCGCGGCGCGCGCCGACGGCGAACTCCTGGCGCACCGTCGTCAGCGGGATCACCTGGTAGCCGGCGTCCGGGCTGTCGTCGAAGCCCACGACCGACACGTCGGCGGGCACCGCGCGGCCGGACTCCAGCACCGCGCGCATCGCGCCGACGGCCATCTGGTCGTTGGCGGTGAACACCGCCGTCACCGCGGGGTCGGCTGCCAGGGCACGCCCCAGCTCGTACCCGGACCGCGCCGTCCAGTCGCCCACGAGCGGCTCCGGCACGTCGCGCCCGGCGGCCGACAGCGCGCGCCGCCAGCCGTCGACGCGCCGGACCGCCGCACCCTGGTCCGCCGGGCCGGCCAGGTGGTGCACCGTCCGGTGCCCGAGCCGGAGCAGGTGGTCGACCGCCAGGCGGGCGCCCATCTCCTGGTCCACCGTCACGGTCGGCCAGCCCGCCGGGCCGACCGCCTCTCCCACGTTGACCGCCGGGATCCCCCGCAGCACGTCGGGCGACAGCCCGTGGTCGACGTACGGGTTGGCCAGGATCAGCCCGTCGACCCCCTGGTCGACCAGCCGGCCGATCGCGCGCTCGAAGTCGGCGGAGGAGGCGACGGCGGAGGCCTGGGCCGAGGCCACGACGACCGAGTACCCGAGCTCCCACGCGGTCGACTCGATCGCGAACAGCTGCGCGGACGGGCCGTAGTCGACCGACCCGGGCATCGCCACCCCCAGCACCCGCGACTGCTGGGTCACCAGCGCCCGGGCGGCCGCGTTCGGCCGGTAGCCCAGGGCCGTGATGGCCGCCGCGACCCGCAGGCGGGTGGCGGCGCTGACGTTCGGGTCGTTGTTCACGACGCGGGACACCGTCTTCTGGGAGACGCCCGCGGCCCGCGCGACGTCGGTCGCCACCGCTCGCCCAACCTCGGGTGCCTGCACAGCGCCGTCCCCCGTCGTTCGTCCGCCCTGACGTCGATGACTACGTAGTCAACGCACGGGGGCGGTCGCGGTCAAGGGCTGTTACCGAAGCGTGACGGTTCCGTCGCCGGCGCTCCCGGGCGGGTCACCGGCCGCCCGCCCGGCCCGGGCGCGGGCCGCCTGGCGGACCAGGTGGTCGCGCTCGGCCAGGTCCGTCGCCCGGTGCGCGGCCTCCGCGTACGCCGCGGCGGCCGCGGGCAGGTCACCGTCCAGCTCGTGCAGGTGCGCGCGGACCGCGTGCCACCGGTGCCGCTCCCCCAGCACCGCGCGCAGCCGCTCCGTCTCCCGCAGCCCGGCGGCCGGGCCGACCGCGTGCCCCACCGCCACCGCACGTCCCAGCACGGCCGCCGGGTCCTGGCGCACCGGGTCGTCGCTGAGCGCGACCAGGTCGTCGTACCAGGCCAGCACCTGCGGCCAGTCCGTCTCCGCGGCGGCGGCCGCGTCGTCGTGCAGCGCGGCGATCGCGGCCTCGATCTGGTACCGGCCCGGGCGCTGCTCCGTCAGCGCCGCCTGCAGCACCCGGACGCCCTCGGCGATCTCGCGGGTGTCCCAGCGGCTGCGGTCCTGCCGGTCGAGCGTCACCAGCCGCCCCTGCGCGTCGTACCGCGCGGGCAGCCGCGCGTGGTTGAGCAGCATCAGCGCGAGCAGCCCCCGCGCCTCCGGCTCGTCCGTCGCGAGGGTCAGCTGCCGTGCGAGCCGGATCGCCTCGCCCGCGAGGTCCACCCGGCCCGCGTGCCCCGCGGCGTACACCAGGTACAGCACCCGCAGGACCACGGCCAGGTCGCCCGGCCGGTCCAGGCGCCGACCGCGCAGCGTCCGCTTGGCCCGGCTGATCCGCTGCGCCATCGTCGGCTCGGGCACGAAGAACGCGTCGGCGACCTCCCGCGTCGTCAGGCCCGCGACGGCGCGCAGGGTCAGCGCCACCTGCGACGCCGGAGCCAGGTCCGGGTGGCAGCAGCAGAACAGCAGGAGCAGCGTGTCGTCGCCCTCCTCCGCGGCACCCCGGACCGGCTCGGCGTCGACCGCCCCCTCCCGCCGGCGCCGGGCCACCTCGCTGCGGCGGACGTCGACCAGCCGCCGGGTCGCGACCGTCGTCAGCCAGGCCCGCGCGTCGCGCGGCGGGTGCGACGGCCAGACCCGCAGCGCCTCGACCAGGGCCTCCTGCAGCGCGTCCTCGGCGGCGTCGAAGTCCTCGCCGCGCCGGACCAGGGCCGCGAGCACCCGGGGGACGAGGGCGCGCAGGGCGCCCTCGTCCAGCCCGGGGCCCTCGGTCATGCCGGCCCGTCGTCGCCCGCCGGCGCGCCCGACATGACCTCGCGCACGTCGATCCACTCGTACAGCGGCGTCCCGCCCTGCCCGGGCTCCGAGGACACGTACGCGGCGATCTCCAGCGCCCGCTCGTGCGACTCGACGTCCACCATGTACCAGCCGGCGACCAGGTCGCTCGTCTCCGGGTGCGGGCCGTCGGTCGTCACCGGGGCGGCGTCCGGGCCGCCGTAGCGGACCCAGGTGCGCGCCGGGGTCAGCGCCTGGGCGTCGACGAGCTCGCCGCTCGCCGTGAGCATCTCGCCGACGTGCTCGAGGAACGCCATGTGCGCCTCCACGTCGGCGGGGTCCCACTGGTCCAGCGGCGGGGACGGGCGGTGCTGCTCGGGGCCGCCGCGGTAGTGCTTGAGGAGCAGGTACTTGGGCATGGTCGTCTCCTGGGTGCCGGGGCCGCGCCTCTCGCGACCCGCACCTGGAGAGCGGAGCGGGCCGGGCGTCCTCGACATCGAACCACCGGCGCGTGCCGGCCGTACCCGGAACTCAGGCCCGGACGCGCGTGGCCCAGAACGCGACGGCGCCCGCCGCGGCCACGTTGAGCGAGTCCACCCCGCCCGCCATCGGGATCCGCACCGTCAGGTCCGCCGCCGCGACCGTCGCCGGCTTCAGGCCGTCGCCCTCCGCGCCGAGCACCAGCGCCAGCCGCTCCGGCGGGTCGGCCTCGAGGACGTCGAGGCCGATCGCGTCGTCCGACAGCGCCAGCGCGGCGGTGACGAACCCCGCGTCCCGCAGCACGTCGATCCCGCCGGGCCACGGGTCGACGCGGGTCCACGGCACCTGGAACACCGTGCCCATCGACACCCGCACCGAGCGCCGGTACAGCGGGTCGGCGCACCGGGGGGTGACCAGCACCGCGTCCACGCCGATCGCGGCGGCCGACCGGAACGCCGCGCCGACGTTCGTGTGGTCCACGACGTCCTCCAGCACCGCCACCCGCCGCGCGCCCGCGCCGCCCCGGGCCCCGGCCAGCACGTCCGCGACGGACGGTAGCGGCGGCCGGTGCATCGAGGCCAGCGCCCCGCGGTGCACGTGGAAGCCGGTGATCGCCTCCAGCACCGCCGGCTCCGCGACGTAGACCCGCACCGGCTCGCCGTCCGGGTCCCGGGCCTCGAGCATCGCCGTCAGGTCGGGCAGCCAGCGCGGCGACACCAGCACCGAGCGCGGCCGGTGCCCGGCGGCCAGCGCCCGGCCGAGCACCGTCGAGCTCTCCGCGATGTACAGGCCCTTCTCGGGCTCGTGCCGCGAGCGCAGCGCGACGTCGGTGAGGGAGACGTAGTCGGCGAGCCGCTCGTCGTCGGGGTCGGTCAGGTGGACGATGTCGAGCGCGGGCACGCGGTCATTCTCCCCCGGCCGGCGGGCCCGCCGGCTCAGCCCAGGAACTCCAGCGCGGCGGCCACCAGCAGCCGGCGACCGGCGGCGATGGTCGGCTCGTCCAGCGGCAGGAACTGCGCGGTGTGGTTCCCCGGCACGGTCGGCGCGAACCCGGTCGTGTAGTCCGCGGGGAACCGGGCCGGGTCCATCCCGCCCCAGAACCAGAACGCGTACGGCACCGGGTCCCCCTCGTACCGGCCCTTCGGCAGCCCGTACTCGGAGAAGTCCTCGGAGCCCATCAGCGGCTCGGCCAGCCGGATCGCGCCGTCGGGCACGACCGCCGCCTGCGCCGCCATCACGCGGTCCACCACGTCGGCCGTGTTGACCGTCGCCGGCGGGTTCTCCCGCAGGCCGATCGTCGGCGGCTGCGGGCACCCGGCGGCGTCCGCCTCGGCCTCCACGATCCGCCGCACCGCCGCGATCGCGCGCTCCATGGAGGCGTCGGACCGGGCGCGCAGGTTCACGGTGAACGTCGCGGTGTCCGGGATGATGTTCGACTTCGTGCCCGCGTGGAACGTGCCGACGGTGACGACGAGCGGGTCCTCGGGCGACGTCTCGCGGGCGACGATCGTCTGCAGCCGCGTGATGGCGTACGCCGCCGTGAGGATCGGGTCGATCGTCGCGAACGGCCGCGAGCCGTGCCCGCCGCGCCCGTGGATCGTGACGTCGAGCGTGCAGGCGGCGGCCATCAGCAGCCCGCGCGCGTGGTTCGCCACCCCGGCGGGCAGCGGGCCGACGTGCTGACCGAGCGCGACGTCCGGCTTCGGGAAGCGGGTGAACAGGCCGTCGGCGAGCATCGCACCCGCCCCGCTCGCGGTCTCCTCCGCGGGCTGCCCGACCACCATCAGCGTGCCCCGCCAGGCGTCCCGGGCGGCGGCCAGGGTGTCGACCGCGGCCGCGAGCGCCGTCACGTGCATGTCGTGCCCGCACGCGTGCATCGTCGGCACGACCTCGCCCGCGGGGTTCACGTCGGTGTGCCGGCTCTGGTACTCCGCGCCCGACTCCTCCAGCACCGGGAGCCCGTCCATGTCGGCGCGCAGCATCACGACCGGGCCGTCCCCGTTGCGCAGCAGCCCGACCACGCCGGTGCCGCCGACGCCCTCGGTGACCTCGAGCCCCGACGCCCGCAGCTCGGCCGCGAGCGCGGCGGCGGTGCGGTGCTCCCGCCCCGACAGCTCCGGGTGCGCGTGCAGGTCCCGGTACAGCTCGCGCCAGTGCGCGGCCCGCGGGTCGGCGGCGTCCAGCACCCGGGAGGCGCGCGTGCGGTCGGCGGTCGGTGCGGCGGTGCTCATGCGGCAGAGGGTCCTTCCGGTACGGGCGACGACTCAGCGCACCGTACCCCGCCGGCCCCACCTCGGCGCCGGCACCCCCCTGCCGCCGGGGCCGGTCGCACCCCTACAGTCAGCCCTATGCGGTACGGGGTCCTGGGTCCCGTGGAACTCGTGACCGCGGTCGGGGCAGAACCCGTCCGCGGTTCCCGTCAACGCGCCCTGCTGGCCGTCCTGCTCGCGCACCGCGGCGCGATGGTGCCGCGCGAGCGCCTCATCGCCGCGCTCTGGCCCGACGGCCCGCCGCCCAGCTCCGAGCACACGCTGCACAGCCACGCGTCGCGGATCCGCGCCCTGGTGGGGCCGGACCTGCGGGCCGTGCCCGGCGGCTACCGGCTGGACCCGGAGGACCTGGACGCCGACCGCTTCGACCGCGCGGTCCGGGACGCGGCGCGCGGGGTGCCGGGGACGGCCGCGGACGTGCTCACCGCCGCCCTCGCGCTCTGGCGCGGGCCGGCGTTCGGCTCCGAGGCGGACCTGCCCGAGGTGCAGGCCGAGGCCGAGCGGCTGGACGCCACCCGGCGCAGCGCGCACGAGGCGCTGGCCCGGGCGCTCGTCGAGGACGACCCGGAGCGCGCCGCCGAGGCCGCCGAGCGGGCGCTGGACGGCGATCCCTACCGCGAGGGCGCCTGGGCGCTGCTGGTCCGCGCCCGCACCGGCGAGGGCCGGCCCGGTGAGGCGGTGCAGGTCTACCTGCGGGCCGCGGCGGCGCTCGACGAGATCGGGCTGCTGCCGTCGCACGACCTGCGCAGCGCGCACCAGGCGGCGCTCGCCCTCGGGCGGCCGTCGCCGACCTGGGGTGAGCCGCCGACGCCGGCACGCGCCACGGCGACGGGGCACCGCAACGGCCGGACCCGGGCCGGGACCGCGCACGCCGCCGCGCGCGACCGCAGCACGCCGCCGCGCCCGGTGGCGCCGCTCCCCCGGCACCGCACGTCGTTCGTCGGGCGCGACGCCGAGCTCGCCGCCGTGACCTCGCTGCTGGCGCGGACGGCGCTGGTGAGCCTCGTCGGCCCGGGGGGCGTCGGCAAGACCCGGCTCGCCCTGGAGGCCGCCGAGCGTGCCGCAGCCGACCGGGAGCCACGGTTCGTCGAGCTCGGCGCCGTGCGCGACGCGGGCGCGGTGCCCGCCGCCGTGGCCGCCGCGCTCGACGCCGACCCCGAGATCGCCCCGGCGCACGCGCTCGCCCGGGCCGCCGCGCAGGACGTGCTGCTGGTCCTGGACAACTGCGAGCACCTGGCCGGCGCGGTCGCCGAGTGCGTGGACCTGCTGCTGTCCGAGCCGGGGCCGCTGCGGGTGCTCGCGACCAGCCGCACGCCGCTCGGGCTGTCCGGCGAGCACGTGGTGCTCGTCGAGCCGCTGCCCGCGACCGGCCCGGAGTCGCCGGCCGCCCGGCTGTTCCGCGACCGGGCCCGTGCCGCGTCGGGCCGCGAGCCGGTCACCGACGGGCGCGCCGGCGCCGCACCGGCGACGGACCCGGTCGAGCGGATCGTCGCCCGGCTGGACGGGCTGCCGCTGGCCGTGGAGATGGCCGCGGCCCGCACCGCGACCCTCAGCGTGCCGGACGTCGCCGACCTGCTGGACGCCCGGCTCGACAGCCTGGTGTCGCCCCGGCGTGACGGACCCGTGCGGCACCGCTCGCTCGCCGCGCTCGTCGCCTGGTCCCGCGAGCTGCTCCCGCCCGAGGCCCGGGCGGCGCTGGACGGCTGGCCCGTGTTCGCGACCGCCTGCCCGCCCGACCTCGCCGCGACGGTGCTCGACGTCCCGGCCCGGACCGCGGAGCAGCTCGCCTCCGCCTCGCTGCTGGTCCGGGACGACGCCCGCGGCCGTACCCGCTACCGGATGCTGCAGACGGTGCGCGCCGTCGTCGGCCCGCCGGACGAGGCGGTGCGCGCCCGGCACGCCGCCGTGCTGCTCGACGTGGCCCGCGACGCCGACCGGGCCCTGCGCGGCCCCGGCGAGACCGACGCCCGGGCCCGGCTCACCGCGCTGCTGCCCGACCTGCGGCTGGCGCACGCCTGGGCCGCCACCCACGACCCCGACCTGGCGGTGCGCCTGACCCGCGCGCTGCACCTGCACGCGGTCGACGCGCTGCGCACCGACGTGCTCGCCTGGCCGGTGCCGGGCCGGGAGTCCGCGCCGCCGGTGCTCGCGGCCCTCGCGGCCCGCGCCCTGCTGCAGGGCCACCACGCCGGCGCACGCCGCCGCGCCGACCGGGCGCTCGCCACCGCCACCGACCCCGCCGACCGCCTGCACGCCCTCGAGGTCCTCGCGGACCTCGCGCTGTTCGAGGGCCGCACGGACGACGCGGTCGCGCTCGGCGCCCGGATCGCCACGGAGGCGCAGCACGCCTCCGACCCGCACTACCGGGTCATCGGCCTGACCTACGCCGCCCTGGTCGCCGCGTACCGGGACCGCCCGCTGACGGCGAGCACCGCGCTCGCGGCCGTGCGCCGGGCGGTGCACCCGGGCTACGCCGCGCCGTCCGACCGCGGCTGGCTCGCGTTCAGCACGGGCGAGGTGCTCGCCCGGACCGACCCGCGCGCCGCCCTCGCCGCGCTCGCCGAGGCGCGGGACCTGGCCGACCGCACCGGCAACCGCTACCTGTCCGGGGTGGCCCGCACGGCCACCGTCGCGGCCGTCGCCCGCCGGCCCGACCCCGCCGGCGCCCTCGACGAGCTGCTCGACCTCGCCCGCGCGTGGGCGCCGACCGGCGACCGGACCCACCTGCGCACCGCGCTGCGCAACGTCGTGCCGCTGCTGCTGCGGCTGGACCGCCCCGCCGACGCGGCGCTGCTGCTCGGCGCCGTCACGGCGCCCGACCTGCCCCAGGCCTACGGGCTCGAGGCCGAGGCGCTCGCGCAGGCCCGCGCCGAGCTCGCGCGTCGCCTGGGCCGGCGCCCGCTCGCCGCGCTGCTCGTGCAGGGGGCGGCCGACGACCTGCCCGTCGCGGCCGCCCGGCTGGCGGAGTCCTCAGGCGTGCAGGCGGTAGAACCGGAACAGGTCGTGCTCGACGGGCAGGACCTCCAGCGCTGAGAACCCCGCCGCGCGGGCGTACCGCTCCAGCGTCGCCGGGCGCATCACCGTCCCGGTGCCCGCGCTCGGGTCGTGCGAGAGCCCGTCCGGCAGGCACACCTGCAGCGAGAAGCCGTAGAACCACCGGTCCATCGGGCCCGCCGGGGCCGTGAACTCCTCGGCGACCCGCTCGTCGGCCACCAGCACCCAGCCTCCCGGGGCGAGCAGCACCCGGGCCGCGCGCAGCACCGCCACCGGGTCGGCCATGTCGTGCACGCACTCGAAGGCGGTCACGACGTCGAACCGGCCGGCCGCCGGACCGGCTGCGACGTCCGCCGCGTCGGACCCCACGAACCGCGTGCGGTCCGCCACGCCGTGCTCGACCGCGTGCCGCCGCGCTGCAGCCGTCGACGGCTCGTCCACGTCGATCCCGGTCACGTGCACGCCGGCGTACGCCAGCGCCAGCCCGATCGACGACCAGCCCTCCCCGCACCCGAGGTCGGCCACCCGGGCCCCGGCCCGCAGCCGGGCGTCCAGGTCCGGCAGCGCGGCGGCGACGAGCGGGGCGAGCCCGTGCAGGAAGAACGGCCGGTTGATCGCCGCCTGCCCCTCCCGGGCGTCGGTGCCGAGCCGCTCCCAGGACACCCCGCCGCCCGACCGGTAGGCCGCGTGCAGCTCGTCCACGACCCGCCCGCTCGCGGCGTGCAGCCGGCCCAGCGGGGCGAGGTAGGCGGCCGACTCCCCGTCCGTCAGCACCTCGGCCGCGCCGGGGGTCAGGGCGAACGCCCCGTCCGCGACGGTCGCGTAGCCCGCCGCGCCCTGGTGCTCCAGCCACTCCCGCACGTAGCGCGGGTGCGTCCCGGTCAGTGCGGCGAGCTGGTCCGGCGTGCACGGCCCGTGGTCCGCGAGCGCCCGGTACCAGCCGAGCCGGTCGCCGGCGTGCACCGCCGCCAGCTCCTGCGCGCCGAGGCTCGCCGCGAGCAGCCGGTCGGCGACCTCGGCGGTGGTCGCGCCCACCGGCTCGAGCAGGTCGGACGGCCGGGTCGTGCTCGTGGTGCTGGTCATGGGGTCCTCCGGGTCCCGCCGTCGGCGTGGGTGCCGTCGGTCGTGGGACCAGGGAAGCCCCGGTGCCTCGCAGCCACCTCGCACGGACCTCGCAGCCGTCGTCGCAGCCGTCGTCAGCCGGCCGCGTCGTCCGCGCGCGCGTCGTGCCGGGCCGCCTCGTCCCCTGCCGCCTCGTCGCCCGCTGCGAGCGCGACCCCGGGCCGCTCCTGGCGCCACGCCCGCGCGCCCGCGAGCGCCGCGACGCCGCCGACCACCGCCAGCACCGGGACCACCAGGAACGCCGTGTGCGCCCCCACCGCGTCGGCCAGCGCGCCGAGGACGAACGGGGCGACGCCGATGGCCAACCCGCCGCCCACGGTGGCGCGCGCCTGGGCCGCGTCGGTGGCGCCGCCGGAGGCGCCCAGCAGCAGCGCGATGCCGAGCGGGTACTGCGCCCCGTACCCGAGCCCCGCCAGGAACAGCCCGGCGAGCGCGACCGGTGCGGTGGTCGCCGTCCAGAGCACGGCCCACCCGGCGATCGCGACGCCGAACGCGCCCCCGAGCAGCCGGGCGGGCGAGACCCGCAGCGACAGCGGCCCGACGACGAACCGGATGACCGTCATCCCCGCGACCAGCCCGGCGGTGGTCGCCGTGGCGATCCCCGCACCGGCGCCGGTGCGATCCCGCACCAGGTCGGTCGCCCAGTACGTCGTGGCGTTCTCGAGGGCGAGGGCGGCCACGATCGTCACGAGGAACCAGCGGGAGGCCCGCACGGCCCCGGCCACGCCGTCGGCCCCGGCGGGACCCGCCACCGCGCCGCCCGACCGGGCCAGCACCCCGGTGAGGGGCAGCCGCCGGACGAGCACCGCGGTCGCCAGCGCGAGCACCGCCGTCACGGCCACCGCGGGACGCCAGCCCCACCCCGCGGCGACGCACGCGCCGACGGCCAGCGGGCCGACCAGGCCGACGCCCGACCCCACGCCGTTCGCCTCCGTCACCGCGGCGGACGCCGACCGTCCGTGGTGCCCGGCGAGGCCCGCCTGCGCGGCGCTGATGGCCATGTTGCCGCCGACGGCGACCACGACCATGCCCGCCAGCGTCACCGCGAGCACCTGCCCGGTCGTGAGCAGCGCGATCCCCGCGGCGATCACCACCGACGCACCCACCAGGGTCGTCCGCCGGCCGAGCCGGAGCACCGCGCGCGGGGTCAGCGCCGCGGCGCCCAGCGCCCCGACCGCCATCGCCGTGCCGTGCAGCCCCGCCTGCGCGTTCGACACCCCCAGCTCCTCCGCGAGCAGCGGCACGCTGGGGTTGAACGAGTAGAGCAGCCACCCCCAGGTGACGAACACCCCGTACATGCTGACGGTGAACCGGTCCCGGTGGAGCCGCGGCGTCCCGGCCGCGGTGCGCGTCATCACGCGCCCGACCCTAGCGGCGCGCGGCCGCCGCCGACCGGGCCCTCCGGCCCGCGTGCGGGTCAGTCCGCCACGGCGACCGCGGCGGCGAACTGGCTGGCGTACAGCCGCGCGTACGCGCCGCCGGCGGCCAGCAGCTCGTCGTGCGAGCCCTGCTCCACGATCGAGCCGTGCTCCATCACCAGGATCACGTCGGCGTCGCGGATGGTCGACAGCCGGTGCGCGATGACGAACGACGTCCGCCCGGACCGCAGCGCGTTCATCGCCTGCTGCACCAGCACCTCGGTGCGGGTGTCGACCGACGAGGTGGCCTCGTCCAGCACCAGGATCGCCGGGTCGGCCAGGAACGCCCGGGCGATGGTGAGCAGCTGCTTCTCGCCCGCCGACAGGTTCGCGGCCTCGTCGTCCACCACGGTGTCGTACCCGTCGGGCAGCGCCCGGACGAACTGGTCGACGTGCGTGGCGACGGCGGCCTCGACCAGGCGCGCCTCGTCGACGTGCTCGACCCCGTAGGCGATGTTGTCGCGGATCGTGCCGCCGAACAGCCAGGTGTCCTGCAGCACCATGCCGACCCGCGAGCGCAGGTCGTCCCGGGTCAGCTCGCGCGCGTCCAGGCCGTCGAGCGTGATCCGCCCGCCGTCGATCTCGTAGAACCGCATCAGCAGGTTGACGAGCGTGGTCTTGCCGGCGCCGGTCGGCCCGACGATCGCGACCGTCTGCCCCGGCTCCGCGACCAGCGACAGGCCGTCGATCAGCGGCTGGTCCCCGACGTACCGGAACGACACGTCCTCGAACACCACCCGGCCCTCGACGCGGGCCGGCAGCCGGGCGGGCCGGGCCGGGTCGGGCTCCTGCTCCGGGGAGTCGAGCAGCTCGAAGACGCGCTCGGCCGACGCGACGCCGGACTGCAGCAGGTTCATCATCGACGCGATCTGCGTGATGGGCTGCGTGAACTGCCGGGAGTACTGGATGAAGGCCTGCACGTCGCCGAGCGTCAGCGTCCCCGACGCCACCCGCAGCCCGCCGACCACCGCGACCACCACGTAGTTGAGGTTCGCGATGAACCCCATCGCCGGCTGGATGATCCCGGAGATGAACTGCGCCTTGAACGACGCCGCGTACAGCTCGTCGTTCTGGTCGTGGAACTGGCGGACCGCCTGCTCCTGCCGGCCGAACACCTTCACCAGGGCGTGCCCGGTGTACATCTCCTCGATGTGGGCGTTCAGCGAGCCGGTCCACCGCCACTGCGCCACGAACTGCGGCTGGGACCGCTTGGCGATCATCGCCGTGACGACGACGGACAGCGGGACGGTGACCAGCGCGACGACCGCCAGGAGCGGCGAGATCCAGAACATCATCCCGAGCACCCCGACCACGGTCAGCACGGCCGTGATCAGCTGCGACAGCGTCTGCTGCAGCGTCTGCGCCACGTTGTCGATGTCGTTGGTGACGCGGCTCAGCACCTCGCCCCGCGGCTGGCCGTCGAAGTACTTCAGCGGGAGGCGCGCGAGCTTGGCCTCGACCTCGCCCCGGAGCCGGTGGACGACCCGCTGCACGACGCCGGTGGTGATCAGGCCCTGCAGCCAGCTGAAGAGCGCGGACACCACGTAGATGGCGACGACGGCGAGCAGCAGCTCCCGCAGCCGGGAGAAGTCGACCCCCTGCCCCGGGACGACGTCCATGCCGCCGAGCATGTCGGCGAGGCGGTCCTGGCCGTCGGCCCGGAGCCCCTCGACCGCCTGCTCGCGGGTGACGCCCGCCGGCAGCTGCCCGCCGACGACGCCGTCAAAGATCACGTTCGTCGCGTCGCCGAGCACCTTCGGGCCGGTGACCGCGAGCGCGACCGACGCGGTGCCCAGCAGCACCACCGCGGCCAGCCGCCACCGCTCCGGGCGCAGCACGGTCAGCAGGCGCCGGCCGGACTCCCGGAAGTCCAGCGACTTCTCGCCGGGCATGCCCATGCCGCCCATCGGGCCGCCCATGCCGCCGGCGCGAGGACGCCGGACCGGGGCCGGTGCTGCGGGGGCCTTCTCCTGCGCGCTCACGCCGCCTCCTCCACGCTGATCTGGGACAGCACGATCTCCTGGTAGGTCCGGCAGGTCGCCATCAGCTCCGCGTGCGTGCCGGTGCCGACCACCCGCCCCTCGTCGAGCACGACGATCCGGTCGGCGTCCCGGATGGTGGCCACGCGCTGGGCCACCACGACGACCGCCGACCGCCGGGTCTCCGGCACCAGCGCGGCCCGGAGCGCGGCGTCGGTCGCGAAGTCGAGGGCCGAGAAGGAGTCGTCGAAGAGGTAGATCGCCGGCTTGCGGACCAGCGCCCGCGCGATCGCCAGCCGCTGGCGCTGACCGCCGGACACGTTGGTGCCGCCCTGCGCGATGGGGGCGTCGAGCCCCTCGGGCATCTCCTCGACGAAGGACCGCGCCTGCGCGACCTCGAGCGCGTGCCAGAGCTCCTCGTCGGTGGCGTCCGGGTCGCCGTACCGGAGGTTGGACGCCACCGTCCCGCTGAACAGGTAGGGCCGCTGCGGCACCAGCCCGACCAGCCTCCACAGGTCCTGCGGCGCCAGGTCGCGGACGTCGACCCCGTCCACCGTCACGGTGCCCGCGGTCGCGTCGAACAGCCGCGGCACCAGGCTGATCAGCGTGGTCTTGCCGGACCCCGTCGAGCCGATCACGGCCGTCGTCCGCCCGGGCTCGGCCACCAGGTCGACGCCGTGCAGCACGGGCCGCTCCGCACCCGGGTAGCGCATCTCGACGTCCCGGAGCTCGAGCCGGCCGCGCGGCTGCGGCAGCCGGACGGGCTCGGCGGGCGGGACGACGGAGCTCTCGGTGTCCAGCACCGCGGTGATGCGCTCGGCCGAGACCACGGCCCGCGGGACCATCACGAACATCATCGTCGACATCATGACGGCCATCAGGATGTACATGATGTAGCTGAGGAACGCCGTGAGGGCGCCGATCTGCATCTCCCCCGCGTCGATCCGGCCCGCGCCGAGCCACAGCACGCCGACGCTCGTCACGTTCATGATCAGCATGACGACCGGGAACATCAGCGACATCAGCCGGCCGACCCGCAGCGAGGTGTCGAACAGCGCGTCGTTGGCCCGGCCGAACCGCTCGGCCTCGCGGCGCTCGCGCACGAACGCGCGGATGACGCGCAGGCCGGTGATCTGCTCGCGCATCACGCGGTTGATCGCGTCGATCCGCGCCTGCATCGTCCGGAAGTACGGCACCATCTTGCGCACGATCAGGCCGACGACGACCCCGAGCGCGGGGACGGCGACGACCAGCAGCCCGGACAGCGCGACGTCCTCCTGCAGCGCGAGCACCACGCCGCCGACCAGCATGATCGGCGCCATCACCATGACGGTGAAGGTCAGCAGCACGACCATCTGCACCTGCTGGACGTCGTTGGTGGTGCGGGTGATCAGGGACGGCGCGCCGAACTGCCCGACCTCCCGGGCCGAGAACTCCTGCACGTGCGTGAACAGCGCGCCGCGCAGGTCCCGCCCGAACGACATCGCGACCCGCGCGCCGAAGTAGACCGCGAGGACGGCGCACGCCACCTGCAGCAGGCTGATGCCCAGCATGAGCAGGCCGATCCGCAGGATGTAGCCGGTGTCGCCCACGGCGACGCCCTTGTCGATGATGTCGGCGTTGAGGCTGGGCAGGTAGAGGGTCGCGATGGTCTGCGCGACCTGGAGCAGCAGCACGAAGCCGACCTGCGCGCGGTAGGGCCGCAGCAGGTCGCGGAGCAGGCGGAGCAGCATGGGTCTCCCGGAGAGAGGCGAGGGTGCCGGGGCGGGCGGGTGCGGCGTCCGGAGGGAAGGACGTCGGGAGGTCAGGGGCGGGCGACCCCGTGCAGCAGGACCTCGACGAGGTCCTCGACCGGGATCTGCTCCTCGTCGGGCAGGACCGGCGGGCCCTGCCCCATCAGCGTGGCGAGCAGCAGGTGCGCGAGCCGCTCCGGCTCGACGCGCAGCTCGGCGCGGTGGGGCTCGAGGCGACGGGCGACCGCCGCGCGGACCTCGGTCATGGCGCGGAGCCGCGCGTCACGGCCGTGCGGCGCGTGCAGGCGGTGCTGCGCGTCGCCGGGCTGCTCGTCCGCGCGCGGCGCGTGCCCCGGCACCGGGCGGCCGAACACGTCGGCGCCCCGCGCGGCCCGGACGGCCGCAGCACGCCGGCCCTCCTCCGTCGCGAGCATCGCGTGCACGGCCAGCATGACGCGGCGCACCCGGCGGCCACCCGCGGCGATCAGCTGCGCGACCTGGACCAGCTCGGCCGCCAGGTCGGCGGCGACGGGGAGCTCGTCCAGCTCGGTGACCCGGGACGTCGGGTCGAGCGCCCGCTCCGCGGCGGCGGTCAGCAGCTCGACCTTGTCGTCGAACGCGCGGAACAGCGTGCCCTCGGCGACCCCCGCGGCGAGCGCGATCTGCCGCGTGGAGACCTGCGACCCGTGCTGCTCAAGCAGCGGCACCGTGGCGTGCGCGATGGACGCGCGCCGCTCGTCGCGGCTCATCGGGCGTGCGCGCCCGGACCTGGCCTCGTCCACGCCGGCGATCCTAAGTGAGTGAGCGCTCACTCGTCCACTCCCGGGTGCGGTGCGCGCCGAAGGTGCAGAAACCCCCGGGCGACCGGGCGATATCGCCGCAGTTTGTGCACCCTCACCGGCCGCCCGGGCACGGACTCGGGCGGCGGCCCGGGCACGGGCACAGGCACGGGCACGGACTCGGGCGTGGGCCCGGCTCGCGCACGACGACGCCCGCCGCACCGGGAGGGTGCGACGGGCGTCGTCGTGGTCGGGGCCCGCGGGTCCGCGCCGGCCGGGTCAGCGCGCGGGCGGTGCGTCGTCCTGCGGAGGTGCGTCGTCCTGCGGCGGCGCTGCGGGCGCCGGCGGCACCGGAGGAACCGGCGGCTGGGTGCGCCGGGGGGTACCGGGCTGCGGGCGCTGCCCGGCCTCGGCGACCGGGTCGAACGGCCGGCCGCTGAACGTCCCCGCGCTGGTCGCGTCCGCCGTCGCGGCCTCGGACTCGCGACGGGCCTCGGCGAGCGCCTCCTTCGGGTCGGTGAGGGCGATCGGCGGGAGGTCGTCGGCGCTCAGCGGCGAGGACCCCGCGGGCCGGCTCGGCGCCGCGTCACCCGCACCCGCGCCGGGGAACCCGCCCGCGAAGCCCTGCACGAACTGGCCGAGCGCGCCGGTCAGCTCGGACGGCACGATCCACACCTTGTTCGCGGGCGTCGCGGCGAGCTTCGGCAGCGCCTGCAGGTACTGGTAGGCCAGCAGCTTGGGGTCGGCGTCGCCGCGGTGGACGGCGTCGAACACCTGGAGGATGGCCCGCGACTCGCCCTCGGCGGTGAGGATGGCCGCCTGGGCCGCGCCCTCGGCCCGGAGGATCGCCGCCTGCTTCTCGCCCTCGGCGGTGAGGATCTGCGACTGCTTGACGCCCTCGGCCGTGAGGATCGCGGCGCGGCGGTCGCGCTCGGCGCGCATCTGCTGCTCCATCGCGCCCTGCACGGACTGCGGCGGGTCGATGCTCTTGAGCTCCACGCGGTTGACGCGGATGCCCCACTTCCCGGTCGCCTCGTCGAGGACGCCGCGGAGCTGGCCGTTGATCTGGTCGCGGCTGGTCAGCGTCTGCTCGAGGTCCATCGAGCCGATGACGTTGCGGAGCGTCGTGACGGTGAGCTGCTCGATGCCGGTGATGTAGTTGGCGATCTCGTAGACCGCCGACTTGGGCTCCGTCACCTGGAAGTAGATGACGGTGTCGATGCTCACCACGAGGTTGTCCGACGTGATGACGGGCTGCGGCGGGAACGAGACCACCTGCTCGCGCAGGTCGACGCCGGCGCGGACCCGGTCCACGAACGGCACGATCAGGTGCAGCCCGGCGTCCAGCGTGCGGTGGTACCGGCCGAGGCGCTCCACCAGCAGCGCGACGGTCTGCGGCACGATCCGCACCGCCCGCGCCAGGGTCACCACGACGAAGATCACGAGGATGGCGAGGAACACCCATCCCACGATGGTGCCGACGTTCGGGTCGTCCACTGCGTCTCCTCCCTGCTCGGCCCGGGTCGGGCCGACGTGCTGCGACGGCGACCGGTCGGCCGCCGTCGTCCGTCAGATGGGGGCGGGCGCGCCGGGCACGCCGGGCGCACCGGTGCCGGGAGCCGCGGGGCGGTCGGCCGCGGCGACCACGGCGGTGGCGCCGTCGATCCGCGCGACGCGCACCTCGGCGCCCGCGGGGAACGTCGCGCCGTCGTCGGCGGTCCGGGCGGACCAGACCTCGCCGGCCAGCTTCACGCGGCCGCCCACGACGTCCGTGGGGGCGACGACGACGGCGACCCGGCCGACCAGCGCGGCCGAGTTGGTCTCGACCAGCTCGCCGCGGCTGCGCAGCCGGCGCAGCAGGAACGGGCGCAGCGCGAACAGCAGCAGCAGCGCGGTCGCCGCGGCGACGACGATCTGCACCGCGAGCGGGGCGTCGAGCGCGGCGGCGACGGTTCCCGCGAGGGCACCGCCGGCGAGCATGAGGAAGATGAGGTCGAGCGTGAACATCTCGGCCACGCCGAGCAGCAGCGCGCCGCCCAGCCACCAGAGCCAGTCCATGTCGGCCCCTCCCGGTCAGGGCGCCCGGCAGGCGGGCGCCGTCGTCCGCGGCGGCCGCGAGAACGACCGCGCACGACCGATCCTAGACGATCTCTTGACCGATCCCAGGCCGAACGGGGGTGCCGGTGGTCATGACCGGCCGCGCGCCGTCCAGCGGTCGTCCGTCTTGTCGACCTGCAGCGGCGTGCCGAACGCGGCGCTGAGGTTGTCCGAGGTCAGCACCTCGTCGACGGGCCCGGCGGCGTGCACCCTGCCGTCCGCGAGCAGCAGCAGGTGCGTGAAGCCCGGCGGGATCTCCTCGACGTGGTGGGTCACGAGCACCAGCACGGGCGAGCGGCGGTCGGCCGCCAGCTCCGACAGCGCGGCGACCAGCTCCTCGCGCCCGCCCAGGTCCAGGCCGGCCGCCGGCTCGTCGAGCAGCAGCAGCTCGGGGTCGCTCATCAGCGCCCGGGCGATCTGCACGCGCTTGCGCTCGCCCTCGCTGAGGGTGCCGTACCGGCGGTCGGCGAACCGGGCGACGCCGAAGGCGGTCATCAGGTCGGTGGCGCGGGACTCGTCGACCGACTCGTAGGCCTCGCGCCAGCGGCCGGTGACGCCGTAGGCGGCGGTGAGCACCACGTCGCGCACCACCTCGCCCGCGGGGATCCGGTCGGCGAGCGCCGCGCTCGCCAGGCCGATCCGCGGGCGGAGCTCGAAGACGTCGACCCGCCCCAGCCGCGAGCCCAGCAGGTCGGCCGTGCCGGACGTCGGGTGCATGCGGCCGGACGCCACCTGGAGCACCGTGGTCTTGCCCGCGCCGTTGCGGCCGAGCACCACCCAGCGCTCGCCCTCGCGGACCGTCCAGGACAGCCCGTCGAGGATCGTCGTGGTGCCGCGGCGGATGGTCACGTCCTGCAGGTGGAGCACGTCGGTCATGGACACCAGACCCTAGCCGTCCGGAGCGACGGGGACGTGGACGTACGTTGGTGGCGTGGACCGCACTCCCCTCGCCCTCCCGCGCTCCGTGCTGCTGGCCCTCTGGCTCGCCGACACCGGCGCGGGCCCGGACCCCGTCCGGCGCACCCTGACCGCCGTCCAGGGCGACGACGAGCCGCACCGGGTCGTCGTCCCCGGGGCCCGGGTGCCCGGGCTCGCCGACGGGTCCGCCACCCTCGCCGACCTCGTCGCCGCCTGGGCGAGCGGCCCGCGCACCGTCGCGGCCGTGCTGCCGGCGCCCGGGGACCCGGCCGGCGCCCCGGCCGTCGTCGCCGGCGCCGCGCAGTCCGCCGGCGAGGCCGTCCTGGTCAGCACCGCCGACGGCGACTACGCGGCCGTCCCCGAGGTCGAGCAGTTCGGCAGCGCCCTCGAGGCGGGGTACCTCGTGACCTGGCGGGTGCACGCCGTGCCGGCGTGGCGGCAGGCGCTGGTCGGGCACGTCGGCACGCTGCCCGAGGCCGAGCGCGAGCTCGCCACCGCGCTGACCCGGGCCACCGAGGCGCTCACCTCGCTCGACGTCGCGCGCTGGCGCCCGGACGCGGCCGAGCAGATCGCCGCGCTGCGCTCGACACCCGACGCCCGCGGGGTGCTGCCCCCCGGGCTGGAACCACGGCGGGTCCGGGTGATCGGGAGCGCGCTGCGGCTGCGCGCCATCGTGGACCTCGCGACGTCCGACGACGGCGCGGCGGTGAACCTGTGGCAGGCGGACCAGCGGTCGACCGCGCTGCGGGACGTCGACCGGGCGGCTCGCCGCGCGCTGGCCGTGGCCACGCACCCCGGCGCCGACGCCCCGGACCCCCGCCGGGCCTGACCGGCTCGACACGCACCCGGACGGGCCCGGGCGCGTGTCGAGCCGGTCAGCGCAGCACGGAGCGGTACACCTCGAGCGTGCGGTCGGCGATGGCGTCCCAGGAGAAGTGCTCCTCGACCCGCGTGCGGGACGCCACGCCCCAGGCGCGTGCCCGGTCGGTGTCGGAGACGGCCTCGGCGAGGGCGGCACCCAGGTCGGCGACGAACGCGTCGGGGTCGACCGGCGTGCCGGTGCCGTCCTGCACCTGCTCGATGGGCACCAGCCAGCCCGTGGTGCCGGCGTCGACGACCTCGGGGATGCCGCCGGTGGCCGTGCCGACCACGGGCAGCCCGACCGCCATCGCCTCGAGGTTCACGATGCCCAGCGGCTCGTAGACCGACGGGCAGGCGAACACCGTGCCGGTGGCGAGCACCGACACGAGCTCCTCGCGCGGCAGCATCCGGTCGATCCACACGACGCCGTCCCGCCGGGCGCGCAGCTGCTCGACCAGGCCCGTGACCTCGGCCAGGATCTCGGGGGTGTCCGGGGCGCCCGCGCACAGCACCAGCTGCACCTCGGCCGGCAGCGTCTCCGCGGCGCGGAGGAGGTACGGCAGGCCCTTCTGCCGGGTGATCCGCCCGACGAACACCACCGCCGGCCGGTCCGGGTCGATGCCGTTGGCGACGGCGACGGCACGCGCGGCGGACCACTCGTCGTCGGTCTCGGGGCGGCGCCAGCCCGACAGGTCGATGCCGTTGTGCACGACGTGCACGCGCTCAGGGTCGATCGCCGGGTAGGACCGCAGGATGTCGGCGCGCATCCCGGCGCTGACCGCGATCACCGCCGCGGCCGACTCGAACGCCGTGCGCTCCGCCCACGAGGACAGGGCGTACCCGCCGCCGAGCTGCTCGGCCTTCCACGGCCGCAGCGGCTCCAGGCTGTGCGCGGACACCACGTGCGGGACGCCGTGCAGCAGCCCGGCCAGGTGGCCCGCGAGGTTCGCGTACCAGGTGTGCGAGTGCACCAGGTCGGCCGGCGGGCCCTCGCCCCGCCCGACGCCGTCCACGATCGCGAGGTCCACGCCGAAGGTGGCCAGCGCGGGGTTGGCCTCGGCCAGCGCGCCGGGGACGTCGTAGCCCGTGACGCCGGGCTGGTCGCGCTCGTCGCGGGGTCCGTCGAAGCAGTGCACCCGCACGTCGACGCTGCGCCGCAGCACGGCGGCGAGCTCCGCGACGTGCACGCCGGCACCGCCGTAGACGTGCGGCGGGTACTCCCGGGTCAGCAGGTCGACTCTCACCTGCGACACGCTAGCGCGGAACCTCGAGTTCGCCTCGCCGTGAACCGGGTCGGGGCACTACGGTCGGGGCATGGCAGCGCCGCGCATCCTGGCAATCGTCCTCGCAGGTGGAGAGGGGAAGCGGCTCATGCCGCTCACCGCCGCCCGCGCCAAGCCGGCCGTGCCGTTCGGGGGCATCTACCGCCTCGTCGACTTCGCCCTGTCGAACCTCGTCAACTCGCGGTACCTGCACATCGTCGTGCTGACCCAGTACAAGTCGCACAGCCTCGACCGGCACGTCTCGAAGACCTGGCGCATGTCCACCCTGCTGGGCAACTACGTCTCCCCCGTCCCCGCGCAGCAGCGGGTCGGCAAGCACTGGTACCTCGGCAGCGCCGACGCGATCTACCAGTGCCTCAACATCCTCGACGACGAGCGGCCCGACATCGTGGTGGTGGTCGGCGCCGACCACGTGTACCGCATGGACTTCTCGCAGATGGTCGACCAGCACATCGCCACCGGTGCCGAGATGACCGTCGCCGGCATCCGGCAGCCCATCGGCATGGCCGACCAGTTCGGCGTCATCGAGACCGATCCCGACGACCAGACCAAGATCACCGCGTTCCGCGAGAAGCCGTCCGACCCGATCGGGCTCCCGGACTCCCCGCAGGAGATCCTCGCGTCGATGGGCAACTACGTCGTCAACACCGACGCCCTGATCCGCGCCGTCACCGAGGACGCCGAGAACCCCACGTCCCGGCACGACATGGGCGGCGACCTGGTGCCCGCGTTCGTCGAGCGCGGGACCGCCGCGGTCTACGACTTCATCCACAACGACGTGCCCGGCTCGACCGACCGCGACCGCCAGTACTGGCGGGACGTCGGGACGCTCGACTCGTACTACGACGCCAACCAGGACCTCATCTCCATCGAGCCGGTCTTCAACCTGTACAACGACGAGTGGCCCGTCTACACCGGCTACACCGGGCTCCCGCCCGCGAAGTTCGTGCACGCCGGCGCCGGCCGCCTCGGCCACGCCGCCGACTCGATCGTCTCCCCCGGCGTCATCGTCTCCGGGGCGACGGTGTCGGGCTCGGTGCTGTCACCCGGAACCTACCTGCACTCGTGGGCGCAGGTCACGGACTCGGTGCTGATGGACGGCGTCATCGTGAACCGGTACGCGCAGGTGCACCGGGCGATCCTCGACAAGAACGTCGTGGTGCAGGAGCGGGCGCGCGTGGGCATCGACCGCGAGCAGGACCTGGCGCGCGGGTTCACCGTCACGGAGTCGGGCATCACCGTCGTGCCGAAGGGCGCGGTCGTCGAGCTCTGAGCGCGGCCGTCGCCGCGCACGCCGGGCGTCCCGTGCGCCGCGTCCCGTCCGTGGACGCGGCGCACGGCCTCGTCCGCCGCGTCGGTAGCCTGCTCGGGTGAGCCAGCCCCGTGCGCCCCGCCTCGTCGTCATGGACGTCGACTCGACGCTGATCACCCAGGAGGTGGTCGAGCTGCTGGCCGGCCACGCCGGGTCGCGCGCCGAGGTCGCCGCGATCACCGAGCGGGCCATGCGGGGGGAGCTCGACTTCACGGAGTCGCTGCGCGCCCGGGTCGCCACGCTCGCGGGCCTGCCGGTGTCGGTGTTCGACGACGTGCTGGCGGAGGTGGTCGTCACCCCGGGCGCCGTCGAGCTGCTCGCGGAGCTCGACCGGCGCGGCTGGCCGGTCGGGCTCGTGTCGGGCGGGTTCGAGGAGGTCGTGGCCCCGCTGGCCGCGCGCCTCGGCATCACGCGTTTCCGCGCCAACGCCCTGGAGGTCGAGCACGGTGCGCTGACCGGGCGGGTCGCCGGCGAGGTCGTCGATCGGGCGGTCAAGGCACGCACCCTGCGGGAGTACGCCGCGGCGGCGGGCGTCCCGATGGAGCGCACCGTGGCGATCGGCGACGGAGCGAACGACCTCGACATGATCGGCGCCGCCGGGTACGGCATCGCCTTCAACGCCAAGCCGGTGGTCTGCGAGCACGCCGACGCGGTCGTCCGCGACCGCCTCGACGACGTCCTCGCCCTGCCCCCGTTCGCCTGACCTGCCGCTGCGCGGGTCGCGAGGTCGTCACTCCGTGTCGAGGTCGTCAGTCCTGCGGGACGACCTCGACATCGTGTGACGACCTCGGCGCAGCAGGCGTGGAGGCGGGCGCGGAGCGGCCCCGGGTCAGGCCGGTGTGACGACGCGCAGGAGGCGGGCCGAGTCGGGCTCGAGCTGCGACCAGGGGGTCGGGACCTCCAGCACGCTGTACGCGGCCGTGGGCACGCCGACCCGGACGCGGGCGACCGCGGCGTCGTCCGAGCCGGGGCCGGCGAGCGCCGCGGCGGTCTGGGAGACGGTGGGCTCGTGGCCGACGACGAGCACGGTGCCGGCGGACTCGTCGACCTCCCGCAGCAGCGCCAGCAGCGACCGCACCCCGGCGTCGTAGAGCGCGTCGCTGACCCGGGCGACCTCGGGCGGCAGGTCGAGCCCGGCGCGCACGCGGTCCCACGTCTGCCGGGTGCGCACGGCCGAGGACACCAGCACCAGGTCCGGCTGCACGCCCGCGGCACGCAGGCCCACGCCGACCTCGGTCGCCTGGGTGCGGCCGGCCAGGGCGAGCGGGCGCATCGCGTCGTCGAGGGAGGCCGGGTGCTCCGCCTTGGCGTGGCGGAGCAGGACGAGCTGGTGCGCGGGACCGTGGATCACGCGCACCAGCGTCGCACGGCTACTGGCCCATGGCGTGCACGCCGCCGTCGACGTGCACCATCTCCCCCGTGGTCTTGGGGAACCAGTCGGACAGCAGGGCGGCGACGGCGCGGGCGGTGGGCTCCGGGTCGTGCACGTCCCAGCCGAGGGGCGCGCGGCCGTCCCAGCCGCCCTCCATCGACTCGAAGCCGGGGATGGACTTCGCGGCCGTGGTGCGGATCGGGCCGGCGGAGACCACGTTGACGCGGATGCCCGACGGGCCGAGGTCGCGGGCCAGGTAGCGGGAGGTCGACTCGAAGGCGGCCTTCGCGACGCCCATCCAGTCGTAGACGGGCCAGGCGAACCGGGCGTCGAACGTGAGCCCGACGATGGAGCCGCCGCTGGTGAGCAGCGGCCGGGTCGCCGTGGCGAGCGACTTCAGCGAGAACGCGGAGACCTCGAGGGCCGTCGCGACGTCCGCCCACTCGGCCGCGAGGAAGTTGCCGCCCATGACGGACTGCGGCGCGAAGCCGATCGAGTGCACGACGCCGTCGAGGTGGTCGACGTGCTCGCGGACGCGCTCGGGCAGCGCGGCGAGGTCCTCGTTGTCGGTGACGTCGAGCTGCACGACCGGCGCCTCCTTCGGCAGCCGGCGGGCGATCGCCTGCGTCAGGCGGAACTGGCGCCCGAACGAGCTCAGCACGACCTCGGCGCCCTCCTCCTGCGCGAGGCGCGCCACGTGGAACGCGATCGAGCCGTCGGTGAGGACGCCGGTGACGAGGAGCTTCTTGCCGTCGAGGAGACCCATGGTGGTTCCGATCTGTGCGAGGTGCTGAGAGGAGGAGGTCGGTGCTGCAGGTGCCGTCGGCCGTCAGTGGCCCATGCCGAGGCCGCCGTCGACGGGCAGCACGGCGCCGGAGATGTAGCCGGCGGCCGGCGAGGCGAGGAACTCGACGGCGGCGGCGATCTCGTCGACCCCGCCGAACCGGCCCGCCGGGATCGAGGACAGGTAGGCGTCCTGCCGGTCCTGCGGCAGCTCCGCGGTCATCGCGGTCTCGATGAAGCCCGGCGCGACGACGTTCGCGGTGATGCCGCGGCCGCCGAGCTCGCGGGTGATCGAGCGGGCCATGCCGACCAGGCCGGCCTTGGTGGCGGTGTAGTTGACCTGGCCGGCGTTGCCGTAGAGGCCGACGGTCGAGCCGATCATCACGATCCGGCCGCGGCGCAGCCGGATCATGCCCTTGGAGGCGCGGCGCACGCAGCGGAAGACGCCCGTGAGGTTCACGTCGACGACCTGCTCGAAGTCCTCGTCGGTCATCCGCATCAGCAGGCCGTCGCGCGTCATGCCGGCGTTGGCCACCAGGACCTCGACGGGGCCGTGCTGGGCCTCGACCTCGGCGAAGGCGGCGTCGACCGCGGCGGTGTCGGTCACGTCGCCGGTGACGGTCAGGACGCCGTCGGGCGCGCCGCCGCTGCGGGCCAGCGTGGCGACCTTGTCGCCGTTGGCGAGGAACCGCTCGGCGATCGCGCGGCCGATGCCGCGGTTGGCGCCCGTCACCAGCACGCTGCGCGGCTCCGGGCGGGGGGTCGTGGTCTGTGAGGTCTCGGACACGGAAGTCGACGCTAGCCGACGGCCGCCGGGCGGCGGTGCACCGGCGCGGCACAGGATGGCTGCCCCGGCTTGTCCGGTTCGCACAACGCCGGCCCGCGCGAGGCGCTCCCCGCTAGCCGTCCGTCGACGCCCCGACGCTACCGAGTGGATGGTTCCGACGGACACGCCGTCGGCGTGTCCGTCGGAACCGTCCACCCACGGGCACGGGAACCGGTCGCCCCCGCCGACGAGCACATCGCCCCGCGGCGCCTACGATCAGGTGTGAGCAGGAAGAGCCCGGACCCGGCGCAGAGCATCACGAGCGCGCCCGAGCCGCTCGCCGCCGACCAGGCGCGGCGTGCGCGGCGCTACCTGATCCAGATGGGCATCCGCGTCGTGTGCTTCCTGCTGGCCGCGCTGCTCTGGCAGCACGTGCCGCTGTGGGTCGGGCTGACGCTCATCGTCGGCGCGGTGGTCCTGCCGTACATCGCGGTGCTGTTCGCGAACGCTGGGCGCGAGCGGCAGTCCCTGGCGCCGCCGTACGCGGTGCTGCCGCCGGAGCTCGACGCCGCTCCCCCGGCCCGCCCGGACCTCACCCAGGACGCCCCCGGCCGGCCGAGCCCGACCGACGACCCGCCGACCGGAGGAACCCGATGACCGCCCCCACGCCCGACGCGGTGTCCGAGCTGGTGTGCAGCGCCCGGGGCTGCCGCGGCGACGCGACCTGGGGCGTGCTGTGGAACAACCCCCGGCTGCACACCCCGGAGCGCCGCAAGGTGTGGCTGGCGTGCGACGCGCACCGCGAGCACCTCGAGGAGTACCTGCGGGTGCGCGCGTTCTGGCAGGCCACGGTGCCCGTCGCCGACCTGCCGCGGACGGAGCTCGGGGAGCGCCCCGGCCTGCCCGGCCTCCCGGGGCTGCGATGACCCTGCGCGGCAACCCCGCCCTGCGCCGCGCCGTCGGCCTGGTCCTGCTGGGCCTGGCGATGGCGGTCGCGTGCGTGTACCTGGGGCGCTGGCAGTGGCACCGGCACGTGGCGCGCGACGCGGCGATCCAGCTGGTGAACCAGAACTACTCCGCCGACCCCGTCCCGCTGGCCGAGCTGCTGCCCGCGCCGGGCGCCGACCTCGACCCGGACGACGTCTGGCGGCAGGCCACGGTGACCGGCACCTACGACGCCGACGCCACGGTGCTGCTGCGCAACCGGCCGGTGGACAGCCAGCCGGGGTTCCACGTGCTGGTGCCGCTGCGGCTCGGCGACGGCACCGACAGCGCCGGCAGCGCCGTGCTGGTCGTCGACCGCGGCTGGGTGGCGTGGGACGACGACGCGAGCGGCGAGGTCTCCGTCCCGGCGCCGCCGGCCGGCGAGGTCACCGTCACGGTGCACCTGCGCCCGGACGAGCCCGCCAGCGAGCGCGGTGCCCCCGACGCCCAGGTGCAGGCGATCAACGTCGAGCAGGTCCTGGCCGCGGGCGGGGCCGACGAGGGAGTCGCGTCGTTCGGCGGCTACGGCGCCGCGGTGGACGAGGACCCCGCCGCGCCGACCGCGCTGGGCACCCTGCCGACGCCGAGCACCGACCCGGGTTCGCACCTGTCCTACGCGTTCCAGTGGTGGACGTTCGCGCTGGGCTCCGTCGCGGCGCTCACCTGGCTGGCGCGGCGCGAGCTGATCGAGGCCGTGCCGGCGGAGGGCGAGGCCGAGGGCACGGCCGGCGACCCGGCCCCGGCGACCGCGCGCGCGCCGCGGGCCCGCCGCCGCCCGTCCGACGAGGAGACCGAGGACGCCCTCATCGACTCCCAGACCGGCTGAGCGCTACCCGCCGGCGACCAGCCGCAGCCGGCAGGCCAGCTCGAGGGCGAACCGGGTGTCCGGGTCGTCCAGGTCCAGCCCGAGCGTCTTCTCGATGCGGCGCACCCGGTAGTTCACCGCGTTCGGGTGCAGGGTCAGCAGCGTCGCGGCCCGCGCGAGCGAGTTGCGGGTGCTGAGGTAGGCCAGCAGCGTCCGCACGGCGGTGTCGGCGGGCTCGGTGCCGAGCGCGTCGAGCGGGGCGAGCAGGTCGTCCAGCAGGGTGCGGCTCAGCGGCGACGCGTGGAAGTCCAGGAGCACCCGGCGCAGCCCGGTGACGTCGGTGACCTCGACGGCGCCGAGCCGGCCCGCGGCGACGGCGGAGTCGGCGGCGATCCGCGCCTCGCCCGCGGACTGCCGCAGCCCGGCGGCGCCGCTGAGCGGGGTGCCGAGGCCGACGGTGAACGTCCAGCCCTCCCCCGCGAGCGCCGGGCCGTCGGCGCGCAGCCGGTCGACGACCTCGCGGAGCCGGCGCTGGTGGTCGGGCGCGCCGAGCTCCTCCGAGGCGACGACGACCAGGTCGTCGTGGAACGTCGCGACGTGCCAGGTCTCGGCGCGCGCCTCGACCAGCTGCAGCGCCCGCAGCTCCAGCGCGGCGCCCAGGGACGCGGGCGCGCGGCGCAGCGGGTCCGGCCGCCACCGCGGCACGACCCAGGCGACGGCGTGCGACAGCCCGACCGGCAGGCCGGCCCGCGCCGCCTCGACGCCGATCGTGTCGATGCGCGCGTTGTCGGCGAGCAGCAGCTCGACCACGAGGTCGGCACGGGACCGCACGGGGCCGTACCGGTCCTGCGTCTCGCGCGCCACCGCCCGGGACAGCATCGCGGCGACGACGGGCACCGTGAGCGCCACCGCGGGGTCGGAGCGGTCCGCGACCAGGCGCCCGAGGGGCACCTCGCCGATGCAGACGGCGTCCGCGTCGGTCCACCGGACGCCCGGCGCCTCGTCGAGCAGCAGCCGCACCCCGAGCGCGGTGCCGGCCGCGTCGAGCACCGCCGCGCGGACGTCCGGCGGGTCGGTCGCCAGCACCCGGGCGACCGCCTCGACGGCGTGCTCGGCGCGCGCGAGGGAGCCCGCCGCCCCGCGGCGCACGAGGCGGTCGGTGAACACCGCGAGCGCGGTGGGGTCGGCGCTGGTGCCCAGCACCGGGAGGGCGCCGCGGGCCGCGAGCGTCCGGGCGGTCTCGGGCAGGGCGTCGAGCCCGGGCAGCACCAGGGCGGCGACCTCGGCCGCGATCGCCCGCCGGACGGCGATGTCGACCTGGTACGCCCGGACCGGCGCGCCCGCGTCGGTGCTGACGACGACCAGGTGGCCGGCGGACGCGCTGCCCAGGTCGTCGAGCCGCCGCGTCTCGACACCCAGGACGGGGACGCCCACCGGGTTCCCGGCGAGCAGGTCGACCCCGAACCCGTCGGACTGGGCGATCAGCTCGTCGAGCGCAACACGATCGACACGTGCCTGGGCTGCGGGCACAGTCCCTCCCCGATCTCTGGTCCGGCGGCACATTGTGGCACGTCAGGGCGATTTCTACTGTCGAGCCATGCCCCGCAGCACCCAGCCCCTGAGGCTCCTCGAACCCGACGACGTCGCGCCGCTCGCTGCCGGTGCGGCGGTGTTCGGCACCGGCGGCGGCGGCGCCGTGCACACGGTGCAGCTGTCCGTCCGCGCGGCCGTCGCCACCCACGGCCCCGTCCCCCTGGTGCGGGTCGCCGACCTGACGGAGGACGACGTCGTGATCAACATGTCCGCGATGGGTGCGCCGTCGGTGGGCATCGAGATGCTCGGCGCGGCCGCGCAGGCGCAGACGCTGGTCCGCGAGGTCGAGCAGCTGGTGGGCCGGCGCGTGACCACCCTGATGGCGGCCGAGATCGGCGGCAGCAACGGGGTCGCGCCGGTCGGCTGGGCCGCGGCCCTCGGGCTGCAGGTGCTGGACGCCGACGGGATGGGCCGGGCGTTCCCGCAAGCCACGATGATCGCGATGAACGTCGCCGGGCTGCCGAGCGAGTTCGCGGTGATGGCGGACGTGGTCGGCAACGTGACCGTCCTGCGCACGGTGGACATCGCCTGGCTGGAGCGGCACGCCCGCGCGTTCACGGTCGCGGCCGGCGGCATCGCGCTCGGCGCGCACTACCTGCTCACCCACGCCACCGCCCCGGGCGCCGTCATCGAGGGCACGGTGAGCCGCGCCGTCGAGGTCGGCCGTCGCCTGCTCGGCGCCGCGGACCCGGTCGCGGAGGTGGCGGACGAGCTCGGGGCGGACGTGCTGGTGGCCGGCAAGGTCGTCGACATCGACCGCCTCACCGACGGCGGCTTCACCCGCGGCTCCGTGACCGTGCAGGGCGTCGGCGACGACCGCGGACGGCTGCTCCGGGTCGAGATCCAGAACGAGAACCTGGTGGTCATCGAGGACGGCGCCGTGCTGGTGAGCGTCCCGGACCTGGTCACGATCGTCGACTCGGAGACGGGCGAGGCCATCTCCACCGAGATGCTGCGGTTCGGGCAGCGGGTCAGCGTGCTGGCCTGGGCGTGCGACCCGTTGTGGCGGACCCCGCGCGGCATCGAGCTGGCCGGGCCGCGGGCGTTCGGCTACGACCTGGACTACGTGCCGTTCGACGGCCGCCAGGTGGTGACGGCGTGACCGCCCCCGGCACGGTCACGGGCGACCTCTCCGTCGGCATCGACGTCGGCGGCACCAACACCGACGCCGTCGTCCTCGACGACGCCGGCACCGTGCTCGCCTGGACCAAGCAGGCCACGACCGACGACGTGACCGGCGGCGTCCGCGCGGCCCTGGCCGGCGTGCTGCGCGACCTCGGCCCGCGCCGCGCCGAGGTGTCCCGGGTGATGCTCGGCACCACGCACGCCACCAACGCCATCGTGCGGCGGCGCGACCTCGGCCGGGTCGCCGTCGTGCGGCTCGGTGCGCCCGCCACGACCGACTACCCCTCGCTGGCGGGCTGGCCGGCGGACCTGCGGGACACCGTCCTCGCGGGCGCGCTGCTGGCCGGCGGGGGTCACCTCCTGGACGGCTACCCGCTGTCCCCGCTCGACCCCGACGGCGTGCGCCGGTTCCTCGACGGGATCGCGGGCGGGTTCGACGCGGTCGCGGTGTGCGGCATCTTCAGCCCGTCGTTCCCCGAGCAGGAGCTCGAGATCGCGGCGCTGGTGGCCGACCACGTCGGGCCCGACGTCCCCGTCTCGCTCAGCCACGAGGTCGGCGAGCTCGGCCTGCTGGAGCGGGAGAACGCCACCGTGCTCAACGCCGCGCTGCACCGGGTGGCCGGCGAGGTCACCGACGCGCTGCTCGTCGCGGTCGCCGACGAGCAGCTGGACGCGGCGACGTTCTTCGCCCAGAACGACGGCACGCTGATGGCGGTCGAGTACGCCGCCCGGTACCCGGTGCTGACCATCGGCTCCGGCCCGGCCAACTCGATCCGCGGCGCGGCCCGGCTGTCCGGGGCGGACGCCGCGATCGTGGTCGACGTCGGCGGCACGACCAGCGACCTCGGCGTCCTCGTCGACCGGTTCCCGCGCGAGTCGACCCTCCCCCGTGAGATCGGCGGGGTGCGGACCAACTTCCGGATGCCCGACGTGCTCAGCCTCGCGCTGGGCGGCGGCACGGTCGTCGACCTGGCGCGGGGCGTGCCGCTCACCGACTCGGTCGGGCACCGGATCCGTACCGAGGGCCTGCTGTTCGGCGGTGGCACCGCGACGCTGACGGACGCGGCCGCCGTCGTCCGGCCCGGGACGGTCGAGGGCCGGGAGCTGCCCGCGCTCGACCGGAGCACCCGGGACGCGCTCGCCGCGGCGCTGGCGGCGGCGCACGACCGGATCGAGTCCGCCGTCGAGCGGATGTCGCTCGGCCGCACGGACCTGCCGCTCGTCGTGGTCGGCGGCGGCGCGTTCCTGGTGCCCGACGTCGTCGCGGGCGCCGGCGAGGTGCTGCGGCCCGAGCGCGGCAACGTCGCGAACGCCGTCGGCGCGGCCATCGCCCTGGCCGGCGGTCGCGCGGACCAGCTGTGCGACCACGCCGACCGCGCCGAGGCCATCGCGGCCGCCGGCCGGCAGGCGGTCGAGCGCGCGATCCAGGCCGGCGCCGACCCGCGGACGGTCGAGGTCGTCGACGTGCTCGAGACCCCCGTCTCCTACGCCACCCGTCCCACGCTCAAGGTCGCGGTCAAGGCCGCCGGCCCGCTCGCCCGTCTCTCCTCCCCCCTGTCCGCCTGACCCGAAGGGCACGTCCATGACGAGCAGAACCCGGGGCGTCCTCGCCCCGACCGCGGCGCTGGCGACCGTCGTCGCGCTGGCCGCGTGCAGCGGCGGCACCACCGACGACGGCGCCACCGGCGAGTCCACCCCCGTCTCCGGCGGCACCTTCACCCTCGCGGTGAACGACGACCCCGGCAGCCTGTCGCCGCTCACCGGCGTCTCGCTGGTGCAGCGCGGGCTGGTGCCCTTCGGCTACGAGTCCCTGGCGTACATCACCGAGGACGGCGAGACGATCCCGTGGCTCGCGGAGAGCTGGGAGGAGACCGGCACCTCGATCACGTACACGCTCAAGGACGGCATCACCTGCGCGGACGGCACCCCGTTCACCGCCGAGACCGCGGCCGCCAACTTCGCGTACCAGGCGGACGCCGCGAACGGCACGTTCTGGTTCGGGTCGAACGTGACGGCGGACATGACCGCCACGGCCGACGGCAGCACGCTGACCATCACCTCGGCCACCCCCAACCCGTTCCTGGCCCAGACCACCGGCGCCGTCGAGATGGTGTGCCAGGCCGGCCTCGACGACCCGGCGACGCTGACCGACGCCACCAACGGCACCGCGCTCTACGCCCTGTCCGACCTCCAGGCCGGGTCGACGTACACCTACAGCAAGCGTGACGGCTACACCTGGGGCCCCGACGGCGTCACCAGCGACACGGCCGGCCTGCCCGACGACATCGTCGCCCGCGTCATCACCGACGAGGCCACCGCCGCCAACCTGCTGCTCTCCGGGGAGCTGAACGCCGCCTCGGTGATCGGCGCGGACCGCACCCGCATCGAGGCCGCTGGCCTGGAGTCGGTCGGCGTGCTGAACCCGATCGGCCAGATGCTGTTCAACGAGCGCGCCGACCGGCCGACGTCCGACGAGCGGGTCCGGCGGGCCCTCTCGCTCGCGCTGGACCGCGAGACCGTCGGCGAGCTGGTCACCGACGGGCACTACCAGGAGTCGGTGTCGCTGGTGAACAAGACGCCGCTCACCTGCGTCGCCGACGGGCCGCTCTGGGAGCTGCCGGAGACCGACGTCGAGGAGGCCGCCGCGCTGCTCGACGAGGCCGGCTACCCCGAGGGTGCCGACGGCGCGCGCGACCTGACGATCCGGTTCATCTACGACGCCGGCACGCCGTCGCACGGGGCCGCCGCGGAGGAGGTCCAGGCGGAGTGGGACGCCCTCGGGATCACCACCGAGCTGGTCGCCGAGGACTCGACCGGCTGGGCGACCGACCTCTACCAGACCTACGACTGGGACACCGGGTTCGTGCAGCTGGCGCCGGGGAGCCCCGTCGTGCTGAGCCTGTTCTTCCTCGGCGCGCACAGCGAGGAGGGCGGCTACAACTTCATGGCCGTCGACAACCCCGCCTACGACGCGCTGGCCGAGCAGGCGCTGGTCGCGCCCGACGCCGGCACGGCCTGCGGGCTCTGGCTCCAGGCCGAGAAGGAGCTGATCGACCGGGTCGACACCGTGCCCGTCGCCGACACGGTCTCCCCGACCTACCTCAGCGGCGTGACGCTGGAGATGCCGGGCAGCATCATGCCGACCACGGTGCGGATGCAGGGCTGAGGCATGACGATCCCCCCGGTCACCGCCGTCGCCACCCCGCCCCTCCCCGCGGTCCGGGGGGACCGTCCCCGGCTGCTCGCCGACCACCCGCGGCTCGCCTTCGTCCTGGCGCGGCTGGCCCGCGCGCTGGTCTCGCTGGTGATCGTCCTGCTCGCGTCGTTCTTCCTGGTGCACCTGGTGCCGGGCGACCCGGTCCGCGCCGCGCTGGGCCCCACGGTCTCCCCGGAGACCGTGGAGGCGCTGCGCCTGCAGCTCGGCCTGGACCGGCCGCTCGGCGAGCAGCTCCGGTCGTACGTCGGCGGCCTGCTCACCGGCGACCTCGGGACGTCGGTGACCTCGCAGCGACCCGTCGTGACGATCCTCGGCGAGCGGCTGCCGGCGACCCTGGTCCTGGCCGGGCTGTCGTTCGTGGTCGCGGCGGTCGGGGCCTTCCCCGTGGGGGTGGCGACCGCGGTGTCCGCCCGCGGCGGCCGGCACCGGACGCTGGACCTGGCGGTGTCGGCCGTCCTCGGCGTGCTGGTCGCGGTGCCCGGCTTCCTGCTGGCGGTGCTGCTCGTCTCCTGGTTCGGCGTCTCGCTCGGGGTGCTGCCGCCGGCCGGGTGGGGCACGCCGCAGCACGTGGTGCTCCCGGTGGCCGCCCTGGCCGCGGGCCCGCTCGCCTACCTGGCCCGGATCGTGCACGTGGAGATGCTCCGGGTGCTCGACGAGCCGTACCTGACCACGGCCCGCAGCAAGCGGCTGCCGGCGCGGGTGCTCTACCTGCGGCACGCGCTGCCGAACATCGTCGGCGCCGCCCTGACCGCCGGCGGGGTCGTCCTGGTCGGCCTGGTCGCCGGCACGGTGCTGGTGGAGACGGTGTTCGTCGTCCCCGGCATCGGCTCGACGATCGTGTCCTCGATCAGCGCGAAGGACTACCCGCTGATCCAGGGCCTCGTGCTGGTCTACGCCGTCCTGGTGCTGGCGGCGAACCTCCTGGTCGACCTGGCGCTCGCCACGCTCGACCCCCGTTCGACGATCGCGGAGGCCTGACGTGCGACCCCTTGCCCGGACCCTGGCGACGCCCCGTGGCGCGGCCGTCGCCCTCGGCCTGCTGCTGCTCGTGCTCGCCACCGTGCTCGGCCCCGTGCTGCTCGGCGACGCCGCGGACGCGCGGGACATCGGCGCCCGGCAGCAGGGCGCGAGCCTGGCGCACCCGTTCGGCACCGACGACCTGGGCCGCGACCTGCTCGCCCGGGTCGTCGTCGCCACCCGGCTGTCGGTGCTGCTGGCGCTCGGCGCGACGGCCCTGTCGGTCGTGGGCGGCGCGGTGGCCGGCGTCGTGGCCGCGGTGCTCCCCCCGCCCGTCCGGCGGGCCGTGAACGCCCTGATCGACATCCTGCTGTCGTTCCCGTGGCTGCTGCTGGCGCTGTTCTTCTCCGTCATCTGGGGCACCACCGCGACCGGTGCGATGCTCGCGGTCGGGTTCGCGGGCGTGCCGGTGTTCGCCCGGCTGGTCAGCACGCTGGCGTCGTCGGTCGCCGCGCACGACTACGTGCACGCGGCGCGGATGCTCGGCTCCGGCCCCCTGCGGACCGCGCGCCGGCACGTGCTGCCCAACGTGCTGCCGCCGCTGCTGGTCAACACCGCGGCGCACGCGTCGGTGACGCTGCTGTCGTTCGCCGCCCTGTCGTTCCTCGGGCTCGGCGTCCAGGCACCCGGGTACGACTGGGGCCGGCTGCTCAACGAGGGCGCCCGGCGCATCTACGTCGACCCGATGGCCGCCATCGGCCCCGGGCTGGCGATCGTGCTGACCGGCGTGCTGCTGGCGCTGCTCGGCGAGGTGCTGAGCGAGGGCGGGCGCCGCCGGCGCGGGCGTGCCGTGCGGCCCCCGCGCGCCGCGTCCGGACCTGCCCCGGCCGTCCCCGACGACGTCCCGGTGGTCGACGTCGCCGGGCTGCGCGTCGCGTTCGCCGGCGAGGACGGCACGGTCGTCGAGCGGGTCCACGGCGTCGACCTGCACGTCGCGCCGGGCGAGGTCGTCGGCCTGGTCGGCGAGTCCGGGTCCGGCAAGTCCGTCACCGCGATGGCCGTCGCCGGCCTGCTCGGCTCCGACGCGCGGGTCGAGGCCGACCGGCTGACGTTCCGCGGCATCGACATGACGCGACCGCCGTCGCCCGCCGAGCGGACCCGGCTCGGCCGGGAGCAGACGATGGTGTTCCAGGACCCGCTGAGCTCGCTCAACCCGGCGCTGACCATCGGGCGCCAGCTGCGGGAGGTCGCCGAGACCCACGCCCGGACCGGCCGCGACGAGGCGCAGCGGCGCGCCCTGGCCGCCCTCGAGCGCGTGCGCGTCCCGGAGCCGGCGCGCCGCCTGCGCCAGCTCCCGCACGAGCTGTCGGGCGGCATGCGCCAGCGGGTGATGATCGCCACCGGGCTGATGGTGACGCCGCGGCTGATCATCGCCGACGAGCCGACGACCGCCCTGGACGTCACGGTCCAGCGGCAGGTGCTCCGCACGCTCCGCGAGGCGCAGCGCAGCACCGGCGCGGCCATCCTGCTCATCTCGCACGACATCGCGCTGGTCAGCGGGTTCTGCGACCGCGTGGTCGTCATGCGGTCGGGGCGGGTCGTCGAGGAGCTCGACCCGCGGCGCTGGGCCGAGGCCCGGCACCCGTACACCCGCGGCCTGATCGCGTGCGTGCCCGACATGACGACCGACCGGACGCGGCCGCTGCCGGTGGTGGAGCCCGAGGCGGCGCCGTCCGCCACGACCCCGGTGGAGGTGCCCGCGTGACCGAGCTCGAGTTCCGGCGGGTCACCGTCGCGTACGGCCACGGCAGCCGCGCCCAGGTGGCGGTGGACCAGGTGGACCTGACCGTCCGCGCCGGCACCACGCACGGCCTGGTGGGCGAGTCCGGCTCCGGCAAGTCCACGTTGGCCCGCGCGGCCGTCGGCCTGGCCCCCACCAGCGCCGGCCAGATCCTGCTCGGCGGTGTCGACGTCACCGGCCCGTCGCGCTACGCCCGGCGCACCCGCAAGCGGGTGCAGATGGTGTTCCAGGACCCGATGAGCGCCCTGGACCCGCGCGTGCCCGTCGGCGCGTCCGTCGCCGAGGGGCTGCTGGCCACCGGCCGGCGGCTGCCGCGCGCGGACCGGGAGGCGCGGGTGCGCGACCTGCTCGCCCGCGTGCAGATCGACCCGGCGCGCGCCGGCGAGCTGCCCGCGGCGTTCTCCGGCGGCCAGCGGCAGCGGCTCACCATCGCCCGCGCGCTGGCCGCCGAGCCCGCGGTCCTGGTGGCCGACGAGATCACCTCCGCGCTCGACGTGTCCGTGCAGGGCGTGGTGCTGAACCTGCTGCGCGAGCTGCAGCGCGAGCTCGACCTGACGGTGCTGTTCATCTCCCACAACCTCGCGGTGGTCCGGTACGTCAGCGACGAGGTCACCGTGCTGCGCGGCGGCCGGGTGGTCGAGCACGGCGCCACCGAGGCGGTGCTGGCCCACCCCGCCGACCCCTACACCCGCGAGCTGCTGCGGGCGGTCCCCGTGATGGGCCGCCCCTTCGACCTGGAGGACGCATGACCGCCACCGGCCCGACCACGCTGCTCCGGCACGCCCGCCTGCTCGGCGCGTCGGGGACGTCCGACGTGCTGGTCGCGGGCGGCCGCGTGGCGCGGGTCGCGCCGGGTGGGTCGTCGCCGTCGCCGGGTGGTGCCGCCGTCGTGGACCTGGCCGGCCGGACCCTGATGCCCGGCCTGTGGGACGCGCACGTGCACCTGACCCAGTGGGTCGTCCGCCGCGAGCGCCTGGACCTCACCCCGGCGACGAGCGGGGCCGCGACCCTGGACCTGGTGCGCGCGGCGTCGCCGACGTGGCCGGGCGAGCTGCTGGTCGGCTACGGGTTCCGCGACGCGCTGTGGCCGGACGTCCCCACGCGCGCGGCGCTCGACCAGGTGGCCGCCGGCCGGCCCGTCGTGCTGATCAGCCTGGACCTGCACTGCGGGTGGCTGAGCGCGGCGGCCGCGGCGCTGCTCGGCGTGCAGCGGGGTCCGGACGGGATGCTGCGCGAGGGACCGTGGATCGCCGCCCTGGACGTGCTGGACGGGTTCACCCGGCCCGCCGACGCGGCCTACCGGGAGGCGGCGCTGGCGGCGGCGCGGCGCGGGGTGGTCGGCGTCGTCGAGCTGGAGAACGCCGACAACGCGACCGACTGGCCCCGCCGGGTGGCCGCGGGCGTGGACGCGCTGCGCGTCGAGGCCTCCGTCTGGCCGGACCGGCTCGACCAGGTCGTCGCGCGCGGGCTGCGGTCCGGCGACGTGCTCGACCCGACGGGGCTGGTGACCATGGGCCCGCTGAAGGTCGTGGTCGACGGGTCGCTCAACACCCGGACCGCGTGGTGCTGGGACCCCTACCCCGGCCTGGCCGCCGACCACCCGCACCCGTGCGGGCTCCCGGCCGTCGCGCCGGAGGAGCTGGACGGGCTGCTCGCCACCGCGACCGCCCACGGCATCCGGGCGACGGTGCACGCGATCGGCGACCGGGCCGCCGCGCGGGTGCTCGACGCGTTCGAGCGGCTCGGGCCGCTCGAGCACCCGGGGACCATCGAGCACGCCCAGCTGGTGACCCGCGCCGACGTCGCGCGGTTCGCCCGCCTCGGGCTCGTCGCGAGCGTGCAGCCCGAGCACGCCGTCGACGACCGCGACGTCGCGGACCGGTACTGGCCGGGGCGCACCGACCGGGCGTTCGCGTACGGCTCGCTGCACGCCGCCGGGGTGCCGCTGCGCCTCGGCTCCGACGCGCCGGTGTCCCCCCTGGACCCCTGGCACGCCGTCGCCGCCGCGGTCCGGCGCACCCGGGACGAGCAGCCGCCGTGGCACCCCGAGCAGCAGCTGCCGCTGGACGTGGCGCTGGCGGCGTCCGTGCGCGGCCCGCTCCGCGTGGGCGCCGGTGACCTCGCCGACCTCGTCGTCCTGGACGCGGACCCGCTGACCGCGGCCCCCGAGGTGCTGCGCGCCATGCCGGTGGCGGCCACCGCCGTGGCCGGCCGGTGGACCTGGAACGCGCTCGACGACGCGCTGGACGACGACCGGGAAGGAGCGGCCTGATGCCCGTCACGACCGTGGACGACGTGCGGATCCACTACGAGGTCACGGGCCCTGCCGACGGCGAGCCGCTCGTGCTCGTCGGCGGCGGCGGGACCCAGCTGATCGAGTGGCGGGACGGGTTCTGCGACCTGCTGGTCGCCGAGGGGTTCCGCGTCGTCCGGTTCGACCACCGGGACACCGGGCTGTCCCAGCGGTTCGGCGCGGAGGACGCCGTGGACGGCGGCTACAGCGTGCAGGAGATGGCGCTCGACGTGCTGCGCGTCCTGGACGCCCTCGGGCTGGGCTCGGCGCACCTCGCGGGGCACTCGATGGGCGGGATCATGGGCCAGTACCTGGTGCTGAGCCACCCCGGCCGCGTCCGCAGCCTGGCGCTGCTCGGCACGATCCCGGGGACCGACCCGGCGTACCTGGTCGGCCCGCAGCCCGCGGCCGGCGACCTGGTGCCCCAGCCCCGGCTGACGGTCACCGAGGCCGTCGAGCAGTTCGTCGGCACCCAGCGGGCGATGCACGCCCCGGCGTTCCGGTTCGACGAGGAGGCCGAGCGCGCCCACGCCGAGCACCAGCTGGCCCGGGGCTACGAGCCCAACGGCTTCTGGCGGCACTGGTCGGCGCTGCTGCGGGCGGACGACCGGCTGGACCGCCTCCGCGGGGTGCGGGTCCCGACCACGGTCGTGCACGGGTCGGCGGACGCGACCCTCCGGCCGCTCGCGGCGGAGCTGACGGCCGCCGCGATCCCCGGCGCCGAGCTGCACGTCGTCGAGGGCATGGGGCACCGCATCGAGCAGGAGCTCTGGCCGTTCTACGCCCGGGTCATCGCCGACAACGCCCGCCGCGCGCGTCCCTGACCGCCGGCCCGGCGCGGGTCAGGCCAGGGTGACCAGGTCCAGGTAGGCGGGGTTCCACAGGTCCTCGTCGCCGTCGGGCAGCAGCACGACGCGCTCGGGCTGCAGCGCCTCGACCGCGCCCTCGTCGTGGCTGACCAGGACGACGGCGCCGGTGTACCCGCGCAGCGCGGCCAGGATCTCCTCGCGGCTGGCCGGGTCCAGGTTGTTGGTGGGCTCGTCGAGCAGCAGCACGTTGGCGGACGACACCACGAGCGCCGCGAGCGCCAGGCGGGTCTTCTCGCCGCCGGAGAGCACGCCCGCCGGCTTGTCCGCGTCGTCGCCCGAGAACAGGAACGAGCCGAGCACCGACCGGACCTGGGTGTCGGTGAGGTCCGGCGCGGACGAGCGCAGGTTCTCCACCACCGTGCGGTCCATGTCGAGCGTCTCGTGCTCCTGGGCGTAGTACCCGAGCTTGAGGCCGTGCCCCGCGCGGACCTCGCCGGTGTCGGACTCCTGCAGGCCGGCGAGCATCCGCAGCAGCGTCGTCTTGCCGGCGCCGTTCAGCCCGAGCACGACCACGCGCGAGCCGCGGTCGATCGCCAGGTCGACGCCCGCGAACACCTCCTGCGACCCGTAGGACTTCGACAGGTCCGCCGCGGTGAGCGGGGTCTTGCCGCAGGGCGCGGGCTCGGGGAACCGCAGCCTGGCGACCTTGTCGGACGCGCGGACCTCGTCGAGGCCCGCGAGCATCCGCTCGGCGCGGCGCGCCATGTTCTGCGCGGCGACGGCCTTCGTGGCCTTCGCACGCATCTTGTCGGCCTGGGCCAGCAGCACGGACGCCTTCTTCTCGGCGTTCGCGCGCTCGCGCCGGCGGCTCTTCTCGTCCGTCTCGCGCTGCTGCACGTACGCGTCCCAGCCCAGGTTGTACTGGTCGAGCTCGCCGCGGTTGGCGTCCAGGTGGAACACCTTGTTCACGGTCGCGCGCAGCAGCTCGACGTCGTGGCTGATCACGATGAAGCCGCCCGGGTACACCTTGAGGTAGTCGCGCAGCCAGGAGATCGAGTCGGCGTCGAGGTGGTTGGTCGGCTCGTCGAGCAGCAGGGTGCCCGAGCCGGAGAACAGGATCCGGGCGAGCTCGACGCGGCGGCGCTGGCCGCCGGACAGGGTGCCGAGGGGCTGGCCGAGGACGCGGTCGTCCAGGCCCAGGTTCGACGTGATCCGGTGCGCCTCGCTCTCGGCGGCGTACCCGCCGCCCGCGGTGAACCGGGCCTCGAGCCGCGAGTACCGCTCCATCGCCGCCTCGCGGGTCTCGTCGTCGGCCGACGCCATCGCCTGCTCGGTCTCGCGCATGGCCGCCACGACCTCGTCCAGGCCGCGGGCCGACAGCACCCGGTGCATCGCGAGCGTCGACAGGTCGCCGGACCGCGGGTCCTGCGGCAGGTAGCCGACGTCGTCGCTCCGGGAGATCTGCCCGCCGCTGGGCTGGCTCTCCCCCGCGAGCGTCTTGGTCAGCGTGGTCTTCCCCGCGCCGTTGCGCCCGACCAGGCCGATCCGGTCCCCCGGTGCCACGCGGAAGGTCGCCGCCGAGAGGAGCACGCGCGCTCCCACGCGCAGCTCGACGCCCTGGGCTGTGATCACTGGTGTTCCCTCGTCCCTCTGCCGTGCACGCACGCGGAATGGCTGACTGCCGCGCGCCCCGTCGCCGGCCCGGCACAAACGCCGACCAGTCTACGAGGCCCAGCGCCCGGTCCCCGACCGGAATTCCCGCACGTGGCGGATCCCACCCCGGCCGTGCGCTACCCGGGTGCGGAATCCTCCAGCGGCGCGGGGACGGCGTTGGTCGGGTCGGCGGGTCACCGCCGGGTCCCCGGCGGCTAGCGTGACCGCCATGCCCGACCTGCCCGCGCAGCCCGCCTCCCCCACGACGACGTCGCCGCCCCCGCCTCGCCGGGCCTGCCGGTCCCCGTCGCCCGTACCTCCGTCGCCACCGACGTGGCCCTGGTCGCCACGTTCGCCGCCTTCGTCGCCGTGTGCGCCGTGCTGCCGGCGATCCCGACGGGCGGCGCCGTGCCGATCACGCTGCAGACGTTCGGCGTGGTGCTGACCGGCCTGGTGCTCGGCCCGCGGCGCGGGTTCCTCGCGCTGCTGCTCTACGTCGCGGTGGGGCTCGCGGGCGTGCCGGTGTTCTCGGGCGCGGTCGGCGGCGTCGGTGTGCTGGCGGGGCCGTCGGCGGGCTACCTGCTCGCGTTCCCGCTCGCCGCCGCGGTCGCCGGCGGGCTGGGCCTGCTCGCCCGGCGGACCGTCCCGCGGTGGCGGGTGCCCGCCCTGTTCGGGGCCGCGGCCGCGGCGACGCTGCTGACGGTGCACCCGCTCGGCATCGCCGTCATGGGCTGGCGGCTGGGTCTGTCCGCGTCCGAGGCGGTCGCCGCCGGCGCGGTGTTCCTGCCGGGCGACGTGATCAAGAACGTGCTGGCCGCGGTCGTGGCGGCGGCGGCCCTGCGCGCGTTCCCCGACCTGCTGCGCGGCCGGTGATCGAGCTCGACGCCGCGGTCGTCACCGCCTACGCGCCCGGCGCTCCCCACCGCGGCGCGGAGCGGGTGGTCACGCTGCTCGGCCCGGTCACCTGCACCCTCGGCGAGCAGCGGGTCGCGGTCGTCGGGGCCAACGGGTCGGGCAAGTCGACCTTCGCCCGGCTGCTGAACGGGCTGACGCTGCCGTCGGCGGGCACCGTCCGGGTCGACGGCCTCGACACCGCACGCGACGGCGCCGCGGTCCGGCGCCGGGTCGGGTTCCTGTTCACGGACCCCGACGCGCAGGTCGTGATGCCGACGCCGGTCGAGGACGTCGCGCTCTCCCTGCGCCGGCTCGGCGTGCCGGCCCGCGAGCGGGACGCGCGCGCCCGGGAGGCCCTGGCGCGCGTCGGGCTCGCGGAGCGCGCCGACCTGCCGGTCCGGGCGCTGTCCGGCGGCCAGCGCCAGCTGCTCGCCCTCGCCGCCGTGCTGGCGACCGAGCCCGCGGTGCTGGTCTGCGACGAGCCGACCACCCTGCTGGACCTGCGCTGGCGGCGGGTCGTCGACGCCCTGCTGGCCGGTCTGCCGCAGCAGGTGGTCCAGGTGACCCACGACCTCGATGCCGCCGCCCGCGCGGACCGGGTGCTCGTCGTTGACGGCGGCCGGGTGGTGCACGACGGCGCGCCCGGCCCCGCGCTCGACGCCTACCGGGCGCTGATGGCCGCACCCGCGGACGATCGCGCGTGACGCTGCTCGGCGCGCACCGCACCGCGCGGACCCCGCTGGACCGGGCGCCCGTCGGGGCCAAGCTCGCGGCCCTCGCCCTGCTCGGCGTCGCGGTCGTCGCCACCCGCGGCGTGCCGGCCTCGCTCGGGCTGCTGCTCGTCGCGCTCGGGGCCGCCGTGGTCGCCGCCCTGCCACCCCGTCCGACGCTGCGCGGCCTGCTGCCGGTGCTGGCCACGGCGGTCCTGGCCGGCGCCTACCAGGCGTGGGCGCGCGGCTGGGCACCCGCGTTCGAGGTCGTCGCGGACCTGCTCACGCTGGTCGTCGCCGCCGCGGTCGTCACCACCACGACGCCCGCGGACCGGCTGCTCGACGCCCTGGCCCGGGCAGCGCGCCCGCTGCGGCACGTCGGCGTCCCGCCGGACCTCGTCGCCCTCGCGGTGGCGCTCGTGCTCCGCACGGTGCCCGAGATCGCGCGCACCGTGCACGAGGTCCGCGACGCCGCCCGCGCCCGGGGGCTGGAACGCGACCCGCGGGTGTGGCTGACGCCGGCGGTGCTGCGCGTCGTCGGCCGGGCCCGGGACCTGGGCGAGGCCCTGGCGGCGCGCGGGATCGTCGACTGACCGCCCGCGGCCTCGACGGGCGGGCCGCCGCACGCGGAGCTACGTTCCCCGCATGACGTTCCAGGACGGTGGCCGGTTCGAGGGCGGGCGCGTGACGTCCCGCCGCGGTGGCGGGCGGGGCCGGGGCATCGCCGTCGGCGGCGGCCTCGGCACGCTGGTGCTGGTGGTCGTGGTGACGCTGCTCGGCGGCAACCCGGCGCAGCTGCTCTCCGGCGGCACCGGGGACGGCGGTGGCACCGCCGGCGAGCAGGTCGGCACCATCGGCGAGTGCTCCGCCGAGCAGGCCAACGCCGAGCGCGAGTGCCGCCTCTCCGCCACGGTGCAGGCCCTCGACGCGTACTGGGCGCGGGCGCTGCCCGCCGCCGGGCTCGACGTCCCCGCGGGCGACGTGCCGCCGGGCGTCGTCGAGTTCCAGTCCGCGACCGACACCGGCTGCGGCGCCGCCTCGGCCGCGACCGGCCCGTTCTACTGCCCGCCCGACCGCACGATCTACCTGGACCTGACCTTCTACGACCTGCTCTCGTCGCAGTACGGCGCCGAGGACGGCCCGCTCGCCGAGATGTACGTCGTCGCGCACGAGTACGGGCACCACGTCCAGCAGCTGACCGGGGTCTTCGACCGCGCGGACCGGTCCGGGACGGGCGACGACTCCGACTCGGTCCGCGTCGAGCTGCAGGCCGACTGCTACGCCGGCCTGTGGGCGGGCGACGCCGCCACGACCGTCGACCCCGACACCGGGGTGACGTTCCTGGAGCCGATCAGCAGCCAGCAGCTCGCGGACGCCCTCTCCGCCGCCGCCGCGGTCGGCGACGACCACATCCAGCAGCAGACCTCCGGCGGCGTCGACCCGGACACCTGGACGCACGGGTCCAGCGAGCAGCGCCAGCGCTGGTTCACCACCGGCTACGAGCAGGGCACCCTGGCCGCCTGCGACACCTTCGCCGCCCCGACCCTCTGACCCACCCCACTCACCCCACCCGCGCCCCGCCCCGGCCCCGCCCCGCCCTCGCCCCCGCCCCCGCCCCCCACCCGATCGTGCGCCGAGGTAGTGCGAGAACGCCGAGGTAGTGCGCCATCGCGCACTACCTCGGCGGGAACGCACTACCTCGGCGGCCGTCCGGACGAGGGCGGGCCGGCGCGGGCGAGGGCGGGGCGGGCGACGGGGCTCGTCAGATGTTGAAGCCGAGGGCGCGCATCATGGCGCGGCCGTCGTCGGTGATCTTCTCCGGGCCCCACGGCGGCATCCAGACCCAGTTGATCCGGAACGAGTCGACCAGGCCCTCGAGCGACGAGCCGGCCTGGTCCTCGATGACGTCCGTCAGCGGGCACGCGGCCGAGGTCAGCGTCATGTCGATGGTGACGTTCCGGCCCTGGTCCACGGCGATGCCGTAGACGAGGCCGAGATCGACGACGTTGATGCCGAGCTCCGGGTCGATGACGTCCCGCAGCGCCTCCTCGATGTCCGCGACGTTGGCGGGCGCCGTGCTGGGCGTGCCCCCGGCACCGTCCGCCGGCTGGTCGGACACGGTCGTGTCGCTCATCGCCCCTCCTCGTGGGTCGTCTGCTGGGTCGTGCTCTGCTGCGCCGTGGCCTGCGCCACGGCGTCCTTCATCGCCGCCCACCCGAGCAGCGCGCACTTGATGCGCGCCGGGTAACGGGCCACGCCGACGAACGCCACGGCGTCCTCGAGGGCGTCGTCCAGCCGGTCGTCCTCGAACTTCGCGGGGAGCACCCCGCGGGAGTCCATCAGCTCGCGGAAGTCGTCCGAGAGCGCCAGGGCGCCCTCGACGCTCGCCCCGGACACGGCCTGCGACATCACCGAGGCCGAGGCCTGGGAGATGGAGCAGCCCTGGCCCGACCAGGTGAGCTCGCCGATCACCGGCGCGCCCGACTCCCCCGGCTCGAGGCGCACGCGCAGCGTGACCTCGTCCCCGCAGGTGGGGTTCACGTGGTGCACCTCGACGTCGTACGCCTCCTGCGCCCCGCGGTGCGCGGGGTGCTTGGCGTGGTCGAGGATCAGCTGCTGGTACAGCTGCTCCATGGAGCCGGTGCTCATCGGTGTCCGTCCTCGTGCATGCGTCCGCTCAGTCTTCCAGTCCGAAGAACGTCCGGACCCCCGCCAGTGCTTCCCGGAACACCGCGATCTCCTCGTCCGTCGTGTAGACGGCCGCCGACGCACGGGCGGTCGCCGCCACGCCGAACCGGCGGTGCAGCGGCTGCGCGCAGTGGTGGCCGACCCGCACGGCGACCCCGGCGTCGTCCAGCACCTGGCCGACGTCGTGCGCGTGCACGCCGTCCACCACGAAGGACACGGTGGCGAGCCGGTCGACGTTCTCGGTCGGGCCGAGCACCCGGACGCCCGGCACCGAGGCGACGGCGTCGAGCAGCAGCCCGGCCAGGTGCCGCTCGTGCGCGGCGACCGCGTCCATGCCGAGCTCCGCGAGGTAGGTCGCCGCGGCGCCCATGCCCACGGCCTGGGACACCATCTGCGTGCCGGCCTCGAACCGGCGCGGCGGCGGCGCGTAGGTCGTGGTCTCCATGGTGACGACCTCGACCATCGACCCGCCGGTCGTGACCGGGGGCATGGCCTCGAGCAGCTCGCGGCGGCCGTACAGCGCCCCGACGCCGGTGGGGCCGAGCATCTTGTGCCCGGAGAACGCCGCGAAGTCGACCCCGAGGGCCGCGAGGTCCACGGGCAGGTGCGGCACGCTCTGGCAGGCGTCGAGCACGGTCAGCGCACCCACCTCGCGGGCGCGGGCGACGAAGGGCGCGACGTCGGTGACGGCGCCGGTGACGTTGGAGGCGTGCGTGAACGCGAGCACCCGCGTGCGGTCGGTGACCACGCCGGCGAGCTCGTCGGTGCGGATCCGGCCGGAGTCGTCGACGCCCAGCCAGCGCAGCGTCGCGCCCGTGCGGGCGGCGAGCTCCTGCCACGGCACCAGGTTCGCGTGGTGCTCGGCCTCGGTGACGACGATCTCGTCGCCGGGGGCCAGGGCGAACCGGCGCGCGGCCGCTCCCCCGCGGCCCAGCGTGGCGTTGGACATCGCGTAGGCGACGAGGTTGAGCGCGGCGGTCGCGTTCGACGTCCAGACCAGCTCGTCGTCGGCGACGCCCACGAACGACGCGACCTGGGTGCGGGCCGTCTCGAAGGCCTCGGTGGCCTCCTCGGCGAGCTGGTGCGCGCCGCGGTGCACGGCCGCGTTCCGCTGCGTGTAGAAGTCCTGCTCGGCGTCGAGGACGACCTCGGGCTTCTGCGAGGTCGCACCGGAGTCCAGGTAGACGAGCGGCCGGCCGTCGCGCACCGTGCGCTGCAGCAGCGGGAAGTCCGCCCGCACCGCGGCCAGCTCGGCGGCACCCAGCGTCGCGGGGGCGGTCGGCGCGCCCTCGGCCCGGTCCAGCGTCTCGGTCATCTCGTCGTCCTGTCGGTCGTGCGGTCCGGCCTGCGCCGGAGGGTGTCGGGCCCGGGGCGGCGACGCTGCCGCCGCCCCGGGCCCGGGGCGGTCCTCGACCGTCAGGCGCTCGCGCCCGAGGTCAGGAACCGGTCGTAGCCCTCGTTCTCGAGCCGCTCGGCGAGCTCGGGCCCGCCCTCCTCGGCCACGCGCCCGTCGACGAACACGTGCACGAAGTCCGGCTTGATGTAGCGCAGGATGCGCGTGTAGTGCGTGATCAGCAGGACGCCGACCTCGGTCGACTCCTTCACGCGGTTGACGCCCTCGGACACGATGCGCAGCGCGTCGACGTCCAGGCCGGAGTCGGTCTCGTCGAGGATCGCGAACCGCGGCTTGAGGAGCTCCATCTGCAGGATCTCGTGGCGCTTCTTCTCACCGCCGGAGAAGCCCTCGTTCACCGAGCGCTCGGCGAACGCGGAGTCCATCCGCAGCTTGTCCATGGCGACGGTGACGTCCTTGATCCAGCTGCGCAGCGGCGGCGCCTCGCCGTCGATCGCGGTCTTCGCGGTGCGCAGGAAGTTCGACACCGACACGCCCGGCACCTCGACGGGGTACTGCATGGCCAGGAACAGGCCGGCGCGGGCACGCTCGTCGACGGACATCGCGAGGACGTCCTCGCCGTCGAGCGTGACGGTGCCCGAGGTGATCTGGTACTTCGGGTGCCCCGCCAGCGAGTAGGCCAGCGTGGACTTGCCGGAGCCGTTCGGGCCCATGATGGCGTGGGTCTCGTTGCTGTTGATCGTCAGGTCGACGCCACGGAGGATCGGCTTGGGGCCCTCCTTGGTCTCGACGCTGACGTGCAGGTCGCGGATCTCCAGAGTGGACATGCGTTCGTTCTCCTCGAGGCTTCAGGCAGCGCCGTCGACGTCGACGAGCACGCGCTCGCCGTCGACGGTCAGGGGGTAGACGGGCACGGGGCGGACGGCCGGGGGGCCCAGCGGCTCACCGGTGCGCAGGTCGAAGCGCGACCCGTGCAGCCAGCACTCCACGGTGCAGCCCTCGACCTCGCCGTCGGACAGCGACACGGCGCCGTGCGAGCAGATGTCGCTGATGGCGTGCAGCGCGCCGTCCTCGTCGCGGACGACCGCGACCTCGACGACACCCGACGGCCCCTCGAGCTCGACACGCAGGGTGCCGGCCTCGGGGACGTCGGAGGTCATGCAGGCGAGCTGTGCGGTCATGCGCGCTCGTCCTGCGCGGTGACCGAGGCCGGCTCGTTCAGGATGGCGCGCGCGCCGTCCGTCTCGGGCGTGATGTCGCTCGCCAGGTCGCCGCCGGTGACGACGGCCGCCGCGTCGGCGAACTCCGACATCGACTGCGCGAGCTCGCGCTCGATCGCGTCGATCAGGCGCTCCTCGATCTCCGGCACGCCGATCTGGTTGATCAGCTCGGCGAAGAAGCCGCGCACCACCAGGCGCCGGGCGTCCGTCTCCGGGATGCCGCGGGCGCGCAGGTAGAACAGCTGCTCGTCGTCGAACCGGCCGGTGGCGCTGGCGTGGCCCGCGCCCTCGATCAGCCCGGTCTCGATCTCCAGGTTCGGCACGGAGTCCGCGCGCGCCCCGTCGGTGAGGACCAGGTTCCGGTTGAGCTCGTAGGTGTCGGTGCCCTCGGCCGCCGCGCGGATCAGCACGTCGCCGACCCACACGGTGTGCGCGCCCTCGCCCTGCAGCGCGCCCTTGTAGGCGACGCGCGACTTGCAGTTGGCGACGGCGTGGTCGACGAACAGCCGCTGCTCCTGGTGCTGGCCGGCGTCGGCGTAGTACACGCCGAGCATCTCGACCGAGCCGCCCTCGCCCGCGAACTCCGCGTCGGGCGTGACGCGCACGACGTCGCCGCCGAGCGTGACGACGATGTGCTTGACCGTGGCGTCCCGGCCGAGCTTCACGCGGTGCGCGGCGGTGTGCACCGTGCCCGCGTCCCAGTCGTGCACGGAGACGACGGTCAGGTGCGCACCGTCCTCGGCCACGACCTCGACGGTCTCGGTCAGCAGCGCCGACCCGACGTGGTCGACGACGACCGTCGCCTGCGACATCGGCTTGGCGTGCACCAGCAGGTGGCTGCCGGTGGCCTCGAGCTGGCCCTCGACGCCCTCGACCCGCACCGAGGTGACCGTCGACGCGACGGCCTCGGCGGGGACGGTGACGACGGTCGCCCGCGGGAACGACGCCCACGCCACGGCGGCGGCGCGGTCGCCCGGCCGGCCCGCCGTGCCCAGCCGGCTGTCGTCGCGGTCGACGATCTCGACCTCGACCTCGGGCGCGTTCACGACCGTGGTGAGGACGCCGTGGCCGGTGAGCCGTCCGGTCTCCGGGGCGAACAGCGGGGCGATGCGGTCGACGGGCGAGAACCGCCACTCCTCCTCGCGCCCGGTCGGCACCGGGAAGTCCGCGACCTCGAACGAGGTGGCACGGGCCGCGCGGGACGACTGCGGGACGCCGCCGACGCCGTGGCTGTGCGCCCCGTCGGCCGTCGCGCGGGAGTGGTCGGTGGAGAGACCGGCGGACGCGCCGGACTCGGTCGGTGTGGTGGTCGACATCAGCCGACGGCCCCTTCCATCTGCAGCTCGATCAGGCGGTTCAGCTCGAGGGCGTACTCCATGGGCAGCTCCCGCGCGATGGGCTCCACGAACCCGCGCACGATCATCGCCATGGCCTCCGTCTCGGTCATGCCGCGGGACATCAGGTAGAACAGCTGGTCCTCGCTGACGCGGGAGACCGTCGCCTCGTGACCCATCGACACGTCGTCCTCGCGGACGTCGACGTACGGGTAGGTGTCCGAGCGCGAGATCTGGTCGACCAGCAGGGCGTCGCAGAGCACGTTCGACGCGGAGTGGCTGGCGCCCTCGAGCACCTGGACCAGGCCGCGGTAGGACGTGCGACCGCCGCCGCGGGCGACCGACTTCGACACGATCGACGAGGACGTGTGCGGCGCGGCGTGCACCATCTTGCAGCCGGCGTCCTGGTGCTGGCCCTCGCCCGCGAAGGCGATCGACAGCGTCTCGCCGCGGGCGTGCTCGCCCAGCAGGTAGATCGCCGGGTACTTCATGGTGACCTTGGAGCCGATGTTGCCGTCGACCCACTCCATCGTCGCACCCTCGGCCGCGGTCGCCCGCTTGGTCACGAGGTTGTAGACGTTGTTCGACCAGTTCTGGATCGTCGTGTACCGCACGCGGGCGTTCTTCTTCACGATGATCTCGACGACCGCGGAGTGCAGGGAGTCGGACTGGTAGATCGGGGCCGTGCAGCCCTCGACGTAGTGCACGTACGAGCCCTCGTCCGCGATGATCAGCGTCCGCTCGAACTGGCCCATGTTCTCGGTGTTGATCCGGAAGTAGGCCTGCAGCGGGATCTCGACGTGCACGCCCGGCGGCACGTAGACGAACGAGCCGCCCGACCACACGGCGGTGTTGAGCGACGCGAACTTGTTGTCGCCCGGGGGGATGACCGAGCCGAAGTACTGCTCGAACAGCTCCGGGTACTCGCGCAGACCCGTGTCGGTGTCGACGAAGATGACGCCCTGCGCCTCCAGGTCCTCCTGGATCTGGTGGTAGACGACCTCGGACTCGTACTGCGCGGCGACGCCGCCGACGAGCCGCTGCTTCTCGGCCTCCGGGATGCCCAGGCGGTCGTAGGTCTCCTTGATGTCCTCGGGCAGGTCGTCCCAGGTGGTCGCCTGCTTTTCCGTGGACCGCACGAAGTACTTGATGTTGTCGAAGTCGATGCCCGACAGGTCCGCGCCCCACCAGGGCATGGGCTTCTTGTCGAACAGGCGCAGCGCCTTGAGGCGGGTCTTCAGCATCCACTCGGGCTCGTTCTTGAGCGCCGAGATGTTGCGCACGACGTCCTCCGACAGGCCGCGCTGCGCCAGGGCGCCCGCGTCGTCGGTGTCGTGCCAGCCGTAGCCGTAGGTGCCGATCGAGGCGATGGCCTCGTCCTGGCTCATCGGCTCGGCGGCCGGGCGGCCGGGGTCCGTCGTCGTCATCTCTTCGTCCTTCCGCAGGAGCACGGGGTCGGGGGGGCTCGTCATGGTCGGGGAGCGGGTCACGCCGGGGCGGGCCCGTCGGGCGGTGCGGGGGCGCGCTCGCCGGTGGTGGCGCGGCGCACGGGGGTGATCGGGATGTTGGTCGTGCAGACGTGGCCGCCGCGGGCCGGCGGCGCGCGCCGCTGCACGTGCACGCCCAGCATGCGGGAGAAGGCGTGCGCCTCGGCCTCGCACAGCTCGGGGAACTCGCGGGCGACGTCCTGCACCGGGCAGTGGCCCTGGCACAGCTGGACCGCGTGGCCGCCGGGGACGGGCCGCGCGGTGGCCGCGAACCCGTCGATCGCCAGACCGTCCGCCAGCACCTGGGCGCGGCGGGCCGGGTCGTCGCCGGCCTCGGCGAGCGCGTCGGCGTGCCGGACCTCGAGGTCGCGCACCCGCTTCTCGGCGAAGCTGCGCACCGCGTCGGCGCCGCCGATCTCGGCGACGAACCGCAGGGCCTGCGACGCGAGCTCGGAGTACTGCTGGCTCAGCGCGGCCTGGCCGGCGGGCGTGACGACGTAGTGCTTCGCGGGCCGGCCGCGGCGGGCCGGGCCGGGGACGCCGCCGTCGTGCACGACGATCTGGTGCTCGGCCTCCAGGACCGACAGGTGCCGCCGGATCGCTGCGGCGGTCAGCACCAGGTCGGCGGCGAGCTCGGCGGCCGTCACGGGGCCGTCGGCGGCGATCAGGTCCAGCACGCGCCGGCGGGTTCCGGCCTCGGACTCGGCCTCGGCGCCGCGCACGGCCGGAGCCAGGTCCGGGAGCGTTCCGGCGGTCGCGGGCACCGGCGTGGTCGGGCTCATGCACACACCTCCGGTTCGCGTGGCGTCGGTCGCGGGCAGCCTGCCCCTGGGCCCGCGTTCTCCGGGTCCGATATCGGCAACATCCTTGTTGCCGAAATAAGTCCTGGCAAGCAAGGTTCGCCTCACCCGCCGGCGCGGCCCCTACACTCACGGGGTGCTCGGCCAGACCTCGTCCCCGCCGGCCGTCGAGGTCCGCGGGCTCGTCAAGCGGTACGACGGCCGCGCCGTCGTCGACGGGCTCGACCTGCACGCGTCGCCCGGACGGGTGACCGCCGTGCTCGGCCCGAACGGCGCCGGCAAGACCACCACCGTGGAGTGCTGCGAGGGGCTGCGCACCCCGGACGGCGGATCCGTGCGCGTCCTCGGGCTCGACCCCGTCGCCGACGCCCGCGCCCTGCGCCCCCGCGTCGGCGTGATGCTGCAGGACGCCGGCCTGCCGACCGGCGTGCCCGCGCTCGGGGTGCTGCGGCACGTCGCCGCCATGTACGCCCGGCCGCTGGACGTCGACGCGCTGGCCGAGCGGCTGGGCCTGACGCCGGTCGCCCGCACGACCGTCCGCCGGCTGTCGGGCGGGCAGCGGCAGCGGCTGGCGCTGGCCACCGCCGTGGTCGGCCGGCCCGACGTCGTGTTCCTCGACGAGCCGTCCGCCGGGATGGACCCGCAGGCGCGGCGCGCGGTGTGGTCGCTGGTGTCCGAGCTGCGCGCCGACGGCGTCGCCGTGCTCCTCACCACCCACCTGATGGACGAGGCCGAGGCCCTCGCCGACGAGGTCGCCGTCGTCGACCACGGGCGCGTCATCGCGCACGGCACGGTGCCCGGGCTGCTCGCGGGCGCCGACGGCTCGACGCTGACGTTCCGCGCACCCCCCGGGCTGCCCCTGGCCGACCTCGGCCGCGCGCTGACGCCGGCGGGCGCGCCGGCGCCCACGGCCGTGCGGGAGTCCGGACCCGGTACCTACGCGGTCGACGCCGCCGCCACGCCCGGGCTCGTCGCCGCGCTGGCCGGCTGGTGCGCCGACCGCGACGTGCTGCTGGCCGGGCTCGACGTCGGCCGGCGCACCCTGGAGGACGTGTTCCTCGACCTGACCGGACGGAACCTGCGATGACCGGCCCCGCCACCACCGCCGGCGCCGGGCGTGCGGCGCCGGCGGCGCGCCGCGTGCTCGCCCAGGCGCGGTTCGAGACCCTGGCCGTGCTCCGCAACGGCGAGCAGCTGCTCGTCACGCTGATCATCCCCGTGGTCGCGCTCGTCGCGCTGGGCCGCGGGTCGTTCCTGGACATCGGCACCGGCGACGACGCGCGGATCGACGTCGTGACGCCCGGGGTGCTGGGACTCGCCGTGATGGCCGGGTCGATGGCGTCGCAGGCCATCGCCACCGCCTTCGACCGGCGCAACGGCGTCCTGCGGCTCCTGGCCACGACGCCGCTCGGCCGCGGCGGGCTGCTGGCCGGGAAGGCGGTCGCGGTGCTGGCCGTCGCCGCGCTGCAGGTCGTGGTCGTGAGCGCCGTCGGGCTGGCGCTCGGCTGGCGACCCGACCCGGCGGGCGTCCCGGCCGCGGTGCTCGCGCTGCTGCTCGGGGTCGCGGCGTTCACCGCGCTGGCGCTGCTGCTCGCCGGGACGCTGCGCGCCGAGGCGGTGCTGGCCGTCGCGAACCTGCTGCTCGTGGTGCTCGCGGTCGTCGGCGGGGTCGTGCTGCCCGTCGACGACCTGCCCGGCTGGTGGGCGTCCGTCGCCGAGTGGCTGCCGCCGGGTGCGCTCGGCGAGGCGCTGCGGGGCGCGCTGCTGGACGGCGCGTTCCCCGCGGCGCACCTGGCCGCGCTGGCGGCGTGGACGCTCGCGCTCGGCTGGTGCGTGCGCCGCTGGTTCCGCTGGTCCTCCTGACCGCCCGCACGCGGGCCCGCGGCGCGTGACCAAGGCCTCGTGCGCGCGGGCACGAGGCGTCACGACCGGACCGTAGGCTGGAACCCGTGAGCTCCGACGTCGCCGCCGCCCCCGCCTCCCCCGCTCCGTCCGGGCCGTCCGGCCGGTCCCGGTCCGCGGCGTGGCGCGAGCGGCTCACCCACCCCGTGCTGGTGGCGAACCTGGTCGCGCAGATCGGGATCGTCGTCACCGGCGGCGCGGTGCGGCTCACCGGGTCGGGCCTCGGCTGCTCCACCTGGCCGGAGTGCGAGCCGGGCCAGTTCACCGCCGCGTTCCACGCGGAGACGACGTACCACCAGTTCGTCGAGTTCGGGAACCGCACGCTGACCGGCGTGCTCGGCGTCATCGCCCTCGCCCTCGCGGTCCTCGTGTGGTCCGCCCGCGACCGGAGCCGCTCGTACCGCTGGCTCGGCATCGCCCCGCTCGTGGGCGTCGCGGCGCAGGCCGTCATCGGCGGGGTCATCGTGCTGCTGCACCTGCACCCGGGCTGGGTCAGCCTGCACTTCCTGGTGTCGATGCTGCTGGTCGTCACCTCGACGCTCCTGGTGCACCGCGAGGGCGACGGTCCCCGCATCCCCGTCGTCGGGCCGGCCGCGCGCCGCCTGGCCCCGGTGCTTGGCGTGCTGCTCGCCGTCGTGCTCGCGCTCGGGGTGATCACCACCGGCGCCGGCCCGCACTCGGGCGACGAGGAGGTCGGCTACCGGTTCGCCGTCGACCCGTACCTGATGGCCAAGGTGCACGCCGCGGCCGTGTGGCTGTTCGTCGCCGCCCTCGCCCTGCTGATCTGGCTGAACCGCCGCGGGCCGTCCGTGCTGCGCCGCCGGGGCTGGGTCATGGTGGGGCTGGTCGCCCTGCAGGGCGTGATCGGCTACGTGCAGGTCGCGACCGACCTGCCGATCCTCCTGGTGCTGCTGCACATGCTCGGCGCCGGGCTGCTCGCCGCCGGGACGACGCGGTACCTGCTGACGTTCCGCACCCGGGCCTGAGGGTCGCGATCCGGACGCCGCCCGGCCGGCCCGCCGCCAGCACGTACGCTCCACCGCATGGATCCGATGAGCAACCGGGGCTGCGCCCCGCGCCGGGGGCCCGGGGCCTGACGCAGGCCGCCGCACCCACCACGGGTCGGCGTGCCACGCAGGCACCCTGACCGTCACCCCGCCGCGTCGTCGGCGGGTCGTCCCCTCGAGGACCCCTCATGCTCTCGTTCCCCCTCGGCGCGCGCCCGCGCGCCCTGTCCGCCGCTGCCCTCGTGCTGGCGGGCTCCGCCGCCGTGCAGCTCTCGGCCGCGCTGGCGACCGCCGCGTTCCAGCCGCTCGGCACGCTGGCGGTGTCCGGCTACCGCATGTCCGCTGCGGCGCTCGTCCTGCTCCTGCTCACCCGGCCGCGGCTGCGCGGCCGAACCCGCGGCGCCTGGGCGGCGGTCGTCCTGTACGGCGTCGCCATGGCCGCCATGAACGTCCTGTTCTACGCGGCGCTCGACCGCCTCCCGCTCGGGGTGGCGGTCACGCTGGAGTTCTGCGGCCCGCTCGCTGTCGCCGCGGTCGCCTCGGCGGGCCGCACCCGGCTGCTGCCGGCGCTCGCGCTGGTCGGCGTGCTGCTCGTCGTGGGCCGGCCCGACGGTGGTGTGGACCCGGTGGGCGTGCTGCTCGGGCTCGGCGCGGCCGCGGCCTTCGGCGGCTACACCGCGCTGGCCGGGCGGGTCGGCGCCGGGTCGAGCGGGCTGGGCGACCTCGCGCTGTCGGTCGCGGTGGGCGCCGTACTGCTGTCGCCGGCCCAGGTGGCGCAGGCGCCCGAGGTGACCGCCACGCAGCTGCCGGTGCTCGTCCTGTCCGGCGTGCTCGGTGTGGCGCTGGCGTTCTCGCTCGACCTCCAGGCCGTCCGCCTGGCCGGCACGCGGGTGGTCGGCACGCTGTTCGCGGTCGACCCGGCGATGGGCGCGGTCGTCGGCGCGGTCCTGCTGGGCGACCGGCTGCCGGCAGCCGCGCTCGGCGGGATCGCGCTGGTCGTGCTGGCCGGCGCGGGCGCCGTGTGGTCGGCCGGACGCCGGCCCGCACCGGTGCTGCTGCCGGACTGACCGGTCACGCCGTCGCCGGGGTCCGTCCGCCGTGCTGTGCTCGGCGGACGGATCCCGCCGCGGGGCTGCAGGTCAGGCGGCCTGGAGCGGATCGACCCGCCCCCTCCCCTTCTGGTGTGTCTTACGTCACATCTAGTCTCGACGGCATGGCACACGCGATCGAGGCCCGCGGGCTCGTCAAGCGCTACAAGGGCGTCACCGCCCTGGACGGCGTCGACCTCATGGTGCCGACCGGCACCGTGCTCGGTCTGCTCGGCCCCAACGGGGCCGGCAAGACCACCATCGTCCGGGTCCTGTCCACGCTGCTGCGCGCCGACGCGGGCACGGCGACGGTCATGGGCGTCGACGTCGCGACCCGCCCCGCCGAGGTCCGGCGCCGGATCGGCCTGTCCGGGCAGTACGCCGCGGTCGACGAGTACCTGTCGGGGTTCGAGAACCTCGACATGATCGGCCGCCTCTACCACCTGGGCGCCCGCCGGTCCCGGGAGCGGGCACGCGAGCTGCTCGCCGCGTTCCGCCTGGAGGACGCCGCAGACCGGCCCACCCGCACCTACTCCGGCGGCATGCGGCGCCGGCTCGACCTCGCGGGTGCGCTGGTGGCCGACCCGCCGGTGATCTTCCTGGACGAGCCGACCACCGGCCTCGACCCCCGCGGCCGCACGGAGATGTGGGAGGTCATCCAGACGCTGGTCGCCGGCGGCACCACCGTCCTGCTCACCACGCAGTACCTGGAGGAGGCCGACGTGCTCGCGGACGAGATCGTGGTCATCGACCACGGGCGGATCATCGCGCAGGGCACCGCCGACCAGCTCAAGCGCCAGGTCGGCGGGGAGCGGCTCGAGCTCACGGTGGCCGACGTCGCGTTCCTGGACCACGTCGGCGAGCTGCTGGCGCCCCTCGGCGTCGGGAAGCCCGCGCTCGACGGCGGCCGGCGCTCGTTCGTCATGCCGGTGTCCGGCGGCCCCGAGGTGCTGAGCGAGGCGCTGCGCCTGCTCGACGAGCGGCAGGTCCGCCTGGAGGACGTCGGCCTGCGCCGGCCGACCCTCGACGACGTCTTCCTCGCCCTGACCGGCAAGGCCACCGAGTCCGACGGCAGCCCCGACCCGAAGGCAGGTGCCTGATGGCCGTCCCGCACGTGATCGGCGACGCGGCGGTCGTCGCCAAGCGGAACATCATCAAGATCAAGCGGGTGCCCGACCTGCTGGTCTTCACCACGCTGTCCCCCATCATGTTCGTGCTGCTGTTCTCCTACGTCTTCGGCGGCGCGATCGACCAGGAGGGCGGCGGTCAGGCGTACCGGGAGTTCCTCATCGCCGGGATCTTCGCGCAGACCGTGATCTTCGGGGCGACCGTCACCGGGGCGGCGCTGGCGGAGGACCTGAAGAAGGGCATCCTGGACCGGTTCCGGTCGCTGCCGATGGCCCCGTCCGCGGTGCTGACCGGCCGCACGTTCTCCGACGTGGTCAACAACGTCATCGTCCTGATCGTCATGGGGCTGACCGGCCTGGTGGTGGGCTGGCGGATCCGCTCGTCGGCCCTCGACGCGCTGGCCGGCTTCGCCCTGCTGCTCGTCTTCGCCTACGCGATCAGCTGGATCATGGCGTGGATCGGCATGCTGGTCCCGAGTCCCGAGGTGGTCAACAACGCGTCGTTCATCGTGATCTTCCCCCTGACGTTCGTCGCGAACACCTTCGTGCCGCTCGAGACCCTGCCCGCGCCGCTGCAGACCTTCGCCGAGTGGAACCCCGTGTCCGCGGTGACGCAGGCGGCGCGGGAGCTGTTCGGCAACATCCCGCCCGGGGTGCCCGAGCCGACCGCGTGGCCGCTGCAGAACCCGGAGGTCTACACGCTGATCTGGTCGGCGTTGTTCCTCGTCGTCTTCGTCCCGCTGGCCAACGCGCAGTACCGGGTGTCGACGAGCCGCTGAGTCAGGCCCTGCCGCCCTTGCGGGCGTACATCGCGTCGTCGGCCCGGGCCAGCGCGACGCCGACGGGCTCGCCCGCCGCTGCCTGGGCCACGCCGTGGCTCCAGGTCGGGTCGCCCCCGGTCCACCGCTGCGACGCGGCGCCCGCCCAGTCCTCGGCCGCCGCCTGGTCCCGCCCGGCGAGCACGATCGCGAACTCGTCGCCGCCGATCCGGCCGATCAGGTCGTCGCCCTCGAGCTGCTCCCGCCACGTGGCGACCAGACGAACGAGCACCGCGTCCCCCGCGGCGTGCCCGAGGGTGTCGTTCACGGACTTGAAGTCGTCGACGTCCAGGCACACCACGCTGGCGGGCCGGCCCCGGCGCGCGGCGTCGTGCAGCAGGAGCCCGGCGCGCTCGTCGAAGGCGGCCCGGGTCAGCGCCCCCGTCAGGTCGTCGGTCGTCGCGAGCAGCCGCAGCCGGGCCACCAGGTAGGTCACGAGCGCGCTCATCACCACCGTCGTCGCCGACAGCACCAGCCAGGTCGGCGGCCAGAACGGCACGGGCGAGGCCAGCATCGCCGCCCCGAGGGTCACCACGACGAGCACCAGCACGCGGCGCACGGTGCGCGGCTCACCCAGCAGCGCCGCCGCCTGGCCTGCCACGACCAGCCCGAGGCCGGTCGTCACGACCCCGGCGAGAGTCTGGCAGCTGGCGACGAGCACGCCGCCGACCACGACCGCCGCCACGACCGCCGCCAGCGGGGCCCACGGACGGTGCCGCAGGACGAGGACGGCCACCGCCAGCAGCGCCAACGCGGCAGACCCGGCGTACCAGAACTCGACCAGCGCGAGCCGCGAGGGCGGCCAGACGGCGCTCACCAGGCAGAGCACGGCGCACAGCGCGAGCGCGCCCGCCGTGTGGGTCGCCGCGAGGAACAGGCGCGACGGGGTCCCGCCGGACCCGGGACGCTCGCGCACGCCCGCCTGATCGGCAGCAGGGTGCGGGCTGTGAGCGGTCCGTGCGCGGACCAGCCGATCGGGCGAACGCGTCGCCCGACCGGCTGAGGCCCGTCGCGTCAGCCGACCGGCCGGAGGGTCGACCAGCCGCGGTCGCGGGACGCCGCGGCCGCCAGCACGCCCACGGCGGCGCTGGGGCTCTGGATCCGCCCGGCCAGCACCGCCTCGACCGCCTCGTCCAGCGGGACCCAGCGCGGCACGATCCCGGCCTCCTCGTCCTCGCGGGTGAACCGCTCGGACTCGGGGACCTCGGAGACGTCCCGGGCCAGGTAGACGAGGATCTGCTCGTCGGACCCGCCGGGCGAGTTGTAGAACTCCGCCAGCAGGTGCCAGGTGCCGGCCCGCAGGTCGGCCTCCTCCTCGAGCTCCCGGGCGGCGGTGACGTGCGGGGGCTCGCCCTCGACGTCGCGCAGACCGGCCGGCGGCTCCCAGAGCTCGCTGCGGACCGGGTGCCGGTACTGCTGGATCAGCAGCACGCGCTCCTGGTCGTCGAGCGCGATCACCGCGACGGCGCCGGGGTGGTCGACGAACTCGCGCACCACCTGGGAGTCGCCGAGGTCGACCGTCTCCGAGACCAGGTCCCAGATCTTGCCGTGGTGCAGGTCCGTGTGCTCCAGCACCGGGCGCGGGGCGGGCCGGTCGGCCGGCCCGCCCTGCTCCCCGGTCGTCACGCCTTCGCCTTCGCGGGCGTCTTCACGCCGCCCGCCGCCTTGATCTCCAGCGCGGCGGCGACCAGGCCCGCGAACAGCGGGTGCGAGCGCGTCGGCCGGGACTTGAACTCCGGGTGCGCCTGCGTCGACACGTAGTACGGGTGCACCTCGCGCGGCAGCTCGACGAACTCGACCAGCGACGAGTCCGGGGAGACGCCCGAGATGACCAGCCCGGCCTCCTCCAGCCGGTCGCGGTACGCGTTGTTGACCTCGTACCGGTGCCGGTGCCGCTCGGTGACCCGGGTCGAGCCGTACGCCTCGGCCGCGACCGAGCCCTCGGCCAGCACCGCCTCGTACGAGCCGAGCCGCATCGTGCCGCCGAGGTCGCCCTCGCCGCCGACGATCGCCAGCTGCTCCGCCATCGTCGCGACCACCGGGTCGGCCGGGTCCGCGTCGAACTCGGACGACGACGCCCCCGGCAGGCCGAGGACGTTCCGGGCGTACTCGATGACCATCGTCTGCAGGCCGAGGCAGATGCCGAGCGTCGGCACCTTGCTCTCACGGGCCCAGCGCAGCGCGCCGAGCTTGCCCTCGATGCCGCGCACGCCGAAGCCGCCGGGCACCAGGACGGCGTCCACACCGCCGAGCGCCCGCTGCGCGCCGTCCGGCGTCTGGCAGTCGTCGGAGGGCACCCAGCGGATCTTCACCTTGGCGTCGTGGTGGAAGCCGCCGGCGCGCAGCGCCTCGGTCACCGACAGGTACGCGTCGGGCAGGTCGATGTACTTGCCGACCAGCGCGATCTCGACGTGGTGCGCGGGCTGGTGCACGCGCTGCAGCAACTCGTCCCAGCCGCTCCAGTCGACGTCCCGGAACTGCAGGCCCAGGCGCTGCACGACGTACGCGTCCAGGCCCTCCGCGTGGATGACCCGCGGGATGTCGTAGATGCTCGGCGCGTCCACGCAGGAGATGACGCCCTGCGTGTCGACGTCGCACATCAGGCCGATCTTGGCCTTGATCGACTGCGGGATCTCGCGGTCCGAGCGCAGCACGATCGCGTCGGGCTGGATGCCGATGCTGCGCAGCGCCGCGACCGAGTGCTGGGTCGGCTTGGTCTTCAGCTCGCCCGACGGGCCGATGTACGGCACCAGCGAGACGTGCAGGAAGAACACGTTGTCGCGGCCCAGCTCGTGACGGACCTGGCGGGCCGCCTCGAGGAACGGCTGCGACTCGATGTCGCCGACCGTGCCGCCGATCTCGGTGATGATGATGTCGACGTCGTCGGCCGCCTGCGACCGCATGCGGGTCTTGATCTCGTCGGTGATGTGCGGGATGACCTGGACGGTGTCGCCGAGGTACTCGCCCCGGCGCTCCTTCGCGATCACGTGCGAGTAGACCTGGCCGGTCGTGACGTTCGCGGAGCCGACGAGGTCGACGTCCAGGAACCGCTCGTAGTGACCGACGTCGAGGTCCGTCTCGGCCCCGTCCTCGGTGACGAAGACCTCACCGTGCTGGAACGGGTTCATCGTGCCGGGGTCGACGTTGAGGTAGGGGTCGAGCTTCTGCATGGTCACCCGCAGACCGCGGGACCGCAGGAGTCGTCCCAGGCTGGAGGCGGTCAGGCCCTTGCCCAGTGAGGAGGCGACGCCTCCCGTGACGAAGATGTGCCGGGTCGTGGAGTCCGACCGCCCGGAGAGTCGATTTGCGCGCTCTGCCACGGGCTTCCACCTTACCGGACGCGGAGCCGTCGTGCGGCGTGACCCGCACGACACGCGGCGACCCGGTCCCCGCACCCGCCCGCGCATCCCCCGGTTCCCCCTCGCCCCTGGGTGGCGAAGTGGAGAGTTCTGCCCGACACGCTTCGGCGTGTCGGGCAGAACTCTCCACTTCGCGGGGTCGAGAGCAGGGGCCGGGGCTCAGCGGGCGTAGGCCGCCGACAGCTGGGCCAGGACGTCGTCGATCGTCGGCAGGGTGGCCGCCCGTGCGCGCGCCGCCGCGCGGAGGGCCGCACGCCGCGGGGCGTCGTCCAGGACGTCGGCGACGGCCGTGCCGAGGGCCACGGCGTCGCCGACGGGGACCAGCACCGCGGCGTCGCCGGTGACCTCGCGGGTGCCGCCCGCGTCCGTCGCGACCACCGCCGCCCCCAGCGCCAACGCCTCCTGCACGGCCAGCGGCTGCCCCTCCCACACCGCGGCGGACGCGACGACGTCGGCCGCGGACACCAGGTCGGCGACGTCGGCGCGCCGGCCGAGCAGCCGCACCGGCGCACCGGAGGCCGCGGCGCGCGCGGTCAGCTCGTCGTGCAGCGGCCCGTCGCCCGCCACGACCCACACCAGCCCGGGGCGGGTGCGCGCGGCGTGCGCGGCGGCGTCCACGAGGGTGTCCAGGCCCTTCTGCGGGGCGAGCCGCGCGACGGTCACCACCAGGTCGTCGTCCGGCCCCAGGCCGAGCCCCGTGCGGGTCGTGGCGGCGTCCGCCTCCGGCGCCGGGCGGGCCGGAGCCGGCACCAGCGCCCGGGACGCCTGCCGGGCGCCCTGCGACCGCGTCAGCGCCACCAGGTCGCCGGAGACGCCGAGCACGACGTCGGACCCGCGCGCGACGACGACGCCGAGGGCGGACGCCACCGCCCGGACCGCCCGGCCGCCGACCGGCAGGTTGTGCAGCGTGACCACGACCCGGGGCCGGTGCCGGCGCGGCCGGCCCCGGACCGCCAGCACCGTCAGCGCGCCGGCGCGCAGGCCGTGGGCGTGCACCGCGTCGGCCTCCCCCGCCAGCGCCGCCAGCCGCGCGACCGCGCGCAGGTCCGAGGCGTGCGGGCGGTCGGCGATCTCGACGGCGGCGAACCGGACGCCGTCACCGGCCGCCACCACGTCGGCCAGCGCCGCGGGCCCGGCCACGACCACCCGGTCGCCGTCCGCGGCGAGCGCGGCGGCGACCTGCGCCACGTGCCGGGCGACCCCGCCCGCGCTCGAGCCGAGCACCTGCAGCACCCGTCGTCCCGTCATCGGTCGGCCTCCTGGGCGCTGGACTCCTGCTGGGCTGCGCCGCGGCGGACCAGCCCGGTGAGGGTGCCGCGGTCGAGCGCCGCGACGAGCGCGACGACCGCGGCCGTGGCGAGCGCGGCCCCGCCCGCCGCCGCGCCGAGCGCGCCGGGCAGGCCGTCGGTCAGGCTCTCGACGGCGTCGACCGTCCACCGGCCGACCACCGCGCCGAGCCCTCCGCCGACCACGAGCACCGCGAGCGTCCGGGTCAGCCCGGCGACGGCCGCGCCGCCGGCGGCGGACCGCAGCACGGCCAGGAGCGCGACGCCGGCGACGAGCATGCCGACGCTGTTGCCGATCGCGAGCGCGCGGAGCGTGGCGGGTCCGTCACCGCCGTCCGGCACGAGCAGCAGGCACGCGAGCCACGAGGCGACCACCACGGTCAGCCAGCCGCTGCTCGCCGCGAGCACCGCGAGACGCCCGCGCTCCAGGGCGTACAGCGCGCGGGACACGTGGAAGATCAGCCCCATGCCGAGCAGGCCCGGGGCGATCAGGGTGAGGGCGACGTCGATCGAGTCGATCAGGCCGGCGTCACCCGTGCCGATGGTGCGGTACAGGGTGGCGACGGCGGGCGCGACGGCGGCCAGCACCGCGGCGCCCACGGCCCCGGCGACCAGCACCGCGCGCGTGGTGACGGCCGCGAGCGGGGCGTACCCGGCGCGGTCGCCCGCCGCGGCGCGCGCCGCCAGCCGCGGGAAGGTGCTGGTGGCGAGCGGCACGGCGAGCACGGCGTACGGCAGCAGGTAGACCGGCTGCACCATCATCTGCCACGCGGTCAGGGCCCCCTCGCCGCCGAACCGCCGGGACAGCTGGATGGTCGCCAGCACCGCCGCCTGCTGCGCGACGAGCCCGCCGATGCCCGCCAGCGCCAGGTTGCGCGCGCGGACGGCCACCCCGGGCGGGAACCGCAGCGCGGGCCGCAGCCGGACGCCGGACCGCCACACGGGGACCAGCAGCGGCAGCCCCATGGCCAGCACGCCGGCGGTGGTGCCCCAGCCGAGCACGGCCGCGGCGCCCGGGGGCAGCGCACCGACGTCGGGGATCGACGGGTCCACGTCCGCGCCGGCCAGCACGCGCCCGTACGCGACGTACGTGGCGATCACGACGAGGCTGGACAGCACCGGCGCGAAGGCGGGCCAGACGAACCGGCGCTGGGCCTGCAGCACGCCGGACAGCACGACCGCGAGCCCGTAGAACGGCAGCTGCACCGCGAACACCCGGATGAAGAACGTGATGAGCTCGCGCCCGGCCGGGTCCGCACCCGGGGCGATCCCGGCGATCGGCGCGGCGAGGACCGCCAGGAGCACCGCGAGCAGGGTCAGCCCGGCGAGGGTCCAGCCGAGCATGGCCGAGGCGATGCGGGACACGTCCTCGCGCATGCCGCGGGCGAGCGGACCGGCGATCACCGGGATCAGCGCACCGGCGAGCGCGCCGCCGGCCGCGACCTCGAACAGCACGTTGGGCAGCGTGTTGGCCCAGTTGTACGCGTCCCCGACCGTGGCCGCGCCCACCGAGCCGGTGAACACCAGGGTCCGGGCGAACCCCAGCAGCCGGCTGACGATCGTCACGACCGAGATCAGGGCCGCCGCGCCCGCCAGACCGGACAGGACGCCCCGGCGGCTCACGTCGTGCGCACCCCGTCCGCGTCGTGCGCCGGCCGGCGGCCCCAGGCGTCGATCTCGCGCAGCACCGGGGTGCGGGCGATGACGGCCGTGAAGCTGACCTTCTCGGAGGCGACCGTCAGGCCCACCACGCCGGCCAGCAGCGCCAGGCGCACGGGGCGCGGGCAGGCCTGCACCGCGATCGTGCCGAGCGCGGCGCCGACGGCGTTCGCACCGGAGTCACCGAGCATGTCGCGCTCGGCCAGGTCGTCGGGGAGCTCCGCCGCGACGGTGCCCAGGACCGCGGCGGCCGCTCCCCCGCCCCGCCCGGGCAGCACGGCCGCCGGCACGGCGGCGAGGGCCGCGGCCTTGAGCGCGCGCCCCGGGCGCAGGTCGAGCAGGTTGACCAGGTTGGCGGAGGCGGCGATCAGCGCGCCGTCCAGGGCCACGTCGACGAGCCGGGTGGTGGCGGCCGCCCCGCGGCGCGCGGGCAGGGCGTCGTGCGGCCGGCTCAGCGCCGCGGCGACCAGCGCGCCCGCGCCGATGCCGAGCACCTTGAGACCGCCCGTGGTGACCTCGCCGCGGGCGAGCGCGCCCAGGTGGCCGCGCAGGCCCTTGCGCACCTCGCCCTCGCGGTCCTCGGTCAGGTCGTCGACCAGGCCGAAGGCGGTGGCGGACGTCGTCGCCACGGCGAGCGCGGCGGCGTCCCGGGCGCTCGGGGCCCCGACCAGGCCCCCGGCGAGGACACCCGCGGCGACCGCGGGACCGCCGAGCATGCTGACCGGCTCGCCGCGGTGGTTGGTGCGCTCCCAGAGCGGGGCACCGCCCGGCGGCTCGTCGTCGAGGAGCCCCCGCACCACGCTGGTGGTGAGACGTGCGGTGACCGCGGCCGTGATCCGGCGCGCGACGCTCACCCCTCGGCCCCGGTCTCGGCGCCGGCGTCACCCGCGCCCGCGTCGCCCGCACCCGCGTCGCCCGTCGCGACCGGCGTGCGGTCCGGGGGCGTGAGCGTGGTCGTCGTCGGCAGCGTGGTCAGGTCGTCCCCGTGGCCGTAGTGCCCGTTGGTGCCGCCGATGCGCGCGTTGAGCGCGAGCGGGACGTTGACCTGGCCGGCGACGGTGTCGCCGTCGCTGACGGTGGTGAGGTCCGCGGCGGCGTCCTCGTCGCCCAGGATCGCGGCGACCAGCGTGCCGTCGGCGACGGGGCCGTCGACCACGAGGGCGCCCTCGGACCGGTCCTGCGCGACGCGCGCCAGGGCGATCTGGGAGGTCAGGACGGCCTGCGCCTCGTCCTCGTCGGGCGTGGCGTCGGCGGGGACGGCGTCCGGGGCGATGGTCGGCGCCACCAGGACGACGGCGTCGGCCGGCGCGGTGATCTGCTCGTCGAAGGTGACCAGCGGCGAGTCGCCGGAGGCCATGAAGTCGAGCAGCGTCTGCGCGGAGCTGCTCAGCTGGTCCGGGTTCGCCGCGTCGGCGCCGGTGAGGCCCTGCACGAGGGCCTCGGCGAGCGCGGTGTCGTCGGACGCGTCGTCGGCCGGCTGCGGGCTGAGGTAGCTGAGGATGTTGCCGACCAGCGCCTGCCGGAACGTCCGCAGGTCGGTCGACGACCACGCCTCGTTCAGGGTCGCGCGGCCGCTGACGGTCGCGCCGGCGTCGCCCAGCTGGGCCTCGACGGCGGCGAGCGCGTCGCCGTCGACGGTGCCGAGCGAGATCACCGCGACGCGGCGGTCGGCGAGCGTGCCCTCGACCAGCTCGGCACCCGCGGCCGCGACGTACGCGTTGCTGGCGGCCAGGTCGGCGCCGGCCGCCTCGAGGTCGGAGCGCAGGTCGTCGCGCTCGCTCCGCAGCTGGTCGACCTGCCCGGTGAGGGTGTCGCCGATCGTCTCCTTCAGCGGGCCGGCGCCGAGCGCGATGCCGACGGCCAGGGCCAGGAACACCGAGATCAGGGAGACGAGGTGGTAACGGAAGTCGATCACAGCGGTCGCTCTCGGTCGGGTGCCGACGCGAGGGCGGCAGCAGGAAGGCGGGCGGGGCGGGGGGCGGGCGTCATGGCGTCCCGCCGAACAACGAGCCCAGCCAGTACGTGAAGTCGTCCCAGCGCGCCCCGGTGAGCCCGATCAGCGTCTGGCCCGCGGTCGTCGACGCGAGCGCGACGCCCAGCGCGAGCAGGCCGGCCAGGACCAGCAGGGTCAGCTGCAGGTTGGAGATCCGGTTGCGGTACAGCCGCGACACGCCCTTGGCGTCGACCAGCTTGCTGCCCACGCGCAGGCGGGTGAGGAACGTGCTGGCCATGCCCGAGCGGCCCTTGTCCAGGAACTCGACCAGGGTGGCGTGGGTGCCGACGGCGACGATGAGCTCGGCCCCCTTGTCGTCGGCGAGCAGCATCGCGACGTCCTCGCTGGTGCCCGTCGCCGGGAACACGATGTGCGGGACGCCGAGCTGGTCGACGCGCGCCAGGCCCGGGGCGCGGCCGTCGCGGTAGGCGTGCACGACGATCTCGGCGCCGCAGCGCAGCGCGCGGTCGGACACCGAGTCCATGTCGCCGACGATCATGTCGGGGGTCCAGCCGGCGTCGAGGATCGCGTCCGCGCCGCCGTCCACGCCGACGAGCACCGGGCGGTACTCGCGGATGTACGGCCGCAGCGTGACCAGGTCCTCCTTGTAGTGGTACCCGCGCACCACGATGAGCACCTGGCGCCCGTCGATCTGCGTGGTGATGTCCGGGACGCCCACGCCGTCGAGCAGCAGGTCGCGCTCCCGGCGCAGGTAGTCCATCGTGTTCGCCGCGAACGACTCGAGCTGCACCGACAGGCCCTCGCGCGCGGCCGCCTGGTCGGTGGCCACCGTCTGCTCGGTCTGCACGGTGCCCTCGGCGACCAGCTTGTCCCCGTCGTGCACGGAGCCGCCGTCGACCCGCAGCGTGCGGCCCTCGCGGATCGACATCACGTCGGGGCCGAGGTCGTCGACCAGCGGGATGCCCGCCTGCACGAGGATGTCCGGGCCGAGGTTCGGGTACCGGCCCGACGTCGAGCGGGCGGCGTTGAGCACCGCGGCGGGCTTGCAGGCGACGAGCGCCTCGGCCGAGACCCGGTCGATGTCGACGTGGTCGATCACGGCGATCTCACCCGGACGCAGCCGCTTGGTCAGCGACTTCGTGCGGGGGTCGACCCGGGCCGGGCCGACGAGCTCGCCCCCGGGGGGCGCGGCGGAGCGTCTACGCGAGGGCAGGAGTTTCATCGGTGTTCATGGTGCCACGCCTGCCAGGTCCAGAAGCTCCGCTGCGTGTGCGCGCGCCGTCCCGGATTCCTCCTGGCCGGACAGCATGCGCGCCAGCTCCCGGACGCGCTCCTCCCCGGCGACCTCCTGGACGTCCGACGCCGTGACGGCGCCGTCGCGGGACTTGGTGACGACCAGGTGCCGGTCGGCGAACGCGGCGACCTGGGCCAGGTGCGTCACCACCAGGACCTGCGAACCCCGTGCCAGGGCGGCCAGACGACGCCCCACCTCGGTCGCGGCGCGGCCGCCGACGCCGGCGTCCACCTCGTCGAACACGAAGGTGCCCGGCCGGTGGTCGCCCTGGTCCGGCGCCGTCGCGAGCGCGACCTCGAGGGCCAGCATCACGCGGGACAGCTCGCCGCCGGACGCGCCCTTGCCCAGCGGACGAGCCGGTGCGCCCGCGTGCGGGACGAGGAGCATCTCCACCAGATCTCCACCGTGCGGGCCCGGCTCCGACGCGGGCTCGACCCGCACCTCGAGGCTCGCGCCTGCCATCGCGAGACCGGCGAGCTCGGCGGAGACCGTCGCGGCGAGCCGCTCCCCCGCCTCGCGCCGGGCCGCGCCGATCCGCCCGGACAGCTCGGCCAGGCGCGCGTCGAGCGCGTCCCGCTCCGCGGTCAGCTCCGCGACCTTCTCGTCGCCGTCGCCGATGTCGAGCAGCCGGCGGCCGCTGTCCTCCGCCCAGCGCAGCACCGCGGCGACGTCCTCGCCGTAGGACCGGGTGAGCGTCGCGAGCTCCGCGCGCCGGGTCTGCGCCGCGTCCAGGCGCAGCGGGTCCGCCTGGAGGTCCTGCAGGTACGACGACAGCTCCGTCGCGGCGTCCGCGAGCAGGAAGCCCGCCTCCGCCACGCGGTCCCGCAGCTCCGCGAGCCGCTGGTCGTGCGCGCCGGCGCCGTCCAGCAGCCGCCGGGCGTGCTCGACCGCCCCGGCTGCGCTGGCCGTGTCGTCGGCGGTGTCGTCGTCGCCGGCCAGGGCGGCGTGCGCGCCCGACGCGGCCGTGCGCAGGTCCTCCGCGTGCTCCAGGCGCTCGATCTCCTGGGCCAGGGCGGCGTCCTCGCCGGGCTGCGGATCGATCCGCTCGACCTCGGCGAGCCCGAGGCGCAGCAGCTCCGCCTCGCGGGCCAGGTCCTGGCGACGGGCGACCAGGTCGTCGATCGTCGCCTGCAGCCGGCCGCGCTCCGCCCACGCCTGCCGGTACCCCGCGAGCACGCCGGCGTGCGCCGCCCCCGCGAAGGCGTCGAGCGCCTCACGCTGGTGCGCGGGCGACCGCAGCCGCGCCTGGTCCTGCTGGCCGTGCACGGTGATCAGCGCCTCGGCCAGCTCCCCCAGCACCGCCTGCGGGACCGACCGACCACCGAGGTGCGCGCGCGACCGGCCCGGGGCGCCGTCCGTCGCCGCGGCGACCGTGCGCACGAGCAGCAGCCCGCCGTCGTCGTCGACCGCGGCACCGGCCTCCTCGGCCCGCTCGAGGACGGGCGAGCCCGGCGGCACGAGGACCCGGCCCTCGACCACCGCCGAGGCCGCCCCGCGCCGCACCGTCGCCGGGTCGGCCTTGCCGCCGAGCAGGAGGTTCAGGCCCGTGAGCACCATCGTCTTGCCGGCGCCGGTCTCGCCCGTCAGCACCGTCAGCCCGGGGTGCAGCCGGATCTGGGCGCCGGTGATGACGCCCAGGTCGCTGATCGTGATCTCCTCGAACACGCCGGTCACCGCCCGTCCGTCAGCGCGTCGGGAGCCTCGCGGACCGCGGGCTCGTCGTCCGTGGCGCGCCCGCGCCAGCCCACCACGGGCAGCCCGAACTTGTTCACCAGCCGGTCCGTGAACGGCGCAGGCGTCAGCCGTGCGAGCCGGACCGGCACCGGCGACCGCCGCACCTCCACGCGCGAGCCCGGCGGCACCTCGATCCGGCGCCGGCCGTCGCACACCAGCAGCGCGGGTGACGGCGTCCGGGCGAGCACCTCGACCGCCACGACGCTGCGCGGGCCGACGACCAGCGGCCGGGCGAACAGCGCGTGCGCCGACAGCGGCACCACGATCAGGCTGTCCACCTCCGGCCACACCACCGGCCCGCCGGCCGAGAACGCGTGCGCGGTCGACCCGGTCGACGTCGCGAGCACCACGCCGTCGCACCCGAAGCTGGACAGCGGCCGGTCGTCGACCTCGATGACCACCTCGACCATGCGCGCCGGCTCGGACTTCTCCAGCGCGGCCTCGTTCAGCGCCCAGCCGGTCAGCGGCTCGTCCTGGCCCGGCACCTGGACCCGCACCTCGAGGGTGGTGCGCTCCTCGACCGTGTAGTCCCCGGCCGCGACCCGCCGGACCGCCTCCTTGATGTCGTCCCGCTCGCTCTCCGCCAGGAACCCGACGTGCCCCAGGTTGATGCCGAGCAGCGGGACGCCGGCGCCCCGGGCCAGCTCGGCGGCGCGCAGGATCGTGCCGTCGCCCCCGAGGACCATCGCCAGCTCGATGTCGTGGAACTCGAGGCCGGGCACGTCCTCCCCCGACAGCACGGGCGTGAACCCGGCGTCGGTCAGCGCCGCCGCGGCCTCCTCCGTCGCGGTCACCGCCTCCGCCCGCCCGCTGTGCGTGACGACCAGGACCCGCCTGCTGCTCATGCCCCTGCACCTCCCTCGTCCGTGACCGCCGCGTGCACCTCGGCCTGCAGCCCGGTGCCCAGCATCCCCGGACCGCGGCGCAGTCGCAGGAAGAACTCCACGTTGCCGTTCGGGCCCGGCAGCGGGCTCCGCGCCACGCCGACCGCCCCCAGGCCGTGCGCGGCCGCCGCCGACGCCACCCCCAGCACGGCCTCGGCGCGCTGCTCCGTGCTGCGCACCACCCCCGTCGAGGACAGCCGCTCGCGCCCGACCTCGAACTGCGGCTTCACCATCAGCAGCAGGTCCGCGTCCGGTGCCGCGACCGCGGCCAGCGCCGGCAGCACCAGCGTCAGCGAGATGAACGACAGGTCCGCGACCACCAGCCCCGGCGCCGGGTCCACGTCCCCCGCCGCCAGGTACCGGACGTTGACGCCCTCGCGGACGTCCACCCGCGGGTCGCTGCGGATCCGGTCCACCAGCTGCCCGTGCCCGACGTCCATCGCGACCACCCGGCGCGCACCCCGGCGCAGCAGCACGTCGGTGAACCCGCCCGTGCTGGCGCCGGCGTCCAGGCAGTCCCGGTCCGCCACCACGACGTCCGGGAACGAGGCCAGGGCACCCAGCAGCTTGTGCGCGCCCCGCGAGGCCCAGTCGTCCTCCGGGCCGTCGGCACCGGGCGCGACCCGGGCGTGCCCGCCCTCGGGGAGCGGTGCGGCGGGTCGCAGCACCGGACGGCCGTCGACCGTCACCCGGCCGGCCGCGATCAGCTCGGCGGCGTGCCGCCGGGAGCGAGCCAGGCCGTCACGCACCAGCGCGGCGTCGACGCGTGTCGCCACGCGCCTCAGCCCTCCGCGTCGGCGAGCCGGTCCTGCAGGGCCGAGTGCACGGCGTCGAACACGGCCAGCTGCTCCCGCAGCCCCAGCTCGGTGACCTCGGTCAGACGCACGAGCGTCTGGTCCACCGCCTGGTCGCCCGTCGGCTCCACGGCTCCACTCCCCACTCCGCCACCCGGGCGGCTCCACTGCTGCTGCACGCGACCGCACGGCCCCCTGCCCGTGCTCGCCGGACAGGCTACCGGCCCGTACCGACGCCGGCGGCGTCCTCGGGGGTGACACGCAGGTCCGGCACCGACACCGGGTCCAGCTCCGCACCGGCGTCGACCGCGGCCCACGCCGCGGCGCACGCGGCGCGCACCAGGTCGATCGACGCCTCCGCCGGGTCCGGCGCGCCGCCGGACGCCCGACCGAGGTCCAGCTTCCCGTCGACGACGCGGGCCGCGGCGTCGCCGCAGGTCCACCAGCCGCCGTCGGCGGGCACCGGCACCGCGTGCGGGACCAGCAGACCGCCCAGGTCCGCCGCGACGTAGTGCGGGCGCAGCGCGGGTGGCGCGAGCACGTCGTCCCGCGCCGAGCTCACGCCCGTCAGCACGTGCAGGCCGGCGAACCCGCCCGACCGTGCGCCGGCGAGGTCCGTGTCCAGGCGGTCGCCGACGACCAGCGCCTCCCGGGCGCCGAGCTGCCGTACCGCGATCTCGTACATCGTCGACGCCGGCTTGCCCGCGCTGTCCGGGACCACACCCGTCGCCGCCTGCACCGCCCCGACCAGCGCCCCGTTGCCCGGCGCGAAGCCCCGGGCGGTCGGCAGGCTCAGGTCGAGGTTGCTCGCCACGAACCACGCACCCGCCGACACCGCGTACGCCGCCTCCGCCAGCTGCGCCCAGCCCAGCTCGGGCGCGAACCCCTGTGCCACGGCCTCGGGCCGGTCGTCGGCGGACGTGACCACGGTGAAGCCCGCGACCCGCACCGCCGTGACCAGGCCCGCGCCACCGACGACGAGGACCTTCGCGCCCGGCTCGAGCCGCGTCGCCAGCAGCGCCGCAGCGGCCTGCGCCGCCGTCAGCACGTCGCCCGGCTCCGTCGGGATGTCGAGCGACGTCAGCTGCTCGGCCACGGACTCCGGCTCCCGCGACGCGTTGTTCGTCACGAACACCAGGCGCATGCCCGCCGCCCGGGCGCCGGCCAGGCCGGCCGACGCCCCGTCGATGGGCTCGTGACCCCGGTAGGCGACGCCGTCCAGGTCGACCAGCGCCAGGTCGTAGCGCTCCGCCAGCGGGATGTCGCTGCCGAGCAGTCGTGCGTCGGTCACTCGTCCTCCGTGTCCGTCGCGCCCGCGTGGGCGTCCTGAGCGGCCGCGTCCTCGGGATCGTCGAGGGCGGGCTCGCGCTCGTCGTCGGCGTGGTCGGCCTCGTCTGCCTCGTCGGCGTGGCCGGCGTCGTCGGCGTGGTCGGCCTCGGACTCCTCGTCGGCCCCGTCCGCGTCGGCGTCGTCCTCCCCGAGGTCGAAGACGACGACGTCGTCCTCCCCCTCGCCGCCGTCCGCGACCTGCGCGAGCAGCGCCGGCGGCACCGCGGCCTCCGTGGCGTCGGCCTCCTCCGTGCGGCCCGCGGCCCGGAGCGCGTCGGCCCGGGCCTGCGCGACCCGCGCCGCGAGGAGCGTGCGCACCGGACCGCCGGCGATCCCGGCGAGCGCGGCGATCGCCGCGTCCGGGTCGCCCATGTCCAGGCGCGCGCCGCTCACGACCATCGCCAGCTCCACGCGGGCCTCCGTGTCGAGCTGCTCGGCCTCCGGGGACGCGGCCAGCGTCAGGGCGCGCTCGGGGCGGCCCAGACCGCGCTCGCAGTCCGCCATCACCGCGAGGTGCTCGGACGAGCCGTTCAGGCGCCGCACCGTGCGCAGCTCCCGCAGCGCCTCGGCGAACCGGCCCGTGCGGTACGCCGCGAGACCGGCGGCCTCGCGCACCACGTCCACCCGGCCGCCGTGCCGCACCGCGGCCTGGGCGTGCTCGTAGGCGAGCTCCGGGTCCTCGTCGAGCAGGCGCCCGGTCATCACCAGGTGCCGGCCGACGATGCTCGCGTTGTCCTTGCTCAGCGTGCGCAGCCGGGCACGGACGTCGCGGTCCAGCATCCCGAACTCGACGTCCTCGGGGATGTCCGGACCGTACACGCGGACCGTCTGCGGCGGGCGGCTCGGACGACGCTCGTCGGCGTCGCGGCGCGGCCCGGAGCTCCGGTCGCCGAAGCCGCCACGGGCCGGACGGCCCTCGTCGCGACGGGCACCGCCGCGGTCGTCACGCGGGCCGCGCCGGTCGTCGCGGACGCCGCCGGACCGCTCGCCACCCTCACGACGGGGCGCCGGACGGTCGCCCGCGTCACGGCGGAAGCCGCCCGGACGCTCGCCACGGGAGTCCCCGTCCCGGCGGAACCCGGGACCGTCCGCGGAGTCACGTCGCGGCCGGTCCTGGTACGACCCGCGAGGACGCTCGCCGGGCCCCTGCGCGGGACGGCCGTACGAGCCACGCTCCCCGCCCTCGCGACGCTCGCCCCGGAAGCCGCCGCGGTCGTCCCGCGGAGCACCCCCGCGGCGGTCGTCGCCGTCACGCCGGAAACCACCCCGGTCGCCACCACGCGCGTCCCGGTCGTCCCGGCGGAAACCGCCGCGGTCGCCACCGTCCCGGCGGTCGCTGCGGTAGCCGCCTCGCGCGTCGTCCCGCTCCGGACGAGGCCCACGCGAGTCCGCCCGGTCATCTCGACGGAAGCCGCTCGGACGCCCGCCCGCACCCTCGGTGCGGGGACCGCGGTCGTCGCGGTCGCGCGAGCCGTAGCCCCGGCTCTGCGACGGACCCTGCTCCCGGCGGAAGCCGCCACGGTCGTCGCGCGCGCCGGCGTCCCGGGGACGGTCGCCCTGGTAGCCAGCACCCGAGGGACGACCGCCACGGTCACCCTGGTAGCCGCCACCCGTGCGCTCGCCGCGGTCGCGCCCGTAGCCGCCCTCGGACCGGCTGCTCTGGTAGCCGCCACCAGGACGACCACCACGGTCGCCGCCCTGGAAGCCAGCACCGGACGGGCGACCACCACGGTCACCCTGGTAGCCGCCACCCGTGCGCTCCCCACGGGCACCCTGGTAGCCGCCACCCGAAGGACGACCACCACGATCGCCCTGGTAGCCACCACCCGAAGGACGACCACCACGATCGCCCTGGTAGCCACCACCCGAAGGACGACCACCACGATCGCCCTGGTAGCCACCCGTGCGCTCCGCGCCACCGCGACCGTAACCGCCGCCCGCCCGGTCGTCGCGGTCTCCGCCGCTGCGCTCGCGACGATCGCCACCCTGGTAGCCAGCACCCGCCGGACGACCGCCACGGTCGCCCTGGTAGCCACCCGTGCGGCGCTGGTCCCGACCCTCGCCGGACCGGCCGGGGCGATCGCCCTGGAAGCCGCCACGCTCGGGGCCGGGGCGCGCACCGCGGTCGCCCTGGTAGCCGCCGTCACGCTGGTCACCGCCACGCGGGGCGCGGGCGTCCCGGGCGTCCGTCCGTCCGCCGCGGTCCGGGCGGGAGCCGGCATAGCCGCTCCGCTCGCCCGTGCCACGCGCGTCCCCGGCGCCGGTGCGGGCGCGCTGGCCCGCGACCCTCGGTGCACGTGCGGGTCGAGCACCGCCCGCGGGGCGTGCTCCGTTGGTGTTGCCGTAGCGTCCGACGCCACCGCCGCTACGGCGGTCACCTTCGTCCGCCGAACGCGTCCCGCGCTCGTCGCTGCTCATGTCCTGCGTCTCCTCGTCATTCGACCGCTGACCATCGTCTCATCCACCCGCCCAGGACCTCGCATCGGGAACGGCGGCACCATGTGTCGGTAGTGGACAGATCCACGCGTCAGAAGCTCGCGCGCCCGGTCCGCCGCTCCGCGTGCACGCCGCTGCGTGGTCGACCTCACGCCGAGATCAGTGGAATCCGCCGAGATCGGCGGTTCGGGTCGAGATCGGGGCGGGGAAACGCCCCTCTCGACGAGAAGCACCCACCCGCGGGCCTCGGCCTCGCACGAACCGACGCCCGCAGACGCAGTCGCCGGCAACCGCGTGCTGCGCCTGCTCCCACCAAGACATCCGCCGGCGCGACACCGGAACCCCCACCGACGCGGCGCGCCTGTCACCACCATCACGCGAATGAATGCGTCGACCTCGCCGGATCGTCGCGTCATCACGCCGGGACCCTCGCGTCACCGCGCCCGGATCCTCGTCCCACCACGCCCGGAACGTCGCGCCGAGTGAGCGGAAACGCTGCGGCGTCACAGCGGGGGCGTCGGGAGCCCGTCGCGACAGAATTCCCGAGTTTCCCCGGGAACGACGAAGAGCCACCCCTCGCGGGGTGGCTCTTCGTGAATGATGTTCCGGCGGCGTCCTACTCTCCCACACCCTGGCGAGTGCAGTACCATCGGCGCTGAAGGGCTTAGGCTTCCGGGTTCGGAATGGGACCGGGCGTTTCCCCTTCGCTATGACCGCCGTAACTCTGTCGAACTGTCAAGCACACGGGCCTGCACCGGTGTGGGTGCAGGGGTGCTCGTGGTTCGGGAACCGCACAGTGGACGCGTAGCAACAAAAAGTGTTGTGGTGAAGTTGTCGGCTTATTAGTACCGGTCGGCCTGCGGCAGTCTTGCGTCCTGCCTTCCACATCCGGCCTATCTACCCGGTGGTCTAGCCGGGAGCCTCTCACCCCTCGAGGGGGCGTGGAAACCTCATCTTGAAGCAGGCTTCCCGCTTAGATGCTTTCAGCGGTTATCCCTTCCGAACGTAGCCAACCAGCCGTGCTCCTGGCGGAACAACTGGCACACCAGAGGTTCGTCCGTCCCGGTCCTCTCGTACTAGGGACAGCCCTTCTCAAGTTTCCTGCGCGCGCAGCGGATAGGGACCGAACTGTCTCACGACGTTCTAAACCCAGGCTCGCGTACCGCTTTAATGGGCGAACAGCCCAACCCTTGGGACCTACTCCAGCCCCAGGATGCGACGAGCCGACATCGAGGTGCCAAACCATGCCGTCGATATGGACTCTTGGGCAAGATCAGCCTGTTATCCCCGGGGTACCTTTTATCCGTTGAGCGACGGCGCTTCCACAAGCCACCGCCGGATCACTAGTTCCGACTTTCGTCCCTGCTCGACCTGTCAGTCTCACAGTCAAGGCTCCCTTGTGCACTTGCACTCGCCACCTGATTGCCAACCAGGCTGAGGGAACCTTTGAGCGCCTCCGTTACATTTTAGGAGGCAACCGCCCCAGTTAAACTACCCATCAGGCACTGTCCCTGATCCGGATCACGGACCGAGGTTAGATATCCAGCGAGCGACCAGAGTGGTATTTCAACGTTGACTCCACCGACACTGGCGTGCCGGCTTCACAGTCTCCCACCTATCCTACACAAGCCGCACCGAACACCAATACCAAACTATAGTAAAGGTCCCGGGGTCTTTCCGTCCTGCTGCGCGTAACGAGCATCTTTACTCGTAGTGCAATTTCGCCGAGTTCGCGGTTGAGACAGCGGAGAAGTCGTTACGCCATTCGTGCAGGTCGGAACTTACCCGACAAGGAATTTCGCTACCTTAGGATGGTTATAGTTACCACCGCCGTTTACTGGGGCTTAAATTCTGAGCTTCGCCTTGCGGCTGACCCGTCCTCTTAACCTTCCAGCACCGGGCAGGCGTCAGTCCGTATACATCGTCTTGCGACTTCGCACGGACCTGTGTTTTTAGTAAACAGTCGCTTCTCCCTGGTCTCTGCGGCCCTCCACGCTTCCCGGGCAAGCCGGTACACGCTTCAGGGCCCCCTTCTCCCGAAGTTACGGGGGCATTTTGCCGAGTTCCTTAACCACGATTCTCTCGATCGCCTTGGTATTCTCTACCTGACCACCTGAGTCGGTTTAGGGTACGGGCGGCTAGAACCTCGCGTCGAAGGCTTTTCTCGGCAGCATAGGATCACCCAATCATCCAGCATACGCTGTCACCATCGGTTCTCAGGCTATGTGAGTGGCGGATTTGCCTACCACTCGCCCTACGGCCTTGGACGTGGACTACCATCGCCACGCTGGGCTACCTTCCTGCGTCACTCCTGTTAATACGCTTACCTACTACCGGATCGGGTCACGCGCTCCCCGCCGCGGTGACTCCCGAAGGAGTCGGTGCGGCGGCTCGGGCGTTTAGCATCACCGGGCTCGGTATGGGCGGTTCTTCGCCGGTACGGGAATATCAACCCGTTGTCCATCGACTACGCCTGTCGGCCTCGCCTTAGGTCCCGACTTACCCAGGGCGGATTAGCCTGGCCCTGGAACCCTTGGTCATTCGGCGGACGGGTTTCTCACCCGTCATTCGCTACTCATGCCTGCATTCTCACTCGTGTGGCGTCCACCACTGGGTTACCCCGCAGCCTTCACCCGCCACACGACGCTCCCCTACCCATCCACACGGCTGGACCACGAAGGCCTGCCTGAAATGTGAATGCCACAGCCTTCGGCGGTATACTTGAGCCCCGCTACATTGTCGGCGCGGAATCACTTGACCAGTGAGCCTATTACGCACTCTTTCAAGGGTGGCTGCTTCTAAGCCAACCTCCTGGTTGTCTGTGCAACTCCACATCCTTTCCCACTTAGCATACGCTTAGGGGCCTTACCTGGTGGTCTGGGCTGTTTCCCTCTCGACTACGGAGCCTTATCCCCCGCAGTCTCACTGCCACGCTCTCACTTACCGGCATTCGGAGTTTGGCTAACGTCAGTAACCTGGTGGGGCCCATCGGCTATCCAGTAGGCTCTACCTCCGGCAAGAAACACGTGACGCTGCACCTAAATGCATTTCGGGGAGAACCAGGATATATCACGAAGTTTGATTGGCCTTTCACCCCTAACCACAGGTCATCCCCCCGGTTTTCAACCCAGGTGGGTTCGGTCCTCCACGCGGTCTTACCCGCGCTTCAACCTGCCCATGGCTAGATCACTTCGCTTCGGGTCTAGAGCACGCGACTGTATCGCCCTATTCGGACTCGCTTTCGCTACGGCTTCCCCACACGGGTTAACCTCGCCACGTACCACTAACTCGCAGGCTCATTCTTCAAAAGGCACGCCGTCACCCCTGCTAGGGAGGCTCCGACGGATTGTAGGCACACGGTTTCAGGTACTATTTCACTCCCCTCCCGGGGTACTTTTCACCTTTCCCTCACGGTACTTGTCCGCTATCGGTCACTAGGTAGTATTTAGGCTTAGCAAGTGGTCTTGCCAGATTCACACGGGATTTCTCGGGCCCCGTGCTACTTGGGATCCCCTTCGGGAGGCCACGTCATTTCGTCTACGGGGGTACCACCCTCTGTGCCGGGCCTTCAATGCCCTTCGACTATAACGCGGCTTTCTGACTCCCTGACGACTCGGCAGAATCATCTGAAAGGTCCCACAACCCCGTACACGCAACGCCTGCCGGCTTGACACGCATACGGTTTGGCCTGATCCGCTTTCGCTCGCCACTACTCACGGAATATCTCTTCCTGCCGGTACTGAGATGTTTCACTTCCCGGCGTTCCCTCCACACACCCTATATATTCAGGTGCGGGTCACACGACATGACTCGTGCGGGGTTTCCCCATTCGGACATCCTCGGATCACGGTTCGTTTGCCAACTCCCCGAGGCTTATCGCAGGCTACAACGTCCTTCTTCGGCTCCTAGTGCCAAGGCATCCACCCTGTGCCCTTAAAAACTTGACCACAAAGACATTACTTTAAAAGATGCTCGCGTCCACTGTGCAGTTCTCAAACAACGAACGATCCCCGAGTCTCACGCCGGCGCCTACCCACCATCACAGCAGTGAGCGGTTCGACCGACCGACCGGGCCCGTCATGAAGCAACACCCCCAAAGCGGGCTGTTCCCTCAGGACCCAACAGCGTGCCCAGGCGACCCGGCGAGATCAGCGGTGCGAGGTTCCGACCACCCGAAGGCGGAGTACTGACGCGATGCCGACCCCACGAGGAGTCGCCGTAGTTGATGTTCCACCCGTGAGCACCACCCCGAACGCGTACGGTCCGGGCCTGGTCTCTGCACACCCACACACGAAGCGCAGGTGCCAGAAGGCTCCTTAGAAAGGAGGTGATCCAGCCGCACCTTCCGGTACGGCTACCTTGTTACGACTTAGTCCCAATCGCCAGTCCCACCTTCGACGGCTCCCCCACAAGGGTTGGGCCACCGGCTTCGGGTGTTACCGACTTTCGTGACTTGACGGGCGGTGTGTACAAGGCCCGGGAACGTATTCACCGCAGCGTTGCTGATCTGCGATTACTAGCGACTCCGACTTCATGGGGTCGAGTTGCAGACCCCAATCCGAACTGAGACCGGCTTTTTGGGATTCGCTCCACCTCGCGGTATCGCAGCCCTTTGTACCGGCCATTGTAGCATGCGTGAAGCCCAAGACATAAGGGGCATGATGATTTGACGTCATCCCCACCTTCCTCCGAGTTGACCCCGGCAGTCTCCTATGAGTCCCCGGCATGACCCGCTGGCAACATAGGACGAGGGTTGCGCTCGTTGCGGGACTTAACCCAACATCTCACGACACGAGCCTGACGACAACCATGCACCACCTGTACACCGACCTTGCGGGGCAACCATCTCTGGAAGTTTCCGGTGTATGTCAAGCCTTGGTAAGGTTCTTCGCGTTGCATCGAATTAATCCGCATGCTCCGCCGCTTGTGCGGGCCCCCGTCAATTTCTTTGAGTTTTAGCCTTGCGGCCGTACTCCCCAGGCGGGGCACTTAATGCGTTTGCTGCGGCACGGAACTCGTGGAATGAGCCCCACACCTAGTGCCCAACGTTTACGGCATGGACTACCAGGGTATCTAATCCTGTTCGCTCCCCATGCTTTCGCTCCTCAGCGTCAGTTGCGGCCCAGTGACCTGCCTTCGCCATCGGTGTTCCTCCTGATATCTGCGCATTCCACCGCTACACCAGGAATTCCAGTCACCCCTACCGCACTCTAGTCTGCCCGTACCCACTGCAAGCCCGAGGTTGAGCCTCGAGTTTTCACAGCAGACGCGACAAACCGCCTACGAGCTCTTTACGCCCAATAATTCCGGACAACGCTTGCGCCCTACGTATTACCGCGGCTGCTGGCACGTAGTTAGCCGGCGCTTCTTCTGCAGGTACCGTCACTTGCGCTTCTTCCCTGCTGAAAGAGGTTTACAACCCGAAGGCCTTCATCCCTCACGCGGCGTCGCTGCATCAGGCTTGCGCCCATTGTGCAATATTCCCCACTGCTGCCTCCCGTAGGAGTCTGGGCCGTGTCTCAGTCCCAGTGTGGCCGGTCGCCCTCTCAGGCCGGCTACCCGTCGTCGCCTTGGTAGGCCTTTACCCCACCAACAAGCCTGATAGGCCGCGAGTCCATCCCTGACCGATAAATCTTTCCAGACGCTTCAGATGCCCGAGCGTCTCGTATCCGGTATTAGACCTCGTTTCCAAGGCTTATCCCAGAGTCAGGGGCAGGTTACTCACGTGTTACTCACCCGTTCGCCACTGATCCACCCAGCAAGCCTGGGCTTCACCGTTCGACTTGCATGTGTTAAGCACGCCGCCAGCGTTCGTCCTGAGCCAGAATCAAACTCTCCGTTAATGTCTACATGGCAACCACCACCCGAAAGCGGCGATCCACCGACACACGAAACGACCACCCCCACGCTGACGAAGGGATGATCAGTTCAAAATGGCTGTGCGGGCCGACCCAGACGGAGCAGGGCCGAACCCACGACACCAACAAAGCACACCAACTACGAACCACCACCCCGAACGAGGCGACGACCCGAGCCGATGCACCGATATGGCATCAACTACTTAGGCACACTGTTGAGTTCTCAAAGAACAGACGCGCATCCCCCACTCACCCTTGCGGGCTCCTGGCCGGAGGCTCGTTCTCAAATCTAGCAGAGCTTGTCGGTCCGTCTGACCGGATGTTTCCCCGGCCCGACATTCCCACTCTATCGGACATTCCGAGTCGCACATCGCGGCTCTTCCTGCCCGGTCCGGCACGACGATGCAGACGCCGAGGCGTCGTCATGTCCTGCTGGGGGTCGTCGTCCCGCGGGACCAGCCACCGGGGTGAACCCTCGGTGTCCGTTCCTCCCTGCCGGGCGACTCAGAGAACATTACGCGGACGTTTCGGTCGTCGTCAAGCCAGCCGACCGGGGGGTGCCGACGACGGGGCACACCGCGCTGACCTGCAGGTTCGCCGCCGGTCGGCCGGGGTGGTGCCGTGGTTCTGCGACGGCCGCCGGTGCGACGCCCGTCACGTCCCGTTCAGACTGCCGTCGCCGGCCCGGTCCCGCAACCGGAGCGCCGGCCGGGGCCGTGCGCGACGGCCCGGGCCCCGCGCACTGCCCGGGCCCCGCGCGGGACCCGAGCCGGGGTCGCTCAGGCCGACGCGTCCGCGAGGTGCGCGACCGCGAGGGTCCGCTTGCCGCGGCGCAGGACGAGCCAGCGCCCGTGCAGCAGGTCCGCGGCCTCGACCACGGCGGCGTCGTCGGTGATCTTCCGGTTGTTCACGGACGCACCGCCCTCGGCCACCGCCCGGCGCGCGGCGCCCTTGCTCGCGACCAGGCCGGTCGCGGCCAGCACGTCGACGAGGGGCTCGCCCACCCGCACCTCGGCCGTCGGCAGCTCGGCCACCGCCGCCCCCAGCGTGGCGGCGTCGAGCGCGGCGAGGTCGCCGCCGCCGAACAGCGCCCGGCTGGCCGCGATCACCTTGTCGGTGGCCTCGGTGCCGTGCACCAGCGCGGTCACGTCGTAGGCCAGGGCACGCTGCGCCTCGCGCGCCGCGGGCTTCTCGGCGACGGCCTGCTCGAGCGCCTCGATCTCCTCGCGGCTCCGGAACGTGAACACCTTGAGGTACCGGACGACGTCGGCGTCGTCGGCGTTGAGCCAGAACTGGTAGAAGGCGTACGGGGACGTGAGGTCGGGGTCCAGCCAGACGGTGCCCGACTCGGTCTTGCCGAACTTGGTGCCGTCGGCCTTCGTGATCAGCGGCGTGGTCAGGGCGTGCACGGCGGCGCCCTCGACCTTGCGGACCAGCTCCACGCCCGACAGCAGGTTGCCCCACTGGTCGCTGCCGCCGGTCTGCAGCGTCACGCCGCGCCGCCGGAAGAGCTCCAGGTAGTCCATGCCCTGCAGGATCTGGTAGCTGAACTCGGTGAACGAGATGCCCTGGTCGGAGTTGAGCCGGCGCGCGACCGTGTCCTTCGCGAGCATGGTGCCGAGCCGGTAGTGCTTGCCGACGTCCCGGAGGAAGTCGATCGCCGACAGCGGCGCCGTCCAGTCCAGGTTGTTCACCAGCGTGGCGGCGTTGTCGCCCTCGAACACCAGGAGCGGGGCGATCTGCCGCCGGATCCGCTCGACCCACCCGGCCACGACGTCCGGCGAGTTGAGCGTCCGCTCCCCCGCCATCTTGGGGTCGCCGATGAGGCCGGTCGCGCCACCGACGAGAGCGACGGGCCGGTGCCCGGCGTCCTGGATCCGGCGCACGGTGAGGATCTGGACGAGGTTGCCGATGTGCAGGCTCGGTGCCGTCGGGTCGAACCCGCAGTACAGCGTCACGGGGCCGGCGTCGAAGGCCGCGCGCAGTGCGTCGAGGTCGGTGGTCTGGGAGACGAGGCCGCGCCAGGCGAGCTCGTCCAGGAGGTGGGTCACGTCGTGCTCCTTGCATCGCGCGGCCGCGGGGGCCGCACCGTCGGCGGTCGAGGTCATGCCGGCGTCGTCCCGCGCTGCGGGCTGCTTGTCGACGCCGGCCGGCGATACGCGGGCCGGAAGGCGGAGACCGTGGGCTCCCCGGTCAGCCAGAGCCGCCAGGGGAACCGGCCCGCGTCCCCTCCCGGCCCCGCCACGCCGACGCGCGGACCGCTGGCGTGCGCGGGGATGGCACCGGCCGGGTCGCGGTGCACGACCACACGGCCGCCGGCCTCGGTGAGGTCGGCCCCGTAGTCGCCCAGGTCGAGCCCCAGCGCGACGGCGAGCCGGGCGGGGCCGCGGGCGATCTGCCGGTCGGAGTCCACGACGCCGGACCGCAGCCGGCGCTCGCGCGCCAGGTCGACGCCGTCGACGACCTCGCCCGCCCGCAGCAGCACGGCCGACGCGCGGCCCGCGGTGCCGGTGACGACGTTCACGCAGTGGTGCAGGCCGAGGTGCCGGTAGACGTAGAGCCGGCCGCCTTCGCCGAACATGACCGCGTTGCGCGCCGTCCGGCCGCGGAACGCGTGCGACCCGGGGTCGGACTCGCCGTCGTAGGCCTCGACCTCGGTCAGCCGGATCGTCACGTCGCCCTCGGCGGAGCGGACGGTGACGTGCGCGCCGAGCAGGTCCGCGGCGACGGCGAGCACGGGCCGGGCGTACCAGCTGCGCGCGGGGACGACCCCGGGCACGTCAGGCACGTCAGGCACATCGGGCACGCCGGACGCGACGGGCGCACCCGCGACCGCGCCCACGCCGCTCCCCGGGTCCGCCTGGCTCACCGGGCCATCCTGCCCCATGCGTCCACCCGCACGTCGGCGCGTCCGCGCGTGCCCTCCCGCGCGTAGTGCGCGGCCTCGTCCTGCATCCACCGGTCCCAGTGCGGCCGGGCGTCCGCGCCGTCGCGCTCGAGGCCGCGCGCGAGCCGCGTCGCCGGGTCCGCCTCGACCCACACCAGCAGGCTCAGGTCGGGCGCCGCGGCCCGTCGGCCGGAGCCGCAGCCCTCGAGGACCAGCACGTCCGGCACCGGGACGTCGACCCAGTCGGCGAACCGCCCCGTGATCCAGTCGTACCGCTGGAACCGTCCGGGCCGTCCGCGGCGCAGCGGCTCCAGCACCTGGGCGGCCAGGCGCGGCCAGAGGTCCCCCTCGAGGCCGGACCAGCCGGCGTACAGGTCGTCCATGTGCACCACGTGCGCCTGCGCGCCCGCCCCGGTGCAGGCCGCCGCCACCGCCGCCGCGAGCGTCGTCTTCCCCGAGCCGGCCGGGCCGTCGACCGCGACGACCCGCACCGGCCCCAGCCGGGCGGGCGCACGCAGCAGCAGGGGCACGACGACGCCGGCAGCGTCGTCGTGCCCCTCCGCCTCCGGCCGCACGGTGCCGGTCAGGACGCCCAGGTCCGCAGCTCGGTGGCGCGGGCCCGGGCCCGCTCCAGCTGCTCCGCCACCCGGACGGGGGCGGTGCCGCCGTGCGCCGAGCGCGACGCGACGGAGCCCTCGACCGACAGCACCGACCGGACGGCCGGGGTGAGGGCGGGGTGGATCGCGGCGAGCTCGTCGTCGGTGAGGTCCCAGAGCTCGACCGGCGGCTGGTGCTCCTCGCAGGCCCGGACGCACGCGCCCGCGACCTCGTGCGCCACGCGGAACGGCACGCCCTCGCGCACCAGCCACTCCGCGATGTCGGTGGCGAGGGAGAACCCCTGCGGGGCGAGCGCCGCCATCCGCGCCGTGTCGAAGGTCAGCGTCGCGGTCATCCCCGCGAACGCCGGCAGCAGGACGGTGAGGGTGTCGACCTGGTCGAACACCGGCTCCTTGTCCTCCTGCAGGTCGCGGTTGTACGCGAGCGGCAGCCCCTTGAGCATCGTCAGCAGCCCCGTGAGGTCGCCGACCAGCCGGCCCGCCTTGCCGCGCGCGAGCTCCGCGACGTCCGGGTTCTTCTTCTGCGGCATGATGCTCGACCCCGTCGAGTAGGCGTCGTCCAGGCGGACGAAGCCGAACTCGTGCGTCGACCACAGGACGACCTCCTCGGCGAACCGGGAGAGGTCCACGCCGAGCATCGCGGACACCCAGGCGAACTCGGCGACGACGTCGCGGGACGCGGTGCCGTCGATCGAGTTCTCCACCGGGCCGTCGAACCCGAGGTCGGCGGCGACCGCCGCCGGGTCGAGGCCCAGCGACGACCCGGCGAGCGCGCCGGAGCCGTAGGGAGAGACGGCCGCGCGGCGGTCCCAGTCCACGTACCGGTCCACGTCGCGCAGCAGCGGCCACGCGTGCGCCAGCAGGTGGTGCGCGAGCAGCACCGGCTGCGCGTGCTGCAGGTGCGTGCGGCCCGGCATGATCGCGTCGCCGGCCGCGGCCGCCTGCGCGACCAGCGCGTCGACGACGTCGAGGGTCAGCCCGACGATCTCGCGCGCGGAGTCCCGCAGGTACATCCGCACCAGCGTGGCGATCTGGTCGTTGCGCGACCGTCCGGCGCGCAGCCGCCCGCCGAGGTCGGCGCCGGCACGCTCGATGAGCCCGCGCTCGAGGGCGCCGTGCACGTCCTCGTCGGACTCCGCGGCGACGAACGCCCCGGACGCGACGTCGGCCCGCAGCCGCTCGAGCGCGTCGAGCATGCCGGCGAGCCCCGCGTCGTCCAGCAGCCCGGCCGCGTGCAGCACGCGGGCGTGCGCCTGCGAGCCGGCGATGTCCTGGGGCGCCAGCCGCCAGTCGAACTGCGTCGACTTGGACAACGCCGCCAGGGCGTCGGCGGGGCCGCCGGCGAACCGGCCGCCCCACAGCGCGCCGGCCTGCTCAGGCACCGATGCCGCCCTGGTGGCCCAGGTCCTCGGCGTTGCCGAACTTCACGTCGCGCGCGGCGGCAAGCTTGGACGACAGGCCGTAGATCTCGATGAACCCGCGCGCGGCCGACTGGTCGAAGGTGTCCCCCGAGTCGTAGGTGGCCAGGTTGAAGTCGTACAGCGACGTCTCCGAGCGCCGGCCGGTGACCGTCGCGCGGCCGCCGTGCAGGACCATGCGGACCTCGCCGGAGACGTACCGCTGGGTGTCGTCGATGAAGGTGTCCAGCGACTTCTTCAGCGGGGAGAACCACTGGCCGTCGTAGACCAGCTCGGTCCAGCGCTGCTCGACCTGGCGCTTGAACCGGGCCTGCTCGCGCTCGACGGTGACGTTCTCGAGCTCCTGGTGCGCGGCGATCAGCGCCATCGCGCCGGGCGCCTCGTAGACCTCGCGCGACTTGATGCCCACCAGGCGGTCCTCGACGATGTCGATCCGGCCGACGCCCTGGGCGCCCGCACGGCGGTTCATCTCCTGGATGGCCTGGAGCGGGGTGACCGGCACGCCGTCCAGCGCGACGGGGACGCCCTGCTCGAACGTGATGACGACCTCGTCGGCGACCGGCGGGAACGTCGGGTCGTCGGTGTAGGTGTAGACGTCCTTGGTCGGCTCGTTCCAGATGTCCTCGAGGAAGCCGGTCTCGACGGCGCGGCCCCACACGTTCTGGTCGATCGAGAACGGGTTGTGCTTGGTGGTCGCGATCGGGAGCTTCTTGCGCTCGGCGAACTCGATGGCCTTGTCGCGCGTCAGGGCGAGGTCGCGGACCGGCGCGAGGCACTTGAGGTCCGGCGCGAGCGAGGTGATGCCGACCTCGAACCGCACCTGGTCGTTGCCCTTGCCGGTGCAGCCGTGCGCGACCGTCGTGGCACCGAACTGGCGGGCGGCGCGCACCAGGTGCTTGACGATGACGGGGCGGGACAGCGCGGACACCAGCGGGTACTTGTCCAGGTACAGGCCGTTGGCCCGCAGCGCCGGCATGCAGTACTCGGCGGCGAACTCGTCGCGGGCGTCGGCCACGTAGGCCTCGACTGCCCCGCAGTCCAGGGCACGCTGCCGGATGACCTCGAGGTCCTCGCCGCCCTGGCCGACGTCGACCGCCACGGCGATCACCTCGGCGCCGGTCGCCTCGGCGATCCAGCCGATGCCCACGGAGGTGTCCAGGCCGCCCGAGTAGGCGAGGACGACGCGCTCAGTCATGTGTCTTCTCTTTCGTGTCAGGGTGCTGCGAACGATGGGTGGGCGACGTGCCGGCGTCAGCCGGTGGTCGCGAGCTCGAGGAACCGCGCGGCCAGCGCGGTGCCCTCGGGGCCGTCGGCGCCCTCGCGGGCGATGACGAGGACGGTGTCGTCCCCGGCGATCGTGCCGAGCACGCCGGGGAGCACGGAGTGGTCGATCGCCGAGGCGAGGAACTGGGCGGCGCCGGGCGGCGTGCGCAGGACGACGAGGCTGCCGGACGCCTCGGCGGTGACCAGCAGCTCGGAGCAGAGCCGGGCGAGGCGGGAGGCGAGCGCCTCGGCGTCCACGACGGGCGCGGGCGAGCGGTCGCCGCCCTCCCCCGGCGCGGCGTACGCGAGCGACCCGGTGGGCGTGCGGATCTTCACGGCGCGCAGCTCGACGAGGTCGCGGGACAGCGTCGCCTGCGTGACGGACACGCCCTGGTGCGCCAGCAGGTCCGCGAGCTCGGACTGCGAGTGCACCGACTGCCGGGACAGCAGGCTGCGGATCAGCGCGTGCCGGCCGGCCTTAGTCGCGGGGACCCGCCCGGTGGTGGTCGGGGCCTCCTCCGCGTGCGCGCCGGTCACGACCGCTCCAGCAGCCAGGCCAGCAGCGCCTTCTGCGCGTGCAGCCGGTTCTCGGCCTCGTCCCAGACGACCGACTGGGGGCCGTCGAGGACCTCGGCGGTGATCTCCTTGCCGCGGTACGCGGGCAGGCAGTGCAGCACCAGTGCGCCGGGGGCGGCCAGGGCGAGCGCCGCGGCGTCGAGCCGGTAGGGCACGAACGGCTGCTCCCGCTCGGCGGCCTCGCCCTCCTGGCCCATCGAGACCCAGGTGTCCGTGGCGACGGCGTCCGCGCCCGTGACGGCCGCGGCGAGGTCGTCCGTCACCGTGACCGAGCCGCCGGTGCGGGCGGCGATCGCGGCCGCGGCCTCGACCACCGCAGGCGCCGGCAGGTACGCGGCCGGGGTGGCGATCCGCACGTGCAGGCCCGCGGTCGCCCCGCCCAGCAGGTACGAGTGCGCCATGTTGTTGGAGCCGTCGCCGGTGTACGCGAACGTCCGCCCGGCCAGCGCGCCGACCCCGCCCCAGTGCTGGGCGAGAGTGAGCAGGTCGGCCAGGATCTGGCACGGGTGGAAGTCGTCGGTCAGCGCGTTGACCACCGGCACGCCGGCGTACGCGGCCATCTCCTCGATCCGGGCCTGCGCGTGCGTGCGCCACACGACGGCAGCCACCTGGGGGCCGAGCACGCGGGCGGTGTCCGCCACGGACTCGCGCACACCGATCCGGGCCAGGTTGCCGTCGACGGCCAGCGGGTAGCCGCCGAGCTCGGCGACGCCCGCCGTGAACGACACCTGGGTCCGCAGCGTCGGCTTGTCGAAGATGATCGCGACCGCGCGGGGGCCGGCGAGCGGCTGCCGCGCGAACCGGTCGGCGCGCAGCGCGAGGCCGAGCTCGAGCACCTCGGCCTGCTCGGCGGGGCTCAGGTCGTCGTCGCGGAGGAAGTGCCGGGGGCTCATGCGGGCGGCTCCAGGTCGTGCGGCAGGTCCGCGAGGAAGTCGGTGAACGTCGCCGCCTGCTCGCGGGTCAGCACGTACGGGGGTGCGAGCCGGAGGGTGCTCGGCGTGCACGGGTTGACGATGAAGCCGCCGGCGAGGGCGCGGGACGCGACCTCCGCCGCGACCGGGGCGGTGAGCTGCACCGCGATCAGCAGGCCCTCGCCGCGCACCTCGGCGACCAGCGGGTGGCCGAGCGCCGCGATCTGCGACCGCCACCACGCGCCGAGGTCGGTGACGTGCGCCAGCAGCCCGTCGCGCTCGACGACGCCGATGGTCGCGAGGGCCGCGGCCGACGCGACGGGGTTGCCGCCGAAGGTGGTGCCGTGCTGCCCGCGCCCGAGCAGCGTCGCCGCCCGCTCGCCGTACGCGACGACCGCGCCGACGGGGAAGCCGCCGCCGAGCCCCTTGGCCAGCGTCACCGCGTCGGGGCGGATGCCGCCGCCGAGGTGCGGGTGCTGGTGCGCCAGCCAGACGCCGGTGCGGCCCATGCCGGTCTGCACCTCGTCGAGGATCAGCAGCGCGCCGTGCGCCGCAGTGAGCTCGCGGGCGCGGACCAGGTACCCGGGCGGGAGCGGGAGCACGCCGGCCTCGCCCTGGATGGGCTCGAGGAACACCGCCGCGACCGTGTCCCCCGCGCCGTCGGCGAACGCGGCCTCCAGCGCGGCGGTGTCGCCGAACGGCAGGAACTCGACGCCGCCGGGCAGCGGCTCGAACGGCTCGCGGTACGCGGCCTTCGACGTCAGGGCGAGCGCCCCCATCGACCGGCCGTGGAACGCGCCCTCCATCGCGAGGACCCGCGTGCGCCGGACACCGCCCGGTCCCTCGCTGTTCCGGCGCGCCATCTTGAAGGCGGCCTCGTTGGCCTCGGTGCCGGAGTTCGTGAGGAACACCCGCGAGCCCGCCGGCGCGTCCGCGACGGCCAGCAGCCGCTCGGCGAGCGCGATCTGCGTCGGGCTGGCGAAGAAGTTCGAGATGTGGCCGAGCGTGCCGAGCTGCGCCGAGATGGCGGCGGTCAGCGTCGGGTGCGCGTGGCCGAGCGAGTTGACCGCGATCCCGCCGAGCAGGTCGAGGTACCGCGCCCCGTCGGCGTCCCAGACGTACGGGCCCTCGCCACGGACCAGCACGCGCTGCGGCGCGCCGAACGTGTCCATGAGCGCGTGGCCGTACCGCTCGGTCCAGTGCGCCACGGAGTCGCGGCCCACCAGGTCGGGGGTCGGCTCGGGCGTCAGCTGCTGGTCGCTCACTCAGCTCACCTCGGGGTTCTGGTGCGTCGGGACGTCGGGCGGTGCGGGGGACGCCACCTGCGGGATCGGCGCGGTGAAGGGGGACGGCACGGGCTCGTCGTCGGGGAGCACCATCGTGCCGATGCCGTCCGAGGTGAAGACCTCGACCAGGATCGAGTGCGCCTGCCGGCCGTCGATGACGTGCGCGCGGCCGACGCCGCCCTGCACGGCCCGCCAGCAGGCCTCCATCTTGGGGCGCATGCCGGAGTCGAGGGACGGCAGCAGGTCGGCGAGCGCGCCGGCGCGGATCCGCCGGGCCAGCGACGTGCGGTCCGGCCAGGACGTGTACAGGCCCTCGACGTCCGTCAGCACGATGAGCTTGCGCGCGCCGAGCGCCACGGCCAGCGCGGCCGCCGCGGTGTCGGCGTTCACGTTGAGCACCTGCGTCGGGTCCTCGACGTCCGGCGCGACCGTGGACACGACCGGGATCCGGCCGGCGTCCAGCAGGTCGTGGACGGCGCCCGGGTTGACCTCGACGACGTCGCCGACCAGGCCGACGTCCACCTGCTCGCCGTCGACGGTCGCGGTCCGGCGGCGTGCGCGCAGCAGGCCGCCGTCCTCGCCGGACAGGCCGACGGCGTACGGGCCGTGCGCGTTGAGCAGGCCGACGAGCTCGCGGGACACCTGCCCCGTCAGCACCATCCGGACGACGTCCATGGCCTCCGGCGTCGTGACCCGGAGCCCGCCCCGGAACTCCGACTCGATGCCGAGCCGGTCCAGCATCGCGTTGATCTGCGGGCCGCCGCCGTGCACGACGACGGGGCGCAGGCCGACCTGGCGCAGGAACACCATGTCCTCGGCGAAGGCGCGCTTGAGGTCGTCGTCGACCATCGCGTTGCCCCCGTACTTGACCACGACGAGCGCGCCGGCGAACCGCTGCAGCCACGGCAGCGCCTCGATCAGCACCTCCGCCTTCTGGTCCGGGCGCAGGTCGGTGCGGGTGTTGAACACGAAGTCCTCGACGGGGATGTCGCTCATGTGGAGTACGCGCTGTTCTCGTGGACGTAGTCGTGCGTGAGGTCGTTGGTCCAGACGGTCGCGCCGGCGTCGCCCGCGTGCAGGTCGACGTCGACGCGCACCTCGCGGGCCGCGGCCAGGTCGACGCCCTCGCGCGGGTCGCCCACACCCCCGGCCCGGCAGACCTGCACGCCGTTGATCGACACGTCGAGGGTGCTCGGGTCGTACGGCGCGACGTCCTCGGGGACGGTGCCGACCGCGGCCAGCACGCGGCCCCAGTTGGGGTCGTTGCCGAACACGGCGGCCTTGAAGAGGTTGGACCGGGTCACCGCCCGGGCGACCGCGACCGCGGCCTCCTCGGTGGTCGCGCCGGTGACGGTGACCGCGATGTCGTGCGAGGCGCCCTCGGCGTCACCGACGAGCTGCCGGGCGAGGTCCGCCGACGCGGCCGCGACCGCCACCGCGAACGCCTCGGGGTCCGGGGTCACCCCGCTCGCACCGGACGCCAGCAGCAGCACGGTGTCGTTGGTCGACATGCAGCCGTCGGAGTCGACCCGGTCGAACGTCGTGCGGGTCGCGCCCCGCAGCGCGGCGTCGGCCTGCTCGGCGGTGACCACGGCGTCGGTGGTGAGCACGACGAGCATCGTGGCGAGGCCCGGCGCGAGCATGCCCGCGCCCTTGGCCATGCCGCCGACCGTCCAGCCGTCGCCGACCACCGCGGCCGTCTTGGCGACGGTGTCGGTGGTCATGATCGCGGTCGCGGCGTCGGGACCGGCCGTCGGGGACAGCGCGGCCGCCGCGGCGCCGACACCGGGGAGCAGGACGTCCATCGGCAGCCGCTCGCCGATCAGGCCGGTCGAGCAGACCAGCACGTCGCCGGCGGAGGTGCCCAGCACCTCGGCGACGTGCTCCGCGGTGCGGTGCGTGTCGAGGAAGCCCTCGGGCCCGGTGCAGGCGTTCGCGCCGCCCGAGTTCAGCACGACGGCGGTCGCGACGCCGTCCGCGACGGCCTGGCGGGACCAGACCACCGGCGCGGCGACGACGCGGTTGGAGGTGAACACCCCGGCGGCGACCTGCAGCGGGCCGTCGTTGACGACGAGCGCGAGGTCGGGCTTGCCGGAGGGCTTGAGGCCGGCGGTGACCCCGGCGGCGCGGAAGCCGGCCGGCGCGGTCACGCCCTGCGTCTCGACGGCGGTCACGGGGCGACTCCCTCGGTGGTGAGGCCGGTGCGCTCGGGCAGCCCGAGCGCGAGGTTCAGCGACTGCACCGCGGCGCCCGCGGTGCCCTTGACCAGGTTGTCCAGCGCGCACACGGCGACCACCCGGCCAGCGGCCTCGTCGACGGCGACCTGGACGAGTGCCGAGTTGGCGCCCGTGGTGGCGGCGGTGGCCGGCCACTCCCCCTCCGGCAGCAGCTCGACGAACGGCTCGGCGGCGTAGGCGGTCTCCCACGCGGCCCGGACGGCGGCGGCGTCGGCCCCGGGGGCGAGCGGCGCGGTGACCGTGGCGAGGATCCCGCGGGACATCGGCACGAGCACGGGCGTGAACGACAGGCCGGTGCGCGCCGCCCCGGCGACGCCGAGGTTCTGCGCGATCTCGGGGACGTGCCGGTGGGTGCCGCCGACGGCGTACGGCTGCGCGGAGCCGAGCGCCTCGGAGGCCAGCAGGTGCGGCTTGAGGGTGCGGCCCGCCCCCGAGTACCCGACGGCCAGCACCGCGACGACGTCACCGGGGTCGACCACGCCGACCGCGACGCCCGGCTGCAGCGCCAGCGTCACCGCCGTGACGTTGCAGCCCGGGACGGCGATCCGCCGGGCGCTGCTCAGCGCGGCGCGCTGGGCGGTCGCGGCGGACTCCCCCGCGTGCAGCAGCTCGGGCATGCCGTACGGCCAGGTGCCGGCGTGCTCGGTCCCGTAGAACCGGCGCCACGCGTCCGGGTCGGTCAGCCGGTGGTCCGCGCCGAGGTCGACGACGACCGCACCGTCGCCCCGGTCCGCGAGCGCCGCGGCGATCTCGCCCGAGGCGCCGTGCGGCAGGGCCAGGACGACGACGTCGTGCCCGGCGAGCTCGTCGACCGAGGTCGGCGTGAGCACGCGGTCCGCGAGCGCCCGCAGGTGCGGCTGGTGCGCGCCGAGGCGGGTGCCGGCGTTGCTGTGCGCGGTGAGCGCGCCGATCCGGGCGTCGGGGTGGCCGAGCAGGAGCCGCAGGGTCTCGCCGCCGGCGTACCCGGAGGCGCCCGCGACGGCGACGGAGAAGGACATGTGCATGATCATACATCCGAGTGCACACCGATTCATGCAGTGGCCCGGCGTGGCGCGGCTAGGGTCGGCCGCGTGACCTCCGAGCCCGTCGCCGCACCCGTCCCTCCCGCCGAGCGTGCCACGCTGCACGACGGCCCGCCCGTCGCCGGGCCGGGCCGGGGCGCCGTCCTCGTGCTCGCGGGCGGCGGCTACCAGGTGCGGTCGGCGGACGAGGACGCGCCCGTCGCCGCGTTCCTCGCCGCGTCCGGCGTCCGCGCGCACTGGCTCGACTACCCCGTCGCCCCCGCCCGGTACCCGGCGGCGCTGCACGAGGTGCTGCTGGCGGTGGCCGACCTGCGCGCCGGTCGACGCGGCGGCGCCCCCGTCGACGGGCCGGTCGCCGTGCTCGGGTTCTCCGCGGGCGGCCACCTGGCCGGCACCGCGGCGACCGCCACCGAGGCGGAGCTGCGGGCCGCCGCCGAGCTGGCGGGTCTGGATCCCGCCGAGGTGCGCCGGCCGGACGCCGCGCTGCTCTGCTACCCCGTCGTCTCCCTGGTGGACCACCCGCACCTGGGCTCGCGGCTCAACCTGCTCGGCGACCCGGACGACGCCCGCGCCCGGGCGCTGTCGGTGGAGCGGCGCGTCGACGCCGCCACGCCGCCGACCTTCCTGTGGCACACCGCCGAGGACCCGGCGGTCGGCGTGGAGCACGCGCTCGCCGCGACCGCCGCCCTGCGCCGGCACGAGGTGCCGGTCGAGCTGCACGTCTACCCGCACGGCCGGCACGGCCTGAACCTCGCCGTCGGGCACACGGCCGGCGAGTGGGCGTTCGCCGCCGTGCGCTGGCTCGGCGAGCAGGGCATCGGGTCCGTCGTCTCCTGACGACCGGAATGCCCGGCGGCAGCACGTCGTTCCAGGTCGCATGCACGCGATCCTCGCCACCGAGCCCGGTGGCCCCGACGTCCTGGTGCCCGACGAGATCGGGGACCCGCTGCCCGGGCCCCGCGACCTGCTGGTCCGGCTGAGCGCGGCGGGGGTCAACTTCATCGACGTGTACCACCGCAACGGCACCTACCCGATGCCGTTCCCGCACGTCCCCGGCTCCGAGGGCTCGGGCGTCGTCGAGGCCGTCGGGCGCGAGGTCCGCGACTTCGCGGTCGGGGACCTGGTCGCGTGGGCGTCGGCGCCGTCGTCCTACGCCGAGCTGGTCGTGGTGCCCGAGGTCGTGGCGCTGCACGTGCCGGAGGGCGTGCCCGACGAGCTGGCCGCCGCGGTGCCCCTGCAGGGCATGACCGCGCACTACCTCGTCACCTCCACCTTCCCGGTCCTGGCCGGCCAGGACGTGCTGGTGCACGCCGGCGCCGGCGGGGTCGGCCTGCTGCTCACCCAGCTCGCGTCCGCCCGCGGCGCGCGGGTGATCACCACGGTGGGCTCCCCCGACAAGGAGGCGCTGTCCCGCGCCGCCGGGGCCGCCGACGTCATCCGGTACACCGAGCTCGCGGACCTGACGACCGAGCTGCCCGCGCTGGTCCGCGACCTCACGGCGGGCCGCGGCGTCCACACGGTCTTCGACGGCGTCGGCCGGACCACCTTCGAGGCCTCGCTCGCGTCGCTGCGCCCCCGCGGCGGCCTGGCGCTGTTCGGCGCCGCCTCCGGGCCCGTCCCGCCGTTCGACCCCCAGCGTCTGAACGGCCTGGGTTCGCTGTTCCTGACCCGGCCCACCCTGGGCCACCACACCGCCACCCGCGACGAGCTGACCTGGCGGGCGGGCGAGCTGTTCGACGCCGTCGCCGCCGGCACGCTCGACGTGCGCGTCGGTGCGACGTTCCCCCTGTCCGAGGCCGCCGACGCGCACCGCGCGCTCGAGGCCCGGGCGACGACCGGAAAGGTGCTCCTCACCGCATGACCGACCTGCAGATCGAGATCTGGTCCGACATCGCCTGCCCCTGGTGCTACATCGGCAAGCGCCGGTTCGCCGCGGCGCTGGAGCAGTTCGAGCACCGCGACCGCGTCCGCGTCACGTGGCGGTCGTTCGAGCTCCAGCCCGACGCCGAGCCGTCGTCCGCGCACCCCGGGATGACCGAGGCCGTGATGCTGTCCGAGCGCAAGGGCATGCCCGTCGCGCAGGTGCAGCAGATGTTCGCGCAGGTGACCTCGGTCGCCGCGTCCGTCGGCCTGGCCTACGACTTCGACACCGTGGTGCCGGCGAACACCTTCGACGCGCACCGGCTCGTGCACGTCGCGGGCGACCTGGGCGGTGCCGACGCGGCCGCGGACGTCGTCGAGCGGCTGATGAGCGCGCACTTCGAGCACGGACGCGTCGTGGACGATCCCGAGGTGCTGGTCGCCGTCGCGGTCGAGGCCGGGCTGGACGCCGAGCCGGTGCGGGCCGCGCTGGCCTCCGACGCGGGCGCGGGCGCCGTGCGCGCGGACGAGGCCGAGGCCGCGGCGCTGGGCATCCAGGGCGTGCCGTTCTTCGTCGCCGGGCGCAAGCTGGGCGTGTCGGGCGCGCAGCCGGTGGAGGTGTTCGCGCAGCTGCTCGACCAGGCGTGGCGGGACGCGAACCCGCCGCTCGCGATCCCGACCATCGCGGGTGCGGCCGACGCGGAGGCGTGCGGGCCCGACGGCTGCTGAGCCGCCCCCGGGACGACGAAGGCCCCCGCCGCGGATCGCTCCGCGGCGGGGGCCTTCGTCGCTCAGCGCGTCAGCGCTTCACGGTGAACGTCAGCGGGGAGCTGGTGCTGCCCGCCACCGTGTCCGGCCGCGACGGCACGAACACCGCCGTGTACTGGTGCTGGCCGACCGACGCGGTGCGCGGCACCGTGCCGAGCGCCAGGCCCAGCACCACCGGCGACCGGCCGATCACGCGGTCGCCCTCGCGGAACTCGACCGTGCCGGACGGGAACCACGTGCCCTCGACCTGGACCCGCGAGACCAGCAGCGTCGGCAGCCACGTGCCGTACGACTGGCTGGACCGGCTGGCCGAGAGGGTCACGGAGGACTCCCGCAGCTCGGGCTCCGGCTCCTCGGCCGCCGCCACCGTGACCGGCAGCGTGACGGTGGTGCCGCTCGGGGCGGCGACCAGCGTGAGGACGTGCGCCCCCGCCGTGGTGCCGGCCGGGACCGTCACCGCCACCTGCGCCGCGCCGGCGGTGACCGCCGCGGTGCCGATCGACGTGCCGTCCAGCTGGACGTCGAGCGTGGTGTTCTCCGGTGCGCCCAGGCTGGTGAGGTTCAGCCCGGAGACGGGGAACGCCAGCTCGGTGCCGGCCGTGACCTCGTCCGGCAGCGCCGGGACGCCGACCGCCCGCTCGTCGAACTCGGGCGTCAGACCCGGGTGCGCCTCGAGGTAGGCGATCCACGCGTCCCGGTCGATGAGCCCGGAGTCCGCCGTCGCGCTGCCCTCGGCGAGCACCCGGAAGTTGTCCCCGCCCTGCGCCAGGAAGGAGAACGTGCCGATCCGGTACTCCGCCGCCTCGTCGATCGGGGCGCCGTCGACCGTCACCGACGTGATCCGCTCGCCCAGGGGCAGCGACTCGTCGTAGGTGTAGGACACGTTGTCCGACAGGCCGAGCTGCAGGTACGGGCGCGACGGGATCGTGCCGTCCGCGTTGGTCTGCCACTGCTGCTCGAGCATCGTCACCACCTGGTCGCCCGTGAGGGTCGTGGTCCAGAGGTTGTTCACGAACGGCAGGACCGCGTTGGCCTCGGCGTACGTGATGGTGCCGTCGGGCGCGTAGAGCAGCTCCGCCCGCAGGCCGCCGGGGTTGACCACGCCGATCTGCGCGCCGCCCCGCTCGTCGGACGCCAGGGTCTCCAGCAGCGAGTCCGCCACCAGGTTGCCGAGCGCGGACTCCTTGGACCGGTCGTCCCGGGTGCCGCCGGTGTAGGCGCCGTTCGTGTACGCACCACCGGCGTAGGCCGTGGTGATGTCGGCCGTGACCGAGCCCTTGGGCTGGTTGCCGACGACCGCGGCCTCGGCGAGCGCCGCGTCGACGATCGTCTTGACCTCGGCGACCCGCGGGTACTGCGCGACCAGGGCGGCCTGGAAGTCGGCCGGGGTCTGGCCTGCGGCGGGTGCGAGCCGGGCGACGTTCGCGCCCGTCAGCGCCGAGACGGCGTCGGTCGCCGGGTCGTAGGTCAGCGTGACCTTGCCGATGTTCTCGCCGTACGAGCCGGTCTGGACGAGGGGCCGGGTCCACTCGCCCGAGGCTTCCGGCTCCGCCGGGCCGTACCAGGCGTACTGCTTGTGGGTGTGGCCGGTGAAGACGACGTCCACGTCGCCCGAGGTGAGCGTCGCGATCTCGGAGAAGGCGCCGCCCGCGGCGATCTCCTCCTCCAGGGTCGCCCCGTCCGGCGTGCCGGCGCCCGCGCCCTCGTGGTACTCGGCGACGACCACGTCGGCCTCGCCGTTGGACTCGTCGCCGTCGGACAGCTGCGCCGCGACGCGGTTGACCGCCTCGACCGGGTCGCCGAAGTCCAGGTCGGCGATGCCCCCCGGCGTGACCAGCGTCGGGGTCTCCTGGGTGACGGCCCCGATCACGCCGACCTGCACGCCGCCGACGTCGATGACCGTGTACTCGTCCAGGGCGGGGGTCTCGGTGCCCTTCCGGTAGACGTTCGCACCGAGGTACGGGAACTCCGCGTTGCCGCCGCCGGCGATCACGCGGTCGACCAGGTCGGCGTACCCGCGGTCGAACTCGTGGTTGCCGACCGCCGAGGCGCTCAGGTCCAGGGCGTTGAGCACGTCGATCGTCGGCTGGTCCTCGGCCACCGCGGAGGCGAACAGCGAGGCGCCGATGTTGTCGCCGGCCGAGAGGAAGACGGCGGAGCCGCCCGCGTCCTCCGCTGCCGCGCGCTGCTGCTCGACCGTGCCCGCGAAGGCCACCGTGTTGGCGTCGATCCGGCCGTGGAAGTCGTTGATGTTCAGCAGCGTCAGGTCGACGGGCCCGGTCGGCGTGGCGTCACCTGCGGACAGCCCGACGAGCACCGGGTCGTGGTCCGAGGACCGGTAGGCGTCCGGTGCGTAGAACAGCGTGCCGTGCGTGTTGTAGCGGCTGTACTCCAGCGCCACCGACTCGCCCGCGTTGATGTTCCAGACGTCGGCGCCGGTCGCCCGGCCCAGCGCCGCCTCGTTCAGCAGCACGTGGTCCAGCGAGCCCGAGAGACCGGAGAACGAGTACGAGTACTCGCCCGCGTCCAGCGCGGTCGTCGCGTCGGTGTAGCCCGCGGCGTACAGCACCTGCAGCGGGTCCTCCTGGGTGTAGGAGTTGAAGTCGCCCACCAGCGCGACCGCCTCGGCGTCGCCCTGCACCGTCGGGACCCAGTCGCGCAGGGCCTCGGCCTGGCGCACCCGGGACTCGTTGGACGCGCCCTGGCCGTCGCCGGCGTCGGCGTCGCCCGGCCACGGACCGGCCGAGCCCTTCGACTTGAAGTGGTTGACCACCACGAACAGCTGCTCGCCGCCCCCGACCGGCGCGAACGCCTGGCCGATGGGCTCGCGGGCGTTGCCGAACGCCTGGTCGTCCCCGGACTGCGTGCCGAGCGCGCGGGCCTCGCCCACGGTCTCGACGGCCGCCGGCCGGTAGATCAGCGCGTTGGTGATGGTGTCCAGCTGGTCCGCCGGGGGCAGCTCGGCCGACGAGGGCACGAAGGCCCACGTCCCCGCGCCCGCGGCGGCGTTCAGGGCCTCGACCAGGGTGCCGAGCGCCTCGTCCGCGTCGCCGTCGACGCGCGCCGAGCTCTCGATCTCCATCAGGCCGACCACGTCGGCGTCGAGGGCGTTGATCGCCGCGACGATCTTGTCCTGCTGACGCCGCAGGTCCTCGGGGTCCCACGCGCCGCGCTGGTCGCAGCCCTCGCGGACCGTGACCGGGTCACCGGTGCGGTCGCTGTACGGCTCGCAGGTGGCGGTGTCCGCGCCGAGGGTCGTGAAGTAGTTGAGCACGTTGAACGACGCCACGGTGACGTCGGCCTCCCCCAGGCCCTCGGGCGCCGCGGTGCGGTCGTCCTCGAAGGTCGCGGGGTAGCCGGCGGGGTCCGCCGCGTCGAGCGGCAGCGTGGGGTTGAGCTTCCAGGCGTTGTTCCGGTAGTCGACGACGACCGGCGCGGTGAACGTCGCCGCCGCACCGACGCGCACCGGGTTCTCCAGCGACACGTACGGCGGCGTCAGACCGGAGTTCGACGCGGAGAGGAAGTTCGTGCTGGCGCCGTCGTCGAGCACCACGGCGCGGGCAGCGTTGTCCGCGACGACCGCGGCGTACTCCGGCGTGCCGGGCGCGGCGACCTCGGTGGGCTGCAGCAGCGGGGTCGTCCCGGTGGCGAGGCCGACCTCGCCGTACTGGTTGGTGCTGTACGTGTTGCTCACCGTCAGGTCGCCCGACGGCAGGTAGAGCATCGACTCGAGCGCCTCGCGGGACGTCGGGTCGGCCGGCCACGCTCCGGTGACGGGCTGCGGCGCCGCGGCGTCGCCGTCCAGGTGCACCAGGCCGGCCGCGTCGGCGACCGTGATCTCCGTCAGGCCCTGGTACTCCGACACGGCGCCGGTCACCTGGACCAGGTCGCCGACGGCGACGGCGCCGACGGTGGCCTGCGAGAACACGAACACCGCGTCCGACGCCGTCCGCGCCGCGGCGTCGGTGCCGCCGGTGCCCGGCGTCTGGATCGTGTACCCGCGGAACCCGCCGGTCGCGTAGACCGCCGTGACGACGCCGGACGTCGTGACCGTCTGGCCTGCCAGCGGCGACGCGTCGCCCGCACCCTGGACGTCCGCGATCGTGTGGGTGTCCTGCGCGGCGGCGGCAGGGACTGCGGCGGCCAGGGATCCCCCGACCATCGCCCCCACCGCGGCGACGCTCGCCGCCCATCTCGTGCGTGTGCGTAGACCGCTCACCGATGTCTCCGATCCCCCGGGGCGTCGTGCGCCCTCGTCACCTGGCCGCGTCACAGTCGTCACACAGCCGGTGACAACGTATGAGCGGTATGTCCGATTAGGCAACCACGATCGGCGGACCCGCAGGTTGCGCCCGGGTGAACGCCGCGGGTCGCCGAGATCGCCGGTTGCGCCGATCGGGGGCGCGCGGCTGCGGCGAGCGGCGGGCGATGCGCGGCCGAGGTCGTCACACCCGCACGAGGTCGTCCGGTCTGCGGGACGACCTCGTGCCGTCGTGACGACCTCGCGAGCGGCACCGGCGGAGCGCGGCCGGCGCGACGGCAGCCGGACCGGGGACGGCGACGGCCCCGGTGTCGCGACCCCGTCGGGGCGCGGCACCGGGGCCGTCGGGGGCGCGCGCTACGCGCGGAGGGTGGCGCCGAACCGGCGCGCGGCCTCCGCCACGACCGCGGCGCGCACGGCCGCGGTCTCGTCGGCGGTCAGCGTGCGGTCCGCCGCCCGCAGGCGCAGGGCGAACGCCAGGGACCGCAGCCCCGCGCCGACCTGCTCCCCGGCGTACACGTCGAACAGCCGGGCGCTCTCCAGCACGTCACCCGCGCTGCTGGCGGCGGCGCCGGTGCGGACGGCGTCGAGCACGTCGGCCGCCGGCACGTCGGCCGGCACCACCAGGGCGACGTCCTCCTTGGCGACCGGGAACGTCGACACCTCGCGCGCGACCGCCGCGGTGCGCGGGGCGGCGGCGAGCAGCACGTCCAGGTCCACCTCGAACGCGCACGCCCGGGCCGGCAGGCCGTGGGCCGCGACGACCGTCGGGTGCAGCTCCCCCGCGTACCCGACCAGCGCACCCTGGACCGTGCGGAACCGGGCGCACCGGCCCGGGTGCCACGGCGCCCGCTCGGTGTCCGCCTCGACGACGAGCTCGACGCCCAGGGTCTCGGCGACCAGGCGCACGGCGTCGATCGCGTCGGTGTGGTCGGCGGCGCGGCCGGGTCCCCACCAGCCCGCGGGCTCGCGGAGCCCGCTGAGCACGCCGGCGACGTGCCGCGGCTGGTCCGGCACCGCGGCGCGGATCGCGTCGAGCACGTCGGCCGAGGGCCGCTCGGCCACCGGCGGCACCGGCGCGGGCGCGGCGCCGGGTCGGGGCAGCGTCACGGAGCCGACCTCGTACACGGCCAGGTCGGTGGTGCCGCGGGCGGCGTTCCGGCGGGCCGTGTCGAGCAGCGTCACCAGCAGCGAGGTCCGCAGGAACGGCTTCTCCTCGGACAGCGGGTTGGCCAGCCGCAGCATGGTCCGGCGCGCGTCGTCCGCGGGCAGCGCGAGCGCGTCGTGCTGGGCGGCGGCGACGAACGGGTAGGACCAGGTCTCCACCCACCCGGCGTCGGCGAGCGCGGCCGACACCCGGCGGCGCCGGCGCTGCCCGGGCGTCAGCCCGAGCCCGACCGGCGAGCGGGGCACGACCGACGGGATCGCGTCGTAGCCGTGCAGGCGCGCGACCTCCTCGACCAGGTCGACCGGGGCCGCGAGGTCCGGGCGCCACGTCGGGACCGACACGCTGAGCACGGCGTCCGCGCCCGCGCCGACGACCTCGCCGACGGTGCAGCCGATCTCGCGCAGGTACCGGGACACCAGTGCGGCGTCCAGGTCCAGGCCGATCAGCCGGGACGGCAGCCCGACGGGCAGCGTGAGGACCGGGGGCGGCGTCGTCAGGTCGACGTCGGTGAGCACCGGGTCCGCCGTGCCGCCGCCGTGCTCGACCAGCAGCTCGACCACGCGGGCGGTCGCCACGCGCGGCAGCTGCGGGTCGACCCCGCGCTCGAACCGCTTGCTCGCCTCGCTCGGCAGCTTGTGCCGCCGGGCGGTGCGCGCGATCGTCACGGGGTCGAAGTGCGCGGCCTCGATCAGCAGGTCCGTGGTGGTCGCCGACACCTCGGTGTCCGCGCCGCCCATCACGCCCGCCAGCCCGATGACCCGGCCGGCGTCGGGGCCGTCGGTGATCAGCAGGTCCTCGGCGTCCAGCGCGCGGCTCACGCCGTCCAGCGTGGTGAGCTTCTCCCCCGCCCGCGCCCGGCGCACCACGATCGGCGCCGTCAGCGTCGCCAGGTCGTAGGCGTGCAGCGGCTGCCCGAGGTCGAGCATCACGTAGTTGGTGACGTCGACGGCCAGCGAGATCGGGCGCATGCCCGCCTGCGTGAGGCGCTGCTGCATCCAGGACGGCGAGGGCGCGCTCGCGTCGACGCCGCGGACGACGCGGGCGACGAACCGGTCGGCGCCGGCGGCACCGTGGATCGGGGCGTCGTCGCGGAGCTCGACGGGGAACCCGCCCGTGGTCGCGGTCCCCTGGTCGAGGCCGGGACGCGCGAGGCCGCGGTCGGTGAAGGCCGCGCCCGTCGAGTGCGCGTACTCGCGCGCCACGCCGCGCATCGCGAAGCAGTAGCCGCGGTCGGGCGTCACGTTGATCTCGAGGACCTCCTCGCCCAGCCCCAGCAGGGAGCGCGCGTCGGTCCCGGGCTCGGCGTCGATGCCCATCTCGGACAGCACGATGATGCCGTCGTGGTCGTCGCCGAGCCCGAGCTCCCGCGACGAGCAGATCATGCCGTCGGACACGTGGCCGTAGGTCTTGCGCGACGCGATCGGGAACGGCCCGGGCAGCACGGCACCCGGCAGCGCGACGACGACGTGGTCGCCCACGTCGAAGTTGTGCGCCCCGCAGACGATGCCGCGCGGGGTGCGCGTGCCGTCCTCGGCCGTGCCGTTGTGGTCACCCACGTCGACCTGGCACCAGTTGATGGTCTTGCCGTTCTTCTGCGGCTCGGGCACGCGCTCGACGACACGGCCGACCACCAGCGGGCCGGAGACGGCGGCCGGGTGCACGGCCTCCTCCTCGAGCCCGACCTTCACCAGGTCGGCCGCGAGCTGCTCCGCCGTGATGTCGCCGGGAAGCTCGACGTGCTCGGCGAGCCACGTCAGGGGGATGCGAGGCATCAGATCACCGTCCGGAACTGGGTGGAGAAGCGCACGTCGCCCTCCACGATGTCGTGCATGTCCGCGATCTCGTGCCGCAGCATGAGCGTGCGGTCGATGCCCATCCCGAACGCGAAGCCCGAGTACTCGTCGGGGTCGAGGCCCGCCGCCAGCAGGACGTTGGGGTTGACCATCCCGCAGCCGCCCCACTCGATCCAGCCGGGGCCGCCCTTCTTCTGCGGGAACCACAGGTCCATCTCGGCGCTGGGCTCCGTGAACGGGAAGTACGCGGGGCGCAGCCGCGTGCGCGCCTCCGGACCGAACATCGCCTGCGCGAAGTGGTCGAGCGTGCCCTTGAGGTGCGCCATCGTCAGGCCCTTGTCGACCGCGAGGCCCTCGACCTGGTGGAACACCGGGCTGTGCGTCGCGTCGAGCTCGTCGGTCCGGTAGACCCGGCCCGGGCAGGCGATGTAGATCGGCAGGTCCCGCTCGAGCAGGCTGCGCGCCTGCACCGGCGAGGTGTGCGTGCGCAGCACCAGGTGCGGGTCGGGCTCGCCGTCGGCCGCGGCGACGTAGAACGTGTCCTGCATCTGCCGCGCCGGGTGGTCCGGCTTGAAGTTGAGCGCGTCGAAGTTGAACCACTCCGCCTCGACCTCGGGGCCCTCGGCGATCTCCCAGCCCATCCCGACGAAGACGTCGGCGACGCGCTCCTGCAGCTGCTCCAGCGGGTGGCGGGCGCCACGGGGCGCGCGGTCGGACGGCAGCGTCACGTCGACGGCCTCCTCGACCAGCACCCGGGCGTCGCGCTCGGCGACGAGCTCCTCCTCGCGGGCGGCGAGCGCCGCGTTCAGCCGGCCGCGGGCCTGGCCGACGGTCTTGCCGGCGACCGCCTTGTCGGCCGGCGCGAGCCCGCCGATGGCGCGGTTGGCGAGCGCGAGCGCGCTGCGCTCGCCGGTGTGCGCGAGCCGGGCCGCCTTGAGCTCGTCGAGGTCGCCGGCCGCGGCGAACGCGGCCAGGGCCTCGGCGAGCGCGCGGGCGACCGCGTCGGCGTCGAGCGGGGACAACGGGGTGTCAGGCGTGGACATCTGGACCTTCCGGGCGGGGTCTTCGGCGGTGCGCGCTCAGCGCGGACGCACCGTCCGACGGGCGAGTCTAGTGGCGCCCGCTCCGGGACCGGGGACCGTCCGCCGCGGGGCGGGACGGGACCTGTGCGGCGGGTCAGCGCGCGCCGACGCCGGGCCCGGGAACGGGCCCGGGAAATCGGCGGGGCGGCCGGCTCGCTGCGAGGGAGGTCACGGACGCCATGCTGCCACGGGCGGGCGTCGACAGCCGCGCGCCCGCCCCGCGAGAATCGCGGTCCAGGCGGCACTGACGAGGAGGCACGATGGCGACGTTCACCGGTGGCGACGACCTGCGGGGCGCGCGGTTCGTCGACGCGGACCTCACCGGCTCCCGGTTCGTCCGGGCCGACCTGTCCGGGGTGGTCATGCGCGGCGTCGACGTGGACGGGGCGGACGTCGACGCACCGTGGCTGCTGGAGGGCGGCGCGCTGCGGGTCAACGGGGTGGACGTGGCCCCGTACGTCGACGCCGAGCTGGACCGGCGGTTCCCCGGCCGCGCCGACCGGCACGCGACCGACCCCGACGGGCTGCGTACCGCGTGGGCGGCGGTCGAGCGCACGTGGGCGGCCACGCTCGCACGCGCCGCGGCGCTGCCGGCCGGGACGGTCGACGTCTCCGTCGACGGCGAGTGGTCGTTCGCGCAGACGCTGCGGCACCTGGTGATGGCCACGGACACGTGGCTCCGGCGCGCGGTCCTCGGCATCGACCGGCCCTACCACCCGATCGGCCAGCCCCACACCGAGTACGCGACCGACGGGTACGACCCGGCCGTGTTCGCGCCGGGCGTGCCGCCGTACGCGGACGTGCTCGAGGTCCGTGCGGAGCGCGTCGCGATGGTGCGCGACCTGCTCGCGGCGGTCACCGCGGACGACCTCGCGACGGTGCGCGCCCACCCCTGGGCGCCCGAGCACCCGGTGACCACGCTGTCGTGCCTGCACACGATCCTCGAGGAGGAGTGGGAGCACCACCGGTACGCCGTGCGCGACCTGGACGTGCTCGCGGCGCGGTCCGCGACCTGACCGGCCGGCGTCACCCCGGGGTCGCGGCGCCCAGCGGCCACGTGCGGAGCGGCCGGTACAGCGGACCGCCCGCGCGGCCCTCGCCCGGGACCGACTCCGCGAGCACCAGCTCCCGCACCGGCCAGCGCGGCCCGCGGTACACCGCCAGGGCGTGCACCAGCACGTCGCCCGGGTCGGGCACGGCGAGGTCGCGACGCCGCCGGCCGCCCCGCGGCTGAGCCACGCGGCCGAGCGTCAGGTGCGGGCGGGACCGCACGCGGTCGTCCTGCCGCGCGCCGATCGCCTCCCCGGCGTCGCGGCAGCCGTCGACGAGCGCGTGCACGGCCGCCACGTCGCCGCCCACCCCGGCCCACAGCGTGCGGTGCGCGAAGACGCCGGCGCCCGTCAGCGCCAGGTCGAACGGCTCGCCGCCGGCGGCCACCTCGGCCAGGTCGTCGGCCAGCTGCTCCACGCGGCCCTCGCCGACGTCGCCGTAGAACGCCAGGGTCACGTGCCAGTTCTCGGCGGCCGTCCACCGGACGCCCTCCGGTCCGGACCGGCCGGGGGCTTCCTCGGGGTCCACCCCGACGGCCGTCACCAGCGCGGTGGCGAGGTGCCGCCGGACCTCCGGCGAGGGCCAGAGCCCGGCGAAGACGCGCATCGGACCAGCATGCCGGACGACGAGCGGGGAGGGGTCCCCCTCAGCGGTGCGCGCGGGACGACGCGTAGAGGCAGACCGCGGCCGCCGTCCCGAGGTTGAGCGACTCGGCCCGGCCGCGCAGCGGGACCCGCACGACGGCGTCGGCCCGGTCCCGGTCCTCCGGCGGCAGCCCCCACGCCTCGTTGCCGAACAGCCACGCGGTGGGGGCGCGCAGGTCGGTGCCCCCGGTCGGCTCGCCGCCGGCCGCGCGGGCGGCGGCGTCCTGCAGGTCGTCCAGGTCCAGCTCCCCCGTGCCGTCCGCCGCCAGGACCGCGAGCCCGGCGCTGCGCAGGGCGGCCACGGCGTCCTCGACCGGCACCCCGGAGACCACCGGCAGGTGGAACAGCGACCCCGCCGTCGACCGCACGACCTTCGGGTTGGTCGCCTCGACGCTCTCCCCCGCGACGACCACGGCGTCGGCGCCCGCGGCGTCCGCGACCCGGATCACGGTGCCGGCGTTCCCGGGGTCCCGGACGCGGGCGAGCACCGCGACCAAGGTCGGGCGCGCGGCCAGGACGGCGTCCAGCGCACCGGCGCCGAGCGGCCCCAGCAGCGGCTGCCCGGACGGCGCCGCGGCCGCGGGGGCGGCGTCGGCGACCGCCAGCACGCCCTGGGCGTCCGGCGACATCGCGTCGAGCACGTCGACCTCCCCGAGGTGCAGGTGCAGCCCGGCGGCCTCCGCGTCCGCGACGATCTCGGCGTACCGGTCGGCGGCCTCCGCCGTCAGGTAGACGTCCCGCACGAGGTGCGGCGCCCAGCGCACGACCTCGCGCACCGCCTGCGGGCCCTCGACCAGGTACCGGCCCGCCCGGCGGCGCCCGGCGCGGGTGCCGAGGGCGCGCACGGCGCGGACCCGGTCGGCGTGGGGGTTGGTCAGCGTGCTCAGCGGGGGGCGGCCGTCGGCGGAGGTGCGGGACACGCCCCCATCCTCCCGCACCCCGGCCCGTCCTCCGCGCCGTCGGGCCGCGCCGTCGGGCCGCGCCGTCGGGCCGCGACGAGGACCGGGCCCCGGACGCGCCGGACCCCCGGGAGCCTGGTGGCTCCCGGGGGTCCGGAGGTGCGGTGCGCGGGCCGGGCCCGCGCGGCGCGAGGTGCTGCTGGTGCGTCAGGCCGCGGCGCGCGGCGCGTTGACGTCCGCCGGCAGCGCGTCCTTGGCCAGCTGGACGACCGCGTTGAACGCGGGGGCGTCGTTGACGGCCATGTCCGCGAGGACGCGACGGTCCACCTCGATGCCCGCGAGCTTGAGGCCCTGGATCAGGCGGTTGTAGGTCAGGCCCTGCTCGCGCGCCGCAGCGTTGATCCGCTGGATCCACAGCTTGCGGAAGTCGCCCTTGCGCGCCTTGCGGTCGCGGTAGGCGTAGACGAGGGAGTGGGTGACCTGCTCCTTGGCCTTGCGGTACAGGCGCGAACGCTGCCCGCGGTAGCCGGAGGCGCGCTCGAGAGTTGCCCGGCGCTTCTTCTGGGCGTTGACCGCCCGCTTCACGCGTGCCACGTGATGCTCCTTGCGTTGTTCTCAGGTCGGCGTGCTGCCGCGGCGCTCGCGCGCCGGCGGGTCACTTGCCGAGCAGCTTCTTGATACGGGGGGCGTCGGCCGGGGTGACGACCTGGTCGGTGGCGAGACGGCGCGTGCGGCGGCTCGACTTGTGCTCGAGCAGGTGGCGGGCGTTCGCCTGCTCGCGCATGACCTTGCCGCTCCCGGTGATCCGGAAGCGCTTCTTCGCACCGGAGTGCGTCTTGTTCTTCGGCATGGCTGCCGTCTCTCCTTGTCGTCGCGCCGCGCACCGGGTGCGTGGCTCGTCCGTCCGGTCCCGGTGGGGTCCGGGCGTGGTGGTGCTGGTCAGGCGTTCTGCGACCCGCCGGACGACCGGGGTGCCGGTCGTGCCGCGGGACGCGGGCTCGGTGCCGGCCGCGGCGTGGGCCGGGGGGTCGGCGTCGCCGTCGGCCGGGGGGCCGCGGCGGGCTTGGGTGCGGCAGCCGGCTTCGGGGCCGCGGCCGGCGCGGGCGCCGTCGCGGGCTTCGCAGCGGCAGCCGGCTTCGACGCCGCGGCGGGACGCGGTGCAGCGGCGGCCTTCGGCGCGGCGGCCTTCGGAGCCGGCGCAGCCGCCGGAGCCGGTGCGGCCTCCTGGGCGGGAGCGGCGGGAGCGGTCTCCGCTGCCGGAGCGACCTCGGGCGCCGGGGCGGCCGGAGCCGCCTCGGGGGCCGGGGCGGCCGGAGCCGCCTCGGGGGCCGGGGCGGCGACGGGCGCGGCGGCCTCCTCCGGGACGGCGGACTCGTCCGGGGCGGCGGACTCGTCCGTCGGCCGCTCCTCGCGGGCGGGACGGGCGCGACGCTGCTCCTGGCGCTGCTCGGCCTTCTTCTTGGTCGGGCCGAGCACCATGATCATGTTGCGGCCGTCCTGCTTCGGCATGCTCTCGATGAAGCCGAGCTCCTCGACGTCCGCCGCGAGGCGCTGCAGCAGGCGCACGCCCATCTCCGGGCGCGACTGCTCGCGGCCGCGGAACATGATCATGACCTTGACCTTGTCGCCGGCCGCCAGGAACCGCTCGACGTGGCCCTTCTTGGTGCCGTAGTCGTGCGGGTCGATCTTGAGCCGGAACCGGATCTCCTTGAGAACCGTGTTGCTCTGGTTGCGCCGGGCCTCGCGCGCCTTCATGTCTGCTTCGTACTTGAACTTGCCGTAGTCCATGATCTTGCAGACGGGCGGGCGGGCGTCCGGGGCGACCTCGACGAGGTCGAGATCCGCGTCCTGGGCCAGGCGCAGCGCGTCCTCCACGCGGACGATGCCGACCTGCTCGCCGTTCGGGCCGACCAGGCGGACCTCGGCGACGCGGATCCGATCGTTGATGCGGGGCTCGCTGATGTGGTGCTCCTCGAAGTCGAAGTTCTGACTCCAGGAACGAGGACGGCCCCCGGACCTGGGCACAGGCGGGGGCCGACGGATCCACGGCACCCGGCCTCCAGGCCGTGCACCGTCGGGCCGCGCTCCCCGTCAGGGGCTCACGGCCTGGACCGAGACCTGGCCCCTGTTGCCGGCGAACCGGGCGGTCGAGACTCAGGTGGGATCGACTCCACTTGTGCACCTGGGTCGCTCGCTCGTCCTCGCGGACGCACGCCGACCCAGGCCAGTCGCGGACCACAGTACCAGAACCCCAGCCGGACCTCGCCCGACCCGGTGCCCGGGTCTCGCGACTGACGTGACACGCCGTCAGATACCTACTTGAACTGTTCCAGAAAGCATGTCAGGGTGTGGCCATGCCCGTCGACCAGCACACCGACCCCGCGGAGCTCCTCCGGGAACGGGGCCTGCGCGTCACCGCTCCCCGCCTCGCGGTGCTCGAGGCGGTCGACCTGCTGCCGCACGCCGACGCGGACGCGGTGCTGCGGCACGCGCGCTCCGCGCTGCCGACCGTCTCCGTGCAGGCCGTCTACGACGTGCTGCACGCGCTGACGGACGCGGGCATCGTGCGGCGCATCGAGCCGGCCGGGCACCCGGCGCGCTACGAGCGGCGCGTCGGCGACAACCACCACCACGTGGTGTGCCGCACGTGCGGTGCGGTCGGCGACGTCGACTGCGTCGTGGGCGAGGCGCCGTGCCTCACGCCCAGCGCCACGTCCGGCTTCACGATCGAGCTCGCCGAGGTGACGTTCTGGGGCCTGTGCCCCGACTGCCGCGCGACCGCCTGAGAGCCGCACCCGACCCGCACCACCCTCGACCCCCGGTCGGGCGACCCCGCCCGCCCGGTCCCCGGCGCGCCCTCGACCCGCGCGCCGCCGACCCGGAAGGACACCCTGTGACCCAGGTCCAGCCGACCACCACCAACTCCGGCGCCCCCGTCGCCTCCGACGCGCACTCGATGTCCGTCGGCGCGGACGGCCCGATCGTCCTGCACGACCACTACCTGGTCGAGAAGCTCGCGCAGTTCAACCGCGAGCGGGTCCCCGAGCGCGTCGTGCACGCCAAGGGCGGCGGCGCCTTCGGCACGTTCACCACCACGGGCGACGTGAGCCGCTACACCCGCGCCGCGCTGTTCCAGCCGGGCGTCGAGACCGAGATGCTCGCGCGGTTCTCCTCCGTGGCCGGCGAGCACGGCTCCCCGGACACCTGGCGCGACCCCCGCGGCTTCGCGCTGAAGTTCTACACGTCCGAGGGCAACTACGACCTGGTCGGCAACAACACCCCGGTGTTCTTCCTGCGCGACGGCATCAAGTTCCCCGACTTCATCCGCTCGCAGAAGCGCCTCCCGGGCTCGAACCTGCGCGACAACGACATGCAGTGGGACTTCTGGACGCTGTCCCCCGAGTCGGCGCACCAGGTCACCTGGCTGATGGGCGACCGCGGCCTGCCGCGCTCCTGGCGGACGATGGACGGCTTCGGCTCGCACACCTACCAGTGGGTCAACGCCGCCGGCGAGCGGTTCTGGGTCAAGTACCACTTCAAGTCCCAGCAGGGCATCGACAACCTGTCCGGCGACGAGGCGGCCCAGCTGGCCGGCTCCGACGCCGACCACCACATCCGCGACCTGTTCGAGCACATCGCCGACGGCGAGTTCCCGCGCTGGACGCTGTCGGTGCAGGTCATGCCGTACGAGGACGCGAAGACCTACCGGTTCAACCCGTTCGACCTGACCAAGGTGTGGCCGCACGCGGACTACCCGCTGATCGAGGTCGGCACGATGGAGCTGAACCGGAACCCGGAGAACTACTTCGCGCAGATCGAGCAGGCGACGTTCGCGCCGAGCAACTTCGTCCCCGGCATCCAGACCAGCCCGGACAAGATGCTGCTCGCGCGGATCTTCTCCTACGCGGACGCCCACCGGTACCGCGTCGGCACCAACCACCAGCAGCTGCCGGTGAACGCGCCGAAGTCGGAGGTGCACTCCTACTCCAAGGACGGCGCCGCGCGGTACTCGTTCAACGCGCCCGACGTCCCCGTCTACGCACCCAACTCGATCGGCGGCCCCGCGGCCGACCCGGCCCGCGCGGCCGAGTCGGGCGGCTGGGAGTCCGACGGCGAGATGGTCCGGTCCGCCGCGACCCTGCACCCGGAGGACGACGACTGGGGTCAGGCCGGCACCCTCTACCGCGAGGTGTTCGACGACGCCGCGCGCGCCCGGTTCCTGGAGACCATCACCGGTCACGTCGGCGGCGTGAAGAGCGACGTCATCCGCGCCCGGGCGATCCAGTACTGGACCAACGTCGACGCGGGCCTCGGCGCCGCGCTGTCCGCCGCGCTGGCGGGCACCGCGCCGCTCGAGACCGGTGAGCCGGCGACCGCGAGCACGCCGGTCGCCTGACCCGGCCGGCGCGCCCCCACGCGCCGACCGGACGCAGCGCCCGCCGCCCCGGCTCCCCCGCCGGGCGGCGGGCGCTCGTGCGTCATCCGCCGTCCGCCCGCGCGACGGATGAGAGGATCGCCCGCATGAGCGAGACCCCCGACCCCACGACCGCCACCCGCGACATCGCCGACGTGGCCGCGGTCGAGGTCATCACGACCGCCGCCGTGCACCTGATGAGCGCCGCCGCCGTCAAGTGCGGCCTGGCACCCGACGAGGACGGCCGCAGCGGCGCCGAGCACCTCGACCTCGACGAGGCCCGCAAGCTGATCACCGCGCTGGCCGCGCTGGTGACGGCGTCCGCGCCCGACATCGGTAACCAGCACGCCCGCTCGCTGCGGGACGGCCTGCGGTCGCTGCAGCTGGCGTTCCGCGAGGCGAGCCCGTTCCCGGACGCGCCGGGCGAGGGCCCGGGCGAGAAGTTCACCGGCTACGTGTCCTGAGCCCGGGGCACCTGTTCCGGCGCCGCTCCCGGGTGCACCGCGCGCCGGCGCTCACCGCCCGGTAGCGGCGTCCTCCGGCAGCGGCCGCGCCGGGACGTCGTCGGCGCCGACCGGGGCCGGCGTCGGGACGATCCCGCCCGGTGCGGCGGTGCGGCCCGCGGACGGCTCGTCCGGCACCACCGGCTGCGCGCGTCCCGCGACCCGGCGCCGGACGAGCGCCAGGACGGCGAGCCCGAGCACGGACAGCAGCAGCCCCACACCGCCGGTGGCGGCGAACCCGGCCCCCGGGCCGAATCCGTCGATCACGCCGCCGATGACCGGGGCGCCGAGCGCGGCGCCGACGGTGTTCGCGGTGCCGCTCCACCCCATGACCTCGCCACGCCGGTGCTCGGGGACCATGCGGACCAGCGAGGCGTTGATGGCCGACAGCGCCGCCGCGCACGGCAGGCCGGCGACCACGACGGCCACCGCGAGCTGCCACTGGGTCTGCGCGAGGGACGCGGGGATCGTCGCCGCGCCGAGCAGCGCCACCAGGGCGAGCGGGTGCAGCTCGCGCTTCTGCGCGCCGTAGACCAGGCCGCCGACCACGGAGCCGACGCACCACAGCGCGATCATCCAGCCGACGGCCGCCTCGTTCTCCCAGCCCTGCAACGCGGCGACGATGCCGACGTCCGTGCCGTTGAGGATGAGCGCGGCCGCGGAGGCCGCCGCGAGGACGACCAGCAGCGCCGGGGTGATCAGGCGCGGCCGGCGGCCGGTCTGCTCGGGCACGGCCGCGCCGTCGGCGGACCGCGTCGGCGGGTTGAACCACATGAGCAGCAGCCCCGCCGCGACGGTGGAGATTCCCACCACCGTGAGCGCCGCGGTGGTGGACACCTGGGTCGCCACGAGCACGCCGAGCGTCGGCGCCAGCATGAACGTCATCTCGGTGGCCACGGAGTCGAGCGCGAAGGCGGTGCGCTGCTGCTCCGCGGGCACGAGCACCGCGAGGGACTGCCGCACCACGGAGAACACCGGCACCAGGAACACGCCCGCGACGACCGCCGCGACCAGCAGCGCCTCGTAGCCGAGGCGCGGCGCGACCAGCCACACCGCCGACTCCACGAGCACCGACGGCAGCAGCGCCCGCCGCAGCCCCAGGCGGTCGACCCGGCGCCCGCGCCACGGCGAGCCGATCGCCACGCCCACCGTCATCGCCGCGGCCACCAGGCCGGCGCGCGCGTACCCGAGCCCGAGCGGGCCCACCACGTGCAGGGTGAGCACCACGCCGGTCATCGCGTGCGGGATGCGGGCGACGAACGCGACGAGGACCAGGGGCAGGACACCGGGCAGGCGCAGCAGGCGGCTGTAGGGGGCGAGGGACACCGGAGGATTCTCGCCTGCGCCCCCACCGGGCGACGACCGGATTCCACCGCGTGCTCGCACGCCCGGGCGTGACGTCGGCCACGTCGGTGCCGGTGGCGCGGTGCCGGCCGACCCGCCGCACGCCGCGCGCAGGACCCGTAGGGTGGAGCCGTGACGTCTACGACCGGGCCGAACGACCCGATCGGCTCGCCGCCGACCGGGTCCTCGTCGTGGGCCGGTCCCGGCGCCACCGCCACGGAGCCGCCGGCCGACCCGCCGCACGCCGGCTCTTCGCACGCCGAGCACGCGCACGTCGCCGTGCCCACGGCCAACCCCCGGCACCGTCGCCGCCCGTGGGCCGTCGTCGTGCTCGCCGTGCTGCTCGTGCTGGTCACCGCGCTGGCGGCGTACCTGTGGGTCCGCACCGACCGCTTCGAGCGGTACGCGGAGGAGATCGAGGCGCAGGCCCGGGTGATCGGCACCGACCTCGCGACGCTGCGCGCCGAGCACGACGGCACGGTCGCGGAGCTCGCCGCGGTGAACGACCAGCTGTCGACGGCCCAGACGCGTATCACCGAGCTCGCCGACGAGAAGGCCCAGGTCGGCGACGACCGCGAGGTGCAGCGCCAGCTGGTCGACTACCAGGAGCGGATCTCGCAGGCCGCCGCGAACGTCGCGTCTGCGCTCACCACCTGCATCGACGCGCAGAACCAGCTCATCACCTACCTCGGGGACGCGGCCGCGTACGACCCGGCCGACCTCGAGCGGTTCAAGAGCGACGTGCAGGGCGTGTGCGCCACCGCGACCGAGGCCAACACCGAGCTGCAGCGCCAGCTGGCCGCCGGGGCGACCGGGTGAGCCGCTCCGTCGCCCGCCGCGCCGCCGGTCCCGTCGCCGTCACGACCGCGCTCCTCGTCCTGGCCGGCTGCGGCGTGCTCCCCGCCATGCCCGCACCCGTCCCGACCGACCTCGTGCCGTCCAGCGCGCCGCTCGCCACGCCCGCGTCCTCCGGCAACCTGTCGCCCGACGGCTTCGACTCCGCGCAGCGGATGGCCGTGCGGATCCGCAACGTCGGCTGCAACTCGCTGTCCACGGGCTCGGGCTTCGCGATCGACGAGTCGACGCTGATCACCAACCGGCACGTCGTCGCGGACTCCTCGGACCTGCAGCTCAGCACGTACGACGGGCGCGACGTCGCCGTCACGGCGTCCTCCGCGGCCGCCCTGGCCGACCTGGCCGTCGTCCGCACGGCCGACCCCCTGCCGAGCGCCCCCGGCCTCGCCGACGCCGACCCGGACCCGGGCGACGAGGTGACCGTCGTCGGCTACCCGCAGGGCGGCGCGCTGACGGTCACCAGCGGACAGGTCATCGGCGCGACCACGGACCCGCTCAACGAGAACCTGGGCCAGGTGCTCGTGACCAACGCCGAGGTCGAGCCGGGCAGCTCCGGGTCCGCGGTCCTGGACGCCGAGGGCCGGATCGTCGGCGTCGTCTACGCGAAGAACTCCACGGGTCAGAGCTTCGTGGTCCCGGTCAGCACGCTCCGGCAGCTGCTCGCGGACGAGACGGCGTTCGCGGCGACCACGTCCTGCTCCGCGGGCTGACCGCCCGAACCCCTGGTGGAGCCGCGCGCGGTCGTGCCACGGTGGGGTGCGAGCCGCACCCACCGAGGAGTCACCATGGCCGACGAGAACCGCCCTGACCTGTCCGCGCTGACGAGCGCCGCGAGCGACATCTTCGCCGTGCAGCGCGTGTTCGGCACGGCGTACGAGCGCGAGGGCACGCTGGTCGTCCCGGTCGCGAAGCTCATCGGTTCGCACGGGGTCGCCGGGGCGCACGCGGACGCGCGCCTGGGCGTGCGGAAGGGCCGGCCGGGCGACGCCGGCGCGCACGGCGAGGCCGACGAGCACGGCCAGCACGGGCAGGGGCCGCGCACCGTCGGGGCCGAGGTCGCCGAGGACGTCCCTGCACCCGCCGAGGGCGGTCCCCCGAGCCCGTGGCACCACGGTCCCGGTCGCGGCTCCGGCGGCCGTGGCCCGCAGTGGCCGCAGTGGCCGTTCGGCTCCGGGCGGCCCGCCGGACGCAGCGGCGGTCAGGCGGACGCCGGCGCGTACGCGGGCCGGATCAAGCCGATCGGCGTGTACGTCATCTCCGACGACGGCGTCCGGTGGCAGCCGGCGCTGGACCTGAACCGGGTGATCCTCGGCGGGCAGGTCGTGGGTGCGGTGACGGCGTCCGTCGTCGCGCTGGCCTGGGCGTTCCGCCGCCGCCGCTGAGCGGCCGTCAGCGCAGCCGGACCTCGACCGAGTCCACGCGCTGGGTGACCGTCTCGTCCGCGCCCAGGGCGTCGCCGACGCGGCGCAGCACCGCGTCCAGCGCGCCGCGGTCCAGCCCGGGGACGAGGGTGAGGACCACGGCGACCTCCGCGCGCCCGCCGGGGACGGCGTCGACGTCGAGCACCGGGCCGGCCACGGGCGCGTCCGGCCCGCGGCGGCGGCGCAGCCACGTCCCGGCGCCGCGCTGCGGGGCCGCGGGCTCCGGGGACGGCAGCGCCGCGAGCACGGCGGCCCGCACGGCCGCGCGCACGTCGGGGTCGACGGCCGGTCCGGCGCCGTCGACGGCGACCGCCGGGCGCCAGGGCTGCTGCTGCGCGAGCGCCCACACGGCCGGCCGGGGCAGCAGCGCCGTCACGGGACCGCCGGCGTCGAGCACCAGCAGCTCCCAGCCCTCGCTGACGGCGGACAGCGCCGCGCGGACGACGTCCGTCGGCACGGGTCGCGCGTCCCGCCGCCACGCCGACATCGCCGCGACGGAGGAGAACACGGGCAGCGCGGTCCGGCCGTCCGGCGCCTGGAGCGCCACGATCCCCGCCGAGGCCTCCTTGTCGACGGTGTGGGCGTGGCCGCCGACCTCGACGGTCTCCGCCGCCTCCAGCTCGGCCAGCACCGGCACCAGCACGCGCGTGCCGGCCAGCGCCGCCACGACCCCCGCAAGGGTCCCGGAGCCGTCACCGAGCGCGGCGAGCGCCGTCGCCACCGCGGGGTCGGCGCTGCCGTCGTCCCCGGCGAACGCCGAGGTCGGGGGCAGCTCGCGCCCGGTCACGGACGTCCGGCGACGTCCAGGGCCTCGGGCAACGTGAACGCCCCCGCGTACAGCGCCTTGCCGACGATCGCGCCCTCGACGCCGACGGGGACGAGCTCCCGCAGCACCCGCAGGTCGTCCAGCGAGGAGATCCCGCCGGAGGCGACGACGGGGGCGTCGGTGCGGGCGCACACCTCGCGCAGCAGGTCGACGTTCGGGCCGCGCAGCGTGCCGTCCTTGGTCACGTCGGTGACGACGTAGCGGGAGCAGCCGACGGCGTCGAGCCGGGCCAGGACCTCCCAGAGGTCACCGCCCTCGCGGGTCCAGCCCCGGGCGGCGAGGGTCGTGCCCCGCACGTCCAGGCCGACGGCGATGGCCTCGCCGTGCCGGGCGATCGCGTCGGCCGTCCACTCCGGGTCCTCCAGCGCCGCCGTGCCGAGGTTGACCCGGGTGGCGCCCGTGCCGAGCGCGCGCTCCAGCGACGCGTCGTCCCGGATGCCGCCGGACAGCTCGACCTTCACGCCCTTACCCGACAGCACCTGCGTGACGTCCGCGAGCAGGTCCGCGTTCGACCCGCGACCGAACGCCGCGTCCAGGTCCACCAGGTGGATCCACTCGGCGCCGCCGGCGTGCCAGTCGAGCGCGGCGGCGAGCGGGTCGCCGTAGGAGGTCTCCGAGCCGGCCTCGCCCTGGACGAGCCGGACGGCCTGGCCGTCGGCGACGTCGACGGCGGGCAGGAGCTGCAGACGGTCGGACATGGATCTCCTCGTTCGGGTCGCGGCGGGTGCCGCGGGCTGGTGCTGACGGGTGCGGGGCGGTGCCGGGTGGCGGGCGCGGGCTCAGCCGAGCGAGCGCACCCAGTTCTCGAGCAGCTGCGCCCCCGCGTCGCCGGACTTCTCCGGGTGGAACTGGGTGGCGGCGAGCGGCCCGTTCTCGACGGCGGCGACGAACCGGCCGCCGTGGTCGGCCCAGGTCACGAGCGGCGGCGCGAGCCGGTCGGCGTCGACGGTGTCCGCGAGCGGGAACGTGCGCGCGGCGTACGAGTGCACGAAGTAGAACCGCTCGTCCTCCACCCCGGCGAACAGCCGGGACCCCTCCGGCGCGTCGACCGTGGACCAGCCCATGTGCGGCACGACGTCGGCCTCGAGGCGGTCCACCGTGCCGGGCCACTCGCCCAGGCCCTCGGTGCGCACGCCGTGCTCGTCGCCCTCGCCGAACATGACCTGCATGCCCACGCAGATCCCGAGCACGGGGCGGCCGCCGGCGAGGCGACGGTCGACGATCTGCTCGCCGCGGACGCCGCGCAGACCGGCCATCACGGCGGCGAACGCGCCGACGCCCGGGACCACGAGGCCGTCCGCGTCGGCGGCGTGCTGCGGGTCCGACGTCAGCTCGACCTCGGCGCCGACCCGCTCGAGGGCGCGCACGGCCGAGCGGACGTTCCCGAATCCGTAGTCCAGGACGACGACTGCAGGCTGGCTGGGCACCCGTCCAGGTTAACGGGCGCGGGGCACCCGGGCCGCCGGGCGTCCGCTGCGCGGACCGGACGCCCGCCCCGGCGGGTCAGTCCTTGCGCCGCCGGCCGCCGGACAGCGCGCGCATCGCCGCCCAGCGGGACATGCCGACGCTGGTCTCGACGCCGTCGACCTCCCCGGCGGGCCGGCCCCCGACGAGCACCTCCTCGAGCACGTCGGGTGCACCCGACAGCACGAGGCCCGCCGCGAGGTCGTCCTCCTTCTCCCCCGCGAGCCAGCGGCTGGCGGCGATGCGACCGGCGCGCCGGTCGAGCAGGACGACCGGCGAGGTGCGCAGCATCTGCGAGATCGCGGCCGCGGCCTCCGCGGCCCGCGCGGCGTCGGCCGTGTCGCGGAGCACGGCGAACGCGCCCACGGGCGAGGGCACCGCGTCGACGTCCACGCCCGCGAGCGAGCACGCGGCGGCCAGCGGCTTCGCGGCGGCGACCTGGGTCACCACGATCGTCACGACGGGCTCCTCCGGCTCCCCGGCGGCCGCGTCCAGGCCGGACAGGTCGTCCGGGACCGCGCTGCCGCCGGGTTCCGGCTCGCCACCGGGCCCCGAGCCGTCACCGGGGACCGGCCGGTCGCCGCGGACCGGCTCGCGGCCCGGGGCGTCCGGCTCCTCCGCGGCGGCGGGCAGGTCGTCCAGGCCCGAGAGGTCGTCCGGGATCTCGAAGCCGAGGTCGTCCGGCAGGTCGTCCGGGCGCTCGTCCCCGGGCCGGTCCCCGCTCACAGCGCGCCCTTGGTGCTCGGCACGCCGTCGACGCGCGGGTCCAGGGCCACCGCCGCACGCAGCGCGCGGGCCAGCGCCTTGAACTGCGCCTCCACGATGTGGTGCGGGTCGCGGCCGGCGAGCACCCGCACGTGCATGCCGAACGCGGCGTGGTGCGCGATGGACTCCAGCACGTGCCGGGTCAGCGAGCCGGTGAAGTGCCCGCCGATGAGGTGGTACTCCTGGCCCGCGGGCTCGCCGGAGTGCACCAGGTACGGGCGGCCGGACACGTCGACGACGGCCTGCGCGAGCGCCTCGTCCAGCGGCACGGTGGCGTCGCCGAACCGGGCGATGCCCCGCTTGTCGCCCAGCGCCTCGCGGAGCGCCTCGCCGAGGCAGATCGCGACGTCCTCGACGGTGTGGTGCGCGTCGATCTCGACGTCGCCCGTCGCGCGGACGGTGAGGTCGATGAGCGAGTGCTTGCCCAGCGCGGTGAGCATGTGGTCGTAGAACGGCACCGTGGTGCTGATGTCCGTCCGCCCGGTGCCGTCGAGGTCGATCTCGACGACGACGCTGGACTCGCTCGTCGCGCGCTCGATCCGGGCGGTCCGCCCGCCGGTCGTCCTGCTCACAGTCCCAGCACCTCCCACAGCGCGGCGGTGAACGCCGCGGTCTCCTCCGGGGTGCCGACCGACACCCGGAGCCATCCTTCCGGTCCGACCTCCCGGATCAGCACGCCCCGGTCCAGCAGACCCTGCCAGACCTCGTGCCGGTCCTCGTGCACCTGGAACAGCACGAAGTTCGCGTCGGACTCGGCGACCGTGAGGCCGCGACCGCGCAGGTCGAGCACGAGCCGGTCCCGCTCGGCCCGCAGGGAGCCGATCTGCGCCATCAGCTCGGGCGCGTGGGCGAGCGCCGCGCGGGCGACCGCCTGCGTCACGGCGGACAGGTGGTACGGGAGCCGCACGACCCGCAGCGCGTCCACGAGCTCGCGGGACGCCGCCAGGTACCCGACGCGCGCCCCGGCCAGCCCGAACGCCTTGGACATCGTGCGGCTGACGGCCAGGTGCGGGTGGTCCGCGAGCAGGGTGAGTGCCGAGTCGACGCCCTCGCGCCGGAACTCCGCGTACGCCTCGTCCACCACGACCACGCACCCGCCGGGCACCTCGGCCGCGGCCGCCAGCACCTCGCGCACCGTGTCGAGCCCCAGCGCGGTGCCGGTGGGGTTGTTGGGGCTGGTCAGCAGCACGACCGACGGGGCCTCGCGGGCGATGAGCGCGCGCGCCTCGGCGGGGTCGACGTCGAAGTCCTCCGTGCGGCGCCCGGCGACCCAGCGGGTGTGGGTGTCGCGCGCGTACTCCGGGTACATCGAGTACGTCGGCGCGAACGACACCGCGGTGCGACCGGGTCCGCCGAAGGCCTGCAGCAGGTGCAGCATGACCTCGTTCGACCCGTTGGCCGCCCACACCTGCTCCGGCGCCACGCGGACGCCGGACTCGACGGCGAGGTAGTCGGCCAGGTCCGCCCGCAGGTCGAGGAACTCGCGGTCCGGGTACCGGTTCAGGCCGGCGGCCGCGGCGGCGACGGCCGCGGCGACGTCGGCGACGACCCGGGCCGACGGCGGGTAGGGGTTCTCGTTGACGTTGAGGAGGACCGGCACGGCGAGCTGCGGGGCGCCGTACGGCGCGCTGCCGGCCAGCTCCGGGCGCACGGGCAGGACGGGGCGTGCGGGGTCGGGTGCGGGTGCGGTCACGGGCCGATCGTATCCGCGCGGCCGGGGAGGGCCGGCTCGTCGTCCACAGGCTGCGGGACCGGGTGGCGCGGGTGTGGGCGGCGGTGGCTAGGGTCGACCGCGATGACCGACACCCAGCAGCACCCCGCGACCGGATCCCTGCGCGACGAGGCGGAGGCCGTGCTGCGCCGGCTGGTCGGACGCGACGACGCCCGCCTGCGCGACGACCAGTGGCTGGCGGTCGACGCCCTGGTCTCGGACCACCGCCGCGCGCTCGTCGTGCAGCGCACCGGGTGGGGCAAGTCTGCCGTGTACTTCGTCGCCACCGCGCTGCTGCGTGCGCGGGGCGCGGGTCCGACCGTGCTGGTGTCGCCCCTGCTCGCCCTCATGCGCAACCAGGTCGCCTCGGCGCAGCGGGCGGGGGTCCGGGCCGCGACGCTGAACTCCGCGAACGTGACCGAGTGGGACGCGGTGCACCAGCAGATCGCCGACGGCGAGGTCGACGTGCTGCTCGTGTCCCCCGAGCGCCTCACGCACCCGCAGTTCCGGGACGAGGTGCTTCCCCGCCTCGCCGCCGACGCGGGCCTGGTCGTGATCGACGAGGCGCACTGCATCTCGGACTGGGGCCACGACTTCCGGCCCGACTACCGCCGGATCCGCACGCTGCTGTCCGAGCTCCCCGACGGCATCCCGGTGCTCGCCACCACCGCGACCGCGAACGCCCGCGTGACCGCCGACGTCGCCGAGCAGCTCGGCACCGCCGTCCGCGACGACGTGCTGGTGCTCCGCGGGCCGCTCGACCGGTCCAGCCTCGACCTGTCCGTCGTGCGGCTCCCCGACACCGCCGCGCAGCTCGCGTGGCTGGCGCAGAACCTGCCGGCGTTCGAGGGGTCCGGGATCATCTACTGCCTCACGGTCGCGGCCGCGCAGCAGGTCACGGAGCACCTGCGCGGCGCCGGGCTCGACGTCCGGACGTACACCGGTCAGACCGACCCGGCGGAGCGCGAGGTGGCGGAGGCCGACCTGCTGGCCAACCGCGTCAAGGCGCTGGTGGCGACCTCCGCGCTCGGCATGGGCTTCGACAAGCCGGACCTCGGCTACGTCGTGCACGTGGGCGCCCCGTCCTCCCCCATCGCCTACTACCAGCAGGTGGGTCGCGCGGGCCGCGCCGCCGAGGCCGTGGGCGGCCGGGCGACCGCCGTCCTGCTGCCCGGGCGCGAGGACCGCGCGATCTGGGAGTGGTTCGCGTCCACGGCCTTCCCGCCGGAGGACGACGTGCGGGCGGCCCTGCGCGCGCTGGCCCACGGCGGCACGCTGTCGACCGCCGCCCTGGAGACGCACGTGTCCCTGCGCCGGTCGCGGCTGGAGCAGATGCTCAAGGTGCTGGACGTCGACGGCGCCGTGCGCCGGGTCCGCGGCGGCTGGGAGGCCACCGGCGAGCCGTGGTCCTACGACGCCGACCGGTACGGCCGCGTGACCGCGACCCGCCGCGCCGAGCAGCAGTCGATGGTCGACTACGTCACCACCGACGGCTGCCGGATGGCGCACCTCCGGCGGGCGCTCGACGACCCCGAGCTGACCGGGGACGCGGGAGCGACCTGGCGCTGCGGGCGGTGCGACACCTGCACCGGCGAGTCCGTCGGCACGGCGCCGGACGCCGCGCACGTGGCGGGCGCGCAGGCGCTGCTGACGGCGGCGGGCGTCGAGGTCGAGCCCCGGCGGCAGTGGCCGTCCGGCATGGCGACGCTCGGCGTCGACCTGCGCGGGAAGATCGCCGAGGACGAGCGCGCCGGCACCGGCCGCGCCGTCGCCCGGCTGGACTCCGTGGGCTGGGGCGGCCTGCTGCGCGAGCTGTTCGGCGGCGAGGCCGACCCCGCGGCGGGGCTGCCGGTCGCGCTCCGGGACCCGGTGCTGGCGACCCTGGACGGCTGGCAGCCCGCGCAGCGCCCCGAGGGCGTCGTGCTGATCCGGTCCACGACGCGACCGACTCTCGTCGAGCACCTCGCGCAGGGCGTCGCCCGACACCTCGGCGTGCCGCTGGTCGGCGCGGTGGTCCCGCGCCCGGACAGCCCGCCGACGCGGCACGACGTGAACTCCGCGCACCGGCTCGCGGCCGTCGCCCGCCGGCTCGACCTGGACCTCAGCCCCGCGGCGGCGTCCGGCCTGCCCGGCCGCACCCTCCTGCTGGTGGACGACCGGACCGACTCGGGCTGGACGCTCACCGTCGCGGCACGTCTGCTCCGGCAGGCCGGTGCGGGCGCGGTGCTGCCGTTCGTGCTCGGCGTGGGCTGAGCGCCCCGGCGGAGCGACCCGCCAGGACGGCGCCCGTCGGGACCGCGCCCGTCGGGACCGCGCCCGTCAGGACCGCGCCCGTCAGGACCGCGCGCGTCAGAACCGCGCCCGCACCGCCTCGCCGTGGGCGGGCAGCCCCTCGGCCTCCGCGAACGACACGATCCGCCCGGCGACCTCGCGCAGCGCGTCGGCGTCGTACTCGATCACCTGCACCGCACGCACGAACGAGTGCACGCCCAGCCCGGAGGAGAAGTGCGCGCACCCGCCCGTGGGCAGCACGTGGTTCGACCCGGCCATGTAGTCCCCGAGCGACACCGGCGAGTACGCCCCGACGAAGATCGCGCCCGCGCTCGTGACCCGCTCCGCGACCGCCGCCGCGTCGTCGGTCTGGATCTCCAGGTGCTCCGCGCCGTACGCGTTGACGACCGCCAGCCCCGCGTCGAGGTCGTCGACCAGGACGATCGCCGACTGCGGGCCGGACAGCGCCTGCGCCACCCGCTCGGCGTGCCGGGTCGCCTGGACGCGGTGCACGAGCTTGGACTCCACGGCGCCGGCGAGCTCGATCGACGTGGTGACCAGCACCGACGCGGCCAGCGGGTCGTGCTCGGCCTGCGACACCAGGTCCGCGGCGACGTGGTCCGCGTCCGCGGTGCCGTCGGCCAGGACCGCGATCTCCGTGGGACCCGCCTCGGCGTCGATACCCACGGCGCCCCGCACCAGGCGCTTGGCGGCCGCGACGTAGACGTTGCCCGGGCCGGTGATCACGTCGACCGGCTCGCACAGCGTCTCGCCGTCCACTGCCTCGCTGCCCGCGGCGCCGTAGGCGAGCATCCCGACCGCCTGCGCCCCGCCCACGGCGTACACCTCGTCCACCCCGAGCAGCGCGCAGGTCGCGAGCACCACCGGGTCGGGCAGGCCCCCGTTCTCACGCTGCGGCGGGGACGTCACGACGAGCGACCCGACCCCGGCCTCCTGCGCCGCGACGACGTTCATGATCACCGAGGACGGGTAGACGGCGAGCCCGCCGGGCACGTACAGGCCGACGCGGCGCACCGGGACCCAGCGCTGCCGCACCTGCGCGCCGGGCGCGACGTGCACGGTGTGGTCCGCGGGCCGCTGCGCGGCGTGCACGAGCCGCACACGGCGGATCGTCTCGTCGACCGCGGCGCGCACGTCCGGGTCCAGGACGCCCACCGACGCGGCGATGGCCTCGGCCGGCACCCGCAGGTGCTCCGGGCGTACGCCGTCGAACTTCTCGGCCAGGTCGCGCAGCGCGGCGGCGCCACGGTCGCGCACGTCGGCCAGGATCGGCTCGACGGCCGCGGTGGCGGACTCGACGTCCAGCTCCGGCCGCGGCAGCGCCTCGAGGAGCTCACGACGGGACAGGGTGCGACCACGCAGGTCGATGCGGGAGATCACCCGTCCGATTCTAGGGCCGCGCACGGGCGGCGGGCGGCGCAGGGGCGGGCCGGCGCTGGCAGGATGGGGCGGGTGACCACCGTGCCGATCTCCGACGACTCCATCCGCCTCGGCCAGTTCCTCAAGCTCGCGGGCCTGGCGGACTCGGGCGCCGACGCGCGCACCCTGCTCGAGGAGGGCGAGGTCCGCGTCAACGGCGAGCTCGAGCAGCGCCGCGGCCGCCAGCTGCGCAAGGGCGACGTGGTCGAGGTCGACGACCCCCGGGGCAGCAACTCCGCCGAGGTCGGCTGACGCCGGGCGGCTACCGCCCGGTCGACCGCGCCGCGGCGTCGCGGTAGGCCGGGAGCAGCTCGCCGAACCGGGCGTCCCAGGCGCGGACGGCACGAGCCGCGACGTGGTCGTCGAGCTGGTCGAGCGAGGTGTGCCACCCCGCTCCGTAGCCGACCGCCTGGGCGATCTCGAGACGCGTGTGCACCAGGACCAGGTCCGCACCCCCGTCCCCGGCGCCCTCGACCTGCACCCGCACCTCGCTCGGCTGCTCGCCGGGGAAGCACCACTCGACCGTGAACGCGTGCGGCGGGTCGCAGGACCGCACCACGCCGGTGGCGTTCTGGTCGGACCCCGGCTCGTCGTCCCCCATCCGCAGCTCGTACCGCCCGCCCGCTGCCAGCTCTCCGTAGACCGGACCGAGCCAGCGCGCGAGGCGCTCCGGCGTCGTCACCGCCGCCCACAGGTCCCGCGCGTCCGTCGGGTACCGGCGCCGGAACGTCACCGAGGCCGCGCCAGGCTCCAGCCGCAGCGCGCCGAGCACGGGACCCTGGTCGGTCGTGGTCTCGTCAGCCATCACGTGCGTCCTCCGCTCGTTCCGCCCGGGCCCCGGCGGTTGCCGGGCCGGCATGGCCACGCTGTCGAGCTCCCCGCGCCACCTCCGTGCCCAGCGCGTCGAGGCGCTGGTCCCAGAACCTCCGCACCCCGAGCAGCCAGGCCTGGACCTCGTCCAGCGCCTCCGCCCGCACGGCGTACAGCCGCCGGGCGCCGTCGACCTCGGCGGTCACCAGTCCCGCCTCGCGCAGCACGCGCAGGTGCCGTGACGCCGCCGGTTGGGAGATGCCGAACTCCGCCCCCACCGCCGCCGCCAGCTCCCCCGCCGGGCGCGTCCCGTCGGCCAGCAGCTCCACGAGCCGCCGGCGCACGGGGTCGCCCAACGCGTCCATCACCTGCACGCGCCCTAGGATTCCACCTGGTGTTATATAACACAAGGGTTACATCATCCCGATGTCGGATCCCCGCAACCTCGCCAGTGCGCAGATCGAGGCCGTGCGCGGGTCGAGGCCGTGCGCGGATCGAGGCCGTGCGCGGGTCGAGGCCGTGCGCGGGTCGAGGCCGTGCGCGGGTCGAGGCCGTCACATGTGCTCGAGGTCGTCACTCCTGAGTGACGACCTCGAGCACATGTGACGACCTCGGGCGGAGCGTGACGACCTCGGGCGGAGCGTGACGACCTCGGGCGGAGCGTGACGACCTCGAGCGGGGCCTGACGACCTCGGGCGGGCGTCGCGCCGCTACACGCCGACCGGGGTCTGGGCCGACACGAGGCATCCCGGGCCGAGCAGCGCCTTGAGGTCCCCGTAGAGCGACGGGGACCGCTCGACCCGCAGCGCCTCCCCCGCCCGCAGCACCGTGGTCCGGCCGCCGGGTCGCGTGACCCGCAGGTGCAGCTCGACGATGCCCGGGTGCGTGGCGATGACCTCGCGCAGCCGCTCGACGACCGGCGGGATGCACCGGGCCTCGGACAGCGTGACGACGACGGGCGCGTCGGCCACGGCGGACAGGTCCGGCAGCGACACCTCCATCGCCTGCAGCTGCATGGCGTCGTCGCGACGTCGCACCCGGCCGCGCACGACGATGACGGCGTCCTCGGCCAGCACCGTGGAGTACGCGAGGTAGGTCTCGCCGAAGAACATGATCTCGACGGAGCCCTCCATGTCCTCCAGCGTCACCGCGGCCCACGGGTTGCCCTGCTTGGACATCTTGCGCTGCAGCGACGTGACCAGGCCGGAGACGACCACGGTCGACCCGTCGGGTCGCGCCTCGTCGGCGTTGAGCGTCGCGATCGACACGTCGGCCGCGGCGGACAGCACGTGCTCCAGGCCCGACAGCGGGTGGTCGGACACGTAGAGCCCGAGCATCTCGCGCTCGAACTGCAGGCGCTGCTTCTTGTCCCAGTCCGGCACGTCGGGCACCTGGACGGAGAAGCCGGGGCCGTCGTCGGTGCCGAGGTCGGCGAACAGGTCGAACTGGCCCTCCGCCTCCTTGCGCTTGACGCCGATCACGGACTCGACGGCCTGCTCGTGCACCAGCAGCAGGGCGCGCCGCGCGTGGCCCAGGGAGTCGAAGGCCCCGGCCTTGATCAGCGACTCGATGGTCCGCTTGTTGCAGACGACGGCCGGCACCTTGTCGAGGAAGTCGGTGAACGACGTGAAGTCGCCCTTCTCCTCCCGGGTCCGCACGATGGCGTCGACGACGTTGGCGCCGACGTTGCGCACCGCGGTGAGTCCGAACCGGATGTCGTCGCCCACGGCCGTGAACAGCGCGGACGACGAGTTCACGTCCGGCGGCAGCACCGTGATGCCCATGCGGCGGCACTCGCCGAGGTACAGGGCCGACTTGTCCTTGTCGTCGCCGACGGACGTGAGCAGGCCCGCCATGTACTCGGTCGGGTAGTTGGCCTTGAGGTAGGCGGTCCAGTAGGACACGACGCCGTAGCCGGCGGAGTGCGCCTTGTTGAACGCGTACCCGGCGAACGGGACGAGGACGTCCCAGACCGCCTTGATCGCCGCGGTCGAGTAGCCCCGCTCCTTCATGCCGGCCTCGAACGGCACGAACTCCTTGTCGAGGATCTCCTTCTTCTTCTTGCCCATCGCGCGACGCAGCAGATCGGCCTGGCCGAGCGAGTAGCCGGCCAGCACCTGGGCGGCCTTCTGCACCTGCTCCTGGTACACGATGAGGCCGTACGTGCCGTCGAGCACCTCCGCCAGGGGCTCCTCGAGCTCCGGGTGGATCGGGGTGTTCGGCTGCAGGCCGTTCTTGCGCAGCGCGTAGTTGGTGTGCGAGTTCATGCCCATCGGCCCGGGCCGGTACAGGGCGATGACGGCGGAGATGTCCTCGAAGTTGTCGGGACGCATCTGGCGCAGCAGGGCCCGCATCGGGCCGCCGTCGAGCTGGAACACGCCGAGGGTGTCGCCCCGGCCGAGCAGCTCGTAGGTCGGCCTGTCGTCGAGCTGGATGTCCTCGAGCTCGATCGGGTCCTTGCCGTTCATGATGATGTTGCGCAGCGCGTCGTCGAGGATCGTCAGGTTCCGCAGCCCGAGGAAGTCCATCTTGATCAGGCCGAGGCCCTCGGACGTCGGGTAGTCGAACTGCGTGATGACCGCGCCGTCCTGCGGCCGCTTCATGATCGGGATGATGTCGATCAGCGGCTCGCTGGACATGATCACGCCGGCGGCGTGCACGCCCCACTGGCGCTTGAGGTTCTCCAGGCCGCGTGCGGTCTCCAGGACGCGCTGGGCCTCGGGGTCCGCGGCGACGACCTGGCGGAACTCCTCGGCCTCGGCGTACCGCGGGTGCTCCGGGTCGTACATGCCCGAGAGCGGGATGTCCTTGCCCATCACGGCGGGCGGCATCGCCTTGGTGAGCTTGTCACCCATCGCGAACGGCATGCCGAGCACGCGCGAGGAGTCCTTGAGCGCCTGCTTCGCCTTGATCGTGCCGTAGGTGACGATCTGCGCGACCCGGTCGTCGCCGTACTTCTCGGTGACGTACCGGATGACCTCGCCGCGCCGGCGCTCGTCGAAGTCGACGTCGACGTCGGGCCAGGACACGCGCTCGGGGTTGAGGAACCGCTCGAAGATCAGGCCGTGCTTCAGCGGGTCGAGCTCCGTGATGCCCATCGCGTACGACGCCATCGACCCGGCGGCGGAACCACGCCCGGGCCCGACGCGGATGCCCTGCTCGCGCGCCCACCCGATGAAGTCGGCGACGACCAGGAAGTAGCCGGAGAACCCGAGCTGGACGATGACGCCCGTCTCGTACTCGGCCTGCCTGCGCACGTCGTCGGGGACCTGGCCGTGGTACCGGCGCTGGAGCCCCCGCTCCACCTCCTTGACGAACCACGAGTTCTCGTCCTCGCCGTCCGGGACGGGGAACCGCGGCATGTAGTTGGCGCCGGTCGGGAACTCGACCTCGCAGCGCTCGGCGATCAGCAGGGTGTTGTCGCACGCCTCGGGCAGCTCGGCCCAGGTGCGGCGCATCTCCTCCGCGGACTTCACGTAGTAGCCGTCGCCCCCGAACGCGAACCGCGACCCGCCCTGGTCGTAGGTGGGCTCGTCCAGCGTCGACCCGGACTGCACGGCCAGCAGGACCTCGTGCGCGTGCGCGTCGTCCTTGGTCGTGTAGTGCAGGTCGTTGGTGGCGACCAGGGGCGCGCCGATCGTCTCGGCGACGCGCAGCAGGTCCTTGATGGTCCGGCGCTCGATCTCCAGGCCGTGGTCCATGACCTCGACGAAGAAGTTCTCCTTGCCGAAGATGTCCTGCAGCTCACCGGCCGCACGCACCGCCTCGTCCCAGTGGCCGAGGCGCAGGCGGGTCTGGACCTCGCTGGACGGGCAGCCGGACGTCGCGATCAGGCCGTCGCTGTACGTCTGCAGCAGCTCCCGGTCCATCCGCGGCCACTTGCCCATCTGGCCGTCGAGCGACGCCAGCGAGCCGAGCCGGAACAGGTTGTGCATGCCCTGCGTGGTACGCGACAGCAGGGTCATGTGCGTGTAGGCGCCGCGGGCCGAGACGTCGTCCGAGGCCTGGTGCGCCTCGCCCCAGCGGACGCGCGTCTGGTCGAACCGGCTGGTGCCGGGCGTGACGTACGCCTCGACACCGATGATCGGCTTGATGCCGAGCTTCTTGGCCTGGGAGTAGAAGTCGAACGCGCCGAACAGGTAGCCGTGGTCGGTGATCGCCATCGCCGACTGGCCGAGGCGCTGGGCCTCGGCCAGCATCTCCCCCACCCGCGCCGCGCCGTCCAGCATCGAGTACTCCGAGTGGACGTGCAGGTGGACGAAGTCGGAGTCCTTGCGCGTGCCAGATGCCATGTCCGCCATCGTAGATGCCGCCTCCGACACCTCAGCCCGCCTCGCCGGGAGGCCGGCGGGTCGGGGCGGACGTCACACCGGAGGTGTCAGCGGTACCCGTCGCGCAGCGCCTCGAGCGCCGTGCTCAGGTCCTCCGGGTACTCGCTGGTGACCTCCAGCCACCGGCCGTCCGCGGGGTGCGCGAAGCCCAGCCGCATCGCGTGCAGCCACTGCCGGCCCAGGCCGACGCGCTGGGCGAGCGCCGGGTCGGCGCCGTAGGTGAGGTCACCGACCAGCGGGTGCCGCAGCGCGGCCATGTGCACGCGGATCTGGTGGGTGCGGCCGGTCTCCAGGTGCACTTCCACCAGCGAGGCCGCCGGCAGCATCTCGAGCACCTCGTAGTGGGTGACCGACGGCTTGCCGTCCGCGACGACGGCGAACTTCCAGTCGGAGCCGGGGTGCCGGCCGATCGGCGCGTCGATCGTGCCCGTCGTGGGGTCCGGGTGGCCCTGCGCGAGCGCGTGGTAGATCTTGTCGACCGTCCGCTCCTTGAAGGCGCGCTTGAGCTCGGTGTAGGCGTGCTCGCTCTTCGCGACGACCATCAGCCCGGAGGTGCCGACGTCGAGCCGGTGCACGACGCCCTGCCGCTCGGCCGCGCCCGAGGTGGAGATCCGGTAGCCGCGGGACGCCAGCACGCCGACCACGGTCGGCCCGGTCCAGCCCGGCGAGGGGTGCGCCGCGACCCCGACCGGCTTGTCGACCACGACCACGTCGTCGTCCTCGTACGCCACCCGCAGCGCGGGCACGTCGTCCTCCGAGGAGATGGCGCGCACGGGCGCGGGCGCGGGCATCTCGACCTCGAGCCACGCGTCGCCGGGCAGCCGGGCGGACTTCCCGACCGGCACCCCGTCGACGCGCACGAAGCCGCCCTCGGCGAGCTCGGCGGCGCGGGTGCGGGAGAGCCCGAGCATCCGGGAGAGCGCGGCGTCGACCCGCTCCCCCGCCAGCGCGTCGGGCACGGGGAGCGTGCGGACGTCAGCCATCGGCCCGCGCGCTCTCGCTCGTGCCGGTGCTGGTGCTCGTGCCCGCCGCCGCGTCCTCGTCCGGGGCGGCGCCCTCGCGGGTCCCGTCGAGCCGGACGCCGCGCAGCGACAGGATCATCAGCAGGCCGGCGGCCGCCACGATCGCGATGTCCGCGACGTTGCCGACGAACAGGTCGCCGTAGGCGATGAAGTCGACGACGTGCCCGCGCGCGACCCCGGGCTCGCGGATCATCCGGTCGGTCAGGTTGCCCAGCGCGCCGCCGAGCAGCAGCCCGAGTGCGACCGCCCACCCGCGCGAGCCCAGCCGGCGCGACACGCGCACGATCACCACGACCACGACGACCGCCACGATCGTCAGCAGCCAGGTCGTCCCGGTGGCGAGGCCCAGCGCGGCCCCGGGGTTGAACAGCAGCTGGATGCCCAGCAGGTCGCCCAGCACGGGGTGCCGGACGCCCTCGTCGAGCGCGGCGAGCGCCCACGCCTTCGTGACCTGGTCGAGGACCAGCGTGATCGCGGCGAGCGCGACGAGGCCGGTGACCAGGCGACGACGCGCGGCGGGGACGGGAGCGGGCGTGGGCTCGCCGGCGGGACGCGGGGCGTCGGGCGCGGGGCCAGGGGTGGCGGACATCGCGCAGGAGTCTACGCAGCGTGCACGGGCCGCCACGCACGACGGCCCCCGGCGAGCTGCTCGCCGGGGGCCGTCGCGGGGTGCTGCGGGAGGCTCAGCGCCGCTCCTCGCGCTGCTTGCACGCCACGCAGAGCGTCGCGCGCGGGAACGCCTGCACGCGGGCCTTCCCGATGGCCTCGCCGCACGAGTCGCAGCGCCCGAAGGTGCCGGCCTCGATCCGCGCGAGGGCGCGGGTGGTCTGCTCGAGCATGTCGCGGGTGTTGTTGACGAGCGTGAGCTCGTGCTCGCGCTCGAGCGCGCTCGAGCCCGAGTCGGCCTGGTCGTCGCCGGCCCCGTCGCCGGAGTTGCGCAGCAGCTCGGAGAGCTCCTGGTCGGCGGCGGCGAGCTCCGAGGTGAGGCGGTCGATCTCGCCGACGAGCTCGGTCGCGATCTCCTGCACCTCCTGCTCGGTCCAGGGCTCCTCACCGGCGCGGACGGGGAACCGGGTGGCCGCGTCCGTCAGGTCGGGGAGCGTGCGTGCCGCGGGCGCGCTGAGCGAGTCGTTGATGGCCACGGGGGTCCTCTTTCCTCAGATGAGTCCGCAGAGACTATGCGCCCTGCCGCTGACGCACAACACACCACGCCCGAGACCGGGCGTGGTGTGTCGTGGGTGACGAACGGGGTGGTGCTGGTGTCAGATGCGGTCGCCGGCCGGCGTCGCACCCTGGGCACCGCGCTGCGGGAGCGCGCTGGCCCGGTTGTCCAGGTCCCCGAGCAGGTTCTCGAGGTAGCTCTTGAGGCGCGTGCGGTAGTCCCGCTCGAACACCCGGAGCTCGTCGATCTTGCGCTCGAGGATCGAGCGCTCCTGCTCGAGCTCGCTGAGCGTGCGGGCGGACGTCTCCTCGGCCTCGCGGACGATGCGCTGCGCCTGGCCCTTGGCCTCGTTGACGATGCGGTCGCCCTCCTCCTGGCCGCTGCGCACGTAGTCGTCGTGCAGCTTCTGGGCCAGAGCGAGCATGCCGGTCGCCGACTCGGGCTCGCTCTGCCGCTGCGGCGCGACGGGTGCGCTCACGACGGGGGCGGGAGCCGGGGCGGCAGCAGCCGGCACCGGGGCCGGGGTCGGCGCGGGGGCCGGCTTCTCGGCCTCGGGCTTGGGAGCCGGCGCGGCCTGCGCACCCTGACGGCTCAGCTCGGCGATCCGCCGCTCCGCGGCCGCGAGCTTGGCCTTGAGCTCCTCGTTCTCGTTCTGGGTCTCCCGGAGGGTGTTCACGACCTCGTCGAGGAAGTCGTCGACCTCGTCCTGGTCGTACCCCTCGCGGAACTTGGTCGCCTGGAACTTCTTGTTCAGGACGTCGTCTGCTGTCAGCAGTGCCATCGTCGTCACCTCTTCGGTCGTACTGGGTCGAGCCGGTGGCAGTCCGCCGACCACCTCGGGCCACCGTAGCGGACATTCCGGGTTGTGCACGCGACCCGCCACGCGGGGCCCGTTTCGTGACCGGCCACCGGGCCGGCGAGCTGCTCGGACGCGCGGCTCACACCGCGAGCCAGCCGAGCAGGGAGAGCAGGAACGAGCAGCCGAGCATGAGCACGAGGAACGCCAGGTCGAGGCGCACCGAGCCCAGGGTCAACGGCGGGATCAGGCGGCGCAGCGCGCGCAGCGGCGGGTCCGTCACCGAGTAGGTGATCTCCGCGACGACGAGCGCGGCGCCGCGCGGGCGCCACTCCCGCGCGAAGTACTGCACCCAGTCGAGGACCAGGCGCACGAGCAGGACCAGGATGAAGGCCAGGACGACGATCTGCAGCAGGCCGAGGACGAGAGTCACGCGCCCCAGTCTCCCCTGTTCCCGTCAGCTCTGGTTGAAGAAGCCGGCACGGGAGGCCTCCGGGGCCCGCCCGTCGCCCGTGATCTCCACCGAGGACGGGGAGAGCAGGAACACCTTGTTGGTGACGCGCTCGATGGCCCCGTGCAGGCCGAAGATCAGGCCCGCGGCGAAGTCGACGAGCCGCTTGGCGTCCGCGTCGTCCATGTCCGAGAGGTTCATGATGACCGGGGTGTTCTCGCGGAACGCCTCACCGATCTTGCGCGCGTCGTTGTAGGAGCGCGGGTGGATCGTCGTGATCCGGCGCACCTCGCCGTCGTGCCGCGGCGTGGTCGGCACCGGCCGCTCCGCCGGCGCCGGCGCCGGGGTGCGGTGCAGCGGCGTGACCTCGGCCTCGTAGTCCTGTCCCACCACTGCCTCCGGCTCGTCGTACTCGTCGACGTACTGGTCGTGCTCGCCCCGGTCGTCGGCAAGGCCGAGGTACAGCATGGTCTTGCGCAGCGCTCCGGCCATCGCGATCACTCCATCCGAAATTGCTCATTTGTCCTGCGCGATCACGCTAGCAATGCGCCGACGTGCCACCGGGTTGCGACACGCGGCGTGTCGGCGGCGCCTGCCACGGACATAGAAGACATATCAGACAATTGTGAGAGCCACGACCCCAGCCGACCGGCCCGTGGTGGTCCCTGCCCGCTGCGCGCGGCGGTGCGAGAAGAACCGGTCGTCCGAGTCGGTGCACCAGCCGGTGACCAGGACGTCCGCGACGCCCGCCCGGCGCAGCACCGCCGCGACCCCGCCCGGCAGGTCGAGCCCCGGCGTCCCGGCGTCGGTCCGGCACGCCGTCTCCGGCACCACCGCGGCGACCTCGCGCTGCATCTGCTCCGGCACCTCGTACCGCGGGCCGCTGATCGCCGGGCCGACGGCCGCGCGGACCCGGGCCGGGGCGGCGCCACGCGCCACCATCTCGGCGAGAGCGGCCTGGACCACCCCCGCCACCAGGCCGCGCCGCCCTGCGTGCACCGCGCCGACGACGCCCGCCTGCGCGTCGGCCAGCAGCACCGGCACGCAGTCCGCGACCAGCACGCCGACACCCGCGCCGCGCACGGTCGAGACCAGGGCGTCGGCGTCGCCGACCGTGTCCTCCCCCGGGCCGGGCTCGCCGCCGAGGACGTGCACGCCGGTCCCGTGCACCTGCGTCGCCCACGCGAGCGGCGCCCCCGCCCACGCCGCGACCCGCGCGCGGTTCTCCCGCACGCGGGCCGGGTCGTCGCCGACGTTCAGCCCGAGGTCGAGCGTGTCCCACGGCGCGGCGCTGACCCCACCGGATCGGGTGGTGAACCCGGCGCGCACGCCGGGCCCGAGGTCGATCTCCAGGACGGGGACGGCCACGCGGCCTACTTGAGGAAGTCGGGCACGTCGAGGTCGTCGTCCTTGCGGCGGGCGACCTCCTCCTCGAAGATCCGCGGGACCTCGAGCTGGCTGGTGCCCGCCTGGTCCGGGGTGAGGAACGCCGGGACGTCGGCCGCCTGGCGGCGCTGCTCCTCGTCCGGCCCGACCGGGCGCGGCGGCACCGTGGCGTGCGCCGCGGTCGTGGTCGGCACCGCGGCCGACGGCGGGATGGCCGCCGGCTGCCCGGACGCGCTCCCGCTCACCTGACCGAGACCGCGTGCGTCGCGCCGGACCGTCGGGGCCCCGCTGTCGAAGCCCGCGGCGATCACGGTGACGCGCACCTCGTCGCCCAGGGCGTCGTCGATGACGGCGCCGAAGATGATGTTCGCCTCGGGGTGCGCGGCCTCCTGAACCAGGCGGGCCGCCTCGTTGATCTCGAACAGGCCGAGGTCGGAGCCGCCCTGGATGGACAGCAGCACGCCGTGGGCGCCGTCGATGCTGGCCTCGAGCAGCGGCGAGGAGATCGCCAGCTCGGCGGCCTGGACCGCACGGTCCTCCCCGCGGGCCGAGCCGATGCCCATGAGCGCGGAGCCCGCACCCTGCATCACCGACTTCACGTCGGCGAAGTCGAGGTTGATCAGGCCCGGCGTCGTGATGAGGTCGGTGATGCCCTGGACACCGGAGAGCAGCACCTGGTCGGCCGAGCGGAACGCGTCGAGCACCGAGACCGAGCGGTCGGAGATCGACAGCAGGCGGTCGTTCGGGATGACGATCAGCGTGTCGACCTCGGCGCGCAGCGCCTCGATGCCGGAGTCGGCCTGCACGGTGCGGCGCCGGCCCTCGAACGTGAACGGCCGGGTGACCACGCCGATGGTCAGGGCGCCGAGCGAGCGCGCGATGCGGGCCACGACGGGCGCGCCGCCGGTGCCGGTGCCGCCGCCCTCGCCCGCGGTGACGAAGACCATGTCGGCGCCGCGCAGGACGTCCTCGATCTCCTCGGCGTGGTCCTCGGCGGCCTTCTTGCCGACCTCCGGGTCGGCACCGGCGCCGAGCCCACGGGTCAGCTCGCGGCCGACGTCGAGCTTCACGTCCGCGTCGGACATGAGCAGGGCCTGGGCGTCGGTGTTGATGGCGATGAACTCGACACCCTTGAGGCCGACCTCGATCATGCGGTTCACGGCGTTCACGCCGCCGCCACCGATGCCGACGACCTTGATGACCGCCAGGTAGTTCTGCGGAGCTGCCACGGTGGGTGCCTCTCGTTGCGATGTCGACGAACCTTCACCCTCAACTAGAGGGTTATAGTTATGTCAGTTCTGTCTGGGGTTGACGGTATGGGGCGCACGGACGGTGTTCAAACACCGGTGCGCGCGTGTCGGCCGGAGTGTCGCCCGGATCACCCGACGACGGGCATGGTGGGCGCCGACACGTCGAACCGCGCGGACCCCGCCGTCTCGGGCGCCGCGCGCAGGGCCTGCAGCACCGCGACCTTGAGCGCCGGCTCCTGGGCGCTCCCCCACTCGACGGTCGCCCCGTCGCGCAGCGTGAACTGCACGGTGTCCTGCGTGCCGGCCGACACCTCGCCGATCGCCGCGAGCAGGTCCGCGGGCAGCGACTCGAGCACGCCCAGCGCCGCCGCGAGGATCCGCGCCTCCCCCACCGGCACGTCCACGACCGGCAGGCCCTCCGGCGGCGCGTCGGCCCGGCCGACCTTGACGCCCTCCTCGTCGACCAGCGCGAAGCCCGCGCCGTCGGCGGGGTCGTCGCCCTCGGCGGCCTCGACGACGTCCGCCGACTCCGGCACCGCGGCCACGGGCTCCCGCGACACGAGCCGGACGGCGAGGCCGTGCGGCCAGTCGCGGGTGACGGCCACGTCGCGCACGCCCGGCACGTCCAGCAGCCGCTGCCGCAGGGCCGCGGTGTCCAGCCGGGTCAGCGGGACGCCCGCCTCGGCGTCCACGACCGCCTCCACCTGGTCGACGGCCACGACGGTGCCCGCGCCGGTGACCGCCACCTGCTCCGGGTCCAGCGCCAGCACCGGGGAGAGCAGCAGGAGCCACGCGAGGGCTGCCAGGGCCACGACCGAGCCCGCGACGAGGAGGATCTGCCGCCAGGCGAGCCGGCGGCGGGCCCGGGCGCGCTCGGCGAACCGCGCCGCCGAGCCCTGGCTGACGACGGGCGGGCGCACGGGGAACGCACCGGTGCGCGGCGCCACGACGCCGGACCCGCTCGTGCGCCGAGCAGGCGTGGCCGGTGCGGCGGGGGCGCCGGGGGTGGCGGGGACCGCGCGCGTCGGCGCCGTCGGACCCGGCTCGCGGTCGCCGCGAGGCGCACCCGGCCCGGGCCGGGAGGTCGTGCCCGTCCCCGTCCCGGCGGACGTGCCGGCCGACGTCCCCGCCGACGTGCCCGCCGACGTGCCGGAGCCCCGCGTCCGCGCGGGCGCGGGGCGGGGCGTCGCGGGGCGCTGCGGCCCGGCCGGCCGCGGGGCGCCGCCGGGCTGCGGCGGACGGGGGCGCTGGGGCGTCACGCGGGCGCCACCCCGCCGTCGCCGGCGAGCGCGGCCAGCACCTCGGCACCCAGCTCGGTCACGTCGCCGGCACCGACCGTCAGCACCAGGTCCCCGGGCGCTGCCGCCGCGGCGACGGCCCGGGCCGCCTCGTGCCGGTCGACGACGAACCGGGCCCGGCCCGGCGTGGGCACGCGCTGCACGACGGTGTCGCCGGTGATGTCGGGGTCGAGGTCCTCGCGCGCGGCGTACACGTCGGTGACCACCACCGTGTCGGCCAGGTCGAGCGCCGCGCCGAACTCCGAGGCGAACGCGCGGGTGCGCGAGTACAGGTGCGGCTGGAACAGCACGTGCACCGCGCCGTCGCCCGCCACCCCGCGGGCGGTGCGCAGCAGCGCGGCCACCTCCGTCGGGTGGTGCGCGTAGTCGTCGACGACGCGGACGCCGCCCGCCGTGCCGCGGTCCTCGAACCGGCGGCCGGTCCCCCGGAACTCGCCCAGCCCGGCGGCCACCGTACCGGGGTCCGCCCCGACGGCCCACGCGGCGAGGTAGGCCGCGGCCGCGTTGGCGGCGTTGTGGTCCCCGGGGACGGCGAGCGTCAGGTCGGCGCCCGGCACCTCCGGGGTGCGGGAGGTCAGGGTGACGCGCCAGCCCCCGCCCGTGGCGTGCACCGGCCCCAGCACCAGGTCCGGACCCAGCTCGCCGATCGCGGTGTCGGAGCCGTAGGTGAGCACGCGGACGCCCCGGCGCGACAGCCGCTCGCCGACCGCCGCGACCAGGCGCGCGGCACCGGCGTCGTCCAGGCACGCCACGAGGGCGCCGCCGTCGAGCACGCGGTCGGCGAACTGCTCGAACGCCGCCTCGAACGCCTCGGTGCTGCCGTAGTGGTCCAGGTGGTCGGGCTCGACGTTGGTGACGACGGCCACCGCCGGCGCGTACGCGAGGAACGAGCCGTCCGACTCGTCCGCCTCGGCGACGAACACGTCGCCCGCACCGGTGCGGTAGCCGGGCGTGGCTCCGTCGGCCGTCAGCACCGTGCCGCCGATGGCGTACGACGGGTCGAGGACCGCGTCGTCCCGTCCGGCCGCGGCCAGGGCGGTCGCCACCATCGTCGAGGTCGTCGTCTTGCCGTGGGCGCCGGCGACGGCGATCCCGATCCGGCCCGCCATGAGCGCGGCCAGCGCCTCCGAGCGGTGCAGCACCGGCAGACCGCGCTCGCGCGCCCGGGCCAGCTCGGGGTTGGTCTCGCGGATGGCGCTCGACAGCACCACGGTGTCGACGTCCTCGACGTGGGCCGCGTCGTGGCCCACGTGCACCGTCACGCCGGCCGCCCGGAGCCCGTCGAGGGCCGGGCCCTCCTTCGCGTCGGAGCCCGACACCGTCAGCCCCCGGCCGACGAGCAGGCCCGCGACCGCGGACATGCCGGCCCCGCCGACGCCGACCAGGTGCACGCGCCCGAGGTCGGCGAGGTCGCGACCGCGCGCGGGGGCGGGCCCGGCGGGCGCCGCAGCGGCGGTCGGGGTCGTCTCCGGTGCGACACCGGGGACCGCGTCCGCCGGCTCCTGCGACTCCGCCTGCTCGGCCGCGAGCCGCTCCGCCTCCGCGCGCGCGGCGGCCTCCGCGGCGGCCTCGGCAGCGGCGCGCGCCGCCTCGGCCACCCGGCGCTCGCCCTCGGCCAGCGCGTCCTCGACCAGGTCCGCGACCCGTCCTGCGGCGTCGGGCACGCCGACGCGCGCGGCCGCCGCCCCCATCTCCCGGCGCCGCTCGGCGGCCTCCGGCGCGAGCAGGGGCAGCAGCTGCGCACCGATCCAGCCCGCGGAGAGCTCCTCGTCCGCGACCAGCAGGCCGCCGCCCTCGGCGACGACGGGCTGCGCGTTGAGCCGCTGCTCGCCGTTGCCGACGGGCAGCGGGACGTACACGGCGGGGATGCCGAGCGCGGCGAGCTCGCTGACGGTGCCCGCGCCGGACCGGCACAGCACGACGTCGGCGACGGCCAGCGCCTGCTCCATCTCCGCCAGGTACTCGCGCACGTGGTACCGCTCGGCGCCGGGCACGCCGCGCACCGCGGCACGGACCTCCTCGGCCTTGCCGGTCCCGGTCAGGTGCAGCACCTCCGCGCCGGTCTCCAGGATCGCGCGGGCCTGGGCGGCCACGGCGCGGTTCACCGAGACGGCACCGAGGGACCCGCCGGTGACGAGCAGCGTCACGCGCTCGGGGTCGAAGCCCAGCTCGGCCGCGGCCCGGCGGCGCGCGGCACCGGCGTCGGCGGCGCGCGCCGCCACCAGGTCGGCGATCTCCGGGCGCAGCGGCAGCCCCGTCACCTGGGCGCGCGGCAGGCGGGTGCCGGGGAACGTCACGGCCACCGCGGTCGCCGTGCGCGCACCGAGGCGGTTCGCCAGGCCCGCGCGGGCGTTCTGCTCGTGGACCACCACCGGCACGCCGCGCGACCGCGCCGCCAGGTACGCGGGCGTGGACACGTAGCCGCCGAACCCGACGACGGCCGTCGCCCCGAGCTCGTCGATCGCCGCGCCCGCGGCGTCCACGGCGGCGCGCAGCAGGCGCGGCAGCTTGAACCAGTCCGGGGTCGGGCGCCGCGGCAGCGGCACCTTCGGCACCACGAACATCTCGAAGCCGCGCTCGGGCACCAGCCGGGACTCGAGCCCCTCGGCCGTGCCGAGCACTGCGAGCCGGAGCTCGGGGTCGCGGGCGCGCAGCTCCTCGGCCACGGCCAGCAGCGGGTTGACGTGCCCGGCCGTGCCGCCGCCGGCCAGCAGGACCGCGCGGGGACGGGGCTCGGCCGTCTCGTCCCCCGGGGTGCCGGTCAGGTCGTCGGGTGCGGTCACGGGGTCCTCCGGTTCAGGGGCGGTGGCGCGGGCGGGCCGCGCGCGTGCGGTGCAGCAGGTGGTGCGGGCGCCGGTCAGGCACGGGTCCGGCCGATCACGGCGAGGGACCGGCGGACCACGCTCGGCCGCGCGGCGAGCGCCTCGGCCGCGCCGGGCTCGGTGCGGGCGAACGACGTGACGACCCCGAGCGCCACCAGGGTCGTGATGAGCGCCGACCCGCCGGCCGAGACCAGCGGGAGCGGCACACCGATCACGGGCAGCAGGCCGACGACGACCCCCATGTTCACCAGCGCCTGGCCGATGATCCACGCCGCCACGCCGCCGGTGACGATCTGCGCGAACGGGTCGCGGTGCCGGGCGATGATGCGGAACATCGCGAACGCCAGCACGCCGAACAGGGCCAGGACGAGCAGCGTCCCGATGAGGCCGAGCTCCTCGCCGATGATGGCGAAGATGAAGTCGTTGTGCGCCTCGGGCAGGTAGGACCACTTCTCCCGGCTCTGCCCGAGGCCGAGCCCGAACCAGCCGCCGGTCGCCAGCGCCTGCATGCCGTGCTTGGTCTGGTAGCAGCCGGCCATCGGGTCGCACTCGCCGCTGAACCAGTCCGTGATGCGGCCGACGCGGTTGGCGCTGCCGATCGCGAGGACCGCGACGGCGAGCACGGCGGCGGCGCTGGCGCCGGCGAAGATCCGCATGGGGACCCCCGCGACGAACAGCGCGCCGGCCACCAGGATCAGCATGATCATCGCGGTGCCGAGGTCGTGCCCGAGCAGCACCATGCCGACCGCGCCCGCGGCGATCGGCAGGGCCGGGACGGCGGCGTGCTTCCAGTCGTCGAACATCGGCTGCTTGCGCACGAGGATCGCCCCGAGCCAGACGACCAGCGCGAGCTTGAGGGCCTCCGACGGCTGCGCGGAGAACCCGCCCAGGTAGATCCACCCCTGGTTGCCGTTCCGGCCGCGGCCGAGCGGCGTGTACACGAGCAGCTGCGCGAACAGGCCCAGACCCAGCAGCGGCCACGCGAGCCGCCGGTAGGTGTGCGGCTTCACCCGCGACGCGAGCCACATCAGCGGCAGGCCCATCACGGCGTACTGCGCCTGGCTGAGGAAGACCGCGTACGGCGAGTCCCCGGACGCGAGCGACTCCACCGAGGACGACGACAGCACCATGACGAGCCCGAGGACGAGCAGCAGCATGCTGGCGCCGACGAGCAGGTAGTAGCTCGTGACGGCGCTGTTCCACTGCCCGAGGCGGGAGGGGGCGCGCGGCGTGGTGCCGGCTGCCGGCGGTGCGGTCGTCTGGGCCATCGGCGCCGGTGTCACCCCCTCGGGTGCAGGGCGCGGACCGCGGCGGCGAAGGCGTCCCCCCGCGCGGCGTACGAGTCGAACTGGTCCATCGAGGCGCACGCCGGCGCCAGCAGGACCGTGGTGCGACCCGGAGCAGCCGTCGCGCGCGCGTCCGCCAGGCGGCGGGCCTCGGTCACGGCGCGGGTCATCACCGACCCAGTGTCACCGGGATCGACGCGGACGACGGGGACCTGCGGCGCGTGTCGGGCCAGCGCGTCGGCGAGCGGCGCGGCGTCCACCCCGATGAGCACGACGGCGTGCAGCCGGTCGGCCCGGGCCGCGACGAGGCCGTCGAACGTGGCGCCCTTGGCGAGCCCGCCGGCGATCCACACGACGCTGCCGGCCTCGAACGAGGCGAGCGCGGCGGCCGCGGCGTGCGCGTTGGTCGCCTTGGAGTCGTCCACCCACCGCACGCCGTCGACCTCGGCGACCGTCGCGATGCGGTGCGCGCCCGGCCGGTACGCGCGCAGCCCCGCGCCGACCGCCTCCGGGGGCACGCCGTGCGCGAGCGCCAGCGCCGCGGCGGCGAGCGCGTCCTGGACCACGTGCGGCGCGAGCCCGTCGGGCCCCGCCAGGTGCGCGAGGTCGTCGAAGGTCGCGACCTCCGCCGCGTGCGTGTGCCGGAGCGCCGCGAACCCGCGGTCGACGAGCACCTGGTCGACCAGGCCGACCTGGCCGACCGACGGCGCGCCCAGGGTGATCCCGACGGCGACCGCGCCGTCCGCGACGTCCGCCTCGCGCACGAGGTGCTCGGTGGTGGGGTCGGCGGCGTTGTAGACGCAGGCCACCTCGACGCCCGCGTACACGCGCCCCTTGTCGGCCGCGTACGCGTCGAGCGAGCCGTGCCAGTCCAGGTGGTCGGCGGCGACGTTCAGCACGACCGCGGCCTGCGCGGCCATCGACTCGGTGTGGTGCAGCTGGAAGCTCGACAGCTCCACCGCCAGCACGTCCATCGCCGGGTCCGTCGCGGCCAGCACGACGGGCGTGCCGACGTTGCCGACGGCGGCCGCCCGGCGGCCCGCCGCGGTCAGCACCGACGCCAGCATCTCCACGGTGGTGGTCTTGCCGTTGGTGCCGGTCACGGCCAGCCACGGCGCCGGGCCGTCGCCGGTGTCCCGGTCGACGCGCAGCCGCCAGGCGAGCTCGACCTCGCTCCAGACGGGGACGCCCGCGGCCCGCGCCGCCGCGAGCAGCGGGTGCGACGGCGGCCAGCCGGGCGAGACCACGACGACGTCGGCGTCGGTGAGCCGGTCGCCCGCGAGGAACGCCTCGACGGTCGCGTCCGCGTCGTCGGCGCGGTCGTCCACGGTCGTCACGTGCGCGCCGAGGCCGGCGAGGACGTCGCGCGCCGCGCGCCCGGAGACGCCGAGGCCCGCGACGACGACCCGCGCCGACGCCAGCCCGCTCCGGTCGAGCTCGACAGGGTCGCCGGCCACGGTCAGCCCGTCACCCACTCGGCGTAGAAGATGCCGACGCCGAGCGCCACGAACAGCCCCGCGATCAACCAGAACCGGATGACGATCGTGACCTCGCCCCACCCCGACAGCTCGAAGTGGTGGTGCAGCGGTGCCATCTTGAACACCCGCCTGCCCGTCATCTTGAAGAAGCCGATCTGGATGACGTCGGACAGGACGATGATCACGAACAGGCCGCCGATGATCGCGGCGAGCACCTCGGTGCGCGTGACGATCGACATGCCGGCCAGCGCGCCGCCGAGCGCCAGGGAGCCGGTGTCCCCCATGAAGATCTTGGCCGGGCTGGCGTTCCACCAGAGGAACCCGAAGCACGCGCCGGTGATGGCCGCGGCCACCACCGCCATGTCGAGCGGGTCGCGGGTGGCGTAGCAGCGGGCGCCCGCGGTGAGGGCGCAGCGCTGGTTGAACTGCCAGACGCAGACGATGACGTAGGCGCCGAACACGATGAGGGAGGCGCCCGTGGCCAGCCCGTCGAGCCCGTCGGTGAGGTTCACCGCGTTCGACCACGCCGTGATGAGGAAGTTGGCCCAGATCACGAACAGGATCGCGCCGATCGTGGCCCCGGCGAACGCGAGGTCGAGCCCGGTGTCCCGGATGAACGAGATCTTCGTGGACGCCGGGGTGCGCGCGGTCACGTCGGGGAACTGCAGCGCGAGGACCGCGAAGGTGATGCCGACGAATCCCTGGCCGACGATCTTCCAGCGCGCCGAGAGCCCGAGGCTGCGCTGCCGGGAGATCTTGATGAAGTCGTCGAGGAACCCGACGACCCCCAGTCCCGTCATGAGGAACAGCACCAGCACCGAGGACGCGCTCGGGAGGTTCCCCGTGGCCAGCGCCGCGACGCCGAACCCGATCAGCGTGGCGCCGATGATCACGACGCCGCCCATGGTCGGCGTGCCGCGCTTGGTGTAGTGCGCGGTCGGCCCGTCCTGGCGGATGAACTGGCCGTACTGCTTGGTGACCAGGAAGTTGATGAACAGCGGGGTGGCGAGCAGCGCCACCACCATCGCGACGCCACCGGCGACGAGGACGGAGATCACGGGTGCACCTCCGTCGTCGGCCGGGCGGCGGTGAGCAGGTCGCCCAGCCGCCACAGGCCCGCGTCGTTGGAGGACTTCACCAGCACGACGTCCCCCGGGCGCAGCTCGGACTCCAGGAACGCCGCGGCGGCGTCGACGTCGTCGACCATGACCACCTCGTCGCCCCAGGAGCCCTCGCGCTGCGCGCCCGCCGCGATGCCGAGCGCGCCGCGCCCGACGACGACCGTCAGGCCGATGTTCAGCCGGACCACCTGGAGGCCGACCGCCTCGTGCTCGGCGCGCGAGTCGGCGCCGAGCTCCATCATCTCGCCCAGGACCGCGACCGAGCGGCGCTCCCGCCCGGCCAGGACGGCCAGGGCGCGCAGCGCGGCCCGCATCGAGTCGGGGTTGGCGTTGTAGGAGTCGTCGACCACGGTCACGCCGTCGGCGCGCTCCACGACGTGCATCCGGTGCGGGCTCAGCGCGTCCGCGGCGGACAACCCGGCCGCGACGTCCTCGAGCGGCAGGCCCACGGCGAGGGCCGCGGCGGCGGCACCCAGCGCGTTGTGCACGTGGTGCTCCCCGACCAGGCGCAGCGTCACCTCGGCCCGCTGCCGCTCCCCGGGCGCGTCCCCCTCGACGGGCGGCACGGGGCCGGCGTCGAGGGTGAACGCGGCGCGGCCCGCGCGGTCCACCCGCAGGTCCACGGCGCGGACGTCGGCGCCCGACGTCGTGCCGAAGGTCGCGACCGGTCCCGGCGCCTGCGCGGCCATGGCCAGGACGCGGTCGTCGTCGGCGTTGAGCACCGCGACGCCGCCCGGCGCCAGGCCGGCGACGAGCTCGGCCTTCGCGCGCGCGACCGCCTCGATGCCGCCGAAGCCCTCCAGGTGGGCGTGGCCGACGACGAGGACGACGGCGACGTCGGGCGGTGCGATGTCGGTGAGGTACTGCAGGTGGCCGATCCCGGAGGCGCCCATCTCGAGCACGAGGAACCGGGTCTGCTCGTCGGCGCGCAGCACGGTGAGCGGCAGGCCGATCTCGTTGTTGAACGACTTGACCGGCGCCACGGTCGGGCCGGCCGCGGTGCACAGCTGCGCCAGCAGGTCCTTGGTCGTGGTCTTGCCGACCGAGCCGGTGACGCCGATGACCCGCAGGTCCGTGCCGCCGGGCTCCACCGCGGCCTCACGGAGCTGCGCCAGCACGGCGCGCGCCAGGTCGCCCAGCGCCTTCTCGACGTCGTCGACGACGACCGACGGCAGCGTCACCGGGCCGCCGTCGTCGGGTCCGTCGTGGGTGACGGGATGCGCCGCGAGCACCAGGTGGGCGCCCGCGCGCACCGCGGCCCCCGCGAAGTCGTGGCCGTCGGCCTGCTCCCCCGGGAGCGCGACGAAGAGCGAGCCGGGCTCGACCTGCCGCGAGTCGACGACCACCGGGCCGGTGACCACGGTCGCCGGGTCGAGGTCCTCCGGGCACAGCCGTCCCCCGGTCGCGGCCGCCACCTGCGCCGCCGTCATCGCGATCACGCGTGCTGCTCCTGCGCCTCGCGCGCCGTGAGCGCGGCGTCCGCCGCGCGCAGCACGTCGCGGTCGTTGTACCGGTGGAAGACCCCGGCGATCTCCTGCGTCGGCTCGTGGCCCTTGCCCGTGATGATGATGGTGTCCAGCTCCGTGGCGAGGTCGAGTGCGTCGTGGATGGCCTGCGTGCGGCTGCTCGCCTCGTGCACGTCGGCCAGGTCGGGGCGCTCCTCGCGCACCCCGGACAGGATGGCAGCCCGGATGGACGCGGGGTCCTCCGAGCGGGGGTTCTCGTCCGTGACGACGAGCACGTCGGCCAGCCGCGCGGCGACCGACCCCATGATCGGGCGCTTGCCCTGGTCGCGGTCGCCGTCCGACCCGAACACGATGACCAGGCGGCCCGGCGTGATCGGGCGCACGGCCTCGAGGGCGAGCACGAGGGCGTCGGGGGTGTGCGCGTAGTCGACCAGGCACAGCGGGCGGCCGCCCGCGCCGCCGGAGCCCTCGCGGCGCTCGATGACGCGCTCCATGCGACCGGGGATCTGGTGGGCCGTGCCGACGGCGTCGATCGCGACGTCCAGCGGCACGCCCGCGCGGTACGCGAGGACGACGGCCAGCGCCGCGTTCGACACGTTCACCAGGCCGGGCAGCGGGCTGGCGGCGCGGTGCTCGGCGCCGTCCGGTGCCCGCAGCGTGAACGAGGAGCCCACGCCGTCCAGGCCCACGTCGGCGTCGGTCACCGCCCAGTCGGCGGTCTCGCCCTCGGGCGCGCCGACGTGCGTGGCGACGGTGTCGACCGGGATCTCGGCCTCGGTTGCGAGGCGGCGTCCCCACGCGTCGTCGACGACCACGACGCCCCGGCGCGCGTGGCCCGGCCGGAACAGCTGCGCCTTGGCGGCGAAGTAGCCCTCCATGTCGCCGTGGAAGTCCAGGTGGTCGCGCTGGAGGTTGGTGAACCCGGCGACGTCGAGCTCCAGGCCGGTCATCCGGCCGAGCGCGAGGGCGTGCGAGGAGACCTCCATCGCGGCGGCGGTCGCGCCGCGCTCGAGCCCGAGCGCGAGCATCGACTGCACCACGGGCGCCTCGACCGTCGTGCGCGGGCTCTCGATCGCCTCGTCGCCGATCCGCAGCTCGACCGTGCCCATGACGATCGTGCGCTCGTGCGCGCGGCGCAGGGCGGCGTCCACGAAGTAGGTCGTGGTCGTCTTGCCGTTGGTGCCGGTGACGCCGACCGTTGTCACCCGGCGGCCGGGGTGGTCGTGCAGCCACGCGGCGATCGGCCCGGCGGTGCCCCGCGGGTCGTCGGTGACGAGCACCGGCACCCCCGCCAGCGCCGCGTCGCCGGCGAGCAGCCGAGCGCCCGCGTCGTCCGTGACGACCGCCACCGCGCCGGCGGCGACCGCCTGCGCGCCGTGGGCCGCGCCGTGCGTGCGCGCCCCGGGGACGGCCACGAAGACGTCGCCGGGCGCGGCGTCGCCGCTGGCGACCGTGACGCCCGTGGTCTCGAGGTCCGCCGGGACCGGCGCAGCGGCGCTGACGAGGCCGAACGCGTCGGCGAGGTCGGCGACCCGGCGTCGGTGGGGGTGCTCCGGGCGCAGCCGGCCCTGCGGGGACGTCATAGGGAGAATCTACCGCGCGAGGCGGCACCCCCCGCGACCGCAGGGGTCCGCCGGGGGGTGCGCGCGGCACGCCGCACGGCCGTCACCAGGTCGTCGGGAACAGCTGCGCCGGCGCCCCGCTGGGGGCGACGCCGAGCTCGGTCAGGGCGTATCCGGCCACGTCGGAGAACACGGGACCGGCCACGGTGCCGCCCCACTCCGACGTCCGCGGGTTGTGCAGCACGACGCTCAGGGCGATCTCCGGGTCGTCCGCCGGCGCCACGCCGATGAACGACGCCGTGATCCCCTGGCTGCCGTCGCCGGCCCAGGACTGCGCGGTTCCCGTCTTGCCGGCGACGCGGTAGCCGGGGATGGCGGCGGACGAGCCGGTGCCTTCGTCGACGGCGCTCTCCATCATGGTCAGGACCGTGTCGGCGGTCGCCTGCGAGACGACCTGCGTCGTCTCGGGTGCGGGCGCCGGCGTGTAGGTGCCGTCCGGCTCCGTCCAGCCCTTCACCAGGTGCGGGGCGACGCGGACGCCGTCGTTGGCGATGATGGCGAACACGTCCGTCGCCTGCAGCGCCGTGACGGACACGGCCTGGCCGAACAGCACGGCGTACTTCGACCGGCCGTCCCAGTCCTCCGAGGGGTGCAGCAGGCCGGCGGACTCCTGCGGCAGCTCGATGCCCGTCCGCGACCCGAAGCCGAACTTGGCCAGGTAGTCGTACCGGACCTGCTGCGGGATGTTCTGGCCGATCATCACGGTGCCGGTGTTGGACGACTCGGCGAGGATGCCCGTCGTGGTCAGCCGCAGGCCGGCGTGCTCGTGCGAGTCCTTGAACGTCTGGTCGTTCGACGTCGTGTACTGGTACGGCACCTCGAACTGGTCGAGGGGGTCCACCAGGCCGGTCTCGATGGCCGCGGCCATGGTGATGACCTTGGCCGTCGAGCCGGGCTCGAACACGTCCGAGACGGCTCCGGAGCCGCCGAGCAGGTCGGTGGTGGCGCCGGGGTCGTTCGGGTCGACCGTGCGGGACTCCGCGATCGCCAGGATCTCCCCCGTCTTCGGCGCGATCGCCACGATCGAGCCCGAGTCCGACCCCGTCGCGGCCACCTGGGCCTCGATGGCCTGCTGGGCCTTCCACTGCAGGTCGGCGTTCAGGGTCAGCTGCACGCTGCGGCCGTCGGTCGCCGCGGTCGACTCCTGGAACCCGCCCGGGATCTGCTGACCGCCGGCCCCGCGCTCGTACGTCGTGGTGCCCGGCGTGCCGGAGAGCTCCTCGTCGAGCATCGCCTCGATGCCCTGCGCGCCCTCGCCGTCCCCGTTCACCCAGCCGAGCACGTTGCCCGCGAGGTTCCCGTTCGGGTACGTCCGCTCGGCGACCTGCTCGCCGCTGATGCCGTTGATCCGCAGCTCGCGGACCGCCTGCCACACCTCGGGCAGCACGCCCTTGACGATGTACTTGTACCCGGAGTCGCCGTCCAGCTTGGCGCCGAGCTCGGCCGCGTTGACCTCGAGCAGCGGCGCCAGGAGCTGGGCCGCCCCGGCCGCGCCCGAGTAGGACTCGCCGTCGACCTTGGCCGACCAGGTGGCGATCTGCTTCTGGTTCACGACGATGTCGTAGCGGTCCACCGAGGTGGCGAGGACCTCGCCCTGGCTGTCGGTGATCTGGCCGCGTGCCGCGACCAGCTGGGCCGTCGTGAGCCGGCTGCCCAGCGCCTCGGCGGCGATGGCGTCGCCCTCGATGCCCTGCAGCCAGACCAGCCGGCCGGAGAACACGGTCAGCAGCAGGGCGACCAGCACCACCAGCACGGTGCGCCGGCGGTTGAGCTGCGCGACGCTCGGGCCGCCGGGCCGCTGCGGACCCGACCCGCCGCGACCGCGCTGCGTGGGCAGGTGGCCGCCGGGAGCACCCGTCGAGCGCGACCGCACCGGGCGCGCCGGGGCGGCGGTGCGGCGCGTCGGCGTGCTCACTCGCCCGCTCCCGTCCCGCCCTGGACCGTGCCGTCCGACAGCCGCAGCCAGCCGGTGGAGCCGGCGGGCTGCATGCCCTGGGCGATCGCGCGCTCGGCGAGCCGCGCCGGGGCCTTGTTCGCGTCGATCTCCGCCGACAGCGCCTGCTCGGTGCGGGCCAGCTCGGCCAGCCGGACGTCCATCGTGCGGGTGGCGTAGGCGCCGGCGGCGAGCTGGGTGTTCAGCAGCAGGGCGGCCAGCAGCGCCGCGGCGAGGATCGCCATGCACGTGACGACGAACGGCACGTGCGTGCGCGCCTGCGCCGGCGGCCGGACGAGCCGCAGGCGCGGCTTCGCGGCCGGGGAGGACGCCGGCGCGCCCGGCGCGCCTGCCGGACGGGGGCGGACGCGCGGGGCGGACACCCGCGGTGCGGCCTGCTCGGCGCTCATGCGGTTCTCCTCGGGCCGTGGGTCGGGGTGCTGCGGTCGGGGCTGCGGGTGCTGCGGCCGTGGCGGGCGCCACGACCACCGGGACTGTCGTCGGTGCGGCCGGGCCGCAGGTGCTCGGGCGTCGGGCGGAGGCGCTCGGCGGCGCGCAGCCGCACCGACTGCGAGCGGGGGTTGCGGGCCAGCTCGGCCTCGTCGGCCTCCTCCGCACCCCGGGTCAGGAGGCGCAGGAACGGCTCGTGGGTGTCCGGCACCACCGGCAGCCCCGGCGGGGCGCTGATCTCGGCGCCCGCGGCGAACGCGCGCTTGACCAGGCGGTCCTCGAGCGACTGGTAGGCCTCGACGACGATCCGCCCGCCGACCACCAGCGACTCGATCGCGGCCGGCACGGCGCGCGCCAGCACGGCCAGCTCGTCGTTCACCTCGATGCGCAGCGCCTGGAAGGTGCGCTTCGCGGGGTTGCCGCCGGTCTGCCGGGCCGCCGCGGGGATCCCCGCGCGGACCAGGTCCACCAGCTCCCCCGACCGCTCGATCGGGGCCTTCTCCCGCGCCTGCACGATGCGCCGGGCGATGCGACCGGCGAACCGCTCCTCGCCGTACTCGCGCAGCACGCGGGTGAGGTCGGCCTCGGCGTAGGTGTTGAGCACCTCGGCCGCCGTCCGGCCGCGCGTCGGGTCCATCCGCATGTCGAGCGGGGCGTCCTGCGCGTAGGAGAACCCGCGCTCCGCCTCGTCCAGCTGCAGCGAGGAGACGCCGAGGTCCATGAGCACGCCCTGCACGCCGGGCAGCCCGAGCTCCTCGAGGACCTCGGGGATCTCGTCGTAGACGGCGTGCACCGGGGTGAACCGGTCGCCGAACCGCGCGAGCCGCAGCGACGCGAGCCGCAGGGCCTCGGGGTCGCGGTCGACGCCGACCACCCGCACGTGCTCGAACGCCGCCAGCACGCCCTCGGTGTGCCCGCCCATGCCGAGCGTCGCGTCGACCATGACGGAACCCGGCTCCGCGAGCGCGGGGCCGAGCAGGTCCAGGCAGCGCTGCAGGAGCACCGGCGTGTGCCGGGACGCGGCGTCGCGCTCGGTCATGGGGGCTCCTCTCAGTGCGGTCCGGGTGGAGCACGGTGGTGGTCGGGCGGCCCCTCCGCCGTCCGACCAGATCCCCCACCGGCCCTCTGACGCCGGGGAAGTGCGTCAGAGCTGCCGGGGGGAGGTCTCGCCGGGCGGTGGTGCTGGTGCTCGGTCGTGCTCCGGGTGGTGCTGGGTCGTGCTGGGGTGCTGCTCGGTCGTGCGGTCAGAAGGCGCCGGGGAACACCTCCTCGGCGGTCTCGGCGTAGCCGGCCTCCTGCTCCGCGAGGTACGTCTCCCACGCCTGCAGGTCCCAGATCTCGACCCGGGTGCCCGCACCGATCACGGCGACGTCCCGGTCGAGGCCCGCGTAGGCGCGGAGCATCGGCGGGATCGAGATCCGGCCCTGCTTGTCCGGCGTCTCGTCCGAGGCGCCGGACAGGAACACGCGGAGGTAGTCGCGGGCCTGCTTGCTGGTCACGGGGGCCTGGCGCAGCTTGTCGTGCATCCGCGCGAACTCGTCGAGCGGCAGCAGGAACAGGCAGCGGTCCTGGCCCCGGGTCATGACCAGGCCCTGGGCGAGCTGGGGGCGGAACTTCGCCGGGAGGATCAGGCGCCCCTTCTCGTCGAGCTTCGGGGTGTGCGTCCCGAGGAAGGGCACGGTGGCGCCGAGTCCGGCAAGTGCTTGCTCGAACCCCACGTCGCCCTCCTCCCCCGGACCGCGTGCTCGGGCACCCCTCGGCCCCCGATGTCTCCACGGTACTCCACTTCGCTCCACCGTCACGGATGGAATCGGCGGCATGCGGGTGAAGTTGAGGTGTCGCCGCAGGTCAGGACCGGTGGAGCAGGGTGGAGGAATCTCCGCGCCCCGTCAGGTCGCCCGCACCCCCCTCGGGCCACCGAGAACGGCCGGGCTCCGGAGCACGAACCGCATCGACGCAGGTCAGGGCTGGTGCGGCCGCGCTCGACCTCCGGGTGTCCCGCCGGGCGGGGAGGAAGGTGGAGGGCCGGGGCGCGGGCGCGGTGGGGGGATGTGGAGGAGCCGGGCTGCGGTTCACCTCCCGCCCGCGTGCACCGCCCTTTAGGCTTCCCCCAGTCGAACCAGAGGGGTCCCCCATGCCGCGAGCCGTGCCCGGCACGTCCGAGATGGACGAGCTCATCGATGTGTCGGACCGGATCCGCGCGGGGATCGACCGCGTGATCGCCGGCCGGCCGGAGCTGGTGCGCACCACGGTCGCCGTGCTGCTCGCCGAGGGGCACCTGCTGCTCGAGGACGTGCCCGGCGTCGGCAAGACCACGCTGGCCAAGGCGCTGGCGCGCACCATCGACTGCACCGTCGGCCGCGTGCAGTTCACCCCCGACCTGCTGCCGAGCGACCTCACCGGCGTCACGATCTACCGGGCCGCCACGCAGGAGTTCGAGTTCCGCCCCGGTCCGGTCTTCTCGCACATCGTCATCGGGGACGAGATCAACCGCGCGTCGCCGAAGACCCAGGCGGCGCTGCTCGAGTCGATGCAGGAGGCGCAGGTCACGGTCGACGGCACCACCTACCCGCTGCCGCGCCCGTTCCTGGTCGTCGCCACCCAGAACCCGGTCGAGATGGAGGGCACCTACCCGCTGCCCGAGGCGCAGCGCGACCGGTTCATGGCCCGGCTCACCGTCGGCTACCCGAGCGTGGAGGCCGAGCTGGCGATGCTCGACCTGCAGGAGACGTCGGACCCGCTGGCGCACCTGTCCCCCGTCACCGACGCCGCCCAGGTCGGGCGGCTGGTCGCGACGACCCGCCAGCTCTACGCCTCCCCCGCGGTCAAGCAGTACGTCGTCGACCTCGTGTCCGGCACCCGCGACGACGCGGCACTGCGGCTCGGCGCGTCCCCGCGCGCCGCGATCCAGCTGCTCCGCGCCGCCAAGGGCCTCGCCGCGGTCGACGGGCGCGACCACGTGCTCCCGGACGACGTGCAGCAGCTCGCCGAGCCCGTCCTGGCGCACCGCCTGATCCTCAGCGCCGAGTCGCGGCTGTCGGGCCGCTCCGGCCAGGACGTCGTCGCCGACCTCGTCGCGCGGACCGCCGTCCCCGCGCCGGCCCGCGTCGCCGTCCACGACCGGACCGCGGCGGGCTGATGCGCCTGCGCCCGACCCGCCGCGGCGTGGGCCTGGTGGTCCTCGGCCTGGTCGTCGGCGCCACGGGCACGGCCTTCGGGTCCACCGACCTCCTGACCATCGGCACGCTGCCGGTCCTGCTGGTGGTGCTCGGCCTGCTCGGCGTCGGCCTGGTCGACCCCGGGCGCGGCCGCGGGCTGCGCACCCGCCGCTCCCTGCGTCCCGACCCCGTGCACGTGGGCCGCACCGCCGACGTGCTGGTCGAGGTCAGCCTCGCCCAGGGCGCGGCCCGCGCGCGCCTCACCGACCTGCGGCTGCGCGAGCAGGCCGCGGTCGAGCTCTCCGGCGGCCGGCCGCTGCGCGCCACCGTGTCCCGCGAACCCCGCGCCGTGCGGCTGCGCTACTCGGTGCAGGCCACGCGCCGCGGCCGCTGGGCCCTCGGGCCGCTCGTCGTCACGCGCACGGACCCCTTCGGCGTCGCCCGGGTCCGCGCCACGCTCGGCGAGCGGGAGACGGTCACCGTCTGGCCGGCCGTCGTCGACCTGCCGGTCCCGCGCGAGCTGCTGGTCGCCGAGCCGGAGCGCTCCGTCGTCGGCGCCCAGTCCCCCGCGCCCGACGACGCCGCGCTGCGCGACTACCGGGTCGGCGACGACCTGCGCCGGGTGCACTGGCCCAGCAGCGCCCGCCGCGGCGAGCTCGTGGTCCGCTCCGACGAGCGTGCCGGCATGCGCCCCGTCACCGTGCTGCTCGACCAGCCCGTGCCCGGGGACGACCTGGAGTGGAGCATCTCGCTCGCAGCCTCCGTCGCCCTCGCCGTGCACGGCGCCGGGCACCCGACGCACCTGCTCACCGGGACCGCGGTCGACGACCCGCGCGCGACGCGCGCGGACGCCCCGAACGCCCAGCGGCTGCTCGACGCGACCGTCGACCTGGTCGGGCAGCCGGACGCCGCGACCGCGGAGCGCGCGCTGCTGGCGGAGATCCGCGGGCTCGACGAGGCCGACGGCGGCTCCGGGCTGGTCGTGGCCGTGCTCGGCCCGCACGGCCCCGCCGGCCGCGCCGCGCTCGCCGGCGTCAGCCAGACCCGGCCCGGCTGGGCCGTGGTCCGCGGCGGGGACCACGACGAGGCCGCCACCGCGACGGCACGCTCGCTGCGCCGCGCCGGGTGGCGCGTCGTCCAGGCAGAGCCCGGGGCCGACCTCGCCGCCACGTGGTGGCGCCTGACCGGGGGTGCCGCGTGAGCGGCGAGGCGACGCTGCGCCGCGGCTGGCGCTCGCCCGTCGCGACCGCCCTCGTCGCGCTCGCGACCTGCACCGCGCTCGGCGCGCTCGCCGGCCTGCTCGCCCCCGGCGCGTGGGGGTGGCACGCGGCCGTGGCCGTCGGCGCCACCGCCCTCGTCGTCGGCGGGGTGCGCAGCCTCACCGCCTCCGCCTGGCTGCCCTCGGGTGCCGGGCTCGTCGCCGCTGCCTACGGCCTGCTCGCCTGGTACGCGACGCCGCCGGGCGGCAACCCGCTGCTGGTCGGACCCGGCACCGTCGAGCACGCCGGCCAGCTCCTCACCCAGGCCGGTCAGCTGATCGAGACCTCCGTGGTCCCGATGGTCGTGTGGCCGCCCGTCGAGCTCGTCCTGGTCGGGGCGGCCGTGCTGGTGTTCCTCGCCGCGGACCTGCTCGCCGTCGGCTGCGGCATGCCGGCGCTCACCGGGCTCGCCTTCGTCGCCATGTGGACCCCGGCCGTCGTGCTGGGGTTCGGCGGCAGCACCTGGGCGCTGGCCGTCACCGCCTTCCTCTACCTGATCCTGCTGGCGCTGGCCCAGCCGCCCGTCCCCCGGGAACGCACGACCCAGCGCGCCGGGGTCGTCGTGGCCGGCGCCGCGGGCCTGGTCGTCGTCACCCTGGCCGCCGGCCCGGTCGTGGCCGCGGTGCCCGCGTGGTCGTGGGTCGACCTGCCGGACGTCGGCACCGGCGCCGTCGGACCGGTCCGCCTCGCCGACGACCTGGACCTGCGGGACAGCCTGCGGCAGCAGTCCTCTCAGGTCGTGCTGACCTACACGGTCGACTCCGGTGACGACGGCGACGGGCCCGCCGTCACCGCCGGCCTGGTCGGGCCGCTGCGGTCGTTCACGCTCCGGGACTTCGACGGCCGGTCGTGGCAGCGCGACGCCGACGCCGACGTCGACGACTGGGACCGCGACGGGCTGCTCGCGTCCGACCCGTCGCTGGTCGGCGCGACCCCGGACGCCGCACGCGGCACGCTCGCCGAGGTCGACGTCCGGGTCGGCGCCCTGCGCGAGCAGCGGCTGCCGGTCAGCACCTTCCCGCGGACCGTCGACATCGAGGGTCCCTGGGGCTACGACGCGGCCCGCGACGAGGTCGTCGGCCGCCAGCGCACCGACGTCGGCACCGCCTACGACATGCTCGTGGAGGTGCCGGACCTGACCCCCGCGCTGCTCCGGTCCGCCGCCGGGGACGTCCCCGACGACGTGCAGAGCTACCTCGGGGTCCCCGAGACCGACCACGAGGACGACCTGCGCGCGATCGCCGCCGAGATCACCGCCGGAGCCACCACCGTCTACGACCAGGCGCTCGCCCTGCAGTCGTACTTCCGCGACGGCACGCAGTTCCGCTACGACACGTCCGTCGACGCCGGCGAGAGCGACGACGCCGTCTGGGACTTCCTGCAGAGCCGCCGTGGCTACTGCGTGCAATTCGCGACCTCCATGACCGTGCTGGCCCGGGCGCTCGACATCCCCGCACGGCTCGGCGTCGGGTTCCTGCCGGGCGAGCTCGGCACCGACCGCGCGTACCGCGTCACCGGCGCCGACGCGCACGCCTGGCCCGAGCTGTACTTCCCCGGCACCGGGTGGGTCCGCTTCGAGCCGACGCCGGCCGTGCAGACCGGCCCGCCGCCGTCCTGGAGCAACCCGTTCAGCGCCGCCGCCCCCACCGCGACACCGTCCGCCGCGGCGCCGCAGAGCACCACCGCGCCGACCGCCGAGGCCAGCACCGCGCCCGGGTCGACCGGCGGCGGCCTGCCCGGCGACACCGTCGACACCGGCTCCCGGGGACCGCTCGTCGCCGTCGTCGTCCTGCTGGCCCTCGCCGCCGCGACCGCCGCCGTGCTCGCCTGGCTCCGCCGCCGTCCCGGACCCGAGCTCGCGCCCGAGGTCGCCTGGAAGCGGCTGCGCGACCGGCTCCGGCGTGCCGGCATCGTCTGGTCCGACGCCCACACCCCGCGCCAGGCCGTCGCGACCGTCCGGGAGCAGGTCACCGCCCGCCGTGGCCGGCCGCTCGGACCCGAGGGCGACGCGGCGCTGGTCGCCCTGGCCCACGCGCTCGAGCGTGAGCGGTACGCCCCGTCGCCCGAGGAGTACGACCCCGCGCAGCTCCAGGCCTGGGTCGGCGCGGTGCTCACCGACGTCAGCACCCGCACCCGGGACGACGCCGCCGGCCCCCTCCCCGCCGAGGCCTGACCGCGGGGCCCGCCCCGGGCGAGGGTCCCTGCGGGCGCGTGACCGACGTGCCGAAGCACGGGGGCTGCGGCCGGGTGGCCTGCGCGCGAAGCGTCCGGGCGCGACGGCGCACTCACCGTGCCCGGACGCCCGTGCCCGGACGCCGGTGCCCGGACGCCGGTACCCGGCGTCTCGCGCGCGGCTCAGCGCCGCGCGCGGTCGGCCGCAGCGCGAGAGGTAGCCGAACCGCGAACGGTCAGCGACCCTGCTCGCGGCGCCGGTCCCAGCGGTCCTCCATGCGACTCATGAAGCCCTTCTTCCGGGCCGGTGCCGGCCGCGTCGCGGTGCCGTCGGGACGGACCACGCCGACCGGTCCGCTGCTGCGGCGCGGACGCGTGAACGCGATCGCGACGGAGGCGAACATGACGACGAAGCCCAGGACCCCGAGCCACACCTCGGACGACGCGGCGCCGCCCACCAGCAGCAGCAGTCCAGCCACGGCACCGATGCCGCCCAGGACATACCGCAGAACCGGCTTACGACCACGCGATGTCAGCGTGTTCGCGAGCCGGGGGTCGTCAGATGTGAGCTGACGCTCCATCTGCTCCAGTACACGTTGCTCGTACTCGGAGAGAGGCATTCCAACCCCCGTGCTCCGCCGTCGGGACTACTTCACGTCAGGATAGATGGCGTTGGCCGATGTCGGTAGTCGGCGGGCTCCCCCGTACGGGGTGATCCACCCGACAGCCGCTCGCGGGAACCATCCGGGGAGACCGGGTCTGGCTCGACCGGCAGGCGCGCCGAGCGGCCGACGGCCGGCGTACCGGCTCCGATGGCGGTGCGACCGAACCGCTCACGCACGAGGTCCATGGCCCGCTCGGCCTCCCGGCGCGCGTCGGCGTTCCCGACGACGGCCTCCTCCAGCGTCAGCTGCCGGGGTCCGTCGTCCGCCGGGCCCAGCCCCTCGGCGCGCACGCCGACCAGCCGGACCGGCAGGCCGCCCAGGTCCACACCGGCCAGGAGGTCGCGCGCGGCCAGGTAGATCTCGCGCCCGACGTCGGTCGGCTGCGGCAGCGTGCGGGACCGGGTGAGTGTCCGGAAGTCCGAGGTGCGGACCTTGACGGCGACCGTGCGCGCCACCTGCCGCTGCGCGCGCAGCCGCCCCGCGCACCGGTCGGCGAGCTCGAGCGCCTTGCTCTCCACCACCCGCATGTCGCGGACGTCCACGGCGAAGGTCTCCTCCGCGCCGACGCTCTTCTCCTCGCGGCCGGGCAGGACGGGGCGGGGGTCCCGGCCCCAGGCGAGGTCGTACAGGTGCGCCCCGGACGTGCGCCCGACGGCACGCTGCACGGTGCCGACGTCGCTGCTCGCCAGCTCGGCGACGGTGCGGATGCCCCAGCGCTCGAGCGCCGCGGCGGTCCGCTCCCCGACGCCCCAGAGCGCGCCGACGGGCAGCACGTGCAGGAACGGCACGGTGGCGGCCTTCGGGACGAGCAGCACGCCGTCGGGCTTCGCGTGGCCGGAGGCGAGCTTGGCGACGAACTTGGTCGAGCCGATGCCCACCGAGCACGTGATGCCGTACGCGGCCTGCACCCGCTCGCGGATCAGCGCGGCGATGCGCGTCGGGCTGCCGAGCCGCCGCCGGGCCCCACTCACGTCCAGGAACGCCTCGTCGACGCTGACCTGCTCCACCAGGGACGTGACGCCGTGCAGGATCTCCATCACCCCGCGCGACACCTCCTGGTAGGCGGCGTGGTCGGGCGGCACGACGACGGCCTGCGGGCAGAGCCGGCGCGCGTGCGCCATCGGCATCGCGGAGTGCACGCCGAACGCGCGCGCCTCGTAGGTGGCGGCGAGCACGACCGACCGCTCCGACCCGCCGACGATCACCGGCTTCCCGCGCAGGTGCGGCCGCCTGGCGAGCTCGACGGAGGCGAAGAACGCGTCCATGTCGACGTGCAGGATCGAGCACCCGTCCTCCTCGGTGCCCCAGTCGCGTCGCGCGTCCTGCGACCGTGGGCCGCGGCTCATCCGGCGCGCGCCTCCTCGACGGCGCCCTCGAGCTCGGCGCGGACGATGTCCAGGAAGTCCTCCGCGTGGCAGAGCACCTGCTCGGCACGCTCGGGCGAGACGGCGTCGAACCGCCCGGCGTCGACCGCCGCGCGCAGGCCCGCACCACCGGCGAAGTAGCTGGACCACCGGCCGAGCTCCGGCGACACGGCGTCCAGCAGCTCCCAGACCGTCCGCGGACCACGCCGCCCGGACAGGGGCTGCCGCTCGGCGAGCACGGCGGCGCCCGCCCGGAGCGCAGCGAGGTGCGCGTGGGTGAACTGCTCCCACGGCTCGGACGAGAACTGCGCGGCGACCAGCTCCGCGTCGGCACGCTGCAGCAGCTCGGCAGCGCGGCCGGACAGTCCGGGCGCGGCGCTCCGCGGGGCACGAAGGGTGTTGACCGGCATCGCGCACCTCCCTCTCTCGACCAACCCAGTATCGAACACCTGTTCGAACGCGTCAACCCGTACGGTGGACGGATGGCGTCGCGCGACAGGTCCGGACGTTCCAGCCGGTCCGACAGACGTGCTCGACCTGCATCAGGCTCGCACCGACCACTGACACGCGGAGGCGACGGCGACGGCGAGCGCTGGCCCGACGGCCCGGTACCCATCGCGACCGGCACGGCCGAGGTGCAGCGCTCCCCGGACGACCCCGACGCGGTCACCCTGCTCGTCAACGGCGTGCCCAGCTCGCACCTGGACCTGGCCGACCCCGAGCGCCTCGACTTCGAGTACATGCAGCAGATGGCCGCGGTGCTCGACCACCTGCGGGTCGGCGACGGGCCCTTCCGCGCCGTGCACCTCGGCGCCGCGGGGTGCGCCATGGCGCGCTGGGCGGACTCCCGGTTCCGCGGCGCTCGGCAGGTCGCCGTGGACCTGGACCCCGTGCTGGTGCAGCTGGTGCGCGACTGGTTCGACCTGCCGCGCTCCCCCGCGCTGCGGCTGCGCGCGGGCGAGGCCCGCGCGGAGCTGGCCACTCTCCCGGACGCGAGCGCGGACGCGGTGCTGCGCGACGTGTTCGCCGGGGACCGCACCCCGCCGCACGTCACCACCGAGGAGTTCACGCGCGACGTCGCGCGGGTCCTGCGGCCCGGCGGCGTCTACCTCGCCAACTGCGCCGACCGGCCCCCGCTGGCCCTGGCCCGGACCGAGGCGGCGACGGTCGCCGCCGTGTTCGCGCACGTGGCCGTGGTGTCGGAGCCGGCGCTGCTGCGCGGGCGGCGCTACGGCAACATCGTCGTGGTCGGCACGGACGACCCCGGCCTGCTCGACGACCCGGGGCTGGCTCGTGCCCTGCGGTCGCTGCCCGTCCCCGCGCGGCTGCTGCACGGCGCGGAGCTGGCGGAGTTCGTCGGCCGGGCGGCGCCGCTGCACGACGCCGCTCCCGAGCTCGAGCCGGACGCCGGTGCGGACGTCTAGGGACGCGCGGCCCGCGCACGAACGAGGCCGCACCCCGGAAGGGATGCGGCCTCGTCGGCTCGGACGCTCCGAGGGAGCGGTCCGATCAGATCAGAGCGGGCGGACCTTCTCGGCCTGCGGGCCCTTCGGGCCCTGCGTGATCTCGAACTCCACGCGCTGGCCCTCCTCGAGGCTGCGGTAGCCCTGGGAGTCGATCGCGGAGTAGTGCACGAAGACGTCAGCGCCGCCGCCGTCCTGGGCGATGAAGCCGTAGCCCTTCTCAGCGTTGAACCACTTGACAGCACCCTGTGCCATGTTCTTGTCCTTCTGTCCATCCGGTGACGGACCGGGACCTCGTGCCCCGAACCGTGCCGCAATGCCTATCCCGCGTCCTGCACCGGGTGCACCAGCCGGATGGCTGGAAGGTACCGACACGGGGTTCCCGAGGGCCCCCGCACGGCGCCGGTCAAGCGTCAGTACGTCACTGCAACACGGCGATCCTCTCACGCAGGTCATCGCCGCGCCACGGTTCTCCACCAGGGCGATCGCCGCCGGAGACAACGATCCGATCACGGTCCGGTCACAGGACGACCACACCGACCGGGTGGTCGGGAGCGGGCGCCGGCCGGTCAGACGACCAGGTCGGGGTGGGCCCGGCGCGCGCTGCGTCGCCCCAGGAGCATGCCCGCGACACCCAGCACCCAGGGCACCGCGACGACCGAGAACGCCGTGCGGAACGCGTCCAGGTCGCGCGCCCCGCCCCCGACGCGGTCGAGCACGATCCCGACGACGAGCATGGTGAGGAGCGCCCCGACGAACCCGCCGGTGTTGACGAACCCGGTCGCGGTGCCGAGCCGGCTCGGCGGCGTGCAGGAACGGGCGACGTCGAACGCCACCAGCGAGGTGGGACCGCCGACCGCCACGACGACGACGAACACGGCGAGCACCCACATCGGCACGGGCGACGACGGCAGCGTCACCGACAGCCAGGCCAGGCCGATCGCGGCGGCGGTGCCGAGCGCGAGCGGCATCCGCGCGGCGGGGCGCCGGCCGACCAGCAGACCGATCAGCGGACCGGCGACGACCGCGGCGACGACGTTCAGCGTCAGCAGCGCGCTCGCCTCGCCGGCGGAGCGCCCCTGGCCCTCGACGAAGAACGCGTAGCCCCAGAGCAGCACGACGACGTGGTTGCTGAACTGCCCCGAGAAGTGCATCCAGAACCCGAGCCGGGCACCGGGGTCGCGCAGGACCGCGCGCAGGGCGCCCGGCTCGCGCGCCGCGCGGGAGCGGGCCGGTCGCCAGCGCAGCCGCAGCAGCCCGACGCCCCGGCCGCCGCCCGACGCCAGGACGACCGCGGCGGGGTCCGCGGGGGCGTCGCGCACGACGGCGAGCACGGCGATGGTCGCGACCACGCCCACCGCCGCGACGGAGAGGAAGGTGGTGCGCCACCCCTCGGCGTGCAGCAGCGCGACCACCGGCACGGCGGAGAGCACCTGCCCCAGCTGGCCGAGGCTGCCGGTCAGCTGCGTCATCACGGGGACCCGGCGCGCGGCGAACCAGGCCGGGACCAGCCGCACGACGGAGACGAACGTGAGCGCGTCACCGGCACCCACGAGCACGCGGCCGAGCAGCACCCAGCCGGCGGAGGGCGCGACGGCGAGGACCACCTGCCCGGCGGCCATCCCCGCGGCGCCGGAGGCGATGAGGACCCGCGACCCGTAGCGGTCCAGGAGCACGCCGACGGGCACCTGCAGCAGCGCGTAGACCACGAGCTGGGCGACGGCCATCGTCGCCAGCGCCGCCGAGGAGACCCCGAACAGCGCGCTCACCTCGAGCGTGGCGACGCCGAACGACGACCGGTTCATGATCGCGACGACGTACGCGCCGACCGCGACGGTCCAGACGAGCAGCGCGCGGCGGTCGGAGGTCACGTGGAGCCATTCTGCCTGCTCCCCGCGGCCTCCTCCGCCGCGCGCCGTCCCGCCCGGGCGGGACTCAGTGCGTCAGGAGCCGTCCCCGCGCTGCTCCGCCAGGAACCGCTCGAACTCCTCGCCGAGCTCGTCGGCGGTCGGCAGCTCGGACGTCTCGGCCAGCAGGCTCGGCCGGCCGATGTTCCGCGTGAAGGCGTCGTACTGCTGCTCCAGCGCCTGCACGACGGTCGCGACCTCGGGCGAGTCCTCCACCTGGCGCTCGACCTCCAGCATCGTCTCCTCCGCGGCGGCGGTCAGCGCGCCGAGGTCGAGCTCGAGGCCGGCGGCCCGCTGCACGTGCTCCAGGCCCGTGATGCTCGCCTGCGGGTACGGCGACTGCGCGAGGTAGTGCGGCACGTGCACGGCGAAGCCCATCGCGTCGTGCCCCGACTGGCCGAGCCGGATCTCCAGCAGCGACCCCGCGTCGGCCGGCACCTGCACGGTGCCGAACCAGGAGGTGTAGTCGGCGACGAGCTCGGGCCGGTTCGCGTGCGCGGTGACGGACAGCGGCCGCGTGTGCGGGATGCCCATCGGGATGCCGTGCAGGCCCACGGTCAGCGGCACGTCGAACCGCTCGACGATCTGGCGCACCGCGGCGGCGAACCGCTCCCACTGCACGTCCGGCTCGACGCCGTGCAGCAGCAGGAACGGCACCCCCGAGGTGTCCCGGACCAGGTCGATCGCCAGCTCGGGCTCGTCGTACTCGCCCCAGTGGTCGCCGTCGAACGTCACGGTCGGCCGCCGGGAGCGGTAGTCGAGCAGCTGGTCGACGTCGAAGGTGGCGAGCCGCTCGGTGGGGAGCTGCTCGGTCAGGTGCTCGGCCGACAGGCGCCCGGCACCGCCGGCGTCGACGAAGCCGCGCACGGCGTGCACGAGCACCGGCCCGCTGCCGCCCGCCGTCCGCGCCTCGACCTCGGCGGCGACCGCCGGGTCGACGGCGTAGATCTCGCTCGGGTCCAGCATGGGTCCTCCTGGTGGTCACGGATGCGTGCCGCCCGCCGGGCGGCTTCCGACAGGCACAACACCGCGAGCGCCCCGGCTCTTCCCGCAGGCCGGGGAGGAAATGCGCGCCGCTCGGTCGCACGTGACGCGGGACGCCCCGGATGGCGGATAATGGACGGCCGCTCGTGCCGGGAGACCGCGCCGGGCAGCGGGCGCAGGCGGTCGGACGAGCCGCAGCAGGGGCGCCGCGGGACGAGGCGACGGGAGCACGCGTGAGCGGGATCGAGGCGCAGCTGGCGGCCGAGCAGGAGGTCGTGGGCGCGCTGTACGCGCGGCTCGACGAGCTGCGGGCCGCCACCCGCGAGCGCCTGGCGGAGGTCCGCCGGGTGGGGCCGTCCGGCTCGCCGCAGAACCGGTCCGAGCGGGACGCCTTCGCCACCCTGTACGAGGACCGGCTGGCGCGGCTCGAGGCGGTCGAGGACCGGCTCGCGTTCGGGCGGCTCGACCTGACCGAGGGCGGCCGCCGGTACATCGGCCGGATCGGGCTGAACGACGACGACCACACGTCGATCCTCACGGACTGGCGCGCGCCCGCGGCGCAGTCGTTCTACCGGGCGACCTCGGCCCGTCCCGACGGCGTCGTGCAGCGGCGGCACCTGATCACCCGCGGCCGGCGCGTGACCGGGCTCGAGGACGAGGTCCTCGACCTGGACGTGCTGGCGGACGAGGACGCCGCCGAGCGGCTGGGCGCGCTGTCCGGGGAGGGAGCCCTGCTGGCGGCCCTGGCCGCGCGCCGCACGGGCCGGATGGGCGACATCGTCGCGACGATCCAGGCGGAGCAGGACGCGATCATCCGCGCCGACCTGGCGGGCGCGCTGGTCGTGCAGGGCGGACCCGGCACGGGCAAGACGGCCGTCGCGCTGCACCGCGCCGCCTACCTGCTGTACGCCCACCGGCGGGTTCTGGAGCGCTCGGGCGTGCTGCTGCTCGGCCCGAGCCGCACCTTCCTGCGGTACATCGACCAGGTGCTCCCCTCGCTCGGCGAGACGGGGGTGGTGTCGACGACGGTGGGTGAGCTGTACCCCGGGCTGGTCGCGACCGGCTCGGAGCCGGACGCCGTGGCCGAGATCAAGGGCCGGCTGGTCTGGCGCCGGATCATCGAGCGCGCCGTCCGGCAGCGGCAGCGCGTGCCCGAGCAGCCGACGTCGGTCACCATCGACGGCCGCACGATGGTCGTCCGGCCGAACGACGTCCGGTCCGCCATCGCGCACGCCCGCCGCGGGCACCGGCCGCACAACCAGGCGCGCGTGACGTTCGTGCGGGACATGCTCGGCCGTCTGGCGGAGCAGTACGTCAGCCAGCTCGGCTGGTCGGTCGCTCCGGACGAGCGCGGGGAGATCGTCGAGGAGCTGCGCAGCACCCGCGAGATCCGGATCGCGCTGAACCTGGCGTGGATGCCGCTGACCCCGCAGGGCCTGGTGTCCGCGCTGCTGTCCAGGCCGGCCCGGCTCGACGCCGCGGCACCGGAGCTGTCCGCGCACGAGCGGGCGGCGCTGCTGCGCGACGCCGACGCGCCGTGGACCGAGGCCGACGTCCCGCTGCTCGACGAGGCCGCCGAGCTCCTCGGCGAGGACGACCAGGCGTCGCGCGCCCAGGCGAAGCACGACGCCGCGCAGCGGGCGCAGGAGCTCGACTACGCCCGCCAGGTGCTGCAGCAGTCGGGCTCCGGGCTGGTCTCCGCGGAGCTGCTGGCCGACCGCTTCGCCTCGACCGGCCCGGCCCTCACCACGGCCGAGCGCGCCGCCGCCGACCGCACGTGGACGTACGGCCACGTGGTCGTCGACGAGGCGCAGGAGCTGTCGCCCATGGCCTGGCGGATGGTGCTGCGCCGGGTGCCGACCCGCTCGCTCACCGTCGTGGGCGACGTCGCGCAGACGTCGACCGCCGCCGGCACCCGGGACTGGTCGCGGACGTTCGACCGTATGCTCTCCGGCGGCTGGCGCATGGCCGAGCTGACCGTCAACTACCGCACCCCCGCGTCGGTGGCCCGCGCCGCCGAGCGCGTCGGCCGGGCCGCGGGGCTCCCGCTCACCCCGGCCACGTCGGCACGGGACGTCGACGACGCGCTGCGCACGGAGCAGGTCGACGCCGCCGCGGTCCCCGACGCCGTCGCCCGGCACGCCGCCGCGGCGCTGGACGCGGTGCGGGACGCGAGCGGCGCCGGCCGGGTCGCGGTCATCGCCGCCCCGGAGGCGCTGCCGGCGCTGGCCCGGGTGCTGCCGGGGGCAGGCGCCACCCGTGCCGGGTCGCCGGACCTGGACGCGCCGTTGACGCTGATGACGCCGACCCAGAGCAAGGGCCTGGAGTTCGACGTCGTCGTGCTGGTCGAACCGGCGGACGTGCTCAAGGGCGGCGCCGGCGACCTCTACGTGGCGATGACCCGGCCCACGCAGGCGCTGCACGTCGTGCACGCGGAGCCGCTGCCGGCGGGCTGGGACGGGCCGGACGACGTCTGACGGCGTCTGACGGCACAGGTGTCCGAGGACCGGGACCGGCTTGGAGCCCGGGGCGACGAGGCGCACCATAGGGGCGTGCTACGCGCCCTGCTCCTCGAGAACCTGCATCCCCAGGCCCGCGCCATCATGGAGGCGGCCGGCTACGAGGTCGTCACGCGCTCCGGCGCGCTCGACGAGTCCGAGCTGATCGAGGCCCTGCAGGGGGTGCACCTGCTGGGCATCCGGTCCAAGACCCAGGTCACCGAGGCCGTGCTCGACGCGGCGCACGACCTGGTCGCGATCGGCGCCTACTGCATCGGCACCAACCAGGTGGACCTGCACGCCGCCGCGTCCCGGGGCGTCGCCGTGTTCAACGCCCCCTTCTCCAACACGCGCTCGGTGGTGGAGATCGCGCTGGCCGACATCATCGCGCTGACCCGCCGCCTCACCGTGCTGGACCGCTCGATGCACGACGGCGTCTGGAACAAGTCGGCAGACGGCGCGCACGAGGTCCGCGGTCGCACGCTGGGCATCATCGGCTACGGCAACATCGGGACGCAGCTGTCGGTGCTCGCGGAGAACCTCGGCATGTCCGTCGTCTTCTACGACACCGCCGAGAAGCTCGCGCTCGGCAACGCCCGGCGCGCGGAGACCCTGGACGAGCTGCTCGACGTCGCGGACATCGTGACGCTGCACGTCGACGGCCGGAGCGGCAACGCCGGCCTGTTCGGCGCCAAGCAGTTCGCCCGGATGCGCGAGGGCGCGATCTTCCTCAACCTGTCCCGCGGGTTCGTCGTCGACTACGCGGCGCTGCGTGACGCGGTGCTCGCGGGGCACGTCGCGGGCGCGGCGGTGGACGTGTTCCCGGTCGAGCCGAAGCGCAAGGGCGACCCCTTCGAGTCCGAGCTGCGCGGCCTGCCGAACGTCATCCTGACCCCGCACACCGGCGGGTCCACCGAGGAGGCGCAGGAGGCGATCGGCCAGTTCGTGTCGAACAAGCTCCGCGACTTCATGACCACCGGCACCACGATGCTCAGCGTCAACCTGCCGAACCTCACGCTGGAGCACCGCCCCGGCGTGCACCGGCTCACGTACCTGCACCGCAACGTGCCCGGCGTGCTGGCGGCGGTCAACCAGACGCTCGCGGAGCACGGCGCGAACATCGAGGGCCAGCTGCTCGCGACGCGGGGCGAGGTCGGCTACGTGGTGACCGACGCCGTCGCCGTCGAGAGCGCGGTCGTCGAGGCGCTGCGCGCCCGGCCGGAGACCATCCGGCTGCGCGTCGTCGACTGACGCCGGGGACGGCCGATACGGTCGGTGGCGTGCACCTCGCCGCCACCGACCGCCACGACCGCCTCCCCCTGCGCCGCGCCGGCCGCACGGGCCTCGACCTGCCCGCGGTGACCCTCGGGCTCTGGCAGAACTTCGGGGACGCCACGCCGTTCGCCGACCAGCGCGCGCTGGTGCTGCGGGCCGTCGACCTCGGGGTCGTGCACCTGGACCTGGCGAACAACTACGGACCGCCGCCCGGTGCGGCCGAGGCGACGGTCGGGCGGCTGCTCGCCACCGACCTCCGGGCGTACCGCGACGAGCTCCTCATCGCGACCAAGGCCGGCTACCGGCAGTGGCCCGGGCCCTACGGCGAGTTCGGCTCCCGCAAGTACCTGCTGGCGTCGCTCGACCAGTCGCTGCGGCGGCTCGGCACGGACCACGTCGACGTGTTCTACAGCCACCGGTTCGACCCGGCGACGCCGCTCGAGGAGACGATCGGCGCGCTCCGGACCGCGGTCGACTCCGGCCGCGCCCGGTACGCCGGGATCTCGTCGTACTCCGCGCACCGGACGCAGGAGGCGCTGGCGGTCGCGGCGGCGATGGGCCTGCCGCTGGCGCTGCACCAGCCGTCGTACTCGATGCTCAACCGCTGGGTCGAACGGCCCGACGAGGTCGCCGGCGGGCCCAGCCTGCTGGACGTGGCCGCCGGAGCCGGGCTGGGCGTCGTCGCGTTCTCCCCGCTGGCGCAGGGCATGCTCACCCGGAAGTACCTGGGCGGCGTGCCCGCGGACTCCCGGGCGGCGCGCGGCGGACCGCTGCGGTCGGAGTACCTGAGCGACGAGAACCTCGCGCGGGTCCGCGCCCTCGCGGCCGTCGCGGAGGCGCGCGGCCAGTCGCTGGCGCAGCTGGCGATCGCCTGGGTGCTGCGCGACCCGCGGATCACGTCGGTGGCGCTCGGCGCCCGCACGCCCGAGCAGCTCGAGGAGAACCTCGCGGCGGTCCACGGGCCCGTGCTGACCCGCGACGAGCTCCTGGAGGTGGACCGGCACGCGGTCGACGCCGGGATCAACCTGTGGGGGTCGCGCTCGTCGGACCTGTGACGTCCTGCGCCGGTCCGGTGACGACCCTGCGGTTGCCTGGGGCTACGCCCGCGTAAGTTACGCCCGCGTAGGTTACGGTGACCTCGTGACTGCATTCACGCGACCGTGGCACGACTCCTACGCGCCGGGCGTCCCCACCGAGGTGACCGTCCCCGACGAGCCCCTGCTGGCCGCGCTCGACCGCGCCGCCGCGACCTGGCCCGAGCGCGTCGCCGTGGACTTCCTCGGCGCGGCGACGACGTACGCCGAGCTCGCCGAGGCCGTGTCCCGCGGGGCGACGGTGCTGCGGGACCTCGGCGTGCGCGCGGGCGACCGTGTCGCGATCGCACTGCCCAACTGCACGTCGCACATGGTCGCCTTCTACGCCACGCTGCGCCTGGGCGCGGTCGTCGTGGAGCACAACCCCACCTACACGGCGGCCGAGCTCGAGCACCAGCTCGCCGACTCCGGCGCCACGGTGGCACTGGTCTGGGAGAAGGCGGTCCCCGCCGCGCTCGAGGCGCAGCCCGCGACCGAGGTGCGCACGGTCGTCGCCGTCGACGTCTCCGCCGACCTGCCGCGCCTCAAGCAGCTCGCGCTGCGACTGCCGCTGCCCGCGGCCCGGCGCACCCGTGCCGCCCTGCGCGCCACCCCGCCCGCCGGCACCCCGGTGTGGCACCGGCTGCTCGGCGCCGCGGCGCCGCTGCCGGCCGACCACCCCCGCCCCACGGCTGAGGACGTCGCGCTGCTGCAGTACACCGGCGGCACCACCGGCACCCCGAAGGCCGCCGTCCTCACGCACCGGAACCTCGTGGCGAACGCCGTGCAGGGCCAGGCGTGGACCCAGGCCGAGGCCGGCACCGAGACGATCTACGGCATCCTCCCGTTCTTCCACGCGTTCGGTCTCACGCTCTGCCTCACCTACGCCACGCGGGTCGGCGCGACGCTGGTCGCCTTCCCGAAGTTCGACCCCGCCGCGGTGCTCGCCGCGCAGCGCCGCCGGCCCGGGACGTTCCTGCCCGCGGTCCCGCCGATGCTCGACCGGCTCGCGGCCGCCGCCGAGACGTCGAAGACCGACCTCACGTCGTTCCGCTACGCGATCTCCGGCGCGATGTCGCTCTCCCCGGAGACCGCGGCCCGCTGGGAGCGCGCCACCGGGGGCCTCGTCATCGAGGGCTACGGCATGACCGAGACCTCGCCGGTCGCGCTCGGCAGCCCGCTGTCCCCCGCACGCAAGCCGGGTGCGCTGGGGCTGCCGTTCCCGAGCACCGACATCCGCGTGGTCGACCAGAACGACCCGACGCGGGAGGTGGAGCCCGGCGAGCAGGGCGAGCTGCTCATCCGCGGCCCGCAGGTGTTCTCCGGCTACTGGGGCCGCCCGGACGAGACGGCGGACCAGCTGCTCCCCGACGGCTGGCTGCGCACCGGCGACGTCGTGCGGCTCGACGAGCGGGGCTTCGTCGTCCTGGTCGACCGCATCAAGGAGATGATCGTCACCGGCGGCTTCAAGGTGTACCCGTCGCAGGTCGAGGACAAGCTCCGCGGCATGCCGGGCGTCCGCGAGGTGGCGGTGGTCGGCCTGCCCGGCGGCGACCTGGGCGAGAAGGTGGTCGCCGCGATCGTCACCGAGCTCGGCGCCCACGTCGACATCGCCGCGGTGCGGGAGTGGTGCGGCGAGCGGCTCGCCCGGTACGCGGTGCCGCGCGAGCTGGTGATCCTGACCGAGCTGCCGCGCTCCCAGATCGGGAAGGTCCTGCGCCGCGTGGTCCGCGACGACCTGATGGCGGCCGGCACCGCCTGAGCCGCAGTCCGCAGCACGACGACGGGCCCGCACCCTCCGGGGGTGCGGGCCCGTCGTCGTCGGGCGGTCAGGCGACCGGGAGGTTCCGCGCCCACCAGTCGAGCACGTGCTCGAACCGGACCAGGCGGTGCTGGGGCCGACCGGACCGGGTGAGCTCGTGGCCCTCGCCCGGGAACAGCAGCAGCTCGGACGGCACACCGCGGCGCTTCAGCTCGACGAACCAGCGCTGACCCTGCTCGACCGGGCAGCGCCAGTCCTGCTCCGAGTGGATCACCAGGGTGGGCGTGGTCACCTGCCCGACGTGCGCCATCGGCGACTGCGCGGCCACCGCGGCACGCGACGCCTCGTCGTCACCGGCACCCAGGTACTCGATCCCGAAGAACCAGCCGATGTCGCTGGACCCGACGAAGCTGACCGGGTCGAGGAACCCGCGCTCCACGATCGCCGCGACGAACCGGTCGGTCCGCGTCGTCAGCCAGGCGGTGAGGTAGCCGCCGTACGAGCCGCCCATCACGCCGACCCGCTCGACGTCGAGCGCCGGGTCCGTGAGCGCGGCGTCCAGCAGCGCCAGGACGTCGTCGGTGTCCACGGTGCCGAAGCCGTGCCGGATCGCCGTGCCGTGCGCGGAGCCGTAGCCGGCCGAGCCGCGCGGGTTGCCGTAGACGACGGCGTAGCCGGCCTCGGCGAGCGTCTGCACCTCGTCGAACAGGCCGACCGTGTACTGCGCGTACGGGCCGCCGTGGATCATCAGGATCGTCGGGTGCGGGCCCGCGAACCGCTCCGGGTCCGGGGTGACGACCCAGCCGTGCACCGGGTAGCCGTCGGGCGCGGTGGCGTCGAGCTCGCGCGGCTCGCGCACCCGGCCGGTCGCCCGCAGCGGGGCGGACCAGTCGGTGAGCACGCGGGACTCCCCCGTCGCCAGGTCGACGACGTGCAGGTCGCCCGACGTGAGCGGGCCGGCCACCGTCGCGACGGCCACGGGCGCGTCCGCCGCGGCGGCGACGCCGTGCACCGCCACGGGGCCGGTGAGCAGGTCGCGGGTCGAGCCGTCCGCGCGGACCTCGCGCAGGACCACGGTGCCGCGGTGCAGGACTCCGGTCAGCACGCCGTCGGCGGTGACCGCGAAGGTGCCGGGGTCGAGGTCGACGGCCTCGGCGTCGGTCAGCCGGGTCGGGGCGCCACCGGCGGTCGGGGCGTCCGTGCCGGTGGCGAGCGGGAGCCGGTAGAGGCCGGTCTGCGCGGCGACGAAGTCGCGCCCCGTCGGCCCCATGTCCTGCGCGAGGAGCCACACGGTCGAGCCGTCCTGGCTCGGGAGCGCGGCGGCGACGGCCAGCGTGCTGCCGGCGTCGGCGTCCGTCAGCGGCAGCAGCGCGTGGTCGGCGTCCGGCGCGGTGTCCACGAGCACGGCGTCGCTGCGCAGGTCCGCGTCCTTGCCGGCGTGCCGGGCGGCGACGGCCAGCACGTGCCGGCCGTCCGGCAGCCACGCCAGCTGGTCGACGTCCGTGTCGCCCGAGGTGAGCTGCCGGGCGGCCGGGGCGGCGTCCTCGCCCCCGGCCGTGACCACCGAGCGCGCCTCCGGGTCGAGGGGGACGTCGACCACGAACAGCTGGCGCCGCTTGTCGCGGGTGAAGCCCACGCCGTCGTGGCGGTACGGGAGCTCGGTGATGTGCCGCGGCCGCTCCGCGCCCGCGTCGCCGCCGGCGGTGTACCGACCCTCTTCCGGGACGCGCGCGAGGAAGGCCAGCCGGGTCCCGTCGGGCGAGAACCGTGCCGCCTGCACGCCGAGGGGCGCGTCGGTCAGCCGGACCGGCTCGCCGCCGGCGGCCTCGACCAGGTGCAGCTGCGAGCGGCCCTTCGGCTCCGCGCGCACGAAGGCGACCCACCGGCCGTCGGGCGAGATCTGCGGGTCGGTGTCCCGGAAGCCGCGGGTCAGGCGCACCGGCGGCGCGGCGCCGTCGGTCGCGAGCCGCCAGAGCTGTCCGGTGTACTCGTCGGAGTCGAGATCGGGCGCGGTGCGCGCGACGACGGCGAACGAGCCGTCGGGGGCGAGCGCGGGGGCGCCGGGAGCGTGCAGGAGCGAGAGGTCAGCAGGGATCACCCTCCGACGGTAGTACGGCGGGCGGCCGCCGGGGTGGCAGCCCCACGCCCGTGCCCGTCGGCGTCAGGACGCGACGGGTCCCGCATCACCCTCGTCGCCCTGCGAGGAGGCAGCGCGCCGGGCGGCGTCCGCCACCTCGTTCTCCGCCCGCAGGACGGTGATCGCCGCCTCGAAGTCGTCGAGCGAGTTGAACGCCTGGTAGACGCTGGCGAACCGGAGGTAGGCCACCTCGTCCAGGTCGCGCAGCGGGCCGAGGATGGCGAGCCCGATCTCATAGGCGTCGAGCTCCGCGCTGCCGCTGGCCCGCAGCGTCTCCTCGACGCGCTGCGCCAGGACCGCGAGGTCGTCGTCGCTGACGGGCCTGCCCTGGCAGGCCTTGCGCACGCCGTTGACGATCTTCTCCCGGCTGAACGGCTCGGTCGCGCCGGAGCGCTTCACGACGGAGAGGCTGGCCGTCTCGATCGTGGTGAACCGGCGGTTGCACTGCGGGCACTGCCGCCGGCGGCGGATCGACAACCCGTCGTCGGACGTCCGGGAGTCCACGACGCGGGAGTCGGCGTGGCGGCAGAACGGGCAGTGCATGGGGCGCCTCCTGACGGGGGTGGTGTCGGGCGGCCGGGGACGGCGGCGGCGCTGCCGCGCCCGTCCGGACGACCGGGTCACGGTAGGACCCCCGTGCACCGCGGCGCAACACGGTTCCGCGACCGGGTGAACGGGCTGATCAGCGGACCGGTGGACCCACCGGGGAAGACGACGAGGGTGGCCGCTGATGCGGCCACCCTCGTGGGGACGCCCCCGTCCCGTCTCGTCCGGACGACTCGCCTCGTGCGGACGGTTGCTGCACGCCTCCGCGCCGGGCCCGAGAGCCACGACGACGACGCGTCCCTCGCGGCGAGCCCCCCAGCCAGCCGTTCGAGGTGGCACCACAGTAGAGGCGGCCGCGGCAATTACGCAAGCGTCGAGTGCCGTAATCCCGACCGGGGTGCTCAGCGGCCTGACCTGCAGGTCAGAGGTGGATCAGGAGTCGGCCGGGATCAGCAGGACCTGACCGGCCCGCAGCGACGCGTCGGCCAGTCCGTTGAGGTCCTGGAGCCGCAGGACGACGTCGCGGACGTCCTCCCCCGGGGCGGCCAGATCGGAGGCGATCTGCCAGAGCGTCTCGCCGGACATCACCGCGTGCGTCGTGACCTCGGTGGCGCGCTGGGGACCGTCGGCGACCGCGCGGCCGCCCATGATGCCGGCGAGCACCACGCCGAGCGCGAGCAGCACCAGCACGACACGGCCGCGCCGGGTGAGGTGGAGCCGCGTCTCCGGTGCCGCCACCGGCCCCGCCCGGCGCGCATCCCCGTCGCGCCGGACGGGCGCCTGCTGGCGCGCCGGACGGAGGGGGACGACACGGGCCCCCGAGGTGATCCCCGGGTGTGCTGCGACCGCGCTCATCTCCACCACTTCCCCTCTGGGCCGCCCTGCGACCCGGTCGAACGAGTGTTCGTTCGAACGTCTGTACGATGTAACCACGTCGTGCCGCCGATGTCGAGACACGATCGAACAGGTGTTTGATCCCACCGGCCCGGCGCCCTACGCTCGTCGACGTCGGGTACAGCGCACCACGAGGCACTGACACGCCCGCCCGACAGACCGCTCGCGACCGACGCACGGGCGGCCTGACAAGGGCGGACGAACAGGGAGTGGACATGGCGAGCGACGGAACGCAGGCCGCAGCACCGGAGCTGCCGGAGCTGCCCGGGCTGCCCGAGGCGGCCCCCGGCACGGCGACGGCGGTGACCGACCTCGGCGACGGCGACGGCCTGACCCCGCGCCAGCGCCTGGTGCTCGAGACCGTGCGCGCCTCCGTGGAGTCCCGCGGCTACCCGCCGAGCATGCGGGAGATCGGCGACGCCGTCGGTCTGACCAGCCCGTCGAGCGTCAAGCACCAGCTCACCGCGCTGGAGCGCAAGGGCTACCTGCGCCGGGACCCGAACCGCCCGCGGGCCATCGAGGTCGTGCAGCCGGACGACTCGCGCGGCGTCTCCGCGCTGCCGGGCGCGTCCGGCGGGCCCGGTCGGTTCGGTGCGACCGGCCTCGGCGACGAGGACTCGGCCGCCCGCGACGGCGCGCCGGAGGCCGCCTACGTGCCGGTCGTCGGCCGGATCGCCGCCGGCGGGCCGATCCTCGCCGAGCAGCTCGTCGAGGACGTGTTCCCGCTCCCCCGGCAGCTGGTCGGCGCCGGCGAGCTGTTCCTGCTCAAGGTGGTCGGCGACTCGATGATCGAAGCCGCCATCTGCGACGGCGACTGGGTGGTCGTCCGGCGCCAGCCCGTCGCGGAGAACGGCGAGATCGTCGCGGCGATGCTCGACGGCGAGGCGACGGTGAAGACGCTCAAGCGCGCCGACGGGCACGTGTGGCTGCTCCCGCAGAACGCCGCGTACTCGCCCATCGACGGCGACCACGCGCAGGTGCTCGGCCGCGTCGTGTCGGTGCTCCGCAGCCTCTGATCCGACCCGCCCGTCCGGCGACGACGGCCCCGCGCGCATCCGGCGTGCCGGGGCCGTCGTGGTCCGCGGTCAGCCCCGGGGCGCGCCCGCGCCCGGCAGGGCCGCGCCCGGAAGTCCGGCGCCCGGCAGGGCCGCGCGTCGCAGCGCCGACAGCGCGGACTCGACGTCCTCCACGTCGTTCCAGGCGTGGAAGGCCAGCCGCACCCGGCCGGCGCGCCCGGCGACCCGGCAGCCGGCCGCCTCCAGCGCACCCCGCAGCGCGCCGTCGGGGTCCGGCAGCGTGACGACCGCGCTGCCGCCGGGCGCGAGCCCGAGCCCGGCACGGAAGGCGTCGGCGAGCCCGACCGCGTGCGCGCGCACGGCGTCCGGGTCCACGTCGGCGAACGCGGCGAGCGAGGCGGCGGTGCCGAGCCAGGCCTGCCAGGCGGGCGACACGTCGAACCGCCGGGCGTCGGCGGCCAGGCGCATCGCCGGTCCGTAGCAGGACGCCCACGGGTCGTCACCGGCGTACCAGCCCGCCTGGCTCGGCAGCAGCGTGTCCTGCACCTCCTCGCTCACGGTGAGGAAGCCCGTGCCGCGCGGGGCGCACAGCCACTTGTACGCGGCGGTCACGGTGACGTCGTAGCGCCCGGCGTCGACGCGGCGCCACCCGGCCGCCTGGGTCAGGTCGCACAGCGTCCGTGCCCCGGCGGCGCGCGCCGCGGCCAGCACGGCGTCGTCGTCCAGCACGGCGCCCGTCGCGGACTGCACCAGGGAGTACGCCACGAGGTCGGCCCCGGCCGCGACCTCCTCGGCCAGCCCGCCGGCGGGAGCGTGCCGGACCCGCAGCCGCGGGCCCTGCGCCAGGAACGGGAAGACCACCGAGCTGAAGTCGCCCTCCACGCAGACGACGCGCGCACCGTCGGGCAGCGACCCCGCCACCACGGACGCCATCGCGGACACCTGCGACCCGATCGCCACCCGGTCCACGCCCACCCCGGCCAGCGCAGCGAAGCCGGCCCGCGCCTGGGCGACCGCGGCCTCGTAGCGGGGGACGTCGATGCCGCCGGACCCCCAGCGGTCGAGGTCCTCGCGGAGCGCCCGCACGGTACGGCGGGGGGCGAGTCCGGCGGTGGCCGCGTTCAGGTAGCCCGGGGCGGGGTCGAACTCGGCCCGGAGGTCGTCGAAGGAGCGCACCCCTCGACTGTCCCGAACGACGGTGCATGCGTGCAACGGCCAGTCGTCCACGAACCCATGCACCAGGCTTATGGTTCAGCCATGCCCGCCCGGACGCTCGACGCCGCCGCCCTCCGCCTCGTGCGCGCCGTGCACGAGACCGGGAGCGTCACGGCCGCCGCCCGGGCGCTGGGTCTGACCCAGCCCGCGGCCAGCCAGCAGCTCCGCGCAGTGGAGCGGGTCGTCGGCACGCCAGTGGTCCTCCGCGCGGGTCGCGGCGTGCGCCTGACCGACGCCGGGCTGGTGCTGGCACGGAACGCGGCCGCCGTCGAGTCGGCCCTGGACGCCACGCTGGAGGAGGTCGCCGCGGTGGCGAGCCTGCGCGCGGGCCGGGTCCGGGTGGCGGCGTTCCCGTCGGCCGCGGCGACGCTGCTGCCGGCAGCGCTCGCCGCGCTCCGGGCCGCGCACCCGAGCCTCGGGACCACGTTCGCGGAGGCCGAGCCCCCGGAGGCGCTGGCGGAGCTGGTCGCGGGTCGTGTCGACCTCGCGCTGACGTTCCGCGACGCCGGGTCCCCCGCGGGGTCGGCCCCCGGCAGCACCGCCGCGGGCGCCACCCAGCAGGTGCACCGGGTCCCGCTGCTCCGGGACGAGGTGCTCGTGGTGCTGCCCGTCACGGACGGGCGCGCCCCGGGGTCGCCGGTGGACCTGGCCGACCTGGCCGACCGCCCGTGGATCGCCGGCTGCCCCCAGTGCCGGGCGCAGCTGGTCGCGGCGTGCGCGCGCGCCGGGTTCGCGCCGCGGGTCGACTTCGCGACGGACGACTACCCGGCGGTGCTGAGCCTGGTCCGCTCGGGGCTCGGCGTCGCCACGCTGCCCGGCCTGGCGCTCGCCGCGCTCCCGCACCCGGGAGTGACCGTGCACCCGGCCCGGCCGGGCACCGCGCGGGTCGTGGAGGCGGTCACCGCGCCCGGCGCGACCCGGGTGCCCGCGGTCGCCGCGGCGCTCGAGGCGCTGCAGGAGGCGGCCGCCGCCCTGGCGCAGCCGCACGTGCGGCCGGCCCGGGTCCGCGGGACCCGGCCGGCCGGCGCCGGCTGAGCAGGAGTCAGAGGCCGAACCGGCGCGCCACGGCCCGCAGCTGCTCGCCCGAGCGGCGCAGGCCGGCCAGCTCGTCGGTGGACATGGGCACCTGCAGCCGCTCCCCCACGCCCGACCGCCCGACGATCGACGGCACGGACAGGCAGACGTCGCTGATGCCGTGGTACCCGTCCAGCAGGGACGACACCGGCAGGATCCGTCGCTCGTCCTTGACGATCGCCTCGATGATCCGCGAGCCGGCCAGCGCCACCGCGTAGTTGGTCGCGCCCTTGCCGGCGATGATCCGGTAGGCCGACTCGACGACCTCGCGCGCGATGGACTCGCGCACCTCGTGCGTCAGCGGCACGTGCCCCTCGATGGCGTTCCAGTCGAGGAGCGGCACGCCGCCGATGGTCGCCGAGGACCAGAGCGGCAGCTCGGTGTCGCCGTGCTCGCCGGCGATGTACGCGTGCACGTTCTGCACCGCCACGCCCGTGTACTGCGCGATGAGGTACCGCAGCCGCGAGGAGTCCAGCACCGTGCCCGAGCCGAACAGCTGCGTCGGCGGCAGCCCCGAGAACTTCAGCGCCGCGTAGGTGACGATGTCGACCGGGTTGGTCACCATCACGTACACGGCGTTCGGGGCGACCTCCACCAGCGACGGCAGGATCTTCTTGACCAGCGCGATGGTCGCCTCGGCCAGGTCGATGCGCGTCTGGCCCGGCTTCTGCTTGGCGCCCGCCGTGACCATGACGACGTCGGCGTCGGCGCACGAGGCGATGTCGTCGGAGCCGATCACCTCGGCCATCGGCATGAACTGGATGCCGTGTCCCAGGTCGAGGGCCTCGGCCTCCACCTTGGCCTTGTTGATGTCGTAGAGCACGACGCTGCGCGCGGCGCCACGCATGAGCGCGGCGTACGCCATCGTCGAGCCCACCGCGCCGGCGCCGACGACGGCCAGCTTGGTGGTGCGCCGGGGCGAGACGGCGGTCCCCGCCAGCCCGAGCTCGTCGCCCTCGACGTCGTCAGTCTGCTCGCTCACAGCGGTCCCCTTCGTTGCCCGCGCGCCGGATCGGCGCGCTGGTCACGAGGCTAGCGGTCCATCGGGCGGGGTCGCGAGGCGGCGCAGGGCCCCGAGCGCGACCTCGCGGTCCGTGGTGCGCCAGAACGCGGGCAGGGACCGCGCGAGGTACTCCCCGTACCGCGCCGTGGCGAGCCGCGGGTCGAGCACCGCGACCACGCCGCGGTCGGACGTCGAGCGGATGAGCCGGCCCGCGCCCTGGGCCAGCAGCAGCGCCGCGTGGGTGGCGGCGACCGACATGAACCCGTTGCCGCCCGACGCCGCGACCGCCTCGGAGCGGGCGGACTTCACCGGGTCGTCGGGGCGCGGGAACGGGATGCGGTCGATGATCACCAGCTGGTTGGCCCGGCCGGGCACGTCCACGCCCTGCCACAGCGACAGCGTGCCGAACAGGCAGGTCGCCTCGTCCTCGGCGAACGTCCGGACCAGGGTCGGCAGCTGGTCCTCGCCCTGCACCAGGACGGGCACGTCGAGCCGCTCGCGCATGGCCTCGGCGACGGCCACCGCGGCACGCCGGGACGAGAACAGCCCGAGCGTGCGCCCTCCGGCGGCCGTGACCAGCGCCTCGATCTCGTCCAGCTGCGCGTCGGTCGCCGGCTCGCGGCCGGGGGGCGGCAGCCGTCGCGCGATGTAGAGGATGCCCTGCCGCGGGTAGTCGAACGGGCTGCCCACGTCCACGCCGTGCCACGGCAGCGTGGCGGTCGTGGCGGCCGTCGAGGGACGCGTCGCGGGCACGTCGAGGGCGTCGTCACCGCCCTCGCTGCCGCCCGGGGCCGCGACCGCGACGGTGGCGGCGGAGGCGGTGGCCGCGGCAGCCTCCCCGGCGCCCTCGAGGCCGATGCTGCGGGCCATCGACCGGAACTCTCCACCCAGGCTCAGCGTCGCGGAGGTGAGGACGGACGCGCGGCCGGTCAGCAGGTTCGTGCGGATCAGCCCGTTCACCGCCAGCGGTGCGGCGTACAGCCGGGTGGCGCCGTCCCGCTCCCCGCGCGAGCACCAGAGCACCGTGTACCGCTGCTCGTCGGGGCCGGCGGCCATCCGCTCGGCGACCTCGAACAGCGCGAGGACGGCGGACGTGGCGATCTTCAGCCCCGAGTCGGCAGGCGACGCCTCGCCCGCGGCCGGCTTCTCGGGCCGCAGGTCCGACAGCAGCCCGCGCGCCGCGTCGCGGACCATCGCGACCGCCTGCCGGGTGCCCTCGGGCAGACCCTGCGTGAACCGGCCCTCGGGGAGGTGGATCAGCGCGGCACCCAGGGCGGACGCGGCCCCGTCGAGCTCCGTGGTCGTGATGCCGCCGTGCCGGCGTGCCATCCGCCCGGCGTGCTCGACGGAGCCGACGGACAGCTCCGCCGTCGACTGCGCGGTCACGCGGTCGGCCAGCTCGTGCGCCTCGTCCACCACCAGCACGTCGTGCTCGGGCAGCACGTGCGTCGACCCGGAGGCGGCGATGCCGAGCATGGCGTGGTTGGTGACGACGACGTCCGCCGAGCGGGCCGCGGCCTTCGCCCGCTCGGGGAAGCACTCCTCCAGCAGCGGGCACTTCTGCCCGAGGCACTCCAGCGAGGTGACCGAGACCTGGCGCCAGGCGCGGTCGCTGACGCCCGGGACGAGGTCGTCGCGGTCGCCGGAGTCGGTGGTGTCCGCCCACTCCCGCAGCCGCACCACCTGGGCGCCGAGCGCCTCCTTCTCCGGCGCGGCACCGTCGGCACCCTCGGCGGGCTCCGTGGGCGACGGGTGGTCCGCGGCACCGCGGTCCCCGAGGTCGAACAGCATGCCCTGGTCGTCCGGCGGGTAGCCGCCCGCCGTCTTGTGCACGCAGACGTAGTTGTGCCAGCCCTTGAGCAGGGCGACGCGCGGCGGACGCGGCAGCTCGGGTGCGAGGGCGTCGGCGACCAGCGGGAGGTCCCGCGTCATCACCTGCCGCTGCAGGGCGAGGGTCGCGGTCGAGACCACGACGCGCTCGTCCTGCAGGACCGCGTGCCGGACCGACGGCACCAGGTACCCGAGCGACTTCCCCGTCCCGGTGCCGGCCTGCACCATGAGGTGCTCGCCCTTCTCGATCGCCTCGGCGACCTCGCGGGCCATCCGGCGCTGCCCCTCGCGGGGCGAGCCGCCGAGCGCCGCCACCGCCACGTCGAGCAGGTGGTCGACGTCGGGAGCGGGATCAGGCACCCCGACAGGGTAGTCGGCGCGGGGCGGCCCGGCGGACCCCTCAGCGCACCTCGACGGCGGCGGCGGCGAGCTCGGTGGCGAGCCCCTCGTCCACCCGGCCGCGCAGCGCGGTGCCCTGCGGCGTGTGCTCCTCGAGGTCGATCTCGCCGGACTCGTGCACCCGGTGGACCAGGTCCCCGCGGTCGTACGGGATCACGACGTCGACGGTCACGCCCGGGCGCGGCAGCTGGTCGGCGATGACCGCCTGCAGCTGCTCGATGCCCTCGCCCGTGTGGGCGGAGACGACGACCGCGCCGTGCTCGCGGGACCGCAGCCGCGCGACCGCCTCGGGCTCGGCCAGGTCGGCCTTGTTCAGGACGATGATCTCCGGGACGTCCATCGCGCCGGGGATGTCGGCGAACACGTGCCGCACCGCGGCGATCTGGCCCTCGGGGTCCGGGTGCGACGCGTCGACGACGTGCAGCACGAGGTCCGCGTCCGCAACCTCCTCCAGCGTGGAGCGGAACGCCTCCACGAGCTGGTGGGGCAGGTTGCGGACGAAGCCGACGGTGTCCGCGAGCGTGTACACGCGACCGTCGGCGGCCTGCGCGCGCCGGACCGTGGGGTCCAGGGTCGCGAACAGCGCGTTCTCCACCAGCACACCGGCGTCGGTCAACCGGTTGAGCAGCGACGACTTGCCGGCGTTGGTGTACCCGGCGATGGCGACCGACGGGATCGCGTTCTTCCGCCGGGACGCCCGCTTGGTCTGGCGGGCCGGCTCCATCGCGGCGATCTCGCGGCGCAGCTTGGCCATCCGGTCGCGGATGCGCCGGCGGTCCAGCTCGATCTTCGTCTCACCGGGTCCGCGCGAGCCCATGCCCGCACCCGCGCCGCCGACCTGGCCACCGGCCTGCCGGGACATCGAGTCGCCCCACCCGCGCAGGCGCGGGAGCAGGTACTCGAGCTGCGCCAGCTCGACCTGGGCCTTGCCCTCCCGGGACTTCGCGTGCTGGGCGAAGATGTCCAGGATCAGCGCGGTCCGGTCGACGACCTTCACCCGCACCACGTCCTCCAGCGCGCGGCGCTGGGACGGGGCGAGCTCGCCGTCGACGACCACGGTGTCGGCACCGACCGCCGCGACGAGGCCCGCGAGCTCCGCCGCCTTGCCGGAGCCGAGGTAGGTGCTGGGGTCCGGGTTCTGCCGGCGCTGGAGCAGCCCGTCGAGCACCTCGGAACCGGCCGTCTCGGCCAGCGCCGCGAGCTCGCGCAGCGAGATCTCCGCCGACAGCTGCGTGGTACCCGCGGGACCCCACAGGCCGACCAGCACGACGCGCTCCAGGCGCAGCTGCCGGTACTCGACCTCGGTGACGTCCTGCAGCTCGGTCGACAGGCCGGCCACGCGACGCAGCGAGGTGCGCTCCTCGAGGTCGAGCTGCTCGCCGTCGTACGTCGTGTGGACGGTCCCGCCGTCCTGCACCGCCGTGCCCGCCCGCGCGAGCACGCGTGCCACGACGTCGTCGGCGACCTTCTGGGCGTCGCGCGCGGCCTGCTGCGCGTCCACCTCGGTCTCCTGGGCGTCCTGCTCGCGCGTCGAGGGGTTCTGGGGCTCGTTCAAGGGGTTCCTTCGGGGGTTCGACGATCGGTCCGGCGCCGCGGCGCCGTCGGTCCTACAGTGGCACGCGGACCCGCGCGAGGCGAGGCAATTCGCCACCGGCGGACGCGCGGACGCGGACGGCCGGGCGGGTCCGCCGATAGGGTCGCGGGCGTGACCGGCACCGAGCACTACTTCACCGCGGAGCCCGCCTCCCCCGACGAGCGCCGCACGCGCACCGTCCACCTGGCCGGACGCGACGTCGAGGTCGAGACCGCCGGCGGCGTCTTCTCCCCCGACCACCTGGACGGCGGCACCGAGGTGCTGCTGCGGCACGTGCCGGACCCCCCGCACCACGGCCCGCTGCTCGACCTGGGCTGCGGCTGGGGCCCCGTCGCGCTGAGCCTGGGCCTGCTGGCCCCGCACGCCCCGGTGTGGGCGGTCGACGTCAACGAGCGGGCGCTCGACCTCACCCGGCGCAACGCCGCCCGCCTGGACCTGGAGCAGGTGCACGCGGTGCGGCCCGAGCAGGTGCCGGACGACGTCCGGTTCGCCGCGATCTGGTCGAACCCGCCGATCCGCGTGGGCAAGGAGACGCTGCACGCGATGCTCCGGCAGTGGCTGCGCCGCCTCCTGCCCGGCGGCGAGGCGTACCTGGTCGTGGCGAAGAACCTCGGGTCCGACTCGCTGCTGCGCTGGCTCGCGACCGAGCTGGCCGGCGTCGCGGAGGTCGACCGGGTCGCGACCGACCGCGGGTTCCGGGTGCTGCGCGTGGTGGCCGCGGGCTGACGCGCGCTCAGCCCGCGAGCCCGGCGACGGCCGCGCGGGCCTGCGCCAGCGACGGCACGCCCACCACCTGCCGCACCGGGACGCCGGCGCCGTCGAGCAGCACCACGGTCGGGGTCTGCGTCACGTCGAACCGCGCGGCCAGGTCGGCGCGGTCGGCCACGTCGACCTCCACGTGCGCGATCCCGTCCTGGGTCGCGACGACGCGCTCCAGCACCCGGCGGGTCGCCCGGCACGGCGCGCAGAACCCCGACGACAGCTGCAGGAACGTCGCGTCGCGGCCCAGCGGGTGCCGCAGGACGTCGGACGTCAGCGCGGGGGTCTCGGTCGGGAGCACGTCGGTGCAACGCCGGGGCGCCGGGCGGTGTTCCGCCCCGGGGTGCTCCGCGTCAGAGCGCGGCGAGGTCCACGTCGAGGTCGGCCAGCAGCACGGCGGGACCGGCCAGCTCCACGTGCCCGTCGGGCAGCACGGCGACCCGGACGGTGCCGCCGGGCACGTCCACCAGCCAGACGTCGGGCGCCTCGGGACCGGCCCAGGCGCGCACCGCGAGCGCCGCCGCGCAGGCGCCGGTGCCGCAGGAGCGGGTCTCCCCCACGCCGCGCTCGTGCACCCGCATCCGGGCCCGGCCCAGCACGGTGCCGTCGGCGGCGCGCTCCTCGCCCAGCGGCACCACCAGCTCGACGTTGGTGCCGTGCGGCGGGACCGGCTCGACGACCGGGGCGCGGGTCAGGTCCGCGGCAGCCAGCTCGGCGTCGCCGGGCAGCGCGAGGACGGTGTGCGGGTTGCCGACGTCGACGCTCAGCGCGGGGCGCGCGACCTCGAGCCCGGCCACGTCGACCTGCGCGTCGTACCCCGCGGCGGCCGCCTCCGGTCCGCCCGGCAGGTGCCAGGGGCCCATGTCGACGGCGTACCAGGCCTCACCGGCCGGACCGGCGACCTCGCGCACCCGGCGCACGCCCGCGCGGGTGCCGAGCACGAGCTCGCCCTGCGCGGGGTCCCACAGCCCCAGGGCCCGCGCGTAGTCGGCGACGACGCGGACGCCGTTGCCGCACATCTCCGCGACCGACCCGTCCGCGTTGCGGTAGTCCATGAACCAGGTGGCGGTGGGGTCCTCGGCCAGGACCGCGGCGCCCTCCGGCAGGTCCGCGCTCGCCACCAGCCGGATCACGCCGTCGCCGCCGACGCCCGCACGACGGTCGGCGAGCGCGCGCACCAGTCCCGCGTCCAGCTCGACGCCGGCCCGGCCGTCGATCAGCACGAAGTCGTTCTGGGTGCCGTGGCCCTTCGTCACCCGGAGCACGCGGGCGGCGTCGGCGGTGGCGGGCGCGGGTCGCGGCGAGGTGGCGGGGGCGGTCATGAGCCCAGACTACGGCGCGGCGCCGGGTCGTCCGTGGCCGGCCCGAGCGTCCCCGCGTCGGCCGCGGCCACCAGCGCCAGCGCCCGCTCGACGAGCTCCGGGTCGCGCGCGTCCAGCCAGTGCACCCGCGGGTCGCGGCCGAACCAGCCCATCTGCTTGCGCGCGAGCCGGCGGGTGCCGGCCACCACCTGCGCGCGCGCCTCGTCCTCGGTGATCTCCCCGCGCAGGGCCGCCAGCACCTCCGCGTAGCCGACCGCCCGGGACGCGGTGCGGCCGATCCCCCGCTCGAGGAGGCCCCGGACCTCCTCGACGAGCCCGGCCGCCCACATCCGGTCGACGCGCGCAGCCACCCGCTCGTCGAGCACGGCGCGGTCGCAGTCCAGCCCGATCTGCACGGCGGGCACCGCGTAGTCGTGGCCCGGCAGGTTGGCCGAGTACGGCGCACCCGTGAGGGCGATCACCTCGAGCGCCCGCACGATGCGGCGGGCGTTGCGCGGTCCGATCCCCGCCGCCGCCACCGGGTCGAGCCGCTCGAGCTCCGCGTGCAGGGCGCGCGCGCCCTCCGCCTCCACCCGGGCCTCGAGCGCCGCCCGCACCTCCGGGTCCGTCCCGGGGAACTCGATCCGGTCGAGCAGCGCCCGGACGTACAGGCCCGAGCCGCCGACGACCACCGGACGGCGCCCGCGCGCCGCGATGTCCGCGACCGCCGCACGGGCGTCCCGCTGGTAGTCCGCGACGGAGGCGTCCTCGGCAGCGCCCAGCACGTCGAGCAGGTGGTGCGGCACACCGCGGCGCTCCGCCACGGTCAGCTTGGCGGTGCCGATGTCCAGCCCCCGGTAGAGCTGCAGGGCGTCGGCGTTCACCACCTCCCCGTCGAGGTGCTCGGCGAGCGCGAGCCCCAGGTCGGACTTGCCGGTCGCGGTCGGACCGACCACGGCGACGACGACGGTCAACGGGGCTCCTCGGGTGGTGCGGGGCGGGCGGGCGGGGCGGGGTGGGTGGTCCAGCCGACGACGGCGTGCTGCGCGCCGGCGAGCACCTGGGCATGGTGCACGACGACCTCGACCTCCGTCGCCTCGCCGATCAGCGCCAGCGCGAGGCGCCACGGCGCGACTGCGGAGACCGCCAGGCTCGTGGCCGGCGCCGGGGCCGAGGTCGTCCAGCGCCGCCACGAGCGCCGCGGGGCCGCTCGACAGCGCGTCGAGCAGGGCGGCGTCGGCGGCGGGCGCGCGCGGGTCGTCGGCGAGCGGGGCGTCGGGGCCGTGCCGCGCGCTGAGCGACCCGACGACGACCAGCAGGTCGACGCCGTGCGGACGAGGTCCCGGCGCCGGCTCCGCGAGGCGGCGCCCGACCTCCTGGACGTCGACGTCCCCGCGCACGCCCGCGGAGCGGAGCAGCGCCAGGGCGGTGGACGCCGGCACGTCGGCGCGCCGCTGCGGCTCGGACGCGGGGCCGGGGACCAGCGCGGGGACCAGCCCGGCGGCCCCGAGCCCGAGGCCCACCGGGTGCGGCAGGAACCGGCTCGCGCGTGCCGGGGCGATCACGAGGGCGCGAGCGGGTACCCCGGTCGCCGCGCCGGCGAGCGCGGCGAGCGCCACGGCCCGCAGCCCGGCGGCGGGATCGGCCCGGCCGGCGGCCCCGGGGACGAGCAGCGCGGTGTCGGGCAGGAACACCACGGCCAGGCTCACCCCCCGACCGTATCCCGCCGGAGGCGGCGCCCGAGGTCGTCACACGTGCACGAGGTCGTCCCGCAGGACTGACGACCTCGTGCACGTGTGACGACCTCGCCTGGCGGGCGGGCGGGGCGGGCGGGGTCAGGTCGTGAGGGTGCGGGCCAGGTCGTCGGCGCGGGCCTGCTGGCCCGAGCGGCGCAGGACGTCGACCAGCGCGTTGGCGACCTCGCCGTGCGGGGCGCGCTGCCGGGCGGCGGCGAACCCCTCCATCGCGGACTCCAGGTGCCACACCGACTCCTCGACGTGGCCGAGGTCGTCGTGCAGGCGTCCCGCCAGCCAGAAGGCGTGCGCGGCGTCCGCGAGCGCCCCCAGCCCGGCGTAGGCCTCGGCGGCCATCTGCGCACGGGCCGCGGCCGCCGCCGCCCGCTCCGGGCCGCCGAGCGTGGCGAGCAGGCGGGCGGCGGCGTCGTCGAGGTCGGCAGCGGCGCGCCGGGCAGCGGCCTGGTCGCGGGCGACGAGCTCGGGGGCGCGCTCGGCGTCCTCGGGCCCCGGGTCCTCCGCCAGCCGCGTGACCAGCGCGTCGGCCTCGGCCAGCACCGCCTCCGCGTCGCCGGTGACCGCTGCGGCGCGGGCCCACGCCGCGACCACCGGTGCCAGTAGCGGGGCGTCGACGTCGCCGGCCCGCATCCGCGCGACCGCCGCGGCGTAGCCCGAGGCGGCCCCGTCGTCGTCCCCGAGCACCTGCGCGCAGTGCGCGGCCTCGGCGTAGGCGAAGCCGGACTCGACCAGCAGGCCGGCCCCCTCGAACGCCACGGCGGCGTCCAGGTAGGCGCCGGCCGCGGCCTCCTGGTCACCCGTCCCGGACAGCTGCTCGGCCGTCGCCAGCAGGTCGGCGGGGTCGGCCGGTGCCGCGCGCCGTGCGCCCCCGGCCGCCAGGGCTGCCGCTGCGGCTGGTGCCGACGCGGCGGGCGCACCGGCGGTGGTCAGCGCACGCGGCAGCACGTCCAGGTCGAGCCGGGCCGGGGCGGGCTGGGTCGTCCACGCGCGCGCCACGGACTCGCTCTCCGCGGTCGTGCCGTTGCGGGCGTCGAACTGGGCCGCCAGCGCGTCCGCCTGCGCACGGAGCCAGTCGTCGAGCTCGGCCACCGTGCTCGCGGGGACGGCGTCGAGGCGCAGCGGCCGGTCCCCGTGCCCGCCGCTGCGCAGCACGTGGGTGGCGCCGCCGACGAGCCGGGCGAACGCCAGCCGAGAGTAGGGCGTGTCGCCGCCGGTCAGGTACTGCTGGTCCGCCTCGATCGCGCGGATCGCCCGGTCCACCTGCCCGCCGCGGGCCAGCAGGCGGACGCGCCGGCCGCGTGCGCCGACCATGTCCGACTCGGCCTCGGCCAGCGCGGCGACGGCGCGGCGGTGGGTGCGCGCGGCATCCTGCGGCCGACCGTCGTCGAGGTACGCCTCGGCCAGGTACGACAGCATGTCGGCGGGCTCCGAGGCGCACGACGGGTCCTCCGTCAGCGTGCGCTCGATCAGGCGCACGCCCTCCTCGGCCCGGCCGGTCGCGAGCAGCCACGCGGCGCGGTCGCCCGGGTCGCAGGCCTCGCACTGCGAGTAGTCGTCCCGGGGGGTGGCGACCCACGCCTGGTAGGCGCTCTCGGCGTCGGGCAGGCCCCGCTGGCGCGCCCACGCGAACCGCTCGTAGGCGACGGCGTCCATCCCGTTGCCCGCCAGCGCGTACCGGCGCTCCATGTCGGCGAGCGTGCGGTCGATCTGGTCGGCGGACACGGTCGGGAAGTCGGCCAGGCCGCTGATCATCCACTTGAACGACCAGAACAGCCCGTGCCGGTCGTGGGCGTCGAACTGCTCGGGGTGCTCGTCCCACCAGCGCAGCAGCCGGGCGAACGCGACGAACGAGCGGTCGACCTCGCCGCCCCACTGGTACGCCTCGACCAGTGTGCCGAGCGCGAAGGCGCGCGCCGCGTCGGGACCTTCCGCGTCGACCAGGCGCACCTGCCGCTCGGCCGCCTGGGTCCGGGCGAGCCCGTACGGCATCTGCCGCACCTTGCTGATCTCGCGGTTGGCCTCGTCCAGCGTGCGGCTCACGCGCGCTCCTCGTCGTGGTGGTCGTCGTGGTGGTCGCCGGTGGCGTCGCGGTCGCCGGTCCCCCGCAGGCCGGCCCGGAGCAGGACCGCCATCGAGCCGGTCATGAGCTCCGCGTCGCGCGCACGCAGGGACTCGCCCGACAGCAGCAGGGCGGAGACGTAGAGCGAGCGCAGCCCGGCCGCCGCGACCTCGCCGGGCGGGGCGGCGAGCAGCTCGCGGACCAGCGGGCTGGCGTCGTTGAGCACCAGCTGCCGCGCGGCGGCCGGCGCGGCGAACCCGGCCAGCACGTCGCCCCAGACGTCGTCGGCACCGGCCATGGCCGCCTGGAGGTCCCGCTGGTGGTCGCCGTCCCGGTCGTTCAGGAGCACGGCGGGCAGCTCGGCCGGCTCGAAGGTGCGCAGCACCAGCTCGGTGTCCAGGGGGCGCAGCACGTCGCCACCGGCGCGGACCGCGTCCAGCGTCGCCAGCTCGCGCTCCGGGGCGACCGGGGCCAGCACCTGCGCGATGTCGCCGGCACCGAGCGGGCGCACCTCGCCGACGGGGCCGGACCGCCCGCGCTGCGCCAGCCGGGCGAGCAGGTCGGCGTCGTACACGTAGCCGGCGTTGACCACCGCGACCCCCTGGGCCCGGGCCACCGGCGCGATCCGCCGGTACTCCTCGAGGGTCGGCGCGTAGACGACGCGGCCGTGCTGCTCCGCGACCTCCGCGAGCGTGAGGGTGCCGTCGGTCGTCTCGTACGGCAGGATCCGCGCCGCCAGGTCGAGCATCGTGTCGTCGGTCAGCGCCAGCGACCGGACCGCCAGGTGGTGCGTGGCGATCAGCTGCCGGGCCAGCGTCGTCGACGACTCGAGGGTGTCGAGCGTCCACGCGCGGACCGCGGCGGCGAGCGCCTCCTGCGTCGCGAGCAGCACCTCGTCGGTGTACAGCTGCTCGCGCGAGGCGGTCGGCCGCAGTCCCGAGGAGTCGATCACGCAGCGGACGAAGAACGCCCACTCGGGCAGCAGGCCCTCGACCCGGGGGCCGAGCAGCATCCGCTTGAGGAAGACCCGGTGCGACCCGCCGCCTCCGGGCGGCACCGCCGCGGGCAGCACGAACGCCACGCCCGACACGCCCGCGAGCGGGACCTCCAGGTCGACGTGCGCCAGCGGGGTGAACCCGAAGGTCTGCTCGCAGTACCGGGCCAGCGCCTGCGCGCGCGCCGCGTCGTCCGGGTACGCCCGGGCCCAGGGCAGCTCGGGCGCCGAGACCCGTCGCCACGCGTGGCCCGGACGCGGCGCCCCGCCGGGCGGCAGCCCGTCGTCGTCCGGCACCGCGGCGCCGAGCGGCACCTCGACCGCGACGTCGACGGGCAGCAGGGAGCCGAACTCCGCCGCGAGCGCCGCGACCGTCTCCCCCGCCAGCCAGTGCTCCATGTCCCGCCGGGGCCGCAGCCGCACGGTGCTCCCCGCCGGGAGGTCCGCGTCCGGCAGCTCCGCCAGGTCGTAGGACCCGTCGGCGTGCCCGCGCCAGCGCACGGCCGGCGCACCGGGCTCGCGCGCCGACCGGGACACCAGCTCGATCTCGTCGGCCACCATGAACGCCGAGAGCAGGCCGATGCCGAACTGGCCGAGGAACTCCTCGCGGCCGAGCCCCAGGTCCAGGTCGCGCTTGGACGACCGGCCCACGGTGGCGAGCAGCTCCTCCGCCTCGGCCCGGGTGAGCCCCACCCCGGAGTCGACGACCAGCAGCGAGCCGTCGGCGAGCGGCCGCAGCCGCACCGTCGCCGGGCAGCCGGGGTCCAGCGCGCGCCGCGCGGTGATCGCGTCGACGCCGTTCTGCAGCAGCTCCCGCACGTACACGCGGGGGCCGGAGTACAGGTGCCGGGCGAGCAGGTCGACGACGCCGTGCAGGTCGACCTGGAACGCCCTCGCGGCGGGCTCCGTCATCGGTGCTGCGTCACTCGCTCTCGAGCTCGGCCTTCGCGGCGGCCGCCTCGGCCGGGAACTGCTCGTCGAGGTGCTCGAACAGGCTCAGCGCGGTCGTGATGCCGCACGCGAGGTGCAGGTCCAGCTGCTCGTCCGTGACGCCGTGCTCGTAGTCCACGGTGTGCTCGGCGTACACGCCGACGACCTCGCCCTCGGCGCGCACGTAGCCCTTCGGCCACAGCTTCTCCGAGTTCCAGGTGTTCACCAGGTCGACCACGCGGGCGTACTGGTCGATCCCGACCTTGCGGTTCCAGCGGCCGCGGGTCTGCAGGTACTCCTGCTGGCCGCCCATCCGGAAGAAGTAGAAGAGGTGCCCGTCCCAGTACCCGCCGACGTCGCCGTCGTCGTCGACCGCGTAGTTCATCTCGCGCGCGTCGAGCACGTCGACCAGCCGCTGGTGGGACAGCGCCTGCGGGCCGGGTGCGGCCGCTGCGCCGTCCGGCTTGGTGAAGAAGCCCATGTCGTCCTGTCCTTCGGTGCGGGGTGCGTGTCGGTGCGCGTCGGTGGCTGTCGGTGGGTGTCGGTGGGTGTCGGTGCAGGTGGCGGGCCTGCCCGCCCCTCCGACGTCCGAGCCTAACCCGATCCGGGGCCGCTCCCGGGGGCCGTGGGTGTCCGTTCCGGTGAACATCTCGCGGCACGCTGGCACGCCCGGGCGCCGCGCGTATGGTGTGCGCATGGGTCTGTTCCGGAACCGTCGGCCACGCCGCGGACCCGACCGCCCGGCCACCGGCCACGAGACGGGGCCGGTGCCGCCCAACCCGGGCCGAGCGGGCCCGCGCGCGGTCCCCGAACCCGTCGGCGTGACCGTCGACGACGGCCGTCCCACCCCGCTGAGCTCCGACCGGGTGGTGCAGTGGTTCGAGCGCAACGACTTCCACTACTTCGTGGACAACGACGGGGACCTCGGCGGCCTGTGGCGCGGCCGGCTCTTCTACTTCTTCCTGTTCGGCGACCGCCAGGAGATCCTCCAGGTGCGCGGGCAGTGGCACCGCGAGGTCGCCATCGAGCGGCTGGAGGAGGTGCTGGACGCCTGCACCGAGTGGAACGCCGAGCGCATCTGGCCGAAGGCCTACGTCCGGGTCCGCGACAACGGCATGGTCCACGTCGTCGCAGAGGTGTCGACCGACCTGGAGCACGGCGCCACCGACGCGCAGCTGAGCCAGGTGCTGTTCTGCGGCCTGTCGACGTCGAGCACCTTCTTCGACGCCATCGACGAGCTCTACCCCGATCCCGCGGCGGTGGCACCGTGACGGCCCCGCGCACCCCGGGCTGGCTCTCCCGCGTGCTCGGCGACCGCGCGGTCCCGCCCGCGCCCGAGCGCCGCGTCCCGCTGCAGGCGCGTCCGACTCCGCTGACCCGGGACCGCGTCGCCTCGGCCCTGGCCGCGCGCGGGTACCACTACCGCGTGGACGAGGACGGCGACCTGACCGGCGTCTGGAACGACTCCCGGTTCTGGTTCCTGCTGCTCGGCGAGCAGCGGGAGATCCTCCAGGTGCGCGGGCGCTGGCACCGGCAGCTCCCCGTCGACAGCCGGCGGTCCGTGACGCTGGCGCTGAACGACTGGAACCGCGAGCGCATCTGGCCGAAGCTCTACGTCCGCGAGGAAGAGGGGCAGCTCGCCGTGTACAGCGAGGTGTCCACCGACCTCGAGCACGGCGTCACCGCCGAGCAGCTGGACCAGCTGATCTCCTGCGGCCTCGGCACGGGCGTGCAGAGCTTCGCGTCGTTCGACTCGCTGCTCCCGCCGCAGGTCTGAGGGTCAGCGGGGCCCGACGCCGATCGTCGGCAGGCCCAGCAGCACCGGCGCCGCGGGTCCGCCCGCCGCGCCACCGGTGCCGCACGCCTCCCCGGCCCCGCCGTGCGCGTGGTCGTCCGCGCCGGACTGCCGCCGCTCCCACGCGTCGCCCGCCCGGGTCCGCCGGACGGCGAACGTGCCGCCCTGCGCGCCGGAGTCGGCGACCAGGTGGTGCGGCGCGGCGTGCGTGACCTCCACGGCGACCAGGTCCCCCGGCCGGGGGACGTCGGCCGCCGGCAGGCCGGCCGGCAGCGCGAGGTGCACCAGGCGGTTGTCGGCCGCGCGGCCGGAGAGCCGGTGCGTGGCGCCGTCCTTGCGGCCCTCGCCCTCGGCGAGCAGCACCTCGACGGTGCGCCCGACCTGCCGCTGCGCCTCCGCCAGGCCGATCCGGTCCTGCAGCGCGAGCAGCCGCTCGTACCGCTCCTGCACGACCGCCTTGGGCAGCTGGTCGGGCAGGTCCGCGGCCGGGGTGCCGGGGCGCGGGGAGTACTGGAACGTGAACGCCGAGGAGAACCGGGAGGCCTCGACCACGCGCAGCGTCTCGGCGAAGTCCTCCTCGGTCTCGCCCGGGAAGCCCACGATGATGTCGGTCGTGATCGCGGCGTCCGGCATGGCCTCCCGCACGCGGTCCAGGATGCCCAGGAACTTCTCCGAGCGGTACGACCGGCGCATCGCACGCAGCACGCGGTCCGAGCCGGACTGCAGCGGCATGTGGAGGCTGGGCATCACGGCCGGGGTCTCGGCCATCGCGGCGATCACGTCGTCGGTGAACGACGCGGGGTGCGGCGAGGTGAACCGGAGCCGCTCCAGGCCCGGGACCGTCCCCGCGGCGCGCAGCAGCTTCGCGAACGCGCCGCGGTCGCCGAACCCGACGCCGTAGGAGTTCACGTTCTGGCCGAGCAGCGTGACCTCGATCGCGCCCTGGTCGACCAGCGCGGCGACCTCGGCCAGCACGTCGCCGGGCCGGCGGTCCCGCTCCTTGCCGCGCAGGTGCGGCACGATGCAGAAGGTGCACGTGTTGTTGCAGCCCACGCTGATGGAGACCCAGCCCGCGTAGACCGACTCGCGGCGGGTCGGCAGCGTGGACGGGAAGACCTTCAGGGACTCCTCGATCTCGACCTCGGCGGCCTCGTTGTGCCGGGCACGCTCCAGGAGCACCGGCAGCACGTCGAGGTTGTGCGTGCCGAAGACGACGTCCACCCACGGCGCGCGCTCGACGATGCCCGAGCGGTCCTTCTGCGCCAGGCAGCCGCCGACCGCGATCTGCATGCCGGGGCGTGCGCGCTTGGTCCCCGCGAGCCGACCCAGGTTGCCGTACAGCTTGTCGGCCGCGTTCTCCCGCACCGCGCAGGTGTTGATGACGATGACGTCGGCCTCCTCGGCCGCCGCCGCCTCGGGCGACGCGGCGACGTAGCCGGCCTGCTCGAGCATCCCGGCCATGTGCTCCGAGTCGTGCACGTTCATCTGGCAGCCGAGCGTCTTCACCAGGTAGGTGCGCGCGGGCGTGTCCGTCGCCGGGGTGGGGGCCTCGGCGACGGGCAGGACGGGGGGCGTGGTCGTCGTGCTCATCGCGGACAAGGGTACGTCCGCGCGGCGCGCGGACCCCGCGCCGCACGGCCCGGTCGACCAGCGCATGACCACAGCGTTTCCGTTTCGTGACCTGCGAGGCTGGCGCAGTTAACAAACGCCTCATAGGTTCCAGGGATGGCACAGCCCGATCCGGTACCGGCAGACCACCCCGGCGAGCCCCTCGTCGTCCTCGACCACGTCGACAAGCACTTCGGTGCGCTGCACGTCCTCAAGGACGTCAGCCTGACCGTGCGCCGCGGCGAGGTCGTCGTGGTCATCGGCCCCTCCGGCAGCGGCAAGTCCACGCTCTGCCGGACCATCAACCGGCTCGAGACCATCGAGTCCGGCACCATCACGCTCGACGGCGTCCCGCTGCCCGCCGAGGGCCGCGGCCTGGCGAAGCTCCGCGCGGACGTCGGCATGGTGTTCCAGTCCTTCAACCTGTTCTCGCACCGCACCGTGCTGCAGAACGTCACGCTCGGCCTGCGGAAGGTGCGCAAGATCGGCGGCGGCGAGGCGAAGGAGCGCGCGATGGCGCTGCTCGAGCGCGTCGGCGTCGCGAGCCAGGCCGACAAGCTGCCCGCGCAGCTCTCCGGCGGGCAGCAGCAGCGCGTCGCCATCGCCCGCGCCCTGGCGATGGAGCCGAAGGTGATGCTGTTCGACGAGCCCACCTCGGCGCTCGACCCGGAGATGATCAACGAGGTCCTCGACGTCATGATCGCCCTCGCCGCCGAGGGCATGACGATGGTCGTCGTCACGCACGAGATGGGCTTCGCCCGCCGGGCCGCGGACCGCGTGGTCTTCATGGACGGCGGCGCCATCGTCGAGGAGGCCGACCCCGAGACCTTCTTCACCGCGCCGCGCTCGGAGCGCGCCCGCGACTTCCTGTCGAAGATCCTCACCCACTGAGCCGCGCTCACCACGACCCGATCCGGGCGGGCACGTCCCGCCCGGGACCTCACACGCGACGCAAGGAGCTCCTGATGAGAACCCGCACCGCTGGACCGATCGCCCTGGCGGCCGCCGCCGTCCTCACGCTCGCCGCCTGCGGCGGCTCCGACGACACCGACGAGGGCTCGACCCCCGAGGTCTCCGAGGTCGAGGCCGCCGACTTCCCCGAGGGCTCGACGATGGCCGCGCTGGCGGAGGCCGGCGAGATCACCATCGGCACCAAGTTCGACCAGCCGCTGTTCGGCCTGGTGGGCCCCGACGGCACGCCCGAGGGCTTCGACGTCGAGATGGGCAAGATCATCGCCGGCGCCCTCGGCATCCCGGAGGACGGCATCACCTGGACCGAGACCATCTCGGCCAACCGCGAGTCGTTCATCGAGTCCGGCCAGGTCGACATCGTCATCGCGACGTACACGATCAACGACGACCGCAAGGAGGTCGTGTCGTTCGCGGGCCCGTACTACGAGGCCGGCCAGTCGATCCTCACGCTCGCCGACAACGAGGACATCCAGAGCGAGGAGGACCTCGCGGGCAAGAAGGTCTGCACCGTCGGCGGCTCGACCCCCGAGGCGAACCTCCTGGAGAACTTCCCCGACACCGAGGTCGTCGCGTTCGGCGCCTACTCCGACTGCCTCGAGCCGCTGCGTGGCGGCCAGGTGGACGCCATGAGCACCGACAACGTCATCCTCGCCGGCTTCGCGGCCGACGACCCGACGTTCGAGGTCCGCGGCGAGCCGTTCACCGCCGAGCCGTACGGCATCGGCCTGGCGCTCGACGACACCGAGTTCCGCAACTGGATCAACGACACGCTCGAGGCCAGCTTCGAGGACGGCAGCTGGACCGAGGCGTGGGAGTCCACCGCCGGCGCCGTGCTGCCGACCCCGGAGCCCCCGGCCGTCGACCGGTACTGATCACCCGGCGCCCGGCCCCGCGCACCCGCGCGGGTCCGGGCGCCCACCGCCGTCGCGCGCCCACCGCGCCCCCGACCCGAAGGACCCTGCGTGGACCTCTTCGCCGACAACCTGCCGGCCTACCTGAGCGGCTTCCTCGTCACGCTCCGCCTCACCGCCATCGCGGGCGTGATCGCCCTGGTCTGGGGCACCGTGCTCGCCGCGATGCGCGTCTCCCCCGTGGCGACGCTCCGCGGCCTTGCCGTGACGTACGTGGAGCTGCTCCGCAACACGCCCCTCACGCTGGTGTTCTTCTTCCTCGTCTTCGTCGCCCCGCAGTTCGGGGTGCTCCCGCCGCTCGGGTTCTGGACCGCCGTGATCGCGCTGTCCGCCTACACCTCCGCGTTCGTCGCCGAGGCCGTCCGCTCCGGCATCAACTCCGTCCCTCTCGGGCAGGCCGAGGCCGCGCGCGCGATCGGCCTGACCTTCGGGCAGACGCTCAACCTGGTCGTGCTGCCGCAGGCGGTGCGCTCGGTCATCCCGCCGATCATCAACGTGCTGATCGCGCTGACCAAGAACACCTCCGTCGCGGCCGGGTTCGCGGTCGTCGAGCTGCTCGCCTCCGGGCGCCGCATCGCGCTGGCCAACCCGTCCGAGGCGACCCTCGCGCTGGCCGGCGTCGGCATCTTCTACCTGATCATCACCATCCCGGCGGGCCTGCTCGCCGGGGTGCTCGAGCGGAAGGTGGCGTTCGCCCGATGAGCTCCGTCCTCTACGACGAGCCCGGCCCCGTCGCGCGCCGCCGCGAGCGGATCGGTTCGGTGATCGGCGCCCTGCTGATCATCGCCCTGCTCGCCCTCGCCTTCCGGTACGCCGACGGCCGCGGGCTGTTCGGCGCCGACCGCTGGGACGTCCTGTACGACCCGCCGAAGAACCAGACCGCCGAGGACGTGTGGCGCTCGATGGTGGTCCGCGGGCTCGGTGCCACGCTGCGGGCCGCCGTCGTCGCCGCCCCGCTCGCGCTGGTGCTCGGCCTGCTGCTCGCGATGTGGCGCACCACCCGGATCGCCTGGCTGCGCGCACCCGCCACCGCCGTCATCGAGCTGTTCCGCGGGCTGCCCGTCCTGCTCATGATGCTGTTCGGCCTGCTCGGCTTCGGGTGGGACGCGTTCGCGTCCGTCGTGTTCGGCCTCACCGTCTACAACATGGCGATCATCGCCGAGATCCTGCGCGCCGGGCTCGCCTCGCTGCCCAAGGGCCAGACCGAGGCCGCCTACGCCATCGGGCTGTCGCGCTGGCAGACGCTCCTGCTCGTCCAGCTCCCGCAGGCCGTGCGGACGATGCTGCCGAGCCTCATCGCGCAGCTCGTGGTGCTGCTCAAGGACTCGTCGCTCGGCTTCATCGTCGGCTACCCCGAGCTGCTCAAGGCCATGCAGAACAACGCGCAGTACTTCGGGCAGAAGTACTACGTCGCGCTGTTCCTGCTCGGTGCGGGGATCTACCTGGTGGTCAACATCTCGCTGACCCGGCTGGCCGTGTGGCTGCAGCGCCGGGGCTCACGCAAGGCCGGCAGGGCGGCAGCCGACCCGACGCTGGTCACGATGACCCTCGGCGGCCCGGGCAACACCGCGGCGGGCGGGTCGAGCACGCCGCTCTGACGCCCCGCGCGCTGCGCTCCCCCCGTCGCGTCCCCGGTTCCCTGGCCGAGGTCGTGGGTTCTCGCCGAGGTCGTGGGTCCTCACCCCCGTCGTGCGCTGAACCGCACGACCTCGCGGGGAACGCTCGACCTCGGCCACGTCGCGGCCCCCCGGGGGCGTCCGGGTCAGCCCGCGGTGGCGCTGGCGCGGACCTCGCGGACGACGGTCACCTTGATCTCGCCCGGGTAGGACAGGTCCTGCTCGATGTGCCGGGCGATCTCGACGGCGAGGCGGCCGAGGTCCGTGTCGGGCACCTGGCTGGGCTCGACGACGACGCGCATCTCCCGGCCGGCCGCCATCGCGAGCGCGCGCCGGACGCCGGCGTGGCCCGCCACGAGCTCCTCCAGCTGCTCCAGCCGCTCGACGTGCTGGTCGACGTCCTCCCGCCGGGCGCCGGGTCGCGCGGCGGACATCGCGTCGGCGACCTGCACGAGCACCGCCTCGACCGTCTCGGCGGGCACCTCGTCGTGGTGCGCGGCGATGCCGTTGACGACCACGTCGGACTCGCCGTGCCGGGCCGCCAGCGCCGCGCCGACCTGCGCGTGCGTGCCGGGCACCTCGCCCGTCAGCGCCTTGCCGATGTCGTGCAGCAGCGCCGCGCGGCGGGCCACCTCGACGTCCGCGCCGATCTCCCCGGCCACCTGCGCGGCGAGCAGCGCCGACTCGACCAGGTGCTCGAGCACGTCCTGGCCGAACGACGTCCGCAGCCGCAGCCGCCCGAGCACCCGCACGAGCTGCGGGTCCAGGCCGCGCACGCCGGCACGCTCGGCCGCGTCGTGGCCGGCCTCGTCGGCGCGGTCGTCCGCCCCGGCGAGCGCCTCGGCGTACGCGGCCTCGATCCGCTGCGGGTTGATCCGGCCGTCGGCCATCAGGGCCTCGAGCGTCACCTGGGCGACCTCGCGGCGGTCGGCGTCGAAGCAGGAGAGCACGACGGTGTCCGGGGTCTCGTCGACGAGCACGTTGACCCCGGTCAGCGCCTCGAAGAGCCGGATGTTCCGGCCCTCCTTGCCGATGATCCGGCCCTTCATCTCGTCCGAGGGCAGCGGGAGCAGCGTCACCGTGCTCTGGCTGCTGGTCGCGACGGCCGTCCGCTGGACCGCGGTGGCGAGCACGCGGCGGGCCCTGGCCTCGGCCGTGCGGCGGGCCTGTGCCTCGATGCGGCGGATCGACGCGCTGGCCGCGGTGGACGCCTCGGCGGTCAGCTGCCGCAGCAGCTCCGCGCGCGCCTCCGCGGCGGTGAGGCCGGACGTCGCCTCCAGCCGCTCGGCGGCCTCCTGCTCCGCGGCGGCGAGCCGCTCGGCCGCCGCGCGCTCGGCCGCGGCGACCGTCGCGGCTGCCGTCCGCTCCGCCGCGGCGACGGCCTCGGCCGCGGTCCGTTCGGCCGCGGCGACCCGCTCCGCGGCGGTCGACGCCGCGGTGCCGGCCTGCTCGGCGGCCTGCCGGCGGAGCTCGGCGGCGGCGTCCTCGGCGGCCCGGGCGGCGCGCTCGCGCTCTCCGGCGGTGCGCTCGGCCGCGGCGGCGTTCTCCTCGCGCTCCACGGCGCGGGCCTCCCGGCGCTGCGCGTCGGCGAGCGCGCTGCGCGCCTCGTCGCGGATGGACTGCACGTCCTCGAGCGCCTGCTTGCGGACGGCGGCGGCCTCGCGGCGCGCCAGCAGGACGAGGACCAGGGCGACGAGGCACGCGGCCAGCAGTCCGACGACGATCGCGACGTCCTGCATGCCTGTCACACTCCTGCTCGTGGCGCCGCCCCGGGCGGGCGGCCGTGGCGCGGCTCCGACCGCGCGGCGCTCGCGCGGTGGTCCGGCCGGGCGGGCCGGACGCCGTGACCTGCGGCGCCGACGTCCATTGTTCACCACGCCGACGCCCGCACCGGTCACCCGCCCGCCCCGGCGGGTCCCGTCAGTCCAGGTCGTCCGACGGGTCCGCCGCAGCGTCCTCGGCGTCGAGCTCCTCGCGCACCACCCGGGACACCAGCGAGCCGCCGTACCCGCGCCGGCCGAGCGCGCCGTACGCACGCCGCAGGCGCGTCTCCCGGTCGAGCCCGCGCGTCCCGCGCAGCTTCTTGCGGGCGAGCGCACGGGCCGCCTGCTCCTCGTCCGCGTCGTCGACCTGCTCGAGCGCCTCCTGCGCGATCTCGTCGTCCACCCCGCGCCGGCGCAGCTCCTGCGCGAGCGCCCGGCGGGACAGCCCGCGCTCGGTGTGCCGGCTGCGCACGAGCATCTCGGCGTACGCGACGTCGTCGACCAGCCCCACCTCCGTGAACCGGTCGAGCACCCGGTCGGCGACCTCCTCCGGCACCTCGCGCCGGGCCATCGCCTCGGCGAGCTGGGCGCGGCTCTTCGGGGCGCCGGTCAGCAGCCGCAGCGCGACCGTCCGGGCGACCGACTCGTGGTCCGGCTCGGCGTCCTGCGCGGCGGCACCGTCCTCGGGGGGCTCGGACGCGGGGGCGCGCCGTCGTCCGCCGCAGGTGCGCCGGGCCCCGGCCGGTCGGCCGCCGTACCCGCCGCGCGCTGCCGGTCGGCCGGTGCGGGCGGGCTCGTCCGCGGCCTCGACCGGGCGTGCGACGCCGCGGCCGGTGCGTGCGGCGATCTCGGCGAGTCGCGCCGCCACCGCAGCGACCTCGTCGGACGCGGCCGACGCCTCCGGCGAGTCGGCGGCGGACACCGTGGCCGCCGCACGCGACGCCCGTGGTCGTCGCGCCGGGGCGGCGTCCTCGTCGTCCGCCGCGTGCGCGGGCAGGGATCCGTCGTCCTCCCACGTGGAGGGCGGTGGCGGGGCGTCGTCGTCCCACACCGACGCCGGCGGGGCCGCCTCCCCCACGCCCGCCGGGGCCGGTGGCGGGGGCGCGACCTCCCAGCCCGCGTCCGGGACCGTCGCGGGCGCAGCCGCAGCCCACGAGAAACCCGCCCCAGCACCCGCGTCGCCGCCGTCGTCCCAGGCCGACCCGGAACCGCCGGCCTCCCGGTCCCACGCGGACGCGTCGCCGCCGGCCGCGTCGACCCAGGCCGAGCCGTCGGGCTCGGACGGCGCTGCCGGCTGGGACGGCGCTGCCGGCTCGGACGGCGTCCCCGGCGCGGCAGGCCCCCGCGGCGTGGACGACTCCCCCGGCGTCGCCGGGTGCGGCGCGGGGCCCGCCGGACGCCGTGCGTCCGTCGGGCCCCGCCCCTGCTCACTGCGGTCGTGCTGAGCCGACATCAGAAGTCGACCTTCACCTCCGCGCCGGCCGGCGCGTCGACCTTGGCCCCGATGCCGAGCTTCTCGAGGATCTTCTTCTCGATCTCCACGGCCAGGTCCGGGTTGTCCCGGAGGAAGCCGCGGGCGTTCTCCTTGCCCTGGCCGAGCTGGTCGCCCTCGTAGGTGAACCAGGAGCCGGACTTGCGGATGAACCCGTGCTCGACGCCCATGTCGATGAGGCCGCCCTCACGCGAGATGCCCACGCCGTAGAGGATGTCGAACTCGGCCTGCTTGAAGGGCGGGGCCATCTTGTTCTTGACGATCTTGACGCGGGTCCGGTTGCCGACGGCGTCCGTGCCCTCCTTGAGCGTCTCGATGCGGCGGATGTCCATGCGGACCGACGCGTAGAACTTGAGCGCCTTGCCACCGGTGGTCGTCTCGGGCGAGCCGAAGAACACGCCGATCTTCTCGCGCAGCTGGTTGATGAAGATCGCGGTGGTGCCGGACGCGTTGAGCGCACCGGTGATCTTGCGGAGCGCCTGCGACATGAGGCGGGCCTGGAGGCCGACGTGGCTGTCGCCCATCTCGCCCTCGATCTCCGCCTTCGGCACCAGGGCCGCCACGGAGTCGATGACGACGATGTCGATCGCGCCGGAGCGGATCAGCATGTCCATGATCTCGAGCGCCTGCTCACCGGTGTCCGGCTGGGAGACGAGCAGCGCGTCGGTGTCGACGCCGAGCTTCTTCGCGTAGTCCGGGTCGAGCGCGTGCTCCGCGTCGATGAACGCGGCGATGCCGCCGGCACGCTGGGCGTTGGCCACGGCGTGCAGCGCGACGGTCGTCTTCCCGGAGGACTCCGGGCCGTAGATCTCGACGACGCGGCCGCGGGGCAGCCCGCCGATCCCGAGCGCGACGTCCAGGGCGACCGAACCGGTCGGGATGACCTCGACCGGGGCACGCCCGTCGTCGCCGAGGCGCATGATCGAGCCCTTGCCGAACTGACGGTCGATCTGGCTGAGGGCGGCCTCGAGGGCCTTCTCGCGGTCCTGGGTAGCGGGCATGTCGTTCCACCTCGTGCGTCTCGTGCAGCGTCGCGCTGCGCCTGCGGGGGCTGGTCTGATGTGTCGTTGCAGTGACGCTATGCCCGACCACCGACATGCACCCCGACGCCGTCCACAACCCGCGCACCCGGCCCCGCCTGGGGACCGGCCGCGGATGGCACCCGGACCCGCGGCGCGTCACCGGGATCCACCCTAGCCGAACACCTGTTCGACCGGACACCACCGACACGCCGCGCGTCGGACCGCGTCGTCCGGCTCAGGACGCGGTCGCTGCGCCGGCGTCCTCCGGCCCGGCGATCCGCTCCGCCGTCGTACCGAGGCGCACCGCCTCCCCCGGCGCCAGCAGCAGCGGCTCCACCTGGCCGCGCCGTCCGAGCGCCCGTGCGAACGCGGGGCCGGCCCGGTCCATCCACCCGGGCGGCAGCCGGCGGGAGGCGGGCGGGTGCAGCGTGCCCCAGTGCACGGGCACCGCCCAGCGCACCCCCACCGCCTCGCACACCGCCGCGGCCTGGTGCGGGTCCATGTGCCCGCCCGACAGCCGCGGTCCCCAGCCGCCGACCGGCACCAGGGCCAGGTCGAGCGGCCCGCCGGCCAGGTCGGGCAGCCGCCGCATCTGCGGGTACGGCGCCGTGTCCCCCGCGAACCACACCCGCAGCCCCGGGGCGACGACCAGGAACCCGTGCGTGGTGTTGGGCCGGTGCGGCATCGGCCGGTGCCCGTGCTCGGCACGCACCGGGCGGACGCGGACCGCGGAGCCGGGCACCGTCCACCACTCCTGCGAACCGAGCCCGACCGCGGGCAGACCCTGACGGGCCAGCCAGTGCGCGTTGGCCCGGCCGGAGAGCACCGGGGCGCCGTCGAGCAGCCGCAGCGAGCCGACCTCGGCGTGGTCGTGGTGCAGGTGGGAGACCAGCACGGCGTCGGCCCCGTCCCAGTCCTCGCGGCGCGGCTCGGCCGGGCGGCGGCGCAGCAGCCCGGCGTGCGGCCGCAGCAGGGGGTCGGTCACCAGCCGCACGCCCGCGACGTCGAGCACGACCGTGGCGTGCCCGAGCCAGCGCAGCGTCGCGCCGGCACCGGACGGGTCCGCGGCGGTCACGGCCCCGGCTCCTGGGGCTCGGACACGACCCGGTCGGCGGCCTGCGGCACCGGCGGTCCCGCGCGCAGCCCCAGTGCGGCGGCCCAGCGCACCAGCTGCTCGTGCACGCGGTCGGCACCGACGGGCATCCGCTCCGCCCCGACCTCGTCCAGCAGGTCGTCGTCCACCGGCAGGTCGACCGGGTGCAGCAGGACCGCGAGGTTCTGCGCGCCGCCGAGCCCGCCGTGCGACCCGACCTGCCCCTCGAACGCGTGCACGCGGCCGTCCCCGTCGACGTCGGACAGCAGCACCAGGTCGCCCACGTGCGGCAGCCGCCCGAGCCGGCGCAGGTCGGCCGCGGCCCGCACGCCGTACCGCGCGACCGGGTCGGTGCCGTCGACCGGCGCAGCACCGTCGGCACCGTCGGCACCATCGGCACCGTCGGCACCATCGGCGTCGAGCCACGCGACCCCGCCCGGTCCGACGGCCGCGAGCCCGCGCGCGGCCGTGTCGACGACGACCAGGCCGACGCCCGGGGTGGCGGCGAGCCCCCGCACCAGTCCGGGCCACCGCTCCTCGACCTCCTCCAGCACCAGGCGCCGGCCGACGCGCGGGAACCACACCATGCCGAGGTTGCCGGACCCCGTCACGGCGACGTCGGGCAGCTCCGCGGTGCCGCCCGGCTCGCCGTCGGCGCGGCGGTCCTTGCCCTGGGGACCCAGCACCATGGACGTGTCCTCGCCGCGGCGGGCCGCCGTGCCGCTGAGGAACGCGTTCAGCGGGCCCCACTCCTCGTCGGTGGACGCCTGCACCGCGTCCACCGGGGCCGTCGCCGGCTCCGCCATGTGCGCGCGGACCACGTCGACGAGCGTCCGGCCTGTCACCTGGTCGAACGTCGCACCGAGCGACTGCCCGTGGTCGGACAGCACCACCACCCGGTAGTCGCGCGGCGCGGCCTCGGCGACCCGCACCAGCGTGTCGAGGACGCGGTCCAGCCCCTCGAGCGCGCGCAGCGACTCGGGCCGGGTGGGGCCGGCGTGGTGCGCGATCTCGTCGTAGTCCACCAGGTCGACGTAGACCACGGGGGCGCCCCGCACCAGCTGCTCGGCGACCAACGACGTCGCCAGGTCCCGCAGCAGCACGTTGGTGACGCCGCGCAGCACCACGTACCAGCCCCGCCGCGCCACCCGCGGACGCACGTCGCGCAGGCGCTGCCGCCGGCCCTGGTAGAGCTCTTTGACCATCTCGCCGATCGTGAGCGTCACGGCGCGCGCGAGCACGAAGGGGCTGGCGAAGAACCGGACGTACGACGTCCCCGGGCCGATGCCGCGCCGGGCCTGGCTCATCACGAGCAGCTGGCGCTCGGCGTCGCCGGAGAACATCGTCGCCACGGCCGCGCCGCCGTCGGCGAGCAGCCCCCGCCCGTCGGACAGCCGGCGCTCGACCAGGGCGGCGTCGTCCGGGTGGTTCGTCACGACCAGGCGCCCGGCGTCGCGGTCCCACCACCGGAACGACGGGATGGCGTCGGCCGCGCCGTGCAGCAGCCCCGCCTGGCTGGCCGGCGTCGTCGACGGGACCTGCGCCCACCACGTCCGCAGGTCGTGCGAGCCGTCGGCGACCCACCGGGCCATCGTCGGGACCAGCCCGGCCTCGACCGCCTGCGCCAGCACGGGCGCGGCCACGCCGTCGAGCTGGACGACCAGCAGGCCGGGCGGCCGGTCGTCGGGGACCGCGCCCCCGCCCTCGCCGGCCCGGCGCGCACGGGCCCGGGCCCGGCGGAGGACGTCGCCGACGACGTAGTCGGAGTCGGACGCGCCCCACACCCACCGGCCGACGGCCATCACGCAGCCGGTGATGACGAGCACCTGGACGACCGCCCACGCGTTCGTCGCCCGCACGCCCGGCACGACCGACAGGGCGAACCAGACGACCAGGACCTGGCCGGCGAGGCCGGCGACCAGCGCGCCCATCGCACCGGCGACCCGCGCCAGCACGCGCAGCGGCGGCCGCAGCACCAGGTCGCCGACCGCCACGACCAGCGCCGCCACCACCACGGCACCCGGGTTGCTGGCCTCGACGCCGTCGACCAGCGCGATGGCGACGCCCAGCCCCAGCGCGGTCGTCACCAGGCCCAGCAGGGCGTCCCCGACGTCGCTGAGCGTGACCGACCACCAGCCCGGCGGCGGGCGGCGCGGGTCGTGGGACGGCACCTGCTCAGACTGCCACGCGGGCGCGCAGGGCCGACAGGTCCGCGGCAGGCGGCCCTCAACGACGCGGCGGCGCCTGCCGGTGCTGGTCGTGGCCCCAGCGCTGCGGGTCGGGGATGTCGAGCTCGTCGCAGAGGGCGTGCCACACGTCGCGGGGGTCGGTGCCGGCGTCGAGCGCCTGCTCGGGGGTGCGGTCGCCCAGGGCCGGCAGGACGAGCTCGTGCACGAGCGCACGCCCGTGGGCGCTGCCGAGCACCTCGTCGACCAGCTGCCAGAACTCCCGGTACCGCACCGCGCCTCCTCGTCCCGTGTGGTGGGGCAACGAGCGTACGCGGGGCCGCGCGCGGACGTCCCGTCAGCGGCGGGCGACGGGGAGCGACACGATCCAGCCGGACAGCAGCACCCCGGACGCGACCGGCGCAGGGTAGGTCCGGGCATCGTCGGCATCGTCGGCACCGTCGGCACCGTCGGCACCGTCGGCAGAGCCGGCGACCGCGACCTCCAGGTCCGACCGCGCGGGGCCGCCCGGCGCGACGGCCAGCAGCGACGGGCGGGGCGACGGCGCCGCAGGTGAGGGCGCGCGTGTCGGTGCCGCGGGACAGAATGGCGCAGTGACCCCACCCCCGGCCGGCGGCCCCTCCGACCTCCCCGCGGGCGCCGACGTCCTCGCGCGGTTCTCGGAGCCGACGCAGGACTGGTTCCGCGGCGCCTTCGCGGAGCCGACCGCGGCGCAGGCGGGCGCGTGGGACGCGGTCTCGACGGGCCGGCACGCCCTCGTCGTCGCCCCCACCGGGTCGGGGAAGACGCTGGCGGCGTTCCTCTGGGCCCTCGACCGGATCACGGCGGCGGCGCCGGACGACGACGCGGACCCGCTCCAGCGGTGCAAGGTCCTGTACGTCTCCCCGTTGAAGGCGCTCGCCACGGACGTCGAGCGCAACCTGCGCTCGCCGCTCGTCGGGGTCCGTCAGGCGGCGACCCGGCGCGGCCTCACCCTGCCGGACGTGCAGGTGGGCGTCCGCACCGGCGACACCCCGCCGAACGAGCGCCGCGCGTTCGCGACCAAGCCGCCGGACATCCTGATCACCACCCCGGAGTCGCTGTTCCTGGTGCTGACCTCGGGCGCCCGGGCGGGGCTCTCCGGGGTGCGCACGGTCATCCTGGACGAGATCCACGCCGTCGCCGGCACCAAGCGCGGCGCGCACCTCGCGGTGTCGCTGGAGCGCCTGGACGCGCTGCTGGACCGGCCGGACGGCCCCGGCCCGGCGCAGCGCGTCGGGCTGTCCGCGACCGTCACGCCGGTGGACCGCGTCGCGGCGTTCCTGGCCGGCGGGCGCGCACCCGCGGACGGCGGCCGCGAGGTGGTGGTCGTGCAGCCCCCGTCCACCAAGGAGATCCGCGTCGACGTCGTCGTCCCGGTCCCCGACCTCACCGACCTCGGCGCGCCGCTGCCCGACGACGGCACCCGCCCCCAGCGCCCGAAGCCGGCCGGGGACCTGCCCGCGCTCGCCCCGGGCGAGGCCGACCTGACCGGGCAGGCCGCGGGCACCGGGGGCACCCGGCCGTCGATCTGGCCGCACGTCGAGGAGCGCGTCGTCGACCTGGTGGCCGACCACCGGTCGACGCTCGTGTTCACCAACTCCCGGCGCGGCGCCGAGCGGCTGACCGCCCGGATGAACGAGGTCTGGGCGGAGCGGCAGGGCGAGGACGTCCCCGACCCGAGCACGCTCTGGGCGGCGCAGGTGACGGCGCAGTCGGGGACCGCGGTCGGGGTCGACGCGCGCGACGCGGACACGGTCATCGCCCGCGCGCACCACGGGTCGATGAGCCGCGCGGAGCGCACCCGCACCGAGTCCGAGCTCAAGGCCGGGCGGCTGCCCGCCGTGGTGGCGACCAGCTCGCTGGAGCTCGGCATCGACATGGGCGCCGTCGACCTGGTGGTGCAGGTCGGCGCGCCGCCGTCCGCCGCGAGCGGGCTGCAGCGCATCGGGCGCGCCGGCCACCAGGTCGGTGCGGTGTCGCACGGCGTGGTGTTCCCGACGTTCCGCGGCGACCTGGTGCCGGCGGCGGTCACGGCGCTGCGGATGCGCGCCGGCCAGATCGAGCCGCTGCACGTGCTGACCAACCCGCTCGACGTGCTGGCCCAGCAGGTCGTCGCCATGGTCGCCCAGGAGGACTGGACGGTGACCGACCTCGCGGCGGTCGTGCGCCGGTCCGCGCCGTTCGCGACCCTGGGCGACGCGACGCTGCGCGCGGTGCTCGACATGCTCGCGGGCCGCTACCCCAGCGAGGAGTTCGCCGAGCTGCGGCCGCGCATCGTGTGGGACCGCGCCACCGACCTGCTGAGCGGACGGCCCGGCGCACTGCGGCTGGCCGTCACCAGCGGTGGGACCATCCCCGACCGCGGCCTGTACGGGGTGTTCCTCGCGACGGGGGCCGAGACCGCCGACGTCCCGGTCGACCCCGAGCGGTCGGGGGGCCGGACCCGCGGCGGCAAGCGGGTCGGGGAGCTCGACGAGGAGATGGTCTACGAGTCGCGCGTCGGCGACACGTTCACGCTCGGGTCGAGCACCTGGCGCATCGAGGACATCACGCCCGACCGCGTCCTGGTGACCCCCGCGCCGGGCGTGCCCGGGCGCCTGCCCTTCTGGAAGGGCGACTCCCAGGGACGGCCCGCGTCGCTCGGCCGGGCGATGGGCGCGTGGGCGCGGGAGGTCGCGGACCTGCCGGACGGCGACGCGCGGACCCGGGTGGCCGAGGCGGGCCTCGACCCCTGGGCCGCCGACAACCTGCTGGGGTACCTGCGCGAGCAGCGCGACGCCGCCGGCGTCCTGCCGAGCGACGTGACCGTCGTGGTCGAGCGGTTCCGTGACGAGCTCGGCGACTGGCGCGTCGTCGTGCACTCCCCGTACGGCGCCCGCGTGCACGCGCCGTGGGCGCTGGTGCTGGGCGCCCGCCTGCGCGAGCGCTTCGGGGTGGACGCCGCCGCGATGCACGCCGACGACGGCATCGTGCTGCGGCTGCCCGACATGCTCGCGGCCGCCGCCGACCCCGTGGGCGACCTGCTCGGCTGGTCGGCGCCCGACGCCTGGTCCGCCGACGGCTCCCCCGCGAGCCCCGGCGGCCTGTCCGACCCCGCGCCCGTCGACGCGGCGGACCTGCTGATCGAGCCGGAGGAGGTGGCCGAGGCCGTCCGCGCCGAGCTCGGCGGGTCCGCGATGTTCAGCGCGCGGTTCCGCGAGGCGGCCGCCCGGGCCCTGCTGCTCCCCCGCCGCCGGCCCGACCGCCGGCAGCCGCTCTGGCAGCAGCGGCAGCGCTCGGCGCAGCTGCTCGCCGTCGCGTCGCGGTACCCCGACTTCCCCATCCTCCTCGAGGCCGTGCGCGAGTGCCTGCAGGACGACTTCGACATCGACGCGCTGGTCGACCTGATGAAGGACGTCTCGGCCGGCCGGGTGCGCGTCGTCGAGGTCACCACGACCCGCCCGTCGCCGTTCGCGCAGTCGCTGCTGTTCGGGTACACCGCGCAGTTCCTCTACGACGGCGACGCCCCGCTGGCCGAGCGCCGCGCGGCCGCGCTCACGCTCGACCCGACCCTGCTGGACGAGCTGCTCGGCGGCGGGGGCGGGTCGCAGATCGCGGACCTGCTCGACCCCGACGCCGTGCTGCGCACCGAGGCGGAGCTGACCGGCACCGACCCCGACCGCCAGGCACGGACCGCCGAGCAGGTCGCCGACGTGGTGCGCCGGCACGGGCCGCTCCCCCTGGCCGGCGTCGAGGCCCGCACCCGCGAGGACGTCCGCGGCGAGGTCGCCGGCTGGCTGGCCGACCTGGAGCACGCGCGCCGGCTCATCCGCGTGCGGATCTCCGGCGTCCCCGCCGGCGAGGCCGAGCAGTGGGCGGCCGTCGAGGACGCGGGCCGGCTGCGGGACGCGCTCGGCGTGGCCCTGCCCGTCGGCGTCCCCGAGGTGTTCACCGAGGTGCTGCCGGACCCGCTCGGCGACCTGCTGCGCCGGCACGCCCGGACGCACGGCCCGTTCCCGGCCGCAGCCGTCGCGGCCCGGTTCGGGATCGGCACCGCCGTGGTGCAGGCCGCGCTGCGCCCGCTGGAGCGCGCCGGCGTCGTCGTGCAGGGCCGGCTGCGCCCGGACGCCCTGGGCGGGGTGGGCGACGAGTACTGCGACGCGGACGTGCTCCGGACCCTGCGCCGCCGCTCGCTCGCCGCGCTGCGGTCCGAGGTCGAGCCGGTGGAGCAGGTGGCGCTCGGCCGGTTCCTTCCGGTGTGGCAGCACGCCACCGGTCGCCCGGGGCAGCCCTCGACCGGCTCGCTGCGCGGGGCGGACGGTCTCGCGCGCGCCGTCGAGCAGCTGGCGGGCGCCGTCGTGCCCGCGTCCGCGCTGGAGTCGCTCGTGCTGCCGGCGCGGGTGCCGGACTACAACCCCGCCCTGCTCGACGAGCTCACCGCGGCGGGCGAGGTGCTCTGGGCCGGTCACGGCACGCTGCCCGGCAAGGACGGCCTGATCAGCCTGCACCTCGCAGCCACGGCGGACCTGACGCTGCCCCTGCTCGCACCGCCCGGGACGGAGGTCGCGCCCGCCGAGCACCTGGACACGCCGCTGCACCGGGCGCTCGTCGACGCGCTCCGGGGCGGCGGGGCGTACTTCGTCGGCGCGCTCGCCGGCCGGGTCGCCGAGGCGCTGGACCCCGAGCCGCCGCCGTCGCAGGCGGCCCTGGTCGACGCGCTCTGGGACCTGGTCTGGGCGGGGCTGGTCAGCAACGACGGTCTCGCGCCGCTGCGTGCGCGGCTCGCCGGCGGCCGCACCGCGCACCGCACGACGGCCTCCCCCACGCCGTCCCGCGCCCGCACGCTGACGATGGGCCGCTACGGCGGACGACCAAGCCTGCGCGGCAGCGGGCTCGGGCTGCGCAGCGCGGGCCTGGCGGGCGGTGGGCTGGGCGGCCTCGGCGCCGGGACGGCCACCGCGGGCGGCGAGGCCGGCGGCCGGTGGTCGATGCTGCCGAGCCGGGAGGGCGACCCCACCCGGCGGGCCCACGCGCTCGCGGCGCAGCTGCTGGACCGGCACGGCGTGCTGACCCGTGCGGTGGCGCCAGCCGAGGGCGTCGCGAGCCAGTTCGCCGGCGCGTACCGGGTGCTCGCGGCCCTCGAGCAGGCCGGGCAGGTGCGTCGCGGCTACTTCGTCGAGCACCTCGGCGGCTCGCAGTTCGCGCTGCCGGGTGCCGTCGACCAGCTCCGGGCCGACGCGCGGCAGCTCGAGCGGCTCGCCGAGCAGTCCGTGCCCGCGGACTCCGACCGGTCCGTGGTGCTGCTCGCCGCCACGGACCCCGCCAACCCGTACGGCGCGGCGCTGGCGTGGCCGACGCGGGCGGACACGCCCACCGGCCACCGGCCCGGGCGGAAGGCCGGCTCGGTCGTCGTGCTCGTCGACGGCACGCTCGCCCTCTACCTCGAGCGCGGCGGCCGGACCGTGCTGACGTTCAGCGACGACGACTCCGTGCTGCGCCTGGCCACCGAACGGCTCGCGGAGACCGTGCGCGACGGCCGGCTGGGCCGGGTCACGCTGGTGCGTGCCGACGGCGAGGAGCTGCTGTCCGGCGGCGTGGAGTCGACGGCCCTGGGCCGGGCGCTCGCGCTGGCGGGCTTCGCCCCGACACCCCGCGGGCTCCGGCTGCGAGGCGCCCGGTGAGCACCCGGGTGCACGCGGTCCTCCCCGCGCATGCGGTCCTCCCCGCGCACGCGGTCCTCCCCGCGCACGCGGTCCTCCCGGCCCCCACCACCGCCCCGGCACGGCGCCGTGCCTGAGGGCGACATCCTGGCGCGCACGGCGCGCCGGCTCGACGAGGCGCTCGCCGGCCGGGAGCTCGTGCGCAGCGACCTGCGCTGGCCCACGGCGGCCACGGTCGACCTGGTCGGGCGCACCGTGCTCGGCACCGCGTCCTACGGCAAGCACCTGCTGACCCGGTTCGACGACGGGCGGACCCTGCACACGCACCTGCGGATGGACGGCTCCTGGCGGATCGCCCGCACCGGGTCGCCCGGTGCCCGCGCCGCCCACCCCGCCGTCCGCACGGTCCTGGCCAACGCCACGTGGACCGCGGTCGGCGAGCTGATCGGGATGCTCGACGTCGTCCCCACCCGCGACGAGCACACGCTGATCGGGCACCTGGGCCCCGACCTCCTCGCCGACGACTTCGAGACCGCCGGCCTCCCCGAGACGCTCCGCCGCTGGGCCGCGCGCGGCGGGACCCCCGTCTGCGAGGTGCTGCTCGACCAGACCGTGGTCGCCGGCATCGGGACGATCTACATGGCCGACTCGCTGTTCCTCGAGCGGATCTGGCCGTGGACGCCTGCCGACGAGGTCGCCGACCCCGAGCGGCTGCTGCGGGTCGCCCGCGCGATCATGCTGCGCTCGGTCGGCACCGCGACGCCGTCGACGACGGGCGAGGTGTACCGGGGCCGGACCACCTGGGTGCACGGCCGCCTCAAGGAGCCGTGCCGCCGCTGCGGCGCACCCGTCCGCCGCGGTCTGGCCGGCCACCCGCCCACGGAACGCCCCGCGTACTTCTGCGGCGTGTGCCAGCGCCCCACCCCCGCCTCCTGACCACGCCGAGTGGAGACCTCTGCCCGACACGCCGAAGCGTGTCGGGCAGAGCTCTCCACCTGAGGGGCTGGGGCTGCCGGCGCGCTGGGGCCGGGCGCGACGACGCCCGGCCGCTCCGCCGAGCGAGGGCGGGACGACCGGGCGTGGCCGAGGTCTGGGGTGGAACTCCCGGTGTGGGGGCTCAGCCGATGGGGGCGAGCTCCGGACGCTGGCGGGTCCAGGTGCTCTCCTGGCCGGCCAGGGCCGACGCGAGGTCGGCCGGGACGGTGTCGGGGATCAGCAGACCCTCGGCCACCGCGATGCGGTCGCTCACCTCGCGCAGCACGAGCGACATGGGCACGGCGAGCGCGTCGCAGATGCTGGCGAGCAGCTCGGACGACGCCTCCTTCTGACCGCGCTCGACCTCGCTGAGGTAGCCCAGCGACACCCGGGCGGCGGAGGACACCTCGCGCAGGGTGCGTCCCTGCCGCTGGCGGGCATCCCGCAGCACATCACCGATCTCACGGCGCAACACGACCATCTGGCGTCCCCCTCTCATGTCCCGATCCTGCTCCTGCCGCGACGCCTGCGTGCCCGTGGGGGCGGTGCGGACGACGGCGGCACCCTTGTGGCCCCGCGTAGGGAGGCTCCCACCGTACATGTCGCCGCCACGACGGGCAGTGCCGGGGCGGGTGGACGGCTTGGTGTTCATCACGCTGGTTCCAACGCGCCCGGAGTCCCCCGTGTTCCCAGGGCTCACGCGGCACCGTCGCCGCGCACGGCGGTCTCGGCCTCGCGGAGCACGGCGACGCAGGTGGCGGACCGGATCTGCGCCCGGTCCCCGGTGAGCGCGAGCGTCCGCACGACCGTGCCCCGCGGGGTCGCCACGGCGACGTGCACCGTCCCGGGTGAAAACCCGTCCTGCTGGTCCGGGCCGGCGACCCCGGTGGTGCCGAGGCCGACGTCGGCACCCACCACGCCGCGGACGCGCTCGGCCATCTGCCGGGCGACCTCGGGGTGCACGGCCCCGTGCGCGTCGAGCAGGTCGGCGTCGACGCCCAGCAACGAGCCCTTGACGTCGGTGGCGTAGGCGACGACGCCGCCGCGCAGGGACCGCGAGGCGCCGGGGACGTCCACGAGCGTCGCGGCGACCTCCCCGCCGGTCAGGGACTCGGCCGTGGCCACCGTCCAGCCGCGCTCCCGGAGCGCGTCGAGCAGCGCGGCCGCGGCGGCCGTCCCGCTGCCCGGACCGGTCATCGCGGCGAGGCCATCGCGTCGGGCCCGGAGCCGTCCCCGTGCGACGAGGTGGTGCCGGTGGCGGCGGCGTGCCGGGCGACCTCCGGCGCGGCGCCGGCGACGTGCTCGCGGTGCACCCGCAGCGCCGTGCGCACGTAGTCCAGGCCCGTGACCAGGGTGACCACGACGGCCACGCCCATGAGCACGCTCGCCACGACCAGCGTCCAGGTGGGGAGGTGGTCGAGGGGCAGCAGGAAGGCGCCGACGGCGATCGACTGCAGGACCGTCTTGATCTTGCCCCCGCGCGACGCGGGCAGCACGAGGTACTTCAGCAGGAAGAACCGCATCACGGTGATGCCGATCTCCCGCACGAGGATCGCCGCGGTCACCCACCAGCTGAGGTCCCCGACGATCGAGAGGCCGACCAGCGCCGTGCCGATCAGCGCCTTGTCGGCGATCGGGTCGAGCAGCTTGCCCAGGTCGGTCACCAGGCCGAGGCGCCGCGCGAGGTAGCCGTCCAGGCGGTCGGTCGCGGCGGCGAGGGCGAAGATGCCGGTCGCCACGAGCCGCCACGCGACGTCCTGCCCGCCGTCGACGAGGAGCGCCCAGGCGAAGAACGGCACCACGGCGATGCGGAGCACCGTCACCACGTTGGCGACGTTCATCGGCGAGGGGCTGGTCACCCCGACAGCGTACGTGCCCCGGGTCCCGGGATCAGCCCGGGCGCCCGGGTCCGACCACCCCGCACCGGCGTCCGTGCTGGTCACGACGGGTCAGCGCAGGTCGTCGGCGTCGTCGTGGTAGTCGACGGCCTCCGGCGGCTCGCCGGGCATCCGGCCCTCGGGCGCGGCGTAGCGGTCGTCCGCGAACGCCCCGCCGGAGCCCACCGGCTCGGGCTCGGGCTCGCCGCGGAGCATCGCCAGCGTGCCGGGCAGGTCGTCCGGCTGGACGAGCACCTCGCGCGCCTTCGACCCCTCGGACGGGCCGACGATCTCGCGGGACTCGAGCAGGTCCATCAGCCGGCCGGCCTTGGCGAACCCGACGCGGAGCTTGCGCTGCAGCATCGACGTCGAGCCGAACTGCGAGGTCACCACGAGCTCGGCGGCCTGCAGGAGCAGGTCCAGGTCGTCGCCGATGTCCTCGTCGACCTGCTTCTTCACGGCCGCGACGGCGACGTCCTCGCGGTACACCGGCTTCAGCTGGGTCTTCACGTGGGCGACGACCGCGTGGATCTCGCTCTCGGACACCCAGGCGCCCTGGGTGCGCATCGGCTTGGCCGCGCCCATCGGCAGGAACAGGGCGTCACCCTGGCCGATCAGCTTCTCGGCCCCGGGCTGGTCGAGCACCACCCGGGAGTCGGTGAGCGACGAGGTGGCGAAGGCCAGGCGCGAGGGCACGTTGGCCTTGATCAGACCGGTGACGACGTCGACCGACGGGCGCTGCGTGGCCAGCACCAGGTGGATGCCGGCCGCACGCGCGAGCTGCGTGATCCGCTGGATCGACGCCTCGACGTCGCGCGGGGCCACCATCATGAGGTCGGCCAGCTCGTCGACGATCACCAGCAGGTACGGGTACGCGGCGATCTTCCGCTCGGAGCCCGGCAGCGGCTTCACCTTGCCGGCCTTGACCGCGATGTTGAAGTCGTCGATGTGCTTGAACCCGAACATCGCGAGGTCGTCGTACCGCGCCTCCATCTCCCGCACCACCCACTCGAGGGCCTCGGCGGCCTTCTTCGGGTTGGTGATGATCGGGGTGATGAGGTGCGGGATGCCCTCGTAGACGGTGAGCTCGACGCGCTTGGGGTCGACCAGCACCATGCGGACCTGGTCGGGCGTCGAGCGCATGAGGATCGACACGATCATCGAGTTCACGAACGACGACTTGCCCGCGCCGGTGGCGCCCGCGACGAGCATGTGCGGCATCTTCGCCAGGTTCGCGGTGACGTACCCGCCCTCGACGTCCTTGCCGACGCCGATGACCATCGGGTGCTCGGTGCGCCGTGCGGCGCTGGACCGCAGCACGTCGCCGAGGGAGACGGTCTCGCGGTCGGTGTTCGGGATCTCGATGCCGATCGCGGACTTGCCGGGGATCGGCGACAGGATGCGCACGTCGGCGCTGGCGACGGCGTAGGCGATGTTCTTGCTCAGCGCCGTCACGCGCTCGACCTTGACGCCCTTGCCGAGCTCGACCTCGTACCGGGTGACCGTCGGCCCGCGCGTGAAGCCGGTGACCTGCGCGTCGATCTCGAAGTTCTCGAGCACGCTGGTGAGGGCCTCGACCACGCGGTCGTTCGCGGCGGAACGCACCTTGTGCGGCGCGCCCTTCGCGAGCACCTCCTCGGACGGCAGCGTGTAGAGCACGTCGCCCTCGAGCATCGGCTGCTCGCCGCGCGGCACGCCCGTGGTCGGCGGTGCGACCGGCTCGGGACGCGCGGCGGGGGCCGCCGCGCTCGCGCCGACGGCCGTGACCGCCTGCGTCGGCGCGGTCGGCGCACGCGGCGCGACCTCCTCGTCGACGAGGTCGTCCGGGTCGAGGACCGCGGTCGCGTCCTCCTCGCGGCGCTGGCGCTCGACGAACGCGGCGCGCTCGAAGGCCTCGTCGCCCGCGTACTGCTCGAGCTGGTCCGCCTCGGCCTGCGCCGCGGCCTCGCGGTCCCGCTTCCGGCGCGCGAGCAGGCCGCGCCTGGGCTTGACCGGCTCCTCCTCGACGGCGGTGTGGCCGGCGTTGATGACGAGCGGCGCGTCCTCGTCCTCGACCTCCTCGTCCCGGTGGTTGCCGGTGAGCCGGTCGTAGACGCCGCGCAGGCGCGGGCCGATCTGGTTGACGGGCGTGGCCGTGACGACCAGCACGCCGAAGAACGCCAGCAGCACCAGCAGCGGCACGGTCGCCCAGACCGTGACCAGGCTGACCAGCGGCGTGCCGACGAGGTAGCCGACGATGCCGCCTGCGTCGCGCACGGCCTCGAAGCCGTCGGACGGGGCGGGCAGGCCCTGCTGCACGTGCACCAGCGCGCACGCCGCCAGGGTGATCGCGGTGACGCCGATGCCGATCCGCGAGTTGGCCTGGTTCCGGTCCGGGTGCCGCATCAGGCGCACCGCGATGCCGACCAGCGCGACCGGCACCGCGACGGACACCCGGCCGAACGTGCCGGCGACGACGACGTGCACGGCGTCGCCGGCCATGCCGTCCAGCCCCCACCACTCCCGGGCCGCGACGACGATGGCCAGCGCGATCAGGAAGAACGCGGCACCGTCGCGGCGCAGCGCGGGGTCGAGGTCGCGCGCGCCGTGCCCGACCCGCCGGGCCGCGCCGCCGAGCACGTGCGCGCAGCCCATCCAGATGCCGCGGACGATGCGCAGCGGCAGCGCGGGACGGGCCGGGGGCGGCGGGGCGGCGTTGCGCGAGCCGGACGCACGGGCCGCCGGCGCGCCGCTGCGGGCGCGCGAGCCGGCGGACGGCGCGGCACCACGCGTGGCGGTGGAGGACGGACGGGCGGCCATGCTCCTCACGGTAGCCGTCGGCACCGCGCGACCGGCGGACCTGCGGCTCCTGGTCGCGTGTCGGTGACCCGGACCACACCCGGCGACGCGTCCGTGCCGCGGCAGGGACCGGGGCACGGACGGCTGGTGGGTGTCGGAGGCCGGTGGGAGCGTGGTGGCCATGGGGATCCCCGCCGTCACCGCCGGCCAGGTGCGCCGGTTCCGGGTGCACGCGCAGCAGATCGACCGCGCCGTCGACCCGGACCGGGCCGTCACCGACGCCGCCGTGCTCGACCTCGGCGTGCAGGACACCGGCCCCGACGGCGCGCCGTGGGCGCTCGCCGTGCGCGGGGTGCCCGTGGGGACGCGCACGTGGACCGACGACCTCGGCCGCGGGCTGGCGCTCGCGTGGACCGTGCGCGGCGCGCCCCATGCCTACCGCCGGGCCGACCTGCGGGCGGTGCAGCGCGCGGTGCGCCCGTACTCGGACGCCGACGCCGGCAAGCGGGTGTACGACGCGGCCAAGCCGCTGCGCGCGGCCGGCCTCCGCCCGCTCGACGCCCTCGCGCACGCGGCCCGCACCATGCACGACGTGGTGCGGGAGCCCCGCTCCAAGGGGGACGTGTCGACCCGCATGACGCAGCAGCTGCCCGAGCCGTACCTGCGCTGGTGCCGGTCCTGCGGGGTGACGCACATGTGGGAGATGCCGTTCCGGCTCGCGGCGCTGCACGGCGGCCTCGAGCTCGAGCCGGCCACCTCTCCCCCGGTGCTGCGGAGGATCCCCCGGTTCCCGGCGAGCCAGGTCGGCGCGGTCGAGCGCCCCGACGACGAGGCCCCGGACGCCGACGGTGCGTTCGACCTGGTGCGCGGCGTGCTGCGCCTGCTCGGGCCGGCCCGCCCGCAGGACGTGGCCGCGTTCCTCGACGCCCCGCCGGCCGACGTGCGACGCCGGTGGCCGGACGACGCCGTACCCGTCGCGGTGGACGGGACCGAGGCCGCGGTGCTGGCCGCGGACCTGCCCGCCCTCCGCCACGACGGGCACGACGGGCACGACGGCGAGACGGTCCGGCTGCTCGGCCCGTACGACCTCTTCCTGCAGGCGCGCGACCGCGACGTGCTGGTCCCCGACCGCACCCGGCACCGGGCGCTCTGGCCCGTGCTCGGCCGTCCCGGCGCCGTGCTCGCCGGCGGCGAGGTGGTCGGCACCTGGCGGCCGCGGGCGAAGGGTCGCCGGCTCGGGCTGGAGCTCGACCCGTGGGTGCCGTGGGACCGGGACGTGACCGCCGGGGTCGAGGCCGAGCACGCCCGCCTGGCCGCGTTCCGCGGCGCCGAGGTCGCCTGACCGCGGCGTACCGCCCGCCGACGACGACGGCCCGGTCCCGCACGCCGTGAGGGGCGTGCCGGACCGGGCCGGGCGCGGGGCGCGAGGCGCGGTTCAGGCCTCGACGACCACCGGGATGATCATCGGCCGGCGGCGCAGCCGGTTGGACACCCAGCGGCCGACGACGCGGCGCACGACCTGCTGCAGCTGCTGCGTGTCGACGGCGCCGGAGCGGGTGGCGTCCTCGAGCGCGGCGACGACGTCCGGGAGGATGCCCTCGAAGACCTTGTCGTCCTCCGCGAAGCCGCGGGCCTGGATCTGCGGCGTGGTGAGCACCTTGCCGTCCGCGGTGCTGACCACGGCGAAGATCGAGATGAAGCCCTCGTCGGCGAGGATCCGCCGGTCCTTGAGGTCGGTCTCGGTGATGTGGCCGACGCTGGACCCGTCGACGAACACGTACCCGCAGGGCACGGCACCGACGACGCTCGCCCGGCCGTCGACCAGGTCGACGACGACGCCGTCCTCGGCCAGCACGACGCGGTCGGCCGGGACGCCCGACTTCACGGCCAGCGCGCCGTTGGCGACGAGGTGGCGCACCTCGCCGTGCACCGGCATGACGTTGCGCGGCTTGAGGATGTTGTAGCAGTACAGCAGCTCGCCGGCGCTGGCGTGGCCGGAGACGTGCACCTTGGCGTTGCCGCCGTGCACGACGCGCGCACCGAGCCGGGTCAGGCCGTTGATGACGCGGTACACCGCGTTCTCGTTCCCGGGGATCAGGGACGACGCGAGGATGACGGTGTCGCCGATGCCGACCGAGATCTTGTGGTCGTTGTTCGCGATCCGGGACAGCGCGGCCATGGGCTCGCCCTGCGAGCCGGTGCACATGAGGACGAGCTCGTCGTCGCGGATGTCGCCCATCCGCTTCTGGTCGACGAGCACGCCCTCGGGCACCTTGAGGTAGCCGAGCTCCGCGGCGATGGTCATGTTGCGGACCATCGACCGGCCGACGAGCGCGACCTTGCGGTCGTGCGCCGCGGCGGCGTCGAGCACCTGCTGGACGCGGTGCACGTGCGAGGAGAACGACGCGACGACGATCTTGCGGGCGGAGGTGGCGAACACGCCGTCCAGCACCGGGCCGATGTCGCGCTCCGGCGCGACGAACCCGGGGACCTCGGCGTTGGTGGAGTCGACCATGAACAGGTCGACGCCCTTCTCGCCGAGGCGGGCGAACGCGCGCAGGTCGGTGATCCGGCCGTCCAGCGGCAGCTGGTCCATCTTGAAGTCGCCGGTGTGCAGCACGGTGCCGGCCGGGGTGGTCACCGCGACGGCGAGCGCGTCCGGGATGGAGTGGTTCACGGCGACGAACTCGCAGGAGAAGGCGCCGATCTGCTCGGTCTGCCCCTCCTTGACCGCGAGCGTGACCGGGGTGATCCGGTGCTCCTTGAGCTTCGCCTCGACGAACGCGAGCGTGAGCTGCGAGCCGATCAGCGGGATGTCGTGGCGCAGCCGCAGCAGGTACGGCACGGCGCCGATGTGGTCCTCGTGCCCGTGGGTGAGGACGATGCCGTCGACGTCGTCCATCCGGTCGGCGATGTAGTCGAAGTCCGGCAGGATCAGGTCGACGCCGGGCTGGTGGTCCTCGGGGAACAGGACGCCGCAGTCGATGATCAGCAGGCGGCCGCCGTACTCGAGGACGGCCATGTTGCGACCGACCTCACCGAGCCCGCCGAGGGCCACGATGCGCAGGGCACCCTCGGGCAGGGCGGGCGGCAGGGCGAGGTCGGGGTGCGGGTGGGACATGCTTCTCCTGGTCGGTCAAGACGTGGCGAGGACGCCGGCGAGGCCCGCGGCCACGAGGCCCGCGCGCACCGCCTCGACGTCCTCGTCCGACGCGGCGACGTTGGGCAGCCGCAGGTGTCGGGACGGGATCAGCCCGAGGGACCAGACGGCGGCCTTGGCCGCGACCGCCTGGAACCCCTGGCCGTTGAGCGCGTCGATCGCCGGTGCGATCGACAGGAAGATCTCGAGCGCGCGGGCGTGGTCGCCCGCGTCGTGCGCCGCCGTCATCGCGGCGAGCTGCGGGCCGGCGACGTGGCCGACCACGCTGACGATGCCGGCCGCGCCGTGGGCGAGGAACGGCAGGTAGAGCGAGTCGTCGCCGCTGTACCAGGCGAGCCCGGTGCGGGCGGCGGCGGTGGCGGCGGCGTAGAGGTCGCCGGTGGCGTCCTTCATCGCGACCACGCGGTCGTGCGCGGCGAGCGCGTCCAGCGTCGGCTGGGCGAACCGCACGCCCGTGCGTCCGGGGACGTCGTAGAGCATGACCGGCAGCGGCGTCGAGTCCGCGACGGCCGTGATGTGCGCGACCAGCCCGTCCTGCGACGGGCGGGAGTAGTACGGGCTCACGACGAGCAGGCCGTCGGCGCCGGCCTCGGCGGCCTGCTCGGCCATCCGCACGGCGTGCAGGGTGTCGTTGGAGCCGGCACCCGCCACGACGGCGGCCCGGTCCCCCACCGCCGCGACGACGGCGCGGATGAGCTCGGCCTTCTCCGGCGCGTGCGTGGTGGGCGACTCGCCCGTCGTGCCGTTGAGCACGAGGCCGTCGTGCCCGTGGTCCACCAGGTGCGTGGCCAGCCGGACGGCCGTGTCGAGGTCGACGGAGCCGTCCTCCCGCATCGGCGTCACCATGGCGGTGAGCACCGCGCCGAAGGGACGCGACGGGGTGGCGGGGAGCATGCGCCCACGGTACCGCCCCGCACCGGGCCGCCGCGCACCCGGACCAGCGCCCGGGCACGCGCGAGGACGGCACGAGGCCGGCACCCGGGCGGGGTGCCGGCCTCGTGGGGCGTCGGTCAGGCGCGGGCGGCGAGCCAGCCCGCGAGCCGGTCGGGGCGGTCGGTGATGACCGCGTCCACCCCGAGCTCGACGGCGGCGGCCCAGTGCTCCGGCTCGTCGAGCGTCCACACCTGCACCTGCAGCCCGGCGGCGTGCAGGCGGTCGACGAGCTCGGGCTCGGCGATCAGGAGCGGCCCGTACGGGTTGACCGTCATGACGCCGAGGTCGCCCGCGAGCGCCACGAGGGCGTCGACCCCGCCGTCCTGCTCGTCCGGCACCTGGAACACCAGGAGCCCGCGGCGCAGTCCCGGGTCGACCTCGGCCAGCGCCCGGACGGACTCCGGCCAGAAGCTCTGCCCGATCACGCGGTCGGCGAGCCCGGCCGCGTGGATGGCCGCGACGACGGGCCGGACCTGCTCGGTGGTCCAGGGGCCCTTGAGCTCGAGCAGCAGGTCGATGCCGGGGCGCCGGACCAGCAGCTCGAGGACCTCCGCGAACGTGGGCACCCGCTGCCCGGCGTAGGCCGCGGCGAACCACGAGCCCGCGTCGAGCGCCCGGACGGCGTCGAGCGTCATCTCGGTGACCACGCCCTGCCCGTCGGTGGTCGCGTCGACCGTGTCGTCGTGGATCACGACGACCTGGCCGTCGGCCGTGGGCTGGATGTCGATCTCGATGCTGTGCGCGCCCGCACGCCACGCCGCCTCGAACGCGGCGAGCGTGTTCTGCGGGGCGACGGCCGAGTTGCCCCGGTGCGCGACCACGAGCGGGGCGCGGACCCCGGCGCCGGGGCCGCCCTCCTGGGCGACCCCGGCGACCGGACCGATGGCCGTGTCCGTCACAGGTACGGCTCCACGTTCTCCTCGTACGCCGTCTCGATCTGCGGGGTGACCGACTCGAACGCCTCGGCCGGGTCGGTGCCCTCGAGCACGATCTGCTCCAGCGCGTCGGTGAGCAGCGCGTCGGCGCCCGGGACGAACACGCGGATGTAGTCCTGCGGGCGCGCCTTCTCGGCCAGCTGGTCCACCGCGGTGCGGAACTGCGGGAACTGCTCGTAGACGGCCTCCATCGTGTCGGACTCGACGGCCGAGGTGCGGACCGGCATGTAGCCCGTCGCCTGGGAGAAGGTCGCGGTGTTCTCGGTGTTCGTGAGGAACTCCAGGAACATCGCCGAGGCCAGCTGCTCCTCGGGGGTGCTGGAGGACGAGATCGCGAGGCCGGTGCCACCGGTCGGGGTGCCACCACCCTGCGGGCCGTCGGGCAGGTAGGCCGTGCCGACCTCGAAGGACGCCGCGTCGAGCGCGCCCTTGAGCGAGCCGGTCGAGCCGATGGTCGAGGCGATGAGACCCGACGCGAAGTCGGTCATCGAGTCGTCGGCCGAGACGGTGGCGATGGCGTCGTCCCCGTGGAACAGGCCGCGCAGGAACTCGCCGCCGGCGAGCGCCTCCTCGGAGTCCAGCGTGACGTCGAACTCGTCGGAGTACTGGCCGCCCTGGCCCCAGATCATGTTCTCGAACCACCAGGCGGACCACGACGTGCCGAGCGACAGGCCGAAGGGCGAGCCCTCCGCCGGGACCTGGGCCTCGAGGGCGGTGCTCCACTCCTGGAGCTGCTCCCAGGTCTCGGGCCCCTCGTCGGGCAGGCCCGCGGCCGCCCACATCGTCTTGTTGTAGTAGAAGAGCGGCGTGGACCGGGCGTACGGCGCGGCCCAGTGCTGGCCGTCGTACTCGTAGTCGCCGTACAGGCCGGGCTGCAGGTCCTCGGCGTCCGCGTCCAGGTACTCGAACACGTCGTCGAGCGGCATGATCTGGTCGTTCAGGTGGTAGCGGAACCACCACACGTCGGACGCGATGACCAGGTCGGGCTTCTCCTCGGTCTGCGAGGCGGCCTGGAACCGCTGGGCGACCTCGTCGTAGCTGGCGCCCGCGGTCACCAGGTTGACCGTGATCTCCGGGTTCTCCGCCTCGAACGCGGCGATGAGCTGCTCCTCCACGGCCTGGGACTGGCCGGGGTGGTTGCTCCACCAGGTGATCTCGGAGGCCGGCTCGACCTGCGACCAGTCGGTCGACGCGGTCGACTCGCCGGCCTCGGAACCCGGGGCGGCGGTGCTCGGGCCGCCGCAGGCGGTCAGGGCGAGGGTCGTGCCGGCGACGACAGCGGCGAGGGCGGGAAGGCCGCGGCGACGCCTCTGGGGGTGGGACACGGTGGTGCTCCTTCGGGGGTTCGGCACCCGGGCAGGGTGCGCGGTGACGGCGTGCGGGGGCACGACCGTCGGGGGCGACCGGCGGACCGGCCACGTGGGCGGGCGGGTCAGCCGGTGACGGCCCCCGCGGTCAGGCCGTCGACCAGACGGCGCTGCAGGACCAGGAAGACGAGGAGGATCGGCAGGGTCACGACGACGGTGGCGGCCAGCAGCACGCCCCAGTTGGTGAGGCCGTCGATGTTCTGCAGCAGGGTCAGGCCGATCGGCAGCGTCATCTTGTCGGCGCGGTCGATGACCAGGAACGGCCAGAGGTAGTCGTTCCACTCCGTGACGACAGACACGAGCGTGACCGCCGCGATCGTCGGGCTGCTCATCGGGACCACGAACCGCCAGAGCTTGCGCCAGTGCCCGGCGCCGTCCAGCTCCGCCGCCTCGAGGATCGAGACCGGCAGCGACAGGAAGTGCTGGCGGAACAGGAAGGTGCCGAACGCGCTCGCCAGGCCCGGCACGAGGATGCCCTGGTAGGTGTTCAGCCAGCCGAGGTCGGCGACCAGGGTGTAGTTCGGGATGATCGTGACCTGCGGCGGGATCATCAGCGTCGCGATGACCAGGCCGAACACGAGCTTCTTCAGCGGGAGCTCGAGGAACACCAGGGCGTAGGCGCAGGTGAGGCCGAGGACGACCTTCAGGCCCGCGCCGACGACGGTCAGCCCGATGCTGTTCATCAGCAGCCGGCCGAGCGGGACGGTGTCGGCCGCCTGGGCGAAGTTGTCCAGGCTCGGCGCGCCCGGCAGCCACTGCACGGGGAACTGGTAGAGCTCGGCCGGGGTCTTGAGGCTCGCGAGGAGGAGCCAGACCAGCGGGGCACCGAGCACCACGGTCGCGAGGACCATCGCGACGTAGCTGCCGACGTGCGGGCGCTGCCGGTGCCCGGGCCGCGAGGAGGCGGCGGTGGGCCGGACGTCGCGCCGGGTGGGCACCGCCGGGGGCGGCTGCGTCGCGCCGGACGCCGGGCGACGGGGGGTCAGGACGCTCATGCGTAGTGGACCTTCCGCTGGACGAACCGCATCTGCACCGCGGTGACCGCCAGCAGCACGAGGAACAGGACCGTGGCGACGGCCGAGGCGTACCCGGCGCGGCCGTTGACGAACGACTCCTGGTAGACGGAGTACATGAGGGTCGTGGTCGACCCGAGCGGCCCGCCCTGCGTCATCGCCTTGATGATGTCGAAGGACTGCAGGGAGGCGAGCATCATCGTGACCAGCAGGAAGAACGACGTCGGCGTGAGCAGCGGCAGGATGATCGACCGCAGCGTCCGGAAGGACGAGGCCCCGTCGAGGGCCGCCGCGTCCTTGAGGTCCTGCGGGACGGCCTGCAGGCCGGCCAGGTAGATGAGGGCGACGTAGCCGAGGTTCTTCCACAGGTAGACCACGATCACCATGACCAGCGGCCAGGGGCGCTCGGTGTACCACTGGGGCGACGTCGCGCCGACCCAGCTCAGCACCTCGCGCATGAGGCCGTAGCGGGGGTCGAAGATGAACAGCCAGAGGATGCCGACGGCGAACCCGGACAGCACGTAGGGCGCGAACGCCACGGTGCGGGCGAAGCCGCGGCCCTTGAGCTTCTGGTTGAGCAGCACCGCCAGGCCGAGGCCCAGCAGCATCGCGCCGCCCACCGTCGCGACGGTGAACACCACCGTGGTCGTGACGATCTGGCCGAACCCGCGGGAGGTGAACAGCTCGACGTAGTTGCCCAGGCCGATCTGGCGGGCCACGGGCGAGCCGAGGTTCCACTGGAGCGTGGACAGGTAGAACGACTGGATCAGCGGCCGGTAGACGAACACCGCCAGCAGGGCCAGATTGGGCCCGGCCAGCAGCAGGAACCAGATCAGCGCCGACCGGCGGCGACGCGACTGGAGGGCTCCGCGCTGCCGCGGCGCGCGCGGGGGCGCGGCCGCCGGCGGCGGAGCGAGGACGTCAGCAGTGGTCACGAGGGAGGACCCGTTCAACGAGGGGGCAGGTGCACGGCCCGCGACGTCGCGGCCCGGACCACTCTCCGCTGCCGCGCGACCCGGATCGAGCCGTTCGAGCCGACGTTCCGCGAGCCTTCCCGGGTCGTTCACCTGGGGTTCCACCCGGCCACCCGCAGGTCAGCCGGCGGACAGCCGCGCAGCGGCCGGGGCGGGACGTCCTACCCTCGACGCGTGCCCGCCCGACCTCCCGCCGACACCGCCGTGCGCGCCGCCGTCCGCACCGCGCTGTCGGTGTCGCTGGCCACCGGCCTGTACGGCGTCTCGTTCGGCGCCCTGTCCGTGGCGGCCGGGCTGGACCTGCCGCAGACGATGGTGCTGAGCCTGCTGATGTTCAGCGGCGGCTCGCAGTTCGCGGCGGTCGGCGTGATCGGCGCCGGCGGGGCGGTCGGTGCCGTGGTCGCCACCGCCGGGCTGCTCGGCGCGCGCAACGGGCTCTACGGCGTGCAGGTGGCGCCGCTGCTGGGTGCCGGCGGGTGGCGCCGGCTGCTCGCCGCGCACCTGACCATCGACGAGTCCACCGCGGTGTCGACGGCGCAGCCGACCCGCGCCGCCGCCCGGGCGGGGTTCTGGTGGACCGGCGCCGGCGTGTTCGTGCTGTGGAACGCCTGCACCCTGCTCGGGGCGCTGCTCGGCGACGCGCTCGGCGACCCGCGGGCCTACGGGCTGGACGCCGCGGCGGCCGCCGCGTTCCTGGCGCTGCTCTGGCCGCGGCTGTCGGGCGGGGACCGCCGGGCCGTCCGCACGGCGCGCGTGGTCGCGGTCGCGGCCGCGGTGGTCGCGCTGGCGCTCACGCCCGTCGTGCCCGCCGGGGTGCCGGTGCTCGCCGCCGCCGCGCTCGCGATCGTCGTCGGGGCGCTGGAGCGGCCCGGGGACGACCAGGACGCGGTGGGCACGGCCGACCCGGTGGTGACCCCGTGAGCCGGCTGGCGGTGTGGTGGGCCGTGCTCGCGGCGTCGGTCGTGGTGCTGGCGACCAAGGTGCTCGGGCACGTCGTCCCGGAGCGGGTGCTCGCCCGGCCGCGCGTGACCCGCACGGCGGCCCTCGTCACGGCCGCGCTGCTGGCGGCGCTGGTCGCCGTGCAGACCGGCACCACCGACGGAGCGCTGGTGCTGGACGCGCGCGTGGCGGCGCTGGTCGTGGCGGCGGTGGCGCTGCTGCTCCGCGCCCCGTTCGTCGTCGTGGTCCTGCTGGCGGCTGCCACGGCGGCGGGCCTGCGCTGGCTGGGGGTGCCCTGACGGGCGGCGGGCGATCGCCGGCGCGTTCTCGCGTCGCCGGCCGATCTTCCGGCCTGCGACGCGAGAAAGAGCCGGCGACGGGCCGGTCCGCGCGCTCAGACCGCGACGGGGGCCTTGATCGCCGGGTGGTGCTGGTAGTCCAGGACCTCGACGTCCTCGAAGGTGTAGTCGAAGAGGCTCGCGGCCTGGCGCAGGCGCAGCGTCGGGAACGGGTACGGCTCCCGGGTGAGCTGCTCGGTCACCTGCTCGACGTGGTTGTCGTAGATGTGGCAGTCGCCGCCGGTCCAGACGAAGTCGCCGACCTCGAGCCCGACCTGCTGCGCCACCATGTGCGTGAGCAGCGCGTAGGACGCGATGTTGAACGGCACCCCGAGGAACAGGTCCGCCGACCGCTGGTACAGCTGGCAGGAGAGCCTCCCGTCGGCCACGTAGAACTGGAAGAACGCGTGGCACGGCGCGAGCGCCATGGACGGGATATCCGCGACGTTCCACGCGGAGACGATGTGCCGCCGGGAGTCCGGGTCGGCGCGCAGCGCGTCGAGCACCTGCGCCAGCTGGTCGACCGTGCCGCCGTCGGGCGTCGGCCAGGACCGCCACTGCACGCCGTACACCGGGCCCAGCTCGCCGTCCTCGTCGGCCCACTCGTCCCAGATCCGCACGCCGTTGGCCTGCAGCCACCGGACGTTGGAGTCGCCGCGCAGGAACCACAGCAGCTCGCCGACCACCGACTTCAGGTGCACGCGCTTGGTCGTGACCAGCGGGAAGCCCTGCGACAGGTCGAACCGCATCTGGTGGCCGAACACGCTGCGCGTCCCGGTACCGGTGCGGTCGCCCTTGGGGGTCCCGGTCGCGAGCACCAGCCGCAGCAGGTCCTCGTACGGCGTCGACGCGGGCGTGGTGGTCGGGCCGGCCGGGGTCGTCATGGACCCCATCGTAGGACGCACGGGGTGCCGATCCGGGAGGTGCGGGTCGACACTGGGCCCATGACCTCGCCGCTGCCGCCGTACGTCGCCGCGCACACCCCGACCGGCCTGCTGGTCGACGGCGAGTGGCGGCACGCCACCGGCGGCGGGACCTTCCCCGTGGTGGACCCCGCGACCACCGACGTGCTGTTCGAGGTCGCGGACGCCACCCCCGAGGACGGGCTCGCCGCGCTGGACGCCGCGCACCGGGCCTTCCCCGCGTGGCGCGACGTGGCGCCCCGCACGCGGTCGGACCTGCTCCGGTCCGTGTTCGACGCGATGACCGCCCGCTCCGAGGACCTGGCGGCGCTGATCACCGCCGAGGGCGGCAAGCCGCTGGCCGAGTCGCGGGCCGAGGTGCAGTACGCCGCCGAGTTCGTGCGCTGGTACTCCGAGCAGGCGGTCCGGCTCGACGGGCTCGCCCGGCGCGCGCCGGCGGGCACCCACCACCAGCTGGTCCTGCGCCGACCGGTGGGCCCGGCGCTGCTCATCACGCCGTGGAACTTCCCGATCGCGATGATCACCCGCAAGGTCGCGCCGGCGCTGGCGGCCGGGTGCCCGGTCGTGATCAAGCCCGCGCAGCTGACCCCGCTGACCACCGCCTACTTCGCGGAGCTGCTGCGCGCCGAGCTGGACGCGCGCGACCTGCCGGCGGGCGTGGTGAACGTGGTCCCCACGTCCTCGTCCCGGGCGCTGACCGAGCCGGTGCTCGCGGACCCGCGGCTGCGCAAGCTGTCCTTCACCGGCTCGACCGAGGTGGGGCGCACCCTGCTCAAGCAGGCGGCGGACGGCGTGCTGCGCACGTCGATGGAGCTGGGCGGGAACGCGCCGTTCCTGGTGTTCGACGACACGGACCTGGACGCGGCGGTCGAGGGCGCGGTCGCCGCGAAGATGCGCAACGCGGGCCAGACGTGCGTGGCCGCCAACCGGTTCCTGGTGCAGGAGTCGGTCGCCGCCGAGTTCGCCGACCGCCTGACCGCGGCGTTCGAGCAGCTGGTCGTCGGCCACGGCACCGAGCCGGACGTGACCGTCGGCCCGCTCATCGAGCAGTCGGCCGTCGAGCGCGTCGACGACGTCGTCACCGAGGCCGCCGACGCGGGCGCGCGGGTCCGCACCGGCGGCGACCGGCCCGGCGGGCGCGGGTACTTCTACCCGCCGACGGTCCTGGACCGGGTCCCCGAGGACGCGCGGGCCGTCACCGAGGAGATCTTCGGTCCCGTCGCGCCGATCGTGACGTTCGGCGACGAGGCCGACGCCGTCCGGCTGGCGAACGCCACCGAGTTCGGCCTGGTCGCGTACGCCTACACCCGCGACGTCGGCCGGGTCATGCGGCTGGCCGAGCAGGTCGAGACCGGCATGCTCGGCGTGAACCGCGGCATGGTGTCCGACGCGAGCGCGCCGTTCGGCGGCGTGAAGTCCTCGGGGATCGGGCGGGAGGGCGGCGAGGCCGGCATCGAGGAGTACTGCGAGCAGCGGTACGTGGCATTGTGACCGGCATGATCCCCCTGACCGACGTCACCGCCGACGTGTCCGTGCGCCCCGCGGTGCCCGGCGACGAGCAGGCCGTGGCGGCCGTCCAGCTCGCGGCCTGGCGCGCGACCCACGGCGAGCTGCTCGGTGACGAGGTGCTCGACCGCGTCGACCCGGCGCGGCTCGCGGAGCAGTGGGCCACCGCCATCGCCACGCCGCCCGGCCGCGGCTACCGGGTGCTCGTCGCGATGCACGGGCCCCGCCTGGTCGGGTTCGCCTCGGTCGCCCCCGTCGTCGCACCCCCGGGCTCCGGCGACGACACGCCCGGCGGCGAGATCCTGGCCCTCGAGGTCGACCCGGGCGAGCGCCGGCGCGGCCACGGCTCCCGCCTGCTGGCCGCCGTGGTCGACCTGCTCCGCGACGTGGACCACGCGACGAGCGTGCAGACCTGGGTCATCGCGGGCGACACCGCGCGCGAGCAGTTCCTCGGGTCGTCCGGCATGGGCGACGTCGGCGCCCGCCGGGTCCTCGGCGAGCAGGACGACCCGCGCGAGATCACCGAGCACCTGTGGGGCGCCGCGCTCTGACACGCACGGGTGAGCGGATCACCCGGACGGTCGGCCCGCCGGTGAACGCACGGCGAACTCGCGGCGACGACGCGCGGCGAACCCTCAGGCCGGCGTCGTGCCGGGCGATCGTGCCGGCGTGTCCTCCCCGACCCGCGCGCCCTGGCGGCGCGCCGACCGCGGCCGTGCTCTCGCGGACCTCGTGTCGCCCCCTGTCGTCGTCGCCCCCTCCGACTCCTGCGAGACGGTCGACGTCGGCTTCCGCACCCGGTGGACCGGGTCGTCGGTGCTCGTCGCGCCCCGCACCCCGGGCGGCCCGCACGGCATGGTCGCGCGCAAGGACTTCCTGACCACGATGACCGGGCGGTACGGCTTCGGGCGGTCGCTGTGGGGCCGGCGGCCGGTGGCGGACGTCGCGCGCTGGGACGTCCCCCGGGTCGACGTCGGCGCGTCGCTCACCGAGGCGGCCGAGCGGCTGGTCACCGGCGACGGGTACCACGACATGGTCGTCACGGGCGCGGACGGCTCCCCGGTCGGCATCCTCGACCCCACGACGCTGATGGAGGCGCTCGCCGCGGAGCTCGCGCACGAGGCGTCGCACGACCACCTCACCGGCGTGACGTCGCGGGCACGGTTCGTCGACGGCCTCCGCGACCTGTGCGAGCAGGCCCGGGCCGACGGGGGCGCCGTGGCGCTGGCGTTCCTCGACCTGGACCGGCTCAAGGAGGTCAACGACAGCCTGGGGCACTCGTTCGGCGACGCGCTGCTGCACTCCGTCGCGACGCGGCTCGCGGCGAGCGCCGGCCCCGGCGACGTGGTGGGCCGGCTCGGCGGCGACGAGTTCGCGCTCGCGCGGCTCCTCCCGCCGCAGACGCCGGACGACACCTGGCGGGTCCGGGCGCTCGAGCTCGGCGAGACCCTGCGGTCGACGATCGCCGCCCACGACCCGGCGCTCCCCGTTCCCGCGCACTCCCGCGCCAGCGTCGGCCTCGCGGTCGGCGCCGGCGCGCTGCTCGACAGCGACCGGCTGCTGCGCGAGGCCGACCTGGCGATGTACGGCGCGAAGAAGTCCGGCGGCGACCGGGTGCGGCTCGCCGGGGCGGACACCGCGCCGCCGACGGGGGCGGACACCCCCGGCTCCGTCGCCGACCCGGTCGTGGCGCTGCGCGGCGCCGGCCTGGACGTGGACGCCCTCGAGCTGCACTACCAACCGATCGCGGGCACGGCCGACGGCAGCGTGCACGAGGTCGAGGCCCTGCTGCGCAGCCGGGACGCGGACGGGCACCTGAGCGGACCCGTCGCGCCGCTGGACCGCGCCGCCCGTGCGGGCCTCTCGCTCGACCTGGACCTGTGGGTGCTGGCGCGGGCCTGCCGGGACCTCGCGGCCTGGGAGGACGACCTCGGGGACCTGGCGCCGGCCGTGGTGAACGTGAACCTGTCCCCCGCCGCGCTCGAGGAGGAGTCGCTCGCCGAGCGGGTGCTGGCGGTGCTCGACGGCTCCGGCACGGCCCACGGCGCCGTCCGGCTGGAGCTGTCCGAGGCCGCGTCCGACGCGCAGATCGCCCGCGCGCACGCCGCGCTGCGCGACCTGCGCGCCGCCGGGGTGCCCATCGCCCTGGACGACCTGGGCGGCGCGATGTCCGGGCTGCGGCACGTGACCCGGCTGCCGGTCGACGTCGTCAAGATCGACCGCTCCGTGGTGGCGGGCATGCTCCACGACCCGATGGACGCGCTGCTCGTCGAGCTGGTGCACCGGATGGCGACGGAGCGCGGCATGGCGGTCGTCGCCGAGGGCGTGGAGTCCGAGGCGCAGCTCGACGCGCTGCGCGCCGCGGGCGTCCCGCTCGTGCAGGGGTACCTGGTCGCGCGGCCGATGGCGTCGTCGGCCCTCGTCACGTACCTGACGCCGCTCGCGTCCTGACGCGCCCGACGCCCGGGAGTCAGCCGAGCCCGCGGGGGCCGTCGCCCACCGCGGTGCGGCCGCGGTGGATCCGGGACGCGTGCCGCAGCGTCGCGCGGGCCCGCTTGCGGTCCCCCGCGGCGTCGTAGGCGAACGCCAGGCGGTACCACGGGCCCCAGTCCCCCGGCGCGGCCGCCTCGGCCTCGGTCCGCGCGCCGTCGAACGCGGTCGTCGCCGCCGACCGGTCGATCCGGCCGCCCGGGCTGCGCGGCAGGTCGTCGACGGGCAGCTCGCCGCGCGCGGCCAGCTGGTCGGCCATCCGCTGCACGTCGACGGCCAGCAGCCACTCCCGCGCGACCAGCACCAGGACGAGCAGGGGCAGCACCGCGAACGCCACGCCGAGCACGACGCCGACCGGCTCCCCCGTCCGCATCAGCGCCAGCGCGCGCCCGGCCACCAGCCAGACGTAGAGGCCGAGCAGCGCGGTCAGCGCGATCGCGGCGACCAGCGAGGTCCGGGTGCGGCGCGCCGGACCGCCGGGCTGAACGGGTCCGTCGGAGCCGCCGGTGCTGGTCACCCGAGGTCCAGGTAGTGCTCGAGCCCGACCGTCAGCCCCGGTCGCGACCCGACCTGGCGCACCGCGTGCAGCACGCCCGGCATGAACGACACCCGGTCGAACGAGTCGTGCCGGATGGTCAGCTGCTCGCCGGCGTTGCCGAGCAGGATCTCCTCGTGCGCGACCAGGCCGCGCAGGCGGACGGCGTGCACCCGGACCCCGTCGACGTCCGCGCCGCGGGCGCCGTCCAGCGCCGTCGTCGTCGCGTCCGGGACCGGGCCGAGGCCGGCGGCGCGCCGGGCGGCGGCGATCGCCTGGGCCGTGTGCCGGGCCGTGCCGGACGGGGCGTCCACCTTGTCCGGGTGGTGCAGCTCGACGACCTCCACCGACTCGAACCACCGGGCCGCGCGGGCGGCGAACGCCATCGCGAGCACGGCGCCGAGCGCGAAGTTCGGCGCGATCAGCACGCCCACGCCGGGGCGGGCGGCCAGGTCGGCCTCGACTCGGGCGAGGGACTCCGCCGTCCAGCCGGTGGTGCCCACGACGGCGTGCAACCCCTGCGCGACCAGCGAGCGCACGTTCGACTCCGCCACGGCGGGCACCGTGAAGTCGATCGCCACCTGCGCGCCGGTCGCCCCGACCGCGTCGACGTCGTCGCCGTGCTCGAGGGCGGCCACCAGCTCCAGGTCGGGGGCGGCCTCCACCGCGTCGACGACGGTCCGTCCCATGCGGCCCGCCGCGCCCAGCACGGCCACCGGTAGTGCATCGCTCACGGGACGTCACCCTATGCGGTCGCGAGCAGGTCCTCCATGCCGCGGACCGCCCGCCGCAGCTCCAGCGCGCTGAGGCCCGTGAACCGCTCGACCTCGCGCTGCGGGTAGCCGGCCTCGCAGTAGCCGCGCAGCACCGCCACGACCCGCGCCGCGTCACCCCGGTCGTCGACGCCGAGCTCCCGGACCGCGCAGGACAGCCGCACCGTCGCGAGGAACGCGGACGGCGTCAGGCCGACGTGGGCGTGCAGGAGGGCGTGCAGCGACGCGAGCGACCGGTCGACCGACCGCGCCAGGTCGACGGACCGGACCAGCCCGCGCTCCTCGTCGGCGTACCGGGCGATCCGCTGCAGGTCCTCGCGGTCGGTGACCGGGAGGGGCCGGCGCACGGCGGCGGAGATCGCCTGCTCCAGCACCCGGGCCGCGGCCACGGCCGCCTCGTCCTCGCCGGCGCCCGCCCAGCAGGCGCGCAGCCGGTCCGTCAGCCCCTCCTCGTCCAGGCCGAGGGCCTCCCCCAGCGGCCGGTGGTCGTCCACCAGCGTGCCGGCGGGGTGCAGGGCCGACAGTGCCCACGGCGCGAGGCGGGCGCCGACCTCCCAGGACGGCTCCGCCGGGTCGGCCGGCAGCACCACGCGCGGCACGGTGCGCGGGCCCCGCAGCATGCCGGCGACCACCTCGGACTCCCGGGTCAGCGGGTCGACCCACCGCGCCGGGCCGCCCAGCCGCGCCACCGCGCACGGTCGCCCGTCGGGCAGCGCGACCCGGGGCGGCGCGCCGTGCGGGGAGCGGGCGACCCACAGCTCCTCGACCAGCCCCGGTGACACGGGCGGCACGGCGACGGAGCGGCGGGTGAGGGTGACGGCGGCCATGCCTCCATGATCGACCCGTCCCTCGCCGTGCGGGCAGGGACCTCCGGCCCGGGTACGGCGAGGAGCCGGGCCCCCGTGGGGACCCGGCTCCTGGTGGACGTGCCTGCGGCGCTCAGTCCCCGAAGGGGCCGACGCGCACCACGGACCGCGGCCGGCCGGCGAGGTCCGCCGCCAGCTCCTGGACCTCGCGCGCGGTGACCGCGCGGACCCGGTCCAGCGACTCCTGCGTGGAGAGCAGCTCCCCGTGCACCAGCTCGGACTTGCCGAGCCGGCTCATGCGGGAGCCCGAGTCCTCGAGGCCGAGCACCAGGCCCCCGGACAGCTGCCCGACCGACCGGCGCAGCTCGGCGTCGGTGATCCCGCCGTCGGCGAGCCGCTCGAGCTCGGCCACCATCAGCTCGGTGACCTCGTCGATCTTCGCCGGCGCGCAGCCCGCGTACAGGCCGAACACCCCGGTGTCGGCGTGGCCGGACGCGAAGGAGTACGTCGAGTACGCCAGGCCCCGCTTCTCGCGGATCTCCTGGAACAGGCGCGACGACATGCCGCCGCCCAGCACCGCGTTCAGCACCGACAGCGTGAACCGGCGCGGGTCGGTGGCCGTGAGGCCGGTGCCCCCCACGATGACGTTGCCCTGCTCGGTGGAGCGGCGCACCGTGATCTCGGACGACGTCGCCGTCACCGGCAGCGCCTCGGCCGCACCACGCCGGGCCGCGGGGGCGTCGGCGTCGGCCAGGGGCCAGCCGCCGTCCTCCAGCGCCCGCACCACCTGGTGGGCCAGGGCGTCGTGGTCGACGTTGCCCGCGGCCGTCACCACGAGGGTGGCGGGGCGGTAGTGCTGCCGGTAGTGCTCCCAGACGGCGTCCCGCGGCACGGCCCGGATCGTGTCGGGGGTGCCGCCGATCGGCCGGCCGAGCGGGTGCTCGCCCAGGACGACCGTGGCGAACCGCTCGTGCACGACGTCGCTCGGGTCGTCGTCGTTCATCGCGAGCTCTTCGAGGATGACGCCGCGCTCGGTCTCGAGCTCGTCCGCGTCCAGGCGTGCCGACGTGACCATGTCGCTGATGACGTCGACCGCCATCGGCAGGTCCTCGTCGAGGACCCGGGCGTAGTAGCAGGTGTGCTCCTTGCCCGTGGCCGCGTTGGCCTCGCCCCCGACCTCGTCGAACGCCTCGGCGATGTCCATCGCCGTGCGCCGCGCGGTCCCCTTGAACAGCAGGTGCTCGAGGAAGTGCGTCGAGCCGTGGTGGCCGTCCTCCTCGTCCCGCGAGCCGACCCCGACCCACGCCCCGACGGACGCGGAGCGCACGCCGGGGACGTGCTCGGTGAGCAGGCGGACCCCGCCGGGCAGGACGGAGCGACGGACGGAGCCGTCACCCGCCTGCCCGGCGGTCAGGTCGCTGCCCGGCTGACCGGGCGCGACCAGAGGGAGGTCCAGCGGCACGTCAGGCGTCGGCCGGCTCAGCGGCCGCGGCACCCTCGGCGGGCGCCTCGTCCTCGACCACCGCGTGCAGCGACAGCTTGCCGCGCGGGTCGATCTCGCCGATCTCGACCTGGACCTTCTGGCCCACGCCGAGGACGTCCTCGACGTTCTCGACGCGCTTGCCACCGACCAGGCGACGGATCTGCGAGATGTGCAGCAGGCCGTCCTTGCCCGGGGACAGGGAGACGAACGCGCCGAACGTGGTCGTCTTGACGACGGTGCCCACGAACCGCTCGCCGATCTCGGGCATGTGCGGGTTGGCGATCGCGTTGATCGCGGCCCGCGCCGCCTCGGCCGAGGGGCCGTCGGTCGCGCCGATGTAGACGGTGCCGTCGTCCTCGATCGAGATGTCGGCGCCCGTCTCCTCCTGGATCTGGTTGATCATCTTGCCCTTCGGGCCGATGACCTCGCCGATCTTGTCGGTCGGGACCTTCACCGTGATGACGCGCGGGGCGTTCGGCGACATCTCGTCCGGGACGTCGATCGCCTCGTTGAGCACGTCGAGGATCGCGAGGCGCGCCTCCTTGGCCTGGGTCAGCGCGTCGGCCAGCACGGAGGCGGGGATGCCGTCGAGCTTGGTGTCGAGCTGGATGGCCGTGACGAACTCACGGGTACCGGCGACCTTGAAGTCCATGTCGCCGAACGCGTCCTCGGCGCCCAGGATGTCCGTCAGCGCGGCGTAGCGGGTCTCGCCGTCCACGGTGTCGGACACGAGGCCCATGGCGATGCCGGCGACCGGCGCGCGCAGCGGCACACCGGCGTTGAGCAGCGACAGGGTGGCCGCGCAGACCGAGCCCATCGAGGTCGAGCCGTTGGAGCCCAGCGCCTCGGAGACCTGGCGGATCGCGTAGGGGAACTCCTCGCGGCTCGGCAGCACCGGCATGAGCGCGCGCTCGGCGAGTGCGCCGTGCCCGATCTCGCGCCGCTTCGGCGAGCCCACGCGGCCGGTCTCGCCGGTCGAGTAGGGCGGGAAGTTGTAGTTGTGCATGTAGCGCTTGCGCGTCTCGGGCGACAGCGAGTCGATCTGCTGCTCCATGCGGAGCATGTTCAGCGTGGTGACACCCATGATCTGGGTCTCGCCGCGCTCGAACAGCGCCGAGCCGTGCACGCGGGGCAGGACCTCGACCTCGGCCGACAGCGTGCGGATGTCCCGCAGGCCACGCCCGTCGATGCGGAAGCCGTCGGTGAGGATGCGCTGGCGGATGACCTTCTTGGTCACCGCGCGCACCGCCGCGGACAGCTCCTTCTCGCGGCCCTCGAACGAGCCGGCCAGGGTGTCGAGCACCTCGGCCTTGATCTCGTCCAGGCGGCCCTCGCGGGTCTGCTTGTCGGCGATCTGCATCGCCTCGTTGATCTTCGCCTGGGCGGCGCCCTCGACGGCCTCGTACGCGTCCGGCTGGTAGTCCGGGAACGTCGGGAAGTCGCGGGTCTCCTTGGCGGCCTGCGCAGCGAGCTGCTGCTGCGCCTCGACCAGGGAGCGGATGAACGGCTTGGACGCCTCGAGGCCCTCGGCCACGACGGCCTCGGTCGGGGCGACGCCGCCCTCGTCCTTGATGAGGTTCCAGGACTTCTCCGGGGCCTCGGCCTCGATCATGGCGATCGCCACGTCGTCGCCGACGACGCGGCCGGCCACGACGATCTCGAACGTGGCGCGCTCGCGCTCGGAGTAGCGCGGGAACGCGACCCACTGGCCGTCGATCAGCGCGATGCGGACGGCGCCGACCGGGCCGGAGAACGGCAGGCCGGAGATCTGCGTGCTGATGGACGCGGCGTTGATCGCCAGGACGTCGTAGGCGTCGTCCGGGTGGATCGCCAGGACGGTGATGACGACCTGGACCTCGTTGCGCAGGCCCTTGACGAACAGCGGGCGCAGCGGGCGGTCGATCAGGCGGCAGGCCAGGATCGCGTCGGTCGACGGGCGGCCCTCGCGACGGAAGAACGAGCCGGGGATCTTGCCGGCGGCGTACTGCCGCTCCTCGACGTCCACCGTCAGCGGGAAGAAGTCGAACTGGTCCTTGGGGTGCTTGCCCGCCGTCGTGGCGGACAGCAGCGCGGTCTCGCCGTCGAGGTAGGCCATGGCCGAACCGGCGGCCTGCTTGGCCAGGCGGCCGGTCTCGAAGCGGACGGTGCGGGTGCCGAAGCGACCGTTGTCGATCACGGCCTCGGCGAACTGGATCTCGGGACCCTCCACGGGTGCCCTCCTTTGGTCTCGAAGGCGCCGGACCGGTCACGGCGGTCTTCGATCGAGGTACCCGGATCGCGCAGGCGTTCCGGGCGCCACTACCGAGGACCGGACGCGTCGACCGGCGCGGAGTGAGAAGTGGTGCTGGGTGTTGCTCGGTGGTGCTGGGTGGTGCTGGTGGTGCCGTGGCGGGGCGCGGGGCCCCGACGCAGGACCAGCCCGGACCCTGTGCGGGTCCGGGCTGGTCACGCGGTCATCGACGCAGGCCGAGCCGCTCGATCAGGGTGCGGTAGCGCGCGATGTCGACCTTCTGCAGGTAGCCGAGCAGGCGACGACGCTGGCCGACCAGGAGCAGCAGCCCACGGCGGCTGTGGTGGTCGTGCTTGTGCGTCTTGAGGTGCTCGGTGAGGTCCTTGATGCGCTGCGACAGCATCGCGATCTGGACCTCGGGGGAACCGGTGTCACCCTCGTGGGTGGCGTACTCGGTCATGATGGACTTCTTGGTGGCGCTGTCGAGGGGCACGACTCTCCCGGTTTGTCTCGTTGCGCGGTGCTCCGGGGCAGGTCCACCCGGGCGCTCTCGTTCCGCGGCCGTTCTGACGGCTGTCCGAGACTACCAGGTCGGGCGTCACGACTCCCGCCCGGCAGCCGTCCGCGCTCACCCGCGGGCCCGTCGTGCCCGGTGCCGCAGCCCGAGGACCGCGGCGCCCGCCGCGACCAGCACCCCGGCCGCTCCCGCCGCGAGCGCGACGGGCGCCCCGGTGACCGCGAGGGGGCCGTCGCCGGCACCCGGGCCGGCACCCGCGTCCGGGACCGGGGACGGCGCGGGGGCGCCGGACGAGACCACCTCGAACGCCGCCGTGGGGGCCTGCGCGCTCTCGAGGCCGGTCATCGTCACCTCGTACATCGCGTCCGGCACCTCGGGGACGTCGAACGGGAAGACGACCGTGCCGGCGGCGTCGGCGACCCCCTCGCCGAGCGGCAGGTCGCCGAGCTCGACGGAGACGGGCTCGTGCGGCAGGAAGTCCTCGCCGGTGGCCACCTGCGCGGCGCCGACCGTGCGCACCGGGTGCTCAAGCTGCAGCGACGCGCGCACGAACTCCACGGTGGCGGCGAGATCCGTGGCGGCGCCGTCGATCTGGGCACGGAGCGTGGCGATCTCGGCGGTCGTGGACGAGGTGAGCACCGCGGCGTAGGTGCCGTCCCCGTTGTCCACCGTCGCCCCGATCGAGCCGGCGTCGGTCGTCAGGAGCACGTCACGACCCGCCACCGGCTGCGCGTGCTCGTCCTCGATCCGCAGCGTGACGTCCGCGGTCGTCGCCCCGTCCGCCACGAGCCGGCCCGGGTCGGCCACCAGGGTGGCGTGGGTCGCGCCGACCTCGACGGTGATCGTGCCGGGCTCCGAGCCCAGCCACCCGTCGCTCGCGGTGTAGGTGAAGGAGTCGGTACCCGTGAACCCCGGGTCGGGGGTGTAGACCAGGTCCGGCGCCGTCCCGCCGAGCGACCCGTGCGCCGGGGCGCCGGACGCGAACTCGAGGTCCTGCCCCTCCGGGTCGTCCCCGATCAGCGGCACCGCCACGGGCACCCCCGCGGGCGTGGTGACCTGGTACGACTCGACGGTCGGCGCGGTGTTCGCGACGAGGCTGTCCATCGCGATCAGGGCCCACGAGTCCATCAGGCGGTCGAACGTGTCCGCGATCGCGAGCCGGATGTGGTTCGTGGCGCCCTGGTCGACCGCGGCCTCGCAGCTCAGGAGGGACGTGAACCCGTGCATCGCGGTGTCGTAGCCGCCGGTGTTGGCGACGTAGAACTGCGCGTTGGTCAGATGGTTCACCGTGTCGATGGTGACCGGCTCCGAGGTCCCGGGGATCAGCGCGCAGTTGCTGCCGTTGACGCTCAGCGCGAAGACGTCGTTGACCCGCTGGAACAGGTACTCGGGGTACTCGGTCGAGCCGAACACGTACCGGAACAGCACCGACGTCGAGTCCGGCACGAAGTCGAACTCGAGGACCGCAGCGTCGTGGGTCGGGTGGCCCGCGAGCGCGGTGAGCTGGGCATCCCCCGCCTGTCCGTGGTTGGTGGAGGCGTTGGGAGCCGCGTACGGGCCTGTCATCTTCGCGGCGGACCCGCTCGAGAGCACCACCCCGGAGTCGACCTGCGTGACCGGCCCCATGCCCGAGAACACCCCGGCGGCGTCCGGGTGCCCGACGTACTGGGCTCCCGTCACGCTCGTGACACCGTCGCCGACGATCGCCTGCGCGAGCGCGAGCGCGGTCGTCCCGGTGAGCACCTCCTGCCCGGGCGACGGTGGCAACGACGGCATGGGTGACGCGTGGGCGGACGGCGCGCACCCCAGGGCGACCAGACCGACGGCGAGTGTGGTGGCGAGGACAGACCTCAACGCGAGCTCCTGCGGGTGGGTGGGGCCGACCGGCGTCGGCCTCGGTCCCCCCACCTTGCGAGGACCTGGCACACCCTCAGGACGCACGCAGGCGGGAGCGCGCGGACTGAGTGGTCCGGCGCCCCGGAATGGCGTGGCGCCACGCACACCGATGAGTAGCGGCGCGCAGGCGACAGCGCCGGCCCTCGGCGCTCAGGAGGAGGGCGAGGTCCCCGGCAGCACCCGGCGCACGCCCTCGACGTCCTCGTGCATCCGCTCGACGAGCGCCTCCACGGAGTCGAACCGCAGGGTCGGCCGCAGGCGCTCGACGAGCTCCAGCACGACCTCCTCGCCGTAGAGGTCCAGGTCCGTGCGGTCGAGCACGTACGCCTCGACCCGCCGCTGCAGGCCCTCGAACGTCGGGTTGGTGCCGATCGACACCGCGGCCGGCAGCACGGCGTCGGGGTCGCCGGCGGGGAGCGACGGGCGGCGCAGCCAGCCCGCGTACACGCCGTCGGCGGGCACCATGCCCGCCGCGTCGGGTGCCAGGTTGGCGGTCGGGAAGCCCAGGTCGCGGCCGCGCTTGTCGCCGTGCACCACGGTGCCGCGCATCCGGTGCGGGCGGCCCAGCACCCGCGCGGCCTGCCGCACGTCGCCCGCCACCAGCAGCTCGCGGACCCAGGTCGACGACCAGCGCCGGCGCAGCGGGTCGTCCAGCGCGGCACCGGCCGCCGGGTCGACGGGGGCCTCGCCGGCGCCGGGCGCCACGTCCTCGATCACCTCGACGCCGAACCCGAACCGCTCCCCCAGCTCCACCATCGTGGTGAGGTCGCCCGCGTTGCCCCGGCCGAACCGCACGTCCCTGCCGACCACGACCGTGCGGGCGTGCAGCCCGTCGACCAGGTAGCGGCGGACGAACTCCTCGGCGGTCTGCTGCGCGAAGTCGAGCGTGTAGGTGAGCAGCAGCACCGCGTCGAGGCCGGTCTGCTCGAGCAGCTCCAGCCGGTCGGCGTCGCCGGTCAGCAGCGGCGGGGCCTCGTCCGGCCGGTGCACCTGCTGCGGGTGCGGCGTGAAGGTCACCGCGACGGACCGGGCGCCGACGGCACGGGCGTCCGCGACCATGCGCGTGAGCACCCCGACGTGCCCCCGGTGCACCCCGTCGAAGTTGCCCACCGTCACCACCGACGGCCCGAAGTCCGCCGGGACCTCGGCGAGGTCCGTCCAGCGCTGCACACCCGCTCCCGTCGGTCGGCGCCTCGCGGCGCGTCGTGCGCCTGCCCGTGCGCGGCGCGGGGACAAGCCTGCCACGGCCCCGGCGATGCCCCGCACCGGCTCAGGCCGCCGCGAACACCAGGACCGGGCGCGCGTGCGGCCCGCGGTCCTCGAGCAGCGCGACGAGCACACCCTCCGGGGACAGCGCGGCGACCGTCACGTCGGCGCCCGCGCCGCCGGCCGGGATCCGCTGCCCGTACGACAGGGCCCGGGTCTCGTCGGCGGTGAGCTCGCGCACGGGGAACGTCGCGCGCGCCGCTTCGGCGAGCGGCAGCGTGTCCAGCGGCACGTCCGCCGGCCAGGCGTCGAGGTCGTCGAGCGAGCGGGCCACGTCCAGCGGGTAGCCGCCGACCCGCGTCCGGCGCAGCGCGGTGAGGTGCCCCCCGACGCCGAGCGCCGCCCCCAGGTCGCGCGCCAGCGCCCGGATGTACGTCCCGGAGGAGCACACCACCGTGACGTCGACGTCCTGCGCCGTCACGCCGTCGCCGAGCGGGACCGCCCGCACCTCGTGCACGTCGAACCGGGAGATCGTGACGGGCCGCGCCGCGAGCGCGACGTCCTCGCCGGCCCGCACGCGGGCGTAGGCCCGCTGCCCGTCGACCTTGATCGCGCTGACCGCGCTCGGGACCTGGCTGATCGGGCCGGTGAGCGCGGCCACCCCGGCGTCGACCGCCTCCCGGGTCACGCCCGCGGCGTCGGCCCGGGCGACCTCCTCGCCCTCGGCGTCGTCCGTGATCGTCGAGACGCCGAGCCGGATGGTCGCGGTGTACTCCTTGTCGGCACCCACGACGTAGGTCAGCAGGCGGGTGGCCCGGCCGACGCCCAGCACCAGGACCCCGGTCGCCATGGGGTCGAGCGTGCCGGCGTGCCCGACCTTCCGCGTCCCCGCCAGCCCGCGGGCCTTCGCGACCACGTCGTGGCTGGTCCAGCCGGCCGGCTTGTCGACCACCAGCAGGCCGTCGGGGGCGGTGGGGCGGCGAGGGCGGCGGGCCCGCTCGCCGCGCTCCGGCGCGCTCATGCCGAGGCCCCGACGCGCGCGGCGACCTCGGCGCCCGCTGCCGCGCCGGCCTCCACGCCGACGCACGCGAGCAGGGCGTCCAGCCCGCGGTCCTCGCGGACGTGCGCGAACGCGTCGGCGGCGAGCAGCACGTTGATCAGCATGCCGTCGGCGACGAACCGGCGCGCCGCCTCGTCGAGCGCGGCGGACCGCTCGGCTTCCGTCAGCGCAGCGCCGTCCACGTCCTCGGGCAGCTCCACCCGCTCCCGGAACAGGGCGAACACCTCCCCCAGCGTGTGCCGGGCGGTGGTGCCGATCTCGGGGTCGGACGCCGCGGTGAACCCGTGCATCAGCACCCGGAGCAGGTCGCGGTCCGCCATCAGGGAGACGTAGGCCTGCCCCGTCCGGTCCGCGGCACCGGGCCCCGGCTCGACGGCGGACATCACGGCGACGATCCGCGCCGCCACCGCGCGGTAGAGGTCGAGGAACAGCTGCTGCTTCGACCCGAACAGCCGGATGACGTACGGCTGGGACACCCCGGCGGCGCGCGCGACCTGGTCGGTCGTCGTGCCGGCGTACCCGCCCTCGGCGAACACCGGCAGTGCGGCGGCGAGGATCTGCTCGCGCCGCTGCTCCCCGGACATCCGCGGGGCGCGGGCGGTCGTGGGCGAGGACGACGACGGCGTCGGCGTCGGTCCGGTGGCGTCGGTGGGGTCGTCGGTCAGCACGGTTGACAGGTTATCAGCGGATAACTAGCGTCGCACGTGCTAGTTATCAGTCGATGCATACAGGAGCCCGCCATGTCGACGCAGACCCCCGCACCGCCCTCCCCGTCGGCGCCGGCGCGCGCCGTGACCGCCGCGCGCCCGGCCCGCCGCGCGGTCCCCGTGGCCGTGGCGCTGGTCGCCGCCTCGCTGCCGATGTTCATGGCGACGCTCGACAACCTCGTCGTGACCAGCGCCCTGCCCGTCCTGCAGAGCGAGCTCGGCGCCTCGATCACCGACCTGCAGTGGGTCGTCAACGCCTACACGCTGACCTTCGCCACGCTGATGATCGCCGCCGCCACGGTCGGTGACCGGTGGGGACGCCGCCGCACGTTCCTCGGCGGCATCGCCGTGTTCACGCTCGCCTCCGTCGCCGCGGCGCTCGCCGACTCCCCCGCCACCCTCATCGCGGCCCGTGCGGTCCAGGGCGTCGGCGCGGCCGCGATCATGCCGCTGTCGCTCACCCTGCTCGCCGGCGCGGTGCCCGCGGCACGCCGGGCCATGGCGATCGGCGTCTGGGGCGGCGTCTCCGGGCTCGGGGTCGCGCTGGGACCGGTGGTCGGGGGCGCCGTCGTCGAGGGCATCTCCTGGCAGGCGATGTTCTGGATCAACGTCCCCGTCGCGCTCGTGGCCGTGCCCCTCGTGCTCCGTGCGCTGCCGGAGCAGCACGGGCGCGCCCAGCGCCTCGACGTCCTCGGCCTGCTCCTGGCCGCGGCCGGCGTGCTCGGCGTCGTGTGGGGCGTGGTGCACGGCAACGAGGACGGCTGGACCTCCCTCGGGGTTCTCGGCCCGGTGCTGGGCGGGCTCGTGGCCCTCGTGCTGTTCGTCCGGCACCAGGCACGGACGCCGCACCCGCTGGTCCCCCTGCGGCTGTTCCGCGCCCGCAGCTTCGCCGTCGCCAACATCACCGGGTTCGCGTTCTCGCTCGGCGTGTTCGGCGCCGTGTTCCTGCTCGCCCAGTACCTGCAGGTCGTCCAGGGCCACTCGCCCTTCCAGGCCGGGCTGCGCACCCTGCCGTGGACGGCGGCGCCGATGGTGTTCGCCCCGCTGGCCGGGATGCTCGCGCCGCGGGTCGGCGTACGGCCGCTCCTCACCGCCGGGCTCGTCCTCCAGTCGGCCGGCCTGGTGTGGCTCGCGCTCGTCTCCACCGCCACCGGCGGCTACGGCGCCCTCGTCCCGGGGCTGCTGCTGGCCGGGATCGGCATGGGCCTGACCTTCGCGCCGAGCGCCACCGCCGTGCTCGCCGACATGGCGCCCGACGACCACGGGACCGCCTCCTCGACCAACTCCACCGTGCGGGAGATCGGCGTCGCGCTCGGCGTCGCCGTGCTCGCCGCGGTGTTCCAGGCCGCCGACGGCACGCTCACGCCCGACGCGTTCGCCGCCGGGCTGCGGCCCGCGGTCCTGGTCGGCGCGGGCGTCATCGCCGCCGCGGCGGTGGCGTCCCTGGCGATGCCCCGCGGCACCGGCCGGGCCTGACGGCAGGCGCGGCCGATACTCCCGCGAGGTCGTCACAACGGCACGAGGTCGTCACTCAGGAGTGACGACCTCGTGCCGTTGTGACGACCTGGCCGGTGCTGGCCGGTGCTGGGCCGTCCGTCAGCGTGCGGCGTCGGCCTCGGGCTCGTCGTCCTCGTCCGCGGGCTTGCGGTACGGGTCCGCCTCGCCCGCGTACTGCGCACCGGTCGCGAGCTGCGAGACCTCGCGGTCGCGGCGCGCGGCCTCGAGCAGCGCGGCGTCGAGGTGCGCCGCCGTCTCCGGCACCGCGTCCAGGTGGAACTCCAGCGTGGGGGTGAGCCGCACGCCGGTCTGCTTGCCGACCTCGGACCGGATCAGGCCCTTGGCGCTCTCCAGCGCCTTCGCGGTGCCCTCGCGCGACTCCTCGTCGCCGAGCACCGTGTAGAACACGCTCGCGTGCTGGAGGTCGCCGGTCACGCGCACGTCCGTGACGGTCACGAAGCCCAGGCGCGGGTCCTTGACCCGGGTGTCGAGCATCTGCGCGACGATCTGCTGGATCCGGTCCGCCAGCTTGCGGGCCCTCGGGTGATCCACCATGACTGCTCCTTCCTGCGCCCGCGCACGTGGCGGGCAGACGGCCGCGGGCCCGCCCCGACGCACGAGGCGTGGAGCGGACCCGCGGTTCGCGACCTGCTCAGGAGCGCGGCTTCTCGCGCATCTCCCAGGTCTCGATGATGTCACCCTCGTTGATGTCGTTGTACGACCCGAGGCCGATACCGCACTCGAAGCCCTCGCGGACCTCCGTGGCGTCGTCCTTGAACCGCTTGAGCGACTCGATGGTGAGGTTGTCCCCGATGACGTTGCCGTTCCGGAGCACCCGCGCCTTGGTGTTGCGGCGGATGTCGCCCGACCGGACGATCGAGCCGGCGATGTTGCCGAACTTGGAGGAGCGGAACACCTCGCGCACCTCGGCGGTACCGAGCTGCACCTCCTCGTACTCCGGCTTGAGCATGCCCTTGAGGGCCGCCTCGACGTCGTCGATCGCCTGGTAGATGACCGAGTAGAACCGGACGTCCACGCCCTCGCGCTCGGCGAGGTCCTCGACGCGCTCCCCGTACTTGACGTTGAAGCCGATGATGATCGCCGAGTCGACGGTGGCCAGGTTGACGTCGTTCTGCGTGATCGCACCGACACCGCGGTGGATGACGCGCAGCTCGACCTCGTCGCCCACGTCGATCTTGAGCAGCGCGTCCTCCAGCGCCTCGACGGCACCGGACACGTCGCCCTTGAGGACCAGGTTGAGGGTCTCGACCTTGCCCTGCTGCAGCGCCTGCGTGAAGTCCTCGAGGCTGACGCGCTTGCGGCGCTTGGCCAGGAGGGCGGCACGCTCGGCGGCCTCGCGCTTCTCCGCGATCTGCCGGGCGGTGCGCTCGTCCGGCGCCACCAGGAAGGTGTCGCCGGCGCTCGGCACCGACGCCAGGCCGAGGACCAGCACCGGACGCGCCGGGCCCGCCTCGGTGACGTTCTCGCCGTGCTCGTCGAACATCGCCCGCACACGGCCGTGGGCCGTGCCGGCCACGATCGCGTCGCCGACGTGCAGCGTGCCGGACTGGACCAGGACGGTCGCGACGGCGCCGCGGCCCTTGTCCAGGTTCGCCTCGATGGCGACACCGCGGGCGTCCTTGTCGGGGTTGGCCCGCAGGTCGAGCGCGGCGTCCGCGGTCAGCAGGACGGCCTCGAGCAGCTCGTCGATGCCCATCCGCTGCTTGGCGGAGACGTCGACGAACATCGTGTCGCCGCCGTACTCCTCGGCCACGAGGTTGTACTCCGTGAGCTGCTGGCGGATCTTGGCGGGGTTGGCCCCCTCCTTGTCCACCTTGTTGACCGCGACCACGATCGGCACGCCGGCCGCCTGGGCGTGGTTCAGCGCCTCGATGGTCTGGGGCATCACGCCGTCGTCCGCCGCGACCACGAGGATCGCGATGTCCGTCACCTGCGCACCACGGGCACGCATGGCGGTGAACGCCTCGTGACCCGGGGTGTCGATGAACGTGATGGCCCGGTCCTGGCCCTCGTGCTCGGTCCGGACCTGGTAGGCACCGATGTGCTGGGTGATCCCGCCGGCCTCGCCCGCGACGACGTCCGTGGACCGGATGGCGTCGAGGAGCTTGGTCTTTCCGTGGTCGACGTGGCCCATGACGGTGACGACCGGCGGGCGCGGGAACAGGTCCTCGTCGCCCTCGCCCTCGAGCTCGGCGTCCAGGTCGATGTCGAAGGCCCCGAGCAGCTCGCGGTCCTCCTCCTCGGCCGAGACCATCTCCACGACGTAGCCGAGCTCCGTGGCCAGCGTGCCGAAGGTGTCCTCGTCGAGGGACTGGGTCGCGGTCGCCATCTCACCGAGGTGGAACAGCACCGTGACCAGCGAGGCGGGGTTCGCGTCGATCTTGTCGGCGAAGTCGTTCAGGGACGAGCCGTGGCGCAGGCGGACGACGGTCGTGCCGTTGCCGCGGGGCACCTGCACGCCGCCGAGCGACGGCGCCTGCATCTGCTCGAACTCCTGGCGCTTCGCGCGCTTCGACTTCCGTCCGCGGACGGGACGACCGCCGGCGCGACCGAACGCGCCCTGCGTCGAACCACGACCACCGGCACCGGGACGGCCACCGCCGCCACCGGGACGACCGGCGAAGCCGCCGCCGCCGCCGGGACGACCGGCGCCACCGCCGCCGTAGCCGCCGCCACCACCGGGACGACCGCCGCCGCCACCGGGACGGGCCGGACGCTCGCCCGGGCGGCCGACGCCGCTCGCGGAGCGGCCCGGCATCATGCCCGGGTTGGGACGGGGACCGCCGGGGCGCGGAGCCGCGGGACGCGGCCCGCCCGGACGCTCGCCGGCACCCGCACCGGCCGAGGCGGCCGGTGCGTCGGAACGGCGCTCACCGGGACGCGGCATGCCCTGGGAGGGCGCGAACGGGTTGTTGCCCGGACGCGGCGGGCGCGGCCCGCCGGAGCGGGGCATGCCCTGGGAGGACGCGAACGGGTTGTTGCCCGGGCGGGGACCGCCAGGACGGGGGGCGCTGCCCGGACGCGGTGCGCGACCGTCGCCACCCTGGTCGCCCGAGGGGCGCGGGGCGGACGGACGGGCCGCGGGTGCGGCCGGACGCGACGGACCCGGGCGCGCCGCGGGGGCGGCCGGGGCCGGGGTCGCCGACGCGGCCGGGGCCTGCGCGGCGGGAGCCGCCGGGGTGGCGGCCGGACGCGGGGCGGCGCTCGGCGCGGCCGGTGCGCTCGGCGCCGGGGCGGCGGGCGCGGCCGGGGTCGCCGCGGCCGGAGCCGGAGCGGCCGGAGCCGGGGTGGCAGCGGGCGCAGCCGGAGCCGCGGGGGCTGCCGGAGCGGCGGGGGCCGGCTTCGCCGCGGCCGGGGCCGACGGACGGGCGGCGGGCTTGGCGCCGCCACCGGCCGGGTAGGTCCCGCGCCTTGCGGACCACCGGGGGCTCGATCGTCGAGGACGCCGAGCGGACGAACTCACCGAGCTCGTTCAGCTTGGTCATGAGGGACTTGCTGTCGACTCCGAGCTCCTTGGCGAGCTCGTAGACGCGGACCTTGGCCACATCTCTCCCTGTCTCGGTCCGCCCGGACAGGGTCGGACCGTCGTTAGTGCTGGGTACTCATCGCTGGGTACTCATCGGTGCGTGCTCATCGGGCAGCCATCGGCTCTTCGACCCGCTTTCCCTGTTCGACGGTGCACATGCCGGCCGGGCGGGCGCCCGGACGGCGACGGTCGTCCTCACACCCCGAGATGCGCCCGCACCGCGGACGTGTCCAGCGGACCTGCGAGACGCAGGGCACGCGGGAACGCACGACGGCGCTCGGCGAGCTCGAGGCAACGAGGTTCGGGGTGCAGCCACGCCCCCCGGCCCGGCAGCGCGCGACGTACGTCGACCACGACCGCGGGATCTCCCGCGTCCGTCGTCGCCGCCACCACGCGCAGCAGGACCGACCTCGGACCGGCAGCTCGGCACCCCACGCACGTGCGCACCGGACCCACGACGGCCTCCGCCGCGGGGTCCGCTGCGTGGGTGTCGGGGTGGCGCCTGCTCGGCGAGGAGAGCCGGGCGTCCGGCCCAGCCTCCACCAGTCTAGCGCGCGACCTCACCGGTCTCGACCGGGGCCCCGCCCGTCGGCCTCCGGAGCGGGCGAGCCGACGGCCTCGGCGCCCTGCTCGGAGCGGCCCTGCTCGCCGCCGTCGGCGCCGGCGGGCGTGCCGGGCGCCTCCTGCGCGTCGGAGCGGATGTCGATGCGCCAGCCGGTCAGCTTCGCGGCGAGGCGGGCGTTCTGGCCCTCCTTGCCGATGGCGAGCGACAGCTGGTAGTCCGGCACGACGACCCGCGCGGCGCGCGCAGCCGGGTCGACGACCGTGACCGACAGCACGCGCGCCGGGGACAGCGCGTGCGCCACCATCTCCGCCGGGTCGTCCGAGTGGTCGACGATGTCGATCTTCTCGCCGTGCAGCTCCGCCATCACCGCGCGGACGCGGGCGCCGAGCGGGCCGATGCACGCGCCCTTGGCACCCAGGCCGGGCACGCGGGAGCGGACCGCCATCTTCGAGCGGTGGCCGGCCTCGCGGGCCAGGGCCGTGATCTCGACGTGGCCGTCGGCGATCTCGGGGACCTCCAGCTCGAACAGCTTCCGCACGAGGTTCGGGTGCGTCCGGGACAGCGTGATCTGCGGGCCCTTGGAGCCGCGCGAGACGTCGAGCACGAGCGCGCGGATCCGCTCGCCGTGCACGTACTGCTCCGTCGGCACCTGCTCGTGCGCCGGCAGCACCGCCTCGGTGCCGCCCACGTCCACCAGCACGACGCGCGGGTCGCGGCCCTGCTGGATCACGCCGCCGAGGACCTCGCCCTCCTTGCCGCGGAACTGGCCGAGCACCTGGTCGTCCTCGGCGTCGCGCAGCCGCTGCACGATGACCTGGCGCGCCGTCGCGGTCGCGATCCGGCCGAAGCCCGCCGGGGTGTCGTCGAACTCGGGGCCGACCGTGGTCGTCGTCGGCGGGACCGCCGTGACGGTGCCGTCCTCGTCGTCGGTCGGCTCGGGGGCGTCCGGAGCCGGGACCACCGTGCGCTCGCGCGCCCAGACGGTCACGTGCCCGCTGCGCCGGTCCAGCTCCACCCGGGCGTCCTGGTGCGCGTCCGGCGTCCGGTGGTAGGCGGACAGGAGCGCCTGCTCGATGGCCGAGACGAGCACGTCCAGGCTGATCTCCCGCTCGCGCTCGATGAGCCGCAGCGCCTGCATGTCGATGTCCACGTCAGTCCTCCTGGCCCGTCGGCCCGTCCAGTGCGCCGTCGGCGCCGCCGTCGCCGGCCTTGTCCTTCACCATCTCCACCTCGACGCGGCCGTCGCGCACCCGCGCGAGCGGCACCCGCACCGGGTCGCCGACCTTGGCCGGCCGGCCCTTCACGCCCGGGGTCACCGGGGTGACCACGACGGCGTCGTCGTCGCCGTCGGCACCCCGCTCCACCGCCACGAGGCGGCCGGCGAGCGTGCCGCCGTCGGTCAGCGTCAGCGTGACCAGGCGGCCGACCGCGTGCACGTAGTGCCGGCGGGCGGTCAGCGGCGCCTCGGCGCCGCGGGTGGAGACCTCGAGCGTGTACCGGTCGGGCAGGCCGTCGACGTCGTCCAGGGCGGCGGACACGGCCCGGGACACGTCGGCGACGCCGTCCAGGTCGAGCGCGTCCTGCGCGTCCTCCGCGGCGTCGACCACGACGCGCACCACGTGGGCGGCGCCGTCGCGCGCGAGCTCGACGTCCTCCAGCCACAGCCCGGCGGCGGTCACCACCGGCTCGATGGTCTCCCGGATGCGCTGCGCACTGGTGGGCGCGGGCATGTTGACCTCCTGTGTCGGTCCTCGGCGGGGTGCGGCCTCGCCGCGCGCACGCGGCCGCCGGGGACGTCGACGCTGTGTGGTTGTCGGGTCCTGCGCGTGCTGCGGCGCGCGGCGGGACCGCGTGCTGCGACCAGGGTACTGACTGGCGGCGGCGCGCGCGGACGTACGCCGCCCGGCGGGCCCGCCGTGGGAGGATCCGACGCGATGTCCACCACGGCCCGCCGCCCCGTCGCGGCCCCCCGCTCCGCCCTGTCCAGCCGCTCCGCCGGCCCGTCCCGGGAGGTCCGCACGCCGGGCGACGGACCCGGCCGACGGCGGCGCGCCCGCGCGCTGGCCGGGCTGGCCGCCGCCGGAGCCGTGCTGCTCCTGTCCGGCTGCGGGCTGCGCTGGGAGACGGCGGCGCCGACGGAGCCCGTCCCCGACGCCGCGGAGGACGCCCGACGCACCGGCGTGGACGACGCGCTCGACCTGGCGGAGGCCGCGCGTGCCGCCGCGCCGGGCACGGAGGCGGCGGTCGCGGCGCTCCTGGCGCTCGTCGAGGGCACGTCCGCGACGCAGGTCGACGCGCTCGGCGGGGTGTACGACTCCGGGCTGGCCGCCGACGACGACGGGCCCACCCCGTCCGCCTCCCCCACCGCCTCCCCCACCGTCACCGGGACCGTGGCCACGCCGGCCGACGTCCTCGAGCCTGCTCGGCTCGGCCGCGTCGTCGGCCCGCTCCGACGCCCGGACGGCAGAGGACCCCGGCCTCGCCCGGCTGCTGGCGTCCGTGGCGGCGTCCCGCGCCCAGCTGACCGACCGCCTCGCCGCCGCCCTCGGGGCCGAGGCGCCCGCCGTCGACGCCGAGACCGGAGCCGGCTGGCCGTCCGGCGGCGCCGCCGACGGGTCCGGCTCCGGCGACGGCTCCGCGGCCGGCCCGTCGGGGTCCCCGTCCCCGTCGGCGACCCCCACGGGCACGCCCGGAGCCGGTGACGACGACGACCTCGGCGCGGACCTGGACCGGACGGAGCTGGTCGCGCTCACGCTCGCCGAGGACCAGGCGGGGCACGGGTTCGAGGTCGCCGCCGCGCGCCTGTCGGGGGACGCCCGCGCCCTCGCCCGGTCGGCCGCCGCGCAGCACCGGGCCGCCGCGACCGCGTGGGCCACCGCCGCCGGCGTCGCCGGCACCGCCGACGACCCGCGCCGGGTCGGCTACGAGCTGGACGGCGACCTGTCGTCCGCGGAGTCCGTGCGCACGTTCTGCGCGGGGCTGCTGTCCGACCTGGCGGCCGTGCACGCCGACGCCGTGCTCGCCACCTCGGCCGGGACCACCGACCGCACCGCGACCGTCGACGGGCTGCGCACCTCCGCCGTCGAGGCGCTGCGCTGGGGAGCGACCGCGACCGCCCTGCCGGGCATGCCGGCGGCCGCGCCGACCGCCGCCCCGACGCCCACGCCGACCGCGGGCTGACCCGGCACGGCGCCGGCACGTCGTCCGCGGGCTGACCCGGCACGGCGCCGGCACGTCGTCCGCGGGCTGACCCGGCGCGACGACGGGGCACGACCCGTGGTCGTGCCCCGTCGCCCTCGCGGGCTCGTTCAGCCGGCGAGCAGCGCGTCCACCAGCTCCGCCACGCGGTCCGCCGCGTCCGCGACCGGCACCTGCTCCGCCTGGGGGCCGCCCTCGGTGGCGACGCGCGGCCGCACCTCGACCACGCCGTCCGCCAGCCCGCGGCCGACCACGACCGTCAGCGGCACGCCCAGCAGCTCCGCGTCCGCGAACTTCACGCCGGGCGAGACCTTCGGGCGGTCGTCGTAGAGCACCTCGACGCCCCGGGCGTCCAGGGTCCGCGCCAGCGACTCGGCGGCCTCGAACACCGCCGCGTCCTTGCCCGTCGCGACGACGTGCACCAGCGCGGGGGCCACGCCCGCCGGCCACGCCAGGCCCTTCTCGTCGTTGTTCGCCTCGGCCAGCGCCGCGAGCACGCGGGTCACGCCGATGCCGTAGGAGCCCATCGTGACGACCTGCGTCTTGCCGTGCTGGTCCAGCACCGTCAGCCCGAGCGCCTGCGCGTACTTGCGGCCGAGCTGGAAGATGTGGCCGATCTCGATGCCGCGCGCGAGCTCCAGCGGGCCCGATCCGTCGGGTGCCTCGTCCCCGGCCCGCACCTCGGCGGCCTCGACCGTGCCGTCCGCGGTGAAGTCGCGACCGGCGACCAGGTCGAACACGTGCTTGCCGTGCTCGTTCGCGCCCGTGATCCACCGCGTGCCGGTGACGACGCGCGGGTCCAGCAGGTACCGGATCGCCGTGCGCGCCTCGTCGTCGAGGCCCAGGCCGTCGACGTTCGGGCCGAGCGCGGCCGGGCCGATGTAGCCCTTGACCAGCTCGGGGTGCGCGGCGAAGTCCGCCTCGACGGCCTGCTCGACCTCCGCCGGGGCCACCGACGCCTCGAGGCGCTTGAGGTCCACCTCGCGGTCGCCCGGCAGGCCCACCACGAGCAGCTCGCGCTCCCCCGTCGGCTGCACGAGCGCCAGCACGACGTTCTTCAGCGTGTCCGCCGCGGTCCACGCGCGGTCGGGGCGGGGGAACCGCTCGTTCGCGACCGCCACGAGCGAGTCGATCGTCGGGGTGTCCGGGGTGTCCTCGACGTGCGCGGCCGGCGCGTCGTCGAACGGCAGCGCGTCCGGGACCACGGTCGTGACCGCCTCGACGTTGGCCGCGTAGCCGCCGGGCGACCGCACGAACGTGTCCTCGCCGATGGCCGTCGGGTTGAGGAACTCCTCGGAGCGGGAGCCGCCCATCGCGCCGGAGGTCGCCGCCACGATCACGTACTCGAGGCCGAGGCGCTCGAAGATGCGCTGGTAGGCAGCCCGCTGCGCCTGGTACGAGGTCTCCAGGCCCGCGTCGTCGATGTCGAACGAGTAGGCGTCCTTCATGATGAACTCGCGCCCGCGGATCAGGCCGGCGCGCGGGCGGGCCTCGTCGCGGTACTTCGTCTGGACCTGGAACAGCGTCAGCGGCAGATCCTTGTACGAGGAGTACAGGTCCTTGACGAGGAGCGTGAACATCTCCTCGTGCGTGGGCGCCAGCAGGTAGTCGTTCTCGCGGCGGTCCTGCAGGCGGAACAGGTTCGGCCCGTACTCCGTCCAACGGCCCGTGGCCTCGTACGGCTCCCGCGGCAGCAGCGCCGGGAAGTGCACCTCCTGCGCACCCGCCGCGGTCATCTCCTCGCGCACGACCTGCTCGACCTTGGCGAGCACCCGCAGACCGAGCGGCAGCCACGTGTAGATGCCGGGGGCGGCACGGCGGATGTAGCCCGCGCGGACGAGCAGCTTGTGGCTGGCCACCTCCGCGTCGGCCGGGTCCTCGCGCAGGGTGCGGACGAACAGGGTGGACAGGCGTAGCAGCATGACCGGCAGCCTAGTGGCCGTGCGCGGTGTCGGACGCGTGCGCCACCATGGGTGCCATGCCCGAGCTGCCCGAGGTCGAGTCGCTGGCCGTCTTCCTCCGCGAGCGCGCCGTCGGGCGGACCGTCGCCGGCGTCGAGGTCGGCGCGATCAGCGCCCTGAAGACGTTCAGCCCGGCGCCCGCGGACCTCGCCGGCGGCACCGTCGCGTCCGTCGACCGGCACGGCAAGTGGCTCGACCTCGCGGTCCGCCCCGCGGCCGGCGGCGAGCCGCTGCACCTCGTGTTCCACCTGGCCCGTGCCGGCTGGCTGCGCTGGTCCGAGGCGCTCTCCCCCACGCCCGTCCGGCCGGGCAAGTCGCCGCTCGCGCTGCGCGTGCGGCTCGACGACGGGTCGGGCTTCGACCTCACCGAGGCCGGCACCCGCAAGCGCCTGGCCGTGCACGTCGTGGCCGATCCCGCAGACGTCCCGCCGATCGCGACCCTGGGCGTCGAGCCGCTGTCCCCGGAGTTCACCCCCGAGCGGCTCGCGGAGCTGATGGCCGCCCGGAACCAGCAGGTCAAGGGTCTGCTGCGGGACCAGGGCACCATCGCCGGCATCGGGAACGCGTACTCCGACGAGATCCTGCTCGTGGCCCGCACCAGCCCCTTCGCGCTCACCCGGTCGTTCGACGCCGACAAGGTCGCGCGGCTGCACGCCGCGACGCTGGGCGTGCTGCGCGAGGCGATCGCCGCCGCCGCCGGCCGACCGGCCGCCGAGCTCAAGGACGCGAAGCGACGCGGCATGCGCGTGCACGGCCGGACCGGTGAGCCGTGCCCCGGCTGGGACGGCGTGCCGTGCGGCGACACCGTGCACGAGGTGTCGTTCGCCGACTCCTCGCTCCAGTACTGCCCCACCTGCCAGACCGGCGGCACGCCGCTCGCCGACCGCCGGATGTCGCGCCTGCTGCGCTGAGCCCGGCCGCCGGCGCGTCGGGCTTCACGGGTCGCGCACAGGATCCGGCCACAGGGTCCACCGCTGCGGCTCCCGACCCGACCACGTCGTCCCTACGGTGGAGGGATGCCCGAGACCACCCGCGCCGCCGTCCGGCACTCGCGCGCCATCAGGCGCCCCGTCCGGCACGCCCGCCGCACCCGCGCCGGCCGCCGTGCCGCCCGCACGGCCGCGCTGACCGTCGGCGTCCTGGCACTCAGCGGCACCACGGGCGCCGCCGCGCTCTACGCCCAGGTGCAGAACGGCATCGAGAGCGCCGACGTCGACGCGTTCCTCGGCGACGACCGCCCCACCCAGGAGGCGCCGCCCGTCGACGGCTACGCGGGTCAGCCGCTGAACATCCTCGTCATGGGCACGGACAGCCGTGACGGCGAGAACGCCGCGCTGGCCGGCGAGGACGAGGGCATGCGGTCCGACACCACCGTGCTGGTGCACCTCTCCGCCGACCGCAGCCGCGTCGACCTCGTGTCCATCCCCCGCGACTCGCTCGTCGACATCCCCTCGTGCACCCTCGAGGACGGCAGCACCACCGCCCCGCAGGAGTCGGAGATGTTCAACTCCGCGTTCGCGACCGGCGCCGGCGACACCGAGAACCTCGCCGCGGCCGCCGCGTGCACCCGCCGGACCTTCGAGCAGAACACCGGTCTGCGGACCGACGAGAGCATCGTGGTGAAGATGGACGGCGTCCGTGACGTCATCGACGCCCTCGGCGGGATCCCCATGGACCTGCCGGAGGCCATGGACTCACCCAAGGCCGGCCTGCACGTCCCCGCCGGGCCGCAGACCTTCGACGGCACCACCGCCCTCGCGTTCCTGCGCGCCCGCACCGGCACCGGCAACGGGCTGGAGCTGGGGTCCGACCTGGCCCGGATCGAGCGGCAGCAGCAGCTCATCGACGCGCTGGCCGCGCGCGTGCAGGACGCCGACCTGCTCGCCGACCCCGGCACCCTGATGCCCGTGCTGACCAGCGTCACCCGCTCGTTGTCGATCAGCGAGGGCCTCGCCGACGTCCGCGACCTCGCCGGGCTCGCCCTCACGCTGCGCGACGTCGAGCCCGCCACGCTCAGCCCCGTGACGGTGCCCGTCATGACCGCGCCGCAGGACGAGGCCCGGGTCGTGTGGACCGACGAGGCCGACGACCTGTGGCAGCGGCTGGGCCAGGACCTCCCGCTCACCGACGCGCCGACGGTGGACGCGACGACCTCCCCGCCCCGTAGGCGCACCCGCGCCCCCGCGCGCCCCGATCGGTGGGCGACGCCGGGGAGCCGAGGACCCCGACCCCCGGGCCAGGCGCGTCACCGGCCGATTCTCGCGTCGCAAGCCGAGGTATCGGTCGGCGACGCGAGAATCGGCTGGCGGTGGCGGGCGGGAGGTGCTCGCCTAGAACAGCACCGTCGCGTACGTCCCGACCTGCCGGAACCCCACCGCCCGGTACGCGGCGAGGGCGCGCGCGTTGTACGCGTTGGCGTACAGGGACACGACGGGCGCGACGTCGCGGCGGGTCTGCTCGACGACCGCGGCCATGCCGCCCTCGGACAGCCGCTCGCCGCGTCGCAGCGGGTCGACCCACACGCCCTGCACCTGGGCGACGCCGCCGGCGACGGCCCCGAGCTCGGCCTTGAACACGACCTGCGGCTGCCCCAGGTCGCCGGGCTCGACGCGCACGAAGGACCGCCCCTCGCGGACGAGCGAGCGCACGCGCGCCTCGTAGGCGCCGCCGGTGCCCCCGATCGGGGAGTAGCCGACCTCCTCGGTGAACATCCGCACGCACGCGGGGAGCACGAGGTCGTACTCCTCGGGCACGGAGCGCCGCACGCCGGGGTCGACGGCGACGGACGGCTCGTGGTCGATCACCAGGGACGGCTGGTCCTCGCGGACCTCGCGGACGGCACCCCAGGCGGGCGCGAGCCGGCGCCACAGGGGCAGCACGGCCTCGGCGGCGCCGACGACGGAGGAGCACCGCCTCCCCTGGGCCCGGCCGAAGGCGGCGAACGCGTCGAGGGCGGCCGCGCGGTGCTCGGCGTCGGGCGTCACCGGCACGAGGTTGGCGCCGGCCCAGCACACGGCGGCCAGGGCGCCGTCGACCTCGTAGCCCCACACCTGCCCGGTCACCCGGTGCAGCCCGACGTGCCGCGCCTGCTCCAGCCGGGTGGTCGCCAGCACGGCGGCGACCGCGTCCCGGCCGCAGACCTCGAGGGCCCGCGGCAGGTCGTCGTCGGCCAGCACCCGACCCACGCCGGGGCCGACCCGGAGGTCGCCGCCGGCGAGGTCGTCCCGGACGCCGCGCACCGCGGTCAGCCGACCGTGACCACGGGGCCACCGGTGCCGGCAGCGCCGTCGGCCACCGTCATGCTGTCGGCGATCCGCATCGCCTCGTCGATCAGCGTCTCGACGATCGCCGACTCGGGCACGGTGCGCACGACCTCGCCTCGCACGAAGATCTGGCCCTTGCCGTTGCCGGACGCGACGCCGAGGTCGGCCTCGCGGGCCTCCCCCGGGCCGTTGACGACGCACCCCATGACCGCGACGCGCAGCGGGACCTCCAGGCCCTCGAGCCCGGCGGTGACCCGCTCGGCGAGGGAGTAGACGTCGACCTGGGCGCGTCCGCACGACGGGCAGGACACGATCTCGAGCTTGCGGGGCCGCAGGTTGAGCGACTGCAGGATCTGGATGCCGACCTTGACCTCCTCGACCGGCGGCGCGGACAGCGAGACCCGGATGGTGTCCCCGATGCCCTTGCTGAGCAGTGCGCCGAACGCGGTCGCGGACTTGATGGTGCCCTGGAACGCGGGCCCGGCCTCGGTGACGCCGAGGTGCAGCGGCCAGTCGCCGCGCTCGGACAGCAGCTCGTAGGCGCGCACCATGACGACGGGGTCGTTGTGCTTCACGGAGATCTTGAAGTCGTGGAAGTCGTGCTCCTCGAACAGCGACGCCTCCCAGACGGCGGACTCGACGAGCGCCTCCGGGGTGGCCTTGCCGTGCTTCGCGAGCAGGCGCGGGTCGAGGGAGCCGGCGTTGACGCCGATCCGCAGGGAGACCCCGGCGTCGGACGCCGCGCGGGCGATCTCCTTCACCTGGTCGTCGAACTTGCGGATGTTGCCGGGGTTGACCCGCACGGCCGCGCAACCGGCCTCGATGGCGGCGAAGACGTACCGCGGCTGGAAGTGGATGTCGGCGATCACGGGCAGCTGCGACTTGCGCGCGATGGCGGGCAGCGCGTCGGCGTCGTCCTGCGTGGGGACCGCGACGCGCACGATGTCGCAGCCGGCGGCGGTGAGCTCGGCGATCTGCTGCAGGGTCGCGTTGACGTCGGACGTCAGCGTCGTGGTCATCGACTGCACGCTGACCGGCGCGTCGCCCCCGACCTCGACCTTGCCCACGCGGATCTTGCGGGTCGGCCGCCGCGGCGCCAGCACCGGCGCGGGTGCCTCCGGCATGCCGAGGCTGATGGGGGTGCTCACGGAGTCATCATCGCACCGCGGGGCGAGACCGCACCCGAGCGCGCCGGGCGGCGGGGCGGGGATCGCCGGTCAGCCGATGGAGATCGGCGCGACGACGTCCGCGTACGCGAGCAGCAGACCCATCCCGCCGAGCACCACGAACACGGCGAGCGCCAGCGGCTGCAGCCGCGCGGCGTCCGCGGGCCGCGGCCGGGGCAGGCCGCGGAGCCGGGCCACCTGCCGCTTCAGCCCCTCCCAGAGCGCGGCGGCGACGTGCCCGCCGTCGAGCGGGACGAGCGGGATCAGGTTGAACACGAACAGCGCGATGTTGAGCGACGCGAGGATGCTCAGCATCGACGCCACCCGCTCGGCGACCCCGACGCCCGCGGTGTCCGTGGACGCCACGTCCCCGGCCAGCCGGACGACGCCGACCGGGCCGAGCACCCCGTTCGGGTCGCGCTCCGCCCCGCCGAACGCGCTCTCGGCGATGCCGACGAGGTTGGCGGGCAGGGTGACGACGGCCTTGCCGGTCTGCCAGACGGCGTCCGCGGTGACCGTGACGATCTCGGACACGGGCTGCCGCTGCAGCTCGGTGCCGGGGCTGATGCCGAGGAACCCGACGTCGGTGGTGACGGGCTCGCCGGAGTCGTCGAGGACGACGGCGCCGTCGTCGTCGGTGACGGGCCGCTCGGCCACGACCGGCGTGACGGACAGCTCGACGCGCTCGCCGTCGCGCTCGACGACGACGGGCACGGCCTCCTCGCCGGTGCCGCGGATCATGCCACTGAGCTGCTCCCAGGACTCGACCGCGACGCCGTCGTAGGACACGACCGTGTCACCCGGCTGCAGGCCCGCGGCGGCCCCGGGCGCGGCGGGGTCGCCGTCGGTGCACTCGGTCGAGGTGGAGCCGGCCGGCAGCACGCACTGGCTGACCGCGGAGAGCGTGGTGCTGGACCCGGGGGTGCCGATGCCGATGAACACGACCGCGAGCAGCACGACGGCGATGAGCAGGTTCATCACCGGGCCGCCGAGCATGACGACCAGCTTCTTGGGCGTCGACAGCCGGTAGAACGCGCGGTGGTCCTCGCCGGGACGGATCTCCTCGGCGCTCACCTCGCGGGCGTCGGCGGCGATGCGGCTGAAGAAGCCGCGGGTCGGCGGGTTCCCGACGGCCTCGGGGGTCGGGTACATGCCGATCAGCCGCACGTACCCGCCGAGCGGGATCGCCTTGATGCCGTACTCGGTCTCCCCCTTGGTGCGGGACCAGAGCGTGGGCCCGAACCCGACGAAGTACTGGCTGACGCGCACGCCGAACTTCTTGGCGGGGACCATGTGGCCGACCTCGTGCAGCGCGATGGACACGAGGATGCCCACCACGAGCACGATCACGCCGATCGCGTAGGCCAAGGTGAGCTCCATCCGTGCGGTGGTCGTGCGAGGTCGCCGGTCCGGCGGGCGCCCGTCAGCGCGGGACGCCCGACCCCCCATCCTGCCCCGTCACCCTGGACATCGGCTGGACGTCGCCACCACGCCCGTCGCCCTCGACCTCGACCCGGTCCCGACCGGCCCGCTTGGCCCGGTACATCAGGGCGTCGACGCGACCGATCGCCACGGCGGGGTCCTCCCCCGCCCGCAGCGCGGTGACCCCGAGGCTGGCGGTGACGTCGACGGGTGCCTCGGCCCGCACCGCGCCGGGGACGGCCGCCCGCAGCCGCTCGGCCAGCGCCCGCGCGTCGTCGAGCGTCATCCCGGGGGCGACCACGAGGAACTCCTCGCCGCCGAGCCGGGCCACCAGGTCGCCCGACCGGACGTGCTGCTCCAGCGCCCGTGCCACGGCGACCAGCACCCGGTCCCCCACCGTGTGGCCGTGCACGTCGTTCACGGCCTTGAACCGGTCGAGGTCGAGGTAGACCAGGGCGACGTCCAGCCCGGCCCCGACGACCCCCGACTGGTAGCCGAGCTCGTCCTCGAGCCGGCGGCGGTTGGCGGCGCCGGTCAACGGGTCGTTGTAGGCCATCTCGCGCATCGAGGCTGCCTCCGCGCTGGCGTGCTCCGCGACGAGGAACGCCCGGGTCGCGTGCTCCTTGGTCCGGGACAGCACCCAGACGAGCGCCGCGAGCACGGCCAGGTACACCGCGTACCGCACGAGGTCCACGACGTGGTCGGTGGTCGCGCCGTCCGACGGGCCGACCACCAGGCCGACGGTCCCGACGACGACGGTCAGGACGACCACGGCGCCGGCGTGCAGGACGGCGAACCGGTTCGGGTACACGAGGAAGCCGATCACCACGAACAGCGCCAGACCCATGAACGTCGTGGGGAACAGCGCGGCCCAGCCGCCGGGGTCCATCAGCAGCCGGCTGCCCAGCGTGACCAGCCAGAGGACGTCGAACCCGGTGAGCACGACGCGGGAGACGCCCACCGTGGCCTGCGGGCGCCGCAGCACCAGCCAGGCGAACAGCAGGACGACGACCAGCAGCACCGGCGACGCCAGCCGCAGCAGCAGGTCGTCCCAGCGGAGCACCAGCACGGCGACGATCGCGACCGCCCCGCCGAGCAGGCAGACGAGCAGCACCCGGCGGATCAGGCTCAGCGTCGGATCGCCCGCCCGGCGTGCCACGGGCAGGTCCCGGTGCGGCGGGGACGGTGCGGACATGGCGGCTCGCGATCGGGGGTGGGCTGGTCCCGGCACGGTACCCCGCGCGGCACGGGCGGACACCACCGGCGGCCCGGCTTCACCCGCTCGGGCGCCGGGCCGCGAGGGTCGTGGCACGATCGGCACGACGAGGGCGGGCGGACGCCGGACGGAGGGTGGTCCCTGGTGAGCGGCACGACGGGCGAGGGCAGCGGGACGGACCTGGACGGCACGACGACCCTGGCGTGGAGCTCGGGCGGGGACGTGCGTGCGGTGTCCCTGTGGTTCGACGAGGCCGAGGCCGAGGCGCCCGTGCCGCCGCGGGAGCCGCTCGACGGGGACACGACGGCGGACGTCGTGGTGGTCGGTGCGGGCCTGACCGGCCTGTGGACGGCGTACTACCTGCTCGAGGCCGACCCGGCCCTCGACGTCCTCGTGGTCGACGCCGCGGTCGCCGGGTACGGGGCGAGCGGGCGCACCGGCGGCTGGGCCTCGGCGGGCTCGCCGGCCACCGCCGACCGGGTGGCAGCGCTGGAGGGGCCCGAGGCCGCCCGGTCGCTGCGGGCGGCGCTGCGGGATGCCGTCGTCGAGGTCGGCGGCGTGGCCGCGGCGGAGCTGATCGACTGCGACCTCGCCGTCGGCGGCCTGGTCACCGTGGCCCGTACTCCCGCGCAGCTCGCCCGGCTCCGGGCCGAGGCGGCGTCCGCGCACGCCTGGGACGACGAGGTCGAGCTGCTCACGCCGGCGGAGGCCGCGACGCTCGTCCCCGGGGCGCTCGGCGGCACCTTCACGCCCGACGCCGCCCGCCTGCAGCCGGTGCGCCTGGTCCGGGGGCTGGCCGACGTCGTGACGGCCCGCAGCGCCCGCCTGGCCGAGGGCACCCGCGCGCTGCGGGTGTCACCACGGGCCCTGGTCACGGACCAGGGGACGGTGCGGGCGCGGTCGGTGGTGGTGACCACGGGCGCCGGCGTGCTGGACCCGCGCGTCCACCCGGCGTCGACGGGCCGGGTGCACGCGATCGCGACCGAGCCGCTCCCCGCGGAGACCTGGCGCGCCGTCGGGCTCGAGCGGGGCCGGGTCCTGGCCGACGCGACGCACCGGCCGGTGCGCGTCGTGCGCACGGGCGACGACCGGCTCGTCCTCAGCGGCCGGTCCGGGTCGTCCTCTCCGGGCCACGACCAGGACCCCGGCGCGACCCGGCGGCTGCGCGCCGTGCTCGCCGACCTGGTCCCGGCCGCGGCGGGCGCCACGATCACGCACGCCTGGGGCGGCGCGGCCGCACCGGCGACGGACGGCCGCCTGGCCCTCGGCCTGGACCCGGCGACGGGCATCGCGTGGGCCGACGGCCACGGCGACGACGGCGTGGTCGCCGCCAACCTCACCGGCCGGACCCTGGCCGACCTGGTGGTCGGCGCGGACACCGCGCTGACGCGGCTCCCGCGGGTCGGGACCCGGCCGGCGCCGGGGGTGCTCGGGCGCGCCGGCTCCGGAGCCCGGGCCGTGCTGACGGGCATCGCCGGGCGCACCGGGATCGCCGACGTCGAGGAGCGCCTGACCGGGCGGCCCAGCCGGCTCGCGGAGCTGCTGGGCCGCTGATTCCGGACCGGGCGGCCTCAGACCCTCGTGACCCGCTCCTGGGCCCGCGCCCGGGCCCACGCCTCGGCCGCCTGCACGTCCGCGACGTCCCGCACGGTCCCGCCGTCGTGCGCGCCGAGCACGGCCTCCACGGTGGCCACGATGTCGAGGAACCCGATCCGGCCGGCGAGGAACGCCGCGACGGCCTCCTCGTTGGCGGCGTTGTAGACGGCGGGGTGCGTGGGCGAGGCGGCGACGGCGGCCCGTGCCAGCGCGACGGCGCCGAACGTGTCCTCGTCGAGCGGCTCGAACGTCCACGACGCGGCGCGCGTCCAGTCGACCGGCGGCACTGCGCCCGCGAGCCGGTCGGGCCAGGACAGCCCGAGGGCGATCGGCAGCCGCATGTCGGGCGGCGACGCCTGGGCGATCGTCGACCCGTCGGCGAACTCGACCATCGAGTGCACGACCGACTGCGGGTGCACCACGACCGTGATGTCGTCGACCGGGACGTCGAACAGCAGGTGCGCCTCGATCAGCTCGAGGCCCTTGTTGACCATCGTCGCGGAGTTGATCGTGACGACGGGGCCCATCGACCACGTCGGGTGCGCCAGCGCCTGCTCGGGCGTGACGTCGGCGAGCTCGGCCCGGGTGCGGCCGCGGAACGGTCCTCCGGACGCGGTCAGGACCAGGCGGCGCACCTCGGCGCGCCGGCCGCCGCGCAGCGCCTGGGCGATCGCGGAGTGCTCGGAGTCCACCGGCACGACCTGCCCCGGCCGCTGCACCGCGGCGCGGACCAGCGGGCCGCCGGCGACCAGCGACTCCTTGTTGGCGAGCGCGAGGGTGCTGCCGGAACCGAGCGCGGCCAGCGTCGGGCCGAGCCCGACCGAGCCGGTGATCCCGTTGAGGACGACGTCGGCGCCGCGTGCCGCGAGCTGCGCGGCCGCGTCGGGGCCGGTGAGGACCTCGACGCCCATCTGCCGCAGCCCTGCGTCGGCCGAGGCGCGCACCAGCTCGGCGAACACGGTGCCCGCCGCGTCGGGGTCGGCCACGGCGACCGTCTGCGCGCCGAGCGCCACCGCCTGCCGGGCGAGCGCCGCGGGGTCCGCTCCCCCGGCGCTGAGGCCGGTGACGCGGAACGCGTCGGGGTTCCGGGTGAGGACGTCGACGGCCTGGGTGCCGATCGACCCGGTCGAGCCGAGCAGGACGACGGTGCGGGGGTTCATCCGCCCCATCCTGCCCGAGGGTGCGCTACTCGGCGGCGAGCAGGACGTCCACGGCGCGCTCGAGGAAGGCGTCGACGGGCGCCTCGGCGTACGCGCCGGCGCCCTTCTTCCGCGCGAACACGGCGGAGCGGATCTCCTGCGCGTTCAGCGGGGTGTTCTTGTCGAAGTAGTCGACGAGCCGGTGGCAGAGCGCGTCGACGTCGGCGGCGTCGTAGCCCGGCTGGCGGCCCTTCGGCGGGGCGAACCGCTCGCCGTCGGGGCGGGTGAGCCGGCCGTAGAGCGTGCGGGCCTGCTCGGCCAGGGACTCCATCCAGGCCTGCCGGCCCTTGTCGGCGATGAAGTCGGCACGGGCGCGGGCGACGAAGGCGGCCTCGAGCCGGTCGAGGGCGGCGTCGACTGCGGTGGTCGAGTAGCCGCGGCGCACGAGGTCGAACGCCACGGTGCGGACGTCGCGGCTGGACAGCGCGCCGGCGGGACCCTGCTCGTACACGCTGCGCGCGTGCGTGAAGAAGTCGTCGACCTCCTCGGGGTGGTAGCCCGTCCGCATCCCGGTGACCTTCCGGAACATGACGCCGCCGCTGCTCATCCCTCGTCCTCCTCCGCGGCGAGCTGGCCGCACGCACCGTCGATGTCGCTGCCGCGGGTGTCCCGGACGGTGGTCGGGATCCCGTGTGCGCGCAAGCGTGCCACGAACTCGGCCTCGACCGCGGGATCGCTCGCGGTCCACTTGGACCCGGGGGTGGGGTTGAGCGGGATCGGGTTGCAGTGCACCCAGCCGCGGCCGCGGCGGTTCAGCTCGGTGCCGAGCAGGTCGGCGCGCCACGCCTGGTCGTTGATGTCCTTCATCAGCGCGTACTCGATGGACACCCGGCGGCCGGTGGTCTGGAAGTACTCGTAGGCGGCGTCGATCGTCTCCTTGACGCTCCACCGGGTGTTGATCGGGACGAGCTCGTTGCGCAGCTCGTCGTCCGGCGCGTGCAGCGAGAGCGCCAGGGTGACCGGGATGCCCTCCTTGGCGAGCTTGCGCATGGCCGGCACCAGGCCGACGGTCGACACCGTGATGTTGCGCGCCGACATCCCGAGGCCCTCGGGCACCGGGGCGACGAGGCGGCGCACCGTCTCCATCACCGTCTTGTAGTTGGCGAGCGGCTCGCCCATGCCCATGAACACGACGTTGGAGAGCCGCGTCGGGCCGCCGGGCACCTCGCCCGCGACCAGCGAGGCCGCGGCGCTGCGCACCTGCTCGACCACCTCGGCCGTCGAGAGGTTGCGGGTCAGGCCCAGCTGCCCCGTCGCGCAGAACGGGCACGCCATGCCGCAGCCCGCCTGGCTGGACACGCAGAGCGTCGAGCGGTGCGCGTACCGCATGAGCACGGACTCGACCTTGGCGCCGTCGAACAGGTGCCACAGCGTCTTCACGGTCGTGCCGCCGTCGGCCTCCATGGTGCGCGCGGCGGTCAGCAGCGGCGGGAACAGCGCCTCGACCAGCTTGTCGCGGCTCGCCGCGGGCAGGTCGGTCATCGCCGCGGGGTCGGCGGTGAGGTGGCTGAAGTAGTGCGTCGCGAGCTGCTTCGCGCGCAGGGGCTTCTCGCCGAGCGCGGTGACGGCCTCGACGCGCTCCTCGGGCGTGAGGTCGACGAAGTGCTTCGGCGGCTTGCCGCGGGGCCCCCGGGTGCTGGGGGCCGACAGGTTGAGTGCGACGGGCGTGGCGCTCACGCGGTCCTCCTCGGGGTTCGTGCGGTGCGACGGGTGGGGTGGGGTGGTGCGGGTGCCGCGGTCAGGCGGCGACGGGCTGGAGGGCCTCCAGCAGCAGGTACACGACGGGCGCCGCGAGCAGCATCGAGTCGATGCGGTCCAGCACGCCCCCGTGGCCCGGGAGCAGCGTGCCCATGTCCTTGAGCTCGAGGTCCCGCTTGATCATCGACTCGCCCAGGTCGCCGAGCGTGGCCACGGCCACCGTGGCGACACCGAGCAGGGCACCGAGGGCGGGGTCGCCGTCCAGCATGAAGTGCACACCCAGGACGCCGACCACGCTCGCCAGGACGACCGAGCCGAGCAGGCCCTCCCACGTCTTCTTCGGGCTGACCGACGGCGCCAGCGGGTGCCGGCCGATCAGCACGCCGACGACGTAGCCGCCGGTGTCGTTCGCGACGCAGAGCAGGATGAACAGGGCGACGCGCATCGCGCCGTCCTCGGCCGCCAGCATCAGCATGACGAAGCCGGCCATCAGCGGCAGGTACGACGCCGAGAACACCCCGGCCGTCGCGTCCCGCACCGCGCGCGGCCCGCTGCCGTCCAGCACGCGCCACACGACGATGCCGCCGACCGTCAGGACGAACGCGACGAACAGCGCCTCCATTCCCGCGACGTACGCGGAGACGAGGATGCCGACGTCGCCGACCAGCAGCGGCAGCACCGGGATGCTGACCCCCCGCCGGGCGAACGCCTGCGCGAGCTCCCAGAGGCCGGCGCCGACCGCGAGGACCGCGATGGCGCCGAACACCTCCTTGCGCACGAACAGCGAGAGGGCGACGGCGACCAGCAGCGCCAGACCGACGGCGATGGCGACGGGCAGGTCACGCCCGGCACGCGAGGTGCCCGGCGCCGGAGCGACAGCGGGGTGGGACGACATCAGACCTCGAGCAGCTCGCTCTCCTTGGAGGAGAGCAGCTGGTCGACGAGCTCGACGTGGCGCTTCGTGAGGCCCTCGAGCTCCTTCTCCGCGCGCTGCACCTCGTCCTCGCCGGCGTCGCCGTCCTTGACCAGGCGGTCCAGCTCGTCCTTGGCGCGGCGGCGGACGTTGCGCAGGGAGACCCGCGCGTCCTCGGCCTTGGTCTTCGCCAGCTTCACGAACTCCTTGCGGCGCTCGGTGGTCAGCGCGGGCAGGCTGACCCGGATGACGTTGCCGTCGTTCGTCGGGTTCACGCCCAGGTCGGAGTCGCGCAGGGACTTCTCGATGCCCTGCATCGCGGACTTGTCGAACGGCGTGATGAGGATGGTGCGCGCCTCGGTCACGTTGAACGACGCCAGCTGCTGCAGCGGCGTCGGGCTGCCGTAGTAGTCGACCGTGATCTTGTTGAACATCGCCGCGTTGGCACGACCCGTGCGGATCGCGGCGAAGTCCTCCTTGGCGACCTCGACGGCCTTGTCCATCTTCTCCTCGGCCTCGAGGAGGATCTCGTCGATCACGGTGGCTCCTTCAGTCAGGTCCTGCTGGGGGTGTGCGGTCGCGTGCTGGACGGGCGGCGGGCGGGCGCGCCGAGAGGTCAGTCCTCGGTGACCAGCGTGCCGATCTTCTCACCCCGGAGCACGCGGGTGACGTTGCCCGGCTCCTCGAGCCCGAACACGCGCATCCGCACGCCGTTGTCGCGGCACATCGACAGGGCGGTGGAGTCCATGACCCCGAGCTCCTGGACGATCGCCTCGGTGTAGGTGAGGTGGTCGAGCCTCGTCGCCGTCGGGTCGGTGCGCGGGTCCGCGGTGTAGACGCCGTCCACGCCGTTCTTGCCCATCAGCACCTCGTCGCAGTGCGTCTCGAGGGCGCGCTGCACGCAGACGGTGTCGGTGGAGAAGTAGGGCATCCCGGCGCCGGCGCCGAAGATCACGACGCGGCCCTTCTCCAGGTGCCGGATGGCGCGCAGCGGGATGTACGGCTCCGCGACCTGCCCCATCGTGATGGCGGTCTGCACGCGCGTGTCCACGCCGGCCTGCTCCAGGAAGTCCTGCAGCGCCAGGCAGTTCATCACCGTGCCGAGCATGCCCATGTAGTCGGCGCGCGCGCGGTCCAGGCCGTTCTGGGCGAGCTCGGCGCCACGGAAGAAGTTGCCGCCGCCGCAGACGATCGCGACCTGCACGCCGTCGGCGACCGCCGCGCTGATCTCGGCGGCGACCCGGCGGACCACCACGGGGTCCAGGCCGATCGAGCCACCGCCGAAGGCCTCGCCCGAGAGCTTGAGCAGCACCCGCCGGGGCTGGGTCTCGTCCGTCACGGGGGAACCTCCAGGTCGTCGGCGGGGATGGTGCGAGAGGATCTCGCGCCGGTGGCCCCGGCCCTCACGGGCCGGGGCCACCGGGTGGTGCGTGGTCAGGCGCCGACGCGGAACCGCACGAAGCCGGTGACGGTGCCACCGACCTCGGCCAGCACCTGGGCGACCGACTTCTTCGAGTCCTTCGCGAACGGCTGGTCCAGGAGGACGACGTCCTTGAAGTAGCCGGTCAGCCGGCCCTCGACGATCTTCGGGAGCGCGGCCTCGGGCTTGCCCTCGTTGCGCGCGGTCTCCTCGGCGATGCGACGCTCGTTCTCGACCGTCTCGGCCGGGACCTCGTCACGCGTCAGGTACGACGGCGAGAACGCGGCGACGTGCGTCGCGATGTCGCGCGCCACCTCGGCGCCCTTGGCGTCGGTCGCGACGAGCACGCCGACCTGCGGGGGGAGGTCCTTGTTCACCTTGTGCAGGTAGACGGTGACCTTCTCGCCGGCGACGCGGGCGACGCGGCGGACGACGACCTTCTCGCCCAGCACGGCGGCCGTCTCGTCGACGACCTCCTGCAGGGACTTGCCCTCGGCGTCGGCCGCGAGCAGGGCGTCCGCGTCACGGGCGCCGCTGGCGACGGCCGTCGACAGGACCTTCTCCGACAGGGTGATGAACGTGGCGTTCTTCGCGACGAAGTCCGTCTCGGAGTTGACCTCGACGATCACGCCGACCTCGTCCTCGCCGTCGCCGGCGGTGACGACCTCGGCCGCGACCAGGCCGTCGGAGGCCGAGCGGCCCTCGCGCTTGGAGACGCCCTTCAGGCCCTTGACGCGGATGATCTCGAGGGCCTTGTCGGCGTCGCCGCCGGCCTCCTCGAGCGCCTTCTTGACGTCGAGCATGCCGGCGCCGGTCTTCTCGCGCAGCGCCTTGATGTCAGCCAGGTTTGCCATCTGTGCTTCCGTCCTTCTCGTCAGTGCGTGTGAGTGGCGGACCGGGTCACTCGGACTCGGCGTCGCCCTCGGACTCGGCGGCGGTCTCGGCAGCAGCGGCCTCGGCAGCGGCCTCGACGGCGGGCGCGGCGTCCTGGCCCGGCGTGGCAGCACCCTCGGCGGGGCCGGCCTCGCCCTCGGGGGCGACCGGGTCACCGGCGGCGGCAGCGACGGCGGCCGACTCGGGGGTCGCGTCGGAGGCCAGGCTCTCCTCGGCGCCGGCGAGCAGCTCGCGCTCCCACTCGGCCAGGGGCTCGGCCTCGGCCGGAGCGGCGTCCGCGCCCCCACCCTGACGGGCGGAGTGACGCTGCATGGTGCCCTCGGCGGCCGCGTCCGCGATCACGCGGGTCAGCAGCTGCACGGCGCGGATCGCGTCGTCGTTGCCCGGGATCGGGTAGTCGACGACGTCCGGGTCGCAGTTGGTGTCGAGGATCGCGACGATCGGGATGCCGAGCTTGCGCGCCTCGTCGACCGCCAGGTGCTCCTTGTTGGTGTCGACGATCCACACCGCGGACGGCGTGCGGGTCATGTCCCGGATGCCGCCGAGCGTCTTCGCGAGCTTGTCCTTCTCGCGACGCATGATGAGGAGCTCCTTCTTGGTGAAGGCGCTGCCCGCGACGTCGTCGAAGTCGATGAGCTCGAGCTCCTTGAGGCGCTGCAGGCGCTTGTTCACCGTCTGGAAGTTGGTGAGCATGCCACCGAGCCAGCGCTGGTTCACGTACGGCATGCCGACGCGGGCGGCCTGCTCGGCCACGGGCTCCTGCGCCTGCTTCTTCGTGCCGACGAAGAGGATGGAGCCGCCGTGGGCCACCGTCTCCTTGACGAAGTCGTACGCGCGGTCGATGTAGGACAGCGACTGCTGCAGGTCGACGATGTAGATGCCGTTGCGCTCGGTGAAGATGAAGCGCTTCATCTTGGGGTTCCAGCGGCGGGTCTGGTGCCCGAAGTGGACACCGCTCTCGAGCAGCTGGCGCATGGTCACGACGGCCATGGCACGTCCTTCCGGCGCGCCCCAGCGGGGGCGCGCACACTGATCGCGGGCCCGCCTGGGCGGACCCGCTCGTCCGGTTGTCGGCACCTCCCACCACGGGTGGTGCCCCTGGCGCCACACCCACGCCGACGCCGGGCGGACCCGGACCAGTGCCGGCGTCGGTCCTCCGCCGCGCACCCGGAACCGTCCAGCGGCTCGGGCTCGTGGCGTCGGTGATGACGCGCGATGTCGACCGGCACGTACCGGTCGCAGAAGGAAGTCTACCGGACCGCCACCAGCCCCCGGGACGCGGGCGACGTGACGGCGGGCACGCCCAGGGGCGGTGCACGGGGCCCGCGCGCGGTCGCGGAGGTGGGTAACGGCCCGGGGCGCGGGCGCCGGGACGTCCACAGGTCGGGGCCACGTGCGTCGTCCCCAGTCGCACCGTCCCCGGACGGCGAGCGAGGAGCGCGGGGCGGGAGGGTCGGTCCATGCCCGTCCCGCACCCGGCCCTGCTCCCCCGCTCACCGCGGCGGGCCGCTCTCGCGCTGCTCGCCGCGGCTGCCGCCGTCGCCGTGCCGGTCCTGGTCGCGGCGCTCCCGGCGGTCACAGGGGCCGCCTCCGGCCGCCACCTCGCGCCGCCGACGGCCGAGGCGTGGGCGGCGCCCGTGGAGCCCGTCGCGGTGGTGGAGCCGTTCGACGGACCGGCGGCACCCTGGGTGGCCGGGCACCGGGGCGTCGACCTGGACGCGCCCGTCGGCACCGCCGTGCGCGCACCTCGCGACGGCACCGTCACGTTCGCGACCGTCGTCGTGGACCGGCCGGTGCTGACCGTCCGCCACGACGACGGGCTGCGCAGCTCCGTCGAGCCGGTCGACGCGGCGGTGGCCGTCGGCGACCGCGTCGGCCGCGGCCAGGTGGTGGGCACCGTCGCGGGCGTGCGCAGCCACTGCGTACCGGCCTGCCTGCACTGGGGCGTGCGGGACGGCGAGGTCTACCTCGACCCGGTGCTGCTGCTGCGCGGCGGCCCGGTGGTGCTGCTCAGCCGCGGTCCGCCTCGGTCAGGCGCGCCCGCAGCCGCAGCATCGCCGCGGTGTGCATCTGGGAGATGCGGGACTCCGTGACACCGAGCACCCGGCCGATCTCCGCCAGCGTCATGCCCTCGTAGTAGTAGAGGACCAGGACGAGCTTCTCGCGCTCGCCGAGCTGGTCGATCGCGCGGGCCAGCAGGAACTTCGTCTCCTGCGCCTCGAACGAGTTCTCGGGGTCGGGCGTGCGGTCGTCGCCGAGGGTGTCGAGCAGCGACAGCCGGTCGCCGCGGTCCTCGCCGGCACCCAGCAGCTCGTCCAGCGCCGCGACGTTGACCGTCGACAGCTGGGTGAACAGCGCGCGCAGCTCGCGGACGTCGATCTGCAGGCGGGCGGCGACCTCGCTCTCGGTCGGCACCCGGTGCAGCTGGCTCTCGAGCTCCGCGTAGGCGCGGTCGACGGCGCGGGCCTTGGTCCGGACCGAGCGCGGGATCCAGTCCATGGCGCGCAGCTCGTCGATGATCGCGCCACGGATGCGCGAGCTCGCGTACGTCTCGAACTTCACGGAACGGCCGGGCTCGTACTTCTCGATCGCGTCGATCAGGCCGAACATCCCGTAGGAGACGAGGTCCGCCTGCTCGACCATGGCCGGCAGCCGCATGCCCACGCGGCCGGCGACGGCCGTCACCAGCGGGGCGTAGTGCAGGATCAGCCGCTCGCGCACCAGGCGGTCACCGCCGGACTTGAACAGCAGCCAGTCCTGCGCGACGGGGTCGGCGGGCGCCTCGGTGAGGTCCGACAGGTCGGCGGGGACGTCCGCGACCGCGGTGAGCGTGACGACGACGCCCTCCAGGTCGACTGCGGCGTCGAGGTCGATCTCGGCCTCGACCGTGCCGGCCGCGAGCGCGACGAGCGGGTCCAGGCCGAGCTCGCCCTCGAGCGTCAGCTGCCGGGGGATCACGCCGAGCGGCGCGCTGGACGCGCGTCGCTGCGAGGCAGCCAGCGGGACGGTGTCCTCAGCCGGAACTGACATGGGCGTCTCCATCTCGGACATCATGCTCGGGGGTGTGCTTGCTCGAACGAGGCGCGGAGGCGGTCCGCGGTCACGTGGGTGTAGCGCTGGGTGGTGGCGAGGCTGGCGTGACCCAGGACCTCCTGCACGCTGCGCAGGTCCGACCCGCCCTCGAGCAGGTGCGTCGCCACCGAGTGCCGCAGCGCGTGCGGCGCGACGTCGTCCACACCGGCCGACCCCGCGACATCATGCACGACCTGGCGTAGCCGGCGCTGGTCGATCCGCTTGCCCCGCTGCCCCAGGAGCAGCGCCGGGCCGGACGTCTCCGTGGCGAGCACCGGCCGGCCCCGGGAGAGCCAGGCCTGCACCGCGTCCACCGCGAGCTCGCCCACCGGCACCACGCGCTGCTTGTCGCCCTTGCCCGTCACCCGCAGCGTGCGCGTACCGAGGTCGAGGTCGTCCACGTCCACGCCGCACAGCTCGCCCACCCGGACGCCCGTGGCGTAGAGCAGCTCCAGCGCCGCCCAGTCGCGCAGGTGCACCGCGTCGCCGTCGTCCGCGCGCACGCGGGCGGCGTCGAGGAGCGTCGCGGCCGAGGCCTGGTCGAGAACGGTCGGCAGGTGGGACGCCGGACGGGCGCTCGCCAGCCGGAGCGCGGGGTCCTGCGGGACGCGGCCGGTCCGGGCCGCCCACGCGAAGAAGGTGCGGACCGCGGCGCCGCGGCGCGCCATCGTGGCCCGGCTGCGCTGCGTGGCCGCCATCGAGGCGAGCCAGCCGCGCAGCACGACGATGTCGACGTCCATCAGGTCGGGCACGCCGTGCCGCCGCGCGTAGCCGGCGAGGTCGGCGAGATCCCCCAGGTACGCCCGGACCGTGTTGTCCGCCAGGCCCCGCTGGGCGCCGAGGTGGAGCGCGAAAGCGTCGACCACGGGGGCGTTCCCCCGCGCCGTCGCTGCTTCGGCCCCCGTCTGCACGGGACTACGGTCACCCGTCACCCCTGCGGGCGACAAGGCATGTGTGGCGCGTTTCACCCACCCCTGTACGAATCAGGGTCGTATGTCCGATTCCGGGTGCCGTTTACAGGCGTTTTCATGGTGATTCCGTGGCACTCCTGTCCACCAGGCGGACACCGTCGTGATCACCGCCGCGTCCCCCGTGGGTGTGAAGACGCTTTCCTGGCGTGCGCGCGGCCGTGATCTGTGACACGGAGTCGTCGGGACGATGCCGTCCCCGCGGGCCGTCAGCGCCCGCGGGCATCACCCGCAGGCGCCCGCAGCCAGCGTCCCGACGCACAGCGGACGGCGCCCGCGAGCTCGAGCAGCCCGAGCTCGGCGGCCACCTCGCGCTCGGCGAGCCCGGCGCGGCGCGCGACCTCCTCGACGGCGAGTCCGCGGCGCGGGCCCAGCGCGTCGAGGACGGCGGACGCCACGCTGTCGGACCGGTCCGCCCGCTGCGTCGCGACGGGGTCACCGGGAGACCCGGCGGCGTCCGCGCGCGCCGCGTGCGTCCCCGCGCCGGGCACTACTCCCCCGTCCCCGCAGATGAGCTCGACGACCTCGTCGGCGTCGGTCACGCACACGGCCGCGCCGTCGCGCAGCAGCCGGTGGCACCCGGCCGACGCCATGGAGGTCACCGGCCCCGGCACGGCACCCACGGGCCGGAGCAGGTCCACGGCCCGCGCAGCGGTGCTGAGCGCGCCGGAGCGCCAGGCGGCCTCGACGACGACCGTGGCGCCGGCGAGGGCGGCGATGAGCCGGTTCCGGTGCAGGAACCGCGAACGGCTCGGCACGGTGCCGGGAGGGCACTCCGCGACGAGAGCGCCGCCCTCGTCGGCCAGGCGCTCGAGGACGTCGAGGTTCCCCGCCGGTGACGGCCGGTCGATCCCGCCCGCCAGGAGCGCCACCGTCACGCCGCCGGCCGCGAGGGTGCCGCGGTGCGCCGCCACGTCGATGCCGAACGCCCCGCCCGAGACCACCGCCACCGACCGCTCGGCGAGGCCCGCCCCGAGGTCGGCGGCCACCCGCTCCCCGTAGGAGGTGGCGGCGCGTGCGCCCACCACGGCCGCCGAGCGCTCGGTGGCGCCGCCGAGGTCGGGGTCGCCCCGGACCCACAGGCAGAGGGGTGCGGCCGGCCCGAGGTCGTCCAGCCGGCGGGGCCAGCCGGGTCGGCCGGGCACGAGCAGGGTGCCGCCGAGGCCCGCGAGCACCGCCACGGCGCGCTCCGGCTCCGCTCCGTCCAACCGGGGCGCCCAGCGCGGCAGCGCCCGCGCGAGCACGCGGGCGGTGGACTCGGGCCACGGGTCGGGCCACAGGCCGTCCTGGACCGGAGCGGTGAGCCCGCAGGCCGGAGCGCCGGACCCGCCGGACCCGCCGGCAGGAGCGCGTGGCCCTCCGGTGGGCGCCTCGTGTCCGCCGGCACGCGCCCGGCGCCCGTCGGCGTGCCGGCCCTCGTCCCGGCCGGCCGACGACCGCGCCATCCCGCGCAGCCGGGTCAGCGCGTCCCGGGCCGGGACGTCGACCGCCCATCGTGCCCACGCGAGCGCAGGTGCGGCACCGAGGGCCGCGACGACGGCGCCCGCCGTGGCGTCGCCCGGCTCCGCGACGAGGCTCCACGCGACGCGGGCCAGGATCTCTGCGCGTGCCGGCTCCTCGTCCGGAACCGGCACGGGACCTCGTGCGGCGGTCATGCGCCGGCCTGCCCGCGGGTGCGCAGGGCGACCGCCGAGCCGATGTCGCCGCGGTGCGGGGCCGTCCGCTCGGCCAGGTCCGCCACGGTCCACGCCAGCCGCAGCACGCGGTCGGCGCCACGCAGCGTGAGCGTGCCGCGGTCGATGCCGTCGTCGACGAGCTGCAGCAGCCCCGGGTCCGGTCCGAGCCGCTCCCGGAGCACCCGCCCCGGCACCTCGGCGTTGACCCGCCAGGGCGTCCCCGACCACCGGTCGGCCTGCGCGGCGCGCGCCGCAGCCACCCGGGCCGCGACCGTCGCCGTGCTCTCGCCGGTCCCGCGCAGCGCGGCCCGCCGGACGGCCGGCACCTCGACCTGGACGTCGACGCGGTCGAGCAGCGGCCCGGAGATCCGGCCGAAGTACCGCCGCCGGTCCCGCGAGGTGCACGTGCAGGCCAGGCCCTTGCCGACGGCCTGCCCGCAGGGGCACGGGTTGGCGGCGAGGACCAGCTGGAACCGCGCCGGGTAGCGGGCTGCCCCGCGGGCGCGGTGGATGACGACCTCCCCGTGCTCGAGTGGCTGCCGCAGCGTCTGGAGCACGGCCGCGGGGAACTCGGGGGCCTCGTCGAGCAGCAGCACGCCACGGTGCGCCCGCGAGGCCGCACCGGGCCGGGCGACTCCCCCGCCGCCGCCGATGATGCTGGCCGACGTCGCGGTGTGGTGCGGGTCCTCGAACGGCGGGCGGCGCAGCAGGCCGTGGTGCGGGTCGAACGTGCCGGCGACCGAGTGCACGGTCGTCACCTCGACGGCGGCGGCCTCGTCGAGGTCGGGCAGCAGGCCCGGCAGCCGGGACGCGAGCATCGTCTTGCCGGCCCCGGGCGGCCCGACCAGCAGCAGGTGGTGCGCGCCGGCCGCGGCGACCTCGACCGCGCGCCGCGCGTCCTCCTGCCCCAGCACGTCGGCGAGGTCGCCGGGTGGCGTGCGACGTGCGGGGGCGGCCCGCACGGGCGGCACCGCCGCGACGTCGGTGGCGGGTGCTGCTCCGCCGTACCGGTGCACGACCTCGGCCAGGGTGCGGCAGCCGACCACACGCGCCCCGGGCACGAGCGCGGCCTCGGCGACGTCGGCCTCCGGCACCACCACGTCCGGGTGCCCGGCGGCGACCGCGGCCGCCACCGCGGGCAGCACACCGCGCACGGGCCGCAGCCGCCCGTCCAGGCCGAGCTCGCCGAGGTGGACGGCACGGCCGGCTCTGTCGGGGTCGAGCAGCTCGGCGGCCGCCAGGACGGACACGGCGATCGACAGGTCGAACGCCGGACCGGACTTCGGCAGCGCGGCGGGCGACAGGTTGACCGTGATCCGGCGGTTCGGCCAGGCCAGGCCGGTCGACCCGACCGCTGCCCGCACCCGGTCCCGGGCCTCGGACAGCGACGCGTCGGGCAGGCCGACCAGCACGAAGGCAGGCAGGGCCGGCGCCAGGTGCGCCTCGACCTCGACCACGTGCCCGACGAGCCCCACCAGTCCCACCGCCCGCGTCCGGCCGAGCGCCATCAGCCGACGCTCACGAGGTGCTCGATCCGAGGCGGTCCGGACGGCGGCAGCTCGACCGCGACCACGTCCAGCCGCACCGCGTCCGCGTGCACGTCGTGCTGGGCGAGCCAGTGCGCCAGCAGCACCCGCAGCCGGTGCACCTTCCGGGGCGTCACGGCCTCGGCCGGGCTGCCGTACGCGGCGCTGCGCCGGGTCTTCACCTCGACGCCGACGACGGCGTCCTCCTCCACGTCGTACGCGACGACGTCCAGCTCGCCCCCGCCGGGGCCGTACCAGTTCCTCTCGAGCACCTGGAACCCGTTGAGCTCCAGGTACCGCGCCGCCAGGGCCTCGCCCAGCCGGCCGGTCTCGTTCCTCGTGCGCATCCGCGTCACCTCCGACCACGAGGCTGCCCGCGGCCGGGCTCGTCGACCCGCGGCCGTGGGTCGCGGCTGGGGACGACGCACGGCACCGGACCCTGTGGAGGACCCGGTGCCGCTCAGCACCCGGAACGGTTCGGCGCCGGTCCGGGGGTCACGCCCGCCGCTCCGGCCGGGCGCAGCCGGTCAGCGGCCGAAGCCGCCCCCGCTGCCGAGGTCGAGGTCGGCCTTGACCAGCTCCTCGACGTTGACGTCCTTGAAGGTCACGACGCGCACGGACTTCACGAACCGGGCGGACCGGTACACGTCCCACACCCACGCGTCGGCGAGGGTCAGCTCGAAGTACACCTCGCCCGCGGCGGACCGCACCTGCAGGTCCACGTGGTTGGCCAGGTAGAACCGGCGCTCCGTCTCGACGACGTACGAGAACAGGCCCACTGCGTCCCGGTACTCGCGGTAGAGCGCGAGCTCCATCTCGGTCTCGTAGTTCTCCAGGTCCTCGGCGCTCACCGAGCCATCATCCCCCATCCGGGCGGCGCACCGGTCACGCGCCGAGCGGCAACCGCCACGAACGCCGGTGCCACGGGCTCGGCCCGAGGGTGCGCAGGGCGGCGACGTGCTCGTCGGAGGCGTAGCCCTTGTTGGAGTCCCAGCGGTACTCGGGGTGCTGCGCGGACAGGTCGACCATGAGCGCGTCGCGCTCGCACTTGGCGAGGACGCTGGCGGCGGCGACGGTGGCGCAGCTGCGGTCGGCCTTGACCCGCAGGTGCACGACCGGGCCGGCCACCGGGGCGACGACGGCCTCGTCGAAGAGCGAGCCCTGCGCGGGCTCCGTCAGCCAGTCGTGGGAGCCGTCCAGCACGACGGCGTCGACGGGGCCGGTCACCGCGGCCACCGTGGCGAGCGCGCGCTGCCCGGCCAGGCGGAGGGCGGCGATGATCCCGACGTCGTCGATCTCGGCCGCGCTGGCGTGCCCGACGGCGCGGGCGACGCCCCACCGGCTGAGCGCGGGCACGAGGGCCTCGCGCGCGGCCGGGGTGAGCAGCTTGGAGTCGGCGACGCCGCGCGGTCCGCTGCGGGTCCGGGCGTCGACGACCACGACGCCGACGCTCACGGGGCCGGCCAGCGACCCGCGGCCGACCTCGTCCATCCCGGCGACCAGCAGCGCGCCGTCGCGCAGCAGCGCCCGCTCGTGCCGCAGGTGCGGGACGGGGCGCGGGGCGGCCGGCTTGCGCGGCGCCCGGGTAACGGCGGGGGCGACCACGCCGCCCAGTGCGGTGGTGTCGTCGTCGAGCAGGGTCATGACGGGTCCGGGACCTCGTCGAAGACGTCGCCCGGGTTCCGGAGCAGCCCCACCCGGTCCAGCGGCCACAGCGTGACGAAGGCCGTGCCGACGACGTCGTCCTCGGGCACCGCACCACCGCCGGCGTCGCCGAGGTGCCACCGCGAGTCGGCGGAGTGCTGGCGGTTGTCGCCCATCACCCACAGCGACCCCTCGGGCACGGTCACGTCGAACGCGATCTCGCTGGGGCTCGCGCCGGGCGCGAGGTACGGCGACTCGTCGATCGCGACGCCGTTGACGGTGAGCGCGGAGCCGTCGCCGGCCGAGGCGACCCGGTCCCCCGGCAGGCCGATCACGCGCTTGATGAGGTGGTCCTCGGACTGCTGCGGCATCAGGCCGATCGCGATCAGCGCGTCCTGCACGGCGTTGGTCTCGGGCACCGCCTGCTGGTCGAGCCACCCGCCCGGGTCCGCGAACACCACGATGTCGCCCCGGTGCAGGTCGAACGGGCCGGGCGCGAGCTTGCTCACCAGCACCCGGTCGCCCTCGAGCAGCGTGTCGTGCATCGACGCGCTCGGGATGAAGAACGCCTGCGCGAGGAAGGTCTTGACGACCCAGGACAGCACGATGGCGCTGAGCAGGATGATCGCGGTCTCGCGGACGAACGAGGCGACGGGCCCCCGCCTGCGCTCGGTCGCCGGCACCACGCCGGTGCGGGCCTCCTGGTGGGCTGCCGCGTCCTGGTCTGTCACCGCATCACTCTCCCACGTCCCCCTGCCCCTGCCCACCACCGCGCACGGCACGACGGGCGGCCACCCCGTGCTGGGGTGACCGCCCGTCGGCGTGCTGTCGGGTCTCAGGCCTTCTTGGCCGGGACCGTCTCGCGCTTCTCCTTGATCTTGGCCTTCTTGCCGCGGAGGTTGCGCAGGTAGTAGAGCTTGGCGCGACGCACGTCACCGCGGGTGGCGACCTCGACGGACTCCAGGGTCGGGGAGTGCACCGGGAAGGTGCGCTCGACGCCGACGCCGAAGGAGACCTTGCGGATGGTGAAGGTCTCGCGGATGCCGTCGCCCTGGCGGGCGATCACGACGCCCTGGAAGACCTGGACGCGAGAGCGGTTGCCCTCGACGACCTTGACGTTGACCTTCAGGGTGTCGCCGGCACGGAAGTCCGGGATGTCGGTGCGGAGGGAGGCCGCGTCGACCGAGTCGAGGATGTGGGACATCGTGTGTCGCTTTCCCGCCGTGCCACAGGTCACGCGCGTCGTCGTCGGCACCGTGCGGTGCCGGGTGGAGTCAGTGAGGTGAGCGGCCGATCTCTCGGCGGGTCGTGCTCGTCTCCCCTGTGGCAGAGACGTGACCGTGCGCGCACCGACGGACAAGTCTGCCACACGCGGACCTCCCCGGTCGAAACGGGTGGCCGAGGTCACGCCGGCGGCGCGACGCCCTCCTCGCCGACGGTCCACCCGAGCTCGGCCAGCGCGGCGCGGTCGGCCTTGTCGAGGTCCGCCGGGTCGAGCCGGCGCAGCAGGTCCGGGCGCCGGTCGGCGGTGCGGGCGAGCGCCTGGTCGCGGCGCCAGCGCTCGACGCGGCCGTGGTGGCCGGAGAGCAGCACCTCGGGGACCTCGAGGTCCCGCCAGGCCGGCGGCTTGGTGTAGACGGGGTACTCGAGGAGGCCGGCGCTGCCGTGCGACTCCTCGACCAGCGACGCGGGGTTGCCCACGACGCCCGGGAGGAGCCGGACCACGGCCTCGACCAGCACCAGCGCGGCCGCCTCGCCGCCGTTGAGGACGTAGTCCCCGATCGAGTACTCGCTGACCTGCACGCCGGGCCGGGCGGCGTAGTGCGCGGCGACCCGCGCGTCGATGCCCTCGTAGCGCCCGCAGGCGATCACCAGGTGCGTGTCCTGCGCCCACGCCTCGGCGTGCCGCTGGGTCAGCGGGGCGCCGGCGGGCGTCGGGAGCAGCAGGCGGGTGCCGTCGGTCACCAGGTCGTCGAGGGCCGCGCCCCAGACGTCGGGCTTCATGACCATGCCCGCTCCCCCGCCGAACGGGGTGTCGTCGACGGTGCGGTGCCGGTCGCTCGTCCAGTCGCGCAGGTCGTGCACCCGCAGGTCGAGCAGGCCGGTGGTGCGCGCCTTGCCGACGAGCGACAGCCCCAGCGGGCTCAGGTAGTCCGGGAAGATCGAGACGATGTCGATGCGCACGTCAGTCGTCGTCCCCCGCCGGGGCGCCGGACGTCTCGTCGCTGACGACGAGGTTCGCCGCGTCCGCCGCGAGCAGCCCCCCGGGCGGGTCCAGCACGACGCGGCCGCCCGGGACGTCGACCACGGGGACGATGGCGCGCACGAACGGCACGAGGGTGCGCGCCCCGTCGGGCTCGCGCAGCACGAGGACGTCGTGCGCGGGATGGTGCTCCAGTCCGAGGACCTCCCCCACGACGCGCCCGTCCACGTGCTCGGCGCGCAGGCCGGCCAGCTCGTGCGGGTACCAGGCGTCGTCCTCGTCGTCGTCGGTGGTCGCGTCGTCCGCGACCTCGACGACCAGCTCCACGCCGCGCAGGGCCTCCACCGCGGTCCGGTCCTGCGCCTCCGCGAACGTGACGTACCACCGGTCCTGCTGGACGCGGACCCGCTCGACGGTGAGGGGCCCCGCGTCGGCGGGCTCGGTGGGCAGGACGGCGCCGACGGCCAGGCGGGCGGCGGGGTCGTCGGTGCGCAGGTCCAGCGCGACCTCGCCGCGCAACCCGTGGGCGCGGCCGATCCGGGCGACCGTCAGCAGCATGGGGTTCCTCTCGGGGCGGTCCGGGTCAGGTGCGGACCAGCGTAGGGGCGGGCACGGCACAGGCCCGGTCCCGCGGGGGGACCGGGCCTGTGCCGGATGGTGCTACGCGCGGCTCACCGCCGGGCGACGTCCACGACGTCGACGCGGACCGGGCCCTCGGTCGACAGCGCACCGACGACGGTGCGCAGGGCACGAGCCGTCCGTCCGCCGCGGCCGATGACGCGGCCCAGGTCGTCCGGGTGGACCCGGACCTCGAGCAGGTCGCCGCGCCGCAGCGAGCGGGCGTCGACGTGCACGTCGTCCGGGTGGTCGACGATGCCCCGGACCAGGTGCTCCAGCGCGTCGGCGAGCATCAGGCCTGCTCGTCCTCGGACGACGCGTCGGCGGCGGCCGGCGCCTCGGCGGCGGCGGCCTTCTTCTCGGAGGCCTTGGCCTTGGCCTTCTCGGCGTCGGCGGCGACGGCGTCCACCGCGGCCTTGACGTCGGCCGGCGCGGCCTTGGTGCGCAGGGTGCCCTCGGCGCCCGGCAGGCCCTTGAACTTCTGCCAGTCACCGGTGATCTTGAGCAGCGCGAGGACCTGCTCGGACGGCTGCGCGCCGACGCCGAGCCAGTACTGCGCACGCTCGGAGGAGATCTCGATGAGCGACGGCTCCTCGGTCGGGTGGTACTTCCCGATCTCCTCGATGGCGCGGCCGTCGCGCTTGGTGCGGGAGTCCGCGACGACGACGCGGTAGTACGGCGCCCGGATCTTGCCGAGGCGCTTCAGGCGGATCTTGGTGGCCACAGTGTGGTCTCTCCTGGGTGTCTACGGGGCGGTCGTCGCGGTCCGCACGTGGGGCATGCGGTCCGGGTCGGACCTGAAGGACACGATCGCGTGCGGGTAGAGGGGCCGCGCGCGCCGAGTACAGCGAGCCATTCTGCCAGATGCGCGGGCCCGCCCGCGACCGTCCCGCGTGTGACCGGCACGACCTCGCCGGGCCGGCGCTACGCGACGCGCGTGCCCCGCAGCACCACGGCCCGCGGCGCCGCGAGCACGCGCACGTCGGTCCGCGGGTCGGCGTCGTAGACCACCAGGTCCGCGCTCTCCCCCTCGTCGAGCCCGGCCGCACCCAGCCACGCCCGCGTGCGCCAGGACGCCGCGGCGACCACGTCCCGCGCGGGGATCCCGGCAGCGACCAGCTCGGCGACCTCGTCGGCGATCCGACCGTGCCCGATGGTCCCGCCGGCGTCGGTGCCCACGAGCAGCGGGACGCCGGCGTCGTGCAGGTCCCGGACGTGCGCGTACCGGCGGTGGTGCATGCGCCGCATCCGCGCGGCGTAGCGGGGGTACCGGTCGGCGCGGTCGGCGATGGCACCGAACTGCGCGACCTGCAGCAGGGTGGCGGTGACGGGGATGCGGGCGGCGGCGATCCGGGCGATGTGCCGGTCCTCCGCGCCGGTGGCGTGCTCGAGGCCGTCGACGCCCGCGTCGAGCAGGCCGTCCAGCGCCTCGGCGGCGAAGGTGTGCGCCGTGACCCGCGCGCCGGCCGCGTGCGCCGCCGCCACGGCGTCCGCGAGCACGCCGTCCGGCCACAGCGGGCGCAGGTCGCCGTCGGCCCCGAGGTCGCGGTCGATCCAGTCGGCGACGAGCTTGACCCAGCCGTCGCCGCGGGCGGCCTCCTCGCGCACCGCGTCCGGCAGCTCCGCCGGCGACGCCAGCTCGCGCCCGTAGTGCCGCAGGTACCGCTTCGGCAGGGCGAGGTGGTGCCCCGCGCGGATCAGGCGCGGCAGGTCGGCGCGGTCGTGCACCCACGACGTGTCGGCGGGCGACCCGGCGTCCCGCACCAGCAGCACGCCGGAGTCGCGGTCGGCGACGGCCTGGGCCTCGGCGGTGGCGCGGTCGACGGCGCCCTCCGCGGCCAGGCCGATGTGGCAGTGCACGTCGACCAGGCCCGGGACGACCCAGCCGTCGAGGCGCACGACGTCGCCCGGCGACGTCGGCCGGGTGAACGTCAGCCGCCCGCCGACCACCCACGCCTCGCCGACCACCCGGTCGTCGTCGAGGACGACCGGGCCGGTCAGGTGCAGCACGGGGGCCACACGCACCTCAGCGCCCGAGGAACTTCTGCAGGTCCTCGAGGTCCGACGGGTCGAACGCGTCGGGCTGCTGGGGCGCGCCGCCGCCCAGGCCGAACGCGGACCCCTTGGCGGCGGCGGGCGCGGCGGGGAGGATCCCCGCGGCGCGGTCGGCGGCGGCCTTCTCCTGCTGGGCGCGCTTGGCCGGGTTGCCGGACTTGCCCTTGGCCTTCTTCGCGGGCGCGGCGACCCGTCCGCGGCCCTTCTTGCCCATGCCGGGCAGGTTGCCCATGCCGGGCACGGGCATGCCGCCGCCCTTGGCCATCTGCTGCATCATCTTCTGCGCCGCGGTGAACCGCTCGAGCAGGCCGTTGACGTCGGACACCTGGACCCCGGAGCCCGCGGCGATCCGCGAGCGGCGGGAGCCGTTGATGATCTTCGGGTTGTCCCGCTCGGCCGGGGTCATCGACCGGATGATGGCCTCGACGCGGTCGACCTCGCGCTCGTCGAAGTTCTCGATCGCCTCGCGCATCTGCCCCATGCCCGGGAGCATGCCGAGCATCTTCTTCATCGAGCCCATGTTCTTCAGCTGCTGCATCTGCTGCAGGAAGTCCGCGAGCGTGAAGCCCTGGCCCGAGGCCAGCTTGCCGGCCATCTCCTCGGCCTGCTCGGCGTCGAAGGCCTTCTCGGCCTGCTCGATCAGGGTGAGCACGTCACCCATGTCGAGGATGCGCGACGCCATGCGGTCGGGGTGGAACACCTCGAAGTCGGTGAGCTTCTCACCGGTGGAGGCGAACAGGATCGGCCGGCCGGTGACCGACGCGACGGACAGCGCCGCACCACCGCGGGCATCGCCGTCCAGCTTGGACAGGACGACGCCGGTGAAGCCGACGCCCTCCTGGAACGCGGTCGCCGTGGCGACGGCGTCCTGGCCGATCATCGCGTCGATGACGAACAGGATCTCGTCGGGGTCGACGGCGTCGCGGATGTCCGCGGCCTGCTGCATGAGCTCGGCGTCGACGCCCAGGCGGCCGGCGGTGTCGACGATGACGACGTCGTGCTGGCGCGCCCGCGCGGTGGCGAGGCCCTCCCGCGCGACGGCGACCGGGTCGGCCCCGGCGACGGCGTCGAGCTCGCTGCCCTGGTTGCCGGGGTGCGGCGCGAACACCGGCACGCCCGCGCGCTCGCCGACGACCTGGAGCTGGGTGACGGCGTTGGGCCGCTGCAGGTCCGCGGCGACGAGGACCGGCGTGTGCCCCTGGCTCTTGAGGTGCAGCGCGAGCTTGCCGGCCAGGGTCGTCTTGCCGGCACCCTGCAGTCCCGCGAGCAGGATGACGCTCGGCGGGTTCTTGGCGAGGTGCAGCGGTCGGGTCTCGCCCCCGAGGATGCCGACGAGCTCCTCGTTGACGATCTTGACGACCTGCTGCGCCGGGTTGAGGGCGCCGGACACCTCGGCGGAGAGCGCACGCTCCCGCACGGCCCCGGTGAACTGGCGCACCACGGGGACGGCGACGTCCGCGTCGAGCAGGGCCCGGCGGATCTCGCGCACGGTGGCGTCGATGTCCGCCTCGGACAGCCGCCCCTTGGAGCGCAGGTTCTTGAAGGTCGACGTCAGTCGGTCGGACAGGGTGGCGAACACCGCGCGATCCTCACGCTCTCTCGGCGGTCAGGGACGTCCCAGCGTACCCGCCAGCCGGGACGTCGACCGCGCCACGAGGTCGTCGACGAGCTGGGCGCGCCACGCCGTCCACGCGGTGGGCCCGGCGGACGACGCGTCCGCCTCGGTGAGCGCGCGCAGCAGCGTCAGGAGCTCGGGGCGGTGGTCGACGGCGTCGAGGACGGCGTCCACGGTGGCGGGGTCGTCGGGGTCGGCGCCGGTGGCGAGCTCCGAGAGGAGCAGGTGGTGCCGCACCAGGCGCGCGATGTCGGCGGCGTCGTCGGGCGCGAACCCCATCCGCAGCGCGATCGGCCCGGCGAGCCGCGCCCCCTCGACCGAGTGGTCCCCCGCGCCGGCGCGCTTGCCGATGTCGTGCAGCAGCGTGGCCACGAGCAGGACGTCCGGCCGCTCGACCGCGCGTCGCATCCCGGCGGCGCGCGCGACGGCCTCGACCAGGTGCCGGTCGACCGTGTGCCGGTGGATGGGCGAGCGCTGCGGGCGGTTGCGGACGCCGGCCCACTCGGGGATCCAGGTCGTGACGACGCCGGCCAGGTCCAGGGCTTCCCAGACGGGGACCTGCGCCGGCCCGGTGCCGAGCAGCTGCACCAGCAGGGTCCGCGCGGCCTTCGGCCACGGCGTCGGCAGCGCGGGCGTGTGCTCCAGGCTGGCCACGGTGATCGGCGAGAGCGTCAGGCCGGTGCGTGCGGCGGTCGCCGCGGCGCGCAGGGAGAGCAGCGGGTCGACGGCAGGCTGGGCGTCCGCGGCGAGCACGAGCTCGCCGTCGTGCTCGACCAGGCCCTCCCCCACGGTCCGCAGCCGCGGCGGCGTGCGCCGGCCGCGCACCAGGACGGGGCGCCGGGCGGGCCGGGCGAGCGCCTGCCGGGCGTTGCGGGCCGTGGTGTCCAGCGCGTAGGACACGATGCGGCCGGCCTCGGCGAGGCTGGCGAGCAGGTCGTCCCGGTCCCCCACGCCGAGCAGCGCGGCCACCTCGTCCTGGTCGGCGAGCAGCAGCCGGTTGGTGTGCCGGCGGCTGACCGTCTGCACGGCGTCGCGGACGTCGAGCAGGTGCGCGTGGGCACGGTCGACGGCGCCGTGCGGGCGGTCGGTCAGCCAGGTGGCGGCGAGCGCGGACAGCACGACGGCGTCGCGGATCCCGCCGCGGGCCTCCTTGAGGTCCGGCTCGATGAGGTAGGCGAGCTCGCCGTGCCGCTCCGCGCGCTGCCGCGTGGAGGCGAGCAGCTCCGGCAGGCGGCGGCGGGCGGCGGACCGCCAGTCGGCGAGCAGCGCGGACCGCGCGCGGTGCACGATCCCGGGGTCGCCGGCGACCGGCCGCAGGTCGAGCAGCCCGACCGCGGCGGGCAGGTCCTTGGACGCGACCTGGCGGCACTGCGCGAGGGAGCGCACCGAGTGGTCCAGGTCGAGCGCCGCGTCCCACACGGGGTACCAGAGCCGGTCGGCGAGCGTCGCCAGCTCGGCGGCGGAGTGCCCGCGGCCGTCGTGCACCAGCAGGAGGTCGAGGTCGCTGGCCGGGCTCGCGTCGCCGCGCCCGACGCTGCCGACGGCGCCGAGCCCGATGCCGGGCGTCTCCTGCCCGTCGGTGGCGATCTCCCACTGCTCGGCGAGGCGACGCAGCACCAGGTCGGACATCGCGCGGCGCCGCTCGGCGCCGTCCGCGTCCGGCCCGGACAGCCGGGTCGCGAGGTCGAGCCGCTCATGTCGGAGGTCCCGCACCCCCACGGGATCGCGGGGGTGCGGGACCTCGGGCAGTTCAGCCATTCAGAGCGCGTCGGGGCCGTGCTCGCCGGTGCGCACCCGGGCGACGTCCTCGACCGGGACGACCCAGACCTTGCCGTCGCCGATCTTGCCGGTCTGCGCCGCCTTGACGACCACCTCGACGACACCCGGGGTGTCCTCGTCGGCGACCAGGACGTCGATCTTCACCTTCGGCACCAGGTCGACGGTGTACTCGGCGCCGCGGTAGACCTCGGTGTGACCGCGCTGGCGGCCGTAGCCGCTGGCCTCGCTCACCGTCAGGCCGCGGACGCCGGCCGCCTCGAGGGCCGACTTCACGTCGTCCAGCCGATGCGGCTGGATGACCGCCGTCACGAGCTTCGTCATGCCTTCACCTCCGTCACCACGCGGGCGCCGCCCAGCGTCTCGTATGCGGTCTCACCGTGCACCGCGAGGTCGATGCCGCCGACCTCGGCCTCCTCGCTGACCCGCCAGCCCAGCGTGGCCTTCAGGATGAGCCCGATGACCAGGGTCGCCAGACCGGAGAAGACGACCGCGGCCAGGGCCACGATGATCTGCGTCAGCAGCTGGGTCGCCCCGCCACCGTAGAACAGACCCTCCATGGCGCCGTCCGGGAACCAGGCGGAGTCGCCGTCGGTCGCGAACAGGCCGATGAGGACCGTGCCGACGAGGCCGCCGACCAGGTGCACGCCGACCACGTCGAGCGAGTCGTCGTAGCCGAACCGGTACTTCAGGCCGACCGCCAGGGCGCAGAGCACGCCGGCGACCAGGCCGATGGCGATGGCGCCGAAGGTGTCGACGGCCGCGGCCGCCGGGGTGATGGCGACCAGGCCCGCCACGATGCCGGACGCGGCGCCGAGCGAGGTGGCGTGGCCGTCGCGGATCTTCTCCGTGATGAGCCAGCCGAGGATCGCGACCGCCGTGGCCACGAGGGTGTTCAGCCAGGCACGGCCGGAGACCGCGTCCGCGCCGAACTCGGAGCCGGCGTTGAAGCCGAACCAGCCGAACCACAGGAGCGCGGCGCCGAGCATGACGAACGGCAGGTTGTGCGGCCGCATGGGCTCCTTGCCGAAGCCCTTGCGCTTGCCGATCAGCACCGCGAGCACGAGGCCCGCGACACCGGCGTTGATGTGCACGACCGTGCCGCCCGCGAAGTCGATCGGGGTGGACAGGCCCGACGTGAGCCCGTCCGCACCGAGCGCGCCGCCGCCCCACACCATGTGGGCGAGCGGCACGTACACCACGGTGACCCACACGGCCACGAAGGCGAGCCAGGTGCCGAACTTGGTCCGGTCGGCGATCGCGCCGGAGATCAGCGCGACGGTGATGATGGCGAACGTCGCCTGGTAGCCGACCGCGACGAGCGCCGGGACGCCCATGCCGAGCATGAGGCTGTCGTCGTCGGTCATGCCGGCGAGGCCGAACCAGTCGAAGGGGTTGCCGAACAGGCCCGCCACGTCGGTCCCGAACACGCCGGAGTACCCGTAGAGCACCCAGATGAGACCCACGACGCCGATGGCGCCGAAGCTCATCATCATCATGTTCAGGACGCTCTTGCCGCGCACCATGCCGCCGTAGAAGAACGCCAGACCCGGCGTCATCAGGAGCACGAGTGACGCGGACGTGAGCATCCACGCGGTATTGCCGCTGTCGAGCGCGAACTCTTCCATGCAGGTCGCCTTTCCGCCTCGTCGGCCCGGTGGCCGGATCGGTGACCAGAGTCGTGCGCCTGGATTTCCGTGCGTGGCTGGGCGCGTTACACGCGTGTGACGAGCGGGTCCGCGACGTCAACATTGTGTTACGGAGTGGCGTGCGTCTCAGCCCGCGGGACCTGCACGGGAGCTCCCGGGTGCGTCAGCCGAGGATGCCGTCGACGAACTCCTCGGCGTCGAACGGCGCCAGGTCGTCGGGGCCCTCGCCCAGGCCGACGAGCTTCACGGGCACGCCGAGCTCGCGCTGCACGGCCACGACGATGCCGCCCTTCGCGGTGCCGTCGAGCTTGGTGAGCACGATGCCGGTGACCCCGGCGACCTCCGCGAACACCCGCGCCTGGTTCATGCCGTTCTGGCCGGTGGTGGCGTCGAGCACGAGCAGCACCTCCGACAGCGGCGCGGTGCGCGTGATGACGCGGGTGATCTTGCCGAGCTCGTCCATGAGCCCCGCCTTGTTCTGCAGGCGGCCGGCGGTGTCGACCAGGACGACGTCGACGCCCTCGGCCACCCCCTCCCGCACGGCCTCGAAGGCGACGGAGGCCGGGTCCGCGCCGTCCCGGTCCGAGCGCACGGTGCGCACGCCGACGCGCGAGCCCCAGGTCTCGAGCTGGTCGGCGGCCGCGGCGCGGAACGTGTCCGCCGCGCCGAGGACCACGGTGCGGCCCTCGGCGACGAGCACGCGCGAGAGCTTGCCCACGGTGGTGGTCTTGCCGGTGCCGTTCACGCCGACGACCAGGACGACGGCGGGCACGGTCACGCCGTCCTCGCCCGAGGTCGGCGCGGTGGCGAGCGAGCGGTCGAGCGACGGGTCCACCAGGGCGAGCAGCTGCTCGCGGAGCAGCGCGCGCACCTGCGCGGGGTCCTTGAGCCCCTGGACCCGGGCCTGGGTGCGGAGCGCCTCGACGAGGTCGGCCGACGGGCCGGCGCCGACGTCGGCGAGCAGCAGCGTCTCCTCGAGCTCGTCCCAGTCGTCCTCGGTGAGGTGGTCGCGGGACAGCACCTGCAGCATCCGGGCGCCGAGCGGCGAGCCGGACCGCGCCAGGCGGTCGCGCAGCCGGGACAGGCGGCCCGCGGCGGGCGCGGGGACCTCGAGCGCCGGCGCGGTGGCCGCCTGCTCCGGGGCGGGGACCGCGACCTCCGGCGCCTCGACCCCGGGGGCCTCCGGCGCGGGGCGCTCGAGCGTGGTGGTGCCGCCGGCCGGGCGGTCCGCGTCCCCGTCGGCCGGGTGGTCGCCGGAGCGCCGTCGCCGGAGGACCGCCGCACCGCCGCCCAGGATGGCCAGGGCCGGCACGCCGACGAGGAGCAGGTTCAGGAGGTCGTTCGAGTCCACGGGGACAGTGTGTCAGCCCGGGTCAGGCGTCGCCGCGCTGCGGGGGCACGTCCCGCTCCGCGGGCGGCGCCGCGACCGTGCCGAGCGGCAGGTGGCCGCTGCGGCGCGCGGCGTGCCGGTCGACGGCCCGCGGCTGCGGCAGGTGCTCGCGGATCCGGCTCGCGCGCTCCCCCGTGCGCCCGAGCACGTCCGCGAGCTCGTCGAGCTGCAGGTAGCCGTCGTCCGGCTGGGACACCTCGGCGAACAGCTGGTCGAACGGCACGTCGACCGGCTCGGGCTCCTCGTCGTGGTCGCGGGCGTCGTCACCGCGCCGGCGGCGCAGGCCGCTCCGCAGGTCGCGCCAGAAGCCACGCACGTCCGTCCGGCCGTCGCCTGCCGCGTTCGCCACCGCGATGACCCCGATCGCGGCCAGCAGCGCCAGCCCGACCACCCAGATGTACCCGCCCATAGGAGGATCATCGGCCGTCTTCCCGCGACCCGCCGGGTCGCCGCGCCCCTGCGGGCGGAACCGCTACGGGATCTCCACACCGGGCCACCGGCCGGGACGTCAGACGGCGACCTCGTCGCGCAGCCGCTGGCTGATCACCGTCGTGACCCCGTCACCGCGCATCGTCACCCCGTACAGCGCGTCGGCGATCTCCATCGTCCGCTTCTGGTGCGTGACGACGATGAGCTGGGAGTCCCGCTGCAGCTCGGTGAAGATCTCCAGCAGCCGGCCCAGGTTCGCGTCGTCCAGCGCGGCCTCGACCTCGTCCATCACGTAGAACGGGCTCGGCCGCGCCTTGAAGATCGACACGAGCAGCGCGACGGCCGTCAGCGACCGCTCGCCGCCGGACAGCAGCGACAGCCGCTTGACCTTCTTGCCGGCCGGCCGCGCCTCGATCTCGATGCCGGTGGTGAGCATGTCGTCCGGGTCGGTGAGGACCAGCCGGCCCTCGCCGCCGGGGAACAGCCGGGGGAACACGGTGTCGAACTGGGCGGCGGTGTCCCGGTAGGCCTCGGCGAACACCTGCTCGACCCGCTCGTCGATCTCCCGGACGATCTCCATCAGGTCGGCGCGGGACTTCTTGAGGTCGGCGAGCTGCTCGACGAGGAACTTGTGCCGCTCCTCGAGGGCCGCGAACTCCTCGAGCGCCAGCGGGTTGACCCGGCCGAGCTGCGACAGCGCGCGCTCCGCGGACCGCAGGCGCTTCTCCTGCTCGGCGCGGACGTACGGGACCTCCGCGGGCGGCGCGTCGTCGTCGCCGGAGGGCGGCGTGAGGACGGGCACCGTGCGGTGCGGCCCGAACTCCTCCACCAGCACCGCCGGGTCGATCCCGAGGTCCTCGACCGCACGGTCCTGCAGCTGCTCGATCCGCAGCCGCTGCTCGGCGCGGGCCACCTCGTCCCGGTGCGCGGAGTCGGTGAGCTGGGCGACCTCGCGCTGCCGCTCGTCGACCTGGGTGCGGACGGTCGCGAGCGCCGATTCCCGCTCGGTGCGCGCGGCCTCGGCGGCGTCCCGCTCCTCGGCGGCGTGCTGCAGGCTGTGCTCGATCGCGCCGAGCGCCTGGGCGGCGCCCTGCGCGACCGCGGTGGCGACGGTGGCGTGCCGGGCCCGGGCGCGCTCGCGCTCGGCGGCCTTCTCACGGGCGGCGCGCTCGGCACGCGCGGCACGGTCCAGCGACTCGGCGCGGCCCGCCAGCGCGCGGGCACGCTCCTCGGCGGTGCGCAGGGTCAGGCGCGCCTCGGTCTCGCGGGTGCGCGCGGCCGACGCCGCCGCCGCGCGGGCGTCCCGCTCGGCGGTGCGCTCCTCGACGGCGGTGTCGGTGTCGGCGGGCTCGGCCTCGGCCGCGGCCAGACGCTCGGTCAGCTCCGCGAGTGCGGCGGCGTGCTCGGCGAGCGCCTGCTCGGCGGTGGTGAGCGACGCCTGCACGCGCTCCGCCTCCGCGCGCGCGGCGCGGGCGGTCGCTCCCAGGTGGCCGAGCTGCTCGGCGACGGCGGCGAGCGCGGCGTCCGACTCGTTCAGGCGGTCCAGCGTGCCCTCGTACTCCGCCCGGGCGGTGGCCTCGGCCTCGCGGGCGCCGACGAGCGCGAACCGCGCCTGCTCCGCGCGGGCGGTCGCCGCGTCGGCGCCGCGCCGGGCGTCGTCCAGCGCGGACTGCAGGTGCAGCGCGCTCGGCGCCGTCGCGGAACCGCCGGAGGCCCGGTGGGCGGCCAGCACGTCCCCGGCGCGGGTCGCGACCACGAGGTCGGGACGGTCGCGGAGCACGCCGCGGGCGGCGACCAGGTCGTCCACCACGACGACGTCCCGGAGCAGCCGCCGGACGGCGGGCAGCACCGCGGGCGGGGCCTGCACCAGGTCGAGCGCCCAGGACGCGGTGCCCGGCGCGGGTCCGGTGGGCGCGTCCGCACCCGCCGCCTCGCCCGCGGCGACCACCAGGCCCGCCCGCCCGGCATCCTGGTCGCGCAGCCAGCGGATGGCGTCGACCGCGGCCTCGACCGACTCGACCGCCACCGCGTCGGCCGACGCACCCAGCGCCGCGACGATCGCGTCCTCGTCCCCCGGCGCCACGCCGATCAGCGCCGCGAGCGACCCGACGACGCCGGCGACGTCGTCCGAGGCGAGCAGCGCGCCGGCGCCGTCCTTGCGGGTCAGGCTCAGCTCGAGGGTCTCGATCCGCGACGTCAGCGCCGCGTGCTCGCGCTCGGCCTCCCCCAGCTGCCCGGTCAGCTCGGCGACGCGCGCGGCGGTGGTCTCGACCGCCTCGGCCGCGGCCTCGTGCGCCGCGTCCAGACCCTCCTCGCCCTCCTCGACGCCGGCGACCTGCGTCTCGAGGGCGGCGAACCCGACGGTCGCCTCCTGCCCACGGCGCTCGGCCTCGGTGAGGGTCGCGCGCAGGCGGCCGATCTCCGCCTCGGTGGCCTCCAGCCGGCTGCGCCGCGCACCGACCTGCCCCGCGAGCCGGGCCAGGCCCTCGCGCCGGTCCGCCGCCCCGCGCAGCACGGTGGCCAGCGCCTTCTCCGCGGCCGCGGCCGCCTCCTCCGCCTGCTGGCGCGCGGACTGCGTGCCCTCCAGACCGGCGCGGGCGACGTCGACCTCGGCGGCCAGCTCCGCCTCCGCGGCACGCGCGCGCCCGGCCTGGCGCTCCAGCTCGTCGGGGTCCTGACCGCGGGTCGGCTCGGGGCCGGCGGAGCCGAGCAGCCGCGCCCGGTCGGCGGCGAGCGACGCCGTGCCGCGCAGGCGCTCACGGAGCGCCGACAGCCGGTACCAGACGTCGGACGCCTCGCCCAGCGCGGGCGCGGCCTCGGCGGCCTCGCGCTCCAGCGCGGCCAGCCGGGCGCGGGCGGCGTCGAGCGCACGCTCGGCCTCGGCGCGGCGCTCGCGCAGCGCGGTGTCGTCGGCGATCTCCTGCTCGAGCGTCGCGGTGAGCTGCGCCAGGTCGTCGGCGAGCAGCCGGGCGCGGGCGTCGCGGAGGTCCGCCTGCACGGTCTGCGCCCGGCGGGCGACCTCGGCCTGCCGGCCCAGCGGGCCGAGCTGGCGGCGCAGCTCCCCGGTGAGGTCGGTGAGGCGCGTGAGGTTGGCCTGCATGGCGTCGAGCTTGCGGAGCGCCTTCTCCTTGCGCTTGCGGTGCTTGAGGACGCCCGCGGCCTCCTCGATGAAGCCGCGGCGCTCCTCGGGCGTCGCACGGAGCACGGCGTCGAGCTGACCCTGCCCGACGATGACGTGCATCTCCCGGCCCAGGCCGGAGTCGGACAGCAGGTCCTGGATGTCGAGCAGCCGGCAGGCGCGGCCGTTGATGGCGTACTCGGAGCCTCCGTTGCGGAACAGCGTCCGCGAGATCGTGACCTCGGTGTACTCGATCGGCAGGGCGCCGTCGGAGTTGTCGATCGTGAGCGAGACCTCGGCGCGGCCGAGGGGCGGCCGGCCCGAGGTGCCGGCGAAGATGACGTCCTCCATCTTGCCGCCGCGCAGGGACTTCGCCCCCTGCTCGCCCATGACCCAGGCGAGGGCGTCGACGACGTTGGACTTGCCGGAGCCGTTCGGTCCGACGACGCAGGTCACCCCGGGCTCGAGGTTCAGCGTCGTCGCCGAGGCGAACGACTTGAACCCGCGCAGGGTGAGCGTCTTCAGGTGCACGGGCCGCAGCCTAGTGCGGCTGCGGCCCGCGCCCCGGGAGGACCGGGGTCAGGCGGCCAGGGTCGGGAACCAGAGGGCGATCTCGCGGGCGGCGGACTCCTCGGAGTCCGAGCCGTGCACGAGGTTCTGCGTGACCTTCAGGCCCCAGTCGCGGCCGAGGTCGCCGCGGATGGTGCCCGGCGCCGCGGTGGTGGGCTCGGTGGCGCCGGCCAGCGACCGGAAGCCCTCGATGACGCGGTGCCCCTCGGCGACCACGGCGAGCACCGGGCCGGACTTCATGAAGTCGACCAGGGGCTGGAAGAACGGCTTGCCCTCGTGCTCGGCGTAGTGCTGCTGCAGCAGGGCGTCGTCGGCGGTACGGAGCTCGACGGCCACGAGGGTGTATCCCTTGGCCTCGATGCGGCGGAGGACCTCGCCGGAGAGTCCGCGGCTGACGCCGTCGGGCTTGACCAGGACGAGGGTGCGCTGGATGTCGCTCATGCGGGTGACTCTAACCGGCGGGCGGGTCCGTACGGTCGGGCAGCCCGCCCTGCGGCGTCTGGTCCGGGTAGGCCGCGTCGAACGCCGCGCGCTCGGCGTCGATCCGCCCGCCGAGCCGGAGCGAGACGAACCAGAGCACGGCGAACAGCAGGCCGAGCACGTACATGATCGGCAGCACGAACCCGCAGGTGATCACCAGGACCTGCGCCACAGACCCGGCGACGTACCCGCCGGGCCGCGTGACCATCCGGGACAGCGCCACCAGGACGAGGAACATCGACCCCGCCACGGTCCAGATGACGAGTGGCGGGGCCGACCGCAGCCCGTACGCCGTCAGCGCCGCGAACAGCACCAGCACGCCCTCGAGGACCAGGATCATCGAGGTGAACTGGGGCTTGGCGGGGCGCTTGGGGCGCGGCGGCCGCGACGCGTGCATGCTCACGGGCCGAGGCTACCTGGGCTCGTCCGTGCGACCGGCACCGGTGCCCGTGGCCGACGAGGAGCCGACGGAGACGGAGTCCTGGCCGGCGCCCGACGGCGTCGCGGCCGCCGACCCGCCCGCGGTCGCCTCGCCGCGCGCCACCATGCCGGCGACGTCGGAGAGCGTGACCTCGCGCAGGAACAGCGTCAGCACGAACCCGAGCGCGAGCAGCGGCACCAGGTACCAGAACGCCGGCGCCAGCGCCTCGGTGTAGGCGTTGACCACGCCGTCGTGCAGCTGCTCCGGCAGCTGGGCGACCACGGCCGGGGTCAGGGACTCCGCGGAGCCGGACGGGTCGACCGCCCCGCTCTGCGCGCCGGCGAACACCGACTCGAGCCGCTCGGAGAGCCGGCTGGTGAAGATGGTGCTGAACAGCGCCGTGCCGACGGCCGCGCCGATCTCGCGGAAGAAGTTGTTCGCGCTGGTCGCGGTGCCGAGCTCGTGCGGGTCGACCGAGTTCTGCACGGCCAGCACGATCGTCTGCATCACGAGGCCGAGGCCCGCGCCGAGGACGAAGATCATCGCGCCGAACAGCACCATCGACATGTCGCCGGTGATGGTGGTCAGCCAGGCGAGGCCGAGCGTCGCGATGCCCATGCCGGTGATCGGGAACGCCTTGTACCGGCCGGTCTTCGTGATCGCGATGCCGGACCCGATCGCGGTGAGCATCACGCCGACCGTCATCGGGAGCATGAGCAGCCCCGACTCGGTCACGCCGGAGCCGGTGGACATCTGCAGGAAGGTCGGCAGGAACGCGAGCGAGGCGAACATGCCCATGCCGATGACCAGGCCGACCCCCGTGGCCAGGGTGAACGTGGGGTTCTTGAACAGGCGCAGCGGCAGGATCGGCTCCTGCGCGCGCAGCTCGACGAGCACGAACGCGACGGCGGCGACGACGGTCGCGGCCAGCAGGCCGATCAGGCGGCCGTCGGACCAGTCGTAGCCGGACTCGCCCGAGACCGAGCTCCACGACGTGACCAGCACCAGGCCGGAGGTGGCCACGGTGAGCAGCACGATGCCGGCGACGTCGAGCTTGCGGCCCGAGCGGTGGCTGGGCAGCTTCAGCGTGAACCAGGCGGTGAGGAACGCGGCGATGCCGATCGGGATGTTGATCCAGAAGCACCAGCGCCAGTCGGCGTGGTCGGTGAACAGGCCGCCGAGCAGCGGGCCGGCCACGGCCGCGACGCCGAACATCGCACCCATCGGGCCCATGTACTTGCCGCGCTCCTTGGCGGGCACGATGTCGGCGATGATCGCCTGCGACAGGATGATCAGGCCACCGCCGCCGAGGCCCTGCACGCCGCGCCAGGCGACGAGCTCCCCGAACGACTGCGCGAAGCCGGCGCCCGCGGAGGCGACGGTGAACAGCGCGATGGCGACGAGGAACGGCCAGCGCCGCCCCCACAGGTCGCCGAACTTGCCGTACAGGGGCATGACGATCGCGATCGCCAGGATGTAGATCGTCACGACCCAGCCCTGGTGCTCGACGCCGTTGAGCTCGCCGACGATGGTCGGCATCGCGGTGCCGACGATCGACTGGTCGAGCGACGACAGCAGCATGCTGGCGAGCAGCGCGCCGAAGATCAGCCAGATGGTGCGCTGGTTCAGCTCCACCAGGGGCTTCTCGGAGGTGGGGGCAGCGGATGCCATGGGTACCTCGTCCGTTCTGGGTCGGGGCCGCGCGGGGCCGTCCGGCGACGGCCGGGTCGGCGCCGTCGTCGGCGGGGGTGCGGGGGTGCGTGGGGTGCGGGGCCGGGCGGCCCGGGCTCAGCGGGGCGGGGCCAGGATGCTCGCGAGGTCGGCGACCACCGCGGGCAGGTGCGTCTGCACGTCGCCCTCCCGTCCGGTGGTGTCCCACCGGACGAAGGTCGCGTGGGACAGGACCATCAGCAGGGCGCCGACCAGGAGGACGACCGACTCGTCGGCCGCGTCCCCCAGGCGACGCCGGACCAGGGCCTCGATCTCGTCGTGCAGGCCCTGCACGTGCGTGTAGGCGCGCATGAGCAGGTCCGGGTGGCTGCGGGCCACCGCGAACGCGCGCTCCATGCGCTCCTTGCCGAGCGGCGGGTGGTCGAGCACGCTGGCGACGAGCAGCTGCATGTCGGCCAGCAGGTCGCCGCCGGGGCCGCCCGCGGCGAACGCCTCCGCGGCCGCCGGGTCGAGCCGCCAGTGGGCGAGGCCGAGCACCGCGTCGTTCTTCGACTCGAAGTAGTTGAAGAACGTGCGGACGCTCACGCCGACCTCGGCGCAGATGTCCTCGACGGTGACCGCGTCCAGCCCGCGCTCGGCGGCCAGGCGGTGCGTGGCGTCGACCAGCGCCTCCAGGCGGGCGCGCTTCTTCCGGGCGCGCAGCCCCTCGGGCTCGGTCGATTCCTGCATGGCATGCATTCTTGCACGCTCTGCAGAGTTCGGTCAGGCAACGACCCGTGCGAGCCGGGTCACACCTCGCCGAACCCCTCCTCGACCGCGCCGACGAACGCGTCCACGGCCACCCGCGCCTGCGGGCCCGACGCGGCCACCTCCAGGGTGCGGCCCTGCGTGGCGCCGAGCTGCATCAGCTCGAGCACGCTCGCCCCGTTGACGCCGTCCACCTGCACCGCGGCGTCGAAGCCCGCCATCATCCGCGCGAGCACCGCCGCCGGGCGCGCGTGCAGGCCCAGCGGGTTCCGCACGACGACGTGCGCGGTGATGACGCCGGTGTGCTCCGCCGGGTGCGGCGCGGACGGCGCCGGGAGGTCGGGCGGCGCCTCCCCCGGTCCGCCCGCGTGCGGGAAGCCCGCCCCGGCCGCGACCGCCGCACCGAGCACCTCGCCCACCGGCGCGCCGCCGGCCGCCGTCACGCCGGCGGCCACCGCGGCCTCGACGAACGGGGCGTCCGCGAGGTGCACGCGGGCGGCGACGTCCTCGTCGAGCAGCTCCAGCACCGACTCCGTGGTGAGCACGGCCGAGCCCAGGTCGGTGAGCACCACGGCGGACCGGCCGTCGGCCGTGGCCTCGGTGAGCGCCTGCTCGACCAGGTCGAAGCTCGTGCCGAGCCCGCCCGCGCCGTCGCCGCCGGCCGCGAGGATCAGCACGTCCGGCGCCATCTGCGCGGCGAGCTCGCGCGCCCCCGCGGCCAGGGCCGCCGAGTGCGAGACGAGCACCAGCGCGACCGGCGCGGTCACGCCACCGCCTCCGCCGTGACGGCCGCGGCCTCGAGCACGAGGGCGGTGGACGTCGCGCCGGGGTCCTGGTGACCGGCGGACCGCTCGCCCAGGTACGAGGCGCGGCCCTTGGTCGCCACCAGCGGGATCGTGGCCTCGGCCCCCGCGCGCGCCGCCTCCGCCGCGGCCGCGAGCACCGCCGCGGGCGAGGCGCCGGCGTCGGCGGCGGCCACGGCCGCCTCGACCGCCGGGGTCCACGCGTCGACCATGGTCTTCTCCCCCGTGGTGGCCTTGCCGCGCACGACGATGCCCTCCAGGCCGGCCTCGAGCATCGCGACCACCGCGCCGCTGTCCAGCGCGGGCAGCCCCGTGACCTTGGCGGCGCGCAGGTACGCGGTGCCGTACAGCGGACCCGCGGCACCGCCCACGGTCGACATGAGCGTGGTCGCGACCAGCTTGAGCACGGCGCCGACCTCGGCCGGCGGCTCCTCGAGCGCGTCCAGCTTGGCCACCACCGCGGTGAACCCGCGCGTGAGGTTCTCGCCGTGGTCCCCGTCGCCGATCTGCCGGTCGAGCTCGATCAGCTCCTCACGGTGCTCGACGACCACCTGCGCCGTCCGGCGCGTCCACGCCACCGCCCAGGCCGCATCCAGGGATCCCGCCATGCTCCGCTCCCACCTCCGCCGTCGAAGCCGCAGTCCTGCGCCCGGGCGGGCGACGCGCCCGCTACCAGTGCAGCGCGGCCGTGCGCACCGGCGCGTCCCAGAGCGCGGTGAGCTCGTCGTCCAGCCGGAGGACAGTGACCGAGGCGCCCTGCATCTCCAGTGATGTCACATAGCTGCCCACGAGCGAGCGGGTCACCTGGACGCCGCGGCCCTCGAGCAGCCTGCGTGCCTGACGATAGACGACGTAGAGCTCGCTGAGCGGCGTGCCACCCATGCCGTTGACGAACAGCAGCACCTGCTCCCCCGACGCGAGCCCGAGGTCCTCGGCCACCGGGGTCAGCAGCATCTCGGTGATCTCGTCCGCGCTCTTCAGGGGGACGCGATGCCGGCCCGGCTCGCCGTGGATGCCGATGCCGATCTCGATCTCGTCGTCGGGGAGGTCGAACGACGGCTTGCCGGCGTGCGGGACCGTGCCCGCGGCGAGCGCCACGCCCATCGACCGCACGTTCGCGACCACCTTCTCCGCCACCGCGACGACGGCGTCCAGGTCGTCCCCGCGGGCGGCGGCGGCCCCGGCGATCTTCTCGACCGCGAGCGTGCCGGCGACGCCGCGGCGGCCCGCGGTGTACAGCGAGTCCTCCACGGCGACGTCGTCGTTCACGACCACCGTGCGGACCGTGAGGTCGTCGGCCTCCGCGAGCTCGGCCGCGGTCTCGAAGTTGAGGACGTCGCCCGTGTAGTTCTTCACGATGGCCAGCACGCCCGCGCCGCCGTCGGCCGCGGCGAACGCGGGGGCGATCTGGTCGGGCGTCGGCGAGGTGAACATCGCGCCCGGCACGGCCGCGTCCAGCATGCCGTCGCCGACGAACCCGGCGTGCAGCGGCTCGTGCCCGCTGCCGCCGCCGGAGACGAGGCCGACCTTGCCGCTCACCGGCCCGGACGCCCGGGAGACGAACAGCGGGTCGGTGTGCACCTGGACCACGTCCGCGTGGGCCTGGCCGAATCCCTCGACGGACTCGGCGACGACGGTCTGCGGGTCGTTGATGAGCTTCTTCACGTCGAGAGTTCCCTTCGCGGCGGGCGTCAACGGCTCCGTCGCCGCGACAGTCCTCACACTCGCGGTGCTGGTCGTGGACGTCAAGGGGCGAACGTGCGGCGGGGGTGCACATCGGTGCACCCCCGCCGTCCGCCGTCGGCGTCAGCCCCGGCCCAGGTACACCCGCGCCTCGGCCACGAGCAGGATCGAGCCGGTGACGAGCACGGCCGCGCCGCGCTCCACCTCCGCCTCCGCGAGGTCGGCGGCGAGCGTGATCGCGTCGTCCAGCCGCTCGCGCACGTGCACGCGGTCCTCGCCGAACACGTCGACCGCGATCTCGGCGAGGTCGTCCACCTCCATCGCCCGCGGGCCCGACGCGCGCGTCACGACCACCTCGGCCAGCGACGGCTCGAGCACCGCGAGGATGCTCTCCGGGTCCTTGTCGGCCATCACGCCGACCACCCCGACGACGCGCTGGAACGCGAACGCCTCCTCGACGGCGGTGACCAGCGCCTCCGCGCCCGCGGGGTTGTGCGCCCCGTCGACGAGGATCGTCGGGCTGGAGCGGACGAGCTCCAGGCGGCCCGGCGACTCGGCGTCGGCGAACGCGACCTCGACGACGGAGCCGTCCAGGGCCCCGCCGCCCGCGATCAGGGCCTCGACGGCCGCGAGCGCCGCCAGCGCGTTGTGCGCCTGGTGCTCGCCGTGCAGCGGCAGGAAGACGTCCGTGTACACGCCGCCGGTGCCGCGCAGGGTGAGCAGCTGCCCGCCGACGGCGACCGCGCGGTCGACCACGTCGATGTCGATGCCCTCGCGGACCACCCTGGCGCCGTGCTCGGCCGCGGCGTGCAGGATCACGCCCTCGGCGTCCTCCTGCTGCTGGGACAGCACCAGGGTGGCGCCGTCCTTGACGATGCCGGACTTCTCCCCGGCGATCTCGACGAGGGTGTGCCCGAGCCAGCGCTCGTGGTCGTACGCGACCGGGGTGATCACCGCGACCTCGCCGTCGGCGACGTTGGTGGCGTCCCAGCGCCCGCCCATGCCGACCTCGACCACCGCGACGTCCACCGGCGCGTCCGCGAACGCGGCGAAGGCCATCACGGTGAACACCTCGAAGAACGACAGCCGCGGACGGCCCTCCGCCTGCTCCTTGACGTCGACCATGTGCACGTACGGCGCGACGTCCTGCCACACCTCGACGAACCGCTCGTCGGTGATCGGCTCGCCGTCGATCGCGATCCGCTCGGTGACCCGGGTCAGGTGCGGGCTGGTGAACCGGCCCGTGCGCAGCCCGTGCTCCCGCACCAGCCGCTCGACCATGCGGGCGGTCGACGTCTTGCCGTTGGTGCCGGTGATGTGCACGACCCGGTAGGCCTTCTGCGGGTCGCCCAGCAGCTCGCACACCGCCGCGACCCGGTCCAGGGTCGGGTCGATGTCGTGCTCCGGCGCCCGGTCGAGGATGCCGGCGTACACCTCGTCGGCGGCGCGGCGGGCGGCCTGCGCCGCCTCGTCCTTCAGGTGGTCGGCCCCGCCGCGACCCCTCGCGGCGGCCATCAGGCGTCCACCCGCTCGACCGACACGGTCAGGTCGGCGCCGGGGGCCGGCTCCAGCACCACCGTCGTGGCCAGGGTCTCCGTGGCGATGAACTCCTCGTGCGTGCGGACCGCCTCCTCGTGCTCGGCCGGGACCCCCAGGGTCAGCCGGATCCGGTCGGAGACGACCAGGTCGGCCGCCTTCCGTGCGTCCTGCACGGCGCGGACGACGTCGCGGGCGTAGCCCTCGGCGCGCAGGGCGTCGTTCAGCGCCAGGTCGAGCACCACGAACCCGCCCGAGGGCAGCACGCCCGCGGCGAGCGCCGGCGCCTCGCCCTCGGCCGTCGCGACCTCGATCGCCGTCGTCAGCTCGTACTCGCTCGGCTCGAGCGGCACGTCGCCGTCAGGGGTGCGCACCACGACGGTGCCCGCGGCGTCGGTGTCCCAGTCGCCCGCCTTCGCGGCACGGATCGCCGCCTGCACGCCGCGGCCCAGGCGCGGCCCGGCGGCCCGCGCGTTGACCGCCAGGTTCCGCCGCACCGCGACGCCGCCCGCGGCGGCCTCCTCGACCGTCGACAGCGTGACCCGCTTGACGTTGAGCTCGGCGGCCAGCAGGTCCGTGAACGGGGCCAGCGCGTCGGGCGTCGCGGTGGCCACCCGCAGGTCGCGCAGCGGCTGCCGGACGCGCAGGCCGTTCGCCTTGCGCAGCGCCAGGGCCGCGGAGACCGCCTCGCGCACGCCGTCCACGGCGGCCACCAGGTCGTCGTCGGCCGCGAGCGCGGTGTCGTCCGCCCCGCCGTCGCCCAGGGTCGGCCAGTCGGTGAGGTGCACCGACCGCGCCCCGGTCAGGCCGCGCCAGACCTCCTCGGACAGCAGCGGCGCGAGCGGCGCCATCACCCGGGTCAGCGTCTCGAGCGCGGTCCACAGCGTGTCGAACGCCGCCTGGTCCTCGGCCCAGAACCGGTCGCGCTGCGTGCGGACGTACCAGTTGGTCAGCAGGTCCAGGTGCACCCGGACCGTCTCGCAGGCGCCGGGGACGTCGTAGGCGTCGAGCTGCGCGGTGACCGTCTCGACCAGCCGGCGCGTCCGGGCCAGGACGTACCGGTCCATCGTGCTGACCGGGGTCTCGGGCGTCACGCGCCTGCCCGTCAGGCCCGAGCCACCGTTCGCCGCGTTGGCGTACAGCGCGAAGAAGTACCAGGTGCTCCACAGCGGGAGCAGCACCTGGCGCACCTCGGAGCGGATGCCGTCCTCGGTCACCACCAGGTTGCCGCCGCGCAGGATCGGCGACGCCATGAGGAACCAGCGCATCGCGTCCGACCCGTCGCGGTCGAACACCTCGTTGACGTCCGGGTAGTTCCGCAGCGACTTGCTCATCTTGCGGCCGTCGGAGCCCAGCACGATGCCGTGCGACACGCTGGTCCGGAACGCCGGGCGGTCGAACAGCGCCGTGGCCAGCACGTGCAGCAGGTAGAACCAGCCGCGGGTCTGCCCGATGTACTCGGTGATGAAGTCGCCCGGGTAGTGGTGCTCGAACCAGTCGGCGTTCTCGAACGGGTAGTGCACCTGGGCGTACGGCATCGACCCGGAGTCGAACCACACGTCCAGCACGTCCGGGATCCGGCGCATGGTGCTCCGGCCGGTCGGGTCGTCCGGGTTCGGCCGGGTCAGGTCGTCGATGAACGGCCGGTGCAGGTCCGGCTCGCCCTGCGCGTTCAGCGGCAGGCGGCCGAAGTCGGCCTCCAGCTCCGCGAACGAGCCGTACACGTCGATGCGCGGGTACGCCGGGTCGTCGCTCACCCACACGGGGATCGGCGTGCCCCAGTACCGGTTCCGGGACACCGACCAGTCCCGGGCGTTCGCGAGCCAGTTGCCGAACTGCCCGTCCTTGATGTGCTCGGGCACCCAGGAGATCCCCTGGTTGAGCTCGACCATCCGGTCGCGGAACGCGGTCACCTTGACGAACCACGACGACACGGCCTTGTAGATCAGCGGCTTCCGGCAGCGCCAGCAGTGCGGGTAGGAGTGCACGTACGACGCCTGGCGCAGCAGCCGGCCGTCGGCGCGCAGCCGCTGGGTGATCGGCTTGTTCGCCTCGAACACCTGCAGGCCCTGGAAGTCGGGGACGAGCGACGTGAACTTCCCGCCCTCGTCCACGCTCAGCACGGTCGGGATGCCGACGGCCTCGCAGGTCTCCTGGTCGACCTCGCCGTAGGCGGGCGCCTGGTGCACCACGCCGGTGCCGTCCTCGGTGGTGACGTAGTCGGCGAGCAGCACCTGGAAGCCGTGCTCGGCCATGCCCGGCTGGTCGGCCAGGTAGCCGAACAGGGGCGCGTAGCGCACGCCGGCCAGGTCGGCACCGCGGATCTCGCGGGTCACGGCCGCGAGGGCGTCCTCGGCGGAGTCGTGGCCGAGGTCCTTGGCGTAGCCCGCGACCAGGTCGCGCGCCATCAGGAACGCCTCGCCGGCGGCGGAGGTGCCGTTCGGGCCGGCGGGCACCACCGCGTACGTGACGTCGGGCCCGACCGCGAGCGCCGAGTTGGTCGGCAGCGTCCACGGCGTCGTCGTCCAGGCGAGCGCGGCGACGCCGGTCAGCCCGAGCTCCTCGGCGCGCTCGCCCGTGAACGGGAACGTCACCGTGACGGTCTGGTCCTGGACGTCCTTGTAGACGTCGTCGTCCATCCGCAGCTCGTGGTTGGACAGCGGCGTCTGGTCGTTCCAGCAGTAGGGCAGCACGCGGTAGCCCTCGTACGCCCAGCCCTTGTCGTACAGGCGCTTGAACGCCCAGATGACCGACTCCATGTAGGACGGGTCGAGGGTCTTGTAGTCGTGCTCGAAGTCCACCCAGCGGGCCTGGCGGGTCACGTACACCTGCCACTCGTCGGTGTACCGCAGCACGGAGGTGCGGCAGGCGTCGTTGAACGCCTCGATGCCCATCTCCTCGATCTGCGACTTGTCCGTGATGCCGAGGATCCGCTCCGCCTCGAGCTCCGCGGGCAGCCCGTGCGTGTCCCAACCGAACCGGCGCTCCACGCGACGACCGCGCTGCGTCTGGTAGCGGCCGACGATGTCCTTCGCGTAGCCCGTCAGCAGGTGGCCGTAGTGCGGCAGGCCGTTCGCGAACGGCGGGCCGTCGTAGAACACGAACTCGTTGGCGCCGTCCTCGCCGGCGGGGCGCGCGTCGACCGACGCCCGGAACGTGCCGTCGGCGTCCCAGTACGCCAGGACGTCCTTCTCGAGGGCGGGCAGGTCCGGCGACGCCGGCAGCCCGAAGGACGCGCCGGGCGCGACGGGGGCGGCGTGCTTGCCGGACGGCGAGCGGTGCAGCGGATAGGCCATGGCGGCTGGCGCTCCTGTGGTCGGCGGCCCCGGGACGGGGCACGCGGTGCGTGGCGGACCCACGGGGACGACCTGGCGCTCGCTCTCTCGACCTCGCACCCTGCCGCGGTACCACCCCGCTTGCCGCGCGACCGCCCTGGCGGGGAGGTGTGCGACCACTCGCTGACGGCTGTGACGGGCCTACCCGTCCGGGTCTACTGCGGGCGCCGGTCGTGCTGGCGCCCGGTTCTTCCGGAGGCTCCCCGGTGATGGCCGGATCGGTGCCTGTGGGCACGAGTGTAGCGACGGGGCGCGGCGACCTGCACGGGGATACCGCGCCGCGCCGTCCCGGGCCGGTCGCCCGGGAGTCCGGGACGCCGGCCCTTCCGCCCGGGACGCGGGCCCGGCCAGCGTCGGGCGGAGCGGAGGCACGTCGCCTCCCGACACCGAGGAGAACGCGATGACCACGCACGACACACCCTCCGCCGCCCGCACGTCCGGGGTCGGTGCCGCCGCAGGGGGCGGCACCGGCACGACGACGCAGGCCGCCACGACGCCCGGGAGCCGGGTCCGGCCGCAGCCGCGGGGCTGGGCGCTCGCGGGGATCGGTGCCGGCCTGGCCGGCCTGGTGTCGATCCAGGCCTCGCTCGGCCTGTCCGTCGACTGGGAGCGGACCGCGGGCGACGCGGACCTGATGGTCGCCGACATGGCGGACACGATCCCGACGATGCTGCTGTTCCACACCGCGACCCTGATCACGATGGTGCTGGTCCTGGTGTTCGCGGCGGGGCTGGCCCGGCGGCTCGGGCAGCAGGCGCCCGCAGGCAGCCTGCTGCCCGCGGTGGCGTCCGGCGGGCTGCTGCTGGTCGCGGTGGCCGCGCTGATGGGCACGGGCCTGGACACCGAGTTCATGTTCGGGTTCGCCGAGCCCGAGAAGATGGTCACGGAGTCGGGGGCGTTCTACACCTCCTGGGTCGCGACCATCCCGTGGTTGTGGGTCGGCGCGGGCCTGACCGGGGTGGCCGTGGCGGTCGCCGCGCTGCGGCACGGCGCCGCCCCGCGGTGGATCGGCTGGGTCAGCGCGGTGCTCGGCGGGCTCACGCTGCTGCTCGGCCTCTCCCCGCTGCAGTACATGGCCGGGTTCACCGGGCCGCTGTGGCTGCTCGTCGCGGCGATCGGCTTCGCGGTGGGCGACCGCAGGTGAAGGTGCCCGACCCCTCCCCTCCCGTGGCGGTCAGCCCCTACGGTGACGCCATGGACCGGGAGGGGTCGGCGGCGCACCGGCGCGCGGACGGCGGCCTGCCCGTCGTCGCCGGCGCCGTCGCGCTGGTCTGCTGGCTGCTGGCCGGCACCGCGACGGTGCTGCACGTCGCGGCCGGCGGCGGCATGGTCCCCGGCGACCTGCTGTTCACGGCCGTCGACATCGCCGTGGCGGCCGTCTACGGCACCGTCGGCGCCGTGATCCTGTCCCGGCGCCGGCACGTGGTCGGCTGGCTCGTCGCGTTCACCGGAGTCGCGGGCGGGGTGTCCGCGGTCGGCGGCGCGTGGGGCGCGTTCGCGGCCTCCCGGCCGGGGCTGCCGGCCCTCGACTGGCTCGTGGCGACGTTCGGCTGGATCTGGGTGCCCGGCACCGTCGCCCTGTTCACGGTGGTGCCGTGGCTCACCCGCGACCGCGCCCTCGGCCCGTGGGCCCGGGCCGGGCTGGCGCTGGGCGTCGTCGCGGCGGGGCTGCTGACCGGGGTGCGGCTGGTCGCCCCGATGTCCGACCCCCGGCTCGCCCTCGCGCTGGTGGTCGTCGCCGGTCTGGTCACCGCAGCCGGCACGTGGTGGCGGTTCCGGCACGGGCCGGCCGACGAGCGCCGGGGCCTCGACGTCCTCGCCGCCGCGACGCTGATCATGGCGCTGTCGTTCGTCCCGCTGGTGCTCAGCGACCCCGGGCCCGGGCTGGTCCTCGCCATCCCGGTCAGCCACCTGCTGTGCCAGGCCCTGTTCCCCGCCGCCCTGCTCGTGACGGTGCTGCGCAACCGGCTGTGGGGGCTGGACCTCGCCGTCAGCCGTGCGACCGTGGCCGCGCTGCTCACGCTGCTGCTGGCCGGCGTCTACGCGGCCGTCGCCGGCACCGCGTCGGCGCTCGCGGGGACCAGCAGCACCGGCGCCCAGGTCGTCGCCGCGGTCGGCGTGGTGCTGCTCCTCCAGCCCGCGCGCGGGTGGTTGCAGCGCCGGGTCCGGCGGCTGGTCTACGGCGACGGCGACGACCCCGGCGGCGCGGCGCTGCGGCTCGGCCGCACCCTCGGCGCGCCCGGCAGCCCGGCCGACCTGCTGGACCAGCTCGTGGCCAGCGTGGGCGAGTCGCTGCGGCTGGAGTCCGTCCGGCTGGCGTCCGCCGACGCGGAGCCGCTGGTGGCGGCGTGGGGCGCGCCGACCGCGCCGCCGGTGCACCTGTCCGTCCCGCACGGCGGCCTCGCCGTCGGCCGCCTCGACGTCACCGCGCCGCCCGGGGAGCGTCTCGACGCCCGCACCCGCGCGGCGCTGGACCAGGTGCTCCCGGTGCTGGCCGCGGGGCTGGCGCTCGCCGCCGGGGCCCGCGACCTCGAGCGCGCACGGGACGCCACCACCAGCGCCCGGCTGCGGGAGCGCCGCGCGATCCGCCGCGAGCTGCACGACGGCCTCGGCCCGTGGCTCAGCGGCGTCCGGCTGGGGCTCCAGGGCGCGCTCAACCTGCTCGACGCGGGCACGCCGGCCGCCACCGCCGCCGCCCGCGACGCCCTGCGCGCCCTGGTCGACGAGGCGGAGCGCCGCGTGGAGGACGTCCGGGCGCTCGCCCGCAGCCTGCTGCCGCCCGTGCTGGACGAGGAGGGCCTCGGCCCGGCGCTCGCCGACCTCGCGGACCGGCTCGGCCGGGACGGCTTCACGGTGCACGTCGGCGGCGACGACCCCGGGGACCTCGACCCCGTCGTGGCCGCGGCGGCCTACGGGGTGCTCGCCGAGGCGGCGCGCAACGCCCGGCGGCACTCCGGGGCGCCGGGCTGCCGGATCGCCGTGCGCCGCACCGCCGGCACGCTCGAGCTGGTGTGCGACGACGACGGGTGCGGGCCCGGTGGCGTGGTCGGCGTCGGCACCCGGTCGATGCACGAGCGCGCCGAGGAGCTCGGCGGCACGGTCGAGGTCACGGACCGGTCCCCCGGCACGCGGGTGCGGGCGGTGCTGCCGCTCCTGCCGGGCGCGGCGCTGCGGCCCGCGCCCGCCCCGCACCCCGAGACGACGGCGGTGACCTCGTGACCGTCCGGGTCGCGCTCGTCGACGACCACCCGGTGTTCCGGATCGGCATGTCGGCGCTGCTCGGCTCCCTGGCCGGCGTCGAGGTGGTCGGGGCGGCGGCGGGTGCGGCGGAGGCGCGGGGGCTGCTCGTGCAGGACGGCGGTGCGGGACCGGTCGACGTAGTGGTGATGGACCTCGACCTCGGCGACGGGTCGGGGGTGGACGTGACCCGCGAGGTGCTGGCCGCGCGCCCCGGCGTCGCGGTGCTGGTGATGAGCATGCACGAGGACGACGACGCGGTCGTGGCCGCCGTCCGCGCCGGCGCCCGCGGGTACCTGGTGAAGTCGGCCTCCCCGGACCAGGTCGAGCGGGCGGTCCGGGCGGTCGCCGCGGGCGAGATGATCCTCGGCCCCTCCGTGGCCGCGCGCGCGATGGCCTACGTGCTCGGCGGGCGGTCGGCCGTGCGGGTGCCCTTCCCCCGGCTCACCGACCGCGAGCGCGAGGTCCTCGACCTCGTCGCCGCCGGGCACGACAACGTCGTCGTCGCCCGCCGGCTCGGCCTCTCGGCCAAGACGGTCCGGAACCACGTGGCGAACGTGCTGACCAAGCTCGAGGTGCCGGACCGGTCCGCCGCGATCGTGCGGGCGCGGGCCGAGGGGCTGGGCGGCGGCTGACGTCAGCGCCCGGGCGGCTCGGCCACCCGCTCGTCGAACACCGCCCGGGCCGACGGGTCGCCGCCGAGCAGGGCGTCGACGTGACCGGGGTCGTCGACCAGCGCGGCGTACCCCCACGCCGCGACCCGCGCCTCGCCCCAGACCGCGGACCCGCTGCCGCGCGCCACCAGCCCGAACCGCCAGTCCGCCGGCACGTCGACCGAGCCGGCGAACAGCTCCGCCGGCACGAACGCGGGCAGCCCGTCGTCGTCCCGGACGAGCAGGCTGAGGTGGTCCGCCAGCGCGACCACGCCGGCGACGACGTACGCCCGGCCCGGGCTCAGCGCGTAGCCGGACTGCGCGTCGGTGCCGGACGGGCGACGGTCCAGCGGCAGGAACGCCCCGCGGTTCGCCACGCACCGCAGGCGAGGGAGCGCCACGCCGCACCTCCCCCGGTCAGGCGGTGACCGGCGGCTCCGCCGACCACGGGAACGTGATCCAGCGGTCCGTGCGGCGCCAGACGAAGTCGGGAGCGACGATCGAGTGCGGCTTGGCGTAGAGCACCGCGGTCCGCGCCTCCTCGCAGTGCTCGGCGACCAGGCGCTGCACCAGGGCCAGGGTCTCCCCGGTGTCGGCGACGTCGTCCACGACGAGGGCCCGGCGGCCCACGAGCGCGGCGTTGTCGAGCAGCGGCGGGAGCACCACGGGCTCGGGCAGGCGGGCGTCGACCCCGGTGTAGAACTCGACGTTGAGGGTGCCGCAGGCCTTCAGGCCGAGGGCGTAGGACAGCGCGCCGGCGGGCAGCAGCCCGCCGCGGGCGACCGCCACGACCACGTCGGGCTCGAACCCCGAGGCCACCACGGCCCGCGCGAGCTCGCGCGAGGCCTCGCCGAACTGGTCCCAGCCCAGGATCTCGCGCTCGTCGGGCAGCTCCTGGCCGGGTGCGGCCTCCGCAGTCGTCATGCCGGTCAGGGTAGACGGCCCAGGTGTGCGGGAGGTTTCGTCATCCGGGCCCTCATCCGCCCGAGGCGGCCGCGTGCTCCACGGTGCGGCGCACGTCGTGCAGGTGGTGCAGGGCGTCGTGGGCGTTGTTCCGGGCGACGTCGGCGGCGGTCTGCGGGCCGCGCGTGGCGTGGTCCAGCACGACGTCGCCCGCGAGCGCCGCGCCGACGGCGTCGACCCAGCCGGGGACGACCCGCCGCAGGGCGAGCAGCGACGCGCCGACGGTGGCGTGCGCGTAGTCCTTCGCGTCGGCGAGCGCGTCGGGGTCGTAGCCGGCAGCGGCACGGCGGCCGTCGACGCGGGCGGCGTCGAGCCGGTACGCCCACATCTCCAGGTTGTCGGCCACGTGCCGGACGTACGCCGCCGTGCTCCAGCCGAGCTCCGGGTGCCGGAGCGGCTCCGGGGCGGTCACGAGCACCGCGGCGAACCGGCCCGGCACCTCGGCCACGGCGTGCACCGCCGCCTCCGGCGTGCGGTCCCAGGTGTACCCGCAGTCCCGGCACGGGTCCCCGTACAGCGCTGCGCCCCACAGCTCCATCCCGGCACCGTACCGCCGCCCGGCCCGCCGGCGGCAGCGGTGGGGTCGTCGGTCGGGTCGTGCGGCGGGGTCAGGCGCTCTCGCGGAGGGCCCGGCGCCGGCCCTCCTCCGCCATCAGCTGCACCGACAGCGAGCGGTAGCCGTCGGGGTCGGCGGTGGCGTCCATGCGCTGCAGCCGTCCCCGCAGGTCCGCGATGTGCCGGGTGATCTCCATCTCGACCAGTGCCATCACCAGCCCCCGGGCGTACCCCGGCAGCCGGTCCGCGCGGTCCTCGGGCAGCGGGGCGACGGCCAGCTGCGTGACCAGCCCGGCGACGGGCGCGGCGGCCTCCTCGCGGACGGCCTCGACCCACCCGACGGCCGCGCTCGGGCCCGCCGCCGCGGCGAGCCGGCGGGCAGCGGCCGCTCCCCCGGCGGCACGCACCGCCGCGTGCACCGCGCGGTAGGCCGGTGCGGTGAACGCGTCGGCGGCCAGGTCGTCGAACTCGGGGGGCACGACCTCGGGCATCTGCAGCACGGCCTCGAGCGCGCGGCGCTCGGTCGCTGCCACGGGGTCGCGGGGGTCCGGCATCGACATCCGCACCGCGGGCAGCGCGACAGTGCCCTCGCCGTGCTGGTCGAGGTCGTGCGGCGGCTCGTGCGACGGGTCGTACGGGGGCTCGCTGGTGCGGTCGTTCCAGCCGCGGTCGTCCCGCCGGTCGGGGCCGCCACGACCGCCGCGGCCGTTCGCGCCACCACCGCCGCGCTGGCGGTCCTCCCACCGGTTGCCGCCCGGGCCGCGCCCGCCGCCGGAGCCGCCGCGTCCGCCGTCACGGCGCTGCCAGCCCTGCTCGGGCCCGGGCGGGACGAAGGCGCCCCGGCCGCCGCCCGGCTGACCCGCACCGCCGGAGCCGCCCGAGCTGCCCGGACCGCCCGCCTGCCGCCCGCCGCCGCGCGTCGCCGACTGCACCGCGCGCTGCACGGTGCCGATGTCCATGCCGAGCCAGCCGGCGAGCATGCGCGTGTACTCGGGCCGGAGCGCGGCGTCGCGGATGCCGCCGGGGATCGGCGCCGAGGCGCGCAGCGCCGCGACCCGGCCCTCGGCGGTGCCCAGGTCGAAGCCCTGCAGCGTCGTGCGGATGACGAACTCGAACAGCGGCTGGCGGCCGCGGACCAGCGCGCGCACGGCGTCCGGGCCCTGCGCCTGGCGCAGGTCGCACGGGTCCATGCCGCCGTCGGCCACGGCGACGAACGTCTGCGCGCTGAACGCCTGGTCCTCCCCGAACGCGCGCATCGCCGCCTTCTGGCCGGCGGAGTCGCCGTCGAACGTGAAGATGACCTCGCCGCCCACGGACTCGCCCGACGCCAGCTGGATGCCGCTGCCCGCGCCGCCCGCACCCATCAGGCGCCGGACGACGCGCGCGTGGTCCGAGCCGAACGCGGTGCCGCAGGTCGCGACCGCGGTGCCGATCCCCGACAGGTGCATCGCCATCACGTCGGTGTAGCCCTCGACGACCACGACCTGCTTGTTCTTCGCGATCTCCCGCTTCGCCAGGTCGATGCCGTAGAGCACCTGGGACTTCTTGTAGAGCGGCGTCTCCGGCGTGTTCAGGTACTTCGGCCCCTGGTCGTCCTCGTACAGCTTGCGGGCACCGAACCCGACGACGTCGCCCGTCACCTCGCGGATCGGCCACACGAGCCGGCCGCGGAACCGGTCGTAGACGCCGCGGTTCCCCTGGCTCATCAGCCCGCTGGCCAGCAGCTCCGCCTCGGTGAACGACCGGCCGCGCAGGTGCCGCAGCAGGTGGTCCCAGCCCTGCGGGGCGTAGCCCACGCCGAACTGCTCGGCCGCCGACCGGTCGAACCCGCGCTCGGCGAGGAACGCGCGCGCGGTCGCCGCCTCCGGCGTCACGAGCTGCTCCGCGAAGTACTCCTCCGCGATCCGGTGCGCCTCGAGCAGCCGCTGCCGCTTGCCGGGCTCGTGCCCCGGCCGCGGCGCGCCGCCCTCCTCGTACCGCAGCGTCACGCCGGCGCGGCCCGCCAGGTACTCGACCGCCTCGGCGAACGGCAGGCCGTCGATCTTCTGGATGAAGTCGATGACGTCGCCGCCCTCACCGCACCCGAAGCAGTGGTAGAGCCCGACCTGCGGGCGGACGTGGAACGACGGCGACTTCTCGTCGTGGAACGGGCACAGGCCCTTCATGGACCCGACGCCGGCGGACTTCAGCGCGACGTGCTCGCCGACGACGTCCTCGATCCGGGCACGCTCGCGGACCGTCTGCACGTCCTCCCGCCGGATGCGTCCCGCCACGGGACGATCCTAGGCCGCGCAGCGCCTCCGCCGACCCACGCGGCCGGGTCCCTGGGCTCACCGCGCCGAGGTCGACGGTTCCGCTGCGGACAGGCCCGCCGAACCCACGACCTCGCGCGGAACCCTCGACCTCGGCGACGTCGAGTTCGGCCTCGGGGGCACGGGGGGGTTTAAAGGAGACAGAGGCGGGCGGGCCCGGCCGCGCCGCACGCGTCGGCCGGGCGCCCCCCCTGGCCGCCCCCCACGCGCAGCGGGGCGGCGGGGGCGGCGGCGCCCCGCCAGTCCGCGGCGAACGGCGGCTCCAGCGCGATCGGGGCCCGGTCGGAGAGCACGTGCACCAGGTCGGCGAGGATCTCCCGCTGCCGCTGGTAGAGCGGCTCGAGCTCGCGCGGGGCCATGACGTACGCGACGGCGAGGCCCTTCAGCACCAGGATCTCGGCGGTGGTGGTGTCGGGGACGATCAGGTCTGCGGCGTACCGCGTGAGCGGGCCCGGGCCGTACCGCTCGCGGGTCGCGAGCTGGGCGGCGCGCGCGAACCGGCCGATCAGCTGGCTGGTGGTGTCCTTGAGCGTGGCGAGGGCGCCGCGGGAGCCGTCGAACCCGGGCCGCCAGAGCTCGGCGGCGGCCAGGCGGTCCATCGCGGCCTCGAGCCCGGCGGCGTCGACGGCGTCGCCGTACCAGGTCTGGATCGCCTCGACGACGCGGGCGCGCTCGTCGGGGACGGTGAGCACGCTGAGGTCGAACCGGCCGCCCACGACGGCGTCCTCGACGTCGTGCACGGAGTAGGAGATGTCGTCCGCCAGGTCCATGACCTGCGCCTCGAGGCACTTGTGCCCGGCGGGCGACCCGTCACGCAGCCAGGTGAACACCGGCAGGTCGTCGGCGTAGACGCCGAACTTGTGCGTCGGCCGGCCGCTGGCGGACAGCGGTCCCTCGCCGACGCCCCACGGGTACTTGACCGAGGCGTCGAGCGAGGCGCGGGTCAGGTTGAGCCCGACCGCGACGCCGTCGGGGCCGACGACCTTCGGCTCCAGCCGGGTGAGCAGCCGCAGGGTCTGGGCGTTGCCCTCGAACCCCCCGATGTCCCGGGACAGGTGCGCGAGGGCGCGCTCGCCGTTGTGGCCGAACGGCGGGTGGCCCAGGTCGTGCGCCAGGCAGGCGGTGTCGACGACGTCGGGGTCGCAGCCGAGGGTCTTGCCGATCTCGCGGCCGACCTGGGCGACCTCGAGGGTGTGCGTGAGCCGGGTGCGCACGAAGTCGTCGCTCGACGGTCCGAGCACCTGCGTCTTGGCGCCGAGCCGGCGCAGCGCCGAGGAGTGCACCAGGCGCGCGCGGTCCCGCTCGAACGGGGTGCGGGCGCGCGACTTGGGGGCCTCGAGGACCCAGCGCTCCCGGTCGGCGTCGACGTAGCCGTCGGGGTGCTCGCTGGTCACGGGCCTCAGCCTATCGGCGCGGCGCCCCGCACCCGGCTCAGGCCAGGCGCCACACCTGCAGACCCGGGCCGTCGCCCGGCAGGTGCAGGCCGGCCTCGTCGACCGGCAGCTCGGCACCGCCGTAGAGCGACACGGGCCGCTCCCCCGCCGCCAGCAGCGCGCCGGGCAGCACCGCCCCGGACCACGGCGCACGGGCCGCGAGCACGAGCACCCGCTCGTCGGGCGTCTCGCGCAGGTAGGCGACGGCGTCGTCGTCGACCAGGACCCAGCGCAGTCCGCCCTCGCGCAGCGCGCGCGACGAGCGGCGCAGCGCGATCAGCGACCGGTACACGTCGAAGGTGGCGGCGTCCCAGCCCGCGCCACCGCCGGCGTCGATCGCCTGCCACGGCATCGGGACGCGCGCGTGCTCGCCGTTGCGGCCGGCCACCCCGCCCTCGTCGCCGGCGAAGACCACCGGCGTCCCCGGGTAGGTCAGGAGCAGCCCGGCACCGACCTCGACCCGCTCGCGGGAGCCGACGATCGTGCGGAACCGCGCGGTGTCGTGCGACCCGAGGAGGTTCCACTGGTGCGTGGTGACGGACCACGGCACGGCCGCGCCGAACTGCCGCATCGCCGCGACGGCGGCGGCGCCGGACCGCCGCGGGATCCCGGTGGGCAGCTCGACGTACCGCACGCCGGCGGCGGACTCCGGGTCGGTCAGCCAGGTCCAGACGGGCCGGGTGAAGGCCGAGTAGTTCATGGTCGCGTGCCAGCCGCCGGCGCGGAGGTCCTCGCCCGCGTCGTGGAAGTGCTCGGCGATCAGGGCGGCGTCCGGGTTGATCGCCTCCATCGCGGCGCGCATCCGGCGGGCGACGTCGTGCGTGAGGTCGTCGCCGCCCTGCCGGCCGGTCATGTTGGCGACGTCGACCCGCCAGCCGTCCATCCGGAACGGCTCGGCGAGGTACCGCCCGACGACGGAGGACGGCCCACCGAACAGGCGCTCGGCGAGCGCGGGCGCGTGGTGGTTGAGCTTGGGCAGCGAAGCGTGCCCGAGCCAGCCCACGTACCCCGGGGCCTCGTCCCGCCAGTAGTAGAAGTCGCGCTCCGGGGCACCCGGGTCCTCGACGGCGCGCCGGAACCAGTCGTGCGCGTCGCCGGTGTGGTTGGTCGTGAGGTCGCCGACGAGCCGCATGCCGCGGCCGTGCAGCGCACCGGCCAGCGACGCGAACGCCGCGTCGCCCCCGAGCAGCGGGTCGACGTGGTCGAACGTCCGGGCGTCGTACCGGTGGTTCGACCGGCCCTCGAACACCGGGGTCAGGTACAGCGTGTCGACGCCGAGCCGCTGCAGGTGGTCCAGGCGCTGCTCGATGCCGGCCAGGTCGCCGCCGTAGAGCTGGGTGCCCGTGCCGGGGCCGCCGCCGACCGGCTCGTCGGACCAGGACGCGGGCAGCGCCCACTCCGGCAGCGGGCCGGCCGGCGGGCCGTCGTGCCCCGTCGACCGCGCGAACCGGTCGGGGAACACCTGGTACACGACGGCGTCGCGCGCCCAGTCCGGTCCCGCCGGGGTCGTGCTGAGCCGGAAGTCGGACGCGTCCGGGACGTCGCGGGCGACGACGCCCTCCCCGTTCAGCCACGCCTGCCCGCCGTCGACGGCCTCGCCGGCCAGGAGGAACCGGTAGGACGTCACGGGGTTGGTCACCGGCACGTCGGCGGTGAACCAGCGTTCGTGGGCGTCGCCCCCGTCGGCCCGCGCCGGGTACACCCGCGGCTCGCCGTCCTCGACGACCCGCACCAGCACCTCCGGCGCCGGCCCGTCCCCGGGCACGCGCACCCGCACCGGCACCACGTCGCCGAGAGACGGGGTGCCGGGCGGGACGTGCAGCGCGGAGCCGTCGTGGTGCGCGCCGAGGCGCACCCGGCGGGCGCCGGGACCGGCGGCGTGCCGCCCGCGTGCGGAGGGGGTGGTGCCGGCGGTCAAGGTCAGCCCTTCACGGAGCCGGCGGTGAGGCCGCCGACGATGTACTTCTGCAGGAACAGGAACAGCAGCACCACGGGGATCGCGGCGAGCACCGCACCGGCGGCGAACAGCCCCCAGCGCGCGTTGCGCTCGTCGGAGGCCCAGTTGTAGAGCCCGAGCGCGAGCGTGAACTTCTCGGGGCGCTGCAGGACGACCTTCGCGATGATGAACTCACCGTAGGACGAGATGAACGCGAGCAGCCCGACGACCGCGAGGATCGGCGCCACCAGCCGCAGGATGATCGTCCAGAAGATCTGCGCGTGCGTCGCGCCGTCGATCTTCGCGGCCTCGTCCAGCTCGCGCGGGACGGTGTTGAAGAACCCGTACATGAGGAACGTGTTCACGCCGAGCGCGCCACCCAGGTACACGCAGATGAGCCCGAGCTGCGTGTTCAGGCCGATCGCCGGGAACACCTCGGACAGCGACAGCAGCAGCAGGAACAGCGCCACGAACGCGAGCATCTGCGGGAACATCTGCACCAGCAGCAGGGCGGTCAGCCCCGAGTGCCGGCCGCGGAACCGGAACCGCGAGAAGGCGTAGGCCGCGGCGGCGCCCATCAGCACCGTGCCGATCGCCGTGATGCTGGAGACCATCAGGGAGTTCAGCGCCCAGCTCCCGTACCCGCGCGGCCACAGGTCCGCGTAGTTCTGCAGGTCGACGGTGCGGAACAGCTGGTTGGAGCCGGTCAGCGTGCCGCCGGGGTTGAGCGACGCGGACAGGACGTACAGCAGCGGGAGCACGCAGATCGCGATCATCACGACGCCGACGACGTGCCGCCAGCCGATCTCGGACCACCAGCGGCGGCCGTGCACGGCGGTGTGCTGCTCGGTCGAGGGGCGGGCCATCTCAGATCTCCTCGAGGGTGCGGGTGCGACGGAAGCCGAGGTAGGAGATGACCCCGACGATGAGGAAGATGACGATCGACAGCGCGCTGGCGACGCCGTACTGCTTCACGCCGCTCTCGAACGCCACGGAGTAGACCATCGAGATCAGCAGGTCCGTGTGGCCGACCACGTACGGGGTGCCGACGAAGTTGGGGCCACCGCCGGTCAGCATGTAGATCAGCGAGAAGTTGTTGAAGTTGAACGCGAAGCTCGAGATCAGCAGCGGCGCCACCGAGACCATCAGCAGCGGGAGCGTCAGCGACCGGAAGATCCGCCAGCGGCCGGCGCCGTCGATCCGCGCCGCCTCGGTCATGTCGGACGGGATGCCCTGCAGCGCGCCGGTGCAGATGAGGAACATGTACGGGAACCCGAGCCAGAGGTTCACGCCGATCACCGCGGCCTTGGCCAGCCACGGGTCGCTCAGCCACCCGATCGACGCCCCGCCCAGCAGCACCTCGTTGATGAACCCGAACCGCTCGTTGAGCATGCCGCGCCACACCAGGGCCGACAGGAAGCCGGGGAACGCGTACGGGAGGATCAGCAGCGAGCGGTAGACCTTGCGACCGCGCACCCGGGGATCGTTGAACGTGATGGCCAGGAACAGGCCCAGGGCGAACGTCGTGGCCACCGACAGGAACGCGAAGACGAAGGTCCACAGGAAGATCTGCGCGAACGGCCCCGCCATCCGGGAGTCGGTGACCATCGCGGTGAAGTTGTCGAAGCCGACGCCCACGCGCCAGCCGGGCGTCAGCCGCTCCCCCTCGGGCGACACGAAGTTGCCGCCCTCGCCCGGCGCGTACACGGTGCCGGTCTCGGCGTCGGTGAAGGTGTCCGACGACGCGTCGTACTCCAGCGTGGAGCGGGACAGGTAGCCCGACGAGCCGTCCTGGGTGCGCACCGAGCCGTCGGCCGGGTCGTCCGAGAACGGCACCCGCAGCGAGGTGATCGCCTCCTGGTCCTCGGCCACCTGGGCGAAGCTCAGCACGTCCCAGCCGGGGACCTCGGTCACCCGCCCGGACTCGACGGTGGCGTCGACCTGCTCGAACGGCTCCTCGGCGGTGCCGACCTGGACGTCGCCGTCCTCGGTGACGACCGCGAAGCCGAGGTCCTCACCCTGCCGCACGACCGTGAGGGGCAGCGTCGGCGAGCCCTCGACCCGGCGCTCGTTCTGCGCCGCGATCTGCGAGATCGCGTCGGACTTGGTCGAGTTGTGGCCGTCGCCGTAGTTGGTGAACGCGACGTAGCCCGTGTAGCCCATGGCGTACAGCTGGTAGACGAGCAGGAACAGCAGGCCCGGGACCAGGTACTTGGCCGGGAGCATCCGCCGGGAGAAGTACGCCCAGTTCGCGACCACCAGCGCGATCACGAGGAACGCGAGGATGCCCCACGACTGCACCGCCCAGGCGGACAGCACCCCGTACACGCCGAGCGCGTCCACCGTGCCGATCAGGACCAGCTTGGCGAGGAAGCCCGGGGAGAACGAGCGGGCGTGCGAGGTCGTGCCGCGCAGCGTCCTCCGGCGCCGGCCCGCGGGGCCGAGGTCGTCGGGCGCGACCTCGGGCAGGGTCGTCTGGTCGGTCATGCGGGGCCTCCGGGCGCGCGGCGGTGCGGGGTCGTACGAGGGGGTCGGGTCGGACGTGCGCGACCGCCGGGGTGCCTGCGCGGCACCCCGGCGGTCGTGGTCGTGCTCAGGCGCCGTCGATCGCGCCCTGGATGTTGGCGACCATCGCGTCCCAGGCGCCGGCCGGGTCGCCGGTCTGGCCGCCGACGATCTGCGCCTCGGTCGCGCCCCAGAAGGACCACACCGAGCTCATCGCGGGGATCGCGGGCATCGGGGCACCCGTCGCGCCGGCCTCGTTGAAGCCCTGCAGGATCGGGTCGTCGACCTTGTCCGCGGCGGCGGTCAGGGCCGGGAGACGCCCGCCCTCCTCGTACAGCATGGTCTGCGCCTCCTCGGTGGTGAGGAAGTTCGCGACGAGCTCGTTGGCGAGGACCGGGTTCTCCGACTGCGCGGAGATGAACACGCCCTGCACGCCGACGAACGGCTGCGCGGGCTGGCCACCGGCCGACGGGATCGGCAGGACGGAGATGTCCATGCCGGCCTCCTCGAACGCCGAGGTGTTCCACGGGCCGGTGATGATGTACGGCGCCTGGCCGTCGAGGAACGCCTGCTTGGCCTTGTCGCCGTCCACCGACAGGTCGAGCACCTTCTCCTGGCCGAGCTTGGCCAGGTACGCGGCGTACGCGTGGCCGGCCTCGCCACCCATCGCGAGCGTGTCCGTGTAGGAGCCGTCGGCGGCCTGCTCGAACACCGGGGCGCCGAACGAGGTCTGCAGCGGGTACAGGTGGTACGGGTCCGACTCCTCGCCCTGCTGGACGACGACGGAGAACGGCTGGCCGACGCCCTGCGCCTGCGCGACGAGCTCGTCGAACGTCGTGGCCGTGGTCTCGGAGAGCAGCGCGTTGTTGCGGACCAGCGCGATGTTCTCGATCGAGATCGGCACGCCGTAGTTCTGGCCGTCGTAGGCCATCGCGGCGACGGCGGACTCGGCGAAGCCCTCCGCCTTCTCGCCCAGCTCCAGCGGCGCGACGACGCCGTTGTTGACCCACTCGCCGAGGCCGTCGTGCGCCGAGACGATCACGTCGGGGCCCTCGCCGGTCGGCACCTGGGTGACGAAGTCGGGGCCGATGTCGCCGGTCGCCTTCTGGACCAGCTCGACCTCGACGCCGGACTGCTCGGTGAAGGCCTCGACGACGGGGCGCATGGAGTCGATGCGGGTGTCGTCGACCCACATCGTCAGCGACCCCTCGGCGCCGGAGCCGGCGCTCGACGAGTCGTCAGTGGTGTCGGAGCCCGAGTCCGAGCCCGAGCACGCCGTGAGGGCGAGCGCGAGGACGGCGGTCGTGGCGAGGGCGGGGATGCTCCGTCGCATCAGGGTGTCTCCCAGCGTGAGAAAGGGGCGGTGCGAGCGTGCGACGGCACCGCCGGCGCTGGCTCGATGACCGGGACCGTAGCCGGATCCGCGACGCGTTTGCAAGCCGTTACGGTAACTTTCAGATCTCGGTTACAGTCCTGCACCGAACGACTTCGCGATACCCCGGACAACGACGACCAGGAGGCACCGGTGCGCCCTACGCTCGCTCCCGTGCGCACTCGCCTCACCGACCTCGCCGAGCAGGCAGGCGTCTCGACCGCGACCGTGTCGCGCGTCCTCAACGGCAAGCCCGGCGTGTCCTCGGACGCCCGCCAGGCCGTGCTGGCCGCGCTCGACGTGCTCGGCTACGAACGTCCCGAGCGGCTGCGGACCCGCCCCGCCGGGCTGGTCGGCCTCGTGGTCCCCGAGCTGTCGAACCCGGTGTTCCCCGCGATGGCGCAGGTGATCGAGGCGATGCTGACCCAGCGCGGCTACACGCCCGTGCTGTGCGCGCAGCAGCCCGGCGGCACCACCGAGGACCAGTACGTCGAGATCCTCCTGGAGCACGACGTCGCGGGGATCCTGTTCGTCTCCGGTCTGCACGCCGACACCCAGGCCTCCGTCGAGCGGTACCAGACGCTGCGCGCCCGCGGGCTGCCGATCGTGCTGGTCAACGGCAAGGCCGACGGCGTGGACGCCCCGACCATCGCGACCGACGACGCCGTCGCGATCGAGCTGTCGGTCCGCCACCTCGTCGCGCTCGGGCACCGGTCCATCGGCCTGGCCATCGGTCCCGAGCGGTTCGTCCCGGCCGCCCGCAAGCGCCGGGCGTTCGCCGACCAGCTGCGCGCCCAGCTCGGCGTCGAGGACGCCGCGCCGCACGTCAACACCACGCTGTTCACCGTCGAGGGCGGCGCCACCGCGGCGCACGAGCTCATCGACACCGGGCACACCGCGATCATCTGCGGCTCGGACCTCATGGCCCTCGGCGCGATCCGCGCCGCCCGGTCCCGCGGCCTGCACGTGCCCGCCGACCTGTCCGTCGTCGGCTTCGACGACTCGCCCCTGATCGGCTTCACCGACCCCCCGCTGACGACGGTGCGCCAGCCCGTCCAGGCGATGGGCCAGGCCGCCGTCTCCGCCCTGATGGCGGAGATCAACGGCACCCCGACCTCCCGCACCGAGCTCCTGTTCCACCCGGAGCTCATCGTGCGGGGCTCGACCAGCTCAGCACCCGCTGCATCTTCCGGAGGACCCGCGTGACCCTGCTCGACAACCGCCCCGCCGACCTCACCGCCCCGCAGGTGGTGCACGAGGCCGGTCCCGCCGACGGACCCTGGTGGCGCGACGCGGTCATCTACCAGGTCTACCCGCGCTCCTTCGCCGACGCGGACGGCGACGGCATCGGCGACATCCCCGGCATCACCGCACGGCTCGACCACCTCGCCGCCCTGGGTGTGGACGCCGTCTGGCTGTCCCCGTTCTACCGCTCGCCGCAGGCCGACGCCGGCTACGACGTCGCCGACTACCGCGACGTCGACCCGCTGTTCGGCACGCTGGCCGACTTCGACGCGATGCTCGAGCGCGCGCACGGGCTCGGGCTCAAGGTCGTCGTCGACCTGGTGCCGAACCACTCGTCCGACGAGCACGTGTGGTTCCAGGAGGCCCTGCGCACGCCGCCCGGGTCGCCCGAGCGCGCCCGGTACCTGTTCCGCGACGGCCGCGGCGAGGACGGCGAGCTGCCCCCGAACAACTGGCAGTCGATCTTCGGCGGCAACGCCTGGACCCGGCTCACGCCCGAGCAGCACGGCGTCGACGACGGCCAGTGGTACCTGCACCTGTTCGACTCCCGCCAGCCCGACCTGGACTGGACCAACCCCGAGGTGCGCGCCGAGTTCGAGGACGTGCTGCGGTTCTGGCTGGACCGCGGGGTCGACGGCTTCCGGGTCGACGTCGCGCACGGCATGGTCAAGGCCGAGGGCCTGCCCGACTGGGACGGCCACGTCGCGATGATCGACGGGTCCGACGACGCGGACGCCGTGAGCGGCTCCGGCAACCAGGGCCCGATGTTCGACCAGGACGGCGTCCACGAGATCTACCGCACCTGGCGCGCCGTGCTCGACGAGTACGACGGCGACCGCATGCTCGTCGCCGAGGCCTGGGTCGAGCCGCTGTCCCGGCTGGCCCGCTACGTGCGTCCGGACGAGATGCACCAGGCGTTCAACTTCGCGTTCCTGGCCACCGGCTGGGACGCGCCGGCGCTCCGCAAGATCATCGCCGCCTCCTACGAGGTCAACGACTCCGTCGGCGCCCCGACCACCTGGGTGCTGTCCAACCACGACGTCGTCCGGCACGCGTCGCGCCTCGGCCTCGCCGACCCCTCGTCGCGACCCAACGGCATCGCCGCCGAGGACGAGCAGCCCGACGAGGTGCTCGGCCTGCGCCGCGCCCGCGCCGCCACCCTGCTCCTGCTCGGCCTCCCCGGGTCGGCGTACCTCTACCAGGGCGAAGAGCTCGGCCTGCCCGAGCACACCGCGCTGCCCGCCGACGTCCGGCAGGACCCCGCGTTCTTCCGCACCAACGGCGCCGAGCGCGGCCGCGACGGCTGCCGCGTGCCGCTGCCGTGGGAGGCCGGCGCGCCCGGGTTCGGCTACTCCCCCACCGGCGACAGCTGGCTGCCGCAGCCGGCCGAGTGGGCCGCGTACGCCGCGGACGCCCAGGACGGGGTGCCGGGCTCGACGCTCGAGCTCTACCGCGCGGCCCTGCGGCTGCGCCGAGCCGAGCGCCTGGGCACCGGCGGTGCCGCGTGGGAGCCGGCGTACGCCGGCACCCCCGAGGTGATCGCCGTCCGCAACGGCTCGGTCCTCGTCGTCGCGAACCTCGGGTCGGCACCGGTCGCGCTGCCCGAGGGCGCCGAGGTGCTGCTCGCCTCCGGCCTGCCGGACGACGCCCCCGTCGGCGCGACCCTGCCCGGCGACACGACGGTCTGGCTGCGGGTCGGCTGAGGCCGTGACGCACGACGACGGGGCCGGCCCGGGCACGCACGTGCTCGTGGTCGGCCCCGCGTCGTGGAACACCCTCGTGCGGCTGGACCGGCTGCCCGAGGCCCGCTCGCAGACGCTGTTCGCGTCCGGGCACCACGACGGCCTCGGCGGGACCTCCGCCGGCAAGGCGCTCACGCTCGCGGCCCTCGGCGTGGACGTCCGCCTGCGGACGGTGCTCGGCGCCGACCGCGAGGCCGGGCTGGTGCGGGCCGCCCTGGACCACCCGCGCATCCGGCTGGACGCGCTCCCGGCCCGCTCGGGCGCGACCGAGCGGCACGTCAACCTGATGGCCGACGACGGTGGACGGGTGTCGCTGTACCTGGAGCTGCCCTCGCCCGGAGCGGACCTCGACCCGCGCGCCGGTCTCGCGGGCGCCCACGCCGCCGTGGTCGACCTGGCCGACCACGCCGTCCCGGTGCTCGCCGCCGCCCGGGCGGCCGGGGTGCCCGTGTGGTGCGACCTGCACGACGACGACGGGGTCGCCGGCTTCCAGCGCCCGTTCGCCGACGGCGCGGACGTGCTGCTGGTGTCCGACGCGCGCCTCGACGACCCCGCCGCCTACCTGCGGGCCCGGGTGGACGGCGGCGCGCGGCTGGCTGTCTGCTCGCGCGGGGCCCGCGGTGCGCTGGCGCTCGACGCGGACGGGTTCTGGGAGGTGGGAGTCGCGCCGGTCGCCGAGGTGGTCGACACCAACGGCGCCGGGGACGCGTTCCTGTCGGGGCTGCTGGCCGCGGAGCTCGCGGGACTGGGGCGTGCGGAGACGCTGGCGTGGGGCGCGGCGGCGGGTGCGCTGGCGGTGGGGACGACGGCGCTCGGCGCGCCGCACGCGACCCGCGAGGCGGTGGCGGAGCTCGCCCGCGGCGTCCGGGTCAGCCGCCCGAGACGCTGAGCTCCGCCTCGTGCAGGGCGCGGCGGAAGTCCTCGGACAGCTCGCGGGACGCCAGCCAGCCGTCGGGCAGGTGCGGGCGCTTCGGGCTGCCGGCGCGGCCGCGCTGGCCCTCGGCCGCCTCGCCCGGGTAGGGCTGGTCCAGGTCGAGGGCCGCGAGCCGGTCGTCCAGCTCCGCGAGCGAGGACACCAGGCCGAGCGCGGCGCGCTGCTCGCCGCCGACCACGTAGCCCTTCCAGTACCAGGCCATGTGCTTGCGCAGCTCGCGCAGCGCCTTGCCCTCGTCGCCGAACGCCTCGATCATCAGCTCGGCGTGCCGGCGGATCACCTGGGCGACGTACCGCGCGCCGGGCGTGACCCGCTCGTCGGAGCCGGCGAACGCCGCGGCCAGGTCGGCGAACAGCCACGGCCGGCCCTGGCAGCCCCGCCCGACCACGACGCCGTCGCAGCCCGTCTCCCGGACCATCCGCACCGCGTCCTCGGCGGACCAGATGTCGCCGTTGCCGAGCACCGGGATGTCGGTGACGGTCTCCTTGAGGCGGGCGATCGCCTCCCAGTCGGCCGTGCCCGAGTAGTACTGCTCCGCGGTGCGGGCGTGCAGGGCGACCGCGGCCACGCCGAGGTCCTGCGCCACGAGGCCGGCCTCCAGGTAGGTCAGATGGTCGTCGTCGATGCCCTTGCGCATCTTCACCGTCACGGGCACGCCGTACGGGGCCGCGGCGGCGACGGCCGCACGGAGGATCGAGCGGAACAGGTCGCCCTTCCACGGCAGCGCCGAGCCCCCGCCGCGGCGGGTGACCTTGGGCACCGGGCAGCCGAAGTTGAGGTCGACGTGGTCGGCGCGGTCCTCGGACGCGATCAGGTGCACGGCGGCACCGACCGTCGCGGGGTCGACGCCGTACACCTGCACGGACCGCGGCTTCTCGTCCGGGGCGTGCGAGATGATCCGCATCGACTCCTCGCCGCGCTCCACCAGCGCCCGCGACGTCACCATCTCCGCCACGTACAGCCCGGCGCCCGACTCCCGGCACAGCCGGCGGAACGCCGCGTTCGTCACCCCCGCCATCGGTGCGAGCACGACGGGCGTGTCGATCGTGAGCGGCCCGATCTGCAGCGGCGGCAGCACGTTCCCGGCGGGCGTCGCCGTGGCGGTGGAGGAAGCGGTCATGCGTCGATTGTCCCCCAGCCGGGCGGGTGGACCCGAGCGGGACCGGGCAGAATCCTGCAGGTGCCCGCTCCCGCCGCCCTGCGCACCCGCCGTGTCATCGCCGCGATCCTGCTGCCCCTCGTGCTCGCCGCCGCCGTCGGCATGGCCCTGACCTGGCCGCACGGTGAGCCGGTGACCTCCCGGACCGTCGAGGCCGTCGCGCTCGACTACCCGAAGGCCACCGTGACGGGGACCTCGCAGGAGCGGTGCGAGGGCACGGTCGAGGACCGCCTGCCCGACGGCACGATCCCCACGGAGGTCACCTGCCTGCGCGTGGCGGCGACCATCACGAGCGGCCCGGAGCGCGGCCGGGACGTCGACGTCTGGGCGACCGCGTCGCTCACCGCCGACGACGTGCCGACCGGGACCCGGGTCCTGCTCGAGCACTACCCGGCCACAGCGACGGACACCGAGGTGTGGGCGTGGCACGACTACGACCGCACGCTGCCGCTGGTCAGCATCGCGCTGGTGTTCGCGCTGGCGATCGTCCTGGTCGCGCGGAGCCGCGGCCTGCGCGCGCTGCTCGGCCTGGTGATCGCGTTCGCGGTGATCGGTGTCTACGTGCTGCCCGCGCTCGTCGCCGGGGAGAACGCGGTCGTCGTCGCGCTGAGCGCCTCGACGCTGATCATGGCCGTCGTCCTGTACCTGGCGCACGGGCTGTCGCTGCGCACCTCGGCGGCGCTCCTCGGCACCCTGGCCGGCCTGGCGGCGACGACGGCGCTGGGCGTGCTCGGCGCGGAGTGGGCGCGGCTGTCCGGGGTGAGCTCGGAGGACTCGTACCGGCTGTCGCAGCTGCTCGGGGAGAACGGGGCGACCTCGCTGCGGGGGCTGTTCCTGTGCGGGCTGGTGCTGGCGGGGCTCGGCGTGCTCAACGACGTCACGATCACGCAGGCGTCGGCGGTGTGGGAGCTCCGTGCCGTGTCACCCGGTGCGTCGCGCCGGGAGCTGTTCCGCGGCGGGATGCGGATCGGCCGGGACCACATCGCGTCCACGGTGTACACGATCGCGTTCGCGTACACCGGCGCGGCGCTGCCCGTGCTGCTGCTGCTCGAGATCTACCGGCTGCCGCTCGGGCCGACGCTGACCTCCGGCGAGTTCGCCGAGGAGATCGTGCGGACGATGGTCGGCTCGGTCGGGCTGGTGCTGGCGATCCCGCTGACGACTGCCATCGCCGCGCTGGTGGTGACCGTGGCGGGCGCGGCGCCGGCGCGGCACGCCGCAGCCGACGGGCACGGGCACGCCCACGTGCACGCCGTCACCGACGCCGACACGGACGGCACCGCCCACGGCACCGGCGACGCCGTCCGCGTCGGCGAGGTCGCCACGCCGGGCGGCGACCGGCCGGGAGCATCCGGCCCGGCCTGAGGAACGCGCCGTCGTCGCCGAGGTGGCAGTCAGGCGCGGGTGGGGAGCGGGTGCGCGTCCGGCGCGGCCGTGGGCGACGGCGCCACCGGGGCCGGGACCAGCGCCGCGGCGACCACCGTGGTGAGCGGGATCGCGAGCACGAGGCCGATCGACCCGACGAGCGTGCGGACGACCTCCTCCGCGATCTCGCCGCTGGTCAGCGAGTCGAGCAGGGTTCGGTCGGACATCGCCACCAGCATCACCAGCGGGAGCGCGGCCCCGAGGTAGGCGAACGCGACCGTGTACACGGTGGACGCGATGTGGTCCCGGCCGATGCGCATGCCGCCGCGGACGAGCTCGCGGCGGGACGTCGCCGGTGCCACGGCCCGCAGCTCCCACACGGCCGAGACCTGCGTGATGGTGACGTCGTTGAGCACGCCCAGCCCGGCCAGGACGATCCCGACGAGCAGGATGCCGCGCAGGTCGGCCTCGGGGGCGAGCGAGCGCAGGTCCAGGGCGTGCTCGCCGCTCAGCGCGTTCAGGTCGGCGGCTCCGGTCGCCCACGCCGCCAGCAGCCCGGTGGCCAGCAGCCCGCCGAGCGTGCCGAGCAGCGCGGTCGAGGTCCGGATCGACACCCCGTGCGCGAGGTAGAGCAGCGCGAACATCAGCGCCGATGCCGTGACCAGGGCGACGGGCAGCGCCGGCCGGCCCTCCAGCAGCGCGGGCACGGTGAACCAGAGGATGCCGCCGACGGACACGGCGAGCCCGGCCAGCGCGCCGAGCCCCCGCAGCCGTGCCACGGCGAGCACCAGCACGCCGAGCACCGCCGCGAGCAGCGCCATCGGCGGCCCGCGCACCTGGTCGACGAACACGTACGGCGCCGCGCCGGCGGCCTGCGGCAGGCTCAGCACCCGGATCCGGTCGCCCACCTCGAGCACCTCGAGGTGCTCGGGCGCAACCTGCACGGAGATCGGCTCCCCCGCGTCGTCCTCGGCCAGCAGCACCGGGCCGCTCGCGGCGTCGGCCAGCAGGTCGACGTCGGTGACGGTCACCTCGGAGTACGCCGACCCCGCGGGCGCGGTCTCGAGCGTCGGGGGGTCGTCGGAGCGGGGCCAGAGCACCACCAGACCGGCGACGGTCGCCGCCAGCGCGACGCAGAGCAGCACGACGACGACGGCGCGGGCGCGCCCGCCGACCCGGAGGTCGCCGGGGTCGCCCGCGCCGTGCGCGTGCTGGGAGCCCAGGGGTCAGGCCCCGAGCAGGCGCTGCGCGAGGTACCCGGTCACCTGGTCGAGCGCGACCCGCTCCTGCGTCATGTCGTCCCGGTGCCGGATCGTCACGGCCTGGTCGTCCAGGGTGTCGAAGTCGACCGTGATGCAGAACGGCGTGCCGATCTCGTCCTGGCGGCGGTAGCGGCGGCCGATCGCGCCGGCGTCGTCGAAGTCGACGTTCCAGTGCTTGCGGAGCTCGGCGGCGAGGTCCCGCGCCTTCGGGGAGAGAGCCTCGTTGCGGGACAGCGGCAGCACCGCGGCCTTGACGGGCGCCAGGCGCGGGTCGAGGCGCAGGACGGTCCGCTTGTCGACGCCGCCCTTCGCGTTGGGCGCCTCGTCCTCCGTGTAGGACTCGACGAGGAAGGCCATCAGCGACCGGGTCAGGCCCGCGGCCGGCTCGATGACGTACGGGACCCAGCGCTCGTCCTTGGTCTGGTCGAAGTACGACAGGTCCTGGCCGGAGTGCTTGCTGTGCGTCGACAGGTCGAAGTCGGTGCGGTTCGCGATGCCCTCGAGCTCGCCCCACTCGGAGCCGCTGAAGCCGAACTTGTACTCGATGTCGACGGTGCGCTTGGAGTAGTGGGAGAGCTTCTCCGCCGGGTGCTCGTAGTGCCGCAGGTTGTCGCGGGAGATGCCGAGGTCGACGTACCACTCCGTGCGCTGGTCGATCCAGTACTGGTGCCAGGTCTCGTCGGTGCCGGGCTCGACGAAGAACTCCATCTCCATCTGCTCGAACTCGCGGGTCCGGAAGATGAAGTTGCCGGGCGTGATCTCGTTGCGGAACGACTTGCCGATCTGGCCGATGCCGAACGGCGGCTTCTTCCGGCTCGTGGTCAGCACGTTCGCGAAGTTCACGAAGATGCCCTGCGCCGTCTCGGGCCGCAGGTAGTGCAGGCCGGACTCGTCCTCGACGGGGCCGAGGTACGTCTTCAGCATCATGTTGAAGTCGCGGGGCTCGGTCCACTGGCCGCGGGTGCCGCAGTTGGGGCACGCGATGTCGGCGAGGCCGTTCTCGGGCGCGCGGCCCTTCTTCTCCTCGTACTCCTCCAGCATGTGGTCCTCGCGGAACCGCTTGTGGCAGGAGAGGCACTCGGTCAGCGGGTCGGTGAACACGCCGACGTGGCCGGAGGCCACCCACACCTGGCGGGGCAGGATGACGGCGGAGTCGAGGCCGACGACGTCGTCACGGCTCTGCACGACGGTCCGCCACCACTGCTTCTTGATGTTCTCCTTGAGCTCGACGCCCAGGGGCCCGTAGTCCCACGCGGAGCGCGATCCGCCGTAGATCTCCCCGCTCTGGAAGACGAAGCCACGCCGCTTGGCGAGGGAGACGACGGAGTCGAGACGGGAGGGTGCTGCCACGGTGAGTGCTCCTGGTGCCGAGGTCCTGGCGCGCCTGGGTGACGCGCGGGGGTGGATCGCGGACCAGGCTACCGGGCCGGGGCCCCGGCGCGACGGCGCGTCCCGCGCGGGCAGCACGTGGGCCGGTGGTTTTGACACTCGTTCTCAACAGAGTGAGGATAGGGCGCATGCCCCCTCGTCGTCGCTCCCTGCCCGTGGCCGTGTCCGCGGGCCTGACCGTCCTCGCCCTGGCCGCCTGCTCCTCGGCCGGCGGCGGCACCGGTGGCGGCGGCGACCCCGAGGGCGTCGCGGTGCTCGCGTCGTTCTACCCGCTGCAGTACGTCGCGCAGCAGGTGGGCGGCGACCTGGTCGACGTGCAGTCGCTCACCCCGCCCGGCGCCGAGCCGCACGACCTCGAGCTCTCCCCCGCCCAGGTGGACGAGGTCGGCCGGGCCGACCTGGTCGTGTACCTCGCGGAGTTCCAGGCGGCGGTGGACGACGCGGTCGACGCCAACCCGCCGGCCCACGTGGTCGACGCCGCGCAGGACACCGAGCTGCACGCGGCGGTGCACGACAAGGACGGCGAGGAGCACGCCGAGGGCGACGAGCACGAGCACGGCTCCCTCGACCCGCACTTCTGGCTCGACCCCACCCGCCTGCCCGCGGTCGCCGACGACGTCGCCGCGCAGCTCGCCGAGGTCGACCCGGACAACGCCGAGACCTACACCGCGAACGCGGCGGCGTTCGCGCAGCAGATGGCGGACCTCGACCAGCGGTACGTCGACGGCCTGGCGACCTGCGAGAGCCGCACCATCGTGACCACGCACGAGGCGTTCTCCTACCTCGCCGAGCGGTACGACCTGGAGCAGGTCGGCATCGCGGGGGTCGACCCCGAGGGCGAGCCGTCGCCGGCGCGCCTCGCCGAGGTCGGGCAGGTCGTCGAGGACGAGGGCGTGAGCACGATCTTCTTCGAGACGCTCGCCAGCCCGAAGGTCGCCGAGGCGCTCGCCGACGAGCTCGGCGTGCAGACCGCGGTGCTGGACCCGCTCGAGGGCCTGACCGACGACACGCAGGACTACGTCTCGGTCGCGGATGCCAACCTCGAGACGCTCCGCACGGCACTCTCGTGCGCATGAGCGACGGACCGCAGACCCCCGCGGTGCTCGCCACCGGGGTCGACGTGACCCTCGGCGGGCACCAGATCCTGGCCGACGTCGACCTGCGCGTCGACCGCGGCGAGGTCGTCGCGCTGCTCGGTGCGAACGGCTCGGGCAAGTCCACGCTGGTGCGCGCGCTGCTCGGCATCGTCCCGCGCTCCGCGGGCGAGGTGCACCTGCTCGGCGGGGCCCTGGGCAACGGCGTGCCGTGGGAGCGGATCGGCTACGTGCCGCAGCGGCTGCCCGCCGGCGGCGGCGTCCCGGCCACGGCGGTCGAGGTCGTCATGTCGGGCCTGGTGCACGGGCGCCGGCTGCGCCCGCCGCGCGACGCCCGGCAGCGCGCGCTCGCCGCGCTGGACGAGGTCGGCATGGCGGCGCACGCCCGCCGGTCGGTGCTGCAGATGTCCGGTGGCCAGCAGCAGCGGGTCCTGATCGCCCGCGCGCTGGTCCGGCGGCCCGACCTGCTGGTGCTCGACGAGCCGACGTCCGGCATCGACCTGCCCACCCAGGACACCTTCGTCTCGACCGTCCGCCGCCTGCACGAGGCCGGTGGCACCGTGCTGGTGATCCTGCACGAGCTCGGCGCGTGGGGCGACCTCATCGACCGCGCCGTCGCGCTGCGGCACGGCCGCGTGGTCTACGACGGTCCCCCGCCCACGCCGCGCGGCGAGCACGCCCGCCCGGAGCACGAGCACACCCACCCGCACGCCGACCCGCCCCCGCCGGACGCGGGCACCGGGCTGTCGATGGAGGTCCTGCCGTGACGTGGTTCGAGACGCTCGGGCAGATGCTGTCCTCCCCGCTGATGCAGCGGGCGCTCCTCGCGGCCGTGCTGGTCGGCGCCGCGGCACCCGTCGTCGGGACGTACCTCGTGCAGCGCCGCCTCGCGCTGATGGGCGACGGCATCGGGCACGTCGCCCTCACCGGCGTCGCGCTCGGCTGGCTGGTCGGCACCTGGGCGGGTCTGGTCCCGGAGGACACGCTCGCCGTCCCCGGCGCGGTGGTCGCCGCGCTGATCGGGTCGATCGCCATCGAGTGGGTGCGCGCCCGCGGGCGCACCTCCGGGGACCTCGCGCTCGCGCTCATGTTCTACGGCGGCATCGCCGGCGGCGTGCTGCTGATCAAGCTGGCCGGGGGCACCAACGCCAACCTGGTCTCCTACCTGTTCGGCTCGATCTCCACCGTCTCGACCGGCGACCTCTGGTGGACCGCCGGCCTCGCCGCCGGGGTGCTGGCCGTCGGGATCGGGCTGCGGCACGTCCTGTTCGCGGTCAGCCACGACGAGGAGTTCGCACGCGGCTCCGGCCTGCCGGTCACCGCGCTCAACATCGTGGTCGCCGCGATGTCGGCGCTCACGGTGACCATCGCCATGCGCGTGGTCGGCCTGCTGCTGGTCAGCGCGCTGATGATCGTGCCGGTCGCGGTCGCCCAGCTGGTGGCGGGCTCGTTCGCCCGCGTGATGGCGCTCGCCAGCGGGATCGGCGTGGCGGTCAGCGTGGTCGGCCTGTCGATCACCTACTGGGAGGACGTCCCGCCCGGCGCCACGATCGTGCTGCTGGCGATCGCCCTGTACGCGATGGCGGCCGTCACGCGGCCCCTGTTCGCCCGGCGCGGCGGGGGTGCGCCGCACGACCCGCACCCGGAGCTCCCGGACGACGTGGACCTGCCCGTCGCGCGGTGACGCCCGTCTCAGCCGCGCCCGAACAGGACCCCGTCCCGCAGGTGAGGGTCACCTCACTCGTAGACTCGGGCTCGTGACGGACACGGCGGCGGCGTACGGGATGGGCGGGTGGCCCTTCTGGGCCGTCATCGCCGGGCTGTTCGCCGTCGTGATGGCCCGGTCGCACCTGTTCTACTGGCTCGGCCGCGGCGTCCTCGGGGGCGCCGCACGGCTCGCGGACCGGACGGCGGACTCCCCCGGCCCGGCCGACGACGCCGCCGCGGCGACCGGACGGCGCGCGCACGTCGTGCGGCTGATGCGGACCCCGACGGCCCGGCGCGGGCTCGCGATGGTGCACCGGTTCGGCCCGTTCGCCGTGACGCTCGCGTACCTCACCGTCGGCGTGCAGACCGCGGTTTTCGTCGGCGCCGGGCTGGTGCGCATGCCGTACCCGCGGTTCACGCTCGCGTCGCTGCCCGGCGCGGTCGCGTGGGCGTTCGTCTGGGGCACCGTCGGCCTCGGCGCGGTCTGGGCCGGGGTCCGGCTGGCGACCGCGTCCCCGTGGGGGCTCGGCGCGGTGCTCCTGGTCCTCGCGGCCCTGGTCGCGTGGGTGCTGCTCCGTCGCCGCGCCCACCGCGCGACCCCCGCGGACCAGCTCGTCTAGCGCGCTGCACCGGCCCCGAGACTGCAGCAGTCGCGGGGTTCCACCGTCGGGAACCCCACGGATCGTGCAGGCTCGGCGCTGGCCGGTCCCTAGGAGACGGCGGGCTTGTCGACCGCGGCGCCGTAGCGGCGGTCGCGCTTCGCGTAGGTCTCGACCGCGCGCCACAGGTGGCGGCGGTCGACGTCGGGCCACGGCTCGTCGAGGAACACCATCTCGGCGTACGCGGCCTGCCAGATCATGAAGTTCGAGATCCGCTGCTCCCCCGAGCTGCGCAGGAACAGGTCGACGTCGGGCAGGTCCGGCTCGTCGAGATAGCGCTGGATCGTCCGCTCGTCCACCTTGTCGGCCTTGAGCCGGCCCGCGGCGACGTCCTGGGCGATGGCCTTGGCGGCGTCCGCGATCTCGGCGCGGCCGCCGTAGTTCACGCACATCGTCAGCGTGCAGGTGCTGTTGCCCGCGGTCTGCCGCTCGGCCGTCTCCAGCTCGGTGATCACAGAGCGCCACAGCCGCGGCCGGCGGCCGGCCCAGCGCACGCGCACGCCCCAGGAGTCCATCAGGTCCCGGCGACGACGCAGCACGTCCCGGTTGAACCCCATGAGGAACCGGACCTCCTCCGGCGACCGCGACCAGTTCTCGGTCGAGAACGCGTACGCGGAGACGTGCTGGACGCCGATCTCGATGGCCCCCGCGACGACGTCGAGCAGCGACGCCTCCCCCGCGGCGTGCCCGGCGGTGCGTGGCAGCCCGCGGGCGTTCGCCCACCGGCCGTTGCCGTCCATGACGACCGCCACGTGCTTCGGGACGAGCTCCGGCGGGAGCACGGGCGGGCGGGCACCGCTCGGGTGCGGGGGCGGCGGAACCGGCATCAGATCCTCTCGACCATCGGCAGCGAGCGCAGCGTGCGCTCCAGGTGGAACTGGGAGTACGCGGAGACCAGCCCGTTGCCCTCCTTGCGGTGGCGCTCGGCCGATGCGTCGGCGACGGACCAGTCACCGACGAGCAGGGCGGAGAGCAGCTCCAGGGTCTGCGGTGCCGGGGCGGTCGCGCCCGGCGGGCGGCAGTGCCCGCAGACCGCGCCGCCCTGGGCGACCGCGAACGAGTGGTGCGGGCCGGGCCGCCCGCAGCGCGCGCAGTCCGTGAACGACGGTGCCCACCCGGCGATCGCCAGCGCGCGCAGCAGGTAGGAGTCGAGCACCAGGCCCGGGGCGTGCTCGCGCGTCGCCAGCGACCGCACCGCGCCGACCAGCAGCCAGTACTGCTGCAGCGCCGGCTCGTGCTCGGCCTCGACCAGGCGCTCGGCCGTCTCGAGCATCACGGTGCCGGTCGTGTAGAGCGCGTAGTCCTCGCTGAGCGCCCGCCCGTACGGGCCGAGCGTCTCGACCTGGGTGACGACGTCCAGGTTCCGGCCGGTGTTCAGCTGCAGGTCGATGTGCATGAACGGCTCGAGGCGCGAGCCGAACCGCGAGGTGGTGCGGCGGACGCCCTTGCCGACCGCGCGCACCTTGCCGTGGGTGCGGGTCAGCAGGGTGACGATCCGGTCCGCCTCCCCCAGCTTGTGGGTGCGCAGCACGATCGCCTCGTCGCGGTAGAGGCTCACACGGACCATTGTCCCCCTGCGCGGGTCGCCCGCGCGTCACCGCACGCGGACCGCGCGCCGCATCACCCCAGGTCGTGCACAGCCACCCGCACGCCGAGGTCGTCACCCGTGCACGAGGTCGTCAGTCCTGCGGGACGACCTCGTGCAGGACCGACGACCTCGGCAGCGGGCGCGGTGGGCGCGGGTCAGCGCTGGGCGCGGTTGACCGCCGAGATGATCGCCTTCAGCGACGCGGTGGTGATCGACGGGTCGATGCCGACGCCCCACAGGGTCTGGTCGCCGACGGCGCACTCGACGTACGCGGCGGCCGTGGCGTCGCCGCCGGCGGACAGCGCGTGCTCGGCGTAGTCCAGCACCTGCACCTGGACGCCGACCTCGCCGAGCGCGGCCACGAACGCCGCGATCGGGCCGTTGCCGGACGCCTCCACGGTGCGCTCGACGCCCCCGTCCACCAGGTCGACGGTGAGCGTGTCGGGGCCGTCCTCGACGGTGGTCTGGCGGGTGCCGCGCAGGGCGAGCCGTCCCCACGGCGCCAGGTCGGAGCCGGGCTCGACGGGCAGGTACTCGTCGGTGAAGATCCGCCACAGCACGTCGGCGGTCACCTCGGAGCCGTGCGCGTCGGTGTACCGCTGGACGACGCCCGAGAACTCGATCTGCAGCCGGCGCGGCAGGTCCAGGTCGCGCTCGGACTTCATCAGGTAGGAGATGCCGCCCTTCCCGGACTGCGAGTTCACGCGGATGATCGCCTCGTAGGAGCGGCCGACGTCCTTCGGGTCGATGGGCAGGTACGGGACGGCCCAGTCGATGTGGTCGACGTCGGTGCCCTCGGCCTCGGCCCGGACCGCCATCGCGTCCAGGCCCTTCTTGATCGCGTCCTGGTGCGAGCCGGAGAACGCGGTGAAGACGAGGTCGCCGCCGTAGGGGTGCCGCTCGGGCACGGCCATCTGGTTGCAGTGCTCCACGGTGCGGCGCACGTGGTCGATGTCGCTGAAGTCGATCTGCGGGTCGATGCCCTGGCTGAACAGGTTCATCCCGAGCGTGACCAGGCAGACGTTGCCGGTGCGCTCGCCGTTGCCGAACAGGCAGCCCTCGATGCGGTCGGCACCGGCCAGGTAGCCGAGCTCCGCGGCCGCGACGGCGGTACCGCGGTCGTTGTGCGGGTGCAGGGACAGCACGACGTGCTCGCGGTGCCGCAGGTTCCGGCCCATCCACTCGATCGAGTCCGCGTACACGTTGGGCGTGGCCATCTCGACGGTCGCGGGCAGGTTGATGATCACGGGCCTGTCGGCGCTCGGCTCGAACACGTCCAGCACCGCGTTGCAGATCCGTACGGCGAACTCGAGCTCGGTGCCGGTGTAGGACTCGGGGCTGTACTCGTAGAAGACCTCGGTGCCCGGGACGGTCTCCTCGTACTTCTTGCACAGGCGGGCGCCCTGGACCGCGATGTCGACGATGCCGTCCTCGTCGCTGCGGAACACGACCTCCCGCTGCAGGACCGACGTCGAGTTGTACAGGTGCACGATCGCCTGCTTCGCGCCCGCGATCGCCTCGTACGTCCGCTCGATCAGGTGCTCACGCGCCTGGGTCAGCACCTGGATGACGACGTCGTCGGGGATGCGGCCCTCCTCGATCAACATCCGCACGAAGTCGAAGTCCGTCTGCGAGGCGGACGGGAACCCGACCTCGATCTCCTTGTAGCCCATCTGCACCAGCAGCTCGAACATCGCCAGCTTGCGGGCGGCGTTCATCGGCTCGATCAGGGCCTGGTTGCCGTCCCGGAGGTCGACGGCGCACCACCGCGGGGCCTGCGTGATCTGCTTCGTCGGCCACGTGCGGTCGGGCAGGTCGACGGCGATCTGCTCGGCGAACGGGCGGTACTTGTGCACCGGCATGCCGGAGGCCTGCTGCGGGGTGCGGTCGTGGTAGCTCATCGGGGATCCTTCGCTTCGCGGGTGCTGGGGGTCAGCCGGCGCACCGAACTCCGCGACGAGGATCCGGCCTAGAGGGCCTCGTCGCGGCGGCGAAGAAGGAGGTCGCGGCGCGTGAGCACGTCTGCACCATACCCCGCGGCTCCGGGCGGCCCGCAAGCGCTCAGCATCCGGACGCGCCACCGGAGCGGTCGGCTCACTCCAGGAGGATCAGCTCGTGGCGCGACCGCAGCACCAGGTGCCCGCCGACCGCGGTCACCGACCGGACGCCGTCCTCCAGCGGCAGCGCCCACTCCAGGGCGCCGTCCGCCAGCCGGCGGCCCTCGATGGTCGGCTCCCCCGAGGTGGCGCGGCCGGCACCCACGACGACCTGGCCGTCCGTCAGCGGTGCCCACCACATCAGCACGCGGACGGGCGACTCCCAGCGCGTCAGCCCGGTCCGCACGTCCACCACCTGGTAGCCGTCGACGCCCAGCAGCAGCAGGTGTCCGCCGGACTGCAGCCGCGCGGCGCGGTAGGTGTCGAGACGCCACAGCTCGTCGCCGTCCGGCACCGACCGGCCGACGAGCGACCCGCCCTCGTCCATCACCAGGACGTCCGGCGGGTCCCCGTCGCTGGCGGTCACGGCCGGCGGCAGCGAGCGCGAGGCGAACAGCAGCTCCCCGTGCCGGTCGCGGACCGCCCCGCCCTCGCCGCTCGACCAGGTCCCGAACACGTCACGGGAGAGGGCCCCGACGACGAACACGCTGGGCGGGGTCCTGCTGAGCTCCGTGCCGTCGACGGCGTCGAGCACGGTGGCGGACCAGCCCTGCACCAGGACGAACGAGTCGTTCACCCGCAGCTCCGACCCGGACACGATGCCCTCGCGCAGCCGCAGCGTCCCCGGCGACCGGTACCCCCACCGGCGGGCACCGTCCGTGCCCGCGTACCGGCCGACGCGCGCGTGCCCGTCGCCGCCGACCTCCATCAGCACCAGGTCGTCGCCCAGCCGCTCCGCCGCCGCGAGCCGGCCGGTCCGCGACCACGAGCCGATGATCTCCCCGGTGCCCGCGGCCAGCGCGAAGACGCGTGCCCACCGCTCCTCGGGTGCCGGGAAGGGCATCGGGTCGCGGGTCCACGGCTCCCCGGACACGACCGGCGGCTCGACGACGCAGAGCACGACGCCGCCCACGTCCCGGCCGTCGTTCGGGCACCCGGTCAGCGGACGTGTCCCGGCGACCGGGCCGAGGTCCCGCTGCCAGAGCTGCTCGCCGGTGACCTCGTCGAACGCGGTGACGCCGAACCGCCGGTCCTGGATCGCCGACACCACGAGCACGCCGGTCGCGGCCAGGACGTCGTCACCGCGGTCCACGGGTGCACGCCACCGCACCCACGGCGGGCCGTCGAGCGGTGCCAGCATCCCCGGCGTGACGGCCGACACCGGCGCGTCGGGGCTCGCCGCCCGCCCCACGGCGACCGCACCGCCGACGAGCAGCGCGAGCACCGCCAGCACGGCGGACCACCGGCGCCGCCGCCCGTGGGGCCGGGACCCGGGAGGGACCCGCGCGGAACGTGCCGGGCGCGCGGACGGGACGTCAGCGACGTCGACCAGCTCGACGTCCTGCATCCTCGCAGCAGACCGCGGCCGGCCCATGCGTCACTCTAGGACCGCAGGCTCACAGACAGCGCGACGTCGCCGAAGGCCACCAGGGAGCCGTCCGAGAGCCGCACCCGGCGGTCCGGGAGGCAGACGATCCGCTGCCCGTCGGCGAGGGTGACGAGCGTGCCGTTGGTGGAGCCGCGGTCCACGACCCAGGGGCCGTGCTCGTCCAGGCCCAGCATCAGGTGGGTCTTGGAGACCGACCGGCCGGGGTCCGCCACCGGGACGCTGAGCACGCCGGGCTGCGGGTCCGGGTTGCGGCCCACCAGCAGCGGCAGCTCCAGCGGGACCACCGTGCCGTCGGGGAGGCGGACGGCCCAGCCGACGACGTCCTGCGGCCCCCGGGGGGCGGACGGAGCGGGCGGGGCGGGAACGCCTCGGGCGGCAGGGAGTGGGCCGGTGGCGTGGGTGCGGAGGGTGGGAACGGCGCCGCGCCGGGGACCGGCTGCGGTGCCGGGGCGGGCGCGAGCGGCCCCGGGACGGCGTCGGGGTGGACGGGCGGGTCGGCGGGGACCGCGTGCCTGCCGGTCCGCGTCGAGGCGGACCCGCCGGCGTCCGGCGCGGCCGGTGCGGGCGCCGACCAGCCACCAGGCGCAGGGGCCGCGGCCGGCCAGGCACCGGGCGCCGGGGCCGGCCAGGCACCGGGCGCCGGGGCCGGGGCCGGCGAGGCACCGGACGCGGGGGCGGAGGCCGGCCAGGCGGCGGGCACGGGAGCCGGAGCCATGGGCGGCGCGGGCTCGGACGCCGCGACGGGCGCGGGCGCGGGCGCCGGCGCGGGGACCACCGGGATCTGCCGCGTGTCGAGGTCCGGCCCGAGCCCCGGCGCCCGCAGGGGCGGCAGGACGAGCCCGGGCGCGTCGAGCTGGCGCTCCGCAGCGAGGGTCGACCAGCGCGTGCGCGCCGGCTCGTCGGGCACGGGTGCGGGCGCCGGTGCGGGTGCGGGTGCGGGCGCCGGTGCCAGGTCAGCGGGGGCCGCGGGCGCCGCGGCACCCGCGGGAGGCACGTCCGCCGCGCGGCCGCCGCGGTCCCACGACTCCACCCGGCGTGCCGTCACCAGGCCGCGGACGTCGACCACGACCGCCTCGCCGACGCGGTCGTGCCAGCCGCGGTGCCGGCCGGTGCCGTCGAACAGCGGCGAGAGCAGCACGACCAGCTGCCCCACCCCGCAGGCGAGGGCGCCGAGCGCCACGACCAGCGCGCGGACGAGCGCCCGTCCGAGCCCGATCGGGTGCCCGGTCCGCACGTCGACCGTGCGCAGGCCGACGACCCGGCGGCCCACGGTCCAGCCCCGGGTGCCCTGGTTCCACCACTGGAACCCGCCCCAGGCGAGCAGCAGCACGGCCCCGACCGCGAGCAGCACGGCGCTCGGCGCTGCGGACGCGGTCGCCGGGGCGGAGCCGGTCGAGCCGGCGCTCGACGCGGCGCGGGCGGAGGCGACGAGCGCGGGCAGCAGCGCGAGCCACAGCGGTGCCGCGGCGATCGCCGTCAGCACGCCGTCGACCAGCCACGCGGCCACGCGGCGGCCCAGCGGTGCCGGGGGCGCCCCGTACGTGCCGCCGCTGCCCGTGGTGGTGCTCATCGGTCTGCTCCTGTGCTTTCGCCTGCTCGTCGTGCCTGTCGCTGCTGCGCCGCGCCCGCTCGTGCCCCGCGTCGCGCCGCGCGGCGCAGGGACCGGGTCGTGACCCGTCCCCGCCAGCGCTGCTTGCGGGGCGTGGCGGCGCGCATCCGGGCCAGCGCCTCGTCCACCTGCGCCCAGTACGCCCGGGCGTCGGCGGCCGTCGGCTCGCCGGAGCCGAACACGGCGGCGTCGGCCCGGTCGGCCAGCGCGATGACGGCCGTCCCGGCCTCGGCACCCGCCGCCGAGGGGACGGGTGCCGGCGCCTTCTTCCGCTCGCGTCGGCCGGCCGGCTGCTCCGGCACGGGCACCGTGGTGAACCCGTCGTGCAGCGCGCGGGCGCCCTCGCGGCGGGTGGCGACCGGGTCGACGTCACGCCGCAGGTCGGTCGCGAGGTCGAGCACCTCCTGCCAGCCGCCGACCACGCGCCGGAGCGGCTGCGGGTCACGCCGGCGGCGCCGGCGACGGCGCGCCTTGAGCGCGGCGATCACCAGGAACGGAGCGAGCAGCAGCAGCACCAGGCCGGAGCCGGCTGCGACGCCGATGGCGATCCGCTGCCACAGCGCGACGGACGCGTCGTCCTGACTGTCCTGGGTCTGGCCCTGCTCGGTGTCGTCCTCCGGCGGGTCCACCGGGTCGGCGGGCGGCGGCGGGGGCTGCGCCACCTGCGGCTCGGGGTCGGCCTGGCTCGTCTCGGTCTCGTCCTGCGGCGTCTGGCTCTCGGGCGGGGTCGGGTCGAAGGTCACCCAGCCGTAGCCCTCGAACGCGATCTCCACCCAGGCCCGGACGTCGGCACCGGTCACGGCGACGGGCGCGTCGGGGTCGACGTCCGCGTCCGCGACGGGCTCGCCGTCCTCGTCCTCGTACGGCGCGAAGCCCATGACCACGCGCGCCGGCAGGCCCATCTCCCGCGCCATGAGCGCCATCGCGGAGGCGTACTGCTCGTCGTCGCCGACCATGAGGTCGCCGCCCAGCAGCGTCGCGACGCGGTCCGCGCCGTGCCCCGAGAGCGAGGGGTAGTCGCCCTGGTCGGCGAGGCCGTGCGAGAAGAAGCCGCGCTCGGCCAGCGTCTGCTCGAGCGCGCGGGCCACCGCGACCGGCGTCTCCGCGTCGCGGGCCGCGTCGGAGGCGGCGGCGACCACCGCGTCGGGCACGGCCTGCGGCTCGGGCAGGTCCAGGCTGCGGCCCGCGGCGGAGCCGATCTGCTCGTCGTCGGGCTCGGCCGGGACGACGGCGTCGAGCGTGTAGGTCATGCCCGGGTCGAGCCCGCCGGTCAGCACCGCGGCGCCCGTCGCGTCGTTGAACCGCAGCCGCGACTGGGCCTCGGTGTCGTCGAACCGGACGGAGACGGCCTCGCCGACGGTCGGCAGCCACACCCCGCCGAGCTCGCCGACCTGGACCTGGACGTCGACGCGCGTGCCGCCGCTGCCGGAGGCCGCCACGGCGTCCGCGGCCTCGGCGGCCTGCTCGCTGACGGTCTCCCCCACCCGGCGGAACTCGCCCGACGCGCGGGACGAGCCGTCGCCCGCGACGTTCCACACGACGCCGTCGAACCGGTCGAAGGTCGCGAGCCGGACGCGGGCGCCCTCGGGCAGCCCCTGGACGGTGAACAGCTCGACGGTGTCGTCGTCCTTGACGTAGGCGCGGAACGCGGACAGGGGGCTGGCGTAGTCGCGCGGGTCGAACGGCGGGACGAGGGCGTCACGCAGCACGTACCGGTCCCGCTGGGCCTCGACCACGGTCGCGGCTCCGACGCCGGCGCCGGCCGCGAGGGCGACCAGGACCACGACGGCGACCGGCCGGCGGGCGCGCAGCCGGCCCGAGCGCCACGACGCCCACACCAGCAGGGCCACCGCGACCGCCGTGCCGACGGCGGCGGGTGCCACGGTGGTGTGCGTGCCGAGCAGCACCGCGCCGGCCAGGACGACGGGCGGCAGCACGGCGGCCGCGGGCGCCGCACGACCGGTGCCGAGGGCGAGGCGGACGGCCACGGCGGTCCCGACCACGGCGAGCAGGTAGGGCGGGACCAGCAGCCAGCCCGAGCCGCCGAGCGGTGGCTGGAGCGTCAGGACGTCCTTCCAGCCGAGCGCCGAGCCGCGGACCACCGCGACGACGGACGCCGGGGTGGGCACCACGCCGCCGAGCGTGTCGGCCGGGGTCGCGAGCGGCCCGCCGGCCAGCACCACGGCGGCGAGCAGCACGGCGGTCGTCACCGGCGGCGACCAGCGCGCCCAGGCGGCCAGCACGCCGACGGCCACGCCGAGCAGCACGCCCCCGAGCACGGGGACCAGGAGGACGGCGCCGCCGTAGACGGGGACCAGGGGGGTCAGCGCGGCGAGCACCGCGCCGGCGAGCACGAGGACGTCGACCACGCCGCGCAGGCCGCGCGGGACGCCGCGGACGGTGCGCTCGGTGCGGGCGGGCTGCCCCGAGCCGCCGGTGCCGCGGCGCGGACGGGTCGGCGGCGGGGGCGGCGGAGCGGGGGCGGCCACGGGCGGCGCCGTCTGCGTGGTGGCGCTCATGCCGAGGCCGCCAGACGCAGGGCGCGGGGCAGGTCGTCCAGCGCCCCGAGGCGCACCAGGCTGAGGCCGCGCTGCGTGCGCACCTCCACCTCGGCTCCGGGGACGCAGCTGACGACCAGCGTGCGGGTGCCCTCGGGCACGTGCCGGGCCGCGGCGCGCAGGTCGGCGTCCGGGACGACCGAGCCGGTGACCAGGAACGCGAGCGTCACGTCGGGAGCCTCCCGGGCGATCCGGCGACCGAGCAGGCTCGAGGCGGTGCCGTCGGGGCCGCAGACGATGGCGGAGCAGTCGTCGAGGAACGGGCGGCGCGCGGTGGTGCGGACCCGGCCGGCGCCCGCGAGGACCTCGAGCGGGTGCTCGTCCGCGAGGACCTGCACGCCGAGCGAGGCGACGACGCTCACGGCCAGCTCCAGCTCGGCGTCGTCGTGGCCGTGCCGGTAGTCGCGGGCGTCGGTCGCGAGCGCGACGGCCGTCTGCGTGCGCCGGGTGTCCTCGTACTGCTTCACGGTCAGCTGACCCCGGCGGGCCGTCGACTTCCAGTGGATCGACCGCCGGTCGTCGCCGACGACGTAGTCGCGCAGCGCGTGGAACGCCAGGTCCATGTCGGACAGGTCGCGGGTGGACCCGCCCTCGAGGTCGCGCAGCAGGCCGGCGTTGGCGCCGGTGAGCATGACGACCCGCGGGTGCACGTACAGCTCCTCCGAGCCGGTGGTCACGGCGTGCCGCACGGCCAGCCCGAGCGGGTCGCCACGGACCGCGCGCACGGGCCCGACGGTCACGACGGCGCGCCGGTCGGTGGGCACGGCGAACAGCTCCTCGTGCTCCTCCCCGGGTCCGAGCGCGGGCACGTCGAGCTCGGCCCGCCCGGCACCCACCTGCAGCTCCAGCCGCACGGCGCGCGTGCGACGCGTGCCCGGCGCGGAGACGACGACGCCGCCGAAGGCCCGCTCCCCCACGCGTACGCGGCGGTCGGCGAGGTCCAGGCGCACGGACTGCGGCAGCCGGCCCCAGGTCATCGCGACCGCGACGAGCACCGCGACGACGCCGACCGCGCCCGCGGATGCGAGCTCCACCCAGCCGAGCAGCACGCCGACGACGGCGGCGGCGAGGCCCAGCAGCCCCGCACCCCAGCCGACGCCGGACAGCCGGGTCCGCGACCGCCTCACGCCGCGCCCCGCCGGTGCACCCCCACGTGGACCCTCCTCACGCGCGCGCCACCGGCGGCGGCGTCGCGGACAGGACGCGCTCGACGACCTGGGTCGTCGTCGCGCCGAGGAAGTCGGCCTCCGGGTCGAGCACCAGGCGGTGCGCGAGCACCGGCACCGCGAGCTCCTTGATGTCGTCCGGGATCACGTACGCCCGGCCCGCGGCGGCCGCCTGGACGCGCGCGCAGCGCACCAGCGCCAGGCCGCCGCGGACGCTCGCGCCGAGCGCGGTCTGCGGGTCCTCGCGGGTGCCCTCGATCAGGCGGGCGACGTAGTCGAGCACCGAGCCGTCGCAGTGCACGGTCTGCGCGAGCTCCGCCATCTCCACCATGCCCGCGGTCGTGACGACGGCGTCGAGCGTGCGGGTCCGGTCCCGGTTGCCCGACAGGATCTCCACCGTCGCCGTGCGGTCCGGGTAGCCGAGCGACGTGCGGACCAGGAACCGGTCCAGCTGCGCCTCGGGCAGCCGGTAGGTGCCCGCCTGCTCGATCGGGTTCTGCGTCGCGATCACCACGAACGGCCGGCCGACGGGGTGGGTGTCGCGGTCGACGGTGACGTGCCCCTCCTCCATCACCTCCAGCAGCGCGGACTGGGTCTTCGGCGAGGCGCGGTTGATCTCGTCCGCGAGCAGCACCGAGGTGAACACCGGGCCGGGGTGGAACTGGAACACGCGAGCGCCCTGGTCCCAGATCGTCACGCCGGTGACGTCGCTCGGCAGCAGGTCCGGGGTGAACTGGATGCGCTGGTGCGTGCCCTGCACCGACGCCGCGATCGCCTTGGCGAGCGACGTCTTGCCCGTGCCGGGCGCGTCCTCGAGCAGCACGTGACCCTCGGCGACCATCGCCGTCAGCACCAGCCGCACGGGGCGGTCGGCGCCCAGCACGGCGCGGGAGACGTTCGCGACCAGGTTCGTGAACGTCTCGGCGAACCAGGCGGACTGCTCGGGGGTCATCGGGTGCTCGTCTCCAGTCTGGTGCTGCGGGCGCGGTGCGGTGGTGCGAGTCGTGCTGGTGGTGCGGGTGCCGGTCATCCGATCGGCAGGGCGGGGCTCATCCCGAGGAACCCTCGCCGGGCGGCTGCGGGTCGGTCGGCTCCTCGGGTTCGGGCTGCGGCTCCGTCCACGACACCCGCTGCGTGACCTCGGACCACGGGCCCCACCCCGCCGAGGTGTGCGCACGGACGCGCAGCGTCAGGTCGACCGGGTTGGACACGTTCGCCGAGCCGGACAGCCCCACCGTCACGTTGGTCGCCGCACCCGGGTCCGGGCTGGTGATCGTCTCCCAGGGCCGGCCCCACCCCGACAGCGCGAACTCGTAGTCGTCCACGGCGTTCCCGCCCTGGTCGGTCGGCGGGTTCCACCCGAGCTGCGCCTGGTCCGGACGCCCGGAACCGCTCGACGCGGAGGTGCTGAACGACAGACCGGTCGGCGCAGCCGGCAGGGTGCGGGCGGGGCTCGACTGCACGCTCATCGCCGGCCCGGTCGGGCCGCACCCGCGCAGGTTGCAGGCCCGGACGCTCACCGAGAGCGACCCACCGCCGACCAGGCCGTTGATCCGCGCGGAGCGCTCGCCCCGCATCTCGACGGACCCCGCGGAGGTGGTGACCTCGTACCCGGTGATCCACGAGCCGTTGCCGCTGGCCGCGTCCCACTGCACGTCCACCCAGCCGTTCCCGGCCGCGGAGTCGGTCGACGAGCGGGTGATCTGGGGCTGGCCCGGAGCGGACGGCACGTCGTAGGCGCGTCCGGTCGTCGTCACCGTGGCCGACTCACCCGCCTTGTTCTCGGCCCGGAGCCGGAAGGTGATCTCCGTGTCGTTGGGCACCGAGAGCGAGTACTGCGTCTGCGTCGCGGGCAGCCGCTCCGTGCGGTTCGTGCCGCCGCCGGAGACCTGCAGGACGTACGTCAGCGGGTCGCCGTTGTCGGACGGCGAGGGGTTCCACGAGACCTGGAGCTGCTGGGACGCGGTCGACTGGACCGCCCCCTCGGAGAACGACGGCGCGTCGGGCTTCCCGGCAGGCACCTGGGTCGCCGACAGCGCGCTGAACGCGCTCGGCTCCGGCGCGCGGTTGTGCGCCCGCACCTGCACGGAGTACGCGGTGCCGTTGGTGAGGCCGCGGAAGGTGTACGAGGTCCCCGACGTGGTGACCGTCGCCGAGCCGCCCGCGGGCGCCGGCGAGAGCATCAGCGTGTACGAGGTCACCGGCGAGCCGGTGGTCTCCGGCGGGGTCCAGCGCGCGGTCAGCTCGCCGTCGCCGAACCCGTCCCAGACCGGTGCGGCCGGGGTCGACGGCACGGCGTCGGGCCGGGCGGTGGCGGACGGCGGGCTCGGGTCGGACCAGTCGACCGCGTTCCTGGCGGCGACGCTGAACGTGTACTCGGTGTTGTTGGTCAGCCCGTCGATGGTGCACGTGGTGCTGGCGCACTCGTACACGCGCCCGCCGGGCGTCGCGACCACGCGGTAGCCGGTGATCGGCTCGCCGCGGCCGTCCGGCGCCGTCCACGACAGCACCACGGTGGAGTCCCGGACCTCGCCGACCCGCGGTGCCGCGGGGGTCGCGGGCTTGCCGCGCACCCGCAGGGTGATGCTGGCGGCGACCTCGCGGGCGCTGTCGTCGGTGGCGTCCCGGACCCGCACCCGCACGACCATCTGCCCGACCAGGTCGGCGGTGGGCCGCACGACGACGTTGTCGCCCGCGACGCTGGCCGTGCCGGTGCCGGGGGTCTCGACGGTGACGCCCACGATGCGCAGCGGCTGGTCGGGGAACGGGTTGAACGCCCCGCTGAGGATGTCGACGACCGAGTCGCGGCCCTGCACGGCGTCGTTGACCTCGCGGCTCGGCACGGTCGCCGTGCGGCGCGTGCTGGCGATCGTCCGGAGGTCGACCTGCACGTCCATGGTCCCGGCGCGCCCGTAGCCGAGCTGGAGCTGGAGCGTGCCGCGGGTGCCCTTCGGGGTGCCGACGTCCGAGGCGACGCTCAGGCGCGTGCCGTCGAGCGTGGCGGAGAAGCCCGCGGGGACCGCCGAGGCGATCCGGTAGGTGAAGGTGTCCGAGCCGGACGCGCCCTCGACGCCGCGCGTGAAGGCGAGCAGGTCGACCGTCACCGGCGCCTCCCCGGGTCCGACCTCGAGCGTGGAGGGGACGAACGTCGGCGGGTAGTCGTCGAGCGTGTAGACGGTGATCGGCAGCGTGATGACCGACGTGCGGGCGGAGGTGTCCCCCGGCCCGGTCCGGTCGGTGACGGGCACGGTGATCGACGCGGGGCCGACGTAGCCGGCCGCCGGCGTGAACCGGACGGTGGTCGAGTCGGCCACGAGCGACGAGCCGTCGGACCGGGTGGCGGTGACGGCGGTCGGGTCCTCGACCTGCGCGGTGCGGCCGGGGGCGACCTGGACCTGCTCGCCGAGCGGGATGGTCAGCGTCTCGCCGCCCGCGACGCGGAGCTCGGGCGCGCGCGGCCGGGCCGTCGGCGGGAAGAACCCGAGCGCCGGCACGGAGATGAACGCGTACGCGCGGACGTTCTCCGCGGTGGTGTTGGTCAGCAGGTACGGGATGGTCTGCGCGGTCTCGGCCAGCGTGACGGTCACGGTGCCGTCGGCGCGGACCGTGGCCACGTCGGCGGCGCTGGCGGGGACCGAGACCCGCAGGTCGCTCAGCGGCCCGCTCGGGTTCTGCGCGACACCGAGCACGTCGACGTCGACGCTGGTCCGGCCGACGGTGTCGACCGGCGGCACGACGACGTCGCGCGGGACGGGCGCGAGGACCGGGGCCTCCGGGTCGACCGTGACGGACAGGGTCGCGCCGGCGCGCACGCCCAGCTCGTTCTGGGCGGTGTAGCCGACGTTGTGCACGCCGGCGGCCTCGCCCTCGACGACGACGCGGCTGCCCGCGACGGTCGCGCTGACGCCGGGATCGGCCTCCAGGTCCTCGAGGAGCGCGAGGTCGCCGCCGGAGACGTCGGTGTCGTTCTCCAGCACGCGGACCTCGACGGACTGGCCGGGGCGGACGGTGACGGCGTCGTCCCGGGCGACGACCCGGTTGCTGTCCCCGGGCCGCGCGGCGATGCCGACCCGGACGGTCGCGACGGCCCGCTGGCCGGTCCAGTCCTCGACGGCGTAGGTGAACTGGTCGGTGCCGGCCTCGCCGGGCAGCGCCTCGTACTCGAGGTAGTCGGCGCCGACGGTCGTGACCCGGCCCTTGGTGCCGGCGGACGCGACGCCCAGCAGCGTCAGGCCGTCGCCGTCGGAGTCGACGCCGACCAGCGGCACCGGGATCCGCACCGTCTCCCCGGCGAACACCCGGGCGGTGAGCGCGCGCGGCCGCGGCGGCGCCTTGGTGGCCGGGTCGGACTCGTGCACGCGCACGGTGACGGTGGCGGCGGTCTCGTTGCCGGTGGAGTCGCGCACCACGAACGTGGCGTGCACCGTCATCGGCTCGGACGGCGCCTGGTACCGCAGCACGTCGCCGGCGACGAAGAGCAGCCCCTGCCCGTCGCCCAGCGGCTCGGCGAACTCGGTCTTGAGCGAGATCAGGTCGCCGTCGGGGTCGTACGCCTCCTCCAGCACGGGGACGGTGACGACGCCGCCGGTCCGCACGTCGGCCGTGGCGTTCGGCACGACGGGCGGCTGGGAGGTCGACGACGCGGGCACCGGGGACACGAGGATCTCCCCCGTCGACGACGCGGTGCCGTTGGAGACGACGTACTGCAGGGTGACCGGCTCGGTCAGCGCGCCGACGGCGGAGATGGTGACGAGCTCCCGCTGCCGGACGGCGACGCGGAGGCCGTCGGGCGCGTCGACGCTCTGCAGCACCAGGACGCCACCGGCGGGGTCGGTGTCGTTGGCCAGCGGGTTCACGGTGGTCTCGCCGCCGGCGGGCAGCCACGCGCGGTCCTGCACGGCGACGGGCGGTTCGGGCTGCTCGGGCCGCTCCCGCACGTCGATGCGGGCCACGCCGATGACCTGCTGCGGCGCCGCGGTCACCGTGAACGTGACGTAGAAGGTGGCGGCCTGGGCGGCGCGGAACGTGAAGGTCCCCGCCTCGAGGTCCGGGCTGATCGTCGTGCCGGCGAGGTCCTCGACGCCCGCGAGCCGCGGCTGCTCGGCGCCGAACGACCGGACGGCGTCCAGCGGCCGCACGACGACGTCCTGGTCGACGTAGGTGACCGCGTGCACCGGGTCGATCTGCAGCGGGAGCGAGCCCGGCGCCCGGACGTCCACGTCCACCGTGCCCTCGGCGCTGGACACGCCGTCGGAGACGACGACGTGCACGACGGTCCGGCCCAGCTGCCCGCCGTCGGCGACGTAGGTCAGCGTGCCGTCCTGCCGGAACCGCGCCGTGCCGGACTCCGCGGCGGCGGACACCAGCGTGAGGGGGTCGCCGTCCGGGTCGGAGAAGTCGGAGAGCACCGGGTAGGTCGCGGTCGCGCCCTGCTCGACGCGGATCTCGCCCGTGCGCTCCTGGACCGGCGGCTCGTCCTGGCCCGGCGCGCGCACGGTCAGCGTGACCTGCGCGGTCGAGGGGGCGGTGGCGCCGCGGCCGTCGCTGATCGAGTAGGAGAACGTCACGGAGCCGGAGGCGCCCGCGGGGACGGTGATCTGCAGCGCCCGGCCGCCGTACACCTGCTGGAGCGTGCCGAACTCGGCCGGCAGCGGGTCGACCTCGCTCAGCACGAGGATGCCGCAGTCGGACGAGGTGTCGTTGTCGATGACCGGCAGGATCGTGGTGCGCCCGGCGCGGACGCCGAACGCGTCGTCGACGGCGCTGGGTGCGGCGCTGGTGGGCGAGCACTCGGGGACCAGCTCCTGCGTGGTGCGGTCGCCCTCGGCCTGGTCGGTCTCGTCCTCGGGCTGCTCCTCGGGGACGACGTCGGACCAGTCGGGCTCGCGCACCTCGGTGTCCTCGAGCGGCAGCCACAGCCGGCCGTCGACGGTCTCGTTCAGGGCGACGACCTGCCGGTTCACCCGGAACACCAGCCGGTCGGCGCTGGTGACGCCGGACAGGTCGAGGACCCGGGGCGCGCCGTCGGCGCAGAGCTCGAGGTAGTTCTGCGTCGCGGTCGGCCACGCGGCGTGCGCGCAGGTGCCGACCCGCACCGGGGCCGCGGGGGTGCCGCCGCCGCCGGCCTCGTGCTCGGCCGTCACCTCGCCGGAGGACAGGGCGACCTCGAGCAGGCCGGTGCTGCCCGCGACGAGGGCGGTGCTCGCCGTGGGGCCGGGCTGCTGCAGCACGGGCTGCCCGATCCCGAGGCTGCTGGAGCCGCCGGGCGTGCGGACGGTGTCCCCGTCGAGCGCGACCGGCACGTCGCCGACCGCGGTGAGCGCGTCCACGGGGCCGTCGAACGCCGGTGCCTCCTCGGCGTCGGCGGGTCCGCCGGCGGCCGGGGTCAGGCGCGTGACCTCGCCGGTCTCCCCCGCGACCGCGAACGCGACGCCGGCGGTGGACGCGACGACGAGACCACCGGGACCGACGTCGGCGTCCGGCTCGTCGGCGGCCACCTGCAGCAGCGGGAGGTCGTCGAACGAGCGGACCCACGCCTGCCCGTCGGTGTCCATGACGGCCACGGTGCCGCCGGCCATGGAGACCTGCGCGCCGGCGGGCACGGCGACCTGCGCGGCCGCGGTCACGCCCGCGGGGTCCACGACGGTCACGGTGCCGGCCTCGACGATCAGGACGTCGCCGCCGTCCTGGAGGACGTCGAACTCGGAGCTGCTCGCGACGAGCCCGGCGTTGAGCTCCTCGACCTGGGCGTTGTAGCGGCCGACCTGGAGCGTGCTCGTGGAGGTCAGCCACACGGCGCCGTCGTTCAGGTCGACCTGCGCGAGCGGGAACCCGGGGTTGACCAGGGCGAGCGTCGCGATCACGGCGGGCACGGTGACGACCGCCGCCGTCGAGGCGACGCGACGCCGGTTCCAGGTGGGCCTCACGGTGCGCACCCCTCGGCGGGCACGGCGGAAGCGCGCCGGTCGGCACGGACCACGGAGACCTCGATGCAGACCTCGCCGGTGCCGGCGTCGGCCGCGGGCACGGTCACGCGCTGCTCCTCGACCAGCTGCAGCACCGGCTCGCCCGTCGCGGTGCGCACGCCCCACAGGTACGTGTCGCCGTCCTGCTCGTCGGGGTTGGTCCACGTGAACGCGACGCTGCCGTCGGCCTGGCGCGCGCCGAACAGGTTGGTCGGCGACGGGACGGTCGCGGCGACGGTGCCCGCCGGTCCCGGGAACTCGGAGCCCGCGTCCGGCGCGGGCGCGGCGTCGGGACGGTTCGCCAGCACGACCACGGCGACGACCGCGGCCGCGATCGCCAGCACGGAGCCGACGGCGGCCAGCACGCGCCCGGTGCGGCCGCGCGCCGGTGCGCCCGGGCTGACCTCGTGCAGGACGGGCGGCGGGACGTCGGTGCCGGGGACGGGCGCGTCCGCCTGCACCGTCACCACCGGACGCAGGCGGGTGGCCTCGGGGCCCGCGCCGACGTCGAGCGGCGGGCCCACGGGCACGGTGGTCCGGACGACGGGTGCGGGCGCCACCTCGACGACCGAGCGGACCCGTGTGGCGTCGGCCGGGGCCGCCCCGCCCTGGGCCGCCGGACCGCCCGGCACGGTGCTGCCCGGGTCCTCGTCGACGTCGAGCGGGGTCAGCGGCAGGCCGAGGTCCGCCTGGACGGCGCGCAGGTCCTGCGCCAGGTCGACGGCGCGCGCGTGCCGCAGCTGCGGCTCCCGGGCCATCGCCCGCGCCAGCACGGTGCGCAGGCGGTCCGGCACGTCGTCGCGGGTGAACGGCACCGGTGCACCGCGCTCGATCCGGCCGACCAGGTCGGCGGCCTCGTTCCCGCCGCCGGGACGCTCGAACGGCGACCGGCCCGCGAGCGCGGAGAACAGCGTCGCCGCGAGCGAGTACACGTCAGACCGCGCGTCGCCGTGCGGCTCGGCCGCCAGCAGCTCGGGCGCGGCCCACGGGATGGACATGCCGACGGCCGGGCCGCCCGAGTCGACCGTCGACGCGATGCCGAAGTCCGTGAGCACGGGCCGGCCGAAGTCGTTGGTCAGGACGTTGCCGGGCTTGATGTCCCGGTGCAGGATCCCGGCGCGGTGCGCGGTCTCGACGGCGGACGCCAGCCGGACGCCGAGCTCGAGCACCTCGTCGACCGAGAACCGCTCGGCGCGGTACCGCTGCCCGAGGCCGGGCCGCGAGCAGTACTCCATCACCAGGTACGGCCGGCCGTCCGCGGCCACCCCCGCCTGGTAGACCGTCACGATCGACGGGTGGTGCGAGAGCCGCGCGGTCAGGTCCGCCTCGCGCTCGAACGCCTCGCGCGTGCCCGCGTCGACGCCCCCGAGCAGCACCTTGACGGCCACCGTGCGCCGCGGCAGCTCCTGGTCGTACAGGAACACGTCCGCGGATCCCCCCGCACCCAGCAGCCGCTGCACCGTGTACCCGGGGAGGTGCGGCGGCTGCGAGGCCTCACGACGACGACTCACGCACCCGGCTCCACGGTGAACGTCACGCCGTCGCCCAGGTCGACGAGGTCGCCCTCGGCGACGGCCACGGGCTCGCCGGCGGTGATGCGCCGCGGCGGCAGCCCGCCGCCGGCGACGGTGATGCCGTTGGTCGAGTACAGGTCGGTGACCAGCACCCGGCCCAGCTCGAGGCGCACCTCGGCGTGCGTCCGGGAGATGTCCTGCTCCGGGCTCGGCACGGTCACGAGGCGCGCGTCGGCACCGTCGGGCGCGCGGTCGGCCTGCGGCGCGCGGCCGATCAGGACGACGCCGTCGACGGGCACGCGGGCGCCGGTGGACAGGGCGAGGCGCGGCACCGGGGCGTGCGTGGTGCCGGCGGCCGGGCCGGTGCCCGTGCTCAGGGGCGTCGCGCCGAACGGGCCGGGCGCCGGCGCGGGCGACGGCAGGACGGGGCCGGACGGCCAGTCGCCGGTCTGCGAGACGGCCCAGGACGGCAGGTGCTGCCGGATCGAGGCGAGCTCGCCGCTGAGGATGGTCAGGCCGTCGTGGTCGTCCGCGGAGGCGGGTGCGGGCAGCGCGGGCGCCGGCGGGGCCGGCGGGACGAACGGCTCGCGGGCGGCGGGCACGTCGGCGGCCTCGGGCACGCCGGTGACGGGCGGGGCGGCCGGTGCCGCGGGGAACGCCGGGAACGACGGCGTGGGCGCGGGCGCGACTCGTCGTGCTCCACCACCTCGGCGGGCGCCTCGTCAGCGGGCGCCTCCTCGGCCGCGGTCTGCTCGGCGGGGGTCTGCTCGGCGGGGGTCTGCTCGGCGGGGGTCTGCTCGGCGGGGGCCTCCTCGACCACCTCGGCCTCGACCAGGCCCCCTCGACGACCTCGGCGGGGACGGGCCCGCCCTCGACGACCTCGGTGCCGACGGGCTCGTCGGACGCCTCGGGCTCGCGGGACCCGGCCACCGGCGGCACGGCGGCCACGGCCGGCGCCACGGCCACCGCGGTCGGGGCCGCCGGCAGCACGACGGGCGACGACGCGGCCGGGGCGTCGGCGGGTGCCTCGGCCCCGGTGAGCCGCACGCGCACGCGGGAGGCGCGCACCACGCCGCTGACGATGGGCAGGGCTCCGCCGCGGGTCGCGCCGGACACGCGGACGGTGACCTCCTCGGCGGAGCCGACCGAGCGCTCCGACCAGGACACGACCTGCGGCGCGGTGAGCACCTCGGCGCGCGTGCCGCGGACGACCTCGACCTCCACGTCGCCGCGCAGGGCGGTGTGCACCTGGCCGCCGGCCAGGTCGACGGCGGCGAACGGGTGCAGCCCGCCGATGCCGTGGCGGACGAGCGCGTCGAGCTGTGCGCCCAGGCCGGCCCCGCGCTCGGGCGCGCTGGCCCACACGTCGCGGACGACCTCGGGCGGGGTCGTGGGGGCGAGCAGCAGCACGACGCCGTTGGCGACGACGGCGTACCAGTCGCCGGGGGTGTACTCCGGCACGATCACCGCGGGTCCTCCTGATGGCTACGGGGTCGAGGGATGGTTGCCCCGTCGACCGTCTCGTCCCATGTCCTATCGGCAGGCTCGGCACCGAAAGCAAGCCATCCGGGTGAAAGTTCCGTGTCGGCTCGCACGTCCACGACGACGGCCGTGGCGTTGTCCCTGCCCCCGGCCTCGACGGCCCGGCGGACGAGCTCGGACGCCGTCGCGCCGCTGCCGGCGGTCCGGGCGAGGACCTCCGCGACCTCGGCCGGGGTGAGCTCGCCGGTCACGCCGTCGGAGCACACCAGCAGCCGGTCGCCGGGGCGGGCCGGGATCATCCAGTAGTCGGGCTCGGGGTCGGCACCTGTGCCCAGCGCGCGGGTCAGGACGTGCCGCTCGGGGTGCTGCTCGGCGGCGTCCCGGCTGAGGGCACCGGAGTCGACGAGCTCCTGCACGACCGAGTGGTCGACGGTCAGCTGCGCCAGCTCGCCGTCCTGCCAGCGGTACACGCGGGAGTCGCCCACGTTGAACACCAGCCAGTGCGCGGCGCCGTCGTGCTCGCCCAGCGCGACGCCCGCCACGGTCGTCCCGCCCTCCTTGCGCTCGAAGGCGGCGCGGATCCGCTGCGCGGCGCGGCGGAAGCAGGCGTGCAGGTCGGACGGGTCGACGACGGCCTGGCCGGCCAGCCCGGCGAACTCCTCGACCGCGAGGCGGCTGGCGACGTCGCCGGCCTCGTGACCGCCCATCCCGTCGGCGACCAGGAACACCGGAGGGTGCGCGAGCAGCGCGTCCTCGTTGAGCGCGCGCACGCGCCCGCGGTCGGTCGCCGAACCCCACGTCGTGCGCACCCTGGTTCCCCTCGTCGAAACGGTCGCGGACCATCTTGCCTGCTCCCGGGTGGGGCGCAGGCGTCGTCCCCAGATCAGATGCCGAGCTGGTACACGCCCCAGTAGGCGAGCACCACCAGCAGCGCGGTGCTGGCCGCGCAGGTGCCCCAGAGCACCGCGTGCCCGACGACGCCGTGCGCGAGCGGCTGGCGCGCGCGCCGCAGCTGCCGGAGCCGCTCGACGACGGCGGCCGCCGCGAGCACCGCGACCAGGCCGAGCAGCCGCACGCCGATCCACCCGCCCTGCACGACCCAGCCGTTGCGCTCGTACCCCAGCGCGAGCCGGGCCACCGCCACGAGGTACCAGGCCAGCGCGCCGACAGTACCCACGGACGCCAGGGACAGCAGCGCGAGCCGCCGGTCCAGCGACGCGTCGCGCCCGTGCGCCGCCCCGCGACCGCGCACGCGGCGGACGCCGGCCAGCGTCACCCGGCCGAGCGGGAGCAGCACGATCACGCCGACCGCGCCCACCACGAGGAACAGGAGCACGTCGCCGTCGCCGAGCCAGCCCGGCTGCGGGACGGGCGCCGCCCAGTACAGCTGCTCCGGCTGGTCGCCCGCGATCCGCGGCCACGCCGAGCCGGTGTCCGGCAGCCCCTGCACCCAGCCGGTGAGGTCGCGCAGGAACGCGGGCGCGACCTCGCCGTCGACCCGGATGCCGTGGTCCGCGCCGCGGTAGTACCGGATGGTGTAGTCGCTGTTCCCGGCGATCGCGGCGTCGCGGATGATCTGCTCGGCGCCCTGCACCGTCGGCATCGAGGCGTCGGCGGTGCCGTAGGCGACGAGGAGCGGCTGCGTCATCCGCCGCTGGAACGGCGCGACGTCGAAGTCCGCGTACTCGAACCCGCCGCCGGGCAGCGACATGCCCACCGCCCGCGGGATCGCCCGGAAGACCTGCTGCGGGACGCCGGTGTTGCGCAGGTAGGAGTCGACGGCGAACCCCGCCTGCTGCCGGGGCGGCACCACCGGTGCGGAGACGAGCACGACGAACGCGATGTCCGGGTCCTCGGCGGCCATCACCGGGGCGATCCAGGCGCCCTCGCTCTCGGCGTACACGCCGACCCGGGCCGGGTCGACCCCCGGGACTCCGCGCAGCAGGTCGAACGACCGCCGGTAGTCCTGCGCCATCGCCACGTAGTCGCGGTGCCGGAGCGTGTAGGTGTCGAGCCGCTTGTCCGGCACGAGCGTGGCGACGCCCGCCTGGGCCAGGACGCGCGCCTGCTCCACGAAGGCGTCGGTGTACAGCCCGGTGCCCGCGCCGTGCACGAAGAGCACCGCCGGCACGTCGCCCTCGACGCCGACGGGCATCAGGAGGCGGGCCTCGACGTCGGCGCCGTCCAGCGGCACGCGCACGACGGTCGAGCTCACGGGGTACGACGCGGCGGCGGGCGCACCCGGGATCGCCGTGGACGACGCCTGCACCGTCAGCGGGTCCGTCATCGGGACCGGCGTCCACTGGGGACCCATGAGCGCTCCGAGGACGGCGAGGACGATCGCCCCCACCACGGTCCCCGCGGCGGTCCGGTAACGCACGTCGCGATCATCCCAGACGTGCTGCGGGTGCTCCGGGACCTCCTGGTCGTCCCGGGTCGTCGTGGCGCTCAGAACCCCAGCCGCCCCAGCTGCTTCGGGTCGCGCTGCCAGTCCTTGGCCACCTTCACGTGCAGGTCCAGGTAGACGCGCGAGCCGAGGAGCGCCTCGATGCCGCGCCGGGCCGTCGTGCCCACCTCGCGCAGCCGGGAGCCGCCCTTGCCGATGATGATCGCCTTCTGGCTGTCCCGCTCGACGTACAGGTTGACCCGGACGTCGAGCAGCGGCGCCTCGCCCTCCGCGGCGTCGCGCGGCACGATCTCGTCGACGACGACGGCCAGCGAGTGCGGGAGCTCGTCGCGGACGCCCTCCAGCGCCGCCTCGCGGACCAGCTCGGCGACCATGACGGACTCGGGCTCGTCGGTGAGCTCGCCCTCGGGGTACAGCGCCGGCCCCTCCGGCAGGTGGGAGACCAGCACGTCCGCGACGGTCGGCACCTGGTAGCCCGACTCCGCGGACACCGGCACGATGTCGGCCCACTCGCCGAGCTCCTGCACCGCCAGCAGGTGCTCCGCGAGCCGCTGCTTGCCGACGAGGTCGGCCTTGGTGGCCAGGGCGACGACCGGCGTGCGCCGGCCCAGGGAGGCGAGCTGCTCGGCGATGAACCGGTCGCCCGGGCCGACCTTCTGGTCCGACGGCAGGCAGAACCCGACCACGTCGACCTCGCTCAGCGTGTCCCGGACGAGGGCGTTCAGCCGTTCGCCGAGCAGCGTGCGCGGGCGGTGCAGCCCCGGGGTGTCCACGAGCACGAGCTGCGCGTCGGGGCGGTGCACGATGCCGCGGATGGTGTGCCGGGTGGTCTGCGGGCGCCCGGAGGTGATCGCGACCTTCTGCCCGACGAGGGCGTTGGTCAGCGTGGACTTGCCGGCGTTGGGTCGCCCCACGAGGCAGGCGAATCCGGAGCGGTGGGTCACGGGGGTCTCCGTCAGTGGTCGGTGCGGGTGTCGGCGGCGACGGGCTCGTCGCGGGGCTGCGCGTCGGGGTCGGGCTCCGGGGCGCGCGACACGAGCACGCGGGCGACGCGCTTGCGCCGGCCCTCCGTGCCCTGCGCGACCAGCCGCAGCCCGTGGATCTCCCCCGCCGAGCCGGGGATCGGGACCTTGCCGAGCGCCTTCGCGAGCAGGCCGCCGGCGGTGTCCACGTCGTCGTCGTCGACCTCGAGGCCGACCAGCTCGCCCAGCTCGTCCTTGCCGAGCCGCGCCGGGACGAGGAAGGTGCCGCCGCCCAGGTCCTCGACCTGCGGGGCGGACGGGTCGTGCTCGTCGGTCAGCTCGCCGACGATCTCCTCGAGGGCGTCCTCGATGGTGACCAGGCCGGCGATGCCGCCGTACTCGTCGACGACCATCGCGATGTGCGACGCGCCGGCCTGCAGCTCGCGGAGCAGCTCGTCGACGGGCTTGGACTCGGGCACGAACACGGCGGGCCGCACCAGCGACCCCGCGGGCGCCTCGGCCGCGGCCGGGTCGTCCTGCATCCGGCGCACCAGGTCCTTGAGGTACAGCACGCCGCGCAGGTCGTCGACCTGCTCCCCGACGACGGGCACGCGGGAGTAGCCGGAGCGGAGCAGCAGGGAGAGCACCTTGCGCAGCGGGGTCGACTCGACGGTCGTGACCATGTCGGTGCGCGGCACCATCACCTCGCGCGTGAGCGTGTCGCCGAGGCCGAGCACCGACCGGACCATCGCGCGCTCGTCCAGGTCGACCCCGCCCGCGTCCCCGGCGCGCTCGACGATCTCGCGCAGCTCGTGCTCGTCCTGGTCGCCGCCGACGCCCGGCGCCACGCGGACCAGCGGCCCGGCGACGGCGCGCACGGCCAGCAGCAGCCCCGACGTGAGGCTCAGCACCTGGCTCGGGTAGCGGTGCCCGAGGGAGCGGGGGCTCAACCGGGCCAGCACGACCGTGAGGAACGCGCACGCGGCGACCGCGATGACGAGCTCGACCGACCAGACCAGGTCGGAGGCGGCGATCGCGAGCGTCAGGCAGACCGCGGCCAGCATCTCGCAGAGCAGGCGCAGCACGGCGGCGGACCCGGCGACGGCCGCGCGGTCCGCGGTGAGGCGGCGCACGCGCTCCGCGGCGGGGTTCCGGGCGGACAGCAGGTCGGCGACGGCGTTCCGGCTGATCCGGACCACCGCGGCCTCGCCCGCGGACAGCGCCGCCGCGGCCAGCACGGCCAGGACGGTCAGCGCCGCGAGCAGCCCGACGGGGACGTCGCTCATCGGCCGGCGAGGAAGGTCAGCAGCAGCTGCCGCTGCAGGCCGAACATCTCCTTCTCCTCCTCCGGCTCCGCGTGGTCGTAGCCCAGCAGGTGCAGGATCCCGTGCGTGGTGAGGAGCAGCATCTCCTCGACGGTCGAGTGCCCGGCGGTGCGGGCCTGCTCGACGGCGACCTCGGGGCACAGCACGACGTCGCCGAGCAGCCCCGCGGGCGTCGGGTCGTCGGCGCGGCCGGGCCGCAGCTCGTCCATCGGGAAGGACAGGACGTCGGTGGGGCCGGGCTCGTCCATCCACTTCACGTGCAGGTCCGTCATGACCTCGGTGTCGACGAACATGATCGACAGGTCGGTCTGCGGGTGCACGTGCATCTGGTCGAGCACGAAGCGCGCCAGTGCGGCGAACTCCGCCTCGTCGACCTCGTGGCCGGACTCGTTGTTGACCTCGATGCTCATTTTCCGGTGTGGTCCCAGCGTGCGTAGGCGTCGATGATGTCGCCGACCAGGCGGTGGCGGACGACGTCGGAGGAGGACAGGCGGCAGAACGCGACGTCGTCGACGTCCGCCAGGATCGACTCGACCACCCGCAGGCCGGACGTGGTCCCCGACGGCAGGTCGACCTGCGTGACGTCGCCGGTGACCACGACCTTCGAGCCGAAGCCCAGGCGGGTGAGGAACATCTTCATCTGCTCGGCCGAGGTGTTCTGCGCCTCGTCGAGGATGATGAAGGAGTCGTTGAGGGTGCGGCCGCGCATGTAGGCCAGCGGGGCGACCTCGATCGTCCCCGCCTCCATCAGCCGCGGGATCGAGTCCGGGTCGACCATGTCGTGCAGCGCGTCGTACAGCGGGCGCAGGTACGGGTCGATCTTCTCGCTCAGCGAGCCGGGCAGGAACCCGAGCCGCTCCCCCGCCTCCACCGCGGGACGCGTCAGCACGATGCGGTTGACCTGCCGCGCCTGCAGCGCCTGCACGGCCTTGGCCATCGCGAGGTAGGTCTTGCCGGTGCCCGCCGGCCCGATGCCGAACGTGACCGTGTTCCGGTCGATCGCCTCGACGTACTCCTTCTGGCCCGCGGTCTTGGCCCGGATCGTGCGCCCGCGGTTGGACAGGATGTTCATCGACAGCACGTCGGCGGGCCGGGTGGCGGTGCCGGCCGTGAGCATGGCGACGGAGCGGGTCACGACGTCCGGGGTCAGCGGGGTGCCGCCGGCGGCCATCTCGACCAGCTCGTCGACGAGGCGCGCGACCAGGGCGACGTCGCCGGCGGGGCCGGCCAGCGTGATCTCGTTGCCGCGCACGTGCACGTCCACCGTGCGGAACCCGGTCTCGACGGCGCGCAGGACCTGGTCGTTGAGGCCCAGCAGCTCGACCATGGACACGCTGGACGGGATCGTGATCCGGTGCTCGACCCGGGCTGCGCCGGGGAGCGGTCGACCGTTCCGGTCGGGTGTGGTCTCGGCCATGTGCTCGGCTTGCGCCGTCGCGCTCCTTCGTAGGGCGGGTGGGTGCACCCATCCTACCGACCGCCGCCCACGCACCGCCCGCTCATTCCCCCGACGCCGGAGGCCGCGCAGGGGTGGGCAAGCGCCGTCCCGCGCGGGACACTGGGGAGGCCGGGGGCGAGGGCGCCCCCGCAGGGCCGACGCGGAGGCTGACGTGGCGCGGTACGTCCAGGACTTCTCGGAGGGCGGGAAGGACCAGAAGGACCTGCTCGGCGGCAAGGGCGCGAACCTGGCCGAGATGACCCGGCTCGGCCTGCCGGTGCCGCCCGGCTTCACGATCACGACGGACGCCTGCCGCGCCTTCATGCGCACGGGGCACCTGCCGCCGGAGCTGCGCGTCGAGGTCACGATGGCGCTCCGCAAGCTGGAGGACGAGCTCGGCCGGCGGCTCGGCGACTTCCACGACCCGCTGCTGGTCTCCGTGCGCTCCGGCGCCAAGTTCTCGATGCCCGGGATGATGGAGACCGTGCTCAACGTCGGGCTGAACGACGCGTCGGTCGTCGGGCTGACCGAGTACTCCGGCGACGAGCGGTTCGCGTGGGACTCCTACCGCCGGCTGATCCAGATGTTCGGCAAGACCGTGCTCGACATCGACGGCGCGCGGTTCGCGGACACCCTGGACGAGGCGAAGGCCGCGAAGGGCGTCGAGCACGACGTCGACCTCGACGCCACCGACCTGCGCGCCCTGGTCGACGCCTTCAAGCAGATCGTCCGCACCGACGCGGGCAGGGAGTTCCCGCAGCACCCGCGCGAGCAGCTGGACCTGGCGATCGTCGCCGTCCTGCGCTCCTGGGACACCGACCGGGCACGGCTGTACCGGCGCCGCGAGCGCATCCCCGACGACCTCGGCACCGCGGTCAACGTCGTCAGCATGGTGTTCGGGAACCTCGGCCCCACGTCGGGCACGGGTGTCGCGTTCACCCGCGACCCCGCGACCGGGCGCACCGGCGACTACGGCGACTACCTGGTGAACGCGCAGGGCGAGGACGTGGTCGCGGGCATCCGGAACACGCTGAGCCTGGCGGAGATGGAGGAGGTCGACCCGCGGGCCTACGCGGACCTGCAGCAGGCGATGCGCCGCCTGGAGACCCACTACCGCGACCTGTGCGACGTGGAGTTCACGGTCGAGCGCGGCAAGCTCTGGATGCTGCAGACCCGCGTCGGCAAGCGCACGGCGCCCGCGGCGTTCCGGATCGCCACCCAGCTGGTGGACGAGCACCTGATCACCCTGGACGAGGCGCTGGCCCGGGTCAGCGGCGAGCAGCTGTCCCAGCTGATGTTCCCCCGGTTCGACGCGCACGCGGACCGCACGCTGCTGACCCGCGGCATGGGCGCCTCCCCCGGCGCCGCGGTGGGTCGTGCGGTGTTCGACTCGGCCGCCGCGGAGGCGCGGGCGGCCGAGGGCGAGGACGTGGTGCTCGTGCGCCGCGAGACGAACCCCGACGACCTCGGCGGCATGATCGCCGCCGTCGGGGTGCTCACCGCGCGCGGCGGGAAGACCTCGCACGCCGCCGTGGTCGCCCGCGGCATGGGTCGCACCTGCGTCGTCGGCGCCGACGAGCTCGACATCGACCCCACCGGGCGCTCGCTCAAGGTCGGGGGCCACGCCGTGGCCGAGGGCGACGTCATCGCCATCGACGGCTCCACCGGGGAGGTCTACCTCGGCGCAGTGCCCGTGGTGCCGTCCCCGGTCAGCACCTACCTGGAGGACGGGCTCGACGCGGCGCTCGCGCAGGCGGGCGACGACGCGCAGACCGCGGACCTGGTGCAGTCCGTGCACCGGCTGCTCGGGCACGCCGACGACACCCGGCGGCTGCGGATCCGGGCCAACGCCGACACCGCCGAGGACGCCCGGCGCGCCCGGGCGCTCGGCGCCGAGGGCATCGGGCTGTGCCGCACGGAGCACATGTTCCTCGGCGAGCGCCGGGTGCTGGTCGAGCGGGTCGTGCTGGCCGAGGACGACGACGAGCGGCAGGCGGCGCTCGACGCGCTGCTGCCCCTGCAGCGGGCGGACTTCGGCGCGCTGCTCGCGGAGATGGACGGGCTGCCGGCCACGATCCGGCTGATCGACCCGCCGCTGCACGAGTTCCTGCCCGACCTGACCGAGCTCGCCGTGCGGGTGGCGCTGGCGGACGCCCGTGGCGAGGCCGACCCGCGCGACGTCCGGCTGCTCGCCGCCGTGCGGCGGATGCACGAGGCGAACCCGATGCTCGGCCTGCGCGGGGTCCGGCTCGGCCTCGTGGTGCCGGGGCTGTTCGCGCTGCAGATCCGGGCCGTGTGCGAGGCGGCCGCGGACCGGCTCGAGGCCGGCGGGACCCCGCACGCCGAGATCATGGTGCCGCTGGTGGGCTCCGTGATGGAGCTGCACCTGGTGCGGGACGAGGCGCTGGCGATCATGGCCGAGGTCGGGGCTGCCCGCGGCGTGCCGCTGCAGCTGCCCGTGGGCGTGATGATCGAGCTGCCGCGGGCCGCGCTCACCGCGGACCGGATGGCCGAGGTCGCGGAGTTCTTCTCGTTCGGGACGAACGACCTCACGCAGACGACGTGGGGCTTCTCCCGCGACGACGTCGAGGGGGCCTTCTTCCCGGCGTACCTGGCGAACGGGGTGCTCACCGTGTCCCCGTTCGAGACCATCGACACGAAGGGGGTCGGACGGCTCGTCCGCATCGCCGTCGAGGAGGGCCGGGCCACCCGGCCGGACCTCAGCGTCGGGGTGTGCGGCGAGCACGGCGGCGACCCGGAGTCGATCCGGTTCTTCGAGGCGGTCGGGCTGGACTACGTGTCCTGCTCGCCGTTCCGGGTGCCGGTCGCGCGGCTCGAGGCCGGCAGGGCCGCGATCCGGGGAGCCGACGCCGACGCCCGGTGAGGGGGCGTGCGCGGCGTCGTCCGCCTGGTTGGGACACCGGGAGGGCGGCGACGCGGCGCCCGGTCCGCGCGGGCACCCCGCCCGCCGAGGTCGTCACGCGTGCACGAGGTCGTCCGTCCTGCGGGGCGACCTCGTGCCGGTGTGACGACCTCGTGCCGGGGTGACGACCGCGCGGGGGGCCGTCCGCTCAGGCGCGCGTCAGCTGGACGGTGCTGAAGCTGATCGCCGGGAGGGACATCGTCAGGGTGCCGTCCGTCAGGGCGACGTCGTCGCGCGCGCGGGGGGCGACCCGGTCGGGGTCGTCGGCGCTGTTGCGGGCGAACGGGTCCTCGTCGTGCAGCGTGGTGGCCGCCGCGACGCGGACGTCGCCGAGCCGGCTGAGGTCCACCGTCAGGTCCTGCGGCTCCTCCGGGTGGCGGTTGACCACGAGCAGCGCGCCCGTGCCGGTCTCCTCGTCCCACGTGGCGACGGCGTCGACGGCGGGGACGTCGCCGTGCTGCGCGGTCGGGAACGTGGCCGACTGCGGGGCGACCCGCAGCACGGAACCCTGCGCCAGCGACGACGCCTGCGCGAACGGGTGGAAGATCGTCTGCTTCCAGACCCGGCCACCGGGCTCGGTCATGATCGGCGCGATCACGTTGACCAGCTGCGCCTGCGACGCGGCCGTCACGCGGTCCGAGTGCCGCAGCAGCGTGATCAGCATGTTGCCGACCACGACCGCGTCGGCCGCCGTGTAGTGGTCCTCGAGCAGCGGCGGGGCGACCGGCCAGTCGTCGCCCGCCGGCGGCACCGACGCGGCACGGGACTGGTACCAGACGTTCCACTCGTCGAACGACAGGTTCAGCCGCTTGGTGGCCTTGAGCGCGGCGCGCACGCCGTCGGCGGTCGACACGACGTCGTCGATGAACGCGTCCATGTCGACGCACGAGCCGAGGAACGACGCGACGTCGTCGCCCTTGACCTCGTAGTACCGGTGGATCGAGATGTAGTCGACCTGGTCGTAGGTCTCGGTGAGCACCTCGCGCTCCCACGACCCGAACGTCGGCAGGTCGGGCGCGGACGAGCCGCACGCGACCAGCTCGAGCGTCGGGTCGACCTGGCGCATGGCGCGGGCGGTCTCGGCGGCGAGCCGGCCGTACTCGTGCGCGGTCTTGTGCCCCGTCTGCCACGGGCCGTCCATCTCGTTGCCGAGGCACCACATGCGGATGCCGTACGGCTCGGGCGAGCCGTTGGCCGCACGCTGCTGCGCCCAGGCCGTCGGCGCGGAGCCGTTGCAGTAGTCCAGCAGGTCGACGGCCTCGAGCACGCCGCGGGTGCCGAGGTTCACGGCCATCATCGGCTCGACGCCCGCCTTGCGGGTCCAGCGCATGAACTCGTCGACGCCGACGGTGTTCGGCTCGAGGGAGTGCCAGGCCAGGTCGAGCCGTGCGGGGCGCTCGTCGACCGGCCCGATGCCGTCCTCCCAGCGGTAGCCGGACACGAAGTTGCCGCCGGGGTACCGGACGGTGGTGACGCCGAGCTCGCGGACGAGCTCCAGGACGTCCTCGCGGAACCCGTCGGCGTCCGCGGTGGGGTGGCCGGGGTCGTGGATGCCGGTGTAGACGCAGCGGCCGAGGTGCTCGACGAACGAGCCGAACGTGCGGCGGTGGACCGGCGAGACGACGAGCTCGGGGTCGACGGTGAGGCGGGCGTGTGCCACGGGGGTCCTTCCTGGTGGTGGTGCGAGCGCGCTACTTGACGGCGCCGGAGAGCAGGCCGCTGACGTAGTACTTCTGGAGCAGCAGGTAGATCACGATGCACGGTACGACCGTGACGGTCACGCCGGCCTGCATCACGCCCCAGTCCACCTGGTTGTTCTGGCCCGACGCCAGCATCTGCAGGCTGACCGGCAGCGTGTACCTGTCCTGGTCGACGAGCAGGATCAGCGTCGCGAAGAACTCGTTCCACGCGGTGAAGAAGGTCAGCAGCGCGGTGGAGATGACGCCCGGGAGCGCGACGGGCAGCAGCACCCGGCGCATGGCCCCCAGCGTGCTGCAGCCGTCGATCATCGCGGCCTCCTCCAGGGAGCCGGGCAGCGCGGCGAACGTGTTCCGCATGAGGAACAGCCCGAACGGCAGGCTGAACGTCGCGATCACCAGAACCAGGCCGGGCAGGGACCCGAGCAGCCCGAGGTCGCGCAGGATCAGGAAGAGCGGCGTGATGATCGCCTGGAACGGCACCATGAACGCCACCAGCGCGAGGAAGAAGATGAACCCCGAGCCCCGGAACGGGAGCTTCGCGAACCCGTACCCGGCGAGCGTCGCCACCAGCGTGGTCAGCAGGGTCACCGACACCGACACCAGCACCGAGTTGCCCAGCGAGCGCAGGAGGCTGATGCCCGACGAGCTGTCGGCGAGCTGCGCGTAGTTCTCCAGCGACCAGGTCTGCGGGAACATCGTCGGCGGCACCGCGACGGCCTCGGCCGGCGACTTCAGGCTCTGCGTGAGCATGACGTACAGCGGGTAGAGGAACAGGACCGCCAGGCAGAGGCAGACGACCCACCACGCGAGCCGCGGCATGGACGCGCGCACCTCGGCGATCGTGCGGGGGACGCGGCCGCGGCGACGACGGGCCGCGCGGCGGGACGGGTCGGGCGTGGCGAGGGCCGAGGCGTCGGCGGCGACCAGGGTGCTCATGCGTTGTCCGTGTTCCTCAGCAGGAGCATCTGCAGGGCGCTCACGGCCGCGAGGACGACCATGAGCAGCACCGACATCGCGGCACCGGCGCCGAGCTCGAACTGGATGAAGGAGGTCCGGTAGGTCTGGAACACCGCGGTGATCGTCGAGTTGGACGGCCCGCCGGCGGTCATGATGAAGAACTGGTCGAACGCCAGCAGCGAGCCGGCGACCGAGAACACGAGCACCAGCGCGAGCGTCGGGCGCAGCAGCGGCAGCGTGATGTGCCGGAACGCCTGCCACCGGCCGGCCCCGTCGATGCGGGCGGCCTCGTCGACCTCGACCGGGATGGACTGCAGGCCCGAGGACAGCAGCAGCATCTGCAGGCCGACGACCTTCCAGGTGACCATCGCCAGCACGATGACCAGCGCGGAGGTGAACGTCGCGAAGGAGTTCTGCGACGCGTCCAGCAGCCCGGCGCGCTCCCCCAGCGCGCTCGCCGGGCCGAGGTCGGGCTGGAACAGGTACATCCACAGGTACGACGCCGCGGCCATGCCGATGACGACGGGGATGAAGAAGATCGTCTGGAACCCGCGGGCCGCGCGGCTGCCACCGCGGACCAGCAGCGCCAGCACCAGGGCCACTGCGAACAGCAGCGGCGTCGCGACCAGCGTGTACTGCAGCGTGAACCCGACCGCCGCGAGGAAGTCGGAGTCCGTCAGCGCGTCCGTGTAGTTCTGCAGGCCGACCCAGGTGTGCTCCCCCAGCATCGGCCAGTCGTAGAACGACATGCGGACGGTCTGGGTCAGCGGCCAGAGGAAGAACAGGCCGAGCATGACGACGGCGGGCGCCACCATCAGCAGGCCGAGGTACGTGCGCCGGCGGGCCAGCGTCGTGCGCCGTCGCCCCCTCGGCAGGGCGACGCCACCGGGCGCCGGTGGTGCCATCACAGGTGCGGTCATCGCTCAGAACTCCGTCGTCCTAGGGCCGGGCGGAGGTGCCGCCCGGCGTCGCGGTGGGTCAGTCGTTCGCCTTGTCGAGGATCGCCTGCGCGTCCCGCTGGGCCTCGGCCTGGGCGTCGGCGACGCTGCCGGGTCCGAACACGGCGTCCTGGATCAAGCCCGCCCAGACGCCGTTGTTGTCGTTGAACAGCTCGTTCTCGACGATCGAGTACGGCACGTGCCCCACGGCCAGCGCGTCCGCGAACACCTGGAACCGCGGGTCGCGCGGGACGTAGATCTCGTCCAGCAGGTCCATCCGGATCGGCAGGATGGCGTTGTCGGCGAGCACCTGCTGGGCGTCGCGGTCGGTCGCCCACTCGAGGAACTCCCAGGCGCCGTCGGGGTTGGCGGCGCCGGTCATCACGGACAGCACGTCGCCGCCCGCGAAGGACGCGGACCCGCCGTCCTGGCCGGGGATCGGCGCGACGCCGAAGTCGACGGCGCCGTCGCCGACCAGGGTCGACATGAACGACGTCCCGTCGAACCGGATGCCGACGGTGCCGCTCTGGAACGCGGTCGCCGCGTTCGGGCCGGCGTCGGTGCGGACCAGCTCGGGCATCGTGCCGGCGTCGTACAGGTCGCGGTAGAGCTGCAGGGCGCCGCCGACCTCGTCGGAGTCGAGCCGGGCCTGCGTCCCGTCCGCGTTCAGCACGTCGCCGTCGGACGCCCAGACCAGCGGGGTCAGCGAGAAGATGTTGCAGCCGCCGCACGCGCCGGAGAACACGAACCCGCTGGTGCCGTCGCCGATCGCGGCGACCGCCTCGGCGGCCTCCTGCACCTGCGCCCAGGTGGTCGGCGGCTGCTCCGGGTCGAGCCCGGCCTGCGCGAAGAGCGCCTTGTTGTAGAACATCACCGAGACGTCACCCGTGAACGGCACCCCGTACGTGCGGCCCTCGTAGGTCACCTGGTCCAGGTGCGCCGGGCTGAGGTCGTCCGCGTACGGCAGGGCCTCGACCCGGTCGGTCACGTCGGCCAGCACGCCGGCGGACGCGAAGTACGGCGCGAACACCAGGTCCAGCGACGCGATGTCGGGTCCCTGGTACGCGGCGACCGCCGTGCCGAGCTTCTGCACGAAGCTGGTCGCAGGCACCAGCGTGACCTCGACCTGCGTGTCGTGCGTGGCGTTGAACTCGTCCGCCAGCGTCCCCATGATGCTCTTCTGGTAGTCCCGGACCCAGAGCGTGACGGTGTCCTCGTCGCCGCTCCCGGGTCCGCTCGCGCACGCGCTCGCGCCGAGCACCACCGCCGCGGCGAGTGCTGCCGCCCTCCTCACCCGTCTGCGCATCGTCGCGCCGTCCCTTCGTCGTGGTGGGTGCTGCTGGGAGTTCCGTGCCGGTCAGGCGACCGGCAGCCAGACGCGCATCGCGCCGGGCGTCCGGTTGCCCCACTCGGCGTAGGGGATCGCCGTGAGGCGCACGGTGCGGCCCGCGGTCGGGGCGGCGTCGGCGCCGGAGCGGTACAGCGGGACCTCGCTCGCCTCCGCCGCGACGCCCTCGGCCTCGACCCGGGGCAGCGGGCCGTCGCCCGGGACGACGGTCAGCGCGGCGCCGGCGCGCAGCCGGACGTCCTCGACCGAGGGCCCGCCCGGGTGGTCGGCCTGCTCGACGCAGTACACGACCGGCCCGCGGACGACCGCGACCGAGCCGCGCACCGCGTCGACCCGCGGGTGCGCCGCGATGGTCCGGGCCGGCATGTCGAGGTCGAGCTCGACCTGCCGGGTCGCGGCGGGCAGGACCAGGTAGCCGTCCTCCACCGGGAGGTCGGTGCGCTCGGCACCGTCGACCACCACCCGGACGCCCTGGGCCCAGCCCGGCACCCGGAGCTCGAGGCGGCCGGTCAGCTCGCCGTCGACCTCGACCAGCACGCGCCCGTCGGCGGGGTACGCGGTGCCGACGCGGACGATCCCGGTGCCGAGGTGCGCGGGCAGGTCGATGGCGGCGGCGCTGTAGAGGTGCAGCCGCAGCGCCTCGTCGGTCGTCGTCGCCAGGTAGGTGTGCAGCGACGCGACGAGCCGGCCGATGTTGGGCGGGCAGCACGCGCAGGAGTACCACGGCGTCCGGCGGGACGGCGCGTTCTCCTCCTCGCGGTGGCCCTCCCGCAGGTGCAGGGGGTTGGAGTAGAAGAACGCGCAGCCGTCCGACGACACCGACGCGGCGACCGCGTTGTACAGCGCCCGCTCGATGGCGTCGGCGTACCGGGACCCGCCCTCGGCGAGGAGCATCCGGTAGCTCCAGTGCACGTCGGCGATGGCCGCGCAGGTCTCGGCGTACGCGCGGTCCGGCGGCAGCTCGTAGGCGTCGCCGAACGACTCGTCGAAGTGCCGCGATCCCATCGCGCCGGTGATGTACATCTTCTGGTGGTGCGCCGAGTCCCACTGCGCGTCCATCGCCGCGAGCAGCGTGTCGTCGCCCTGCTCGGTCCAGACGTCGGTGACGCCCGCGTTCAGGTAGAGCTGGCGCACCGCGTGGCCCGTGGCCTCGAGCGACGCGCGCACCGGGGCGTGGTCCTGGAAGTAGTGCGCGCCGAGCCGGTCCGGGCCCAGCAGCGCCAGGTCCTGGCCGCGCTCGTCGACCATCCGCCGGGCGGTCGCCAGGTACGGCTGGTGGCCGGTCTCGCGGTAGAGCTCCACCAGGGCCGTCTCCACCTCCGGGTGCCCGCAGTAGCCCGCGCGACCCTCGGGCCCGAACTCCCGCACCAGCAGGTCGGCGCTGCGGCGGGCCAGCGCGAGGTAGTCGTCGCGGTCCGCGCCGCGGTGCAGCGCGACCGCGGCCTGGATCAGGTGGCCGAAGCAGTACAGCTCGTGCGCCCAGCGCAGGTCGGCGAACCGCTCGTCCGGCCGGGTGCCCTGGACGAACGAGTTGAGGTAGCCGTCCTCGTCCTGCACGCGGGTCAGCAGGTCGAGGGTGTCCGCGAGGAAGCCGTCCCAGTCCTGCGTGCCGGTGCGGCCGATCTCCCAGCCGATGGCCTCCAGCGTCTTGTAGAGGTCGGAGTCGGCGAACTGGTACCCGACGTAGTCCGCGTCCGACTCCCCCACGACGCGCCGCAGGTTCGGCAGCACGCCGCTCTCCTCGAGCATCGCGACGGTGTGCGGCAGCGTGGCGTCGGCGTTCAGGCGCTGCCAGCGGCCGAGGTGACCGGCCGGGTCGAGACGGACGTCGGAGGCCGCGAGCGGGCGCTGCGCGAGGCGGTCGGTCGCGCGCGGCGCGACGGGGCCGGCGTGCGCGGGGCGCGGGGCCGGCGCGGCGGCGGGCGTCGTGCGCGTCGTGGGCGTGGGCGCGGTGGCCGGTGCGGCGGTGGTGGCGTGCGACATGGGCTTCCTTGCCTTCGTGCGGTGCGAGCGACGGTGCGTGCGCCGCCACTCTGCAACGTCGCTTACATCGATGTCAACCGCCGGGACACGACGCGACCGCGGGTTGCCGTCCTGCGAGGCCGGCCCGCCGGGCACGGTAGACGCGCGATCCGCGGCTTCCGCCGACGCGCGCCGCACTCCGGAACGTCATGCGCGAGATGACATCGATGCACCTCACCACCCACGGCGCCCTCCCCGTCCCGACGGGCCGGCGCCGAGGGGGTCCGGCAGCGGTGGGTCAGGCGACCGGGGTGCGCGGGCCGCCGCTGGACTCGCGGACCACCAGGTGGTGCTCGGCGACGACCACCTCCGGCGCGCCCGTCCGGCCCTCGATCCGCCGCACCAGCAGGTCGACGGCGGCGCGCGCGATCTGCTCCTGCCCCGGGTCGACGGACGTCAGCGGCGGCGTGGAGAACCGGGACTGCTCGGTGTTGTCGAACCCGACGACCGCGACGTCGTCCGGGACCCGCAGGCCGCGGCTGGCCAGCACGCGCAGCACGCCGAAGGCCATCGCGTCGTTGAAGCAGAACACCGCGTCGAACGGCGCACCGGAGGCCAGCAGCCGCACGGCCGCCGCGGCCCCGGACGCGCGGCGGTCCCAGTCGGGCGCCGTCAGCAGCAGCGCGTCGTCGACCGGCACGCCGAAGGCCGCGTGCGCGTCCCGGTAGCCCGCCTCGCGCAGGTCGGCCGACCCGCCGTCGGGCGTGGTGCCCACGGCGGCGATCCGCCGGCGACCGGCCGCCAGCAGGTGCTCGACGGCGGTGCGGGCGGCGCCGCGGTCGTCCATCGCGACCTGGTCGACGGGCGGCGCCTCGAGCCGGGGGCCGAGCAGCACCACCGGCCCCTCGACGACCAGTCCATGCAGGTCGTCCACGCCGAGCGCCGCCGGGGACAGGATCGCCCCGTCCACCTGCTGCGCCCGCGCCCCGGACAGCACCGCCCGCTCCCGCGCGGCGAGGGCGTCGGTCGGCTCGATGACCACCGTGTACCCGTGCCGCTCGCCCTCGGCGATCACCCGCTCGGCGACGTCGCCGAAGTACGGCTGGTACAGGTGCGGCAGGGCGAACGCGATCACGCCGGTGCGGCCCGAGCGCAGCCGGCTCGCCGCCGGGTTGAGCCGGTACCCGAGGGCGTCGACGGCGGCCAGCACCCGGTCCCGGGTACCGGACCGGACCTGCGGGTGGTCGGCCAGCACGTTCGACACGGTCTTCACCGACACTCCGGCGGCCTGGGCCACGTCGGCCATCGTCACCGCGCGGCGCGGGTCCTCGGTCACGCGACGCCCACCCCCATCGTCGACTCGCGCAGCCGCAGGTCCACGGCGGCGGCCCACGGCTCGTCCTCGCGCGGCGGCCGGCCCTCGATCCGGTCGGCCAGCAGCGCGACGGCGGTGCCGGCGATCTCGGTGGTGCCCTGCGCGATCGAGGTCAGCGACGGCACGGCGTACCGGGCGTCCTCGGTGTCCCCCGACCCGATCACCGCGAGGTCCTCGGGGACCCGCAGCCCGCGGTCCAGCGCCGTCCGCAGCGCGCCGAGCGCGAGCGCGTCGTTGTGCGCGAGCAGGGCGTCGAACGGCCGGCCCGCGTCGAGGAGCCGCGCGGCGGCCACGGCCCCCTCCTGCCGGCCCCAGCGCGGCCCGACGTCGACGAGCAGGGCCTCGTCGACGTCCAGTCCGTTGTCCGCCGCCGCCCGGCGGAACGCGGCCGTGCGCCGGGCGCCGGGCGACCCCGCGCGCGGGTCCGCGCCGAGGACGGCGATCCGCCGGCGGCCGGTCTCCACCAGGTGCGCGACCGCGGCCGCCACCGCGGGGTCGACGTCGACGGCCGCCGACGCGCCCGGCGCCACCCGCTCCCCCAGCAGCACGGCGGGCAGGGCGGCGACGGCCGCGTCCTCGGCACCGACGCCCAGCGCGTAGAGCAGCACCCCGTCCAGCCCGCCACCGCGGCCCCGCAGCAACGCCAGCTCGCGGTCCGGGTCGCCGCCCGTCGGGTCGACGAGCACGGTCAGCCCGCGGCGGCCCGCCTGCTCCAGCACCGCGTGCGCCAGCTCGGCGTAGTACGGCTCGCGCAGGTCCGGCAGCCCCAGGCCGATGACGCCGGACCGCCCCGTCCGCAGCGAGCGGGCCGCGGGGTTGAGCCGGTAGCCGAGCTCGTCGATGACGGCGAGCACCCGCGCGCGCTTGTCCGGGCTGATGTGCGGGTGGTCGTTGACCACGCGGGACACCGTCTTCACGGACACGGCGGCGCGACGCGCGACGTCCTGCATCGTGACGGCCATGGTGAGTGAGCGTAGGGCCTGGCGCCGCTGCCCAGCGCGGGCGCGGCGCGCTCGGTGACGGTGTCAGGCGGCGGGGCCCTCGACCAGGGTCACCGTCGCCGTGTGCGCGCTGCCGTCGGCGGCGGTCCAGGTCAGCGTGACCTGGTCGCCGGGGGCGTAGGTCGCGAGCAGCGCGCTGAGCGCGTCGGCGTCGGCCACGGCGGTGCCGTCCACCGCGGTGACCGTGTCGCCCGCGGCCAGGCCGGCCTGTGCCGCGGGGGTGCCCTCGACGACGCCGGCGATCGGGGCGCCGGAGGTCAGGCCGGGGGCGCTGCCGGTCGCGAGCTGCACGCCCAGGAACGCCGGGTAGCCGAGGGTGATCGTGTCCGTGTCCTCGCCGGCGACGATCTGCGTGACGACGTCCAGCACGTCCTCGACCGGGATCGCGTAGCCCGTGATGTCCGACGACCCCGACGACGCCGCCGTCGTGATGCCGATGACCTCGCCCTCGTCGTCCAGCAGCGGGCCGCCCGAGTCGCCCGAGACCACGTCGGCGTCGACCTCGATGAGGCCGGTCAGCGACTCGCCGGACGAGACGCCCTCGGCCTGGGTGGTGATCGACTCCTCGAGCCCCGTGACGGTGCCCGCGGCGGCGAGCAGCACGCCACCGCCCTCCGCGTTGCCGACCGCGGTGACCGCGTCGCCGACCGCCACCGCGGCGGCGTCGTCGTCCAGCGCGGCGGTGGTCAGGCCGGCGGCGTCCTGCAGCTGCAGCACCGCGACATCGGCCGTCGCGTCGGTGCCGACGACCTCGGCGGCGTAGGACTCGCCCGTCGATCCGATGGTCACGGTGATCTCCGTGGCGCCCTCGACGACGTGGTTGTTGGTGACGACCAGGCCGTCGGAGGTCAGCACGACGCCGGTGCCGGCCGCCTCGGCCGACTGGTAGCCCAGCACGGTGCTGATCAGCACGACCCCGGCCTGCTGCGCGTCGGACGCCGTGGTGGTGTCGAGCGTCGCCGTGCCCGACGAGGACGACGACCCGGGCGCCGTGCCCTCCGGGGTGGTGCCCGGGGTCGTGCCCGGGGTGGTGCCCGGGGTCGTGCCCGGGGTCGTGCCCCGGTAGCCGAAGGCGCTGCCCTGGCCCGTTCCCGGCGCCGCGGCCAGGCCCGTGCCGGCGGACGTGTCGTCGGGCAGGCCGAGCGCGAGCGCCGACCCGCCGAGCACCAGCCCCGCGGCGACCGCCCCCGACGCGAGCAGCGCCACGGCCGTGCGGCGCCGGCGCGAACGGCGCGGCGGGGAGACCGCGCTCGCGCCGGCGGGGACGGCGTAGGTGGACGCGGCGTACACCTGCTGCGGCAGGGCGGACCCCTCGGCGTACGTGGACGCGGCGTACGCCTGCTGCCGCGCGGCGTCGTCGGGCGAGACGGGCCGCGCGGCGTCGTCGGGCGAGCCGGACTGCGCGGCGTCGTGGGGCTGCGCGGGCTCGGCGGGCTGCTGCTGGTCGTGCTGGTTCATGCGGGACACCTCCTGCGGGCGGCACCGCGGTGGCGCCGACAGCACCCAGTGCACCCCGCACCCCCGGGAGTCCCCTGACCCCCACCTGAGCCCCACCCATGAACCCCGCCGCGGCACCCTTCCCCGGTGAGGTCGTCACGTACGCGCGAGGTCGTCACTCCTGCGGGACGACCTCGTGCAGGAGTGACGACCTCACGGCAAGGCGCGGCGCGGCGCGGCGCCGCGCGGGTCAGGCGGGGAAGCGGGCGGCGCGCTCGACGACGGTCGCCGTGGACGTCGCGGCGTCCCAGGTGTAGACGGTGCGGCCCTCGATGAGGACGTGCTCGGCGCGCGCGTGCACGTCGAGCGGGTCGCCCGACCAGATGACGACGTCGCCGTCGCGGCCGGGCTCGAGGGCACCCACGCGGCCGTCGAGGCCGAGGAACGACGCCGGGTTCACGGTCAGCGCCTCGAGGGCGGTCTCGCGGGGCAGGCCGTCCTTCACCGCGAGCGTCGCCTGGTGCACCAGGAAGTTGATCGGCACCACGGGGTGGTCGGTGGTGATCGCGACGCGGACGCCGGCCTTCGCCAGCGCGGCGAGGTTGGCGATCGCACGGTCCCGCAGCTCGACCTTGGACCGGGAGGTGAACATCGGGCCGAAGATGACGGGGATGTCCCGCTCGGCGAGGACGTCGGCGATCTTGTGCCCCTCGGTGCCGTGGTTGAGCACCAGCCGGTAGCCGAACTCGTCGGCCAGGCGGATCGCGGTCACCAGGTCGTCGTGCCGGTGCGCGTGCTGGTCCCAGACGAGCTCCCCGTCGAGGACCCGCGCGAGCGTGTCCAGACCCAGGTCGACCTTGAACGGCTCGCCCTTGGCCTCGGCGGCGGCGCGGGCCGCCCGGTAGTGCTGCGCGGCGGTGAACGCCTCGCGGATGATGAGCGCCGTGCCGAGGCGGGTCTGCGGCGTCTGCTTCTTCTCCGCGTAGACGCGCTTCGGGTTCTCGCCGAGCGCCGACTTCACGCTGACCGACGCGGAGATGACCTGCTCGTCGATCGTGCGGCCGCCCCACGACTTGATCGCGACGCTCTGGCCCCCGATCGGGTTGCCCGACCCGGGCTTCACGACGACGGACGTCACGCCGCCGGACAGCGCGTCGCGGAAGCCCTCGTCGTCGATGTTGATGCCGTCGACGGCGCGCACCGCCGCCATGTTCGGCCCGGTCATCTCGTTGGTGTCGTTGCCCGCGACGCCCTCGCCCTCCTCATGGATGCCCACGTGGCCGTGCGCCTCGACGAAGCCGGGGAGCACCCAGCGGCCTGCGGCGTCGACGACGGTCGCGCCGTCGGGGATCGCGACGTCGGCGCCGACGGCCTCGATGCGGCCGTCGCGGATGAGGACGGTGCCGCCGTCGATCGGGTCGGAGGAGACGGGGACGACATAGCCGCCGGTGACGGCGACGACAGAAGAGGTCATGCTCGCCACCGTACGTCGGGGCCGGGCCGGTGCGCCGCGCGGCCTCGTGATGTGGCACCGTGACCGGGTGCGATACGTGATCATCGGCGCCGGCGCGGTCGGCGGGACCATCGGCGGGCTGCTGGCGGAGGCGGGGCGCGCGGTCGTGCTCGTCGCCCGCGGTGCCCACCTGGACGCGGTGCGGGCCGACGGCCTGCACCTGACCACCGAGGCGGGCGCGCGCGTGGTGCACGCGCCGGTCGCCGCCGGTCCCGAGGACGTCGAGCTGCGGCCCGACGACGTGCTGGTGCTCGCGGTCAAGGGCCAGGACACCGCGGCCACGACGGCGCAGTGGGCCGACCGCCCGGTGGCCGGCGGCGGCACGGCCGGTGAGCGGCTGCTGCTGGTCTGCGCGCAGAACGGCGTCGACAACGAGCGCACGGCCCTGCGCCGGTTCGCCCGCGTCGCCGGGATGTGCGTCTGGCTGCCGGCGACCTTCCTCGAGCCGGGCCGCGTCTCCGCCGCCGGGAGCCCCGTCCCGGGTGTGCTGACCCTCGGTCCGATCCCCGCCGGCGACCCCGGCGCGGACCTGGCGACCGTCGGCACGGACCTGGAGGCCGCCGGCTTCCGCGCACCCGTCGTCGCCGACGTCATGGCGTGGAAGTACGCCAAGCTGCTCAGCAACCTGGGCAACGCCGTCGAGGCGCTGTGCGGGCCCGTCCGCGAGCCGGCGGCCCGCGAGCTGCTGGACGCGACCGTCGCCGAGGCCCGGGCCGTCCTCACCGCCGCCGGCATCGAGCCGACGTCCCCCGAGGAGGAGGCCGCGGTGCGCGGCGACTTCACCCTCGTCGACCTGCCGGGGGTGGACCGCCGCGGCGGCTCGTCCTGGCAGAGCCTGGTGCGCGGCGCCGGATCGATCGAGGCCGCCTACCTGAACGGCGAGATCGTCCTGCTCGGCCGCCTGCACGGGGTCCCGACGCCGCTGAACGCCGCGCTGCTGCGCCTCGCCGAGCGCGCCGCCGCGCGGGGCGAGCAGCCGGGCGGGCACGACGCGTCCGAGATCCTCACCGCCGCCCGGGCCGCGCAGGCCACGGTCTGAGCATGTCCGAGCCCGCAGCCCCGGCGCCGCGCCCGCTCCCCCCGGGACCGCCGACCACGCGCGTCGACCGGTGGGTGTGGGCGGTGCGGCTGACCAAGACGCGGGCCGCCGCGGCGACGGCGTGCCGCGCCGGTCACGTCCGGGTCAACGGCGACCGCGCCAAGCCGGCGACGTCCGTGAAGGTCGGCGACGAGGTGCGGGTCCGCGGCGACGGGCCCGAGCGGATCGTCGAGGTCGCGCACATCGTCGAGCGCCGGGTCGGGCCCGGGCCGGCCGCCACCGCGTACGTCGACCGCACGCCCGCTCCCCCGCCGCCGTCGCAGGTCGCCGTCGCCGCCCAGCGCGACCGCGGCGCGGGGCGGCCGACCAAGCGGGAGCGACGCGAGATCGACCGCCTGCGCGGCCGGCACCCGGACCTGTAGCTCGGGCCGCGCGCTGCGGGCCGCGAGGGTGCAGAAGCAGCGGCGACAGGTCCGGTGTGCCCGGGGATTTCTGCACCCTCGGCGCGGGCACGGGCACGGCCACGGGCACGGGGACGGGGCGGGGTCAGGCGGGGGCCGGGCCGACGCCGAGCCGGCGCGCGAGGGCCATCGCGTCGAACGGCGCCCGGACCTTCACGTCGTTGTCGAAGTACACGTACACGTCCCGGCCGCCCGGGGCCGGCGCGGCGGGCGGGCCGAGGCGGCGCCCGTCCGGGGGCTCGCCGCCGGCCGCCCACGCCGCGACCCGCTCCGCCCAGCGGTCGAGGGCCGGGTCGTCGTACCCGGAGACGTAGAGCTCGGAGTCGCCGTGCAGCCGCACGTAGACGACGTCCGACGTGACGTCCTCCAGGTACGGCCACTTCCCCGCGGTGTCGGCGACGACCAGGCCGACGCCGTGCTCGCGCAGCAGCGCCGGGAACTCCGGCGTCTCGAACGTGGCGTGCCGCACCTCGAGGACGTGCCGCAGCGGGCGGTCGGCGTCGGTCTCGGTCAGGGCGCGGCCGTCCAGCCGCTCGTCGTGCCGGGCCGCGAGCGCCGCGGCCTCCGTCGTGGTGCGGGGCAGCAGGTCGAAGAACCGGGCCAGCCGGTCGTGGTCGTACCCGAGGGTCGGCGGGAGCTGCCAGAGCACCGGTCCCAGGGCGTCGCCGAGCGCCAGCACGCCGGACGCGAAGAAGTTGGCCAGCGGCACCTCGACGTCGGCCAGCTTCTTCATGTGGGTGACGAACCGGCCGCCCTTCACGGAGAACACGAAGCCGGGCGGCACCTCCGCCTTCCACGTCCGGTAGGACTCCGGCCGCTGCAGCGCGTAGAAGGACCCGTTGATCTCGATGGTGCCGAGCTGCCGGGAGGCGTGCTCGAGCTCGCGCCGCTGGGCCAGGCCCTTCGGGTAGAACACCCCGCGCCACGGCGTGTACCGCCAGCCGGAGATGCCGATCCGGACGCTCGAGGTCATGGCAGGCGACGCTAGCAACGGGCCGCGTCGCCCGCCGTTCAGCGTGCCGACACGCGCCGGACGCCGAACGGCGGTATCCCTGGTCCGTGACCGCCGACGCCGCCCCGCCACCCGCCGCCGCTGCGCCCGACGCGCCCGACGCGTCCGCGGGTGCCCGCCCGGACGGTCGCACGACGCGCGGGCGGTGGCCCGTCGCGGCATGGGCGCTGTGGGACTGGGGCTCTGCCGCGTTCAACGCCGTCATCACGACGTTCGTCTTCACGCGCTGGCTCACGTCGGACGCCTTCGTCGACCCCGCCCTGGTCGCGGCCGGCGGCGACCCGCTCGAGGCCGCGCTCGCCCGGCACTCGACGTGGCTCGGCTGGGGTCTGACCGCCGCCGGCGTGCTCATCGCCGTGCTCGCGCCGATGACCGGCACGCGCGCCGACGGGTCCGGCCGGCGCCGGCGCGGCCTCGCCGTGCAGACCGCCGCCACGGTCGCGCTGTGCCTGGCGATGGTCCTGGTGCGGCCCGACCCGGACTCGCTGACCGCCAACCTGCTGCTCGGCATCGCGCTGCTGGCGGCTGGCAACCTGACGTTCGAGCTCGCGTCGGTGCACTACAACGCGATGCTCCCGCGGGTGTCGGCACCGGCGACCCTGGGCCGGATCAGCGGGATCGGCTGGGGTGCCGGCTACGTGGGCGGCATCGTGCTGCTGCTGGTCCTGTTCGTGGGGTTCATCAACCCCGAGGTGGGCTGGTTCGGCGTCACCGGCGAGGACGGCCTCAACATCCGCGTGGCCGTCCTGGTGTCGGCGCTGTGGTTCGGCGCGTTCGCGATCCCGGTGCTGCTCGCGGTCCCGGACGCTCCCGACGCCGGCACGGCCGCACGGCGCCGCCCCGGGGTCGTCGAGTCGTACCGGCGGATCGTCACCGACGTGCGCGCGCTGTGGCGGACCGACCGCAGCACCGTGCTGTTCCTGCTCTCGAGCGCGGTGTACCGGGACGGCCTCGCGGGCGTGTTCACGTTCGGCGCGGTCATCGCGTCGGGCACGTTCGGGTTCTCCGCCAGCGAGGTGGTCGTGTTCGCCATCGCGGCCAACGTCGTCGCGGGCGTCGCCACCGTGCTCGCCGGCCTGCTGGACGACCGTGTCGGCCCGCGGGCGCTGATCATCGGGTCGCTCGCCGGCCTGGTGGTCGCCGGCGTGGCGACGTTCGTGCTGGCGGGCGCCGGCACGTCGGCGTTCTGGGTGTGCGGGCTGCTGCTGTGCGTGTTCGTCGGACCGGCGCAGTCGGCGAGCCGGTCGCTGCTGACCCGCATCGCACCGCCGGGTCGGGAGAGCCAGATCTTCGGCCTCTACGCGACGACCGGCCGCGCCGCGAGCTTCCTCGCGCCGCTGGCGTTCTCCACGTTCGTCGCGGTCTCGGGGTCGCAGCGGTGGGGCATCCTGGGTCTCGTGCTGGTCATCGCCCTGGGTCTCGCGGCGCTGCTGCCGCTGCGCCTGCCCGCGGCCGCCGCGCGGGGGCGGGCGTGACGCCGGTCCTGTGGCAGCCCGACCCGCTCGGGCCCGGCTGGGAGCAGGCGACGCTCGCGCTGTCCGGCACCGACCCGGACCTGGTCGCGACCGTCGTCCGCCGGACGCCGGGCGCCGCGCCGACGGGCGGGCCCGCGGTCCTGCACGTGCACGGCTTCAACGACTACTTCTTCCAGACGCACCTCGCCGCGGCCTTCGAGGCCGCCGGGTCCACCTTCTACGCGCTCGACCTGCGCCGGTGCGGCCGGTCCTGGCGGGAGGGCCAGGTGCCGCACTACGTCGACGACCTCGCCGAGTACCGCGCCGAGCTCGGGCTCGCGGCGCGCCTGATCCGCGAGGACCTCGGCCACGACCGCCTCGTCGTGCACGGGCACTCCACCGGCGGACTGACCGCTGCACTGTGGGCCAACAGCCCGGCGGGGCGGGCCGCCGTCGACGCGCTGGTGCTGAACAGCCCGTGGTTCGACCTGGGCGCCCGGTGGTTCCACCGGGTCGTGTCCACGTGGGTGCTGGACAACCTGGGGCAGGTGGACCGGATGCGGGTGCTGGCCGACGGGCCGTCGGCGTACTCGTGGCACCTGCACGTCGCGAACGGCGGCCGGTGGGACTACGACCGCCGGCTCAAGCCCGCCGAGGGGTTCCCGGTGCGGGCGGGCTGGCTGCGGGCGGTGCGCCGCGGGCAGGCCCGGCTCGCGCGCGGGCTGACCATCGAGGCGCCGGTGCTGGTGTGCACCGCCGCGGAGTCCGGCCCGAACTCCCGCAGCAACCCGCTGCTCGACGCGCAGGACACCGTGCTGGACGTGGCGCAGATCTGGTCGCGCGCGCCGCGCCTGGGCGACGACGTCACGCTGATGGCCGTGCCGGGCGGGATCCACGACCTCGCGCTGTCCGCCGACGCCCCGCGCGCCGAGTACCTGGACGGCGTCGTCGACTGGCTGGCGCAGGTCGCCGAGCACCGCGCCGCCTGATCGCGCCCGGCGCCGCCGCGGCGCCTGTTCCCGCCGAGGTCGTCACACGTGGTCGAGGTCGTCCCGCAGGACTGACGACCTCGACCGCAGATGACGACCTCGCCGGACGCGCGGGGCGCGCGGGGCGGGGTGTGGGCGGGGTCCGGCATGCTGGAGGGGTGCACGACCCGTCCCTCCCCGCCGGCTCCGGCAGCGCCGCACCGCTCACCAGCACCTACGTGCCGGACGGCCCGCTGGACGTCCGGCTGACCCTGCGGATGGTCCGGCGCGGCGGGCTCGACCCGGCCGTCCGCCTCGAGGTCGACGGCACCGCCTGGCTCGCGCTGCGCACCCCGGACGGCCCGGCGACCCTGCACCTGCGGCCCGGCGCGGCCGGCGTCGCGGCCACCGCGTGGGGACCGGGGGCCGCACGCGCGCTCGCCGGGGTGCCCGACCTGCTCGGCGCGCGGGACGACCCGCGCACCTTCGACCCGGCCGGGCACCTCGGCCTGGCGGCGGCGCACCGGCGCCTGCGCGGGCTGCGGGTGCCGCGCACCGCCGACGTGCTGGGCGCCCTGGTGCCCGCGGTGCTGGAGCAGCGCGTCGTCACGGCGGACGCCCACCACGCGTGGCGCTGGCTGCTGCGGCGCCACGGGTCCGTCCCGCCGGGGCCCGCACCCGCCGGGATGCGGGTGCCGCCGGACGCGGTCGGGTGGCGGCAGGTCCCCGTGTGGGACTGGCGCCGGGCGGGGGTCGACGACCAGCGGTCGAGCACCATCCTGCGCGCCGCGGCCGTCGCCGGCCGGCTGCAGGAGGTGCTCGCGGTCGCCCCGGACGCTCCCGGCGCCGACGCCGAGGTCCGCCGGCGCCTGCTGACCGTCCCGGGGATCGGGGTGTGGACGGTCGCGGAGACCACCCGGCGCGCGCTCGGGGACGCCGACGCGGTGTCGGTCGGCGACCTGCACCTGCCGCGCCTGGTCGGTGCGGGCATCGCCGGCCGGAGGGTCGAGCAGGAGGAGGTCCTGGAGGTGCTGGCCCCGTGGGCGCCGCACCGCGGACGGGTCGTGCGGCTGCTCGAGCTCTCCGACCGCGGCCGTGCCCCGCGCACCCGGCCGCTCCCCCGCCGCGCCGTGCGTCCCGCCTGACACCTCCGTCCACGGCGCGACCGCCGGAATACCCGGCGCCACGTCGTCGCTGCACAATGGTCCGGTACGTCCGACCCACCCGAGGAGAGCCGTGAACCAGCCCCGCATGAACGTCGAGTCGTTCAACCTCGACCACCGGACGGTCGCCGCGCCGTACATCCGGCTGGCGGACAAGAAGGTCCTGCCGGCGGGCGACGTCATCAGCAAGTTCGACGTCCGGTTCACCCAGCCGAACAAGGCGCACCTCGAGATGCCGGTCGTGCACTCCCTGGAGCACATGTTCGCCGAGCACTCCCGCAACCACAGCGACCGGGTCATCGACTTCTCCCCGATGGGGTGCCAGACCGGCTTCTACCTGATCCTGCAGGGCGAGTGGGCCGAGGAGGACGTCGCGTCCCTGGTGCAGGAGACGCTCGAGGACATCACCACGGCGACCGAGGTCCCCGCCGCCAACGAGGTGCAGTGCGGGTGGGGCGCCAACCACACCCTCGAGGGCGCGCAGGGTGCGGCGCGGGAGTTCCTCGCGCAGCGCGCCGGCTGGAGCCAGGTGACGGCGTGACGGCGGCGTCCGGGATGACCGGGACGAGCGGTCTGGCCGGCGTCGACGTCGTCGTCCAGGTCGCGATGCCCGACGAGGCCGCGCCGTTCCTGGAGCGCGCCGACGCCGTGGGCGAGCCGAGCACGGTCGGCGGTGCGGAGCACCACGTGCTGACCGTCGGCGGCCGCGAGGTGCTGCTGGTCCGCGGCGGCATCGGGCTGGCCAACGCCGCCTCCGCCGCGTCCGCGGCGCTGGTGCTGGTGGCGGCGGCCCGCGGCGGCGCCGCCCCGGCCGCCCTGGTGAGCGCGGGCAGCGCCGGCGGCGTCCAGGCGGGGGTGCACGTCGGTGACGTCGTGGTCGGCACCGAGCACGTCTACACGAACGCCGACGCGCGCGCCTTCGGCTACGCGCTGGGTCAGGTCCCGGGCATGCCCGCGACCTACGCCGGCGACGCCGGCCTGCGCGGTGCGGCGCTCGGTGCCGACGCCGGCGACCTCACGGTCCGCGCCGGCCTGATGCTGTCGTCCGACGCGTTCGTGGACGCGAACCTGGTCGGCCCGGTCCGCGAGCAGTTCCCGGGCGGGCTGTCCACGGACATGGAGACGACCGCGCTCGCGCAGGTCGCGCACGTGTACGGCGTGCCGTTCCTGGCGGTCCGGGGCATCTCCGACCTGTGCGGCCCCGCCGGCGCGGACGACTTCCGCACGCACGTGGACGACGCGGCGGACCGGTCCGCCGCCGTGGTGCTCGGCATGCTCGCCCGGGTCGGGGCGCCCGCCTGAGCGACGCGACCGCCGCGCCCGGGCTCAGGCCCCGGCGCGGCGGTCGTCGGTCCGGCGCTCGCCCTGCGCGCGCCGGTCGCCCGCCGAGCGGCGGTCCCCGCCCTGCCGCCGGTCCGCGCCCTGCCGCCGGTCCCCGCCCGAGCGGCGCTCCTCGCCCGACCGGCGGTCGGACCGGCCGCGCCGGTCGCCGCCGAGCTTGGCCCGGTACATCACCTGGTCGGCGTCGTGCAGCAGCAGCTCCGTCGTGTGGAACCGGTCCGCGACGGCCGCGCCCACGCTCGCGCGGACCCGTGCGGTCTCGCCGGCCGCGTCCACGGTGACCTCGCCCATCGCCGACGCGGCCGCGATCGCCTTGCGCACGGCCGCCGGGGTCCCGGTGACCAGCAGGGCGAACTCGTCGCCGCCGAGGCGCGCCACCGCGCTGCCGGGCGGCACCAGCGCGCGCAGCCGCTCGCCGACCGCCACCAGCACCCGGTCGCCGACGGCGTGGCCGAAGCTGTCGTTGACCGCCTTGAAGTCGTCCAGGTCGACGTAGAGCACCGCGACGCTGCGCCGCGCGCCGAGCCGGCCGCCGGCCAGGGCCTCGTCCACCAGCCGGTGGAAGTGCGCGCGGTTGACCAGCCCGGTGAGCGCGTCGTGGTCCACCATGTGCGCGAGCCGCTCCTCGAGCGTCTTCTCCTGCGTCACGTCCAGCAGGACGCCGTGCAGCCGCGGGCTGCCGTCGCGGTCCCGGCGCAGCACGGCGTCGTCCCGCACCCACACGTCGTGCCCGTCGCGGTGCCGCAGCCGGTAGGTGATCGAGGGCAGCATCTCCCCGTCCGCGACCCCGGCGCGCAGCGCCTCCTCGTGTGTCCGCACCGGACGGTCCGCCGGGTGGATGGTGCGCGCCCACGCGCCCGGGTCCGCCAGCCACTCCTGCGCGGGGTACCCGAGCATCCACTCGAGCCGCGGGCTCACGTACTCGAAGCGGCCGCCCGGTCCGGGCTCGGCGATGTAGACCACGGCCGGCACGTGCTCGACCAGCAGGCGGTAGTGCAGCTCGGCGGCACGCAGCTCGTCGGCCAGCCGCTTGCGCTCGGTGATGTCCTGGGTCATCCCGATCGCGTAGTCGGGCCGCCCGTCGGCGTCGCGGACCAGCGAGACGGTGAGCTCGACCCACAGCGTGGTGCCGTCCTTGCGGACGAACCGCTTCTCCATCGCGAAGCCGTCGTCGGCGCCGCCCGTCCCGTCGACCATGGCGCGGAACAGCCGGTCGTTCTCGGCGACGTCCTCGGGCGCCGTGTACTGCCAGAACGGCATGGTCGCGAACTCCTCGGTGGAGTACCCGAGCAGCCGCCGCAGCGTGTCGTTGGTCAGCGGCGTGCGGCCGTCCAGCTGCACCAGTCCGATGCCGATCGGCGCGGCCTCGATCAGGCTCTGCAGCTGCCGGATCCGCTGCGCCTGGCGCGCGACCACCGCGGCGTTGTCCTCGGTCGTCCCCTCGCGCCGGCGCCGCCGGGGCAGGCCGGGCGTGCGCCCCGCGCCCTCGGCGGCCGAGGCCGGCGCGCGCGGCGTGACGCCGTCCAGCGGGAAGCCGCCGTCACGCGTCAGCGCCGCGAGCGCGCCGCTGAGCAGCCGGGCGCCTTCCGCGGCGTCCTGCCACCCGTCCTGCGGCCCTGCGCCGTCCACGTGCTGACCCTGCCTCGCTCGACCCACGGCCCGGCCGGCAGACCGGGCACCTGCTCGTGTCATCGGCGTCCCTGCAGGTCATCTGAGGGCCCGAGCGGGTGGACCGACGTCGCGAGCGGGTGAGTCTCAGACCTCCGAGGACCCCAGGTCGGGACCGGCGACGAACGCCACGCGCGCCTCGGCGGCCCCGTGCAGCTCGAGCACCACGATCTCGTTCCCCTCGGCGCGCAGCAGCGGCCCGGGGACGTACATCGTGCCGGTCGGGCCGGCGCTCCAGTAGCGCCCGAGCAGGAAGCCGTTGACCCAGACCAGGCCCTTGCCGAAGCCGTCGGTGCGCAGGAAGTGGTCCGCGCCGGCGACCGTGTCGAACGCGCCGCGCAGGAACGCCGGCCCCGCGACGGGGGCGTCCACCGGAGCGGCGGGCGCGTCGGCGAGCAGCTCTGCCAGGGCGGGCTCCACCTCGTCCAGCCGCAGGGCGACCGTCTCCCAGGCGGTGAGCTCCCGGTCCGCGGTGCGGGCGGGCCCGATCAGGCCCTTGGGCTCGCCGATCCGAGGCCCGTAGTTGACCCGGCCCTGGTCCTCGACGAGCAGCGTCAGCTCTCCCGCGCGGGCGGGCAGGGTGATCGTCCGGGTGTGCTCGGTGCGGCTCAGCACGCCCACCGGCTCGCCGTCCAGGGCGACGACCGCCCGGTCGCGCACCTCGGTGAACGTGACTGCGCGGTCGGCCGCCGTGACCTGCGTGCGGTAGAGCGTGAACCCGGACCAGTGCCCGAGCTCGTCGGTGGTCGGCAGGTGGTCCCAGGACCGGGCCTCGCCGAGCGCCGGCAGCGCGTCGGCGAACGGCAGGCGCCGGTCGAGGTCGACGGTCAGCTCCGGCGCCGGGGCCGGGTCCGCCGGGACCTCGTCGGGGACGGGGGCGTACCGGGCGATGACCTCGCGCATCGCGTGCCACTTGGGCGTGACCGCCCCGTGCTCCGCCAGCGGCGCGTCGTAGTCGTAGGACGTCGTGATCGGCAGGTACGTGCCCTTGTCGTTCGCGCCGTTGGTGAAGCCGAAGTTGGTGCCGCCGTGGAACATGTAGAGGTTCACGGAGCCGCCGGCCGCGAGCAGGTCGTCGAGGTCCTGGGCGTTCGCCTCGGAGGCGGCGACGTGGTGGTGCAGGCCCCAGGAGTCGAACCAGCCGTTCCAGAACTCCATGCACATCAGCGGCCCGGTGGGCTGGTGGCGGCGCAGCAGCGCCAGGCGCTCCGTCGACCGGGACCCGAAGGTCGCGGTGCGGTGCAGCTCGGGGATGCTGCCGCGGGTCTGCATGGTGTCGTCGGCCTGGTCGCAGCTGAGCAGCGGCACGTCGATGCCGCGGGCGCGGACCAGGGCGATGAGGGCGCGGAGGTACTCGTGGTCGTCGCCGTACGCGCCGTACTCGTTCTCCACCTGCACGGCGATGACGCTGCCGCCACGGGTGACCTGGCGCTCCGCGACGAGCGGGAGCAGCTGGTCGTAGTACTGCTCGATGGCCGCGAGGTAGCGCGGCTCGTGCCGGCGCACGCCGACGTCGGGGTCGGCCAGCAGCCAGCCGGGCAGGCCGCCGCCGTCCCACTCGGCGCAGATGTAGGGGCCGGGGCGCACGATCGCGTGCATGCCCTCGGCGGCGACCAGGTCGAGGAACCGGCCCAGGTCGCGGCGGCCGTCCAGGTCGAACCGGCCGCGCTCCGGGGCGTGGAAGTTCCACGCCACGTAGGTCTCGATGGTGTTGAGCCCCATGAGCCGGGCCTTGCGGATGCGGTCCGCCCACTGCTCGGGGTGCACCCGGAAGTAGTGCAGCGCGCCGGAGATCACCTGGTGCGGGCGGCCGTCGAGCAGGAAGTCGCGCTCGCCGATCTCGAACGTGGGCATGGCTGGGTGGTCCCCCGGGGTCTCGTGGTTCGGGACGGGCCGGCGGCGGGGTGCTCCCCCGCCGCCGGCCCTGGTGGTGCGGCGGGGCTCAGTTGGTGGTGAAGCCCTGCTCGTCGCCGTAGCTGATGGACTGCTCCTGCCAGGCCTCCAGGCCCTCGGTCAGCGTGGTGCCGCCGACGTACGCCTGACCGACCGTGTCGTTGAAGATGCTGTTCGCGTAGACCTGGAACGGCAGGTACTGCCAGCCCTCGACGACGTCGGCCGCGGACTGCGCCAGGACCTCGTTGATCTTCTGGCCGCCGAAGTACTCCGACTCCTTGTTGAGGAACTCGTCGGACTCGAGGTCGGCGGTGGTGGCCGGGAAGCCACCGGCGTCGATGCGGATCTGCGTGCCGTCACCGTTCGACAGGTAGCTGAGGAAGTCGTACGCGAGCTCCTTGTTGGGGCTGGCGGACGTGATCGACATCGCGCTGCCGCCGTTCTCGGACGACGCGGTCTGGCCGGCCTCCCACTGCGGCATCGGGGCGACGCGCCACTGGCCGGCGGCCTGCGTCACGCTCGCCTCGAGGTTGCCCGGCATCCAGGCGCCGATGGTCAGCGAGGCGAGGGTGCCGTTGCCGAGGCCCTGGTACCACTCGTCGCTCCAGGACGACGTCGGCGCGAGCAGGTCCTCGTCGATGAGCTGCTGCCACATCTCGGCGAACGCGGTCGAGCCCTCGTCGGTGAAGTCGACCGTCACGTCGGTGCCGTCGACCTGGTACGGCTGGCCGCCGGCCTGCCAGATCATCGACGTCGCGAAGCCCGCGTCGCCGGTGTCGTTGGTGATGTAGACGTTCGGGTCGGCGGCGTGCAGGGCACGCGCGGCCTCGAGGTACTCGTCCCAGGTGGTCGGGACCTGCACGCCGTACTTCTCGAACACGGTGGTGTTGTAGAACAGCGCCATCGGGCCCGAGTCCATGGGGAGGCCGTAGACGCCCTCGCCCTGCTGGACGGCGTTCCACGGGCCGGGGCTGTAGGTGCCGTCCAGGTCGGCGGCGCCGAACTCGGACAGGTCGGCCAGCGACTCGCCGATCGCGAACTGCGGGATCGCGTAGTACTCGATCTGCGCGAGGTCCGGCACGCCGGAGCCGGCGGCGACCGCGTTCTGCAGGGCGGTGTACTCGTCGGTGTTGGTGCCCGCGTTGACGACGTCGATCGTGACGTCCGGGTTCTCCTCCATGTACGCGTCCGCGATGGGCTCGACGGTGTTGTCCCAGGCCCAGACGGTCAGCGAGCCGCCGTCGGCCGCGGCGTCGCCGGAGCCCGAGCCGGAGTCGCCGCCGGAGGAGCAGGCCGTGAGGCCCAGGGCGAGCACGCCGGCGGTGGCGATGCCGCGCCAGAGGGTGCGGGAGTTGGTGGACATGCGGGGTCCTCTCACTTCGTCGTCAGATGGGATCGAGATCGGGGGTGCGGGCGCGCGCTCACTCCTTGACGGAGCCGGCGGCCAGTCCGGACTGCCAGAACCGCTGCAGCAGCAGGAACGCGACGATCAGCGGGATGATCGTGAGCAGCGCGCCGGTCAGCACGAGGTTGAAGATCGCCTGCCCGCCCGCGGTTGCGGCCTGCGCGTTCCACGCGTTGAGGCCGAGGGTCAGCGGGTACCAGTCGGGGTTCTTCAGCATGATCAGGGGCAGGAAGTAGTTGTTCCAGGTCGCGACCATCGTGAACAGCAGGACGGTGACGATGCCGGGGGCCAGCAGCGGCAGGCAGATCTGCGCGAACGTGCGCGCCTCGCTGGCGCCGTCCATCCGGGCGGCCTCCATGAGCTCCGTGGGGATCGCCTCGGCGGCGAACGTCCACATGAGGTAGAGCCCGAACGGCGAGATCAGCGACGGGATGATCACCGACCACGGGGTGTTGGTCAGGCCCATCTGGCTGAACATGAGGAACGTCGGGACGGCGAGCGCGGTTCCGGGGACCGCCACGGCGCCGATGACGGTCGCGAACACCGCCCGCTTGCCGGGGAACGCGAACTTGGCGAGGCCGTAGCCGCCGAGCACCGCCAGCAGCGTGGCGCCGCCGGCGCCGACCACCACGTACAGCAGCGTGTTGCCGAGCCAGCGGACGAAGATGCCGTCGTCGTAGGCCAGCGTGTCGCGGATGTTCGAGAACAGGGCGAAGTCGCCGCTGAACCACAGGCCGAACGAGTCGAACAGGTCCTGCTGCGTCTTGCTCGCGTTGATCAGGAGCCACGCCAGCGGGATCAGGCTGTACAGGCCGACGACCGCGGTGAGCACGGTCAGCAGGACGCTGCGGCGCGGCTTGTCGGAGCTGTAGGCCTTGCGGGACCGCAGGCGCGGGGCGCTCGTCGCGGGGCGTGCGGGCGCGCTCGCGGTCGGGGCGGTGGTGGTGGTCATCGCGTCACGCCTCCTTGCGCATGCCGCGCAGCTGGACCACGTAGGCGATGACCATGGTGATGAGGCCCATGATGATCGCGATGGTCGCCGAGTAGTTGTACTGCTGGCCGGAGAAGGACAGCGAGTAGGCGTACAGGTTCGGGGTGAAGTACGTGGTGATCGCGTTCGGCGCGAGGCTCTGCAGGATGCTCGGCTCGTTGAACAGCTGGAAGCTGCCGATGATCGAGAAGATCGTCGCGATGACCAGCCCGCCGCGGATCGCGGGGATCTTGATCGCGCGGATCACCTGCCACTGGCTCGCGCCGTCCAGCTCCGCCGCCTCGTAGAGCGAGGTCGGGATGGTGCGCAGCGAGGAGTAGAAGATCAGCATGTTGTAGCCGACGAAGCTCCAGGTCACGATGTTGCCGATCGACAGCAGGACCAGGTCCGGCGACAGCGGGTTGGGCAGCGAGATCCCGAAGGTGTCGTTGATGTTGCCGACCAGGCCGAACCGCGTGCCGTACATGAAGCCCCACATCAGCGCGGCGACGACCGCGGGGACCGCGTACGGCAGGAAGATCGAGATCCGGAAGAAGCTCGTGCCGTACAGCCGGCCGCTGTCGACGGCGAGCGCCACGAGCAGCGCGATGCCGAGCATGACCGGCACCTGGACCACGAGGAACGCGCCGACGCGGCCGACCGACTCCCAGAACTGCGGGTCGGAGAACGCGCGCTGGTAGTTGTCGAACCCGACGAACGAGTTGCCGCCCACCAGCTGCTTGCGGAACAGGCTCAGGTAGATCGAGTAGGCGATCGGGGCCAGGAACACCAGGGCGAACACGGCCATGAACGGGCCGACGAACCCCCAGCCGGTCCACCTGCCGCGCCGCGGGCGCTTGGCGGCGGCGACCCGGGGGGTCGCGACCACGGGCGCGGGGACGTTCTGCGTCGTCACAGCGAGCCACTCCTTCGGGGGTCGGGCGCCTGTCGATGTTCACGTCAACATCGAGCGGCGCGGGCGCCACGTTGCCACGCGGTCGGGATCGTGTCAAACCTGCGCCGCATGGCTGCGGAGTGCCGATGGCGACGTCACCATCTGCAGGATCACGCGCTCGACCGCTGAGGGTGCGCCGCGCGGCCCGTGAACGCGGCCCATGGGGTTCACCCCGCCCAGGAGCGTTCCCGAGCCGCGGATGGTGACGTCACCATCGCGCTACGATCACCGCATGACCGACACCGCACCGGCGCCCGGCCGCAGTCGCCCGGGCCCCTCCATCGCGGACGTCGCCGTGCTCGCCGGGGTGTCGTCCCAGACGGTGTCCCGGGTGTCGACCGGCGCCGACAACGTCCGGCCCGAGACCCGCGAGCGCGTGCTGGCGGCGATGGACCGGCTCGGCTACTCCCCCAACCACGCCGCGCGGGCGCTGCGGTACGGCAGCTTCGGCACCATCGGCCTCATCGCGCACCGCCTGGCCCGCACCGGCGAGTCCCGCACCGTCGAGGCCGTGGTCGAGGCCGCGCGCGCCGAGGGCTACACCGTCAGCCTGATCGACGTGCAGACCCCCTCCTCGGACGACATGGCCGAGGCGGCGCAGCGCCTGTCGCACCAGTCGATCGACGGGCTGGTGATCATCCGCGCGGAGACGGCGACCCCGGCCAGCCTGGCGCTGCCGCCGCGGATGCCGGTCGTGGTCTCCGACTCCCGGTTCGTCGGGCACCACCCTGCGGTCGGCGCCGACCAGGTCACCGGCACGCACCTGGCCGTGCAGCACCTGCTGGACCTGGGGCACCGCACCGTGCACCACCTCGCCGGGCCCGCGGACTCGGCGCCCGCCGAGATCCGCGTCGACACCTGGCGCGAGCACCTGGTCGGCTCGGGCCGGCCCGTGCCCGCCGTGCTGCACGGCGACTGGTCCGCGCGCTCCGGCTACGAGCAGGGCCGCCGGCTCGCGGACGCCCCTGACGTGACCGCGGTGCTCTGCGCGAACGACGAGATGGCCGCCGGGCTCGTCCGGGCGCTGCACGAGCACGGTCGCCGGGTCCCGGAGGACATCTCCGTCGTGGGGTTCGACGGCATCCCGCTCGCCGAGTTCCTCTGGCCGCCGCTGACCACCGTCCAGCAGGACTTCCACCAGATCGGCGACCGCCTGGTCGACCTGCTGCTCCGGCAGATCCGCGGCCGCGAGACGCTCACCGACACGCGGATCGTCGTGCCGACGCGGCTCGTGGTCCGGGCGAGCACGGCGGCGCCCCGGGCCTGAGGCGACGCCCTACACCGGGGCGGTCTCCCGCTCGGGTCGCGCGCCGTCCCCGGCTGGCACCGCGTCCGCGCCCCGGGTCACCAGCACCGGGCACTCGGCGTGCTGCACCACCGCGCGGCTGGTCGACCCGAGCACCAGGCTCGCGAACCCGCCGCGGCCGCGGGTGCCGACCACCACGAGGCTCGCGTGGTGCGAGCGCCGCACCAGCACGTGGGCCGCACGCCCCTCCGCGACGTCGCAGGACAGGGTCACGTCCTGCTGCGCCGCGGACCAGCTGCGCGCCCGCTCGGCGACCCGCTCCGCCTCCTCCAGCGCGACCTCCCCCGGCGAGCGCACCGGGTAGGACGTCGCCCAGTAGCGCGGGCTCGTGGTCTCACCGGTGGACGTCCAGGCGGTGACGGCGACGACCTCCGTGCCGAGCCGCCGGGCCTGCTCGCACGCCGCCTCGAGCGACCGGAACGCGCCGGGCGACCCGTCGAACCCCGCCAGCACCGGACCCCGTCCGGCACCGGCGTGCGACCCCTCGGGCACGACCACCACCGGGCACCGGGCGCGGTGCAGCACGCCCGTGGTCACCGACCCCAGCAGCGTCGCCCGCGCCGACCCCGCGCCCCGGCGCCCGAGGACGACCAGCCGCGCGTCCTCGGCGCGCTCCGCGAGCACGCGCGCGGGCGGGCCGTACGCGACCACGGCCCGCACCCCGACGCCGGGCGCCGCCTCCGTGGCCACGCCGCCGCCCTCGGCGGCCACGTCGTGCACCTGGGCCTGCACCTGGCGTCCGAGCCAGGTGTCCCCGGCACCGCCGCCCTCGCGCCCGGCGAACCCCCAGGCGTGCACCACGTCCAGCGCCCAGCCGCGGCCCGCGGCCTGCGTCGCGGCCCACCGGACCGCTGCCGCTGACTCCGGCGACGTGTCGTAGCCGACGACCACCCTGTCGTCCATGTCCCTGCACCCCCGGTGATGCTCCGTCCGGCGCCCGTCCGACGCCGTCGGACCTCCACCATGCGCCCGGAGACGGGAGACACGCCAGGGACCGTGGTCCCGGTTCAGCGACCGGTGGTGGAGAAGTGCTGGTAGTCCACCGGGGACGACCACGCGCCGCCCCACTGCCAGCCGTGCGCGGCGAACGCACGCACGACGGCGTCGCCCGCGTGCACCACACCGGGCGCGTCCGGGCGCGACGCGTAGGGGCCGCCCTCCGGGGGCAGCACGAGCGAGCCGCGCACGTACGGGTTCTCCACGGGGTTGAGGTCGATCGCGCGGCCGTAGGCGTGCTCCGACCAACCCGTCCCGCGGCTGATGGGCCGGCAGTTGAACGCCGAGGTGTTGTCCGCCGCCATCGAGGCGTCGTCGCTGCCGCCGAAGTCGTCGACCAGGCGCATCGACCGGACGGGGTAGCCGAGGGCGAACAGCTCGCCGAACACCGCGACCACGCTCTCCGCCACGTCCGCGTGCACGACCAGCTCTCCCGTCGCCGCGGCGCCGTCGAAGGTCCGGTACGTCACCGTGACGTAGCGCAGGTCCGCCAGGGGCACCGGGCAGCCCTCGCGCCAGGACGGCGCCATCCGGACCGCCAGCTCCGCGGAGACCGGCGCCACGGTGCCGGCGTAGCCGAGGGCGTAGGCGTCCGCCGCGACGGCGTCGTGGTCCGCCCAGGCGGCGTCGGGGGCGACGACCGCCTCGGCCGCGGGCACGCCGGTGGCGGGCCCGGCGGGGCTGGTCGCGGACGTGGCGCCCCCGACCGCCGGCACGGGGCTGCCGCCGGGCGACGGCGCCGGGTCGTCGGCCGGGGCGCAGGCCGCCACCCCGAGGACGACCGCGACGACCACCGCCGCCGCCGCAGTGCCGCGCAGGCGCAGACGCCGCCTCACGACGTGAGCTCCACGTCGACGACCACCGCGAAGTGGTCGGACGGGTACCGCCCGACCACCGGCTCCGTCCCCGCGAGCCGCGCGCCGGAGGCCAGCACCGCGGCGCGCGGGGTGCCCGGCCGTCCCGGGCGGGCGAGCACGTGGTCGATCCGCTGGTCGATCAGCTCGGTGACCTCCAGGGGCGCCTCGGGCACCACGGAGCTCAGCGTGACGGCCCGCGGGTCGCCGCCGCCGAGCGGCCACAGGTCGGTGAGCTGCCGGGTCAGCGCCGCGAGCTGCGGGCCCGCCGGCGTCGCGTTCAGGTCGCCCAGCACCAGCACCGGCAGGTCGCCGTCGAGCCCCGGGTCCGCCGCGAGGTCGGCGAGCGCCCAGGCCTGGGCCATCCGGTCCTCGTCGTACCGCGGCTCCCACTCCAGCGTGGCGACGAGCACGTGCAGCGGTCCGGCCGGGTGGTCCAGCGTCGCGAGCAGCGCGTGCGCCGGCGGGCCGGGGCGCTGCGACGCCGGCAGCGGCACCGTGCGCGTGGCGACCGGCGGCCAGCGGGACACGAGCGCGACGCCCATCTCGACGCCCGCGAGGTCGGGGTCGTCGGTGTCGCCCGGCACCGGGGGCAGCCCCGTCGGGACGAACACCGCCGACGGCAGCCCGAGGTGGTCGGCCACGAGGTCGGCCTGCGTCGTCGTGCCGTCGCGCCACGTCTCGACCAGCGCCAGCACGTCCGGGCGCACCTCGGCGAGCACCTGGAGGACGGCGGCCTCCCGCTCCCGCCACGCGTCCCCGAAGCGCCACCACACGTTCCACGTCATGGCCCGCACGTCGACCAGCGTAGGGAGCCGACCACCGTCGCGCCTTCCGGGCCGCGGACCAGCGGGGCTGGCGACGGCGCCCCGGGCATGCCTACGGTGGTGCCGCTCCCGCGGGTCCCGCCCGCCCCCGCCCGACCGAAGGACCTCCCGCGTGCGCCGACCCGCCCTGCTGATCGGCGCCGGCGCCCTCGTCCTGGTCCTCGTGCTGGTCGCGGTGCTGGTGCTGGTCACGCGCGACGACGGCTCCCCCGACCCCGCCCCGACCGCGTCCGCGCCGGTCAGCACGCCGCCGCCGGAGGCCATGGTGACGGTGCTGTCCAGCGGGTTCGACGAGGGCGACGAGGGCTGGACCCCCCTGGGCGACGACGTCGAGGTCGCGCAGGCCGAGGACGTCACGCACGCGGGCGCGGGCAGCCTGCTGGTCACCGGCCGGTCGGAGCCGTGGCAGGGCGCGGCCGTCGACCTGTCCGGCGCGGTGTCCCGCGGCCAGGTGCACACCCTGTCCGCATGGGTCCGCCTCGGCGACGGCGCCGACGACGCCGACGTGCAGCTCACCCTCGAGCGGGACCCCGGCGGCGAGGACCCCCTGTACGTGCACGTGGCACGCGGCACGGTGACGTCCGGCGACTGGGTGCACCTCGGCGGCACCGCCGAGATCCCGGAGGGCGACGGCGAGTGGCGGCTGTACGTCGAGACGCCCGAGTCGCTGGCGGACCTCCGCGTCGACGACGTGACGGTCGAGCGCCCCACCCCCGCGGTGCAGACCGACGTGCCGGCGCTCAAGGACGTCGCCGCCGCGCCGGTCGGCGTCGCCGCCGGCCCGCAGGACCTCTCGGGCCGCCCGGCCGACCTGCTGCTGCGGCACTTCGACCAGATCACGCCCGAGAACGCGATGAAGCCGATCACGGTGCAGCCGTCGGAGGGCGAGTTCGACTTCGAGCCGATGGACGAGGTGCTCGACTTCGCCGTCGAGCACGGGCTGACCGTCCACGGGCACACCCTCGTGTGGCACCGGTCGACCCCCGACTGGTTCTTCGAGACGGCCGACGGGCAGCCGCTGACGGACAGCCCCGAGGACCAGGCGCTGCTGCTGGACCGGCTGCGCGCGCACACGCAGGCCGTCGCCGACCACCTCGCCGAGCGGTACGGCGACGCGAACCCGGTGGTGTCGTGGGACGCGGTCAACGAGGCGCTCGACCCGCAGGAGCCGGACGGGCTCCGGCACAGCCGCTGGTACGAGGTGCTCGGCCCGGGCTACGTCGCCGAGGCGTTCCGCATCGCCCGCGAGGTGCTCGGCCCCGACGTCACGCTGTACCTCAACGACTATGACACCGACGCGCCCGACCGCCGCCGCCAGCTGGTGCGCCTGCTGATGGACCTGCAGGCGGCGGGTGCGCCGGTGGACGCCGTCGGGCACCAGATGCACGTCGACATCGACACCGACGTCGACCGGGTCGCCACCACCCTGGACGCGGTCGCCGCGCTCGGGTTCCGGCAGGCGGTCACGGAGCTCGACGTCGCCCTGTCCGACGAGGACGAGCAGCTCGACTCCACCCCGCAGGACCGCCTCGACCGGCAGGGCGCGCAGGTGCAGGAGCTCGTGGCCGCGTTCACCGCCCGGGACCTGGCGTTCGTCAGCGTGTGGGGGCTCTACGACACGCGGTCCTGGCTCCGGGCCTGGCCCGAGGAGCGCCCGTTCGAGGCGCCGCTGCTCTTCGACGACGAGCTGCAGGCGAAGCCCGCGTTCTGGGGCTTCGTCGACGGCGCCGGCGGCTGATGCTCCTCAGCCCTCGCCGTCCGCCTCGCCGGCGGCGCCGGCCTGGTACACGACCAGCGCCACGTCGTCGTCGGCACCGTGCGGGGCGAGCTGGCGCAGCAGGTCGTCCGCCACCGACGCCGTCCGCGCGTCCGCCGGCTGCGCCGCGACCGCGGCGGTGAGGCGCTGCATGCCGATCTGCAGGGACTCGTGCCGCCGCTCGATCAGTCCGTCGGTGTAGACCACCAGGAGGTCCCCGTCGGACAGGCGCACGACCCCCTCGGGCCGCGGCGTCCGCCCGACCGCGAGGGCGGCGCCGCGCGCACCGTCCAGGAGCTCGGCACCGCCGCCCGCGCGCCGGAGCACCGGTGGCAGGTGTCCCGCCGTGGCGTAGGTGAGCGTGTGGTCGACCTCGTCCACCACGGCGCAGAACACCGTCGTGCACTCGGCCCCGGGCAGCGTCCGCGCGAAGCGGTCCAGGCCGGCGAGGACGGCCGCGGGGCTGCGGTCCTCGAGCAGCAGGGCGCGCGTCGCCGCCCGCAGCTGCCCCATCCGCGCCGCCGAGTCGAGCCCGTGCCCGACGCAGTCCCCGACCACGAGCGCCCGCCGGCCGGGCCCGAGCTCGACGAGGTCGTACCAGTCGCCGCCGACGGCCAGGTCCCCGACGGCGGGCACGTAGCGGGCGACGACGCCGGCGATGCTCGACCCCTCGGGCAGGATCGCGGCCTGCAGGGTGTCGCTGACCGCTCGCAGCTGGTCGACCTCGCGGAGGTGCCGGCGCGTGCCGCTCACGGCCTCGCCGACGGCGGTCCCCACCAGCCGGAGGAACGCCCGGTACGGCTCGTCCCACGGCCGCCGGGGACCCGCGGTGAGCACGATCACCCCGGAGGTCGCGACGTCACCGGCCGCGAGCAGCGGCAGGGCCAGCGTCCGGCCGTGCTCCTCCGCCACACCCGTCCGCATGACGCGGTCCACCACACCCGTGGGCAGGACGGGAGCGCTCGACGGCCCCGTGGTCCACACCGGCGCCGGCCGGACGTCGTCCCGCAGGTGCAGCTCGGCCGCGACCACGTCGGGCGAGCCGGCGAGCAGGTCCACCACCGACGTGCCGATCGCGTCCAGGTCGCCGTGGGCGGCGGTCAGCCGCACCGAGAGGTCGCCCAGCAGCGCCATCCGCCGCCGCTCCACCACGCGCTCGGTGGTCTCGGTGGCGATGTCCAGCAGCCCGCGCACGACGTCCGCGGAGTCGCGGATGGGCGAGTACGAGTAGGTGAAGTACGTCTCCTCGTCGAACCCCGAGCGGTGCATCGCGAGGTGCTGGTCGACGGCCCAGGTCGGCGTGCCGTGCTCGACGACCTGGTCGACGGACGGCGCGAGGTCGTCCCAGATCTCCTTCCAGACCTCGCGGAGGGGCGCACCCATGGCCCCCGGGTGCTTGTCCGAGCCGAGCATGTCCCGGTAGCCGTCGTTGTAGATCATCGTGAGCTCGGGCCCCCACGTGACGAGCACCGGGAACCGGGTGGCGAAGCACATCTCCACCGTGACCCGCAGGGCCGTCGGCCACATGCTGGGCGCCCCGAGGGGCGTCGCTGCCCAGTCCACCTCGCGGGCGAGGGCGCCCGTCGCGCTGCCCGCCGTCACACGACGGAACCAGGGTGATCTCACGGGCCGACAGTACGCGTCCGCGGCCCCTCGCGTGCGCGCGCGGGCGCCGGCGTGCTCGCCGGGCACCGGCGTCGTCATCCGTCGCGGTACAGGCAGAACGGGTGGCCCGCCGGGTCCAGCAGGACCCGCAGCGACGCCGGCCCGTCCTGCTCGGGAGCGACCCGCGCGCCCAGCCGCACCGCGTCGGCGACCGCGTCCTCCAGCTCGACCACCTCGACGTCCAGGTGCAGCATCATCTGCTGGCGGCCCGGCTCGGGCGGCCACGCCGGCGCGACGTAGTCGTGGTTGCGCTGCACCGCGAGGTAGGCCACGCCGTCGGGCGCCGCGACGACGGCGTGCTCCGGGTCGTCGCCCACCACCTGCCAGCCGAGCACCTGCGCGTAGAAGGACGCGAGCGCGCCCGGGTCCGGCGCGTCGATCACCACGCCCCACCAGCCACCCTCGGCCCGCCCTCGCATGCGTCCATCCTGGCCGCAGGGCCGGGTCAGCGCGCGCCGAGCTCCGCGACCGGCCCCACGGCGGGAGCCACGTGGTCCCGGATCCAGGCGGCGAGGCCGGTGGCCGGCGGGCGCAGGATGACGGACTCGACGCCGAGGTCCGCGTACGGCCGGGCCGCGGCGACGAAGCCGTCGACGTCCCCGTCCAGCAGCTGGTCGCCGCCCATGAGCAGCGTCACCCGGATCTCCGCCATGTCGCGGCCGACCGCGTCGCAGTGCCCGCGCAGCACGTCGAGCTTGTGCGCGACCTCCTCGGGCGTGGTCTCGAACAGGTTGCAGGCGTCCCCGTACCGGGCGACCAGGCGGAGCGTCTTGCGCTCCCCCGCGCCGCCGACCAGGATCTCGGGTCCCCGGCCCGGGCGGCTGAGCGGCAGCGGGGAGCACAGCGTCTCGGCGAGCTGGTAGTGCGTCCCCGCGAACGGGCCGTCGTCGCCGGGCGTCCACATCTGCCGGCAGATCCGCAGCGTCTCCTCGAGCCGCTCGAACCGCTCCGCGAGCGCCGGGTAGGGCACGCCGAGCGCCCGGTGCTCCTTCTCGTACCAGGCGGCACCGATGCCGAGCGTCGCCCGGCCGGCGGACAGCACGTCCAGCGTGGCGACGATCTTCGCCAGCAGCCCCGGGTGCCGGTAGGTGACGCCCGTGACGAGGGCGCCGAGCTGGACGGTCTCGGTGCGCGCGGCCAGGAACCCGAGCGTCGTGTAGGCCTCGAGCATCGGGTCGCTCGCCGGGAACCCCGCGGGCTCCATCTGGAAGAAGTGGTCCATCACCGACAGCCAGGTCATCCCGGCCTCCTCCGCCGCCTCGGCGGTGTCGGCGAGCTCCTGACGCAGCTGCGCGGGCTCGACGCTGTCGAACCGCATGAGGTGGGCACCGAGGCGCATGGTGGCTCCTGACGTGGGTGGGGGCGGCGGGCCGTCCCCGCCACGTCGGACGATGCCCCTTGGAGCGCGCTCGAAGTCAAGGCCCGGCGCGGGGCTCGCCGGGCTCGGTCCCCTCAGGTGGATGCTCGCGACGGACTCGCCGTGGGCGTGTCGGTCCGGACCGTCCACCCGAGGTGCGTCTGCTGACGGCAGAACGCGCCGCGCCGCCGCGCCGGGGGTCGCGGGGATAGCGTGGCGGGACCCGAGGAGGTCCCCATGCCGCAGCCGCACGCCGCACGGCCCGACGCACCGCCCGTCGCACCGCCCGCCCGTCCGGAGCCGCCGCTGCGGGTGCTGGTCGGGGCCATCCTGCGCCGGCACCGCGAGCGCCAGGGCCGCACCCTGCGCGACGTCGCCGAGGCGGCCCGGGTGTCCGTGCCCTACCTGTCCGAGGTGGAGCGCGGCCGCAAGGAGGCGTCGTCCGAGGTGCTCGGCGCCGTGTGCCGCGCCCTGGGCCTGGGGCTGGTGGACCTGGTCGGCGAGGCGCACGCCGTGCTCGCCCGGGCCGACGGCCGCGTCGTCGTCGACCTGACCGCCCAGCCGGGCTCGGCCACGGTCACCGCGCTCCCGCACCGTGCACCGGCCCGGGCCACGGTCCAGCTCGCCGCCTGACCCTCTCCCCGCCCCACCCCGCCCGCCAGGTGGAGACTCCTGCCCGACACGCGCGGCGTGTCCCGGCAGGAGTCTCCACCTGGCGGCTGGTGGGCGACGGCCGGGCCGGTCAGGCCGCGGTGGCGGGGTCCGCGCGCTTGATCGTCGTCACCACCGTGTCCGCGATCCCGTAGGCCACCGCCTGCTGCGCCGTGAGGACGCGGTCCCGGTCGGTGTCGACGCGCAGCTGCTCCGCCGACCGCCCGGTGTGCTCGGCGAGGATGTCCTCCACCTGCGCCCGGAGCCGGAGGATCTCGGCCGCCTGCAGCTCCAGGTCGGCGGCCGTGCCCTGGCCGCCGCCCGACGGCTGGTGCAGCAGCACCCGCGCGTGCTCAAGCACGTGCCGCTGCCCCGGCGTCCCCGCGGCCAGCAGCACCGCGGCGGCCGACGCCGCCTGCCCGAGGCAGAACGTCGCGACGTCGGGCCGGACGTACCGCATGGTGTCGTAGATGGCGAGCAGCGCCGTCACCGAGCCGCCCGGCGAGTTGATGTAGAGGTGGATCGGCTTGTCGGGGTCGTCGGACTGCAGGTGCAGCAGCTGCGCGATGACGACGTTGGCGACGCCGTCGTCGATCTCGGTGCCGATGAAGATGATCCGGTCGGACAGCAGCCGGGAGAAGACGTCGGACGCGCGCTCCCCGGTCGGCCGCTGCTCGACGACCACCGGCACCGTGTACTGGCCGGCCATCACAGGCCCGCCCGTCGCTGCGCGGCGTCGGGGCGCACGTCGTCCAAGTGCTCCACCACCCGGTCGACGAACCCGTACGCCAGCGCCTCCTGCGCGGTGAACCACCGGTCCCGGTCGGAGTCGCGCTCGATCGTCTCGACGCGCTGGCCGGTGTGCTCCGCGATCAGCTGCTGCATCGTGCGCTTGGTGTGGGCCATGTTCTGCGCCTGGATGGCGATGTCGACCGCGGTGCCGCCGATGCCGCCCGACGGCTGGTGCATGAGCACCCGGGCGTGGGCCATGACGTTCCGCTTGCCCGGCGTGCCGGCGCTGAGCAGGAACTGGCCGGCGCTCGCCGCGAGCCCCATCGCCAGGGTCGCGACGTCGTTCGGGATGAGGCGCATGGTGTCGTACATGGCCATGGCCGCGGTGACCGACCCGCCCGGCGAGTTGATGTAGAGCGCGATGTCGCGGCGCGGGTCCTCGGCGGACAGGAGCAGCAGCTGCGCGCACACGCGGTTGGCCACCGCGTCGTCGACCTCCTGGCCGAGCACGATGATCCGCTGGTGCAGCAGCCGGGCGGCGAGGTCGTCGTCGAACGCCCGGACGGGTGGCGCCTCGGTGCGCGCGGTCGGGTGGGTGCTGTGCACGGGGTCCTCCAGGTGATCGGGTCCTCGCACGCTCGCACGCCGTGCCCGCGGCGGGGCCCCGGGTCTGCCGGGGGCAGATCTGCCCCGGGCAGACGCACCGCTCGGGCGGACCGCTCAGGCGGACCGGTCGAGCACCTGCGCGAGCGCCTCGTCGGCCGCCGACCCGGCCAGCCGCGCCCCGTCCCCCGCGCGCACGCCCGCGGCGGGCACGACGTCGGCGACGACGACGCTCACGTTGTCCCACGCGTCGGCCGCCAGCGCCGCCTCGACCAGGGCGTCCGCCACGACCTCCGGCCCGCCCGCGCCGCCGAGCAGCTCGAGCACGCGCTCCTCGCCGACGTAGTCCGTCAGCCCGTCCGTGGCCATCAGCCACCGGTCCCCCGGCCGGGTGTCGACGGCGAGCACCGTGACGTGCGCGGGGTCCGCGGCGTCCCCGGCCAGGCAGTGCAGGATCACGTTCCGCCGCGGGTGGTGCGGCGCGTCGGCGGCGTCGATCACCCCGGCCTCGAGCAGCAGCTGGACCAGGGAGTCGTCCCGGGTGACCCGCCGCGCCTCCCCGTCGCGCCAGAGGTACGCGCGGGAGTCGCCGATGTGCACGACCCGCGCCGCCTCGCCCGCGCAGAACACGCCGGTGAACGTGGTGGCCATGCCCTCCAGGTCCGGCTCGCTGCGCACCCGCCGCGCCAGGTCGGCGTTCGCGTCCGCGACCGCGGCCCGCAGGTCCGCGCCGGTGAGCTCGGGCGTCCGCGCGGCCGCGAGCGCCGACGCGAGCCGGTGCGCCACGGTGCCGGACGCGACGTCGCCACCCGCGTGGCCGCCCACGCCGTCGGCGACGAACGCGTACCCGGCGGCGGCACCCGCGGCGTCCTGGTTGCTCGCCCGGTGGGCGCCCGCGACGGAGCGCACGGCGGTGACGAGCGACAGCGGCATGACGGCACCTCCAGGGGGTCGGGCACCTCGTGACCCCACGATGCCACGAACGGGCGATCCCGGCTGATCGCCCGGACGGGGGACGTGCGGCCCGCCGGGCCTCAGCCGATCAGGCCCCGCAGCGCCTCCGGGGACACGTCCCGCTGCGTCGCGATCACCTCGCGCGCGCGGTCGGTCGCGTCCCACACGTTCCACAGCAGCACGCCGGCGACGGCGTCCCCGTCCTCGGAGAGGTAGTAGACGACGCCCTCCGCGAACCCCTCGCCGTGCCAGTCCTCCACCGTCGCGAGCGAGGCGGACAGCCGGCCGACCGCCTCGTACCCGTACTCGAACAGGTCCGAGTAGAAGAACGGCGTGTGCGTGTGCGGCTCCCCCGCGCCGGCCAGGTTCCGACCCGCCTGGCGGCCCGTCGTCGTGGCGTTGTCGACGTGCTCGACGCGGCGGCGGCCGAGGATCCGGTCGGGGTACTGCGCGGCGTCGCCGGCCGCCCAGACGTGCGGGTCGGACGTGCGCAGCTGCTCGTCGACCACGATGCCGTCGTCGACCTCGAGGCCGGCGGCCCCGGCCAGGCCGGTCTCGATCACGAGGCCGGAACCGACGACCACGCCGTCGGCCGTGATCTCCCGCCCGTCGTCGAGCACGACGGTCACCCCGTCCGCCTCCGAGGTCGCCGAGGTCACCCGGGCGCCGCGGACCAGGGTCACCCCGGCGTCCGCGTACCGCTGCTCGACGTGGGCGGCGAGCGCAGCCGGGAAGGTCGCGCCGGTCAGCGTGTCCTGCGGGAACACCAGAGTGACCCGGGTGTCGTGCTGCACCAGCGCCGCGGCGAGCTCCGTGCCGATGTACCCGCCGCCGACCACGACGACGTGCCGGCCGCCGCCCGCGAGGTCGCGCAGCCGCTCGTAGTCGCGGACGGTGCGGAAGTAGATCACCCGCCCCGAGTCCTCGACGCCGGCGACCGGGCGCGGGTGCCCGCTGGTCGCGAGGAGCAGCCCGCCGTAGCCGACCGTGATGTCGGCGTCGGTGGTCACCGTCCGCGCGGCGGTGTCGACCGCGATCACCGACTCGCCGAGCAGCAGCTCGGCGCCGGTGTCCTCGGCGGTCGGCAGCCAGACCTGGTCGAAGGTGAACTCCGGGTCGTTCCACAGCGCCTTGGTCAGCGCCGGACGGGTCACCGGGGCGGTCGGCTCCCGCCCGATCACCAGGATGCTCCCCGTCGGGTCGACCTCCCGGATGCCGTGCGCGGCGGCGTCCCCCGCCATGCCGGCCCCGATGATCACGTAGTCGTAGCGGTCCTGCACCGTGCGCCTCCCGGGTTCGCGTCCGTCCTGCTCAGCCTGGCGCGACGGCCCGCCGGCCGCCACCCCCGCGGGACGGCTCACGGCAGGGGCGTCACCGTCCACGACCCGCGGGTCCCGAGCACGACGACGCCCGGCATCCGCACGTCGACCCGCTCGCTGAACGGGACGTCGTCGCCGAGCGCCAGGGTCTGCGGCCCGCCCGACCCGGTCAGCTCCACGCCGGACACGACGCGGGCGAGCATCGCGTCGTCCGCGTCGGCCGGCGCGTAGTCGAGCCGGATCGCGCTCGCGTCGTCGCCGAGCAGGAGCACGGTGGCGCCGGTGCCCTGCTGGACTCCCGTCGCCACCGGCAGGTCGTTCCAGCTCTGCAGCTGCAGCGTCCACGGGCCCTGCGTGCGCACGACGAGCTCCTGCTGGGGTGCCGAGCCCGCGACGACGTCCACCAGGTACGAGCCGGTGAGCGGCGCCGGCCCCTCGCCCCAGGCCGACCCCCGCCCCTCGGCGGACAGGACGACGTGGCCGGTGCAGGCCGAGCAGTCCAGGTGCGCGACGACGCCGAAGTCGCCGTCCCGCGTGAGGGCGACGACCGCGTCCCCCTCGCCGGACACCGCCGCGGGGACGCCCTCGGCGACCGTGCCCGCCTCGAGCCGCTGCGCCGGGAGCGGCTCCTCGGCCGGGGCCGGCGTGGTGGCGGTGGTCGGCTCCGCCCCGGGGGCGGGCGCCGCGGCGGGCGTCCGCGCCGGCTTCGGTCCGGGGTCCGCGCCGCACGCGGCCAGCCCCAGCACCAGCAGGACGAGCAGGGCGGCGCGCGAGCGCGTCAGCAGCGGGTTCACCCCGGTAGCGTGCCCGCGACGACGACGCCCCGCGACACGACGGCCACGATGTTCTCCACCCGCAGCGCGTCCACGTCCTCCCACGGACGACCGCGCAGCACCACGAAGTCGCTGCCGAGCCCCGGGCGCAGCCGGCCCGTGACCGACCCCATCCGGATCGCGTCGGCGGCGTCGGAGGTGGCCGCGGCGAGCGCGCGCGCCGGCGTCCAGCCGAACATCGCCGCCATCAGCCGCACCTCCTCCATCTGGTCGCCGAACCCGACGAACTGCCCGGACGCGTCGGTGCCGAGCACGAACCGCACGCCGGCCTCGGCGGCGCGCGCGAACCCGGCGTCGCGCAGGGCGACGACGTCGCGGGCCTTGGCCTGCGCCTCGGCGGACACCGGCCGGCGGCCCTCGGCGATGATGTCGTTGATCAGCAGGGTCGGGGCGACGGGCAGGTCCCGCTCGACGAGCGTGGCCAGGTGGCGCTCGAGGATGGCCGTGCCGTGCTCGATGGAGTCGACCCCCTCCTCCAGCGCGATGTCGAGCCCGTCGGCGCTGTGCGTGTGCGCGGCGACCAGCATGCCGAGCGCGTGCGCCTCGTCGACGGTGGTGCGGATCTCCTCGCGGGTCTGGTTGCGCCAGCCCACCTTGTCCCCCATGGAGAGCACGCCGCCGGAGGTGTAGATCTTCACGCCGGCCGCGCCGGACCGCGCCCACACGCGCACCAGCTTGCGGCACTCGTCCGGGCTGTCGGCGGTCGGCGGGCGGTGCGGGTAGTGCGGCGGGACGAACAGGTCGCCGTGCCCCGCGGTCATGCCGACCTGGCCGTGGGACAGCAGCCGCGGGCCGGTCAGCACCCCGGCGTCGAACGCGCGGCCGACGGCCAGCTGGATCGAGTCGGCGGCGAGGTCGCGCAGGGTGGTGACGCCGGCGCGGGCGCAGCGCAGGGCGTTCGCGGCGAGGTGCAGCGACCGCTCCTCGGGCGGGGTGAGGATCGGCCACGCGGAGGGGTCGGCCGCCGGGGCGCCGGCCGGGTACCCGAGGTGCACGTGCGTGTCGACCAGACCGGGGACGACGCTGAGGTCGGCGTGCCGGGCGGGAGCCTCCTCGACGGCGAGGATGCGGTCGCCGGACCACGTCAGCCGGGCGGGTCCGACCTCGTGCTCGCCGTCCCAGAGCGGGATGCCGTCGAGGAGCTGCTCGGGGGCTGCGGTGGTGGTCATGCGGTGGTCCTTCGCGTGGTGAGGTGCAGGGCTACAGGCGCGGGGTGATCTCGCCGACGACCCGGTCGTCCGGGTCGACCAGCGGGAGGTGCCGCCAGCGGTCGAACGCGCCGCAGGGGTGGCTGATGCCGAGGCGCAGCACCGTGCCCGGCGGCACGCTCCGGCCCGTCCCGGCGGGCACCCGGACGAAGGCGTGGTGGTCGTTGACGCCGGTGACCTCCCAGGCGGACACGTCGAGGTCGGAGGCCACGGCACCGAGCACGACGGGCAGCCGGTCGTCGGTCGGCACCTCGCGACGGCCGAACCCGACGACGACCCGGTCGTCCTCCGGCGCGGACAGCACGGACGCGCGCAGCTCGAACGCCGGGCGCAGCGTGGCGTCCCCGCGGTCGGCGCCGAGCGGGGAGGTGCGGCGGTAGACGCCGTGGTCGTGGGTGACGTAGCAGCCGGACCGCAGCACCGTGGTGACGGGCCGGTCCCACATGGCCGGGCCGAGCTCGCGGACGACCAGGTCGAAGTACGACGACCCGCCGGCGGTGACGACGGGCACCCCGGCGACCAGCCCCTCCTCGGTGACGGCGGCGACCAGCGCACGGACGCGGGCCAGCAGGTCGACGGCGCCGCGCGGCGAGCCCGGGTCGTCGGTCGGCGGCATCAGGCCCTCGAAGGCCGCGACGCCCGCCAGCCGCACGTGCGGGCTCGCCGCCACCCGCCGGGCGAGGGCCAGCGCCGCGACGTCGTCCCGGATCCCGGTGCGCCCGCCCGGGAACCCGAGCTCGAGCAGCAGCGGCAGCGGGCGGGCCGGCGCGTGCCGCGCCAGCTCGTCCAGCAGCAGGTCCAGGCCGGGCTCGCTGTCGACGTAGCAGAGGTACTCGGTGGCCGAGTCCGCGCGCAGCAGGTGCGTGGCGACCCACGCGATCGCGGGCCGGTCGACCAGGACGTTGGCGTGCAGCACCCGCCGGACGCCCCAGTCGGCGAGCGTGCGCGCCTGCGCCGTCGTGGCCGCGGTGAACCCCCACGCCCCGGCGGCGGACTGCCGCCGCACCAGGTCGCGGGACATGTGCGTCTTGGCGTGCGGGGCCAGCTGGACGCCGGCGGTGCGGCACCAGTCGGCCATCACGCGGACGTTGTGGTCGATCGCCGCGTCGTGCAGCAGCATCACCGGCAGCTCCAGGTCGGCGGTGTCGGGCGTCGCGCCCGCGCCGGCTCCCGCGGCGTGCCGCCCGCTCACTCCGGCCGCCCCGCCCGCAGCACGCGCCCGGCGCGCGCCCCCGTGAACTCGCCGTCGTCGACGACGACCTCGCCGGCGAGCACGGTCCAGCGCACGCCGTCGGGCCGGACCCACGGCGCCTGCGGGGTCCCGGCGTGCCCCACGGTGGCGGGGTCGAGCACGGCGAGGTCCGCGACCGCCCCCGGGACGAGCCGGCCGCGGCCGGGCAGGCCCAGCGCGTCGGCGGTGAGCGAGGTCATCTTGCGGACCGCCTCCGGGAGGTCGAGGACGTGGTGGTCGCGCACGTACGGGCCGAGCACGGTCGGGAAGCAGCCCCAGCCCCGCTGGTGCGCGTTGCCGACGGGGACGGAGTTGTCCGAGCCGATCGCGATCAGCGGGTCCGCGAGGACCGCGCGGACGTCGGCGTCGGCCATCAGCTCGTAGACCATCATCGCGCCGGGGTCGGCGAGCACCAGGTCGCACAGGGCGTCCCACGGGTCCTGGCCGCGCCCGGCGGCGACCTCGGCCACGCTGCGGCCGAGCAGCGACGCGTCGGCGTGCATGCTGAGCAGCACGCCGGCCGGCGTGGTCTGCGTCCAGGCGCCGGCACCCGGCCCGCCGGCCAGCGCGCGGGCCGCCAGGGCGCCGCGGACCGCCGGGTCGGACAGCCGGCGCACCAGCTCGGTCCGCCCGCCGACCTGGGCCTCCGCAGGCAGCAGCGCGGTGAGGAACGACTCGCCGGTCGTGTACGGGTACGCGTCGCCGTGCACCTCGATCCCCTCGGCCCGCGCGACGCGCAGGGCGGCGAGCAGCTCCCCGGCCCGGCCGTGGTTGCGGCGCCCGGCGGCCTTGCAGTGCGACACCTGGACGCGCACGCCGGTGCGGCGGGCCACGTCGAAGGTCTCGGCGAGCGAGGCGGCCAGGCCGTCGCCCTCGTCGCGCATGTGCGTCGCGTACGGCCGGCCCCACCGCGCCGCCACCGCGGCGAGCGCGGCGACCTCGTCGGTGCCGGCGTACACGCCCGGGGCGTAGATCAGACCGGTGGACAGCCCGAACGCCCCCTCGGCGAACGCGGCCTCGGCCAGCTCGACCATCCGCTCCAGCGCGCCGGGCGCCAGCGCCTCGGCCATGCCGTTGGCGCTGATCCGCAGGGTGCTGTGCCCGACCAGCGACGCCACGTGGTTGGTCGGCCCGTGCGCCTCGACGGCGTCCAGGTACTCCCCGAACGTCCGCGGCCACGACCCGACCCCGGCGGCCACGGTGCTGGAGATCGGCCGGTGCAGGTCCACGGCGCGGTCGTCGACGAGCGGTGCCGCCGAGTTGCCGCAGTTGCCGACGACCTCGGTGGTCACGCCCTGCAGCACCTTGAACGGCTGCGGGTCGGCCATGAACGGCACGACGTCGGAGTGCGTGTGCGCGTCGATGAACCCCGGGGTGACGGTCAGCCCGTCGACGTCGAGCACCCGGACGCCCGCGGGGACGTCCAGGTCCGGCCCGACGGCGAGGACCCGGTCCCCCGCGACGACGACGTCGGCGCGCACCGCCGGCGCGCCGGTGCCGTCGAGCACCGACCCGCCGCGCAGCACGAGCGTCGCCCCGGGGCGGGTCACGACAGCTGCCCGATCCGCTCCTGGACGAGCGTGTCCACGATGCTGACCACGGCGTACACGGCCATGGTCATCGCGGCGACCGTGATGGCCGAGGCCCACATGGCGTCGTAGCCGAAGGACCCCGCCGCGCGGGAGATCGCGCCGCCCAGGCCCTGGCCGGTGGACAGCCACTCGGCGATCATCGCGCCGGTCACCGCGGAGGGGACGGCGATGCGCGCGGAAGCCAGGGTGGAGGGCACCGCAGCGGGCAGCGCGACCTTCCGCAGCACCGTCCAGGACGAGCCGCCGTACGCGAGCACCAGGTCCCGGTGCTCGCCGGAGACGCTGCGCAGCCCGTACAGGATGTTGGCCAGGGCGGGCAGGAACACCACGATGATCACGATCGCCGTCACACCGGTCTGGCCGATGCCGAAGATCAGGGTGATCAGGGGGGTCAGCACCACCAGCGGGATGGACCGCAGCACCATCGCGGTCGGCATCACGATCCGCTCGAGCACGGGCGACACCGCGAACACCACGGCCAGCGCGAACGCCGCCGCCAGGCCCACGAGGTAGCCGATGCCCGCGTCCCGCACCGTGACGGCCAGGTCGGCGGCGATGGTCGCGCGGTGCTCCGCGGCGCCGTCGGCGGTGAACACGTACTCGGCCACGTCCCACGGGCGCTTGCCGATGAGGGGGCTGACGTCGAACACCGCCAGCACGGCCACCCACACGGCCAGCGCCACGACGACGGCCAGCGCGAGCGTGCCCACCCGGCGGACGACGAACGCCCCCGTGCCGCCGCTCATGCGCGTCGCTCCTTCGCCCAGGGGGTGAGGACCCGGCCGACCAGGCCGACGAGGCCGTAGCCCGCCAGCGAGAGCAGACCGGCCAGGATGCTCATGCCCCACACGCGGTCGGGCTGGATCTGGCGCTGCGCCGCGTTGAGCGCGACGCCGATCCCGGAGTCGATGCCACCGAGGTACTCCCCGACGACGGCGCCGAGCAGCGCTGCCGGGACCGCCACCTGCAGGGCGGTGACGATCGCCGGCAGCGCCGACATGAGCTGGACCTTGCGGATCCGGGTCCACCGGCCGCCGCCGTACGCGGCCACGAGGTCCAGCGAGCTGCGGCCGGCGGAGCGCATCCCGAGGATGGCGCCGACCAGCGTGGTGAAGAACACGAGCAGGGCGCCGAGGAAGATCGCCGCGGCGCGGCCGCCGAAGATCACCATCACGATCGGGCCGATCGCGACGACCGGCAAGCAGGAGCTGATCACGCCGAGCTGGGTGATCACGTCCTCCAGCCGCGGCACGACGAGCACGACGGCCGCGAGCGCGAGGCCCGCCAGGTTGCCCCAGAGGTAGCCCTGCGCGGCGCGGGCGAGCGTCGGGGTGACGTTGGGGCCGTAGTACGACCAGCCGTCCTGGACCGCCGAGCGGGCGACGTCGACCGGGGACGGGAACGACGTGCTGTTCTCCAGGTTCGCGGTCATCGCCCACCAGAGGGCGATCAGCAGCACGATGCCCACGGTGCCGCCGACCCACGGGCGGGTCAGGGCGCCGCGGAACCGCGCGAGGGCGTCGCTCACGCGTCGGCCGTCCCGGCGGCGGCGCCCTCGCGCGCGAACAGGAGCCCGGACAGGTGGTCGACGACCTCGTGGAACTCCTTCGTGCGCATCATCTCCGGCGTGCGGGGGCGCTCGAACGGGATCTCGACGATCTCGACGATCCGGCCCGGCCGCGCCGACATCACGGCGACGTGGTCGGACAGCAGCGCGGCCTCGGCGATGCCGTGCGTGACCATCAGCGTGGTCGCGGACCGCTCGGTCCAGATGCGCTGCAGCTCGAAGTTCAGCCGCTGGCGGGTCATGTCGTCGAGCGCGCCGAACGGCTCGTCCAGCAGCAGGAAGTCCGGGCGCACGGCGAGCGCGCGGGCGATCGAGGCACGCTGGCGCATGCCGCCGGACAGGTGCGCGGGGCGGCTCTTCTCGAAGCCGGTCAGCCCGACCAGCTCGATGAGCTCGTCGACGATGCCGTCGTCCTTGCGGCCCTGGATCTCCAGCGGCAGCCGGATGTTCTTCTGCACGCTGCGCCACGGCAGCAGCGCGGGGTCCTGGAACGCGATGCCCATGCCCTCGGCGCGCTTGCCCGGCGCCACCGGGGTGCCGTTCACGGCGACGGTGCCGGCCGTCGGCGTCTCGAGCCCGGCGAGGATGCGCAGGATCGTCGACTTGCCGCAGCCGGACGGGCCGAGCAGCGACAGGAACGACCCGCGCGGGGTCGACAGGCTCACGTCCTCCAGCGCGGTCACCGTGCGGCGGCCGGACCGGAACTCCTTGTGCAGGCCGGTGATCTCGATGCCCGGGGCGGCCGCGGCCGACGTGGGCACGCCCGCCCCCGCGGCCGAGGGGGCCGGCATCGCGGGGGCGGGCGTGGACTGGGGGGACTGCGTCACGAGAGCAGGTCCGGGTTCTCGGCGTACACCTCGTCGAGCAGCGAGAGGTCGAACAGCTCGTCGGCCGTGATGTCGATGCCCGCGAAGCCGAGGGAGGCGATGGTGCCCTCCTGCAGCTCCTCGCTGATCGTGAGCAGGCCGCTCGCGGCGGTCTCGTCCGTCTCGATGAGCGTCGCCTGGCGGTCGAACGACAGCGTGATGGCGTCGGCGTCGTACTGCTGGTCCTTGCCGTACTCGTTCACGGTGAGGTCCACGGCGCGCGCCGGGTCGTCCAGCGCGGCGCGCCAGCCCTCGGCGGTCGCGAGCAGGAACGCCTTGACCTGCTCCGGCTGCTCGTCGATGGCCTGCTGCGACGTGACGACGACCTCGCCGACCATCGGCAGGCCCTCGTCGGCCAGGAGGAACTCCGTGGCGGCGAAGCCGGCGTTCTCCAGCGCGGCGGCACCGGTGGTGGTGTAGCCGATGAAGCCGTCGACCTGGCCCGTGGTCAGCATCGACGTGTCGGACAGCGGCACGGTCGTGAGGCTGGCCGGGTCGATGTCGTTCGCGGCGAGGAACGCGTTCCACACGAGCGTGTTGGAGTCGGAGACCGCGATGGTCTTGCCCGCCAGGTCGTCCGGGCCCTCGACCGGCGCGGAGGCGGCCGACACGAGCGCGAACGGGTTGAGCTGGTACGTCGCCCCGACGATCTTCAGCTCCGCGCCCCCCTGGATCGCGGGCGCCGTGATCAGCGGCGAGGACAGGCCGGCGAACGCCTGGCCGGTGGCGACGGCCGCCTCCGCGCTGGTGGCGGACGAGCCGCCCGCGGTCAGCGTGACGCCCGGGAAGCCCGCGTCGGTGTAGAGCCCGTCCTCGACGGCGAGGTACTCGCCGGCGAACTGCTGGTTCTTCAGCCACGACAGCTGGACGCTGATCTCGTCGAAGGACTCCGCACCCGCGCTGGCGCCGTCGCCGGAGCCGGCGGTGTCGTCCGAGCCCGAGCAGGCGGACAGGAGCAGGCCGGCAGCGGCCACGGCGGCGGTCAGGCCGGCGAACCGGCGCCCGGGGCGCGGGCTCGTGAAGGTGCGGGTCACGTCAACCTCGATCACGTCGTGCGGCCACCCGGGCATCGGGTGGCCGCGGTGCCAGGGGGAGGAGCCGCCGGGGCGACCCGGCGACGTGCTCCATCAGACAGGTCCGGCCGAGGTCGTCGCCATGTGGGATCCTCCGAACTCCCCCGCCCTCAGCGGTGCAGACCGTTGTGCGACCGCACCGTCGCGACACACGCCGGACACACCGGGAGCCCGCGGCGGAGCCGCTCCGGCGGATCGCCCAGCGCGGGGCGCACCGGCCCCCGCACGTCGTTGGTGGATCGCACGAGGCAGCAGGCCAGGGCCCTGTGGTTGGCTTCCGGACAAGCGTGGGCGAGTCCTGCGACACCCCTCCAGACGACCGGGAGCAAGACGTGTGGCCGACGGCTGAACTGCACGTGCACATCGAGGGCACGCTCGACGCCGAGCTCATCCGCACGCTCGCTGCACGCCACGACCTGCCGGTGCCCGCGGGCGCCGGCCGGGGCGCCCCGTACCGGGACCTCCAGGAGTTCCTCGACGTCTACTACGCCAACCTCGACGTGCTGCGGACCCGGCAGGACTTCCAGGACCTCGGCGCCCGCTACCTGGCGCGTGCCGCGGCGGCCGGCGTCCGGCACGCGGAGGTGTTCGTCGACCCGCAGTCGCACACGTCGCGCGGCGTGCCCGTCGAGGACGTGCTGCTCGGGCTGTCCGCGGCGCTCGCCGACGCCCGCGCCGCCCACGGCATGTCGGGCGGTCTGATCGTCTGCTTCCTGCGGCACCTCGGCCCGGACGCGGCGATGGCGACGCTCGAGGCCGTGCTCCCCCACCGCGAGCTGCTGCTCGGCGTCGGGCTGGACTCCAGCGAGGTCGGCTTCCCGCCGGCGCTGTTCCGCGACGTCTACGAGCGCGCCGCGGCCGAGGGCCTGCGCCGCGTCGCGCACGCCGGCGAGGAGGGCGGCCCCGACTACGTGTGGGAGGCGCTCGACATCCTCGGCGCCGAGCGGATCGACCACGGCAACCGCGCCCTGGAGGACGTCGAGCTGGTCGCGCACCTGCGGGAGACCCGCACCCCCCTGACCGTCTGCCCGCTGTCCAACGTCGCGCTGCGCACCGCGGGCCCGGACCTGGCCGACCACCCGATCGCCGTCATGCTCGACGAGGGCCTGCGCGCGTCGGTGCACTCCGACGACCCCGCCTACTTCGGCGGCTACCTGGACGACAACCTGCGCGCGCTGGTCGAGGCCGGGACCGTGACGCAGGACCAGCTGGGCGTGCTGGCGGCCAACGCCGTCGTCTCCTCGTTCCTGCCCGACGGCGCCAAGGCGGCGCTGCTGGCGGAGGTGCGCGCGTACGCCGAGGCGATCGGTGCCGCGGTGCCCGAGCCGGCCCGCGACCCCGCCGTGGTGAGCTGACCGTGCAGACCAGCGAGATCACCACCGGCCGCCGCGTCGCCGTCGTCCTGGAGCCCGGCGACGACGTGCTGACCTCCCTCGCCGAGGCGTGCCGCGCCCACGGGATCCGGCAGGGCTTCGTGCCCGTGTTCTCCGGGGCGTTCCGCACGGCACGGTTCATCGCCGCGGACGTGCCCGTCGACGACCAGGAGCCGCCGCTCCCGCAGGAGGTCACCGTGACCTACACCGAGGGCATCGGCAGCGGCACCGTCCTCTGGGACGAGGGCGCGCAGGAGGCCGTCCCGCACCTGCACCTGGCCGTCGGCGTGAAGAACGCCGCCGCGGCCGGGTTCGCCGGTCACCTGCTCGGCGCGGAGGCGCACTACACCGTCGAGGTCCTCCTCGAGGAGGTCGTCGCCCCGGCGCTGCTGCGCGTGCCCGACCCCCGGGCGTACGGCATCCCGACGATGCGCTTCGCCTGACGCCGGGGCGACGCCGCCGCTCAGTCGCCCGTCTCGTCCAGGCAGGTCATCGCGAGGAACAGGTCGACCCGGTCCGCCATCGTGCTCATGTCCCGGTTGGTGAGCTCCTCGATGCGGGCGATCCGGTAGCGCAGCGTGTTGGTGTGCAGGTGCAGCTGCCGCGCCGTCTCCTGCCACGCGCCCCCGCCGTCGAGGAACGCCCGCAGCGTGCCGACCAGGTCCGCGTTGTGCCGCTCGTCGTAGGACAGCAGCGGCGCCAGCACCTCGTGGGCGTACCCGGAGCGCGTGCTCGCCCCCAGCATCCGCAGCAGCGCGCGGTGCGTCTGGACGTGCAGCGCCGTCGACACGACCACCGGGCCCGGTCCCGAGGCGTTCGCCGCGCGCTCGACGGCCGTGGCGATCGCCGAGTTCAGGCGGCTGACCCCGCTCACCGGGTCGCTCATCCCGACGCGCAGCTGCCGGCCCGCCAGCAGCAGGTGGTGCTCCTCGGTCAGGTGCTCGGCGAGCGGCCGCTCGTCGTCGCCCGGGCCGTTCACCAGCAGGAGCACGAGGTCGTCGGAGCGGCAGCCCATGACGCGGTGGCCGCGCGCCGACAGCGTGCGCTGCAGCATCTCGAGCACCGCCGCCTGCGGGAACCGGGCGTCGTCCACCCGGGCCGCGACGATGGTCGTCTCGTCCTGCGGGCCGAGGCCCTCCAGCCGCATCCGGGCCGAGATCGCCCCCGGCGACGCCTCCTGGTCGCGGATCGACGTGATCAGCGCGGCGACCTGGGCGTCGCGGGTCTCCCGCCAGCGCCCGGCCAGCTCCATCTCCACCCGCAGCGCCCCGACCAGCGCGTCCATCGCGAGCGTCACCTCGTCGGAGAACGACCGGTGGTCGCCCCAGCAGCCGAAGAACCCGGACCGGTCACGCGCGCCCGTGCGGACGATCGTCGCCGGGCCCTGCTCGCCCGTGACCATGACCCGCCGGTCGTGCTCGCGGGCGATCACGGCGTTCCACTGCTCCGCCACCTGCGCCCGGTCCGGCGCCGCACCGACGGACGCGAGCAGCATCCCGGACTCGTCGATCACCCAGCAGCCGATCGCGAACTCGGCGCCGAACTGCGCGAGGAGCTCGGCGACGCCGCCGCCCCGCGACACGGTGTCCGCGATCCGGCGGCTGAACCGCATGGTGCGCGTCGCGAGCCCGGCCGCGGACCCCGGCTGGCCCGCGGCGATCTCGTCCGCGATCCGGCGGAACGACACGCCCGGCGACACGGTCAGCAGGGTCAGCCCGCGAGCGCGGCACAGCGCGATCACCTCGTCGGGGATCACCCCGATCTCGATCAGCCCGATGATCAGCGCCGCGACGTTCTGCTGCGCGAGCGCCCCGAGGAACGTCGCCGCGCCCTCCGGCCGGTCCAGCCACAGCCCGGAGGTGAGCACCACGTCGCCCGTCGACAGGAACCGCGAGGGGTCCGGCAGGTCCGTGATGTAGGCGGCGGTGACGGGCCGGTCGAGGGCGTCCGGCTCGGCGGCGACGACGCTCAGGCCGAGGTCCGCGGAGGCCAGGAGGTCACGGACGTCCACGGGTCACCACCCGCCTCCTGCTCGGCACCGGGACAGTCTACGAGGGCTTTCGTGCCGACCCGTCGGCCGCGCGCGGGGTGCAGGAGTCCCTGCGCACGGCAGGATGGGTCCCGTGACCGACCTGCTGCCCGACCGCCTCGACTCCGGCCGCCGCCTGCGCGCGGCCATGTTCGTCGACTTCGACAACGTCTACATCGGGCTCCGCCGGCTCGACCCCGACGCGGCCGAGGCCTTCGCCACCGACCCCGGGCACTGGCTCGCGGAGCTCGAGTCCGGCTCGGACGCCGACGGCGAGTTCAGCCGCCGGTTCCTCGTGCGGGCCTGCTACCTCAACCCGTCCGTGTTCTCCCGCTACCGGCCCAACTTCACGCGCGCCGGCTTCCAGGTGGTCGACTGCCCGTCGCTCACCCAGCAGGGCAAGAGCAGCGCGGACATCAACCTGGTGCTGGACGCCGTCGACGCGCTCGCCGCCGAGACCCGGTACGACGAGTTCGTCATCGTGTCCGCCGACGCGGACTTCACCCCGCTGGTCCAGCGCTGCCGCGCCGCGGACCGCCGCGTCACCATCATCACCGCGAGCCCCGCAGCCAGCGCCTACCGCGCCGTCGCCGACTCCGTCATCACCGCCGACGACCTGGCCGAGCTCGTCACCGCCGGGGACTCCGCCGCACCCGCGGACCTGCCCGACCCGGCCCCCGAGGTGGTCGCCGCCCCGGACGGGACCGCCGGCCCCGCCTCCTCGGCCGACGCCGCCGACGTGCCCGCGCCGAGGGGCGGCCGCAAGGAGCCCGCCGCGACGTCCTCTCCCGGCTCCCTCGCCGCGCGCCGCGCGGTGCTGCAGCGGGTCCGCTCCGCCGACCGCCCGGTGCCGACCGGTGCGGTCGCCCAGGCCGCGCAGAAGGCCGACCCCACGCTGCCGTCCACGCGCTGGGCGGGGACCGGCGGGTTCCTGCCGTGGCTCGCCCACGCCGTCCCGGAGCTCGGCGTCGCCGCCCGGCCCTCCCCCGGTTACGTGTGGGACCCGAAGCGCTTCGGCGAGGCCGACCTGCCCGGCGCCGGATCGGTCGGCACGGACCCGACCGCGCTGCAGCGCCAGGTGATCTCCGTGACGGACACGCCGGGGCTGAGCAAGGACAACTACCGCGTCCTGCTGACCGCGATCGCCGACGACGTCCGCGCGCACCCCTTCGACCGCTCCGCCACCGCCCGCCGGGTGCGCGACGCCTGCCAGGAGGCCGGCGCCGCCGTCGGGAAGTCGACCGTCAACTTCGTGCTGTCCGGCGTCCTCTACGTCGGGCTCGAGCTCGACTCGGCAGTCACCGCCGAGGACGTCGCGGAGGCCTGGGCGGACAACGTCGTGGGCCTGTGCCGCGGCGCCCGGATGGAGCTGACCGAGGCCGACGAGGCCGCCATCGACGACTGGGTCGGCGGCGGGCTGCTCGACGAGCTGGAGGACTGAGCAGCCGCTCGACCCGCGGGGTGCGCCGGCCGATGGAGCTGGGGTGACCCGACGACGCCCCAGCACGACCGCCGTGCTGACCTGTCTCGTGCTGCTGGTCCTGGGGGCGGTGATGGCGTCCGACTGGATCGCCGGGCGGACGGGCGCGACGCTTCCGTGGACGCCTGCCGACCTCGTCCCGGCCTCGGCCCGCGACCACCCGCAGCGCGGCTACGAGGAGGCCGGCGAGCGGCTCGCGCCACCGGTGAGCGTCGCGGAGGAGGACGCCTCCTACGCGTTCCAGCACACGGTGGTCGAGGATGGTCGCGAGGCGCCCGTCGCCTGGTCGCCGTGCCGTCCCGTGCACGTCGTCGTCGACCCCACCGGCGCGCCCGCGGACTTCCCCGCGCAGGTCTGGGCCGCTCTCGACGAGGTCGCCGCCGCGACCGGCCTGGTGTTCGCCGACGACGGCCTGGCCGACGAGCCCACGTCGCTGGACCGCGCAGCGTTCCAGCCCGACCGGTACGGCGACCGCTGGGCACCCGTCCTCGTCGGGTTCGCCGACGCGTCCGGCGTCCCCGACCTCTCCGGCGACGTCAGCGGCATCGCCGGCGTCCAGATGGTCGAGGCCGCGATGTCCCGCAGCGCGCACCTCGTCACCGGCACGGTCTACCTGGACACGGAGCTGCTCACGCCCGCACCTGGCCGCACCGGCCTCGAGTACCTGGCCGTCCTCCGGCACGAGCTCGGGCACCTGGTCGGCCTGGACCACGTCGACGACCCGACGCAGATCATGTACCCGTCGACGGGCGTGCCGACGTTCCAGCCCGGCGACCTGGCCGGACTCGCGGCGCTCGGCCGCGGCGACTGCGCGCCGGGGGTGTGAGGGCCCTCGGTCAGGCGTGGCCCGACGCGCGCGACGCCCGTGCGATCAGCCGCCTGAGCTCGGCGACGGGCACGACCGTGGTGTCGTCCACCCGCTCGGCGACGCGCTGCTCCACCCACTCGCGCAGCAGCGCCGTCACCTTCACGCCGTCGTCCCGCGCCATGGACCTCGCCGCCTCCAGCGTCGCCACGGGCAGCCGGATCGTGATGCCCACCATCGTCGCGCCGCCGCTCGGCTCGACCAGCTCGGCGCGCGCGAGCTCGTCCGCCAGGTCAGTGGTGTCGTAGTACTGCCGCAGCCGTTCGGTCTCGTCGTCCGTCATCGTCCTGGCTCCTTCCGTCGGTGCAGACGTCGCTCGGTCTGCGTCAGCTCGCGCGCCGTGACCACGCTCGCCGCGCCGCCCTCGGCCGGGGCGAGGACCACCAGCAGCGGCCGACCTGCGTCGGTGCGTCCGAAGACCAGCGTCCTGGCCGCACGTCCGGTCAGCCGCCGGAACCGGTTCGCCAGCACCTCGTGCACCTCGTGCGGCTCGACGCCGTGCCGCGCGATGTGGTCCTCCGCGCCCTGCGTCCAGGTCACCTCCACGACCGCCCATCGAATGTAACGCACATTGTCATGCATCCGCCATGCCCTCTCGCCGGGAGCAGTGACGCGAGGACTGCGCGCCCAGGAGGTCGGGGCACCGCGGTGCGCACCTGTGGAGGATCCACACCGGCGTCGCCTGTGGTCGACGCGGCGTCCCCAGATCACGCGCTGCGCCGGGCCCCCGCTCTCAGCTCGTGGCAGCGAGCACCGCAGTCAACGCGGGGTTGTCGATCCCCGCCACCAGAGCCGCGGCGTGCTCCGCGGCCCCCGGCTGCCCCAGCGCGGCGCGGTGCAGCGCGGCCCGCGCGACGAGCTCCCGCATCCCGCGGCGGGCCGCGAACGCCTCGAGGTCGTCGACCCACCCGGCCGCGCTGGGCAGCCCGCGCGGCACGGCGAACCCGCACAGCGCGTCCAGGCAGTGCGCCTCGACCCAGTCGTGCGCGTCGCGCTGGCGCCGGCACGCCCGGGGTGCCGACGTGAGCAGGTCGAGCGCCTCCCCGTCGTCGCCCCGCGCCGCGGCGAGCAGCCCGCGCCCGCGCAGCGCGTAGCTCTCCCAGCAGGGGTCCCCCACCTGGCACGCGAGCGCGTACGCGCCCTCCAGGCCGGCCTCGGCGGCATCCAGGTCGCCCGAGCGGAGCAGCACCTCGGCACGCTGGGACCGCGGGAAGGGCAGGAACGAGGTCCAGCCCAGGTCGCCCGCGACGGCGCACGCCCGGTCCAGGACCACGAGCGCCGCGTCCCGCTCGTCCCGCAGCAGCAGCAGGCGGCCCCACCCGGTGAGCGCGTACGCCTCGGCGCGGGCGTCCCCCGCGGTGCGGGCGTCGGCGACCGCGGCGTCCAGGACCGACACGGCCGCGGGGTACTCACCCTGGTCCGTGCGTCCGATGCCGTCGAACACCCCGACCCAGGCCCGGAGCCGGGGGTCCTCGCCACCGAGGCGGTGCGCGCGGCCGAACCACATGGCCGCCCGCGGGTACCGGCCGCGCAGCGTCTCGACGTGCCCGAGCTCCAGGGCGGCCCGCGCGGCGACGCCCGCCGAGCCGGACCGGCGGGACGCGAGCAGCGCCTCGTGCAGGACGGTGATGGCCTCCTCGTCGCTGCCGCGCACGCCGTGCACCAGCACCCGCCCGAGCGCGCCGAGCGCCTGCGCGAGCCGCGCGTCGTCGTCGAGCGCGCGGGCGCCGTCGACGCCGGAACGCAGCAGGTCGATCGCCCGGTCGTACGCGCCGACCTGGGCGGCGCCGTCCCCGCCCTCGACGGCCGCGTCCACCGCCGCGGGCGACCGGGAGGCGACGGCCGTGGCCACGGCACGAGGGTGCAGCGCGGCCGCGAGGCTGCGCGACGGCTCGACGCCCAGCTCCCGGCGGAACAGGGCGCGGCACTCGGTCACCCGACGCTCGGCTCCCGCCCGGTCACCTGTCGCGACCAGCGCGCGGACCCACAGCTCGTGCCCGCGCTCGGCGAGCGGCTCGGCGGCGACCAGGCGGCCGGCGAGGTCGACGGCCGAGGCGAGCTCGCCGCGCGCCAGCCGGCTGTGCGCGGCCTCGTGCAGGATGGCGGCGGTCAGCCCGGCGACGCGCTCGCGCTCGGCGGCGAGCCACAGCTCCAGCGCCGCGCTCCCGCGCGGGGTGACGCCCTCGAGCAGCCCGCCGCCGAACCCCGGCAGCGCGAGCGCCTCGGCCCACGCGCCGGAGGCGACCACCCGGACGTCGACGACGGTGCCGGGCCGGAGGTCCAGCGTCAGGGGGTCGCCCCCCAGCTCCGCGACGCCGTCGAGCGCGTGCCGGAGCTGCGACAGGTTCCACCGCAGCGCGGCGCCCGGGTCGTCGGCGTCGTCGACGAGCAGGCCCGCCAGCCGGCTGCGGGGGACGGGGCGCTCGGCGAGCACCAGGTACGCGAGCAGCAACCACGCCTTGCTGCCCCGCGGTGCGCGCGCGGGCGCGGCGGGCCCGGCCCGGCGGACGGCCGGCGGGCCGAGCAGCGTGATGCCGGCGCCCACCGCAGCCGCGCGACCTCAGGCCGCGCTCCCCGCGATGTTGACCAGCCACAGGGTGCCGAACTTGTCGGTGACCATCCCGAACGCGTCACCCCACGGGGCCGTCGCCAGCGGCTCGACGACCTTGCCGTCCTCTGCGAGCTTCTCCCAGTAGCCGCGGAGCTCCGCGTCGGAGTCCGGCCCGCCGCTCAGCGAGACGGAGAAGTTGTCGCCCGGCGTGTACGGCATCGAGCTCGGGGTGTCCGCCGCCATCAGGACGAACCCGCCGGGGGTCTCGAGCTGGGAGTGCATCACCTTGTCGACCTCGGCCGGGTCGTCGCTGGCCTGGAAGTCGCCGAACGTGCTCACGGTCAGCTCGCCGCCGAACACGGACCGGTAGAACTCCATCGCCTGCCGGGCGGTGTCGCGGAAGCCGAGGTACGGGTTCAGACGGGCGGGCATGGCGGCCTCCTGCGGCGGGACGGTCGGGCTTCGTGTGACGTCGATCACACTGCCGCCCGACCGCCCGGTGCGTCAAGGTCGCCCGCCCTCAGCGGACCCGGGCCGTCACGAGCAGGTACTCCCACTCGAGCACCGTCGGGCCGCCCGCCTCCCCCAGGTCTGCGCCGCGGGCCAGCTCGACCAGGTCCGTGTCGAGCGCCGCGACCCGCTCGGGGTCGGCGCCGACCGCCCGGTACACCGCGATCGTCGGCCCGTAGTGCGTCACGAAGTAGTCCCGGAACGCCTCGGGCGTCGCGAACGCGTCGACGGTCAGCCGGCGCTTCTCGACGCGCACGTCCGTCACCGCGTCGCCCAGCAGCGCCCGCACGTGCCCCTCGTCGCCCCACAGCGGCGGCGGCTGGGCCCCGGGCGGGGGCGGCGGCGCGTACGGCTTCATCGTCGCGAACATCTGCCCGATGAACCCGGCCGGCGTCCACGACAGGACGCCGATCCGGCCGCCGGGGCGGACGACCCGGACCAGCTCGGCCGCGGCCTGCGCGTGGTGCGGGGCGAACATGATGCCCACGCAGGACATCGCGACGTCGAACGCCGCGTCGTCGTAGGGCAGCGCCTCGGCGTCCGCCTCCTGCCAGTCCAGCGTCGCTCCGCGCGCCTCCGCGACCCGCCGCCCCGCCGCCAGCAGCGCAGGGGTCAGGTCGGAGGCCACCACCGTGGCACCGGCGAGCGCCGCGGGCACCGCCGCGTTCCCGGTGCCGGCCGCCACGTCGAGCACCCGCTCACCCGGCGCGACGCCGACGGCGTCCACGAGGGCCGGGCCCAGGTCGGCGATCACCTCGGCCGCGAGCGCCGGGTAGTCCCCGAGCGCCCACATCGTGCGGTGCTTGTCCTTCAGCAGGCGGTCGGCGTCGACCCCGCCGATCACTGTCATCATCTCGTCCACCTCGTCGTGCCGGCCCCGGCGGTCCCGGGGCGATGGGACGACGGAACACCGCGGCCGTGTGCGCGGGCGTGTGACGGTCACACCCGCCGCACAGCGCCCGCACCGGGCTCACCTCGGCCCGCTCCGTAGACCTGTCCGCATGACCCGACACCCCCGATCCCGGATCCGCCGCGCGGCGCTCGCCTCCGGCCTCGTCGTCGTCCTGACCCTGGGCGGCGGCACCGCCTGGGCCCTCGACCGGTTCGTCGTCGACCACGTGGAGATCGCCGACGTCGACGCCTACGAGGACGCGCAGGGCAGCACGTCGACCGCCTCCGGCGACGTGGCCGACGCGACCGTCACGGACACGACCTACGCGTCGGACGACGCGAGCATCAGCATCTCGACCGTCGTCACCGGCAGCGGCGACGACCAGGTGACGTACTACGTCGCCGACGTGACGCTCTCCGACGCGACCGTGCTGCGCTCGGCGTTCGCGCAGAACCAGTTCGGCACCAACATCACCGAGACCACCTCGGACATCGCGCAGGACAACGACGCGGTGTTCGCGATCAACGGCGACTACTACGGGTTCCGCGAGACCGGCATCGTCATCCGCAACGGCGTCGTCTACCGCGACGAGGGCGCCCGCGAGGGCCTGGCGTTCTACGCCGACGGCACGGTCGAGGTCTACGACGAGACGACCACCACGGCCGACGAGCTCCTGGCCGCCGGGGTGTGGAACACGCTCTCGTTCGGGCCCGCGATCGTCGAGGACGGCGAGGTCGTCGACGGCATCGAGGACGTCGAGGTCGACACCAACGTCGGCAATCACTCCATCCAGGGCGACCAGCCGCGCACCGCGGTGGGCGTGGTCGACGCCAACCACCTGGTGTTCGTCGTCGTGGACGGGCGCTCCCCCGGGTACAGCGCCGGCGTGGACCTGACCGAGCTCGCCGGGATCATGCAGTCCCTCGGCGCGACCACCGCCTACAACCTGGACGGCGGCGGCTCGTCGACGATGTACTTCGACGGCGCCCTGGTGAACGACCCGCTCGGCAAGGGCACCGAGCGCGGCACCTCCGACATCCTGTACGTCGCGGGCTGAGCCGTGATCGTCCTCATCCCGTCCTACGAGCCCGACGAGCGCCTGGTGCGGCTGGTCGAGGACCTGCGGGCCTCTGCACCGGACGCCCACGTGGTGGTCGTCGACGACGGCAGCGGCCCCGCCCACCGGCCGCTGTTCGACCGGCTGCGCCGGCCCGGGTGCACCGTGCTGACCTACCCGGGCAACCGCGGCAAGGGCTGCGCGCTGAAGACCGGGTTCGCCTACGTCCAGCGGCACCACCCCGGGCAGGACGTGGTGTGCGCCGACAGCGACGGGCAGCACTCGGTGGCCGACGTCCTGCGGGTCGCGGCCGCGCTCGCCGCCCAGCCGCTCGACCGGCCGGCGACCGTGCTCGGTGCGCGGGCGTTCACCGGACCCGTGCCGGCCCGGTCGGTCGTCGGCAACCGGGTCACCGCGCGGGCGTTCCACCTCGCGACGGGCCTGCGGCTGCGGGACACGCAGACGGGGCTGCGCGGGTACCCGGCCGCGCTGCTGCCCTGGCTGCGGTCGGTGCGGGGCGAGCGGTTCGAGTACGAGCTGAACCTGCTGATCCGCGCCGCCGCCGAGGGGCTGCCCGTCGACGAGGTCGAGATCGCCACCATCTACCTGGACGACAACGCGTCCTCGCACTTCCGGCCCCTCGCCGACTCTGCGCGGGTGCTGGCGCCGCTGCTGGCGTACTCGCTGTCGTCGCTGTCGGCGTTCCTGCTGGACACCCTCGCGCTGCTGGTGCTGCACGCGGTCACCGGGTCGCTGCTGGGGTCCGTGGTCGGCGCCCGGGTGCTCAGCGCGGCGGCGAACTTCGCCGTCAACCGGCAGGTGGTGTTCCGCCCGGGGCGACGACGACGGCCGCCGGTCGGACGCGCGGCCGTCCGGTACGCGACGCTGGCAGCGGTCCTCCTCGCGGCGAACTACCTCCTGCTCCGCGGGCTGACCGCGGTCGGCGTCGGGCTCGCGGTGGCGAAGATCGCGACGGAAGCGGTCGTCTACCTGGTCGGCTTCCCGGTGCAGCGCCGGTTCGTCTTCGCGCCGGAACCCGCTGCGCCGACCGCCGGGCCGCCCGTACCGTCGACCCGTGCCGACCGACGCCTCCTCGCCGCGCCCCGCCCCCCAGGCTGAACCCCACCTGCGCCCGTGGCGCGCGGACGACGCCCCCGACCTGCTGGCCGCGGTGCGGGAGTCGCCCGACCTGGACCGCCAGCTGCCCGCGGCGGCGCTCGACGGCGCGGTCGGCTGCGCGCAGGTCGCGTCCGCCCTGGCCGTCTGGGGCCCGCGGGAGCACCACCTGGCCGTCGTCGACGGCGGGCGGGTCGTCGGCAGCGTCGGCGTCGGTGCGGTGGAGCACCGGCACGGCACGGCGTGGCTGTCGTACTGGCTGACCGCCGGCGCCCGAGGGCAGGGGCTGGCGGCGCGGGCTCTCGCCACGGCGGCCCGGGTGGCGTTCGACCGGCTGGGCCTGTTCCGGCTGGAGCTGGGCCACCGGACGGAGAACTCCGCGTCGTGCGCCGTCGCGACGCGCGCCGGCTTCGCGCCCGAGGGCGTCGAGCGGCAGAAGCTCCGCTACGGCGACCGGCGGTTCGACGTCGAGACCCACGCGCGGCTGCGCACCGACCCCGCGCCGGGTGTCGGGCTGCTCCGGGTCGACGTCTGACCGGCGCGCCGCGTAGCGGATGCACGAGAGGAGCCCGACCCCTCGGGGACGGACTCCTCGCACGGCCACTCACGTCAGGCGGACAGGGACCCGAGTGGCTCAGAGGGCCTACCGCGACGAACTCGCTGATCACACGCTGCGCCTGCCGAGCGGCGGCTCAGGCCGCGAGCCGGCGGGCGACGGCCCGCGCCGCGCGGCGGCCCGACACGACCGCGCCCTGCTGCGACGGGGTGTCCCGGTGGTCGCCGCAGACGTAGCGGCCGTCGCCGAGGTCCACGGGCTGCCGCACGACCAGCGGCGGCGGGGTCGCCGGCAGCGCACCGTCGACCTCGTGCCGGGCGAGCTCGCGCCAGCCGCGCGGGTCGACGCCCAGCATCTCGCCGGCCTGCCGGCGGACGGTGAACGCGTCGGGGACGGCCGCGGGGTCCCGCTGCCCGGGGGCGAGCACCGACGTCGCCTGCACCAGCTGCGCGCCCGCGGGGGCGTAGGACGGCGCCGCCGCCGAGATCACGGCCGCGTTGACCAGCGGCCCGCGGCGACGGCCGTCGACGACCACGGCGTCGAGCCGGGGCAGCGCCTCCGCGGCCCACCAGGTCGTCACCAGGCCGCGCATCGGCGGTGCGGTCAGCCCGGTCAGGGACGCCGCCGTCACGGGGTCGGCCGCGACCACGACCGCCCGGGCCCGCACCCGGGAGCCGTCGACGTGCACCGCCTGGCCGCCCGGCACGGCCTCGACGGCCGTGACCCGCACCCCCGTGGTGACGTGCGGCAGCGACGCGGCCAGCTGCTCGGGCAACGCACCCATCCCGCCCACCGGCAGCGCGGGCGTGCCGCGCAGCATCGACCGCACGACCAGGCGCACGTACGTCGCGGAGGTCGCGCCGGACTCGTCGCCGAGCACGCCGGCCAGGAACGGCTCGAGCACCTCGTACCGGATCCGCCCCGACACCCCGGCGTCGGCGAACGAGTCGGTGAGCGTGGTGTCGGGTCCGCCCTCGAGCGCACGCACGGAGCCGAGCGCCGGGGCCGCCCACCGGGCGAGCGCCGCGAGCTCACCGGCCCGGACGTAGCCGCTGCCGAGCGTCTCGCGCAGCCGGGTGGGCGCCCGCCGGGGGTCGGCCAGCAGCGCCAGCCCGTCGTCCCGGCGCACCGCCACACCGGGCAGGAACGGCTGCAGCCGCAGTGCGTCCAGGTCGGCGACCTCGCGGAGCGCCGGGTACGCCGGGTTGAGCACCTGGAAGCCGCGGTCGAGCGTGAAGCCGTCGACCCGCTCGCTGCGGATCCGCCCGCCGACGACCGGTCCTGCTTCCAGGACCCGCACGTCGAGCCCGCGCGCGTGCAGGACCCGGGCACAGGTCAGGCCGGCGATGCCCGCGCCGACGACCACCACGTCGCAGTCCATGCGGCGAGCCTAGGGTCGTCGTGGACGACGCGCCTGGTCAGACGAGGTCCAGCCCCGACGCGACAGCCAGCAGCTCGTCGACGACCGCGACGACGGCCGGGCTCGGCTCACGCCGCGTCGCACGGTGCCGCGCGACCAGGCGCCGCGAGCCGAGGCCCGGCACCGTCGCCACCGTGACGCCGTCCGGCAGCTCGCCCTGCAGCGCGAGGGCGGGGAGCATCCCGACCCCCTGCCCCGCGGCGACCAGCGCCAGCGCGACGTCGAAGTCGTAGTAGACGTGCCGGGTCGTGAGGGGGCCCAGCGCGGCCGCGACGCGGTTCATGGCACGGGCGGCCGCGGTACCGCGCTCCGCGTCGAGCCAGGTGACCCCGGTCAGGTCCGACAGCTGCGTCGGCGTCGCGACCGCGGTCGGCAGCACGAGCCGCCAGGGCTCCTCCAGCAGCACGACGTCCCGCTGCCCGCGCGGCACGTGCGTGTCGGCGTCCTCGTCCCGCTCCAGCAGGACGACGTCGGCGTCCCCCTCGCGCAGCCGGCGCATCGACTCGCCCGGCTCCCGCTCCTCGACGACCAGCTCGACGTTCGGGTGGTGCTCGGCCAGCGACGCGAACGCCGGCGCGATCACCGCGCGGATGGCCGTCTGGAAGCCCGCCACCGTCACCCGGCCCGACAGCTCGCCACCGAGCGCCGCGAGCGACTTGCGGGCCTCGACCAGCTCGGACTCGATGCGCTCGGCGGCCTCCGCCAGGATGCGCCCGGCGGTGGTCAGCGTGGCGCCCCGCGGGCCGCGGTCGAGCACCGCCACCCCCTCCTCCGCCTCCAACCGGGTGATCTGCTGCGACACCGCCGACGGCGTGACGTGCAGCACGTCGGCGGCGGCGAGGACGCCTCCCGCGCGGTGCACGGCGAGCAGGACGGCGAGGCGGCGGGGATCGGTCGGCACCGTTTCATCCTAATTCAGATGCGCTACACCCCGGTCGCAACATCATTCGATTGTGCTGAACCCGTTTCGCGCCCACACTTCTGGGGTCGGCACACCCCGCACGCGGGGCGCCGGCCACCCTCCACCCACCCTTCTCGCCTGCCAGGAGTTTGTCGTGTCCGCTTTCGTCACCGCGCTCGGCTGGGTCGGCGCGGTCACGTGCCTCGTCGCCTACGTCCTCGTCACCCGCGGGACGTGGGCGCCGACGTCCGGGCGCTACCAGCTCGCGAACGTGGTCTCCGGGCTGTTCATGGGGCTGGTCGCCGCGAGCAGCGGGGTGTGGCCGTCGGTGGTCACGAACGCGGTGTGGGCCGTCGTCGGCGCGCACGCCGTGGCCGTCGTGCTGCGGGCGCGGCGCAAGCGGGCGCTGGACGCCGCGGCTGCCGTGCCCGCTGCGGGCGCGGGCGTGGCGGCGGACGCCACGGGCGACGTGGTGACCCTCGCCGCCTGACCTCGCACGTCGGCGGCGACCCGGCAGGCGAGGTCGTCACTCCTGCTCGAGGTCGTCCCGCAGGAGTGACGACCTCGGTCACGCATGACGACCTCGGTCCCGTATGACGACCTCGCGCGCGGCGCGCGGCGCGCGGCGCGCGGCGCGGGTTCAGACGTCCAGGACCCGCAGGGTCACCCGCACGGGTCCGCCGACCGTCAGGCCCTCGGCGGCCCGCACGGCCTTCTTGACCGGGAGCGAGTACGCCCGGCGCTTCCCGTCGGGGAAGATCGACGTCCGCCACGTCGTGCCGCCGACGGTCACCTCGACCCGCAGCGACCCGAAGCCGCGCGCGAACCCGCCGGCGCGCTCCAGGATCTCGTCGGAGGCGTCCTCCGGCACGCTGACGAACGTCCACCGCTCGGTCCTGCGCGCGTCCCACTCCCACAGCGGCGCCTCGAAGTCGAAGATCATGTCCCGATGCTGCCGCAGGGCGCCGACACGGCGCTCAGTCGAGGTCCAGGTCGAACGCCGAGACGAGCGCCCGCGCGAGGGCCCGCTCCTGAGCCGGCAGCAGCATGCCCACCTGGCGCCCCAGCCGCCCGGACTCGATCGTGATGAGGTTGTCGCAGCTCACGACGCTGTCGTGGTCGAGCCCGTTGGCGTCGCCCACCGGCACCTCGGTCGACAGCCCCCGTGCCGTCGTGGTGATGGGGGCGACGGTGACGCGTCCGAGGTAGGGGCGGACGACCTCACGTGTCAGGACGAGGACCGGGCGCGTCGTGTCCAGGGACGCGAGGTGGATCGGGCGCATCAGCCGAGGTCCGCCATCGGCGCGCGCGCGCCCCATGCGATCAGTGCGTCGAGGTCGTCGTCCCGGACGTCGCCGCGCAGGATCGCGACGTCGCGTTCGGCCTCGAGCCGGCGGATCTCGCGCGCGAGCGCGCGCTCGACGAGCGACGCTCGGCTGCGCACCTGACCGGACGAGACGAGCGAGTCGACGAGCCGGACCATCTCGTCCGGCAGCCTCACGGCGATCTGGGTGCTCATCCCGACACGGTATGCCCATCGGGATGCGATGTGAATCCCGACATCGCACTCTCGGGTTCAGCCCCCGTCACGGCACGACGTGCCCCGCCGCCCGGAACAGCTCGTACCACTCAGCCCGCGTCAGCGGCAGGTCCGACCCCGCGGCCGCCTCGGTGACGCGCGACGGCGTCGTGGTCCCGAGCACCACCTGCATCTGCGCCGGGTGCCGGGTGATCCACGCGGTGGCGATGCCGATCGGCGTCACGCCGTACTTCTCCGCCAGCCGGTCGATGACGTCGTTCAGCTCGGCGAACTGCTCCCGGTCGCCCAGGAACACGCCGTCGAAGAAGCCCTTCTGGAACGGCGACCAGGCCTGCAGCGTGATGTCGTGCAGCCGGCAGTAGTCCAGCAGCCCGCCGTCGCGGTCGATCGACTGGTCGAGCCCGGCCATGTTCGCGGACACACCGGCGGCGACCAGCGGGGCGTGCGTGATGCTGAGCTGCACCTGGTTCACCACCAGGGGCTGCGTGACGGACTTCTTCAGCAGCTCGATCTGCCGGGGCGTGTGGTTGGAGACGCCGAAGGCGCGGACCTTGCCCGCGGCGGCGAGCTCGTCGAACGCGCGGGCGACCTCGTCCGGCTCGACCAGCGCGTCGGGGCGGTGCAGCAGCAGGATGTCGACGTGGTCCGTGCGGAGCGCGCGCAGGGAACCCTCGACCGAGCCGACGATCTCGTCGTAGGAGAAGTCGAAGTACGGGCCGTCCTTGATGATCCCGGCCTTGGTCTGGATGACGAACTCGTCGCGCTGCGACGGCGTCAGGTCGAGCGCCTCGGCGAACCGCGCCTCGCAGCCGTGCTTCTCGTCGCCGTAGACGGCCGCGTGGTCCACGAAGGTCGTGCCCGCGTCGCGCGCGGTGCGGACCAGCTCGCGCACCTCGTCGTCGGACTTGTCCTGGATCCGCATCAGGCCGAGGACCACGTTCGGCGCGACGATGTCGGTACGGGGCAGGGTGAACGTCTTCATGTCAGGCAGCGTCCTTCGGGTCGACGGTGACGGCGAGGCGCGACCGGCGGGCCACGGCGCTCGTCACGAGCCTAGGAGCCCGGACCGACGCCCGCCCACCGACGATCAGCGGCGCGAGCGCCGGGACCACGCCAGCCGGAAGCCGGCCGCGCCGCCCAGCAGCGCCGCGCCGACCGCGAGCAGCGCCGCCCCGAGCCCGACGGGCCGTCCGGGACGGTAGGTGGCGTCGGTCAGCGGCGCGTACGCGGCCCACCCCGACTCCGGCCGCGTCAGGATCCAGAGGCCGACGGCCGCGAGCGCCGCCCCCGCCAGCGCGGCGAGCAGCAGCCACGCGGTCGCACGTCGTCGGGCCGGGTCCGGGCGCGGGTTCTCGTCGGGCACGCGCCCCACTCTGGCAGCGGTCAGGCCTCGACCGTGAGCACCAGGTCCACCGTGTCGCCCAGCTCCACGCCCTCCGCGCGCCGCACCGCGTCCTTCAGCGGCACGAGGTAGCCGCCGTCCTTCGGGAACAGCGACGTCTCCCACCGCGTCCGCCCGAGCGTCACCGCCACCGGGATCACACCCCACCCGTAGGACACCAGCGCCGACGCCGACCGCAGCGTCGCGGCCTCCGCGCCGGGCACGGCCACGAAGTGGAACGGCGCCGGACCGCGCCAGTGGATCACCTCGCCGCGGAACCCCAGGTCCATGCCGGCCAGCGTACAAACCCCTTGCCGCCGTGCGCCGGGCGGGAGAACGCTGGGGTCCTCAGCCGCGCCGTGCGAAGGAGCACCGCATGACCACCCTGGACAGCACCCCCGTGGACCAGCTGCGTGCCCGGGTGTCGGGCCGCGTCGTGGATCCGGGCGACCCCGACTACGACGCGCTCCGGGTAGTCGTCCTCGGCGGCGTCGACCCGCGACCCGCCCTGATCGTCCGCCCGGCCGACGACGCCGACGTCGCGGCAGCGGTCGGGTTCGCCCGCGAGCACGGCCTCCCGCTGGCGGTGCGCAGCGGCGGGCACAGCGGTGCGGGCCACGGCACCGTCGACGACGGTCTCGTGGTCGACCTGCGCGACCTGCGGGCGGTGGACGTCGACGTCGACGGCCGGTCCGCGTGGGTCGGGGCGGGCGCGACCGCGGGCGAGGTGACCGCGGCCACCGCCGCGCACGGGCTGGTGGTGGGGTTCGGGGACACCGGCTCGGTCGGGGTCGGCGGCCTCACGCTCGGCGGCGGGGTCGGCTACCTGTCGCGCGCGCACGGGCTGACCGTGGACAACCTGCTGGCAGCGGACGTCGTGCTCGCGGACGGGCGGGTCGTGCGCGCGGACGCCGGCCGGCACCCCGACCTGTTCTGGGCGCTGCGCGGCGGGGGCGGCAACCTCGGTGTGGTCACCCGGTTCCGGTTCCGCCTGCACCCGCTCGACGGCGTCACCGGCGGGATCCTGCTGCTGCCGGCGTCGGCGGCGGTGCTCGCGGGGTTCGTCGCGGCGCTGCAGGCGGCGCCGGACGAGCTCAGCGCGATCGTCAACGTGATGCCGTGCCCGCCGATGCCCTTCGTGCCGGCGGAGCACCACGGGCGCCTGGCCGTGATGGCTCTGGTCTGCTGGTCGGGGCCGGCCGAGGGCGCGGACGCGGTGCTCGCCCCGTTCCGGGCGCTGGCGGAGCCGCTGGCCGACCTGGTCCGCCCGGTCGCCTACCCGGAGCTGTTCCCGCCGGCCGACCCCGAGTACCACCCGACGGCCGTCGCCCGCACGCTGCTGCTCGACCACGTCGACCTGCCGCTGGCCGAGCGGCTGGTGGAGCGGCTGACCGCGATCGACGGGATGCGGGTCGTCCAGCTGCGCGCACTGGGCGGGGCGATCGCCCGCGTGCCGGCCGACGCGACCGCCTACGCGCACCGCAGCAGCCGGCTGATGGGCAACGTCGCCGCGTTCGTGACCGGCCCGGAGGACCGGGCGGCCCGGGCGGAGTGGGTGGCGGGGACGGCGGCCGTGCTCGACCAGGGCGACACCGGCGCCTACGTGAACTTCCTGGGCGACGAGGGACCGGAGCGGGTCCGCGCCGCCTACCCGGGCGCGACCTGGGACCGCCTGGCGGCGGTCAAGGCGACCTACGACCCGGGCAACGTGTTCTGCCGGAACCAGAACGTGCCGCCGGCCGTCTGAGCCCCGTGGTCCCCGTGACCGCGCCGCTGACGCTGCGCCGGCTGAACCGGACGCTGCTGCACCGCCAGCTGCTCGACGCGCGCGCGGCGATCGCACCCGCCGAGGCGGTGCGCCGCGTCCTCGCGGTGCAGGCCCAGGAGCCGAACTGGGTGTTCGCCGGCCTGTGGTCGCGCCTCGCCGGGTTCGAGCGCGCCGACCTGGAGCTCGCGGTGGCGGACCGCGCGCTGGTGCGGGGTCCCCTGCTGCGCGGCACCCAGCACCTCGTCGCCGCCGAGGACTACCGGTGGCTGCGACCGACCGTCCAGCCGGTGCTGAGCCGGCTCGCGCGCGGCGCCTACTACGCGGATCAGACGCGCGGGATCGAGCCGGAGCAGCTGGTCGTGGCGGCGCGGGAGGCGCTCGGCGACGGCCTGGTCCGGCGCCGCGACCTCGCGGCGGCGCTGGTGGCCCGGTGGCCCGGGAGGCGCGGCGCGGTCCTCGCGGCGGCCGTCGAGGCGGAGTCGCCCGTGGTGCACGACCCCGGCACGTCGGCGTGGGGCTCGTGGCGGAGCCGCCGGTCCATCTCGGTCGCGGACGCCGAGGCGTGGCTCGGCGGGCCGATGGCCGAGCCGGACCTGCCCCTGCTGGTCCGCCGGTACCTCGCGGCGTTCGGGCCGGCGGGCGTGATGGACGTGCAGACGTTCACCGGGCTGACCCGGCTCCGGCCGGTGGTCGACGGCATGCGCGCCGAGCTGCGGGTGCGGCGCGGGCCGGACGGCGCCGAGCTGCTGGACCTGCCGGACGCCCCGCTGGCGGACGAGGACGCCCCGGCACCGGTCCGGTTCGTCGCCGCCTTCGACAACGCCGTCCTCGGCCACCGCGACCGCACGCGGATCCTTCCCGAGGCGCACCGGACGACGACGATGCCGGGCTACTCGATGGTGCACGCCACCGTGCTGGTCGACGGGTTCGTCGCCGCGACCTGGCTGGTCGAGGACGGCGCGCTCGTCGTGCGTCCGCTCGAGCCGCTGCGCGCCGCCGTCGAGGACGACGTGCTCGGCGAGGGCGCTCGCATGGCCGCGTTCCTCGACCTCGACCCCGCCCGCACCACGATCGCCCGCTGACCCGAGGAGCCTCCCGTGCCCGTCTCCGCCCGCCGCACCGCCCCGCTCCGTCGCGTGCTGAACCCGGTGATGCTGCGGGTCGCCGGGCACGGCGGGTCGCTCGTCGTCCTCGAGCACGTCGGCCGCCGCACGGGGACGGTCCGCCGCACCCCGTTGATGGCGTTCCGGCACGGCGGCACCGTGACGGTCGCGCTGACCTACGGCCCCGACGTCGCGTGGCTGGCCAACATCCGGGCCGCCGGGCGCTGCCGGATGCTGCTGGGCGGCACGGTGCTCAGGCTCGGGGCCCCGCGGGAGGTGCCGCCGCAGGACGCCCTGCCCTGGGTGCCGCTGCCGCAGCGCGCGCTGCTCCGCTGGCCGATCCGGTGCCGCGACTTCGTCGAGCTGCCGGTGCTGGGACCCCGTTGAGGCCCGCGCGCCGCGACGGGCGCGCCCGGGGCCGCGGACGCGTGGTGCCCGCAGCGGGTGAGGCGCGCGCCGACCCCCGTCCCTAGCGTCGAGGCACGTCCGTGCCCGATCCGTGGAGGTCCGCGATGCGCCCCGACCCGCACGCCCGCTCGATCCTGCCGATCCCCGACCGGCCGCCGACCGGTCTGACGACGTACGACGCGAAGGACCCCGACACGACGTTCCCGCCGATCGAGCCGCTGCTCCCGCCCCCGGGCGCGCCGAACGTGCTGGTGGTGCTGCTGGACGACGTGGGCTTCGGGGCGTCCAGCACGTTCGGCGGGCCGTGCCGGACCCCGACCGCCGACCGGCTCGCGGCCGGCGGCCTGCGGTTCAACCGGTTCCACACCACGGCGCTGTGCGCCCCGACCCGGCAGGCCCTCCTGACCGGGCGGAACCACCACTCGGTCGGCATGGGCAGCATCACCGAGACGGCCACGTCCGCGCCGGGCAACTCCTCGGTCCGGCCCAACACGAAAGCCACCCTGGCGACCACGCTGCGGCTGAACGGCTACTCGACCGCGCAGTTCGGCAAGTGCCACGAGGTGCCGGTCTGGCAGACGTCGCCCATCGGCCCGTTCGACGCGTGGCCGACCGGAGGGGGCGGGTTCGAGACGTTCTACGGGTTCATCGGCGGCGAGAACAACCAGTGGGACCCGGCTCTGTACGACGGCACCACGCCCGTCGAGCCGCCCGCCACGCCCGAGGAGGGCTACCACCTCACCGAGGACCTCGCCGACCACGCCACCGCCTGGATCCGCACCCAGCGCGCACTGGCCCCGGACCGGCCGTTCTTCGTCTACTTCGCGCCCGGTGCGACGCACGCCCCGCACCACGTCGCGCCCGAGTGGATCGCCCGGTACGCCGGGGAGTTCGACGACGGCTGGGACGTCCAGCGCGCGCGCACCTTCGCCCGGCAGCAGGAGCTCGGGGTGGTGCCGCCGGGCGCGGAGCTCACGGCCCGGCACGAGGAGATCCCGGCGTGGGACGACGTGCCCGACGACCTCAAGCCCGTGCTGGCGCGCCAGATGGAGACCTACGCCGGCTTCCTGGAGCACACGGACGCACAGGTGGGACGCGTGATCGACACCCTGGACGACCTCGGCGTCCTGGACGACACGCTCGTGTACTACGTCATCGGCGACAACGGGGCGTCGGCCGAGGGCACCGTCAACGGCGCGTTCAACGAGATGGCGAACTTCAACGGCATGGCGGCGCTGGAGACGCCGGAGTTCCTCCGCAGCACGATGGACCAGCTCGGCTCCCCCAGCTCGTACAACCACTACGCGGTCGGCTGGGCCTGGGCGATGGACACCCCGTACCAGTGGACCAAGCAGGTGGCCTCGCACTGGGGCGGCACGCGCAACGGCACCGTCGTGCACTGGCCGTCGGGCATCGCCGAGCGCGGCGGGCTCCGGTCGCAGTTCACGCACGTCATCGACATCGCCCCGACCGTGCTCGAGGCCGCCGGGCTCCCCCAGCCGATCTCCGTGAACGGCGTCCAGCAGGCTCCGATCGAGGGCACCTCGATGCTGTACGCGTTCGGCGACGGCTCCGCGCCGGAGCGGCACGACCTGCAGTACTTCGAGATGTTCGGCAACCGCGGGATCTACCACCGGGGCTGGAGCGCGGTCACCAAGCACCGGACGCCCTGGATCATGGTCGGTGGCGTGGTCCCGCCGTTCGACGAGGACCTCTGGGAGCTGTACGACGGGAACGACGACTTCAGCCAGGCGCGCGACCTCGCCGAGAAGCACCCCGACGTGCTGGCGCGGCTGCAGCGCCTGTGGCTGATCGAGGCCACGAAGTACCAGGTGCTGCCGATGGACGACCGCACCGCCGAGCGCATCGAGCCGAGCATGGCCGGGCGCCCGACGCTGATCCGCGGCGACTCCCAGCTGTTCTTCGCCGGGATGGGCCGGCTGTCGGAGAACAGCGTCGTGTCGGTCAAGAACCGGTCGTTCGCGGTCACGGCCGAGGTCGACGTCCCGGCGGCCGGGGCGGAGGGCGTCCTCATCGCCCAGGGCGGCCGGTTCGGCGGCTGGGCGGCGTACTGCGGCGCCGGCCGGCTCGCGTTCGTCTACAACGTGCTCGGGATCCAGGAGTTCGTCGTCACCGCCGACTCCCCGGTGCCCGGTGGCCGGCACCAGCTGCGGGTGGAGCTGGCGTACGACGGGGGCGGCCTCGGCAAGGGCGGCGACGTGACGCTGTACGTCGACGGCGCCGTCGCCGGCGGGGGCCGGGTCGGGGCGACGCACCCGATGATCTTCTCGGCCGACGAGACCACCGACATCGGGCGCGACACCGGCACCCCGGTCGGCTCCGGGTACACGACCGCGACCAGCAGGTTCACGGGGCGGATCCACTGGGTGCAGCTCGACGTCGGACCGGCCGACGCCGACCACCTGATCAGCCCGGAGGAGCGGATGCGGGTGGCGATGGCGCGGCAGTAGCCGCCGCGCGCCGCGGCCCCGGGGGCTGGCACACTCGCGTCCCGTGACCGACTCGATCGTCCCCGCCGCGCTCGGCGACCTGCTCGCGGACCGCCCGTGGCTGCTCGCGCTCGTCGCCGGCGCCGTGCTCCTGGTGCTGCGCCTGCTCGGGCGCGCCGGGCTGCCGAGGCCGCGGCCCGGGGAGGTGTGGTTCGCGATGGTGCCCTTCCGGGACGGGACCGGCGCGAAGGACCGCCCGGTCGTCGTGCTGGCCACCCGCGGCCGGACCTGCACCGTCGCCCGGCTGACGTCCCAGGACCACGGCGCGCGGCCGGAGTACGTGCGCGCGCCCCACGTGCTGCCGGGGCTGCGCAAGCAGAGCTGGGTCGACCTCCGGCCGATGCGGATCCACCGCAAGGCCCTGCGCCGCCGCACCGGCGACGCCGGGAGGGCCTGGCTGGTCTGGTACGAGGAGCGGGCTCGACGCGCGGACGCTTGACGTGACAGGCTCCGGTAAGGATAGGTTGCCCTTACTTCAGCCGCGTCACTCCCCAGGAGCCAGATCCATGTCCTCGCGCACCTCCGCCCGCCGGGCCGCAGCCGTCCTGACGGCCGCCCCGCTCGCCCTCGTCCTCGCCGCCTGCGGCGGGACGGCCGACGCCGGCGGCACGCCCGGAACGGCGGCGTCGACCGGGTCCGCGACGGCCTCGACCGTCACGATCGAGGACAACCACGGCAGCGTCGAGGTCCCGGTGGACCCGGAGCGCGTCGTGGCGCTCGACAACCACGTGTTCGCGACGCTGTCGGCCTGGGACGTCCCGCTGGTCGCGGCGCCGAAGGGCATCATGGGCGACGGCCTGTGGCCGGAGTACACCGAGGACGAGGCCGTCCTCGACGTGGGCACGCACCGCGAGCCCGACCTCGAGTCGATCGTGGCCGCGGAGCCGGACCTGATCATCGGCGGCTACCGGTTCTCCGACCACTACGACGACATCGTGGCGCAGAACCCGGACGCGACCGTCGTCGAGATCGCCCCGCGGGACGGTGAGGACCAGTCCGCCGAGCTCGTCCGCCAGGTCGAGATCCTCGGCGAGATCTTCGACCGCGAGGACGAGGCCGCGCAGATCGTCGCGGACTACGAGCAGGCCGTCGCCGACGCGACCGAGGCCTACGACGGCGAGAGCACCGTCGTCGGCCTGATCACCTCGGGTGGCGAGATCTCGTACAGCGCCCCGGTGACCGGCCGCAGCATCGGCACCCTGTTCCCGACGCTCGGCCTGCAGCCGGCCATCGAGCAGGCGGCCGAGGACACCTCGCACGGCGACGACATCAGCGTCGAGGCGATCGCCGCGGCGAACCCCGACTGGATCATCGTGCTGGACCGCGACGGGGCAGGCGTCGGCGAGGGCGAGTACCGGCCCGCGGCCGAGCTGATCGGCGGCTCCGAGGCCCTGGCCGGCGTCACCGCCGTCGCTCAGGACCAGGTGATCTACCTGGACCCGGACTTCTACCTGACCGAGGACGTCCAGGCCTACACCGCCCTGTACGAGCAGGTCGCGCAGGCGTTCACCGACGCCGCGTGACGACGCTCGACACCACCGCCGCCGCCGTCCCGGGCACCCGCCCGGGGCGGCGGTCCGGTGTGCCGCTGCTCGTCGCCGCCCTGGTCACGCTCGCCCTGGTCGTGGTGTCCCTGCTGGTCGGGGTCTACGACCTGCGGGCCGAGGGCGGCGGCGAGATGTTCCTCATCACCCGCATCCCCCGCACGCTGGCCCTGGTGCTGGCCGGCAGCGCGATGGCGGTCAGCGGGCTGGTGCTCCAGCAGCTCACGCAGAACCGGTTCGTCGAGCCCACCACCAGCGGCACCAGCGAGTGGGCGGCGCTCGGCCTGCTGCTCTCGGTGATCCTGCTGCCGTCGGCGGGCATCGCGACCCGGATGGTCGTCGCCAGCCTGGCGGCGTTCGCCGGGACGATGGTGTTCATGGCGGTCCTGCGCCGCGTGCAGGAGCGCTCGACGCTCGTGGTCCCGGTCGTCGGGATCATGCTGGGCGCGGTCGTCAGCTCGCTCACCACGCTGATCGCGATCTCGACCAGCTACCTGCAGCTGCTCGGCACCTGGTTCATGGGCAGCTTCACCAGCGTGGTCCGCGGGCAGTACGAGGTGCTGTGGGTGGTCGCCGCCGTGTGCGCCGCGATCTTCGTGCTCGCCGACCGGCTCACCGTCGCGGGCCTGGGGCGCGACGTCGCGACCAACCTCGGGCTGGGCTACGACCGGCTGCTCCTGGCCGGCACGGCGCTGGTCGCCGTCGCCTCCGGGGTCACGACGGTCGTCGTCGGCTTCCTGCCGTTCCTCGGGCTGGTCGTCCCCAACGTGGTCTCGCTGCTGCGCGGGGACGACCTGCGGTCGAACCTGCCGTGGGTCTGCCTCGGCGGCATCGCCCTGGTCACGGTGTGCGACATCGTCGGCCGGACCGTGCGGATGCCGTTCGAGGTGCCCGTCGCGATGGTGCTCGGCATCGTCGGCGCGGCCGCGTTCGTTGCCCTCGTCCTGCGGGTGCGGCGCCGTGGCTGAGGTCGCGACGACGTCGCCCCGGGTGGCCGCGCCGACCCCGCCGGGCGCGGCACCGCGCCGTCGTGCGGTCACGGGCTCGTACGGGCTCCGGCTGGGCGTCGTCGTGCTGGTCGCGCTGGCGGCGGCGGTCGGCATCCTCACCTACGGCAACCCGGCGGCCCCCGGCTCGTCGGGGTTCTGGGTCATCGTGCGCAGCCGGTTCGCGTCCGTCGGCACGATCCTCGTGGTCGCGTTCTGCCAGGGCGTCGCGACCGTCGTGTTCCACACTGTGACCCACAACCGGATCCTCACCCCGTCGATCCTGGGGTTCGACGCCCTGTACCGGGTGATCCAGACCGCCCTGGTGTTCCTCTTCGGTGCCGGGACGCTCGCCGCGACCGACGGCCTCGGGAAGGTCGCGCTGCAGAGCCTGGTGATGGTCGCGTTCGCGTCCGTGCTCTACGGCTGGCTGTTCACCGGCACGAGGGCCGACCTGCACCTGCTGCTGCTGGTCGGCGTCGTGCTCGGCATGGGCTTCGGGGCGCTGTCGACCTTCATGCAGCGCCTGCTCACGCCCAGCGAGTTCGACATCCTGTCGGCTCGGCTGTTCGGGAACATCAGCGCCTCCGACGTGTCCTACCTGCCGTGGGGAGCGCTGGTGTGCGTGGTCGTGGGCGCCGTCCTGTGGCGGCGCCGGCACGTGCTCGACGTGGTCGCGCTCGGCCGCGAGACCGCCACCAGCCTGGGCGTGCGGCACCAGCGCGAGGTGGTGCTGACGCTCGTCCTGGTCGCCGTGCTGATCTCCGTGTCCACCTCGATGGTCGGGCCGATGACGTTCTTCGGGTTCGTCGTGGCGATGCTGACCTACCAGGTCGTCGGCGACAGCCGGCACGCCCGCACGCTGCCGATGGTCGTCGCCGTCGCCTGCGCGACCCTGCTGCTCGCCTACTTCGTGCTGCGGCACGTGTTCTACGGCGCCGGCCTGGTCTCCGTGATCATCGAGCTGGGCGGCGGCCTCGTGTTCCTCATCCACCTGCTGCGGAAGGGCCTGCGGTGATCACGCTCCAGGACGTCGCCAAGAGCTACGGGGACGTGCACGCCCTCGGGCCCGTCGACCTCGAGATCCCCGCCGGCGGCGTCACCGCCCTGGTCGGGCCGAACGGCGCCGGCAAGTCGACCATGCTCACCGTCGTCGGGCGGCTGCTCGGCGCCGACACCGGCCGGGTCACCGTCGGCGGCCTCGACGTCGTCACCGCGCACCCGCGCGAGCTGGCCCGGCGCCTGGCGATCCTGCGCCAGGAGAACCACTTCGTCGCGCGGCTCACGGTGCGGCAGCTCGTGCGGCTCGGCCGGTTCCCGCACTCGCAGGGCCGGGTCACCCGCGACGACGAGGCCGCGGTCGACACGGCGCTCGGGTTCCTCGACCTGGTCGACCTGCAGCACCGGTTCCTCGACGAGCTGTCCGGCGGGCAGCGGCAGCGGGCCTACGTGGCGATGGTGCTCGCCCAGGACACCGAGTACGTCCTGCTCGACGAGCCGCTGAACAACCTCGACATGCAGCACGCGGTGTCGATGATGGCGCGGCTGCGCCGCGCGGCCGACGAGCTGGGCAAGACCGTCGTGCTGGTCGTGCACGACATCAACTTCGCCTCGGCCTACGCCGACCGGATCATCGCGATGACCCAGGGCCGGATCCGGTACGTCGGGACGCCCGCGGAGGTGATGACGACCGAGGTGCTGTCCGACGTGTTCGCCACGCCGGTCACCGTCCTGGACGGGCCGGGCTACCCGCTGGCGGTCTACTACCGGGCGTGACGGCGCCCGTGACGATCGGCCACCATCCGGACGACGCGTTGACACCCCGCGGACGACTCCGCACACTCGTCCGCATGTCCGTCGTCCGGCACACCACGACCCCGCGCCCCGCGGGATACGCCGTCGTGCCGATGACGCGGTGCAGCTGTCGCCCCTGTCGCTGACGACCTCGTCGTCCGACCAGCGACCGGCCGCACGCGCCCCCGCCCGGGAGCCCGCCGTGCCGCCGCGACCCCGCACCGCAGGACATCCCAGGAGACTCCCGTGCCGCACCCCGCCCGTTTCGACGTCCTCCCCATCCAGGAGGCCGTCGCCTCCGCCTCCCCGAGCGCCTGGCGCGACGGCCTGGTCCGCGACCAGGGCGACGCCCAGGTGACGGTCGTGCTGCTCGACGGCCAGGTGCGCGTGCTGACCACGCGCGCGACGCCGCAGCCCGGCGAGCCGGTCGCGCTGCACCCGGTCGCCGAGCTGCTGGCGGTCGGCGGCGCCTGGTACGCCGCGCGACCCGCGTCCGACTAGGCCGGCATCGAAGCCATCGCCGACCGGCAGGCGTCCGCCATCGCCCGGCAGGCCTGCGCGCAGATCCGGCAGTGCTCCGACATCGACGCGTGCATGTCGCACTCCGCCGCGCACGCCTCGGCCATCGCGACGCAGGCCGTCATCATCGCGGTCGTCGCACCGGCGTCGTAGCCCACCGGGCGCATCATCATCCGCATGGTCGTGGTCGCGACGTCCGCGGTGCTGGCGCACATGGACGCACATCGGCCCATGCTCTCGGCGCCGTCCGCGTCGGCGCACATCGTCGCGGCCATCGCCGCCGCCGAGCACGCCTCGATGCAGGGCTGCATCGCCGTCATGTCCATGCCCGCGTCCGTCGCCGGCATCGACTTCATCATGTCCGTCATCATGCTCATGGTCCGTCCGCCTCCCGTGCCGTCTGGTGCTGCTGGCACGGGCGACGCTACGCCCGGCGCCCGCGGCGCCACCAGGGTGGGGCCCGGTGCACGCACCGGATCGGGGCCGGACACGCGTCGAGGCCCGCCCCGCGGACGGGACGGGCCTCGACGGACTCGATGTGGAGGTGGCGGGAATCGAACCCGCGTCCGATGACGTGGGACCAGGGCTTCTCCGGGCGCAGTCTGCTGCGATTTTCTCGGCCCCCACCATCACGCAGACGAGTGGTGGACAGGCCCAGTCACCTGAAAGTCCCCGCAGCCCCGGTGACGAGGGCTACGAGCAGTGGCTCCCTAGATGACGCCAGGAACTGAGTCGGAAGCTAGCTCAGGCTGACGGACTTCGAGGCTCGCTCAGGCGGCGAGGGCGAAGTCGGTGCGCTTGTTATCGGCACCTATTGGTTTACACGGATCGTTAACGAGATAACCGTGTGTCCTCGGCCCGCTTCTCCTGGTTCGACGATCACCGTCGAAACCGATCACCCCCGAGGGGTTGAAGCTTGTGGAGCTGTGGAGTTGTCAACCGCCGCCCTCGCCGTCCGGTCTCCCGTCCGCCGCGCGCGACGTGCCCAGCATACGGGTTCAACGCGGCGGGCCGCACGATGATTCCCGCCCCTCGACCTGCGACCGCACGTCATGCGCGGCACGATACGGACCTGCACGCCGCCGTCCCCCCGACGGCGCAGAGGACAGGACACGTGATGGACGAGCACCGCGACGACGACCCGACGGACGGCCGGCACGAGACCGCCACGGAGCGGATGGACCGGAACTGGAACGAGCTGCTGCAGGAGCTGCGCGTCGCGCAGACCGGCGTGCAGATCCTCACCGGGTTCCTGCTGACGGTCCCGTTCCAGCAGCGGTTCCTCGACCTCGACGAGTACCAGAAGACCGTCTACCTGGTCCTCGTGGTGCTCGCGGTGACCGCGACCGGGTTCATCGTGGCGCCGGTCTCCCTGCACCGGATCCTGTTCCGGCGGCACCTGAAGCGGGAGCTCGTCGACTCGGCCGACACGATGGCGCAGACCGGGCTGGCCGCGCTGGCCCTGGTGCTCGCGGGGTCCGCCCTGCTGCTGTTCGACGTGGTCGTCGGCCGGACCGCCGGCCTCGTCGCGGGCGCCGCGGTGCTGGTCGGGCTGGCGGTCGTCTGGGTCCTGGTCCCGGTCCGGCTGTCCCGGCGGGCCCGGAGCGAGGCCGACTGACGCGTCAGGGCGCGAGCAGGCGGGCGAGGACGCGTGCCGCGGCCTCGGGCGACGTGTCGGCCGAGCCGGTGAGCATCCCCTCGAGGGTGGCGATGTTGAGCACGCTGATGAGCACCAGCGCGTCGTCCCGGTCGTCCTGGGTCGGCTCGCCGCCGGGTCGCGGCCGGCCCTGGCCGGCACGGATGCGCGCGACCTGGGCCGCCACGACCTCGAACGTCGTCACGTGGAGCTCGGCGAGCTCGCCGCCCGCCTCCGGGTTGCGCAGCCCGTAGGTCAGGAACTCGAGCGACAGGAGCAGCCGCGGGTCGTCCTGCGCGCGGGTGAGCCAGCCGGTGACCTCGTCGACGTCCACCCCGTCGTCGGTGATGCCGGGCAGGGCGATCTCCGGGTCCGCCAGCGCGATCCCGAGGCGTTCGCGCGCGAGCGCCAGCATCACCTCGCTCTTGGACCGGAAGTGCGCGTAGAGCGCGCCCTTGGTGTAGCCGGCCTCGGCCGCGATGTCGCCGACGGACGCGCCCTCGTAGCCCTGCGCGGCGATGACCCGGGCGGCGGCGTCGAGCAGGTCGGCGCGGGTGCGGTCCACGCGCTCCCGGCGGCGCTCCTCGGCGCGGGCCGACCCGGCGCGCTTCGCGACGGTCTCGGAGGCGTCGGTCAGGCCGCGCGCGGCCTCCCGCAGGCTGCTCGCGAGCGCCTCGCCGACCTCGGGAACCACCTGCTTGCCCAGCATGCGGGTGAGCGCCGCCGTGGCGTCGGCGAGCGCGCGGGTGGCGGCACCGATCGACTCGTGGTCGTCCTGGTCGGATCGCGACATACGGCGATGGTAGCCGACATACCGTCCGGTATCCGCGGTGCCTTCGCCACCCAGCCGGAGTGCTGCGACCAGCGCACATACCTCCTGGTACTTCGGTACCATCGGTGCTACGTTCCGGCATGTACCGATCGGTATCTGACTGGAGGAGGATCGCGATGGGCTCGGACGACGTGCTCACCGTCCGCGGGCTGCGCAAGCGCTACCGCGGGCGCAAGGGCGTGCAGGCGAACGACGGGATCGACCTGGACGTGGCCGCCGGCCAGGTCGTCGGGCTGCTGGGCCACAACGGCGCCGGCAAGACGACCCTGGTCAACCAGGTCGTCGGGCTGGTGCTGCCCGACGCCGGCACCATCCGGCTGTGCGGCGTCGACGCGGTCGCGCAGCCGCACCTCGCCCGCGAGCGCACGTCGATCCAGGCGCAGGCGAACGTCCCGATCACGGGGCTGACCCCCCGCCTGGCCGTCGAGCTGGTCGGCCGGATCCGCGGCGGCGCACGACCCGCGGTGCGGGCCCGCGCCGCCGAGCTGATCGAGGCGCTCGACCTCGGGCCGTGGGCCGACACCCCGGCGGAGAAGGTGTCCGGCGGCATCGCGCGCCTCACCGCCTTCGCGATGACGGTGGTCCAGCCGGGTCGCCTCGTCGTCCTGGACGAGCCCACCAACGACGTGGACCCCGTGCGGCGCCGGCTGCTGTGGCAGCAGATCCGCGCGCTCGCGGACGACGGCCGCGCCGTGCTGCTCGTGACGCACAACGTGCGCGAGGCGGAGCGGGTCGTCGACGAGCTCGCGGTCCTCGACCGCGGCGTGGTGCTCGCGCACGGCACCCCCGCCGCGCTGACCGCGGCCCGCCGCGGCACCCTCACCGTCGAGATCGACCTCGCCCCCGACGTGCCCGTCGACTGGCACCCCGCCGTCACGCCCACCGGCGACTCGCGCGGGCGGCGGACCGGCAGCGTCCCGTCCGACGCCGCCGCCGAGGTCGTCCGCTGGGCGGAGGCCGAGGTCCGCGCCGGGGTCCTGGAACGCTACGCGCTCACCCCGGCGTCGCTGGAGGACGCCTACGTCGAGCTGGTCGGCGAGGGCCGCCCGGCCGTCGGGGCGGAGGTGGCCGCGTGACCGCCGTCCAGCAGACGCTGCTGCTGACCCAGTGGCAGTTCCGCCGCCAGTCGACGATGCTGCCGCTGCTCGTCCTGGTCCAGATGTTCATGTCCGTCGCCTCGGTCATCGGCTACGGCCTGCTGGTCGGCGACCCGGACCCGGAGTCCGCGCTCTACCTGGCGACCGGTGCCCCCACCATCACCCTGATCATCGTGGGCCTGGTCATGACGCCGCAGATGCTGTCCCAGTCGCGCACCGAGGGCAGCCTGGACTGGATGCGCACGCTGCCGCTGCCGCGGGCGCTGTTCCTGGTGAGCGACCTCCTCGTGTGGACGCTCATCGCCCTGCCCGGCATGGTGCTCGGCCTCGTCGCCGGGGTGCTGCGGTTCGACGTCGCGCTGTCGGTCACCCCGTGGTTCGTGCCGGCCGCGCTGCTGGTCTCCCTCACCGCCGCGGCCGTGGGCTACGGCATGGCGTCCCTGCTGAAGCCGACGCTGGCGATGCTCATGACCCAGGTGCTGGTGTTCGTGACCATGCTGTTCTCCCCCGTCAGCTACCCGGCGGACCGGATGCCCGGCTGGCTGCAGACGGCGCACGAGTGGCTGCCGATCGAGCCGATGGCGCAGCTGCTCCGGTCCGGGCTGGCGAGCGACGCCTTCACCATGCCGGCGCGGTCGCTGGTCGTGCTGCTCGCGTGGTGCGCCGCCGCCGTGGCCGGGGCGACCTGGGCGCTGCGCCGCCGCGTCTGAGTCGTGCCTAGGATCGCGGGCATGCCCTTCCTCGCGACCACCGCCGGGCAGGCGGAGCAGGGACCTGCCACGGCGCTCGACGACGAGCCCGCCCCGGACGGCACGACGACGCTGTACCTGGTCCGGCACGGCCGCACGGAGTACAACGCCACCCACCTGCTGCAGGGCTGGTGCGACTCGCCGCTGACCGACGAGGGGCTGGCCGGGGTGCGGGCCACCGCGCGGGTGCTGGCGGACCGGCGGTTCCACGCCGCGTACGCCAGCCCCGCCGGCCGGACCGTCGCCACGGCCCGCGAGCTGCTGACCCCGCACGACGGTGTCGACCTCACCACCGACGACGGCCTGCGGGAGATGCACTTCGGCGACCTGGAGGCCCGGCCGGAGGCCGAGCTGCTCGCGCTGGGCGATCCGGCGGAGCTGTTCGGCGGCATCCTCACCGGCGAGTACGCGGGGTTCCCCGGCGCGGAGCGCACCACCGACTACCTCGAGCGCGTCGCCGACGCCTTCGGCCGCATCGAGCAGGCGCACGCCGGCGGCGGCGAGGTGCTGGTGGTCAGCCACGGCGTCACGCTGCTCGCCTACCTGTCGATGGCGGGCACGGTGCCGATGGAGCCGCTCGCGAACGCCAGCATCTCGACGGTGCGCATCGGGCCGGACGGGGAGCGCGAGGTGCGGACCTTCGGGTTCGACCCCGCCGCGCAGGGCGCCCCCGGGCTGCCGGTCCCGGGCACCGAGTCGCCGGTGCGGTCCCCGGAGCGCCCCGCCGCGGGCTGAGCCGTCGCTGAGTGGAAGGTCCGGACGGACACGCCGTCGGCGTGTCCGTCCGGACCTTCCACCCGGTCGCGGGACGGGGTCCCTCTGGCCGCGCACGTCCCCGCCCAGCAGGATGGGCGCCATGGACCTGCCCGTGATGCCGCCCGTGTCGCCCATGCTGGCCAAGTCGGTGCCCGAGATCCCCGACCTCGGCCACACCGAGCCCAAGTGGGACGGGTTCCGGACGATCGTGTTCCGCGACGGCGACGACGTCGTGCTGGGCAGCCGCAACGAGAAGCCGATGACCCGGTACTTCCCGGAGCTCGTCGAGTCGATCAAGGCGCAGACCCCCGAGCGGTGCGTGCTGGACGGCGAGATCGTCGTGGTCGCGGGCGACCGGCTCGACTTCGACGCGCTGCAGCAGCGGATCCACCCCGCCGAGAGCCGGGTGCGGCTGCTCGCCGGGCAGACGCCGGCGTCGTTCGTGGCGTTCGACGTCCTGGCGCTCGGGGACGAGGACCTGATGGGCACGCCGTTCGGCGACCGGCGGTCCCGTCTGCTGGACGCGCTCGGCGACGCCGCGGGGCCGGTGCACGTCACCCCGGCGACCGGCGACCTCGAGCTGGCCCGGCAGTGGTTCACGCAGTTCGAGGGCGCGGGGCTGGACGGGGTCGTCGCCAAGCCGCTCGACGGCCGGTACCAGCCCGACAAGCGCACGATGTTCAAGGTCAAGCACGCCCGCACCGCCGACTGCGTGGTCGCCGGGTTCCGCTGGCACAAGACCGGCGGCATCGTCGGCTCGCTGCTGCTCGGGCTCTGGACCGACGACGGCCGGCTGCAGCACGTCGGGGTCGCCGCCTCGTTCCCGATGGCCCGCCGCCGGGCGCTCGTCGAGGAGCTGGCGCCGCTGCGCGCCGAGGACCTGTCGACGCACCCGTGGGGCGACTGGGCGGACCAGTCGGCGCACGGCGACAAGCGGATGCCCGGTGCCGTGAGCCGGTGGAACGCGTCCAAGGACCTGTCGTTCGTCCCGCTGCGGCCGGAGCTGGTCGTGGAGGTCGCGTACGACCACATGGAGGGCGACCGGTTCCGGCACACCGCGCAGTTCAAGCGCTGGCGGCCCGACCGGGACCCCGCGACGTGCACCTACGAGCAGCTCGAGGAGCCGGTGGGCTTCCGGCTGTCGGAGATCCTCGCGCCGCGGACCTGACACCCGCTCGCCGCGCGCGGGGCGGGACCCGCTCGTACTGTCGACCGGGTACCTCGACCGTTCCGCGGAAGGACCCCCATGAGCGCCTCCGTCCCCTCGCGCACGCCCGGCAAGCCGCACGACGTGGTGGTGATCGGCTCGGGCTTCGGCGGGCTGTTCGCCACGAAGGCCCTGGCCGACGCCCCGGTGCGCGTCACCGTCGTCGACGGCACCGCGACCCACCTGTTCCAGCCGCTGCTCTACCAGGTGGCGACCGGCGTGCTCTCGGTCGGCGAGGTCTCCCCGGCCACGCGCGACGTGCTGAAGAGCCAGCGCAACGCCCGCGTGCTGCTCGGCGTCGTGACCGACATCGACCTGGAGAAGCGCGAGGTGGTGTCGTCCTCGCCGATCGGCGAGACGCGGACGCGGTACGACAGCCTGATCGTCGCCGCCGGCTCGGGTCAGTCGTACTTCGGCAACGACCAGTTCGCCGACTTCGCGCCGGGGCTGAAGAGCATCGACGACGCCCTGGAGATCCGCGGCCGGGTGTTCGGCTCGTTCGAGCTGGCCGAGCTCACGACCGACCCCGCCGAGCGTGCCCGGCTCACCACCTTCGTCGTGGTCGGCGCGGGCCCGACGGGCGTCGAGATGGCCGGCCAGCTGGCCGAGCTCGCGCACCGCGCGCTGCGCGGGTCGTTCCGCAGCCTCGACACCACGCAGTCGCGGATCCTCCTGGTCGACCCCGTCCCGAAGGTGCTGCCGGGCAACCCGGAGAAGCTGCAGGACGCCGCCGCCCGGACGCTCGAGGGCCTCGGCGTCGAGCTGCTGATGGGGCACAAGGTGGTCGACGTGGACGCCGAGTCCGTGACCGTCGAGGACTCGGACGGCCGGCGGACGCGGATCGAGGCGCAGACCAAGGTGTGGGCGGCGGGCGTGCAGGCGTCCCCGCTGGGCCGGCAGCTCGGCGAGCAGACCGGTGCCGAGGTGGACCGCGCGGGCCGGGTCACGGTGGAGCCGAACGGCTCGCTGCCCGGGCACCCCGAGGTGTTCGTGGTCGGCGACATGGCGTCCCGCAAGGGCGTCCCGGGCGTCGCGCCCGCCGCGATGCAGACCGGCCGGTACGCCGCGCAGGAGATCGTCCGCCAGGTGCAGGGCGAGCCCAGCGCCGGACCGTTCCGGTACAAGGACAAGGGCAGCCTGGCGACAGTGTCGCGGTTCCAGGCGGTCGCCAAGATCGGGCCGGTCCAGACCGCCGGGTTCGGTGCGTGGCTCCTGTGGCTCGGCGTGCACCTCGTGTACCTGGTCGGCTTCAAGAACCGGATCACGACGCTGCTGCACTGGGCCGTGAGCTTCATCGGCCGCGGGCGGTCCGAGCGCACGGCGACGTGGCAGCAGGTGGTCGGCCGCGGCGCCCTGCGCAGCCGCGGCGTCGACAAGCCGACGGTGCCCACCCGCACGGTGCTGGGCGACTGAGCCCGGCGTCCGAGCCGGGCGCCGCAGGTTGCGGGCCGGGTCAGGCGCGGCTCAGGCGCGGGACGGGGGCGGGACGGCGGCGAACCGCGCCAGCTCCGTCAGGAGCAGCGGCACCAGGGCCGGGTCCGTGAGCGAGCGGAAGTGCCCGGGCGTGGCCAGGCGGACGAACCGCGCCCCGGGCAGCTCGCTGCCGCCCGGGATGTGCGGGTCGTAGCAGGTCGCCACCGACACGATCCGCTCGTGCTCGGCGCGCTGGGCGGCGAGCGCGGTCAGCACCTCGTCGTCCGGCAGGAACGCCCGCACCGAGCGCAGCGGCAGCAGCCGGGCGTACGGCGACCCCGAGAACGGGGTGTTCACCGCGACCATGCCGAGGACGCGGTCACCCACGTCCGCCCGGCCCATGACGGACTTGCCGATCAGCCCGCCCTTCGAGTGCGCCACGACCACGACGTCACGCAGACCCGTGTCGCGCAGGTGGGTGGCGGCCAGCTCGGCCATGTCCGGGACGCTGCCGCGGTTGAGGCCGAACGGCGCCACGACGTGCACGGGGTGCCCGTGGGCGTGCAGCGCGCGCGCCAGCGGCTCGAGGAACCGCCAGGTCTCGTAGACGCCGGGCAGCAGCAGGACCGGCGGCCGGCGCGCGGGCTCGGGGCGGGTGTAGCTGTCGGAGGTGGTGCGGGAGAGCAGGCCCTGCACCTGCCGCGCCGCGGCGTAGGCGTAGTCGGCGGCCCACCACCCCGCGTGGCGGAGCCGCGTCCCGGGCGTCACGCGCGCTCCCCCGCGCCGTCCCGCACCCAGCGGGCCACCAGCGGCGCGTGCGTGGCCATCGCCACGTGCCCGGCGCGCGGCACCTCGCGCGCCTCGCCCCGCGGCGCGAGCGCCGCCAGCCGCCGGTTCCACGGGCGGGACGACACCGGGTCGTGCTCGCCGCGGACCAGCAGCGCCGGCCCGGGCAGGCGCGCCACGGCCGCCTCGGTGTCGTAGGCGAACATGTGCGGCAGGACCGCCGAGTACCAGACCGGGCCCGTGCGCACGTAGTCGCTCGCGACCACCGCGTTGACCCCGAGCGGCTCGTGCAGGCCGTCCTTCGCGAGCCGGAGGCCCTGGTGCAGCACGCCGGGCGCGTCGCGGTCGACGACGGTGCCGATCAGCACCACCCGCTCGACGACCCCGGGCGCCCGCAGCATCGCCTCGGCAGCGACCTGCGCACCCATCGAGTGCCCGACCAGGACGGCGCGGCCCAGGCCGCGGTGCCGGAGGACGGCCAGCACGACGTCGGCGAGGTCCTCGACGGTCGGCACCCGCCGCGGCCGCGCACTGCGCCCGAAGCCCGGCAGGTCCGGCACGAGGACCCGGTGGTCGCGCGCGAGCGCGCCGGCGAGCGCGCGGAAGTACCGCTCCGACGTCCCGATGCCGTGCACCAGCACCACGACCGGCGCGTCGGCGGGCCCCACGTCCGTGACGACCACACCGGCCTCCGGGTCCAGCCCCCGCGGCCGGCCGCCGCCGAGCGTCCGGGCCAGCCACCGCCCGGGCGCCGGCCTCACGCGCCGGCGCCGGACGCCGGACCGGTGCGCGCGGTGGGATGGTCGGGGGGCGTCGCGGGCGTCGGGGTCATCGGCACTCCAGAGGTCGGTCGGACGAATCGGGACGAAGGGGAAGCACGGTTCAGGATGCGAACCGTGCTTCACCCGAGCACAGTGGCGGGGAGCAGCACGCGGGTCCGGACACGGGCTCGGCCCGTCCCTCGTCCGTCGAGCACCTCGACTCTGGACGACTCGGGGAAGGTCGGCCACTCATGCGCGTCCTCGGCGTGAACGCGATCTACCACGACCCCGCCGCGGCCCTCGTCGTCGACGGCCGGGTCGTCGCCGCTGCGGAGGAGGAGCGGTTCAGCCGGCGCAAGCACGGCAAGCGCCCCGTCCCGTTCGCGGCGTGGGAGCTGCCCGAGCTCGCGATGCGCTGGTGCCTGGAGGCGGGCGGGCTCCGCCCCGCTGACCTGGACGCGGTGGCGTACTCCTTCGACCCCGCGCTGTCCAAGCCGGCCGAGGAGCTGGGGCTGGACGACCCGTGGGACCACCTGCGGCTGATGTACGCGGAGAAGGCGCCGGGCTTCCTCGCGACCGCCCTGCCCGGGCTCGACCGGTCCCGGGTCCGCTACGTCCCGCACCACGTCGCGCACGCCGCCTCCGCCGCGCTGGCCTCGCCGCACCGGACGAGCAGCGTGCTGGTCCTCGACGGGCGCGGCGAGCGCGCCTCGCACCTGGCCGGCCGGTACGTCGACGGCCGGCTGGAGGTGCTGGGGAGCCAGGAGCTGCCGCACTCGCTGGGCCTGGTCTACGAGTCGCTCACCGAGCACCTCGGGTTCCTGCGGTCGAGCGACGAGTTCAAGGTGATGGCGCTCGCGTCCTACGGCGAGCCGCGGTTCCTGGCGGACCTGCGGGAGGTCGTGCGGACCACCGGCGACGGCGGGTTCGTCGCGGAGGCGCCCGACTGGACGCGCTGGGCGCCGCCGCGGGTGGACGACGGCACCTGGGGCGGCGACCACGCCGACCTCGCGTGCTCACTCCAGGCCCGCCTGGAGGAGGTGCTGGTCGAGCTCGCGCGGTGGCTGCACGAGCGCACGGGCGACCGGGTGCTCACGATGGCCGGCGGCACCGCGCTCAACTGCGTCGCCAACTCCCGCGTCTGGCGCGAGTCGGGCTTCGAGGAGGTGTGGGTGCAGCCCGCCGCGGGAGACGCCGGCACGGCGCTCGGCGCGGCGCTGCAGGTCGCGGCCGACGAGGGCGAGGCGGTGGCCCCGATGCCGTCCGCGGCGCTCGGCCGCTCCTGGACGGACGACGAGATCGCCGGCCGCCTGCGCCTGGCGCGCGTCCCGTTCCGCACGCCGGCCACCGACACGGCGTTCGCGGACGAGGTCGGCCAGGTGCTCGCCGACGACGGCGTGGTGGCGTGGTTCGACGGCCGCAGCGAGTACGGGCCGCGGGCCCTCGGGCAGCGCTCGCTCCTCGCCCACCCGGGCCACGCGGAGAACCTGGAGCGGCTGAACGACGTGAAGGGCCGCGAGCAGTTCCGGCCCGTCGCGCCGATGGTGCTGCTGGACCAGGCGGCGGAGATCTTCTCCGACGGGCCGGTCCCCAGCCCGTACATGCTGTTCACGCACACGGTCGCCGAGGCGTGGCGCGACCGGATCCCGGCCGCCGTGCACGTCGACGGCACCGCGCGGATCCAGACGGTCGACCCGGCGACCCAGCCGCGGCTGGCGGCGACGATCGCGGCGTTCCGCGACCGCACCGGGCTCCCCGTGGTGATCAACACCAGCCTGAACACGGCCGGCCGGCCGATGGTGGACGACCCGCGCGACGCCCTCGAGCTGTTCGGTTCCGCACCGGTGGACCTGCTGGTGCTCGGCCCGCACCTGGTGCGGCGCGCGGACCTGTTCGCGACCGCCCTCGCAGAGGCGCCCCGGTGAGGCCGGGGGCGGCCTGGTCCGTCGTCGTCCCGACGATCGGCCGGCCGCAGCTGCGGCTGCTGCTCGCCGCCCTCGCGGCGCAGCGGTTCGACACGCTGCCGCCGCCGGACGCCGTGGTGCTCGCGGACGACCGGCGGCTGACGGCGACGGCCCCGCTGGACCTGGGTGGGCTGCGCCTGCCCGTCCCCGTGACCGTGGTCCGCACCGGCGGGCGCGGCCCGGCGGCGGCGCGCAACGCCGGCTGGCGGAGCACCCCCGCGAGCTCCGCGTGGGTCGCGTTCCTCGACGACGACATCCTGCTGCCCGACGGCTGGGCCGACGCGCTGGCCCGGGACCTCGCCGCGTGCGCACCGGACGTGGCCGCGACCCAGGCGCGGCTGCACGTGCCGCTGCCGTCGCACCGGCCGCCGCTGGACTGGGAGCGCAGCACCGCGGGTCTCGAGCACGCGCGCTGGGCCACGGCCGACATGGCCTTCCGCCGGGACGCGCTGGAGCAGGTGGCCGGCTTCGACGAGCGGTTCCCGCGGGCCTACCGGGAGGACGCCGACCTGGCGCTGCGGCTGCGCCTGGCCGGGTGGCGGCTGGTCCGCGGCTCCCGCAGCACCACGCACCCGGTGCGGCCCGCCGACGACCGGGTGAGCGTCCGGGTGCAGGCGGGCGCGGCGGACGACGCCCTCATGCGGGCGCTGCACGGCCGGGCCTGGCGGGAGCTCGCCGAGACCGGGCGGGGGCGGTTCCCCTGGCACGTGGCGACGGTGGCCGCCGCCGGTGCCGCGGCCGGCGCGCTGCTCGCCCGGCACCCGCGCACGGCCGGGGTCGCCGGTGCCGTGTGGCTCGCGCTCACCGCCGACTTCGCGCGGCGGCGCCTCGCGCCGGGCCCGCGGCCGGGGCAGCCCGAGGGTGCGGCCGAGTGGCGCCGGATGGCGTGGACGAGCGCCGTCATCCCGTTCGCGGCGGTGCGGCACCGGGTCCGCGGCGCCCTCGCGCACCGGCGCGCGCCCGACCCGTGGCCGCTGCCCGTACGCGCGGTGCTGTTCGACCGCGACGGGACGCTCGTGCACGACGTGCCGTACAACGGCGACCCCGACCGGGTCCGTCCCGTCGCCGGCGCGCGCGAGGTGCTGGACGCGCTGCGCGCCGCGGGGGTGGCCGTCGGGGTGGTGTCCAACCAGTCCGGCATCGCACGCGGGCTGCTGGACCGCGCCGACGTCGACGCCGTGAACGCCCGGGTGGCGGCGCTGCTCGGCCCGTTCGACTCCGTGCACGTCTGCCCCCACGGCCCCGGCGACGGCTGCGCCTGCCGCAAGCCCGCGCCCGGCATGGTGCTGGCGGCCGCCCGGGCGATCGGGGTGCCACCCGCGGCGTGCGCGGTGGTCGGGGACATCGGCGCCGACCTCGGGGCGGCCGTGGCCGCGGGCTCCCGGGCGGTGCTCGTGCCGACCCCGGCGACCCGGCCCGAGGAGGTCGACGCCGCGACGGAGGTCGCCCCGGACCTGCGGTCGGCGGTGGCCCGGCTGGTGCCGGGCGTCGTGGCGGCGCGGGCGGCGCGGCCCGCACCGGCTCCGGTGGCTGCGGGCGCCGCCGCGTGAGCCGGGTCCTGGCCGTGCGGCTCGACAGCGACGGCGACGTGCTGCTGACCGGGCCGGCGATCCGGGCGCTCGGCGCGCTCGGGCCGGTGGACGTGCTCGCCTCCCCGCAGGGCGCGCACGCCGCGGCGCTGCTCCCGGGCGTCGAGGAGGTGCGGACGTTCGCCGCGCCCTGGACCGGGTACCGGCCCGCCCCGTTCGACCAGGGCGAGGTCGCCCGCGTCGTGGGCGCGCTGTCCGGCCGGTACGCCCGCGCGGTCGTGTTCACCTCCGACCACCAGAGCCCGCTCCCGATGGCGGTGCTGCTGCGCCTGGGCGGCGTCGGGTTCGTCGCCGCGACCAGCGAGGACTACCCCGGGTCGCTGCTCGACGTCCGGCACCGTCGCGGCGACGGGCTGCACGAGGTGCGGGCGGCGCTCGACCTCGCGCACGCCGCGGGCGGCCACCTGACGCCCGGCGACGACGGCGGCCTCGCCGTCCGAGACCCGCTGCCGGACGTCGCGCACCTGGTCCCCGACCGGCCCTACGTCGTGCTGCACCCGGGCGCCTCCGTCCCGGCGCGCGCCCCGCGCCCCGAGGACGCGGGCGCGTACGCCGCCGCGCTGGCCGCGGCCGGCTGGGCGGTGCTGGTCACGGGCGGGCCGGCGGAGCGCGTGCTCACCGCCCGGGTCGCCGCCGGCCGGCACGGTGTCACGGACCTCGGCGGCCGCACGGACCTGCCGGCGCTGGCGGCGGTGCTCGCCGGGGCGGCCGCGGTCGTCGTCGGCAACACCGGGCCGGCGCACCTGGCGGCGGCCGTCCGCACGCCGGTGGTCTCGCTGTTCGCGCCGGTGGTGCCCGCCGACCGGTGGGCGCCGTACGGCGTGCCGACCGTGCTGCTCGGCGACCAGCGGGCCGCGTGCGCCGGGACCCGGGCACGCGCGTGCCCCGTGGCCGGGCACCCGTGCCTGGCGTCCGTGGCGCCCGCCGCGGTGGTCGAGGCCGTGGCCCTGCTGGCGGCCCGGGCGGGGGTGCCGGCATGAGGGTGCTCGCCTGGCACGTGCACGGGTCGTGGATGACGTCGTTCGTCGAGGGCGACCACGAGTGCGTCATCCCGGTCGACGCGGCGCGCTCCCGCGACGGGCTGGGTCGCGCCCGCACCTGGGACTGGCCCGCCCGGGCCCGGGAGGTCCCCGTCGAGGCGCTGCGGGACGAGCCGGTCGACGTCGTGCTGCTGCAGCGCCCGCACGAGCTGGACCTGCTGCGGGCCTGGACCGGCCTGCGCGCCGGCGTCGACGTGCCGGCGGTGTACGTGGAGCACAACACCCCCGCCGGCCCGGCGGTCGCCACCCGGCACCCGCTGGCCGACCGCGACGACGTCCTCCTGGTGCACGTCACGGCGTTCAACGCCCTCGTCTGGGACAACGGGTCGGCGCCGACGACGGTCGTCGAGCACGCGGTCCCGGACCCCGGGCACCTCTACACCGGCGCGCGCGCCCGGGTGGCCGCCGTGGTCAACGAGCCGGTGCGCCGGTGGCGGGTCGCCGGCACGGACGTGCTGCTCGACGTCGCCGCCCGGGTGCCCGTCGAGGTGTACGGGGCCGGCATGGCGGCCCTCGCCGAGCGCGCCGCCGCCGACGGCGTCGACCGGTCCGGGCTGGCCGCCCACCTGCACGAGGACGTCCGGCAGGCGGAGCTGCACCCGCGGCTCGGCGCGGCCCGCGCCTACCTGCACCCGTACCGGTGGACCAGCCTGGGCCTGGCACTGGTCGAGGCGATGACGATCGGCATGCCGGTCCTCGCCCTGGCGACGACGGCCGCGCCGGAGGCCGTGCCGCCCGAGGCCGGCGTCGTGTCGTCCGACCCTTCGGAGCTCGCCGCGGTCGCCCGGCGCTGGCTCGCCGACCCGGACGAGGCCCGCGAGCGCGGGACCGCGGCCCGGGAGCACGCCCTGCGGCGGTTCGGCATGGACCGGTTCCGCGCCGACTGGAAGCACGTCCTGACGGAGGTGACCCGATGAGGATCGCGATGGTCTCGGAGCACGCCAGCCCGCTCGCCGTGCTCGGCGGCGTCGACGCGGGCGGGCAGAACGTGCACGTCGCCGCGCTGGCCACCGAGCTGGCCCGGCTCGGCCACGCCGTGGAGGTGTACACCCGCCGGGACGACCCCGGCCTGCCCGAGGAGGTCCCCCTCGCGCCCGGCGTGCAGGTCGTCCACGTGCCCGCCGGGCCCGCCGGACCGGTGCCCAAGGACGACCTGCTGCCGTACATGGGCGACCTGGGCCGCTGGCTGGCCGCCCGCTGGGCGCGGACCGCGCCGCCCGACGTGGTGCACGCGCACTTCTGGATGTCCGGGCTCGCCGCGCTGCAGGCGGCGCGGCCGCTGGAGGTGCCGGTCGTGCAGACGTTCCACGCGCTGGGCTCCGTCAAGCACCGGTACCAGGGCGCCGCCGACACCAGCCCGCCCGGCCGCGTGCGCGCCGAGTCGGTCGTGGCCCGGCGCGCGGACCTCGTGATCGCGACGTGCTCGGACGAGGTGGCCGAGCTCGAGCGGCTCGGCCTGCCCGCCGCCCGCACCCGGGTCGTGCCGTGCGGCGTGGACGTGGCTCGTTTCACGCCGGCCCGCGGCTCCGGCACGGGCCGTCGTCTGGTGGCGATCGGGCGGCTGGTCGAGCGCAAGGGCGTTGACACCGTCGTCCGGGCCCTGGCCGAGGTCCCCGGCGCGGACCTGCGCGTGGCCGGCGGCCCGCCCCGCGACCGGCTCGCCGACGACCCCGAGGCGCGGCGGCTGCTCGAGGTCGCCCGCGAGGCCGGGGTCGGCGACCGGGTCCGCCTGCTCGGCGGCGTCCGGCACGAGGACGTGCCCGCGCTGCTGCGCTCCGCCGACGTGGTCGTCGCGACCCCCTGGTACGAGCCGTTCGGCATCGTCCCCGTCGAGGCCGCGGCCTGCGGCGTGCCGGTGGTGGGCAGCGCCGTCGGCGGCCTGCTGGACACCGTGCAGGACGGGGTCACCGGCACGCTCGTGCCGGCCCGCGACCCGGCGGCGCTGGCCGCGGCCCTGCGCGTGCTGCTCGACGACGACGGTCTCCGGGCGGCCTACGGGCGGGCGGCGCGGCGGGCCGCGGTGGACCGGTACGCCTGGGACCGGGTCGCCGCGCGGACCGTCGCGGTGTACGCCACGCTGCTGCGGCCGGCCCTCGGCCGCGAGGCCGCACGGGCGGTGAGCGTCGGATGACGACGACCTGGTCGACGGGCGCGGGCTGGCTCCCCGGGCACCTCCGCGAGGTCCGCGCCGCCCTGGACGCCCTGGGGGCGGAGTCCGGCCGGGTGGACCGCTGGGCCGCGACGCTGGCCCGCGTGCTGGGCGGCGGCGGGCGGCTGCTCGCGGCGGGGAACGGCGGCAGCGCGGCCGAGGCGCAGCACCTCACGTCGGAGCTGGTGGGCCGGTTCACGGACGAGCGCCCGCCCTACTCCGCGCTCGCCCTGACGGCCGAGACGTCCAGCGTCACCGCGCTCGTCAACGACTACGGCGCGGAGGAGATGTTCGCCCGGCAGGTGCAGGCGCACGGCCGGCCGGGCGACGTGCTGGTCCTGCTGTCCACCTCGGGCGCGAGCCCCAACGTGCTGCGGGCCGCCGAGCGCGGCCGCGCGCTCGGGCTCACCGTGTGGGCGCTGACGGGCCCGGCGCCGAACCCGCTCGCCGCGCTCGCCGACGACGCCCTGTGCGTGCCGGCGCCGTCGACCGCGGGCGTCCAGGCGGTGCACCTCGTGGCGGTGCACGCGCTGTGCGCGGCGTTCGACGCGCGGGTGGCCGCTCCCCCGTCCGCCGCCCCGGTGCACGCGGCGGCGGAGCACGACCCGCCACCCGGACCGCGCGCGCACGTCGTGGTGGTCGGCGACCTGCTGCTCGACCGCGACGTCGACGGCCGCACCGACCGGCTGTGCCCGGACGCCCCGGCGCCCGTCGTCGACGTGGCGACGGTCCGGGAGAGCCCCGGCGGGGCCGGGCTCGCGGCGCTGCTCTGCGCGGCCTCCGGCGCCGCCGTGACGCTGGTCGCGCCGCTCGCCGCGGACGACGGCGGACGCCGGCTCGCCGGCCTGCTGGCCGGGGAGGTCGCGCTCGTCGCCCTGCCCCACGTCGGTAGCACCCGGACCAAGACCCGCGTGCGCAGCGGCGGCCAGTCCCTCGTGCGGCTGGACGAGGGCGGGCCCGGACGCCCCGGCGACCTCTCCGAGGACCTGCTCGCCGCCGTGCGCACCGCCCTCGCCGGCGCCGACGCGGTGCTGGTGTCGGACTACGGCGGCGGGACCACGACCGACCCGCGGCTGCGCGACCTGCTCGCCGAGGCGGCCGGCCGCACCCGCACGGTCTGGGACCCGCACCCGCGCGGCGGGCCGCCGGTGCCGGGCACCACCCTGGTCACGCCCAACCTCGCGGAGGCCGGCGGTGCGCTCGAGGTCCCGGCGGGCACGCCGCCGGAGACGCTGGCCCGCGACCTGCGGGACGCCTGGCGGGTCGGCGCGGCCGTGGTGACCGCCGGTGCGCGGGGTGCGTACCTGGCCGCGGGCGGCGACGCCCTCTTCGTCCCTGCGCCGCCCGTGCCCCACGGCGACCCGTGCGGTGCCGGCGACCGGTTCGCCGCGTCCGCCGCCGTCGCCCTGGCCCGGGGAACCGTCCCGTCCCGCGCCGTGACCGTCGCGGTCGCCGACGCCTCGGCGTGGGTGGCCGCGGGCGGCGCGGCAGGCTTCCGGGTCCGGCGCGACCCGCCGCCGGCCCGCCCCGCGGGCGACCACGCCCCGCCCGACCGCGGCGACCCGCTGGCGGGCCTCGCCGCCCGGCTGCGCGCGCGGGGCGGGACGCTCGTCGCCACGGGCGGCTGCTTCGACCTGGTGCACGCCGGGCACGTGGCCACCCTGCAGTCCGCCCGCCGGCTGGGCGACGCGCTGGTGGTGCTGATGAACTCCGACGCCTCGGTCCGCCGGCTCAAGGGCCCCGAGCGCCCCGTCGTCGGCGCCGCGGACCGCGCCCGGGTCCTCGAGGCCCTCGACTGCGTGGACGCCGTCGTCGTCTTCGACGAGGACGACCCCGGGGCGGTGCTCGACCGCCTTCGCCCCGACGTCTGGGCGAAGGGCGGCGACTACGGCGGCACCCGGCTGCCGGAGGCCGACGTCGTCGAGGCCCACGGCGGGCGGGTCGTCCTCCTGCCGTTCCTCGACGGCCGGTCCACCAGCGCGATCCTCGACCGCTCGGGCGCCGCCCGGGCGCGGACCACGACGTGAAGGAGCATCCCGTGACCACTCTCCCGCCGCCGTCCCCGCGCGACCTCGGCACCGTCTTCGTGACCGGCGGCGCCTCCGGCCTGGGCGCCGCCGTCGTGGACGCCGTCGAGGCCGCCGGGGGCAAGCCCGCCGTGCTCGACCGCGCCGCGCCCCGCCCCGGCGTCCCGTCCGTCCAGGTCGACCTGGCCGACTCCGCCGCCGCGGCGGCCGCCGTCGAGGAGCTGGCCCTGACCGTCGGCCCGCCCACCGCTGTCGTGACGGCCGCCGGCATCGACGCGTGCGGGGCGCTCACCGACATCGACCCCGCCGCGTGGGAGCGGGTGGTCCGGGTCAACCTGTTCGGCACGGTGGCCGTGGTCCGGGCCGCGCTCCCCCACCTGGAGCGGGTGCGCGGCACGGTCGTCACCGTCGGGTCGACGCTCTCGCTGCGCGGGATGGGCGACGCCACCGCGTACTCGGCGTCGAAGTTCGCCGTCCGCGGCTTCACCCACGCGCTCGCCGCCGAGTACGCCGGGCGCGTCGGGGTCACGCTGCTCATCCCGGGCGGCATGCGGACCCCCTTCTTCGACGGGCGGGCCGAGCAGTACCGCCCCGGGCCGGACGCGGACCTGAACGACCCCCGCGCGACCGCCGGCGCGGTCGTCACCGCGCTGACCCAGCCCGTCGGCAGCGAGATCCGCGAGCTGCTCGTCATGGCGTCGGGCGAGAGCTCCTGGCCGTGACCCGGACGGCGCGGACCGCCGGGGCGCAGGTCGGGCCGGACGACGTCCTGGTCCTGCGCGCGCTCGGGCTCGGCGACGCCCTGACCGGGGTCGCCGCGCTCCGGGGCGTCCGCCGCGCCTGGCCCGGCCGCCGGCTCGTGCTGGCGGCGCCGGCGGAGGTCGGCGGGTTCCTCGCGCGCCGGGGCGTCGTGGACGCGGTGCTGCCCGCGCACGGCCTCGCGCCCCTGGCCGGCGTCGGCCGGGGCGGGCACGTCGCCGTCAACCTGCACGGGCGGGGGCCCGAGAGCCACCGGCTGCTCGCCGCGACCCGGCCCGCGCGGCTGGTCGCCTTCGCCGGGCCCGGGGCCCGCGACGGCCCGGGCTTCCGGGCCGACGAGCACGAGGTCGACCGCTGGTGCCGGCTCGTCGCCGGGGCCGGTGGCCCGTGCGGGCCGGACGACCTGCGCCTCGACGTTCCCGGCGTGCCCGATGTGCCCGGCGTGCACCGGCCGCCGCGCTCCGGGGACGTGGTGCTGCTGCACCCGGGGGCGGCGTCCGGCGCGCGCCGGTGGCCGGCCGACCGCTGGGGCGCCCTCGGCGCCCGGCTGACGACCACCGGCTGGGCCGTCGCGGTGACCGGCGGGCCGGACGAGCGCGACCTGGCGGCCCGGGTCGCGAACCTGGCGGGCGCGGGCGCGCACGACCTCTCCGGCGTGCTGGACCTGGACGCCCTGGCGGCGCTCGTCGCCGGGGCGCGGCTCCTGGTGTGCGGCGACACCGGCGTGGCGCACCTGGCCACCGCCGTCGGCACCCCCTCCGTGCTGCTGTTCGGCCCCACGCCGCCGGCCGGCTGGGGGCCGCGGATCGACCCGGACCGGCACCGGGTGCTGTGGCGCGGCGAGCCGGGGTACGCCGGCGACCCGCACGGCGCGGCGGTGGACCCCGCGCTCGACCGGATCACCGTCGACCAGGCGTGGGACGCGGTCGGGCAGACGCTGGTCGCGGCGGCTACGCCGGTGCCCGCAGCGCCCCGGCGAACCACGCGACCGTCTGCTCCAGACCCGTCGCCCAGGTGACCTCGGGCGCCCAGCCCAGCACCCGGCCCGCGAGGGTCGTGTCGGGGCGGCGGACCTCCGGGTCGTCCACCGGCCGCTCGACGAGCTCGATCCGCGAGCGGGACCCGGTCGCGGCGACCACGTCCTCGGCGATCTGCCGGACCGACAGCTCCGTGGGGTTGCCGATGTTCATGGGGCCGGGGTGCCCCGACGCCGCGAGCGCCAGGATCCCGCGCACCAGGTCGTCCACGTAGCAGACGGACCGCGTCTGGCTGCCGTCACCCGCGACGGTGATCGGCTCGCCGGCCAGGGCCTGCCGGATGAAGGTCGGGATCGCGCGGCCGTCCCGCGGCCGCATCCGCGGCCCGTAGGTGTTGAAGATCCGCACGATCCCCGTGTCCACGCCCTCGGCGGTGCGGTACGCGGTCGTCAGCGCCTCGGCGTACCGCTTGGCCTCGTCGTAGACGCCGCGCGGGCCGATCGGGTTGACGTGGCCCCAGTACGACTCCGGCTGCGGGTGCACCTGCGGGTCCCCGTACACCTCGGAGGTCGACGCCAGCACGAACCGCGCGTCCTTGTCCTTGGCCAGGCCCAGGGCGTGCCACGTGCCGAGCGACCCCACCTTGAGCGTCTGGATGGGCAGGTGCAGGTAGTCGACGGGCGAGGCCGGGGACGCGAAGTGCAGCACCAGGTCCACGTCGCCCGGCACGTGCACGTAGTCCGTCAGGTCGCACCGCAGCAGCCGGAAGCCCGGGTCGTCCGCCAGGTGCGCGACGTTCGCGGGTTCGCCGGTGAGGAAGCTGTCCAGGCACACCACCTCCGTGCCGGCCGCGCGCAGCGCCGTGCACAGGTGGCTGCCGAGGAACCCCGCCCCGCCGGTCACGACGGCGCGGCGGAACGCGGGCAGAGCGGGCAGAGCAGTCATCGGCGCTCCTCGTGGACGGTGGGGGCGCCGGCGCCGGCGGGCGCGGGTGCCGCCGCGAGCAGCGCCCGCAGCCGCAGCACCTCCGGCGGCAGCACCCGCCGGCGTCGGAGCGCGCGGGGCAGGTCGGGCAGCGCGGCGCGGATCCCCCGGCGCCCGGCCCGCGTCCCCGCGGCGGCGCGCACGTCCCGGCCGACCTCGCCCCACGGCAGCCGCAGCACCGCGGTGAGCAGGTGCGCGCGGGTCACGGCGGCGACGCGCTGCTCCGGCGCGTGCCGGCGGGGCGAGGGGTGGTGGTGCACGACGGCCCGCGGCTCGTGCACGATCGCGTGGCCCCGGGCGGCCAGGTCCAGGGCCAGCCGCTCCTCCTCGCCGGGGAACCGCACGACGTCGTCGAACCCGCCGGCGGCGAGGAACGCGTCCCGGCGGACCATCGCCGCGCAGGCGATGAACCCGAGCGTCGTCGGCAGGTCCGTCCCGGCCGGCCGGGGCAGCGGCGACGCGGCGAGCACGGCGCAGAACGGGTCCGGCCGCTCCTCGGGGCCGACCAGCACGCGGGCCTGCACGACCGCGACCCCGGGGTCGGCCGCGAGCACGTCGGCCGCCGTCGTCAGCGACCCGGCCGCCCACCAGGAGTCGTCGTCCGCGAATGCCACGAACGGCGTCGTCGCGAGCCGGACGCCGAGCGTGCGTGCCGCCGCGCCGAGGTTGCGGCCGGCCTCCACCACCGCGACGTGCGGGTGCGCGGAGCGGACGGCCGCGGCGGTGCCGTCGGTGGAGCCGTTGTCGACCAGGACCACCGGCGCCCGGTGCCGGCCGAGGGAGCCGACCAGCTCGTCGCGCCGGTCGCGGCTCATGACGACGACCGTGACGCGGGCGTCCTCGACCGGGGGCCCGACCGGGGTGCCCGCGGAGACCGTCACCCCGCCTGTCTACCGCTCCCGCTCCCCGGTCGCGCGGTGAGCGCGCCGCCGGCGGCCCGGGTGCCCCGCGGGTGCGCACGCCCCGGCACGGCGCGACAGTGGGAGCATGCCCAACCGCCTCGCCCGCAGCACCAGCCCCTACCTGCGCCAGCACGCCGAGAACCCGGTCGACTGGTACGAGTGGGGCGAGGAGGCGTTCGCGGAGGCGCGCCGCCGGGACGTGCCGCTGCTGGTCTCGATCGGCTACGCCGCCTGCCACTGGTGCCACGTGATGGCGCACGAGTCGTTCGAGGACCCCGGGACCGCCGCGGTGATGAACAGCCGGTTCGTCAACGTGAAGGTCGACCGCGAGGAGCGCCCTGACCTGGACGCCGCCTACATGGCGGCCACGCAGGCGATGACCGGCCAGGGCGGCTGGCCGATGACCGTGTTCGCGACCCCCGAGGGCGACCCGTTCTTCTGCGGCACGTACTTCCCGCCGGTGCCGGTGGCCGGGCGGCCGTCGTTCGGGCAGGTGCTGGACGCCCTGTCCCGCGCGTGGCGGGAGCGGCGCGCGGAGGTGCGCTCGGGCGCGGACGAGCTGCTGGCGGCGCTGGGCGGCGGTGGCGCTCCCCCGCCCCGCCACGACGTGCCCGACGACGCCGACGGTCCCGCCCTGGACCTCGGTGCGGTCGCGCAGGTGTCGGACCTGGCCGTCGACGCGCTGGCCGGCACCTACGACGCCGAGCGGGGCGGGTTCGGCGGGGCACCCAAGTTCCCGCCGTCGACGACGCTCGAGTGGCTCCTGCGCCGGCACGCCCGCACGGGCGACGACCGGGCGCTGGCGATGGCGGAGGGCACGCTCGAGGCCATGGCCCGGGGCGGCATGGCGGACCAGCTGGGCGGCGGGTTCGCCCGGTACGCGGTCGACGGCACGTGGACGGTGCCGCACTTCGAGAAGATGCTCGAGGACAACGCGATCCTGCTGCGCGTCTACGCCCACTGGTGGCGCAGCACGGGCTCGCCGCTCGCCCGCCGCGTGGTCGAGGGCACCGCCGACTTCCTGCTCCGGGACCTGCGCACCCCCGAGGGGGCGTTCGCCTCGTCGCTGGACGCCGACACCGCGGGCATCGAGGGCGCGACCTACGTGTGGACGGCGGCGACCCTCGCCGAGGCGCTGGGCCCGGAGGACGCCGCCTGGGCCGCGGACGTGTTCGGCGTGACGGACGCGGGCACGTTCGAGGCGGGGACCTCCGTCCTGCAGCTGCGCGCGGACCCGGCACCGGAGGACGAGGTGCGGTTCGAGCGCGTGCGCCGCGCCCTGCTGCGCGCCCGCGCGGCCCGCCCGCAGCCCGCGCGCGACGACAAGGTCGTGGCCGCGTGGAACGGGCTCGCCATCGCGGGTCTCGCCGAGGCCGGCGCGATGCTCGAGCGCCGCGAGTGGGTCGCCGCGGCCGTGGACGCGGCGCGCGTGCTGGACGAGGTGCACGCCCTGGCGGGCGGCGACGGGCTGCTCCGGCTGGCCCGCACCTCCCGCGACGGAGCGGTGGGCACCGCACCGGGCGTGCTGACCGACTACGCCGCGGTGGCCGAGGGCTTCGGCGTGCTCGCCGGCGTCACCGGGGACCCGCACTGGGCGGCGCGGGGCTCGGCGCTGCTCGACACGGTGCTGGCGCGGTTCCGCGCGCCGGACCACGGGTTCCAGGACACCGCCGACGACCAGACGGACGCCGTGGTCGCCCGGCTCGCGACCCGCCCCGACGTGGCGGACGGCCCGTCGGCGGGCGGGCAGTCGGCGGCCGCCGGGGCGCTGCTGGCCCGCGCGGCCGTGACCGGCTCGGCGACGGACCGGCAGGCCGCGGAGCTCGCGCTGGCCGCCCCGCTGTCCATCGCGCACCGGCACCCGCGGGCGGTGGCGTGGGCGCTCGCGACCGCCGAGGCGGTGCTGGACGGACCACGCGAGGTCGCCGTGCTCGGCCGGGCCGACGACCCGGGCCGGGTCGCGCTGGTGCGGACCGCCGTGCGCTCCCCTGCGCCCGGGCTGGTGCTCGCGCAGGGCGACCCGGAGGAGGTCGCCGCGACGCCGTCGGCGGTCGGCCTGCTGCGGGACCGCGGCCTGGTCGGGGGGCGCGCCGCGGCCTACGTGTGCCGGGGCTTCGTGTGCGACCGCCCCACGACGGACCCGGGGGTGCTGCGGGCGTCGCTGGCCTGACGGGGCGCGGCTCCGGCCGACCTCAGCGGTCGCGCTTCTCCCGCATCGCCCGCACGGCCTCGAGGTTGTCCTGCCGCTCGCGCAGCGCCTGGCGCTTGTCGTACTCGCGCTTGCCGCGGGCGAGCGCGATCTCGACCTTCGCCCGGCCGTCCAGGAAGTACAGGGACAGCGGGATGATCGTCTGCCCCTTCTCACGGGTCTTCGCCTCGAGCCGGTCGATCTCCTCGCGGTGCAGCAGCAGCTTCCGCTTGCGGCGCGGCGCGTGGTTGGTCCAGGTGCCCTGCGAGTACTCCGGGATGTGCACGCCCTCGAGCCAGGCCTCCCCGCCGTCGACGGAGCACCAGCCGTCGACGAGCGACGCGCGGCCGGCGCGCAGCGCCTTGACCTCGGTGCCGCTCAGCACGACGCCGGCCTCGAAGACGTCCTCGATGAGGTAGTCGTGGCGCGCCTTGCGGTTGGACGCGACGAGCGACCGTCCGCTCTGCTTGGCCATGACCGTCCTCCTGAGGTTGGTGGGTGGGGCGACGCAGCAGCCTATCCGGCGTGCCCGGTCCCGCCCACCGGATTCCGCTAGAGGCCGAGCAGGGGCCGCGGGTTCACGGTGCCGCCGTTGACGTAGACCTCGAAGTGCAGGTGGCACGCCGCCGAGGTGCCGGTGTTGCCCGAGTAGCCGAGCAGCTGGCCCTGGGACACCCGCTGCCCGCCGCCGACCACGAAGCTCGTCATGTGGTTGTAGGACGTCATCAGCGAGCTGCCGTTGTACAGCCCGTGGTCGACCATCACCTGGTTGCCGAACCCGTTGCGCCACTGCGCCCACTGCACCGTGCCCGCGCGCGCGGCGTAGATCGGCGTGCCGCAGTAGGTGCGCAGGTCGATGCCGGCGTGCAGGCGGTAGTACCCGAGGATCGGGTGCAGCCGCATGCCGTACTCGCTGGTGACGTGGATCGGGTTGATCGACGTCGGGTTGCCGAACAGCGCGCCGCTGACGGGACCCGCCGCCGGCGCGGGCTGACCCGCCGGTGCGGCGGCCGCGGCCCGGGCACGCTGCTGCGCGGCGACCTCCTCGAGCTGCGCCCGGATCTTCGCGGTCTCCGCGTCGATCTTGTCGACCTCGGCCTGGGCGGCGGCCTTCTGGCTCTCCACCTGGGCCTTCTTGGCGGCCTGCTCCGCGATCAGGCGCTCGACCTCGGCCTTGCGGTCGGCCGCCTCCTGGCGCGCCCGCTCGGCCTCGGCGACCTTCTGGTCGGCCTCGGCCTTGAGCTCGGTGATCCGCTCGCGCACCGCCGTGAGCCGCGCCTGGCTGTTCCGGTTGGCCGCCTCGATGCCCGCCAGCTCGTCGAGCACCGCGCTCTGCGCGCGCTGCGCCGTGCTGGCCAGCCCGTACTGCTCGGTGAAGTCCTCGACGCTCTGCGCGTCCACCACGATGCTCAGCCCGGACAGGCCCGGCCCGCCCTGGTACGCCGAGCGCGCCATCTGGCCGATCTGCCCGCGGATCTCGTCGCTGCGCGCGGAGTCCGTCTGGATCGTCGCGGAGATCGTCGTCTCCTGGTCCTGGGCGTCCTCGAGCCGGGCGGCGATCAGCGCCGCCTCGCGCTCGAACCCGGCCAGCGCCGCCTCGGCGTCCGTGAGCGCCTGCTGCGCGCCCGGCAGCTGCTGCTCGACGGCGAGCAGCTCCGCCGCGGACTGCCGGAACTGCTCGCTCAGGCCCTCCAGCGCCGCCTCGGCGTCGGCCCGCTGCTGCTCCTGCTGCGCCTGCTGGTTCTGCAGCGCGGACCGCCGGTCGTCCAGGTCGTCGCCGACGGCGGGGCCTGCGGCCGTCAGGCCGACCAGGATCGCGAGCACGCCCGCCAGCGACCCGGCGACGAGCCGGGTGCGTCGGTCTCGGGCCGGGCGGCGGGGACGGGTCGTCGACATGTCAGACCTTCGTGTAGCGGCTGAGGGTCACCAGCGAGGAGATCGCGGCGAGCAGGATCGCGGCGGCGACCAGGAACGGCGCCACCTGCCACACCTCGTGGGTGGTCACGTACGGGATCCAGGCGATCTGCCCCCCGAGCCAGTCGGTGACGAGGTAGCGGACGCCCGCCCACAGGCCGACGACGGACAGCACGGCGCCGACGGTCGCGGCGATCGCGCCCTCGAGCATGAACGGCAGCTGGATGAACAGGTTCGACGCGCCGACCATCCGCATGATGCCGGTCTCCCGGCGGCGGCTCAGCGCCGACAGCCGGATCGTCGTCGTGATGAGCAGCACCGCGGCGAGCAGCATCACGCCGGCCAGGCCGAGCGCCAGCAGCGTCGCGCTGTTCAGCACCCGGAACAGCGAGTCGTAGAGCTCCCGCTGGTCCTGCACCGACTCGACGCCCTGGCGACCCTGCAGGACGTCGGCGACGACCTCGTACTTCTCCGGGTCCGTGAGCTTGATCCGCAGCGACTCGTTCATGTCGTCGACGGTGGTGACCTGCGCCCAGAACTGGCCCTCGAACTGCCGCTGGAAGGTCTCGAACGCCTGCTCCTTCGACTCCTCGAAGACCTCGGCGATGTACGGCGCGACGTCGGGCGCGGCCAGCGCGTCCTCGACGGCCTGCTTCTGCTCGGCGGTGACCTCGCCGCCGGCGCAGGTCGGCTCGGGCGAGACGCCGGCCGGGCACAGGTAGACGCTGACCTCGACCCGGTCGTAGAAGTCGTCCTGCATCTTGCCGATCTGCATCTGCAGCAGGGCGGCGGCGCCGACGAACGTCAGCGACACGAAGGTGACGAGGATGACCGAGACGGTCATCGAGAGGTTCCGGCGGAGGCCGATGCCGATCTCGGAGAGGATGAACTGGAGTCGCACGTCCCGGCCCCCTCAGCGGTCCGAGCCGTAGACGCCGCGCGACTGGTCGCGCACCATCTCGCCGCCGGACAGCTCCACCACGCGCTTGCGCATCTGGTCGACGATCTCGTCGTCGTGCGTCGCCATGACGACCGTCGTGCCGGTGCGGTTGATCCGGTCGAGCAGGCGCATGATCCCCAGGGAGGTCGTCGGGTCGAGGTTGCCGGTGGGCTCGTCCGCGAGCAGGATCGACGGCCGGTTCACGAAGGCGCGGGCGATGGCCACGCGCTGCTGCTCACCGCCGGAGAGCTCGTGCGGGCGGCGCTTCTCCTTGCCGGCCAGGCCGACCATCTCGAGCACGTCGGGCACCGTGGTGAGGATGTGGTGCCGCGGCTTGCCGATCACCTGCAGCGCGAACGCCACGTTCTCGAACACCGACTTGTTCTGCAGCAGCCGGAAGTCCTGGAACACCGCGCCGATCTGGCGGCGCAGGTGCGGGACCTTCCACGACGAGAGCGTCGTCAGGTCCTTGCCCGCGACGAAGACGCGGCCGGCGGACGGCCGCTCCTCGCGCAGGGCCAGGCGCAGGAAGGTCGACTTGCCCGAGCCGGAGGCGCCGACGAGGAACACGAACTCGCCGCGCTCGACGTCCAGGCTGATGTGGTCCAGCGCGGGGCGGGCGCCGCGCGCGTAGACCTTGGTGACGTTCTCGAATCTGATCACAGTCGGGGGCGGCCAGCGGTCGGGGAGCGGAGGGTGGTGCAGGCGGAGCTGCTCTGGCCGCGTCGAGCGTAGGCAGGCGCCGACCGTGACCCGACCGTGACACGCCGGTCCCGGACCTGTGAGTCCGGGCACCGGGGGCGGATCGGGCGGTGCGCCGGGCGGTTTCGCCCGGTATGCCCGCTCAGGCCTCCACGGAGGCCGAGCGCCGCCAGCGGATGCCCGCCTCGAGGAACCCGTCGATGTCGCCGTCGAACACCGCGGCGGTGTTGCCCACCTCGTGCTCGGTCCGCAGGTCCTTGACCATCTGGTACGGGTGCAGCACGTAGGACCGCATCTGGTCGCCCCAGGACGCCTTGATGTCGCCTGCGAGCTCCTTCTTCTTCGCGTCCTCCTCGGCCTTGCGGACGAGCAGCAGGCGGGACTGCAGGACGCGGAGCGCGGCCGCGCGGTTCTGGATCTGCGACTTCTCGTTCTGCATCGACACGACGATGCCGGTCGGGAGGTGCGTCATGCGGACCGCGGAGTCGGTGGTGTTGACCGACTGCCCGCCCGGGCCGGACGACCGGAACACGTCGACCTTGATCTCCGACTCGGGGATCTCGATGTTGTCGTCGCTCTGCTCGATGAGCGGGATGACCTCGACCGCCGCGAACGACGTCTGCCGGCGGCCCTGGTTGTCGAACGGCGAGATGCGCACCAGGCGGTGGGTGCCGGCCTCGACGGACAGGTGGCCGAACGCGTAGGGCGTCTTGACCTCGAAGGTCGCCGACTTCAGGCCGGCCTCCTCGGCGTACGAGGTGTCCAGCACCGTCGTCGGGTAGCCGTGCCGCTCGGCCCAGCGCAGGTACATCCGCATGAGCATCTCGGCGAAGTCCGCCGCGTCGACGCCGCCCGCGCCGGCGCGGATCGTCACGACCGCGTCGCGCTGGTCGTACTCGCCGTTCAGCAGCGTGCGGACCTCGAGCTCGCCCAGGTCCTTCTGGATCACGAGCAGCTCGGCCTCGGCCTCGGCGAGCGTGTCGGCGTCGCCGCCGTCCTCCGTCGCCATCTCGACGAGCGTCTCGAGGTCGTCGATCCGGCCGCCGAGCTTCGACACCCGGTCCAGCTCGGACTGGGAGGCCGACAGGGCGCTGGTGATCTTCTGGGCGGCGTCGGGGTCGTCCCAGAGGTCGGGCGCGGACGCCTGCTCGGAGAGGTCGGCGATGCGCTTGCGCAGGGCCTCGGGGTCGGACACCGCCTCGATCGTCGCGAGCGTGCTGCGCAGGTTGCGGATCTCGGCGGGGAAGTCGGTGGCTGCCACGACGGTCCAGGCTACCGGTTGGCGCGGGATGTGCGGGCACCGGCGACGCTCCGCACTACGGTGTGAGCGTGAACACGCCAGCACCCTCCGGACGTCAGCACCACCTCGCGCACGGTGAGCACCGCGCCACGATCGCCGAGGTCGGGGCCAGCGTCCGCACCTACGCCGTGGGCGGCCGCGACGTCGTCCTGCCCTTCGACGAGGGCGACCTCGCCCCCGCCTACTCCGGCGCCGTGCTCGCGCCGTGGCCGAACCGGCTGCGCGACGGGCAGTACACCTGGGACGGCACCACCTACCAGGTGCCGGTCACCGAGCCCGACCGCTCGACGGCCCTGCACGGCCTCGTGGCGCAGGTCCGGTTCGAGCGGACCGCCTCCGAGGCCGGCCCGGACGGGGACACCTCCGTCACCCTGCGGCACGACCTCGTCCCGGCGCCGGGCTACCCGTGGTCGCTGCGGATCGACGTCACCTACGCGCTGTCCGACGCCGGGCTGCGGGTGCACGTGGCCACCACCAACCTCGACGCGACCGCCGCGCCGTACGGCATCGGCTTCCACCCGTGGCTGTCCCCCGGCGACGCCGCCGTGGACGACTGCACGCTGCGCGTCGACGCCACCTCCCAGGTCACGGTCGACGACCGGCTCCTGCCGACCGGCACCCGCCCGTTGTCCGGCGCCGAGGACCGCACCACCCCCCAGCTGCTGGCCGGCGTGGCGCTGGACGACGCCTTCGTCGACGTGACGCGCGACGCCGACGGGCTGTCCTGGATCGTGCTCACCGCCCCCGACGGGCACGGTGCCGCGATGTGGATGGACGAGTCGATGGACACCTGGCAGGTGTGCACCGGCAACGGCATCCCGCGCATCGACCGCCGCGGCGTCGCCGCCGAGCCGATGAGCTGCATCGCGGACGCGTTCCGCACGGGCGAGCGCCTGGTCCGCCTCGAGCCCGGCGCCACCCACGCGGTCACCTGGGGCATGACCCTCTCCTGACCGCCCGCGTCCCCCTCCCTTCCGCCCCCCTCCTCCCCGCGAGGTAGTGCGACCGCGCCGAGGTAGTGCGCGATGACGCACTACCTCGCGCAGGTCGCACTACCTCGGCGACGGGCCGCTCGAGGCCGGCGGGCGGGCGGGAGCCGGGCCGGGGCGGGGCGGGACGCACGAAGGGCCCCGCCGTGCGGCGGGGCCCTTCGTCGTGTCGCGGGGGCTGGTCAGCCGTAGTACTCGCCGTCGGCCATGACGCCCTTGGTGTACTCCCAGTGCCAGCGCTCGTACGGGCCGCTGCCACCGGGCCGGGCCCAGGACGGGTTCTCCCAGCCGAACACGGGCGCGTTCTCGTTGAGCCACTCCCACTGCGCGCCGGTGGTCTGCGAGCTGCAGAGGTCGACGGCGAGGCCCCAGCCGTGGTTGCTGCGGCCGGCGGGGGCGGCGAGGCCGCCCTTCTGCGCCTTGACCGCGCGCTGCTCGGCGAGGGTGCGGTAGCCGCTGGACAGGCAGAGGTCGCTGCCGAACCGGGTCACCCACATCGCGTTCAGCTCGGCGAGCGCCTCGGCGGCGTCCGCGCGCAGCTCCGTGCCGCCGTCCCAGAGGACGCAGAGGTCGCCCTGCGGGAGCTGGCCGTTGGCGCTGGCGGTCCCGGCCTCGCCGTCGCAGCCGGGCAGGATCTCCCGCTCCTGGCTGCGGCTGACGTCGACCTGGGCACGCACCGCGGTGGCGTCGCCGGACACCAGCGAGGCCGGGGGCAGCACCGCGGACGTGGAGGACGTGAGGGCCTCGACCGTGCTGGGCAGGGTCGCGTCGGCCTGGACGTCGGCGACCTCCTCGCTCTGCGCGGACTGCTGCGAGAGCGGGACGGCGACGGTCACGGCGGCCAGCGTCACGAGGACACCGGCTCGGGTGCCCCAGCGGGCGAGCGGGTTGCTGCGGCGGTCGTGCGCGGCGCCGTCGGCCTCGACCGCGGGGGCCGGCGCCGCGGGGAGCGCGGTGGCCGAGCGGCCCGACTCCCGGAGCTGGCGTCGGGTGGGTGCGCCGGTGGCAGCAGGCTGCACGCGGTGCGACGCCACAGGGCCTCCGATGCTCGCTCACGGGTCTGACGGACGAGGGGTGTTCCACCCCCGTCCGGGCAGCGCGCACGTTCGCGACGACCGGGTCGTCCGGGGGGAGACGATCACGAAACTGTAACGGGCCGGGCGGCCGCCTCCAAGCCCCCGGTCGGGGGTAGTTGACGGATCATCGGCGTGTCGCCGCAGATCACCCACCGGGATCACCCGTCCGTGTGACGTAGGTCCCACGGATGGCGTACCCACCCCGGAGCTCAGTGACGGAACGCACCCCGCTGCATCGCGTCGCGGACCTCGCCGACCAGCTCCTCGAGGATGTCCTCCAGGAAGACGACGCCGACCGCGCGCCCGCCGTCCTCGACGCGGGCCAGGTGCACGCCCGAGCGCTGCATGGCGGCGAGCGCCTCCTCGACCTCGTCGCCCGGCGCGACGACCGCGAGCGCGCGCACCCGCCACGTCGGCACGGGCAGGCGGCGGGACTCGTCGTCCGCGTAGAGGACGTCCTTCACGTGCAGGTAGCCCGTGGGCGTGCCGTCCCGGCCCACGACCGGGAACCGGCTGTACCCGGTGCGCGCCACCAGCCGCTCGACGTCGTCGGGCGTGACGTCGGGCGCCACCGGCACCAGGTCGGCCAGCGGCACCATCACGTCGGCCGCGGTGCGGTCGGAGAACTCCAGCGCGCCCGACAGCAGGCCCTGCTCGTCGACCAGCAGGCCCTCGGCCTGCGACTGCTCGACGATCGACTGCACCTCCTGCGCCGTGAAGGCGGAGGCGACCTCGTCGCGGGGGTCGACCCGGAACAGCCGCAGGACGTGGTTCGCGACCCAGTTCAGCGTGAAGATGACGGGCCGCACGACGCGGGCCAGCCACACCAGCGGCGGCCCGAACAGCAGCACCGCGCGGTCCGGTCCCGACACGGCGAGGTTCTTGGGCACCATCTCGCCGAGGACCACGTGCAGGTAGACGACGACCAGCAGCGCCACGACGAAGGCGATCGGGTGCGTCAGCGACTCCGAGACGCCGAGCGCGTGCAGCGGGTCCTCGATCAGGTGCGCGATCGCGGGCTCCGCCACCAGGCCGAGGCTGGTCGAGCAGACCGTCACGCCGAGCTGGGCGCACGCGAGCATGAGCGACACGTGCTCCATCGCCCACAGCACGGTCGTGGCGCGCCGGTCGCCGGCCTGCGCCAGCGGCTCGATCGCCGAGCGGCGCGCGGAGATGATCGCGAACTCCGCCGCGACGAAGAAGGCGTTGCCGGCCAGCAGGGCGACCGCGAGCAGGAGAGCCACCTGGTTGCTCACGCGGCACCTCCCCCGGCCCGGTCGCCGGCCTCGGTGCGCTGCACGAGCACCCGCTCCACCCGGCGGCGGCTCATCGACTCCACCCGCAGGCGCGCGTCGCCGGCCACCACCTCGTCGCCCTCGGCGGGCACCCGGCCGAGGGCGGCCATCACCAGCCCCCCGAGCGTCTCGTACGGACCGTCCTCGGGGACGACCAGTCCCGTGGTCTCGGCGAGCTCGTCGGGACGCAGCAGCCCGGAGACGACCCAGGCCCCGTCGGCCCGGCGCGAGGCGGCGGTGCGGCGGCGGTCGTGCTCGTCCGCGACGTCGCCCACCAGCTCCTCGACGACGTCCTCCAGGGTGACGACGCCCGAGGTGCCGCCGTACTCGTCCACGACGACCGCCATCTGCATGCCGTGCTCCCGCAGCTCGACCAGCAGGGGGCCGAGGTGCACGGTCTCGGGGACGCGCGGGGCGTCGATCATCAGGGCGGCGGCCGGCACCTCGTCGCGGCGCTCGTACGGCACGCCGATCGCCCGGCGCAGGTGCACCAGCCCGACGATGTCGTCGGAGTCGTCGCCGATCACCGGGAACCGGGAGTGCCCGGTCTCGCGGGAGAGCCGGACGACCTCGGTCGCGGTGTCGTCGCGCCGCAGCACGACCACCCGCTGCCGGTCGGTCATCACGTCGACGGCGGTCAGCTCCGAGAACTCGATCGAGTTGGTCAGCAGGGTCGCGGTCGACTCGTCCAGCGTGCCCTCCTGCGCGGAGCGCTTCACCAGCGCGGCGAGCTCCTGCGGGGAGCGCCCGCCGGACAGCTCCTCGCGCGGCTCCACGCCGAACCGGCGCAGCAGCGCGTTGGCGCTCGAGTTGAACAGGGTGATCAGCGGGCGCAGCGCCGACGTGAACCCGGCCTGCAGCGGCGACACCCAGCGGGCGGTGCCGAGCGGGCGGCTGATCGCGAAGTTCTTCGGGACCAGCTCGCCGAACAGCATGGAGAAGCCGTTCACCAGCACCAGCGTCAGCACCAGGGCGACCGCGCCGCCGGCGGCCGCGCCGAGGAACGAGCCCTGCAGCGGCTCGGCCAGCAGCGCGTTGACGGCGGGCTGGGTCGTGTAGCCGAGCAGCACCGTGGTGACGGTGATGCCGACCTGGGCGCCGGACAGCTCCGTGGAGAGCCGGCGCAGCGACTTCAGCACGCTCTGCCCGCGGCGGTCGTCGGGGCGGGTCTGCCCCTCGACGACGCCCGGGTCGAGCGTGACGAGCGAGAACTCGCTGGCGACGAACACCGCGGTGCCGGCGGTGAGCACGACGCCGAGGGCGACGAGCAGCCAGTCGGTCAGCACGGGTCACCCCCGGCGCGGGCGGACCGGGCGGCGGACCCGGGTGCCGCGGCGAAACCGCACGCGAGGAGGGTCAGGAGGCAAGAGGGGCCGGCATGGTCGCCCCCGGGCTCGTCGGCCCGGGCAGGACGCCGGCAGCGACTTGAGCTGCTCATGGTGGCGCAATCATACGAAACCTCCACACCCGCGCTCTACGCTGGCCCGATGACGTCGACATCCCGTCCCGGCGGTGCGGCCGGCTCCCCCGCGGGCGCCCCCGGCGCCGCGTCCACCTCGGTCCTCGTCGTCGAGGACGAGCCCGCCATCGCGACCGCGGTCGCCCGGCGGCTGTCGGCCGAGGGCTGGCAGGTCGAGACCGTCGGCGACGGGCTGCAGGCCGTCGACGCGGCCGCGCGGCTGAACCCCGACGTGGTCGTGCTCGACGTGATGCTCCCGGGCATCGACGGCCTCGAGGTGTGCCGCCGGATCCAGGCCGACCGGCCGGTGCCCGTGCTGATGCTCACCGCGCGGGACGACGAGACCGACATGCTGATCGGCCTCGGCGTCGGCGCGGACGACTACATGACCAAGCCGTTCTCCATGCGGGAGCTCGTCGCCCGGGTGAAGGCCCTGCTGCGGCGCCAGCAGCGCGCCGCCCTGGCCGCCGAGCTGACCGCGGGGACCTCGGACGCCGAGCCGCCGGTCGCCGTCGGGGACGTCGTGATCGACCGCGCGCAGCGCCGCGTGCACCGCGCCGGGGAGGAGGTGCACCTCACCCCGACCGAGTTCGACCTGCTGCTCGCGCTCGCCGCGAGCCCCCGCACCGTCCTCACCCGCGAGCGCCTCCTGGCCGAGGTCTGGGACTGGGTGGACGCCTCCGGCACGCGCACCGTCGACTCGCATGTGAAGGCCTTGCGCAGGAAGCTGGGCGCCGACCTGATCCGCACCGTGCACGGCGTCGGGTACGCGCTCGAGCCCGCGGGCAGCAGCTCGGGGGCTGGCCCGGCGTGACGGTCCCGCGCCACCAGCGGCGGGTCGGGCGGCTGCCGGACGTCCGGCCGCTCGACCGGCTGCGGTCGATCAAGATCAAGCTCGGGGTCCTCGTGGCCGCGGCGGTGTTCGTGGCCGCGTTCCTCACCTGGATCGGCCTGAACAACGCGCTGGGCCCGACCCGCACGTTCCCGATCGTCATCGTCATCGCCCTGGTGATGACGCAGGTGCTGGCCCGCGGCATGACCTCGCCACTGCGGGAGATGACCTCGGCCGCCCGGGCGATGGCCGCCGGCGACTACAGCCGCCGGGTGCGCGCGACCAGCCGGGACGAGGTCGGCGAGCTGGCCACGGCGTTCAACCGGATGGCGGACGACCTGGAGCAGGCCGACACGGTCCGGCGCGAGATGGTGGCGAACGTGTCCCACGAGCTCCGGACGCCGGTCACGGCGCTGCAGGCGCAGCTGGAGAACATCGTGGACGGCGTCGACGACCCCGACCCCGAGGCGATGCGGGCCGCGCTCGCGCAGACGCAGCGGCTGAGCCGGCTGGTCGCCACCCTGCTGGACCTGTCGCGGCTGGAGGCGGGGGCGGTCGACCTGCAGGTGGCGGACGTCCCGGTGCAGCAGTTCCTGGAGGAGGCCGCGCAGGAGGGCCGCCTGGTCGGGTCGTCCAAGGACCTGACGTTCCCCGTCGTCGTCGACCCGCCCGACCTCACGCTGCCCGCCGACCGCGAGCGCCTGCACCAGGTGGTCGCCAACCTCGTGCAGAACGCGGTGCGGCACTCCCCGCGCGGCGCGGAGGTCCGGCTCGAGGCGCACCGCGCCGGCGGCTGGGTGCAGCTGGACGTGGTCGACGCGGGTCCCGGCATCGCCGCCGACCAGCGGCAGCGGGTGTTCGAGCGGTTCGCCCGCGGCAACACCCCGGCGATCACGGGCCAGATCTCCACGGGCGGCACCGGGCTGGGGCTGTCCATCGTCCGGTGGGCGGTCACCCTGCACGGCGGGACCGTCGAGGTCGCGGACAGCGACTCCGGCTGCACCATGCGCGTGATGCTGCCGTCGCGACGGCAGTCGAAGCCCGCGACCGGCGCGTTCTGACGCTCCGCCTGCCGACGGAGCCGCCGGCCGGGCCGGGTTCCACCTCGCGGCGGATCCGCCGCGAGGACCGCGGCTCCTAGGGTCGAGGCATGCCACCCGACGCCACGCACGCCATCGAGGTCAGCCACCTCACGAAGACGTTCGGCCAGGTCCGGGCCGTGGACGACCTCAGCTTCACGGTCCGCCCCGGCCGGGTCACGGGGTTCCTCGGCCCGAACGGGGCCGGCAAGACCACCACCCTGCGCATGCTGCTGGGCCTGGTCGCCCCCACCGCCGGGACCGCCACCATCGGCGGCCGCCGGTACACCGACCTCGAGCGCCCGATGCGCACCGTCGGCGCCGCGCTCGAGGCCGCCGACTTCCATCCCGGGCGCACGGCGCTCGACCACCTGCGCGTGTACGCGCCGCAGGCCGGGGTGCCGGACGCCCGTGCCGGCGAGGTCCTCGACCTGGTCGGCCTGGGCGCCGCCGCGAAGCGCCGCGTCGGCGGGTTCTCCCTCGGCATGCGGCAGCGCCTCGCGCTGGCGACCACGCTGCTCGGCGACCCGCCCGTGCTGCTGCTCGACGAGCCCGCCAACGGCCTCGACCCCGAGGGCATCCGCTGGCTCCGCGACCTGCTGCGCGCGCTCGCCGCGCAGGGCCGGACCGTGCTGGTCTCCTCGCACGTGCTGTCCGAGGTCCAGCAGACGGTCGACGACGTCGTCATCATCGCCGGCGGCCGCCTGGTGCACGCCTCGACCCTGGCGGAGCTCAGCGCGCTGGCCGAGCCCCGGGTCCGGGTCGTCTCCCCCGATCCCGCGGCGCTCGACGCCCTGGTCGCACGCGCCGGCTGGCAGCGCGCGGGCGGGGCCCCGGTGCCCGGCGTCGCCGAGCTGGTCGGCACGGACACGACGAGCGTGGGGCGCGCCGCGTTCGGCGCGGGCCTGGAGCTGCACGAGCTCGCCACCCACGGCGTCGGGCTGGAGGACGTGTTCCTCCGCCTCACCGCACCGGCGGCGCCGCACGGTGCGCACGCGGCCCACGCCGCACCCGCGGTTCCAGGCGTCCGCGCGCCGGCCGACACCACGACCGCCGCCGGAGGTGCGCGATGAAGGACACGCTCGTCTCCGAGTACCGGAAGATCGTCACCACCCGCACCTGGTGGGTGCTGCTCATCGTGATGGTCGCCTACATGGCGTTCCTGGGCGCCGTGATGGCGTTCACCTTCACGTTCGACGGGGCCGACGTCACGGGGGCGTCGGGCGACGCGGTCCAGCTGGACGCACCGGCCGTCGCGACCGCCGTGTACACGCTGCCCGCGTCACTCGGGTACGCGCTGCCGCTGCTGGTGGGCCTGCTCTCGGTCACCGCCGAGTTCCGGCACCGCACGCTCACGCCGACCCTGCTCGCCCAGCCGGACCGGAACCGGTTCGTCACCGCGAAGCTGCTGGCCAGCGTCCCCATGGGCCTGCTCTACGGCGTGGTGGGCACCGTGGCGACCGTGGGCGCGGGCGCCGCCGGGTTCGCGGTCAACGGCGCGGCCAACGCGCTCGACGACCCGGAGATCTGGGGCATCATCGCCCGCACCGCGCTGGCCCTGACGGTGTGGTGCGTGGTGGGGGTCGGCCTCGGGTTCGCCATGCCGAACCAGGTGGTCGCCATCGTGGTCGTCCTCGCGTTCACCCAGTTCGTCGAGCCGGTCGCGCGCCTCGTGCTGGGGCTGAACGACGCCACGGCGGGGGTCGGCAAGTTCCTGCCCGGCGCCGCCGGGGAGGCCATCAGCGGCGGGTCGTTCTACTCGGCCACCGGCGCGGGCGACCTGCTCGGTCCGGCCGCCGGCGCAGCCGTGCTGGTCGGGTACGCCCTGCTGCTCGCGCTGCTCGGACGCCTCACCACGCTGAAGCGCGACATCACCTGACGGGTCCCGGCGCGCCCCCGTCGCCGCCCCCGTCGTCGCCTCCGGTCCCCGGTGCGGCGGCGGGGGCGCGCGTGTGCCCGGCGAGGCGCGCGAGCGGGCCGGCCGCCCGGCGCACCGCCTCGGCATCGGCGGGCGCCAGGTGCGCGAGGGCCGCGGCGAGGGTCCGGGCCCAGCCGGCCTCCACCGGGTCCTTGTACCGCTCGGCGAGCTCGGTGGGCCGCAGCCGAGCGACCCGGGCGTCGGACGGGTCGGCCGTGCGCTCGACCAGGCCGCGCGCCACCAGCCCGCGGACCGCCGCGCTGACGTTGCTCTGCCGCAGGTCCAGCGCCGCCGCCGCACCGCCGACGCTCGTGCCCGGCTGCGCCGCGACGTAGCGCATCACCTCGAACTCGGTGGGCGGCAGCCGCGGCGGGCCGTCCTGCGTGCTCTGCGCCTGGCGCACCGCGCGGGACAGGTCGTGGAGCGCGACGGCGAGGCGGCGCAGGTCGTCGTCGGCGGCGGTCACCCGGGCAGCCTAGCAGGATGCATATGACTAGACATATATGAACTCATAGGTATGCTCCTCGGGTCGGCCGAGCGCCCCCGCGCCGCGCCCCGTCCGCTTCGGAGCACCCCATGACCACCACACCGGGCACCACTGCGCCCGTCGCGCCCGCTGAGCCCGTCGAGGCCGCCGAGCCCACCGCCGGGGCCACCCCGCCCCGGCACGCGCTGCCCCTCGCCACGACCGCCGTCCTCGCCGCCCTCACCGCGATCGCGCCCCTCGCGACGGACATGTACCTGCCGGCGTTCCCGCAGCTGGCCACGGAACTGGGCACCAGCGCCTCGGCGGTGCAGCTGTCGCTCACCACCTTCATGATCGGCCTGGCGCTCGGCCAGCTGGTGATCGGCCCGCTCTCCGACCAGCGCGGCCGCCGCGGCCTGCTCGTCGCCGGCACCGCCGTGTGCGCCGCCGCCGCCCTGGCGTGCGCGTTCGCGCCGTCGATCGCGTTCCTCGTCGCCGCCCGGTTCCTCCAGGGCTTCAGCGGCGCGGCGGGCATGGTCCTGAGCCGCGCGGTGATCAGCGACCGGGCGCGCGGGACGGCCGCCGCCCAGCTGTTCGGCCTGATGATGCTCATCCAGGGCGTCGCACCGGTCCTCGCCCCGCTGCTCGGCGGCAGCCTGGTCGGCGCGGTCGGCTGGCGCGGGGTGTTCGGGATCCTCGCCGGGCTCAGCGCGCTGATGCTGGTCGGCGTCCTCGTCCTGGTGCCGGAGACGCTGCCCCGCGAGCGACGCACCTCCGGCGGGCTCGCGGCGACGCTCCGGGACGCCCGCAGCGTCCTGACCAACCGCCGGTACCTCGGCTGGACCGGCGCGCTGGTCCTCTCGTTCGCCGCGATGTTCGCCTACATCTCCGCGTCCCCGTTCGTGCTGCAGAACGTGCTCGGCCTGTCGGTCGTCGGCTACTCGCTCGCGTTCGCCGCCAACGCGCTCGGCCTGTCCGTCGTCGCGGGGCTCAGCGCGCAGCTGGTCGCGCGGGTCGCCCCGCGCCGGCTCCTCGTCGCCGGGGTGACCGCGCTGGCCGCCCTCAGCGTCCTGCTGCTGCTCGACGTGGTCGTGCTGGGCCTCCCCCGCTGGCCGACGCTCGTGCTGCTCTTCCTCGCGGTCAGCTCCCTCGGCCTCGTGCTCGGCAACGCCACGACGCTCGCCACCGGCGAGGTCGCCCACGCCGCCGGCACGGGCTCCGCCGTGATGGGCGCCCTGCAGTTCGGGCTGGGTGCGGTGGTGTCGCCGCTGGTCGGCCTGGCCGGCGAGCACGACGCGCTCCCCATGGCGGTCACGATGGTCGTCGTCAGCGTCGGCGCCCTGCTGGCCCTGCGGCTGGCCCTCACGGCACGCCCGGAGTCGGGGTCCCCGACCGGCGCATGACCGAGTTGGTCTGCACCAGACCCGGGGCAGACGCGCAGATGGCACGCGTGACACCCCGGGCGGACCTCCCGTGTGACAAGCGTGTGAACCCTCGGCGAGCCGCCGCGCCCGAGGGGAGATGACGCCCGGTCAGGACGTAGGGTTGGAGAAACTGATCCGGCGATGACGCGGTCCGTGACCGCGGAGGAAGTGGGCGATCCTCGCGTGTCCCAGCATGCGGAGCCTGACGTGAACCGAGCCGACTTCGGCGCGAACACGTGGCTCGTCGACGAGCTGTACGAGCAGTACCTCCAGGACAAGACCGCGGTCGACCCCGCGTGGTGGGAGTTCTTCGAGGGCTACAAGCCCTCGTCGCCCGCTGCGACGACGTCGGGCGCGCAGGACGGGAGCAGCGACGGGCCGGCCGGTGACGGAGCCGCGGCGAGCGCACCGGCTCCGGCTGCGCCCGCGGCCCCCGCACCTGCGGCGGCCCCGCCGGCGCCCGCCCCGGCGCCCGCGTCCGCCCCGGCCGGCGAGCGCGCCGGCACGGTGCAGGGCACCGGCGCCGACCGGCCCGCGCACACCGGCGACGGCGCTCCCGTCCCGCCCGCGCCGACGCCCACGGCGACCCGGCCGCAGGAGCAGCCCGCGCCGCGGGACCCGGAGCCGAGCCCGGTCACCTCCCCCGTGGCCACGGCGCAGCCCGCCACGGCCCCGTACGCCCCGGCCGCCAAGGCCGCCCGCGAGGCGGAGCTGGAGGCCCCGGAGGCCGCCGACGAGGTCGCCCGCCTGCGCGGTCCCGCGGCCCGGGTCGTCACCAACATGGAGTCCAGCCTCGACGTGCCCACCGCGACGTCGGTGCGCGCGATCCCGGCCAAGCTCCTGGTGGACAACCGGATCGTCATCAACAACCACCTGGCCCGCGGCCGGGGCGGCAAGATCTCGTTCACGCACCTGATCGGCTTCGCGCTGGTCGAGGCGGTCGGCGAGATGCCGGCGATGAACAGCGCCTACACGCAGGTGGACGGCAAGCCCGCGGTCCTGACGCCCGCGCACGTCAACCTCGGCCTCGCCATCGACCTGGCCAAGCCGGACGGCACCCGCCAGCTGCTCGTCCCGAGCATCAAGAAGGCCGAGACCCTCGACTTCGCCCAGTTCTGGACCGCGTACGAGGACGTCGTGCGGCGCGCCCGCGGCGGCAAGCTCGGCGTCGACGACTTCGCGGGGACCACGCTCTCGCTGACCAACCCGGGCACCATCGGCACCGTGCACTCGGTGCCGCGCCTGATGCAGGGCCAGGGCACGATCATCGGCGTCGGCGCGATGGACTACCCGGCCGAGTTCCAGGGCACCTCCGACGAGCAGCTCAACAAGATGGGCGTCTCGAAGGTCCTCACGGTGACCTCGACCTACGACCACCGGATCATCCAGGGCGCCCAGTCCGGCGACTTCCTGCGCATCCTGGCCCGCAAGCTGCTGGGCGAGGACGGCTTCTACGACCGGGTGTTCGCGTCGCTGCGCGTGCCCTACGAGCCGATCCGCTGGGTCAAGGAGGCGGCCGACCCGGACGCCGAGGCGATCAAGCCGGCCCGGATCGCCGAGCTGATCCACTCCTACCGGTCGCGCGGCCACCTGATGGCCGACACCGACCCGCTGGCCTACCGGCTGCGCAAGCACCCGGACCTGGACGTGCAGACGCACGGCCTGTCGCTCTGGGACCTGGACCGGACGTTTCCGACCGGCGGGTTCACCGGCAAGCCGCGGGCCACGCTGCGCCAGGTGCTCGGCCTGCTCCGCGACTCGTACTGCCGCACGACCGGCTTCGAGTACATGCACCTGCAGGACCCGCGCCAGCGGCGCTGGCTGCAGGAGCGCCTGGAGGCGGGCTACGCCCCCACCCCGCGCGAGGACCAGCTGCGGATCCTGCGGCGCCTCAACGCCGCCGAGGCGTTCGAGACGTTCCTGCAGACCAAGTACGTCGGGCAGAAGCGGTTCTCCCTGGAGGGCGGCGAGTCCGTCATCCCGCTGCTGGACGCGATCCTGTCCCGCGCGGCCGAGGGCGGGCTCGACGAGGTCGCGATCGGCATGGCCCACCGCGGCCGGCTGAACGTGCTCGCGAACATCGCCGGCAAGTCCTACGGGCAGATCTTCAGCGAGTTCGAGGGCAACCAGGACCCGAAGTCGGTCCAGGGCTCCGGCGACGTGAAGTACCACCTCGGCACCGAGGGCGTCTTCCAGTCCGAGTCGGGCGCGTCCACCCGGGTGTACCTCGCGGCGAACCCGTCGCACCTCGAGGCCGTCGACCCGGTGCTCGAGGGCATCGTCCGGGCCAAGCAGGACCGGATCGACCTGGGCGGCGACGGCTTCTCCGTGCTGCCGATCCTCATCCACGGCGACGCCGCGTTCGCGGGGCAGGGCGTCGTGTTCGAGACGCTCAACCTCGCGCAGCTGCGCGGCTACCGCACCGGCGGCACCATCCACGTCGTCATCAACAACCAGGTCGGCTTCACCACCGGCCCGTCGTCCTCGCGGTCCTCGCAGTACGCCACCGACGTCGCCAAGGGCCTGCAGGTCCCGGTGTTCCACGTCAACGGCGACGACCCCGAGGCCTGCGTCCGCGTCGCCGAGCTCGCGTTCGAGTACCGCGAGCAGTTCGACCGCGACGTCATCATCGACATGGTCTGCTACCGCCGCCGCGGCCACAACGAGGGCGACGACCCCTCGATGACGCAGCCGCTGATGTACAACCTCATCGAGGCCAAGCGGTCGGTGCGCAAGCTCTACACCGAGGCGCTCGTGTCCCGCGGGGACATCACGCTGGAGGAGGCCGAGCACGTCCTGCGCGACTACCAGGCGCAGCTCGAGCGCGTGTTCGCCGAGACCCGCGAGGAGGGCTGGACGCCGCCGTCGCCGGACGCCGAGCCCGTCGCCGGCCTGGAGCGCCCGGAGTCCCAGCGCGAGGACGCCGGCGTCATCATCGGCTGGCAGACCGCCGTCCCGGGCAAGGTGCTGGAGCGGATCGGGGCCGCGCACGTCCGCGCCCCCGAGGGCTTCACCATCCACCCGAAGCTCGCGCAGCTGCTCGCCAAGCGGGAGCAGATGTCCCGCGAGGGCGGCATCGACTGGGGCTTCGGCGAGATCCTCGCGTTCGGCTCCCTGCTGATCGAGGGCACCCCGGTGCGCCTGGCCGGTCAGGACTCCCGCCGCGGGACGTTCGTGCAGCGGCATGCCGTGCTGCACGACCGGGAGACCGGCGCCGAGTGGACCCCGCTGCTGTACCTGTCGGCGGACCAGGGCAAGTTCTGGATCTACGACTCGTCCCTGTCGGAGTACGCGGCGCTCGGCTTCGAGTACGGCTACTCCGTGGAGCGGCCCGACGCCCTGGTGCTGTGGGAGGCGCAGTTCGGCGACTTCGTCAACGGCGCCCAGACCGTCATCGACGAGTTCATCAGCTCCGCCGAGCAGAAGTGGGGCCAGCACTCGTCCGTCGTGCTGCTGCTCCCCCACGGCTACGAGGGGCAGGGGCCGGACCACTCGTCCGCCCGCATCGAGCGGTTCCTGCAGATGTGCGCCGAGGGCAACATGACGGTCGCGCAGCCGACCACGCCCGCGTCGTACTTCCACCTGCTGCGCCGCCAGGCCTACGCCCGGCCGCGGCGCCCGATGGTGGTGTTCACGCCCAAGTCGATGCTCCGCCTGAAGGCCGGCGCGTCGCAGATCGAGGACTTCACCTCGGGCACGTTCCGCCCGGTGATCGGCGACCCGGTGGCCGCGGAGAACGCCGCCCGCGTCGACCGCGTCCTGCTCTGCTCCGGCAAGGTCTACTGGGACCTCGTCGCGCAGCGGGAGAAGCTCGGCGACGACCGCACCGCGATCCTCCGGCTCGAGCAGCTGTACCCGCTCGACCACGAGGGCATCCGGGCCTCGCTCGCGCCGTTCGACGGCGCCGAGCTGGTGTGGGTGCAGGACGAGCCGCGCAACCAGGGCCCGTGGGCGTACGTCTCGCTCGCGCTGCCCCCGGTCGTCGGTGCACCGGTGCGGTCCGTCTCCCGCCCGGCGTCCGCGTCCACGGCCGCCGGCTCCGCCAGGGCGCACCAGGCCGAGCAGGCGGAGGCTCCTGACCGCCGCGTTCGCCCGCTGACCCACCCGGCGCGTCACGCGCCCGCCCGCCCGCCTGCCCCCCACGGGCTCCGTCCGGCCCCCCACGGGCTCCGACGCCGAGGTAGTGCGAACCTGCCGAGGTAGTGCGACACCGCGCACTACCTCGAGCGGAACGCACTACCTCGGCGGCTCGGGCCGGGGGCGGCGGGGGTCCCGTCAGGCGACGGCCGGTTCAGCGCGGTCGGCGGCGGCCTCGGCCTCGTCCGTGCACGCGAACTGGCGGCGGTACGCCTGCGGGTTGGTGCCGAGCACCCGCGCGAAGTGGTGCCGCAGGATCGCGGCGCTGCCGAACCCGCTGACCCGGGCGACCTCGTCGACGCCGGCCGAGGTCCGCTCGAGCATCTCCTGCGCCCGCACCAGCCGCTGGCGGGTGACCCAGGCGGCGGGCGTCGTGCCGGTCTCGGCCCGGAACCGGCGGGCGAACGTGCGCTCGGACATCAGCGCACGCGCGGCGAGCTCGGGCACGGTGAGCTCGGCGTCGAGGTGCTCGACCATCCACGCGAGCAGCGGGGCCAGGGTGTCGGCGTCGCACGGCAGCGGGGTGTCGACGTACTGCGCCTGCCCGCCGTCCCGGTGCGGCGGCACGACCATGCGCCGGGCGACCGCCGCGGCCTGCTGCGCGCCGAGCTCGCGGCGGACCAGGTGCAGGCAGGCGTCGATCCCGGCGGCGGTGCCCGCGCTGCTGATCACGCCGCGGTCCTCGACGTAGAGCACGGCCGGGTCGACCTCGGCCGTCGGGTACCGGCGCTGCAGGTCGTCGGCGTACATCCAGTGCGTGGTGCACCGGCGGCCGTCGAGCAGCCCGGCCTCCCCCAGCGCGAACGTGCCCGAGCAGATGCTCATCACCCAGGCGCCCCGGTCGTGCGCGGCGCGCAGGGCGTCACGGGCGGCGTCGGGCAGCTCGTACGGCGCCTTGTACGGCAGGAACACGACCAGGTCGGCGTCGGCGGCGACCTCGAGCCCCGCCGTCACCTCGACGGCGAGCCCGGGCTCCATGGCGACGCGGCCGGGCTCGGGCGTGCACAGCGTGAAGTCGAAGACGGGGCCGCCGGTGTCCGAGCGGTCGATGCCGAACACCTCGCAGACCAGCCCGAGCTCGAAGGCCGACACCCCGTTGACCGCGATCGCGGCGACTCGCTGCAGCATGGGAGCGAGCCTGCCATGCGACTGGCGGGATGTCGATGGGATCGGACGGTTCTGCCACTCGTGGCGGCTCCTCGACACGAGCAGGATTTCTGCCATGACCACGTTGATCCTCGTCCTGGCCCTGCTGACCCTCACCGCCTGGCTCGGGGCCCGGCTGTACGACTGGCTGCGTACCGACGGCCTGGGGCACCGGAGCCCGCCCCGCGACCGCCACGACTGGACGGACGGCACCGGCTCCTACCTGCCCTGAGGCGCGCGTCGGTCGAGGCACCCCCGCCGTCCGGCTGCGAGACTGGGCGCGCACGCCGCCCGCAGCCGCGGGTCGTGCGCGATCGGTCGGACGACAGGACGGGGACGGACGTGGGCGAGCTGCCGCTGCGCCTGGTGGTGGTCGGGGACGAGCTGGCCGCGGGCGCCGGGGACCCCCGGGCGCTGGGCTGGGTCGGCCGGGTCGCCGCCCGCACGGCCACCCCGGTGCCGCCGACGGTCCTCACCCTGGCCGTCCCCGGCGAGACCACCTCGGGCCTCTCGGCCCGCTGGGAGGACGAGGTCGGCCGCCGCGCCTCCGCTGAGGCCGACACCCGGCTGGTCGTCGCGCTCGGCCGGGCGGACGCGCTGGCCGGGCTGTCCCTCGCCCGCAGCCGCCTCAACCTGGCGAACGTCCTCGACGCCGCCGAGCAGCGCCGGATGCCCGCCTTCGTCGTGGGCCCGCCGCCCGGCGCCGGCGTCGACCCGACCGCGCTCGCCGACCTGTCCGCCGCGTTCGCCGACGTCACCACGCGCCGCCGCGTGCCGTACGTCGACACCTTCGCGCCGCTCGCGGGGCACGAGCAGTGGCTGGCCGACCTCGCCGCCGGCGACGGGTCGCTGCCCGGCCAGGCCGGCTACGGCCTGATGGCGTGGCTGGTGCTGCACTCGCACTGGAACGCCTGGCTCGGCCTGCCGGAGGACGTGGTCTAGCTAGCGCGGCAAGGTCGACCGGATGGCGGCGCGGGCGCTGGCCAGCACCGTCCGGACGGTGTCGGCGGTGAGCGGCGAGGGCCCGCCCAGCGCCTCGGACTCCCGGACCGCGGCCCGGACCTCGGCCCGGAACGCCGCCAGCTCCGCGTCGATCTCCGACCGCCGGGCCCGCGCCGCGCCGGCGGCCCCCGCCCGGGCGTCCCGACCGCCGACCTGCGCGGTGGCCCGTGCCTGCTGCGCGGCCGCCGCCAGGTCCGCCCGCAGCCCGGCCATCGACCCGGCGACCTCGTCCCGCACCCGGGCGGCGAGCTCCCGCACCGTGGCGGCGATCTCCTGCTCCAGCGCCACGAGCTCCGCGCGGTGCGCGTCGACCTCCGCCCGGCCCCGCGCGGTGAGCGAGTAGAGCGTCTTGCGCCCCGCCGCGGCGCGCTCGACCAGCCCCTCCTCCTCGAGCCGGGCGAGCCGCGGGTACACCGTGCCCGCGCTCGGCCGGTAGGTACCGCCGAACCGCTCCGAGAGCGCGGTGATCAGCTCGTACCCGTGCCGCGGCCCGGCCTCGAGCAGGTGCAGCAGGTACAGCCGCAGCTGCCCGTGCGCGAAGACGGCCATCAGGCGCGGCCCGCCGGACCCCCTGCCGGCTCCCCCGCGTCCACCACGGGCTCCGCGAGCGGGGCGCCGTGCAGCACGGTGAGGTGGCCGGACACCGTCTGGGAGTACACGAAGCAGGTGGCGCGGTCGTCGCGCAGGTCGACGCTGGTCCGGCCGGGGCGACGGTCGCCGTGCTCGACGCCGTCGACCACCACGCGGCCGGAGACGCTGCGCGCCTCGACGCCCACCCCGTGCCCCGCGGGCAGCCGCACGGCGACGTCGCCGGAGACGGTCCGCACGTGGCAGACGGAGCTGGCGGACAGGCAGTCCAGCGTGACCTCGCCGGACACCGTGGTCACCGTGACCCGCGACAGCGCGCCGGAGGAGGTCGCCGCGCCGGAGACCGTGCCGACGGAGAGGTCGCCCGTGTGGTCGCGGACGGTCACGTCCGACGAGACGCTTTTCACCGACAGCGCCCCGTGGGTGCCGTCCGTGAGGATCGCGCCGCCCACGGTGGAGGCGGTGGCGTCCTGCGCGAGCCCGGCCAGCAGCAGGTCGGCGTTCACCGAGCTGACCGACGCGGCGACCGAGCGCGGCACGGCCAGGTGCACGTCCACGCTGTCCCGCTGGTGCGGGCCGCGGAGCCGGTCGAGGAACCCGTCGAGGCCGGTCACCGAGCGGACGCCCGCCCACAGCGCCCCGTCGGCGTAGGTGACCTCGAGCGGCAGGCCGTCGACCCGGTGCACCTCGAGCCGGGTCGTCGTCAGCGTCGGGTCGTCGTGCGCGACCACGTCGACGCGGCCGCCGTTGACCTGCACCCGCAGCGAGCGCACGTCCTCGAGCTCGATGATCTGCGGTCCGATGACGACCCAGGACTCCGTGGCCATGGCGCACTCCCTCTTCGTCGAGATATATCGCGTGTTGTCACGCTATAGCGCGACCCCGCTCCCGACAAGGGCAGGTCCCCGGGCCGGCCGTCAGGCGATGAGACCCACCGAACGCAGCTCGACGGTGAGGTCCTGCGGGTTCGTGGCCACCCCGAGCGCCTCGTCGTAGGTCACCGTGCCGTCCGCCACCAGGCGCACCAGGTGCTGGTCGAAGGTCTGCATCTGGTAGTAGTCGCCCTGCCGGATCAGGTCCAGCAGCGGCTCGCTCGACGACGGGTCGACGATGGCCTCGGCGGTGCGACCGGTGTTCACCATCACCTCGACGACGGCGATCCGGCCCTGCCCGTCGGCGCGGCGGGCGAGCCGCTGGGAGACGATCCCGCGCAGCGCCTGCGCCAGCGCGACGCGGATCTGCTGCTGCTCGTGCGGCGGGAAGAAGTCGACGATGCGGTTGATCGACTCCGCCGCGTCGATGGTGTGCAGCGTGGACAGCACCAGGTGACCGGTCTCGGCCGCGGACAGCGCCGCCCGCACCGTCTCCACGTCGCGCATCTCGCCGACGAAGATCACGTCCGGGTCCTGGCGCATCGCGGCACGCAGGGCGACCGTGAAGTCCGCGGTGTCCTGGCGGATCTCGCGCTGCGACACGATGCCGCGCTTGTCCGGGTGCAGGACCTCGATCGGGTCCTCGATCGTCACGATGTTGGCCTCGCGCGTCGTGTTGATCAGGTCGATCATCGACGCCAGCGTGGTGGTCTTGCCGGAACCCGTCGGGCCGGTGACCAGCACCAGGCCACGGGGCTCCAGCGCCAGCTCGCCCAGCACGGGCGGCAGCGTCAGCTCGGACAGCGACTGCGCGCCCATCCCGACCAGGCGGAACACCATGCCGTAGGTCCCGCGAGCCTGGTACGCGTTCACGCGGAACCGGCCGACGCCCGACAGCGAGAAGGCGAAGTCGGCCTCGTGCGTCCGCACGAACGTCTCCGTGAGGTCGTCGGGCAGCACCTCGCCCAGCATGTGCTCGGTGTCGCGGGGCGACAGCGACGGCACCTGCAGCCGGCGCAGGCGCCCGTCCACGCGCACGCGCGGCTCGGACCCGACCTTGACGTGCAGGTCGGACCCGCCCGCCTGGGCCAGGGCGTGCAGGAGGGGGACGACGGACTGGGGCTGGTCGCTCACAGGTTCTCCATCGGCCGGAACGAGCCGGTCCTTGAACGGTCGGTGCGGTCGGGCCGCCGGGATGTGGGACGATGGGGAGTCACTGGGCCGTCGGGGCACCTCCTCGTCCGGCCGGAATGCCTGACCAGGGAGAGATCGATGAGCAAGCGTGGTCGCAAGCGCCGTTCCCGTGCCGGGAGCTCGGCCAACCACGGCAAGCGCCCCAACGCCTGAGCGTCGGGCGGCGCAGCCGCACACGGCACGAAGGGCCCGGTGCGATCGCACCGGGCCCTTCGTTGTGCTCGTGGTCCTGCCGGGGGTCAGACCGTCCGGGTCACCCGCAGCGTCGTCAGCTGGGCGTGGATCTTCACCCGCAGGTCCGCCGGCGCCTGCTCCTGGCAGCACCGCTTGACCAGCTCCTTGAGCATCGTCTCCACGGCCATCTCGTCCAGGCACGGCCGGCAGTCCTCGATGTGCGCACGCACCTGTGCGGCGTCACCGGACTCCAGCTCGCGGTCGACGTAGGCGAACAGCCGGCCCAGCGCCTGCTCGCAGTTCGGGCCGCAGCCCTCCTCGACCTCGTCGGTCGCAGGGGTCCCCTCCGCGGCGTCCCAGCCCGTCATCGCGCCCTCCTCGCAGATCCCGTCCCGGTCGACTCCCCGCCGGCCGGAGCCGACGCCACCAGACCACGCCCGCGGGCGTAGTCGGCCAGCATGTCGCGCAGCTGGCCGCGGCCCCGGTGCAGCCGCGACATCACGGTCCCGATCGGGGTGCCCATGATCTCGGCGATCTCCTTGTACGCGAAGCCCTCGACGTCCGCGAGGTACACCGCGATCCGGAACTCCTCGGGAAGCCGCGCGAGCGCGTCCTTCACGTCGGAGTCCGGCAGGTGGTCCAGCGCCTCGGCCTCGGCGGAGCGCAGACCGGTCGACGTGTGCGACTCGGCGCGCGCGATCTGCCAGTCCTCGATCTCGTCCGCCTGCGACTGCTGCGGCTCGCGCTGCTTCTTGCGGTACGAGTTGATGAAGGTGTTGGTGAGGATCCGGTACAGCCACGCCTTGAGGTTCGTGCCGGGCCGGTACTGGTGGAACGCGGCGAACGCCTTCGCGAACGTCTCCTGCACGAGGTCCTCGGCGTCGGACGGGTTCCGGGTCATGCGCAGCGCAGCGCCGTAGAGCTGGTCCAGGTAGACCAGCGCCTCGGCCTCGAACCGCTCGCTGCGCGCCGCGTCGTCCTCGGACTCGGGGGCGCGTGTGGTGTCCTCGCTCATCACCTCGGAGCCTAGTCCGAGTACGGGGTGCGCGCCGTCGGCCACGGGGCGCGTCAGCACGGCGACGCCGCCCGGCGCGGCGACGGCCGCCGGTCGGTCGAGGGTGGAACAGCTCATGGCCTGCACAACGTCGTCCGCGGCCCCGTGCATTCCCGGGCAGCGCACAGGTTCGCGGCCCGATAGTTTGGGCGGCAGGCGTCCGTGCCCGCGGACGACCCGGAGGAGGACCCCATGCTGCTGCGCCGCATCGCCCGACCGCTCTTCGCCTCGTGGTTCCTGAGCGAGGGGGTCGACGCCCTGCGCCGGCCCGCCGCGCACGTCGCCGTCGCGCGCGGAGCCGTCGACCGGCTGACCTCGAGCGTCCCCTCCGGCGCCCTCGGCGGGGCGCTGGACGCGTACCGGCACCCGTCGGACGCGCAGCTGACCACCGTCGTGCGCGCGCACGGCGCCGCGACCGCGCTGGCCGCGCTGCTGCTCGCCACCGGCCGCGCGCCCCGCGCCGCCGCGCTGGCCCTCGCGGCGCTGACCCTGCCGCTGGCGGCCGCCGACGCACCGGCCTCCCGCAAGGAGCGGGCGCACCTGAGCGAGCAGGACAAGAAGGAGCGCAAGGCCCGGTTCCTGCGCGGGCTGTCGATGTCCGGCGGCGCGCTGATCGCCGCGGCCGACACCGCCGGGCGCCCCGGGGTGCGGTGGCGGGTGGAGCACGCGCGGGCCACGCGTGCGGCGACCGCGAAGGCGGCGGCCGCCGCGGCCACCGCCGCCGCGGCGAAGAAGGCCGCCTCGAAGAAGATCGCGGACACGGTCCGCTGAGCCGACCGGCAGCCGCGGACGGCGACGGGGCAGGACGGACCGGGCCGATAGCCTGGCCCTCATGAGCACCAGCCCCGACGTCGCCCCCGCGCCGGACGCGACCACGCCCGACTGGCCGGCACCCACCGCGGACCGTCCCCTCGACGCGACCGTCGAGGTGCCGGGCTCGAAGAGCCTGACCAACCGGTACCTGGTGCTCGCCGCGCTCGCCGACGGCCCCGGCCGGCTGCGGGGGGCGCTGCGCTCGCGCGACACGCTCCTGATGGCCCAGGCCCTGCGCGACCTCGGCACCGGCATCGAGGACGACCCCGCATCCCCCGGCGACTGGGTCGTCACGCCGGGCCCGTTCCGCGGCCCGCGCACGGTCGACTGCGGGCTCGCCGGCACGGTCATGCGGTTCCTGCCGGCCGTCGCCGCGCTGGCCGACGGCGCGGTGCGGTTCGACGGCGACGCCGGTGCCCGGGTGCGGCCGATGGGTCCGGTGCTCACCGCGCTGCGGGCGCTGGGCGTCGGCGTGGAGCAGCACGGCGCGCCGGGGTTCCTCCCGTTCACGGTCACCGGCACCGGCGCGGTGCGCGGCGGCAGCGTGGACGTGGACGCGTCGGGCTCGTCGCAGTTCGTCTCCGGCCTGCTGCTCACCGCCGCCCGGTTCGACCAGGGGCTGACCATCCGGCACACCGGCCCGACGCTGCCGAGCCTGCCGCACATCGAGATGACCGTCGCCGTGCTGCGGGCGGCGGGCGTCGCCGTCGACGACTCCCGGCCGACCATCTGGCGCGTCGAGCCGGGCCCGATCGCGGCCCGCGACGTCCGCGTCGAGCCCGACCTGTCGAACGCGGCCCCGTTCCTCTGCGCCGCGCTGGTGACCGGCGGCACCGTCCGCGTCCCGGGCTGGCCCGCGGCGACGACGCAGCCCGGCGGCCTGCTCCCGGGGATCCTCGAGCAGATGGGCGCGACGACGCGCCTCGACGGCGACCTCCTCGCCGTCACCGGCACCGGCCGCGTCCGGGGCGTCGACCTGGACCTGCACGCCGCCGGCGAGATCGCCCCGACCATCGCCGCGCTCGCCGCGCTGGCGGACTCCCCCACCCGGCTGCGCGGCATCGCACACCTGCGCGGGCACGAGACCGATCGGCTCGCTGCCCTGTCCGCGGAGATCACCCGCCTCGGCGGGCAGGCCGAGCAGACCGCCGACGGCCTCGTCATCACCCCGCGCCCGCTGCACGGCGGCACCGTCCGCACCTACGCCGACCACCGGATGGCCACGTTCGGCGCCCTGCTCGGCCTGGCCGTGCCCGGCGTGCTGGTCGAGGACGTCGCCACCACCGCCAAGACCATCCCCGACTTCGTCGGGCTGTGGGACGGCATGCTCGCGTGACCGGGGGTCGCTGACGATGGCACGCCGGGCGCTCGACGAGTCGGACGTGCGGGTCCGGCCGACCCGCCGCGGCTCGCGGCCGCGCACCAAGACCCGACCCGAGCACGCCGACGCCGAGCAGGCGCTGGTCACGGGGGTGGACCGCGGGCGGTACACCGTGCTGGTCGATCCCGACGGGCCCGGCGAGCGGATCGCGATCGCGATGAAGGCCCGCGAGCTCGGGCGGGAGCGCGTGGTGCCCGGCGACCGCGTGGACCTGGTGGGTGACACGTCGGGAGACGCCGGGTCGCTGTCGCGGATCGTCCGGATCGCCGAGCGCAGCACCGTCCTGCGCCGCACCGCGGACGACACGGACCCGGTGGAGCGGGTCATCGTCGCGAACGCCGAGCAGCTCGTCGTCGTGACCGCGCTCGCCGACCCCGAGCCCCGCACCCGCATGATCGACCGCTGCGTGGTGGCGGCCTACGACGCGGGCATGGAGGTCCTGCTCGCGCTGACCAAGGCCGACCTCGCAGACCCCGCCGAGCTGCGCGAGATGTACGAGCCGATCGGGGTGCGCGTCGTGGTGACCCGGTGGGCCGCCGACGACGTCGAGCACGGCACGGGCGAGCGGCCCGAGGACATCGCCGGCCTCGAGACCCTGCGCGACGCGCTCGCCGGGCGGACCTCGGTGCTGGTCGGTCACTCCGGGGTCGGCAAGTCCACCCTGGTCAACGCGCTCGTCCCCGACGCGTTCCGCGTCACCGGTGTCGTGAACGACGTCACCGGCCGCGGCCGCCACACCTCGACGTCCGCGGTCGCCCTGCGCGTGCCCGGCCCCCCGGGCACCTGGGTGATCGACACCCCCGGCGTGCGGTCGTTCGGCCTCGCGCACGTCGACCCGAACCACCTGCTCGGCGCGTTCGCCGACCTCGCCGAGGTGGCCGAGGAGTGCCCGCGGGGGTGCACGCACGCCGACGACGCCCCCGACTGCGCGCTCGACGACTGGGTCGCGGCCGCGGAGGACGACGTCACGCGCGAGGCCCGGACCGCCCGGCTCGACTCGTTCCGGCGCCTGCTGGTCAGCCGCACCGGCGCGGCCGACGCCGCGGGCTGAGCGGACGGCGGCGCGAGCCCCGCTCCGGCCCCGATAGGTTGGGGGCCATGACCCGGTACGACGACGACCTGCGCCTCGCCCACGTGATCGCCGACCAGGTCGACGGCGTCACCATGGCACGGTTCAAGGCCCAGGACCTCCGGGTCGAGACCAAGCCCGACCTCACGCCGGTCTCGGACGCCGACCGCACCGCCGAGGAGCTCATCCGCGGCCAGCTCGCCCGCGCCCGCCCGCGGGACGCCGTGCACGGCGAGGAGATGGCCGACACCGGCCACGGCCCGCGCCGCTGGGTGGTCGACCCCATCGACGGCACCAAGAACTTCGTCCGCGGCGTCCCCGTGTGGGCCACGCTCATCGCCCTGCTCGACGGCGACGAGGTCGTCGTCGGCCTGGTCAGCGCGCCCGCGCTGGGCCGCCGCTGGTGGGCAGCCACGGGCTCCGGCGCCTGGACGGGCCGGTCCCTCGCCTCGGCCAGCCGGATGCAGGTCTCCGAGGTCGGCCGGCTGCAGGACGCCTCGCTGTCCTACTCCAGCCTCAGCGGCTGGGAGGAGCAGGGCCGCCTCGAGCACTTCCTCGCGCTGACCCGGCGGGTCTGGCGCACCCGGGGCTACGGCGACTTCTGGTCGCACGTGCTCGTCGCCGAGGGCGCCGTCGACCTGTCCGCCGAGCCGGAGCTCGCGCTGCACGACATGGCGGCGCTGGTGCCGATCGTCACCGAGGCCGGCGGGCGGTTCACCTCCGTGCAGGGCGTCGACGGCCCGTTCGGCGGCAGCGCGCTGGTCTCCAACGGCCGCCTGCACCACGCGGCGCTGCAGGTCCTCGACCCGCTGATCGAGGACTGACCCGCCCGCGGCCCGTCCGCGCCCCCGACCGTCTGCGCGCATCGAGTGGAAGGTTCTGCCCGACACGCTTCGGCGTGTCGGGCAGAGCTCTCCACCCGGTGGGGGTCAGCCCCGCTCGGCGGGGCTCAGCGGGGGATGCGGTCGAGCTCCGAGACGTCGTACCAGAGCAGGTCCCGCTCGGCGAGCGAGTCGAGCGCCTCGTCCACGCCGTCCAGCGCCCGCGCGACCTCGGCCCGGGCGCCGGGCTCGTCGACGTGCGCGCACACGACGTCGTCGAGGGTCGCAGGGGCGGTCAGCGTGACCAGGCTCGCCGCCTCGTCGTCCACCCCCGCGCCGTCCTCGGGCGCGCCCTGTCGGACGTCGCCGTCGGGCACCTCGACGGTCACGACGAGCCGCAGGCCCGGGGCGTCGGGGCGGGACGCGAGCAGGACCAGCGCGTCGTCGGCAGCCATCAGCTGTGCCGCGAACTCCACGCCCTCCTCGTCCTCGTCGGGCAGCAGCGCGGCGAGCGCGGGGGTGACGGCGTGCGCGCGGCGCGGTGCCGCGAGCGGGGCGCGTCCCCCGAGGAGGTCGTCGAGCTCGTCCAGGGTGGCAGGCAGGTAGAGGCGCACGGGACCCAGTGTGCCTGTCCCCGGCCGTGCACGGCGCACATCACGGACGAACCGGGTCAAGGCGGGGCACCTCGGGCGCGACTCGCCGGGCGTTGTCCCCAGGCTGCGCCGCGGGGTGGACCGGGCCCGTGCCGCGCCGGTAGATGTGGGCGTCCGCTGTGCTGGCCATCCGACGACGGAGGACACCCATGAGCACCGAGACCGCCACCGCTGACCACGGGACCGCACCCGCGAGCACCCCGCGCGCGACCGCGGAGGTCCGCCTCGTGCCGACGCTCCTCCCCCGGCCGCCGCAGCCACGCCGTCCGCCGCGCGACGAGCGCCCGGCGCGTGCGGCACCCCACGACGGGACGCACGCCCCGGTGGTGGAACGGCTCGGCGGTGCGCGGCTCGCGAGCTACCGCCATCCCGCCCCGGCCGACGGACCCGCACGCACCGCGGAGGCGACGGCCGGCGGCACCACCCGGACCGGCGGGTCCCCGCACCTCGACCCGCGCCAGGCGTGCTGCATGGTGGCCGTCGCGGCGGTGGAGGTCCTCGCCGGGCGACGGCCCCTCGCCCAGCTCGCCCGGTGGCTCACCCCCGAGGTCTACGACGGCCTCGCCCGCCGGGCCGCCCTCACCGCGCCCGGCACCCGGGTCCTGGACCCGGCGGCCCACCGCGGCGACCTCGGCGACCCGCGGCGCACCGAGGAGGAGCGGGCCGCCGCGACCCGGCGACCCTCGGTGCGGCGGGTGCGCGCGTGCCGGATCGACCGGGACGTGGTCGAGGCCTCGGTCGTCGTGGCGCACGCGGACCGGGTGCGGGCGGTCGCGGTGCGACTGACCCGGACGTCGGGGTGGTGGCGCGCCAGCGCGCTCGTCGTGGGCTAGCGCGCCGGTCCTGGGCCCACGTGCCGGCTCCGGCCGCGTGCTGGCCCTGGCGTGCCCGGCTGGTCGTGGGTCACGGCGTGGGTCGTGGAACCACGCCGTGACGTGACCGCGCCTGCCTCAGCCGGAGGACGCGACGACGCCGCCCGCCCCCGGACGCGACGACCGCCGCCCGTCCCCGGACGCGACGACGCCGCCCGTCCCCGGCGGGGACGAGCGGCGTCGTGGTCCTGCGGTCGCGCCCGGTCGGCGGGACCGCCCGTGCGTCAGGCCTGGCGGCGCTGCTGCTTCGCCGCCTTGCGGCGCGCCTCGCGGTTGCCGGCGGCGTCGTCCGCGGCAGCACCGGCGTCGCCGCCTGCCGCGGCCGGCCGCGCCGACCCCGCCGGGGTGCCCGCGGACGGACCACCCGCGGCACGCCGGCCGCTGCGCGTCACCGTCGTGCCGCTGTCGCCGTCCACGCTGGGCGCCGAGTACTGCAGCGGCACCCGCTGCTCGGGGCCGTCGATGCCCTTCGCGACGAGCACGGGCTCGGCGGCACCGTCCGGCGCACCGTCCACGGGAGCCGGCTGGCCGTCGCTCCCGGCGGTGGCGGGCTCCGCGACCTTGACCTCCAGGTTGAACAGGAAGCCGACGGCCTCCTCCTTGATCGACCCGGTCATGGCCTGGAACAGCTGGTAGCCCTCGCGCTGGTACTCGATCAGCGGGTCGCGCTGGGCCATGGCGCGCAGCCCGATGCCCTCCTTGAGGTAGTCCATCTCGTAGAGGTGCTCGCGCCACTTGCGGTCCAGCACGGAGAGCACCACGCGGCGCTCGAGCTGCCGCATGTTCGGCTCGCCGAGCGACTTCTCCCGCTCCTCGTAGGCGATGCGCGCGTCGGACAGCAGCTCGGTCTTCAGCAGCTCGGGGGTGACCCGGCCGAGCCCGCCCGCCTGCTCGACGACCTCGTCGACCTCGATGGACACGGGGTACACCGTCTTCAGCGTCGTCCAGAGCTGCTCCAGGTCCCAGTCCTCCGGGTGGCCCTCGGCCGTCGCCGCGGTGACGTACTCGTCCAGGACGTCCTCGAGGAAGTGCTCGACCTGCTCCTGCATGTTCTCGCCCTCGAGCACGCGGCGGCGCTGCTCGTAGATGACCTCGCGCTGCCGGGACAGCACGTCGTCGTACTTGAGGACGTTCTTGCGGATCTCGAAGTTGCGGGCCTCGACCTGCGACTGCGCGGACCGGATGCCGCGCGTGACGATCTTCGACTCCAGCGGCATGTCGTCGGGGAAGCCCGCGCGGGTCATCATCGACTCGGCCATGCCGGAGTTGAACAGGCGCATGAGGTCGTCCTGCAGCGACAGGTAGAACCGGGACTCGCCCGGGTCTCCCTGACGGCCGGAGCGGCCGCGCAGCTGGTTGTCGATGCGGCGGGACTCGTGCCGCTCGGTGCCCAGCACGTACAGGCCGCCCAGCTCGGTGACCTCGTCGTGCTCGGCCGCCACGGCGTTCTTGGCCTTCTCGAGGGCGTCGGGCCAGGCGGCCTCGTACTCCTCGGGGCTCTCCTTGGCGTCCAGCCCGCGCGCGGCGAGGTCGGCGACCGCCATGAACTCGGCGTTGCCGCCGAGCATGATGTCGGTACCACGGCCGGCCATGTTGGTGGCGACCGTGACCGCGCCCTTGCGGCCGGCCTGCGCGACGATCGACGCCTCACGGGCGTGCTGCTTGGCGTTCAGCACCTCGTGCGGGACGCCGGCCTTGCGGAGCTTGCGGGACAGCACCTCGGACTTCTCGACGCTCGTGGTGCCGACCAGGACCGGCTGCCCGTTCGCGTGCCGCTCGACGATGTCGGCGACGACGGCGTCGTACTTGCCCTCCTCGGCCTTGTAGACGAGGTCCGGCTGGTCGATGCGCTGCATCTCGCGGTTGGTCGGGATCGGGACGACGCCGAGCTTGTACGTGCCCTGGAACTCGGCCGCCTCGGTCTCGGCGGTGCCGGTCATGCCGGCGAGCTTCTCGTACAGCCGGAAGTAGTTCTGCAGGGTGATCGTGGCGAGCGTCTGGTTCTCCGCCTTGATCGCCACGCCCTCCTTGGCCTCGATGGCCTGGTGCATGCCCTCGTTGTACCGGCGGCCCGGCAGGACGCGGCCCGTGTGCTCGTCGACGATGAGCACCTCGCCCTTGTCGACGATGTAGTCCTTGTCGCGCTTGAACAGCTCCTTGGCCTTGATGGCGTTGTTGAGGAAGCCGATCAGCGGCGTGTTCAGGGACTCGTACAGGTTCTCGATGCCGAGGTAGTCCTCGACGCGCTCGATGCCGGGCTCCAGGACGCCGACGGTGCGCTTCTTCTCGTCGACCTCGTAGTCGCGCTCCGGCTGCAGCCGGCGGACGACCTTGGCGAACTCGGCGTACCAGCGGTTCACGTCGCCGGAGGCCGGGCCGGAGATGATGAGCGGGGTCCGCGCCTCGTCGATGAGGATCGAGTCCACCTCGTCGACGATCGCGAAGTGGTGCCCGCGCTGCACGAGCTCCTCGGAGCTCCACGCCATGTTGTCGCGCAGGAAGTCGAAGCCGAACTCGTTGTTCGTGCCGTAGGTGATGTCGGCGGCGTACTGCACGCGGCGCTCGGCCGGGGTCTGCCCGGAGACGATGACGCCGGTGGTCAGGCCGAGGAACCGGTAGACGCGGCCCATCAGGTCGGCCTGGTAGCTCGCCAGGTAGTCGTTGACGGTGACGACGTGCACGCCCTTGCCGGTCAGCGCGTTGAGGTAGGCCGGCGCCGTGGCGACGAGGGTCTTGCCCTCACCGGTCTTCATCTCGGCGATGTTGCCCATGTGCAGGGCCGCGCCGCCCATCAGCTGGACGTCGAAGTGCCGCTGGCCGAGGGTGCGCCGGGCCGCCTCCCGCACCGCGGCGAAGGCCTCGGCCATGACGTCGTCCAGGGTCTCGCCGTCCGCGAGCCGCGCCTTGAACCGGTCGGTCTCCTCGCGCAGCTCGGCGTCCGACAGCGAGGTGAAGCTGTCCTCCAGCGCGTTGACCTGCTGGGCGACGCCCGACAGCTTCTTGAGGATCCGTCCCTCGCCCAGGCGGAGGACCTTCTCGAGGATCGCAGGCACGTGCACTCCCGACTCGCTGCGCCGCACGTGGCCACGTGCGGCGTCCTGGCGTCCCGACCGCACAGCCGGGCCCGGTCCATCGTAGGTGAGGCAGCAGCGGGGGCGGCAACCAGGACGCCCGCGCGCCGCCCCGGCCCGGTCAGCCCGTGGCGAGGGCTGCGGCGAGCACCGGCGCCAGCGTCCCGCGGGGCGCGCCGTCCTTGTCCCCCACCACGACGTCGTCCAGCCCGAGCCACCCCGCGAGCAGCCGCAGCTCGGCGGCGAGGTCCGTGGCGAGGTCCGTGGCGAGGTCCGTGACCGCAGCGGGCGTCCCGGCGGCGGCCGTCGTGGGTGCGGGGTGCGCGGCGTGCACGCGCAGCAGCCCGGAGCGCCGGTCGGCCTTGAGGTCGACCAGCGCCTCCAGCTGCTCGCCGCGCAGGAACGGCAGGACGTAGTAGCCGTGGACGCGCTGCGGCTCGGGCACGTAGATCTCGATGCGGTAGCGCAGCCCGAACAGCTCCTCGAGCCGGCGGCGCTCGAAGACCAGGGGGTCGAAGGGGCTGAGCAGCGCCCGGCCGCTGGCACGCCGAGGCAGGTCGGCCTCCGCGTGCAGGTAGGTCGGCCGCGCCCAGCCCTCGACCTGCACGGGGACGAGGGTGCCGTCCTCGACCAGCTCGCGCACCGCGGTCCTGGCCCGCGGGCCGCGGACCCGGAAGTAGTCGAGCAGGCACCGTTCCGAGGCCACGCCGTGCGCCCGGGCCGCGATCGCGACCAGCGCGCGCAGGGCGTCGGCGTCGTCGGGCTCCGGTGCGGCGAGCACGTGCGCGGGCAGCACCCGCTCGGGCAGGTCGTAGCAGCGCTCGAACTGCGGGTTCCGGCGCGCGGACGTCACCTGGCCGGTGAAGAACAGGTACTCCAGCACCCGCTTGGCGGCCGTCCAGTTCCAGCCCCACTCGGACCGGTCGCGGGGCCGGTCGCCCTCGATGCGCGCGTGCACCTGGCTCGCGGTCAGGGGGCCGTCCGCCGCGATCATCGCCAGCACGTCGTCCACCAGGGGCGACAGCGTCAGGGGCACCTCCCGGATCACGCCCCAGGCCTGGTCCCGGTACGCCCGGCGCCGCCAGCCGAGCAGCGCGTACGTCTCGGGCGGCACGTACGACGCCTCGTGCGCCCAGGTCTCGACCAGCCGGCGCGGCGCCCTGCCTGCCGCCCGGTCCAGCAGCGCGGTGTCGTAGGGGCCGACGCGGGAGAACGTGGGCATCAGGTGCGCCCGCGCGACGACGTTCACCGAGTCGATCTGCAGGAGGCCGACCCGGTCGACCACCTGCTGCAGCTGCCGCATCGTCGCCGGGCCGGTGCGCGCGGCGCGCGGCCGGTCCAGGCCCTGCGCACGCAGCGCGACGCGCCGCGCCTGGGAGAGCGACAGCGTGCCGGCGGCGCGGTGGGCGGTTCCGGTCCCGGTCCCGGTGCGGCGCGTGCCGCCGAGGGACGTGCCGGTGACGACGGGCGCAGGCGTGACGGCGACGGTGCTGGAGGCCATCGCCCCATCGTGCCGCCTGCCTCCGACACGCGCTCCGGCCGACCGCTCGCGGACGAGCACCGGCGAGCGCAGACGAGCGCGGGCACGACCGCGCCCGCCGACCGGAGGGTCGTCGGCGGGCGCGGTCGCCTCAGGCGGACGGGGTCGGACGAGGCCGGTCAGGCACGGGCTGCGGCCCCCACGGGCGCGGCGACGCCCCCGCTCGCGGTCACGGGCGCGGTCCCGTCGCCGGTCCCCATGCTCGTGACCGCGGCGTCGAGCTTGATCACGCCGTAGCTCCAGCCGCGCCGGCGGTAGGCCACGGACGGCTGGGCGGTCTCGGCGTCGACGAACAGGAAGAAGTCGTGGCCGACCAGCTCCATCTCGTAGAGCGCGTCGTCGATGGTCATCGGCTGCGCGAGGTGCACCTTCTCGCGGATGACCACGGGCGAGTCGCCCAGCGTGGTCTCGACGACGCCGTCCTCGGAGCGCGTGACCGGGGCGGCCTCCGGCTCGGGCTCGGGCGTCGGCGGCAGCTCGTCGACCGCGGGGGTCGGGATCTTGCCGCGGTGGTTCTTGCGGCGGTCGCGCGCCCGGCGCAGCCGTTCCGCCAGCTTGTCGATCGCCAGGTCGAACGCCCCGTAGCGGTCGTCCGCGCACGCCTCGGCCCGGATCACCGGTCCCTTGCCGACCACGGTGAGCTCGACCCGCTCGGCGGCCGCGGCCTGCCGGGGGTTGGGCTCGTGGGTCACCTCGACGTCGATGCGCTGCGCGCGGGGCGCGAGCTGCTCGAGCTTGGCGAGCTTGTCCTCGACGTGTCGACGGAACCGCTCGGGGACGTCGGTGTGACGGCCTGCGACGACGATCTCCATGGGATACCTCCTGGAGGTCCAGGGGCGGGTCCGAGCCCGCCCGGCAGCATGCTGTGGAACGCCCTCGGGGGGCGGGTCGACGGCATCACCTCCTCGCGCGGGCGGACCCGCGGAGAGCATCGGTCACCGGACGACGACTGCGTGCGTCCGACTGCTGTGGGACCACGCTAGCCCGGGTTCGCCCACCCTTCCAACCAGCCGGTCGGTGATCCTGGCGGACGGGTGACCGCGAGCACGAGCGCGCCCGCGACCAGGGCTCCTGCACCCTCGAGGGCGGTCCGGCAGGCGGCGAGCGTCGCCCCGGTCGTGAGCACGTCGTCGACGAGCAGCACCCGCGCCCCGGCGAGCCCGGGGACCCGCCGGCGGCGCAGCCGGACCCGTCCGGCCAGGTTCGCGCCGCGCCCGCGGACGCCGAGCCCGACCTGGTCGCGGCCGCCGCCCGCCAGCCGCAGCGCCGGCACCGCGACGGCCGGGTCCGGTGCCCACGCGGCCGCGCACGCGCCCGCCAGCGCCGCCACCAGGTCCTCGCCCCGGCGTGCCCGGCCACGGGGCGACGGCGGCGCGGGGACGACCAGCACCGGGCCGGGACCCAGCGCCGGCGCCACCCCGCGGACCGCCCGTGCGACGACCGCGGCGAACCACGGCGTCACGTCCGCCCGGCCGCCGTCCTTCCACGCGACCACGGCGCGCCGGACGGTTCCGTCGTTCTCCGCCGGCGCCCACACCGGCAGCGTCGTGCCGTCCATCCGGTCCAGCCGCCCCGCGGCCTGCTCGCACCGGCGCGGTGGCCCGGCCCAGCGGTGCAGGCACGCCGGGCACAGCGCCCGGCCCGGCGCGCCGCAGCCCGCGCAGGTCACCGGCAGCACCAGGTCGAGCAGGTCGCGGGCGAGGTCGGCGGCGAGGTCGGTGGCGGTGGTCGGGGGCACGGCCCCAGCGTCGCGCGGACGACCGGGACGCCGCGCGACCCGTCCCCAGGACGCGGGCCACCGGCACGCCCCGCCGCCCTGTGGACGTCGCGGCGCCCCGTCCCGGCGGGGTCAGCCCGCGAAGGACGGGTCGCGCACGTCCGCGCCGACCTGGCCCCACGAGGCGCCGGAGCGCGCGTAGAGGCCGCCGTCGGAGGTCGCCAGGTACAGCGCGCTCTCCCCCTTGCCCCCGGCGATGTCGATGGTGTCGACGATGGCCCGCCGCGCCTGCACCTGGCCCGCCAGCGGCACCAGGTGGTAGACGGGCGTCGTCAGCGAGCCGGACCGCGCGAGGACGCCGAGCGTCGACTCGTCCACCCAGACCACGCGGGTCGCGTCGAGCAGCGAGACGCCCGTGCGCCACGCCTCGCCCAGCACCTGCGGCGCACCCGAGTCGTCCCGGACGATGGCCGCGACGTCCACCCGCACGCCGTCGAACCCCGTCGACACCACCGCCACCCGGGTGGCGTCCCGGGCCACGCGCAGGGACAGCACGGACCGGCCCTGGAGCCACTCCGCCTCGACGCCCACCGCGGCCCCGTCGGCGTCCACCGCCAGCAGCCGGCCCGGCTCCTGCGTCGAGGCGGTCCAGACCCAGCCGAGGCGGTCGACGGAGGGGGCCACCAGGTCCGGCGCGCGCAGCAGCGTGCTCGACGCCGCGGAGGACGTGGGCACGGTCACCAGGGCGTCGCTGCCGGACAGCATCACCCGCAGGTCGCCGGTGCCGTCGCGCGCCGGGTCGTGCGCGTCGAGCCCGGCGAGGGACGCGATCCCCTCCACCGGCTCGAGCTCGCCGGCGGCCATCTGCACGAGCGTGTCGTCCTGGACGGCCTCCAGCGAGCCGCCCCAGTCCTGCCCGCGCTCGAGCTGGGCCGCCTCGGCGTCCATCGGCACGCCGCCCGCGGACACGTCGACGGTCCGGACCCGGGCGAGCCGCAGCGACGCCTCCAGCTGCGCCTGCATCAGCGCGCGGTCGTCGGGCTCGGCGGGCAGCCCGCCCGCCGCGAGGCTCACCGTCGCCACGCCCTCCTCGTCGACCGACACCGCGTCGGGCTGCAGCACCGCGCCCTCGGGGACGGCGCTGCGCGCGGCGTCCCGCAGCCACTCGGACGGGCCGGCGATCAGCGCGCGCACGATCGAGGTCGCGAGGTTGCGCAGCGGGAACCAGCGGGTCTCGGGCACCAGGAACGTCTCGTCCTGGGACAGGAAGTACAGGGTCGCCGACCGGTAGACGGCCTCGAAGTTCGGCTCGGACAGCACGACGCCGTCGTCCAGGCCCGAGATGCGCCACTGGCCCTCGCTGTCCTGGACCAGGTCGAACACGAGCGTCTCCTCGGCGTCCGCACCGCTCGCCGAGTACTGGCCGTCGGCGTCGATGCGCGCCGCGACGCGGACGTCCACCTCGACCTGCGACTCCCCCACCAGCCGGATGTCCGGGCTCGAGGCCGTCGCGTAGACGACGACGCGGTCGCGCGGGCTCCAGGCGCGACGGGTCTCCCCGGACAGGTACTCGCGGGCGTTGCGGAAGTCGTCCGCGGCGTCGGACGACGTGGTGTCCCGGGTGAACCCGGCGGCGCTCGCCCCGAGGAACCCGCGCACGATGTCCTCCGGGGTGCCGTCCTGCGGCGGCGGGTCCCCCAGCGGCTCGACGGCTCCCTGGTCGCTGACGCCCTCGACGCCGACCCCCACCGGGCCCGAGGTGGGGATGCCGACGCACGCCGTGAGCGCCGCGAGCACCAGGGCCAGCAGCGCGGCGAGCCGCGCCCGGCGGCGGTGGGTGGTCATCGGTCCTCCGTGGTGGTGCCGTCGCCGCCCGGGCGGACGGGCTCCGGGTGCTGCTCGCGCAGCTCCTGCTCGCGCCGGCGCGCCCGGGCGACCGCCTGCTGCGCCTCCCGGACCCGCTCGACCACGTCGAACGACCCGGTGGTCGGCGGCAGGTCGGGCAACGACGCGGGGTCGACCCGGTCGTCGTCGGGTCCGCGGTCCCGGAGCGCGGGCTCGTCCGGCGTCGGCGGCTCCAGCGGCAGCGGGGAGGACTCCAGCACGATCCCCGCGCGCCGGGGCAGCGTCAGCCGGAAGCAGGCGCCCTGCCGCGGCCGGCCCCAGGCCTCCAGCCAGCCGCCGTGCAGGTGCGCGTCCTCCAGCGAGATCGCCAGGCCCAGCCCGGTCCCGCCGGTGGTGCGCGCCCGCGCGGGATCCGCCCGCCAGAACCGGTCGAACACGTGCGCGGCCTCGTCGCGCGACATCCCGACGCCGTGGTCGCGCACCGTGATCGCGACCGCCCGCTCGTCGGCCCCCACGGTCACCTCGACGTCCGTGCCGTCCGCGTGCTCGATGGCGTTGACCAGCAGGTTCCGCAGGACGCGCTCCACCCGCCTCGGGTCGACGTCGGCGACGCAGCGCTCCGCCGGCTCGGTCACCGACAGCCAGGACCCCTTGCGTGCCGCGAGCGGCACGGCCTGGTCGACCGCGGCGGCGACGACGTCCCGCAGGTCCCGCGCCTCGGCGTCCAGCACCGCGGCGCCCGCGTCGAACCGGCTGATCTCCAGCAGGTCGCCGAGCAGGTCCTCGAACCGGTCCAGCTGCTGCTGGAGCAGCTCGGCGGACCGGCGCACGGCGGGCGGGAAGTCCTCGCGGGACTCGTACAGCATCTCGCCGGCCATCCGCACCGTGGTCAGCGGGGTGCGGAGCTCGTGCGACACGTCCGAGACGAACCGGCGCTGCAGGGCCGACAGCTCCTCCATCCGGACGATCTGGTCCTGCAGGCTCTCGGCCATCTCGTTGAACGACCGGCCGAGGCGGGCCATCTCGTCCTCGCCGCGGACCGCCATCCGCTCGGTCAGGCGGCCGTCCGCGATCCGCTCCGCGACGTGCGCGGCGAGCCGCACGGGGCGCACCACCTGGCGGGTGACCAGCCACGTCATCGACACCAGCAGCGCCACGAGCGCGGCCGCGCCGATCGACAGCACGCCCTGCAGGAACTCCAGGCGGTCCTGCTCGGCCTGCAGCGAGTAGAGGAAGTAGAGCTCGTACGAGCCCGCCGCGGGCACGGACACCACCTGACCGACCACCACCGCGGGCTCCTCGCGACCCGACTCGGAGGAGGACGCCGGCCACGCGACCGACTCCCACCGCTGTCCCTCGTTGCTGGCGGTGGCGTCCCGCAGGTCGTCGGAGACCAGGCCGACCAGGTTCGAGTCGGTGGAGGCGCCGGTGACGAGGATCGGCTGCTGCTGGCCTCGGGTGCGCAGGATGAAGACCTCGCGGCCGCCGCCCGACCCGCCCGAGCGCAGCGCCCGCACCATGTCGTTGAGCAGCAGCTGCACCTCCGGCCCGGTGGTCGCGGTCGAGGCGTCGAAGGTCTCCTGCGCCTGCGAGGCGCTGCGGGCCGACTCCGTGAGCACCTGGTCGACCCGCTGAGTGAACAGGCCGTCACGCACGCTCACCGACAGGTAGCCGCCGAGCACGACGAGCGCGCTCAGCCCGGCGACCAGCGTCCACGAGATGACGCGTGCCTGGAGGGAGCCGCGCCATGCCCGGGCCAGGCGGCGCACCCGCGCCGCGGTGCGCACCGTCGCGAGCCGCCAGGCGCGACCGACCGTGCCGGCACGGGGCGCGTTCACGACGGTGTCGCGCCCGCCTTGTACCCGACGCCGCGCACCGTCACGACGATCTCGGGCCGCTCCGGGTCGGCCTCGATCTTGGAGCGGAGCCGCTGCACGTGCACGTTCACCAGCCGGGTGTCGGCGGCGTGCCGGTAGCCCCACACGCGCTCGAGCAGCACCTCGCGGGTGAACACCTGCCAGGGCTTGCGCGCGAGTGCGACCAGCAGGTCGAACTCCAGCGGGGTCAGCGAGATCGGCGCGCCGTCGCGCGTGACCCGGTGCCCCGTGACGTCGATGGAGAGGTCGCCGATCCGCAGGTGCTCCGGCGCCGGCTCGTCGCTGCGGCGCAGACGGGCCCGGACGCGCGCGATCAGCTCCTTCGGCTTGAACGGCTTGGCGATGTAGTCGTCCGCGCCGGACTCGAGCCCGAGCACGACGTCGACCGTGTCCGCCTTGGCGGTGAGCATGACGATCGGGACCCCCGACTCGGCGCGGATCAGCCGGCACACCTCGGTGCCGTCCTTGCCCGGGAGCATGAGGTCGAGCAGCACGAGGTCCGGCTGGGAGGCCCGGAAGATGTCCAGGGCCTCGTCCCCGTCCGCGCAGAAGACCGGCTCGAACCCCTCGGACCGCAGGACGATGCCGATCATCTCGGACAGGGCGGTGTCGTCGTCGACCACGAGAACGCGTCCCTTCATCTGCCCATGATCGCATCCGGGGCGCACATGCAGGCCAGGCACGCCCGGATGACGCCCGGACGGACCAGGCGCCCGCTCCCGACCTGACGTGGCACGATGGCCGTCAGCCGCCGCTGGCGCCCGTGCGGGTGCCGGTGCGAGCACGTCCGAGCCGCCCCGCCCACGCACCTGGGAGCACCCGATGAGCACGCCGCACGACGAGGGTCGCCCCGAGGACGCGCCGCGTCCCGGCGAGGAGCAGCGCCCCGAGCCGCGGTACGGGCAGTACGCCCCGGCCGGGTGGCAGGCGCCGGGCAGCGCGCAGCCCGCCCAGCCGGCCAACCCGTGGGGTGACGCCGGCACCCATCCGGGCGGCGCCCGTCCGGGTGACGCCCCGCCGGCGTACGGGCAGCAGCAGCCCGGGCACCCGCAGCAGCCGGGGTACCCCCCGCAGCCCGGCTACCCGCAGGGCCCGGGCTACCCGCCCCCGGGCTACGGGCAGCAGTACGGCCAGCAGCCGGGCGCACCCGCCGGCTGGGGTCCCGCGCCGTACCAGCCGCCGGTCGCGCAGCCGGGCATCATCCCGCTGCGGCCGATCAGCATCTGGGAGATCTTCGACGGCGCGTTCCGGGCGATCCGGCACAACCCGAAGACGATGTTCGGCCTCACCGCCGTGGTCGTCGCGATCACCACCGCGATCGGCGCCCTCGTCCAGTGGTACCTCGCCGGGCTCCTGGCCGACGAGCTCAACACGTTCTTCACCGGCACCGCGGGCCTGACCACCGCGGAGACCGAGCTGTTCGGCGACTCCTTCGGCACGTCGCTCGCGTCGTTCGCGTCCGTCCCGCTGACGGCGCTCGCCACGACGATCCTCACCGGGCTGCTCATCCTGTCCGTCAGCCGCTCGGTGATCGGGCAGCGGGTCACGGTGGGCGAGGTCGTCCGGGGCTCCGGCAAGCGGATCCTCTGGGTGATCGCGTTCAGCCTGCTGCTCGGGCTGGCGGTCCTGGTGGTGGGGGCCGCGCTCGTCGGCCTGGTCGTGCTCGTGGCGTCGACGTCCGACAGCATCGGCCTGACGATCCTCACGCTGCTGGTGGTCGCCGCGGTCATGCTGGTCGGCGCCTTCTGGATCGCCGTGCGCACCCTGCTCGCGCCGGCGGCGCTGATGCTCGAGGGCGGCGGCTTCTGGGCCTCGATCGCCCGGGCGTGGCGCCTGACGCGGGGCAGCTACTGGCGCCTGCTCGGCCTCTACCTGCTGGTCAACATCCTGGTCAGCATCGTGGCGCAGATCGTCATCTTCCCGGTGACGATGATCGCGAGCCTGGCGCTGGACGACCCCTTCCTCACCAGCGGCCCGGCCATCGCGCTCACGGCGCTCGGGACGGCGGTCGCCACCACGATCACGACCGTGTTCATGGCGGGCGTGGTCGCCCTGGCCTACATCGACGTCCGGATGCGCCGCGAGGGGCTCGACGTCGAGCTCGCGCGGGCGGCGGACGCCCAGCGGTGACGTCCGCCTTCCTGGGCGCGGACCGGTCGGCGGCGGCGCTCGTCGGGGAGGTCCCCGTGGTGCCCGACGCCGACCAGGCGCGCCGCTGGCTCGAGCAGGAGCTGGCCGACCCGGTCTACCACCAGCGGCCCAGCCTCTGGCAGCGGCTGCTGGAGTGGCTGCAGGGGCTGTTCGAGGGCGTCGACGGCGTCCCGCTCGGCAACGTCGGGACCCTCGCGGTGGTGCTCGGCGGGCTGCTGCTGGTCGTCCTGGTCGCCTTCCTCGTCACCGGGCCCGTGCGGCGCAGCCGGCGGATCGCCGCGGCGGGCTCGGTCCTCGACGCCGACGACCGCCGCACCGCCGCCGACCTGCGCGCCTCCGCCGACGCCGCCGCTGGCCGTGCGGACTGGGCGACCGCGGTCGCCGACCGGTTCCGGGCCGTCGTCCGGTCGCTCGAGGAGCGGGCGTTGCTGGAGGAGCGCCCCGGCCGCACCGCCCACGAGGCCGTGGAGGCGGCGGGCATCCGGCTCCCCGCGCACGCCGTGGACCTGGCCGGCGCCGGCCACCTGTTCGACGACGTCGTCTACGGCGAGCGCACTCCCCGCGCGCAGGACGACGCCGCGCTGCGGGAGCTCGACGCCCGGGTGGCCGCGACCCGCCCCGCCGCGCCGGCCGTCGCGCGGGCGGGGGTGGACGCGTGAGCGCCCCCGCGCCGGCTGCCGCGGAGCCGCGCACGACCCCGGTCGCCGGCTCGGCCGACGGCACGGTCCTCGGTGACGGCACCACGGCCCGCAGCCGCGCGGCCGCGCGCTGGCGCCGGCTGCGCTGGCTCGCCGCGGTCGCGGGCGTGCTGCTGGTCGGCGTGATCGCGGCCGTCCTGCCCGCGCCGACCCGGTCGACCACCCCGCTCGCCCCGGACAACCCGCAGGAGAACGGCGGCCGCGCCGTCGCGGAGGTGCTGGGCGACCAGGGCGTCACGGTGGACTACGTGCGCACCGCCGCCGAGGCCGTCGACCGTGCCGGGCCCGGCAGCACGCTGCTCGTCACCACCGACTGGCTGCTGACCCCGGAGCAGGTCGACGCGCTCGCCGGCACCGAGGCCGACCTGGTCCTGCTCGACCCGTCCACCCTGCTGGCCGAGGCCGTCGACGGCCTCGAGTCCGGCTGGTCCGGCGGCACCGCCCCGACCGTGCTGCAGGCGTCGTGCACGGACCCGGACGCCGCGGCCGCCGGCACGGTCTCCGGCACCGGTGCGGGCGTCGTCCCCACGGGCGCCGACGCACCGGCCGGGACGACGCTCTGCTTCCCCCTGCCGGGCACCCAGCCGCAGGCCTACCTCTCCTCCGTGACCGAGACCGCCGGCCGCCGGGTGACCGTGCTCGGCGACGCCGGCATGCTCACGAACGGCCGGGTGGCCGACGACGGCAACGCGGCCCTCGTGCTGCGGGCGCTCGGCCGCGAGCAGCACCTGGTCTGGTACGTCCCCTCCCCCGCGGACACGAGCGTCGGGGAGCAGGCCGGCCCGGGTCTGGGCGACCTGCTGCCGCCGGCCGCGCGGCTGGCGCTGCTGCAGCTGCTGGTCGTCGTCGGCGCGCTGGCGCTGTGGCGCGGGCGCCGGCTGGGCCGGGTCGTCACGGAGGACCTGCCCGTCGTCGTGCGCGGCGGGGAGACGACCCGGGGCCGGGCACGGCTGTACCGCGCGTCCCGGTCCTACGGGCACGCGGCCGCCTCCCTGCGGGCCGGGACCGCCGACCGGTGCGCCCGGCGCCTCGGCCTGCCGCGGTCCGCGGGCGCGCCCGAGGTCGTCGCCGCGGTCGCCCGGGCGGCCCGGCGGGACGAGGGCGACGTCGCCGACCTCCTGTACGGACCACCCCCCACGTCAGACGCGGGCCTGGAGCACCTGGCCCGCCGGCTCGACCAGCTCGAGAGCGAGGTTCACCCCACGTGACCCAGGACCACCCCGCCCCGAACCCGTGGCAGCAGCAGCCGGCCCCGCAGCCGGCGTACGGCGCACCGCAGGCGCCCGCTCCCCACGTCCCGGCCCCGGCCCCGGCCCCGGCCCCGGCCCCGGCGACGGTCCCGGAGCCCTCGCCCGAGCTGCGCGAGGCGCTCGGCCACGTCCGCACCGAGGTCGGCCGCGCCGTCGTCGGCCAGGACGCCGCCGTGACCGGCCTGGTCATCGCGATGCTCTGCCGCGGCCACGTGCTGCTCGAGGGCGTGCCCGGCGTCGCCAAGACGCTCATGGTCCGCGCCCTGTCGGCGGCGCTGGACCTGGACACCAAGCGGGTGCAGTTCACGCCCGACCTGATGCCCGGCGACATCACCGGCTCCCTGGTCTACGACGCCCGCACCGCGGAGTTCTCGTTCCGCGAGGGCCCGGTGTTCACGAACCTCCTGCTCGCGGACGAGATCAACCGCACGCCGCCGAAGACGCAGGCCTCCCTGCTCGAGGCGATGGAGGAGCGGCAGGTGTCGGTCGACGGCACCCCGCGACCGCTGCCCGACCCGTTCCTGGTGATCGCGACGCAGAACCCGGTCGAGTACGAGGGCACCTACCCGCTGCCCGAGGCGCAGCTGGACCGGTTCCTGCTCAAGCTCACGCTCCCCCTGCCCGAGCGGCACGAGGAGATCGAGGTCCTCGCGCGGCACGCCGCCGGCTTCGACCCGCGCGACCTGGTCCGGGCCGGCGTGCGCCCGGCGGCCGGGAAGGACGTGCTGGCCCGGGCCCGCGAGGAGGTCGCCCGCGTCCAGGTCGCCCCCGAGGTGCTCGGCTACGTCGTCGACCTGGTGCGCGCGACGCGGCAGTCCCCGTCGCTGTCCCTCGGCGTCTCGCCCCGTGGTGCGACCGCGCTGCTGGCGACGTCGCGGGCGTGGGCGTGGCTGTCGGGGCGGCCGTACGTCACCCCGGACGACGTCAAGGCGCTCGCGCACCCGACCCTGCGGCACCGGGTCCAGCTGCGCGCCGAGGCCGAGCTCGAGGGCGTCACCGCCGAGACGGTCCTCGACACCGTGCTGGCGTCCGTGCCGGTCCCCCGCTGAGGGGTCGGGCGTGGCGATCACCTGGCGCGCGGTCGTCCTGACCGCGCTCGGCGTCCCGGCGGTGCTGCTCGTGCCGGTGCCCGGCACCGTGCTGGTCTGGGCGCTGCTCTGCGTCGCGCTGTGCGTGCTGGACGCCGCCCTGGCGGCCTCGCCGCGCGCGGTGGCGATCCGCCGGGAGACCACCGGGCCGGTCCGCCTGCACGAGCCGGGGCGGTCGCGGCTCACGCTCACGCACACCGGGCGGCGACGGCTGCGCGGCCTGGTGCGGGACGCGTGGCAGCCCTCGGCGAACGCCACGCAGAACCGGCACCGGGTCGACCTGCCGCCCGGGGAGTCGCGCCGGTTCGACACCCCCCTGCGCCCCTCCCGGCGCGGCGACCTGCACGCCGACCGGGTCACGATCCGCGCGCTCGGGCCGCTCGGCCTCGCCGGGCGCCAGGCGTCGCTCACCGTGCCCGGCACGCAGCGGGTGCTGCCGGCGTTCGCGTCGCGCCGGCACCTGCCCAGCCGGCTCGCCCGGCTCCGGGAGATGGACGGCCGCGCCGCCGTGCAGGTCCGCGGCGCGGGCACCGAGTTCGACTCGCTCCGCGAGTACGTGATCGGCGACGACGTCCGGTCGATCGACTGGCGCGCCAGCGCCCGCCGCGCCGACGTCGTGGTCCGCACCTGGCGCCCCGAGCGGGACCGGCGGGTGCTGCTCGTCGTCGACACCTCGCGGACCTCCGCGGCGCGCACCGGCGAGGAGCCGCGGCTGGACGCCTCGGTCGAGGCCGCGCTGCTGCTCGCGGCGCTGGCGTCGCGCGCCGGTGACCGCGTCGAGCTGCTGGCCTACGACCGCACGGTGCGGGCGCGGGTCGCCGGCGTCTCGGGGCCGCGGCTCATGCCGGCGGTCGCCGACGCGCTCGCCGGCGTCGAGCCGTCGCTGGTCGAGGCCGACTGGCCCGGCATCGTGGCGCAGGTGCAGGAGCGGCTGTCGCAACGGGCCCTGGTCGTGCTGCTCTCCGCGCTGGAGCCCGCCGCCGTCGAGCACGGCCTGCTGGGCGTCGTCGACCGGCTGACGTCGCGGCACCAGGTGGTGCTCGCCTCCGTGCGCGACCCCGAGGTCGAGGAGCTGCGGGCGGGGCGCGGGGACGTGGCCGCGCTGTTCGACGCCGCCGCGGCGGAGCGCACCGAGCTCGAGCGGTCGGCCGTGGCCCAGCGGCTGCGCACCCACGGCGTCGAGGTCGTCGACGCGCTGCCGGAGGACCTCGCGCCACGGCTCGCGGACACCTACCTGGCGCTGAAGGCCGCGGGCCGGCTGTAGCCCTGCCTGTGGGTGCGAGGCCCTACCGTGGGCCGCGTGAGCAGCGACGTCGCCAGCACCACCCGCGGGCTCGGCCGTGCGCTGCTGGCGCGGCAGCACCTGCTCGAGCGCGCCCCGGCCCCGGCGGTGGACGTCGTGGCGCACCTCGTCGCGCTGCAGTCGCAGAACCCGTCGTCGGCGTACCTGGCCCTGCACGCGCGGGTGGCGGGCTTCGCGCACGCGGACCTCGCCGACGCCGTGCTGGACCGCCGCGTCGGCCGGCTCGCCCTCCTACGGGACACCGTGCACCTCGTGACCGCCGACGACGCCCGGCGGCTCTGGCCGGTGCTCGCGCCGACGCTGCGCCGGCACCTCTCGGCAGGGGTCCAGTGGGCGCCGACGCTGCGCCGCCTCGACCTGGACGACCTGCAGGCAGCCGCCCGCGACGCGCTGGCGGACCGGGCGCTGACCGCCGGCGAGCTCGGCGCGCGGCTGTCGGCGACCTGGCCCGACCTCGACCCGAGGGCGCTCGCGCAGGGCGCGCGGGGACTGCTCCCGCTGGTGCAGGTCACCCCGCGCGGCGTGTGGGGCCGGAGCCTCGCGACGACGTGGACGACCGCGGAGCAGTGGTTCGGGCCCGGCCCGAGCCCCGCTCCCGACCCCGACGTCGTGCTCGCCGACCTGGTCCGCCGCTACCTCGCCGCCTACGGCCCGGCGACCGTCGCCGACGTGCAGCAGTGGTCCGGCCTGACCCGGTTGTCGACGGTGGTCGACCGCCTCCGGCCCGAGCTGGTCGAGGTCGTGCACACCGACCCGCCCACCGGGCGGTCGCGGGTGCTGCTCGACCTCCCGGACGCACCGCGCCCGCCCGAGGACGCGCCCGCGCCGGTGCGGCTGCTGCCCGACTTCGAGAACATGCTGCTCGGGCACGCCGACCGCAGCCGCGTGATCCCGCCCGAGGTCCGGCCGGCGCTGGCCAGCCGCAACGGCATGCCGCCGGGCACGGTGCTCGTCGACGGCACCGTCGCCGGCACCTGGGCGATCCGGCGCGAGCGGCTCCCCCGCCCGGCGGGGTCGAGCGGGAGGCGGGAGCTCGCGCGCCTCACGGTCACCCCGCTGCGCCCCTGGACCCGCGCCGACCGTGCGGCGGTGCTCGCCGAGGCCGAGCTCCTCGTCCGGTTCGCCGCGGACGACGCCGCCGAGCACGCGGTCGAGCTCGCCGCCCCCTGAGCCGGGCCCGGTCCCGGAGGCCGGTCAGGCCGCCGAGGCGTACTGGGTCTCGTAGAGCTCCGCGTAGAGGCCGCCGGCCGCCAGGAGCTCCTCGTGGGTGCCCTGCTCGACCACCCGGCCGCGTTCGAGGACCACGATCGAGTCGGCCTCCCGGATCGTCGAGAGCCGGTGCGCGATGACGATCGCCGTCCGGCCCTCGAGCGCCTCGCCGAGCGCGCGCTGCACGGCGGCCTCGGACTCGGAGTCGAGGTGCGCGGTGGCCTCGTCGAGGATCACGATCGGCGGTGCCTTGAGCAGCAGCCGGGCGATGGCCAGCCGCTGGCGCTCGCCGCCGCTGAGCCGGTACCCGCGGTCACCCACCACGGTGTCCACGCCGTCGGGCAGCCGCGTGACGAGGTCCCAGATCTGGGCCCGGCGCAGCGCCTGCTCGAGGTCGTCGTCGGACGCACCGGGCCGCGCGTAGAGCAGGTTGGCGCGGATCGTGTCGTGGAACAGGTGCGCGTCCTGGGTGACGATGCCGATGGCGTCACGGAGGCTGTCCTGCGACACCTCGCGGACGTCCTGGCCGGCGACGCGCACGGCGCCACCCGTCACGTCGTACAGCCGGGCGACCACCTGGGCGATGGTCGTCTTGCCGGCGCCCGACGGCCCCACCAGGGCCACGAGGTGCCCGTGCGGCACGGTGAACGAGACGTGCTCGAGCGTGGTGCCGGGCACCTCCGTCTGCAGCCGGGCGACGGACTCGAGCGACGCGAGCGACACCTCGGACGCGGCCGGGTACCGGAACGTCACGTCGTCGAGCTCGACGCTCGCCGTGCGCGGGAGGTCGTCGGGCAGCGGCCGGGCGTCGGGCGCGTCCGCCACGGTGGGCTTCAGGTCCAGGACCTCCAGCACGCGCTCGAACGACACGAGCGTCGTCATGACGTCGACCTGCACGTTGGACAGCGCCGTGATCGGGCCGTAGAGGCGGGTCAGGTACGAGGTCAGGGCCACGACGACGCCGACGGTCAGCGAGCCCTGGATGGCGAGCACGCCGCCGAGCCCGTAGACGATCGCGACGGCCACCGCGGCGACCAGCGTCAGCCCCACCCGGAACACCGCGGAGTACATCGCGCTGGTGATGCCGATGTCCCGCACGCGGGCGGCGCGGCCGGCGAAGACCGTGGTCTCGTCGTCGGCACGGCCGTACAGCTTGACCAGCTGGGCGCCGGCGACGTTGAACCGCTCGGTCATCGTCTGGCCCATCTCGGCGTTCAGCCCGTACGACTCGGCCGTCACCGCGGCGAGCCGCCGGCCCATCGCGCGGACCGGCAGCACGAACACCGGCAGCAGCACCAGCGAGATCAGCGTGATCTGCCAGGACAGCGACAGCATCGCCGCGATCACCAGCACGACGGTCAGGACGTTCGACACGACGTTGGACAGCGTGGAGGTGAACGCCTGCTGCGCGCCGAGGACGTCGCCGTTCAGCCGCTGCACGAGCGCGCCGGTCTGGGTGCGGGAGAAGAACGCCAGCGGCATCCGCTGGACGTGGTCGAACACCTGCGTCCGCAGGTCGAGGATCAGCCCCTCGCCGATGCGCGAGGACAGCCAGCGCGAGGCCAGCGTCAGGCCCGCGGTCGCGAGGGCGAGCAGCGCGACCACGCCGGCCAGGCCGAGCACCACGCCGGTGCGGCCCTGCGCGATGCCGTGGTCGATGATCCGCGCGTACAGCAGCGGGGTCGCGGCGCCGATGCCCGCGTCGACCGCGACGAGGACGAGGAAGATCGTGATGAGCCGGCGGTAGGGCCGGGCGAAGGTGAGGATCCGGCGCAGCACCTCGCGGCTGATGCGCCGCTGCGCGACGGTCGGGTCGAGGCGGAACGACCGGTACATGGCCCGGCCGCCGCCCCCGCCCTGCGGTCCGTGCATGGACATGGGGCCTCCCTGGGGATGGACTTTAGAGAGGGTACCTCTCTATGTGCCAGGTTCGCTATCCTGGCCGCATGACTCCCGTCACCCCGCCGGCCCACCCGGGCGACGAGCTGTTCTGGCTGCTGCGCCGCGCGCTGCACACGATGCGCCGCGACGTGCGGGAGCAGGTCGACCTCACCCCGTCCCGGCACCGCCTGCTGCGGGTCCTCGCGCGCGCCGGTGAGCCGCAGCGGCAGACGGCGCTCGCCACGGCGCTCGACGTGGTGCCGCGCTCCGTCACGTCGCTGGTCGACGACCTGGAGCGCGTCGCCCTGGTCGAGCGGCGCCCGGACCCGACGGACCGCCGCGCCACCCTGGTCGCCCTCACCGACGACGGCCGGGCGGTGCTCACCGAGGCCGACCGGCAGCGGCGACGGCACGCCGAGGAGCTGCTGGGCCGCCTGGAGCCGGGCGAGCGGGACGACCTGCTGCGGCTGCTGCACCGGCTGGTGGACGACCCGGATCCGGCCTCGGCCGGCGGCTGCCCGGCGTCCTGACCCGCCGGAAGTGGGGCTCGACGGCTGCTGCGGCGACGTGCTTGCCTGGAGGTCGGACGCACCGCAGCCGCCGCCATCCGCGCCCGGGACCGCGAGCAGGACGGACGTGCGCCATGCGGAAGATCGTGACGGTTCCGGTCGGGCTCGGTGCGCTCACGTGCGTCGGGTGGTCCGCGGTGCTGCTGTTGCCCCGGGGCACGGCCGAGCGGGTCCTTCCCGGGATCTACGTCGGCGTCGTGGGCGCGCTGGGCGCGAGCGCAGCGACTGCGACGGTGCTGGCGCGGCGCCGGGGCAGCACCCTGGCCCACAGCCTGCGGCCCGAGGCGCACGCGCTCGGCTCGCTGCAGGACGACCTGCTGGGCCGGCGTCCGTGGCCGGCGCTGTCGACGCTGCCGCACGACGGCCCGGTCCCGACGTCCCCGGAGGAGCACGGGGACCCCGAGGGGGACCTGACGCAGGACCCGCGCGTCAGCGCGCCGGGTCCGGCACCCCGTGCGGCAGACGGTGCAGCGTGACCGCCTCGGCCGCCGACCGCTCCGCGGCGCGGGTCGTCGCCGCGTACTCCCGGTCCCGGCGGGTGGCCAGCACGGCCGCGAGGAACGCCTCGGGGTGCGTACCGGCGGGCGGGCCCGGCGCGACGTAGCGCGCCACGTCACCGGCCAGCCGCTGGCCGAGCGCGTACCGCGAGCCCGGGTTGAGCCGGCCCGCGCGGCCGAGGAACTGCCGCACCTGCAGCGCGAGCCCGTCGGGCAGCCGCGCGACGTCGGCGGACTGCGCCCAGCCGGCCAGGAACGGCGGCATCACGACGACCACCTGCGGTGCCCGCTGCCCGCGGACCCGCACCGCGTAGGTGCCGGCCATCAGGTCGCCGAGGCGCTTGCCCTGCGGGTTGACCAGCGAGGTGATCAGCGCGACGGAGCCGAGCGTCAGCCAGAGCTCGAGGATGCCGACGAGCGCGCGCACCAGGGCCTGCCGGAACCGGATCGGGCCGCCGTCGTCCCGGACCACCCTGATGCCGACGGCGAGCTTGCCGAGCGAGCGGCCGCGGGTCAGCGTGTCGACCGTCGTCGGCACGACCACGAGGATCGTCACCATCAGCACGACGAACGTGATCTGCTGGACGTCCGCGCTGGGCGCGACGGTGACGAACCGGGTGATCAGCCACGCGAGGCCGACCGCCACGACGCCGAGGACGATCACGTCGATCAGCGCGCCGGCCAGCCGGCTCGCGAAGGACGTCGGTCGCGCGTCCAGCAGCACGCCCTCGCCGATGACGATGCCCTCGTCCTGCACGTCCACCTCCGTCGCGGTCCCGCCCCAGGTCACCCGGTGCGAGCCGGGCCTCGTGTGGCAGGGTATCGGCCGTGGACCTCGACGCCTTCTCCGCCGTGCGGCAGACCTCGTGGGCGCGCCTCGACGAGCTGTCGCGGCGCCGGGGTCTGGACGGGGCCGAGGCGGACGAGATGGTGCGGCTCTACCAGTCGGTGGCGACGGACCTGTCGACCGTCCGCTCGTCCGCGCCGGACCCCGACACGGTGCAGCAGCTCTCGCAGCTGCTCGCCCGGGCCCGCGCCCGGATCGCCGGAACCCACGAGCCGGCCTGGCGCGACGTGCGCCGGTTCGTCGTGGTCTCGCTGCCCGCCGCCCTGTACCGGATCCGCTGGTGGACGGTCGGGGTCATGGTCGCGTTCCTCGCGATCGGGACCGTCGCCGGCTGGTACGTCGCGACGGACGCCGACGCCCTGGCGGCGATGGGCACGCCCACCGAGCGCCAGGCGTACGTCGACGAGGCGTTCGCGTCCTACTACGACCCGGGCGCCGGGTTCGCGGCGGTCGTGTGGACGAACAACGCGTGGGTGGCGGCGCTCTGCGTCGGCCTGGGCATCTCCGGCGTCGGCCCGCTGTACGTGCTCGCCAACAACGCGGTGAACGTCGGCGCCACCGGCGGGATGATGGCCGCCCACGGCAGCCTCGACGTGTTCTTCCAGCTCATCGCGCCGCACGGGCTGCTCGAGCTGACCGCGATCTTCGTCGCCGGCGCGGCGGGTCTGCGGCTGTTCTGGACCTGGGTCGACCCGCAGGGCCGGCCGCGGTCGCGCGCGCTCGCCGAGGAGGGCCGCGCCCTCATCACGGTGGCGATCGGGCTGGTGGGCGCGCTGGCGCTGTCCGGCCTGGTCGAGGGCTTCGTGACGGGCTCGGACCTGCTCTGGTGGCTGAAGATCGTCATCGGCGCCCTCGCGCTCGCCGCGTTCTGGACCTACACGATCGTGCTCGGCCGCCGCGCCGTCGCCGAGGGCGAGACCGGCGACCTCGCCGAGGACGCCGCGGGCTACGCCGTCGCGATCGCGGCCTGACCCTCCCCCGCGGACCCGTCGCAGGGCGACGTCGGCGAGGTCGTCAGGTGTGCCCGAGGTCGTCAGCCCTGCGGGACGACCTCGTGCGGGTGTGACGACCTCGCGGTGGCCCGATCCGGGACCAGGACGCCGGCGGGGCGCAGCTCGCCGAGCCAGAGGGAGGCCGCGCCGAGCGGGGTCTGCTGCAGCTCGCCGAACCCCAGCGCCGCCAGGTCGGTGACCTGCGCGGGGTCGACGGTCACGGCCAGCACGCCCCGGCCCGCCGCGGCCTGCTCGGCCACCACCGGGGCCAGCACGTCGGCCAGCAGTACCTCGCGCCGCTCCCCCGCCACCCGGCCGTCGTCCGACAGCAGGACCAGCACGCGCTCGGCGTCCGAACCGCGCATGAGCGACAGCGTCTGAGCCGTCGCGCCGACGATCGACCGCAGCGGCGCGTGCGCCGGCTCGGGGTCGCGCTCCGGGACGACGTCCAGCTCCCGGCCGATCACGCGGTGCAGGTCCTGCGCCAGGTGCTCGGCGTCCGGCGGCAGCCAGAACGCCACCGCGACGACGTCGTCGCCCTGCTCGGCGAACCACAGCTCCCCGTGCTCCAGCCCGCCCAGGCTCAGCACGAGGCGGGTGGCCGTGCCGGCGTGCTCCGGGTGCGGGACCTCGTCGGGCTCGCCGTCGCCGTCCAGGTCGATGAACGGGCGGTGCTCGCCGATCATCCGCGCGATGCGGTTGACGTCGACCAGGCCGGCACGCCGGACCTGCCAGGAGTCGTCGGGGTGGTGGGCGTCGTCGTGCAGCACGGGACCCAGCCCAGCACGCGGACCTGGGAGGTCGCTGGGACCGGTCGGCACCGCGGCCGGGTGTCCGGCCCGGCACGTCGATCGCCGAGGTCGCTCGACTGATCGACTTCCACCGTCGCCTGCGCCTGCTCGTCCTGGACGGCGTCGAGCGGATCGAGGTGGCGGCGCGGATGCGGGTCGGTCATGTGCTCGGGCGCGGAGTGCACCTGCCCCCACGTGACGCCGGCGTGGTCATCGGGTTACGCCGAGGTTTCCGGCAGGCGCCCGGGCCCGAAACAGTGGTCTGCCTACCCTCGTGACCGGGCCGGACCCGGCGGCGGGGGCCCTCGGGACGCACGACAACCCGGGGCCGCGCGGTTTGGCCCGGCAGCCGATGCCCGGGACTCCGGGTCGCGGCGAGGCTGTTCCCGGCGCGGCACCGCGCCGCTCCCCGACGGCGCGGACCTCCCCGGAGCCGTCGTGGCCGGTCGGGCCCGCACCCTCACCGACCGTGCAAGGAGCCCCCGTGAAGCGACACCTCCCCCGCCGGCGCCGCACGACGACCGCGTCCGCCGCCGCCGTCGTCGCTGCCGTGCTCGCCCTCACCGCGTGCGGTGCGGGTGACGACACCGCCGGCACCGACGCGACCGGATCCGCCTCCGGCGCAGCGCAGCCGCTCGTGATCAGCCTGGACAGCTCCGTCGACCTGCTGGACGCCCAGGCGTGGCGCACCCCGGCCGCGATGGTTGCGACGGGCTCGCTCGTCGAGCAGCTGATCGAGCAGACGTACGACACCGACGGCCTGGTGCGCACCGGCACGACCGAGATGGAGGGCGCCCTGGCCGAGTCGTGGGACGTCTCCGCGGACGGCCTGACCACCACGTTCCACCTGCGCGAGGGGCTGGCGTTCGCGGACGGCACGCCGCTGACGGCGCAGGACGTGGTGTGGAGCTACCAGCGCAGCCTGCTCGGCCCCGGCTACGTGAAGGCGCTGCTGCCGTTCGCGGGCGTTGCGACGCCGGAGAGCGTGACCGCCCCCGACGACGCCACGGTCGTCGTGACCAGCACCTTCGCCAGTCCGCTGCTGGCCAAGATGGAGGCGATGCAGCCGCTGGGCGTCTTCTCGCAGGCCACCGGCGAGGCGAACGCGACCGCCGACGACCCGTGGGCCGGCGCGTACTTCCGCGAGAACGCGAACTCCTCGGGCCCGTACACGGTCGCGTCCTACGACCCGACGCAGCAGCTCGTGCTGGAGCCGAACGAGCACTACTACGACCAGGACAAGATCGCGAACGCCGGCGTGACGATCCAGTTCGTCTCGGACCCGTCGCAGCGCGCGCTGCTGCTCCGCTCGGGCGAGATCGACCTGGCGCAGGGCATCCCGCTGGACCAGGTGCAGGCGATGGAGGACGAGGACGGCCTGACCGTCGTGTCCGAGGCCTCGAACCGCCTGGAGTACCTGGGCTTCAACACCAGCGAGGCGCCTTTCGACGACCCGCTGGTCCGGCAGGCCGTCGCGAAGGCGGTGCCCTACGAGGACCTGGTCGACCAGGTGCTGTTCGGGTACGCCAACGCCTCGACGGGCGTGGTGCCGGCCTCGATGGCCACGCACTCCGACGACGCCGGCACGTTCGAGGAGGACCTCGACGCCGCGCGGGACCTGCTCGCGGACGCCGGGCTGCCCGACGGGTTCAGCTCGACGCTCTACTACAAGCAGTCGAACGCGGTCGAGGCCGCGGCGGCGGTGCTCGTGCAGGCCAACCTCAAGGAGATCGGCGTCGACATCGACGTCAAGCCCCTGACGGACGCGGACTTCACGACCCAGACGAGCGCCCGATCGCTGCCGATGTACCTGAACAACTTCCTGGGCTGGGGAGCCGACCCGTTCTACCAGATGTACTACCTGGCCGGGTCTGCCGCGGGCACCAACTTCACGTCCTACGCGAACGCCGACCTGGACGCGCTGCTCCAGGAGGGCGCCGCGACCGCCGACGAGGCGACCCGCGCGGAGATCTCGGCCGAGGCCCAGCAGGTCATCTACGACGACATGCCGTTCATCCCGGTCTACAACCCCAACTGGACGTTCGTGGTCCGGGACGGCGTGTCCGGGCTGACCAAGGACAACACCGAGCAGCTGCGGCTCCAGTACCTCACCAAGGAGTGAGCCCGCGCTGAGCAGTCCGGTGTGAGACGGGCGCCGGTGCCGGCCGCCGCGGCACCCCTGCGCGACGCCGCCGTCGGTGCCGGCGCCCTTCACACCCACCCCGACCCCCAAGGAGCCCCCTGACGTGACCCGCTACGTCCTGCGCCGCCTCGGCACCTCGGCGCTGACGGTCCTCGGGCTGGTGCTGGTCGTCTTCCTCGTCACGCGCATCCTGCCCGGTGACGCGGCGGCCGCCCGGCTCGGCCCCGAGGCCAGCCCGGAGGACGTCGCCGCGCTCCGCGCGTCGTACGGCCTCGACGACCCGCTGCTGGTGCAGCTGAAGGACTACCTGGTCCGGCTGGCCCAGGGCGACCTCGGCCAGGCCGTGTCGACCGGCCGCGACGTCGCCACCGAGCTCGTCGCCCGGTTCCCCGCGACGATCGAGCTGGCGCTGGCCGCCCTGCTGGTCGCGGTCCTGATCGGCGTCCCCGTCGGCGTGCTGGCTGCCGCGCACCGTGGCCGGGCCGCCGACGCCGCCGGGCGCGTGTACGCGGTGCTCGGCTCGTCGATGGCGCCGTTCTGGCTCGGCCTCCTGCTGATCTACGGCTTCTTCTCCCTCTGGCACCTGCTGCCCGGGCCGATCGGCCGCCTGCCGGTGGGGACCCCGCCACCGCCGGAGGTCACCGGGATGTACGTGCTCGACGCGCTGCTGGCGGGCGACCCGGCCACCGCGGGACAGGCGCTGCGCTACCTGGTGCTGCCGGCGCTGACGCTGGGCATCGGCGCGTCGGCGGCCGTGGTCAAGATGGTGCGCTCCGCGCTGATCGCGACCGCCGGCACCGGCTACGTCCGGACCGCCCGCGCGTTCGGGGTCGCCCCGCGGACCGTGCTCTGGCGGGACCAGATGCGCAACGCGATGCTGCAGATCCTCACGTCGCTCGGCCTGGTGTTCAGCTTCCTCCTGGGCGGCAACGTCATCGTCGAGCAGCTGTTCTCCTGGCCCGGCATGGGCCGGCTCGCGTACGACGCCGTGCGCGCCAACGACCTGGAGATCCTGCAGGGCTACGCGATCGTCATCGGGATCGTCTACATCGCGCTCAACGTCCTCATCGACCTCGCCTACGGCCTGATCGACCCCCGCATCCGGCTCGGAGGTGCCCGCGCATGACCGGCCAGCCCCTGACCACCAGCACGGCCGCCGCAGCAGCACCCGCGGCGCCCACCGGCAGCGCGTCCGCCGTCCGGGACCGCACCCGGCGTCCGCGCCCGTTCCTCTGGACCGGCCTCGGCGTCCTCGCCGTGCTGGTCGTGGTCGGCGTCGTCGGCCCGTTCCTGGTCGCCGACCCGCTCGCGGTCGAGCCGTCGAACGCGCTGCAGGCCCCGTCGGGCGCGCACTGGTTCGGCACCGACTTCTACGGCCGGGACGTCTTCGCCCGGGCGGTGCACGCCATCCGGCTGGACCTGCTGCTCGGCGTCAGCGTCGCCCTGATGGCGATGGTGGTCGGCTCGGCCCTCGGCGTCGTGTCCGGCTACCTCGGCGGCCGGGCGGACGACGTGGTCATGCGCTGCGTCGACGTGCTGATGTCGTTCCCGGGCTTCGTCCTCGCGATGATCCTGCTGCTCGCCATCGGCGAGAGCACCCCGAAGCTGGCGCTCGCGCTGGCGGTGGCCGCGGTGCCGCCGTTCGTCCGGCTGGTCCGTGCCGAGGCGCTGGCGCAGCGGGAGCTGGAGTACGTGGACGGCGCCCGGGTGTCCGGCGCCGGCTGGGCACGGATCGCGTTCGGCCACGTGCTGCCCAACTCGCTGCGGCCCGCCGCCGTGCAGTTCACGCTGGTCTGCGGCTACTCGATCCTCAACGTCGCGGGCCTGGCCTACCTGGGCATCGGCATCCACGCCCCGACGCCCGAGTGGGGCGTGATGGTCGCCGAGGGCGCGCAGAACATGCTGACCGGCCAGTGGTGGACGGCCTTCTTCCCCGGCCTGCTGATCGCGGTGACGGTGATGGGCCTGCACTTCGTGGGCGACGACCTCGGAGGCGACCGATGACCCGCACCCCCGTCCTCGAGCTGCAGGGGCTCTCCGTCGAGGTGTCCCGCACCGGGACCTCGCTGCTGCGGGACGTCAGCCTGACCGTCGGGCCCGGGGAGATCGTCGGCCTGGTCGGCGAGTCCGGCTCGGGCAAGTCGATGACGTCGCTCGCCGTGATGGGCGTGCTGCCCGACGGCATCGCGGTGACCGGCGGCCGCGTGCTGGTCGACGGCGCCGACGCGACCGCGACCACCCGGCGGTCGGTGGCGCACCGGTTCGCGATGATCTTCCAGAACCCCAAGGACTCGCTGAACCCGCTGATGCGGGTCGGCGACCAGATCGCCCGGATGGTGCGGCTGCACCAGGCGGACGGGCCCGGGGCCGACGCGAAGCAGGCCCGCGCGGAGGCCGAGCGGCTGCTCGCGCGGGTGCACATCGCCGAGCCGGCCCGGGTCGGTCGGTCCTACCCCCACCAGCTCTCGGGCGGCATGTGCCAGCGCGTGATGATCGCGATGGCGCTGGCCTGCCGGCCGGCCCTGCTGATCGCCGACGAGCCGACGACCGCGCTGGACGTCACGGTGCAGGCGCAGATCCTCGCGCTGATCGCGGAGCTGGCGGACGAGACCGGGTGCGGCGTCCTGCTGATCACCCACGACCTCGGGGTGGTCGCCGAGGTGTGCGACCGCGTCGCGGTGCTGTACCGCGGCGACCTGGTCGAGACGACCGGCGTCGTCGAGCTGTTCGGGTCCCCGGCGCACGAGTACACGCGGTACCTGGTCACCGCGGGCGAGGAGGCCACCGATGGCGCTGCTTGAGCTCCGGGACGTCACGAAGACGTTCACCGGCCGGGGCCGGACGGTGCACGCCCTGCGCGGCGTCGACCTGGACCTGGACACGGCCCGCACGGTCGCGCTGGTCGGCGAGTCGGGCTCGGGCAAGTCGACGCTCGGCCGGGTGGTCGCGGGCCTGCACGGCGCGACGTCGGGCACCGCGACGTTCGGCGGGTTCGACCTGCTGGCCGGGTCCTGGGACCGCGAGCGCCGCCGGTCGGTGCAGATGGTGTTCCAGCACCCGTTCCAGTCGCTGGACCCGCGGTGGAGCGTCGAGAAGATCCTGCGCGAGCCGCTCGCCCGGCTGTCGGGGACCCGCGGCGCGGCCGCGAGCGCCCGCGTGGACGAGCTCCTGGACCTGGTCGGCCTGCCGGTGGCGATGCGCGGCCGGCTGCCGGGCGAGCTGTCCGGCGGCCAGCAGCAGCGGGTGGCGATCGCCCGGGCGCTGGCCCCGGGCCCGGACCTGGTCGTGCTCGACGAGCCGACCTCCGGGCTGGACCAGTCGGTGCGGGGCCGGGTGGTCGCGCTGCTGCGGGACCTGCAGGAGACCACGCAGGCCGCCTACCTGTTCATCACGCACGACATCTCGGTCGTCCGGCAGATCGCCGACGAGGTGGTCGTGATGCACCAGGGGCTGGTGGTCGAGCGCGGCGGGACGACCGCCGTGCTGGACACGCCCCGCGAGGACTACACCCGCGCGCTGCTGGCCGCCGTGCCGGTCGCGGACCCGCGCCGGCGGGCGCGCCGGCTCCCTGCCACCACCCCCCACGACGAGGAGATCGCACGATGAAGTTCGGACTGGGCGTCCCCACCGGCACCGAGGGGCTGATGTACCCCGTGCCCTACGCCGACCCCGCGCAGGCGGTGCAGATCGCCGTCGAGGCGGAACGGCTCGGCTTCGACTCGGTGTGGGGCAACGACCACGTGACCACCCAGCAGTACGTGCGCGCGGAGTTCGACGCCCCGCCGCGGTTCTACGACCCCTACCTGTACCTGTCGTACGTCGCCGCCCGCACCACCCGGCTGCGGCTGGCGACGGCGATCACCGTGATGGCGTTCCGGCACCCCGTGGTCGCGGCGAAGCAGGCCGCGACCCTCGACCAGCTGTCGGGCGGCCGGTTCGTCCTCGGCGTCGGGATCGGCGCGTACCGCGAGGAGACCGACGCGATGTGGCCCGGCAACACCCTGCACCGCGGTCGGCAGGCCGACGAGTTCCTCGCCTCGCTGGAGACGCTGCTGCGGGACCGGCGGTCGTCCTACCAGGGCGAGTTCATCCAGTTCACCGACGTCGAGTCGTACCCGAAGCCGGTGCAGACCCCGCTGCCGATCCTGTCCGGCGGCAACGCCGTGGGGTCGAAGCAGCGCGCGGCCCGCTACGGCTCCGGCTGGCTGCCCGCCGTGCTCAGCCCGGCCGAGGTCGCCGCGGGGCTCGCGGACATCCGGCAGGAGGCCGAGGCCATCGGGCGCGAGCTGCCCGCGGACTTCGACGTCGCGCCCCAGCTGTCCGTCGCGATGGGCGCGTCCGAGGCCGACGCCATGGCCCGGTTCGAGACCACGCAGCTGCACCAGCACATGCGGTCGCTGTCGGCGTCGACGCTCAAGGGCCAGCAGGACGGGTTCGCCGCGCGCAACCTGGTCGGCTCCACCGCGCAGATCCAGGACCAGGTGCACGCCTACGCCGAGGCCGGCGTCACCACGCTGTCCGCGCTGCTGTTCGCCTGCAACACCGTCGAGGAGACGCTCGACCAGATGGCGCAGTTCGCCGAGGAGGTCATCGCCCCGGTCAACGCCGGCACCCCCGACGCCGCCCCCACCACCGCTGGAGCCGCACTGTGACGCTCATCCCCACCCCGCACGCGACGCTGGTCGCCGAGCGGTCCGCGCGACTGCTGGCGCACCTGGCCGACGCGCCGTTCGACGCCGTCGTGGCGCTGTCCACCGCGAACGTCGACTACGCCACCGGCTACCGGTCGATGTCCGGCGCCGTGCACGGCACGTCGTCCGTGGCCGCGGTCGTCACCGGGACGCGCACGGTGCTCGCCGGGCCGGTCGCCGACTCGGCGCCCGCGTTCGACGCCGGCATCGGGGAGGACGACTTCGTCGCGTTCGGCCGGTTCTACTTCGAGTCCGCCGGCTCGGCGGCCACCGCGACCCGCCTGGTCGACGAGCACCCCGGGGCGGTCGAGGCGATCGCCGCCGCGGTGCGCCGCGCCGGGGTGGCGGCCGCGACCCTCGGCCTGGACGACGCCGCGTGCCCCGCCCCGCTGCGGGCCGCGCTCGCCGCCGCGCTGCCCGACGTCACCTGGGTCGACGCGAGCGCCTGGCTGGCGGGCGTCCGCGCCCGGAAGCTGCCGGGCGAGGTCGCGCTGCTCGCGCGGTCGGCGCGACTCGCGGAGGCCGGAATCGTCGCGGCGCTCGCCGTGGCGCGGCCGGGGGTCACCGAGGCCGAGCTGGCCCGCGTGGTCGCCCGCACGATGGTGGACGGCGGTGGCCTGCCCAAGTTCACCGTCGTCACCACCGGCCCGCGCTCCGCGCTGGCGGACGCCGTCGCCACCGACCGGCCGCTCGCCGCCGGCGACCTGCTGCGGTTCGACGTCGGCTGCCTGCTGGACGGCTACTGGTCGGACATCGGCCGCACCGCTGTCGTCGGCGCCCCGACGGACCTGCAGGCCCGCCGGTACGACGCGATCCTCGCGGGGCTGGACGCCCAGCTCGCGGCGGCCCGCCCCGGTGTCTCGGCGGTGTCGCTGTTCGACCTCGCCGTCGACGTCACGGAGCGCGGCGGCCTCGCCCCGTACCGGCGGCAGCACTGCGGGCACGGCATCGGCCTGGACGTGTACGAGGCGCCGATCGTCCGGCCCGGGGAGGACGTGCCGCTCGAGGAGGGCATGACCTTCTGCTTCGAGACCCCGTACTACGAGCTCGGCTGGGGCGGGATGATGGTCGAGGACGCGCTGGTGGTCACCACCGACGGCGTGCAGCCCCTCACCACGCTGGCCCGCGGCCTGACGGAGGTGCCCGCATGACCACCGCCCCCCCGATCACGTCCGCCTACTCCGGTGTGCTGCGCGACGGCGTGACCGGCGCGACGGTCGCCGAGGCCGACGCCTACCTGCCGTCGGCGCCGGCGCTCGCCACCGGCGTGCACGCGTACGCCTCCCCCGTCTACGACCTGACCGGCGTCGCCGCGCTGCCGGCACCGGGCAGCGGGCCGGGCGTGTTCCGGTTCGCCTCCCTGCTACCGGTCGACCCCGCCGGGCCGCTCGTGTCGCTGGGCGAGGGCGGGACGCCCCTCGTCCCGGTGCCGCGCGCGGGCGCGGCCGTCGGCCTGGGCTCGCTGCTGGTCAAGGACGAGTCCCGCAACCCGACCTGGTCGTACAAGGACCGGCTCGCCGCGGTCGCCGTCACCAAGGCCGTGCAGCAGGGCCACGACACGGTGGTGGTCGCGTCGACCGGCAACCACGGCGCCGCCACCGCTGCGTACGCCGCCCGCGCCGGGCTGCGCTGCGTGGTGCTCACCGTGGCGTCGGTGCCCGAGACGATGAAGACGCTGATGCAGTCCTACGGCGCGGACGTCGTCGCTTTCGACGACCCCCGCGACCGGTGGGTCGTGATGCGCGCCGGCGTCGAGGAGCGCGGGTGGGTGCCGGTGTCGGGTTACCTCAGCCCGCCGTCGGGATCCAACCCGTTCGGGGTCGACGGCTACAAGACCATCGCCTACGAGCTGCTCGAGCAGCTCGGGGGCCGGGTGCCGGACGTCGTCGTCGCGCCGGTGGCGTACGGCGACGGGGCCGCGGGCATGGTGCGCGGCTTCCAGGACCTGGTGGCCCTCGGGCTGGCCGACCGGGTGCCGCGGATGGTCGCCGCCGAGCCGTTCGGGCCGCACGAGGCCGCGCTGCGCGACGGGTTCGTCCCCGGTGCCACGGTGCCGTCGGGCCCGACCGTCGCGTTCTCGATCGGGTCGTCGATGGCCACGTGGCAGGCGTGGGACGCGCTGCGGACCACCGGCGGCGCCGCCGCGACGGCCGACGACGAGCAGGTGATGCGCGCGCAGGCCACGCTGGCGTCGACCGAGGGGCTGTACCTCGAGGCGTCGTCCGTCATCACCTACGCGGTGCTGCCGTCGCTGGTGCAGCGGGGCGTCGTCGCGGGGGACGACACCGTGGTGCTGCTCGGGACGTCGACCGGGCTGAAGGACGTCGGCGCCACCGCCGCGCGCCTCGCACCCGTGCCCGTCATCGCGCCGACCCTGGCCGCGTTCGACGCGGCGACCGCCTGACGTGCGGGTCGCGTACGCCCCAGCCGGGCGCCGGGACGCCGCCACCGCCGTGGCGCTGGCCCGGCAGGCCGAGGAGCTCGGGTTCGCGGAGGTCTGGCTGAGCGAGGACTACCTGGAGCGCGGCGCGTTCGCCGTCGCCGGGGCGGTCGCCGCGAGCACCAGCCGCGTCGGCATCGGGCTGGGCGTGATCAACCCCTGGACCCGGCACGTCGCGCTCACCGCGATGGAGTGCGCCGCGCTCGACGAGGTGTCGGGCGGCCGGCTGGTCGTCGGCATCGGCGCGAGCAACCAGGGCTGGATGGAGGGCCGGCTCGGCATCCCGTTCGCCAAGCCGATCTCCACGCTCGCGACTTACTCGCGGGCCCTGCGCGAGCTCCTCGCCGGGAAGGTGGTCCGCGGCGACGTCAACGGCCACGACCTGGACGCCGCCCTGTCGTTCACGCCGGCGCGCCGGGACGTCCCCGTGTACTGGGGCGTCAAGGGCGAGCGGGCGCTGGCCGCCGGGGCCGAGGCCGCCGACGGGCTGATGCTCTCCGTGCTGTCCACGCCGGCCTACGTGCGGTGGATCCGGGCGCAGCACCCCCGCCCCGGACTCCGGCTGACCGGCTACGCGGCGTTCTCCTGCGACGAGGACGGCGCGCTCGCCCGGGACCGGGTGCGGTCCCGGACCGCGCGGTTCCTCGGCATGCACGGTGCCTCGCCGATCACGTCCGTCCCGGGGCTGCCCGCCGAGCGGGCGACCGCGCTGCGGGAGCGGATGCTCGCAGGCGCGGACGGGGCGGACCTCGTCGACGACGACCTGCTGCGCACGTTCACGCTCGCCGGCACCCCCGACGACGTCGCCGCCGGGATGGGCGCCTTCGCGGACGCCGGGCTGGACACGCTCGTGGTCATGGACGACGGCGTGTCGCCGGCCGCGGAGGCGCTGGACCGGGCCGCCGCGTGCGCCCGCCGCGCCGGCCTGCTCGGGTGAGCAGGCGCTCAGGCGCGGGCCGGCTCCGGGTCCAGGGCCGCGCTGCCGTGCGACTGCGCGCTGATCCCCAGCGCCAGCCCCTCCACCGCGAGCACCGCCCGGGCGACGTCCTGGACCCGGTGCAGGTCGAGGCCGCTCAGCTCGGCGATGCGCCGCAGCCGGTACGACACGGTGTTCGGGTGCACCACGAGCCGCCGCGCGGTCTCCGGCACCGACAGGTCGGTCGCCAGGTGGCAGCGCAGCGTGTCGACCAGGTGCTCGTGCCCGGCGAGCGGCCGCAGGTACCGGTCCTGCAGGTTCACCACCATGCGGGGGTCCCGCATGGCCAGCACCTCCAGCAGCACGTCGGCGAACAGCAGCACCTCGCGGACGGCACCGCGGTGCCGCCCGACCTGCAGCGCGCCGATGGCCTGCCGGCAGGAGCCGCCGACCTTCGCCAGCCCGCGCCGGGGCTCACCCACCGCGCCGAGCGCCGCGACGGCGATCCGGCGACCGTCCAGCCCCGTCGCGAGCCGCGCGGCGAGGTCGGCGACCGGCCCGTCCCACGGCACAGCGAGCACCACCACCGGCGCCTCGCCGTCCCGGCGCACGACGCCGGACATCGGGGCGCGGCCGGTGACCGCATGCAGGTGCGCGACCGCGTGGTGCCGCACCTCCGCCACCTGCTCGGGGTCCACGCCGTCGTCGTCGTGCTCGGCCGCCGCCAGGCCGAGCGCCACGCCGACCACCCGGGTGTCGTCGTCGACGCCCAGCCCCAGCGTCCGCACCAGCCGGGCCAGGTCCGCCGGGTCGATCGGCTCCCCCGTGACCAGGCGGTTCATCAGGTCCGGCTCGGTCAGCACGGTGCGCGTCGCGATGCGCTGCTGCATCTGCGCGTACGTGCGGAGCATCGCGCCCTCGAGCTGGTCCAGGATCGCGACGATCTGCTGCTGCCCGGCGCGCAGGGCCGCCACGGGCACCTGCATCCGCCCGCACCGCGCCTGGAACGTGTCCACCAGGCTGCGCTCGGCGTTCCGGTACGACTGGATGATCGCCGCCTGCGCCACGCCCTGCAGGGCCCGGCGCTCGCCGTTCGTGGCGGCCACCGCGAGCTCCGCCTGCGACGGCGGCCGCTCCTCCATCAGGCAGACCAGCACGTTGAGGATCGAGTCCCGCACCTGCCCCGACAGGTCCCCGCGGTCCACGACCACCTGCGGGTACGCGGGGACGCTGCGCCACACCCGCTCGGTGATCTCCCCGATGATCTCCTCGAAGTCGGCGACCATCGACCGGGCCACCCGCTGCACCTCGTCCGGGATCCTCGCCATCACGCCTCCCGCCGGTCCGCCCCGCGCGCCGGGCGTCCGTACGACGCCCGCCCGGGCGTCATCGTCCCCGCTCCAGATGTCCGGCCCGTTTCCTGGCCGGGTGCCCGCTTCCCCGTACGTCCGACCCTCCGGAGGACCGCATGACCGCCCAGATCGGGTTCGCTGCCATGAGCGAGCAGTTCCACCCCACCGAGCTCGTCGACCTGTGCCGCACGGCCGAGGTCGCCGGCTTCCGCGGCACCATGGCCGCCGACCACTTCCAGCCGTGGGTGCCCGCCCAGGGCCACGCCCCGTTCGTGTGGAACCTGCTGACCGCGGTGGGCGCCGCCACCACGTCGGACCTCGGGCCGGGCGTCACGTGCCCGTCGTTCAAGATGCACCCCGCGATGGTCGCCCAGGCGTCCGCCACCCTCGCCGCGATGTACCCCGGACGGCACTGGCTCGGCCTCGGCTCCGGCGAGGCCCTGAACGAGCACGTCGTCGGCGGCTACTGGCCCGAGGCGCCCGAGCGCCTGCGCCGGATGTGGGAGGCCGTCGACATCATCAAGAAGCTGTTCACCGGCAAGGAGGTGAAGCACCGCGGCGAGTTCTTCACCCTGGAGAAGACCAGGCTGTGGACCCTCGACGACGCCCCGCCCATCTACATCGCCACCGCCGGGCCGGTCACCGCCCGGCGCACCGGCCGCGAGGTCGACGGCATCATCACGCCCGGTGCCACCCTGGAGAAGGTCGGTGGCATCCTCGACACGTTCGCGGCGGGCGCCCGGGAGGCCGGCAAGGACCCCGATGCCATGCCGAAGATCCTGCAGCTGCACCTGTCCTGGGCGCCGACCCGGGAAGAAGCCGTCGCGAACGCGATGACCGAGTGGCCCAACGGCGGCATGAAGTTCCCCAAGGGCGACATCCGCTCCCCCTACGACTTCGAGCAGATGGCCCGCCTGGTCCGGCCCGAGGACTTCGAGGGCCGGATGCTGATCTCCGAGGACCCGGACGCCCACCGCGCCGAGATCCAGCGGTTCATCGACGCCGGGTTCACGCACGTGTACCTGCACAACGTCGGCCGGAACCAGCGGGAGTGGATCGACGTGTTCGGCCGCGACGTCCTGCCGGCGCTGACCCGGTGACCGCCAGGGTGGCGACAGCCGTCCGGCTGGGCCGCGGCGGGCCGCTCGTCGGACGGACGGGCCTGGGCTGCGCCTCGATGTCCGGGCTGTACGCGCCGGTCGACACGACCGCCGGGAGCGCCGACGAGCGCGAGGCCGTCGCCACCCTGCACGAGGCGCTCGACCTCGGCGTCACGCTGCTCGACACCTCCGACGACTACGGTCCCCGGCTCAACGAGGAGCTGCTGGGTCGGGCGCTCGCGTCGGCGCCCGCCGCGCTGCGCCGCTCGGCCGTGGTCGCGACCAAGGGCGGGATCGTCCGGGACGCCGAGGGCCGGATGCGGCTCGACGGGTCGCCGGCCCACCTGCGCGCGGCCTGCGAGGCGTCGCTGCGGCGGCTCGGGGTCGACGCGATCGACGTCTACTCCCTGCACCGGCTCGACCCGCGGGTACCCGTCGAGGAGTCGGTCGGCGCGTTGGCCTCGCTCGTCGCCGAGGGCAAGGTCCGGTCGATCGGGCTGTGCGAGGCCCCCGCCGACGTGGTGCGCCGCGCGCACGCCGTGCACCCGCTGGCGGCCGTGCAGACCGAGTACTCGCTGGTCGCGCGCGACGTCGAGGACACCGTGCTGCCGACCCTGCGCGACCTCGGGATCGCGCTGGTGGCGTACGCGCCGCTCGGGCGCGGGCTGCTGACGGGCACCGTCCGGGACGCGTCCGCGCTGGCCGACGGCGACTTCCGGCGGAGCATCCCGCGGTTCGGGGCCGACGCGCTGCCGGCCAACCTGCGCCTGGCGGACGCCGTCGCGACGCTGGCCGCGGAGCGCGGGTGCACACCGGCACAGCTCGCGCTGGCGTGGGTGCTGGCGCAGGGGGACGACGTGGTGCCGATCCCGGGGACGCGACGGCGCGAGAGGCTGCGGGAGAACGCCGGGGCCGGGGCGGTCGCGCTCGGGACCGCCGACCTCGACGCGCTGGCCCGGGCCGTCGACCCGGCGGCGGTGGTCGGCGGGCGGCACTCGGCCCGAGGTGCGCGGGTCTGAGGCGCCGTCCGGGCTAGCGGGACCGCGGCACGGCGAGCTCCGCGCGCGCGCCGACCGGGACCCGGAGCCGGGAGGGCAGCGCCCGCTCCACCCGCGCGGCCGCGGCGACGACCCCGGCCAGCACCACCCCCGCCGCCCCGAGGTACGCCGCACGTGACGTCCACCAGTCCCACGTCCACGGCTCCGGCAGCACCTCTCCCACGCCCAGCAGCACCACGCCCGCCACGGCGAACATCGCCGTCAGGTGCCACAGGTACAGCCCCATCGACCGGGCGCCGACCCAGGCGACGACCCGCGAGCGCCCCGCCCACGCCGCCAGCGCGTCCCGGACCAGCAGCACCCCGGCGACCTGCGCCACGGCGAACCCGACGACGGGCGCGGTCGGCGGCGCGAGGTTGGACATCGCGTCGCCCGGCATGCCGATCAGCGCCACCGGGTACGGCCCGGTCGCCAACAGAAGCACGGTGGCGCCGAGGCCCAGGACGGTGAGCAGCGCGAGCACCCGGCGCTCGGGCACCTCGTCGGCGCGCCGCGGCCGGACCCGCCGCTCCGCGTACACCAGGCCACCCAGGTAGGGCACCGCCCACACCAGCAGGATGTTCGGCGCCCCGGGCAGCGCCACCTCCTCGGAGAACCGCAGCAGGTCCACGACCAGGGGCAGCGCGGCCGCGACGAGCAGCACCCGCGCCGGACCCCACGGGCGCAGCGTCCGCAGCAGCAGCGGGGTGAGCGCGAGCAGGCCGAGCTGCACGCCGAGGAACCACAGCGGCTGCGGCGCGATGCGGGCCACCCGGTCGACGGCCGCCTCCGGCACCCCGACCGCCGGCAGCGCCACGACCAGCGCCGCCCACACGCCGGCGAAGACCGCGACCGGGCGGGCCATCCGCAGCAGCCGGACCCCGGCGAACCGCCACCCGGGGTCGTCCGGGTGCCGGACCAGGTCGTAGCGGGCCGCGGCGCCCGCGGCGAAGAACAGCAGCGGCAGCGGCTGCAGCCAGGTGAGCAGCCACGCCCCGCCGTGCGACAGCGCGTTGCCGACGACGAGCTCCCGGCCGTCCCACGTGGCCTCGACCATCAGCCAGTGCAGCGCCACGACCAGGACCGTGCCGAGAGCGCGGACGCCGTCGACGAACGGGTCGCGGCGCGCGCGTCGTCCTGGGCCTGCCGCGGGAGCTCGGGCAGGCAGCGTGTTGGTCTCGGCCGCGAGCCGGCGGGTGGGGACGGGCAGGACGGTCGACATGGCGGCGCTCCCGGGGGGACCGCACGGGGGTCCGCGCGGGCGCCCGGCGATCGGGCACAGCACCAGCCTGTCGAGCGTCGCCGCTGGTCAGAACGGGCTCAGCCCCCGACCTGCTCGGCGGTCATCCCGACGACGGACGGGGGTTCTCCCCCGTCGTGCCCGCCGGCGGCGTCGTGCGCCCGCGCTGGAGGACCACGACGAGCAGCCCGCCCGCGAGCAACGCTGCCCCGACCGCGATCAGCGCCGAGGTGCCGTGGGCGAGCACCGCGAACACCTCCGGAGCCGCCCACAGGACGGCGTCGTACAGCGACCTCGCGTACAGGGAGGAGGCGAACCCCACCAGGACCAGCACGAGGCCGGTCCAGAACATCTGCCGCGCGGTGAGCCGGGGCACCGCGGCGCCTACCGCTCCCCCGCGGCGGGCGGACCCGCCTGCGCCGCGGGCGGGGCGGGCGGGGCGGGCGGCGCGGCGCGCGGGGCGGGCGGCGCGGCGGGCGGGGCGGGCGGCGCGGGGGCGTACCCCGGCGCCGGGGCGTACGGGGCGCCGCCGTACGGCGAGGCGGGCGCGTACGTCGTGCCTGGCCTCGGGGCCGCGGGCCCGCGCTGCAGCGCGCCGACCACGAAGGCCCCGCCGACCATCGTCGCCCCGACGACCGTCAGCACGGAGCCGAGGGTCCCGGAGACGCCGTAGAGCCAGGGCGCCGCGTAGAACACCCGGATGAGGACGCTCTGGGTGACGAAGGCCCCCAGCATCCCGAGGAGGATCAGCCCGACCCCGGTCCAGAGCAGCTGTGGTGCGGTGAGCTTCGGCATGGCGGTGGATCCTCCCGGCGTCGGACGTCTCCACGACCGTAGCCGCCGGCGCGCGCCCGAGGTCGTCATTCGGGCACGAGGTCGTCCCGCAGGAGTGACGACCTCGTGCACGTGTGACGACCTCGCGGCCGGGGCCCGGCCCCGGGGCCTCAGTCGTCGAGGTGGAGGTAGCGGAGGACCGCGAGGACGCGGCGGTGGTCGCCGGCGTCGGGGGCGAGCTCGAGCTTGCCGAAGATCGACGTGACGTGCTTCTCCACCGCGCCGTAGGACAGGAAGAGGCTCTCGGCGATCGCGCCGTTGGAGCGGCCCTGCGCCATCAGCCCGAGCACCTCGGACTCGCGCGGCGTCAGCCGGGACACGCCGGGCTCGACGCGGGCGGCGCCCATGAGCTGGGACACCACCTCGGGGTCGAGGACGGTACGGCCGGCGGCGATCCGCTCGAGCGCGTCGAGGAAGTCCGACACGTCGGCCACGCGGTCCTTGAGCAGGTAGCCGACACCGCGCGCGTCGCCGCCGAACAGCTGCGCGGCGTACCGGGTCTCGACGTACTGCGAGAACAGCAGGACGCCGAGCGACGGGTGCTCGGACCGCAGCGTCAGGGCGGCGCGCAGGCCCTCGTCGGTGAACCCGGGCGGCATCCGCACGTCGACGACGGCGATGTCGGGGAGCCCGTCGCCGGCCGCGAGCGCGTCGACCGCGGACACCAGCGCGTCGCCGTCGCCGACGGCCGCGACGACCTCGTGGCCGCGGCGGGACAGCAGGGCCACGAGCCCGTCGCGGAGGATGACGGAGTCCTCGGCGATCACGATCCGCACGCGGCACCCCCGGTGGGTCGGAGCAGGGACGACGCGCTCACCGGGCGGCGCTCAGCGGGAGGTGCACGGTGACCACCGTAGGGCCTCCGACCGGGCTGTCCACGTCGATCGACCCGTCCACGCCCGCCACCCGGTCGGCGAGGCCGGACAGGCCGGTGCCGCCGGACGCGCCGGGCAGGCCGGGACGCGCGCCGCCGTGGCCGTCGTCACGGACGCGGACCCACAGGGCGCCGTCGAGCACCTCCGCCCGGACGTACGCGCCGCTGGCGCCGGAGTGCCGCACCACGTTGGCGAGCAGCTCGGCGACGGCGAAGTACGCGATGGTCTCGACCTCGGGCGCCTGCCGGCCGGGCAGGTCGACGTCGACGGTCACCGGGACGGGGCACCGGGCACCGAGCGTCTCGAGCGCGACCGCGAGGCCGCCGTCGAGGGCGGGCGGGTGGATGCCGCGAGCGATCTCGCGCAGCTCGGTGAGCGTGTCCTTCAGCCCGGCGTGCGCGTCGTCCAGCAGCGCGACCGTGTCGGCGTGCGCGGGGTCGACGCTGGCCTCCTGCGCGAGCCGGTCCCGGGCGTCGCCGACCTGCATGGCGACGGCGACGAGCCGGGCCTGGGTGCCGTCGTGCAGGTCGCGCTCGATCTGCCGCAGGCGCGCGGCGGCGTCGACGACCACGGCGCCGCGGCTCTGCTCGAGGTGCGCGACCCGCAGGCTGGCGGCCGTCGGTCCGAGCAGGCTGGTGCTGAGCATGCGGTACAGGTGCCCGAACCCGAGGACGAGCCGGTGCCAGATCAGGAACGCCACCAGCCCGACGCCGATGAGGATCCACTGCCGTGCCGGGGTGTCGATGAAGTAGTCGGTGCCGAACGACGCGCCGCGGTGCATCGTGCCGTCGGACGCCTCCTGCTCCGGGAGGAACCGGTACCAGTACCAGTGGGTGACCCCGCCGAGCGCCACCGCCAGGAACGCCGTCGTGGTCACGGACGACGCGATGGCCAGCGGCAGCGACAGCGCGCCGAACGCGATCCCGCGCCAGCCGGCCGCGTCGCCGAGGAGGGCACCCATCCGGCGCCAGAACCCGCGGGTGCGGCGCCGGGGCAGCGGGGCGGTGATCGCGGTGCCGAGCATGCCCCGCGCCATCAGCCGGTACAGGCCGCCCCAGATGCGTCCGCCGACGATCACCCAGCCCGCCACGAACAGCCCGACCACGGTCACCGCGATCGACGGCGGCAGGACGACGGCCACCACGGCGTACGCGAACGCGAACGGCGCCACGAGCAGCGCGAAGAGCAGGTAGCAGTACTCGCGCCAGGTGCGGGCCATGACACCGGGCGCCCAGACGGCACCGTGCGGCAGGTCGACCGTGGCGTGCACGGGACCGGCACCGCCCGGGGCGGCGGGGACCGCGTGCACGGCAGCGGTCGGGTGGGTGGCGGACATCACGTGCTCCTCGGACGGCGGGGCGCCCGCGGTCGGGCGGGCAGCACCATCGTCCCGTGCCCGGGCACCCCCGCGGCACCCGGTGCGCCCGTCGGTCCGGACGGGGGCTGTCCCCCGCTCGCGCGACGGGGATCCCGACCGTGAGGTCACAAAGCGATAACGATCCAAGAAATGGTAAAGCCGCAGGTCAGGACGGCATCTCGGCGACGGGATCGTCCCATGTTCCACCGAAAACACACGACCCGGCCTCGCATCCGATCGCTGCATGGGGCACGGTAGAGCACGACCAGATCGACGAACGGTCGGCGTGTGACGCCCGTGTCCTGGCCCTCGCGGCGCCCCCACCGGGGCTGCCGGAGCGGGGCCGTGGTGCGTCCGCCGCCGCGCAGCTGGCCCCCTCCGGGTGGGCCGCGCGGGCGCGCCGACCTCGATGCGCCGCCCCCGGCACGTCCCGCCCCCGGGACGCACCCGACCTCGCTCGCGAGGGGACGGGGCCGCGCGTCATGACGTGACGAGGGTGGAGAAGTGACAGGACTGCGCGTCGAAGGCGTGTACAAGGTGTTCGGCCGGCGGCCGAACGAAGCGGTGAAGCGCCTGCGGGACGGGGCCAGCCGCGAGGACGTGCGCTCGTGGGGCACGGCCGCGGTGATCGACGTCGACCTCGAGATCGCGAGCGGTGAGACGTTCGTCGTCATGGGCCTGTCGGGCTCCGGGAAGTCGACGCTGATCCGCATGCTCAACGGGCTGTGGCGACCGACCGCGGGGCGCGTGCTGCTCGGCGACGACGACCTCGGCGCCGTGAGCGCGAGCCAGCTGCGCACGATCCGCCAGCAGAAGGTCTCGATGGTGTTCCAGCACTTCGCGCTGCTGCCGCACCGCACGGTGCTCGACAACGCCGCGTACCCCCTGGCGCTGCAGGGCGTCGACAAGGCCGAGCGCCGCGTCAAGGCGCAGGAGGCCCTGGAGATGGTCGGCCTCGGGCAGTGGGCGGACTCGCTCCCCCACGAGCTGTCCGGCGGCATGCGCCAGCGCGTCGGCCTGGCCCGCGCGCTGGCCGCGGACACCGACATCCTGCTGATGGACGAGGCGTTCTCCGCGCTCGACCCGCTCATCCGCCGGGAGATGCAGGACCAGCTGCTCGAGCTCCAGCAGACCCTCGGCAAGACGATCGTGTTCATCACGCACGACCTCAACGAGGCCATGTACCTGGGCGACCGCATCGCCGTCATGCGCGACGGCCGGGTGGTCCAGGTGGGCACCAGCGAGCAGATCCTGTCGGACCCCGCCGACGACTACGTCGCGCAGTTCATCGCCGACGTCGACCGCACCCGCGTGCTGACCGCGTCCTCCGTGATGCGCCGCCCGGCGGCCACCGCGTTCGCCGCCGGCGGCCCCCGGCTCGCGCTGCGCACCATGCGCGACGCCCAGGTCGCCGCCGCCTACGTCGTCGACCGCACCCGCGTGCTCAAGGGCATCATCCGGGACGCCGACGCCGTCGACGCCACCCGCGCCGGCAAGGAGACCCTGGACGGGCTGATCGACACCAGCCTCACCTCGGTGTCCGTGGACACCCCGCTGGCCGACGTGTTCGCCCCCGCCGCCGAGTCCCCGCTGCCCGTGCCGGTCACGGACGACAAGGGCCGCCTGGTCGGGGTGATCCCCCGCGCCATCCTGCTCGAGGCGATGGTCCCGCCCGAGACGAGCACGCCACCGCGCGGCATCTCCGAGGTCGCGCCGGCGCCGGAGGACACCCCCGAGCCGCTCCGCGGCCGGATCACCACCGGGTCCGCGACCACCGCGGCCACCGAGACGACGGAGGTGCGCGCGTGACCGCCACGGTCCTCGCCCTGGAGACCACCGACCAGGGGATCCCCCGCCTGCCGCTCGGCGAGTGGGTGGACGTCGCCGTCGACTGGGTCACGACGACGTTCCGCGGCCTGTTCGCCGCGATCAAGTCCGTGTTCGAGGGCGCCTACGACGGCCTCGACACCGTGCTCAGCGGCCCGCCGTTCTGGTTCATCGCCGTCGCGCTCGCGCTGATCGCGCTGTTCGCGAAGGGCTGGAAGCTGGCCGTCGGCACGCTGGTCGGGCTCGTGATCATCGCGGGCGTCGACCAGTGGGGCAACGCGATGGACAGCCTCGCCCTGGTGATCCTGGCGAGCGCCGTCGCGCTGCTGCTCGCCGTCCCGCTCGGGATCTGGGCGGCCCGGGACGACCGCGTGTCGCGCGCGCTGCGGCCCGTGCTCGACTTCATGCAGACGATGCCGGCGTTCGTGTACCTGATCCCCACCGTCGTGATCTTCCGCGTCGGCGTGGTCCCCGGCATCGTCGCGACGATCATCTTCGCGATGGCGCCCGGCGTCCGGTTCACCGAGCTCGGCCTGCGCCAGGTCGACCGCGAGGTCGTCGAGGCCGGTCACGCCTTCGGGTCCTCCGAGGGCCGCATCCTGCGCCAGATCCAGCTGCCGCTGGCCATGCCGACCATCATGGCCGGCGTCAACCAGGTGATCATGCTCGCCCTGTCGATGGTGGTCATCTCCGGCATGGCCGGCGCACCCGGCCTCGGCAGCGCGGTCGTCCAGGCCCTGCAGCGCGTGAACGTCTCCCTCGGGTTCGAGGCGGGCCTGTCCGTGGTCATCCTCGCGATGTTCCTGGACCGCGTGACGTCCGCGCTCGGCACCCGGTCCCGCACGGCCAAGGCCGTCGCCGCCGCGTCCACGCCCTGACGGCCGGACCCGTCGAACCGGGCCGCACCGCCGGCCCCCACCCCCACCGACCCCCTACCGGGTGCCGGCACGATGCCGCGCGCCCACCGGAAGGACACGATGCACTCCCGCACCCGTCGCACCGCTCTGGCCACCTCGGCCCTCGGCCTCACCGTCGCCCTCGCGGCCTGCTCGTCCGGCGGTGACTCCGCCGACGGCGGCGACCGCCTGGACAACGGCGACCTGTCCACCGTCTCGATCGGCGTGCACTCCGGCTGGGACGAGGGCATCGCCGTGTCCGCCCTGTTCTCCGAGATGCTCGAGGCCGACGGCTACACCGTCGAGTCCCAGGAGGCCGACGCGGGCGTCGTCTACACCGGTCTGACCGGCGGCGACTTCGACGTGAACTTCGACATGTGGCTGCCGACCACGCACGCCGACTACCTCGAGGAGTACGGCGACCAGATGGAGCAGCTCGGCGTCTGGTACGACGACGCCAAGCTCACGATCGCCGTGAACGAGGACGCCCCGATCACCTCGCTCGACGAGCTCGCCGCGAACGCCGACGCGTTCGGCAACCGCATCGTCGGCATCGAGTCCGGCGCCGGCCTCACCCGCATCACGCAGGACGAGGCCATCCCCGCCTACGGGCTGGACGACATGGAGTTCGTGGTCTCCTCGACCCCGGCGATGCTCGCCGAGCTCCAGGGCGCGACCGACGCCGGCGAGAACATCGCCGTCACCCTGTGGCGCCCGCACTGGGCCTACGACGCCTACCCCGTCCGCGACCTGGAGGACCCCGAGGGCGCGATGGGCGAGGCCGAGGAGATCCACACGGTCGGCCGCACCGGCTTCACCGAGGACTACCCGACGCTGACCAAGCTGATCGAGGCGTTCACGCTGACGGACGAGCAGCTGTTCTCGCTCGAGAACGTCATGTTCAACGAGGACGGCGGCAGCGACCCGGCCGCCTCCGCCGCGGCCTGGCTCGAGGAGAACCCGGACTTCGTCACGGACCTCAAGGAGGCCGCGGGCGTCTGACGCCGCCGCCGCACCGCACGCACGCCCCCGTCACCGGCTCACCGGTGGCGGGGGCGTCGTCGTGCCCGGCACCGGGTGGAAGGTTCGGACGGACACGCCGACGGCGTGTCCGTCCGAACCTTCCACCCTGTGGCGACCCGAGCAGGTGTCAGCCCGCGGCGACCTCGTGCCGGATGTCCGGCTCCAGGTAGATCACCCGCGCGATGGGCACCGCCGCGCGGACGCGCTGCTCCGCGGCGTCGATCGCCTCGGCGACGTCCGCGGCGCTGGCGGTGGCCGTGACCTCGATCTTGGCGGCGACCAGCAGCTCCTCCGGGCCCAGGTGCAGGGTGCGCAGGTGGATGACCGACGGCACGCCGGCCCCGACCAGCGCGGCGCGGATCGCGTCGACGTCCTTGCGGGTGGCGGACTCGCCCAGCAGCAGGCTCTTGGTCTCCATCGCCAGCACGATGGCGATGAGCACCAGCAGCACGCCGATCGCGGCCGAGCCGATCGCGTCCCAGCGGCCGTCGTCGGTCACCAGGGTCATCGAGACGCCGAACAGCGCCAGCACCAGGCCGACGAGCGCACCGAAGTCCTCGAGCAGGACGACGGGCAGCTCCGGCGCCTTGGCGGTGCGGATGTACGACACCCAGCCCTGCGTGCCGCGGACGTGGTTCGCCTCGTGGATGGCGGTGCGGAAGGAGAAGCCCTCCATGACGATCGCCGCCAGCAGCACCACGATCGGCACCCACTGCCAGGACTCGATCGGGTGCGGGTCGGAGAACTTGTGCCACGCCTCGTACAGCGCGAACAGGCCACCGAGGCTGAACAGGACGATCGAGACGATGAACGCGTACATGTAGCGCTCGCGCCCGTACCCGAAGGGGTGCTGCTCGTCCGCGGCCCGCCGCGCGCGCTTGCCGCCCAGGAGCAGGAGCACCTGGTTGCCGGAGTCGGCCACGGAGTGCACCGACTCGGCGAGCATCGAGCTCGACTGCGTGAGCAGGTACGCGACGAACTTCGTCACCGCGATGCCGAGGTTCGCGGACAGCGCGGCGATGATCGCCTTGTTCCCGCCTCCGTGTGCCATGCCCGTCCTTCCGCCGTGCCACCGCGCGCCGGTGCGCACGAGGGCCAGCAGGCCCGAGCGGAGATGCTAGACCGGGCGGGCCTCGTCCGCGAGCAGCACGGGGATGCCGTCGCGCACCGGGTACGCCAGCGGGCGGCCCGGGTCGGTCGAGACGAGCTCGGGCTGCCCGCCCGGGCCGACGCCGTCGACCAGCGTCGCGCCGGTCACCGGGCAGCGCAGCAGCTCACGGACCCAGGGCGCGAGCCCGGTGGTGCCCGCGGCGGCGGTCACGCCTGGCCCTCCTGGCGGACGAGCGCGAGCACGTCGTCGCGGACCTTCTCCATGATGTCCTGGTCGGCGGCCTCGACGTTCAGGCGCAGCAGCGGCTCGGTGTTCGACGCGCGCAGGTTGAACCACCACTGCGGGTGGCCGTCCCAGTGCGACACCGTGAGGCCGTCGAGCTCGTCGACGACGACCGGGCCGGCGCCCTGCTGCTCGACGTAGGCCTCGACCACGCGGGCACGGGCCGCGGGGACGTCGGTCACGCGGGAGTTGATCTCCCCGCTGGCGACGTACGGCTGGTACTGCTCGGCGAGCGCCGACAGCGGGTGCGGCTGTCCGCCGAGCGCCGCGAGCACGTGCAGCGCGGCGAGCATGCCGGTGTCCGCGAAGAAGAAGTCGCGGAAGTAGTAGTGGGCCGAGTGCTCGCCGCCGAACACGGCGTCGGACTCCGCCATCTGCGCCTTGATGAACGAGTGGCCCACGCGGGTCCGCACGGCCTTCGCACCGGCGGCGGTCACCAGGTCGGGCACGACCATCGAGGTGATCAGGTTGTGGATGACCGTCGGGGTCCGGCCGGCGGCCTTCTCCCGCTCGATCTCCCGCAGGCCGACCAGGGCGGTGATGGCCGAGGGGCTGACGGGGTCGCCGTTCTCGTCGATGACGAAGCAGCGGTCCGCGTCGCCGTCGAACGCCAGGCCGATGTCCGCACCGTGCTCCACGACGGCCTTCTGCAGGTCGCGCAGGTTCTCCGGCTCCAGCGGGTTGGCCTCGTGGTTCGGGAAGGTGCCGTCCAGCTCGAAGTACAGCGGCACCACGTCGAGGGGCAGCGCCGGCAGGCCGGCACCGGTGCCCAGCACGGCGGGCGCCGTGAAGCCGCCCATGCCGTTGCCGGCGTCCACGACCACCTTGAGCGGGCGGATCGCCGACAGGTCGACCAGGCCGCGCAGGAACTCGGCGTAGGCGACCAGCAGGTCCTGCTCCGTCACCGTGCCGGTGCCGCCGGTCGGGACGCCGTCGCGGAGGTACTCGGCCGCGAGGTCGCGCACGCGGGACAGGCCGGAGTCCTGACCCACGGGGCGCGCGCCGGCGCGGCACAGCTTGATGCCGTTGTACTCGGCCGGGTTGTGGCTGGCGGTGAACATGGCACCCGGGATGTCGAGCTTCCCGGAGGCGAAGTACAGGCCGTCCGTCGAGCACAGGCCGATCGTGATGACGTCGACGCCGCGCGCGGACAGGCCCTCGGCGAACGCGCCGACCAGCTCGGGGCCGGAGGGGCGCATGTCGTTGCCGATGACCACCCGGGGGGTCGCGCCCTCGCGGGCCTCCGGCAGCACGACCACGTCGGCGAACGCCGCGCCGATGGCGCGCGCCACGTCGGCGTTCAGCTGGTCCGGGACGGTGCCCCGGACGTCGTACGCCTTGATCAGGCCGGTCAGGTCGGGGAGCGCGGGGGTCTCAGGCACGCCCGTCACGGTATCGCATCGGCGGTGGCCGGGGCGGGCGCGGTCAGGGCTTGGTGGACCGCCGGACGACCTCGTCGCGGCTCAGCGACGTGCCGTCCCCGGCCAGCGGGAACCAGGCGCGGTGCTCGCACTCGTGGCACGACACGAACGTCACGTCCGTGCCGTCGGCCAGGGCCAGGTGCAGGCGGGTCAGCCGCGTCGAGCCGCACGACTCGCAGTCGTCGGTGCCCGGCGCGTGCTCGCCGCCGGGGAGGCTGAGCGAGCCCAGCGGCGTGGCCTCCGGCTGACCCCGACGACCCTTGCGCCGCCCGGCGCCGCCCCCTGCGGTCGCCATGCCGGTCAGTCCTCCTCGCCGCGCAGCACCCGCAGGTGCCCCCGGCGACGGGTCTCGGAGTCGGCGAGGACGCTCGCGGACGGCAGGCCGTCCGGGACCGCGGCGGAGTGACGTCCGGGGGCCAGCGCGGGGCGGCCCGCCTCGCGGACCGCGTCGGCCAGCGCCACGAGGTCGTCGTGGCTCGGGCCGGCCTCGACGAACTCGGGGGTCAGGCGGACGACCTCCCAGCCCCGGGGGGCCGTCAGGCGCGAGGCGTGCTCGGCGCAGAGGTCGTAGGAGTGCGGCTCTGCGAGCGTCGCGAGCGGGCCGAGGACGGCGGTCGAGTCCGCGTACACGTACGTGAGGGTGGCGACCGCCGGACGACCGCACGCGGTGCGGGAGCACTGGCGGACGGGTCTCACGGGGTAGACCGTACCGCCGTCCGCGGCCGGGGAGCGCGCGCGACCCGCGTCATCACCCGGTTACAGTGCGCGGATGGCTCCCCGACGGTACGTCTCCGCGCTCCCGGGCGACCGGGCACCCGGTTCCCGCGGGGCCGGCGGCCCGGACGCGCAGGTCCGGCGCCGCGACCGGCGCGGCCGCGGCATCCGCGGTCCGCTGCTGCCGGCGACGCTCCCCGCGCACCGCACCCGGGCCGAGCGGTTCGACGACCTGGTGCTGGACTCGGTCGAGCGGCTGGAGGCCCGCTGGGGCAAGTACCTGGACGGCGTGGAGTTCGCGGTCGAGGACGTCCCGCCGTCGAACCCCGCGCCCTGGGAGTCCGGGGGCGTGCCGCTCGGCCGCTCGTTCCCCGCGCAGCCGGGCCTGCCGCCGCGGATCGTCGTCTACCGCCGGCCGGTCGAGTCGCGGGCGGGCGACGCCGACGAGCTCGCGGACCTGGTGCACGAGGTCGTCGTCGAGCAGGTCGCGCACCACCTGGGCCGGTCGCCGGACGAGGTGGACCCGGAGCTCGGCGACGGGCGATAACCTGACCCGGCCATGACGACGCCCAGCCCCGACCCGCGCCGCGCTCCCTCCGACGACCCCGGGGCGACGCCGACGTCCCGCCCCCCGGTCCGCGTGGTGAGCATCGTGTTCCACCCCGGCGACGAGCTGACGGACTTCACCCGGTCGCTCGCGGACGCGACGACGGCCGACGTCGAGCTGGTGCTGGTGGACAACGGCACCGACCCCGAGGTCGCGGACCGCGTCGCCGCCGAGGCGGGCGGTCGCGTCGTCCGCACGGGCGAGAACCTGGGCTACGGCGGCGGCGCCAACGCCGGCGCCCGGGGGGCGACCCAGCCGTTCCTGGTGGTGGCGAACCCCGACGTCGTGTGGGAGCCCGGCTCGCTCGACGCGCTGCTCGACGCGGCCGAGCGGCACCCCGCCGTCGGCGCGTTCGGCCCGGCGCTGCTCAACGAGGACGGCACCGTGTACCCGTCGGCGCGGGAGCTGCCGTCGCTCACGCAGGGCGTGGGGCACGCGCTGCTCGGCAAGGTGTGGCCGCACAACCCCTGGACCGTGCGCTACCAGCAGCGGCAGGAGACCGCGGGCACCGAGCGGGTCGCCGGCTGGCTGTCGGGCGCCTGCCTGCTGCTGCGCCGGGAGGCCTTCGAGGCCGTCGGCGGGTTCGACGAAGACTACTTCATGTTCTTCGAGGACGTCGACCTCGGGGAGCGGCTGCCGCGCGCCGGCTGGGCGAACCTCTACGTGCCGACGGCCCGGGTCACGCACGTGGGCGGGGTGTCCTGGAAGGCGCGGCCCGCGGCGATGATCTCCGCGCACCACGCCTCCGCCGAGCGCTACCTGCACCGCCGCTACCACCGCTGGTACCAGTGGCCGGTGCGGGTGGCCGTCTCCGTCGGGCTCAAGGCCCGGGAGCTCGTGGAGCTCCGCGCCGCTCGCTGAGGGCGCCGCTCAGTCCAGACCGACCCGGGTGCCCTCGCGCACCTGCGCCTGCGTCACCGCGGTGGCGTCCGTGAGCGGCCCGACGACCGACAGCAGCTGGCCGTCCGGCCGGCCGAGCGTGGCGACGAGGGCCCAGGCCACGTCCGCCGCGGGGTCGTCGGCCGCGACCACCTCGACGCCCACGACCGCCGGGCCGAGCTCGTCCAGCACGTCGAACGGCACGGTCGACCCGACCGGCACCTCGACGTCCTGCTCGTCCAGCACGCCCGCCGCGCCGTACGCGCGGATCGTCACCGTGGTCGTGGGTCCCGTCGGCTCCGCGGTGGCCTCCGGGTCGGGCACCTGGCCCTGGGTCGGCTCGGGGCTCGGCGTGGCCGACGGCGCAGGCTCGGCGGCGTCCTCCCCCGTCGGGACCGCGGTGAGGGTGAGGGTGCCGCGCGTCCCCGTGGGGATCGCGACGAGCCCGGTCCCGGTCGCGGCGGACGACGCCCACGCGCGCTCGAGCCGAGGGCCCTCGTCCAGCTCCCCCGCCCGGCCCTCGCGGGCGATCATCGCGCCCGCGACGACCGGCGCGCTCGACTCGACGACGGCCGTGTAGCTGCCCGCGGCGAGCCCGCCGAGCGACAGGTCGGTCACCTCGCCGGCAGCCAGCTCGACGGCCTCCGCGCCGGGCAGGGCGACGTCGCCGTCCGGCCCGAGCAGCCGCACCGAGGCCGTGGCCCCGTCCTCTCCCGGCGCCAGCAGGCGCAGCGCGCCGGCGTCCGGCGCGTCGACCTCCGTCGCGGTCACCGTCAGGCCCGGGACCACCTGCGTGGTGGCCGGCCCGACGCCCGCGGTCACCAGGTCCGCGCCGCGCGGCGTGAACCCGTCCAGCAGCGCGTCCTGCAGGTAGGCGGAGACCTGACCGCCCGCGGCGGACACGCGCACCGCGAGCCGGCGCTGCTCGGCCGCCACGCCCGGGAGCGCGAGCACCCGCTGCTCCCCCGGGGCGACCAGGAAGCTCGCGCCGTTCGCCAGGTCCACCTCCCCCGTCGGCCCCCACGCCTCGACGGTGACGTCGGCCGCGGTGGCCCCCGGGTTGACGACGACGAGGTCCGCCGTGCTCTCGAGCTCCGTGCTGCCGCCGACCAGCCACACGTCCGACGACGGCCGGGCGCACGACGCCGCCGACAGCCCGCGCAGGTCGCCGTCGGTCACGAGCGACGAGGTGACCCCCGCGACCCGGGCCGGCTCCCCGTCGACCGGGTCGGCGCGCAGGATCGTCGGGGCGGTGGGCGACCGGACCAGGCCGGTGCCGTCGTCCAGCGCCGTCGGGCCGCCGCCGAGCACGGTGAGCGCGGCGGTCCCGGACAGGACGGTGTCGAACGCCGACACGGTCTCGGCCGGGGCCACCGGCACGCGGTCGAAGGCGGAGTCGCCGGACAGCGTGTCGTCGGGCAGCTGCAGCGGACCCGGGCACACGAGCGTGGTCGCGGTGGGCGCGACGTCCACGGTGGCCGCGGGCAGCGGGTCCGCCTGGCTCTCGGGGGCGAGCACGCCGAGGGCCACCACGCCGCCCGCGAGGGCCAGGACGAGGCCGCCCGACAGCAGGCGGGCGACGCGGCCGCCTGCCGTCGGGCGGTCGGGCCGGTTCGATTCGTCCACGGTCATCGTCTCCCTGCCCGGCGGCGCCGGACCGGCAGCGCGAGCAGCAGGGCCAGCAGCCCCACGACGCCCTGCGCGACCGTCCACGTCGTCTGGTCCGGGGCGGTGTGCGTGACGACCAGCCGGCCGCCCTCCGCCCCGACCTCGAAGGTCTGCCGCCACCCGTCGGTGACCGCCCGCAGCGGCTTCCCGTCCAGCGTGGCGCGCCAGCCGCCGTCCGCGCGCTCCGCCAGGACCAGGAGCCGCGCCGGGTCACCGGCCGCGATGGTGGTGTCCACCCGCCCCGAGAGGCCCGGGACCGCGGGCACCGCGACGGCGTCCGCCGCGAGCCCCTCGGCGTCCTGGGCGCTGGTCGCGTCGGGCACGAGCCGCGCCCACGCGGTCACGGCCGCGGGCGTCGTGGCGGCCTCGGCGTCCTCGCCGACGGCCGCGGCCGACGGCTGCACGCGCCAGATGACGCCCGAGTCGCCCTCGTTGATCCGCTCCAGGCCCGGGGTCGAGTCGAGCCGCCCGACCAGCGCGGTCCGGGCGCGGCTGCGCACCAGGTCGTCCTGCTCACCCACCGGCAGCGGCGGCACCAGCACGTCGGCGACGGCCAGCGCGGCCAGGTCGGCGGACACGTCGGCGCTCGACCCGGCGGCCAGCGTGCCGACGACGCCCTCGAGCTCGACGGTGGCGTCGTCCGGCTCGGCCGGCTCCGGCTGCTGCAGGTCGCCCGTGAGCCCGGCGGCCCGGGCGGCTGCGGCCTGCTCCAGCACCTGCGGCCCGTCGCCGCGGAGCAGCTGCCACTCGACCGTGTCGCCGGAGCCGGTCTCCGTGGCGTCCGCGGACGGCGTCAGCGCGAGCACCCGCGGGGCGTCCGCCGACTGCTGCGTCTGCCGGCCGATCGCGGGCACGACGGCGCGCTCCATGGTCGTGAGGTCCGCCGCCGGGCCCTGCCGCGCCTGCCACGCCCAGCCGACCCAGGTCACGGCCGGCAGCAGCACGACCACCGCGGTGACCACCGCCGCCGTGACCTGCCGCCAGCCGAACGACGCCCGGTCCAGCCAGGCCCGCACGCCCCGGGTGCCGACGACCGCGGCGGTCAGGAGCCCGGCCATCGCCAGCGAGACGCCGGACCCGGCCCAGCCGACCACGACGACGCCGTCGTCGGCGCCCACGCCCACGCGGCCGGACACCAGCGCGACGGCGAGGCCGACGGCGGCGACGAACCAGCCCAGCCGCACGGCCCGCGCCTGCGGGGCACCGCGCAGCAGCGCCAGCAGGGCGAGCAGCAGCACCGCACCGCCGGTCGCCACCGGCCACCAGGTGACGACGCCGTCCGGCACCCACCCGGGCAGCCAGGACGGCACCAGGGCGGAGCCGTCCGCCGGCAGGCCGAGCAGCGCCGCGACCGGGGAGGCCGGGTCGGACGCGACGGGCGCACCCGGGTCCGCGAGCAGCAGCCGGACGCCGGCCGAGCCGCGCGACACCGCCTCGGCGAGCGTCGGGCCCAGCAGCACCAGCGCCGGGACCGCCGCGAGCACGACCCGCAGCCGCCGGCCCGCCGGGGCGCACGCGGCGACGACCAGCAGCGCGAGGACACCGGGCAGCAGCAGGGCGGGGGCGCCCGCGGCGACGGCCGCGAACGCGAGCGACGCGGCGGCCGCGGCGGCGACCGAGCCCGTGGGGCGCTGCGGGGCGAGCGGGGGCTCGGGCGCGGGGTCGTCGTCCGGCCGGGGCTCCGGCTCGAGGTCCGGCTCGGCGTCCGGGTCGGTGTCGGGCTCGGCGTCCACGCGGGCCGTCACCGCCGCGGCCGCAGCGGCGTCGGCCGCGGGCACCACGCGGGTGCCGCGGACCGGCGTCGCGCTGTCGGCCTCGTCGGGCGCCACGTCGTCGGGAGCGACCTCGTCGGGCGTCACGTCCGGCGCGACCTCGTCCGGCGCGCCCGTCCCGTCCTCCGCCGTCCCGTCCTCCGCCGTCCGCGCCCGTTCCGCCGCGCGCCGCCCGCGACGCCGCGTCGGCTGCTCCCCGGCTCGGGCCCAGGCCTCGGGGTCGGGCCACTCCTCGGCGTGCAGCTCGCGCCCCGGGAGCCCGTCGCCCGACGCGGTCCGCGCGGCGGTCGCGACGCCCGACAGCACCACGTCGACCTGCTGCGCACCGACCGCGCGCGCCAGCGCGAGCACGAGCCACGGCAGCGCGACGTGCACCAGCACCGCGCCGGCCCGGCCCTGCCCGGCGGCCAGCAGCAGGCTCGGGAGCGCCGCCCAGACGACCGCGGCCCAGAGCCGCACGCCCACGGAGCGGGTGGCCGCGCCGGCGGCGAACCAGGCGCCGATCCCGGCCAGCAGCACCGACCCGAGCACCAGCACGGCGAGCGCGACGGCCAGGCTGCCGCCCGCGAGGGTCGTCCCGGGCAGCAGCACGGTGAGCAGCGCGTCGGCCGGGCCGGACGCGCCGAGGCCGTCGGGCACCCAGCCGCTGGTGGCGGCGTCCCAGACGTCGCCCAGCCGCGACGAGGCGGCCAGGAGCGCTCCGCCGACCAGGCGCTCGCCGCCGAGCGTGCCGAGCACGAGCGGGCCGAACGCCGCTCCCGTGACCAGGACCAGCACCGCCGCGAGCGCGCCGAGCCCCGCCCGGCGCCGCAGCGCCAGCGCCGCGAGCTCGCGGAGCTCCAGCTCGGACGGAGCGCGGACCACGCGGCGGGCCTCGACGCGGGTCAGGCGACGGTCGCGCCACTGCTGCCAGACGGTCCGCCAGTCGGCCTGCAGCGGCCGGAGGGTGCGACGGGGCACGGTGCTGGTCCGCCGGACCGCGGCGCGGGCCCGGGCGACCGCCGCGGGCCGGCCGAGCGCCCGCAGCGGGGCCGTCAGCTCGGCGGTCGCGAGCCCGGGCTCCTTCGCGGCGATCCGGACCAGCACCCGGACCAGTCCCGCGGCCACCGCCATGAGCGCCACGAGCGGCAGCAGCGGGAGCGGCGCCCCGACCAGGCGCTGGTGCAGCAGCGCGGCGCGGCGCGCGGCGAACGAGCGGCGCGGGTCGGCGCCGTCGGGCTCGCCGTCGGCGTCCAGGTCGACGATCGAGGCGGGGTCCGTACCGGGGTCGCGCAGCCCGTGGTAGCCGGCCTGCGCGTGCCGGACGACGGCCGCGGGGACCACGACGACGCGGTGCCCCGCGAGCCGCGCGCGGCGGGACAGGTCCAGTCCGTCGCCGAACGGGCCGAGCGCGGGGTCGGTGCCGCCCAGCTCGTCCCACACGTCCCGGCGGACCAGCGCGCCGGCCAGGCCGACGCCGAGCACGTCCTCCCGGCCGTCGTGCTGGCCCTGGTCGACCTCGCCGGGCTCCATGTCGGTCATCCGGCGGCCGGACCGGGAGGTGCGGACGCCGACCTCGAGCAGGCGGGCGGGAGCGGTCCAGGTGCGCTGCTTCACGCCGGCCAGCGCGACGGACGGCGCGGCCTGCACCGACCGGACCAGCTCGGCGAGGGCGGTCGGGTCGGGCGCGGAGTCGTCGTGCAGCAGCCACAGCCACCGCGCGCCGCCGTCCGCGAGGGCCCCGGCGGCCACGGCGGCCACGGCGGTCCGCACCGCGTCGCCGAACGACCGCGCACCCGGCGCCGTCAGCAGGGTGGTCGACCCGGCAGGCAGGCCCGCGTCGCGCAGCACGGCGGCGAGGCCGGGGTCGGGGCGGTCGCCGGCGTCGACCAGGAGCACCCGGGCCGGGGTGCGGGTCTGCGCGGCGAGCGCGCGGAGCGTCGTCGGGAGGAACGGGGTGACGCCGCGGGCCACGACCACCGCCGTGACAGGTGCGGGGGTCGCCAGGGATCCCGTGACGGGCGCGCCGGAGTGCGTGGTGTCGGACATGCTCACGACATCATGCGCCCCGGCGGGCGCACGACTCAGACCACACGCCGCTTGAGCTTGCGGCGCTCTCGCTCCGACAGACCGCCCCAGATGCCGAAGCGCTCGTCGTTGGCCAGCGCGTACTCCAGGCACTCGGCCCGGACCTCGCAGCCGGTGCAGACCTTCTTGGCCTCGCGGGTCGAGCCGCCCTTCTCCGGGAAGAAGGCCTCCGGGTCGGTCTGGGCGCACAGCGCGCGCTCCTGCCAGCCCATGATGCCGTCGTCCTCGGGCGTGCCGAACATGGGCAGCACGCTGGCCATCCCCGTGTCACGCTGGGGGCTGTTCGCCTCCGTCGGGAAGGGTCCCTCGTCGTCGAGCAGACTCCACATGTGTGCCTCCCCCGTCGTGCGTCGCTACCGGTCACCTGATCGGTCGTGCCGGGCCGGCGATGAGCCGTCCGCTGAGGGAATTACACGCGTGTCGTTCCGCGTAGTCAAGCGGAACAGTGCTATTGAAGCGCTTGCCGGGCGATATGTCCGATTGCCGATGGGCACGGGCACCTAGGCTGCTGGCGTGACCCCCGCCTCCCCCCGCCCCGCCGCCTCCGTCGCGGACGTCCTGTCCTCCCTGCTCAGCGAGCCGGGGCGTCCTCGGCTGACCTGGTACGGGCCGGACGGCGAGCGGATCGAGCTCTCCGGTGCGGTCCTCGACAACTGGGTGAGCAAGACCACCAACCTGCTCGTGGAGGAGCTGGACGCCGGGCCCGGGACGCGCGTGCTGCTCGACCTCCCGCCGCACTGGCGCACCGTGCTGTGGGCCCTGGCGGCGTGGCGCGTGGGGGCGACCGTCGCGGTGGGCGAGGCCGCCGGCGCGGACGTCGTCGTCACCGACCGCCCCGCCGACGTCGACCTCCCCCGGGGTGCCGGCGTCGTCGCCGTCGCGCTGCCGGCGCTGGCGCGGCAGTTCGACGGCGTGCTGCCGGGCGGCGCGCTCGACGCGGCGCAGTCCGTGATGACGTACGGCGACGTGATCGGCTGGGTGCCGGCCGTCGAGCCCGCTCGCGACGCCCTGGACCTCGGGACGACGCCGGTGCCGCACGCGGGCCTGGTCGCGTCGGCGCTCGAGGCCGCGCCGGTGCCGGCCGGGTCGCGGACGCTGGTGACGGTCGCCGACGAGCGGTCGGCCGCACCGGCCCTGCTGCTGACCGTCCTCGGGCTGCTCGCGGGCGGCGGCTCGGTCGTGCTGCTGCGGCCCGACGCAGGCGACGCGCCGGACCGGGCCGAGCGCATCGCCTCCTCGGAGCGGGTCACCGCGACGCTCTGAGCGTCGGCGGCGGGGCTCAGCCCGCGGGCGTGACCAGCCCGTCGGGCTCGACCAGGCCCACCCAGACCTCGCTCCAGGTCGCGTCGACGGACGTCGGCGCGCCCGTCAGCGTCCGGCCCAGCGTGGTCGACACCGTGCCGCCCGCCGACGCGGTGGGCACCGCCGTCCACCGGTAGTCGGTCGCGTCGAAGCTGAGCGCCGCCACCGGCTCGTCGCCCCAGGCCCGCCGCACCGCCGCGAGGTCCGTGGCGGACGGGGGGTCCTCGAACTCCACCACCTCGACGTCGCAGACCACCCGCAACGTCGCCAGGTACCGGAACGGCGCGGAGTGCGTCCACACCACGCGCTCGACCCCGAGGTCGTCCAGGACGTCGCAGACCGCGTGCGCCTGGGTGGCGCGGCCGGACAGCTCGACGACCGACGCACCGGGCCGCCACGTGGTCAGCGGGAAGGAGACGACCGCGAGCGCCAGGAGCGCCGCGACGGCACGACGAGCGGTGCGCCACGGGGACGCGGGGGTCCCCGTGAGCGCGGTGAGCGCGGCGAGCGCGCAGGCGCCCGCGACCAGCAGCCCCGGGAACGTCGCCGGCAGCAGCCGGCGGACCGCCCAGACCTGGTCGGGGGTGATGTTGACCAGCAGCAGCGGGAACAGCGCCGCGACCCCGACCACCGCGACGAACAGCGTCGCCGGGGGATCTCGCCGGCCGACGGCGCGGCGGGCGATGACGGCCAGCCCGGCGAACCCCAGCACCACCGCCGGGACGCCGAGGTACCAGGCGGCCCAGGCCAGCGACTGCTCGTCGTAGGACCGGCTCGGGTCGAGGGGCTGCCCGGCCGCCTCCTGGAGCACGGTGACGGCGTAGCCGTAGCCCGTCGCCGCGTCGGTGAACCGGCCCTGCCACCAGAGCGGGCGGGACGCGAGGAGGACGCCGAGGACGAGGACCACCGCTGCTGCCACCCGGCCGAGGACCTGCCGGCGGTCGTGCACCGTGAGCCGGACCCGGCGCAGCACCCCGCCGGGGACGACGAGCACCGCCACCGCCACCAGCACCAGGAGCCCCGTCGCCACGCCGAGCAGGACCAGCTGCTGCTCGTGCACCCGCACGTAGTCGGGGCTCAGGCGGACCACGTCGGTGATCCCGAGCACCGCGACCGCGACACCGGCGCCGAGCGCGGCCAGCGCCCCGCGCACCGCGGCGCGCCGGTCGTGCGCGCCCAGCGGTGCCGCCCCGACCAGCGCGCAGCCGACGGCGAGCCCCGCGACGACGACTCCCCCGTCGATCCGCGCCGCCGCCACGGCGCCCGTCATCGCGCCGACCAGCGCCCACCGGGCGGCTCCCCCGCGACCGGGCGCCGACCACGTGCCGTGGGCGAGCGCCAGACCCCCGCACAGGAAGGCCACGGTGAGCGGTTCCGTGTACGCGGCGCGGGTGAACACGAGGTACGGCAGGCTCAGCGCCAGCGCCGCGGTCGGCACGAGCGCCCACAACGGCCCGGCGAACCGCCGCGCGACGGCGAACACCGCCACGAGCCCGACGGCACCGACGACGACGCCGCCCGCGAGCACGGCGCGCTCGCCCCCGGCCCAGCCCAGCACTGCGAGCAGCGACGGCAGCAGCTTGTTGCCCTGCGCGTGCAGCGCGCCGTCCTGCAGCCAGAACGCCTCCGTCCCGGCGCTCGCGCCCGCCACCGCGGCACCGGCCGCCGACCCGACCGGGATCGGCGCCGCCGGGTGGTCCGTGAGCCAGAGCGCCTGCAGCGTGAGGAAGCCCGGGTCCCGGTTGACCACCACGTACTCGGCAGCCGTGCGCCACCCGGCCACCACCCAGCCGCCGCACAGCGCCGCCAGCGCCAGCACGGCGCCGACCTGGCCGCGGGTCGCCGGCGGGGGCGACGGGACGAGCCGCCACGTGGCCGCCGCGAGGGCCACGGTCACCGGCAGGACCACCAGCGGCCGGAGCTGGCCGAGCAGCACCGCGACGAGGGAGGTCAGCCCGAGCGCGAGCAGGAGGACCGGGAGCCGGTCGGGGAGGCTGAGCAGCAGCGCGACCGCGCGTCGTCGCACGCGCGGGGTGTCAGGGGACGTCGGCCTGCACCAGCGTCCCGCGGCCCCGGACGGACAGCTGCCCGTCGGACGCCGGGGCGAACGCCGCCTGGCCCCGGGTGAGCAGGACCTCGCCGTCATGGCGGGACAGCACCGTCATCCGCCCCTCGAGGCAGAGCAGGATCCGCGGACCGCGCCCGGGCAGCGGGTGGACCTGGCTGTCGGCGACGCTCGTCACCGACAGCTCGAAGTCGTCCACCGGCGCGTAGTAGATCCGCGTCGCGCCGTGGAACTTCTCCGGTGCGATCCGGATCGGCGGGGCGGCCACGTAGTCCACGTTCCGGAGCAGCTCGTCGACGTCGACGTGCTTCGGCGTCAGGCCCGCGCGCAGCACGTTGTCCGAGCTCGCCATGATCTCGACGCCGAGGCCCTTGAGGTAGGCGTGCACGCCGCCCGCCGGGACGAACAGCGCCTCGCCGGCCTGCAGCGTGACGGGGTTGAGCAGCAGCGACGTCACCACGCCGGGATCACCCGGGTACGCCTGCTGGAGCTGCACGACCGTGCGGTCGGCACGCGGTGAGGGCGATCCCTCCTCGAGGCGCGCCGCGCACGCCTCGGCCAGCACGCCGACCTCCTCGGCGGACGGTCGGGTCTCCGGACGCAGCAGCCGGGTGAAGACCGCCTCGATGCCCGCCGCCGACGGCTGGGCCGAGAGCATCGACCGGAGCTCCTTGGCGAGCGGCGCGTCGAGCCCCTCGAGCAGCTCCGCGGCGCGCCGCGGCGCCCGGAACCCGCACAGCGCCTCGAACCGGGTCAGCGCGTAGACCAGCTCGGGCTTGTGGTTGCGGTCGCGGTAGTTGCGGTGCGGGGCGTCGACCGGGACGCCCGCCGCCTCCTCCTCCGCGAACCCCTCGCGGGCCCGGGCGATGTGCGGGTGCACCTGCAGCGAGAGCGGGGTCTCCGCCGCGATCACCTTGAGCAGGTACGGCAGCACCGCGCCGAACCGGGCCTCGACGTCCTCGCCGAGCACGCCCGCGGCGTCGGCGGCGATGACCTCGGTCATCGCGGCACCCGTCGTGCCGTCCCCCGCGACGCAGTGCGACGGTGCACTGGCGTGGGCACCGAACCACGCCTCCGCGACCGGCGCACCCGTCACCGGGGTGCCGAGGAGCGTCGGGATCGCGGTGGGCGACCCCCAGGCGTAGTCCTGCATGGTGTTCGTCAGGCGGTACACGTCATCCCTCGTCGGTCGTGTGGTGGCGACAGATGCTACCCGGGCGCCCCGCCCGGCCCCGGGGTTTCAGCCCCGGGTGATCCGCAGGACCGACGTGTCGCGGGGGTACGGCAGCGAGGGCACCCAGCCGCGCACGTGCTGGACGTCCATGCCGCTCGCCGCGAGACCCGCCTTGTACCGCGGCCGCTGCGTGTCGTCGAACAGGATGATCCCGCCGGGGGCGAGCCGGCGCGCCGCCGCCTGCATGCACGCCACGCGCGCGCGGCCGTCCACCACCACCAGGTCGAACTCGCCGGGCACGTCGTCGATGCTCGCGACGTACGCCGCGTAGTCCCGGCCCTCCTCGCCGCGGCGACCGGAGGGCACCACGGGGTCGGCGCTCGGCGTCGGGCCCACCTCGTGCAGGGTCACCACGGACTCGAGGCCCGCCTCGGCCAGCACCCGGCGCATCACCTCGGCGAAGTCGGCGTGGTGCTCGACGCTGTGCACCTCGGCGGCACGGCGGCCCAGCCACACCGAGCTCGCGCCGGACCCGTACTCGAAGACGCGGGCCCTGCCGTCGAGCGCCGCCAGGTGCTGCTCGACGGCGTCGATGGCGCCGTAGGTCCACCACGGCTGGTCCAGCGCGACGAGGTCCTCGACGTCGTGGATCGCGAACAGCGTCCGCAGGTGCCCGGCGACGCTGCGCGGCGCCTCCTGGTGCCGGCGGTCGAGGCGCTCGTACAGGCCGGTGCGCTGCGCCGCCCCTCGCACCGCGCGGGACGCCGACACGTAGGCCGACCGTGCGATCTCTCCGGTTCCGGGCACGCCGGTCCTCCTTGGTGGTCGCTGCGGGGTTCCGGACAGCCTAGGTGATGCGGCCGGGCACCTATCCTCGTGCGGTGCGGTCGAGGCGAGCGGTTCTGGGAGTGGCGTTCTTCGCCGTGGCGATCGCGCTGCTCGTGTGGTCCGTCCTCACGCGCCGGGAGGAGCTCGGCGAGGCCCTGGCGCGGCTCGACGCGTGGACCGTCGTCGCGTCGCTGGTGCTGGCGTGCGCCGGGCTCGTCGCCCAGATGCTGTCCTGGCGCAGCCTGCTGGCCGCGACCGGGGACGCGCCGCCGCTCTCGGCCTCGGCCCGCATCTACTACCACGGCCAGCTCGGCAAGTACGTGCCCGGGAGCGTCTGGGCGGTCGTCGCGCAGGCCGAGCTCGGCAAGAGCCACCGGCTGAGCCGCTCGCGCAGCGCCGTCGTCGCCCTCGGCGCGCTCGCCGTGCTGCTCGTCGTCGGCGGCACGGTCGCCGTCGTCGGCCTCGCCGCGGCGTCGCCCGGGTCCCTGTCGACCTACTGGTGGGCGATCGCCGTGGTGCCGCTCGGCGTGATCGGCCTGCTGCCGCCTGTGTTCAACCGGCTCGTCGCGATCGGCCTGCGGGTGCTCCGCCGGGGCGACGAGACGGTGCGTGTCGCCGGGCCCGGCCTTGCGCGGTCCGCGGGCTGGGCGCTGGTGATGTGGCTGCTGTTCGGGCTGCACGCCGCCGTGCTGGTCCGCGACCTCGACCCCGGCTCCCCCGGCCGCGCCGTGGTGCTGGCCACCGGCGCCTTCGCGCTCGCGTGGGTCGTCGGCTTCCTGGTCGTCATCGCCCCTGCCGGCACCGGCCCGCGCGAGGCCGCCCTGGTGCTGGCGCTCTCCCCGGTGATCGCCGACTCCGACGCGCTGCTCGTGGCCCTGGTCAGCCGGGTGCTGATGGTCGTCGCCGACGCGGCGGCGGCCGGCGTCGCCGCGGCGCTCGCCCGGCGCGCGGTCAGCTCCGCGGATCGAGCGGGTACTGGATCTGCTTGATCCGCTCCAGCTGCTCCTCGAGGAGCGTCCGGTTGGTGCGCAGCAGGTCCGACAGGATGCCGAGCGCGACCGACAGCAGCGCGGCCATCGCCATGATCGCGGCGAAGATCAGCGACTGCACGTTCCCGTCGTCGTCGCTCGGTCCCAGGTAGAGCACCAGGAACCGCACCGACGGCACCAGCGCCAGCAGCCCGAACACCACGGCGAACCAGGCGAACAGCACGTACGGCTTGTACATGAGGTAGCTGCGGACGATCGCCGACCCGGACTTCCCCATGTGGTGGAAGATGTTGCGGAACAGGCGCGACTCGCGGGTCTTCGCGTTGGTCGTCACCGGGATCGACGCGATCCGCAGCCGCTTGTGCCCCGCCTGGATGATCGTCTCCATGCAGTAGGAGAACTCCGTGACCACGTTCAGCCGCATCAGCGACGCGCGCGAGTAGGCGCGGAACCCGCTGGCGGCGTCGGGCAGGTGCGTGTCGGCGGCGAAGTTCACGACCCGGCTGCCGACCCGCTGCATCAGCCGCTTGAACGGCGAGAAGTGCGCGATCGTCGCGGTCTGCCGGTCGGCGATGACGATGTCCGCCCGACCCTCGATCACCGGGCGGACCAGGTCGGGGATGCGGTCCTGCGGGTACTGGTTGTCGCCGTCCGTGTTCACCACGATGTCCGCGCCGTGCGCGAGCGCGTAGTCGACGCCGTCCCGGAACGAGCGGGCGAGGCCGCGGTTCCGGGAGTGCCGGACGATGTGCCGCACCCCGTGCTCCCGCGCCACCTCGACCGTGCGGTCGGTCGAGCCGTCGTCGATCACGAGGATCTCGAGCTCGTCGACGCCGTCGATCCGCCGCGGGATCGACGCCAGCACGGCGGGCAGCGTCTCCTCCTCGTTGAGGCAGGGGATCTGGACGAAGACCTTCATGTGCATCCTGACGCTGGAGGGGGGCGCGGACGAGGATCGAACCTATCCCAGAGGATCGAACCGCTCGACCGTCACTGCACCTGCGTGCGTACCGTTCCCGCGCCCTCCCGCCAGCGTTCCGGGTCGCAGATGGCCGGGCTCACGCGCAGGTGCTCCGGCACCCCCACTCGCCACGCCTCGACGTTGAACTCGATCGTGCGCCAGTCGGTCGGCTCCTCGAACTGCGAGAGGATGCGCCAGCCACCGCGCACGGTGCGCAGGTGGGCGAGCTCCAGGTCGGAGTCGGCCAGCCGCTCGTCGAGGGCCGGCGCCCCGAGCGTGACCTCCAGGACGGTGACGCTGTCGCTGTCCGCGCAGGTGGCCGCGAGCCGCATCTGGGCCTCGGAGACCTGCTGGTCCGGCGAGAAGTCCTGGGGGCGCTTCAGGTTGGCGACGTCGACGTCCCACGTGAAGACCAGAGGCTTGGCCAGCGCCATCCAGCTGTTCGGGAAGAAGTAGTCGGCCACCCCGACGCCGCCGGCCGACGACCAGAGCACCGGGGCGTCCTCGTCGAGAGCCACGTCCGCGAGCTCCGCGGCGAGGTCGTAGGCGCCCCGCATGAAGGTGTCGTGATTCGCACGCCGCACCTCGGGCGCCGCCCACGCCACCACGCCGAGCGCCGCTGCTGCGGCCACCGGCGCGGCCACGACGGCGCGGCCGCGGTCCGCGACCCGGGCCGTGCGCAAGCCCGCGTCGAGCACGGTCAACCCCTGGTGCAACGCGATCGCCCCGAGCAGGACAAGGCACGGGAGGACCTCGCTGAACAGGTACCGGTCCCAGTACAGGTAGAACGCGTGCTCCCGCACAGGGCCGAGCCGGCCGTCCTGGAACACCAGGTACAGCAGGATCGTCGTGACGGCGAGGAGCGCCAGGGGGCGGGCAGCCCGGTCCGGGAACCAGCGCGCGGCGACGACACCCAGCGCGCCGGCGGCGAACAGCCAGAGCCCGACACGTCCGGCGATCCGCCACACGTCTCCGTCCTGACCTGCCAGGACCACGAGCAGGGCCACCAGGCTCACCGCGGCGGCGGCGAGCACGACCGTCTCCCCGACGTGCCCCCCGCGCGTGGGGCGGCGGGCGTCCCGACCGGTCACCCAGGTGCCGAGAGCGACCACGACCCCGCAGCCGACGGTCGTCAGGGCCGCGAGCACCCCCGCGTTCGCCAGCGTCGGGTCGAACACGCCCAGACCCCGCAGGCGACCCATGACCTCCGGCGACAGGAAGAGCGGGAACTGGGTCTCGACGTAGTAACCGCTGATCACGGTGATGCCGTACCAGTACCCGGTGCCGGCAGCGGAGACGAACGCAGCGGTGACCCACGCCCAGGTGCGCGCGTACTGCCGCCAGGGCCGGACGGCGAGCACGGCGGCGAGCACGACCAGGACGGGTACCAGGAGCAGCGGCCCGTTGGCCCGCAGCAGGCACAGCGCGAGGACGACCACGCCGCCGGCCACGACGTGCGCCGCGCGGCCGGGACCCGACAGCGCGCGGTGCACCGTGACCAGCCAGACGACCAGGAACGGGGCCGCGAGGGACTCGCTCGCCGGGAAGGTGCCGTACCAGACGGCGTGCGTGTGGACGGCGACCACGACGCCGACGGCCAGCACCACCCAGGAGTTCACGCCCAGCTGGTGCGCCAGCCGCGCCAGGGCCAGCACGAGCACCAGGCCGACCGCCGTCATACCCGCGGTCGTGTGCGCCGTGCCGAACAACGCCGTGCTGATCGCCAGGTAGGACGAGTAGAGCGGTGGCCAGGACGCGTCCAGCGTGCCCGTGCGCACCAGCTCGTTGGCCCAGTTGACGTACCCGCCCATGTCCCCGACCCAGGGGATGAACTCGACCTCGCGCAGCCGGAGCAGCGCCGCCCCCGCCAGGACCACGCACCACAGGGTGCCGCGGACCGCAGAGCCGACGGCCGGCCGACGAGGCCGGGCCGGCAACCCGGCCCGACCCCGTCGTGCCACGACCACAGCCGCCGCCAGCCAGCCGAGCGTCGGGACGACGACCCCGGCGGTTCCCCACCACGTCCAGAGCGTCACCGACAGCGGCAGGACCACGAGCCCGAACATCGCGGCGTCGACCGCGGCGGCCACCCAGCCGTCCCGGACACGGCGCAGCAGGAGGGCGAAGGGGAACCCGGACAGGACCATGAGCCCGACGAGCACGATCGTTGCCACTGCCACGGCTCGCACGCGGGCCACTCCTAGAGTTGCGGGTAGGGCTCCGCCGCACGGTCGGCGCGAGGAGGATTCCCGCCACTCTAACGGCGGTACCGCGAGGCGCGCCGAGCACCTGCCCCAGGGCTGCCGGCCGCCGGTGCGAAGCCGGAGGAGAGGTCGGTCGAGGATGCGCTGCCCGGATCGGCACGGGAGACCTCCGTGATAGGTCACAATGTCTGACCATGCGCGGCATCATCCTGGCAGGGGGCTCCGGTACCCGACTGCACCCCATCACCCTCGGCGTGAGCAAGCAGCTGGTCCCGGTGTACGACAAGCCGATGATCTACTACCCGCTGTCGACCCTCATGCTGGCCGGCATCCGGGACGTGCTGATCATCACGACGCCCCACGACGCGGAGCAGTTCCAGCGGCTGCTGGGCGACGGCTCGCAGTTCGGGATCTCGATCAGCTACACCGTCCAGGCGGAGCCGAACGGGCTCGCGCAGGCGTTCGTGCTCGGTGCGGACTTCGTCGGGGACGACTCCGCGGCGCTGGTGCTGGGCGACAACATCTTCTACGGCGCCGGCCTGGGCAACCAGCTCACCCGGTTCGAGCAGATCGACGGCGCGGCTGTCTTCGCCTACCGGGTCGCCGACGCCACCGCGTACGGCGTGGTCGAGTTCGACGAGAACGGCCGCGCGCTCTCCCTCGAGGAGAAGCCCGCGCAGCCCAAGTCCTCCTACGCGGTCCCGGGCCTGTACTTCTACGACAACGACGTCGTGGCGATCGCCAAGGACCTGAAGCCCTCGGCCCGCGGCGAGTACGAGATCACCGACGTGAACCGCCACTACCTCGAGCAGGGCCGCCTGCAGGTCGAGGTCCTCCCCCGCGGCACCGCGTGGCTCGACACCGGCACGTTCGACTCGCTGGTCGAGGCCTCCGACTTCGTGCGGACCATCGAGCACCGGCAGGGTCTCAAGGTCGGGGCGCCGGAGGAAGTCGCCTGGCGGCGCGGGTTCCTCAGCGACGACGAGCTGCGGCTGCGGGCGGAGAAGCTGGTGAAGTCGGGGTACGGGACGTACCTGCTCGGGCTGCTGGACGAGGACGGTCGCGCCCTCTGACCCCTCAGCGGGCGGAAGCGGTCTCCGGCTCCTCCACCTGTGCCGGCGGCGGTGGCACAGGCCCGTCGTCGCGTCGGGTGCGCGTGAGGCGCCGACCCAGCGCGATCGAGGGGCGTTCGACGGCACGGTAGAGCGCCTCGGTCACGAGAGCGACCACCAGCAGCGCTGCGAGCAGCGCCCACCGGTAGGCGATCCCCTCGCGCGTCACCAGATCGAGGACCAGCAGGCCGACGATGCCGTGGACGAGGTAGAGCGTGTAGCTGCGCGCCGCGACCACCTCGAGCCAGCGGGCGGGGCGGATGCGGCCCTCGCACAGGACGGCGACGAAGAAGAGCACGAGCGCGACGCTCAGGCTCGAACCGTAGGAGTTCTCGGGGGTGAGGAACCCCGGCTGCGTCCGCTCCACTCCCCACACGAAGACCACCCACGTGCACAACGCCAGGAGCCCGGCGGCCCACACCGGCGTGCGCCGCTGCGTCACCAGGTAGATCACGTGCCCGAGAACGAGGATCGGCACGTACGACACCGACACGCTGAGCAGGAAGAACTGGTCTCCCAGCGACCTGCCCAGCAGGGAGACGACGGCGACGACGGCGAGGATGCCCAGAGTGGCCCAGCCGTCAGGGAGGCTGCTCCTCAGCACCGGGCCCGCAGCCCACAGGAGCAGGTAGAACACGAGCTCGATCACCAAGGTCCACGCCACGCCCACGAGAACGATCTGAGGGACCGACACGTAGGTCACCAGCGTCATCGCCTGGAGCACCGCGGTCGGGGTGACGCTCTCCCAGGCGGCGGAGCCGAGACCGAGCACGTGCTGGATCCACGCGACGGCGACGGCGAGGAGCACCGCAGCCATCAGCGGCGGGTAGACACGCGTCAGCCGGCGCAGGACGAAGGTCCGAGCCGTCTCCCTCGCCGCAGCGCGCGTGACCACGAACCCGCTGATGAGGAAGAAGAGCGCCACGCCGAGGAACCCGGCGTGCTGGATGAGGTTGAGCGGGCCGAGGACGAGCCGCTCGGCCAGGTCGGAAGGCGCCCACTGCAAGCCGCGCTGGGCGAGCCACTGCCCGACGAGGTGGTCCCACACCACGAGCAGAGCCGCGGCGCCGCGCAGCTGGTTGACGAGCGAGAAGTACCCCGACCGTGCAGGAGGCTCCGCGAGTACCAACGTCGTCCCCCCGGACGTGAGGCCCCCGCACAGCGAAGGCAGCTGACGCCCACCAGGACAAATCGCTCGTAGGCGGCTGAAGCATACAAGCCGCTGACGACGGTCCCGGGACACGCCGTGCCCGGGTCGGTGAGACCGAGTGCGGCACCCCGGCTACCCTCGACACACTGTCCCCGCACATCGCCCTCGATGTCGGCCGCACGGGCCCGCTCGGCCTGACCTGCACGGACGACCCCAGGCGACCCGGACGGGAGACCCATGAAGACCGACTCCTTGATCGGTGTCATCGAGCTGCTGGCGACGACGGGCGTCGCGGTCGTGTACCTCCTCGTCATCGGCGCACCCCTGCGCCTGGCTCTCGGTGCTGTCGCACGCCCGGTCCGCGGGCTCGGTGTCACGCTCGGGCTGGGTCTCGCGGCCACCGGAGTGGTGGTCACGCTCTGCTACGTGCTGCTCGGCGACGCGCTGCTCCCCGTGCTGCCGCTGGCGGCGTGCGCGCTGGCTGCCCTCGTCGCCCTCGTCCTGCTCGACGTCGTCCGCCGGGCACGAGGCACGACCGGCACCGCCCGCCTGCTCCACGAGCTGGCGCCCACGCGCTGGGACGGGATCGCCCTCGGGCTGTCGATCATCGTGCTCGCCCCGTTGCTGGTGCACGGCTCGACGTACTGGACGGCGCTCGCGAACGACTTCCCCAACTACGCGGCGTCGGCCGAGGTCTGGGTTACGAGCTCGGGTCATGGTGCGACTCCGTTTCTCACGACCCACCCGGACGCGTACGGCGCCTTCCAGGTGCATCGCGCGGAGTACGAGAAACCCATGGTGACCGGCATGCTGGTCGCCCTCGCAGCGGCGACGAGGACCCCCGCCGCCGGTCTGCTCGCCACTGTCGTCGGGGTGTCGTTCTTCATCCTGATCGCCACGCTGCTGCCCCTGGTCGCCCGCACGCTGAAGACACCGCCTCTCGTCACGACCCTGGCCGTCGCGGTCCCTTCGATGTCGATCGTGCCGATGTCACGCCTCTTCGACGCCCAGATCGGTCAGACCGTCGCGGTCGCCCTGGTAGCCGTTCTCCTGGCCGCGCTCGTGGCGACCTCGCGTGGGGGACGGGGACATCTCGTCTGGCACGTGTGCCTGGCCGGCCTCCTCGGGACAGCGGCCGTGGGCAGCAATCCGACGCTCGTCCTGGGCACCTCGATCGGGACCGCGGCGCTGCTCGGGTGGCTGGTCGTCGGGCGGCAGCCGTGGCGTGCGGCGGCGCGGACCACCGCAGGTGCGGCGGCGGTCGGCCTCGCGCTGAGCGCCCCCGTCCTGGGCTGGTACGTCAGCTCACTCCGGAACCAGACGACCGGCGAGCTCGGGTACGAGATCCCCCTGGCCAGCCCGTTCTCGTTGATCGGGATGCAGGTCGACCTACGTTCTGCCCCTCCGCTCGGGCAGGCGGCGGTGGAGTGGGCGGTCGTCCTTCTGGCTGCTGGCTTCGCCTACCTCGCAGCGAAGCGCCGCAAGCCCGGTCTCCCCGCGACCGGCGCCCTTGCCGCGGCGACCCTTGCCAACGGCGCCCTCATCGTCGCGGTCAACGGGATCACCAGCTACGCGACCCACAAGTGGCTGGCGGTTGCCGTCGCCCTCGTGATGCCCTTCGTGCTCGCACGGCTCGCCGAGACGGTGCCCTCGGGCGCGCGCGGCCGCTCGACGACGTTCCTGGCCCTGCTGGGGACGGGCAGCGCCGCGCTCGGCGTGGCAGCAGCCGCGGCGGTTCCGGTCGTGGTGCCGCGGGCCGCCTACGATCTCGCGGACGACGAGCGACTGGCGATACCGACCCTGAACGTCGCGCTGGACGACATCTACCAGAACTCCCTGGTTCCGCTGCTCGTCCCGGCGGACGAGGTCGTCGTGGCAGGACCGACGTACGCGAGGAGCAGCGTGCCGCGAGGGAGCACGTTCCTGCTCACGGAGGAGACCGCGGACGCGTGGCCCAGCACGGGCGAGACCGATCTCGGCAACGGGTACGTGCTGTCCGACGTCGACCTCTCGCTCGGGGAGGAGGACGTCGTGCTCTCCGCGGACGACCCGGCCGGCCGGCGGTTCCTGTACGGCCGCTGGGGCGAGCTCGAGGGCTCAGGCGTCTGGTCCTCCGGGAGGTCCACCTCGATCGTGTTCGACGTCGCGGACGCCCTGCGGGGTAGCGATCTCCAGCTGACGTTGACCGGCGCGCGGTTCGCCGACCCCTCCGAGACCCGCGAGCTCCGGGTCATCGCCGACGACACCGTTCTGGCGCGGCACGTGTACAGCGCGGCCTTCGCCGCCGACGAGCTCCGGGTCCCGATCTCGTCCGAGCTCGTCGAAGCAGGGCGAGGCCGCGTGCACCTGACCTTGGAGACGCCGGCGCCCTTGTCGCCGCAGGACCTCGGCCAGGAGGACCCCCGCTCGCTGGCCTACTGGCTCGGATCGATGTCGCTGCGCACCTCGGACTGACCTTCCCGGCACGCCCCCCACGCTAGACTCCACTCGCCGCGCGACCACTGGAGAGCGACGCGGCATTTCCGACGGGCCACCGCGCCGACGGCACTCTGGAGGATTAGGTTCGTGACGCGTCGCCATGCCGTCTGCACCATCGTCGCTCGCAACTACATCGCTCAGGCCCGGGTCCTCGCTCGTTCCTTCGTCGCGCACAACCCGGACGCGCACTTCGTCACGTTGATCATCGACGGCGACGACTCCGACCGTTCGTTGGACGGGCTCGGCGCGGTGGTGCTGCCCGCCGACCTCGGTCTCGACCAGGACGTCCTCGACTCGATGCACGTCATGTACGACGTGATGGAGTACGCCACCGCTCTCAAGCCGGCGATGCTGATGCACCTCCACCGGAGCGGCGCTGCCTCTGCGAGCTACTTCGACCCGGACATCCGCGTCTACGGTCGGCTCGACGACGTCTTCGAGAGCGCCGTCTCGCACGGGGTCGCGCTCACGCCGCACGCGCTGGCCCCCCTCCCCCGGGACGGCAAGCGTCTGACGGAGTCGGACATCATGCACTCCGGGATGTACAACCTCGGGTTCATCGCGACCGGTGGCTCCGCCTACCGGTTCCTCACCTGGTGGCACGAGCGGCTCACCACGGACGCGGTCGTCGATCTCGGCAACGCGCTGTTCACGGATCAGCGGTGGATCGACTGGGCTCCCAGCTTCGAAGCCGTCGAGATCCTGCGGGACCCGGGCCTCAATGCCGCCTACTGGAACCTGCACGAACGCGAGATCCGGCGGGGCGAGGACGGCGAGTGGCGGGCGGGCGACCGTCCCCTGCGCTTCTTCCACTTCAGCGGCTACGACCCCGCGAAGCCGTGGCTGCTGTCGAAGCACCTCGGCCCGATGCCCCGGACGCTGCTCAGCGAGCACTCCGACCTCCGTGCCCTGTGCGACGACTACGGCCGGGAGCTGGTCGAGCTCGAGCACGTCACCCTGCGCAAGAACCCGTACCGCAACGACCGCACTCCGGACGGGCTGCGGCTCACGCCGCTGGTCCGCCGGATGTACCGCGACTCGGTCGTCAGCGAGGACCGCACCGCCGTGCCGGCGCCGAACCCGCTCCGTGACCCGGCGGCGTTCCGCGCATGGCTGACCGGTCCCACCGTCCGCGCCGGGCAGTTCTCGTTCAGCCGGTTCGAGTACGCGATCTGGCGGATGCGCGACGACCTCCAGCGCGCGTTCCCCGCTCCGTTGGGCCCCGACGCACAGCACTTCCGCAACTGGCTCGACGCCGATCCCGGCGCCCAGGAGCTGCTGGCCAGCCTGGGCCCGGCACCCCGAGAGGAGGCGCGGACCTCCGGAGCACCACGGCCACGAGCCTCCGGTGAACCCGACTTCGGGTGGAGCCTGGTCGGGTACGCACGCGCCGAGCTCGGCGTGGGCGAGGCGGGACGCAGGCTCAGCCAGGCGGTGTCCCGGACCGGGGTGCCGTGGGAGATGGTGGGCGTGACGCAGGGGCCGCAGTCCCGCCAGCAGCACCGGTACCAAGGGCGGATCACCGAGCACCCGCGGTACGTGAACTCGATCCTGTGCGTCAACGCGGACCAGACTCCTCTGCTCGCCGAGCGCCTCGACCTCGGGCGCAACGGCGGGATCCGCGTCGGCTACTGGTTCTGGGAGCTCGAGGACTTCCCTGCGCTCTTCGACCCGGCGTTCGAGTACGTCGACGAGGTCTGGGTGTCCACGACGTTCAACCAGCGGGCCGTCGCAGCACGCACCGGCAAGCCGGTCCGCGTCGTCCCGCTGCCCATCACGGCACCGCGCGACCCCACGCTGCTGCGTCGGCACCACCTGGGGCTGCCGGAGGACAAGACCGTCTTCCTCGCGAACTTCGACTTCCTCTCGGTGATGGCACGGAAGAACCCCCTCGGCGCCATCGAGGCGTACCGCGCGGCGTTCGGACCCGACGACGGCGCCGTGCTCGTCGTCAAGTCGATCAACGGCCACCTCCGACCGACGGAGCGGGAGCGGCTTCGGCTCGCGACGCTCGACCGGCCGGACATCGTCCTCCGCGACGGATATCTCACGGCCCACGAGATGCGCGCCCTCACCGAGCTCGTGGACTGCGTCGTCTCGGTCCACCGCTCCGAGGGCTTCGGCCTGAACCTCGCCGACGCCATGGCCGTCGGCACCCCGGTGGTCGCCACTGCCTACTCGGGCAACATGGACTTCATGACCGAGGACACGGCCTTCCTCGTCCCCTACAACCTGACGGACGTGGGACCTGACGCGGACCCGTACGACGCCAAGGCGCGGTGGGCGGATCCCGACCTAGCGCTGGCCGCCGCCGCGATGCGCTCCGTCCACGACGACCCCGCTCGCGCGAAGGCGGTCGCCTCACGGGCCCGCACGCACATCGCGCAGTTCTCGGTGGACGGTGTCGCCAGCACGGTGGCGCCGCTCCTCACCCGACTTCCCGCGTACGTCCCACACGAGGTAGGTGCCTGATGAAGATTGTCCTGCTGGGTGACGTCGGTTCCGCCGGCGGATACCACGCCGGGGACGAGGCGATGGCCGAGGCCGTCGCCGACGAGCTGGCCGTGCGGACCGATCTCGTCGTCGTCGCGCTGTCCGGTGACCAGGACGACACCGCAGCGCGCTACGGGTGGCAGACGGTTCCCCGCGTCGGCTTCGCCGGGTTGCTGTCCGACGAGGACCGGGACCGACGTCTCGACGCCGTCGTATCGGCCGCCGGTGGCGATGCCGGCGCGCTGGCGTGGGACGACCCCGCCTGGGCGGTGGTGCACGCCGTCGCGGACGCCGACGGCGTCGTGATCTCGGGTGGAGGGAACCTGAGCTCGACCTGGCCCGAGCACGTCTACGAGCGCGCCGCGCTCGCCTCGCTCGCCGCCGCGTTCGGCAAGCCGCACGTCGTGACCGGGCAGACGCTGGGGCCGCACCTGACGGCGCGCCATGGTGAGCTCGTCGGCCGGATCATCACGTCCGCGGCGCTCGTCGGGATCCGCGAGCAGCCCTCCTACCAGCTCGCGCAGCAGCTCGGCATGCCGGTCGACCGCCTGGTGCAGGTCGTCGACGACGCCGCCTATCTCGACACAGCTGCCGACCAGGACCCGCTGCCGACCGAACCGTACGTGGCGGCGACGTTCGCCCCCGCCACCGGGCTCGCGTCGCCCGAGGAGTACGTCGAGTCGGCAGCCGCTCTGCTGGACGCGCTGACGGAGTCCGGACTCCGCGTCGTGCTCATCCCCCATCACGCGACCCGGGACGAGGACGGTCCCACCGGCGACCTCGCGATCCACGAGGCGATCGCACGCACGGCCACGTCGTCCCAGATCGACGTCCTCGAGCCGGTCTCCGCCCGACGTGCCGCGCGACTCGTCTCAGGCGCGGCGCTGGTCGTGAGCACGCGCTACCACCCGGTGGTGTTCGCCGTCGCGAGCGGCGTCCCCGCCATCGGCATCGGCGTCGACGCGTACACGTCCACGAAGATCCACGGCAGCCTGGCGAACTACGGCCTCGAGGCACTGGCCTTCTCCGTGGCCTCGCTGGTCCGCGGCGAGCTGCCGGAGATCGCGAGGACGGTCCTGAGCAGCGGGTCCGAGGTCCGCGAGCATCTCTCGACCGTGGACGCCGTCCGCCGACCCGAGCGGACGGCGTGGTGGGACGCGGTCCTCGCCGCGCTCAGCGGATCACCGGTCCCGGTCGTCCCCTACGCCGATGTGCCGGCGTTCGCGGGAGGCACATGGTTCCCCGGAGCCACCGCACTGCGCGAGTGGAGCGAAGTGGTCTCGGCGCGCTTCGAGGCGGAGCGCCTGGCCGGCACCGAGGAGCGGAGCAGGACCGCGTCGCTCCACGAGCGCGTCGACGGGCTCGAGCGCGAGCGGGCCGATCTGGCCGCGGAGCTCGCGCTGACCAGGGATGAGGTCGACACGCTCCGCATCGCGAACGAGGCGGCGCACGCGCTCGTCTCCGACCCGCTGCGCCCGCTGGCCACGTGGATGGAGGGGCTGCCGACGATCCAGTCCCTGCAGTCCGAGCTGGACGCCGTCTACTCCACGCGCACATTCCGGATGCTCGAGCGCCCACGGCGCGTCTACGGCCGGCTCCGGCCTCGCTGATCCGCCTCCTCGACGACGGCCCCCGGTGAAAACCGGGGGCCGTCGTCGCGAGAGGGGACGGTCAGCCCTCGTCGCGGGACGTGCGCGCGTCCCGGTTGCGGAGGTAGACCGTGAGCTCGGCGTGCAACCCGAAGAGCACCAGCTGGACGCCCACGACGACGAGGAGCACCGCCGCGACCAGCATCGGACGGTCTCCCACGCTCTGACCCGCGACACGCAGGACCAGAAGGTAGAGCAGCATCAGCCCACCGACACCTGACAGGAGCGCCCCCACGCCGCCGAAGAGGTGCGACGGCCGGCTCTCGTACGTCATGAGGAATCGCACCGTGACGAGGTCGATGAAACCGCGCCAGAACCGGGCGATGCCGTACTTGCTGCTGCCGTGCAGACGCGCGTGGTGCTCGACCGGGACCTCGGTGACGCGGTATCCCTGCCAGTGGGCGATCACGGTCAGGTAGCGGTGCATCTCCCCGTACATCATGGTGGAGACGTCCCGGGCGACGGACGCGCGCATCGCCTTGTAGCCCGAGTTGAAGTCGCTCCCCGGCGTCCGCGAGAGAACCGCGGTGACGCGGTTGTACAGGCGCGAGGTCGAGCGCTTCACGAGACGGTCCCGACGTACCGCGCGCGCCCCCGTGACCAGGTCTGCACCTGCGTCGAGCTGCTTCACCAGGCGCTCGAGCTCTCCGGGGTCGTCCTGCCCGTCCGCGTCCATCATGACGATCACGTCGGCGCCCGCCGCGAGGGCGTACCCGAAACCCTCCTGCAGCGCGGCGGCCTTCCCGCGGTTGCGGCCGAAGGAGATCAGCTGCACGGCACCGTCGTGCCAGGCGCCGAGCCGCCGGACCACGTCAGCCGTCCCGTCGGTCGAGCCGTCGTCGACCACGAGCACGGCGCCTCCCGTCTCGGCGACGAGGCCCTGCGCGAGAACCGCCGGGACCACGACGTCCAGGTTCTCGGCCTCGTTGAGCGCCGGGATCACCACCCAGACGCTTCCTGACGCGGTCACGAGAGCACCGTCCCCGCCGCGGTCGCCCACCGCTCCGCCCAGTCCCCGATCGGCTCCACCCCCGCCGCGCGCAGCGCGTCGTGCCCCAGCACCGAGTACGCCGGCCGCGGCGCGGGCCGCACGAACTTCTCCGACGTCGTCTCGCGCACGATGACGGGGTCGAGCCCCGCGGACGCCACGGCGGCCTGCGCGAACCCGTGCCACGACGTCTGACCCCCGGAGGTGCCGTGGTACGTCCCGGCGGGCGCCCCGGCGGCGACGAGCCGCTCCAGGAGGTCCGCCAGGTCGACGGTCCAGGTCGGCTGCCCCACCTGGTCGGCGACGACGTCGAGGCCGCCCTTCTCGGCGGCGACGCGCGCGATGGTCTTCGGGAAGCAGGCGCCGTGGGCGCCGTAGAGCCACGCGGTGCGGACGATCAGGTGGTCCGGCGCCTCGGCGCGCACGGCCCACTCCCCCGCGGCCTTGGTGCGGCCGTACGCGGACCGCGGCTGGATGGGCGCGTCCTCGGCGTAGGGCGCGGTGGCGGCACCGTCGAAGACGTAGTCGGTGGAGACCTGCACCAGGCGCGCCCCGGCGGCGTGCGCGGCGCGCGCCAGCAGGGCGGGGCCCACGGCGTTGACCGTGAAGGCGGCGCTCTCGTCGGCCTCGGCGGCGTCCACCGCGGTGTAGGCGGCGACGTTGGCGACGACGTCGTAGCCGGCCGCCGCGTCGCGGGTGGCCGCGGGGTCGGTGATGTCGAGGGCACCCCGGTCCAGCCCGGTCACCTCGTGCCCGCGGTCCTCCAGCAAGGCCACCACGTCCTGCCCGAGCATGCCGCTCGCACCCGTCACCAACCAGCGCACGTCCACTCCCTGTCGTCGACAACCGCGGGCAGCCTACCGGCGCGGCTAGGCTTCCCTCGGCCGTTCCCACCCGAGAGGACCCCCATGACCTACCGCGAGCTCTCCGTCCCCGGCGCCTGGGAGATCACGCCCGTGCAGCACGGAGACCCGCGCGGCGTCTTCCTCGAGGCGTTCCAGGGCGGTCCGTTCGCCGAGGCGACCGGGCACCGGTTCGACCTGCAGCAGGCCAACCTGTCCGTGTCGGCGGCGGGCGTGCTGCGCGGCATCCACTTCGCGGACGTGCCCCCGGGTCAGGCCAAGTACGTGACGTGCGTGCGCGGCGCGGTGCTGGACGTCGTCGTCGACATCCGCGTCGGCTCGCCCACGTTCGGGCAGTGGGACTCGGTGCTGCTGGACGACACCGACCGCCGGGCGATCTACCTGGGTGAGGGCCTCGGCCACGGGTTCTTCTCGCTGGAGGACGACTCGACCGTGATGTACCTGTGCTCGACGGGCTACTCCCCGGGACGCGAGCACGGCATCCACCCCCTGGACCCGGAGATCGGCATCGCGTGGCCGACGACGGACCGGCACGGCAACCCGGTGACGCCGCAGCTGTCCGCGAAGGACGAGGTCGCCCCGACGCTGGCCGAGGCGCGCGAGCAGGGCCTGCTCCCCGACCACGCCGCGGTCGCCGCGTACGTCGCGTCGCTCTGACGCGGACGGCGGCCCGCCCCTCAGCGGGCGGCCGCCGCCCGGTAGGCCTGCAGGTGCACGGCGGCCGCGGCGTCCCAGGTGAACGTGGCGGCCCGCTCGCGTGCCGCGACGCCGAGCGCGGCGCGGCGCGGCGCATCGGCCAGCAGGTCGGCCAGTCCCGCGGCGATCGAGGCCTCGTCGGTGTCGCAGTACGCCACGGCGTCGCCGCCGACCTCGGGCAGCGAGAGCTCGCGCGTGGTCAGCACGGCGGCGCCGCAGGCCATGGCCTCCAGCACCGGCAGGCCGAAGCCCTCGCCCAGGCTCGGGTAGGCGACGACGGCTGCGCCCGACAGGAAGCCGGGCAGGTCCTCGAAGGGCAGGTAGCCGGGGCGCAGCGCGTGCAGCGCGGCCGGCACGGCGGCGAGCGCCGGGTCGACCCCGGTGTCCCAGCCGCGCCCGCCCGCGAGCACCAGCGCGGGCGCGGCACCCGGCTGCTCGCCGGCGACGCGCACCCAGGCGCGGATCAGGGCCGGCACGTTCTTCCGGGGCTCCAGCGTGCCGAGGAACGCGACGTACGGCTCCCCCGCCAGCCCGAGCGAGGCGGCGACCCGGGACCGCTCGGCGTCGGGCACCGGGTGGAAGACCTCGGTGTCGACGCCGTGGTACGCGACGTGGAACCGGGACGCGTCGCCGCCGGCGTACCGCCGCACCTCGGCGCCGGTCGCCGCGGACGGGACGACCAGGCCTGCCGCCGACCGCACCGCGTGCCGGGTCGCGGTGCGGAAGAACCGGGCCTTGACCGGCGAGTGCAGGTCCGGGTGGCTGAAGAACGTGGCGTCGTGCAGCGTGACCACGACCGGAGCCCCGGCGCGCAGCGGCATCGTGTAGTGCGGGCTGTGCAGCACGTCGGCGCGCCACGAGCGCACCAGGCGCGGCAGCACCGCCTGCTCCCAGGCCATCCGCACCGGGCGGCGCTCCGCGGCGGCCGGTGCGGTGAGCACCTCGGCACCGGGCAGCGCCGTGGCGAACCGTTCGGCGTCCCGCTGCTGCGTCGCGACGGCGAGCCGGACGTCCAGCCGCGCCAGGGCGGGCAGCAGGTCGTCGACGTACCGACCGACGCCGCCGCGGTCGGCGGGGATCGCGGTGGCGTCCACCAGGACGCGGGGGGTGCTGCTCATCGAGGGTCCTCCTGCACGCTCTCGAGCGCCGCGGCCAGCTGCTCGGCGCTGCGGTCCCACGTCCAGGTGCGAGCGGCCGCGGCGGCCCGCGCGGTGCGGTCCGGGTCAGGTGCTGCCAGCGCCCGGGTGACGGCGGCGGCGAACGCGGCGGGGTCGTCCGGGTCCGCGTAGTCCACGAGGTCCGCCCCGATGGTGCGGAACGGCGGGATGTCCGAGGCCACGGCGGGGGCACCGAACGCCATCGCCTCGAGCAGCGGCAGGCCGAAGCCCTCGTACCGGCTCGGGAACACGAAGAGCCGCGCGTGCCGGTAGACGGCGGGCAGCTCGGCGTCGGCGACGTACCCGGTGAACCGGACTCCCGCGACGACGTCGGCCGGCACGTCCGCGGGCACGTCGCCCGGGCCCCAGCCCTGCTTGCCGACGACGACGAGCGGGTGCGCGGCACGCACGGCCGGGTCGAGCAGCGCGTAGGCGCGCAGCAGCGTGACGAGGTTCTTGCGCGGCTCGAGCGTGCCGACCGCAAGGACGTAGCCCTCGGGCAGGTCCGGACGGACGTCGTCGCCGGCGGTGGCCGCGAGGAACGTCGGGTCCAGCGCGCAGTCGACCACGTGGACCGGCGGGTGCCCGGGGAACTCCTGGTCGATCCGTGCCGCCGTGAACGGCGAGATCGCGAGCAGCGCCGCCGACTCGCGGACGGTGCGCGGCACGTGCCGACGCAGGTACCCGAGGTTGCGGGCCTCGACGACCTCGGGCAGGTCGACGTAGGTGAGGTCGTACACGGTGCTCACGGTCGGCACGCCCGGCAGGTGCGGGAACGCGACGTAGTTGGTCGCGAGGTGCACGTCGAGGCGGGGCAGGAGGCGGCCGACGGGCAGGCGCACCAGGTAGGAGAACACCGCCTGGAAGGCGCGGCGCGGCGCGGGCAGGAGCACGACGTCGACGTTGGGCAGGTCCGGCACCAGCGACGGCCGGCCGGCGTCGTCGCGGAAGCCGATGACGACGAACCGCCAGTCGGGCCGGGCCTCGGCGGTCGCACGCAGCAGGTTGGCGGTGTAGCGCCCGATGCCGTCGACACGCCGGAAGAGGGGGGTGCCGTCGACTCCGACGACCAGGGTGGGGTTCATGCCAGGTCCTCCTCGACGGCGGGCTCGGGGTCCCACGCGCGCAGGCGGTGCAGCGCGGGGGCGGCGAGGATGCCGCAGGCGACGACCTCGCTCACGCAGACGCCGACGGCGGCGCCGACCGGGCCGATCGCCCAGCACAGCCCGGCGATCAGCGGGACGCCGATGACGGCCGACGTGACCGTGGAGACGAAGACGACCCGCACCGCGCCGACGGGGATCAGGATGTGCCGGGTCATCGAGATGCGGGTGGACACGAGGAGGAACGTCGCACCGAGCCAGAAGCAGACGGACCGGGTCGCCGCCACGTCGGCACCGAACATCACGCCGGAGAACCACGGCCCCACGGCGGTGAGGAACGCCCACCCGACCAGGCCGAGCAGCACGTGCGCGGACAACGCGATCCGCAGGCGCCGCCCGCGCTCCGCGGTCCCGCCCTCGACCGTCCAGGACTGGAACGCGTTGCCGAGCGTGATCGGGACGTACTGGCCGAACTTGTACAGCTTGTCCGCGGACGCGAACGAGCTGGCCGCGGCGACCGGCGACAGCGCGCTCACCACCGGCACCGGGACGGTCGCGTAGGCGCCGCCGGCGGTGTCGATCGCCGCGACCGCCCGGTCGCGCCAGAGCAGCCGCCCCAGGTCGCGCACGCCGACGTGCGCGGGGCCGCCGTGCCGCAGCACCCGGCGGCTGAACAGCACGATGCCCGCCACGGACACCGAGAAGGCGAGCAGCGGGTACACGACCAGCTGGCCGGTCGCGACGATGACGCCGGCGGACACCGCGGCGGCGAGCACCCGGGGCACGGCCTCGTAGACGGCGATCGAGCGCGGGTCGCCCGCGCCGACGGCGTACCAGGAGAACGAGAGCCCGACGACGGCGCCGGACAGGCCCATGAGCACCGTCGGCAGCGCGTACCCGTCCGCGGCGAGCAGCAGGCACAGCACCACGATGACGGGCACGGCCAGCAGCGTGAGCGCGCCGCGGACCAGCAGGCTCTCCCGGTACAGCCGGGCGCGCGCGACCGGGTCGAGGTCGAGCGCGACCCGCGGCGGGCCGGCGGTGTTCCAGCCCCAGGCGATGACGATGGCGGCGAAGGTGCCGACGGACTCCCCCGCCGCGATGCTCGCCCAGCCCGCCTGCCCCGCGGCGCGGCCCAGCACGGGCAGCACCAGCAGCGGTGTGATCATGGAGATCATCGGCAGCCCGGCGAACCCGGCCAGCCGGCCCCACAACGACCTCACCGGCGCGCCGCCGCCACGTCCTCGAGCGTCCGGCGCACCGCGTCGGCGGTCAGCTCGGCGGACCGGTCCCAGGTGAACTGCGACGACCGGGCGAGGCCGGCCTGCCGGAGCCGCGCGCGCTCGGCCGGGTCGGCCAGCAGGGCCTCGATCCCCGCCGCCATCGCCGCCGGGTCGGTCGGATCGGCGTACCGGACGGCGTCGCCGCCGACCTCGCGCAGCGCGCCGATGTCCGCGACGAGCACCGGGGTGCCTCGCTTCATCGCGTCGATCACCGGCAGGCCGAAGCCCTCGGCGAGCGAGGGGCACGCGTAGAGGGTCGCGGACTGGTAGAGCGCCTCGAGCTGGTCGGCGGTCACCCAGCCGAGCAGCGTGACGTCGGCGGCGAGCCCCAGCTCCTCCACGAGCGGCGCGAGCGGGTCGTCGCCGTGGCTGCCGGTGACGACCAGCCTCGGCCGCCGCTCCGCCGGGATCAGCGCGAGCGCGCGCAGCAGCCCGTCGTAGTTCTTGTGCGGCATCCGGTTGCCGGTCGACAGGACCGTCGGCCGGCCGTCGCCCAGCCCGAGCCCGTCGATCTCCGCGGCCACGTCGACGCCGGGGCGCGGGTCGGCGGAGCCGTGCGGGACCACGGTGATCTTGGACGCCGGGACGCCGAGCACCCGCGTGATGGCGTCCCGGGCGTCCTCGCTCCCGGTCAGCAGCCGGGTGGCGGAGCGCGCCGCGCGGCCGATGATGCCGGAGGTCACCGCCTGCGTGACCCGGCTGACCTCGGGGTTCGGGAAGTCCCACGCGATGACGTCGTGGACCGTCACCAGCGTGGGCACGCGGCGAGCGCGCGGCCCGAAGTTCGCCGGGCACCAGACCAGGTCGGCCCGGCCGCGCGCGGCGACCCGGTCGACCGCGAAGGTCTCCGCGGCCGCCCAGACCGGCCGGTTGTCCCCGGAGACCGGGAGCGTGTGCAGCCGGCCGGGGAACCAGCGCGCGACCGCCTCCCGTCCGAGCGTGTTGGTGAGCGCCACCAGCTCGACGTCGGGGAGCAGGTCGGCCATCCGCGGCAGCAGCTGCCGGGCGTACGTCTCGGTGCCGCCCCGCTTGCCCGTCAGGTACAGCAGGTCGACCGCGACGCGGGAGCGGGCGGCGCTCACGGCCGCTCGGCCGTGCCGGCGGCGGGCACGGTGCCGGGGTCGACCAGGACCGCCTCGTCCGCCGGGTCCGCCTGGGGCGCGACCGGGTTGGACCGCGCGCGCGTCGGGATCGACAGGATGCCGATGAACATGCTCGACATCATGGTCTGGAACCCGAGCATCATGCCGAGCGCCGCGGGCACCGCGACCCGCACCGCCTGGCGCGCGTCCAGCCCGCCGAAGCCCTCGTCGCGCCACCGCACCACCTGCACGACGGCGATCACCAGGCCGAGCACGAAGATCGCCAGGCCCGTGATCAACCCGCGTTCGAGCGTGAGCCTGTCCGAGATCGCCCGGAACCGCGGTCCCGCGGGCAGGAAGCCCTCGTGCTCCGCGTACGTCTTCGTCAGGATCGCGAACAGCACCGCCTGGTACCCGACGACCGAGGCCGCCGCGGCGTAGATCATCGTGGAGACGTCGAAGCCGATCGAGCCGATCTCGACCGGGCCGAACAGCAGCACCAGGCTGGCGAGCACGCCGATCCCGAGCAGGAGCGCCCCGGGGTACAGGAACAGCCACTTCGGCGAGAAGATCAGCAGGAAGCGCAGGTGGCGCCAGCCGTCGTGCCAGGACCTCAGGTGCGGCGGGCGCGACCGGCCGTCCTCGCTCAGGGTCGTCGGCACCTCGACGATCCGCAGGCGCTGCAGGCAGGCCTTCACCACCATCTCGGAGGCGAACTCCATGCCGGCCGTCCGCAGCCCGAGGCCGAGGATCGCCTGCCGGTCGAAGCCGCGCAGCCCGCAGTGGAAGTCGCGGACGCCGGGCTTGAAGAACAGCGCACCGATGCCCGACAGCACCGGGTTGCCGAGGTACTTGTGCAGCGGCGGCATGGCCCCGGGCGCGATGCCGCCGCGGAACCGGTTGCCCATCACGAGCTGGTAGCCCTCGCGCAGCTTCGCGACGAACGGGTCCAGGGACGAGAAGTCGTACGAGTCGTCGGCGTCGCCCATGATCACGTAGCGACCGCGCGCGGCCGCGATGCCGCCGATGAGCGCGCTGCCGTAGCCCTTCTCCGGGATCGGCACGACCCGGGCGCCCAGCGCCTCGGCGAGGGCCTGCGAGCCGTCGGTGCTGCCGTTGTCCGCGATGAGGACCTCTCCGGCGACGCCGGACCGCTCGAGGTACCCGAGCGCCTTGCGGATGCAGACCTCGATCGTCTCGGCCTCGTTGAGGCAGGGCATGAGGATGGTGAGCTCGAGGCCAGGCGGCGTCGATGGGGCAGCCATGGGTCGTCCGTCCGGCTAGTTGTCAGGGCCGCGACACTCTACCAACGCCCAGGTGGGACCCGGGGCCGAACACGGCGCCCGGGATCACAGCCGGGCCAGCGCGTCGAGGATGCCCAGCGCCGCCTTCTCGGCGGTCTTCTCCGTCGCGGCCGCCTCGTACCAGGCGCGGGCGCTGCGCCGCAGCGGCTCGCCCGCCCGGACGGCTCGCACGATCGCGGCGCCCAGCACCTCGGGCGACGTCGACGCCGCGACGTAGCCGTTGACCCCGTCCTCGACCAGCTCGACCGAGGCGTTGTCCTCGGCGCGCACCAGCACCACCGGCGTCCCCACCGCGCAGGCCTCGACGACGACCAGGCCGTAGCCCTCGCGCCGGGACGGGTTGACGAGCACCGCGGCCGCGCGCAGGTGCGCGTCGAGCTGCTCCTCCGGCACGAACCCGGGCAGGTCGACGACGTCCTCCAGGCCCAGCCGGGCCACCTCGGCACGGACGACCGCGCGCTGCGGGCCCTCGCCGAGCACCACCGCGCGCAGGCCCGGCACCTGCTGCCGTGCCCACGCGACGGCCGCGGGGATCGACTCCACCCGCTTGTCGCCGATGTGCCGGCCGACGTAGAGCACGGTCGGCGGCAGGTCTGCGGGCCGGGGAACGGGCGCCTCGGCCACCGTGCCCGCGATCAGGCCGGGGCTGACCACCGGCGCGCGGCGGGCGCCCTCGGCCGCGAGCCGGCGACCGTTCATCCGCGAGTGGCAGGACACCAGCGGGCTGATCCGCACGGCGAGCCGCTGGAGGGTCGCCGCCACCCGGCCCGTCACCGCACCGGAGTACGCGAGCCACTGGTCGGGCCGCCAGACCTCGAGGAAGTCGGCGCAGATGCGGGTCCGGCTGCCCAGCAGCGCCAGGCGGGCCGCGACGACGTTCAGCACCGGCAGCGCGCTGACCACCAGGGCGTCGTAGGACCGGCGGTGGGTCACGAGGTGCCGGAACAGCCCCGCGGCGAACCGCAGCGCCCCGAGCGGCTTGCGGTTCCCCGTCGCGTCGTACAGCTCGAACGGGGCGCTCACCGCGACGACGTCGACGCCGTCGCGGGTCGGGGCCGCGGCCGGCCACTGCCGCCGGGTCAGGTAGGTGACCTCGTGCCCGGCGCGCGCCCACGCGTCGGCGAACTGGCCGTACTGCCGCTCACCGCCACCGGTCGTCAGCGGGAAGAAGCAGTCGTAGGCCACGGCGATGCGCACCCGGGGAGCCTACCGAGCGCACGACGGGCCCCGGAGCAGCAGGCCCGCGCGGTAGCCTCACTGGCGCGCGACGCGCGACACCACCGAGCGAGGACCGAGGATGACCCTGCCCCAGCACGAGCGCACCGACGACGGCACGCCCTCCCCCGCCGAGCACGCGCCCTCCCCGGCAGCGGTGACCGTCACGGCGCCGCCGTCGCCCCGGAAGGTGTTCTGGCTCGCGTTCGCGGTGCTGATGGCGCTCACCTCCGCGTGGTCCCTGGCGTCGCCCCTGGCGGCAGGCCCGGACGAGAACGCGCACATCGTGAAGGCCGCGGCCGTGGTCCGCGGCGACCTGCGCGGCGACCCGCTGGCGGCGAGCCCCGGGGCGGGCGTCGTCACGGTCCCGACCCTCTACGGGGTCATGATGGGCTACCCCACCTGCTTCGTCTTCCAGGGCGACGTGCCGGCGGACTGCCAGCCCGAGCTCCCCGCCGGGGCGGCCGCCGAGGCCGACACCCAGGCGGAGACGTGGGTCATCCGGAACAACCCGCTCTACTACGCGATCACCGGCCTGCCGACGCTCCTGCCCGCCGGTGAGTACACGCTGTACCTGATGCGCCTGGTGAGCGCCGCCCTCTGCTCCGCCGTGCTGGCGTGGGCCTTCCGGTCGCTGGCCGAGATCACCCGCCGGCCGCTCGTCATCGCCGGCCTCGTCACCGCCGTGACCCCGATGGTCGTGTTCCTCAACAGCACCGTGAACCCGTCCGCGCTCGAGATCAGCGCCGCGCTCGCCCTGTGGGTCGCGGTGCTCGCGCTGGTGCGGGCTCCCGACCCGGCTCGCCTGGTCCCCCGAGCCGCCGGCATCGCCGTCCTCGCCGTGGTGCTGGGCAACGCCCGCGGGACGTCGCCGCTCTACGTCGCCGTGATCGCGCTCGCCGTGGCCGTGCTCGTCGGGCCGTGGCGCAACTTCACCGCCGCGCTGCTGGACCGGCGCACCTGGCCCTGGCTCGGCGTGATCGCCGTCGGCAACCTCGCGTCGCTCTGGTGGAGCATGAGCGCCGGCACGCTCGAGGCCGGCGGCGCCGGGCACCCCGAGCTCGGCTTCCTGTCGACCGCCAACCGGACGTTCTTCGACACGGGCGACTTCCTCATCGCCAGCATCGGCCGGTTCGGCTGGACCGACACCCACCTGCCGATGCTCGCGTACCTGGTGTACGCGGCGCTGGCCGGGTTCCCGATCCTCCTGGCGCTGTGCGTCGGGGACCGGCGGACCAGGATCGCGATGCTGGGCGTGCTCGCCGTGGCCGTCTTCCTCCCGGTGCTCGTGCACGCCTGGCAGGCGCGGAACGTCGGCTACATCTGGACCGCCCGCTACTCGATGCCGCTCTTCGTCGGCGTGTCCGTCACGGCCGGGTTCCTGTGCCGGGACCTGCTGCGGCCGCTCCCCCGGTGGGTCGGCGACCGCATCGCCGGCTCCGTCGCGGTGCTGGCCGCGATCGGGATGGTCGCCGCCTTCCTCACGAACCTGCGCCGGTACGTCGTCGGCGACACCGGGTCCTGGCGGCAGATCTTCTCCGGCGAGTGGCAGCCCCCGGTCCCCGGGTTCGTGCTGTTCCTGGTGGTGCTCGCCGCGCTCGGCGCCGGGGTCTGGCTGCTCGGCCGCCTCGTGCGGGCACCGGAGCCGGAGGAGCCCGTGCTCCTCGAGGAGGCGCCTGGTCGTCAGGTCGCGCCGGCCGCCCGGTAGGTCGCGACGTGGGCGGCGGCCGACGCCGCCCACGTCATGTCGCCGGCCACCCGCAGCGCCGCCGCGGAGCGCGCCGACCGGTCCTCGGTCACCGCCGAGGTGAGTGCCGCGGCGAGCGCGTCGGGGTCGGCCGGGTCGGCCAGGACACCGGCGTCCCCGGCGAACTCCGCCATCGACGACCCCGCCGACGTGACGACCGGCACGCCGTGCGCCATCGCCTCCAGCACCGGCATGCCGAAGCCCTCCCACAGCGACGGGAAGGCGAAGGCGGTCGCCCCCGCGTACGCCGCGTGCAGGTCGGCCTCGGGCAGCCGGCCCAGCAGGTGCACCGCGCCCGCCGGCAGCGCCGCGAGCGCGCGGTCCACCGCCTCGGCGGTGTCGCCCCAGCCCGCCGGTCCGACCAGGACCAGGTCGGGGAACTCCGCCGCCCCCGCCGCCGCCCGCGCGTAGGCCTCGACCAGCCCGGGCAGGTTCTTCCGCGGCTCGAGCGTGCCGCACCACAGCACGTACGGGCGGTGCACGCCGTACCGGGCGCGCCAGGCCGCGCGGTCGGCCTCCGTCACCGGCAGCGCGCGCACCCCGTGCGGCACCACGTCGACCCGCCCCGCCTCGATCCCCGCCTCGACGCAGTCGTCGCGCGTGGCGACCGACGGCACGACCACGCGGGCGGCCTCGTCGCGGGTGATCGCGAGCGCGCGGCGGAAGAACTGGTTGCCCCGCGCGGTGAAGTGCCCGGGCTCGCGCAGGAACGCCAGGTCGTGCACCGTCACCACGAGCGGCGCCCGGTGGCCCGGCACCGCCCAGGTGGTCGCGTGCACGACGTCGGCCCGCACCCGGCCGTCGGCGCGGGGGCGGCGCGCGCGGGACCACGCCTCGTAGAGCGCCCGCCGCGGCAGGGGCGAGTGCGCCACCGGGATGCCGAGACCCGCGTCGCCGTCGCCCCGGGCCGCCACGCCCCGGGGCCGGGCGCCGGCCGCGGGCAGCGCGGCGACGAGCTCCCGGATGTACGAGCCGGAGCCGCCGGGCACGGGCTGCCAGAGCTGCTCCACGGTCAGGGCGACGTCCACCCGCGCGAGCCTAGACTGCCCGCGTGCCCGCCCCCGCCTCCGTCCGCGCCGTCGTCGTCACCTGGAACGGGGCGCACCTGCTGCCCGACTGCCTCGACTCGCTGCGCGCGCAGACCGTCGGCGACGACCTGGAGGTGCTGGTCGTCGACAACGCCTCGACGGACGGCACGACCGAGCTGCTGGCCGAGCGCTACCCGGAGGTGCGCGTCCTGCGGGCACCGCGGAACCTGGGGTTCGCCGGGGGCGTCGCGCTCGGCACGCAGGACTTCGCGGGCGACTGGCTGGTGCTCCTCAACAACGACGCCGCCTTCGCGCCGGACGCGGTCGAGCGGCTGCGCGCCGCGGCGACGGCCCCCGGTGCCGACGACGTCGGCGCGGTCACGGCGCGCATCCTGCTGGCCGAGCCGGACGGCGCTCCCCCGCGGCTGGTGAACTCCACCGGCAACGTCGTGACGCGCGCCGGCACGGGCACCGACCGCGACTGGCTGGTCCCGGTCGGCCGCGAGTCCACGGACCCCGACGTCTTCGGGCTGTGCGGCGGCGCCGCGCTGCTGCGCGCCTCGGCGCTGGCGGCCGTCGGCGGGTTCGACGCCGACCTGTTCCTCTACTACGAGGACACCGACGTCTCGTGGCGGCTGCGCGCCGCCGGGTGGCGGGTGGTCTACGCCGCGGACGCCACGGCGGTGCACCGGCACGCCGCCAGCTCGGACGCCGCGTCGCCGCTGTTCCGCTACTACAACACCCGCAACTCGCTGACGGTGTTCACCCGGCACGCCCCGCTCGGGGTCGTGGCCGGCTCCGCCGCACGCCAGCTGGCCGGCCTGCTCAGGAGCGCCGCCCGGTCGGGGCCCCGCGACCCGCTGACCCGGGCCCGCCTGCGCGGCCTGCGCGACTGGGCCAGGCGGCTGCCCCGGACCCTGGCCGAGCGGCGCGCGACGTGGGCCGGGGCACCCGTCGCGCGGGGTGACGTCGCGCACTACCTCACCGGGCGCTGAGGCTCCCCGACCCGCGGCGCGGCGACCGGCCGAGGTCACCGCGCGCCGTGGGTGCGCGCCGTGGGTGCGCCCCGCACAAGGCGTCCGGGTACGCTCGGCCTCCGGCCCTTCACCCCTGCCAGGAAGGCTCCCCCTCCGTGCAGTTCTGCAGCATCGCCGCCGGTTCCGACCCGGCGGCGCAGCGCCTGACGCTGGGCGACGCCCTGCGGCACCACCCCGGCTCGCGCGCGGTGGTGCTCGACGTCGACGGCGCGTGCGCGGGCTGGACCGAGGTCGAGGTCCTCACCCCGGCCGACATCGGCGTCCCGGCGCGGCTGCTGCACGCCGCCGGCCTGCTGGCGGAGCCGGACCAGCTGCGGTCCTGGCTGCTGCCGCACCTCCTCGCCCACCTGGTCGGGCGGGGCGAGGTCGCGGTCCACCTCACCGCCGGCGTCCGGCTGCTGGCGCCGCTGACCCCGCTGACCGACGCCGCCGCCGACCGCGGCCTCGCGCTCGTCGCCCGCTGCTCCGCGCTGCCGCCGGCGGACCGCCGCACCCCGAGCACCGAGGACCTCGTGGCCGCGGGCCCGTACCGGGAGGCCGTGCTCGCCGCGGCGCCCGCGGCGCTGCCGCGGCTGCGGCAGTGGGCCGCGGAGTCCGACCTCGGCCGGGCGAACGCGTGGCAGGCGCTGGCCGCCGTGTCCGACGCGGCCGTGCTCCCGTCCGCGACCCTGCTGTCCCGCTGGGACCTCGCTCCGGCCACGCAGGTGACCGGGGACGGGGACGTGCTGACCGTCGACGGCACGCGCGTGCTCGCGATCGACCTGACCCAGTTCGACCCCGACCGCCCGTGGCTGCTGTCGACCGTCGACGCGGACACCACCCGGGCCGTGCTGACGGACCACCCCGCCGTGCGGGAGGCCGCCGTGCGGCACGCGGCCGAGCTGGCCGCGACGACGGACGCCCCCGGTGCCGGTGCGGTCGTCGACCCGCCCTTCACGCGGACGAGCGACGGCCTCCCCGTCGACCCGGCGATGCGCCGGGCGTTCCGGGACGCGGTGGTCAACCCGCCCGAGGGCACGCCCGAGCCGCCCGACCCGTTCGACGCCGCCGATCCGGGTGCGTTCACCCGCTGGCTCGACGAGGTCGTGACCGACGGCGTCCCGCTCACCCGCTACCTGCTGGCGCTCTACGAGGACCGGGACGACCTCCGCCGCGAGTTCCCGCACGTCCCGGGTCCGGACAGCGCCCGGTTCGTCGACTGGCTCGACCGGCACGCCCGGCACGAGAACGACTACGCGGTCGCCCTGCTCGAGTCGGGGTCGCGCACGGCACGCCGCGCCCCGGCCGTGCAGCAGAAGGGTGCGCGGCCCCCCGGCCTCAACGTCGTCGGCTACCTGCACGGCGAGCTCGGCATCGGCGAGTCGGCCCGGCTCATGCTGCAGGCCCTCGCCACCACCGACGTGCCGTACTCCACCATCTCCGTCGGCCGGCACCTGCAGTCGCGGCAGGGCACCGGGCTGGGCCGCCTGGCGGGCGAGCCGCAGCGCTTCGACGTCACCCTGCTCTGCGTGAACGCCGACCAGACGGGCGCCGCGCTCGCCGCCGAGCCCGACCTGCTGCGCTCCCGGTACCGGATCGGCATGTGGTACTGGGAGGTCGAGGACTTCCCCGCCACGATGCACGGCGGGTTCGGGCACGTCGACGAGGTCTGGGTCGCCTCGGACTTCGTCCGCGAGGCGATCGCCCGGCACACCGACCTGCCCGTCGTGACGGTGCCGCCGCCGCTGCCGCAGGCCACCGCGCCGACGACGCTGAGCCGCACGGACCTCGGGCTCCCCGAGGACCGCCCCGTCGTGCTGTTCTCGTTCGACTACCTGAGCACGGCCGAGCGGAAGAACCCGGTCGGCGCGATCGAGGCGTTCCGGCGCGCGTTCGCCCCGGACGAGGGCCCCGTGCTGGTGATCAAGTCGATCAACGCGGACAAGCGGGTCGGCGACGCCGAGCGGCTCCGCCTGCGTGCCGCGGACGAGCCCGACGTGCTGCTGCTCGAGGAGTACCTGAGCGCCGAGGCGCGCGACGCGCTGGTCCAGCACTGCGACGCGTACCTGTCCCTGCACCGCTCGGAGGGGCTCGGCCTGACCATCGCCGAGGCGATGGCGCACGGCAAGCCCGTGATCGCCACGGCGTACAGCGGCAACCTGCAGTTCATGACCGAGCACAACGCGTTCCTCGTGCCCTGGCAGCCGACCACGGTGCCCGAGCACTGCGAGCCGTACCCGGTCGGCACGCAGTGGGCCGACCCGGACCTGGACGCGGCCGCCGCCGCCCTCCGTCAGGTCGTCGACGAGCCCGCGCTCGCCACGGCCCGCGGGCAGCGCGCCGCCTTCGACATCCGCGAGCACCACTCCGCGGCCGTGGCCGGCGCGCGCATCGCCGCCCGGCTCACCGAGGTCCGTGCGGAGCTGCCGCGCCTCGTGTGGCGCTCCCGCGCCCGGCGCGCCCAGCAGCTGGCCCGGCGCGCGCTCGGCCGCTGACCGCCCGCCGCAGCCCGGACGACGAGAGGGCCGGCACCCCGTGGGTGCCGGCCCTCTCGTCGTCGCTGCTCAGTCCTCCTGCTGCGCGGCCTCGGCCCCGCCGAGCACCCGCCGGACCCGCCCGGACGCGCGCCGCACGACCTCCTTGGGCCCGCCCGCGGTCAGGTACTGCTTGGCCAGCACGATGTCGTCCCGCACGCTCGGGCGCTTGCGCTGGAACGCGCGCGCGGTCGACGTCGGCGTGCCCAGCGCGTGCGCCAGGTCGACGGCCCGGCGCGGGTTCCGGCAGAACTCCACCAGCGGCCGCAGCGCGGTGCTCCAGGTGAACCGGTCGGCGAACGCCCGGACGTTGTCCCGCGCGAGCTGGGCCGCGTCGGCGTCGTAGAGCATCTCCTCGAGGGCCTCGGCGAGCGCGTCCACGTCCCGCTCCGGCACGACCCGGCCGAGGCCGTGGTCCCGGATCAGCTCGCCGAAGGTGTCGCCGCCCGTCGCGACGATCGGCAGCGAGGCCCACAGGTAGTCGAGGATCCGCGTGCGGAACGAGTACGCCGTCTCGATGTGCAGGAAGTGCGTCGAGACGCCCACGTCGGCGTCCATCAGGTAGTCGGCGCGCTCCGCGTACGGGACCCAGCCGTGGTTGAAGAACACGTGCTTGCCGGTGAGGCCGAGCTCCTCGGAGAGCTGCTGCGTCTCCCACGCCATCTTCATGTCCGGCACGCCCGGGTTCGGGTGCTTGAGGCCCATGAAGTAGAGCCGGATGTCGGGGTGCTCCCCGCGGAGCCGGTCGACGGCCCGCAGCAGGGTCAGCGGGTCGAACCAGTTGTAGACGCCGCCGCCCCAGATGATCAGCTTGTCGTCCGGGCCGATGCCGTCGACCTGGCCGCGGATCGCCGAGCGCTGCTGCACCGGGGGCTCGTCGGGGATGCCGAACGGCACCACGCTGATCAGCGCGTCCAGGCTCGCGTCCTCGTCGTACACCGCCGGGTTGATCCGGCCCTGGCCCGCGAGCTGGCCGAGCCAGAAGTCGCGCTGCTTGTCGGAGGCGCAGAGCAGGTAGTCGGCGCGGCGCAGCTGCTCGTTCAGCGCGCGGGTGGTCTCGCGCACCGCGAGCACCCGGCCGCCGGGCCCGAGGTCCCGGGCCTGCTCGAGCTGCTCCAGGTGCATCGGGTCGTAGACGTCCGCGACGATCACCTTGCTGCTCTTCTTCAGCCACGGCGCGGCCTCGAGCAGGAAGCCCTGGAACACGATCACGTCGGCCCACTCCGACGCCTCCTGGAGGCTGCGGCCGGACACGTGCCCGACCTCGAAGTCGTCCGAGGTCACCTGGCAGCCGCCGGTGGACACGAGCCGCACGTCGTGCTCGGGCGCGAGCGCGCGGGCGATCTCCCACGCGCGGATCGCGGGTCCGGCCATCCGCTCGAGCAGGGGCTCGCCGGTGACGACGAGGATCCGCTGCCGGGAGACGAAGTGCTCGCCGATGCCGAACGCGGCGACGAGCGACTTGTGCGCGTCGAGGTACGACGGGAACCCGTACGCGGGCTCGATCGCGTGCCGGAACAGCGGGAACAGGTCCCGGTCGGTGCGACGCCGCTTCCCCTGGATCTCCGCGCGGCTCCGCATGAGCGTCGGCAGGTTCTCGGTGAAGTAGTCGATCGCGTACGGGCCGGTGAGCGCCATCTTCGCGACCTCGACCGTGCCGACGTCGTCGTTGCCGGGCGAGCGCTGCAGGTCGAGCACGGTCGCGTCGGTGTCGGTCCGCGCCAGCGAGCGGCGTACGGCGAGCGCCATCGCGGCCGGCAGCGCCTTGGCGAGCGACTCGTCGTCGAAGTTCTTGTACATCGACAGCAGCGCGTTCCGCTCGAGCAGGTAGCTCTCGCGGTAGTTGCCGAACTTCTTCATCGTGACGTGGTGCTTGTGGTACGCGACCGAGCCCGGGACGTAGCGCACCCGGTAGCCGAGCAGGTTCAGGCGCCAGCCCAGGTCCACGTCCTCGTAGAACATGAAGAACCGCTCGTCGAACCCGCCGACCTCGCGGAACACCGTCGCCGGCATGACCGTCGCGGCGCCGGTCGCGAACAGCACGTCCTTCGGCACGTCGAACTCGGGCGAGTCCGCCCGGCCGACCTCGCGCTTGTAGCCCATGCCGAACCAGGTGAGGGAGCCGTCGACGTAGTCGATCGCCTCCCCGTCCCAGTCGAGGACCTTGCTGGCCACGGCGCCGATCCAGCGGTCCTCGCTGAGCGCCGCGACGGCCGCGGACACCCACTGGGGGTGCGGGCGGGCGTCGTTGTTGAGGAACGCGACGTACTCGCCGGTCGCGTGGTCCACGCCGAGGTTGCAGCCGCCGGCGAAGCCGGTGTTGGAGCCCGCCGCGACGACCGTCGCCCCGGGCACCGCCTCGCGGATCCGCTCGGCGCTGCCGTCGCCGGAGTCGTTGTCGATGACGATGAGCTCGAGCTGGTCGGCGGGCCAGTCCATCTCCGCCAGGTGCCCCAGGCACGTGATCGTGTCGTCCGCCCCGCGGTAGTTCACGAGGATCACCGAGACCACGCCCGGCCGGACGACCGGCTCGCCCCCTGCAAATCGCTTCATCGCTCTGATCAGCCCTCTGCCAGCTCCATGTCGTGCTCCACCATGCGAGCCACGACCTCCTCGAACTCCACCGTCCGCCGCCAGCCGAGCTCGCGCTCCGCCTTCGACGGGTCTCCCACCATCACCGAGGCGTCGGCGGGCCGCACGAACCGCGGGTCGACCGCGACGTGCTGCTCCCAGTCGTCGCCCACGCCGGCCCGGCGCAGCGCCGCCTCGGCGAAGTCGCGCACGGAGTGCGTGCGGCCCGTCGCCACGACGAAGTCGTCGGGCACGTCGTGCCGCAGCGCCCGCACCATCGCGTCGACGTAGTCCGGGGCCCAGCCCCAGTCACGGCGCGCGTCGAGGTTGCCGAGCGCGATCACGCCGGAGCCCGTGCGGCCGATCTCGGCCGCGGCGGCCGTGATCTTGCGCGTGACGAACGCCGTCGGCCGCAGCGGCGACTCGTGGTTGAACAGGATCGCCGTCGCCGCGTGCAGCCCCCGGCCGCGGTAGACCGCGGTCTGGTGGTGCGCGAACGCCTTGGCGGACCCGTACGGCGAGACCGGCCGGACGGGGGTCCGCTCGTCCTGCGGCTCGACCTCGGGCTGGCCGAAGATCTCCGAGCTGGACGCCTGGAGGAACCGCACGGGCCGGCCGGTCGACTCCTGCACCTGGTAGGCGGCCTCGAGCAGCGCGGCGACCGCGAGGCCGCTCAGCCGCGCGGTGAGCACCGGCTCCTGCCACGACAGCGCGACCGAGCTGATCCCCGCGAGGTTGACGACCTCGTCGGGCGCCACCTCCGCGACCAGGCCCGCGAGGCGGTCCAGGTCGCCCAGGTCGCCCTCGTGCAGCACCACGCCGGGGTGCCGCGCGTGCAGGTCGGGACCCGCGCCGTCACCGGGGCGCACCAGGCCGTGGACCTGCACGCCCTCGCCGAGCAGCCGCTCGACGAGGTACGTGCCGTCCTGACCGGTGATGCCCGTGACGAACGTCGTCGTCACCGGCTCACCGCCCGTTGAGGGCGCGCTGCTCCGCCAGGTCGTTCTCGACCATCATGCCGACGAGCTGCTGGAACCCGACCTTCGGCTGCCAGCCGAGGACGTCGTGCGCCTTCGCCGGGTCGCCGATGAGCAGGTCGACCTCGGCCGGGCGCATGAACGCCGGGTCCTGCTTGACGTAGGGCGCCCAGTCGGTGATGCCGACGTGCGCGAACGCGGCGTCGAGCAGCTCGCCGATGGAGTGGGTCTCCCCCGTCGCCACGACGTAGTCGTCGGCCTGGTCCTGCTGCAGCATCCGCCACATCGCCTCGACGTAGTCGCCGGCGAAGCCCCAGTCGCGCTTCGCGTCCAGGTTGCCCAGCGTGACGTGCTCCTGCAGGCCCAGCGAGATGCGGGCGACCGCCTGCGACACCTTGCGCGTCACGAACTCCGGGCCGCGGCGCGGGGACTCGTGGTTGAACAGGATGCCGGAGGACGCGTGCATCCCGTACGACTCGCGGTAGTTGATCGTCATGTAGTGGCCGAACACCTTGGCCACGCCGTACGGCGAGCGGGGCCACAGCAGCGTCGACTCGCGCTGCGGGACCTCCTGCACCTTGCCGTACATCTCCGAGCTGGAGGCCTGGTAGAACCGCACCTTGTCGGCGTCGTCGCCGGCGTACAGGCGCACCGCCTCGAGGATGTTGAGCACGCCCTTGCCGGTCACGTCGCTCGTCAGCTGTGCGTTCTCCCACGAGTACGCGACGAACGAGATGGCGCCGAGGTTGTAGACCTCGTCCGGCTGGGAGGTGCGCAGCGCCCGGATGAGGCTCGACATGTCGGTCAGGTCGCCCGTCAGCAGCTTGACGTCGGGCACGGTGCGCCGGACCAGCTCGATCTTCGGGTTGTTCTGGCCGCGGATCAGGCCGTAGACCTCGTAGCCCTTCGAGAGCAGCAGCTCGCTCAGGTAGAGGCCGTCCTGGCCGGTGATGCCGGTGATGAGTGCGCGGGGCATGGCTCTCGGATTCCTGTCGACGGTCGGGTGGCGGTGCACGAGCATATCGGCACGTCCTCCCCGCCGTGCGTGACCGGCCGGGAGGGACCGGATCAGGTCGGTCACCTAGGATGCCCGGGTGACTGCGCAGACGTTCGTGTCGTACGGCCAGAACCGCGAGGACGTCGTGCTCCGGCGCGCGCTCCGCGAGGTGGGGACGGGGTCGTACGTCGACGTCGGCGCGAACGACCCGCGGCTCTACTCGCTCACCCGCGGGTTCTACGACCAGGGCTGGAGCGGCATCACCGTCGAGCCCGTGCCGCACTTCGCCGCGGCCCACCGGCGCGAGCGACCCCGCGACACCCTCGTGGAGGCGGCGGTCACCGACCAGGACGTCGAGTCGGTCACGCTGCACGTCATCGGCGACACCGGCCTGTCCACGCTGGTCGACGACGTGAGCGAGCGGCACCGCCAGGACGGCTTCGAGAACCAGGACGTCACGGTCCCGGCGCTCTCCCTCGACCGCATCCTCGAGGACGCCGGCTGGGAGGGTCGCGAGATCCACTTCGTCTCCATCGACGTCGAGGGCGCCGAGCCCGAGGTCGTCCGGTCGTTCGACCTCGCGCGCTGGCGGCCCTGGATCCTCGTCGTGGAGTCGACGGCGCCGCGCAGCACCGAGCAGACGCACCACGCCTGGGAGCCCCGCGTGCTCGAGGCCGGCTGGGTGCCGTGCCTGTTCGACGGGCTGTCCCGCTACTACGCCTCCCCCGACCACCCCGAGCTGGTCGAGCTGCTCTCCTACCCGGCGTGCCCGCTCGACGAGTTCGACACCGACGCCGACCGGCAGCGCCGCGACACCATCGAGCGGCAGCAGCGCGAGCTCGACGAGGCGTTCGCGGAGACGGTGCGGTGGCGCACCGCGGCGCTGACCCGGTGGGCCGAGTCCTCCGCCGCGCGCTCCGACGACGGCCACGCGGCGGCGCGGGCCGCTCACCTCGAGGCCGAGCTCGCGGCGACCCGCAGCACGCTGTCCTGGCGGGTGACCGCCCCGTTGCGCGCCGTGCGCCGCGGCGGGCGGGCGGACCGGTGACGGCCACCACCGTCCCCGCCCGCACCGCCGCCCTGCTCGCGCAGCGGCTGCGTGCGGCCGCCGACGCCGTGCTCGCCGACCCGCCGGCACGGCACGCCGACCACGCCGCCGAGGCGGACGCCTGCCTGACGGCCCTCGTCGCGGAGCTCCAGCGCGAGCCGGGGACCGAGCTGGTGTGGCTGCTGCTCAGCGTGCTCGCCGGGGCGTTCCCCACCACGGACGACGTGCGCGACGTCCGTCGTGCCCTGGATCTGGAGGACGAGCAGGGCCTCACGCTGCGCCTGCTCGACCGGGCACACAGGCTGGCCACGTCCTTCCGGGGCCACGACCGCGAGGTGGTCGTGGCGACCGGGGTCGTGGTCGACGTCGACATGTGCGCCCGGTTCGACTTCCACAACGGCATCCAGCGCGTGGCTCGTGAGGTCGCGCGCCGCTGGGCCACGGAGCACCCGGTGACGTTCGTCGCCTGGACCGAGACGGCCGGTGCGACGCGTGCCCTCACCGACCGCGAGGCCGAGCGTGCCCTGCGCTGGCAGGACTCGGCGGAGGCGGCGCTCGGGCTCGTCGAGTCGGAGGACGCCGACGCGGCGGCGCAGCCCCTCGTCGTGCCGTGGCGCGCCCAGGTCGTGCTGCTCGAGGTCCCGCTGCCCGACTCCCGCTGCAGCCGCATCGCGGCGCTCGCCGAGACCTCCGGGTCCACGGTCGACGGGATCGGGTACGACGCGATCCCGCTGATCAGCGCGGACATCCGCCCGCTCGGCGAGCCCAACGGGTTCGTCACGTACCTGACCGCCGTGAAGCACGCGCGCCGGGTCGCCGGCATCAGCGCCTCCGCCGCCGAGGAGTTCCGCGGGTTCGCGCAGGCACTCGCCGCGCAGGGCCTGACGGGTCCCGACGTCTCGGAGGTCACCCTGCCGATCAGCGTGCCGGACGCCCCGGGAGGCTGGGTGCGCACCGAGCCCGTGCGACCCGCCGTGCTCAGCGTCGGCCGGCTCGAGCCGCACAAGAACCACGCGGCGCTCCTGCACGCGGCCGAGCGGCTCTGGGACGAGGGGGTCGACTTCACGCTGCGCCTGGTGGGCGGGCCCGGCTGGGACGCCGACCGCTCGGAGGCGGTCGCGACGATCGAGCGGCTGCGCAGCGCAGGCCGCCCGGTCGAGTGGCTGCGTGGCGTCGGCGACCAGGAGATGTGGCAGCTGATCCGCTCCGCGTCCTGCACCGCGTTCGTCTCGCTGCACGAGGGCTACGGCCTGCCGGTCGCGGAGTCCCTCGCGTGCGGGACGCCGGTGCTCACCACCGCCTACGGGAGCCAGGGCCAGATCGCGCGCGACGGCGGCTGCCTGACCGTCGATCCGCGGGACGACGACGACGTGCTCGACGGCCTGCGACGGATCGTGACCGACGGGGCGCTCCGCGACCGGCTGCGCGCCGAGGCCGCGGCCCGGCCCGTGCGCACGTGGGACGGCTACGCCGGGCAGCTGTGGACCCGGCTCGTGGGAGGTGCCGCGTGAACCCGCTCGCCCGTCGTGCCGTGACTCGCGCACGCACCGTGCTGCGGCCCCCGCACGCCGCGAGGCCGACGCCCGACGCCTGGGCGCGCCGGGTCGGGACGCTGGTGCGGGTGCTCGAGGAGGACGCCGGGACGGCGCCCGACGCCGGCGCGGACGTGGAGGCGCGGCTGCTGCGCCTGCTCGGAACGGCCACGGAGGCGCAGGTGTGGCTGACACTGGCCGTGCTGTCCGCGCGGCTGCCGGAGCCCGGCCAGGTGGTCGCCGCCCGTCGCGCCGCCCGCACGCAGGGGCCCGCCGCCGTGCTCGCGGCGGCGCGTGCTGCCGGCACCTCCGCCTCCGTCCGGCGCGAGGTGCGCGTCGTGCGTGACGAGACGCTCGTCGACATGGGCGACCTGGTGCTGTTCCCGCTGGGGACCGGCATCCAGCGCGTCGCCCGGCACGTCGGCCGCGAGTGGCGGGACCGGCACGACGTGACCGCGGTCGCCTGGACGCCCGAGCTCGACGCCATGCGCGCCCTGACGCCCGCCGAACGGGACGCCGCGCTCGGCGACGCCGACGTGCCGCAGCTGGTCGGGGTGGCCGACGCGCCCGCGAGGTCCGGGCGCTCAGCCGCGACCGAGGTGGTCGTGCCGTGGCGCGGGTCCTACCTGCTGCCGGAGCTCGCCATCCAGCCCCGCCGGTGCGCCGCCCTGCACGGGCTCGCCGCGCACTCGCCGACACGCTGCGGGGTCATCGGGTTCGACCTGGTGCCGATCACCTCCGCGGAGACCTCCGCCGAGGGCTTCGCCGCCGTGTTCGCCCTGAACCTCGCCGCCGTCGCCGAGTTCGACGTCGTCGCCCCGATCTCGCAGGCGGCGTCGACCGAGTACGCCGGCTGGCGACGGATGCTCGGCGGGGCCGGTCTGCCGGGCCCGCGCATCCACGCAGTCCAGCTGCCGGCCCACGCGCCGGAGCCGACCGAGGCCGACCTCGCGGAGGCGCGGGCGAGGTTCACCGTCGGCGGCCGCCCGATGGTGCTGTGCGTCGGCAGCCACGAGCCGCGCAAGAACCACCTGGCGGTCCTGCACGCCGCGGAGCTGCTCTGGCGCCGCGGGCACCGGTTCAGCCTCACCTTCGTCGGCGGCAACTCGTGGAACAGCGAGGCGTTCTCGCGGCGCCTCGGCGAGCTGCAGGGCGCGGGCCGGCCGGTCGAGACGGTCAGCCGGCTGGACGACCGGCTCCTCTGGGCCGCCTACCGCATCGCGCACTGCAGCGTCTTCCCGTCCCTCAACGAGGGCTTCGGCCTGCCGGTCGCGGAGTCGATCGCGTCCGGCACCCCGGCGCTCGCGTCCGACTTCGGCAGCATGCGCGAGATCGCCGCACGCGGCGGCGCCCTGCTCGTCGACCCCCGGGACGACGACGCCGTGGCCGCCGGCCTCGAGCGCCTGCTGACGGACGGGGAGCTGCACGCTCGTCTGGTCGCGGAGGCCGCCGCCGTGCCCGAGACGTCGTGGGCGGACTACGCCGAGCAGGTCTGGCAGGCCCTGCAGGGCGACGTCCAGGACGACGAGGGCAGCACCGTCTCCACGCACGAGTAGTCTGTCGTGGCCGATCCAGCGGTCGGCCGTCGTCCCCCCGGGAGCTTGGATCGCATGACCACCATCAGTGAGACCAGGGCCGCGCGCCTCGAGCTGGAGCCCCTGCGCACCACCGGACCCAAGCCGGGCTTCGCCCGCGGGCTCGTGGGCCAGGTGCAGGACATCTGGGCGCACCGGCAGCTGCTCGACATGCTGATCCGCCGGGAGCTCAAGGCCCGCTACAAGGACAGCGCGCTCGGCTTCGTGTGGAGCCTGATGCGTCCGCTGGCCATGCTGCTGATCTACTACGTCGCGCTCGGCAAGTTCCTCGGAGCGGCCCGGTCGATCCCGGACTTCGCGATCTTCATCTACACCGGGCTGACCGCGTGGGGGCTGTTCTCCGAGGCGATCACGACCGGGACGGCCTCGATCGTCGGCAACTCCGGGCTGATCAAGAAGGTCTACCTGCCGCGGGAGATCTTCCCGCTCGCGGCGCTGGGCTCGGCGCTGTTCAACTTCGCGATCCAGCTGGTGATCCTGTTCGCCGCGACCATCGCGGTCGGCGACGTGCCGACGGGCGCCCGGTGGGCGTACCTGCCGCTGTCCCTCGCCGTGATCGTCGTGACGGCGCTGGGCTGGACCCTGCTGCTGTCCGCGGTCAACGTCTACCTGCGGGACATCCAGTACCTGGTCGAGATCGCGATCATGATCTTCTTCTGGGCGTCGCCGATCGCCTACTCGTGGTCGCTCGTCAACGACAGCGTGGACAACGAGCTGCTCAAGCAGCTCTACCTCGCCAACCCGATCACGATCGCGATCATGGGCTTCCAGAAGACGTTCTGGGTGGCCGGCAGCGACCAGCCGTTCCCGCCCGACATCGACACCAGGCTGTGGATCTGGCTCGGCGTCGGCGTCCTCTTCACCTTGATCGGGCAGCGCGTGTTCGCTCGCCTGCAGGGCAACTTCGCGCAGGAGCTGTGATGGGCAACGCCACCGTCGTCGAGGTCCGCGACGTCTCCAAGCGGTTCGTCATCCGCAAGGAGAAGTCGCTCAAGGAGCGCGTCGTCAACTTCGGGCGCTCCAACCTCCACAAGGAGGACTTCTGGGCGCTCCGGAACGTCGACCTCGACATCGAGGCCGGCACCTCCGTCGGCCTGATCGGCCCGAACGGCTCGGGCAAGAGCACGCTGCTCAAGACGATCGGCGGGATCCTGCAGCCCACCACCGGCACCGTCCGCACCCGCGGCCGGATGGCGGCGCTGCTCGAGCTCGGCGCCGGGTTCCACCCCGACCTCACCGGCCGCGAGAACGTCTTCCTCAACGCCTCGATCCTCGGGCTCAGCACCGCCGAGACGCAGCGGCACTTCGACGCCATCGTCGACTTCTCGGGCATCGAGCCGTTCATCGACACCCAGGTCAAGTTCTACTCGTCCGGCATGTACGTCCGGCTCGCGTTCGCCGTCGCGGTGCACGTCGACCCCGACGTGCTCCTGGTCGACGAGGTGCTGGCCGTCGGCGACGAGCCGTTCCAGCGCAAGTGCATGGACCGGATCCGCACGTTCCAGCACGAGGGCCGCACCATCGTGCTGGTCACGCACGGCCTGGACCAGGTCGCGGAGATCTGCGACCGCGCCGTCGTCCTCGAGCACGGCGTGGTGAAGGCGGACGGCGAGCCGCGCGACGCCCTGCGCGTGCTGCGGTCCGAGTTCGACCAGATGCGGGCCGCGGAGATCGAGAAGCAGCAGGCGACCGCGCAGGACGTCCCCGAGGACCGGCCCCGCGCGGAGATCGTGTCCGTCGAGCTGCTGCAGGACGGGCGACCCGTGCAGGAGGTCGTCACCGGGAGCCCGCTGTCGGTGCGCGTGACCGTGGACGCCGCCGAGCGGCTCGACTCCTGGGTGCTGGGCTTCGGCTTCGACTCCTCGATCGGCCAGGGCGTCTTCGGCACCAACAGCAAGCTGCTCGAGACACCGATGCCGGCGCTCCGCGGCCGGGCCTCCTACGACTTCGCCATCCCGGCGACGCACCTCGGCGAGGGCTCGTACACCGTGCACGGCGCGATCGCCGGACCGACGGGCGCCGAGCTGCACCGCCTCCGGGAGGGCGCACGCCTGACCGTCGCCGCCGACGGCCGCGAGCAGGGGTTCGTGCGGCTGGACACGCGGATCGTCCCCGTCGGCTGATCCCGTCCGACGCCACGAGGGCCCGGCTCCCCCAGGGAGCCGGGCCCTCGTGCGTTCCGGGTCAGCGGGTCTGCGCGCGGTAGAAGTACTCCAGGCTGCGCCCGATCTGGATCGGGAGGACGAAGTCCCCGTTGCCCGCCATCATCGGCTTGTACGTCGCGATGCCGGCCGGGTCGGCGTTCCGCCCGAGCATCAGCTGGTAGTACTCGTTCAACCGCAGCAGCGCCGCCTCGTCGGACAGCACGATCGCCCGTGCCACCGTCCAGCGGTCGGAGCGCTGCACCTGGGAGGCCCAGTAGGCGCGGTCCCCGGCCGAGGCCGAACGGCCCAGAACACCGCGGTAGACGCCGTCCACCCAGGCCCCGAGGTCACCCTTGCCCAGGACGTTGAACCCCTCCTGGCTGGCGTACACCTGGACCTGGAGCTCGGGCACGGTCATCCCCTGCTGCAGGCCGCGGATCCAGTGGTCGGTGCCGACCGGGTCCGGCTGCCGGTTGAGCGCTGCCTGGTACTGGCGCCGGACGAAGGTGTTCAGCCGCTCGTAGGACATCACGATGCCGCCGGCGACCGGCGTGGTGTCGCCGCCCGCCATGACGACGGTGGTCCAGGTGCTCAGGCCGACCGGGTCCGGCGACCGCCCGAGGATGTCCTGGTACAGGGCCCCGACCAGCTTGGTCGCCTGGGCCTGGGTGACACCGGACACGGAGAACCAGTCGCTCTTCAGGCCCAGTGCGGACCGCACCTGGGACCCCGTGAACGAGTACTGGCGGCCGTCGGTCCCGCCGAGGACCACTGTCAGGGCACGGCCGCCCTCGGCACCCAGCCCGTTGCGCGCGGTCACGGCCACGGAGGCGATCGGACCGGTGCCGAGCTTCGCCGCGACCTGGGCCTGCGTGAGCGTCACGTTCCAGGTGCTGTTCGGGTTGGCGGTGGTGGCGTCGCCCAGGTCCTGCACGGCCGGGAACGTGCCGCCCGCCGTCCAGCCGCCGGTCGAGGAGCTGAACTCGGTGCGGGCGACGGCGCCGTTCGCCGACCGGCGCACCTGGCCGCTGGTCTCGGCGACGGCCTGCGAGGTGGTCGCCTGCTCGACGGACGTCACCACGCCGGCGTCGGTCTGCCGGAAGGCCCCGCCGTAGACCTGGCAGCTGGTGGTGTCGCAGATCGTCGCGGCAGTGCCGCCGGACAGCGCGTACGACCGGGCGGCGACGGCCTGCGCGCGCAGCGCGTGCATCCCGCGGCCGCCGCCGGCGGTGCCCCAGGACGAGGGCGACTCGCTGGGGACGACGCTGCGCAGGTAGTCGTCGATGGTGACCCGGTTGACCGTGATCTGCGACGATCCGGTGTTCACCGCGGTGAGCGACCCGCGGTACGCCGTGGTCTTGCCCACCTCGCACGTGCGGACCAGGTTGTTCGGGTCGGCCGGGCTCGCGGAGGTGGTGACGGCCGTTCCTGACGGGGCGCCTCCGTACCAGGCCGTCCAGGGGCCCGCGCAACCGGGGCCGCGGTACACGGCGAACGTGCCCGAGGCCTCGCGGCGCAGGAGCACGGCGGTGGTGCCGGCCGCCGCCCCGTTGACGGCCAGCGCCGGCCCGGTGACGATCGTGTCGGTGCCGTTGAGCCGGGTCAGCTGGACGCCGACCTCGGGGTTCCCGGCGTCGCCGGCCAGCCGCGTGCCGCCGTAGTAGTGGTCCAGGATCTGCTGGTAGGACCACCCGTGGTCGACGGCGTACCCGTAGGAGCCGTACTGACCCATCCCCCGCCCGTGGCCGTAGCCGTGGCCGACGAACGTGAAGGTGGCCTCCGCCGCCGCGGCCGGCGGCGGGGTGGGCAGCACGAGGACGAGCGCCGCGAGCGCGGCGGCCACCGAGGCGGCGAGGAGGCGGCGTACCGGCGCGACGGCGCGGGCGTGGGTGCGGACAGGGCGCGGCATGCGCCGATTCTCGCCACACCACGTCGCAGCCCGGCCGGTCGCCGCGCCGGGCCGTCCCAATTGCCCCGAAAACCGTGCCACGCTGGGGTCGACGACCCCACCACCACCCGTCGAGGAGCGCCGTGCCCGAGGAAGCCACGTACGACGAGGCCTACTACCAGGCCAACGGGCAGGACCGCGACCGGCCCGCGCTGGTCCTGTACGGCCGCCTGGTCCAGCGCTACGTGCGACCGACCCGCGTCCTCGACGTCGGGTGCGGCACCGGGCACCTGCTCGCGCGGCTGGCGCGCCGCAGGCCGGCCGACGGTCTCGAGGTCTCCGCGTACTCCGCCCGGGAGGCACGCCGCCGGTCGCCCCGCAGCTCCGTCTACGAGGACGCCGCCGAGCTCCCGGTGGGCGGGTTCGACGGCTTCACGGCGGTGCACGTCTTCGAGCACATCCCCGACGAGCCGCTCGCCGCGCTGCTCCGCCAGCTGCGGCGTGCGACGCGTCCGGGGACGCACGGCCTCGTGGTGGTACCGGACCCGGCGGGCCGGGGGCACCAGCTGCACGGCGACGGTTGGCTCGGGCTGACCGACCCGACCCACGTGAACCTCAAGCCGCACTCGGCCTGGGTCGACTTCCTCGGGGCTCACGGCTTCCCGGTGGTGCGCGCGGCCTCGGACGGCTTGTGGAACTTCCCCTACTCCGACCTGCCCCTGCCGCTGGACGCCCTGCGGCACGGGCTGCCCATGGCCGCGCAGTTCCTGGCCGGCCGGCTGGTGCTGCCCCCGGGTGCCGGTGAGTCGTCGCTCATGGTGGTGCGCCGGGCCGACGGGCCCGGCGCCTGACACCTCAGCGCGGCAGCGCGAGCTCCTCGAACAGCTCCACGTGCCGGTCGATCACCTGGTCCAGGTGGTACCGCTCGCGCGCGGCCGCGGTCCCGGCCGCCACGTCCGGCGGGTTCTCGGCCAGTCGGCGGAGGGCCGCGGTGATCGCCGCGGCGTCCCGGGGCGGCACCACCTCGCCGAAGCCGGTGTACCGCACGGGCATCCGCACGCCGGGCAGGTCGGTGGCGATCACGGGGATCCCGCACATCATCGCCTCGACCTGCACGATCCCGAACGCCTCGAGCGAGTTGACCGACGGCAGCGCGAACACGTCGAGCGAGGCGTACAGGTCGGCGATCTGGTCCGTGGGCAGGAACCCGAGCAGGCGGACCCGGGGGTCGTCGCCCATCGCCGCGCGCACACGCTCGACGACCGACCCGCCGGCGACCTTCGCGAAGTCGCCGCCGATCAGCAGCCGGGCGTCCGGGTCCTCGAGCGCGCGGAAGCCGCGGACCAGGTGCTCCAGGCCCTTCTCCTCGACGATGCGACCGAGGAACCCGACGTGCAGGCCGTCGGTCTCGCGGAACCGCGGGGTACCGCCCGCCCGCTCGACCGCGGGAGCGGGGATCGCGCGGGTCCGGCCCCGCATCGCGGGCCACAGGCGGCTGGACCGCGCGTAGTCGTCGCTCGTCACGGCGACCGCCGCGGACCGGCGCAGCGCGACGGTGTGCGACCAGTCCAGCGCCCACGTCTGGAACCGGTTGAACGCGCCCGCCGGCAGCGTGACGTCGCACTGGTACGTCGTCACCACCGGGACGTCGCCCACGCCGAGCGCGATGGCGCCCGCCTCGAGCATCGGCAGGTGCAGGTGCACCGCGCGCGCCTTCCGGCCGTACCGCACGACGGTCGGCACGAACGCCGGGCTCACGATGCCCTTGCCGATCCGCAGCACGACGGGCGTGCGGACGACGTCGACGCCGTTGATCCGCTCCCGCGCCGGCGTGGCGGGGTCGTGGTGGCCCGCCACGACGAGGATCCGCCACCCGCGCGCGGCCATTCCCTCCGCCGTCATGCGCGCGGCCTCGGTCACCCCCGATACGTACGGCGCGTAGTAGTTCAGCGCCACGACCACGTCGTACGGCTGCTCATCCGACACGGTGCACTCCCCTCAGCTCGAACTGCTCGTCCTCTGCCTCGCCGTCGGCGGCCAGGTCCACCGTCAGGACCGCACCCGAGGGCACGTCCGCGGCCACCGGGACCCGCACGGTCTGGTCCACCACCGGCAGCACCTCGGCGGGGCCGCCGTCGACGCTCACCGCGACCGACGTGCTGACCGGCACCCGCAGCTCCAGCTCCAGCGGACCGGTCTCCTGCTCGGAGCGCCACAGCAGGACGTCGCCGAGGTCCGGTCCCACCATGAGGGGGCCGACCACGGCGTCGTCGATCGCGAACGGGTACCAGACGTCCGCGGGGCCCGGCACCGCCGCGGCGACCGGCGCCAGGCTGGTGTCCAGCAACCGGAACCGGTCGTTCTGGGCCACCACGGCGGCGTCCGGTGCGTCCACGGCGGCGCCGCGCCCGACGAGCAGCCACCGATCTGCCTCACCCGCCCAGTACTGCCCGGTCAGCAGGTAGTCCCGACGGAGCGCGACGTACGAGACCAGCTCCTCGTCGCGCAGCTCGTAGGCCACCCACATCTGGTCGAACAGGTCGGGGGCGACGACGGTCACGCCCTCCCCCTCGGTCCCGCCACGCTCGGCGACCCACCGAGCCGCCTCCCGGAAGTCCGCGTCCACGGCACGGGACTCGACCAGATCCCGGTCGAGGCCGGCGACCACCGACCGCAGGTTCAGCGCGGTCCCGGCGACCGTCATGGCGATGAGCCCCACGCTCACCACGCCGACCGCCCACCGCGCGGCGGGTCGCGACCAGCGCCGCCCGCTCCCCGGCCTCGTCGCACGGACGGCGCGGTGCACCGCTGCCCCCCAGCCGGCGGCGGCCGGCAGCAGGACCAGGGGCAGCAGCAACGCCACCGCGCGCATCTGCGTGTAGCCGTGGTGCCCGGCCGTGAGCACAGCGACGTACCCCAGTCCGACCCCGAGAAGTCCAATCCACGCGCCCCGGTAGGGCGCGATCAGCAGCGCGAGCAGCCAGCCCACGACGAGCACCGCGATCAGCACCGGCGTGAACTTGCTACCGGAGCCGACCTCGTCGAACGGCAGCGTGCCGACCGCTCGTGCCAGGCTGGTCCCCCACCCGTCACTGAACAGCGGCGAGTCCATCAGGTCACCGTCGCGGCGGATCAGGACCGTCCCGATGCCCCGTACCCAGGACGTCGGCGTGATCACGACCGCCAGACCCACCACGGCCAGCGCTCGCAGGAGCCGCCGCGACCAGCCCCGCGGGCGCGTCAGCAGGATCCCGCCGACGACCGCCGGCCCGACGTAGAGCGCGTACTCGGTGTAGACCGCCACAAGGGCAGCGAGGGCGAGCGCTGCCGGACCGACAGGTACGCGCCCGTGCGCCGCCGCGATGCACAGCCCGATCGAGAGCAGCGCCAGGCCACCGCCCAGCAGCGAGTCCACGTTCTGCTGGTAGACCTGCTGGACGACCAGCATCGAGCTGGCGGTGACCAGAGCCAGGCAGGCGGCAGCGCCGGTGCGGACGCGCAGCAGGCGCGCAGCGACGAACGCTGCGGGAGCGAGCAGCAGGACCCACAAGGCGTTGACCGCCATCGCCGAGGCGACCGCGTCCTGACCGCTCACGGCGTTCAGCGCCGCTTGCACCATCGGCTGCCCGACCCGCAACGGCAGTGCGAGCGACGACGTCACGGAGGCGTACCCCGGCGTCGCCGCCCCGGCGACCGGCTCGGTGCCCACCTGCGGCACCGGGCTGATCGGGTGCTCCGCCAGCCACGCGGCCTCGGAGACGTAGTAGAAGATGTCGTGGCTCTGGTTCGGCGACACCGCCTGCACCGTGCCCAGCCAGAAGCTGGGCACCAGCGCGGCCAGCATCCCCGGGACGCCCAGCGCCACGGCCAGGCAGGCCAGCCCGACGGCGCTCCCCCGGAACCGCCACGGCCGGGTGCGGCGGACGACCGCGGTCGCGACGAGAGCGGCCGCGACCACGACGGTCACGAGCAGGCCGCCACGGGCGGTCAGCCAGTACGACGTCGTGGACAGCACGACGGCGAGGAGCGCCGCGCCGAGCAGGGGCGCGGCGGGCAGCAGGACCTCCCGGCGCAGGCGCCGCATCGGTGCGAGGACCGCGAGCCCGAGCACGGACAGCACGGTGAACGACACCAGCAGGAACACGGCTCCGCCGATCACACCCCACCCCTCTCCGGCCGGACCCGTCGTAGCACGGCGGGCACCATCACGCAGGCCGCGACCGCGGAGCCCGCGAGCAGCGGCAGGAGCGCGCGCGTCCCGAGCTCTGCGGGGACCAGCAACGTCAGTGCGCCGGCAGCCGCCGCCACGACCCACGCGGCGCTGCTGCGCCGCGAGCCGAGCGCCACCGCGAGGTCGTTGGCCACCGAGGCGACGAGGTACGCCGCGACACCGACGGCGGCGATCGTGGCGACGCCCCGGCCGACCACGTACTCGGGGCCGAAGACCCAGCGGACCACCTGCGGCCCGATCGCCGCGACGGCCGCCACCATGACGACGCCGATCACGGCGACCGCCGCGCCGATGCCCGCCACCAGGCGGCGCAGCTCCGTGGTGCGCCCGTGGTGGGCGTGCGCGGCGGCCCGCGCCACGTACCCGCCCTGGGCGGACTGGGCGAGGAACACGGGGACGCGCACCAGCGTCAGCAGCGCGAGCATGTGGCCCGCCGCCACCTGGGCCGCCGCGTCGCCCGCGGTGCCGGCCACGACGACCGGGCTGTTGAGGAGCAGCTGCATGCACAGCATCGCGGCGACCAGCCCGGCGACGTCCGCCGCGAGAGCGCGGTGCAGCAGTGTCGGGGCCCCCGCTGCGCCGGCGGTGCCCGGGACCGCCGAGCGGCGTCGCGCGAGCACCGTCCCGACGACGCCGCACAGGAACGCCGACGACGCGACCACGACGACGTAGGCCTCGGCCGCGCGCACCCCGGCCGCCCACAGCGCGCCCGCCGCGGCGAGACGCACCACGGCGTCGACGCCGACGACGACGGCGTAGCCGAGCAGCTCGTGGCGGCCGGCCAGCACACCGCGTGCGGGGAACTGCAGCGCGAACCCGACGCAGGCGACGGCGAACGCCGCGACCACCAGGAGCGCCCGGGCCGCGTCGTGGTCCTGGACCGCCCACACCGCGGCGAAGACCAGCACCGCCAGCACGCCGACCACAGCGGAGAGCCGGATCCCTCGCCCCAGCAGCGGGCTGCGCCCGTCCGGGCCGGGTGCCGACTGCACGGTGCGGCGCGCCAGCACCTGCTCGACCGGGAGGAACGCACCCAGCGAGGTGATGACGATCCCGGACCAGAACAGCGAGAACCGCCCGTACGCAGCGGGGTCCAGCGCGCGGCCGACCACGACAAGCAGCGCGTAGGTCGATGCTCCCGAGACGACCGCGCCGCCGAGGATCCACACCGGGGAGGTGCGCGGCGGCCGGTTCATCCGAGCACGGCGCTGGTCGCGAAGATCACCAGCCACGCAGCGCCGAGCACCTGCAGGACACGGTCGCCCAGCACGATGCTCTCGGGCTCCCCCGCGGCGCCCTTGTCGATGTCGATCGCGTACCGCAGCAGCGCGAGGGTGAACGGCACGAGCGAGAGCTGGGGCAGCAGCTCGTACTCCCGTGCCAGCCCGAAGGCCCAGAGCGCGTAGAACGTGATGGTCGCGGAGCACGCGATGCCCCAGACGAACCGCAGGTAGCTCGCGGAGTACAGCTCGAGGGTGCGGCGGGTCGCCGACTTCCCCTCGCCGACGAGGTGCACCTCGGAGTAGCGCTTGCCGGCGACCATGAACAGGGAGCCGAACGAGGCGACGAGCAGGAACCACGGCGACAGGACGACCGACGCCGCGACGCCGCCGGCCATGGCCCGCAGCAGGAAGCCCGACGAGACGACCGCCAGGTCGAGCACCGCCTGGTGCTTCAGCCACAGGCAGTACGCCGCCTGGATCACCGCGTAGACGGCGAGGACGACGGTGAGCCGCCCGTACCCGAGCAGCGCCGTCCCGCCGAGCGATACCGCGGCCAGCACGACCGCCGCGACGGCCGCGACCGGGACCGGGAGGGCGCCGGAGGCGATCGGGCGCAGCCGCTTCACCGGGTGCGCCCGGTCGGCCTCGACGTCCAGCAGGTCGTTGAACAGGTAGACGGCCGACGACACCAGGCAGAACGCCACGAACGCGACGGCGATCTCGGGGAGGTGCTCCAGCACCGTCCCGGCGGCGAGCGGTCCGGCGACGACCAGGACGTTCTTCACCCACTGGCGCGGACGGGCGGCGCGGACGAGGGCCGGCAGGACGCGGCTCACGGGCGGGTCCTCCCGGCAACCGCGTCGGCGCCCCGGCGCACGACCGTCGCGCTGACGGCGCCGAGCGCCGCGCCGGCGAGGACGTCGGTCGGGTAGTGCACGCCCAGCAGGACGCGGGACAGCATCATCGCTCCGGCCAGCGCGCCCGCGACCGGGGCGCCGACGACCGGGACGAGGGCGACGGCCGCCGCGGTGGTGGACGCCGCGTGCGCACTCGGGAAGCTGAGGTCGGACGGGGTCCGGACCAGCACCTCCAGGACGGGGTCGGCCGGGCGGCGGCGGCGCACCACGCGCTTGAGCACCACGGCGGCGGCGTGCGCCGTGAAGGCCGCGCCGCCGACGACGACCCAGTCGCGGCGCCGGGGCCGGTCGAGGGCGGCCGCCAGGGCAGCGAGGACCAGCCAGCCCGCGGCGTGCTCGCCGAACCGGGAGTAGCCGCGCGCGGCGCCGGCCAGCGCGTCGCGGCCGGGAACGGCCTGCACGCGCCGCATCAGACCCACCTCACGGGCACTCACGCGACCGCACACCCCCTCAGCACCACGACGAACAATCCGCCCCGAGGCTACACACCGGAACGGACGTCGGACGCGCCACCGGCCCCGGTGCGCGTCCGACGTGCCGCAGGTCACGCGTAGGTGCGCTGCGCCATCTGGTAGTACTCCAGGCTCCCGACGATCTGGTCACGCAGGCGGTCCTCGCCGTAGGACAGCAGGACCGGCGCCCAGCTGGCGCGCCCCGCCGGGTCGACCGAGCGCTTGAGGTACCGCTGGTAGAACGCCTCGACGCGGACGTTCGCGCTCTCCATCGACCCCCACACCCCACCCAGCACCGAGGCCGAGCCGTACCGCCCCGCGACGGGCGCCCACTGGTTGATCTCCGCCTGGCCGGCGGGGCGGCCCAGCACGCTCTGGTAGAGCGCGGCGACGTAGGTCGCGTCCGTGTTGCCGTTGCGCTGGTAGAACTCGACGCTCGAGTACAACCAGAGCCGGAGGTCCTCCGACCGCACGGAACCCGAGGTGATGGCGGCGGTCCAGTCGCGCATGCCGTACGGGTCGGGCGCGCGACCGAGGACCGCCTGGTAGTCACGCGTGACGGTCGCCTGGGCGTACTCGGTGCTGCGGACCAGCGTCGTGGCGAGCTGCGCGGGCGACGTGCCGGCCACCAGCACCTGGCTCCACGTGGAGAGCCCGCCCGCGTCGGCTCCGCGGCCGAGGACGTCCTGGTAGAGCTGGCGGACCAGCGCCTGCGCGTCGGCCAGCGGCATCGCCGGTCCGGAGACCGCCGCGATCGCGCGGATGGTGCCGAGCTGCGCGTAGCCGTACCGGCCCGGGCAGGCCGTCTGCGCGACGTCCCGGTGCCCGATCACGCGAGGCAGGTACAGGCCCGACGGGTAGGTGCCCGAGCCTCGGGGGTCGACCCCGTAGGCCGCGAGGCGCCAGCCGATGATCCGGCCGACCGCGTCGATCATCTGCGGCGTGGTCGGCACCGTGTCGTAGTTGCCCAGCATCGACACGCCGACGGTGCCGGTGTTGGCCCCGCTCGCGTGGACCCCGATCACGGCCTGGGTGAGGCTGTTCGCGCGGCCCTCGTAGATGGTGCCGAACTTGTCGACCACGAAGTTGTAGCCGATGTCGCACCAGCCGCGTGCGTCGATGTGGTACGCTTGGTCGTTCCGGATCTGCTGCATGGCCTGGGCCTGCGTCGTGTAGGAGTTGCTGCCGGCCGTGTGGTGCACGACGGCGCCCTCCAGCCGTCCGGCGACGTCGGGGGCGCACGCCTGGTTGCGCGCACCCCACTGCCCGCGCAGGACGACGGCCGGCTGCCCGGCAGCTGCCGGGACCACGCTCGCCGCGGCCGGTGTGGTGTACGCCGCGGTACGCACGACCGCGTCACCGGTGGCCGATGCGCCCTCGACGATCCCGGCCGGCTCCTCCGACGCCACCAGGGCCAGCGACAGGTCCGCCGGGCCGCCGTCCGCGGTGGCGGCGAACGACAGCTGCACCGCCTCCGATTCCCCGACCCAGTACGAGTCCGTGCCGCCGCGAGCCGCGCGCTCCGCGTCGGCGGTGCCGGCGTCCGGCTCCGAGTCGCTCAGGCCGAGCGGGATCCAGTCCGACCACTCGCCGTCGCTGAGCGACCGCACCTCGGGCGCGAGGTCGCCGGCGTCGGCCCCCTCCGGCCAGGTGACGCCGACGGTCTGCGCCGCTCCGGTCTCGACGGCCGGGGTGACGACCCGACCCGCGGTGGTCAGCACGTCCGCCACGACCGTGCCGTCCGCGGGGTCCACGCTGCGCTCGGGCGCCGGCGTCGGGGTGGGCGTCGGAGCCGCGGAGGTCTCGGGCTGCGCCGACGACGACGCCGCGGCGTCGGTCCCGGCGGGCTCACCGGGCTCGCCGGGCTCGCCGGGGGTTGCTTCCTCCGCGGCGACGACCACGAGGGGCGTCTGCTCCACGGTGACGTCGACAGCGGCGTCGGCGGGTACCGAGGCCGCAGTCGCCTCCCCGGACGCGACGCTCGCGGGCGCAGGCGTCACGCCCTCGGGCGCGAGCGCGGTCGGCGCCACACCGGCACCGAGGGCGATCGACAGAGCGAGAAGTGTTCGCAGCATGACGTTCCTGACGGCTGAAGACGGCGCCCGATCGACTGAGTGGGCGTAAGCAGGGTCAGGCGGCCATGACTCGCAGTCAAGGACCGCCGCGCGCGATGTCGGAATTACCCCGAACTCGGGAGGTGCCGACTGGATAGGATGCTGAGCCGCACCGTCCACCACCGGAGGTCATCCTCGTGCGCATGCTCGTCACCGGCGGAGCCGGCTTCATCGGCTCCAACTTCGTCCACCAGGTCGTGCGCGAGCACCCCGAGGTCCAGGTCACGGTCCTCGACGCCCTGACCTACGCGGGCGACGAGAAGAGCCTCGCACCGGTCTGGGACCAAATCACCTTCGCCAAGGGCAGCATCACCGACCACGACATCGTGGACGACCTGGTGAAGAGCACCGACGTGGTGGTCCACTTCGCCGCCGAGTCGCACAACGACAACTCGCTGCACGACCCGTGGCCGTTCGTGCACACGAACGTCATCGGCACGTACACGCTGCTCGAGGCCGTGCGCCGGTACGACGTGCGCTACCACCACATCAGCACCGACGAGGTCTACGGCGACCTCGAGCTGGACGACCCGGCCAAGTTCACGCCGGACACCCCGTACAACCCGTCGAGCCCGTACTCGTCCACCAAGGCGTCCTCGGACCTCCTGGTGCGCGCGTGGGCGCGGTCGTTCGGCGTGCGTGCCACGATCTCGAACTGCTCCAACAACTACGGGCCGTACCAGCACGTCGAGAAGTTCATCCCGCGCCAGATCACCAACGTCGTCGACGGCATCCGCCCCAAGCTCTACGGCACGGGTGAGAACGTCCGCGACTGGATCCACGTCGAGGACCACAACAGCGCCGTCTGGGACATCATCACGAAGGGTCGCCTCGGCGAGACCTACCTGATCGGCGCGGACGGCGAGGTGGACAACAAGACGGTCGTCGAGCTGATCCTCGAGCTGACCGGTCAGCCGTCCGACGCCTACGACCTGGTCAGCGACCGCCCGGGCCACGACCTCAGGTACGCGATCGACGCGACGAAGCTCCGCACCGAGCTCGGCTGGGAGCCCCGCTACACGACGTTCCGCGACGGCCTGGCCGCCACGATCGACTGGTACCGCGCGAACGAGGCGTGGTGGCGGCCACAGAAGGACGCCACCGAGGCGAAGTACGCCCAGCTCGGGCGCTGAGCCCCGGAGCACCGCGGCGGCGGCCGCCCGACCTCGCGTCGGGCGGCCGTCGCCGTCCCCGGGGCACGCAGCGAAGCAGCGGGTGATCTGCACTAATCCTCCACGCCGCGCCCCCGGCGGATCCCCCGTGCTCTGAGCGACGGCTCCTATGCTCTCCCCCGTGACCTCCCGCCACGCTGCTCCCGCACGCCCGCGCGCCGTCCGCCACGGGCGGCCCCGGCGCAGCCACGCCGTGCTGCGGGGCGTGGCCCTCGGCGTCGTCGCCGTGCTGTGCTTCGGCGCCTCCGGGGCGGCCGCGCTGTACGTCCAGCTGAACAGCAACATCAACACGATCGACGCGAGCGACCTCATCCAGGCCCTGCCCGAGCCGACGCCGACGGGCCCGGCCGACCCGGACGACCCGAACGCCGGCCGCGACGTCAACATCCTGCTGATGGGCTCGGACGAGCGCGACGGGGAGAACGAGGCCATCGGCGGCTACGTCGGCGGCATGCGGTCGGACACCACGATCGTCGCGCACATCTCCGCGGACCGGAGCCGCGTCGAGCTCATCTCCATCCCCCGCGACTCCCTCGTCGACATCCCGTCGTGCACCATGACGGACGGCTCGACGACCTACGCGCAGAAGAACGCCATCTTCAACTCCGCGTTCTCCATCGGGGCCGACAACGGCGGCGACATCGCCTCCGCCGCCGCGTGCACGGTCAACACGGTGCAGCAGAACACCGGCGTGCGGATCGACCACTTCGTCGTCGTGGACTTCGCGGGCTTCACCAAGATGGTCGACTCGATCGGCGGCGTGCCGATCTGCGTGCCGAACGACATGTCCGCCCCCAAGGCCGGCCTGTACCTGAGCGCCGGCCAGCAGACCCTCGACGGGACGACCGCCCTCGCGTTCGCGCGGGCCCGGACCGGTGTCGGCGTCGGCGACGGCTCCGACACCAACCGGCTCGGCCGCCAGCAGGAGCTGCTCGCCGCCGTGGTGCGCGAGGTGCTCGGCAAGAACATGCTGACCGACATCACCCAGCTGATCCGGTTCCTCGACTCGGCCACGGAGTCCCTGTCGATCGACAGCGGCTTCAGCTCGATCTCCGACATGGCCGGGCTCGCCTACAGCCTGCGGAGCACCTCGGCTGGGAACATCTCCTTCATGACGATCCCGTTCGCCGCGGCGCCCAGCGACCCGAACCGGGTGGTGTGGACCTCCGAGGCCGACGCCATCTGGGCCAACGTCGCGGGCGACCAGCCGATGCTGACCGGGACGTCGCAGGACCCCACGCCCGCCGGCACCGGCACGGACGCCGGGACCGACGCGGGCACCGGCACCGGCACCGACGCGGGCACGGGCGTCACGGACCCGGCGCAGACAACGGCGCCGGAGACGGCCGAGACCCCCGCCACGACCGAGACCCCCGACGTGGCGCAGACCCGCGAGGCGGGCAAGGAGGCCTTCTCGGCCGGCGACGTCACCGCGGTCTGCGGCTGATGGTGGCGCGCCCGGAGGACCGGGACCCCCGCGACGCGTCCCGCGGGACCCCGCCGAGCTTCTCGCCGGGCGGCGCGGGCCGCCGTCCCTCCGCGGACGGCGCGGTACCCGTCGGTGAGCCGCCGGCCGCCCGCAGCACCCGTCCCGCCCGGCCCGCAGCACCGGCCCGGCCCGGCACGCCGGCCCGGCCCAGCACGCCCGGGCGCACCTCGGCGGCGCGACCGGCCCGGCCGGCCGGCGCCCCCGGAGCCGCCGCCGGACCCGACCAGGCCGGCCCCGCGAGCTTCGCCCCGCAGGCCGGCGACGCGGCGCCCGCGCGCCCCTCGGCCCGTGCGGGCTCCCCCGTCGTCCCGGTCGGCCCCGGCGCCGCCGACGTCCCGCCCCGTGCGCCGCGGCAGACCACCCCGGTCGGTCCCGGTCGCGCGCGGCCCGCGGCACCCGCTCGTCCCGGCGGCCCCGTGGCGCCCGGCGGACCCGGTCCCGACGGCCCCGGCTCCGCCCCGCCCGCCGCACCGCGCCGCCGGCGTCGGCGCGGCCGCGTGGTCGCCGCCGTCGCGGTGCTGGTCCTCGTGCTCCTGATCGCGTGGCCGATCGGCCTGCTGTGGTGGGCCGACGGCAAGATCCAGCACGTCGACGCGCTCTCCGGGGCGGCGGACACCCCGGGCACCACGTACCTCCTCGCCGGGTCCGACTCGCGCGAGGACGGCGTGATCGAGGACGCGGAGACCGTCGGCTCCCGCACGGACACGATCCTGCTGCTGCAGGTCCCCGAGTCGGGCCCGGCGGCGCTCATCTCGCTGCCCCGCGACACGTACACGGACATCCCGGGCTTCGAGCCGAGCAAGCTCAACTCCGCGTTCTCCTGGGGCGGCGCCCCGCTGCTGGTGCAGACCGTCGAGGGGCTGACGGGCCTGACCGTCGACCACTACGTCGAGATCGGGTTCGGCGGCGTCGAGCAGATCGTGGACTCGCTCGGCGGCGTCGAGCTCTGCCTGGACGGCAGCACCGGGATCACGTTCCCGGTGAACGAGCCGCAGTCGGGGCTGAGCTGGGCCGCGCCCGGCTGCCAGACGGTCGGCGGCGAGATGGCCCTGGCGTTCTCGCGCATGCGCTACGCCGACCCGTCGGGCGACATCGGCCGCGGGCTGCGGCAGCGGCAGCTGATCAGCGCCGTCGCCGCGAAGGCGGAGAACCCGTCGCTGCTCCTCCAGCCCGGCAAGCAGGTGTCCCTGATCGACGCCGGCACCGGGGCCCTGACCGCGAGCGACGAGACCGGCATCGTCGACCTGGGCCGGCTCGCGCTCGCGTTCCGGTCGGCGACCGGGCCGGAGGGCATCACGGGCACCCCGCCGATCTCCGACATGAACTACCGGCCGGGCGGCGTGGGCTCCACGGTCCTGCTGAACCCGGACGAGACGCCCGCGTTCTTCGCGGCGCTCCGGGACGGCACCCTGGCGCCGGGCGTCGTGGGCGGCGTGCCCACGCCGTAGCCGGCGCGCACCAGCCGGACCAGGGCGACGCACGCGTCCCGCACCCGCTCGCAGCCGGCGGTGGTCGCCCGCCGCAGCCGCGGGCCGAACGGCTTCTCGACGAACCGGTGGATCAGCCAGGCCAGCACGAGCGAGAACGCGGTGGCGGCGGCGAGCACGGCCCAGACGGGCAGCCGGCCGCTGAGCAGGTGGACGACCCACAGACCCCAGTACTCGTGCGTCAGGTACAGCGGGTAGGTCAGCGCGCCGGCCGCGGTCAGGCCGGCCCATCGCCACCGGGACAGCGGCGTCAGCGCGACCAGCGCCACGAGCGCGACGCACCCGAGCAGGGCCGCCGCCAGCAGGACCGGCTGCGGCGCCACGACCGAGTTCTCGCCGAGCGAGTCCATCCGCGCCGGGACGAGCGCGGCCGTCGCGAGCGCGGCGTTCCCGGCCACGAGCAGCCACGGCACGACGGCGTGCCCGGTGCGGAAGACGACGTAGAGGGCCATGCCCGCCGCGAACAGCGGTGCGTAGGGCGCGACCAGCCAGGTGACGAGGTCGGACATCCCGGCGGCACGGGCGAGCATCGCAGCCGCGGGCCACAGGGCGGCGAACCACAGCACGCGGCGCCGGGTGATCCCGACCGCCGCGAGCAGCGCGATCAGCACGTAGAACCGCAGCTCCACCCAGAGCGTCCAGTAGACGCCGTCGACGTGCCCGACGTCGACGAGGCTCTGCAGCAGGGTGAGGTTGACCAGCACCTGGCCGCCGGTGATCTGCTTGCCCTCCCAGACGAGCAGGAGCAGCGCACCGGTCAGCAGGACGCCCACCCAGTACGCCGGGTACAGCCGCGCGACGCGGGAGCCGATGATGCTGGGCACGGAGCGCCCCCACGCGGTCATCAGGATCACGAACCCGCTGATCACGAAGAACAGCTCGGGCCCGAGCGAGGTGTAGGTCGCCCAGCCGGCGACGGCGGGGGCGACCTCGGCGAGGTCGCGACCCCAGGCGTCCGTCTGCCGGGCGGTGAAGTGGTAGGCCAGCACGCCGAGCGCGGCGAGGAACCGCAGGGCGTCGAGGGCCGCGAGCCGCGGGGCGCGCGCCGAGGTCGGCGCGGGTGCGGCGGTCGCGGCCTCCGGCGCGGGGCTGGTCCGGGTCGGCGCAGTGGTCGTCACTTCCTCGACGCTAGGTCGACTCGGCGCCGCCCGCCTGTCGAGGACGGCACGGTCGGCCAGGTCTCGACCAGACCTTCACGCGGCCTCCGGGATGCTCAGGAACCGAAGCCCACGCCCGGGCGCCGCCCGTCGCCGCGGGTCGCGCGCAGCCGCTCGCCCTTGGCGTCCGCCTGGGCCCGCAGGTCGTCCTGGAACGCCAGCATCGCGCGCTGCAGCCGCTGCGCGAGGTCGTCGGTCCCGGCGCCGAGGATCCGCGCGGCGAGCAGGCCGGCGTTCCGCGCGCCGCCGATCGACACCGTGGCCACCGGCACGCCCGCGGGCATCTGCACGATCGACAGCAGCGAGTCCATGCCGTCCAGCCGCGCCAGCGGCACCGGCACGCCGATCACGGGCAGCGGGGTGACCGCCGCCAGCATGCCCGGCAGGTGGGCCGCTCCCCCGGCGCCCGCGATGATCACGCGGAGCCCGCGGCCGGCGGCGCCGCGGCCGTAGTCGACCATCTTGTCGGGCTGCCGGTGCGCGGAGACGACGTCGACCTCGACCGGGACGTCCAGCTCGGCGAGCGCCTCGGCGGCCGCCTCCATCACGGGCCAGTCCGAGTCCGAGCCCATGACGATGCCGACGAGGGGGTTCATGCCGGGCCTCCGGTGGTGGTGGAAGGGGACTCGCCGCGCAGCACGGCGGCCGCGGCGACGGCACGCCGGCGCACGTCGGCCAGGTCGTCGCCGCACACGGTGACGTGCCCCAGCTTGCGGCCCGGGCGCACGCCCTTGCCGTACAGGTGCACCTTGGCGCCCGGGTCCAGCGCGGCGACCTCCGCGAGGCCGTCGGTGAGCGCGGGGCGGGTGGAGCCGAGCACGTTCGCCATCACCGTCCACGGCGCGCGGGCCGCGGTCCCGCCGAGCGGCAGGTCGAGCACGGCGCGCAGGTGCTGCTCGAACTGGCTCGTCACGGCGCCGTCGATGGTCCAGTGGCCCGAGTTGTGCGGTCGCATGGCCAGCTCGTTGACCAGCACGCGCGGCGCGCCGCCCTCGGGGTCGGCCACCTCGAACAGCTCGACCGCGAGGACGCCCGTGACGCCGAGGCCCTCGGCCACGTCGTGGGCGATCCGCTCGGCGGTCTCCGCCGTCCGCGGGTCCAGGTCCGGGGCCGGCGCGACCACCTCGGCGCACACGCCGTCGCGCTGCACCGACTCGACCACCGGCCACGTCCGCACCTCGCCGGACGGCCGGCGCGCGACCAGCACGGCGAGCTCGCGGGTGAACGGCACGCGCTCCTCGGCGAGCAGCGGGGCGCCGGTGCCCTCGGCCGCGGCCGTCAGCCAGTCGGCGGCGTCGCCGGCCGTGCGCACCACGCGGACGCCCTTGCCGTCGTAGCCGCCGCGGGCGGTCTTGACCACGGCCGTGCCGTCGCCCGCCGCGAGGAAGGCGGCCAGGTCGTCCGCCGAGGCCAGCGGGGCCCACCGGGGGCACGGCACGCCGAGCGCGGTCAGGCGGGTCCGCATGACGATCTTGTCCTGGGCGTGCACCAGCGCGTCGGGACCCGGCCGCACGGCGACGCCGCGGTCCTGCAGCTCGGTGAGCAGGCCGTTCGGCACGTGCTCGTGCTCGAAGGTGAGCGCGTCGGCGCCCACCACCAGCCGCTCCACCGCCAGGGGGTCCGACGCCGCACCGACGGGCGCGTCGACGACCACCTGCGCCGCCGACGACACGGCGTCCTCCACCAGCACGCGCAGATGGACGCCCAGCGCGGTCGCCGCGGGAGCCATCATGCGGGCGAGCTGCCCACCACCGACCACTGCCACCACGGGTGCTGCCACGATCGTGCAGCCTAACCGACCTCGCTCAGCGGTCACCCAGCCGCCCGGGTTACGGTACGGCGGTGACTTCCTCCGGTGCGCCCGGCCTCACGGCCGCACCGGGACCCGCCCCCGAGGCCCGTCCCGGACGCCTGCGCGGCTACCTCCACCGCGTGCCTCGGGCGACCCTGCGCGAGCGCGCGCTGGAGCTGGTGCGGTTCGGGTCCGTGGGCACCGTGGCGTTCGTCGTGGACCTCGGCACGTACAACCTGCTGCGGTTCGGCCCCGTCGACGCGCTGCACGGCAAGCCGCTGACGGCCCGGGTGGTGGCCGTGGTGCTGGCGACGCTGGTGTCGTGGCTGGGCAGCCGGCACTGGACCTTCGCCGGCCAGCGCACGCACCGCCGCGGGCGCGAGCTCGCGCTGTTCGGGGCGATCAACCTGGTCGGGATCGGGTTCACCGTCGGCGCGCTGTGGTTCTCGCACTACGTGCTGGGGAGGTCCGGGCCGTTCACGGACAACGTGGCGAACGTCGTCGGCATCGTGCTGGGCACGGTGGTCCGCTACGTCGGCTACAAGCTGTTCGTGTTCACCGGTCCCGGCGTGCCCGTCGCGCTGGCCGAGGTCGGGCGCGAGGCGCACGCGCAGCACGGCGTCCCGCACCCGCGCCCGAGCGCGCGCGACGACGCCTGACGGCCGGTCCCCGCCCGCCCCTCACGCCGCCCCGGCGCCGTCCGTGCCTGCCGTGCCGGTCGAGCCCACTGTGCCGGTCGAGCCCTCCGTGCCGACCGTGCCCACAGCGCCCACAGCGCCCACAGTGCCCAGAGTGGCCGGCCGCGCGACGAGCGCCGCGATCCCCAGCACCACCACCGCGACGACCGCGACGGTGACCACGTACGCGGGCGTCAGGTGGTCGGCGAGCACCAGCGCCAGCGCGGCACCGCCCACGACGACCACCCGCACGAGCGTGCGCTGCTCGGCGAACCAGACGCCGACCGGCCCCGTCGACACCCCGCGCCGCTCCCCCGCCCCGCGCAGCGCCGGTGCCGCGGGTCCACGACCCCCGCAGGGCGCGCGCGGCCGTGGACCGGCCGGACACGAAGGCGACCAGCGCGACGACCAGACCCAGCACCAGCCCGGACCGCAGGGCGACCCGGAGCAGCGACACCACCTGGTCGTAGACGACGACGGCCGCGTCGGGCCGTTGCACCGCCGGTGGCAGCGCGTTCACGTACAGCGACCGCCCGATCGTGAGCGCGGCGCCCAGCAGCAGCATCCCCCGGCCAGCGCCAGCCCGGCGATCACGAGCGCCCGCGCGGTGTGCCGGGCCAGCAGCACGCCGGCCGCCAGCATCGCCAGCACCACCCAGACCAGCCACTGGCCGAGCACGTCGAGCACCTGGTACGCGTTCTGCGCCCGCACCAGGTCCTCGCTCTGCATCAGCGGGAAGGCTCGCGCTGATCGTGGGCAGCCGGTCGACGATCGTGAAGCCCGCGTCGGACAGCGACGTCCGGACCGTGTCGATGACGCCGGTGAGGTCGACCGTCAGCGTCCCCTGGGAGTCGAGGCTCGCGATCGCGTCGGGGTCGCCGCGGAGCACGGCGTTCAGGCCTGCTGGTGGACCGCGCGGTTGGCCTCGTCCCAGACCGCCTCGAACGCGTCGGAGGTCACGACCCGGTCCACGATGTCGCGCACGAACCCGGTCACCGCGTCGACGAGCGGCCCCTGCAGCGTCCCCGCGACCGCGGCCACGCGCGGCGGCAGGTCCAACCCCTCGACCACCGCGACGCCCTCGGCCGCGAGCCCCTCCAGGTCGGCGGCGTCGACGATCGCCCCCGTGACCCGGTTCACCACGGCGCTCTGGACCTGCGGTTCGTCCACGAGCGGCCCGACGGTCGCGAGGTACCGGTCGGTGTCGGTGACCAGGTCCCGCGCCCAGACGGCGACCACGGCGACCGGGGCCAGCAGCGCGGCGACGACGATCAGCGCGGTGGCCGCCGCGGCCCGCCCGGGCCGCCGGCGCTCGCGCGGCGGGGCTCCCGGGGCGCCGGGCACGCCGCCGGCGACCGGGGCCGCGCGCGCCACGGCCGCGGCGCGCAGGCTGGGCGTTCTCGGCCTCGAGCGCGGCGATGCGCGCCGTCACCAGCGGCCTCGTCGGGACCGCTCCGGACCGGAGGTCGTGGCTCGGCCATCTCGTCACCGCCCGCGTCGCCGTCGCCCCGCCCTGCCGGCGGGAGCGCCCGTCCTCGGCAACGTAGCGCCGCCGCGTCGCACCCACCGCCACCCGCCAGGGGTGAGGGAGGCACCACTCAGCGCCGGCCGGTGCGGTGACGGCCGGGCCGGGGCGGGCCCGGGTCGGGCCGGCCGAGCGCGGGCCGGGCGGGCCGGGCCGGGGGCAGTCCGGTCAGCGGCGGCGGCGCGCCCGCTCGGACCGCGGGGAGATGATCGACCCGCGCGGCAGCACCACGTCGGGCGCCATCGCCGCCGGGACCCCGGTGAGGAACAGCGCGAACACGGCGGGGCGGCGCTGCGCCAGCTCCAGCCGCGCCCCGTCGGCCGACGCCAGGTCCCGGGCCAGCGACAGCCCCAGCCCGGTGCCCTTGCCGGAGGTGACCTCGCGCTCGAAGATCCGCGGCGCCAGCTCGTCCGGGACGCCGTCGCCCTCGTCGGCGACCTCGACGACGACCGCCCGGGACGCGCCGGGCCGGGACCGCACGGTCGTGGTGCCGCCGCCGTGCCGCAGCGAGTTCTCGATGAGGGTCGCGAGGACCTGGGCCAGCGCCCCGGGCGTCGCGAGCACCTGCACCGCGGGGTCGACCTCGATCACCAGGGCGCGGCCCTCCGACTCGAACGTCGGGCGCCACTCCTCCTCCTGCTGGTGCACGACGTCGACCAGCCGGATCGCCTCGGTGGTCCCGCCCTGCGCGCGCCGCGAGCGGGTCAGCAGGTCGTCCACGACCGTCACCAGCCGCTCCACCTGCTCCAGCGAGATCCGCGCCTCCTCGCGCACCGCGGCGTCGTCGGAGGCCATCATGATCTCCTCGAGCCGCATGCTCAGCGCGGTCAGCGGGGTCCGGAGCTGGTGCGAGGCGTCGGAGGCGAACTGCCGCTCGGCGGCCAGGCGCCCGGCCATGCGGTCGGCGCTGCGGGCCAGCTCGGCGGCGACCAGGTCGATCTCCTCGACGCCCGACGGCTCCAGCTGCGGCCGCACCTGCCCCGACCCGAGCTGCTCGGCCGACGCCGCGAGGTACACCAGCGGGGCGGCGAGCCGGTTGGCCTGCCAGATCGCCATGGCGATGCCGGCGGCGAAGGCGACGATGGCCGCCGCGACCACGAGCCCCATGATCTGGGCGCTCATGAGGAACACGTCCCACCACGGCGCGTACATCGTGATGCGGGCGCCGGTGGTCGACGTCTCCGTGATGGTGATGGCGCGCTCCGGCACCTCCGGCCCCGCCTGGTAGCGGGAGCCGTCGTCCGCGACGACGAAGATGCTGACCTCGATGCCGCCGCCGCGGTCGACGTACGGGTCGAGGAGGGCGTCGGACAGCGGGGTGCCCTCCTGGACGCGGCCGTCGATCTGCCGCGCCAGGTCGGACGCGCGGGTCTCGAGCGACCCGATCTCGTTGTCGCGGACGTACTGCGCGCCGAGGAACGCCAGGGGGAAGCCGAGCAGCACCACCGCGACGGTGACGGCCGCGATGGTGGCCTGCAGGACGCGGCGGCGCACGGGTCAGCCCCGGGTGCCCTCGCCGGACTCGAACCGGAAGCCCATCCCCCGCACCGTGCTGATGTACCGCGGCGCGCTCGCGTCGTCGCCCAGCTTCCGGCGCAGCCAGGACACGTGCATGTCGAGGGTCTTGGTGGAGCCGGTCGGGTCGGAGCCCCAGACCTCGCGCATCAGCGTCTCGCGGGCCACGACGGTGCCCGCGGCACCGACCAGCACGCGCAGCAGGTCGAACTCCTTGGCCGTGAGGTGCAGCTCGCGGTCCGCCTGGAACGCCCGGTGCGCGGCGACGTCGACGCGGACGTCCTGGCTGCGCAGCTCGTCCTCGTCCGGCGCGTCGCCGCCGGTGCGGCGCAGCAGCGCCCGCACCCGGGCGAGCAGCTCGGCCAGGCGGAAGGGCTTGGTCACGTAGTCGTCGGCGCCGGCGTCCAGCCCCACGACCAGGTCGACCTCGTCCGCGCGGGCGGTCAGCACCAGCACCGGGGTGGTCAGGCCCTGGTTGCGGATCGCGCGCGCGACGTCGAGGCCGTCCATGTCCGGCAGGCCGAGGTCGAGGACGACCAGGTCGGCCTCGCTGGCCCGGTCGATCGCGCCCTGACCGGTGCCCTGCACCCGGACGTCGTAGCCCTCCCGGCCGAGCGCCCGCGCCAAAGGCTCGGCAATCGCGGGATCGTCCTCCGCCAGCAGCACCAGGGTCATTGCGCCATGTTAGGTCACGGAACGGTCTGCGACACGGCGCACCGGGGTATCGGTTCGGTGATGGGCGTCTGATCCTCCCGTGGGAGGACCAGCCCGGGACCTCGGTCCGCCCCGGGGGGCACGCCCCGGCTGGGGACGCCGACCTACGCTGGCGCGATGACGTGGTGGGAACGCCTCACGCGGTGGGAGGAACGCCACCAGCTCGGCATCGACGTGACCCTGACCCTGGCCAGCGGCCTGCTGGTGGTGCCGCTCGCGGCCTCGGTGGCCGTGGCGTGGGGCGGCGCCTCGACCCCGGTGCCGCCCGCCGCCGTCCTCGCCGCCCTGGTCTGGCTGCCGCTCGCCTGGCGGCGGAGCCGCCCCGTGGTCTCGGTGGTGGCGGTGTACGCCGCCGGCCTGCTGCACGTCGCCCTCGGCATCCCCACGCTCATGCCGGCCGACCTCGCGGTGCTCGTGGCGCTGTACTCCGTCACCGTGCACGGCCCGCGCTGGGCGCACTGGACGGCGATCGGGTCCGCCGTCGCCGGGTCGCTCGTGCTGGGGACGTCGATGGCGGTCTCCGGCATGGCCGGTTACGCCGGGCCGGCCGAGATGGCGACGACGGCGGTCGTCCTGTGGGTCTTCTGCTCGGCGTGCGCGGTCGCGACCTGGGCGTTCGGCCTGATGCGCCGCTCCCGCCGCGAGACGATCGCCGCGCTGCGCGACCGGGCGGAGCGGCTCGAGGTCGAGCGGGACCAGCAGGCGCAGATCGCCACGGCCGCCGAGCGCACCCGCATCGCCCGGGAGATGCACGACATCGTGGCGCACTCGCTGTCCGTCGTCGTCGCCCAGGCCGACGGCGGCCGGTACGCGGCGGCCGCCGACCCCGACGCCGCGACGCGTGCCCTCGGCACCATCGCGGAGACCGGCCGGGCGGCGCTGGCCGACATGCGGCGGCTGCTCGGCGTGCTGCGCGAGCCGGCGCCGACGGGCGCGGTCCCGGTCGTGGCGGCCGGGGCCGCCGCAGCGCCCGGGCAGCCCCAGCAGCCGCAGCAGCCCCCGCACACCCCGCAGCCGGCCGAGCACGACCTCGAGCACCTGGTCGAGCAGGTGCGCGGCGCGGGCGCGCGGGCCTCCCTGGTGCGGATGGGCACGCCGCGACGGCTGCCGCCGGGCATCGGCCTGACGGTCTACCGGATCTGCCAGGAGGCGCTGACCAACGTGCTCAAGCACGCGGGCCCCGACCCGGCGGTCACGCTGCTGGTCCAGTGGCGGCCGGCCGCTCTGGTGCTGGAGATCACCGACGACGGCCGCGGCGCCGCGGCGGACTCCGACGGCGCCGGGCACGGCCTGCTCGGCATGCGGGAGCGCGCGAGCATGGTCGGCGGCACGCTCAGCGCCGGCCCTCGGCCCGGCGGCGGGTTCCGGGTGCGGGCCGAGCTGCCGCTGCCGCCGCTGCCGCCGGTGACCGCCGACGCCACGGCGTCCGCCTAGGCTGGCCGCCATGAGCGAGACCATCCGCGTCGGCGTCGTGGACGACCAGCAGCTGGTGCGGGCGGGGTTCCGCCTGGTGATCGACTCCCAGCCCGACCTCACGGTGGTGCTCGAGGCGGGCGACGGTGCGCAGGCCGTGCAGGCGCTCACCCCGGGCACGTCGCAGGCGCAGGTGCTCGGGCCGGTCGACGTCGTCCTGATGGACGTGCGCATGCCCGCGCTCGACGGGCTCGCCGCCACCGAGCGGATCGTCGCGGCCGGGACGCCGGAGCACCCCGCGCCGCGGATCATCGTGCTGACGACGTTCGACATCGACGAGTACGTGCTGGCCGCGATCCGCGCGGGCGCCAGCGGGTTCCTGCTCAAGGACGCCCCGCCCGAGGACATGCTCGCGGCGATCCGCACGGTGCACCGCGGCGACGCGGTCATCGCGCCGTCCAGCACCCGCCGGCTGCTCGAGCACCTGGTGACCGCCCTGCCGCCCGAGCACCAGCAGGCCGGCGCGGGTGCGGACGCCCTCGCCACGCTGACCGAGCGGGAGCGCGAGGTGCTGGTCCTCATGGCCCGCGGCCGGTCGAACACCGAGATCGGCGAGGACCTCTTCGTCGCCGAGGCCACCGTCAAGACGCACGTCGGCCGGATCCTGGCCAAGCTCGGCGCCCGCGACCGCGTGCAGGCCGTCGTCGTGGCGTACGAGACCGGCCTGGTCGTCCCGGGCGCCTGACCTGCCGGTCCGGCCCAGGTCGGGGTGGCCGGCGGCCCGCGTCGTACCCCGGGATGACGCCGGGCCGGGACCGCGGGTGGACGACGGCGCACCCCCCGGCTCCGTAGCGTCGAGGGCATCAGCCCCCGACCACCAGGAGCACTCCCGTGGACCCGTTCGTCCCCGTCCCCGCCGGCGCACCCGGCTCCCCCGCCCGCGAGGCCGCCGTCCGCGCCCGCGGCCTGACCAAGGTCTACGGCCGCGGCGAGGCGGAGGTCCGCGCGCTCGCCGGCGTCGACGTCGACTTCGCCGAGGGCGAGTTCACCGCGATCATGGGCCCGTCGGGCTCGGGCAAGTCGACCCTGATGCACGTGCTCGCGGGCCTCGACTCCGCGAGCGCCGGCTCGGCGTTCCTGGGCCGCACCGACGTCACGACGCTCGACGACGACGCCCTCACCCGCCTGCGCCGTGACCGCGTCGGCTTCGTGTTCCAGTCGTTCAACCTGCTGCCGATGTTCACCGCCGAGCAGAACATCCTGCTGCCGCTGGAGCTGGCCGGGGCCAAGGCCGACCGCGCCTGGTTCGACACGCTCGTCACGACGCTCGGCCTGGGCCAGCGGCTCACGCACCGGCCGTCCGAGCTGTCCGGCGGCCAGCAGCAGCGCGTCGCCATCGCCCGCGCGCTCATCGCCAAGCCGGAGGTCGTGTTCGCCGACGAGCCGACCGGCAACCTCGACTCCCGGTCCGGCGCCGAGGTGCTGAGCTTCCTGCGCCGCTCGGTCCGCGAGCTCGGCCGCACGATCATCATGGTCACCCACGACCCGACGGCCGCCGCCTACGCCGACCGCGTGGTGCTGCTCGCCGACGGCCGGATCGCCGGCGACATCGTCGACCCGACGCCCGAGGCCGTGCTCGCCGGGCTGGACGCGCTGCGCCAGCTCGAGCTCACCGACGCGGCGACGAAGGCGAGCGCGTGATGTGGCGGCTCACCCTGGCGCAGATGCGCCGCAGCCTCGGCCGGCTCACGGCGGCGGGCATCGCCGTCGCGATCGGCACCGCGTTCGTCGCCGCGACGCTGCTCGCCGGTGACGTCATGCGGCGGATCTCCTACGACTCCATCACCGCGTCGTACGGGACCGCCGACCTGATCGCCGACGCCGGCACGTCGCTCACCGACGCCGACCTGGACGCCGTGCGCGCGCTCCCGGGCGTGGCGGCGGCCGACGCACGCGTCGTCGTCCCCTACGTCGAGCTGTCCGCCGGCAGCAAGGCCATCACGCAGACCGTGGTGCCCGTGCCCAGCGACAGCGCCTTCGACACCCAGCAGGTGACCGCCGGCGAGCTGCCGACCGCGGACGGCGAGATCGCGCTGCCCGAGCGCTCGGCCGAGCGGCTGGGCGTCGACGTCGGGGACGAGGTCACGGTCGCGTACTACCGCTGGGACGCCGCCGAGGCGACCGACCCGGCGACGGACCCGGCGACCGACCCGGGCACCGACACCGACACCGTCGTCCAGCAGCGCGAGGACGAGGTCACGGTCGTGGCGGTCACCACCGACCCGCAGTCGGCGTGGGCGCAGTACGGCGGCGCCGCGCTCGCCACCGGGGCCGACACCCTGCTCTGGTCCGGCTGGGGCGAGGGCCCCGGCGCGCCGACGCTCGAGGACGCCGCCACCTCGCAGCTGCTCGTCGCCGTCGATCCCGGCGCCGACACGTCGACCGTCCAGGAGGCCGTCGCCGACGCGCTGCCGGGCGGCGACCGCGAGCCCCTGGTGCTCACCCGGGACGCCGCCGCCGAGCGCAGCATCTCCGGCGACGGCACCGGCCCGGTGACGGTCGTCGTGCTGGCGTTCGCCGCGGTGGCGATGGTCGTCGCGGGGCTGGTCATCGCGAACACCTTCCAGGTGCTCGTCGCGCAGCGGACCCGGATGCTCGCACTGCTGCGCTGCGTCGGCGCGGTCCGCTCGCAGGTCCGCCGGTCCGTGCTGCTCGAGGCGGCGCTGCTCGGCCTGGCCTCCTCGGTCATCGGCACGCTGCTCGGCACCGGGCTGGTGCAGGTGGCCCTGTGGGTCCTGCAGCGCCAGGACCTGCCGTTCCCGGTGCCCGCGACCGTCGTGCCCACGGTGGCGAGCGTCGTCGCACCGCTCGCCGTCGGCGTGGTGGTCACCGTGCTGGCCGCGCTCACCCCGGCCCGGGTCGCCACCCGCGTGGCACCGATCGCGGCGCTCCGCCCGGCCGACGCCCCGGCCGCCGGCAGCCGCTCCGGCCGGTTCCGGCTCGTCGTCAGCCTGCTGCTCGTCGTCGGCGGCAGCCTGCTGCTCGGCGGTGGCGTCGCCCTGGCGCAGACCGCGATGGCGGGCCTGGCCGTGGCGGTCGCGATCCTCGGCGGCGCGCTGTCCTTCGTGGGGCTGCTCGTCGGTGCCGTGTTCTGGATGCCGAAGGTCGTCGCGGCGATCGGCCGGCTGGTCGGCCGCGCGGGGATGCCCGCCCGGCTCGCGGCGGCGAACACGGGGCGCAACCCCGCGCGCACCGCCGCCACCAGCACCGCGCTGCTCATCGGCGTCACGCTGGTCGCCATGATGAGCACCGGGGCCGTCACCGCCCGGTCCACCCTGGACGACGAGCTCGACACCCGGTTCCCCGTCGACCTGCAGGTCTCCGCGCCGTCGTCGGTCGACAGCGCCGGCCGCCCGGTCGCCGAGGCGCTGCCCCCGGGCCTCGCCGGCTCGCTCGCCGACGTCCCCGGCGTGGCGACCGTGACCACGCTCGCGACGGAGACCGTGCACCTGGGCCAGGACGGCTCGACCCTGCAGGCCCTGGCGATCACGCCGGACCAGGCCGCCGACGTCCTCCGGGACGCCGACGCGGCCGCCGGCGTCGCGGACGGGAGCGTCGTGGTGTCCAGCGACGTCGCCGCCGCCTACGGCATCGAGGTCGGGGACACGCTGCCGGTCGCGCTCGGCGACCCGCTCACGGGCGAGGCGGTCGAGGGCGCCCCGGCGGTCGACCTCACGGTGTCCGTGTCGCCGCTGCAGGACTGGTCGGTGCTGGTCACCCCGGCGACGTTCGACCGGATCGGCGCGGACGGCACGCTCAGCACCGCGTGGCTGCGGGTCGACGACGTCGACACCTCCGGGCAGGTCGCGCAGGAGGTGCAGGACCTGACCGCGGACTCGACGCTCGACATCACGGGCGCGGCGATGGAGCGGGCCCTGTACCAGCGGGCGATCGACACGGTGCTGGCCGTCGTGGTCGGGCTGCTCGCGGTGGCCGTGGTCATCGCGCTCATCGGGGTGACCAACACGCTGTCCCTGTCCGTCATCGAGCGGCGGCGCGAGTCCGCGACCCTCCGGGCGCTCGGGCTGACCCGCCGGCAGCTGCGGGCCTCGATGGCCGTCGAGGGCGCGCTGATCGCCGGGGTCGGCGCCGTGGTCGGCGTGCTGCTGGGGCTGGCCTACGGCTGGCTCGGCTCCGCGGCCGTGCTCGCCGGCATCGCGGAGCTGCAGCTGCAGGTGCCGTGGAGCGACCTGGGCGTCGTGCTCGCGGTGGCGCTGGTCGCGGGCGTGCTCGCGTCCGTGCTGCCGGGACGCACCGCCGCCCGGACTCCCCCGGTGGCGGCGCTCGCCGTCGACTGACGGCTGCCGGCCGACGCGCCGAGGCAGGTCCCCGCGGGGGCGCTACCTCGGCGCGTCGGCCGTGGTCCAGGTGACGACGGCCGGCACCAGCAGCAGGGCGCCGGTCAGCACGGCCAGGACCAGCACGCCGACCGACCAGGCGGCGACCTCGACGCCCAGCCAGCCCACCGCCAGCACGACCAGCAGGATCTGCACCGTCATCACCGGCGCCCGGCCCCACCGGCGCCCCTGCAGCAGGGCCCGGCCCGCGCCGGCCAGCAGCGCGGCCATGCCGAGCGCGAGCACCACGAGGAACAGCACCGGACCGGGCATCGAGGTGCCCCGCGCCAGCCCGACGACCAGCGCCACGGCGGCCGCCACCAGGGCGAGCGCCTGCACGAGGACGAGCACCGTCAGCACCCGCACCGAGGTGGGCGCCGCTCCGGGCGGGCCGGAGGGGGTCGAGGACGACGGCCGGGGCGCGCTGGATCCGCTCACGGTGGTGACCCTACGCGCGCCGCGGGTGAATCCGCGGCGCGTCCTCGCAGGTCCCGGCCTCGGCCGCTGCGCGACAGGGACGAACGTCCCGCAGACCGGGCGGAGTTGGCGCGCGGGGCCGCTCCGGGAGTACGGTGCGCGTGGGCGTCCAGGATCCACATCGATGTGACCGACGCCTCAGCCGTTACGCGCGAGAAACCTGCGCGTAACCCCTTGTGCGCCCTCCGGGCCCCATGTGAATCTTGTACTCAGCAGTTCGAATCCCCCGAGCGCCGACGCTCACGCCCCCCGCGAGTCTTCGTGCGTCGACGTGTGCATCTGCGCCCTGCCACCCAGCCCCCTGGTCGTGGCTCGCCCCTGTGCTGAGGAGTTTCCGATGGATTGGCGCCACCGCGCTGCATGTCTGACCGAGGACCCGGAGCTGTTCTTCCCGATCGGCAACACGGGCCCGGCCCTGCTGCAGATCGAGGAGGCCAAGGCCGTGTGCCGCCGCTGCGACGTCGTCGACACCTGCCTCAAGTGGGCGCTCGAGTCCGGCCAGGACGCCGGCGTCTGGGGCGGCCTCTCCGAGGACGAGCGCCGCGCGCTCAAGCGCCGCACCGCCCGCCAGCGCCGCGCCGGCTGACCGCTCGCCGCGCACTCCACGACGCCCGCCTGCCCCCCGGGGCAGGCGGGCGTCGCTGCGTCTCCGGACCCGCAGGACCGGACCTGCGGCGAGACTGCGGGGACTGCGGGGTTGGTGCCCGCGGAACCCCGCAACCCTCGCAGTCTCGACACGCTGGCCGCGCGGGTGCGGGTTACGCGACGGTGGCGGCCTCGCGGCCGGCGGCGCGCAGGGTCGCGGTGAGCACGACCTCCGTGCCGCCACCCTCGCGCGGGGACCACGTGATCGACCCGCGCAGCTCGTTGGTGACCAGCGTCGAGACGATCTGCGTGCCGAGGCCCGTGCCGGCGCCCGCGTCGGCGGGGATGCCGGCGCCGTCGTCGGCGACGATCACGGTGAGGTCGTCCTCGAGGCGCTCGGCGGTGACCTCGACGGTCCCGGAGTCGCGGCCGGCGAGCCCGTGCTCGACGGCGTTGGTCACGAGCTCGGTCAGCACGAGGGCCAGCGCGGTGGCGTCCTCCGCGGAGACGGGGCCGAACGCGCCGCGGACCACGGTGCGCACCGATCCCCCGGCCGACGCCACGTCGGCCGCGAGCCGCAGGGACCGGCCGACCAGGTCGTCGAACACGACGGTCTCGTCGAGCGTCTGGGACAGCGTCTCGTGCACGAGCGCGATGGTGGCGACCCGGCGCATGGCCTCCTCGAGGGCGGCGCGCGCCTCGGGCGAGCTCATCCGGCGCGCCTGCAGCCGCAGCAGCGCGGCGACGGTCTGCAGGTTGTTCTTCACGCGGTGGTGGATCTCGCGGATCGTCGCGTCCTTGGTGATCAGCTCGCGCTCGCGCCGCCGCAGCTCGGACACGTCGCGGCACAGCAGCACGGCGCCGATCCGCTCCCGCTCCTCGGTGAGCGGCACGGCGCGCAGGGACAGCGCGACGCCGTGCGCCTCGATGTCGGTGCGCCACGGCGCGCGGCCCATGAGCACGAGCGGCATGGACTCGTCGACCGTCGACTTCTGCTCGACCAGGTCCGCGACGACCTCGACCAGCGAGCGGCCGACCAGGTCGTCCATCGCGCCGAGCCGGTGGAAGCAGGACAGGGCGTTGGGGCTGGCGTACAGCACCTCGCCCTCGGAGTTGAGGCGGACCAGCCCGTCGCCGACGCGCGGGGCGCCGCGGCGCGGACCGGTGGCGGCGTTGGGCAGCGGGAACTCACCGCGCGCGATCATCGCCATCATGTCGTCGGCGGCCTCGACGTAGTTGAGCTCGAGCCGGCTGGGCGTGCGGGCTCCACCGAGGTTGGTCTGCCGGGCGATGACGGCGATCGCGCGCCCGTCCCGGACGACCGGCACGGCCTCCTCGCGCACCGCGTACGACCCGAACCAGCGCGGCTCCCGGGACCGCTGCGCGCGGACCTCGGTGAGGGAGCGCTCGAGCTGCGGCCGCTGCCCCTCAGGCGGGCGCGAGCCGACGACGTCGTCGTAGTGCACCGTCGCTCCCGTGCTGGGCCGGCACTGCGCGATCGCGACGAAGTCGTCGTCGTCGGTCGGCAGCCACAGCACCAGGTCGGCGAACGCCAGGTCGGAGATGACCTGCCAGTCGCCGACCAGCAGGTGCAGCCACTCGAGGTCCGCGGCGTCGAGGTGGGCGTGGCGCTGCGCGAGCTCGCTCAGGGTGGACACCGGACCAGCGTAAGTGCTCGCGCGCGAGCGCCTCGCGGCGCGCGCGTGGGTCCGCACCGATACCCTCGGCATACCCTCGGCTCAGCCGTCCGCACCACCCGCGCACCTCGGAAGGACCCGTCGTCGTGCACCTGCAGGTCACCGTCCCCGTCCCCACCGACCCCCGCACCGCCGGGGTCATGCTGGCCGACCCGGAGTACGTCCGGGCGAAGGTCCGCGCGAGCGGCGCGGAGGAGCAGCACGTCGACGTGGCCCCGGGCGAGGACGGCGCGTTCACCGTGACCACCCGCCGCTCGCTGCCGACCGACCAGATCCCGCCGAACGTGCGCGCGTTCGTGGGCTCGCGCCTCGAGGTGCGCCAGGTGGAGGCCTGGGAGCCCCCGGCCGAGGACGGCACACGCACGGGCACGGTCGCGGTCGAGATCGCCGGCGCCCCCGTCCGCCTCACGGGCACGGTCGCGCTCACCGCGACGGGCGAGGGGTCGGGCATCACCTACGACGGCGAGCTCAAGGCCCACGTGCCGCTGTTCGGCGCGGCGGTCGAGGAGGCCGCCGCCAAGGCGGTCCGCGGCGCGCTGCAGTCCGAGGAGGCCGTCGCCCGCGAGTGGGTCGCCGGCGCGCCGCGGTCCTGACACCGCCAGGACGTGCGCCGACGGACGGGCCGCGCCGCGGGGCCGCCCGCGACGCATGACGTGCACGGACGGGCCGCGCCGCGGGTCCGCCCGCGACGCACGACGTGGACGGACGCGCCGCGTCGCAGGTCCGCCCACGACGCATGACGTGGACGGACGGGCTGGCCACGGGCCCGACGCTCCGAGCACGACCTGCGCGAACGGGCGGGCCAGCGGGCGGACCGGAGTAACGATTCCGTAACGCGCACGCGCCGCGCAGGCCGCTGACCTGCGACGACGTAGTCATGGGATCGCTTCCACACCCGTTCGCGCGTCCCGCGGCTTGACTTCCCTCACCCCGTCCGGGGAAGGTGCGGGACAGGCGTGGAAGCGCTCCCGCAGCTCGATCTGGGAACGCTTCCACGACGGACGCCGATGCCGGCGTCCCCATGGAGGCGGCGAGGGAGCCGCCCGCTGACGAGGGAGTCACAGTGCGCAGGAGCACGCGGAAGACGTGGGTGGCCGTGGCCGGAGCGACGGGCGTGGCCCTGCTCGCGACGGCTTGCGGTGGCGGTTCGGGCGACGACACCGCTGGCGGCGGCGAGGAGGGCGGCGACGTCACGCTGACCATCTCGACGTTCAACCAGTTCGGGTACGAGGACCTCCTGGAGGAGTACCAGGAGCTCCACCCGGAGATCACGATCGAGCACAACAAGTTCGGCAAGTCGGACGACGCCAAGGAGCAGTTCCAGACCGCGCTCGGCGCCGGCTCCGGGCTCGCGGACGTCGTGGGCGTCGAGGTCGACTGGATGCCGCAGATCATCCAGTACTCCGACCAGTTCGTGGACCTGACCAGCGACTCGGTCGACGGCCGCTGGAACCAGTGGACGCTGGACCAGGCGACCTCGCAGGACGGCGCGCTGCTCGGCTACCCCACCGACATCGGCCCCGAGGCGATCGCCTACCGCGCCGACCTGTTCGCCGCCGCCGGCCTGCCGACGGACCGCGAGGAGGTCGCCGCGCTGTTCGGCGGCGAGGACGCCACGTGGGACGACTTCTTCGCGGTCGGCGACCAGTTCATGGCCGCGGGCACCGGCCCGGCGTTCTTCGACTCCGCCGACGCCGTCGCCCAGGGCATGATCAACCAGATCGAGGCGCCCTTCGAGGACCCCGACTCCGGTGAGATCACCGCGCTCGACAACCCCGAGATCCGCGACATGTACGACACGATCCTGTCGCACGCCGACCAGTCCGCCGGTCTCAAGCAGTGGGAGACCGACTGGACCAACGCGTTCCAGAGCAACGGCTTCGCGGTCGCGCTGGCCCCGGCCTGGTTCCTCGGCAACATCGAGGGCAACGCGGCCGGCGTCGAGGGCTGGGACATCGCCAACGTCTTCCCCGGCGGCGGCGGCAACTGGGGCGGCTCGTTCCTCACGGTCCCGACCATGTCGGAGCACCCGGAGGAGGCCAAGGCCCTCGCCGACTGGCTGACCGCCCCCGAGCAGCAGCTCAAGGCGTTCGCGGTCAACGGCAACTTCCCGAGCCAGATCGAGGCGCAGCAGTCCGAGGAGCTCCAGGGGATGACCCGCGAGTTCTTCAACGACGCCCCGTCCGGCGCGATCTACACCGACCGCTCCGCCGGCATCTCGACCCAGCCGTTCAAGGGCGAGAACTACTTCACGATCCGCACCGGCCTGTCCGACGCGTTCAACCGCGTCGACGTCGACAAGTCGATGACGCCCGACGAGTCCTGGACGGGCTTCGAGGACGCGGTCGCCGCGATCGGCTGACCTGACCGGGCCGGGCCGTCGGGAGCACCCCGGCGGCCCGGCCCGCGCGCGGCACCGACCGCCGCCTGCTCCGCACGACCCGTCCCGCCCGCACGAAGGATCTCCATGGCCACCCAGACGGCGCCCCCGAGGGGCGCGGAACCGCGCAGCGACGACCGCCCGCCCCGCAAGATCGGCTTCAAGCAGACGCTGGGCCGCTGGGACGTGCGGGTCTCCCCCTACCTGTACATCTCGCCGTTCTTCCTGCTGTTCGCGGTCGTCGGCCTGTTCCCCCTGATCTACACCGGCTGGGTCTCCCTGCACGAGTGGAGCCTGATCGGCGGGAAGGGCGAGTTCGTCGGGTTCGACAACTTCACCTTCGTGCTCGGCCAGACCTTCTTCTGGAAGGCGCTGCGCAACACCCTGAGCATCTTCCTGCTGTCGACGGTGCCGCAGGTGATCGCGGCCCTGGTGATCGCGGCGATGCTCGACGCCAACCTGCGCGCGAAGACGTTCTGGCGGATGGGCGTGCTGCTGCCCTACGTCGTCGCCCCGGTGGCGGTCGGCCTGGTGTTCTCGCAGATGTTCGCCGACGGCTCGGGCATGATCAACACGCTGCTCGGCCAGATCGGCATCGACCGCATCGGCTGGCACAAGGACGCGTTCGCCTCCCACGTCGCCATCTCCTCGATGGTGAACTTCCGCTGGACCGGCTACAACGCGCTGATCCTGCTCGCCGCGATGCAGGCCATCCCCCGCGACATGTACGAGGCGGCCACGCTCGACGGCGCGAACCGGCTGCGGCAGTTCTTCTCGATCACCGTCCCGATGGTCCGGCCCACGATGATCTTCGTCATCCTGACGTCGACCATCGGCGGCCTGCAGATCTTCGACGAGCCGCGCATGTACGACGCGACCGGCCTGGGCGGGAACAACGGGCAGTGGAAGACCGTGACGCTCTACCTGTACGAGCTGGGCTGGAACAAGCAGCAGCTCGGACGCGCGGCGGCGGTCGCCTGGCTGCTGTTCCTCATCATCATCGTCTTCGCGCTGGTCAACAACCTGCTGACCCGGCGGATCGCCTCGGCCGACGACCTCAGCCGCAGCGCGAAGGCCGCCCGCCGCCGGCAGCGCCGCGCGGGTCGCGACCTGACGCGGCGGATCACCCAGACAGCCGACGCCGCGGTGCCCGCCGCAGCCCCGATCGAGGTGGACCCCCGATGAGCGCCCCGTCCCTCCCCGTCATCGAGCAGACCGCCGGCAAGGGCGCGGCACGTGCCGCCGCGCGCCGTCGCGGGCGTGGCAACGCGGGCGGCGCCGACCGTCGTCCGGGCTGGGTGACCTACGTCGTCCTGGTCGCGTTCGTGCTGATCTCGGCCTACCCGCTGTACTACACGCTGCAGCTGGCGTCCTCGACGTCCGCCACCATCGCGCAGAACCCGTTCCCGGGCCTGCTGCCGGGCGGCGAGCTGCTCACCAACCTGCAGCGCGTGTTCGACGCCGACATCGACCTGGTGCGGGCGACGGGCAACTCGCTGGTCGTCGCCGTCGTGACGAGCGCCTCCGTGGTGTTCTTCTCGACGCTGGCCGGCTACTCGTTCTCCAAGCTGCGGTTCCGGGGCCGGGGGCCGCTGCTCGTCTTCGTGATCGCGACGATGGCCGTCCCCACCCAGCTCGGCGTCGTGCCGCTCTACATCGTCATGCGGGAGCTCGGGCTGACCGGCAACCTGCTGGCGGTCATCCTCCCGGCGCTGGTCACCGCGTTCGGCGTGTTCTGGATGACGCAGTACCTCGACTCCGCCCTGCCGTACGAGCTGATCGAGGCCGCCCGCGTCGACGGCGCGTCGATGTTCCGGACGTTCTGGTCCATCGCGCTGCCCGCCGCCCGGCCCGCCGCGGCGATGCTGGCGCTGTTCACCTTCATCACGTCGTGGACGAACTTCTTCTGGCCGTCGATCGTGCTCGGTACGCAGAACCCCACGCTGCCGGTGGCGCTGAAGCTGCTGCAGGCCGGGTTCTTCCAGGACCTGCCGCTGATCATGGCGGGGGTCGTGCTCTCGATCATCCCGCTCCTGCTCCTGTTCGTCGTCGCCGGCCGCCAGCTGGTGGCGGGGATCATGGCCGGGGCCGTCAAGGGCTGACCGCTACGCTTCCGCGCGGGGGCCCCGTTCCCGGGTCCCCGCGCAGGGCGCGCCCGCCACCCACACCTGACCCGAGGGGGCGATCGACCGTGGTCGACCAGTCAGCCATCCCGTCGGCCACCCACCCGGTCCCCACGCTGGAGCAGGTCGCCGAGCGCGCCGGCGTCTCCCGGTCCACCGCCTCCCGCGCGATCAACGGCGGGCTGCGCGTCTCGCCCGAGGCGATGGAGTCCGTCGCCGCAGCCGTGGCCGACCTCGGGTACACCCCGAACCGCGCCGCCCGCTCCCTGGTGACCCGGCGCACGGACTCCGTCGCCCTGGTGGTCCCGGAGCCGGACGAGCGCGTGCTGTCGGACCCGTTCTTCGCCGGTGTGCTGAACGGCGTCGCGACACCGCTCGCGCAGTCGGACCTGCAGCTGCTGCTGGTCATCGCCCGGCCCGGCGAGTCCGAGCGCACCGCCCGCTACCTGCGCGCCGGGCACGTCGACGGCGCGATCGTGGTGTCGCACCACCGCGACGACGCCATCGACCGGGCGCTGCAGGGCTCGAGGGTGCCGACCGTGTTCATCGGCCGGCCCCTCGCCGGCGGCGAGGACGCCGCGGTGGTCGACACCGACAACCTGCTCGGCGGGCGGATCGCCACGGAGCACCTGATCGCCTCGGGGCGGCGCCGGATCGGCACCATCGCGGGCCCGGCCGACATGTCCGCCGGCATCGACCGCCTCGCCGGGTGGCGGGCGGCGCTCGGCGACGCCGGGCTGCCGGCCGACGCCGTCGTGCACGGCGACTTCACCGTCGACGGCGGTGCCGTCGCGGCGCGCGAGCTCCTCGCGCGGCACCCGGACGTCGACGCGATCTTCATCGCCTCCGACCTGATGGCCGCCGGCGCGCTGCCGGTGCTCGCGGAGCACGGCCGCGAGGTGCCGGGCGACGTCGCCGTCGTCGGGTACGACAACTCCGGCCTGGCGACGACCACCAAGCCGAACCTCACGACGGTGACGCAGCCGGTGATCGCGATGGCACGGGCGGCGGGCGAGGAGCTGGTCGCGCAGCTCCAGGGCCGCCCCGCCCGGCACGAGCCGCAGATCTTCGAGCCGGAGCTGGTCGTCCGCGGCTCCGCCTGAACCGGCGCCCGCGCGAACCGGCGCCCGCGCGAACGGGCGCCCGCAGGAGGTCGAGGGTCCTGCACGAGGCCGAGGGGCGCACCCCTCGGCCTCCCCGCGCACCCTCGACCCCGCGGGACCCGTCAGCGCGTCGGGTCGATGTGCCCGAACCGGTGGCGGGTGCGGCTGACCGCCTGCTCGCGCAGCACGGTGAGGAGCTCCCGCCGCCCGCTGGCCACCACGGGCGCGTCGAGCACCGTGACCTCGCCGGTGCGGGCGACGGCCGCGGCCCGCAGGCCGGGGGCGCTGCCCACGACCCGGACCCGGCCGGTGACCTCCCCGCCGGCGACCCGCGAGGCGAACGCCGCGTCGGGCTCGTCCGCCGCGCGGCTGACGGTCACCGGGACCCCGGCCGTCCGCGCGGCCGACAGCACGCGGCGCACGTCCCGCTCCGCCGCGTCCGCGCCGACCCGGACCGTCAGGTGCGGGACCGGCCGGTAGCGCAGCGTGTTCTCCTCGGCCGCGAGCCCGGAGGGGTCGTGGCTCACGCCGAACTCGGAGCCCCACCACCGTGCGTCGTCCTGCTGCGCCCACGCGACCCAGGCGTCGTCGTCGAGGGCCGCGACGTCGGCGTCGTCCGACCAGGTGCCGAGCTGGGCGACGTAGGACGGCCCGCCCGCCTTGGCGCCGGGCCCGACGACGGACGCCTTCCAGCCGCCGAACGGCTGCCGCTGCACCACGGCGCCGGTGATGTGCCGGTTGACGTAGGCGTTGCCCACCTCGACCCGGTCCAGCCAGTGCTGGATCTCGGCCTCGTCGAGCGAGTGCAGGCCGCCGGTCAGGCCGAGCGCCACCGCGTTCTGCACCGCGATCGCCTCGTCCAGGGTGTCGACGCGGATCACGCCGAGCACCGGGCCGAAGCACTCGGTCAGGTGGAACCACGAGCCGGGCCGGACGCCGTGCTTCACGCCGGGCGTCCAGAGCCGGCCCTCCTCGTCGAGCTGCCGCGGCCGCACCAGCCAGCCCTCGCCCTCGTCCAGGGTGGTGAGCGCGCGGAGCAGCTTGCCGGACGCGGGCTCGACGAGCGGGCCCATCGTGGTGCCGAGGTCGTCGGACCAGCCGACGCGCAGCGACGTGACGGCGTCGGCCAGCTGCCGGCGGAGCCGGTCGGACGTGCCGGCCGACCCGACCAGGATCGCCAGCGACGCGGCGGAGCACTTCTGGCCCGCGTGCCCGAACGCCGACCGGACCAGGTCCGCCACCGCCAGGTCCACGTCCGCGGACGGGGTGATGATCAGCGCGTTCTTCCCGGAGGTCTCGGCGAGCACGTCCAGGTCGGGGCGCCACCCGGCGAACAGCTGCGCGGTCTCCAGCGAGCCGGTGAGCACGACCCGCGCGACGTCCGGGTGCGTGACGAGCCGCCGGCCGACCTCGCCCTCCGGCGACAGCACGACCTGCAGCGCGGGCTCGGTGACGCCCGCGGCGTCGAGCGCCCGCTGGATCGCGGCCCCGGCCACCCGCACGCTGCGGGGCGTCTGCGGCGCCGGCTTGATCAGCACCGGCGAGCCGGCCGCGAGCGCCGCCAGCATCGAGCCGACGGGGATGGCGACCGGGAAGTTCCACGGCGGCGTGACCACCGTGACGCCGTGCGGGCGGAACCGCGCGCCCGGCACCGTGCCGTCGGCGAGCTCGTCGGCGCGGTCGGCGTAGTACCGGGCGAAGTCGACGGCCTCGCTGACCTCGGGATCCGCCTCGGCGACGGTCTTGCCGCCCTCGTGCACCATCGTCGCGACGAGGTCGCCACGGACGGCCTCGAGCTCGTCGGCGGCGCGGCGCAGGACGGCGGCGCGCTCGGCCGGCGGGCGGGCCGACCAGGCGGCGGCGGCACCCGCGGCCCGGGCGACGACCGCGTCGACCTCCTCGGTGGTGGCGACCTCGACGGCGCCGGCCGGCGGCTCGACGTCCTCGGCGACCAGGCGCGCGGCCCACTCCCGGGACTCGGCGACGGCGGGGTCGGTGTCGGCCGCGTTGCGGAACGCCCCGGGGGCGACGGGACCCGCCGCGGCGTCCGACTCGGCGCGCGGCAGCCGGCGGCGCCCGGTCGGGACCGTGTCCGCCCCGGCCACCGAGGCGAGGAACGCCTGCTCCTGCCCGCCGATGCCGCGGTCCACCTCGGCCAGGTCGGCCCCGGACTCGGCGAACAGCGCGTGCAGGAAGTTCTGGTGCGCGGAGTTCTCCTCCAGGCGGCGCACCAGGTAGGAGATCGCGACGTCGAAGTCCTGCTTCGCGACCACCGGGGTGTAGAGCAGCACCTGGCCGACCTCGCGCTGCACCGCGCGCGCCTGCGCGGGCGCCATGCCCTGCAGCATCTCGATGTCGAGCGCCTCGGCCACGCCCCGCTCCCCCGCCAGCAGGTGGGCGTACGCGACGTGGAACAGGTTGTGGCTGGCGACGCCCACCCGCAGCGCGTCGGTGCGGTCGGCCGCGAGCGCCCGGCGCACCAGCCGGACGTAGTGCGCGTCGACGTCGGGCTTGCCGGCGTAGGGCGCCTGGGCCCAGCCGTGCAGCTCGGCCTCGACCTGCTCCATCGCGAGGTTGGCGCCCTTGACCAGGCGCACCTTGAGCCGGGCGCCGCCCGCCTCGACACGGCGACGGGCGATGGCGGTGACCGCGTCGAGGGCGTCGGAGGTGTCGGGCAGGTAGGCCTGCAGGACGATGCCGAACTCGTGGCCCTGGACGGCGAGGTCGGACACCAGCTCGTCGAACACCCGCACGGTCAGCGCGAGGTCGCGGTACTCCTCCATGTCCAGGTTGAGGAAGGTGCCGTGCTCGGCGGCGGTCCGGTACAGCGGGCGCAGCCGCTGCACGACCCGGCGGACGCTGCCCTCGGTGTCCCAGGTGGACAGCTGGCTGGCGACGGCCGAGACCTTGACCGAGACGTAGTCGACGTCGGGGCGGGCGACCAGCTCCGCGACGCGCTGCAGGCGGCGGTTCGCCTCGTCCTCGCCGAGCACGGCCTCGCCCAGCAGGTTGAGGTTGAGCCGGAACCCGTCGCGGCGGGCGCCGGCGATGTGCGGGCCGAGCCCGGGGCCGGCGTCGGCGACCAGGTGCCCGACCAGCTGCCGCAGCCGGATCCGCGCCGCCGGCACGACGGCGGCGGGCAGCAGCGGGGCGACGCGGGCGCCGAGACCCAGCAGCGCCCGGTCCGCCACGCCGAGGAACCCGGCCGCGTCGGCGGCGCGGTGGCCGAGGTCGGCGAGCTCCGCGGCGGCCACGCGCACGTCCTGCGGCCGGGCGACCCGGTCCACGAACCGGACGGCGAGCTCGAGGCCCGCGGGGTCCGCGACCAGGGCGGCGAGCCGGCCCGTCGCGCGACGCTCGGCGGGTGTCTCGTCGGCGGCCGTCGCCGCCATCCACCGGTGGGCCAGGGCGACTGCGTCGGTGGTCAGGCGGTCGTGGGGCCGAGCAGGCGCAGCGGGAGCATCGGGGGCGGCGGACCCGGGGCGGGGGCCGGGTGGTCGGTCGTCGTCATGGCGGGATCCTTCCCGAGCGGTGCGGCACGCGTCTTGCACCGATCGCCCGGACCTGGGCGGGCGATCCGTGACACGAGACCGTCACGCGCACCACCTACGCTGCCTCCGACATGGAACGCCGTCCACCCCTGCCGAGCGCCGCCTCCCCCGAGGCAGGCGCGCTGCTGCGTGCCCTCACGCCCGCCCTGCTCCGGCTGTGCGACGACCTCACCGGCACGATGTTCTGCGCGAAAGACGTCACCGGCCGGTACGTCGTGGTCAACGACGCCTTCGTGCGCCGGACGCCGGAGCGCTCGCGCCGCGCGGTGGTCGGCCGCACCGCCGCCGAGCTGTTCCTGCCGCACCTGGCCGAGCGGTACGACGCCCAGGACCGGGAGGTGCTCGAGACGGGACGGGCGCTGCACCGCGAGCTCGAGCTGATCCGCCGCCCGGGCGGAGCGCCCGGCTGGTACCTCACGTCCAAGGAGCCGGTCCGCGACGACGCGGGCGCCGTGGTCGGCCTCGTGAGCATCTCGCAGGCCCTGCGCGCGGGCGACGCCGACGCGGCCACCGTCGCCGCGCTGTCCCGGGTGGCGGCGTACGTGCAGGGCCGGCTCACCGACCCGCCGACCGTCGCCGAGCTGGCCGAGGCCGCGGGGTGCTCCGCCTCCACGCTCGACCGCCGGGTGCGCCGGGTCTACGCGCTGTCCCCGCAGCAGTACGTGCTCCGCGCGCGGCTCGACCACGCCGCGGCGCTGCTGGGCGGGTCGGACCTGCCGCTGGCCGAGGTGGCCGCCGCCGCCGGGTTCTACGACCAGGCGTCGTTCACCCGGACGTTCGGGCGGCTCACCGGGGAGACGCCGGCGCAGTTCCGCCGCGCCGCCCGCTCCGGCCCGACCGGTGGCGACGCGCTGCCGTGGCCGCGGACGGCGTCGTGGGGAACGATGGACGCATGACCCATCCCCAGATCCCCACCATCACCCTGCCCGGCGGCGAGATGCCGCTGCTGGGCCTCGGCACGTGGCAGGCGGAGGGCGGTGACGCCGAGCGCGCCGTGGTCGCCGCCCTCGAGCACGGCTACACCCACATCGACACCGCCACCGGCTACGGCAACCAGGCCGAGGTCGGCCGCGCGCTGTCGCTGCGGGACATGGACCGCGACGCCGTGTTCCTCACCACCAAGCTGCCGCCGGACCACGCGGGCCGCGAGCGGCAGACCCTCATGGAGTCGCTGGCCGAGCTCGGCACCGACCACCTGAACCTGTGGCTGATCCACTGGCCGCCGAACAAGCAGGCGACCCCCGCGACCTGGGAGCAGTTCATCGCCGCGCGCGACGAGGGCCTCACCCGGTCGATCGGCGTCTCCAACTACTCGATCGCGCAGATCGACGAGCTGATCGCGGCGACGGGCGAGGCGCCGGCCGTGAACCAGATCCCGTGGAGCCCGTCCGACTGGGACGCCGACCTGGTCGCCCAGCACGCCGAGCGCGGCGTGAAGATCGAGGGCTACAGCGCCTTCAAGCGGACCGACCTGGACGACCCGGTGCTCACCGAGGTCGCCGAGGCGCACGGCGTCACCACCCGGCACGTGGTGCTGCGGTGGCACATCGACCACGGCATCGTCGTGATCCCGAAGTCGGTGAACCCGGAGCGGATCGCCGAGAACCTGAAGGCGCTCGACTTCACGCTGTCGGCCGACGAGCTCGCGCGGATCGACGCGCTGGGCGGCAGGTGACGGGTCCGGCCGAGCACCCGACGACCCGGCGCGCCGCGTCGGGTCGTCGGGCGCGCCGCGCCGGCCGCGCGCGGCTCGCGGTCGCGGCGACGACGAGCGCCCTGCTGGTCGCAGCCGTGGCCGTCGCCGGGGTGCAGCTGCACGCCGGGCGGGAGCGGGCCGCGCAGGACGAGCGCCGGGCGGAGGCCATCGGCCTGAGCGCCGACCTGGCCCGCGCCGAGGACGACTTCCTCGCGGACCGCGGGACGGCCGCCGACCAGGACGCGGCCCGCCGGGCGTCCGACACGGTCCGGGCACTGGCGGAGCAGCGCGCCGCGGAGGCGGAGGCCGCCCGCGTGGCGGCCGAGCAGGCGGCCGAGGCCGCCCGGCTCGCCGCTGAGCAGGAGGCGCAGGAGGCCCAGGAGGCGCAGGAGGCGGCCGAGCGGGCCGCGTCCGCGCCCGCGTCCGGCGGCACCGCCCGCTCAGGCATCGCCGGCTACGTCGACGGCCGCCCGGTCGACGCGGCGGGGAACGTCCTGTGGGTGACCTCGGTGCCCACGGCGGACGGCGACGGGTCCAACGGCCGGATGCCGATGTCCAGCATGTGCCAGGTGCCCTGGGGCACCGACCAGCTCGGGTTCGCCCAGTACCTGCGGTGCGACGCCGCCGACGGCCTCACCGCGCTCAACGCGGCGTTCACCGCGCAGTTCGGCGCCCCGCTCGACATGGACCTCACCTACCGCTCGTACGAGGACCAGGTCGCGATGAAGGCGGCGTTCGGCGGGCTCGCCGCCACCCCCGGGACGTCGTCGCACGGGCTCGGCACCGCGCTCGACGTGCAGGAGTGGCCGGGCACGTACGGGTTCGGCACGGCCCGCTACGACTGGCTGGTCGCGAACGGCCCCGCCTACGGCTGGTACGCCCCCGCGCGGGTCCGCCAGGGGCAGCCCTACGCCGAGTACTGGCACTTCGAGTACGGTCCCGGCCGCAGCTCCTGACCCGGCCGGCCGGCTGACCGGTGCCCGCAGCACCGCTGTGGCACAGTGGCGACGGACCCGGCGGCTCGGGTCGAGGGACGGCGACGATGCCGCACCCGCGGGCCGCCGGCGAGGACGCCCAGGAGGCACCTGCATGACCGCCACAGCCCCCGCGCCGGGAGCAGCCACGTCGCCCACCCCCGCGACGGCCCCGCGCACCTCTCCCCTGACGACGGCGCTCGCGCAGCTGTCGTCCGCCGTCGACCTGCTCGGGTTCGACGAGGGGGTGCACCAGATGCTCGCCACGCCACGCCGCGAGCTGCACGTCGCCGTGCCGCTGCGCCGGGACGACGGCCGGATCGAGCTGCTCGCCGGCTACCGCGTGCAGCACAACATCTCCCGCGGTCCCGGCAAGGGCGGGCTGCGCTACGCCCCGGGCGTCGACATCGACGAGGTGCGCGCGCTCGCGATGTGGATGACCTGGAAGTGCGCCGTCGTCGACCTGCCGTACGGCGGCGCGAAGGGCGGCGTCGCCATCGACCCGCGCGGCTACTCCTCGCCGGAGCTTGAGCGCGTGACCCGGCGCTACACCTCCGAGGTGATGCCGATCATCGGCCCCGAGCGGGACATCATGGCGCCCGACGTCGGCACCACCGAGCAGACGATGAGCTGGGTGATGGACACCTACTCGGTCGCGTCCGGGTACACCATCCCCGCCGTCGTCACCGGCAAGCCGCTCGCCGTCGGCGGCTCCCTCGGGCGCGCGACCGCGACCTCCCGCGGCGTGGTGCACGCGACCGCAGCCGCCCTGGCCGACGCGGGCGTCGAGCTGTCCGAGGTGACCGCCGCCGTGCAGGGCTTCGGCAAGGTGGGCTCGCACGCCGCGCGGTTCCTCGCCGAGGGCGGCGCCCGGGTGCTGGCCGTCAGCGACGCCGAGGGCGGCGTGCACAACCCCGCGGGCCTCGACGTCCCGGCGCTGCACGCGCACGTCGCGACGACCGGCACCGTGGCCGGGTTCCCCGGCGGCGACCCGATCGACAACGCGGGCCTGCTCGCGCTCGACGTGGACGTGCTGATCCCCGCGGCGACGGAGGACGTGCTGGACGAGCAGACCGCGCGCACCGTGAAGGCCCGCTGGGTCGTCGAGGGCGCCAACGGCCCGACGACCAGCGCGGGCGACCGCGTGCTCGCCGAGCGCGGCGTCGTCGTCGTCCCGGACATCCTCGCGAACGCCGGGGGCGTCGTGGTGTCGTACTTCGAGTGGGTGCAGGCGAACCAGGCGTACTGGTGGACCGAGCGGGAGATCGAGGACCGCCTGGAGCACCGGATGCGCTCCGCGTACGCGGCCGTCGCGCAGCGGGCCCGCGCCGACGGCATCACGCTCCGGGACGCGGCGCTGGTGATCGGGGTGCGGCGCGTGGCCGAGGCGCACCAGCTGCGCGGCCTCTACCCGTGATGTGACGTGCGACGCGGCCGGGCCCCGGCGGGAAGCAGGGCCGGCCCGGCCGCGTTGGCGCAGGTGTGAGCACCGAGCCGAACCCCGTCCCGCTGTCCGTCCTCGACCTGGCCCCCGTCGGCGCCGGACGCACCAGCGCCGACGCGCTCGCCGACTCCACCGCCCTGGCCCGGCGCGCCGACGCGCTCGGCTACCGGCGGTTCTGGGTGGCCGAGCACCACTCGATGCCGGCCGTGGCCAGCACCTCGCCCGGCGTGCTGCTCGCGCACCTCGGCGCGTCGACCGAGCGGATCCGGCTCGGGTCGGGCGGCGTGATGCTGCCCAACCACCCGCCGCTGGTGATCGCCGAGCAGTTCGCCATGCTCGAGGCGCTGCACCCCGGCCGCGTCGACCTGGGCATCGGACGCGCGCCCGGCGCGGACCCCGCGACCGCCGCCGCCCTGCGCCGCACCGTCGAGGGCTTGGGCGCCGAGGACTTCCCCGCCGAGCTGCTCGACGTGCTGCACCTGCTCGGCCAGCTGCCCGCCGGCCGCGCGGCCAGCGCCGCCGCGTCCCGGCTCACCGCGACGCCCGCGCCGGGCGGCACGCCCGAGGTGTGGCTGCTCGGGTCGAGCACGTTCAGCGCACAGCTGGCCGGCGAGCTCGGGCTGCCGTTCTCGTACGCGCACCACTTCGGCACCGGCATCACCACGCAGGCCGCCGAGGTCTACCGCGCGTCGTTCCGCCCGTCGGCCGTGCTCGACGCCCCGCACCTGATGGTGTCGGCGTCGGTGATCGTCGCCGAGTCGGACGAGCGCGCCGAGTGGCTCGCCGGTCCCAGCAAGGTGATGTCCCTGCTGCTGCGCAGCCGCGGCGCCCTCGCACCGATCGAGACGCCCGAGACCGCCGAGCAGATGCTCGCCTCGATCGACCCGGACCAGCTGCGCGAGTTCTTCTCCCGCGTCGCCGGCACCCAGGTCGCCACCACGGCGGACCGCGCGGCCGAGCGGCTGCGCGAGCTGGTCGCGCGCACCGGCGCCGACGAGCTGATCGTCACCGCCACCACGTACGACGTCGCCGACCGCATCGCGACGCTGGAGGCCCTCGCCGCTGCCTGGTGACCCGCCGGCCGTGGCCGGACCGCACCCGCCGTGCCACCATCGGGGCATGGACGAGGTGGTCGGGCGCACGTGGCGGTTCGTCGAGGTCGCCGGGGTGGCGCTCGACGACGGACCGGAGCGCGCGCACCCGGCGCTGACGTTCTCCGGCGACGGCCAGGTCTACGGCACCGGCGGCGTGAACCGGTTGCGCGGGACGTGGGCCTACGCCGACGGCACGCTGACGTTCGGGCCGGTGGTGACGACGCTGATGGCGGGGACGCCCGAGCACATGGCGCGCGAGCGCGCGGTGCTGGACCTGCTCGGCGGGCCGGTCGGCGTGGCCGTCGCGGACGGGGCGCTGCTGCTGACCGACGGCGAGGGGCGGGTCAGCCGCCTGCTGCCCGCCCCTGCCGAGGGTGCCGAGGTCTGACGCCGGGAGACCCCGGGCGGCGGCGAACCGGATCAGGCGGCTCCTCCGATCATCGGGAACGCGGCCAGCGGCGACGATCGCACGTCGCCACCCGCCTCGACGTGCTCGGCCTGCGCCCGCAGCACCGGCACCAGCACCTCACCGCCACCCGTGCCGCACCGCTCCAGCGTGTCCGCCAGCAGCCGCAGCAGCTCCGGCTCGCGCGAGCGCTCCACGTACTGCGTCAACGACAGCACCAGCACGTACAACCGCCGACGACTCCCCGGGTACCGCACCCGCACCAGCAACGTCCCCACACCGGTCATCACCAGGTCCACGGACGTCTCCGGACCCAACGACGCCGACCGCCGGTAGCACCGCCACCGCACCCACGTCACCGTCCCCGCCACCGGGTCCACCCACGTCGACCGCCAGGTCACGACGAGCATGAACAGCGCCAGCAACGGAAGGGCGAGCACCGCGAACACCCGGTTCTCGGGGTCGGTCACCGCGCCGTGCACGCTCACCGCGACAGCACCGATCACCGCGAACAGCAGCCACCTCTTCAGGGATGCCGATCTCAAGTCCGGGAAGTACACACCATGCGGCCCCGTCACCGGTCCCCCTCGTCCACGAGGGCTCCGGCCGCGACCGCCTCGACAGCCAGCGCACGGACCCGCGCGACCAGCGCTGCGCGGGAGGTCGGCACCGCGGTCGGTGGCTCGGCGCTGCCCGACCGGGCAGTCAGGAGCCAGGCACCACCGGGCCCCGTGAACACACCGGTCAGCACCGGATCAGGCTCCGTCGCGGTGCGCACGACCACGTCGGCGCGCAAGGCCGCCGCGCCCAGGCGATCGATCAGCCCCGGCGGTGGCTCCGCGACGTCGGTCACCGTGACCGCCGGCCCGCAGCCGTCACCGGTCTCGGCGTGAACCGCGGCGCCGACGAGCAGGTCGCCGAGGTCCTCGGTGGCCGCGAGCGCGAACCGGTGGAACCCGTCCTCGCTGACCTGCTCGAGCAGCACGACCTCGCCGACGACGTGCGCGTACCAGAAGTCCTGGCCGCGAGCGGTGCTACGGGCCACGCAGACCACCGCCCGGGCGACCTGACGCAGCGCCACGACCGACAGCACGTCCTCACGGACCTGGACCTCGACGGCCTCGTGCCCGGCGGCCGCGGCGATCGCCTCCTCCGTCGGCTGGTCCAGGACGCCCCGGGCGCGCAGAGACCGGTACGCGGCGCGGCACGCCGGCACCCGTTCGGCGTCGGGCAGCGCGTCGAGGTGCGGCCGGATCACGACGCCCGGCCCGGCGCGCAGGACCTCGAGCTCCTCGTCGGTCAGCACCTCGACCGGCACGGCCACCGGAGCCGGCTGCGGCGCGTTCACAGCGCCCCGAACGACAGCACGCTCAGCGCGCCCTTGCCGAAGTCGGACACCGCGTCGCTCACCTTGCCGAGCTGGTTCCCCGCCCAGTCCACCGCCGCGTCCCTGGTGCGGTCCCACACCTCGCCCGCGACGTCGACCACCCGGTCGCGCGCGGACGTCAGGAAGCTGCCGATGGCCTCGCGGTTGTCCCAGACGAGGTTGCCCAGGCTCCACGCCCCGTAGGCCAGCACCGCGGCACCGGCGACCGTGATGCCCACCGGGTTCGAGAGCAGCAGGACTCCGGCCGCGCCCGCGGCACCGGCGGCGCCGAACCCCCGTGTCGCCCACCCTCGTGCCCCCGTGTACCCACCCCCGGTGCGGACGTCGACGAGCCCGGTCACGATCGTCACCGGCAGGAACGCCTTCCCCACGAGCCCGGCGGCGCGTGACCCGACCACCTTCCCGAGCACGCCTCCGCCGGTCCTGCCGAAGCGGAACTCCTTCAGCGCACCCGCCGCCCGGGCCTGCATGCGCAGGGTCGCTCGCGGGCGACCCTCGACGGGGGCGTACACGGAGCGCACGTAGCGGGCGTAGGTCGCGGACTTGGCGCCGAGCCGCCAACCGTCCTTCGCGACCTGGCCCGACGCAAGGGCACCCTCGGGGAGCCCGAGCGGGCGTGCCACGGCCCCGCCAGGCCGCCGCGACACCACCCGTCCCGCCACGTCCCAGTCGCCCACCCGGACGGTGTCGAGCTCGGCCCGGACCTGCCGGTCGGCGGCCGACCGCCGGTCGGCCAGCTCCTCGAGCCTCTGGCCCGCGATCCGCACGTCCGACCGGGCGTCGTCGCGCGCGTCGTCCCAGCGTCGGCGGGCGGAGGGGGCCATGTCCCGCGGCTGGATCTGCCGCATCGAGAGCTCCACGCCGGCGGCATGGCGCCGCGCACGCTCACGCTCGGCCTCCTCGGCGATCTCGTCCACCTGCTCGGCGTAGGTGGTCAGCGCGTCCCCTGCGAGCCCCAGCCTCTCGACCAGCCGGCTCAGGTTCTCGACGCAGGTGTCCCCCGACTGCCTCCAGGCGTCCGCGGCGACGCCCGCCCACGCCGCGTCGGTGATCGTGCTGGTGTGCGAGCGCACGTACCACTGCACGTCGGCCAGCTCCCTCGTGGCGGCGTCGAGCCTCCCGGCGAGGTGCCGGAGGTTCCCGAGGTCACCCGCGCCGGGGTCGTCGTCCGTCCAGGCCATCAGCCGTCCACCCGCAGCCCGTGGTCCACGGCGACCCACGCGTCGGCCGCGTCGCCCGCCGCCTCGCCGAGGTGGTGGAGCGCGTCGGCGGCGTCCGTCAGGGAGGCGTCGGCCGACGCCAGGAAGTCCGCGAGCGCGTCGTCCACGCTGTGGCTGCCGCTCGACCCCGCCGACGACCGGGGTGTGCCGGGCACCTGGTGGACGAGAGACCGCAGTCCCGTCCCGGCCTCCGCGAGGGCGGCGGGCTCAACGACGAGGTCCACGCGACACCCCCTCGACGACCGGTGAGGGGACGCGCCCGTCAGGATGGGCCGCACGTCTGCGGTCGAGGATGGTGACGGACGAGCGCACGGTCGCCTCCTGGGAGAGCACCCGCAACGGCACGGCGCGCGCAGCACACGTACCGGACGACGGATGTCGGACGGTCGGATGATGCGGCTGAACTCTCGACGTTACCGCCGTCCGCTCACCACTCAGTTCCCGGGTCCGCGGCGTGCGTGCCGCTCGCGCACCGGAGCGGCGCTACCCCCGCGGCTGCCGCTCCGCCCACTCCGCGAGCTCGACGCGCGGGCCGGTGTAGAACGGGATCTCCTCGCGCACGTGCCGGCGGGCGCCGGTGGCCCGCAGGTCGCGCATGAGGTCGACGATGCGGTGCAGCTCGTCCGCCTCGAAGCCGAGCACCCACTCGTAGTCGCCGAGCGCGAACGCCGACAGCGTGTTCGCGCGCACGTCGGCGTAGTCGCGGGCGGCGTGGCCGTGCTCGCGCAGCAGCTCGCGGCGCTCCTCGTCGCTCAGCAGGTACCACTCGTAGGACCGCACGAACGGGTACACGCAGAGGTAGTCGCGCGGCGCCTCGCCGGCCAGGAAGGCGGGGACGTGCCCGCGGTTGAACTCCGCCGGGCGGTGCATCGCGGCGACCGACCAGACGGGCAGCAGGTGCTCGCCGAGCTCGCTGGCGCGCAGGCGGTGGAACGCCTCCTGCACGGCCTCGATGGTGGGCGCCCACCACCAGACCATGAGGTCGGCGTCGGCGCGCAGGCCGGCGACGTCGTACCAGCCGCGGACGACGAGCCCCTCGGGGGCGTCCGGCCCGGTCAGCGCGGCGAGCGCGGCGTCCACGACCCGGGTGCGCTCGGCGGCGTCGGCGGGCAGCGACGAGGAGGTCTCGAACACCGCGTACATCGCGTACCGGATGGCCGCGTTGATCTCGTCGGCGGTCTCCGGGCTGTGGCCGCCCTCGGGGGTCGTGGTGGTGCTCATCGTGCTGCTGCTCCTTCGTCGGCGCTGGTGTGGTCCGCCCGCTGCTGCGAGATGGTCGGGAGGCCGCTGTCGACGCCGGCACGCTGGAAGCAGCAGCCGACGGCGCACCGGTCCGGCCACGCGCCCAGCGCGCCGACGGTGACCCGCTCGGGGTCCTCGCCGCGCTCGGCGGCGGCACGCTCGAGCATCAGGTCGACCAGGCCGGCGACGAACGGCGCCCGCGTGGACGCCGACCCGGCGCGCACGGCGGTGATCCCGAGGTCCTTCGCGGTGGCCATCGCCTCGGTGTCGAGGTCGTACGCGACCTCCATGTGGTCCGACACGAACCCGATGGGCGACATCACGACGGCGGTCGTGCCGGTTGCGGCGCGCTCGGTCAGCACGTCGTTGATGTCGGGCTCCAGCCACGGCTGCGACGGCGGGCCGGACCGGGAGCAGAACGCCAGGCTCCACGCGGGCTCGACGCCGAGGTCGGCGGCCACGAGCGCGGCGACCTCGCGGCACGCGTCCTCGTGCTGGGCGACGTAGCCGGGACGTGCGGCGGCGGACCCGGCCTCCATCACCAGCGGGATCGAGTGCGTGACGAACAGCAGCGGCGCCTCGGCGGCGACGTCGGCGACGGGCCGGCCGGTCTGCGCGGCGAGGTCGGTGAAGGCCTCGACGACGGCGTCGGCGTTGGCCCGGACGAAGCCGGGGTGGTTGAAGAAGTGCCGCAGCTTGTCGACGCGGACGCCGGCCGCCGCCTCGGGGTCCTGCGGGGTCTCGTCGCAGCCGGCGGCGCCCGCGAGCGCCTGCGCGACGTGCTCGCGGTACTGCCGGCAGCCGGAGTAGGACCCGTACGCGCTGGTCACCAGCGCGAGCACCCGGCCGGTGCCGTCGGCGCGGAGCCCGGACAGGGCGCCCTCGGTGTACGGCTCCCAGTTCCGGTTGCCCCAGGCGAGCGGGGTGTCGATCCCGCGGGCGTCGAGCTCGGCCCGCAGCGCGGCGAGCAGCGCCCGGTTCTGGTCGTTGATCGGGCTGCGGCCGCCGAAGAGCGCGTAGTGCTGGCTGACCTCGACCAGCCGTTCCTCGGGGATGCCCTTGCCGCGGGTCACGTTCCGCATGAAGGGGAGGACGTCCTCGGGCTTCTCCGGGCCGCCGAACGAGAGCAGGAGCACGGCGTCGTACGGTGCGAGCGACGACGCCGTCAGGGTGGGGGAAGACACCCCCTCATCATCCCATCGTCGCGGGGAGCGGCCCGTCGAGCGGCGGGGGCCCGGGACGTGACGTTGTCACGACGTTGCGTCAGAATCCGCGTCAGCCCTTCACGGCGCCGCCCAGCCCGGCCCCGCGCAGGAACAGCCGCTGGAACACCAGGAACAGCAGCACCGGGATCAGCGTCGAGATGGCCAGCGCCGCCATCAGCACCCCGAGGTCCGTCGTGGCCTGCAGTGACGGCAGCCGGACGGAGAGCGGCTGGATGTCGGGGTCGCGCAGCACCAGCAGCGGCCAGAGGAAGTCCTTCCAGGACGCGATGATCGCGAACACCGACACCACCCCGAGGATCGGCCGGCTCATCGGCAGCACGACCGACCAGAACAGCCGGAACGGTCCGGCCCCGTCCACGCGCGCGGCCTCGAACACCTCGCGGGGCAGGCTGTCGAAGAACCGCTGCACCAGCAGCACGTTGAACGCGCTGGCCCCGGCGGGCAGCCACACCGCCCAGTACGAGTTCATCAGCGACCGGCCCCACAGCGGCGGGTCCAGGATCACCAGGTACAGCGGCACCAGCAGCACCACCGCGGGCACGAACAGCGTCGCGAGCACCGCGCCCTGCACCAGCCGCGCGTACCGCGGCCGCAGCACCGACAGCAGGTACCCGCCGGTGGTCGCCACCAGCAGCTGGCCGGCCCACGCGCCGGCGGCCAGCACGACGGTGTTGAGGAAGTACCGGCTGATCTGCACCTCGTTCCACGCCGCGCCGAGGTTGGACCACGCGACGCCGTTCGGGAACACGTCGAGCGGGGTCCGCAGGATGTCCTGCGTGGGCGTGACCGCGAACTTCGCGAGCAGCAGCAGCGGTCCGAGCCCGCACAGCACGAGCAGCGCGAGCAGGACGACGTGCGACACCCGCATCGACCGGCGGACGAGCGGGCGGCGCCAGTCGGCGGGCGACAGGGCGGCGCGGTCGCCGTCGTCGGGGCGCGGGCCCCGGCGGCGGGCAGGGCGGCGGGCCGGCGCCGGGACGGGGTCGGCCGGCGGGATCGCGGTCGACGGGACGGTCGAGGTCGTCATGAGGTGCTCCAGGACCGGGTGAGGCGGAAGTAGACGACCGACAGCACCGCGAGCACGACGGCCAGCATGAGGCTGAGCGCCGTCGCCGCGCCGTAGTCGCCGCCGAGGCTCTGGCCGAACGCGTACCGGTAGACGAGCAGCAGCACCGTGATCGTCGCGTTGGCCGGGCCGCCGTCGGTGAACAGGTACGGCTCGAGGAACACCTGCGCCGTCCCGATGATCTGCAGGATGAACGTGATGAGCAGGACCCCGCGCAGCTGCGGCATCGTCACGTGCCAGACCTTGCGCCACACGGACGCCCCGTCGACCTCGGCGGCGTCGTACAGCTCCCCCGGCACCGAGGTGAGCGCGGCGAGGTAGATGATGATCGTGCCGCCCGCACCGGCCCACGTGGCCTCGAGCACCAGCGACGGCATCGCCCACGTGGCGTCCTGCAGCCAGGGCACCGGCCCGATCCCGGCCCAGCCGAGCACCGTGTTGAACACGCCCTCGGGCCGGGCGTCGAAGAAGAACTTCCACAGCAGCACCGCGACCACCGGCGGCACGACCACGGGCAGGTACGCGAGCGCGCTGAACAGCCCCTTGCCCCGGCGGACCTCGCTCATCAGCACGGCCGCGACCAGCGGCACCGGGTAGCCGATCAGCAGCGCCAGCACGGCGAACCACAGCGTGTTCCGCACGGCCGTCCCGAGCAGCGGGTCGGTGAGCACGGTCCGGAAGTTCTCCAGCCCCACCCACGCGGTCGTGACGAGGTTGGTCTCCTGCAGGCTCATCACCACCGCGCGGCCGATCGGCAGCCAGGAGAACACCCCGAAGACCAGCAGGAGCGGCAGTGCGAAGACGAGCGTGCTCAGCCCGCCGCGGCGGACCCAGGTGACCGGGGTCCGCCGCGGGCGGGTGGCACGGGCGTCGTGGGGCAGGGACGCCACGTCAGCCCGCGTTCTTGTCGAGGATCGCCTGCACGTTCGCGTCCGCCGTCTCCAGCAGGGCGTCGATGTCGGCGCTCTCGTCGGTCAGCACCGCCTGGACCACCGTGTCCAGCGCGCCGTACAGCTCCTGGGTGGAGGCGGACGGCTCGGGGACGAGCGGCTGGTCGAAGATCACGTCGGTGAACCCGGTCATCTGGTCCAGCGGCACGTTGATCAGGTCGGCGATCCACTCCTGCGACTGCGCGTACTGCTCCTGGCTGAAGATCGGCAGCACCGGGGTCCCGACGGGCTGGTCGGAGGCGATCAGCGTCTCGGCGTCCTGCACGGCCGCGTCCTGCTCCGTGAGCTTGCGCAGGTAGTAGAAGTCGATCCACTTCACCGCGGCGTCCTTCTGCGCCTCGTCGGCCGACGTGCTGACCGCCGCGAGCGTCCCGCCGCCGAGCACGCCGGCGTCGTCGCCCTCCAGCGGCACCGCGGTCAGCCCGTAGTCGTCGGGGTTGATCGCGTTGGTCTGCACCAGCGACGTGTAGACGTCGGACCCGGACGTGTACATGCCCACCTGGCCCGCCGCGAACGCCTGGTTGATGCTCGACCAGTCGAGCAGGAAGTTCGCGCCCATGGAGCCGTCCTCCCAGCGGAGGTCGTGCAGATACTCCAGGGCCTCCTTCGTGCCGTCGTTGTCCAGCGTCGCGGTCACGGTGCCGTCGTCGGCGACCTCCTGGACCCGGCCGCCCCGGGCGTAGGTGGCGACGGTCAGCTGCCAGCCGCCGGTGTTGTCCTGCGTCATCGTGGCGTAGCCGGCCTGTCCGGTGGCGTCGGCGATGGCCTTGGCGTCCGCACGGACCTCGTCCCACGTCGTCGGCGGGTCGTCGGGGTCCAGGCCCGCCTGCGCGAACAGCGCCCGGTTGTAGTGCAGGCCGATGCCGTAGACCGACTTCGCCGGGATGGCGTACACCTTGCCGTCCGCGCCCGTGCCCGCGTCGAGCACGTTCGGGTTGAAGTCGCCCGCGTACGGCAGCTCGGAGAACTGCGCGTCGATGTCGGCCAGCTGACCGTTCTCGATGAGCGTCTTGCCGTCGGTGAACGGGATCTCGAACACCGTCGGCAGCGTCCCGCCGGCGAGCTGGGCGGCGAAGGTCGTCGCCTTCCACTCGTACTCCTCCGGCTGCACGTCGATGTCGGGGTTCGCCTCCTCGAACTGGGCGACCTGCTCGTCGAACGCGTCGAAGGCCTCCTTCTCGGAGCCGGGCAGCAGGCTGACCACGCGCAGCACGGTCTTCCCGCCCGACTCGGAGTCGCCGGAGTCGTCGTCGGAGCCGCTGCTGCAGGCGGCGAGCAGGGTGAAGGACAGCGCGCCGGACAGGGCGATCGCCGTCGTGCGTGAGGACCTCATCGTCACTCCTCGGGTCGGGTGGTGCTGGGGTGGGTGGAAGGGATCAGGCCGCGCGGAGCCAGACGGCCGTGTCGGGGGGCAGCGCGGCGCCGTCGGTGGTGCCGCTCGCCAGGAGGACCCCGCCGTGCGACGGGAGCGGCGCCGTCGTGCCGGACAGGTTGACGACGCAGAGCACGTCGCCGCGGGCGAACGCGAGCACGCCGTCCGGGACGTCGGGGAGCCAGCGCAGGTCGCCGTCGCCCAGCCCCGGCTCCGTCCGCCGCAGCCGGAGGGCGGCGCGGTGCAGCGCGAGCATCGACCCGGGGTCGGCGTCCTGGGCGGCCACGGTGCGGGTGCCCCAGTCCGCGGGCTGGGGCAGCCACGGCGTCGTCGCACCGTCCGGGCCGAACCCGTACGGGGGCGCGTCCCCCGACCAGGGCAGCGGCACCCGGCAGCCGTCGCGCCCGGGGTCGACCCCGCCGGACCGCGCGTGCATCGGGTCCTGCACGGCCTCGGGCGGCAGGTCCTCGACCTCGGGGAGACCGAGCTCGTCCCCCTGGTAGAGGTAGAGCGAGCCCGGCAGCGCCGCGGTCAGCAGGGCGGCCGCCCGCGCTCGCCGGGTGCCCAGGTCCAGGTCCGTCGGCGTGCCCGCGCGCTTGGCGGCGAACGCGAAGCCCGACTCCGCGCGGCCGTACCGGGTCACCGGCCGGGTCACGTCGTGGTTCGACAGCACCCACGTCGCGGGCGCGCCGACGTCGCGGTGCGCCCGCAGCGTCCGGTCCACCGACGCCCGCAGCGCCGCCGCGTCCCAGGGCTGGGCCATGAAGTCGAAGTTGAACGCCGTGTGCATCTCGTCGGGCCGCAGGTAGGCGGCGAACCGGGCGGTGTCCTCGAGCCACACCTCCCCGACCAGCACCCGCGTGCCGGGGTAGGAGTCGGCGACCTTCCGCCAGCCCCGGTACACCTCGTGCAGCTCGTCGCGGTCCACGTGGGGGTGGCCGCCGGGCGGGACGACGGCGCCGGGCGCGGGCACCTCGGGCAGCGCCGGGTCCTTGACCAGCAGGGCCGCGGAGTCGATCCGGATGCCGGCCACCCCGCGGTCGAACCAGAACCGCAGCACGTCCTCGTGCTCGGCCCACACCGCCGGGTGCGTCCAGTTCAGGTCCGGCTGCTGCGGGGTGAACAGGTGCAGGTACCACTCCCCCGGCGTGCCGTCCGCGTCGGTCGTCCGCGTCCACGTCTCGCCACCGAAGTCCGAGACCCAGTGCGTCGGGATGCCGTCGCCGTCGGGACCGGCGCCCGGGTGGAACCAGAACCGCGCGCGCTCCGGCGAGCCCGGCGGCGACGCGAGCGCCGCGCGGAACCACGGGTGCTGGTCGGAGACGTGGTTCGGGACGACGTCGACGATCGTGCGGATGCCCAGCGCGAGGGCCTCGCCGATCAGCGCCTCCGCGTCCGCGAGCGTGCCGAACGCCGGGTCGATCGCGCGGTAGTCCGCCACGTCGTAGCCGCCGTCGGCCATCGGCGAGGCGTACCAGGGCGTGAACCACAGCGCGTCGACCCCCAGGTCCCGGAGGTACGGCAGGCGGCTGCGCACGCCGGCCAGGTCGCCGGTGCCGTCGCCGTCGCCGTCCGCGAAGGAGCGGACGTACACCTCGTAGATGACGGCGTCGCGCCACCAGGTGGGGTCGTCGCTCGGGGGATGCACCACGTCGTGCCCTCGGTTCTCGCGTACCGCTCCGTCGCGGTCGTCGATGACCGCACAGCAGCGACACTAAATCCGACGACACGTACCGCGCAAGAACTCGACAGGGCCGTTACCGAAACGCGACCAACGACGGACCCGTCCACCCGGACGCCGGCCGCGACCCGCCGGAGCCTCCGCCCGGCGAGGTCGTCGGACGCGCGCGAGGTCGCCAGTCCTGCGGGACGGCCGCGTGCAGGAGCGCCGACCTCGCGCGCCGGGGGGCCGGCGGGCCGGCGCGCGGCCGGTCAGGCGGCGGGGGCGGGGGCGGTGCTGCCGCGGACGACGAGGCTCGGGCTCGAACAGGAGGCTCGTCGGTCGACACCGGCTGGCCCGCGATCAGCCCGACGAGCAGGTCGATCGCCGCCCGGCCCATCGGCTCGATCGGCTGGCGCACGGTGGTCAGCGGCGGCTCGGTGCAGCTCATCAGCAGCGAGTCGTCGTAGCCGACCACCGACACGTCCTCCGGCACGCGGCGGCCGGCACGACGCGCGGCCCGGACGGCACCGAGCGCGAGCGGGTCGCTGGCGCACACCAGCCCGGTGACCCCGCGCTGCAGCAGGCGGGTCGCCGCGGCCTGGCCGCTCTCCAGCGAGTAGGCGCTGCGGGCGACGAGGTCGTCGTCGAGCTCCAGGCCCAGGCGCGCGACGGCGGCGTGGGCGGCGTGCAGCTTGCGCTCGGACGGGACGTGGTCGACCGGCCCGAGCAGCAGCCCGATGCGGGTGTGCCCGAGCGAGGCGAGGTGGCCGACGGCCTGCTCGACGGCGACCTCGTCGTCGCACGACACCCGCGGGAACACGAGCTCCTCGATCGAGGCGTTGATCAGGACGACGGGCAGGCCGCGCTCGGCGAGCAGCGCGTAGTGGGCGTGCTCGGCGCCGCGCTGGGCGTAGTTGCCGCCGGCGAACACGATGCCGGAGACCTGCTGGGTCAGGAGCAGGTCGACGTAGTCGGCCTCGGACACCCCGCCGGCCGTCTGGGTGCAGAGCACCGGCGTGTAGCCCTGCTGGGCGAGCGCGCCGCCGACCACCTCCGCGAACGCCGGGAAGATCGGGTTCTGCAGCTCCGGCAGCACCAGCCCGACCAGGCGGGCCCGCTCGCCGCGGAGCTTGGTGGGGCGCTCGTACCCCAGCACGTCGAGCGCGGTCAGCACGGCCTGCCGGGTCGCCTCGGAGACGCCGGAGCGGCCGTTGAGCACGCGGCTCACCGTCGCCTCGGACACCCCGACCTTCTGCGCGACCTCCGCGAGCCGACCTGCCATGCGCGCAAGCGTACGACGGGACCGCGCAAGTTCCTTGCAGCACGCGCGACGGCGGTGCCGGGCGGGACGGGCGGGACGGGCGTCAGGCGGTCGCGGCGTGCTGCGGCGCGACGGCCCGCAGGTGCTCGGCGATCTCGTGCCCCCAGGCCTCGACCGCGGCGAAGTCCCGGTGGTCGCCCTCCTTGGCGCGGGCGCCGGCGATGATCGCCCGCTCGGCGAACGCGAGCTCCGCCCGGACCAGCCGGCCCGCGAACGCGCGGTGGCCGACGGCGCCGACGTCCCGCATCAGGGCGAGCAGCTCGTGCGGGCTGTTGGCCCGCGCGGCGGGCTGGGTGGCCAGGCCGGAGGAGAACACCCAGACCGGCCGGTCCCGCAGGTCGTCGGCGAGGCGTGCGGCCAGGTCCCGGGCGGCCGGCAGCCAGTGCGCGGTGTAGACGGCGGAGCCGAGCACCACCGCGTCGTAGCCGGTGACGTCGGCGACCTGCTCGGGCGCCGCCTCGTCGACGACGTGGCCGCCGGCGCGCAGCACGCCGGCGATCGCCGAGCCGATCTCGGCGGTGGCCCCGTGGCGCGAGGCCACCGTCACCAGGATCTGCATCGCTCTGCCCTCCAGCGGCTGTCGTGGCGGTCGACCGGGCCCCCTGCCGGTCCGTTCCCGCCGGCTTCCATCGTCCGTGCCCGGACCGGCCCGGTCGTGGGCCGGAGGTCCCCTGCGACGGTGATCAGCCGATCGGCTCGGCCGGACCCGGCTCGGCCCGGTCGAGCTCCGCGATCCCGGCCTGCGCGGCGCGCAGGTCGCCGGCGACGCGGGTGAGCGCGGCGAGCTGGTCCGGCCCGAGGGCGCCGCCGACGTAGTGCGCGATGGCCTGCACGTGCCGCCGCCCGACCTCCCGCTGCAGCGCGGCGCCGCTCTCGGTGAGGGCGACGACGACGCCGCGCCCGTCGCCGGCGGCCGGGGCGCGCCGGACCCAGCCGGCCTCCTCGAGCCGTTCGACCATGCGGCTGAGGCTGGGCTGGCTGAGCAGGCTGGACTCCCCGAGGTCGCGCAGGCGCAGGCCGTCCGGGGCGGCGGACAGCGTGTAGAGCACGTCGTACTCGCGCAACGACACCGTGTCCCAGATGGGGTCGCGCTGCAGCCGGCGCATGATGGCGACCTGCGCCCGGAAGAGCTCCTCCCACGCCTCGGCGGCAGCCCGCACGTCCACCTGCGCTGCCGGCACCGTCATCGCCGCTCCGTCCGTCGATCCATGCGTACGCATCTACCTTCCCTCAACCGCGGCGTCCGCGCCCCTGTTCCGCCGGTCCTCCCCTACGCTGGCCCGATGCAGAACGACGGCGTCCGCTCGACGTACGTGCTGGTCGACGGCGAGAACATCGACGCGACCCTCGGCTCGTCCATCCTCAACGGCCGACCCACCCCGGAGCAGCGGCCCCGCTGGGAGCGGGTGCTGGAGTTCGCGCACCGGACCTGGGGCCAGCAGCCGAAGGGCCTGTTCTTCCTGAACGCGACCAGCGGCACGCTCCCGATGTCGTTCGTCCAGGCGCTGCTCGCCATCGGCTACCAGCCGATCCCGCTCGCGGGCGAGGGCAAGGTCGTCGACATCGGCATCAAGCGCACGCTCGAGGCGCTCGCGACCCGCGAGGGCGACGTGCTGCTCGCCTCGCACGACGGCGACTTCGCCCCCGAGATCGAGGCGCTGCTCGGCGGCGACCGCCGCGTCGGGCTGCTCGCCTTCCGCGAGTTCACCAGCACCGCGCTGTCGCACCTGTCCGAGCGCGGGCTCCAGGCCTTCGACCTCGAGTCCGACGTGCGGGCGTTCAACGTCACGCTGCCCCGCCTGCGGATCATCCCCCTCGACGAGTTCGACCCGCTGCGCTACCTCTGACGCGCTGTCGGCGGCGGGGTGCACAGTGGGCGCATGCCCCACCCCGCCGCCGACGCCGTCACCCCCGACGCGCGCGTCCTCGTCCTGCTGCGCGCCGTCAACGTGGGCGGGCACGGCGCGCTGCCGATGGCCGACCTCCGCGCAGCCGCGGCCGACCTCGGGCACACCGACGTCGCGACGCACCTGGCCACGGGCAACCTGCTGCTCACGCCCGCGCCCGGTTCCCCCGCGACCGCCGACGGCCTCGCGACCCGGCTGGCCGCCGACCTCGCCGAGCGGTTCGGCCGGCCGCTCGCGCTGACGGTCCGCACCCGGGCACAGCTCGACGACGTCGTGGCGGCCGACCCCTACCCCGATGCCGCCGCCGAGGACCCGTCGCACCTGGTCGTCGTGTTCCTCGACGGTCCGGCTCGCGCCGACGGCCCCGTCGACCTGGCCGCGTACGGCCGCGAGCGCGGCACGTGGCGCGGACGGGAGGGCTACGTGCACTACCCCGACGGCATCGGGCGGTCGAAGGTCACCGCCGCGGTGCTCGACCGGCTCGCCGGTCGCAGCGGCACGGCCCGGAACTGGCGGACCGTCCTGGCCCTGCAGGACAAGCTGCAGGCCTGAGCCCGGCGGTCTCGCGCGGGCTCGGTACCGTGGGCCGCATGAGCACCCTGTTCACCCGCATCATCGACGGCGAGATCCCGGGCCGGTTCGTGTGGGCCGACGACCGCGCCGTCGCGTTCGCCACCATCGCGCCGATCACCGACGGGCACGTGCTGGTGGTGCCGCGCGCCGAGGTGCCGTCGTTCACCGACGCCGACGACGACCTCCTCGCGCACCTGACGCACGTCGCCAAGGCGATCGGGCTCGCGCAGCAGGCGGCGTGGGACGCGCCGCGCGCCGCGCTGCTGGTCGCCGGGTTCGAGGTGCCGCACCTGCACCTGCACGTGCTGCCCGCGTGGGGCGAGGCCGAGCTGAGCTTCGCCAACGCCCGCCACGACGTCCCCGCCGAGCAGCTCGACGCCGCCGCCGAGCGCCTCCGCGCGGCCCTCCGCGCGACCGCCCACGCCGCGCAGGTCCCGGCGACCCGCACGTCCCCCGCCCTCTGACGCGCCGGGTGGCGGGCCCGCGGGTCAGGCCACCGGGTCGTCGTCGCCGTAGGGGGCGAGGCGGAGGGTGCGGGCGTCGGTGGCCAGGATCCGGTCGGTGACCTCGGCCAGGGTCCCGGGCGTGTCGGTGCCCGCGCGCACGAACCGCCCGGAGAGCGCGTCGAGGCGTCCGGACCCGAACGCGTCCACCAGGTCGACGGTCGCCTCGACCGGGGTCCACTCGCTGCGGTCGTCGTGCAGCGGCATCGCCTGCGTCATGTCGGTGACGACCACGCCGGGCGCGACGTCGAGCACCCGCACCCCGCGGTCCGCGTACTGCCGGTCGAGCATCGTGGTCAGCCGGGCGAGCGCACCCTTGCTGATGCCGTACCCGGTGTAGACGGGCGACGGCCGGTGCCCCGAGCCGGAGTTGATGTTGACCACGTGCCCGGACCCGCGCGCCAGCATCCCCGGCAGCACCGCGTGGCTGACCAGCAGCGGCCCCCGCACGTTCGTCTCGATGACCCGCCACACGTCCTCGACGTCGTCGGCGACCAGGTCGACCTCGGCGCGCTCGATGACCCCGGCGTTGTTCACCAGCAGCCCGACCCCGCCGGCGTCGGCGAACGCCGCCTCGACCCGGGCGACGGCCTGCTCGACGGCGGCGCGGTCCACGACGTCCACCTGCTCGACCACCACCACGGCGTCCTCGCGCGCCGCGCGGGCCTCGGCGGCCACGGCGTCGAGGTGCTCGCGGGTCCGGCCGAGCAGGGCGACGTCCCAGCCCGCCCGCACCAGGCCGAGCGCGAGGCCCCGCCCGATCCCTCGTCCGGCTCCGGTCACGATGGCGGTCCTCGGCTGCGTCATCCCCCCATCGTCCCGCATCCGCGCAGCCGGCCCGCGCAGCAGACGGTCCGCCCCCTCCCGCCGGTGCCGTGCGCGTCGGCATACTGGCGGGGCGCGCGGCGTTCGCACCGGGAGGTGGCCGCTGGTCGCCCATCAGCCCGTTCACCTCATGAGGAGCCGCCCGTGGCCACGGACGCCGCCGAACCCACCCGTGCCGTCCCGGCGACGCCCGGACCGGCGCTGCGCGTGCGGCTGCCGTCCGTCAGCCCCTCGGTCCGGAGCTTCCTCGCGACCGAGGCGGGCAGCGCGATCTTCCTGCTGGTCGCCACGGTGATCGCGCTCGTGTGGGCGAACTCGCCGCTCGCCCCCTGGTACGACACGCTGTGGAGCACGTCGGCGGGGTTCCACCTCGGTCCGGTCGGGCTGGACCTGGACCTGCACCACTGGGTCAACGACGCCGCGATGGCGGTGTTCTTCTGCGTGGTCGGCCTCGAGATCAACCGCGAGGTGACCAGCGGGGAGCTCCGCGACCGCCGGACCATCGCGGTGCCGGCGCTGGGGGCGCTCGGCGGGCTGGCGGTGCCGGCGCTGATCTACCTGGCGTTCAACGGGGGCACGGAGGCGGCGCACGGCTGGGGCGTCGTGATGTCGACGGACACGGCGTTCCTGGTCGGCATCCTGGCGCTGTTCGGGCCCGCCTGCCCGGACCGGCTGCGGCTGTTCCTGCTGACGCTGGCGATCGTCGACGACATCGGCGCGATCACCGTGATGGCCGTGTTCTACAACGACGGGGTCGACATGGCCGCGCTCGGCGTGGCCGCGGCGCTGGTCGTGGCGCTGGTGGCGCTGCGCTGGCTCCGGGTGTGGCGCCTGACGCCGTACGCGCTGATCGGCATCGCCCTGTGGTGCGCGGTGAACGCGTCGGGCGTGCACGCGACGCTGGCGGGCGTGCTGGTCGGCCTGCTGCTGCCGTCGCGCGCGATGGCGCGCGAGCACGTCGACGCGGTGCCGCAGTGGGCCGACGGGCTGGTCGCGGACACGACCGCCGACCGCGAGCGGCTGACCGAGCTGGCGGCGCGCGCCGCGGTCCCGACCAGCGAGCGGCTGCAGCGCGTCCTGCACCCGTGGTCGGCGTACGTCATCGTGCCGGTGTTCGGCCTGGCCAACGCCGGCGTGCGCCTGGACGGCGAGGCGCTGCGCGCGGCCGCGACGTCGCCGGTGACCATCGGCGTGGCGGTCGCCCTGGTGGCCGGCAACACGATCGGCATCACCGGGGCGGCGACGCTCGCGATCCGCACCGGCCTGGGACGGCTGCCGGGCCGGGTGCGCTGGGGCCACCTGGTGGGCGGCGCGGTGCTGGCCGGCATCGGGTTCACCATCTCGCTGTTCATCGCGGAGCTGGCGTTCGAGGGCGCGATGCGGGAGCAGGCCAAGATCGGCATCCTCGCGGGGTCGCTGGTCGCGGCCGTGCTGGGCACGGTGCTGCTGCGCATCCTCGGCGACAAGCTGCCGCTCTGCTCCCCGGACGAGGAGCTGCCGACCGGCCTGCCGCCCCGGCCGTGGGTCGCCGGGTCCTGACGGCTCAGACCGCGGCGGCCACCGCGTCGCGCAGCGCGCCGAGCTCGACCGGCCCGCGGTACCGCTCGCCCTGGACCAGCAGCGTCGGCGTGCCGCGGATGCCGAGGTCCAGCCCGCCGACGTAGTCGGCCTCCACCTGGTCGGCGAACCGTTGCGCGCCCGGTCCGGCCGCGAGCGCCGGGTCGATCCCGAGCCGGGCCGCGACGGCCTTCAGGTCGGGCTCGGTCAGCCGGTCCTGCTGCGCGAACAGCGCGCGCTGCATCTCCCAGAACCGGCCCTGCTCGGCGGCGGCCTCGGCGGCCAGCGCGGCGATGAGCGCGTGCGGGTGCACCTGGAACAGCGGGAAGTGCCGCCAGACCAGGCGCACCCCGCCGTCCGACTCCTCGACGAGCCGTCGGAGCACCGGCTCGGCGGACCGGCAGTACGGGCACTCGAGGTCCCCGTACTCGGTGACGGTGACGGGCGCGGCGGGGTCCCCCAGGACGAGGCGGTCGGTCATGGGACCAGCATGCCCGCCGGGCCCCCGCCCGTGCCGTCAGCGCGGCCGCATCGGCGGGCTCGCCGTGCCGGCCCCGCGGACCACGCCGGCGAGCAGCTGCCGCATCGCCTGCACGCCGGTGTGCCGCGGGCGGAACGCGAGCTCCCGCTCGGCCCGCCCGGTGTCGAGCACCGGCACGGACGCGCCGAGGTCGAACCAGCCCGGCCCGATCGGCGCGAGCCGCGCGAACCAGGCGGCGGTCAGCGCGGCGCGCACGGGCGCGTGCGGCACCTCCCGCCACTTCCCGCGGGACAGGACGTCCGCCACGTCGGCAGCGCGGATCAGCCCGGGGCCCGCGATGTTGTACGGCCCCTCGGCCTGCCGCACGATCGTCTCGCGCAGCGCCTCGGCCAGGTCGTCGGCGTGCACCGCCTGCACCCGCACCCCGGCCGGCCACGGCAGCACCGGCAGCCTCCCGTCGAGCAGGCGCGCGGGCACGAACGGCCCGAGGAAGTACCGCTTGATCTCGTGGCCCGCGGCGTGCTGGAACACGAGCGCGGGCCGCACCCGGGCGATCCGCAGCGACGGGTGCCGGACCTCGGCCTCGTCCAGCAGCCGCTCCACCGCGACCTTGTCCACGCTGTACTGCGACGACCGCACGCCGCCGGTGTCCCAGGTCTCGTCGCGCGGCTCGTCCGTGTACGACGGGCTGTAGGCACCGACGGACGACACGACGACGAGGTGCGGGACGCGCGCCTCGACGGCCGCGGCCAGGACCCGCCGGGCGCCGTCGACGTTCACCCGGCGCAGCTGGTCGCGGTCGTGGCTCGGCTGGATGAGCCAGGCGAGGTTCACGACGGCGTCGGCGCCGCCGAACGCCCGCCGTAGCCGCTCGACGACCGGCCCGTCGGGTCCGCGCTCCCCGATGTCGACGGCCGTCCACTCCGTGGTGTCGTACGGCGCAGGGGGCGGTCCCTGCGGGGTCCGGCGCACCACGCCCGCGAGCGACGTGACCGTCGGGTCCTGGCGCAGGCGGCGCAGCAGGGCCGTGCCGACGTTGCCGCTGGCACCGACGACGACCACCCTCACGTGGGCTCCCCGGGGGTGCCGTCCTCGGCGAAGGCCTGCTCGCGGGCCACGGCGCCGAGCCGGGTCAGCGTCGCGATCTGGTCGTCGGCCTGCGCGATGAGGCGGCGCAGGTGCTCGCCGTCCAGCCCGAGCTCCTCGGACCAGATCTCGAGCGTCTCCCACAGGCCGCGCTTCGCGGACACCGCGCCCCGCATCAGGTCCAGCTCGAGCACGGCCGACAGCGGCGACGCCGTGGTCAGGCGGCCGTTGGGCTTGAGCCGGCCCACCCGCTCGCCGACGGCGACGCCGACGCGCTTGACCAGGCTCGGCTCGACGCCGAGCCGGTAGGCGGTGTCCCGCAGCCACTCACGCTCGTCGGTGACCTCCTGGGCGATCCGGCCGAGCGCGGGACCCAGCGGGGTGTCCGCGTACGCGTCGGCCATCCGGCCGAACCGCGCGCTGCCGCCCACCGCCCCGGCGAGGTGGTCGCCGAGGTAGGAGTCGAGCAGCGTGCGGTCGAGCCGCCTCACGGGGTGGCGGCGCCGCCGCCGTCGGCACCCTCGGCGCGCGGGTTCAGGTTGCCCGGGTCCGCGTCCGGGTCGCCCTGGTCCTCCTCGCCGACCGCCTGCTCGCCCGTGCGCGGGTTGAGCATCTCCGGGTCGGTGTCGGGGTCCTCGGCGGGGTCGTAGCCCTTGCTGGTGGTGTCGTCGGTGCTCATGGGCCCACGCTGGCACCACGCGCGGCGGCTCGCACGCCGAACGCTCAGGTCGCGTGCGCGCCGGCGGGCGGAGGACCTCGGTCCCTGGTGTCCGCGTACCGGGGATGGTGCGCGAGTGCTCCTCCGCGCTGGTTACCATCGAGGGGTGCCCTCAACTGCTGAGCCGGTCGACGTCGTCCTGGTCGGTGGCGGGATCATGTCCGCCACCCTCGCCACGCTGCTGTCGGACCTCGAGCCCTCGTGGCGGATCGAGATCGTCGAGCGCCTGGACGGGATCGCGCTCGAGAGCACGGACGCCTGGAACAACGCCGGCACCGGGCACGCCGCGCTCTGCGAGCTGAACTACACGCCCGAGCGCGCCGACGGCTCGATCGACATCGCCAAGGCCGTGACGATCAACGAGCAGTTCGAGCTGTCCTGCGCGCTGTGGGACACGCTGCGCGCGGAGGGCCGGCTCCCCGACGACGGGTTCCGCTCGCCCGTGCCGCACCTGACGTTCGTGCGCGGCGCCGCCGACGTCGACTACCTGCGCCGGCGGCACGCCGCCCTGACCGCGCACCCGCGGTTCGAGCACCTCGAGTACTCCGAGGACCCCGCCACGATCGCCCGCTGGGCCCCGCTGGTCATGGACGGGCGCGACCCCGGGGAGCCGGTGGCGGCCACCCGTGCCGACGACGGCCTGGACATCGACTACGGCGCGCTCACCCGGCACCTCGTGGACGACCTCGTGGCGCGCGGCACGAACGTCCGGCTGCAGCACGAGGTGCGGCGGATCCGCCGGCGCCGCGGCGGCTGGCGGCTGCACCTGGTCGACCGTTCCTGGAACGCCAGCCCGAAGCGGTCCACGCTCGACGCGCGGTTCGTGTTCATCGGTGCCGGCGGCGGCGCGCTCAAGCTGCTGCAGGCGTCCGGGATCGACGAGATCAAGGGCTACGGCGGCTTCCCGATCAGCGGGCAGTTCCTGCGCACGACGGACCCGGTGCTCGTCGAGCGGCACCGCGCCAAGGTCTACGGCAAGGCCGCGGTCGGCTCGCCGCCGATGTCGGTGCCCCACCTCGACACCCGTGTGGTCGGCGGGGAGCCGGCGCTGCTGTTCGGCCCGTACGCGGGCTGGAGCATGAAGTTCCTCAAGCAGGGCTCGTGGACGGACCTGCTCCGCACGGTGCGGCCGGGCAACCTGGTCCCGCTGCTCGCCGTCGGGCTGCACAACCTGGACCTGCTGAAGTACCTGATCGGCGAGGTCCTGGCGACGCGCACCGCCCGCCTGCGGTCGCTGCGCGCGTTCCTGCCGACGGCCCGCGACCGCGACTGGGAGCTGATCACCGCCGGCCAGCGGGTCCAGGTCATCAAGCGCGGCGAGGGCGGCGGCGTGCTGGAGTTCGGCACCGAGCTCATCACCGCGGCGGACGGCTCGATCGCGGGCCTGCTCGGCGCCTCCCCGGGCGCGTCGACCGCGGCGTCGGCGATGCTCGACCTGCTGCGCCGCTGCTTCCCCGACCGGATGGCCGGCTGGCAGCCGCGGCTCGAGCAGCTGATGCCGGTGCTGGCCGACCCGGCGACGGCCACGGACGGCACGGTCGCCGAGGCGCCCGACGCGGACCCCGACCTGGGCACGCACGACCCGTCGAGCCCGGGCTCCGCGACCCCGGGCGACGCCGGCGCGGCGGGTGCGGCCCGGCCGGGTCGCCGTCCCGCGCGGCCCTCGCTCCCCCGGCGGCGGGACACCCCGGTCGCCTGATCGCGCCGGCGGGTGCACGGTGGGGCGATGAGAGCCGTCGTCCTGAACTGCACGCTGAAGCCGTCGCCGCAGCCCTCCAACACCGGTGCGCTGGCCCACGTCGTCATCGACGCGCTGGCCGACCACGGGGTGACGACCACGACGTTCCGCCTCGCCGACCACCACCTGCCGCCCGGGGTCGAGTCCGACCTGGGCGACGGCGACGAGTGGCCGGCGATCCGCGGCGCGATCCTGGAGGCCGAGATCCTGGTGGTGGCCACGCCGACGTGGGTCGGCCGGCCGTCGTCCTACGCCCAGCGCATGCTCGAGCGGCTGGACGCGATGATCTCCGAGACCGACGAGGACGGCCGGCCCGTCGCCTACAACCGGGTGGCCGGCGTGGTGGTCACCGGCAACGAGGACGGCGCCCACCACGTGATCTCCGAGATCACCGGCGGGCTGATCGACATCGGGTTCACGATCCCGCCGCAGGCGTGGACCTACTGGAACCGCGGCCCCGGCCCGGGCCCGGAGTACTCGGACACCGAGGAGGGGCACGAGTGGAGCCACTCCACCGGTCGCGCGATGGCGCAGAACCTGGTCGGCGTGGCCCGCGCCCTGGCGGCCGCTCCCCTGGGCCCGCCGGCGAGCTGAGAAGGGGTGGTCCGCCCGAGCCGCCCCCTGCGGGCTCGGACGGACCACCGCACGCGCGTCGGGTGCCCCTCCGCACCGTCCGCCGTGTCGTCCATGAAGTCCGCCGGCTGCGCCGATCCGTCACATCAGCGACGTGTGACCTCAGTCACAGAGTGTCACGACCGCTCGCAGACGGTCGCGGCGCTGCGGATGCGGGTCCGCCGTGCCCCTGCCACGGTGGGGCGCATGACCAGCGAACTCCTGCTCGTCCGGCACGGCGAGAGCCTGGGCAACGTCGCGGCGACCCACGCCGAGCGCACCGGTGCCGAGACGGTCGGCGTCGAGACCCGCGACGCCGACACCCCGCTGTCGGCGACCGGCGAGGAGCAGGCCCGGGCCCTGGGCGCGCACCTGGCGACGCTCGCGCCCGACGCCGCGCCGCAGGCGCTGTGGTGCTCGCCCTACGTCCGGGCCCGGCGGACCGCCGAGCTGGTCGTCGAGAAGGCCGGCCTGGACCTGCGCCCCGTCGTGGACGAGCGGCTGCGCGACCGGGAGCTCGGCATCATCGACGGGCTCACCCGGCACGGGGTGGACGAGCGGTTCCCCGACGAGGCCGCCCGCCGGGACCGGCTCGGGAAGATGTACTACCGGCCGCCGGGCGGCGAGTCGTGGTCGGACGTCGCGCTGCGGCTGCGCTCGGTCGTCGCGGACATCGAGCGCCGCGAGGAGGGCCGGCGCGTGCTGGTCGTGTGCCACGACGCCGTCATCTGGCTGCTGCGCTACGTCTGCGAGGGCCTGACCGAGGACGAGCTGATGGCGCAGGTCGCCGACCGCAGCATCCGGAACGCGTCGCTCACGGTGCTGGTCGGCGGGCCCGGCGGCTGGCGGGCCGAGCGGGTCGACGACGTCGGGCACCTGGCCGAGGAGGACGCCGCGGTCACCGAGCACCCGGGGCAGGGCGATGAGTGACGCGGCCGTGCTGACCCCGGCCCTGCTCCGCGGCTGGCCCCTGCCGCCGCGGGAGGGCACCAAGGACGCGCGCGGCGGGGTGCTGGTGATCGGCGGCGCCCGCCGCACGCCCGGCGCCGTGGCGCTGGCCGGCCTGAGCGCGCTGCGGATCGGCGCCGGGCGGCTGACGCTCGCGGTCGCCGAGTCCGTGGCACCCGCCCTGGCCGTCGCCACGCCCGAGGCCGGGGTGCTCGGCCTGCCCGAGACCCCCGACGGCTCCCCCACCGGCGAGCCGCCCGCGCACCTCGCGGACGAGCTGGGCCGCGCCGACGCCGTCGTGCTCGGGCCGGGCCTGGACGAGCCGGAGGGCGCCGCCGCGCTGCTCCGGGTGGTCCTGGCCGCCCTGGCCGACGCCGGCGACGACGGGCCGGCGCTGCTGCTCGACGCGTTCGCGCTCGGCGTGCTGCCCGGGCTCGGCGACGACGCCGTGCTGCCGGCGGGCCGCACGGTGCTCACCCCGAACCTCGCCGAGGCGGCCCGGCTGCTCGGCACGGACCGTGACGCGGTCGCCGCCGAGGACGCCGCGGTGCGCGTCGCTGAGCGCTGGGGCGCCGTCGTGACCTGCGCCGGGACGGTCGCGCACCCGGACGGGCGCCGCTGGGAGTCCGCGACGGGGTACGCCGGGCTCGGCACCTCGGGCAGCGGCGACGTGCTGGCCGGGGTGATCGCCGGGCTGCTTGCGGGCGACGCCCCGCCCGAGCAGGCGGCGTCCTGGGGCACCGCCGTCCACGGCGCGGCGGGCGACCGGCTGGCCGCGCGCGTCGGTCCGCTGGGCTACCTCGCGCGCGAGCTGGTGGACCAGGTGCCGGCGCTGCTGGTCGAGCTCCAGGCCTGAGCCGCACCACGGGGGCCGGCGGAGCCGGCCGGGGTGCTCAGCCCCGACCCGCCCAGCCGACCTCGGCGACCCGGTCCGCCGCGAGCTCGTACCGGAACGTCGTCACGGTGGGCTCCGTGATGTCCATGGCGGGCGAGGACAGCGTGACCTCCTCGCGGCCCGACAGCCGGCCCGTCTCCGCGTCGAGCAGCAGCACCCGGACGACGGGGTCGACGTCCGGCGCACCCGCCGGCACCGAGACGCCGACGGCACGGCGACCGGCACGGTCGGTCACCTCGCCGACCAGGCCGACGCCGGGCTCCTCGGCCAGCACCGACCACACCGCCGACTCCAGCGCCGAGGGCAGCACGTACGCGTCGAGCACCGTGAGCCCCTGGTACACGCACCACGCGCCGTCGGCGGTGCCCGGTCCGCAGCCGATGGGGTCGCCGCCCGCCAGCTCGAGCAGCTGCCCGCGCAGCACGGCCGGCTCCAGGGAGAGGTCCGCCGCGCGGTCCGGGTCGTCGGTCCCCGCGGGGATCCGGTCGACGGCCGCCTCCTCCGGCGCCGTGTCCACCGGCTCGAGCATGCCGTCCGCACGGAGCTCCGCACCCCGCCACTCGGCCGCCACGAGGGAGCCGTCGGCCGACAGCCAGGTCTCGCGGACGGTCGGGTCGATGGTCGTGTCGGCGCCGCCGTCCCCCGTGGCGGTGGTGCTGCTGAGCCAGCTCTGCGACAGGACGTGCTGCACGGTCCCCGCGGCCTCGGGGTCGGTCTGCGCCGCGGCGGCGTCCGCGAGCGTCAGCAGGGTGTCCCGCGCGGGCTCGACGGCCGCCGAGGCCAGCTCGGCCGGCGGCACCGGGTACGCCAGCATCGGCGGGGACCCGACGGCGACCGCCCTCGGCGCGCCCTGCGGGGGCAGCAGCGCGATCGAGACGCCCGCGACGGCCGCGGCCGCGACACCGGCGGCGACGGCCCAGCGCCGGCGGGCCGGACGGCGGGTGGCCGGGCGCCGCAGCGGGACGACGGGCGCCCCGGACGCGTCGTCTCCGGCCTCGCCGGCCGCGTCGACGTCGCCGCCACGCCCCAGGATCGCCGCGATCGCGCCGTCGTCCTCGGCGCGTCCCGCGGCGGGCGGCGCGTCCGGCGCCCCGAGCCCGTGCGCGTCGAGCAGGTCCCGCAGCGCGGCGACCTCGGCGCGGGCGAGCCGCTCCGCCTCCCGCTCGTCGTGGTCCTGCGTCATCGGCCCCTCCTCCCGAGGTCGGTCGTCGTGTCGTCGTCGGCGGCGAGCGCCGCGGCCAGCCGGGCCCGTGCCCGCGACAGCCGGGACGTGAGCGCGGTGAGCGAGCAGCCGAGCACCTCGGCCGCCTCGCCCGGGGTGAGACCCGCCCACACGGTCAGGGACATCGCCTCGCCCTCGGCGGGCGGCAGCAGCGCGAGCAGCCGGCGCGCCCGGTCGTCCCCCGCGAGCCGGTCGGCGGGGTCGGGGGGCGCGGGACGTGCCGGCTCCGCGACCGCGACGCTGGCGACCGACCGCAGGACGCGTGCATGCTGCTCGCGCACGCGCAGGATCTTGTGGCGGGCGACCCCGAACACCCACGGCCGGAGCTGCTCGGGCGCCGCGGGGGCGTCGGCCCAGCGCCGCCAGAGCACCAGGAAGGTCTCGGCGACGACGTCCTCGGCCTGGTCGTCCGGGACCTGGCGCCGGGCGTACCCGCGGACCTGCGGCGCCAGCAGCCGGTAGGCGACGGCGAACGCCGCAGCGTCGCCCTCCGCCGCGGCGGCCTCCTCGGGCTCGCCGTCGCCGCCTTCCCGCACGTCGTCCTCAGGTCGCTCGTCAACACGTCGTCGTCCCCATCGTACGGATCGAGATGCTGGGGGCGGACACGCCGCCCGACTGCGCGCCGGCGTCCCAGCACTGCACCGCGCCGCTCGCCCCGGCCCCGGCGAACGTCTGGACGTCCACCGTCATCCGGTTCCAGACGGAGCGTGCGGTGCCGATCACCGTGGCCTGGGTGCCGCCCGTCCCGGTCGACCAGAACGCCCCGGAGAAGCTGGTCCCCGACCACAGGCAGAACCGCAACGCCTGGCACTGGTCGCTGCTGCGCCCCGCCACCTCCACCGACCCGGGCGTCTCCAGGGCGGCGGCGCCCGGCTCCGAGGCGCTGGCGCCCGGCTCCGAGGCTGCGGCGCCCGGATCCGGGGCGGCGGCGCCCGCGGCGGGCGCGAGGGCGCAGAGCGTGAGCAGGACGGCAGCGGTCAGGGCGGGGCGCAGGGCACGGGTGGTCTTCACATCCCGTGACATCCCCGTCCGCGTCGACCTCGTCACGCGCAGCCGTGATGAGGTCGGTCACACCGCCGTGGCAGAGTCGGGACCCGTGACGCACCGCTACGCCCCGGACGACCACCTCGGCCACCGCTCCCTGCTGGTCGCCGCCGCCTACGTCCTGCTGCTCCGCGACGACCAGGTGCTGCTGCAGCTGCGCCGCGGCACGGGGTACCTGGACGAGCACTGGGCGACGCTCGCGGGGCACGTCGACCCCGGCGAGTCCGTGCACGAGGCCGCGGTGCGGGAGGCCGTCGAGGAGGCGGGCGTCCGGATCGACCCCGCCGACCTCGAGCCGCTGACCACGCTGCACCGGTTCGAGCGCGGCGGGCCGGCCGTCGAGCAGCGGTGCGACGTGTTCTTCGTGGTCCGTCGCTGGTCCGGCGAGCCGACCCTGGTCGAGGCGGACAAGGCCGCGGCGATGCGGTGGTTCCCGCTCGCGGCGCTGCCCGACCCGGTCGTCCCGCACGAGCGGCTGGTGCTGGACGGCCTGCGCGGGGGCGCGCTGCCCGCGGTGCTGTCGCTGCCGTCCTGACCGGGCCCGCACGCGGCCCGCACGGGGCTTGCACGGGGCCCGCACGTCCCACCGCGCCGGCGACGTAGGGTCGCCCGGTGCCCGAGGACCTGACGACGCGCGCCCCCGAGACCGACCGGCCGGCGCTCACCGCCTGCGCCCTGTGCGCCGGCGAGACGCTCGGCGAGGGCGACGCGCTACCGGGCGGCCAGCTGGCGCGGCTGCGCGCGCTGGCCGGCCGCGGGGTCGCACGGCTCACGCTGGTGGACTGCCTGGACGCGTGCGAGCGGGGCGACGTCGTCGTCGCGCGGCCGGGCGCGTCCAGCCGGCGGGCCGGCGCGTCCCCGGTCTGGTTCGAGCGGCTCGCCGGCGACGGCAGCACCGAGCAGCTCGCCGGCTGGCTGCACGCCGGCGGCCCGGGCCGGGCGCCGGTGCCCGCGGGCCTCGCCGGGCTCGTCGTGCGGCGCGACGACCCGGTCCCGCCGGCACCCTGACGGGCCGGCGGGCTCAGCCCAGCCGCAGCTCCGCGCGCAGCCCCGGTGCGCCGTCGGCCCGGTCGCGCAGCCGGACGTCGCCGCCGTGCTCGCGCGCGATCTCCCGCGCGATGGCCAGCCCGAGGCCGCTGCCGCCGCCCGCGCGCGACCGCGCGTCGTCGAGCCGGACGAACCGCTCGAACACCCGGTCCCGGTCGTCGGCCGGAATGCCGGGGCCGTCGTCGACGACCACCACCGTGCGGTGCGCGACCTCGACCCGCACCTGTGCCGTCGCGTGCCGCAGGGCGTTGTCGACGAGGTTCCGGACGACCCGGCCGAGGGCGACCGCGTCGCCGCGGGCCGTCCCGCCGCCCTGCACCTCGACCGTCACGGCGGACCGGGTGCGGTCGCCCTCCCGCCCCGCCACCGCCAGCGCCACCGCGTCCCGGGCCACCGCCGCGAGGTCCACGTCCGCGTCGGGCACCGGCCGGGACCCGAGGCGGGCCAGCAGCAGCAGGTCGTCGACCAGGGCCTGCATCCGGCGGACCTCGGCGCCGAGCTCGGTCACCAGCTCGTCGCCCGCGTACGCGTCGGGGTGCGCGCGCGCCACGTCGAGCGTGGCGCCGAGGGCGGCGAGCGGGGTGCGCAGCTCGTGGGCGGCGTCGGCGACGAACGCCCGCTGCCGCCCGGCCGCGACCTCGAGCCGGTCCAGCATCTCGTTCAGCGTGCGGGCCAGCGCACCGATCTCGTCGTCCGTGCCCGGCTCGGGCAGGGACCCCGGCCCGCCCGCGCGCGCCACCTGGGCGGCCGCCGACCGCAGCCGCTCCACCGGGCGCAGCGCGCGCCCAAGCGCCACCCAGATGGCGCCGGCGAACAGCGCCGTCAGCACCGGCACCACGCCCGCGAGCGACAGCCGCAGCGCCCGGACCAGCCCCTCGACCTCGGCCACGGGCACGGTGGCGACGACGACGGTGCCGGTGGTGCCGCCCTCCGGGACCAGCACCGCCGCGCGCGCCTGCGCGTCGTAGGCGGACGCGTCCGTGCCGACGACCAGGGGCTCCGGGCCGACCGCCTCGGCCCGCAGGCCGGCGAGGACGTCGGCGGGCAGCACGGGCAGCGTGCGGCTCGCGGTCGGCGACGTCGCCACCACCCGCCCGTCGGCGTCGAGCACCTGGACGATCTCCCCCGGCTCGGCCACCGGCAGCGCGTCGGGCACCCGGTCCCCGGCCACCAGGCCGGCCACGGTCGCGGCGCGGTCGCGGACGACGTCGTCGAGCGCCGCCACCCGGCTGCGGGACAGCACGGTGCTGAGCACCACCGCCCCGACCACGAGCGCGACGCAGAGCAGGCCCGACGTCAGCACGGTGAGCCGGGCGCGCAGCGACCACCGGCGCTCCGCCGGCGACCTCATCCCGCCGCCCGGTACCCGGCGCCGCGCACCGTCAGCACCGCGTCCCGGCCGAGCTTGCGACGCAGGTAGCCGACGTACACCTCGACGACGTTGCCGTCCTCGCCCGGGCCGTCCCAGACGTGGTCGCGCAGCTCGACCTTGCCGACCACCCGGTCCGCGTGCCGCATGAGGTACTCCAGCAGCGCGAGCTCCCGGGCGGTCAGGTCCACGGGCACGCCGGCCCGGGTCACGGTCCGGGCGGCCGGGTCGAGCACGAGGTCGCCGACCGCGAGGACCGCGGGCCGCACCTGCGGCGGACGGCGCAGCAGCGCGCGGATCCGCGCGACGAGCACCACGAACGAGAACGGCTTGGTCAGGTAGTCGTCCGCGCCGACGTCCAGCCCGTCGGCGACGTCGTGCTCCCCGTCCTTCGCGCTCAGCATGAGCACCGGCGTCGTGACACCCGCCGCGCGCAGGCCGGTGACGACGTCGTAGCCGTTGCGGCGCGGGAGCATCACGTCCAGCACGATCGCGTCGTAGTCGCGGTCGGTGGCCAGCTCCAGCCCGGTGGCGCCGTCGTACGCGACGTCCACCGCGAACCCCTCCGCGGTGAGCCCCCGGCGCAGGGCGCTCACCAGCCCGCGCTCGTCGTCGACCACCAGGACCCGCACGGTGGCAGCATCCCACCCCCGGCGCCGTGGGCGGCGGCCGGGCGCCGCGCGGCTCTCAGCGCAGCCTCAGCCGGGGTGGCGCACAGTGGGGACATGTCCGAGACCCAGCCCCGTGCTCCCCGCACCCTGTCCCCCCGCGCCCGGTGGGCCGTCCCCGGCGTCGTCGCCGTCGCGGTGGCCGCGGCGGTCGGCGTCCCGGTGCTCGCGTCCGCCGACTCGGACGGCCTGCCCGACGTGACGCCCGAGCAGCTGCTCGCCCGCGTCGCCGAGGCCGAGCCCACCCCCGTGCAGGGCACCGTCGTCTACACCGCGCGCCTCGGGCTCCCCGAGCTGCCGGCCGAGATGACGGGTGCCGACCCGCTCAACCTGCTGGGCGGGTCCTCGACCCTGCGGCTGTGGTCCGACGGGTCGGACCGGTCCCGCGTCTCGCTGCTCGGCGCGACCTCGGAGTACTCCGTGGTGCGCGACGGCGCCGAGGCCTGGACCTACTCCTCGACCGACGACGCCGTCACGCACTTCGCGCTCGACCCGGCCGACCAGGCGCGGTACGACGCCCTGGCCGAGCAGCTCCGCGCCGGAGCCACCCCGCCCGCGGGCGCGGACCTCCCGACGCCCGAGGAGGCCGCCGCCCAGGTGCTGGCGCACGCGGAGGAGGACGCCGACGTGACGGTCGACCAGCCGACCACCGTGGCGGGCCGCGACGCCTACCAGCTGGTGGTCAGCCCGACCGACGACGCCACGCTCGTGTCGCGGGTGGTCGTCGCCGTCGACGCCGAGACCTCCGCGCCCCTGCGGGTGCAGGTGTGGGCCACGCAGGACGGCGAGGCCCCGTCGCTCGAGGTCGGGTTCACCGACGTCGCCTTCACGGCCCCCGACGACGCCGTGCTGGCGTTCTCGCCGCCGGCCGGCGCGACCACCGAGGAGGTCGTCGTGCCGCTGCCCGAGGCGGACCCGGCCGCGCTGCCGGAGGGCTGGGACCCGGAGGCCGACCCGGCCGCGATGCTCCCCGAGGGCGTCACGGTCACCGGCTCCGGCTGGTCGACCGTCGTCACCGTGGCCGACCTCGACGTCGCCGGCCTGCTGGGCGGGAGCGCGGAGTCGCTGGCCGCCGTGCCGGGCGCCGACCGCGTGCTCGGCTCCGAGGAGGCGCAGGACCTGGTGCAGCAGTTCGTCCCGAGCGACGAGGAGGGCCGCCCGGCCAAGCCGTCGCTCGACGGCACCGCGCTCTACGACCAGCTCACCCAGGTCGTGCCGGAGGGCCGGCTGCTCAGCTCGACCCTGCTGAGCGTGCTGGTCACGGACGACGGCCGGGTGCTGGTCGGGTCGGTCCCGGCCGACACGCTGCGCGCCGCGGCATGACCGCACCCACGGCCGCGCTCGACGGTCCGGACGACGACCTCGCCGTCCGGACCGCCGGGCTGACCAAGCGGTTCCGGTCGGGCCAGGTCGCCGTCGACGGCGTCGACCTGCGCGTCCCCCGCGGCGCGGTCTACGGGTTCCTCGGCCCCAACGGCTCGGGCAAGACGACGACCATCCGCATGCTGCTCGGGCTCGCGCGGCCCACCGCGGGGCGCGCGTGGCTCCTCGGTGCGGCGATGCCCGAGGACGCCACCCGCGTGCTGCCCCGCGTCGGCGCCCTGGTCGAGGGTCCCGCGTTCCACCCGTACCTGACCGGCCGGGCCAACCTCGCGCGGCTCGACGCGGGCGACGCCACCGCCGACCCGCGGACCTCCCGCCGCCGGGCGGACGCCGCCCTGGACCGCGTCGGGCTCACCGCCGCGGCGACCAAGCCGTACCGGCAGTACTCGCTGGGGATGAAGCAGCGGCTCGGCCTGGCCGCCGCCCTGCTGCAGCCGCGCGAGCTGCTGGTCCTCGACGAGCCGACCAACGGCCTCGACCCGCAGGGCACCCGCGAGGTGCGGCACCTGGTCCGCGAGCTCGCGGACGGCGGCGCGACGGTGCTGGTGTCGTCGCACCTGCTCGCGGAGATCGAGCAGGTGTGCACCCACGTCGGGATCATGAGCCGCGGGCACCTGCTGCTGCAGGGCGAGCGGGCCGCGCTCACCGAGGGGCGGGCCGCCCGGCTGGTCGTGACGACGCGCGCCGCGCAGGTCGCCGCGGCGGCCGAGGTCCTGGCCGGGCTCGGGCTGACGGAGGTCGAGGCGTCGGGCGCGCAGGTCACCGCGCTGCTGGGCCCGACCCCGCCGGAGAAGGCGTCGGCCGCGCTCGTGCACGCCGGGGTCGACCTGGCCGGGCTCGAGGTCGCGCGGCCGAACCTGGAGCAGGTGTTCGTGGAGCTGACCGGGGAGGGCTTCGATGTCGCGCGCTGAGACCGTCCGCGAGCCGGTGCCCGCCCGGGCCCCCGCCGCCGCGCCCGTGGCGTTCGGTCGCCTGCTGCGTTCCGAGCTGCGCCTGGTGCTTGGCCGGCGGCGGAACCTCGTGCTGCTCGCGGGGCTGGCGCTGGTGCCGGTCGTGATCGGCACCGTGCTGCTGGTCACCCGCGACAGCGCCCTGTCCGGGCAGGGACCGGCGTTCCTGTCGCAGGTGACGGCGAACGGGCTGTTCCTGGTGGTGGCGGCGCTGTTCCTCTGCCTGCCGTTCCTGCTGCCCCTCTGCATCGGGATCGCCTCCGGGGACGCGGTCGCCGGGGAGGCCGCCACGGGGACGCTGCGCTACCTGCTGGTGGTGCCGGTGCCCCGCGGCCGGCTGCTCGCGGTCAAGGCGGTCGCCGCGCTGACGTTCGCCGCGGCCGCCGTGCTGGCCGTCGCGGTGACCGGGCTGGTCGTCGGGGCGGTGTTCTTCGGCCTGCACGACACGACGCTGCTGTCCGGGGACACCGTGGGGGTCGCGGACGGCGTGCTGCGCGTGGCCGGGGTGGTGGCCTACGTCGGGTTGTCGCTGACCGGGCTGGTGGCCGTCGGGCTGTTCTTCTCCACGCTCACCGAGGTGCCCGTCGGCGCGATGGCCGCGACGGTCGTCGTCGCCGTGGTGTCGACCGTGCTGGACTCGCTGCCGCAGCTGTCGGCGATCCACCCGGGGCTGCTGACGCACCACTGGTTCGACTTCGCCGAGTTCCTGCGGGTGCAGGTGGACTGGGGCGTCGTCGGCTCGGGCCTGCTGGTGCAGGTGGCGTGGGTGGCCGTGTTCGGCTCGCTGGCGTGGGCGCGGTTCACCACCGCCGACGTCACGTCGTAGCGGGCGGCCCTCAACCCAGCAGGCCGACCACCGTCGCCACGACCGCCAGGAGCGGGAACGCACCCTGCACGACGGCGGAGCGCGCCTTGTCCCGCGACGAGAGCAGCAGCACCAGCGCCGCGGCGAGCATCGAGCCCGTGGCCGCCAGCACCAGCGCGGCACCGACCCCGGTCGACCCGGTCGCCGCCACGACGACGCCCACCGCGGCGACCACGGCGAGGAACAGGTTGTAGAAGCCCTGGTTGAACGCGAGCTCCTTCGTGGCCTCGGCGCCCTCCGGCGTCGTCCCGAAGACCGCGCGGGTGCGGGCCGAGGTCCAGGTCAGGGACTCCAGCGTGAAGATGTAGACGTGCACGAGGGCCGCGAGGGCGGCGAGCACGAGTCCGGCGGCGATCACGGGCCCAGTGTGCTCCCGCGGCTGCCGCACCCGGGGGTCTTGTGGCGTGCGCCACACCCGAGTAACGTGCAACCACATGGTTGTACGTCAGCTGGACCCCGCGGAGGTGGACCGCGTGTTCGCGGCCCTCGCCGACGCCACCCGCCGCGACATCGTCACGCGGGTGCTGCGCCACGAGGAATCGGTCAGCGCGCTGGCCGCCTCGTACGCGATGAGCTTCGCCGCCGTGCAGAAGCACGTGGCGGTGCTCGAGCGGGCGCACCTCGTGGTCAAGCAGCGGCACGGTCGCGAGCAGATCGTGCACGCCGACGTCGCGACCATCCGGGCAGCCGCACGGCTGCTCGACCGGCTCGAGGAGATCTGGCGCGGCCGCATCGACCGCATCGGCGACCTCCTCGGGGAGACGCACGGAGGGGATGCCAGATGACGGTCGTGGACACGAGCAAGGACAGCGACGCCCTGACGCTGACGATCGTGGCGGAGTTCGACGCGCCGCCGGAGCGGGTGTGGCGGGTCTGGTCCGACCCGCGCCAGCTCGAGCGCTGGTGGGGGCCGCCCACCTGGCCGGCGACGTTCACCGCGCACGACCTGGCCGAGGGCGGCCGGGCGTCGTACTACATGACGGGCCCGGAGGGCGAGAAGGCGCACGGCTGGTGGCAGTTCCGCACCGTCGACGCCCCCCGCTCGCTGGAGTTCGAGGACGGGTTCGCCGACTCCTCGGGCGCACCCGACACCTCCATGCCGACGACGGTGGCCCGCGTCGAGCTGACCGCCACCGACGCCGGCACCCGGATGACCATCGAGTCCCGGTTCCCCAGCGCGGAGGCGATGGAGCAGATGACCGAGATGGGGATGATCGAGGGGATGACCGAGGCGATCGGGCAGATCCCGGCGCTCCTGGCCGAGGGCTGACCCCGCCAGGGCCCGTGCCGCCGGACCTTCGTCGCAAGTCATGGGATGTCCCGGGGGGACACTGGAGAGGTGGACGACGACCTCTCTGCCACCACGGCCTGCACCTCCCCCGAGAGGTGCAGGCCGTGAGGGTCCGCACCCGTCCCGAGCACCCGGTCACCGGAGCCGCCCTCGCGGTCGTCGGCGGGTTCCTGGACGCGTACACGTACGTGGCGCACGGCGGCGTCTTCGCGAACGCCCAGACCGGCAACGTCGTGCTGGTCGCGATGGAGGTCGCGCAGGGCCGGTGGGCGCAGGCCGCGGCGTACCTGCCGGTGATCGGCGCGTTCGTGGCGGGGCTGGTGGCCGCGGAGACGCTGGCGGCGCACCGCCGGGTGCTGCGCGACCCGACCCGGGCGGTGCTCCTGGTCGAGATCGCGGTGCTCGTGCTCGTGGCCCGCCTGCCCGCGTCGCTCCCCCCGGTCGCGACGACGACAGCGGTCGCGTTCGTCGCAGCGTTGCAGGTCAGCACCTTCCGGCTGGTCCGGGAGACGAGCTACAGCACCACGATGACCACCGGGAACCTGCGCTCGCTGGTCACCGCGACGTACGAGTGGCTGTCCGGGTACGACCGGACGCAGCGGGTCGTCGCGCGGCGGCTGGCGCTCATCGTGCTCGCCTTCGCGAGCGGCGCGGGGATCGGCGCCCTCGCCAGCGCCCCGGACGCGCTCGGCACCCGGGCGGTGCTGCTGGCCGCGGCGGTCCTGGCCGGCGTGCTGGTGGCGATCGAGACGCACACCCGCCGCACGGCGGCGCCCGACGGCGACGGAGCGCCGGCGCTCGCCCACGCCTCGGCCGGCACGGACGGCGACTGATCGCGGCGGGACCCTGGTGCCGGGGCCCGGTCGGCCGCTAACCTCCCACGGACACCAGGAGGACACCGTGCACCGCAGCCGGATCTCGACCCTGCTCATCGACGCCCCGCACGCCGAGGCCGCGGCGTCCGTCGCGTTCTGGTCGGCCGCGACCGGGGTGGACGCGCGGGCCGTCCCGGGTGAGGAGCAGTTCACCCACCTGGACGACCCGGTGCCCGGCCTGGTGACGGCGGTCCAGTCGATCGGCGAGCCCGGGCGCTACCACCTCGACATGGAGACCGACGACGTCGCGGCCGAGACCGAGCGGCTGCTCGCGCTCGGCGCGGTGGAGGTCGGGGCCTGGCTGGACTGCCGCACCCTGCGGGTCCCGGGCGGCCACCTGGTCTGCGTGATCCCCGTGCACAGCGCCCAGGAGGAGTTCGCCGCCCGGGCGCACGTCTGGCCCTGAGCGGCGGGCGGTTCCGGTGGGTCAGTCCGTCGGCTCGTCGCCGGCCAGCAGCCGGTAGACCGCCTTGCGGGCGTCGGCGAGGATCTCCGCCGCGCGCTCCCGCTGCGGCTCCGTGCCCCCACGGGCCACCGCCCGGACCGCCTCCGCGAGCTGGCCGAGGCCGTCCCGCAGGTCGACGCCCTGCTCGGGGTCGTCCGTCGCGAACGGGTCGGGCCAGCCGGCGGACTCCCGCTCGACCAGCGCTCGGCCCTCCTCCGTCAGGGTCGCGAGCTTGCGGCCCGCCGACGCCGTGAGGGTCAGCACCCCCTCGTCCTCCAGCAGGTTCAGCGTCGGGTACACCGCGCCCGGGCTGGGCCGCCACCGGCCACCGCTGCGCTCGGCGATCGCCTCCATCAGCTGGTAGCCGTGCATCGGCTGCTCGACCAGCAGCAGCAGGATGGCGTTCCGCACGTCACCGCGCGGGCGCCTGCCCCGACGACCGCCGGGACCACCCGGACCGAACCCGGGCCCGAAGCCGCCGAACCCGCCGGGCCCGAACCCGCCAGGACCGAACGCGCCGGGGCCGAACCCGCCGGGCCCGAACCCGCTCCGCGGACCGCGCCCCCCGAAGCCGCGCGGCCCGTGACCGTGGTGCCCCTCGTGCGACCCGTGCGGGCCGCGACCGGACCGCTCCTGGCGGCCCTCGCTCTCATTCGTCTCATCGTTGTATCGCATGACGCTAACGATATATCGCTACTGCCCCAAGTCAACCCCTGCCTCCTCCCGCGCGGCGGGCGACGCCGAGACTGCAGCAGGCGCGGGGTTCAGCGCGGGGAAGGCCGCAGCTGCCGCAGTCTCGCCGCGCGCGCGAAACGCGTGCGAGACGCGGTCCGCGCGCAGGCAGGCGGGGCGAGCGCGCAGGCAGGCGGGCCGAGCGCGCACGGTGCGATCGGCACGAGCCGGGCGGGCGACGCCGAGACTGCAGCAGGCGCGGGGTTCAGCGCGGGGAACGCCGCAGTTGCCGCAGTCTCGGCGCGCGTGCGAACCGCGTGCGAGACGCGGGCCGCGCGCAGGCAGGCGGGGCGAGCGCGCACGGTGCGATCGGCACGAGCCGGGCGGGCGACGCCGAGACTGCAGCAGGCGCGGGGTTCAGCGCCGGGAATGCCGCAGCTGCCGCAGTCTCGGCGCTGACCCCGCGGCGGAGCAGAGGTGCGGCAGCACCTGCGGGCGGGTGCGGGTTCGGGCGCGGGCGGGTTCGGGCGGCTGCGGGTTCGGGCGCGGGCGGGTGTGGGTTTTCCGGCGGGCTGGGGGCGGGCGGGGCGGGTGGGGGTGCGGGCGAGCGGGCTGGGGGCGGGTGGGGATGCGGGCGAGCGGGCTCGAGGCGGGCGGGGCGGGTGGGGGTGCGGGCGGCGCGGGGGGCGGCGACGCTGGAGCAGGGGCACGGAGGGAGGCCGGACGCATGGAGTGGTTCGACGCCGAGCGCTACACGATCGCCCGCGAGATCGCGCAGCGCGGCGTGGCCGCGGTCTACGTGATCGCGTTCGTGGTCGTGCTGCGGCAGTTCCGGCCGCTGCTGGGCGAGCGCGGCCTGCTGCCGGTGCCCGAGTTCACGGCGCGGGTGCCGTGGCGGGCGTCGCCGAGCCTGTTCTCCTGGCGCTACACCGACCGGCTGGTGGTCGTCGTCGGCTGGGTCGGCGTCGTGGTGGCGCTCGCCCTGGTCGCCGGGCTGCCGCAGCAGGGTCCGCCGTGGGTGCCGCTGCTGGCGTTCGCCGTGCTGTGGGTGCTGTACCTGTCCGTGGTCAACGTCGGGCAGACGTTCTACGGGTTCGGCTGGGAGTCGCTGCTGCTCGAGGCGGGGTTCCTGGTGGCGTTCCTGGGGTCGGACGCGGTCGCCCCGCCGTGGACCGTGCTGGCGCTGCTCTGGTGGCTGGTGTTCCGGCTCGAGCTCGGCGCGGGGCTGATCAAGTGGCGCGGGGACCCGGCGTGGCGCGACCTGACGGCCCTGTACTACCACCACGAGACCCAGCCGATGCCGGGGCCGGCCAGCCGGCTGTTCCACCTGCTGCCGAAGCCGCTGCACCGGGTCGAGGTCGCCGCGAACCACCTCGCGCAGCTGGTCGTGCCGTTCGGGCTGCTGCTGCCGGGCCCCGTCGCGAGCACGGCCGCGGGGGTCATGGTCGTCACCCAGCTCTGGCTGGTCCTGTCCGGCAACTTCGCCTGGCTGAACTGGCTGACCATCGTCCTGGCGGCCTCGGCCGTCGACGACGGGTCCTGGGCGGCGGTGCTCGGGCTGGTGGGCGTCGACGTCACCAGCGCCCCGACCACGGACCCGCCGCCGTGGTTCGTGGTGGTGGTGCTGGCGGTCAGCGCGCTCTGCGTGGCGCTGTCCTGGTGGCCGGCGCGGAACCTGGTGTCCCGGCACCAGCGGATGAACGCCTCGTTCAACGTCTTCCACCTGGTCAACGCCTACGGCGCCTTCGGCACGATCACCCGCCGCCGCACGGAGGTCGTCGTCGAGGGCACCCAGGACGTCGACCCCGGGCCCGGCTCGACCTGGTCGGAGTACGGGTTCAAGGGCAAGCCCGGCGACGTGCGGCGGCTCCCCCGGCAGTACGCGCCCTACCACCTGCGGCTGGACTGGCTGATGTGGTTCCTGGCGCTCGGGTCGTCGGCGCAGCTGCGGTGGTTCGTGCCGTTCCTCGGCAAGCTGCTGGAGGCGGACCGGCCGACGCTGCGGCTGATGGCGCACGACCCGTTCGACGGCGCGCGGCCGCGATGGGTCCGCGCACGGCTGTACCGGTACCGGTTCGCGACCCCGGCCGAGCACCGTGCGACCGGCGACCGGTGGGTCCGGGAGGACGACGGCCTGATGGTCGACGCCGTCAGCCGCGACATGCTGCGCCGGCGCTGACGGATCTCAGAACGGCGGGTCGTCGCTCGGCCCGCCCGCACCGCCGGTCCCGTCCCCTGCGCCGTCCCCGCGCGCACCGCCGTCCCCGTCCTCGGGCAGGGTGGCGTGCAGCTCCGGGTACGCGCGCCGTTCCGTCATCGCGACCGGTCGCATCCCCGGGGCGTCGATCTCGGCCCCCGGGCGCACCTCGTAGACCTGCCCGGTCGGCGTGGTCCGGACGAACTCCCCCGGCGGGAACCGGGACGCCGGGTCGGGCGCGTCCTGGGCGACGCGGACGGGGTCCGGTTCGGCCTCCGGGACGCCGCCCGCCACCGGCGCCGCGGCCCGGGCACGCAGGGCACCCGTCGTCCGGTTCGACGTGACCGAGATGGCCGGCGGTGCCGGCGGAGCGGCGGCGCCGAACCGCCCGCGCTGCCCGTCGCCGGACGCGGCGAGGGCCCTCGCCGTCCTGGCGCACAAGCGGGCCGCGGTGGTCCGGCTGCGCGACGAGCGCACGATCGACGACATCGTCCTGCGGGAGGTGCAGGCCCAGCTCGACGCGGAGGAGGTCCGGCTGAGCCGCGGGGCACCGGCCGCGGAGTAGCCCCGGCGACGCCGCGCGGGTGTCAGCCCCGAGCGGCAGGATGACGTCCGTGCTGCTCGCCGACGTCGCCACCACCTCCGCCGGCCTGGCCGCGACCCGGTCGCGCCTGGCCAAGCGGGCCCTGCTCGTCGACCTGCTCCGCCGCACCGCCCCGCCCGAGGTCCCGGTGGTCGCGCGGTACCTCGCGGGCGAGCTGCGGCAGCGCCGCACCGGCCTCGGCTGGCGCTCGCTCCAGCAGCTCCCGGCTCCCGCGGCCGAGCCGAGCCTGGACGTGCTGGCCGTCGACGCGGCGTTCGAGCGGATGGCCGCGCTCGCGGGCCCCGGCTCCGCGGGGGCGCGCGCCGCGCTGGCCGCCGACCTGTTCGCCGCCGCCACCGCCGACGAGCAGCGGTTCCTCGCCGGCCTGGTCTCCGGGGACGTGCGGCAGGGCGCGCTGGACGCGCTGCTGCTGGACGCCGTCGCCGAGGCCGCCGGGGTGCCCGTGGCGACCGTGCGCCGCGCCGCCATGCTCGCCGGCGCCAGCGAGCCCGTCGCGGAGGCCGCGCTCGGTGCACCCTCCCCCGAGGCGGCCACCGCCGCGCTCGAGGCGTTCGGGCTGACCGTCGGCCGCCCCGTCCGCCCGATGCTGGCCGCCTCGGCGCCGGACGTCGCCACCGCCGTCGCCGGGTTCGGGGGCCGCGCGGTGGTCGTCGACGCCAAGCTCGACGGCATCCGGATCCAGGTGCACCGGGACGGCGAGGACGTCCGGGTGTACACCCGCAGCCTCGACGACATCACAGCGCGCGTGCCCGAGGTCGTCGAGGCCGCCCGCGCGCTGCCCGTGCGGTCGGCCGTGCTCGACGGCGAGGCGCTCGCGCTCGGCCCCGACGGCCGGCCGCGCCCGTTCCAGGAGACCGCGGCCCGCAGCGCGACGCGGGACGCCGAGATCGCCGCGGTCACCGCGCTGCGGCCGTTCTTCTTCGACGTGCTGCACCTCGACGGCCGGGACCTGCTGGACGCCCCGCTGACCGAGCGGCTCGCCGCGCTGGACGCCGTCGCGCCGGGTCACCTGGTGGAGCGGGTCGTGACCGCCGACCCCGACGTCGCGCAGGAGGCGTTCACCGGCTGGGTCGCGGCGGGCCAGGAGGGCGTGATCGTCAAGGACGCGACCGCTCCCTACGATGCGGGCCGCCGGGGCGGCGCCTGGGTGAAGGTCAAGCCGCGGCACACGCTGGACCTCGTCGTGCTCGCCGTCGAGCGCGGCTCGGGCCGGCGGACCGGGCAGCTGTCCAACATCCATCTCGGCGCCCGCGACCCGGTGAGCGGCGGGTTCGTCATGCTCGGCAAGACGTTCAAGGGCATGACGGACGAGATGCTCGCCTGGCAGACCACCCGGTTCCGGGAGCTGGAGGTCGCCGACGACGGCTGGACGGTGACGCTGCGGCCCGAGCAGGTGGTGGAGATCGCCTTCGGCGGCGTGCAGCGCTCCCCGCGCTACCCCGGCGGGATCGCGCTGCGGTTCGCGCGGGTGCTGCGGTACCGGGAGGACAAGCCGGCGGCGGAGGCGGACACGATCGACGCGGTCCGGGCCCTGGCCGCGGGCTGAGCCTCGGGTCCGCGCGAGCCGCCGCGTCCGGCGTGCGACCCCGGGACGAGGCCGCCGTCCCCCCGCGGGCCCACTCCGCCCCCGACGGGGCCACCCGTCGACCGACGCGGCGCACGCGCGCGCGACGGGAACGTGGACGCATGACCCCTCGCACCCGCACCACCACGGCCGCGCTCGCGCTGGTCGGCGTCCTCGCCGCGACGACCGCCGGCTGCGCGGGGACCACGCCGGCCGCGGGCGCCGTGCCCGCCGCTCCCCCGTCCGAGGTCGCCGCCGCGCTCGACGCGCCGAGCGCCGCCGGAACCCCGGCCGGGGACCCCGGTCTCACGGGACTCGACCCGGAGCTCGCGGCGCGGTTCACCGCCGCGCAGGAGGCCGCCGCCGCGGACGGCGTGGCGCTGACGCTCACGTCCGGGCGGCGCTCCGCCGAGGAGCAGCAGGCGCTGGTCGACGAGGCGTTCGACCGGTACGGCAGCCCGGAGGCGCACCGCTGGGTGCTGCCGCCGGACGTGTCCGCGCACGTGCAGGGGCTGGCGATCGACGTCGGGCCCACCGCCGGCTCGTACTGGCTGGCCGAGCACGGCGTCGACCTGGGCCTGTGCCAGACGTACGTCAACGAGGTCTGGCACTACGAGATGCTGCCGGACGGCGCCGAGGCGTGCCCCGAGCCGCACCCGGACTCGTCCTGGGCCTGGTGACGGGGCGGGCGGCGCGCGCCGGGCGCACCTCGACCCGCCGGCGCCGACCCGCTACAGCTCCACCACGTCGGCGTAGACCAGCCGCGGCACCGTCCCGGGCTCCGGTCCCGGGCCGGGCGGATCGGTGTCGAGCAGCTCGTGCTCCTCGACCAGCACCCGCCAGGCGGACCCGGCCGGTCCCGGGGTCCCCGGCCTGCGCAGCCCCGGGACCCCCGCCGCGTCGCCGTCGGGCGTCCCGGCGTCCGGCGGCAGCGCCAGCGTGCCGGTCCACGTCCCCCGGAAGCCGCCGGACTCCTCCACCGCGACCGCGACCAGCACCGAGGCCGTCGTCGCCTCCCAGTCGAGGTCGCCGCCGCCCGCCGGCCGGCGCTGGACCGTCGCGCGGACGGTCCGCGACCGCAGCAGCCGCGCAGCCCGGGCCGCCGCGTCGCCGGTCGGGCTGTCGGCCGACAGCAGCTCCCCCGGCAGCTCCGTCACCGGCGGGTCCGGCCGCAGCCAGCTGACGACGCCGCTCAGCGTGACCTGCACGTGCCGCGGGTCCGGCCGCCCGACGGTGAGCGTCCGGGTCGGCAGCGGCTGGGTCCACGCGGTCAGCGCCACGGGCGACAGCGTGCAGCCGTCGATCGCGTCGGGCTGGTAACGGGCGACGGCGAGCCGGACGAACGGCCACAGCGCGGGCGTCTCCTGCAGCGCGACGTCGACGAACCACCGCTGCGAGCCCGCGTCGTACTCGGGCCGGTACCCGAGCACCCGCACGGCGGGGTGCCGGACCACGTCGCGGAGCGGCACCGCACCGGCGACCGCGACGGGGCTGCCGGGCTCGTCGGGCCAGCCGCGGTCCCGGCCGCCGGGCACCGCGCCACCGAGCGGCGGGCGGATGCCGGTCGACTCGGCCGCGGCGGTCTCCACCAGGTCCAGCACGAGCTGGTCGAGGGTCAGCAGCGGCGGGACGGTCGGGCTCGACGTGCCGCCGCCGCGGTGCTGCACCGGGTCGGCGGCCCACAGGCTGGTCGCGCCGTCGGGCGCCTGCTGCACCTTGGTCCGACGCTCGGCGGAGCCGTCCGGCGTCCGCACCCACTCCTCGGGGTCGAACACCAGCACGCCCAGCAGCTCGCCGTCGCCGGACGAGAACCAGGGCCGGGCCAGCCACACCCGGACGCCCGACCGGCGCACCTGCCGCCACGCGAACGGCTCGTCCGGCTCCGGTCCCGAGGCCCAGCGCAGCAGCGGCACCGTGTCGAGCACCGTCGGTGCGGCGGGCCGGGCGGACGACGGCACCGTCAGCGTGACGGGCTCCCCGGAGCCGGGGTCGTCCGGCACGTCGCCGGGCGGGAAGTACTCGGCGTACCGGGTCGTGCCGCTGGGCACGTAGGTGACCCGGCGGTGGTGGGTGTCCTCGAACGTCTGCAGCATCCGGTGGAACCCGAGGCCGCCGAACGCGTGCGCGAGCGCGCCCGAGGGCTGGAAGTCGTACAGGAACAGCACCCCGGTGTCCTGGCCCTCGCCGACGGGCGACCGGACGACGACGTCGGACCGGGTCACCTGCTGCGGCCCGGGCGTCGTCGGGTCGTCGACGGTCTCGGTCCACGTCGCCCGGACGAGGAGCGTGTCGGTGCTCGACCCGTGCACGTCCACCAGCCCGGTCAGCGCCACGACCGACCTGCCCGGCGGACGCAGGAACACGCCGAGGTCCCGCAGCTCGGGCGGCCGCACCGGGACGGGCACGGCGTGCACCAGCCGCACGTCGACGGACGGCGACAGCCACCACGTCCACCCCGACGACGCCGCGCGCATCAGCGCCGCCGCGGCGACGACCTCGTCGGTGGTGAACCCGTCGGCGGGGTCCGCGACGGAGGCGAGGTGCGAGCGCCACAGCCCGAAGTCGTCCAGGGCGGCGAGGTCGAGCGTGCTCGACACCGCGACCCGCACCTGCTCCCCCGGCGGCAGCGTCACGCGCACCTCGTGCCCCACGACCCGGGCGTCCAGCACCGCACCGCGCTCCAGCACGAGCCGCAGCGGCTGCGGCGAGGGCCACGTCCCCGGGTACGGCACGGCGACCGCCTGCAGCGCGCGGGGCTCCGTCAGCACGTGCGGGGCGCCGGCCCCGGTGAACACGAGCGCGACGCCCGTGGCGTACGGGTCCGGGAGGTACGGCAGGTGCAGGGCGTCGGTGTCGTGCACGACGTACTGCCCCTCGCCCAGCGGCCGGCCCCGGTCGGCGGCGACCTGCTCGAGCGTCGCGCGCCGGCCGGGGTCGGTGTCCGCGCCCGGCCGGTCGGCCAGCGCGATGCCGGGCTGGGGCTCGGTGCCCTGCGGGTCGGTGAGGCTGGGCCGGGCGAGGTCGAGCAGCGTGCCGCGCTCCGCGAGCGCCACCGCGTAGAGCCGCTGCACCTCCGCCGCGTCGCCCGTGCCGATCGCCGCGTCGAACCGCCCGGCGGCCTCGGCCTCCAGCTGGCTCGCCTTGGGTGGCACGAGGTGCCGCTCGGCGGTCGCCCGGTCGGTCTCGACGCCGCTGCGCACGACCAGGTGCGCCGGCTGCTCGCCCGTGCCGAGCGGGTGCCGGGGAACGACCGCGGGCGCGGGCACGGGCTCCCAGCGCAGGTACGGCCGCGGCGCGGTCACCACGGGCCGGTCGCCCCGCCGCAGCGTCTCCGGCAGCTCCAGGTCGTCCACCCGGGCCAGGTCGGCGAGCAGCTCCGGGTCGACCGCCAGCTGCGGCCGGACGCGCGCCGTGCCCCGCTGCGCGAGCACCCGGGCCGCCGCGGCGACGTCGTCGAACGCGCGCTGCGTCGCGGTCGTGCGCGCCGCGCGGGTGCCCGGCTCGGTGCCGGCCGCGCGGGCGATCAGGTCGTGCAGCGTCGCGTCCACGCGGGGGTCGCCGGACAGCAGCTCGGCCGGGACCGCGAGCCGGCGCGTCGGCCGGGGAGCCGTGGCGTCGAGCACCGCCGCGCGGGTGGCCGCCGCGACGCCCGACCGGTCCCGCTGCTCGGCCGCGGCCCGGAGCCGGCCCAGGTGCGCCCGGGCCGCGTCGACCGCCACCGGGTCGGGGTCGACGCGCGGGCGCCGCCGCGCGGGCGGCAGCTGCGGGACGGAGCCGCCCGCGAGGTCGACCGCCAGCACGCGGAAGGAGTACGACGTCCCGTACCGCAGCCGCGGCAGCGTGCCCGGCTCGACCCGCGACGTGACGCGGGCGCCGTCGCCCGGCGGGTCCGGCGGCGCGTCCAGCACCGCCTCGGTCGCGCCGTCGGGCCCCGGCGGCTCGACGTGCACGACCACCCGGCCGGGCCGCGGCGCGGACAGGCTCCAGCCGTCCCAGCCGGCGACGACCTCGTGCACGTAGTACCCGGTCGCGGCACCGGGCGGGCGGTTCAGCGCGGAGAGCTGGAGGAACCCCACGTCGGGCGCGTCGTCGAGCAGCACCGCCCCGGACGCGTCGGCGACCGTCACCCGGCGCCGGTGCAGGCTGTGCCACTGCCGGCTCGCGTCGTCCCAGACCTCCACGCGGATGCCGCGGACCAGGTCGTCCAGCAGCAGGTCGCCGGCGCCGCCCGCGAGCGCCTCCGCCTCCTGCACGCGCTCCCGGAGGCGGGCGGCGCGGTCCCGCCGGGCCAGCGCGAACCCCGTGGCCCGCAGCGTGCCGGGGGCCGAGGTCGCCGGGTCGCCGTTCGCCTCGCTCGCGTACTGCCGACCGAGGTCGCGGACGTGCTGGTCGAGCTTCAGCCCGGACGCGTCCGGGTCGGTGTCGAGCACCACCCACTCGTCGTCGCCGAGCGGCAGCGCCCCGCCGACCCACGCGGACGACGACCGCGCCGCGAGCACGGGCCCCTCGACCACGACGGCCGTGCGGCGCGGCGGCTGCACCTCCAGGTCGGGCACGTCCGCCGGCGGCGTCACCGTCACCGCGACCCACGTCGCCCCGGCCAGCGCGTCGCGCGCGCCGGCCGCGTCGAGGCCGTCCAGCACCACGTCCACCGCCAGCCCGAGCGGCCGGAGGAGCGCCGGCGTCGCACCGAACCCGGCGATCCGGGCGTGCACGTCGTGCTCCGGCGGCTCCGGCCGGGGCGTCGGCGGTGCGGCGGGGTCGGGCTCCGCGCGCGGCTCGGGCCCGGGCACCTCCGGGCGCTCGTAGTACCGGCGGACCGCGTGCGCGTCGGCCAGCAGCCGCAGCCGCGGGTCGCCGGGCGCGCCGGCCGCCGTCAGCGCGTCCAGCCGCTCCGTGACCCGGCGGTCGGCGTCCGGGTCGTCCAGCAGCACCTGCACGGGCGAGACCACGTCCGTGACCTCGGACCGGTACGGCGGCGGCGGGGGCAGCTCGCGGCCGTGCCCGCGCTCCGGGTCGGTCTCGTCCGGCTCGGTCAGCGGGCCGATCGTCGTCAGCGCGTCCTGCAGCCGCCGCGCCGGCAGCTGCAGCGCCCGGCGCGACCGGGCCGGCGCCTCGTCGAGCAGGCGGCGCAGCGGCCCGCCCCGGTCCAGGCCCGCGAGCGCCTCGAGCAGCCCGCCCGCCACGGGGTCGACGGCGACCCCCGGCCGCCGGGTGGGGGCGGCGGTCACCGCGGCCAGGTGCAGGTCGACGGCGTGGTCGCTGATCCGCGCGGCCGGCAGCGTGCGCCAGGCCTCCGCGGAGACGACCGGCTCGGGGAACGCGGCGACGGGCGTCGCCGGCGGCAGCAGCGCGGCCCAGGCGGCCGGGTCGGGCGCGGACACGACCCGCAGCGGCAGGTCGGTCCCCAGCGAGGTGGTCAGCGTGAGCGTGCAGCCGGCCAGCGTCGCGGGCCAGTCGACGGCGGCCGGGTAGTCCGCGAGGGTCGCGCCACCCGCGGTCAGCCGGTGCGTGAGGAACACGGTCAGGTGGCACGGGGCGTCGTCGGCGAGCGACCGCGGCAGGGCCGTCGCCAGGAGCGTCGTGGGCATCGGTCCGCGCCTCAGACCGGGGCGAACGCCGCGCAGTACGCGGCCCAGTCGGCGTTCGTCCCGTCCGCGGCGGGCGGCAGCACCTGGAGCATCGTCGGGTCCCCCTTCGAGCCGGCGAGCCGGCGCTCGACCGTGATCTCCACCGACGCGGAGAAGAACAGCACCTCGACCTCGACCACCAGAGAGGCGCGGCCGATCAGCTTGCCGGTCTCGAACTGGTAGGTCAGCGACAGCTCGAGCGTGATCGAGGCGCTGACCAGCCCGAGCACGTCGACCTCGCCGCGGATCCGGAAGTAGGCGGTCAGCAGGCCCTGGTCGGCCTCCAGCCGCAGGTACACGCCAACCGCGATCGACACCGAGCCCGACGCCACCCCGAGGTCGACCGACAGCGACGCGCACGCCTCCAGGCCGAGCTCGAGCAGCACCAGCCCCTTCGGCGCCGCCCGCAGCACCAGCCACCCGCCGCCGCCGACGGCCATGACCGTCAGCCGGAACGGGGCCTCCTTGCTGCAGAAGTGGAAGCCGACCGTCATCGCGTCGCCGAGGAACGGCACCCGGGCGTCCGCGCCGAGCGCGATGTTCTCCAGGCTGAACACGCCGACCGACACGTTGGGCAGCGCCAGGTCGAACCCGGCGGTGACGCCCTCGGGCGCCACGTCGACGAACGGCGGGTCGGCGAACCCGTCGAACGGGATGAGCTCGCGCAGCCGGTCCACGAACGACAGCGGGCCGAGGAACGCGATGCCGCCGAACACCACGTCGACCTCGGGCTTGCCCACGGACCCGGCGTGGAACCCGACCCGCCGGAACGTCAGCCGCATCAGCCCGCCGGACCCGTCACCGATCAGGTTGAGGTCGAACCCCTCGATCTCGGCCAGCACGTCCACCACGGGCGGGGCGCTCGCCGACGCGCGCACCTCGACGTCGACGTGCAGCGCGTGCGGGTCGTGCGGCCGGAAGACGTTCGCGGCGCCGCCGAGGCTCCACGGCCGGATCGCCGGTCGCCAGGCGAGCCGCGCGGTGACCTGCCCGGCGACGGCGCCCTCGAGCATCCGCGCCAGCCCGGCGGCGTCGGCCGCGAGCCCGGTCAGCGTGGTCAGCGCCTGCACCGGGACCGCGAGCGCCGACCGGACCGCCGCGGGGACGCCCGGCAGCCCGATCGCGTCGAGCAGCGGCTGCAGGTCGCCCGCGAGCGCCACCGCGGCGTCGCTGACCGCCTGCGGCTCGCCGGGCAGGCCGCGGACCGCCGCGACCAGCGCGTCGAGGTGGTCGCGCAGCGCCGCGGCGCGGGCGTCGAGCGCGTCCCGCGCCTGCTGCGCCACCGCCTGCGCGCCGCCGTGCGCGGCGGCGGTCACCTCGCGGGTCAGCCGCGCCTGGGCCTCGTCCAGCGCCGCCCGCAGCCGCTGCGCCTCGGTGAGCAGCCGCGTCACGGCGTCGAGCGCGTCGGAGACGAAGGCCGGCGCCTCGTCCAGCACGCCGACGGGCTCCAGCAGCTCCAGCAGGTCGAAGAGCCCGAACAGCTTCGGCAGCGCGCCGGACAGGAACGACGCCGGGTCGAAGACACCCGTGTCGAGCGGGGACGGCCCGGTCCCCGGGTCCCCGACGGCGCCCAGCGCGCGGGACACCCCGCGGACCGCGAGGTTCGGCGCGACGAACCCGCCGGAGCGGTCCGACCCGGTGCTGAAGTCGATCGCCGGCGGTGCGCCGGTGACCGACAGCAGCAGCTCGCCGGCGTTGCGCGCACCGGGCTCGGGCGGGTGCGCGGGCAGCCCGTCCGCGAGGTACGTGGGCGACAGCACCAGGTCGACGGCCGGCGCCTGCGGCGCGAGGTGCCGCATCGCCGGGACGACCGCCCGGAGCGCGGTGAGGAACGGCCGGGAGGTCGCCTCCCGCTCGTCGATCTCCCCGTCGAAGAGGACGTGCGCGACCTCGACGGAGGTGTCGCCCGCGCGCACCGACGGCGCGACCGCGAGCGTCTGGCCGCGCCCCTGGATCTGCCGGACGGGGCGGTACAGCGCCGACGCCTGGTCCGCGCCGAGCACCACCGTCCGCCCGCGCCGCCGCCCGACCTGGACGAACAGCAGCGGTGCCGGCCAGGTCCGCACCTGCCCGCCCCGGTCGACCGTCGTCAGGGTGAACGGGTACGGCACGCCGTCGCGCGTCGGGACGAACGGCTGCCCCTCCTCCGACGGCTGGTCGATGTCCGGCGTCACCAGCGGGCTGATGGTGACCTGCCCGTACGGGTTGTCCCGCTCGCGTGGCGGGTACGTGCGGGTGGGCTGCCGCAGCACGATGAACCACCGCTGCCACAGGTACGCGACCGGGGCGTCCCGGTGCCGCACCTCGCGCTCGGTGATCTTGACCAGGAAACACCGGTGGCCGAACGGGAACAGCATCCCCGGGTACGCCACCCGCACGTACGCGTCGCGGCCCATGAAGGCCTGGTGGCGGTACCCGACGACGTTCCCCTCGTCCCAGGTCTGCTGCCAGTCGAACCAGGCGCCGAGGGCCGACAGCTCCAGGCGGGTCACCACCAGCGGGGTGCCGGCGTTCGCCGGGTCGCCACCGTGCGTCTGGTCGACGACCGCGGTGCGGTCGCCCGGGGTGAGCGGCTGCGGGAACGGCGGCGGCGGGGCGCCCACGTCGCGGGTCCACAGGGCGCGGACGGTGCGCTGCGCCGGGTCGCCCGGTGCCCCGTCGTCCTGCGGCCGGACCGTGAGGTGCGTGCGCCACAGCTCGGCGCGGTCCGGCGGCCCCACGGGTGCGGCGCTGTGCCGGAAGGTCGCGCGGTCGCTGGGCGAGACGACCAGCCGGTACGGCGCCTCGACGGCGGTCTCGAGCTCGGCAGGCGGCGCGGGGTCGCGGCGCTCGGCCGCCGCCTCCCCCGTGGGGGTCGCGCCGGGGGCCACCCGCAGCCGCAGCCCCGGCAGCGCGGCGAGCACGTCCTGCAGCGTCCAGCGGATCCGGGTGCCCTCGGGGACGGCGTAGACCAGCCGCGACGGCCCGGCCGCCACGTGCGCCGACGGCCCCGGCGGTACGGGCGGGGGCGTCGGCGCGGGCGGCGGGGGCGGCGCGCCGGACTGCCGGACCTGCTCGCCCAGGTGCTGCGGCGGCAGGTGCACCACCAACGACGCGTCCGGGCCCGCGACCAGGTCCGCCCCGCCGTCGGTCGGCTCGATCGTGCAGCCGGGCGCCTCCAGGCGCAGGTCGACCAGGTCGCGCGGGCGCAGCAGCCGGACGTCGACCGGCGGTCGCTCGTCCCGCGGGACGTCGGCGGGCTGCTCCATCGCGGCACCGTTCCCCGAGGCCGCGGACGGCCCGATATGTCCGGATTAACCCTTCCGGGTGATCATGCTCCTGCCGAGGGGCTCCTGTCGATCAGCCGATCCGCGGCAGCACCTGGTCCGCGTGCAGCACGTCCCGGAACGGGTCGCCGCGCTCCGCGACCCGGTCCAGCACTGTGCGGATCGTGAACGCGTCCGGCCGGAGCCACGGCTCGTCGAGCTCGTCCCACGTGATCGGCGCGGACACCGGGGCACCCGGGCGGGCCCGCGGGCTGTACGGCGCGACCAGGGTCTTGTTGATCGCGTTCTGCGTGTAGTCCAGCCGCGCCTGCCCCCCGCGCGCCTTGACCTCCCACTTCCAGCTCACCAGGTCCGGCACGACGGCACCGACGGTGCGCGACACCTTCTCGACCCAGGCCCGCGTCTCGTCGAACGACGGTCCGGGCGCGATCGGGATCCACACCTGGATGCCGCGCCGGCCGGTCACCTTCGGCACCGCCCGCACGCCGAGGTGCGCGAACGCGTCGCGGTGCAGCCGGGCCAGGAGCAGCACGTCCTCCCACGTCGTCGAGGGCCCCGGGTCCAGGTCCACCAGCGCGTACGTCGGCCGGCGCGGCGCCTCGGTGCGGGACGTCCAGGCGTGCCACTCCAGCGCGCCGAAGTTCGCCGCCCACACCAGCGCGGCCGGCTCGTCCGCCACCAGGTACGTCGCGGTCTCCCCCGGGTCGGCCTCCGGGTTCCGCCAGCGCGGCAGCCAGTCCGGCGCGTGGTCGGGCAGCTCCTTGTGCCAGAACCCCGCGGTGCCGGCGCCCTGCGGGTACCGGTGCATGTTCAGCGCCCTGCCCCGCAGGTACGGGAGGGCGACCGGTGCGATCCGCGCGGCGTACCGCAGCAGCTCGCGCTTGGTCACCGGCTCCTCGCCCTCGCGCGCGGGGAACAGCACCTTGTCCAGGTTCGTCACCTTCAGCCGCCGGCCGTGCACCTCCCAGGTGCCGCCCTTCGGGCCCAGGTCGTCCAGCGCCGCGAGCTCGTCGTCCGTCGGCGGCGCGACCTCCGGCGCGCGCAGGTCCACCGACGCCTCCGCCGCCGGCAGGTCCGAGCGCCACAGCCGGTCGGGATCGGCCTTCACCTCGTCGTTCGTGCGGCCGCTCACCACGGAGCGCGGGTGGTCCTCGGCGTCCCAGCCGGCGACGGCGTGCTCGTCGTGCTTGTGCACGAGCAGCCACTGCTCCTTGCCGGCGGGGTCGGGCTCGCCGCGGCGGACCAGCACGAGCCGGCCGCGGAGCTTCTCGCCCAGCACGTCCGCGTGCAGCTCGCCCGCCGCGATGGTGGCCGCGGGGTCGTCCGTGCCGTGCGGCTCCCACGTGCCGCGGTCCCACACGATGACGTCGCCGCCGCCGTACTCACCGGCCGGGATGACGCCCTCGAAGTCCTCGTACTCGAGCGGGTGGTCCTCGACGTGCACCGCCATCCGCCGGACGTCCGGGTCGAGGGTCGGGCCCCGCGGCACCGCCCAGGACACCAGCACGCCGTCGACCTCGAACCGCAGGTCGTAGTGCAGCCGCCGCGCCCGGTGCCGCTGGACGACGAACCGGCGCGGCCCGCCGGGCGCGGGGGCGGGGTCGGCACCCGCGGGCTCGGCGGTGCGGTCGAAGTCGCGCATCGACCGGTACGTCTCGAGGCCGCGCGCGTCGCGCTCACGCCCGCGTCCGCCCTGCCGCCGTTGCACCACTCGTGCCCACCTCCGGTCTCTCCCGCATCGGGTCCAGCGTGGCGGACGCGCGGCGCACGTGCCGTCCGGAGCGTCACTGGGCGAAAGCACGCTCCCACGCGGCGCGCACGACCGCGGCGGCGGTCTGCGGGTCGATCGTCAGCACCGTCTGATGCGCGAGGTCTCGCTGCCACACCGGCTCCGACGGCGGCGGGGCGAACACCCAGCCGCCGGGCGCCGACCCGAAGGGTCCGAACCGGCGGAACACCTCGGCGGCGCGCCCGTCGACCAGCCCGACCTCGGCCAGCTGCGCGAGATCCCAGAGGTCGCGGGACGCGCGCCGGTCGATCCACGCGGCGAGCTTCGCGGCGGCGAACGCGGGGGCGGTGAGCGTCCGCAGCAGGGTGGGAGGCACGTCCGAGTAGCGCTGCTCGATCGGCGTCACCTCTGTCGGCCACGCGTACCCGTCCCCTGCGAGCAGCTGGACCCGGATGCTCGCCCCCGAGGGGACGGACAGCACGCTGGTCCCGGGACCTGTGACGTCCGCGAGGGCGGGCTCCCATCGCGGCCGCCCGTGGGTGCGCCGGAGCGCACGGTCCACCGTATCGGTCACGGAGTCGGCCACCGCCGCGCGGGACCCCCGTGCGATCAGGTCGATGTCCTCGCTCAGGCGACCGTGCGGCAGAAGCGTCCGCGACAGCGCGGTCCCGCCGAAGAACACGAGGTCGTCCGTCGGGACGGACGCGAGAGCGGCGAGCACGTGCGAGATCAGGTGGTCGCGCTCGACCTGCACCTGGTCGGCACCGAACCGTTCGGCGACCGCTCCGAGCTCCTCCGCCACCGTCATCGCACGGCCCGCTGGATCCGTGCCAGGGTCGCGACCGACCGCGTGCGCCGCGCGAGGTGCTCGAGCTCCTCCTCGTCCGCACGCGGCCACAGCGCGCGCAGCACCTCCCGGGTCTCCGGCTCGTCGCTCCCCGGGCGGGCCAGGTCCAGCAGCGTCTGCTCCGGCGTCGTCACCAGCACGGCGCCGAGATCCAGCAGGACACGCTCGGCGGCGAGGTCGTCGACCGCGCGGCGCACGAACCGCACGTCCGCCGGCCGGTCGGCCAGGCGGACGGGGCGCCGCGCCGTGGTGACCGAGACCCAGGCCGTGCTCAGCGCCCGCGGCAGGGCGTGGTGGACCCGGGCGGCGGACAGCCCCGTCAGCACCGGCTCCGACGCCTGGGCGGGTGTCCGGGCGACGGCCACGGCAGCCGCCTCCAGGGACGGCCGCCACGAGGTGGGGTCCGCGTCGGGGGGCACGAGGCAGTACGTCCCGTGCGCCAGACGGTGCACCACCCCCCGCCGAGCGAGGTCCCGCAGCCCGGCGCGCGGGTTGACGTAGTGCGCGGTCAGGTCCGCCGGGTGGACCGTGCGCGACGGTGCGCGCGCGATCGTCCTGAGTACGTCCATCGGTCCTCCCTGCCGCTCATGCTGTGCTCATAGTAGTGAGCAGCACTACTTTCAGCACAGAGGAATCGTCCGCCATGTTCCTGAGGCACCTAGGACTTTGGTCCCTCATCCCGGCGTGGCGCTTTCCGATGGGTCGGGGGACCGGTGCGCAGGGGGCGCCCCGGACCGCATCTCGGAGGACCGTCCCGTGACCACCAGCACCACCACCAGCCGCCCGTCGCTCCTGTCCTGGGTCCGGGACCGCGGGGTGAGCACCCGGATCCTCGCGGCCGTCCTGCTCGCCGCGGTCGTCGGCGCCGTCGTCGGGACCGTCGGCATCGCCTCGCTCGCGAGCACGAACGCCGCGACCACCGCGATGTACGAGCGCAACTTCGCCGGGCTGCAGCACGCCGCGACCCTGCGCCGCACGATGGTGCAGATGCGCCTGGACGTCACCAACCACGCCCTGTCCACCGACGACGCCACCATGACCCGCATGGAGGACAAGGTGGCCGCCAGCGAGGCCGAGCTGCGCGAGGCGCTGACCGCGTACGCCGCGCTGCCGCACGGGACGACGACGGCGCAGGCGCTCGCCGACTTCGAGGCCGCCCTGGCCCAGTACGTCACCATCCGCGACGGCCAGCTGCTCGTCGCGAGCCGCGCGCACGACGTCGCGACGTTCGCCCAGGTCCGGGACGACGTGGCGCAGCCCGTCATCGACGCGATGTCGACGGCCGTCACCACGCTCGTCGACTCCGAGGAGGCGGCCGGCGCGGCCGCGGCCGCCCGGGCCGCCGCGGACTACCGCGCGAGCCGGACGACCATGCTCGTGGTCCTGGTCACCGGGACGCTGCTCGCGCTCGGCCTCGGCGCGGTGGTCGCGCGGTCGATCGTCCGCGGCCTGCAGCGGGTGCGGGCGCTCGCCGACGCGCTCGAGCAGGGCGACCTCACGGTCACCGCCGGCCTGACCAGCCGCGACGAGGTCGGCCGGATGGGCGCCGCCCTCGACTCGGCGGTCGGCACCCTGCGCGGCGTCATCGCCACGATCGACGCGTCCTCGTCCTCCCTGGCCTCCGCCGCCGAGCAGATGTCCGCCAGCAGCGGGCAGATCGCGGCGTCCGCCGAGGAGACCGCCGCCCAGGCCGGCGTCGTCTCCGCCGCGGCCGAGCAGGTGTCGCGCAACGTGCAGACCGTCGCCACCGGCTCCGAGCAGATGGGCGCCTCGATCCAGGAGATCGCGCAGAGCGCCTCGCGGGCCGCCGAGGTGGCCGGCCGGGGCGTGTCCGCCGTCGGCGCGACCACCGCGACGATGGACCGGCTGGACGAGTCCAGCAAGGAGATCGGCAACGTCGTCCAGCTCATCACCTCCATCGCCGGCCAGACCAACCTGCTCGCGCTCAACGCGACCATCGAGGCGGCCCGTGCGGGCGAGGCGGGCAAGGGCTTCGCGGTGGTCGCCGGGGAGGTCAAGGAGCTCGCGCAGGAGACCGCCCGCGCCACCGAGGACATCGCGCGGCGCGTCGAGTCCATCCAGGCCGACACCGCCGGCGCCGTGACCGCGATCGAGGAGATCAGCGGCATCATCACGCAGATCAACGACTTCCAGCTGTCGATCGCCGGTGCCGTCGAGGAGCAGACCGCGACCACGTCCGAGATGAACCGCGGCGTCGCCGAGGCCGCCACCGGCTCCGGGGAGATCGCGGCGAACATCGCCGGGGTGGCCGGTGCCGCGGACCTGACCACGCAGGGCGTCGCGGAGTCGCGGAGCGCCGTCGCCTCGCTCGCCGAGATGTCGACCGGGCTGCGCCAGCTCGTGGGGCAGTTCCGGGTCTGACGGGCCAGGGCTACGGTCGGTGGGGATGGACCTCACCGACGAGCTCGTCGCGGCACGCGCCGCGCACGCCCGGGGCGACTGGGAGACCGCCTACGGGACGCTGTCGCGGGCGCGGGCGGTCGCCGAGCTCGGACCGGCCGACCTCGCCCTGCTCGGCGGTGCCGCGTGGTGGGTCGGCCGGGCGCAGGAGTCGCTGGCGGCGACCGAGGCCGCGTTCCGGCGGCTGGAGGACGACGGGGACGCGGCCGGTGCGGCCGGCCGCGCGCTCGACCTCGCGCTGGTCTGGTTCACCCGCGGCGACCTGGTGGTGACCTCCGGCTGGCTGAGCCGCGCGCGCCGGCTGCTCGCGGGGCTGCCGCCGAGCCCGGCGCACGGGCACCTGGTCTACCTGGACGGCTCGCTCGCCCTGTTCCGGCGGGACCTGCCGCCCGTCCGCCGCGCGGCCGACGACCTCGCGGAGCTCGCGCGGCGCCTTCGGGACCCGGCGCTCGGCTCCCTCGGGCTGGTGCTCGCGGGGCTGGTGGACCTGCGGCTCGGCAGGACCGCCGACGGGTTCGCCCAGCTGGACGAGGCGATGCTCCCCGTGCTCGCCGGCAGGCTGCCGCCGGAGTGGGCGGGCGAGGTCTACTGCACCGTGATCCACGCCTGCCACGAGCTGCGGGACCTGGAGCGGATGCGGGCGTGGACCCGCGCCACCGAGCAGTGGTGCGAGCAGTTCCGCGGCGAGGTGGTGTTCTCCGGCATCTGCCGGGTGCACCGGCTGCAGCTGCAGTGCACCGAGGGCGGCTGGGCCGACGCGGAGCAGGGCATCGAGCGCAGCGGCGCCGACCTGGAGGGGCGCAACGACTGGGTGGCGGGCGAGGCGTTCTACGAGCTCGGCGAGATCCGGCGGCTGCGCGGCGACCGCGACGGCGCGCGGGCCGCCTACGCGCGGGCGCGGGCGCTGGGCACCGAGCCGCAGCCGGGCGAGTCCCTGCTCCGGCACGCGGGCGGGGACCCGGCCGGCGCCTGGTCCGGGCTGTCCGGCGCGCTGGCCGGCCGGGACCGGCTCGCCTGCGCCCGGGTGCTCGCCGCGGGCGTCCCCGTCGCGCTCGCGCTCGGCCTGGTCGACGAGGCCGAGCGCTGGTCGGGGAGGCTGCAGGAGATCGCCGCCGACTTCGACACCGCGGGGTTCCGCGGCTGGGCGGCGCAGGCGCGCGGCGCCGTCGAGATCGCGCGGGGGCGGTACGGCGACGCGATCACGTCCCTGGAGGCCGCGGCCGGCGAGTACCGCGGCCTGCACTGCCGCTACGAGACCGCGCAGGTGCACGAGCTCCTCGCCGAGGCCCACCGCGGGGCCGGCCGGGCCGACGTCGCCGCCGCGGAGCGGGCGACCGCCCTCGTGGTCTACGCCGAGCTCGGCGCGCTGCCGGACGTGCGCCGGCTCGACGACACCGGGCTGCCCGGCGGCCTGACCGACCGCGAGGGCGAGGTGCTGGGCCGGGTGGCCGCTGGCCTGAGCAACCGCGAGGTCGCGCGCGAGCTCGTGATCAGCGAGAAGACCGTGAGCCGGCACCTGGCCAACATCTTCACCAAGCTCGGCGTGTCCTCGCGGACGGGCGCCGCGGCCTGGGCCCACGATCACGGGCTGCGCACGCCCGGCTGACCGCGTGCACCACCCGCCCCATCCCCGCCCGCGCGATCTGCACGCAACGCCCGACGCGGCGGGCCGGACCGCGCTCCTAGCGTCGACGGCATCCGGCGCACCGCCGGGCACCCGGGGAGCGGACGGACATGGCACTCGACCTCGCGGTCGTCGCGGGCAGCGTCTCGACGGTGGTCTTCGCCGGCAGCATGCTGCCGATGGTGACGAAGGCCGTGCGGACGCGCGACCTCGCGTCGTACAGCGTGCCGAGTCTGCTGCTGAGCAACGCGGGCAACGTCGTGCACTCCGTGTACGTGCTCAGCCTGCCCGCGGGCCCGATCTGGGCGCTGCACACGTTCTACCTGGTGGTCACGGCGCTCATGCTGGCGCTGGCCCTGCGGCAGCGGCGCACCGGGGTGCACCGTCTGCCCCACCCCCGCCCGGACGAGACGCACGATCTGCCCGATGTGGCGACGGGGGCGCCGTTCCTAGCGTCGGAGCACGCCGGCCACCCGGGCCCGGCAGGACCGGAGGACGACCATGACGACGACCACCACCACCCCGCTCGACGACCCGACCGCGCTGTCCGCGTCTGAGGCGGCCGCGGCGCAGGCCTTCGGCGGGCGGATGCTCGGCGTGCTGAACGACGCGGCCGTCGCGCTGCTGACCAGCACCGGCCACCAGACGGGCCTGTTCGCCACGATGGCCCACCTGCCGGCGGCGAGCAGCGCGCAGATCGCGGACGCCGGCGACCTCGACGAGCGGTACGTCCGCGAGTGGCTCGGCGGGATGACCACCGCCGGCATCGTCCGGTACGACCCGGCAGCGGGGACGTACGTGCTGCCGCGGGAGCACGCCGCGGTGCTCACGCCGGCGGCCGGGCCCGACAACCTCGCCGTGCTCATGCAGCACGTGGCGATGATGGGCGAGGTCGAGCAGGCCACCATCGAGCGGTTCCGGCACGGCGGCGGGCTGTCCTACGCGGACTACCCGCACTTCCACCGCAACATGGCGGAGACGAGCGCCGCCGTGCACGACGCCGCGCTGGTCGACGGCGTGCTGCCGCTGGTGCCGGGGCTCCCCGACGCCCTGCGCGCGGGCGCCGACGTGGCGGACGTCGGCTGCGGGCGCGGGCACGCCGTCAACCTCATGGCGCGCGCGTTCCCGGCCAGCAGGTTCACCGGCTACGACTTCTCGACGGCGGCGGTCGACGCCGCGCGCGCTGAGGCCGCCGCGCTGGGCCTCGCCAACGCGACGTTCGAGGTGCGGGACGTGGCGTCGCTGGACGTGACCGGGGCCTACGACCTGGTGACGGCGTTCGACGCGGTGCACGACCAGGCCGAGCCGGCGACCGTGCTGGCGCAGGTACGGCGTGCCCTGCGGCCCGGCGGCACGTTCCTCATGGTCGACATCCAGGCGTCGAGCCACGTCGAGCAGAACCTCGCGCTGCCGTGGGCCGGCTACCTGTACGCGATCTCGACCTACCACTGCATGAGCGTCTCGCTCGGGCTGGGCGGTGCCGGGCTCGGGACCGTCTGGGGGGTGGAGCGGGCGGCGGCGATGCTCGCCGAGGCCGGCTTCGACGACGTGCAGCAGCGGCAGGTGTCGGCGGACCCGTTCAACGCGTACTTCGTGGCGCGGCGACGCTGACGGAGCCGGATCCGGAGCCGGGGCCGGGGTGCGGGGCGGGGCGTCAGGTCGCGAGCGCGAGGTACTGGTGCGCGAACGCGATGGCCATGCCGCCCTCCCCCACCCCGGCTGCCACCCGCTTCACCGAGCCCGACCGCACGTCTCCGGCCGCGAACACCCCGGGCGCGGTGGTCTCGAGCGCGAACGGGTCCCGCGGGTGCGGCCAGGCCCCGGAGTCGCGGGCGTGCGGGCCGGTGAGCACGTAGCCGTTCCGGTCGCGCGCGACCTCCGCCGGCAGCCAGTCGGTCCGGGCGTCCGCCCCGATCATGACGAACAGCACCGCCGTGTCCCGCCGCGTCACCTCCCCGGTGCGGCGGTCGGCGACGTCGATCTGCTCGAGCTCCTCCGTGCCGTGCAGGCCCACCACCTCGGACCGCGTCTCCACGGTGATCCGCGGGTTCACCGCGATCTGGTCGACCAGGTACTGCGACATGCTCGCCGCCGGCGACTCCCCGCGGACCACGAGGGTCACCGCGCGCGCGTGCCGGGAGAAGAAGATCGCCGCCTGGCCGGCGGAGTTGCCCGCGCCGATGATGGCGACGTCCGCGCCGTGCGCCAGGCCCGCGTCGCTGCGTGCGGCGCCGTAGTAGACGCCCGAGCCGACGAGCCGGTCGATCTCGGGGACCGCGAGGTGCCGCCACTCGACCCCGGACGTCAGCAGGACCACCGGCGCGGTGATCGTCGTCCCGCCGTCCAGCGTCACCGTGCGCGCGGCCGGGTCCAGGTGCTCGATCGCGCGGGTCACCACGATCTCGGCGCCGAGCCGCCGGGCCTGCCGCAGAGCCTTGCTGGCCAGCTCGTCGCCCGAGACCCCGAACGGGAAGCCGGTGTAGTTCTCGATCCGCGTGGACGTCCCCGCCTGGCCACCGGGCGCGAACCGCTCGACCACCAGGGTGCGCAGCCCCTCGGCCGCACCGTTCACCGCGGCGGTCAGCCCGGTCGGCCCGCCGCCGACCACCACGACGTCGTACGCCGCCCTGGCCGGCTCCACGGCGAGGCCACCGGCCACGGCGACCTCCCGCACCGTGGGGTCGACCAGCCGCGTGCCGTCCACGAGCCGCACCTCCGGCGGCCGGTCGCGCACCGCGCCGCCGTCCTCGGCCGCGAAGGCGACCCGGTTGCGCGTCAGGAACGTCCGCAGCGTGTGCACCCGCGGGTCGACCGCCGACCCCACCACCGTCAGACCCGGGACCGCCGGCTCGGCCGCGATCTCGCGCAGGCCGGCGATCCGGCCCTGCGCCAGCGCCCCGACCTGGGCGGCGACCTGCGGCGCGGTGGCGGCGAGCGCGAAGAACGTCCCGACGTCCATCCGCAGCACCCGCGAGGGCTCGACCGCGGCGCAACTGGCCGGCAGGTTCATGCTGAGCATGACCGGGACCTCGCCGTAGAGCTCGCCCGGCCCGCGCGGGCCGATCACCCGCTCGGTGCCGTTCACCTCCTTGGTGAGCTCGACCAGGCCGTCGACGACGACGAACAGCGCGCGCTCGTCCCCCTCGTGCGCGACGAACTCGCCGGGCAGCAGGGACACGTCCTCGACGGAGCGGGCCACGAAGTCGAGCTGGTGGGGCGTCAGGTCGGCGAACAGCGGGATCCGGGACAGCTCGGCGGCGGTGATCACTCGGCACCCCTTCGTCGGTGACGTCGAGGCGATCCTAGGGCCGTTAAACCGGTCAAAAGGGGTGAAACAGCCCGGGATCGCCCGCCGCCTCACCGCAGCCAGCGCCGGAGCTTCGCCCCCTTCGCCCCGCGCCAGGCGTCCGCCACGGCGTCCTCCGCCGCCCGCCCGCGCGCCTCCTCCTGCGCGTGCAGCCGGCCGTACAGGAACGCCACGTCCGTGCTCGACGCGTGCCGGGCGAGGTCGCGCAGCCGCCGGCGGGCCACGACGGAGTCCTGGTGCTCGCCCAGCACCTCCTGCAGGTCCTCCATGGCCCGGGCGTACCGGGCGGCGTGCTTGCCGAGCACGCTGCGCACCGCCTCGCCCGCGTACCGCGCGCTCTTCGCGGACTTGCGGGCGGCGTGCAGCGCCTCGTCCCGCCGGCGCCCCGGCGGCATCCGACGGGCGCGCTCCAGCCGCCGCCGGACCCGCGCGTCCCGCTTCGCGACCCGTTCCGGCAGGAGCTTCCGCGCACGGCCGCCCGCCCTGCCGGTGAACGGCGGCGCGCTCACGAGGGCGTGCAGGTCCTGCAGCAGCCGGTGGTACCGGTCGGAGTCCAGCTGGGCCCGCACCGCGTCGAGCGTCTCCCGCGCCGCCCGCCCGAGGTCGGAGTCCGCCTCGGCCGCCGCCGAGAGCGCCACGTCGTCGGGGTCCTGGTCCTCGGCGCCCGCGCGGACGCGGCCCCGCAGCACCTCGGCGTCCCGCGCGGTCCCCAGCTCGTGCGCCAGCCAGCCGAGCTCGTCGCGCAGCGGCCGGGCGACGGCCGGGTCGAACAGCGGACCGAAGGTCTTCAGCGCGTTGCGCAGCCGCCGCGCCGCCACCCGCGCCCGGTGCACCGCGTCGGGCTCCCCGAGCCGGATCCGCAGGTCCTGCTCCCGCAGCTGCGCGTCCTGCGCGACGAGGTAGGCGAGCACCACGTCGCCCGCGGACGACGACGCGGCGAGCCCGGCCGACGCGTCCGGGACCGCCACGTCGTGGCCGAGCACCCGCGCCAGCTTCGACCGGGACCGCGCCGGCTTCACGCCGAGCGCGCGCAGCCGGTCCTCGACGGCGTCCAGCAGCTCCTCGCCGCCGTCGACCAGCTCCACCTCGATCTCCCGCCACGTGCCGGCCGCGCCGGTCGCATCCCCCGAGCCGCCGACAGGGCGGACCCGCCGGGCCGTCACCCGGTCGTCCACGACCTCCAGCAGCACCCGGCCCGACGCGTCGACCAGCCGGCGCACCGTCCGTGCCGTCCGCACCTCGGCGACCGGCCGGAGCGTCGCGCCCCGGGTCACCGCGCGCACGGTCCCCCGCAGCTCGGCCGGCACCGTGCGGACGGCCCGGCCCGCCGGCACCCGCACCTCCGACCGGGTGTCGGTCCCCGCGGGGACCTTGAGGTGCCAGCCCGCGTCGTCCCCGCCGGTCCGCCGGCGCAGCGTCAGCCCCGCGGCGGCGAGCCGCAGGTCGTCGGTGTCGAAGTACGTCGCCGCCAGCTCCACCTCCTGCTCGGCGGCGGTCGCGGGCGCGGCACCGTCGGGCAGCACCGCCGTCCCCGCCAGCAGCTCGGTCAGCGGGGGCAGCGCGACCTCCGACCCCGCCGCGTACTTGCGCTCGACCTCGCGGTGCGTGTCAGCCATGTGCTCGTTCCTACCGGAGCCGTGCCGGCCCGGCCAGCGCTGCGGCAGGGCGACGGCAGGTGGACCCGGTCCGGCCGGTCACGCGGATACCGGCCGGGCCGCCTCGCCCGCCTCGCCCGCCGGGGCCGGCGCGGGCCGGAAGCCCCGGATCGTCAGCCAGAGGCCGAGCGACAGCTCCCACACGAAGATCGGCACCACGGCGACGGCGGACAGGACCGACAGCTGGGTGTTCACGCCGAACAGCGTCGCCACGTCCGACGCCAGCAGCAGCGGCGCCCCGACCAGCCCCGCGAGCGGGATCAGCCGCGGCACGAGCCCCGACCGGAGCAGGAGGGACCCGAGGAGCAGCGCGTTCACCGCCGCCATCACGCCGGGGCCCAGCAGGAACGTCCAGTCGCGGACCGCCACGAGGCCCTGCGCGACGGCGACGAGGGCGGCGTCGTCCGAGCCCGGCGCCGGCTCCTGGCGCAGCGTCACCACGGCGAGCAGGCTCACGACGCCGACCAGGATCACGGCCGCCTCGAGCGTCCGCGAGGCGACGAACCCGAGCGCGAGGTGCTCCCCCCACCGCTTGACGACCCCGAACAGCACGACCGCCGTGCCGACGCACGCCAGCGCGTTGACCAGGTCGAGCAGCGCGCCCGCCACGACCCGGGTGTCCGAGCCGGGCCCGAGCACGTAGGCGGGGTCGTCGAGGACCGGACCCAGCAGGGGCAGCGCCGGGATCGAGCTGGCGAAGGTCAGGAGGTACAGCGCCCCCGCGAGAGCGGCGGTGCGACGGGCCGGGGCGGACGGCCCGCGGGGCGGGGGCCGGCTCTTATACACAACTGGCGCTGGCGACGGCCCCCTACGCGGGGATCGATGGGGGGGCCGCGTCCCCTTAATCAACAACCCATATACCCGGACATCCGACCCCCGCCCAGGTGCGTGCCCCGGACGGTAGGAGCCGAGGTGGTGAGGCCGCCTCACCCGACCTGGTGATCCCGCGGGTGAGCCGGGCGGGTCGGGGGACGGGTCGGGGGCGGGTCAGCGAGGACGCGGGTCGTCGCGCAGCAGTCCCAGCTCGCCGGCGCGCCGAACCGCCGCACGACGGCCGTGCACGCCGAGCTTCGCGTAGATGCTCTTGGTGTGCGTGCGCACGGTGTTGACCGACACGACCAGGTGCCGGGCGATCTCCGGCCCGTCCAGGTCGGTCCCGAGCAGCCGGAGGACGTCCCGCTCGCGCGCGCTCAGCGGGGGCACGGGGACGCCGCCGCGCCGGGGCACCTCGGGCACCTCGGGCACCTCGGGCACAGCGGCCGCACCCGGCACCTCCGGCACAGCGGGGCGCACCGGCGTCCCGGTCGCCGCCCGCGCGGGCCGGCGGCCGGCGACGTCCGCCAGTGTCACGGCCCACGGGGCCGGGTCCTCCCCCGCCGCCAGCTCCCGGAGCAGCGCCGCGACCGCGGGGCCCTCGTCGGCGACCAGCCGCACGTGCCCGAGCGGTCCCGCCGTCCGGACGGCGCGGTCGAGCACCGCGAGCGCCGCAGCACGGTCGCCCCGCGCCTGGTGCACGAGGGACCGGAGGACCAGCCCCTCGATCACCGTCCCGGTGCGACCGCCCGCCTCGGCGGCTGCCAGGACCCGGGCGAGGAGCCGGTCCGCGCCGGCCAGCGGCTCGGCAGCGGCGGGGTCCGCACGGTGCTCGGCGAGCAGCACGCGGACCAGCGTCAGGTGCTCGTGCTCCCGCAGGTGCTGCGGCTCGTCGTCCACGGTGAGGCCGCGCTCCCGGACCCACCGCCGGGCGGGGTCGAGCATGCCGGCGCGCGCCTGCAGGCCGGCCCGGACTGCCGCGACGGGTCGCACGTCCGGGAAGAAGTCGGGCACGTACACGCGCTCGGCCTCGTCGAGCTCCGCCACGGCGCCCGGCACGTCCCCGTCCGTGGCCCGCAGCAGCGCGGTCACCACGTGCCGGCGGTGGCGGTTCTGCGGCAGCCCGGCCTGCTCGCCGAGCGCGGCGGCGGCGTCCAGGTGCGCGCGCGCCGTCGCCGGCTCGTCGCGCTCCCGGAGCACCGCCGCGAGCGCGACGTGCATGTCCGCGGTCCCGCGCAGCGCCGGCCGGGCGGTGCCGGCAGCCGCCAGCGCCTGCGCGTAGCCGTCGGCGGCGTCCGCGAGGCGACCCTGCGCCACCCGGATGTCGCCGAGCGCGAGCAGCGCCCCGTAGGTGTCGGCCCGGTGCCCCGCGCGGTCGAGCGCGTCCAGCGACGTGGACCACCAGCCCTCCGCAGCCGCGAGGTCGCCGCGGCTCCACGCCACCAGACCCAGCAGGCCGCTCGCCGCACCGCGCCCCAGGTGCTCGTCCGGCCCCACCAGGTCCAGCGCGCGCAGGGCGTGCCCCTCGGCGGCCGCGTCGTCACCGGCCGCCCGCGCGGCCGCGGCCCGGAAGATCGCCGCCTGCGCCAGCACGGCCGACGCCTCGGGCGCCGGCGGGCCGGTGCCGGCCGACGCGGCCACCCCGCGCTCGACGTGCCCGAGCAGCTCACCGACCCCCGCCGGCCGGCCTTCCGCCAGCAGCGCGCCGGCGTACCCCAGGGCGAGCGCGGGCCGGGCACCCACGACCTCGGGCGGCAGGGCGTCGAACCACCGGCGCAGCGTCGAGTCCTGCCGCTCCCGCCGCATCGCCGGCACGGCCCGCTCCACCAGCTCGGCCGCGCGGGCGAGGTCGCCCGCCGCCAGCGCGTGGTCGACCGCGTCCGGGAGGTCCCCGTGCTGCTCGTGCCACGCACCGGCGCGCCGGTGCAGCCCGGGCGCGGTCCCCGGTTCCTCGCGGTCCAGGCGCCCGGCCAGCACCTCGGCGAAGAGGTGGTGGTACCGGAACCACCGTCGCTCCTCGTCCAGCGGGACGAGGAGCAGGTCCGCGCGGTGCAGGTCGTCGAGGGTCGCCGCGCCGCCGTCCTGCCCGGTGACCGCGTCGCACAGCGACCCCGTCAGGCGGCCCAGCACGCTGGTGCGCAGCAGGAAGGTCCGCAGGTGCGCCGGCTGCCGGGCCAGCACCTCCGCCACCAGGTAGTCGGCGAGGTGCCCGTCGGCGCCCGCGGACCCCGCGAGGACCCGCGCGACACCGCGCCCGTCGCGGACCGCGAGCGTCACGAGCTGCAGCGCGGCGGCCCACCCCTCGGTGCGCTCCGCCAGCACGGCGAGCTCCGCCGCGTCCAGGTCCAGCCCGGCGGCGGCGGCGTAGGACGCGGTCTCCGCGGCCGTGAACCGCAGGTCCGCGACGCGGACCTCGGCGAGCTGCCCGCGGGCCCGCAGGAGCGGGAGCGGCAGCGCGGGGGCGGTGCGTCCGGCGACGACCAGCCGGACCTGCGGCGGCAGGTGGTCGACCAGGAACGCCATGCCCTCGAGCACGGGCTGAGCGGTGAGGACGTGGTAGTCGTCGAGCACGAGGGTCAGGTCGTGCGTCAGCCGGTCCAGGTCGTTGAGCAGCGTCGTCAGCACCGTCTCGACCGGCTCGCCGCCCGCCAGCGCCGCCTCCGCCCCGGTCGTCGCCGCCGGCTCGACCCTCGCGACCGCCGCGAGCAGGTAGCGCCAGAGCACGCCGGGGTCGTCGTCCCGGGCGTCGAGCGACAGCCAGGCGACGCGCCCGCCGCTGGTCGCCGCCCACTCGGTGAGCAGCGTGGTCTTGCCGAAGCCGGCCGGCGCGGACACCACCGTGAGCGTCGCGTCCGCCGCCCGGGCGAGCCGGTCGAGCAGCCGCGGGCGCTCGACGCGACCGGTCCGGCGCACGGGTACCCGCGTCTTGCTGGTGAGCAGCGGCCCCACCCGGTGTCCCCCGTCCTGACCTGCTCCGGCCCCTCGTCCGACCGGTCGCGCCGGCCGGGCGAGGGCATGTGTACCACGGCCGGCCCCCGGCCGGCCGTGTCCCCGCCCGCCGGTAGCCTCGCGACTCGTGCTCATCCTCGAGGACGGCGCGCTGGCCTACAGCGCGACCGACATGGCGGACGCCGCGGCGTGCGAGTTCGCGGTGCTGCGATCCCTGGACGCACGGCTGGGCCGGGTCGAGCCCGTCCTGCGGACCGTCGACGCCACGCGGCAGCGCGCGGGGGTGCTCGGTGCGCAGCACGAGCGGCGGGTCCTGGAGGGGCACCTGCGGCAGCACGGTCCGTTCGACCCGGCCACCGGGCAGGGCGTCCTGGTGCTGGCCCGGCCCCGCGACACCACCCGGGAGTCGCTCCGCGCCGCGCACGACGCGACGCTGCAGGCGGTCGGCGCCGGGGCCGACGTCGTGTTCCAGGCCGGGTTCTTCGACGGCCGGTTCACCGGCTGGGCCGACTTCCTGGTCCGAGAGGGACGGCACACCGGCCGCCGGCCCCGGTACGCGGTCGTCGACACCAAGCTCGCACGGCAGGAGCGGCCCACGGCGCTGCTCCAGGTCACCGCCTACGCCGACCAGCTGCTCGCGGCCGGGGTGGACGTCGCCGACGACGTGCACCTGGTGCTCGGCGACCACGTCACCACGAGCCACCGGCTCCGGGACCTGCTGCCCGTCTACCGCGAGCGCCGCCGTCGCCTGCAGGACCTGCTGGACCGGCACCAGGACGCCGGCGCCGCGGTGCGGTGGGGCGACGACCGGTTCCGTGCCTGCGGCCGCTGCGAGGTGTGCGTCCCCGAGCTCGAGCAGCGCCGGGACGTGCTGCTGGTCGCCGGGGTCCGCACGCACCAGCGCACCCGGCTGCTGGCGGCCGGGGTGCGCACCGTGGAGGACCTGGCCGCCCGCACCGAGCCCGTGGCCGGCATCGGGGCGACGACGCTGACCGGGTTGCGGCGGCAGGCCGAGCTGCAGGCGAAGCAGGACGCGGCGGGCGGCGGGGTGGAGTTCGACCTGTTCGACACCGCGGCGGTCGCCGCCCTGCCCGCCCCGGACCCGGGGGACGTCTTCTTCGACTTCGAGGGCGACCCGCTGTGGGCCGCCGGCGAGCTCGGACCCGACGGCCGGCCCGCGGTCTGGGGCCTGGAGTACCTGTTCGGCCTCGTCGAGGCCCCGCAGGGCGACGCCGAGCCGACCTTCCGGGCGTTCTGGGCGCACGACCGCGCGGCGGAGAAGCAGGCGCTGGTGGACTTCCTCGACTACGTGCAGCAGCGGCGTGCCGCCCACCCCGGGATGCACGTCTACCACTACGCGCCCTACGAGAAGTCCGCCCTGCTGCGGCTGGCCGGACGGCACGGGGTCGGCGAGGACGTCGTGGACGAGCTGCTGTCCGCCGGCGTGCTGGTCGACCTGTACGCGACGGTCCGGGCGAGCCTGCGCACCGGGCAGCGGTCGTACTCGCTGAAGAAGCTCGAGCCGCTGTACCTGCCCGCCGCCCGGACCGGTGAGGTCACCACGGCCGGCGACTCGATCGCGGAGTACGCGGAGGCGTGCGCGCGCCGTGCCGCCGGCGACGAGGCGGGCTGGACCGCGGCGATCGACGCCATCGCCGCCTACAACGCCGACGACTGCCGGTCCACCCTGCGGCTGCGGGACTGGCTGCTCGCGCAGGCGGCCGAGCGCGGGGTCCGCCCCGGCCGCGCGGCGCCGGCCCCGGCACCGGACGGCAGCGACGGGGCGGCACCGGAGCACGACGACCTGGCCGCGCGCCTGCGCGCGCACGCCGACGACCCGGCCGGGCACGTGGACGGGCGACGCAGCGACGACCAGCAGGCGGTGGCGCTGCTCGCCGCGGCCCTGGGCTACCACTGGCGCGAGGACAAGCCGTTCTGGTGGGCGCACTTCGACCGCCTGGTCGCCGACCCCGCCGAGTGGACCGACGCCCGCTCGACGTTCGTCGCCGACCGCGTCGAGGTGGTCGAGGACTGGCACGTGCCGGCCGGGCGGCGCACGCAGCGGCGTGTGCTGCGGATGACCGGCCGCCTGGAGCCCGGCAGCGAGCTGCGCGCCGGCGCGCCGGCCCTCGGCCTGTTCGACCGGCCGGTCCCCGAGCACGCCCGGACCAGCAGCGCGGGCTCCCGCGGCTGGGCACCCGGCTTCACCGTCGAGGAGGTGACCTCCGCCGGCGACGGCTCGGGCGCGCGGGACCAGCTCCTCGTCACCGAGCAGCTCAAGGCCGGCGACGCCCCGCACGACCGCGCGCCGATGGGCCTCGGCCCCACCCCGCCGCCCAGCACCGCCCTGGTCGCGGCCGCGCTGCGGGGGTTCGCCGAGCAGGTCGCCGGCCACCTGCCGGTGCTGCCGGCGCAGGCCGCTCTCGACCTGGTGCGCCGGCGGCCGCCCCGCACCCGGTCCGGCGCCCCGCTCCCCCGGCCCGGGTCCGAGGAGGGAGACGGCGTGGTCGCCGCCATCACCGCGGCCGTGCGCGACCTCGACGGGTCGTACCTCGCGGTCCAGGGGCCGCCGGGCACCGGCAAGACGTACACGGGGTCCCACGTCATCGCCGACCTGGTCGCCTCCGGGTGGCGGGTGGGCGTCGTCGCGCAGTCCCACGCGGTCGTGGAGAACCTGCTGGTGAAGGTCGTCGAGGCCGGCGTCGACGCGGCCGCGGTCGCGAAGAAGCCGCGCGGCTCGAGGGCCGACCCCGCGGCGCCCTGGGTGCAGCCCCGAGACACGACCGCGTTCGGCGCCTTCTACGCCGCCCGGGACGGCGGGCTGGTGGTCGGCGGCACGATGTGGGACTTCACCAACCCCGCGCGGCTCCCCGAGGGCGGGTTCGACCTGCTGGTCGTCGACGAGGCGGGGCAGTTCTGCCTGGCCAACACCCTGGCGGTCTCGGCCGCCGCCCGGAACCTCCTGCTGCTCGGCGACCCGCAGCAGCTGCCGCAGGTGTCGCAGGGGCACCACCCCGAGCCCGTGGACGCGTCCGCGCTCGGCTGGCTGACCGACGGGCACGACACGCTGCCCGCCGAGCTCGGGTACTTCCTGGCGACCACCTGGCGGATGCACCCCGCGCTGTGCGCACCCGTGTCCGGCCTGTCGTACGACGGTCGCCTGACCTCCGTGGAGCACGCCGCCCGCCGCACGCTCGAGGGCGTCGAGCCCGGCGTCCGGTGCGTCCTGGTGGACCACGTGGGCAACGCGGTGTCCTCCGTCGAGGAGGCCGCGGAGGTGGTCGCCCAGGTGCGGGCCGTGCTCGGACGCCGGTGGGTCGACCCGGCGGCGGGCGAGGACCGCCCGCTGGAGGCCGCCGACGTGCTGGTGGTCGCCGCGTACAACGCCCAGGTCTGGACGATCGCCCGTGCGCTGGAGCGTGCCGGCCTGAGCGGGGTGCGCGTCGGGACCGTCGACAAGTTCCAGGGGCAGGAGGCGCCGGTCGTCCTGGTCTCGACGGCCGCGTCGTCGCCCGAGGACGTGCCGCGCGGGATGGAGTTCCTGCTCAACCGGAACCGGCTGAACGTGGCGCTGTCCCGCGGCGAGTACGCCGCCGTGGTCGTGCGGGCGCGGGAGCTGACCGACCACCTGCCCGCCACGCCCGCGCAGCTGGTCGAGCTCGGCGCGTTCATCGGGCTGTGCGCGGGGTCGTGACAGCGCGCGAGGCCCGTCAGCCCAGCAGCTTCTCGAAGCACCGCGACTGCGGCAGCGCCTCGTCGTACGGCGGGTAGGTCGGGATCCGCGTCCACCCGAGCGCCGTGTACAGCGCCTCGGCCTCGGGCTGCCGGTCCCCGGTCTGGAGGATGACGCGGGTCGCACCGGCCGCGCGGGCGAGCCGCTCGACCTCCGTCATCACCGCGCGCCCGATCCCGCGGCCGCGGTGGTCCGCGGCCACGACGACCCGCTTGACCTCCCACTCCCCCCGGTGGTCCCGCAGCGCGGCGTGGCCGACCGGCGTGCCGTCGTGGTCGACCGCGAGCACCGTGTGCCGGATCGTCGCCGGGTCCACGGCGAGCGCGGCCAGCACGGCCGGGCTCAGGCCGGGGCCGCCGGGGTCGGTGTAGCGGGCGGACATCTCGACGTCCATCGCGGTGCGCAGCGCCACGGCGCGCTGGTCGGTGTACTCGACCGCCTGGAGCGTGTAGCTGTGCCGCTGGTCGGTCACGCCGGCTGCTCCGCGGTCGTCCTCGCGCCGACTCCCCCGCACGGCCACAGCGTCGCCGCCACGTCGGGCGCGGCGCCGCCCACGACCGTGCGCGCGGCGTCGCCCAGCGCGGCCACCCGCTCGGGCCCGAGCGCGTCCACGACGAGCCGGCGCACCTCGCGCACGTGACCCGGTGCGCTCCGCTCCAGCTGCGCGGTCCCCGCGGCGGTCAGCCGGGCGCTCGTGCGCTTGCCGGCGGCCGAGCAGTCCCCGCGCACCACCCAGCCGGCCTGCTCGAGGCGGCCGACCGCGTGCGACAGGCGGGACGGCGAGCTCTGGGTCAGCCGGGCGAGGTCGCTCATCGGCAGCTCCTGACGCTCGCCCTCAGCCAGCGACACCAGCACGTGGTACTCGTACAGGCTCAGCCCGGCGTCCCGCTTGAGCTGCGCGTCGAGCGCGGCCGGCAGCGTGCTGATCAGCGCGACCACGGCCTTCCAGTCCTCGATCTCGGCGGCCGACAGCCAGGGCGTGGCGTCGTGGGTGGGCTCGGGCATGGCGCCATGCTACGGGAGTTGAACATTCAACACGCGGCGCCTACAGTCCGCGTTGAACATTCAACATCAACCTCGGGAGACACCATGACCGTCCTGCGCGTCGACGCCACCATCCAGGGCACCGCCTCCGCGAGCGCCAGGCTCGCCGACCTCGTGACCGCGGAGCTCGCCGCCGGCCGCCCGAACGAGACCGTCGTCCGCCGGCACCTCGGTGCCGACCCGCTGCCCGCCGACGCCTGGGCGACCGCCGTCGGCGCCGGGTGGACCCCCGCGGAGCAGCGCACGCCCCAGCAGGCCGCGGCGGTCGCGCTCGCGGTCGAGGTCGCCGACGAGCTCCGCGCCGCGGACGCCGCCGTGCTCGCGCTCCCCCTCTACAACTGGGGCGTCTCGCAGCACGTCAAGACCTGGATCGACCTGGTCATCGCCGGCGGCACCCCGGGCGAGCCGGTCCTGGCCGGCAAGCCCGTCGTGCTCATCACCACCCGCGGTGGTGGCTACGGGCCCGGCACCCCCAAGGAGGGCTGGGACCACAGCATCGACTACCTGCGCCGGATCGTCGGCGAGGTCTGGCAGGCGGACCTCACCGTCATCGAGCGCGAGCTCACGCTCGTCGGCGTCAACCCGGCGATGGACGCGCTCGCGGAGCCGGCCGAGCTCATGAAGAAGCAGGCCGAGGCGGCGGCCGTGGCGGCGGGACGGGCGCTCGCCTCGCGCTGAGCCACCCCGTCGGCGCTCAGCGGCGCGGCTCGTGGTGGAGCGCCCCGCCGGGGCGCTCCATCCACGCCCCCGGGTCCTCGACCGGGCCCCAGCCGAGCTGCTCGTAGAGCCCGTGCGCCTCGCTCGACGCCTTGAGGGCGATCCGGGTCAGGCCGAGCGGCTCGAGGTCGGCCAGCACCCCCTCGACCAGCAGCCGGGCCAGCCCCCGACCGCGGTGCCCGGGGTCCACCACGACGTCGGCGAGCCAGGCGAACGTGACCTCGTCCGTCACGACCCGGCCGTACGCCACCTGACGGCCACCGTCGTCGTACACGCCGTAGTTGCGGGAGGCGGCCACCGCCGCGTCCTGCGTGGCCCGGGACCGGTCCCGGGCCCAGAAGGCGTGCGCGACCAGCAGCTCGTGGGCGCGGGCCGGGTCGAGGCGGGCGGGGTCGGCGGAGAACTCGTACCCGTCGGGGGCGGCGGCAGCGAACACGGTCCGCAGTGAACCACCCGTCCCTAGAGCGGGTCCAGGATCCGCCGCAGGAACTGCCGCGTCCGCTCGTGCGAGGGCCGTCCCAGGACGTCCGCCGGCGCGCCCTCCTCGACCACGACGCCGCCGTCGATGAACACCACGTGGTCGGCGACCTGCTGCGCGAACCGGATCTCGTGCGTGACGACGATCATGGTCCAGCCCTCCGCCGCGAGGTCGCGCATCACCGTGAGCACCTCGCCGACGGTCTCCGGGTCGAGCGCCGACGTCGGCTCGTCGAACAGGATGAGCCGCGGGCGCAGGGCCAGCGCCCGCGCGATCCCGACCCGCTGCTGCTGCCCGCCGGAGAGCTCGTGCGGGTACGCGTCGGCCTTGGCCGCCAGGCCGACCTTCTCCAGCAGGGCGCGCGCCTCGGTCGTCACCTCGGCCACCGGCCGGCCCTGCGCGTGCACCGGGCCCTCGGTCAGGTTCGCCAGCGTCGTGCGGTGCGGGAAGAGCTGGTGCGACTGGAAGACCATCCCCGACTGGGCGCGCAGGCGCCGCAGCTCCGCCTGCGAGTGCCGGGTCGCGAAGTCGAGCTGCACCCCGGCGACCTCCACGGTCCCCGCGCCCGGGATCTCGAGCGCGTTGAGGCAGCGCAGCAGCGTCGTCTTGCCCGAGCCGGACGGCCCGATGATCACGGTGACGCTGCCGGGCGCCACGTCCAGGTCGATGCCGCGCAGCACGTGGTTGTCGCCGAACGACTTGGCGAGGCCGCGCACCCGGACCAGCGGCCGCTGCCCGTCCGTCGGGGTGTCGGTCACGTCGTCCTCCGTCATGTCGCCACGTACCGGTCGAGGCGCCGCTCGAGCCGCACCTGCAGGGCGGAGAGCACCAGGCAGATCAGCCAGTAGATCACCGCGGCCAGCGAGTACAGCGTCATGAACTCGTACGTCGGCGCCGCGATCTCCTGGGCCTTGCGCAGCAGCTCCGTCACCATGATCGTCGACGCGAGCGAGGTGTCCTTCACCAGCGAGATGAAGGTGTTGGACAGCGGCGGCACGGAGACCCGCAGGGCCTGCGGGAGCACCACCCGCCGCAGCGTGAGCGTCGGCCCGAACCCGATGGTCGCCGCCGCCTCCCACTGCGCCCGCGGGACCGACAGGATCGCCGCCCGGATGGTCTCGGCCGCGTACCCGCCCACGTTGAGCGAGAACGCGATGATCGCCGACGGGAACGGGTCGAGCACGATCCCGAGCGACGGCAGCGCGTAGAAGATCAGGAACAGCTGCACCAGCAGCGGCGTGCCGCGGATCACCGAGATGTAGGCGCGCGCCAGCCAGGACAGCACCCGCACCCGGGACAGCCGCGCGAGCGCGACCAGCAGGGCGATGACCAGGCCGATGACGAACGAGATCAGCGTCAGCGGGATCGTGCCGCGGATGGCGCCCTCGAGCAGCGGGCCGATCGAGGTGCGGACCAGCTCCCACGTCGAGTCGTTCACGGGCGACGGCCCCGGGCCGGGCGGCGGCTCACTGGCTGACGTCCTCGCCGAACCACGTCGTCGAGATCTCGGCGAGGGTGCCGTCGGCGCGCAGCTCGGCCAGGGCCTCGTCGATCGCCGGCGTCAGGTCCGAGCCCTTCAGCAGCGGGAAGCCCTGCTCCACGACGTCGTCCGTCTCGAAGGCGATCTCCACGTCCGTGTCGCCGGAGGACTTCAGGTAGTCCAGCACGGCCAGGTTGTCGTTGAACGTCAGGTCGATGCGCCCCTGCTTGAGCAGCGCGATCGCCTGCGTGAAGCCCTCCACCGACTCGACCGTCGCCCCGGCGTCGGTGGCGACCTCCGACCAGTTCGAAGTGGCGGACTGCGCCGTCGTCTTCCCGGCCACGTCGGCGAGCGAGGTGATGTCGTCCGTGCCCGCGGGCACGACCACCACGCCGGTCGACACCGTGTAGGGCTCGCTGAAGTCGTACTTCGCCAGCCGCTCGTCGGTGATGCTCACCTGGTTCGCGATCACGTCGTACCGGCCCGCCTCCAGGCCCGCGAAGATCGAGTCCCAGGTGGTCTCCGAGAACTCGGCCTCGACGCCCAGGTTCTCGGCCACCGCGGTGATCACGTCCACGTCGTAGCCCGTCAGCTCGTCGCTGGACGCGTCGTGGAAGCTGAACGGCGCGTACGTCCCCTCCGTGCCGACCCGCAGCACGCCCGCCTCCTGCACCGCGGCCAGCGCCGAGTCCGGGGCCGACGGCGCCTCGGTGCCCGTGCCGCCGGAACCGGAGCCCGAACCGCCGCCGCAGGCCGTCAGCGCGAGGGTCGCGGCGGCCGCGACCGCGGCGAGCACACGGGTCCGGGCACGGCGCGGGACGAGGGTGGGAGCAGACATGGTGGTCCTTCCGGACGACGGGGTGACGACGGGGACGCGCTCACGACCGAACGCGAGGGGGTACGACGGCGGTGCCGGGTGCGGGTCCTGCCGGGCGGGCACCGGGCGGATCCGGGGTCGGCGCCTCAGGCGCGGGGCGACGCGGTCAGCGCCGGGCCGGACAACAGCAGGACGCGGGCGCGACGACGGGGCGCCGGGCCGGGGTCGGTGCTGCAGTCACGGCGTCAGGCTAACAGCGGGGCGCCGGGTGCGCGGCCGGAACGCGGAGCGCCGCCGGGCGGGCGTCGCGGTGCACGGCGACGCGCCGGCGGCGGCACGTCGCGACCCGCCGAGGACCGCCGCGGACTCCCGGGAGAACGACGAGGTCTCCCTGGAGAACGACGAAGGCCCGGACCATCCGGTCCGGGCCTTCGTCTTCTGTGTAGCGGGGGCAGGATTTGAACCTGCGACCTCTGGGTTATGAGCCCAGCGAGCTACCGAGCTGCTCCACCCCGCGTCGGTGATCACTACGTTACGCCGAGGTGTCCGCGAGGTCCAAATCGAGCCACCGTGCCCTGCGTCACAGCCCGGGCGCCGTGCACCGCCGGACCGCCGTAGCCCCTGGTCGAGGTCGTCATCTCCGCACGAGGTCGTCAGTCCTGCGGGACGACCTCGTGCCGACATGACGACCTCGTCTGCGCGCACCGACCTCGCGCGTCCCGCCGCCGGGCGTGCAGCGCGCGACGGCCGGGACGGCAGCGGGCCGGTCCCCCCGTCGAGAGGGGGGACCGGCCCGGTGCCGTGGTGCGCCGCGGGTCAGCCGCCGGAGCCGTTGAGCTCCTGGTCGGCCGCCAGCGCGTCGTCCAGCGCCTGCTGCAGCCGCTCCTGCGCCTCGCCGTAGGCCGCGAAGTCGCCGTCGGCGAGCGCCGCCTGCCCGTCCGCGATCGCCTGGTTCGCGGCGTCGAGCGCCTCGGTCAGGCGGGTCGCGGCGTCGGCGGTGGGGCCGTCGCCGGTCCCGTCCGTCGGCGTGGGCGCCGGGGTGGACGGCGTGGTCGTGCCGTCCCCGGTGTCACCCGTGCCGGCGTCGCCGGTGTCGGGCGGGGCGATCTCGTTGCCCGCGTCGCCGGCGGACGTGCCGTCGTCACCGCCGAACACCTGGTCGAGCGCCTCGTCCAGGGTGCTGGCGAACCCGATCTCGTCGCCGAAGGCCACGAGGACGCGCTGCAGCAGCGGGAACTGGGTACCGCTGGCTGCCTGCACGTAGACCGGCTGGACGTACAGCAGGCCGCCGCCGACCGGCAGCGTGAGCAGGTTGCCGCGGATGACCTGCGACTCGCCGCGCGCCAGGATGTTCAGCTCGTTCGACACGTCGGGGTTCGACGTGAAGTTGTTGTTCATCTGGTTCGGCCCGGGCACGGTGGAGTCGCGTGGCAGCTCCAGCAGCCGGATCTTGCCGTAGCCCTCCGCGGGCTCGCCGGCGGTCGACCCGGCCTCCGCGTCCACCGCGATGTAGCCGGTGAGCACGTCACGGGCGTTGCCGCCCGACGGGACGTAGGTCGACATCAGCGAGAACGACGCCGAGTCCTGGTCCGGCATCTCCAGCGTCAGGTAGTACGGCGGCTGCGCGACGTCCGCGTCGCCCGCGGTGGGGTCGTTCGGGGTGCGCCACGCGTCGTTGCCGGAGAAGAACTGCCCCGGGTCGGTGACGTGGTAGGTCCCGAGCAGGGTCCGCTGCACCTTGAACAGGTCCTCGGGGTAGCGGATGTGGCTCATCAGGTCCGAGCTGATCTCGGAGACCGGCTCCAGCGAGGTGTCGAACACCTTGCTCCAGGACTGCAGGACCGGGTCCTGGTCGTCCCACGCGTAGAGCGTCACCGTGCCGTCGTAGGCGTCGACCGTGGCCTTGACCGAGTTGCGGATGTAGTTGACCGTCTCGGGCTGCAGCGCGGCGATCGTGGTCGACGTCTGGGTGAGCGAGTCGACCGTCGCGTCCTCCAGGGACTGCGCGGCCGCGTACGGGTACTGGTCGGACGTCGTGTAGCCGTCGACGATCCACTTGACCCGGCCGTCGACGACGGCGGGGTACACGCGGCCGTCGAGGGTCAGGTACGGGGCGACCTTCTGCACGCGCTCGACGGGGTCGCGGTCGTAGAGGATCTGCGACTCGTCGGTCACCCGCTCGGAGAACAGGATCTGCTCGGAGCCGAACTTGATGGAGTAGAGCAGCTTGTTCCAGAAGCTGCCGATCTCCGGGCCCGCGGAGACGTCGGACGTCGGGAACGAGGTGTTCACCGCGCCGCCCGACTCGTCGTCGGGGTAGTCGAGCTCCCACTCCTGGCCCTCGGGCGAGCCGACGATGGAGTAGGTCGGCGAGCTCTGACCGAAGTAGATGCGCGGCTCGTACTCGCCCATCTCACCGGTCGACGGGATGCCGCCCTGCCAGAACTCGGGCGCCCCGGCCGACGTGGTCGTGTTGCCGTAGGCGGCGACGACGCCGAAGCCGTGCGTGTACACGGTGGTGTCGTTCGTCCAGTTGCGGCGCTGGGCGTCGAGCCCCTCGAGGTCGAGCTCGCGCACCGCGATCACGGTGTCGCGGCTCTCGTCGGCGACGTCGTACCGGTCCACCGACAGCGTGTCGGGGAAGGAGTAGAACGCGCGGATCTGCTCGAGCTGCCGGAAGGAGTCGGAGACGACCTGGGGGTCGAGCAGGCGGATGGACGCCGTGGTCTCCGCGTCCTCGCGCAGCGCACCGGGCTCGGCGGTCACGTTCGCGTCGTAGTCCGACGTCGCGACGTCCTCGAGGTCGTACGCCGCGAGCGTCGCGTCGATGTTGCGCTGGATGAACGGCGCCTCGGCGTCCTGCTGGTTCGGGTTCACCTGGAACCGCTGCACGACGGCCGGGTAGATGCCGCCGATCGCGACGGCGCACAGCACCATGACGCCGACGCCGATGGCGGGGATGCGCCAGCCGCCGCGCACGGCGGTGACCACGAACATGACCGCGACCAGCAGCGCCACGATCGCGAGGATGCTCTTGGACGGGATGACGGCGTGCACGTCGGTGTAGGACGCGCCCTCGAACCGGTCGCCCTCGCGGGTGAGGATCGAGTAGCGGTCCAGGAAGTAGTTCGCGGCGATGAGCACCATCAGGACCGCGGCGATGACCGAGAGGTGCACGCGCGCGGCCGTGGTCATGCGCGGCGTGCCGCCCGACCCGCCGACGCGGAACCCGCCGTAGAGGTAGTGCGTCGCGACGGCGGCGATCCCGGAGAGCACGACGACCGCCATCAGGAAGCTGATGACGAACCGCATGCCGGGCAGCTCGAACATGTAGAACGAGAGGTCCAGGTTCCACTGCGGGTCGGTCTGGCCGACCTCGGTGCTGTGCAGCCAGAGCTGGACGGCGCTCCACTGCTGCGACGCGGCGATGCCGGCGAACAGGCCGAGCACGGCCGGACCGGCGATGAGCACCACGCGACGCAGCGGCTCGATGGCCTCGCGGTAGGAGTCGAGGCTGACCTGCTCCTGGTTGGACGGCGCGTAGACCGGGCGGGTGCGGTACCCGATGGCCAGGCTGGCGAAGACGGCGCCACCCATGAGGAGCAGGCCGATCAGGAACAGGGCGCCGCGGGTCAGCCACTGGGTCCACAGGACCTGCGAGTAGCCAAGCTGGTCGAACCAGAGGACCTCGGTCCAGAACTGGGCGAGCACGAGCACGGCGACCACGACCAGCGCGAGCACCACGACGGTGATCGCGAGGGGGCTCGGGCGGCGGCGTCCCGCTGCTCCTCGGGGCGGCCGGGGCGGGCGTGGCCCCCGGGGCTGTCGGGCGGACGGGTTGGCGAATGTCACGGCCTGGAGGTCCTCGTCGTCGGGTACGGGTCACGCGGGTTCAACGCTGCGCGTCGCGGGTTCACACCCGGCGCACACGCTGGTCACAACGCGCCAGGAGGCACCCAGGTTCCCACACGCCCGGCGCCCCCGGCCGTCGTCCCCAGGGCCTGCGTGGGTGCGAGGATGGCCCGCGTGACGCAGAGCGACCCGACCCCCGGCCCGACCGACGGCACGGCCCCCGCCGACGCCCCGACGACGACCCCCGCGCAGCGCGCCCTGGCCGCGGCCGTGGTGGAGATCGAGCGGCACGTCGCGACCGGCGGCTGGGACGGGCCGGTGCGGGTGTTCGCGCTGGTCCGCACGCAGGCCGCCCTCGACGCGGAGCCCGCGCTGGCCGGGCAGCTGCCCGCGGACGTGCTGGCCCTCGCCGCCGCCGACCCGGACCACCTCACCTCGATCGAGCAGGAGGGCCTGCCCGCGAGCGACGACCTCGAGGGGCTGCTCGGGGGCATGGGCTGGCCCGACGGCGTGGACGGCGCCGCACTGACCGTCGAGCGCATCGTGCTGCCGCCGGAGGCCGAGGAGGGGCTCCCGGAGGACGCCGACGCCGCGCTCGCGGCGCTCCTCGCCCACCCGCAGCGGCAGGACGTGCGGATCGCCGCCGGCGTGCTGCGCGACGGGACGTCGTGGTGCGCCGTGCGCCAGCGCGCCCAGGACCGCGACGAGGCCGTGGGCCAGGGCGCGGACGTGGTGCCCGGCCTGGTCGAGGCGCTGCGGGCGACGTTCGCCTGACGGCGCGGCGGCCGGCTCAGGCCGCCGCGTCCTGCGCGGTGCAGGTCGGCAGGTCGGCCGCGGTCCCGGCACCGATGGCCTCGACGGCCTCGCGCGCCTCGTGCAGCGTCTCGACGCGCACGACGCGCAGGCGGTCGGGCACGTGGTCGACGACCTCGTCGCAGTTGTCGGCCGGGGCGAGGAACCAGGACGCGCCGTCGCGCAGCGCGCCGGCCATCTTCTGCCGGATGCCGCCGATCGGGCCGACCGAGCCGTTGAGGTCCATCGTGCCGGTGCCGGCGATGACCTCGCCGTCCGCCTCGTCCTCGGGGGTCAGCTTGTCGATGATCCCGAGCGCGAACATCGTGCCGGCGCTGGAGCCGCCGATCTGGTCGATCCGGATCGAGACGTCGACGGGCGGGTCGAACGTCGGGTCGATGTAGACGCCGAGCTGGCTGCCGTCGCCGTCGTCCCGCGCGCCGGTGACGACCTCGAGGTCCAGGTCCTCCCCGTCGCGCACGACGCCCAGCGTCACGGTGCTGCCGGGCTCGGTCGCGGCCAGCAGGTCGATGAGCTGCCCGTAGGAGGTCAGCTCGGTCCCCTCGTAGGACACGAGGACGTCCTCGGGCTCCACGACCCCCACGGCACCCGACCCCTCGACGGCGTCGTGCACGGTGAGCGTGACCGGCACCGTGTACCCGAGCTCCTCGAGCGCGGCGACGGCGGCGTTCTCCTGCGAGGACACCATCTGCGCCTCGTTCTGCTCGTCCAGCTGCTCCTGCGTCGTGCCCTGCGGGAACACGGACTCGACGGGCAGCACGAGCCGGGAGCCGCCGACCCAGCCGGCCAGCACGCCGAGGACGCTCGAGGGGTAGCCGGGCCCGCCCGTCGAGGACACGGTGGTGAGGCGCAGCTCGCCGGTCGAGTCGTACGTGTCGGCGCCCTCGATCGTGATGAGCGCCTGGTCGTCGTGCGAGCCGAGCGTGTCGAGCGTCGGCCCCGGCGAGTTCACCGCGTACGGCACCGGCATCAGCAGCAGGACCACCAGCAGCGCGGCGGTCAGCAGCATGCCGCCCGACAGCAGGGCCGCGCGGCGGGTCACGGGCTCGGAGCGGGGCGGCTCGTCGTCGGCGAAGGGCGTCGCGGGATCCGCCGGGGTCTCCGCGGGCATCTCGGGCTGGGCGTGCACCGGACGATCATGCCCCACCGTGCTGTGCGGGGGCGTCGCGCGTGAAGGTCCCGTGCAGGGGCGTGCGCCCTCAGCGAACCGGCGGATCCGGCCTGGTCCCGCTGCCGGTCCCTGTGGTTACGGTGGCACCACGACGAGCCCCCGGGAGCACCGATGAGCACTGACGACCCGCGCCAGCCCGAGCCCACGGGCGGCTCCGCCTGGGAGCAGATGCTGCGCCAGATGTTCGGCGACGACGCGGACGAGGCGCTGCGGCAGATGCGCGAGCAGGGCCTCGACCCCGCCGAGATGGCGAAGGCCTCCGGCCTCCCGGACGACCCCGCGCTGATGAACCAGGTGATCGCCCAGGTGCAGCGGATGCTGTCGTCCGGCGGCGACGGGCCGGTCAACTGGGACGTCGCCCACGACATGGCGCGGCAAGTCGCCGTCGCGGGCGGCGACCCGACGCTCAGCCCCGCCGAGGTCCGGCAGGCGACGGAGGCGCTGGGCGTGGCCGAGCTCTGGCTGGACGCCGCCACCGACCTACCGCCCGCCGGCGGGCACGTGCGCGCGCTGTCCCGCTCCGAGTGGGTGGAGCAGACCCTGCCCACCTGGCGCACGCTGACCGAGCCGGTGGCGACGTCGATGTCGAGCGCGCTGGCCGCGACCCTCGCCGAGCAGCTCCCCGAGGGCATGGGACTGCCGCCGGGCCTGGGTGCGCCGGGCCTCGACCCGGCCGGGATGATGCGCCAGCTGGGCGCGCTCGTGTTCGGCATGCAGGTCGGCCAGGCGGCCGGGTCGCTGTCCCGCGAGGTGTTCGGCCTGACCGACGTCGGCCTGCCCCTGGTCGCCGACCCGGCCACCGCGCTGGTGCCGGGCAACGTGGCCGCGTTCGCCGAGGGCCTCGACGTCCCGCTGGAGGAGGTGCGGCTCTTCCTCGCGCTGCGCGAGGCGGCGCACGCCCGCCTGTTCACCCACGTCACCTGGCTCCGCGGCCACCTGCTCGCCGCCGTCGACGCCTACGCCCGCGGCATCACCATCGACGTCGAGAGCCTGGAGGAGTCGGTCCGCGCGATCGACCCGACCGACCCGAGCGCCCTGCAGGGCGCGCTGTCGTCCGGGGTGTTCGCGCCGCAGACGACCCCCGAGCAGCGGGCCGTGCTGGCCCGGCTCGAGACGGCGCTCGCGCTGGTCGAGGGCTGGGTGGACGAGGTCGCCGCGACCGCCGCGCTCCCCCACCTGCCGCACGCCATGGCGCTGCGGGAGATGATCCGCCGCCGCCGGGCCGCCGGCGGGCCCGCCGAGCAGACGTTCGCCACGCTGGTCGGTCTGGAGCTGCGCCCGCGCCGCTCCCGGGACGCCGCCGCGCTCTGGGCCCGCATCGCGCGCGAGCAGGGCCCCGAGGCGCGTGACGCCGTGTGGGACCACCCGGACCTGCTGCCGACCGCCGAGGACCTGGACGACCCCGCCGGCTACGCCACGCGCCGCGCCGCCGCCGAGGGCGAGCACGCCGACCTCGACAAGGCCCTGGCGGAGATCCTCGGGGACGACGGCCCGGAGCCGTCCGGCCGCCCGGAGGACGAGGGCCGCTGACGGGGGGTCAGCCGGCGGCGGGCGCCCCGTCGTCGGCGCCCGTGCCGTCGAGGTCGTCGGCGTCGGTCCCCGCCCCTGCCCCGTCCACGGGGTCCACCCGGTCCGACGGGTCGGCGGGGGCGCGCTCGGCGAACGAGAAGCCCTCGAGGAAGCCCCGGGCCCGCTCCGTGCGCGGGTAGGCCTCCAGCTCCGCCCAGAAGTCCGGGCCGTGCCCGGCGTGCAGCAGGTGCGTGAGCTCGTGCAGCAGGACGTAGTCGGTGACCCACGACGGCATGCCCCGCAGCCGGTCCGAGATGCGGATGCTGCCGTCCCCGACGCTGCACGAGCCCCAGCGCCGGCCCTGGTTGCCGGACCAGCGCACGCTCGACGGGACGGCGCGACCGCCGAGGTAGCGGGCGGACAGCTCGGTGGCCCGGCGGACCAGCTGGTCGTCCGACGGCCGGCGGCGCTGCTCCTGGTTCGCCAGGCGGTCGAGCATCCGGCGCACCCACTCGCGCTCCTGCGCGCGGGTGAACCGGGCCGGGATCGCCACGATCGTGCGGCCGCCCTCGCGGTACGCGGTCACCGTGCGGGACCGCCGTCGCGAGCGGCGCACCTCGACCGGGCCCAGCGCGGGGTCGACGGTCCAGCCGTCGCCCGACGCCGCCGGCGGTGCTGCGGGCACGCTCGTGGCCGCCGGGTCGACCGGTGCGCGGGGGTGCTCCCTCGACGGCTGCACGCCAGCACGGTAGCGGCTCCGGGCCGTGATCACGGCGAACTCCACCGCGACGTGGGGACCGAACCTCTCCCCGAGCAGGCACATCACGTGGATACTGGCCCGGGCGCCGGGTCCGGCGCCGTCCCGTACCGAGCTGAGGAGACACACATGGCCGAGACCTACGCCGGCGAGTTCTACTGCGTGAAGTGCAAGGAGAAGCGCCAGGCCGAGGGTGACGTCGTCGTCTCCGAGTCGGGGCGCCGGATGGCGAAGGCCGTGTGCCCCGTCTGCAGCACGAAGCTCAACCGCATCCTCGGCAAGGCCTGACCGACCCGTCCTGTGGACGACGGGTCCCGCCCCCGTCCGGCGTGCCACCGTGGACCCGTCGGAGGTCGTCGAGGGGACGGGGGTGGCAGCCGTGCAGCTCAAGCCCGGTCTCCGCGTGCTGCGACGGGCGCCGGACGAGGTGCAGGTCGGCACCGACCCCCGGTGGGCGGTCCGGGTCCGCGGCCTCGCGCCGGAGCAGGTCGAGCGCCTGCTCCGCGCCGGTGACCGCGCGCTGGACGGGCTGCCGCCCGCGGTCCTCGCGGGCCTCGCCGCCACCGGGCTGACCCGGACGCCGCGCGCCCGCCCGCCCCGGCGCCGGGAGGCGCTGGTCCCCGAAGCGCTCGCCTACGGGCTCGTCGGCACGGGCCAGGACGACGACGGCACCGACGTGCTGCGCCGCCGGGCACGCGCGACCGTGGCGGTCACGGGGCTCGACCGGGTCGGCACGACCGTGGCGGGCACGCTCGCGGCCGCGGGGGTCGGCACCCTCGTGCTGGACGACCCCGCACCCGTCCGTCCCGGCGACGTCGGGGGTCCGCTGACCGCCGCGGACGTCGGCGCCGCCCGGACGACCGCGGCGGGCGCGGCGCTGCAGCGGCTCGTCCCGTCGCTGCGGGTCCGCACGGACAGCCGTGGCGTCGTGCCCGACGTCGCGGTCACCGTCGCGCGCGACGCCGTCCACCCGGCGGCGGCGCAGACGGCCCTCGGCTCGGGCGTGCCGCACCTGGCGGTGGTGACCCGGGAGGCCGACGCGCTGGTCGGGCCGTTCGTCGCCCCTGCCGCGCCGGGGCACGACCCGCTCCCCTGCCTGCGCTGCCTGGACCTGCACCGGGCCGAGGCCGACCCGGCGTGGCCCACCGTGCTCGCCCAGCTGGTGGCCCGGCAGCCGCCCGGCGGCCGCACGCCGACGGCGCTCACGGGACCGCCCGCCGCGCTGGCGGCCGTGGCCGGCGGGCTGGCCGCGGCGGAGGTGCTGGCACACCTCGACGGCGGGACCCCGCGGACGCGCGGCGCGCAGTACGAGGTGGCCGTGCCCGAGGTGGAGCCGCGCCTGCGCCGGTGGGCGGCGCACCCGGAGTGCGGGTGCGCCGCCCTGACCGGGTGACGTGACGAACCGGGCCGTGTCGGGCCGTGCCGGTCCGCCGGTCCGCCGGTCAGGCCGTCGCAGCAGCAGCGGCGTCCTTGCGGGGCCGGCCGCGGCCGCGCTTGACGGCGACGACCTGGCCGCCGACGAACACCTCCCCGCCCCACACGCCCCACGGCTCCTCCCGCTCGAGGGCGCCGGCGAGGCAGCCCTCGAGCAGCGGGCAGGAGCGGCAGAGCGCCTTGGCCTGCTCGACCTCGGCGGTGCGCTCGGCGAACCACAGCTCGGGGTCGTTCGACCGGCACGGGATGAGGCCGGCGACGAGCGCGTCGAACTGCACGTCGGCGACGGTGGCGGCCTCGGCAGGGGGCCAGGGACCTGATCCACCCTGGTTGATCGTGTCGAGCAGCGTCGTGAGCCGCACGATGTCCTCCTGATGACTTGCGGGTTGAGCGAGGTGGCGGTGGATCCGCTGCTCGCCCAGCCCAGGCATCAGGCCGGGGGATGAGAGAAGCCGCGGAATCCGGTGGACTCCGCGGCCTGGTCGGGCTCGGTCATCGACTCAGATGACCGGACCTCCTGGGACGGAGTCGGGGGCGATCGCGCGATCGCGTGCACGCAGCCGGAGACCGGCGCCGCCGAAGCCCGAGGTGATCCCGGTGCTCCGGTGAGCGGACACAGAGGTCCCCTGGAACGCGCCGACGGTGGGTGCGATGAACGGCAGCGCGATGGCGCCCAGCTCGTTCGTCATGTACTTCTTCACAGCACCCACCTCCTTCGCGTGCTCGGGCCGGGCTGCTGACGCAGCGCGGCCTCCCATCAGGACTCGTTCACCGTAGAGGGGCCCGGCGGGGCCGCACAACCGAATTACCGACGAATCTTCGACGAGTTTCCGACGGTCATCCCGCGGCGCTCCCGGGGGCGCTCCCGTCGGCCGCCGCGGCGGGTCGGCGCCCGGCCACGATCGCCAGCAGGTCGGGCCCGTACCGGTCGATCTTGGCAGGCCCGATCCCCTGCACCCGCGCCAGCTCCGGCACGCTGCCGGGGCGCAGCTCCGCGATGGCGGACAGCGTGGCGTCGCCCAGCACGGTGTAGGTCGGCTTGGCCGTCTGCTTCGCCAGATCGGCACGCCACGCGTGCAGCGCCCCGAGGAGCTCCGCGTCGACCTCGCCCGTGAGGCGGGGGACGGCGCGCGGGCGGCCGTCACCGAAGCGCGCACGCCCCTCCTGCGGCCACAGCCCGTCGAGGAACCGCGAGCGCCGCCGGGTCGCCCGGCCGCCGGGCGTGCGGGACCGCCCGTAGGAGAGCTCGAGGTGCTGGCGGGCACGGGTGATGCCCACGTAGAGCAGCCGGCGCTCCTCGGCCAGGTCGGCCGCGGTGTCCGCGGACGCCCAGGGCACCAGGCCCTCGCTCAGCCCGCAGAGGTACACGGCGTCCCACTCCAGGCCCTTCGCGGCGTGCAGCGAGGCGAGCGTCACGCCCTCGACCGTCGGCGCGTGCTGGGCGGCGGCGCGCTCGTCGAGGTCCGCCACCAGGTCCGACACGGTGGCACGCCCGCCGGCGCGCTCGGCCGCCGCGGCCAGGTCGTCCGCCAGCGCGACCAGCGCGTGCAGCGTGTCCCAGCGCTCGCGCGCGGCACCACGGGCCGCCGGCGGCTCGTCGGACCACCCCGCCGAGCGCAGCGCGTCCCGCACCGTCTCCGTCATCGGGACGTCGGCGTCCGCCGCCACGGCCGCACCGCGCAGCCGCACGATCGCGTCCCGGACCTCCTTGCGGGCGAAGAACCGCTCGCCCCCGCGCAGGACGTAGCCGATGCCGACGTTCGCCAGCGCCTGCTCGAAGGCCTCCGACTGGGCGTTGGTCCGGTACAGCACGGCGATCTCGCTGGGGCGGGTGCCCGCGGCGATCAGCCGGCCGATCCGCGTCGCGACGCCCGCGGCCTCCGCCTCGTCGTCGTCGTACACCGCGAACCGCACGGGGCCGCCGGACGGCCGCTGCGCGATGAGCTCGAGCGGCTCCCAGCGGGCCGCGCGGTCCTTCGGGGCGCGGCGCAGCACCTCGTTGGCCAGGCCGACCACCTGCGGCGTCGACCGGTAGTCGCGGACCAGCCGCACCACCTCGGCCTTCGGGTGCTCGGCGGTGAACCGGGTGAGGTAGTGCGGCGTCGCCCCCGCGAACGAGTAGATGGTCTGGCTCGGGTCCCCGACCACGCACAGCTCGTCCCGGCCGCCGAGCCACTGGTCCAGCAGGAACTTCTGCAGCGGGGAGATGTCCTGGTACTCGTCCACCACGAACCGCCGGTACTGCGAGCGCACCTCGTCGGCGACGGCGCCGTTCTCCACCAGCATCCCCGCCAGCAGCCAGAGGATGTCCTCCATGTCCATGACGCCGCGCGCGTCCTTGGCGTCCTCGTACGCCGTGATGAGCCGTGCCACCACCTGGTGGTCGTGCCCGGCGGGTGCCGGCCGGTCCGCCGCGGCGGCGGAGCGCACGTAGTCCTCCGACGTGATCCGCGAGACCTTGGCCCACTCGATCTCCGACGCCAGGTCGCGCACCGCGACGCGGTCGACCGACAGCCCGAGCCGGTGGCACGCGTCGGCGACGACCGGCGCCTTCTGCGCCAGCAGCGTCGGCACGGGGCCGCCGACCACGCGCGGCCAGAAGTACCGGAGCTGGCGCAGCGCCGCCGAGTGGAACGTGCGGGCCTGCACGCCGGGCACGCCGAGGTCGCGCAGCCGGGTGCGCATCTCCCCCGCCGCGCGGGCGGTGAACGTCACCGCGAGCACGCTGGTGGGCGCGTAGACGCCCGTCCGGACGCCGTACGCGATGCGGTGCGTGATCGCGCGGGTCTTGCCCGTGCCCGCACCGGCCAGCACGCAGACCGGCCCGGTGAGGGTGCGGGCGACGTCCCGCTGGTCGGGGTCGAGGGCGTCGAGCAGGTCGTCGGGAGACATCGCCGACGATCCTCGCACCTCCCGCCGACAGCCCGGCACCGTCGTCCCCAGACCGCCGCCCGGCCGCGGTCCGGGGCTGCGCGCGCGAGACGGCAGCGCGTGCTCCCGGACACGTCCGGGATGATCTGGCGGCGCCGGGACGTTCACCCGGTGGACCACCTCCCGAGACCCGAAGGCAGACGATGACCACCACGCAGGACCTGCCCGCCGCGGGCACCGTGACCATGTACTCGACCACCTGGTGCGGCTACTGCCGCCGGCTGAAGACGCAGCTCGACTCCGCCGGCATCGCCTACGCCGAGGTGGACATCGAGCAGACGCCGGACGCCGCCGCGTTCGTCGAGCAGGTCAACGGCGGCAACCAGACCGTGCCGACCGTGCTGTTCCCGGACGGCTCCGCCGCCACCAACCCCTCGCTGGTCCAGGTCCGCGAGCGCCTCGGCGCCTGACCCCGGACCGGGTGGTCAGCTGCGGTCAGCGGGCGGTCAGCGCACGCCGGGCGGTCCCGCCTCCTCGGAGGGCGGGGCGGCCCGGCGGCCCTGACGCCGCGTCGCCGGTGCTGCGGCCGCCACGGGTCCCGCCTGCTCGCCGGTGCCGGTCCGGCCGTCGCCGTCCGGCGCGGCCGTGCCACGGCTCCAGCCGTCGCCCAGCGGGCCGGTGGGCAACGGTCCGCCGAACCAGTCCTCGATCAGCGCCCGCGCGATCGAGGTGCCGGAGGGCAGCGCGACCGCGCCGCTCGCGACCTCGGCACGCAGCGTGTCCCGGTCGAACCAGCGGGCGGAGCGGAGCTCGACCCCGTCGACGGTGATGTCGGTGGACAGGGCGCGGGCGCGGAACCCCAGCATGAGCGACGCGGGGAACGGCCACGGCTGGCTGCCCCGGTACTCCACCTCGCCGACCACGACCGCCGACTCCTCGCGCACCTCGCGCCGGATCGCGTGCTCGACCGACTCCCCCGGCTCGACGAAGCCCGCCAGCGTCGAGAACCGGTGGGCGGGCCAGGCGGCGGAGCTGGCGAGCAGCAGCCGGTCGTCGTCGTCGACGACGGCCATGATCACGGCGGCGTCGGTCCTCGGGTAGTGGTCGGTCCCGTCCACCGGGCAGCGACGCACCCAGCCGCTGGACACGGGCGTGGTCTCCGCGCCGCAGCGCGGGCAGCGCGGGTTCCGGACGTGCCACTCGTAGAGCGCCACCGCGGCGGTCGCCAGGCCGGCGTCCCGGGCCGAGAGGTCGCCGCCGACCTCGCGCAGCGGGGTCCACTCGTCACCCGCAGCCAGGGCGGCGGTCGCGCCCTCCGGCACGTGGTGCGCGACGTACGCCGGACCGTCGGGGCGCTGCTCGCCGGGCGCCACCCCCGGAACCCGGTCGGCGTCGTCGTAGCCGAGGAACGCCCAGCGCTCCTCGAGGGAGCCGGACGGCGCCCGCAGCGCCGCCTCCTGCGGGGAGTACAGCGCCAGCGTGCGGCGGCGGCCCCGTGCGCGGGTGACCACCCGCCCGCCGGAGACCAGCAGCACGCGGGTGGAGTCGTCGTCGAGCAGCGCGGCGAGCAGGTCCTCGTCCGCGCGCAGGTCCGCGGCCCGGTCCGTGACCGTCCGCGACAGAGGGAGGTCGGAGGCGAACACGTCGCCACCGTACGCGTCGTGCGGCCGGGTCGCAGTCGGCGACCGGACGACGGGCGGTGACACGCCCGACGGCGCGCGCGGACGCGCCGCCGGGCCCGCGGGTCCTACCCTGGGGCGGTGCGTTCACCCCTCGCCCTCGCCGCTCTCGCGACCGTCGCCGTCCCCGGCTTCGACGCCCGCGAGGTGCGCGCCGCCGCGGCCGCGGGTGACGACGACGTCGCCCTGGTGACCGACGCGCAGCGCCACCACTGGGTGGTGCGCGCACCCCGGACCGCCGCCGCGGGCGCCGCGCTGGAGGCCGAGCTGGTCCTGCTGGGCGCCCTCGCGGACCAGGTGGACGCGGGGCGCCTGCCGTTCGACGTCCCGCGGGTCGCCGGGGCCGCGCCGCTCGAGGAGGGCGGCCGCGTGATCGTGCACCGCGAGCTCCCCGGGCGGCCCGTCGACCTGGAGCGCCTCGCACCCGGGCCGGGGGTCGCCGCGTCCCTGGGCCGGTCCATCGCCGCCCTGCACGAGCTGCCCGTCGCCGTCGTCGAGGACGCCGGCCTGCCCGTCTACGACGCGCCCGCCTACCGCGCGCGCCGCCTCGCCGAGGTCGACGAGGCCGCCCGCACCGGCCGGGTGCCCGCCACCCTGCTCCGCCGCTGGGAGGAGCGCCTCGAGGACGTCGCGCTGTGGAAGTTCAGCCCGGTCGTCCTGCACGGCGACCTGTCCGCGGACCACGTGCTCGTCGCCGACGGCGCCGTCACCGGCCTGCTGTCCTGGGGCGAGGCGAAGGTCGCCGACCCCGCCGACGACCTCGCCTGGCTGCTGGTCGCCGCCCCGCAGGAGGCGGTCGACTCGATCCTCGAGGCCTACCAGCTGCGCCGCACCGAGCTGACGGACCCGCACCTGGCCGAGCGGGCGCTGCTCGCCGGCGAGCTCGCCCTGGCCCGCTGGCTGCTCTACGGCGTGCGGTCGAAGGACGACGAGGTCGTCGCCGACGCGGTGCAGATGCTCGATGAGCTCGACGAGCAGACCCGCGACGTCGCCGAGCCGGGCGCCGCCCCGCTCTGACGCCGGCCGCCGCGCTCGCGCCCTCGCGCCGCCGCACGGCGACGCCCGGTCGTCACCTGCGACCGAGGTCGTCACCTGCGACCGAGGTCGTCCCGCAGGACTGACGACCTCGGGCGACATGACGACCTCGGGCCGCCGTGACGACGCCGGCGGCTCAGGCGTCGGGGGCGGGGGTGGCCGCCAGGAGGAGACGCTCGATCTCGTCGGCGCCGAGCAGGCGCTCGGGGCGGACGGTGCGGCCCGCGCCGACGTAGCAGAACGCCGCGCTGACCCGGTCCAGGGGCGTGCCCGTCCACCGGGACCACGCGAGCCGGTACACCGCGAGCTGCAGCTCGCGCACCGCGGTCGCGGAGGGATCGGTGGGCGGGGCGCCGGTCTTCCAGTCGACGACCACCACCGCGCCCGGGACACCGGGGCGCTCGGGGTCGCGGAACACCGCGTCGATCCGGGAGCGCAGCACGTACCCGGCCACGGTCGTCTCGACGTCCACCTCGATCGCGACGGGCTCGAGCGCCGCCCACGGGGTCGCGAGGAACGCGGCGCGCAGCGCGGCCTGGTCGGCGTCGACGGCCACGGAGTCGTCGTCGGCACCCGGCAGGTCGTCCAGGTCCACCAGCGCGGGCGTGCCGTAGAAGCCCTCGACCCACGCGTGGAACTGGGTGCCGCGCCGGGCCTGCGGGGACGGGCGGTTCGGCACCGGACGCCGGAGGGCGCGCGCGAACTCGTCGCCGTCGGACGCGAGCCGCACGACGGCGGACGCGGACAGGTGGGCGGGCAGCTCGACCTCGGGCCGCGGCCGCGCGTCCAGCGCGCGCTCCGCGAGCAGCAGGTCGACGGTCCGGTCCCACGCGGTCGCCGGGCGCGGCGTCCCGCTATCGGCACGGTCGGCGCTGTCGGCGCTGTCGGCGCTGTCGGCGCTGTCGGCACGGCCGGCGCTGTCGGCGCGGTCCGCACGGTCCGTGCGGGCGGCCCGGACCGCGGCGGCGGCCGCCTCCACCGCGGGGCGGCGCGAGGGGGCGCCGTCGCCCGCCCCGGCGAACGGGTCCACCGGCCACACCGCGGACGCGGACTCCTGGGTCCGGGGGTTCTCGGTGCCGTCGTCCGGGGAGTGCGACCAGCCGTCGACCCGGGCCAGCCCGGCGTCCACGACCTCGGTGAGGAACAGCGACGGCGGTCGGGGCCGGCTGCCGTCGCCCCACCACGCGCCGGTGAGCAGCAGCGCCGAGCGGGCGCGCGTGAACGCCACGTAGGCGAGCCGGCGCTCCTCGGCGACCTGGTGGTCCCCCGCGTCGCGGAGGAACTGCTGCCGCCGCTCCTCGAGGTCCTTCGGGTCGGCCGCGCCGGCGACCACCAGCTCCGGCAGGTCGTGCCGGTCGCCGCGCAGCGGGTACGGCAGCTCCCCGAGGCCCGTCAGCCACGCGGAGTCGGTGGGGCCGTCCTTGCCCTGGGTGCGGGTGGCCGGCAGCCCGCCGTCGACGAGGCCGGCGACGGCGACGACGTCCCACTCGAGGCCCTTGGCGGCGTGCACGGTGATGAGCTGGACCGCGTCCGGGTCGGGCTCGGCGACGGGCATGTCGAGGCCGTGCTCGTGGGCGTCGGCGGACTCCAGCCACGCGAGGAACCCGCCGAGGCTCGGGTCGTCGGTCGCGTCGGCATAGCGCACGGCGACCTCGCGGAACGCGTCCAGGTGCGCGCGGGCGCGCCCGGGCGCGACGCCGGGCCGCGCGGCCACCTCGATGTCCAGCCCCCAGAGCCGCTCGGCGTGCGCGACCAGCTCCGGCAGCGAGAGGTAGGTGTGCTGCCGCACGGCGCGGAGCACCTCGCCGACGGCCGTGACCCGGGCCAGGCCGCCCGGGGTGAGGCCGCGGCCCGACGGACTCCGCCAGCCGGGCGGGGGCGGCGAGTCGACCGCGTCGACGATGCTCCGCTCGTCGACGGCGTCGGCGACCACGGGCGCCGCGGCGGGCACCGCGTCCGGTGCGGCGTCCGGAGGTGGCGCCGACCCGGTGGTTCCCGCGGCGTCGTCCTCGGCCGCTCCCGCGGCGCGCCCCCGCGCCAGCGCCGCCGCGGCGCGGGCGTCCAGGCCCCGCGCGAGGTGCCCCGACCAGTCGGCGAGCGCGTGCAGGTCGGCGGCGCCGAGCCGCGTGCGCGCGCCGGTCAGCAGCCGCATCAGCGCGTCCCCGCGGGACGGGTCGTGGGCGGCCTGCAGCAGCGCGACGACGTCGACGACCTCGGGCGTCGCGAGCAGGCCGCCGAGCCCGACGACCTCGACCGGCAGGCCGGCCGCCCGCAGCGCGCGGTGCAGCACGGGGAACTGCGCGCGCTTGCGGCACAGCACCGCCGCGGACACCCGGGCACCGCCGGGCGCGGGCGCACCGCCGTCCACGCCCGGACCGCCCTCGGGCCGCCAGCGCGCGGCGACGAACTCCGCGACCGCCTGGGCCTCCTCCTCCAGCGTCGGGGCGAGGTGCGCCACCACGTCACCGGCGTCGGCGCCCGGCCGGGGCGCGAGCGTGGGCAGCGCGACCCGCGCCTTCCCGGGCCGGCGCAGCGGCTCGGCGACGCGGTTGGCGGCGTCCAGCACCGCGACGTCGTTCCGCCAGGACGTGGACAGCGCGTACACCGCCGCACGGCGCCGGTCGCCGTCGTCCGCGACGTCGGGGAAGTCCGCGGGGAACCGCTCGAGGCCGCCGGCGCTCGCCCCGCGCCAGCCGTAGATGGACTGGTGCGGGTCGCCGACGGCGGTGACGGGGTGACCGCCGCCGAACAGCGCCGACAGCAGCACCAGCTGGGCGTACGAGGTGTCCTGGTACTCGTCGAGCAGCACGACCCGGAACCGCGCCCGCTCCCCCGCCGCGACCTCGGGGACGTCCCGCGCGAGCCGGGCGGCGATGGCGACCTGGTCGCCGAAGTCGAGCGCGTCGGCCGCGCGCTTGCGCTCCCGGTACGCCGCCACCAGGTCGAGCACCCGCTGCCGCTCGCGCAGCGAGGCGACGAGGTCGCGGACCTTGGCGTAGGGCGCGCGCGGCGGGGTCCCGGGCGGCGTGTCCTCGATGGCGTCGACGATCGCGTCGATGCCGCGCCGGGCGCCGTCCGCGTCGAGCAGGTGCTCGTCGAGCGCGCCGGACAGCGTCAGCACCGCCTCGACGACGGTGGACACCGCGGCGGCGGAGTCGAGGTCGGCGGTCCACGACTCGACGACCTCGCTGGCCAGCTGCCACTGCGCCGCCTCGCCGAGCAGCCGAGCGGACGGCTCGACGCCGATGCGCAGCCCGTGGTCGGTGACCAGCGAGGCGGCGTACGCGTTGTACGTCGAGATGGTCGGCCGGGAGACGGTGAGCAGCGCGGCCCCGCCGTCGGCGGCGTCCTCCGCGACGGACAGCCCGGGCAGGTGCACGCCCTCGGCCGCGGCGTTGCGCGCCAGGTGCCGCAGCCGGCGGCGCACGCGCTCGGCGAGCTCGCCCGCTGCCTTGCGCGTGAACGTCAGCCCGAGCACCTCCTCGGGCGCGACCAGGCCGTTCGCGAGCAGCCACACCACGCGGGCGGCCATCGTCTCGGTCTTCCCGGACCCGGCGCCGGCGACGACCAGGGCGGGCCGCAGCGGGGACTCGATGACGGCGACCTGCTCGTCCGTGGGCGGGTCGCGGTGCAGCAGCGCGGCGACGTCGCGGGCGGACAGCACCGGGGCGGCCGTGCACACGGGCGCGGTGCTCACCCGACCACCTGCCCGCCCTCGTCGCGCAGCGGGCACGACCGCCGGACCGGGCACCGGTCGCAGAGCGGGTTCACCGTGGCGGCGAACGACGAGGCGGCCATCCGCTCCGCCACCTCCTCGATGTGCGCCCGCGCCCAGGACGGGTCCTGCGGGGACTCCGGGCCGATCGCCGGCTGGGCACGCAGCGCCGCCCTCGCCTTGTTCACGTCGGACACGTACACCAGCTGCGCACCCGCGCTGCGGGCCTCGGGGGGCAGCCCCTCGACCGCGCCCGCGTCGACGGCGAGCTGGTACGCCCCGAGCTGGGGGTTGGTCTGCGCCTCCTGGGCGGACGGCGCGGACCGGCCGGTCTTGAGGTCGACGACGCGCACGGGCACGGTCCCCGCGTCACCGGGCACGTCGGCACCGGGCACGTCGGCACCGGGCACGTCGGCACCGGGCACGTCGGCCCGCTCGACCCGGTCCAGCGTCCCGCGCACGACCGCGCGCTCCAGCTCCAGCTCGAACCGGGCCTCGACCGCCAGCGGCTCCCCCGCGGTGGCGAGGTAGTCGGCGAGCCGGCCCACCATCGCCTCGGCGCGGCGGCGTTCCAGCGTCGCCGGCCAGCCGTTGCCCAGCCCGAGCTCGGGCCACCGCCGGTCGAGCTCCGCGAGCAGCGCCTCCCGGCCGCCGCGCGGATGGGTCTGCGCGAGCGCGTGCACGAGGGTGCCGAGCGACTGCCGGGCGCTGCTGGGGGCGGTCCCGCCCGCGGCCTCCAGGGCCCAGCGCAGCGTGCAGGTCCCGGCGGTCTCGACCCGCGACGGGGAGACCGTCACGCGCTCCCCGGGCGCCCAGAGCGGGTCGTCGCTCGACGGGTCCGCCAGGCCGTGCCACTCGGCGGGGTCCGCGCCCGGTACGCCCTCGTCGGCCAGGCGCGCGAGGACCGCGGCCGCGCCGCCGTCGGGCCCGCCGTCGCGCGCGGACTGCTCGAGCCGGCCCCGCAGCTGGGCCACGAGCCCGCGCAGGTCCAGCGGCGCGGGCGCGACGGCGCGGCGGGGGTCGTCGTCCTCGTCGTGCGGCTCGACCAGGTCGAGGAACGGCGACGGCTGGTCGTCCTCGTCGGACACGGCGGTCACCAGCAGGACCCGCCGGGCGCGGGAGACCGCCACGTGGAACGAGCGCAGCTCGTCGGCGAGCACCGCCGCACGGGCCGCCGCCCCGTCCGCGGGCCGGTCCGACGACGGGGCGCCCCGGCCGGACAGCACGTCGACCAGCGCCTGCGAGCCCAGCAGCGAGTCGCGCAGCCGCAGGTCGGGCCAGACGCCCTCCTGCACCCCGGCGACCGCGACGACGTCCCACTCGCGGCCGGCCGCACCCGCGGGCGTCAGCACGGAGACGGCGTCCCTGCTCGCACGGGCCGCGATGGTGTCGGACGGCAGCTCCTGCGCCTCGACCCACTCGAGGAACGCCGCCGCCCGGGCCTGGGGCATCCGGTCGACGAACGTCTCGGCCGCGCGGAACAGCGCGAGCACCGCGTCGAGGTCGCGGTCGGCGCGCGCGCCGCCCGGCCCGCCGGCGAGCGCCGCCCGACGCCAGGGCTCCACGAGCCCGGAGGCGTCCCAGATCGCCCACAGCACGCTCTGCGCGTCGGCACCCGGCGCGGTCGCGGCGGCACGGCCCTCGGCCAGCACGGTCGCGAGCCGGGTCACGGGACGGCGCACCCCCGCCGGGAGCGCCGCGGCGCGCGCGGGCAGCCCGAGCACCTCGACCAGCAGCTCGTCGCTCGGGCGGCCGCCCCCGGCCGCGACCTCCTCGGACCGGAGCCCGCGGCGCAGCCGACGCAGGCCGACCGCGTCGAGCCCGCCGAGGGGCGACAGGCACAGCCGGGCGGCCAGCTCGGCGTCGAGCGCGGCGCCGCCGCCGTCCGGGCCGAGCGCGCAGCGCAGCGCGTCGAGCAGCGGGCGCACCGCCGGCTCGTCGCGCAGCGGCACGTCGCTGCCCACGACCGCCACGGGCACCTGCGCCGACCCGAGCGCGCGCCGCAGCGCCGTCACCTGGCCGCCCGACCGGGCGATCACGGCCATCTCGGCCCACGGGGTGCCGTCCTCCAGGTGCGCGCGGCGCAGCGCGTGCGCCACCCACGCCGCCTCCTGCGCCGCGCTGGGCAGCACCGCGGCCCGCACCAGGTCCCGCGGGACCGCGTGCGCGCCGGCGTCCGCCGGGGTGGGCAGGACGCCGCCGGCCCGGGTCACGGGCAGCGCGCGCCGGTGCGCGGCGCCGCCCACCACCGCGACCCGCTCGGCCACCCGCGCCGTGACTGCGCGCAGCGCCGGCCCGTGCCGCCGGACGCCGTCCAGCAGCATCCGGTGCGCGCCGAGCTCCCCCGGGCCGTCGCCGTGGACGTCCGCGCGGCCGACCAGGGCGGGTGTGGCACCGCGGAACGTCTGCACCGCCGCGTCGGGGTCGGCGAGCAGCAGCAGCCGGGCGCCGTCGTCCTGCAGCACCCGGAGCAGGCGGGCGGTCGCCTCGGTGGCCTCCTGGTAGTCGTCGACGACGACGAGCCGCCAGCGCGGGCGCGGCCTGCCGGGCAGCTCGGCGTCCCACGCGCGCAGCGCCTCGGCGGCCTCCTCGACCACGACGGCCGGGTCGAGCCGGGCGCCGGCGTCGGGCGTGCCGGTGCGCAGGGTGGTGACGTCCAGGTACTCCTCGTACAGCGCCGCGGCGGACACCCACTCGGGACGGCCGTGCCGCTCGCCCAGCAGCGCCAGGTCCTCGGGCACCAGCCCGCGCTCGGCGGCGCGCATCAGCAGGTCGCGCAGCTCGCCGCGGAACGCCCGCAGCGTCAGCGCCTCGTCCGGGACGCCGGCGGGCCACCGCAGCGGGACCCCGTCCCCGGCCGCGTGCCCCGCCAGCAGCTCGGCCAGCGCGAGGTCCTGCTCCGGCCCGGAGATCAGCGTCGGCGCCGGCTCCCCCAGCAGCCCGGCCCGCGCACGCAGGACGGCGAACGCGGCGGAGGCCGCGGTGCGCACCATCGCCTGGCCCGTGGTCCGGCGGACCCGGCCGCCGATCCGGTCGCGCAGCTCCGCCGCCGCGCGCCGGCCGGAGGCCAGCACGAGCACCTCGTCCGGCCGCGGGAGGTCCGGCGGCGCGAACAGCGCGTCGTCGTCCGCCCCGAGGGCCGCGGCCACCGCCTCGACCGCGAGGAGCGTCTTGCCCGTCCCCGCGGCGCCCACCACGAGCAGCGCCGGGTCCCCGCCCGCCAGCAGCCGCTCGACCACCGCGCGCTGGTCCGCGCCGAGCCGCACCGGGGCGGGCACGTCGGCCAGCGCCGGCCGCACCAGGCGCAGCGCGCCCCCGCTCGGCGGGGCGGTCAGGGTCGGGTTCACGGGCCCGATCCCATCACACGCCACCGACACCGCCGACCGCCCGGACGCCGCCTCGGGAGCCGCGACCGGCTGGCTATCATCGCCCGATGGACCTCTCCCCGGCAGGCCCGTCGGACCCGTCAGGCCCGTCGCGCGGCGGACGCCCGGCGCGCATGCCCCGCGCGGTGCGGCGCGCCCAGGTGCTGCAGATCGCGCAGGAGCTGTTCACCTCCGAGGGCTTCCACCACGTGTCGATGGACGACATCGCCGACCGGGCCGAGGTCAGCAAGCCGGTCCTCTACCGGCACTTCCCGTCCAAGCTGGACCTGTACCTGACGGTCGTCGACGCCCGCGGCGACGCGCTGCTGTCCGCCGTCGACGCGGCCGTGGCCACGCACCCGCCGGGCGAGGTCCGGCCGCACGACGCCCGCGCGATCGTCACCGGGGTCGTCCGCGCCTACCTGGACTTCGTCGACGGGGCGGGCGAGTCGTCGGCGCTCCTGTTCGAGTCCGACGTCCGGCACGACCTGGAGGTCCGTGCGCGCGTCGAGCGGGCGACGGAGGCGGTGACCCGCCGCCTCGAGACGGTGCTGGCCGACGTCGCCGGGCTGCCGCGGGGCACCGCCGCCCTCCTGGCCCCGTCGATCGCCGCGATGGCGCAGGCGGCGGCGACCCGGCGGCTGCGGGCACCCGACGCGGCCGACGCCGGCACCGCCCGGGAGACGGCCGTGCTCGTCGCGCGGCTGGCCTGGGGCGGCGTCGCCGACTTCGTCCCGGGCGGGGCGGGCGGGGCCGCCGGGGCCGGCGGGCCCGCGGAGTCGGCCGTGGGCGAACGCGGCCCCGTCGGCGGACCCGGGGACGCGACCCCGGCCTAGGATGTGCGAGCAGCATCGCAGCATCACCCCGAGCGAGGAGACGACGAAGCGTGGACATCACGATCGGTGTGCAGAACCTGCCCCGCGAGCTGGTGATCGAGTCGGACCAGACGGCCGACGAGGTCACCGCCGCCGTCAGCGCCGCTCTGGACGGCAAGTCGGTCCTCGAGCTGGTCGACAGCCGCGGGCGGCGCGTGATCGTGCCGTCCGCCTCGATCGGCTACGTCGAGATCGGCACGGAGTCGAAGGGGCGCGTCGGCTTCGGCGCGATCTGACCTCTCGCACGACCGACGACGCCCCGCACCGGACCGGTGCGGGGCGTCGTCGCGTGCGGGCGGCCGTGCGGCGTCAGGCCGTCAGGCCGAGGCGCGACATCCGGCGGGTGTGCTCCGCAGTGAGCTCGCCGAACAGCTTCGCGGGCGCTGCGGGGTCGTCGACCGCGTCCGTGCCCGGTGCGGCGTCGGCGGCGGCTGAACGGGCGACCGCCTCCGCCGCCTCGGTGTCGCGCCGGGTGACCAGGCGGCCCAGCCCGGGGTGCGCGGACATCGCCTGCTGCACGACGCCGAGCGCCTCCCCGACCAGACGACGCCCCCACAGCGCGAGCCGGGACACCAGCACGGCGTCGTCCGCGCCCGCCGCCTCCAGCTCCCCGACGGCGAGGTTGGCGTGGTCCGCGTCGTCGAGCACCTCGAGCAGCAGCGCCCGGGAGTCGTCGTCGACCGCTGACGCGGCGATGCGGCAGAAGTCGTCGGACACGCCGTCGGCCACGTACGACCGCAGCAGGCGCTCCCACCACGTGGAGGGCTGGGTGCGGGAGTCGAAGTCCTCGAGCAGGCGGGCGTACGCGCCGAGGCAGAGCTCGGGGTCGCCGCCGAGCTCGACCACGCGGGCGAGCACCCGGTCGCGGCGGTCGACGGCCGCGGCGGCGAGCCGGCTCAGCTCCAGCTGCTGCGCGGTGGAGGGCGCGACACGGGCGTCCTCGGCGAGCCGGTTGAACGCGACGTGCTGCAGGTGGGCGACGAGCCCGAGCAGCTCGACGGTGTCGGCGGCGGCGGGCGCGGGTGCGTCGGGAACGGCGTCGGTCATCCGGGCAGCGTAGCGCCGCGGCCGCGCGACGGCGGCGCCCGGCTAGGATGACGCCCAGCTGAGGGACTGACGGACGCGACCTGGTGGCGGGGAGGCGCGTCGCCCGTCTCGTGCACCCGGAGGGTCCCTCGTGTCCGCCCTGAGCGCCTACGCGCGTCTGTTCCGCCTGGCAGGTCCTGCCTACGTCGTCGTCGCCTTCCTCGGCCGCCTGCCGATGGCGATGGCCCAGCTCGGCGCCCTGCTCCTCGTCTCCACCGCCACCGGCACCTACGGCCTCGGCGGGCTCGCCGCCGGCACGCTCGCGGTCGCCAACGCGGTCGGCGCCCCGGTCGCGGGCGGGCTCGCCGACCGGTTCGGCCAGCGCCCCGTCGTCCTGGTCCAGTCGCTCGCCGGGGCGCTGTCGCTGACGGCCCTGACCCTGCTCGCCGACGGGGGCGCGTCGGGCGCCGTGCTCGTGGCCGTCGCCGGGGTCACGGGCCTCGCGCTGCCGCAGGTCGGTCCCCTGGCGCGCGTGCGCTGGCGGCCGATCACCGCCGGCGGTGGCACGTCCGGCGCCGAGCAGCGCCGCCTGGTCGACGCCGCGTTCTCCTACGAGGGCGCGGTCGACGAGGCGTCGTTCGCGATCGGCCCGGCGCTGGTCGGCGTCGTGGCCGTCGCGCTGTCCCCCGCGGGTGCCCTGCTGACCGCCGCCGTGCTGCTCGCGGTGTTCGGCACGGCGTTCGCCCTGCACCCCACCGCGCGCCGCACCGCGACCGGCCCGCACGTGCGGCCCGCCGGGCGGCTGCTGACCCCGGCGTTCGCCGTGCTGGTCGTCGCGCAGGCCGCGGTCGGCGTGCTGTTCGGCTCGGTCCAGACGGGTACCACGGTGCTCGCCACGCAGGCCGGCCAGCCGGGCCTCGCCGGCCTGGTGCACGCGGTGCTGGGCGTCGGCAGCGCGGCGGCCGGGATCGGGACCGCGTTCATCCCGGCGCGGGTGGGGCACCAGCGGCGGGTGCTGGTCGCCGCCGCCGCGATGGTCGCGCTGTCCTGGCCGCTGCTGCTGGTCGGGTCGCTGCCCTCCCTCACGGCGGCCGTCGCCGTCCTCGGCTTCGCGATCGCGCCCTACATGATCGGCGTGTTCTCCCTGGGCGAGCGCGTCGTGCCCGCCGGGCGGACGGGCGCGGCGATGACCGCCCTCGCCAGCGCGACCGGGGTCGGGTACGCGCTCGGGTCGAGCGTCGCGGGGCGGCTGGCGGACGTGTCCGGGCACCGTGCGGCGTTCGCGGTGACCGTGACGGCGACCGTGGTCGCGCTCGCGCTGGCCGCGACCCAGCAGCGCCGGCTGACCCGGGCGCTGCGCACGGCCGAGGCGCCGGACGCCGAGGTCACCGTCGCGGTCCCCGCGGGCTGACGCGCTCCCGCCGCGCCAGCGGGGCCTGGCGTCCAGGGCCCGGGACGCGGCAGATGCGTATCATGGCCGTGTTCATCGGTTGCCCGGTCGTCTCGACCTCGGTGCTCCTCGAGCGGCGCGACGCCCACCGGCGCGCGGCCCGCCTCGACTGACCTGCACGATCGGCTGCCGGACCACCTGTGGCGATGCCCGTCGCGGATCCGCTCGCGGGCGCGACGTGCGGCACGCCACCTGCACGAGTGAAGAGCAGTCCGTGACCTCGACCGAACCCACCACCGACGCCGGCCTCGCGCCCGAGGACGTCGCCGTGGAGACCATCGACACCCCGACCGCCGCGTCCGTCCAGGCGGCCGACGTGACCTTCGCGGACTTCGCCGTCCGCCCGGAGATCGTCGCCTCCCTCGCCGACGCCGGCATCACCACCCCGTTCCCGATCCAGGCGATGACCCTGCCCGTGGCGCTGTCGGGCCACGACATCATCGGCCAGGCCAAGACCGGTACCGGCAAGACGCTGGGCTTCGGCGTCCCGCTGCTGCACCGCGTCGTCGCCCCGGACGAGGAGGGCTTCGACGCCCTGCCCGCCCCCGGCAAGCCGCAGGCCCTGGTCATCGTCCCCACCCGCGAGCTCGCGGTGCAGGTGGCCGGCGACCTGGAGACGGCGTCCAGGCGCCGCTCGGTCCGCATCGCCCTCCTGTACGGCGGCCGCGCCTACGAGCCGCAGCTCGAGATGCTGCAGCGCGGCGTCGAGGTCGTCGTCGGCACGCCGGGTCGCATGATCGACCTGATGAACCAGGGCCACCTGGACCTGTCGCGCGTCAAGTGCGTCGTGCTGGACGAGGCCGACGAGATGCTCGACCTCGGGTTCCTCCCCGACGTCGAGAAGCTGCTGGCCCGCACGCCGGCCTCGCGGCACACGATGCTGTTCTCGGCCACCATGCCCGGGGCCGTCGTGGCGATGGCGCGCCGCTACATGACGCAGCCGACGCACATCCGCGCGAGCGAGCCGGACGACGTCGGCAAGACCGTCAAGAACATCAAGCAGGTCGTCTACCGCGCCCACGCGCTGGACAAGGTCGAGGTGCTGGCCCGCATCCTGCAGTCCGAGGGCCGCGGCCTGACGATCGTGTTCGCCCGCACCAAGCGCACCGCGGCCAAGGTGGCCGACGAGCTGGTGGACCGCGGGTTCGCCGCCGGCGCGCTGCACGGCGACCTGGGCCAGGGTGCCCGCGAGCAGGCGCTCCGCGCGTTCCGCAACGGCAAGGTCGACGTCCTGGTCGCCACCGACGTCGCCGCCCGCGGCATCGACGTCGACGACGTCACGCACGTCATCAACTACCAGTGCCCCGAGGACGAGAAGACGTACCTGCACCGCACCGGCCGCACCGGCCGCGCGGGCAACAAGGGCACGGCCGTCACGTTCGTGGACTGGGACGACGTCCCTCGCTGGGGCCTGATCAACAAGGCGCTGGAGCTCGGCTTCCCCGAGCCGCAGGAGACCTACTCCAGCTCCCCGCACCTGTTCACCGACCTGAACATCCCCGCCGGCACCACCGGGCGGCTCCCCCGCTCCAAGCGGACCCGCGAGGGCCTGGGCGCCGAGGTGCTCGAGGACCTGGGCGAGACCGGCAAGCGGCACACCCCGAGCCGGGACTCCGGTTCGCGGGACGGCGGGCGCGGCTCGCGCGACGGCGGCCACGGACCCCGCGGCGAGGGCGCGGGGCGCGGCGAGCGCGGCGAGCGCGGTCCCCGCACCGAGGGCGAGGGCGGCGGCCGGCGCGAGCGTCGTCGCGGCGGCTCGGGCTCCGGCGAGGGCGCCGCGGCGACCACCGAGGCGTCGGCCCGGCCCGCCGAGGGCTCGACCGGCCCTGTCGAGGGTCGCTCCGAGGACGGCGCGGCCCCGCGTCGCCGCCGCAACCGCCGCCGTACCCGCAGCGGCGGCGAGGGCGCGTCGGCGACGCAGCCGGCCCAGCCGGCCCAGGCCCCCACGGAGGCCTGAGCAGCACCCGCAGCACCCGCGAGGGCGTCCCGGCACGAGCCGGGGCGCCCTCGCGTCGTCTCGGGTCGCCGCCATCGGGCGCGCCCGCTCGCGGGCAGCCGCGGGCCGCGGGCTACTCGGCGGGCGTCGGCGGGGCCGGGTCGGCCGCGAGGGCCCACCGGATCGCGCGCGTGACCGCGTGGCCGCCGCCGCGGGCGAGCGTCGCGTCCAGCCACGGCACGTCGGGCAGGCCGAGCGGGGCCCGGGCAGCGCGGGGCAGGCCCGCGATCGCCGCCGCGCTGAGCACCGCGTAGGGCAGCCGCGCGGCGGCCGGCAGCGGCGGGTGCACCAGCAGGAACCGGGCAGCCTCGCGCGCCTCGGGCGTGCCGCGGAGCTCGGGCAGGTAGGAGTCGAGCGCGTCCCGCAGCCCCGCCGCCGTCTCCGGCAGGTCCTCGGCGCCGAGCGCCCGCCCGACCCGCGCGCCCTGCGCGACGTAGGCGTCGCAGCCCGCGGCGTCGAGCGGGTCGGCGCCGTACCGCTGGTGCGCGGCGAGGAACGCGTGCGCCTCCGTGACGTGCACCCAGCGCAGCAGGTGCGGGTCGGACGCCGCGTACGGCTCGCCCTCGGCGGTGACGCCGCTGATCCGGTCGTGGATCGCACGCACCGTCCCGATCACCTGCTCGGCGTGCGCCGCGGTGCCGAACGTCGTCGTCGCGATGAAGGTGCTCGTGCGCTGCAGCCGCCCCCAGGGGTCGCCCCGGTACCCGGAGTGCGCGGCGACGGCGGCCATCGCCCGCGGGTGCCAGGACTGCAGCAGCAGCGCGGTCAGCCCGCCGACGAACATCGACGCGTCGCCGTGCACGCGGCGGATCGCGTCGTCCGGGCCGAACCAGCGGGTGCCGGGCGTGGTGTGGATCCGGTCGCGCACCTGGTCGCCGCGCGGGCCGGCGACCCGGGCGAACAGCTCGCCGCCGAGCCGGCTGCGGAGCGTGGGGGTGGAGGTGGTCACGGGCCGATCCTCGCCCCGCGGGCGCGAGCCTGCCAGCGCGGCCTCGCCGCAGGCCGGTCCTCACGTCGCCGGCCGGGAGATCGGGGGGTGGCGCGAGGATCCGCCGGCGGTGCGGCCCGGGCCCTACGCGGCCTTGATGAACGCCTTCACCGCGTCGGCGACCAGCTGCACGGCGATGGCCGCGAGCAGCAGGCCGGCGATCCGGGTGACCAGCGTCGTGCCGGAGTCGCCGAGCAGGCGGTGGATCACCCCGGCGAACCGCATCGCCAGCCAGAGGCAGACGTGCACCAGCACGATGCCGACGGCGATCGCCGCCCAGTCGGCGAGGGTCCCGTCGCTCTGCTGCACGAACACCATCACCGCGACGATCGCACCCGGCCCGGCCAGCAGCGGCGTGCCGAGCGGCACCAGCGCGACGTTGACCTTGGTGTTCCCGGACGGCTGCGGCTCCTCGGACTTGCCGGTCAGCAGCTCCATCGCGACCAGCAGCAGCAGGAGCCCGCCGGACGCCTGCAGCGCGGGCAGCGAGATGTGCATGTACGACAGCAGGCTCTGCCCGAACACCGCGAACGCCAGGATGACGCCGAACGCGACGAGGATCGCCTGCCGGGCCGCCCGGTTGCGCTGCTGCCGGGTCATGGTGCCGGTCAGGCCGAGGAAGATCGGCACCGTCCCCGGCGGGTCCATGATGACGAACAGGGTGATGAACACCTCGGAGAGCAGCCGCCAGTCGAGCACGGCGCTCATCGTCCCACCACCGCGGTGCGTCCCTGGCGCTCGATCTCCGCGAGGACCTCGGGCGCGGTCGTGTTCTCCCCCAGCAGGTTGTGCTTGCCGGTGCCGTGGTAGTCGCTCGACCCGGTGACGAGCAGGCCGAGCCGGTCCGCGAGCGCCGTCAGCCGGGCGCGCTGCTCGGGCCCGTGGTCGCGGTGGTGCACCTCGAGCCCCGCGAGGCCGGCCTCGGCGAGCTCGGCGATGACGGAGTCGGGGACGATGCGGCCGCGGCCGTCGGCGCCGGGGTGCGCGAACACCGGCACCCCGCCCGACGCGCGGATCGCCTCGACGGCCTCCGTCGCCCCGGGCGCGTAGTAGGGCACGTAGTAGCGGCCGCGGGCGGACAGCAGGTTCGCGAAGGCCGCGCCGCGGTCGGGCACCACGCCGAGCGCCACCAGCGCGTCCGCGATGTGCGGCCGCCCGACGACGGTGCCCGGCGCCTGCTGGGCCAGGACGTCGTCCCAGGTGATCGGGAGGTCGGCACCCAGCCGCTCGACGATGGCGCGGCCGCGGTGCAGCCGGGCCTCGCGGGTCTGCGCGACCAGGTCGCCGAGCGCCGGGTGCGCCGGGTCCTGCAGGTAGGACAGCAGGTGCACGCTGACGTGCCGGGACAGCGCGGACACCTCGGTGCCGGGCACGAGGACGATCCCGTGCGCGCGTGCGGCGTCGGACGCCTCGGCCCAGCCGGCGGTGGTGTCGTGGTCGGTCAGCGCGACGACGTCCAGGCCGGCCGCGGCCGCGGACGCCACGACCCCGCCGGGCGGTTCGGTGCCGTCGGAGGCCGACGAGTGGGTGTGGAGGTCGATGCGCACCGCGGAAGCCTACTCACCGGTACGCGGTCGCCCCGCACCTGCCGCTCAGGTGGCGCGCGCGGTGCCAGACTGAACCCCATGGCGACCGACCCCACCCCCGAGACCCCCGAGACCCCCGCGCCCGCGCTGTCCGAGCCGGCCCCGGCCGAGCAGACGCTCGCGGACCGCGGCTCGAACCGCAGCCAGCGCCCCCAGTCCGCCGCGTTCCTCGACTGGGTCACCTCCGGCTGGGCCGAGCGCCCGGCGAGCACCGCCGTCGCCGGCGCCGCCGCCCCGTTCACCGCCGCGCGGCGTGCCCGGCTGGCCGCCGCGTTCCCCGGCGAGCGGCTGGTCGTCCCCGCCGGCGCGTACAAGGTCCGGTCGAACGACACGGACTACCGGTTCCGCCCGCACTCCGCGTTCGCGCACCTGACCGGGCTGGGCGCCGAGCAGGAGCCCGACGCCGTCCTGGTGCTGCACCCGGCCGCCGACGGCGAGGGCGACGAGCTGCCCGACGGCGGCCGCTCGACGCACCGCGCGGTGCTGTACCTGCGGCCGCTGGCCGGCCGGGACACCGAGGAGTTCTTCTCCGACGCCCGGTACGGCGAGTTCTGGGTCGGCCCGCGCCCGACGCTCGAGGACATGGCGACGGTCACCGGCATCACCACCGCGCACAGCGACGACCTGCGCGACGCCATCGCCAAGGACGCGGGCGCCGACGGCGTGCGCGTGCTCGTGGTGCCCGGCGTGGACGAGGCCGTGGAGGCCGTCGTCGAGGAGATCCGTGCGGCCGAGGACGCCGGCGAGCGCGACGCCGCGCTGGTCGAGGCGCTGTCCGAGCTGCGCCTGGTGAAGGACGCGCACGAGGTCGCCGAGCTGCGGTCCGCCGTGGCCGCGACCGCCGAGGGCTTCGAGGAGGTCGTCCGCCGGCTGCCCGACGCCGTCGCGCACCGCCGCGGCGAGCGGGTCATCGAGGGCACGTTCCTGTCCCAGGCCCGCGTCGAGGGCAACTACGTCGGCTACGAGACGATCGCCGCGGCCGGGTCGCACGCCACCACGCTGCACTGGACCGACAACGACGGCCAGGTCCGTGCGGGCGAGCTGGTGCTGATCGACGCCGGCGTCGAGGTCGACTCCCTGTACACCGCCGACATCACCCGCACGCTGCCCGTCGACGGCACGTTCACCGACGCGCAGCGCCGGGTCTACCAGGCGGTGCTCGACGCCGCCGACGCCGCGTTCGCCGCGGCCGTGCCGGGCAACCGGTTCCGGGACGTGCACGCCGCCGCGATGGAGGTCATCGCCGCGCGGCTGGACGAGTGGGGCATGCTCCCCGTCCCCGCCGCCGAGTCGCTCGCCCCCGAGGGCCAGCAGCACCGCCGGTGGATGGTGCACGGCACGAGCCACCACCTCGGCCTGGACGTGCACGACTGCGCGCAGGCCCGCCGGGAGATGTACCTGGACGCGGAGATCGTGCCCGGCATGGTGTTCACCATCGAGCCCGGTCTGTACTTCCAGGTGGACGACCTGCGCGTCCCGGAGGAGCTGCGCGGCATCGGCGTGCGGATCGAGGACGACGTGCTGATCACGGCGGACGGCAACGAGAACCTGTCGGCCGCCCTGCCGCGCACGCCCGAGGACGTCGAGTCCTGGATGGCGGGGCTGCTCGCGCGCTGACCCCGACGTGCCGACGGCCCGGTCCCCTCGCCGGGCCGGGCCGTCGGTGCGTGGCGGGGTGCTCAGTCCTGCTTGTCCGGGGCGCCGCCGGGCTGCTCGGAGTCCGTCGGCGGCTGCGGGGCGAGCTGCCCGTAGCGGGGCTCGCCGGTCGGCTGCGGCGCGCGCTGGCCGTACCGGGGCTCCCCCGTCGGCTGCGTCGGGGGCACCGGAGCACCCGGCGCCTGCCCGGGCTGCGCGAGCTGGCCGTACCGCGGCGGCGTCGCGGGCTGCGTCGGCGGGGCCGCGGGGTGCACCGGCGTCACGGGCGGCACCGGCGTCGCCGCGCCCACGCGGACGCCGCCGACCTCGCGCAGCATCTGCCGGGCGTCGTGCGCCCGCTCGGTCGCGCACAGCACCGCGTACTGCGACGCGACGATCTGGCTCTGCGAGGTGAAGTCGCGCCGCCCGCGGCTGGTCGCGTACACCAGCACCGCGAGCAGCAGGCCGGCTGCGCCGCCGAACAGGACGGCGGCGAGCAGGATCCCGGAGTTGCCGCCGGCCATGAGGAACAGCAGGCCGATGAACACGCCGAACCACGCGCCCGAGCCGAAGCCGCCGACCGCGACCCGCGCGTACGTCAGCCGGCCCGTCACGCGCTCGACCATCCGCAGGTCCGTGCCCACGATCGTCACGAGCTGCACCGGGAACTGGTGGTCCGAGAGGTGGTCCACCGCCTTCTGCGCCTCCAGGTACGTGCCGTAGGACGCGACGGTCTCGCCCTGGGGCAGGGTCGGGGTGTTGGGGACGCGGGCACCACCGGTGAACGACATGGGCCCATCCTCGCCCCGGCAGGGGTGCGGACGCCAGACGACTGGGCCGTTACGCAGGCACTTCGTGGCTGGGGTGCAGGCGGTTCCCAGCCTCGTCCGGGCTGCAGGACGGTGACGGCGGTCACGGCGCTCCGCACCTGCGACCCACCACCCCCGCGTCTACGCTGACCACCGTGAGCGGCTCCGGGACCCGAGTGTTCGTCGCGCGCCTCGCCGGTACCTCCGTCTTCGACCCCATCGGTGACCAGGTCGGCCGGGTGCGCGACGTCGTCGTGCTGCTCCGGCCCAAGGGCGCCCCGCGCGCCGTCGGCCTGGTCGTCGAGGTCCCCGGCAAGCGGCGGGTGTTCGTCCCGCTCACCCGGGTGACCGCGATCGACGCCGGGCAGGTGCTGTCGACCGGCCTGGTGAACATGCGCCGGTTCGAGCAGCGCCCGTTCGAGACGCTCGTCGTCGGCGAGCTGTTCGACCGCACGGTCCAGCTGGCCGACGGCTCCGGGTCGGCGGCGGTCGAGGACGTCGCGATCGAGCGGCAGCGCAACGGCGACTGGCTGGTCTCCAAGGTGTTCGTCCGCAAGCACCGCCCCGGCCGCGGCGGGCTGCTCCGCCGGCGCGGCGAGCCCGAGCTGCTCGACATCGACGCGATCGCCGGGCTGGCCCGGACCGCCGCCGACGCGCAGGGCGCCGCGCTGCTGCTCGCGCAGTACGACGAGCTCAAGCCCGCCGACCTCGCCGACGTGCTGCACGACATGGGCACCACCCGCCGGATGGAGGTCGCGACCGCGCTGGACAACGAGCGGCTCGCCGACGTGCTGGAGGAGCTGCCCGAGGACGACCAGGTCGCGATCTTGTCCGGCCTGGAGCGCACCCGTGCCGCCGACGTCCTCGAGGCGATGCAGCCGGACGACGCCGCCGACCTGCTCGGCGAGCTGTCCGACGACCAGCAGGCCGAGCTGCTCAGCCTGATGGAGCCCGAGGAGGCGCGGGACGTCCGCCGCCTGCTCGCCTACGAGGACAACACCGCCGGCGGCCTGATGACCACCGAGCCGGTGGTGCTCGGCCCCGAGACCACCATCGCGGCGGCGCTCGCGCACGTCCGCCGCCGCGAGCTGACGCCCGCGCTGGCGTCGATGGTGTTCGTCGTGCGGCCCCCGCTGGAGACGCCGACGGGCCGGTTCATCGGCGTGGTGCACCTGCAGCGCCTGCTGCGCGAGCCCCCGCACGAGGCGATCGGCACGCTCGTGGACACCGACATCGACCCGGTGCCCGCCGACGCGCCCCTGCTCGCCGTCACCCGGCGGCTGGCCACCTACGACCTGCTCGCCATCCCGGTCGTCGACGACGAGCGCCGCCTGCTCGGCGCGGTCAGCGTCGACGACGTCCTCGACCACCTGCTGCCGGAGGACTGGCGCGAGACGGACGAGGAGGTGCAGCCCGAGCCGGCCGCGCCCGCACCGCGGGGAGGCCGCCGTGGCTGAGCGGCTCGACACCCCGAAGACCGCGCGTCGCAGCATCCTCCCGAAGCTCGAGGAGGACGCGTTCGGCAAGGTCTCGGAGGGCATCGCCCGGTTCATGGGCACGCCCAAGTTCCTGCTGTGGCTGAGCCTGTTCTGCCTGGCCTGGCTGACGTGGAACTCCTGGGGACCGGACGCGCTGCGGTTCGACAAGGCCGCCAACGGCTTCACCGCCCTGACGCTGATGCTGTCGCTGCAGGCGTCGTACGCCGCGCCGCTGATCCTGCTCGCGCAGAACCGGCAGAGCGACCGCGACCGGGTGCAGGCGGAGCAGGACCGGCAGCGCGCCGAGCGGAACCTCGCCGACACCGAGTTCCTGGCCCGGGAGATGGCGGCGCTGCGCATCGCCCTGTCCGAGGTCGCCACCCGCGACTTCGTCCGGTCGGAGATCCGGAACCTGCTGGAGGAGCTGGTCGAGGACCGCGAGCAGGCCGAGGACGACGCCGCCGACGGCTCCCGCGACCGGGCCGAGCGGGACCGGGTCGAGCGCGGCCGGGCCGACCGGGCCCGGGACCGGGACCAGCGCGCGGCCGCCGACGACCGCGGCCGGGGCGCCCCCGCCTGACCGGCTGTCCCGGCCGGTCCCGCCGGCCGGTCCCGCGGGTGCGCCTCCGGGCGGACCTACGATGAGCGGTATGCCGCTGGACACCCGTGACCCCGAGGCCGTCGCCGCCGCCGTGCGGGAGGCGCTGACCCGGGTGATCGACCCCGAGATCCGCCGACCCATCACGGACCTCGGCATGGTGCGGTCCGTCGACGTGGACACCGCGTCCCCCGACGGCGCCCGCGTCACCGTCGGCATCGACCTCACCACCGAGGGCTGCCCGCTGCGCGACACCATCACCCGGGACGTCACCGCCGCGGTGCAGGCCGTCGAGGGCGTCGCCGCGGTCCAGATGGCGCTCGGCGTGATGAGCCCCGAGCAGCGTGCGGCGCTGACCGAGCGGCTCCGCGGGGGCGCCGAGCCGGTCATCCCGTTCAGCAAGCCCGGGTCCCTGACCAAGGTGTTCGCGGTCGCGTCGGGCAAGGGCGGCGTCGGCAAGTCGTCCGTGACCGCCAACCTCGCGGTCGCGATGGCGCAGCAGGGCCTGCGGGTCGGGGTGCTGGACGCCGACATCTACGGCTTCTCGATCCCGCGGATGCTGGGGGTGACGCAGCCGCCGACCCGGGTCGACGAGATGCTGCTGCCGCCCATCGCCCACGAGGTGAAGGTCATCTCGATCGGGATGTTCGTGCCGCCGGGTCAGCCGGTGGTGTGGCGCGGGCCGATGCTGCACCGCGCGCTGCAGCAGTTCCTCGCGGACGTGTTCTGGGGCGACCTGGACGTGCTGCTGCTGGACCTGCCGCCCGGGACCGGCGACATCGCCATCTCCGTGGCGCAGCTGCTGCCGGGCTCCGAGCTGGTCGTCGTCACGACCCCGCAGCTCGCCGCCGCCGAGGTGGCGGAGCGCGCCGGCTCGATCGCCACCCAGACCCGGCAGGGCGTGGTCGGCGTCGTGGAGAACATGGCGTGGCTCGAGCAGCCGGACGGCTCCCGGCTGGAGCTGTTCGGCTCGGGCGGCGGCGCGCGCGTCGCCGAGGGGCTGTCCCGGTCGACCGGGAGCACCGTCCCGGTGCTGGGCCAGGTGCCGCTCGACATCCGGCTGCGCGAGGCCGGGGACAGCGGGACGCCGGTCGTCCTCACCGACCCCGGCTCCCCCGCCGCGGTGGCGCTGCGCGAGGTCGCGACGACCCTGACGTCGCGGTCGCGCGGGCTCGCCGGGATGTCGCTGGGGCTGACCCCGGTCGGTCGCTGACCCGCGCGTCAACGCCGGCTTGACGACGACGCCATGTCAAGCCAGGATTGACGCATGTCCAGCGACGAGCACGGCGCAGCACCGGGCAGCACGACCCTGCGCGACCACGTGGCGCGCGCCATCGAGGCCACCGACCCCACCCTGGCCGAGCGCCTGACCCACGACGCCACGGCGTACCTGGAGCTGGTCGCCCTGTCCAGGGCAGCGCGCGCCGAGACGGACGTCCTGCTGGCCGCGGCGGTGACGTCCGCGCGCGGCGCCGGGTGCACCTGGGAGCAGGTCGGCGCGATCCTCGGGATGACCCGGCAGGCCGCGCAGCAGCGGTACGGCCGGGCCGGCGGGCACCCGGACCCGGCGCCCGAGACCCGGGAGCTCCGTCCGCTGACCGCGTTCAACGAGATGGCCGTCCTCGCGCGGGCGGGCCGGTACGGCTGGCGCAGCGTCGGGTACGGCGCGCTGTTCCACACGGTGGTCCGGGAGGACCGGCAGTGGGAGCACACCCGCACCTTCGGCCGGCCGCCGCAGGGCGAGGGCTGGCAGCCGGTCGGATCAGGCTGGGGGTGGTGGACCTACTGGACCCGCCCCACGTCCGAGCCCGCGCTTCCGGGCGACCCGCCGATCGCGGAGCTGCTGCACGGCTGAGGGCGTGGCGCGCCCGCGCCGATGTTGGTTCGTGTGCGGTCGTGGTGGATACTGTCGCCCGTGCTCGCGAGTCAACGGCAGGACCGCATCCTGGCCGGCGTGCGCGCCCACGGAGCCGTGCGCGTCGCCGACCTGGTGGAGCAGCTCGACGTCTCCGAGATGACCGTCCGCCGGGACATCACCGAGCTCGACCGCGCCGGGCTGGTGCGCCGGGTGCACGGCGGCGCCGTCGCCCCCGACGGGTCCGGCCGGCCGACCGACGAGCCGGGCTTCGAGGAGAAGAGCACCTGGGCCACCGCGGAGAAGGCCGCCATCGCGACCCTCGCGGCAGGCACCGTCGAGCCCGGCCAGTCGATCGCCCTGTCCGCCGGCACCACCATCCACCTGCTCGCGCAGCGGATCGCCGCCGACCCGGCGCTGCGCCCGCTCACCGTCGTGACCAACTCGCTGCCCGTGGCCCAGACGCTGCACCGGGCCGTGGCCGGCTCGCCCGGCGCCGGCGCGCTCGACGTCATCCTCACCGGGGGCACCCGCACGCCGTCCGACGCCCTGGTCGGCCCGGTGGCGGACACCGCGCTCGCGACCCTGCGCGTGGACCGGCTGTTCCTCGGCGTGCACGGCCTGGACGCGTCGGGGCTGATGACGCCGAACCTGGCCGAGGCCGCGACCGACCGCGCGCTGCTCGCCTGCAGCGGCCGCGTCACGGTGCTCGCCGACCACACCAAGTGGGGCGTCGCCGGACTGGCCCGGATCGCCTCGCTCGAGGAGGTCGACGTCGTGGTCAGCGACGCCGCCCTGCCCGGGCCCGCCCGCACGGTGCTGGCCGACGCCGGCTGCACCGTGCTGACCCCCGACTCCCCCGCGTCCCACCACGCGGCGTGCGACCACCCCGAGGAGCGTTGACCCCCATGGAGCAGCAGCACGAGCCGACGACCGCACCCGTGTGGGTGGGCGCCTGGGAGCCCGCCGACGGGGACGCCCGCGTCCGCGCCCTGTTCACCGAGCGGTTCGGCGCCGAGCCCGACGGCACCTGGTCCGCGCCGGGCCGCGTCAACCTGATCGGCGAGCACACCGACTACAACGGCGGGCTCTGCCTGCCGTTCGACCTGCCGCACCGCACCTACGTCGCCGTGCGCCGCACGGGCACGGGCGTCGTCCGGCTGGTGTCCGCGCAGGAGACCACCGGCACCCGGGAGGTCGTGCTGTCCGAGGTCGCCCCCGGCACCGTGGCGGGCTGGCCGGCCTACGTGGTCGGCGTCGCGTGGGCGCTGGCCGAGGCCGGGCACGAGGTCGGCGGCTTCGACATCGCGGTCGACTCCTGCGTGCCCTACGGCGCCGGGCTGTCGTCCTCCGCGGCGCTCGAGTGCGCGGCGGCCGTCGCGGTGGACGCGCTGTTCGACCTCGGCCTGGCGGGCACCGCCGAGCAGCCCGACGACGCCGGGCGCGCCACGCTCGCGGCGGCCTGCATCCGCGCGGAGAACGAGATCGCCGGCGCCAGCACCGGCGGCATGGACCAGTCGGTCTCCCTGCGCGGCCGCGCCGGGCACGCCCTCCTGCTCGACTGCCTGGACGGGTCCGTGCGGCACGTCCCCTTCGACCTCACCGCGCACGGCCTGGCGCTGCTGGTCATCGACACCAAGGCGGAGCACGCGCTGAACGACGGCCAGTACGCGGCCCGGCGCGCCTCCTGCGACGAGGCGGCGTCCCGGCTCGGCATCGCGACGCTGCGCGAGATCGACCCGCACGGCCTCGGCGACGCGCTGGCCGCGCTCGCCCACGGCACCGGCCCGGTGGGCGAGGGCCGCGACGAGGTCGAGGTCCTGGTCCGCCGCGTGCGGCACGTGGTCACCGAGATCGCCCGCGTCGAGGAGTTCGTCGCCCTGCTGGACGAGGACCGCGTCGAGGAGGTCGGCCCGGCGATGGACGCGTCGCACGCCTCGCTGCGCGACGACTACGAGGTGTCCTGCCGCGAGCTCGACGTGGCCGTGGAGGCCGCCCGCGCGGCCGGTGCCCTCGGCGCCCGGATGACCGGCGGCGGGTTCGGCGGCTCCGCGATCGCCCTCGTCCGCGCGGACGCGGTGGACGCGGTCGCGACCGCGGTCGCCGCCGCGTTCGCGGACCAGGACCTGCACGCCCCCGCGTTCCTGGTCGCGACCGCCAGCGCCCCCGCCGCCTGAACCCCCACCCCCCACGCGAGCCTCAGCCGCGCCGAGACTGCAGCAGCTGCGGGGTTCCGCTCCGGCGAACCCCGCAGCCGCCGCAGTCTCGGTGGCCGGACGGTGCCGCAGAACCCGTCCGCAGAACCAGCCCCGGTAGTCCGGTTCGCGCGGTAGCGTTCGGCGCGAGATAGCGCGCGGCGGACCGGCCGCGCGCGTGCACCCGAGGAGGCGCCGTGGGCGTCACGCGCCGGATCGTCTTCCCCGCGATCCGCATCGTCCTGTGGGCGGTCATCGCCGTCGCCCTGGCCAAGATCGCCTTCACCGGCGCGGACCAGGCTGCGCAGGCCGAGGACCCGCTGCAGCCCTCCGTCGAGGTCGCCGAGCCGCAGGTGACGGTCGCGACGGGCACCGTGACCAACACCGTGACGGTCACCGCGTCGGTGGTGAGCGACCCGGCGGCGCCGGTCCGCGCGACGATGGCGGGCACCGTCCACCGGCTCCTCGCCACGGAGGGGCAGGCGGTCGCCGCCGACACCCCGGTGCTCGAGCTGCGGTCCGAGACGCCCGTCGAGCCCACGGTGACCACGGACCCCGAGACCGGCATGCAGACGGTCACGGAGAACAAGCCGAAGGTCGCGCGGGAGACCGTGCGCGCCGGCACCGCGGGCGTGCTGCACCTGAGCGTCCTGAAGGACCAGGTCGTCGCGGTCGGCGACACGGTCGGCACCGTCGCACCCGGCACGCTCTCCGTGCAGGGCACGCTGACGCCGGACCAGCAGTACCGGCTGATCGACGCCCCGGGCGAGGCGACGGTGACGCTCAAGGGCGGGCCGGCCCCGTTCGTCTGCACCGGGCTCCGGATCGGCGCGGCGGCGCAGGCCACGGCCCCCGAGGACCCCGCCGGTGCGGCACAGCCCGACGCCGCCGCCCCGACGTCCGGCACCGTCGCCTGCGCGGTGCCCGCGGAGGTCACGGCGTTCGCCGGGCTCGGCGCCGACATCGAGATCGTGAACGGCACCGCCGACGGCGCGCTGCTGGTCCCGGTCACCGCCGTGCAGGGGTCCGTGCAGAACGGCAACGTCTGGGTGGTCGCCGCCGACGGCAGCACCGAGCAGCGCGCCATCGGCCTGGGCCTCACGGACGGCCAGCAGGTCCAGGTCACCTCCGGGCTCGCCGAGGGCGACACCGTGCTCGAGTACGCGCCGGTGTCCGACCTGCACGAGGTGGACTGCACCGACCCCGCCACCGCCGACCCGACCGTCTGCGGCGGGTGAGCATGCTCGAGCTCACCGACGTCACCCGCTCCGTCCGGCTCGCCGACGACCGGGTGCTGCACATCCTCACCGGCGTGACGCTGCGCGTGGACGCGGGCGAGCACGTCGCCGTGGTCGGCCGCTCGGGCACCGGCAAGTCGACGCTGCTGAACATCCTCGGGCTGCTGGACGCACCGACCGACGGCGAGTACCTGCTCGACGGCGTCTCCACCCGGCGGCTCCCGGGCCGGCGCCGGGCACGGCTGCGCGGGGAGTCGTTCGGCTTCGTCTTCCAGCAGTTCAACCTGCTCACCGGGCGCACGGTCCTGGAGAACGTCGCCGCGCCCCTGCTGTACGCGCGCGGCCGGCAGTTCTGGTCCCGGAACCGGCTCGCCGCCGAGATGCTCGAGCGCGTGGGCCTCGGGGACCGCCTCGAGGACATGCCGGACCGCCTGTCGGGCGGCGAGCAGCAGCGCGTCGCGATCGCCCGGGCGCTGGTCCGCCGCCCGCGGGTCATCCTCGCCGACGAGCCCACCGGCGCCCTCGACGTCGACACGGGCACCGCGGTCATGACGCTGCTGGACGAGATCGCCCGGGAGTCCGGCGCGGCGCTCGTCACCATCACGCACGACCTCGCGGTCGCCGCCCGGTCCGGCCGGCACTACCGGCTCGCGGACGGCGTGCTGGTCCCCGTCACCCTGGTCTCCCCCGACCGGCCCGGGTCGCTCGCCGAGTGGGTCGGCGACGTGCCGGTGCTGGGCGCCAGCACCGACGGCGTCCCGGCGCCGCGCACGATCACCGCCGGGGACGCCTCGTGACCGGCCTCGCGGGCGCGCTCGTCGAGGCGTGGGACGAGCTGCGGGTGCACAAGCTGCGGGTGCTGCTGTCGCTGATCGGCGTCGCGGCGGCCGTCACCGCGATCACCGGCGTCACCGCCGCGGTCGAGATGCTCGGGCAGGCGACGCGGGAGCAGTCCGAGCGCTGGGTCGGGCGCGACACCACGCTGACGGTGTACGCCTACCCGATGACGGGCACGGGCGACGCGGTCCGCGGGACCGCCGCCCTGGACGACGTGGTGGAGCGGTACTCCGTCGCGTACGCCTCGCGGGTCACCGGCGGCCAGATGGCGGTGGACCTGCCGGGCGGCACGCGGCTGCTGAACGGGCAGGTCGTGGACCCCGACTACGGCGTCATCCACCGCATCGTGCCGCACGAGGGGCGCTGGTTCGCGGACTCCGACGTCGAGCGGCTCGCGCCGACGCTCGTGGTCAACGACGCGTTCCTCGCGGAGCTCGGGGTCGAGGACCTGTCCACCCACCCGACGGTGGTGATCCAGGGCCAGCAGGCCGTGCGCGCCGAGGTGGTCGGCGTGGTGCGAGACCAGTACCCGGAGGAGGGACCGACGTACACGGTGCTCCTGGACCAGGCGGACCGGTGGGGCCTGGCCGCCGACCCCTGGGGCATGGGCGCGTCCGTGCCGGTGCTCGAGCTCTGGGTGCCGCCCGGTGACGTGCCCGCGTTGAAGGAGCGTGTGACCCAGGACCTGCAGGCGGCGCTGCCCGGCTGGCAGGTCGACGTGTCCGAGCCGATGGGCGACTCCGACGTGCTCGACTCCGCGTCGCGCTGGGTGATCATCGCGGTCAGCGGCTTCGCGCTGCTGCTGGGCGGCCTCGGGCTGCTCAACATCGCGCTGGTCACGGTGCGGCAGCGGATCCGGGAGATCGGCATCCGGCGCTCGTTCGGCGCGACGTCCGGGCGCGTGTTCTTCGGGGTGCTGCTGGAGTCGGTGGTGGCGACCCTCGTGGCCGGCGTGGTCGGCGTGGTGCTGGCCGTCGTCGCCCTGGACAACCTGCCCGTCGAGCGCCTGCTCGGCACCGGGCTGCAGGACGCGCCGCCGTTCCCCGTGTCCGCCGCGCTGACCGGCCTCGCGTGCGCCGCGGGCGTCGGCGCCGTGGCGGGTCTGCTGCCGGCGCTCTGGGCGGTCCGGGTCAAGGTGATCGACGCGATCCGGTACTGATCAGGCAGGTCGCCGCGGGAGGCGGCCCGCGTCCTCGTGCAGCGCGAACAGGACCGAGTACGGCGTCCCGTCCGGGGTGGGACGCCGGTCGGCCAGCTCCGCGAAGAACGCGTCCACGCGCGTCATGAGCTCCTCGTGCTCGGCCGCGCTGAGCCGCACGCCGAGCCGGGTCATCCGGACGGAGTCGGGATCGGCCTCGGTTACCTCCTCGACGAACGTCGACAGCATCAGCTGCCACTTCCCGGGGAAGTCGGGCGCGCGCCACGACTTCTTCGTCGCCCGGTAGGGCACCTCGCGGGAGCCGCGGGCGCCGCGGCGCACCGGCTCGGCCGCGAGGAACCCGCGGTCGACCAGCGTCCGGACGTGGTGCAGCACCGTCGCCGGGTTCCGGCCCAGCCGGTCGGCGATCTCCCGGTTGGTCAGCGCCTCGTCGAGGCACAGCCGCAGGATCCGGAGCCGGACCGAGGAGGCCAGGGCGCGGGCGTCGGCGTCGAGCTCGGCCGCGTCGGGTGCGGCGGCCGCGGGATCGGCGGAGGTCATGGCGACGATCCTACTCACTGATTGACATCTCCCAATCAGTGACGCCATCCTGACGGCATGACCTCACCCGCCCCCGGCGTGCCCCCGCTCGACGCGGCACCCGCCCGTCGCCGGTCGCTCGCCCGGCACCCGGACTTCCGCCGGCTGTGGACCGGTGACGCCCTCTCCCAGCTCGGCTTCCAGCTGACGGGGATCGCGCTGCCGGTGCTCGCGGTGCGGGACCTCGGCGCGACCGAGTGGCAGATGGGCCTGCTCACCGCCGCCGAGACCGCCGCGTTCCTGATCATCGGCCTGCCGACCGGTGCCTGGGTGGACCGGATGCGCAAGCGCCGGGTGCTGATCACCGCCGACCTGGTGCGCGCCGCGACGCTCGCCGTCGTGGTCGCGCTGGCCCTCACCGGCCACGCGTCGATGGCGGTGCTCTACGCGGGCGCGCTCGTCATGAGCGTCGCCACGGTGTTCTTCGACGTCGCGCACCAGTCGTACGTGCCGGGGCTGGTCGGGCTCGAGCACATCGGCGAGGGCAACGCGAAGCTGCAGGCCACGCAGTCCGTCGCGGGCGTGGCCGGACCGGCGCTCGGCGGAGCGCTGCTCCGCGTGGTCGCCGCGCCCCTGCTGCTCGCGGTGAACGCCGGGACGTACCTGGTGTCGGCGCTCGCGCTGTCCCGGATCCGGAAGGTCGAGGAGCTGCCGCCCGTCGCCGGCCGCCGCTCGCTCAAGGTGGAGATCGCCGAGGGCCTGCAGTTCGTGCTGCGCCAGCCGCTGCTGCGCCGGATCGTCGCCTGCACCGCGATCGGCAACCTGTTCACCGCGGCCGCCGGCGCCGTGACGGTGATCTACGCCCTGCGCGAGCTCGGCCTGGACGCGGCCGCCTACGGCACGGTCCTCTCGGCGTCCGCCGTCGGCGGCCTGCTCGGGGCCGTCAGCTCCGACCGGCTGGTCCGCTGGGTCGGCGAGGGCCGGGTCATCCCGCTCGCCGCGCTGGCGTTCGCCCCGGGTGCCGCGCTGACGCCGCTCGCCGTGGTGCTGCCGTTCCCGCCGCAGGCGACGCTGATCGCGGGCGGCGTGCTGTTCTACGGCGCCGTCGTGGTCTACAACGTCGCCCAGGTCAGCTTCCGGCAGCGGGTCTGCCCGCCGCCGCTGCTCGGGCGGATGAACGCGTCGGTGCGGTTCATCGTGTGGGGCACCACGCCGATCGGCGGGCTGCTCGGCGGCTGGATCGGGCACACCTGGGGCGTGCTGCCGACGCTGTGGGTGGCCGCCGCCGGCTCGGTCCTCGCCGCCCTGCCCGTGCTGCTGTCCCCGCTGCTGGGGATGCGGGAGCTGCCGGGCGCGCCGGCGCCCGCGTAGAGCGGGACGCCGGCGTCCTCGTCACGTCGGCGCCCGCGCCGGGGCCGTCGCGTCAGACGTCGTAGGTGACGACCACCGGGGCGTGGTCGCTGAACCGGGCGTCGTACGTCGCAGCCCGGTCGATGTCGACCGAGCGCACCCGGTCGGCGAGCCCCGGCGTCGCGAGCTGGTAGTCGATCCGCCACCCGGAGTCGTTGTCGAACGCCTGCCCGCGCCAGGACCACCAGGTGTACGGGCCGGGGCCGTCGCCGCCGTGCTCGCGGCCGAGGTCGCGCCAGCCCTGCTCGTCGAACCAGGTGTCCAGGTAGGCCCGCTCCTCCGGCAGGAAGCCGGCGGCCGTGCGGTTGCCCTTCCAGTTCTTGATGTCGACCTCGCGGTGGGCGATGTTGAGGTCGCCCGCGACGACCGCGTCGTGCTCGCCGCCGGCGAGCTCGGCCAGCCGCTTGGTCATCACGTCGAGGAACGCGAACTTCTCGTCCATCTTCGGGGTGCCCGCCTGGCCCGAGTGCACGTACGCCGACACGACGGTCAGCACGCGCGGCGCGGCACCCTCGGCGGCGGGGAGCTCGAGGTCGGCCTCCACCCAGCGCCCGCTGTCCGTCGGCACGCCCGTGCCGATGCCGATCCGGACCGCGCGCATCGGCAGCCGCGAGGCGATCGCGACGCCGGCCCGGCCCTTGGTCTCGCTGGCCTCGTGGGCGAGGTGCCAGCCCTCGGCCGCCAGGTGGTCGGCGAGGATCTCGTCGGACGCCCGCACCTCCTGCAGCAGCAGGACGTCCGGCCGGCGGGCCTCGATCCAGTCCCCCATCCCCCGCTTGAAGGCGGCACGGATCCCGTTCACGTTCGCAGTCGCTACCGTCAGCACGCGGACCATCCAACCGCACGCCACCGACACGACCCGCCACGCACCCTCAGCCGGCGCCCGGCTCCCGCTGCGACGCCCGCTGCGACGCCCGCTGCGACGCGCGCTCGACCAGCGCCGCGACGCCGTCGAGCATCAGCCGCAGCCCCCAGTCGTGCTCCTCCGCACCGGCGTCCGGCTCCCCGTCCGGCGGCTCCGGGTCGAACGCCCCCGCCGCCACGGCCTCGGCCAGCACCGGGTGCCGCTCGGGGTCCGTCACCGCGCGCAGCACCGACGCGTAGTCCATCAGCGCCGGGTGCGGGACCGCGTCGCCCTCCGCCGCCCGGGCCGCCCGCACCTCGGCGGCGACGACCTGCCCCTCGCTCAGCAGGTGCAGCGACAGCCGCCCGACCACCGCGGTCTTCTCGGCCCAGGTGAGCGGCGTGCCGCTCAGGGCGCGCAGCCCCCGGTCGATGAACGCCACCCGCGCCGGCCCGGGCAGCGAGGCGGCGACGGGCGCCTCGACCGTCCACGGGTGCGCCCGCGCCAGCCCGAGCTGGTCGTGGCACCAGCGCTCCAGCTCGCGGCGCCAGCCGGGCACGCCGTCGTCGGGCCGGGGCTCCTCGTCCGCGCGCTCGGCGTCCGCCGCCGCGACGGCCTCGGCCAGGGCCGTCTCCATCATCAGAGCCAGCAGGTCGTCCTTGCTCGACACGTACCGGTAGAGCGCCATCGTCGTCACGCCCACCCGCTCGGCGACCCGTGCCATCGACACGGCCGCGAGCCCGTCGGCGTCGGCCAGGGCGATCGCCGCGTCCGCGATCCCGGTCGGCGTGAGCCCGGGCCGGGGCCCGCGCCGGCCGGCCGGCGCGGGCCGCCACAGCAGCGCCAGACCGGGCGGCAGCGGGGCCGGGTCCTCGTCGATCTCCGGCTGCGGCTCCTCGGCAGCGAGCGCCCGCAGGCGTGCGCGCTCGACCTGACGCGCGGCCCGCTGCGCAGCGAGGTCCGCGTCGAGCGCCGCCTTCTGCGCCTCGCGCTCGGCGCGGTCCGCCTCGCGCTCGACCTCCCGGACGGCGCGCTCCTGCTCGGCGCGCAGCCGCTCGCTCTCCTTCTCCGCGGCGCGCAGCGCCCGGTCGCGGTCCCGCTGCGCCTTCTCGGCGTCGCGGCGCGCCTTGTCCCGGTCGCGCTCGGCGCGCGCCGCCTCCTTGTCCGCGGCCCGGGCCGCCTTCTCCCGGTCCTTGCGGAGCGCCTCGGCCTGGCGCCGCGCCTGCTCGTCGTCGGGCTGCATCGCACTCCTTGACCGTCCGGGTGACAACTGTGTACAACATACACAACGGACGATCCGTGTACGACGTAGACAGAAAGGAGCGGGCGATGGAGACGCTCATGATCGAGACCCGGGCGCTGCGCAAGGCGTTCGGTCCGACGACCGTGCTGACGGCCGTCGACCTCGCGGTGCCGCGCGGCCAGGTGCTCGGCCTGCTCGGGCCGAACGGCGCGGGCAAGACCACCACGGTCGAGATCCTCAGCACCCTGCTGCGACCCGACGGCGGGACGGCGACCGTCGCCGGCCACGACGTGGTCCGCGAGGGCGACCGGGTGCGGGAGGCGATCAGCCTCACCGGCCAGTACACGGCGGTGGACGAGCTGCTCACCGGCCGGGAGAACCTGCGCCTGATGGCGCGGCTCGCGCACCTGCCCCGGCTCGAGGGCCGGCGGCGCGGCGAGGACCTGCTGGACCTGTTCGAGCTGGGCGACGCCGCCGACCGCCTCGTCCGCACGTACTCGGGCGGCATGCGGCGACGGCTCGACCTCGCGGTCAGCCTGCTGACGCAGCCCCGGGTGATCTTCCTGGACGAGCCGACCACCGGGCTCGACCCCCGCAGCCGGTCCGACCTCTGGGCAGTCATCCGCGACGTGGTCGCGGGCGGCGCGACCGTCCTGCTCACGACCCAGTACCTGGACGAGGCCGACGCGCTCGCCGACCGCGTGGCCGTGCTCGACCGCGGCCGGGTCATCGCCGAGGGCACGGCGGCCGACCTCAAGCGCCAGGTCGGTGCCGCGCACGTCGAGCTGCAGCTGGCGGACGGGGGCACCGAGCGCATCGCCACCGACGCCTCCGTGCCGGACGTGCGCCGCATCCTCGCCGACGTCGAGCTCCGCCGGGTGCCCGTCGCGAGCTGGCGGGTCGCGGTGCCGACCCTCGACGACGTGTTCCTCACCCTGACCGGCCGGCCCACGGACCCCGCACCGGAGCCGCCGACGGCCGTCACCACCCGGGAGGCGTCATGACCACCACCACGCTCGCACCCGCCCGCACGACCGCCCCGGCCCCGCCCGGCGGCTGGGCGCTCCAGGACACCACCGCGATGATCGGGCGCAGCCTGCGCCGCTCGCTGCGCACGCCCGACACCCTGATCATGGGCATCGCCCTGCCGGTGATCCTCATGCTGCTGTTCGTCTACGTCTTCGGCGGCGCCATCCAGACCGGGCAGGCGGCGTACGTCGACTACGTGGTGCCCGGGATCGTCCTGCTGTGCGCCGGCTACGGGGCGGCCACCACCGCGGTGTCCGTCGCCTCGGACATGACCGGCGGGCTGATGAACCGGTTCCGCACGCTGCCCGTCCGCCCGGTCGCGGCGTTGACGGGCCACGTGGTCGAGTCGGTGGTGCGCAACGGCGTGTCCACCGCGCTCGTCGTCGGCGTCGCCTACGCCGCCGGGTTCCGGCCGACCGCCGGCCTCGCCGAGTGGCTGGCGGTCGCCGGGCTGGTCGTGCTGTACGTGCTCGCGCTCACCTGGACGGCCGTGTGCATCGGGATGGTGGCGTCGGGCCCGGAGGCGGCCAACGGGTTCACGTTCGCGATCATGTTCCTGCCTTACGTGTCGAGCGCGTTCGTCCCGCCCGAGTCCATGCCGCGGGTGCTCGAGGTCGTCGCCACCTACCAGCCCGTCACCCCGGTGACCGACACCGTCCGGGCGTGGCTCACCGGCGCACCGGGCGGGCAGCCCCTGGTGGCGCTCGCCTGGTGCGCCGGGCTGCTCGTCGTCGCCCGGCTCACGGCGGCGTGGCTGTTCCGGCGCCGCTCGACGCGCTGACGCCCGGCGCGCCGCTGGTCGTCCCCAGGCCCGGGCCGTGGGGGTGACCGGCGGCGTCGTCGGTGGTGGGATGGGGTCCAGCCGAACCACCCGGCCCGAGGAGGCCCCATGTCCGTCCCGACCCCGGCGAGCGCCGGGCCCGCCGCCCAGCCCGACGGCGCCGCCGGCGCCGTCCCGCCCGGCCGCGCCCTGGCCGTCGAGTCCGCGGGCGTCGACGTCATCGCCGACCGCGACCGCAAGGGCACGCCGCGCCAGCTGTTCTGGCCGTGGTTCGCCGCCAACGTGTCGGTCCTGGGCCTGTCCTACGGCGCGTGGGTGCTCGACTTCGGGGTGTCGTTCCCGCAGGCGGTGACCGCGAGCGTCGTGGGCATCGTGTTCTCGTTCCTGCTCTGCGGCGTCGTGGCGCTGGCCGGCAAGCGCGGGTCCGCCCCGACGATGGTGCTGTCCCGGGCGGCGCTCGGCGTGCAGGGCAACCGGGTCGCCGCGGTGCTGTCCTGGCTGCTGACGGTCGGCTGGGAGACGATCCTCACGGCGCTCGCCACCCTGGCGACCGCGACCGTGGTCGAGGCGCTCGGCTGGGGCGGCGGGTCCGCCGTCCAGGTGGTCGCCCTCGTCGTCGTCGCGGGGCTGATCATCGCCGGCGGCGTCTTCGGGTTCGACCTCATCATGCGGATGCAGACCGTGATCACGGTCGTCACGGCGGTGCTCACCGTCGGCTACGTCCTGCTGGTGGTCGACCAGATCGACCTGGACGCCGTGAGCGCCCTGCCGTCCGGGACCGCGCAGGCGTTCATCGGCGCGCTCGTGTTCATGATGACCGGCTTCGGGCTCGGCTGGGTCAACATGGCGGCCGACTACTCGCGCTACCTGCCGCGGCACACGTCGGGTGCCGGGGTCGTCGCCTGGACCACGTTCGGCGCCTCGCTCGCGCCGGTGGTCCTGCTCGTGTTCGGCCTCCTGCTCGCCGGTTCGGACCCGGAGCTGCGCGGCGCCATCAGCGCCGACCCGATCGGCGCGCTCACCACCGTCCTGCCCACCTGGTACCTCATCCCGTTCGCGGTGGTCGCGGTCCTCGGCCTGGTCGGCGGCGCGGTGCTGGACATCTACTCCTCCGGCCTCGCGCTCGTGTCCACCGGGCTGCCCGTCACCCGCCCGGTCGCCGCCGGGATCGACGGCGTGATCATGGTGCTCGGCACCGTCTACATCGTGTTCGGCTCGGACACCTTCTTCGGGGTGTTCCAGGGCTTCCTCATCACCCTGGGCGTCCCGATCGCCGCCTGGGCGGGGATCATGCTGGCCGACGTCCTGCTGCGTCGCCGCGACTACGACGACCGGGACCTGTTCCGCCCCGCCGGCCGCTACGGGCGCGCGCCCGCCGTGCCGCTGACCCTGCTCGCGCTCGGCACGTTCCTCGGCTGGGGGCTCGTCACGAACGCCTCCGCGGCGTGGCTCACCTGGCAGGGCTACCTGCTGGGACCCGTCGGGCTGGGCGGCACCGAGGGTGCGTGGGCGTACGCCAACCTCGGGGTGCTGGTGGCGCTTGCCGTGGGCCTCCTCGGCACCCTGCTGCTGCGCCGCGGGGCGGTCCGGCGGCAGGAGGCGCTGCCCCCGTCCGAGGACCTCGACGTCCCGCCCGTCGCGGCGGGGGCGGACCGGTGACGGCCCCCGGCACGGACCTGGCGGGAACGGTCCCCGGCCGCGCGGTCCTCGTCGCCGTCGACATGCAGCCCGTGTTCGCCGACCCGCGCAGCCCGTGGGCCGCGCCGCGGTTCGCGGAGGCGCTGCCCGTCGTGCGGGCCCTCGCCGACGCCGCCGGCCCCGGGCGCACGGTGCTGACCCGGTTCGTCGCGCCCGAGCACCCGCAGGGCGCGTGGGTGCCGTACTACGCCGACTGGCCGTTCGCCCTGCAGCCGCCGGACGCCCCGGCGTACGCGCTGGTCCCGGAGCTCGCGGACCTCGCGGCGGCGGTGCCGGTCGTCACCGCCACCACGTTCGGCAAGTGGGGGCCCGGGCTCGCCGCGCACCTGGGCCCTGGCGACACCATGCTCCTGACGGGGGTCTCCACCGACTGCTGCGTCCTGTCGACGGCGCTCGCCGCGGCCGACGCGGGGGTCGCCGTGCGGGTGGTCGCCGAGGGCTGCGCGGGCTCCGACGACGAGGCGCACGCCCGCGCCCTCGACGCGATCCGGCTCTACGCGCCGCTCGCCGACGTCGTCGACGCGACCACGGCGCACGCCGTCCTCGCCACGACCGCCTGACCGCGCGCAGCGCCGCCCGCACGAGCGCGCGAGGCCGTCACCTGCGCCCGAGGTCAGGGCTCGCGCACGAGGTCGGGGCTCGCGCACGAGGTCAGGGCTCGCGCACGAGGTCGTCACCCGCGCACGAGGTCGGGGCTCGCGCACGAGGTCGTCACCCGCGCACGAGGTCGTCAGTCCTGCGGGACGACCTCGTGCACGTGTGACGACCTCGGTGCCGGAGCGCCGGGCGCGCCGGGGCGCCGGCGGCCGCGGGATCAGGCCTGGCGCTCGGCGGACTCCACCACGTTGGCCAGCAGCATCGCGCGGGTCATCGGGCCGACTCCCCCGGGGTTCGGGGACACCCACGCCGCCACCTCCGACACGCCCGCGTCCACGTCGCCCGCGATCCGGTACTTCCCCGTCTCCGGGTCCTGCACCCGCGAGACGCCGACGTCGACCACGACCGCGCCCGGCTTCACCAGGTCGGCGGTGAGGATCCCCGGCACCCCGGCCGCGGCGACGATCACGTCGGCGTTGCGGGTGTGCTCGGCGAGGTCGACCGTGCCGGTGTGGGTGAGCGTGACGGTCGCGTTGACGGCGCGGCGGGTCAGCAGCAGGCCGATGGACCGCCCGACCGTGGTGCCGCGCCCGATCACCGTGACGTCCGCCCCGGACAGGTCGACGCCGTGCCGGGTGAGCAGCTCGACGATGCCGCGCGGCGTGCAGGGCAGCGGGGACGTGACGTCCTCGTTGACCCGCAGCACCAGGCGGCCGAGGTTGGTCGGGTGCAGGCCGTCGGCGTCCTTGTCGGGGTCGACCAGCTCGAGCACCCGGTTGGTGTCGATCCCGCGGGGCAGCGGCAGCTGCACGATGAACCCGGTGCAGGCCGGGTCCTCGTTCAGCCGCTGCACCGCCGCCTCGATCTGCTCCTGCGTGGCGTCGGCCGGCAGGTCCTCGCGGATGGACGCGATGCCGACCTCGGCGCAGTCCCGGTGCTTGCCGGCGACGTAGGACACCGATCCCGGGTCCTCCCCCACCAGCAGCGTGCCGAGTCCGGGCCGGATGCCGCGCTCCGCGAGCGCGGCCACCCGCGTCGTGAGCTCGGCCTTGATCGCGGCGGCCGTGGCCTTGCCGTCGAGCGTCTTCGCCGTCATGGTCGCGGCCCCGCTCAGTACTGCTGCAGGCCGGGGTACAGCGGGAACGCGTCGGCCAGCTTGGCCACCCGCGCCCGCAGCGCCTCGACGTCGGCCGACGCGCCGGCCACCAGCGCCGTGGCGATGATGTCCGCGACCTCGGTGAACTCGGCGTCGCCGAACCCGCGGGTCGCGAGCGCCGGGGTGCCGATCCGCAGGCCGGAGGTGACGCGCGGGGGGCGCGGGTCGAACGGCACCGCGTTGCGGTTCACGGTGATGCCGACGTCGTGCAGGAGGTCCTCGGCCTGCTGCCCGTCGAGGGACGAGTTCCGCAGGTCCACCAGCACCAGGTGCACGTCGGTGCCGCCGGTCAGGACGGACACGCCCGCGGCCGCGACCTCGGGGGACACGAGCCGGTCCGCGATGATCCGCGCGCCGTCGATGGTGCGCTGCTGACGGTCCTTGAACTCCTCGCCGCCCGCGATCTTGAACGACACGGCCTTGGCGGCGATGACGTGCATGAGCGGGCCGCCCTGCTGGCCCGGGAACACGGCGGAGTCGATCTTCTTGGCGTACTCCTCCTTGCTCAGGATGAAGCCCGAGCGGGGACCGCCGATGGTCTTGTGCACGGTGGACGACACGACGTCGGCGTACGGCACGGGCGACGGGTGCAGGCCCGCGGCGACGAGGCCGGCGAAGTGCGCCATGTCGACCCAGAGCTTCGCGCCGACCTCGTCGGCGATCTCGCGCATCGCGGCGAAGTCGAGGTGCCGCGGGTAGGCGGACCAGCCGCCGATGATCACCTGCGGGCGGTGCTTGAGGGCGGCCTCGCGGATCGCCTCCGGCTCGATGAGGAAGGTGTCCGGGTTCACGCCGTACGCGCCGACGTCGTAGAGCTTGCCGGAGAAGTTGATCTTCATGCCGTGCGTCAGGTGCCCGCCGTGCGCGAGCTCGAGGCCCAGGATGCGGTCGCCGGCGCTGGCGAGGGCGTGCAGCACGGCCGCGTTGGCGGTGGCGCCCGAGTGCGGCTGGACGTTGGCGTGCTCGGCGCCGAACAGCTGCTTCGCGCGGGTGATCGCCAGGTCCTCGGCGATGTCGACCTGCTCGCAGCCGCCGTAGTAGCGGCGGCCCGGGTAGCCCTCGGCGTACTTGTTGGTCAGCACGGAGCCCTGCGCCTGCAGGACGGCGCGCGGGACGAAGTTCTCGCTGGCGATCATCTCGAGCGTGCCCTGCTGGCGGGCCAGCTCCCCGTCCAGGACGGCGGCGATCTCCGGGTCGACCTGCGACAGGTTCTGGTCGAGCAGCGGCGTGTTCTCGGCGCTCATGCGTCTCCTCGGCAGTCGGCGGGCGCGGTCTGTCGACCGCACACCGATGGTGTGGGGTGACCGCGGGGCCCAGGCGTCCGACCCGACGACGTGCTGCTGCGTCGCTCCCCGGTGGTGACCCACCTGTGCGCCAGTCGCGACCGGGTCAGCCTAGCAACGTCGCCCGGCGTGCGGGGCGGGCGTCCGCGGACCGGGCGGGCCTCAGGCCGACGCGGGCGCCTCCGAGGCGTCGCCGAGGATCCGGCGCAGGTACGCGTAGGTGAGGTCGCCGACCGTCTGGTCGTGCTCGTGCGTGTAGCCGTGCTTCTCGTAGAGCGCGAGGTTGTGCACCGAGTCCCGGCCGGTGAACACCCAGATCTCCTCCACGTCCTCCGGCAGGTGCGGCAGGATCGCGAGCAGCAGCTGCGTCCCGACGCCGTGGCCCTGCTGGTCCGGCGCGACGGCGAACCGGCCCAGCGTGGCCTTCTTGCCCTCCAGCACCACGCGGATCGACCCGACCAGCCGGTGACCGGCCCAGGCGCCGAGCGTCACGACGCCGTCGGCGGCGAGGTCGGTGCGCAGCTCGCTGAGCGTCTGCGTCAGCGGCGGGATGTGCGGGTCGTCGTACTGCTGCGCCTCGGTGACGAACGCGGCGCGGCGCAGCGTCAGCAGCTCCCCGGCATCGGCGTCGACGACGGGCCGGATGGTCACCTCGGTCTCGCTCATGCCCCCATCGTCTCAGCCGTCGCGCGCGCCCGACCACCCGGAGGTCCCGAGTTCGTCACGATTCCACCCGCTGGACGCCCGCCGGGGCGCGGACGGCCCCGCGGCGCCCCGCGGCACGCGGGTACCCTCGCGTCCCGTGACGACCTCCACGCCGCTCCCCGGCAGCCCCGCCTCGTCCGCCACGTCGTGGGTGCTGTCGCTGTCCTGCCCCGACCAGCCCGGCATCGTGGCCGCCGTCGCGGGGCTGCTCGCCGAGCACGGCGGCAACATCACCGAGTCGCAGCAGTTCGGGGACGCGCTCACCGGCCTGTTCTTCATGCGCGTCGAGGTGGCCGCGGACCGGACGCGGACGGAGCTGGAGGCTGCGCTGGGCGCGCTGGCGCCGCGGTTCCGGATGGACTGGTCGCTCGACGTCGCGGGGCGCAAGATGCGCACGCTCGTCCTGGGCTCGACCGCCGCGCACTGCGTCAACGACCTCGCGTTCCGGCAGCGCTCCGAGGGGCTGCCGATCGACATCGTCGGGCTGGTCTCCAACCACACCGCGCTGGCCGACCTCGCCGCGTTCTACGACATCGACTTCCACCACGTGCCCGTCACCCGCGACACCAAGGCGGCCGCCGAGGCGCGGCTGCTGGAGCTCGTCGAGGAGCTGGACGTCGAGCTGGTCGTGCTCGCCCGGTACATGCAGATCCTGTCGGACGACCTGTGCCGCGCGCTGGCCGGGCGGATCATCAACATCCACCACTCGTTCCTGCCGTCGTTCAAGGGCGCCCGCCCGTACGCGCAGGCGCACGACCGCGGCGTCAAGCTGATCGGCGCCACCGCGCACTACGTCACGGGCGACCTGGACGAGGGCCCGATCATCGAGCAGGACGTCGAGCGCGTCGACCACAGCCGCGGGGTCGCCGACCTGGTCGCGCTGGGTCAGGACGTCGAGCGCCGGGCGCTGGCCCGCGCGGTGCGGTGGCACGCCGAGCACCGGGTGCTGCTGGACGGGCACCGCACGATCGTCTTCCGCTGAGCCGACCGGCTCAGAGCGCGGCGGGCCGGGTCGGCCGCGGCAGGCGCCCCGTGGGCGTGATGCCGGTGATCGCCGCGATCAGGTCCTCGTAGGACGCGTGCTGCGCGTCGAAGTCGCCGTTGATCCGGCCGAGGCGCAGCACCACGATCCGGTCGGCGACGGCCTGCACGTCGACCATCGAGTGGCTGATCATCACGACGCCGAGGCCGCTCTCCCGCAGCCGCTCCACCATGTTGAGCACCTCGGCGGTCTGCGAGATGCCGAGCGAGGCGAGCGGCTCGTCGAGCACCACGACCCGCGGGTTCCCGACGAGCGTCCGCGCGACGGCCACGGCCTGCCGCTGCCCGCCGGAGAGCGCGCGCACCGGTGCCCGCACCGACGGCACGCGAGCGGCGAGCTGGCCGAGCGTCTCCCACGCGCGGCGCTCCATCTGCCGCTCGTCGAGCATGCCGGCGCGCCGGATCTCCTGCCCGAGGAACAGGTTCTGCACCACGTCGAGGTTCTCGCACAGCGCCAGGTCCTGGAACACCGCCGCGATCCCGAGGTCCCGCGCCGCGCGGGTGGACGGCATGGTGACGGGCGCGCCGTCGACCTCGATGTGCCCGCTGTCGGGCGCCAGGGCGCCGGACATCACCCGGGCCAGCGTCGACTTGCCGGCGCCGATGTCGCCGACGATCGCGACGACCTCGTGCGCGTGGATGTCCAGGTCCACGTCGACGAGCGCACGGACGGCGCCGTAGTTGCGGGACACGCCCCGCACCGACAGGACGGGCGTGGTGGTCGTGCTCACCGGTCCTCCTCCGCTGCGTCCGCTGCGGCCCTGCCGCGTCCCCTGCGTGCCCTGCTGCACCGGTTCATCCTGCCACCGCCATCGACTGGGCAATACCGGCGTGGTCCAGGGCCAGGGCGAGGGCCCCGCGCACCTCGGCGGCCGTGCCGAGCTCGGAGACCACCACCTCGACCGGCCCCGCCGTGCTCGGCAGCGTCCGCTGGGCGAGCACCGTGCGGAACGTGTCCAGGAGGATCGGCCCGGCCTCCGCGAGCCGGCCGCCGACGACCACCAGCTCCGGGTCGAACAGGTTGCACGTGTTCGCCGCCGCGACCGCGAGCAGCCGGCCGGCGTCCGAGATCACCCGGCGGCAGCCCGGGTCGCCGTCCTGAGCGCGCGCGATCACGTCGGCCAGCGTCAGGTGCCCGTGGCTCGACTCGAGCATGCGCAGCAGCGCCGGCGCACCGATCAGCGCGTCCAGGCAGCCGCGGTTGCCGCACCGGCAGATCGGGCCGTTGTCGTCGATCGTGATGTGCCCGAACTCCCCCGCCGCCCCGGTTCGGCCGTGGAACACGCGCCCGTCGACGATCAGGCCGCTGCCGACGCCGTGCGACACCTTCAGGTAGGCCACGTGCTGCTTGCCGCGCGCGGCACCGTGCCGCAGCTCCGCCAGGGCGCCGAGGTTGGAGTCGTTGTCCACCCGCACCGGCACGCCGATCCGGCGCTCGAGCACCTCCGGCACCGCCACGCCGTCCCAGCCCCGCAGCACCCCGACCGACACGATCTGACCCGAGACCGGGTCGACCGGCGCGGGCACGCCCACGCCGACCGTCAGCACCTCGGACATCGTCGCGCCGACGGAGTCGACCAGCTCGGTGAGCAGCAGCGCCGCCCGCTCCAGCCCCGCGTCGGCACGGTGGTCGGGGGGAAGCGGCATCCGCTGGTCGGCGACGATCCGCTGGGCGACGTCGGCGATCGACACCCGCAGCGACCGCGAGCCGAAGTGGATCCCGGCGACCAGCCCGAGGTTGCGCGCGAGGGTGACCTGCTGGGCCCGGCGGCCGCTGCGCGACGTGGGCGCGGTGTGCAGGACGCCCGCGCCGGTGAGCTCCTTGACGATGTTCGACACCGTGGCGGGTGACAGCCCCGTGACGCCGGCCAGCTCGACCTGCGTGAGCGAGCCACGCTGCTGGACGGCACTCACGATCCGGGCCCGGTTGGCTTCACGGAGTGAAGATTGCGAGCCCGGGGTCACTCTCTCAGTGCCCACGTAGCCGAGGATACAGGCGCGCGCACCTCGGACGGGACGTGGCAGCGCCACCCGGCGGATGCGTTCAGGTGGTGACGGCAACGGCGCCACCGGACCGGTCCGGGCACGACGACGGCCGCCGCCCGCGGGGTGCGGGCGACGGCCGGTCGGTCGTGCTGGTGCGGGCTCAGCCCAGGCGGGCGGCCAGGTTCTCGTCGAGCGCCGCGAGGAAGTCCTCGGTGGTCAGCCACTGCTGCTCGGGGCCGACCAGGAGCGCGAGGTCCTTGGTCATCTTGCCGCTCTCGACGGTCTTGATGACGACGTCCTCGAGCGTCTCGGCGAACTGCGTGACCTCGGGGGTCGAGTCCAGCTTGCCGCGGTGCTTGAGGCCGCCGGTCCAGGCGAAGATCGACGCGATCGGGTTGGTCGACGTCGGCTTGCCGGCCTGGTGCTGGCGGTAGTGCCGGGTGACGGTGCCGTGCGCGGCCTCGGCCTCGACGGTCTTGCCGTCGGGGGTCATCAGGACCGAGGTCATCAGGCCGAGCGAGCCGAAGCCCTGCGCGACGGTGTCGGACTGGACGTCGCCGTCGTAGTTCTTGCAGGCCCAGACGTAGCCGCCCTCCCACTTCATGGCCGAGGCGACCATGTCGTCGATGAGGCGGTGCTCGTAGGTCAGGCCGGCCTCGGCGAACGCCGCGGCGTACTCGGCGTCGAAGACCTCCTGGAACAGGTCCTTGAACCGGCCGTCGTAGGCCTTGAGGATCGTGTTCTTGGTGGACAGGTACACCGGGTACTCGCGCTGCAGGCCGTAGGCGAACGAGGCCCGCGCGAAGTCGCGGATCGACTCGTCGAAGTTGTACATGGCCATGGCGACGCCGCCGCGGTCGGGGTAGGTCACGACCTCCTGCTGGATCGGCTCGGAGCCGTCCGCCGGGGTGAAGGTCAGGGTCAGCGTGCCCGCGCCCTGCACCACGAAGTCGGTCGCCTTGTACTGGTCGCCGTGGGCGTGGCGGCCGATGATGATCGGCTTGTTCCAGCCCGGGACCAGGCGCGGGATGTTGCTGATGATGATCGGCTCGCGGAACACCACGCCGCCGAGGATGTTGCGGATCGTCCCGTTCGGGGAGCGCCACATCTTCTTGAGCCCGAACTCCTCGACCCGCGCCTCGTCGGGCGTGATCGTCGCGCACTTCACGCCGACGCCGTGCTCGAGGATCGCGTGCGCCGCGTCGACCGTGACCTGGTCGTCCGTTGCGTCGCGGTTCTCGATCGACAGGTCGTAGTAGCGCAGGTCCACGTCCAGGTACGGATGGATCAGGCGGTCCTTGATGAACTGCCAGATGATCCGTGTCATCTCGTCACCGTCGAGCTCGACGACCGGTCCAACCACCTTGATCTTCGCCATGCGCGCCAGATTACTTGACGTCGAGAGACTTCGCGGGCCGCGACCGGCTCGGGCTGCGTCCAGGCAGCCCACAGCCATCCCTGGCATGCTGGACGGATGTGCCCGACCCCGGGCGCCGCGCAGGCCCCGGGCCTGCCGCCACCGGGGCCGCACCGGAGCGGACACCGCCGCCACACGCGGGACCGCGCCCACCACCGCACCCGGACGAACGGATGAACATGTCCCAGGACAAGCCCGAGCCCACCGAGGACGCAGCCGCTCCGGCAGCCGGCGTCCCCGTGACCCCGACGCCGTCCGCGCCGCCCGCCGGATCGGCCGCCCCGGCCCCGGCCCCGGCGTCCGCACCGGCGCCGATCTCTGCGGCACCGGCCGCGTCCGGCGCGTCCGAGCCGACCGCCGCGCCGGCGCCCGCCGCCGCCCCGGCCCCGGCCGCCGTGCCGGTCGGGTTCGGCGCCGCCGACGGCTACGGCACCGCGAGCACGCTGCCCGACGAGGTGGAGATCGAGGCCGTCCGCGCCACGCTGACCGGCCCGCCGCTGGTCGCCCGCCTGGGCGCCGAGCTGTTCGGCACCTTCGTCGTGCTGTTCGCCGCCCTCGGCGCGGCCCTGTTCGCGTCGATCACGGGCGCGGGCGTCGTCGGCACCGCGCTGGGCTTCGGCTTCGGCGGCGTCGCGGCGTTCCTCGCCGTCTCGCACGTCTCCGGCGGCCACTTCAACCCGGCGATCACGCTCGGCGCGGCGCTCGCCGGCCGGACGCCGTGGAGCCACGTGATCCCCTACTGGCTCGCGCAGCTCGTCGGCGGTGCGATCGCCTCCGCGGTGCTGTTCGTGACTACGAGCTCGCTCGAGGCGCTGGCCGGCAACGAGCGCACCTTCTTCAGCGGCACGGCGAACGGGTACGACACCCACTCCCCGATCGCGCAGTCGACCGGCGGGTCGGGCTTCGGCCTGGTCGCGGCGCTCCTGATCGAGGGCGTCCTCGCGGCGATCCTGGTCGGCGTCTACCTCGGCGCCACCGACCGGCGCGGCCCCCGCAAGCAGGCGGCGTTCGCCATCGGCCTCACCCTGGCGTTCGGCGCGCTCGTCGCGTACCCCGTCACCGGCGGCTCCCTGAACCCGGCCCGCTCCACGGCCGCGGCGATCTTCTCCGAGTCGTGGGCCTGGGGCCAGCTCTGGGTGTTCTGGGTCGCGCCGCTCGTGGGCGCCGCCCTCGCCGCGCTGCTCTACCGCGCCTTCGCGACCAACCCGGCCGAGGACGACGTCATGGACGAGGACCTCGAGATCGACGAGGTCGAGATGGACCTGCGCCCGTCGCGCTGAGCCGCACGAGCACGCAGCACACGCCGCAGGGGCGGTGACCCGAGCCGGGTCACCGCCCCTTGCGGTGTCTGCGGACCCGGTGCGTCAGCCGAGCGGCGCCGGCACGACCTGGGACAGCACGGCGATGGTCACCGCGAGGCCGGCCAGCACGAGCACGTCGACCGGCCTGCTGCGCACGACGAGCGCACTCGGTGCGCGGCGCACCACCCCGCGGACGACAGCGCAGCAGCCGAGGAACACCGCGAGCGCGAGCGCCCCGGTCGGGGTCCCGGCCGCGAGCGCCAGGGCGACGCAGAACAGCACGGCGCCGGCCAGCCCCCACAGCGACCAGTTCCGGTCGGCGGCCAGCGACGCGCGGGCGATCGCCCGGGGGTCGAGCGGGCGGCCGTCGGCGTCGAACCGCTCCTCCTCCGACACCACGGGCGGCACGGGCGGCACCGCCGCGTCGGGCGACGCGGTGCCGGCGACCGGGGCGTCGGGCACGGCGGCACGGGGCGCGGCGACGGGCTCGTCCTGGCTCACGCGGCTCCTCCCGGCGGGTGCGCGGCCCGGTGGGGCACGCGGCGGCGGTGGTCGCCGGCACCACCGAGGCTACCCGGCGCTACGGTGGCCGGGTGCCTGCGCCCGGTCGTCGTCCCGACGTGTCCTCCCCCGCTCTGACCACCGGGTCGGCCGCTCCGCCGGAGCGGCGGCGCCCGGCCTCCGTCGTCGTGGTCGGCGCCGGGCTGGCCGGTGCGCGCACCGTCCTGGAGCTGCGCGCGCAGGGGTTCGACGGGCACGTGACCGTGCTGGGTGCCGAGGGCGTCGCGCCGTACGACCGGCCGCCGCTGTCGAAGCACCTGCTGGACCGGCCGGCACCCGCGTGGCTCGCCGACGAGCTGGGGACCGACGCGCTCGCCGTCGCCGACGACGTCCGGCTCTCCTCGCCGGCGACGGGCCTCGAGGTCGACGACCAGGGCGTGCTCGTGCGGACCCGCGAGGGCGAGGTCGCCGCGGACGCGGTCGTGGTCGCCTGCGGTGCGGTTGCGGTGCGGCCGCCCGCCTGGACCGCCGCCCGCACGTTGCACACCGCCACCGACGCGGCCCGCCTGCGCGCCGACCTCCTGCCGGGCCGGCGGCTCGTCGTGATCGGCGCCGGCTGGGTCGGTGCCGAGGTGGCCACGGGCGCCGCCGCGGCCGGGGTGGACGTCACGGTGGTCGAGGCGCGCGACGCACCCCTCGGGACGGCGCTCGGCTCCCGCGTCGGAACGCTCACCGCGCCCTGGTACGCGTCCGCGGGCGTACGGCTCCGCACCGGCGTGCCCGTCGCGGCGGTGGAGGCCGACGCCGTCACGCTCGCCGACGGCAGCGTGCTGCCCGCCGACGTCGTGCTCGCCGCGGTCGGCGCACGGCCGGCGACCGGGTGGCTGGCGGGGTCGTTGCCGCTCGACGCCGACGGGTCGGTCCGGGTCGACGAGCGGCACGCCCCCGTCGACGGCTCCTGGCGGGTCCGGGTCGTCGGCGACGCCGCCCGCCGCCGGTCCGCGCGGCACGGCTGGGTGTCGGGCGGGCACTGGGACGCGGCGCTGCGCGGGCCCGCGGTCGCCGTCGCCGGGCTGCTCGGGGGCGAGCCGGTCGAGGCGGACCTCGCGCCCTACGTGTTCTCCACGCAGCTCGGGCACGAGCTGGCGCTGTACGGCGTGCCGGGGGCGGACGACGACGTGCTGCTGCGGGGCGACCCGTCCGGGGAGGACGGGTGGACGGCGCTGTGGTTCGTCCCGGGCTCGCCGACGCTCACGGCCGCGTTCACCGTCGACCGGCCGCGCGACGTCGGCGGCGCCCGGCGGCTGTTCGCCGGGCCCGCGCTGCCGGTGCTCGACCGGGACCGGGCGGCCGACCCGTCCGTGCCGCTCCCCCGCGCCGTCGCCGGCTGACGTCTCCCGGAGCGCACCTCCGGCGCCCGCGCGACACGCGCGTCCCCGGCGCCCGAGGCGGATCAGCTCTCGGCGACCGCCCGCAGCCGCGCCACCGACGCGAGGGCCGGCTCGCGCCACTGGTCGGCGCCGGACTCGGTCCAGAGCTCGTAGAGCTCGGAGGTGTCGGGGTCGGCGAGCACGCGGTCGGCCTGCTCGACCAGCCAGCGGGTGCGTTCCGGCGTCAGGTGCGGGGCCAGGCCGGCGAGGACCTCGTCCTCGCCGAGCACCGGCGCGTGCGGCTGCCCGTGCAGGGCCAGCACCAGCTCGACCAGGGCGAGCGCGGCCTGCCCGCCGTCGGCCTCGACGTACTCGTCGTCCTCGAAGTACGCGTCGACGTCGTCGAAGGTGAAGTCGCCGTGCCGGATCATCGCGAGCAGGTCGCCCGCGCCGTCGCTGTCGAACGGTCCCGCGCCCCAGGTACCCATGCCGCCGACCCTAGCCGCAGCCCCGCCGGCGCGACCGGTCAGCCGGCCGCCGCCTCCGCCTCGAGCTGCGTGCCGACCTGCTCGACGAACGCGGCCAGCGCGTCCGGGTCGTCGAGCGCGCCGGTGTACTCCTGGCCGCCGACCAGCAGCACCGGGCTCGTCGTCACCGCGCCCACGTCGAACGGCACGCCGCTCGCCGCCCGGTCCGTGGCCTGCTGCGCCCAGTCGGTGAAGTCGCCGCCCGTCACGCAGTCGGCGACACCCTGGTCGGTCACCCCGGCGCCCTGGACGAGCGCGAGCAGCTCGTCGTCGTCCAGGCCGTCCTGGTCCAGGTCCGGTTGCGCGGCGAGCAGCGCGTCGTGGACCGCGAGCGCACTGTCCGGGACGGTGTCCGCCACGCAGGCCAGCGCGCCCGCGGCGCGGGCCGAGTAATCGCCCGCGGTCTCCAGCGCGAGCGGGTGCAGCTCCAGCGTCGCGGACCCGGCGGTGACCCACTGCTCGACCCCGGCCGCGCCGGCCGACCAGAACGCGGCGGCCTCCGGCGACGCGTAGTCGACGTACAGCACGAGGTCGAGCACCCCGGTGCTGCGGTCGACCACGGTCGGGGTCGGGTCCTGCCCGGGGTCGAGCGCGCTGGTCCGGCTCGCGGTGACGGTGGTGCCGTCGCCGCCGAGCACGACGCCGTCCGCCAGCATGTTGTGCGGCCCGACCTGCCCGGCGCGCGCCGACGCCTGCACGGCCAGCACCGCCACCACGGCGACGGCGACCACCGCCGTGCCCGCACCGGCCCGGCCGAGCCGCCGGTTGCGCCGCCGGCGGCGGGCCTCCCGCTCCCGCTCGATCCGCGCGAGCTCACGGGCGAGGGCCTTGCGGTCCTTCTTGGGCAGCTTCTCCTGACCGGCGGGGCGCGAGCTCATCGGGGCGGTGCTTCCTTCGACGTGCGGGGGCGGGTGCCCCCGCACCGTCACGTGCGGACCTGCGCGCAGGCTGGGTGCGCCCTGGGGCCGGGCTGTCAGCCCCGCCGCAGCCGCAGGGTCACCAGCTGGAACGGCCGCAGCTCGAGCGCCACGGCACCACCGTCGCCGTGGCTGCCCGCGCGCACCGCCCGGGCCGGGACGTCCCGCTCCAGCAGGTCCGTCTCGACGACCCCCGCCGTCGGGAACCCCGGGGTCACGGTGGCGCGGGCGCGGGTGCCGTGCGCCTCGTACAGCCGCACGACCACGTCGCCCGACCCGTCGTCGGCGAGCTTCACGGCCTCGACCACCACGCCGTCGCCGTCGACCGTCACCAGCGGCTCGACCCCCCGGCTGCCGCGCACCTCGCGCACGGGGAGGTTCGCCCGGTAGCCGTCGACGACCGCCTCCGGGATCCCGGCGCCGACGTGGAGCACGGAGAGGAACCGGTGCCGGCCCTGGTCGGCCTCGGGGTCGGGGAACAGCGGCGCCCGCAGCAGCGACTGCCGGACGACCGTCGCCGTGCCGCCGTCCTCGGTGACCGTGCGCGTCACGTCGTGCCCGTAGGTCGCGTCGTTGGCGACGGACACCCCGTAGCCGGGCTCGCCCACGTGCAGCCAGCGGTGCGCGCAGATCTCGTACCGCGCGGCGTCCCACGACGTGTTGGTGTGCGTCGGCCGGAGCACGTGGCCGAACTGCGTCTCGGCGGCGGACCGGTCGGCGTGCAGGTCGAGGCCGAACGCGAGCTTGAGCAGCCGCTGCCGCTCGTGCCAGTCGACCTCGGTGACGATCTCGACCACCCGGGTGCCGGGCCGGAAGGTCAGGTCCTGCACGATCGTGGAGTCGCCGACGGTCCGCGAGGTGCGGACGACCGCGCGGTCGGGCTTCTCGGCGACGACCTCGACCGCGTCCGCCGCCAGGAGGTCCTGCACGGTCCGGCGGTACTCGGCGTCGATGTCCCAGGCGTCCCACTGCCGGGGCACGTCGCGGTGCACCTGCAGCAGGTTGGCCAGGTGCCCGGGGGCGACCGCCTCGCGGTCGGCGGCGAGGTCGCGCACGGAGGCGAGCTGCCCGCCCGCGGTCAGCCGGACGTCGAGGACGTCGGTCCGGACCCGCAGCGTGCCGTCGTCCTCGCGCAGCACCTCGACGGCGCCCGCAGGACCCGCGCCGTCGTCGGCCGCGAGCGCCCCGCCCAGCGCGGGCACGCCGTCCCGGGCGTGCGGGGCGGCGTTGAACCGGACGGTTCCCCTCGCGCCCGCGTCCCCCGCCCCGCCGTCCTCCCCGACCAGGGCCGCGAGCGCCGCCGCGACCACGGCCTCGGCGCGCCGCTCGACGTCGGCGTACGCCTCCTCGGCCTGCCGGTAGACCCAGCCGATCGACGACCCGGGGAGGATGTCGTGGAACTGGTGCAGGAGCACGACCCGCCAGAGGTCGCGCAGCTCCCCGGCCGGGTACGCGGAGCCGGTCCGCACCGCGGCGGTGGCCGCCCACAGCTCGGCCTCGCGGAGCAGGTGCTCGCTGCGGCGGTTGCCGCGCTTGGTCCGGGCCTGCGACGTGTAGGTCCCGCGGTGGTACTCCAGGTACATCTCGCCCGACCACACCGCGGGGGTCCCCGCGTCCGCGAGCTCGGCCTCGGCCCGCTCGAAGAACGTGTTCGGCGACCCGAGCTCGACCTCGGGCAGCCCCGCCAGCGACCGCGCGCGGTCGGCGGCCGCGAGCATCTCCCGGGTCGGGCCGCCGCCGCCGTCGCCCCAGCCGAACGGCACCAGGGACTCGGAGGCGACGTCCTTGTCCCGGAACTCGCGCTCGGCGTGCGCGAGCTCGCGCGGCGACAGGTCGGAGTTGTAGGTGTCGACCGGCGGGAAGTGCGCGAGCACGCGCGACCCGTCGATCCCCTCCCACCGGAACGTGTGGTGCGGCATCCGGTTCGTGTCGTTCCAGGACAGCTTCTGCGACAGGAACCACCGCGACCCCGCGGCGCGGACGATCTGCGGCAGCGCGCCGGTGTACCCGAACGAGTCGGGCAGCCAGACGTCCTGCGTCTCGTGGCCGAACTCCTCGAGGAAGTACCGCTTCCCCTCGACCATCTGCCGGGCGAGCGCCTCGCCGCCGGGCATGTTGGTGTCGGACTCGACCCACATCCCCCCGACGGGCACGAACTGGCCCGCCGCCACCTTCTCCTTGATGCGCGCGAAGAGCTCGGGGTGCCGCTCGGCGACCCACGCGTACTGCTGCGCGGACGAGCAGGCGAACACGAAGTCCGGCCGCTCGTCCATCAGCGCGACGGCGCTGGAGAACGTGCGGGAGCACTTGCGCACCGTCTCCCGCGCCGGCCACAGCCAGGCGGAGTCGATGTGCGCGTGCCCGGTCGCGAGCACCCGGTGCCCGCCGGCGACCGCGGGGACGTCGAGCACCGGCCGCAGCACCGCACGGCCGTCGGAGGCGGTCCCGGCGACGTCGAACGGGTCGATCGCGTCGACCACGAGGTCGAGCGCGCGCAGCGCCCGCGCGTACCGGGTGGAGCCGGGATCGGTGACCTCCACCAGGCCCTGCACCGCGAGGAGGTCCTGCCAGAGCTCCCAGACCTCGACGTCGCGCAGCACCACCTCGGCCGACCGCAGCGCGTACATCGGGTCGGCGCCGGCCGTGCGCGGGTCGCCGAGCGGCGTCGGCCCGTACCAGGTGCTGCTGCCGACGTCGGGGTTGCCGGCGGCCTCGACGAAGACGTCGACCGACGGCTCGGACCACGGCACCGCCTGGTTGCGCGGCGACAGGCCCTTGAGGGTGACGCCGTCGGGCCGCAGCACTAGGCCCTCCGCCTGGAAGCCCGGCTGGGTGGTGGTGAACCCGAGGTCGATCGCGAGCTCGACGGCGTGCCGTCCCTCGCGCACCGCGGCCGATCCGAGCCACGCCTGCGGGATCGCACCCGTCATCCGGAACCAGGTGGTGCTCCACGGCGCGCCCCACGGCGTGCCGAGCGGCGCCGGGGCGTACTCCTGGGCGGCCGCCTCGCTGAACGGCACCGGCTCGCCCGGCAGCCCGTCGGCGCCCGGCACCGTCCAGGCGGTGACGGTCAGCGGGGCACGGGCGGCGACGAGGGCCGGCGTGAGGCGCTCGTGCACGAACCGCTGCACGCGCTGGAGGACGAGGGCGGACGCGTCGACGGGCATGGAGGGACCTCCGGGGTCGGACGAGGGGACGGGTGCGGGACGGGCGGGGACGAGGGGCCGGTGCGGGCTCAGCCCTTGACGGCCCCGGACATGGCGAACGAGCCCCCGGAGAACCGCTGCACCAGCAGGTACAGCACGAGCACGGGGACCGAGTAGAGGATCGAGAACGCCGCGAGCCGCCCGTAGGCCACCGTCCCGTAGGTGCCGAAGAAGCTGTAGATCGCGACGGCGGCCGGCTGGTTGTCGGGCGAGAACAGCAGCACGAACGGGACGAAGAAGTTCCCCCACGCCTGCGTGAACACGAAGATGAACACCACGGCGATGCCCTGGCGCATCAGCGGCACCACGATGCGGCGCAGCGCGGTCATCGACCCGGCGCCGTCGACCCAGGCGGCCTCCTCCAGGGACACCGGCACGGAGTCCATGAAGTTCTTGGTCATCCAGATCGCCATCGGCAGCGACGTCGCGGCCAGGAAGAGCACGGTGCCCGGCACGGAGTCGAGCAGGCCCAGGTACACGAACAGCGCGTAGACCGGGACCATCATCGCGGTGATCGGCAGGCAGGTGCCGAACAGGATCGAGTAGAGGAACGGCTTGCGGAACCGCATCTGGTAGCGGGACAGCGGGTACGCCGCGAGCACCGACGCCAGCACGGTGAGGACCGCGGTCCCGGCCGAGATCACCGTGGAGTTCCACAGCGGCCGGAACGTCGCCTCCCAGGTGAGGATCTCCGTGAAGTTGTCGGTGGTGATCGACTCGGGCAGCTTCACGGACACCGTCGCGGCGGGGTCCAGCGACGCGAGGACGATCCACGCGAGCGGGACCAGGAACGCGATCCCGGTGACGACCAGGGCGACCGCGACCAGCACCCGGCCGGTGCGCCGCCGGGGTGCGGCCACGGACGGGACGCGCCGGTCGCGCCGGGCACGGCGGGCGGTCGTGGCGACGGGCGCCGTCGGGGCGGTGAGCGCGGCCATCAGTCGACCTCCGGCTTGAGCACGCGGATGTACACGATCGAGAACACGGCGCCGACCAGCAGGGTGACCGTCGCGATGGCGGTGCCGTAGCCGACCTGGGCGAACTTGAACGCCTCCTGGTAGGCCAGCACCGGCAGGGTCGAGGAGTCGGTGCCGGGGCCGCCGCCGGTCATCACCCAGATCAGGGTGAACACGGCGAGGGTCTGCAGCGTCGTCAGCATGAGGTTGGTCGAGATCGACCGGCGGATCATCGGGACCGTGATCCGGAAGAACCGCTGCGGCCCGGTGGCGCCGTCGATGGCCGCGGCCTCGGTGATCTCGGGCGGGACCTCGGACAGGGCCGCGCCGTAGACCATCATCGAGAACGCCGTGCCACGCCAGATGTTCGCCAGCACCACGGCGAGCATCGGCACCGAGATGAGCCACGTCGGGCCGGTGAGCCCGAACCAGCCGAGCACGTTGTTCAGCGTGCCGTCGGTGGAGAAGAACGCGTACAGCGCGAACGCCGCGACGATCTCCGGCAGCACCCACGCCACGACCACGATCGCGGACACGACGCCCCGGATGCCCGCCGACGTCGCCCGCAGCAGCAGGGCCAGCGCCATGCCGAGCACGTTCTGGCCGATCACCGCCGACGCGCCGACGAACACGACCGTCAGCACGACGGCCTTCCAGAACCCGTCGTCGGTGAGCAGGGCGGCGTAGTTGTCCAGCCCGATGAACTCCGGGTTGGCCGCCCGGTACCCGGTCAGCGCCTGGTTGGTGAGGGAGCCGTAGAACGACCACAGCACCGGCCCGGCCAGGAACACGAGCATGAGCGCGACCGCGGGGGCCAGCGGCAGCAGCCGCAACGCGGTCCGGCCGGGCCGGCGTCGGGGACGGCGCAGGCCGTCACCCGCCGCCGGCCGGTCGAGCGTGACCGACGACATCAGCCGGCGGCCTGCGTGTTCTCGTCGCCGACGATGGACAGCAGCCCCTCGTCGTACGCCGCGGCCGCCTCCTCCGCCGTCGCCTGCCCGGTGGCCACCGACTCGGCGGCGACCTGGATGTTGGACGAGATCTGCGAGTAGTCCGGCGTGGCCGGTCGGAAGTGGGTGTACTCGACCAGCGAGCTGAAGAACTCGAACGACGGGTTGTAGCCGAGGTACTCCGGGTCCTCCGCGACGTCGGTGCGCACCGCGATCTGGCTGTTCTCGGTGTCGTACTTCAGCGAGTTCTCCCGGTTCAGCGCCGTGGCGATGAAGTCGAACGCGGCCTGCGGGTCGCCGGCGTGCGCGCCGACCGACAGCGTCCAGCCGCCGGACATCGAGGTGAAGCCGGGGTCCTGGCCGTCCTGCGTCGGCATGGCCGCCATGCCCAGGGTCTGCTCCCACTCGGGCCAGGCGTTGTCGCCGGTGATCCAGCCGCCCGGGAGCCAGGAGCCGTCGACGGCCATCGCGAGCTTGCCCTCGGGCAGGAGCTCGGTCGCGACGCGGGCGCCGACGGACGCGTCGAGCGCGATGTCGAGCGACGGCGCGAGCCCCTCGGAGTAGATGGTCTCGAGGAAGGCCAGCGAGTCGGTGAAGCCCTGCGACCCGGTGATCCACTTCTGGCTGTCGGCGTCGTACAGCTGGTCCTCGGTGCCGTACAGCAGCATCTCGAAGCCCTGCATGGTCGTGGCCTCGCCGGCCGCCTTGCCCGCGTACACGTTGAGCGGGACCACGTCGGGCACCTGGGCCTTGATGGTCCGGGCGGCCTCGAGCACGTCGTCCCAGGTCTCCGGCTGCCAGTCCTCGGGCAGCCCGGCCTGCGCGAACAGCTGCTTGTTGTAGTAGATGCCGCGGGTGTCGGTGCCCATCGAGACGCCGTAGACCGAGCCGTCGTCGCCGAGGCCGGCCTGGCGGGCGTTCTCCGGGAACTGGTCCCAGTCCTCCCACGCCTCGACGTACTCGTCGATCGGCAGCAGGTAGCCGGCCGCGGCGTCCGAGCGGATCTGGAACGTGTCCTCGTAGATGACGTCCGGCGCGGTGCCCTCGGAGCCGTTCATCAGGGCGAGCTTGGTGAAGTACTGGTCCTGCTCGGCCTCGATCGGCACCAGGTCGATCGTCATGCCCTCGTTCGCGGCCTCGTACTCGGACTTGGCCTTCTGCAGCAGGTCGTCGAGCTGCACGAACTGCGCGGTCTTCTGGTACGCGACGGTGATGGTGGAGTCGTCACCGCCGCTCTCCCCGCCGCCACCCCCGCAGGCGGCCGTGAGGCCGAGCGCGAGGACGGACCCGGACGCGATGACGGACTTTCGCAGACGCATGGATGCTCCTTTGCTCCACGTGCACGTCCTGGGCGACGCTGCCCGGACTCGATAACTACAACGTCTGGATGAATTGCTGTCAAGAGGCTCTCCCCGGTCGTGACACAACCGTGACGCCGGTCCGACCGCTCCGGACGTGTCAAAGATGTTTGACATGCCGTCGGCGGATCCCGTAGCGTCGATGTCAAACATCTTTGACATCGGGAGCGGCGGACATGTCCTACCTGGAGAAGAACACCTGGGCGTACGGCGTGATCGCCGTGCTCGGGTACGGCGTCTACGCCGGCGTGGTCCTGTCCCGCGCCGACGGTGGTCCGCTCACCGACGTGGCCTACGCCGGCCCGCTCCTGGTCACCGTCGGGGCGGCGGTGCTCGCGGGGATCGTCGCCGGGATCGTGCTCGGCGCGCTCTCCCCCGACCGGTCGGTCCGCGACGAGCGCGAGCAGGCGATCGAGCGGCTCGGCGAGCACGTCGGGCAGTCGTTCCTCGTCCTCGGCGGGCTCGGCGGCCTGGCGCTCGCGCTGCTCGAGGCGGACCACTTCTGGATCGCCAACGTGCTCTACCTCGGGTTCGTGCTGTCGGCGGTGCTGTCCTCGGTCGCCCGGCTGGTCGCGTTCCGCCGGGGGGTGGGCCCGTGGTGAGGCCGACGGCGGTCACCAACAGCATCCGGGTGCTGCGCACCGAGCGCGGGCTGACGCAGGCGCAGCTCGCCGAGCAGCTCGGGGTCACCCGGCAGACGGTCATCGCCGTCGAGCAGGGCCGGTACTCGCCCTCGCTCGAGCTGGCGTTCCAGATCGCCCGCGCGCTGGGGCGGCCGATCGACGAGGTGTTCTCCTACGAGCCGGACGGCGGTGCGTGATGCGAGCAGTGGTGCGGGAGCAGTACGGGGACACGTCGGTGCTGCGGGTGGTCGACCGCGAGGACCCGGTGCCGACGGGCGACCAGGTGCTGGTCGACGGCGCGGTGGGCGGGGTCAACATGGCCGACTGGCACCTGATGACCGGGCTGCCGTCGGTGGCCCGGCTGGCGTTCGGCCCGCGGCGGCCGCGCGAGCACGGCATCGGGCGGGACCTGGCCGGCACGGTGCGGGCGGTCGGCCCGGGCGTCACCGGGCTGCGGGTCGGCGACGCGGTGTTCGGCACGGCGCCGGCGGCGTTCGCCGAGCGGGCGGTCACCCGGGAGCGCGCCCTGGCCCGGGTCCCGGACGGGGTGCCGATGGCCGCCGCCGCCGCGGTGCCGACGGCCGGGACCACCGCGCTGCACGCCCTCCGCTCGGGGCGCGTCACCGCCGGCTCGCGGGTGCTGGTGCTGGGCGCCGGCGGCGGGGTCGGCTCGCTGGCGGTGCGGCTCGCGGTCCTGGCCGGCGCGCGCGTCACCGCGGCGACGTCGGCCGGCAAGCGCGACCTGCTCGCGGGGCTCGGCGCCGAGGCGGTGGTCGACCGCGCGGACCCCGGCGCCTGGGGCGAGGGGTACGACGCCGTGGTCGTCACCGGCGGGCTGTCCCCGCTGCGCGAGCTGCGCCGGCCGCTCGCGCCCCGTGGCTCGCTGGTCCTGGTCGGCGCCGAGGGTGGCGGGGACGTGCTGGGCGGCGGCCTCACCCGGCAGCTGCGGGCGGCGCTGCTCAGCCCGTGGACCCGGCAGCGCCTGGTGAGCGTGGTGTCGCGGGACAACCCCGCCGACCTGGAGCGGCTGCGGGAGCTGCTGGCCGACGGGAGCCTCGCGCCGGCGGTCGAGCGCAGCTACCCGCTGGCCGAGGTCGCTGCCGCGATCGACCACGTCGCGTCCGGCGCCGCTCGCGGGAAGGTCGTGCTGACGCTCAGCTGACCAGGAGCAGGTCCGTGGGCCGCGGGGTGAACGCCCGCCCGAGCAGGATGCAGCCGGCGCCGACGGCACCGACCTGCGGGCCGAACGCGGACGACGCCACGGTGACGGCGTGCCCGCCCGGCACGGGGTGCGCAGCGACCTCCGCCGCGAGCGCCTCGGCCGCGTGCGGGGCCACCCGGTCCCAGAGCGGGCCGCCGACCAGCACCGCCGGGACGTCCAGCAGGTCGGTGAGCACCCCGGCGGCCATGCCGACCCGGCGACCGGCGAGCCGCAGCACGTCGCGCGCGCCTGCGTGGCCGGCGTCGGCCGCCGCGCACAGGGCGGTCACGGCCTCGTCCACGGCGCGCGGGTCGGAGCCGTCGCCCCAGTCCGGCAGCGCGACGCCCGCGGCCCGGCCCTGCTCCGCGAGCGCCTCCGCCCGCAGCACCGCACCGAGGCAGCCGCGCCGGCCGCACCAGCACCGCGCACCCTCGGGGTCCGCGACCAGGTGCCCGGACTCCCCCGCGTTGCCGGAGACGCCGCGCACCACCTCGTCGCGCAGCACGGTGGCCACGGCCACGCCCGTGCCCAGGTAGAAGAACACGAAGTCCGACGCGTGCTCCCCGGGGTGCCACAGGTGCGCGCTCGCCGCGGCGATCACGTCCTTGTCGAGCACCGCGCGCAGCCCGGTGCGCTCGGCGACCGCGTCCCGCAGCGGGACCAGGTGCCAGCCGGGCAGGTGCGGCGGGTCGACCACCACGCCGCCCTCGACGTCGATCGGCCCCGGCGCCGCGATCCCCACGCCGAGCACCCGGTCGCGCTCGACCCCCGCGCCCGCGATCAGCCCCTCGATCTCGGCCACCAGCCCGGCGACCACCGCCTCCGGGTCCTCGGGCAGCGGCGTGGGCACCTGCGCCTGCGCGACCACCGCGCCGGACAGGTCGAGCAGCACGAACGTCATGGTCGCCGGGTCCAGGTGCACGCCCACGGCGTACCGGCTGGGGGCGCTGAGCCGCAGCAGCGTGCCCGGGCGGCCCGGACCGCGGCGCGCCGCCTCCCCCTCCTCGACCACCAGGCCGAGGTCGAGCAGGCGGCGCGCCACGTTGGTCACGGTCTGCGGGGACAGCCCGGTGCGGCGGGCGACCTCCGCGCGGGCGAGCCCGCCGCCCGCGCGCCGGATCACGTCCAGCACGACCGTCTGGTTGAAGTCGCCCATCCGCGGCAGGTTGGTCCCCCGGCGCATGTCACCCCTCCCGTCGGCCGTGGCCGCGACGCTGCGGTGCGTCGGCGTCCCCGCGGCCGGGTCCGTGCATTATGGCCGACGGGTCCGGCGGGCTCAGTGCGCGAAGTGGCGCGTGCCCGTCAGGTAGAGCGTGACGCCGGCCGCGGCCGCCGCGGCGACGACCTCCTCGTCGCGCACCGAGCCGCCCGGCTGCACGACCGCGCGCACGCCCGCGTCGAGCAGCACCTGCAGCCCGTCCGCGAACGGGAAGAACGCGTCCGAGGCCGCGACGGCGCCCCGCGCGCGCTCGGCGCCGCCGGTGTTGGCGCGCTCGACGGCCAGCCGGCAGGAGTCCACCCGGTTGACCTGGCCCATGCCGACGCCGACCGAGGCGCCGCCGTCGGCGAGGAGGATCGCGTTCGACTTCACGGCACGGACCGCGCGCCAGGCGAAGGCCAGGTCCGCGAGCGTCCCGGCGTCCGCCGCGTCGCCCGCCGCGAGCGTCCAGGTGGTCGGGTCGTCGCCGGGTGCGTCGACGCGGTCGACCTGCTGCATCAGCAGCCCGCCGCTGATCGGGCGGGTCTCGACGGCGGCGGAGGGCGCTCCCTCGACGACGAGCAGGCGGATGTTCTTCTTGCGCTGCAGCACCTCGAGCGCCTCCGGCTCGTAGCCGGGCGCGACGACGACCTCGGTGAACACCTCGGCGATCTGCTCGGCCGCCGCGAGCGTCACGACGCCGTTGGCCGCGATGACGCCGCCGAACGCCGACACCGGGTCGCAGGCGTGCGCGCGGGCGTGCGCGTCGGCGATGTCGGCACCGACCGCGATGCCGCACGGGTTGGCGTGCTTGATGATCGCGACCGCCGGACCGTCGTGGTCGTGCGCCGCGCGCCAGGCGGCGTCCGCGTCCACGTAGTTGTTGTAGCTCATCGCCTTGCCGTGCAGCTGGGTCGCCTGCGCGAGCCCGGCCGGGCCGTGGCCGGAGGTGTAGACGGCCGCGCGCTGGTGCGGGTTCTCGCCGTACCGGAGCACGTCGGACCGCTCCCAGGTCGCACCGACCCACGCCGGGAAGCCGGTGCTGATGCCGTCGACCTCGTCCGTGGTGGTGGCGACGCTGCCCATCCAGGACGCGACCGCGACGTCGTAGGACGCCGTGTGCACGAACGCCTGCGCCGCGAGCCGGGTCCGCTCCGCGAGCGTGAAGCCGCCGGCACCGACCGCCGCCACGACCTCCGGGTACCGGGCGGGGTCGACGACGACCGCCACGCTCGGGTGGTTCTTCGCGGCGGCGCGGACCATGGACGGGCCGCCGATGTCGATCTGCTCGACGCACTCGTCGGGGGTCGCGCCCGACGCCACGGTCCGGGTGAACGGGTACAGGTTCACCACCACGAGCTCGAACGGCGCGACGCCCAGCTCCTCGAGCTGCGCCAGGTGCTCCGGGCGGCGGGTGTCGGCCAGGATGCCCGCGTGCACCCGCGGGTGCAGCGTCTTCACCCGGCCGTCCAGGCACTCGGGGAAGCCGGTCAGCTCCTCCACGCGGGTCACGGGGACGCCGGCGGCGGCGACCGTCGCGGCGGTCGAGCCCGTGGAGACGAGCTCCACGCCGGCCGCGTGCAGGGCGGTCGCGAGCTCGACGAGCCCGGCCTTGTCGTAGACCGACAGCAGGGCGCGGCGCACGGGGCGGCGCGTGGCGTCGGCGGTGGGGTCGGCGACGGGCGTCGTCGCGGGCAGCGAGGCGTGGGACACGGGAGTCCTCCGGGGTCGTGACGTGACGGGCACCACGGGGGTGCCACGGTGACGGGACCCGGCACCCAGGCGGACGGTGCGACGGCGGGACTGCTGCGGCCGCTCCCCGGTGGTCAGTTCCACCTCGCGCCAGTCACGACCGTGGTCGAGCCTAGCCGACGGTGACGACCCGGCCCTCGACCCGCATCCCGTCGGCCACGATCCGGCCCACCCAGTCGACGAGCAGCCGGCGCTCGGCGACCTTGATCCGCTCGTGCAGCGTCGCCTCGTCGTCGCCGTCCAGGACCCGCACCGCCACCTGCGCGATCACCGGTCCGGTGTCGACGCCCGCGTCCACGACGTGCAGCGTGCTGCCGGTGACCTTGGCGCCGTAGGCGAGGGCGTCGCGGACCGCGTGCGCGCCGGGGAACGACGGCAGCAGCGCGGGGTGCGTGTTGACCACCCGGCCGTCCCAGCGCTGCAGGACCGGCGCGCCCAGGATCCGCATGAACCCGGCCGACACCACGAGGTCGGGCCGGAACACGCCGATCGCCTCGGCCAGCGCCGCGTCCCAGGCCGCGCGGTCGTCGAAGTCGCCCGGCGCGACGACGGCGGTCGGCACCCCGGCCTCGCGCGCGAGGGCCAGCCCGCCGGCCGAGCCACGGTCGGCGACCACCCCGACCACGCGCGCCGGGTACCCCTCCTCGTCGTGCGCCGCCAGCAGCGCCGCGAGGTTGGTGCCGCCGCCCGAGACCAGGACGACCAGGCGGCCGCCCGACCGCGTGGCGGGCCGGGGCGCGTCGGGGGCGTCGTGCAGGTGCGGGGCGTCGGAGGCAGCCATGGGCGCACACCCTAACGGGCTGGTTCGGCCCCCGATGCGCGAAGATGTCCCGGTGAGCAACCCGTACGCCCCGCCCTCTCCCGACCGCGCGCCCGCGGACGGGCCGGACCGGAGCGCCGCGCCCGCGCCGGGTGCGACGGGCACCACGGACCCGACCGACCCGGCGGGCCCGCGGCCGCTGCCGCCGCACCCCGCCCCGGGGCCGCACCCGCCGCGGCCCCCGCACCCGCCCCACCCGCCGCAGCCCGGCCCCGCAGCGCCACCGGACCCGGAGGCCCTGGCCCGGGTCGGCCGCCTCGTCCGGCACTTCGGCATCTGGCTGATCGCGGGCGTGGCCGTGACGCTGCTCCCGCTGCCCTGGCGGGTGGCCTCGATCGCGTTCCTGGTCGGGGCCGTCGTCACGGGCGTGCGCGCGCTGCGGGCCGTGGTGACCTCCCGGGCGCGCGGCGGCCTGCCCTCGGTGCTCGCTGCCGGGCTGCTCCTCACCGGCCTGGTGCTGATCGGCTCGCTCGGCTCGCTCGCGACCTGGCAGGCGGACGTGGACCGGCAGGCGTGCCTCGACGGCGCGCTCACCCGGACCGCCCAGGCGGCGTGCGAGCGCGACTACCGCGACGCGCTGTCGGAGCTGACCGAGGGTCTCACGCCCGGCGCGCGCGGCTGACGCCGTCCCGCACCCGTCCGGCCGTCCGGCGCACCGCCGCGCGCACGTGCGCGTCGCCCGGCAGCAGCACGACCAGGACGCCGGCCAGGACGCCCGCCGCCACCGCGAGCCCCACCAGGACCGGCTGCGGGCCGAGCTCCGTCATGCGGTCCGGCCCGATCCCGCCCCGGGCCAGCGCGGCCAGCACCAGCGCCCCGAGGCCCGCCGTCCCCGCGCTGACGGCCCCCGCGACCAGGGGATCCAGGGCACGCTCCGTGACGAGCCGGCGCCGGAGCAGCAGCGCCGCGGCGACCCCCGCGAGCACCGTCACGACCGGCACGAGCACCAGCACGCCGCCCGCGACGTCGGGGGCGGGCAGGGCGCCGAGCAGCGGCACCGCGGGCAGCGCACCGGCCTGGACCTCGGCCGCGCTGAACCCGGTGCCCGTCCCGACCGCGAACCCCGGGCCCGCCAGCCAGGCGAGCGCCCAGAGCACCAGCGTCGGGGCGTACGCGAGCTCCGCGACCGCCAGCACGATGCCGCCGACCGCGTCGAGCCGCAGGCCGCCGACGATCTCGGCGATCGCGCTGCGGCCGGTCACGACCCACACCGTGGCCAGCAGCGCCGCGAGCAGCACGAGACCCGCGAGCGCGGCGGTCCCGGCGGCCAGGCCGTGCGCCACGGGCGCGGGCAGCCGGTCCCGGACCGGTGCGAGGACGTCCCGCAGCCGGGGCGCCTCGGGACGGCGCAGCAGGCCGGCGCCGAGGCCGAGGGCGGCGACGACCGCCCCCCCGAGCAGGCCCGCGCCCACGTGCAGCAGCGGCACCCCGGTCGACAGCCCGACCACCAGCACCACGCCGACGTACGCGGCGACCCCGGCGCCGAAGGCCGACCGGGTCGCGTAGCCCGACCGGCGGGCCGAGGCGTAGCAGCCGAACAGCGCGAGCACGGTCAGCCCCAGCGGGACGAGCGTGACGCTCGGCGCCGCGGTGAGCGGCACCCCGTGCCCGAGCAGCCAGAGGCCCGCGGCCACGGACACCGCCCGCGTCCACGGCACGCCGGTCGTTGCGGGGGCGGCCGACGTCGCCACGTACGCCGCGACCGCGGGCAGCACCACCACGAGCAGCGACAGCAGCGCGGCCTGCAGGCCGGCGAGCATGCCGCCGACCCACCGCGGCGCCCCGTCCAGGTCGCTCACGAAGAACCGGGGCGGGGCGGCGTCGTCGAGCACGCGGCGACGGGGCCGGCCGCCCGGGGCGGACCCGGGTGCACGGCCGTCGGGGCGGGTGCCGGACGAGCTGCTCACTGCTCCATGGTCCCCGCCGACGCCGCACGGGCGGGCCAACCGCCCCGGCGCGCCGCGGGTGTCCTCGCCCACGCCCGCTCCGGTCCCACCCGGCCGCCGAGGTCGTGCCAGAACCGCCGAGGTAGTGCGTCCTGACGCACTACCTCGGCGGGATCGCACGACCTCGGCGACGGGTTCAGGAGAGCAGCGCCCGGGCGAGCTCGGCGGTCTCGGTCGGCGTGGTGCCGACCTTGACCCCGGCCGCCTCGAGGGCCTCCTTCTTGGCCTGGGCGGTGCCCGCGGAGCCGGAGACGATGGCGCCGGCGTGGCCCATCGTCTTGCCCTCGGGCGCCGTGAACCCCGCGACGTAGCCGACGACCGGCTTGGTGACGTGCTCGGAGATGTAGGCCGCGGCCCGCTCCTCCGCGTCGCCGCCGATCTCCCCGATCATCACGATCAGGTCGGTCTCGGGGTCCGCCTCGAACGCCGCGAGGGCGTCGATGTGCGTCGTGCCGATGATCGGGTCGCCGCCGATGCCGACGGCCGTCGAGAACCCGAGGTCCCGCAGCTCGTACATCATCTGGTAGGTCAGCGTGCCGGACTTCGACACCAGGCCGATGCGGCCCGGGCCGGTGATGTCCGCCGGGATGATGCCGACGTTCGACTTCCCGGGGCTGATCAGGCCGGGGCAGTTCGGGCCCAGCAGCCGGACGCCCTTCGCCTGCGCGTACGCGAAGAACTCGGCCGTGTCGGCGACGGGCACGCCCTCGGTGATGATCACGATCAGCGGCACGCCGGCGTCGACGGCCTCGATGACGGCCGCCTTGGTGAAGGCGGGCGGCACGAAGATCACGGACACGTCGGCGCGGGTGGCCTCGACGGCCTGCTGCACCGACCCGAACACCGGGATCGCGACGGTGAGGCCGGAGCCGTCACCGCGGGGGAACTCGACGCTGGTGCCGGCCTTGCGGGGGTTCACGCCGCCGACGACGGTGGTGCCCGCCGCGAGCATGCGGGTGGTGTGCTTGCTGCCTTCGGACCCGGTCATGCCCTGCACGATGACCTTGGACTCCGCGGTCAGGAAGATCGCCATTGCGTTCGTCTCTCGTCTCTAGCGAAGGGGCGGGTCAGGCGGCCGCGGCCAGGCGGGCGGCCTCGGCGGCGCCCCCGTCCATGGTCTCGGCGAGCGTGACGAGCGGGTGGTCGGCGTCCCGGAGGATCCGGCGGCCCTCGAGGACGTTGTTGCCGTCCAGGCGCACCACCAGCGGCTTCGTCGCGTGGTCGCCCAGGATCCCGAGCGCCGCGACGATGCCGTTCGCGACCGCGTCGCACGCCGTGATGCCGCCGAACACGTTCACGAACACCGACTTCACCTGCGGGTCGGACAGGATGATGTCCAGGCCCGCGGCCATCACCTCGGCCGAGGCGCCGCCGCCGATGTCCAGGAAGTTCGCCGGCTTCACGCCGCCGTGCTGCTGCCCCGCGTACGCGACCACGTCGAGGGTGCTCATGACGAGCCCCGCGCCGTTGCCGATCACGCCGACCTCGCCGTCGAGCTTGACGTAGTTGAGGTCCTTCTCCTTGGCGCGCGCCTCGAGCGGGTCCGCCGCGGCCGCGTCCTCGAGGGTCGCGTGGTCCTCGTGCCGGAACTCGGCGTTGCCGTCGAGGGTCACCTTGCCGTCGAGCGCGACGACCCGGCCGTCCTCGGTGAGCACCAGCGGGTTCACCTCGACCAGCGTGGCGTCCTCCTCGCGGTACACGTCCCACAGCTTGGTGAGGACCGCCGCGACCTTCGGCGCGACGTCGGCGTCGAAGCCGGCGGCGGCCACGATCTCGTCGGCCTTGGCCGCGTCGATGCCGACCCGGGGGTCGACCGCGACCTTGGCCAGCGCCTCGGGACGCTCGACCGCCAGCTGCTCGATCTCCATGCCGCCCTCGACGCTCGCCATGGCGAGGTACCGGCGCTCGGCCCGGTCGAGGAGCAGCGAGAAGTAGTACTCGGTGGCGATGCTGGCGCCGGCCGCGATCATCACGCGGTGCACCGTGTGGCCCTTGATGTCCATGCCGAGGATCTCGGCCGCACGCTGCTCGGCCTCCTCGGCGGAGCGCGCGAGCTTGACGCCGCCCGCCTTGCCGCGGCCGCCCGTCTTCACCTGCGCCTTGACGACGACGACGCCGGTGGCGCCCTCGGCCGCCAGGAGCGTCTCCGCGGCGGCGCGGGCCTCGGCGGGCGTCGTCGCGACGAGCCCTCCCAGGACCGGCACCCCGTGGCGCTCGAAGATGTCACGTGCCTGGTACTCGAACAGGTCCACCTGCTGAGGTCCCTTCCGTCGCCCTGCATCCCCTGGCGGGATCGGCTGCTCTGCCGCGGTCGATGGTAGCCCGCTCCCCGGGGCGGGTCTCTTCACGTCGAGAGATGTGACCCAGGTCGCACCCGGGTGTCAACGTGTCTTGACAGACGTCCGGGCGTCAACCAAGGTTGACACATGGGAACCACCGAATCCGCCGACGGCGCGCTGGCCGCCGCGACAGCCGACGACCCGGCGACCGGGCTGCGGGCCGTGCGCTCGCTCCGGGCGCTGGCGGACCGGCTCGAGACCCTGCAGGTCGGCCGGGCCCGCGAGCTCGGCTGGTCCTGGCAGGACATCGCCGACGCGCTCGGCGTCAGCCGCCAGGCCGTCCACCAGAAGCACCACCGCCGCACGCCCTGACCCCAGAAGGAGACCGCGATGTTCGAGCGATTCACCTCCGGCGCCCGCGAGGCCGTCGTCCACGCCCAGGAGGTCGCCCGCGACCTCGGCGACGCCCGGATCACCCCGGCCCACCTGGTGGTGGCGCTGGCGTCCGGCGGCGAACCCGCCGCGGCCGTCCTCGCCGCGCACGGCGCCGACCGCGAGACGCTGCTCGACCGGTTCGCCCCCGACGGGCTCGACCCCGCCGCGCTGGCCGCGCTCGGCATCGACCTGGACGCCGTCCGCCGCCGCGCCGACACGGTGTTCGGCGCGGGCGCGCTGGACCGGGCCGGCCGCAGCACCCGGCGCACCGGGGGGCACCTGCCCTTCACGCGCGACGCGAAGAAGACGCTCGAGGTCGCGCTGCGCGAGGCGATCCGGCTGGGGCACCGGCGCATCGAGGCCGGGCACCTGCTGCTGGCCGTCGTCCGCCTCACGGACACGGACGGGTACGCGCTGCTCCGGCGGTGCGGCGTCGACCCGGCCGCCCTGGCCGCCGACGTCACCACCCGGCTGGCCGCCGACGCCGCGGCCTGACGCGCGCCGGCGGGCGTAGGCGCGCCGATCAGGCGGTCGGGACCGGGTAGCCCTCGGAGGGCTGCACGACGACGAAGCCCGGGCCGTGGAACGCGTACTGGAACGCCTCCCCCGAGCCGCCGCGCAGCAGCGAGCCGACGTTCATGCTCGACACCACGGCGGGGGTCAGGTTCGCGGACCAGCAGACGGCCGCGTTCGGGTCGACGAACGTCGGCTGCTGCGAGCAGTCGAGGATCATCGGCTGCCCGTGCGACGTCAGCGCGACCGTCCCGGTGCCCTGGACGAGGGTGTTGAAGAAGCCGCCGGTCATCATCCCGGCGCCCTTCGTGCGGTGGATGTCCCAGTGCAGCTCCGCGTCGAACGCCAGCAGCGAGGACCCGCCGACGCTGATCGCGTCGCCCTCCAGCTGCAGCAGGAACACGTGCTCGGCCGCGCGGGCGAAGAACACCTCGCCCGGGCCGGACACCCGCATCAGCGCCTGGTCGTCCGCGCTCACGGCCCGCTTGACGAACCGGGCCAGCGACCCGGACGACTCGTGGTGGAACTGCACCTGCCCCTGGTGCGCGACCATCGCGCCCTTGGCGGCGAGGACGTCCGGGCCCAGGGTGACCTTGAGCATCCTGGTGCTCTGCAGGGCGTACCGCTCGGCGGTCTGGACCTCGGCGTTGACCTGGTCGAAGAGGGGGCTGCGCATGCCGCCGATCATGCCCGATCGGCGGCCTGCGCGCGGACGGAGCGCCTCGTCAGAGCTTCGTGACGGGCGAGTACCGCAGGAGCAGCCGCTTGGTGCCCTCGGTGCCGAAGTCGACCTTCGCGACGGCGTTCGGCCCGCCGCCCTCGACCGACACCACCGTGCCGAGCCCGTACGCGTCGTGCGTCACGCGGTCGCCGACGGACAGCGTCGGGATCGCCGCGTCGGGCCGAGGCGTGGCCGAGCCGAACGTCGCACCGCCGGAGCCGGGGGCCTTGCGCGGGGGCTCGCCGGCGCGGGACGACGCCGAGCTCTTCTTCCAGCCGGTCTGCGCCGCGGACCCGCTCGACCCCGAGCCGGAGGCGTAGCCGGACCGGCCGCCGAGGAACCCGCCGGGACCCCGCAGGCGGTCGTTGCTCGACTCGCGCCGGCGCCAGTCCAGCAGCTCCTCCGGGAGCTCGTCGAGGAACCGGCTCGGCGGGAACTCGTTGGGCACGCCCCACGCGGTGCGGACGGCGGCGCGCGAGATGTACAGCCGCTGCCGCGCGCGGGTCAGCCCCACGTAGGCCAGGCGGCGCTCCTCGGCCAGCTGGTCGGTGTCGGCGAGCGACCGCATGTGCGGGAACGTCCCGTCCTCCATGCCGGTGAGGAACACCACGGGGAACTCCAGGCCCTTGGCCGTGTGCAGCGTCATGAGCGTGACGACGCCCTGGTCGGGCCTCGCCGCCTCGTCCCCGCCGTCGTCCGAGGGGATCTGGTCGGAGTCCGCCACCAGCGACACCCGCTCGAGGAAGTCGGCCAGGTCGCCCTCGGGGTCGGACTGCTCGAACTCGCTGGCGACGGCGTGCAGCTCCGCGAGGTTCTCGACGCGCGTCTGGTCCTGCGGGTCCTCGCTGGCCCGCAGCTCGGCCAGGTAGCCGCTGCGGTCCAGCACGACGGACAGGACCTCGGCAGGGCCCGCACCCGACTCGGTGAGCGCGCGGACGTCGGCCATCATCCCGGCGAAGGCCCGCAGCCCGGTGATCGCCCGCGTGCCGAGGCCGGGGACCTCGTCGACGCGGTCGAGCGCGGTGCCGAACGAGATGCGCTCCCGCTCCGCGAAGCTCGCCACCATCGCCTCGGACCGGTCGCCCAGGCCGCGCTTGGGCACGTTGAGGATCCGGCGCAGGTTCACGTCGTCGTCCGGGTTGGCGATCGCCCGGAGGTACGCCACGGCGTCCTTGATCTCGCGCCGCTCGTAGAACCGGGTGCCGCCGACGACCTTGTACGGCAGGCCGACGCGGATCAGCACCTCCTCCAGCGCGCGCGACTGCGCGTTCGCCCGGTAGAAGATCGCGACATCGCCGGGACGGACCTCGTCGGAGTCGCCCAGGCGGTCGATCTCCTCCGCGACGAACCGGGCCTCCTCGTGCTCGTTGTCGGCCACGTAGGCGACGATCTTCGGGCCCGCGCCGGAGTCCGTCCACAGCCGCTTGGGCTTGCGGCCCGGGTTCTTGCTGATGACCGCGTTCGCCGCGGACAGGATCGTCTGCGTCGACCGGTAGTTCTGCTCCAGCAGGATCGTCGTGGCGTCCGGGTAGTCGGCCTCGAACTCCATGATGTTGCGGATGCTCGCGCCGCGGAACGCGTAGATGGACTGGTCCGCGTCGCCCACGACGGTGAGCTCGCCGCGCGGGACGGCGGCGTCCGCCCCCGGGTCGGCCGAGCCGACGCCCGCGAGCTCGCGGACCAGGACGTACTGCGCGTGGTTCGTGTCCTGGTACTCGTCGACCAGCACGTGCCGGAACCGGCGGCGGTAGTGCTCCGCGACCGCCGGGAACGCCTGCAGCAGGTTGACCGTGGTCATGATCAGGTCGTCGAAGTCGAGGGCGTTCGCCTGGCGCAGCCGCTGCTGGTAGCGCGTGTACACCTGCGCGAGCGCCTGGTCGAAGTCGTTGGACCCGCTCGCCGTCGCGGCGTACGTGTCCGGGTCGACCAGCTCGTCCTTGAGGTTCGAGATCTTGGACGCCAGCGCCTTCGGCGGGTACTTCTTCGGGTCCAGGTCGAGCTCGCGCGCCACCAGGGTGAGCAGCCGCTGCGAGTCGGCCGAGTCGTAGATGGAGAACGACGACCGCAGCCCGAGCGTGGTCGCCTCCCGGCGCAGGATCCGCACGCACGCCGAGTGGAACGTCGAGACCCACATCATCCGGGCCGAAGGACCCACCAGCGCCGCGACGCGCTCGCGCATCTCGGCGGCCGCCTTGTTGGTGAACGTGATCGCGAGGATCTCCCCCGCCCGCGCCTGGCGCGTGGCGAGCAGGTGCGCGATCCGGTGCGTGAGCACGCGGGTCTTGCCCGACCCGGCGCCGGCGACGATCAGCAGCGGGCCGCCCTGGTGCAGCACCGCGGCACGCTGCTGCGGGTTCAGCCCGACCAGCAGCGCGTCGGCGTCGACCGACGGCGCGCGTCCGCGCTGCTCCCGGCGGTCGGCGCCGTCGTCGGCACCGCCCTCGTCGGCGCGGGGCGGCACGGCGGCCGGCAGGCGGTCGCCGAGATCGGACAGGGCGAGGCCGGGCAGGGGGAGGTTCTCGAAGAGCGACGTCATGGCGGGACCAAGCCTAGGCGCCGCCACCGACACCGGGAGCCGGGGCGAGCTCAGAGCAGCCGGCGCGCCGCCGCCCAGCGCGTGAGCTCGTGCCGCGACGACAGCTGCAGCTTCCGCAGCACCGCGGACACGTGCGTCTCGACCGTCTTGATCGAGATGAACAGCTCGCCGGCGACCTCGCGGTAGGAGTAGCCGCGGGCGATCAGCCGCATCACCTCGCGCTCGCGCGCGGACAGCCGGTCCAGCTCGTCGTCCCCGGTGGCGATGTCACCCGCCGCGGCGCCGAACGCGTCCAGCACGAACCCGGCCAGCCGCGGCGAGAACACGGCATCGCCCCCGGCCACCCGCAGCACGGCGTCGCAGAGGTCGGGGCCGGAGATCGCCTTGGTCACGTACCCGCGCGCACCGGCCCGGATCACGGCGACGACGTCCTCGGCGGCGTCGGACACGGACAGCGCCAGGAACCGGGTCTCGCCCAGCAGGTCGGTGCAGGCGCGGATCACCTCGGCGCCGCCCCCGCCGTCGCCGCCCGGCAGGTGCACGTCGAGCAGCACCACGGGCGGCCGGTTCGCGCGCACCACCTGGATCGCCTCGTCGACCGTGGCGGCCTCGCCGACCACGTGCACCCGCCCGTCGAGGGACGCCTTCACGCCCGCGCGGAACATCAGGTGGTCGTCGACCAGCACCACGTCGACCGCCGGTACCTCGCTCATGCCTGCATCGTCCTCTCGTCCTCGCCGGCGACGGGCTCGCGCACCAGCGGCATCCGCAGCCGCACCTCGGTGCCGCCGCCGTCCTTGCACACGACCGACGCGGTCCCGCCGCGACGGCGCACCCGCCCCAGGATGGACTCCCGCACGCCGAACCGGTCGGCGGGCACGGCGTCGGGGTCGAACCCGTCGCCACGGTCCCGCACGAACACCTCGACCTCGTCGGGGCCGGCCTCCAGGTAGAGGGAGACCGGCGGCCGGCCGTGCCGCACCGCGTTGAGCAGCGCCTCCCGCGTGGCCTGGAGCAGGGCGTCGGTGCTCACGTCGGGCTCGGTGTCGCCGACCACGACGGTCTCGATGGTGACCGCCTCGCCGTCGGGCCCGGTGCGGGTGTCCTCGATCTCGGCGACGATCCCCGCGAGCACGACGGCCACCGAGGTGCCGGGCTCCGGGCGGTCGTCGTACAGCCACGCCCGCAGCTCGCGCTCCTGGGCGCGGGCCATGCGGGCCACCTCCGTGGGGTCGTCGGCGCGGGCGCGGATCAGGGCGAGCGTCTGCAGCACGGAGTCGTGCAGGTGCGCGGCGATGTCGGCCCGCTCCGACTCCCGGGCGCGGGCGGCACGCTCGTCGCCCAGCTCCCGCACCAGGCGCAGCCACCACGGCGCGAGCACCAGGGCGACTCCGGCGACCACCGCGACCGCGGCGATCGTCGACTGCACGAGTGCGCCGGGCGGGCCGCCCTGGCCGACGAGCAGGAGCACCCCGGTCCCGGCGATCACCAGGCCGCCGGCCAGCCGCAGCACGCTGACCGTGCCGCGGGTCCCGGTGCGGCGGCCGCGCTGGACGGCGTCCAGCTGGCTCCACGCGAGCGCCGCGCCCGCCACCAGGAGGAGCACCGGCACCACCCAGCTGCCCACGACGTCGGTGCCCGCGCGCGCCAGCAGCAGCGCCACGGCGCCGGCCAGCAGCGCGAGCCCGACGGCGATCTCGGTCCACGGGAGCCGACGCAGCCGCCGGACCGTGTCGCTGTCCTGCGGGCGCGACAGCCGCGACAGCGCAGCGGGCCGGTCGGCCCCGGCCACGGCCAGCGGGTCGCCGACCGGGATCGTCACCCACCAGAAGACGTACAGGCCGACCCCGACGCCGCCGAACGGCACGAGCAGCACCAGCAGGACCCGGACCAGGCGGACCGAGACGCCCAGGTGCAGGGCGAGCCCCGCCGCGACGCCGCCGAGCACGCGGCCGCGGTCCGGGCGGCGCAGCGGCAGGCGGGACGGGGTCTCCATGTCCTGATCGTCACACGCCGGAGCACCCCCCGACCCCCTCCGGGGCCCAGGATCAGGGACCCCGGGCCCACATTCAGGGGCGGCTCAGGGGGGTACCCGATGCCGCCGGGGCACCCCGGCGGGTCAGGATCGAGCCATGACGAACGACAGCGCCGACCTCGGGTCCGGCACCGGCCCGCCGTCCGGCGGCCCCGGTGCCCCCGGCCCCGCGCCGCCTCCCGGGCACCCCCCCCGGACCTTCCCGGCCCCCCCCCCCGACGGCCACGGGATGGACAGCTTCTTCGCGGCGATCCGCCGGATGGGCGTGACCCGCTCGCAGGACCGCTGGGTGGGCGGCGTCGCCGGCGGCCTCGCCGCCCGGTTCGGCATCGACCCGCTCCTGGCACGCGGCGTCATCGGCGTCACGATGCTGATGGGCTTCGGCCTGGTGCTCTACGGCATCGCCTGGGCGCTGCTGCCGGAGCAGTCCGACGGCCGCATCCACCTCGAGGAGACCATCCGCGGGCGGTTCGACATCGCCCTGCTCGGTGCCATCGCGCTGGTGGTCGTCGGGATGAGCTCGGGCGACTGGTGGTTCAGCTGGGGTCCGTTCGACACCGGCTGGTTCGGCGGGCTCGCGTGGACCGCCCTGATCGTCGTCGGCATCGTGATCCTGGTGAACGCCCTGCGCAGGCTCCGGGAACCGGCGCCCGAACGCGCCTCCTGCACCCGCATGGCAACCGCCGTACCCGGAAGGACAGCGTCCCATGACCACCCCGAGCAGCACCCCGGCACCGCCGGCCCCCGGCCCGGCCGCCCGGACGAGCGCCTTCGACCCGTCCGCGACCGCCGCCGCGCCCTGGGCGTCGGCGCCCGCCCCCACGAGCCCCCGACCGCCGTACGCGGGTCCCACCGGACCGGGTGGGCCTGGTGGCCCTGGTGCGCCCGTCCCCCCGCCGCCCGGCCGCGGCTGGACCCCGCCCCCGCCGACCCCGCCCCTGCCGCCGGCCCCGCCGCGGCCCCCGAAGCCCCCGCGCCGCGGACCGGGCGCCGCCCTCACCGGCGTCGTCGTCGCGGTGATCCTCATCGGCCTGGCGGCGCTGCTCGCCGCGGACCGGGCCGGGGTCTACGACGGCCCGATCGGCGCCGTGGTCATCGGTGGCGGCGTGCTGCTGGTCGGCCTCGGGATCATCGTGTCCGGCCTGCGTGGCCGCACCGCCGGCGGCCTGACCGCCCTCGCGATCGTCGGCATGGTCGTCGCCGGCCCGGCCGTCGTGTTCCAGGACGGCGACCGCTGGCAGGGCGAGCGCGGCCCGGTCCGCAGCATCGACGTCGAACCCACCAGCCGGTCCGCGGCCGAGGCCGGGTTCTCGTTCGGCATCGGCGACGCCGACGTCGACCTGACCCGCGTGCCCCTGACCGACGACACCCTGGTCGTCCCGATCAGCGGCGGGCTCGGCGACGTGACCGTGACCGTGCCCGAGGGCGTCGCCGTCAGCGCGGAGGTCACCTCCGGCGCGGGCAACATCGAGTGGCTGGTCGACGGCGAACGGCAGCGGTCCGACGGCGTCGGGCACGACCGGACGTTCACCAGCGAGGCCATGGCCGACGGCCGCGACGCCCAGATCGCCCTGCAGATCGAGGTCGGCGTCGGCAGCATCACCATCGAGGAGGACTGATGACCAGCACCGGACCCCGTGACGACGACACGCCCGGCACGCCCGAGGCCTCGGAGCCGCCGACCGAGCGCATCGAGCGGCCCACCGAGCGCGACGACGCCACGGAGCAGATCGGCCGTGTGGACGACACCGTGCAGATCGACCAGGTGGACGACACCGTGCAGATCGACCAGGTGGAGGCCTGGAGCCGGCGCGGCCGGTCGACGAGGCCGGCACCCGCACCTTCGCTGCCGCCCCGGCACCCGCCCCGACCCCGGCCCCGGCCCCCGCACCGGCACCGCTGGGCAGCACCGGCCGTCCGGCGACCCCGGCACCGGCGGCGGCCGTGCCGTCGGCGGCGCCCGCGCCGGTGCCGGCTCCCGAGCCCGAGGACCGCGGGCCGCGCTCCGGCACCGTGGTGTGGGGCCTGGTCGTCGCCGTGTTCGGCGTCGGCATCCTCGCGGTGGCGGCCGGCGTCCGCATCGACGTCCAGCTCGCGCTGATCGTGCTGCTGGCCGCGGCCGGCGTGGCCCTGCTGGTGGGCTCGCTGCTCACGGCGGCCCGGCGCAGGAGCCGGGAGCAGCGCGCCGCACGCTGACCCGCCGCACGACGGAGGGCCGGGACCCCGTGGGGTCCCGGCCCTCCGTGCGGGCGGTGGCGGTCAGGCGCGCGCGTTCTCGTCCACCGAGGTGGTCGGGCGGCTGTCGACGACCGTGGCGACCTTGCGGCCGGCCAGGGCCCACAGGGCGTAGCCGACCAGGATGAACATGACGCCGAGGCCCATGACCAGGGCGGCGACGCCGAAGGCCACGACCGAGGTGAACAGCGAGGCGCGGAGGAACGAGGCGTTCATCGCGACGTCGCGCAGCGGGTCGTCCTGCTCGAGCTCGGCGTACGTCTTGCCGCCGGTCGCCTCGAGGGCGTGGTGGCTGATGATGTCGGCCTGGGCGAACGCCGTCCAGGGGCTCGTCACGGGCTGGCCGCCGAAGTTCGCGGCGTCCTCCGAGACGGTGATGTTCTCGTCGGCGAGGTGGCTGGAGATCGAGCCCCAGGTGATGCCGCCGGCGATGATGAGGACGACGCCGGCGACGGCCGCGATGATGCCGATGACGCGAGCAGCCTTCGAGCCGCCCGTCGCTGCCACGGTAGACATGTGGTGTTCCCTTCAGATACCCCCGGTGCGGGCCGGCCGTCGGTCGGCCCGGTGGAACCTGTGAGCCCCACGGGGAAGAGCCTGCTGCCCCCGACGGCCGAAAAGCGGGACGTAAGTCATGCAGCGATCACCGACCCGCTTCGTGACGCGGTGCACAAAGCCCGGATTCCTGCAGATCGGGTCTTTCGTCCCACGCCCTCGTACCCGATCAGCGTAGGACAGAAGTCCTGGTCCTGGGCAGATGCGCCCGGCGCGGAGCCGTCGGCTAGCCTCGGCCCGGACCGAGGAGGACCCATGACCCGCACGCCGCACGACCCGCCCGACGGCGCCTCCGCTCCCCCGCGCGCCGTGCCGCCGGACGCTCCCGCGGTCGTCCCGGTGGTCGTCCGGGGCCTCCGGATCGGCGCCGGCCGCCCCGTGGTCGTCGTGCCCCTGACGTCGGCGACCGCCGAGGCCCTCGTCGCCGACGCCGCCGCCGTGGTGGCCGCCGCGCCGGACCTCGTGGAGTGGCGGGTCGACCACCTCGGCCCGACGGGACGCCCGGACCCGGCCGAGGTCGTCGTCGCGGGCCGGGCGCTCGTGGCCGCGCTGGGCGGCCTGCCGCTGCTCGTCACCGTGCGCACCGCGGCCGAGGGTGGTCGCGCCGACGTCGACGACCCGGCCTACGAGGCGCTGCTGACGGCGGTGCTCGCGGCGGGCCTGGCCGACCTGCTCGACGTGGAGGTCGCCCGGGACGCGGGCACCGTCGCCCGGCTCGTCGCGCGTGCGCACGCCGCCGGCGTCCCGGTCGTCGGCTCGAGCCACGACTTCGCCGGCACACCCGGCCAGGACGCGATCGTCGACCGCCTGCTGGGCATGGCCGACGTGGGCGCGGACGTCCTGAAGATCGCCGTCACGCCGCACGACCCCGCCGACGTGCTGACGCTGCTGGCTGCCACGTGGGCGACCGCGCGGCGCACCGACCGGCCCCTGATCACCATGGCCATGGGGCCGCTCGGCGTCGTGAGCCGGGTCGCCGGCGGCACCTTCGGGTCGGCCGCGACGTTCGGCACCGTCGGCGCGGCGTCGGCGCCCGGGCAGGTCGAGCTGACCGCGCTGCGCGCGGCGCTGGCCGTCGTGCACCCCGGGGCCTGACCCCGGACGCGAGGACGGCCCGGTCCCCCGCGCGGGGGACCGGGCCGTCGCGCCCCTACCGCGGCGTCACTCCCACTCGATGGTGCCCGGCGGCTTGCTGGTCACGTCGAGCACGACGCGGTTGACCTCGGGCACCTCGTTCGTGATGCGCGTCGAGATCGTCGCCAGCACGTCGTAGGGCAGCCGGGTCCAGTCGGCGGTCATCGCGTCCTCCGACGACACCGGCCGCAGCACGACCGGGTGCCCGTAGGTCCGGCCGTCGCCCTGCACGCCCACGGAGCGCACGTCGGCCAGCAGCACCACGGGGCACTGCCAGATCTCGCGGTCGAGGCCGGCGCGGGTCAGCTCCTCGCGGGCGATCACGTCCGCGGCGCGGAGCACGTCGAGCCGCTCCTGGGTGACCTCGCCGATGATCCGGATGCCGAGGCCCGGGCCCGGGAACGGCTGGCGCCAGACGATGCCCTCCGGCACGCCGAGCTCCAGGCCGACCGCGCGGACCTCGTCCTTGAACAGGGTGCGCAGCGGCTCGACCAGCTCGAACTGCAGGTCGTCGGGCAGGCCGCCGACGTTGTGGTGGCTCTTGATGTTGGCCGCGCCCTCGCCGCCGCCCGACTCGACGACGTCCGGGTACAGCGTGCCCTGCACGAGGAACTTGACCTCCTCGCCGTGGGCGCCCGCCTCCTCGACGACCTCGCGCGCGGCGGCCTCGAACACGCGGATGAACTCGCGGCCGATGATCTTGCGCTTGGTCTCGGGGTCGGTGTGCCCGGCGAGCGCCTGCAGGAACTGCTCCCGCGCGTCGACGATCTTGAGGTTGACGCCGGTCGACGCGACGAAGTCCTGCTCGACCTGCTCGGCCTCGCCCGTGCGCAGCAGGCCGTGGTCGACGAAGACGCAGGTCAGCTGGTCGCCGACGGCCTTCTGGACCAGCGCCGCCGCGACGGAGGAGTCCACACCGCCGGACAGGCCGCAGATGACCCGGGCGTCGCCGACCTGGGCGCGGATCTTCTCGACCTGGTCGGCGATGACGTTGCCCGGGTTCCAGTCGGCGGCCAGGCCGGCGCCCTCGTAGAGGAAGTGCTCGAGCGTGCGCTGTCCCAGCGGCGAGTGCTTGACCTCCGGGTGCCACTGCACGCCGAACAGGCGGCGGGTGCGGTCCTCGAACGCCGCGACCGGGGACCCGGCCGAGGTGGCGAGCACCTCGAAGCCCTCCGGCGCCTCGTGCACGGAGTCGCCGTGGCTCATCCACACGGTCTGCTGCTCGGGGCTGCCGGCCAGCACGGTGCCCTCGGTGACGACCTCGACCGGGGTGCCGCCGTACTCGCGGTTCCCGGTCTGCGCGACCGTCCCGCCGAGGGCCTTCGCCATCGCCTGGAAGCCGTAGCAGATGCCGAGCACCGGGACGCCGGCCTCGAACAGCGCGGGGTCGACGAACGGGGCACCCTCGGCGTAGACCGAGGACGGCCCGCCGGACAGGATGATCGCGGCCGGGTCCTTGGCCAGCAGGTCCGCCACGGAGGCGGAGTGCGGCACGATCTCGGAGTAGACGTTCGCCTCGCGCACGCGGCGGGCGATCAGCTGCGCGTACTGGGCGCCGAAGTCGACGACCAGGACGGGGCGGGACTGGTCCGCGGGGCGGGGGTCGGACGGAGGCGGCGCGGGCACGGCGGAGGCGTCGGTCACGCCACCAGGGTAGTGCGCCCGCGGAGGGGTCCGGTGCGCGTCAGGAGCCGGAGCGCTCGCCGATGCGGCGCTGCCGGCTGATCTCCGTGCGGAGGCTCTCGTGGAAGTCCTCGGCGACGGCGAGCTGCTCGCGGAGCGCCCGGGAGCGCTCCTCGGCGGCGAGCCGGTACATGCCGAGGCGTTCCAGCAGGGCGTCGTGCTCCTCCTGGCTGATCCCCGGCTCGTTGATCCGGTCGAGGACGCCCAGCAGGTCACCCATCTCGTCGAGGGAGAAGTCGAGCGGCTTCATGCGCTTGATCAGCTCCAGCCGTGCGATGTCGGGCTCGGTGTACAGGCGGAATCCGCCGTGCGTGCGGGCCGAGGGCCGGACCAGGCCGACCTCGCCGTAGTACCGGATGGTCCGCAGGGACAGGCCCGTGCGCTCGGCGACCTCGCCGATCTGCATGTGGTGCAGGGACACGACGTCACCTCCTCCGGCTGTCGCGGCGTCAGCATAGCCACGCGCGCCCCTGCGCAGACCAGGACGGGGCCGGGGCGCGACGACCTGCGGATTCGCCGGTGCGTCGGTGCGCCGGCCCGGACTCTCCTCTCACGTCACCGTCGGCGTCCGGGTGTGAAGATCCGGTGGGGGTCCGCACCCCCGTGGCGCTGGGGGATTCCCAAACGCCGCATATCGGACATACCTTCCGTTACGTGAGGGATGACGCATCAGGACCCGTCGCGGCGGGCACCTCGGCGCTGCCGGCCACCGGCCACGCGGCGGCGGTCCCGGCGGCCTCGTCCCGGGTGGCGCGCCGGCCCGGGCTGGACGCGCTGCGCGGCCTCGCGGTGGCGCTGGTGCTGCTCAACCACGCCGCGCCGGGCACCTTCGGGGCCGCGGGCGTGCTGGGCGTGACGATCTTCTTCGCCCTCTCCGGCTGGCTCATCACCGGCGTGCTCATGCGCGATCTCGACGAGCACGGACGGGTGCGGTTCGGGCGGTTCTACGCGGCCCGGGCGCTGCGGCTGTTCCCGCCGCTGCTGCTGATGCTGGCGGGCTACGTCGTCGTCGAGGGCGTGTTCGACCTGCTCGGCGAGGCGCACCTGGTGCCCGAGTCGCTCGTCGCGGCGCTGACCTACACGATCAACGTCCCCGGGCTGCCGCACGGCAGCGAGTCGCTCTACCACTTCTGGACGCTGGCCACGGAGGAGCAGTTCTACCTGGTGTGGCCGCTGGTGCTGGCCTGGGGCTGGCGCCGCGGCCTGCTGCGCGGAGCGGTCGGGTTCTCCGTGGCCGGGACCCTGGTCGCCTGCATGCTGACGCTGCTGCTCGTCGCACCGGACGCCGCCCGGGTGTACGCCCTGCCCAGCTCGTGGGGCGCCGCCCTGCTGATCGGCTGCGCGGGCTACCTCGGCCGCGACGCGCTCGTCCGCACGCTGCCGGGCACCCGGCGCGGCCGGCGGGCGGTCCAGGTCGGGATCGTCGGCGCCCTGGCCGCCGGCACCCTGCTGTCCGGGGTCGCGTCCCACACGTCGTGGTACGTGCTGGGGGTACCGGCGGTGGCGTGCGGGACGGTGGTGCTCATCTCCTACGCGGGACGGTGGCGAGGTCTGCCCACGCGGTGGCTGCGGCCGGCGGTGCTGCTCGGCACGGTGTCCTACGCGGCGTACCTCTGGAACGGCGCGATCGTGCGCTGGGTCGCGCCCGACGACCTGCTGGGCACGCTCGCCGTCGTCGGGCTCACGCTGACCGCGGCGACAGCGAGCTGGTGGCTCGTCGAGCGGCCGGTCGCGCGGTGGCGGGCGCGCCGGGCCACGGCGGACCGGGCCGCCTGACGACCCGTCAGCGGGCGGGCGAGCCCTCGATCCGCGCGAGCGCCTCGGCGTGCACCTTCCGCTCCAGGACGAACGACATCACCGGCACGACGCCCGCGAGCGCCATCGTGACGAGCCGGCCCAGCGACCAGCGCATCGACGACCACAGCTGGACGACCGTGAACAGGTACGCCACGTAGATCCAGCCGTGCGCGATCGCGACCCAGATGCCCAGCACGGGCCGGGGGTCCCCGGCGGCGTCCACGCCGGCGGCGTGGAACACGTACTTCAGCAGCATCTCCAGGCAGAGGACCAGCAGCATCGTGCCGGTCACGAACGCCATCACGCGGTACCGGGTCAGCCGGCCGCGGGCGTCGCCCAGCACGGGTGCCGCGGGGCGGGCGGTCGCGGGCGTGGGCGTGGACGCGGGCTGGCCGGTGGGCTCGGTCATCGCGGGGGGTCCTCTCGGCGGTCGCGGGTGCTGCACCGATTCTCGCTCAGGTCCGGCAGGGGTCCTGCACCCGGGCGGGGCCCGACCCGCAAAACCGTGGTGCGTGTCGGGGGTCACCCGTAGCGTGGTCGGCCGTGCGACCCCTTCCCCTCCCCGACCCCGGTCGGCCCCCGCTCACCGGTCCGTACCGCCTCATGCTCTGGCAGGGGCGGCGGCAGATCGGCGTGCTGCTGGGTGCCGTCGCCGTCGCGGTCGTGGGCAACGTCGCCGCGGCGCTGATGCCGTGGCAGCTCGGCCGGGTCGTCGACGACGGCCTCGACGACGGGCTGAGCAGCGCGCTCTGGCTCGGCTGCCTCGGCGTCGCGGCGCTCGGGATGGTGCAGGTCGTCACGAACGTCTGGGGCCACCGCCTCGACGTCGAGAACTGGCTGCGCGCGGCGTTCGCGTCGTCCCAGCAGATCGGCCACCACGTCACCCGCACGGGCGACCGCGTCACCGACACGCTGCCGACCGGGGAGGTCGTCGCCACCGTCGCCTCGGACGCGCTCCGGATGGGCGAGGTCTTCGCGATCCTCCCCCGCCTGGTCGGCGGCATCGCGGCCTACCTGACCCTCGGCGTGGTGCTGCTGTCCACGTCCGTGCCGCTCGGCCTGCTGGTGCTGCTCGGGCTGCCCGTGGTCGTCGCGGTGCTGTCGCTGCTGGTGCGGCCCCTGCAGCGGCGGCAGTCCGCCCAGCGCGAGGCCACCGGCAGGCTCACGACCATCGGCGCGGACACCGTGTCCGGGCTGCGCATCCTGCGCGGCATCGGCGGCGAGGACGTGTTCGCCGCGCGGTACCGCGCGCAGTCCCAGGTGGTCCGGGCCGCGGGCGTCCGGGTGTCGCAGACGCAGTCGCTGCTCGACGCGCTGCAGACCCTGCTCCCCGGCCTGTTCCTCGCCGTCGTCGTGTGGGTGGGTGCGCGCCTCGCCCTGAGCGGCGAGATCACGCCCGGCCAGCTGGTGGCCTTCTACGGGTTCGCGGCCTTCCTCACGCAGCCGCTGTGGACGGCGAGCGAGGCCATCCGCGTCGTGACCCGCGCGGTCGTCGGCGCCCGCAAGATCATCACCGTGCTGTCGGTGCCCGTCGCCGGGTCGGACGACCCGGCCACGCCGGCCGCGTCCCCCGCCCCGCACGAGCCGATGGTCGACGAGGCGAGCGGCGTGGTCGTGCGGCCCGGCCGGATCACCGCGCTGGTGAGCGCCGACCCCGACGAGACCGCCCGCATCGCGCTGCGCCTGGGCCGCATGGGTCCCGCGCGGCACGGCGGCACGGACGACGAGGACCTCGACGACTCCGGGCAGGACGGGACGCGGCCGACCACCGAGCCCGACCCCCCGCTGTCGTCCGTGCGCTGGGGCCGCGCCCTGCTGCACGAGCTCGCGCTGTCCGAGGTCCGCGGGCGCGTCGTCGTGGCCGAGTCCACGCCGCACCTGTTCACCGGCACCCTCGTCGACGAGCTCGACGTCCGCGGCGGCACCGGCCGGGACGCGCTGCTCGACGCCCTCGCCGTCGCGGACGCGGGCGACGTCCTGGACTCGGTGCCCGGCGGCCTCGACGGTGACGTCGAGGAGAAGGGCCGCTCGCTGTCCGGCGGGCAGCGGCAGCGCGTCGCGCTGGCCCGTGCGCTGCTCACCGGCGCCGAGGTGCTGGTGCTCGTCGAGCCGACCAGCGCCGTCGACGCGCACACGGAGGCGCGGATCGCCCGCCGCCTCGCCGACGCGCGCCGCGGCGCCACCACCGTCGTCGTCACCGCCAGCCCGCTCGTGCTCGACGCCGTCGACGAGGTCGCCCTGGTGCAGGACGGCCGCGTGCTGGCGACGGGCACGCACCGGTCGCTCGTCACCGCCACCGACGCCGCCGGGGCCGCGTACCGCGCGGTCGTGTCGCGCACCGAGGACCACGACGACCCCGCCGCCGCCCTCGACCACGTCCCGCACCCCCAGCCCGACCCCGAGGAGGCGCGCCGTGAAGCTGCCCGTCGCTGACGCCCCCGCCCTCCGCCGGCACACCGCCGCGCTCCTGCGGCAGCACCGCCGCGGGCTGGGCGTCGTCGTCGTCCTGCACGTCCTCGCCGCCACCGCAGGCCTCGCGGGGCCGTGGCTGCTCGGCCGCCTGGTCGACGCCGTGGTGACCGGCACGACCACGTCCGCGATCGACCGCACGGTCGCCGTGCTCGTCGTCGCGGTGCTCGCGCAGACCGTGCTCATTCGGTACGCCCAGCGCGCCGCGATGGTGCTCGGCGAGTCCGTGTTCGCCCAGCTCCGCGAGGAGTTCGTCGCCACGGTGACCCGGCTGCCGCTGTCGACCGTCGAGCGCGCCGGCACCGGCGACCTGGTGGCCCGGACCACCACCGACATCGACCGGGTGCAGTACACCGTCCGGTTCGGCGTCCCCCGCCTGCTCGTGACCGCGGCGACGATCGTGCTGACGATGGTGGCCGCCGTGCTCACCAGCCCGCTGGTCGCGCTCGGGCTGCTGGCGGGGCTTCCGCTGCTGGTCCCGGTGACCCGCTGGTACCTGCGCCGCGCGGCGCCGGCCTACCTGCGGGAGTCGGCGGCGTACGCGACCCTCAACGGCACCATCACCGAGTCCGTCGAGGGCGCCCGCACGGTCGACGCGCTCGGGCTCGGGGCCCGCCGTCGTGCCCGCGTCGACGCCGACCTGCGCGAGGCGTTCGCCGCGGAGAGCCGGACGCTGAACCTGCGCACCGTGCTGTTCCCGGGCGTGGACACGTCGTTCGTCCTCCCGATCGTCGCGGTGCTCGCCTGGGGCGCGTACCTGGTCTCGACCGAGCACGCCACCGTCGGTGCCGTCACGACGATCGCCCTGTACGCGACGCAGATCATCCACCCGATCGGCGAGCTGATCTTCTGGCTCGACGAGATCCAGGTCGGCGCCACGTCGCTGGCCCGGATCATCGGCGTCGCGGACGTCGCCCCCGACCGCGCCGCCACCGACGCGCGGCCCGCCGACGACGACGTGGCCGCCCGCGCGGTGCGCTACGCCTACCGGCCCGGCCACGACGTGCTGCACGGCGTCGACCTGGCGCTGCGACCCGGCGAGCGGCTGGCGGTCGTCGGCCCGTCCGGCGCGGGCAAGTCGACGCTCGGCCGGATGCTCGCGGGCATCCACCCGCCCACCGGCGGCTCCGTCACGGTCGGCGGCGTGCCCCTGGTCGACCTGCCGCTCGACGAGCTGCGCGGCCACGTCGCCCTGGTCACCCAGGAGCACCACGTCTTCGTCGGCCCGCTCGCGGACAACGTGCGGCTGGCCGACGCCGACGCCGACGACCACGCCCTCGAGCGGGCGCTGCGCGCGGTCGACGCGTGGGACTGGGTGGGTGCGCTGCCGCAGGGCCTCGCCACCGAGGTGGGCTCGGGCGGCGTCGCGCTCACCCCGGCGCAGGCGCAGCAGATCGCGCTCGCCCGGCTGGTGCTGCTCGACCCGCACACCCTCGTGCTGGACGAGGCGACGTCGCTGCTCGACCCCCGCGCCGCCCGGCACCTCGAGCGGTCGCTCTCCGCCGTCCTCGAGGGGCGCACGGTCGTCGCGATCGCGCACCGGCTGCACACCGCGCACGACGCCGACCGCGTCGCCGTGGTCGACGCCGGGCGGATCAGCGAGATCGGGCCGCACGACGACCTGGTCGCGGCCGGGGGCGACTACGCCGCGCTGTGGCACTCCTGGCAGCGGGAGTGAGCCTGACGCTCCGGGACCCGCTCAGGTGGCGGGTGCCTGCTCGGGCCCGCGGGGGCCGTCCGGCCCGGGCTCCTCGGGGCCGAGCTCGCCGGACTCCCGCAGCACCTCGTCCTTGAGCAGCCGCACCCACAGGAACACCGCGAACCCGCCGAACACGAACCACTGGGCCGCGTAGCCGAGGTTCTGGATGTTCAGCCCGGTGCCGGCGCGGGTGGGCGGCGGCAGCACCGCGATCCCGGGGTCCTGCGCCGGCTCCGCGTCGGTCAGCACGGCGTAGCCCGTCCAGATGGGTCCGCCCCAGACGCCGAGCAGCTCGGCCGAGGAGATGGAGTCCGTCGTCCCCGGCGCGAGGGCACCGTGCGCGGCGCCCGAGTCCTCGGACCCCTGCAGGTACCCCGTCACCCGCACGTCGCCCGCCGGCACCTCGACCAGCGCGGCGTCCGGGTCGCCGTCGGCGACCCAGCCCCGCACGACCGGCAGGACCGCGCCGTCGGCCCCGGGGTCGTCCGACGCCACCCGCAGCGGCGTCAGCACGAGGTAGCCCGTGCGGCCGTCCAGCGCCCGGTCCACCACGAGCAGCTGACCGTCGGCCTCGTACCGTCCGGTCACCTCGACCCGACGGCCGACCAGGCCGCCGTCGAAGGTCGACTGCGGCGCCAGCACGTCCTCGAGCGGCACCGGCGCCTGCGCCTCGATCTCCGCGAGCTTCGCCGCCTGCGCCGACGCGCCCCGCACCTCCGCACGCTCCAGCTGCCACGCGCCGAGCCGGGCGCACACGGCGGCGACGGCGAGGAAGAGCATGAGCAGGGCGATCATCCGCGGGGTGCGCGCGACGCTCCAGAGCGTCGGGCGCTGCACGGCGGGCACGGCGGGCACGGCGCCAGCAGCAGGCGCAGCGGCCACGACGGGCTCGGCCGGCGCTGCCGGCTCAGCCGGAACCGGGTCCGGGCGCGGGTCCGTGGGCAGGTCCGAGGGCACCGCAGCACGGTACCCGTCCGACCTGGGAGGCCCGGGGCCGCGGGCCTCCCAGGCCCCCGGGCCACATGCACCCCGGTGCCCGATGCGATTGGATGGTTAACGGCTGCCTGGCAGCCCGGGGCCTAGGTCGGACGTCCCGGATCGCGACGCGAGGCGCCGCAAGGCTGGGGAGGTCCGGCGGGGGGTGCTCGACCGGGCCCACGGCACATCCGTGGTTGTGCGACAACGGGGAGAGACATGACAACGACGACGTCCGAGCTCGCCACGTGGCGGACCGGCTCCGGCCAGGCCGTGACGGACGAGACGCTCCGACGCATCGACGCCTGGTGGCGGACGGCGAACTACCTGTCCGTCGGGCAGATCTACCTGCTGGACAACCCGCTGCTGCGCGAGCCGCTGACGCGGGACCACGTCAAGCCGCGTCTGCTGGGGCACTGGGGCACGACCCCGGGTCTGAACTTCCTGTACGCGCACCTGAACCGCGTCATCGCGGAGCGCGAGCAGTCCACCCTCTACCTCACCGGCCCCGGCCACGGCGGCCCGGGCCTCGTCGCCTCCGCCTACCTGGACGGCACGTACTCCGAGGTCTACTCGGACATCACCCCCGACGCCGAGGGCGTACGGCGCCTGTTCCGGCAGTTCTCGTTCCCGGGCGGCATCCCGAGCCACGTGGCTCCGGAGACCCCCGGCTCGATCCACGAGGGCGGCGAGCTCGGCTACGCCCTGTCCCACGCGTACGGCGCCGTGTTCGACAACCCGGACCTGCTGGTCGCGGCCGTGGTCGGCGACGGCGAGGCCGAGACCGGCCCGCTGGCGACGTCCTGGCACTCGAACAAGTTCATCGACCCGAGGTCGGACGGCGTCGTGCTGCCGATCCTGCACCTCAACGGGTACAAGATCGCCAACCCGACGGTGCTGGCGCGCATCCCGGAGGAGGAGCTGCTCGACCTGATGCGCGGGTACGGCCACAAGCCGCACCTGTTCGTCGGCGGGTTCGACGGCGAGGACCACGCGGCGGTGCACGCCCGGTTCGCGGCCCTCCTGGACGAGGTCCTCGACGAGATCGCGGAGATCAAGGCCCGCGCCCACGCCGGCGACGAGACCCGACCGTCCTGGCCGATGATCATCTTCAAGACCCCGAAGGGCTGGACCTGCCCGCCGGTGATCGACGGCAAGCAGGTCGAGGCGTCCTGGCGCTCGCACCAGGTGCCGCTGGCCAGCGCCCGCGACACCGAGGAGCACCTGCAGGTCCTGGAGGGCTGGCTGCAGTCGTACCGCCCGGAGGAGCTGTTCGAGGCCGACGGCTCGATCAAGGCCGAGATCACCTCGCTCACCCCGCCGGGGACCCTGCGGATGAGCGACAACCCGCACGCCAACGGCGGGCTGCTGCTGAAGGACCTGCGGCTGCCCGACTTCCGCGACTTCGCCGTCGAGGTGCCCGTGCCGGGCGGCTCGATCTCCGAGGCCACCCGCGTGCTCGGCCAGTACCTCACCGAGGTCATCCGCCGGAACCCGGACAACTTCCGGATCTTCGGCCCGGACGAGACCGCGTCCAACCGCCTGCAGGCGGTCTTCGACGTCACCGACAAGGTGTGGAACGCCGAGTACCTGCCGACGGACGTCGACGACCACCTGGCCCGGATGGGCCGCGTGGTGGAGATGCTGTCCGAGCACCAGTGCCAGGGCTGGCTGGAGGGCTACCTGCTCACCGGGCGGCACGGCCTGATCACCTCCTACGAGGCGTTCATCCACATCGTCGACTCGATGTTCAACCAGCACGCGAAGTGGCTCAAGGTCACCAACCACATCCCGTGGCGCCGGCCCATCGCCTCGCTGAACTACCTGCTGTCCAGCCACGTGTGGCGGCAGGACCACAACGGCTTCAGCCACCAGGACCCCGGCTTCATCGACCACGTGGTCAACAAGAAGGCCGAGATCGTCCGGGTGTACCTGCCGCCGGACGCGAACACCCTGCTGTCCACGTACGACCACTGCCTGCGCAGCCGGCAGTACGTGAACGTCGTGGTGTCCGGCAAGCAGCCCGCGCCGAACTTCCTCACGATGGACCAGGCCGTCGCGCACTGCACCCGCGGCCTGGGCATCTGGGAGTGGGCCGGCACCGAGGTCGAGGGCGAGGACCCGGACGTCGTCCTGGGCTGCGCCGGCGACGTCCCCACGCTGGAGGTGCTGGCCGCGGCGCACATCCTCCGCGACGAGCTGCCGGACCTGAAGGTGCGCGTCGTCAACGTCGTGGACCTCATGCGCCTGCAGGACGAGCGGGAGCACCCGCACGGCCTCTCGGACCGCGACTTCAACACGCTGTTCACGACGGACAAGCCGATCGTGTTCGCCTACCACGGCTACCCGTGGCTCATCCACCGCCTGACGTACCGCCGCAAGGGGCACAAGAACCTGCACGTGCGGGGGTACAAGGAGGAGGGCACGACCACCACGCCGTTCGACATGGTCATGCTGAACGACCTGGACCGGTACCACCTGGTGATCGACGTCATCGACCAGACGCCGTCGCTGGGGTCGAGGTACGCGGGCCTGCGGCAGCGCATGGTCGACGCCCGCCTCCGGGCCCACGAGTACACCCGCGAGCACGGTGAGGACCTGCCCGAGGTGCGCGACTGGGTGTGGCCGGACGCGGGCGAGACCGGCACCGAGGTCGGCGGTCCCCAGCAGAACGTCGCCGCGACCGGCGGCGACAACGAGTAGCAGCCCGCTGCGGCCGATGGCCCGCACCACCCGTGGTGCGGGCCATCGGCTGTGTAGGACCTAGGTCGGTCCGGGCAGGTGGCGACCGTCACCGGCCCGGACCGCGCGCCGGGGCCCCGGCGTCCGGCAGAATTCATCCCACCACCTGTCGAGCCGGCGACCCCGGTCCTCTCGAGAAGGAGATGCCCACCCGTGGCCCGCAGCATCTACGTCACGTCCCCCGAGGGGGACACCGGCAAGTCGACCGTCGCACTCGGGCTGGTCGACCTGCTGACCCGCACCGTGCAGAAGGTCGGCGTCTACCGGCCGATCGCCCGGTCCACCGAGACCCCGGACTACGTGCTGGAGCTGCTGCTCGCCCACGACGGCGTCGACCTGTCCTACGCGGACTGCATCGGCACCACCTACGAGGCCGTGCACGCCGACCCCGAGGCGGCGCTCGCCACGATCGTCCAGCGCTACCACGCCGTCGCACGCCAGTGCGACGTGGTCGTCATCGTCGGCACCGACTACACCGACATCGCCGGCCCTGCCGAGCTCGGGTTCAACGCGCGCATCGCCGCCAACCTCGGCGCGCCCGTCCTGCTGTGCGTCAAGGGCCAGGACCGCTCCCCGGAGGAGGTGCGCCAGGTCGCCGAGGTGGCCGCCGCCGAGCTCGAGGCCGGCCACGCGCAGGTCGTCGCGATCGTCGCGAACCGTTGCGACCCCGCGAACCTGGACGCCGTCCGCGCCGAGCTCTCCACCCGCGCCACCGCCTGGGCGCTGCCCGAGGAGCCGTTCCTCGTCGCACCGACCGTGCGCCAGCTCATGGACTCCGTGGAGGGCGAGCTGCTCTCGGGCGACCCGCAGCTGTTGTCCCGCGAGGCCACCGAGGTGCTCGTGGGCGCCATGTCGGTCGAGCACCTGCTCGAGCGCGTGAGCGACGGCGTCGTCGTGATCGTCCCCGGCGACCGGTCCGACATCCTGCTCGGCCTGCTGATGGCCCACGCCGCCGACGGCTTCCCGTCGCTGTCCGGCATCATCCTCAACGGCGGGTTCACCCCGCCCGAGATCGTCGGCCGCCTGGTCGACGGCCTGCGCAGCAAGCTGCCGGTCATCCGCACCGACCTCGGCACGTTCCGGTCCGCCAGCGCCGCCGCCGGCACCCGCGGCCGCCTGTCCGCCGACTCCCAGCGCAAGGTCGACACCGCCCTGGCGCTGTTCGAGAAGCACACCGACGCGGAGGAGGCCCTCGCCGCGCTCGAGGTGCCCGCCCCCGAGGTCGTCACCCCGCTCATGTTCGAGTACGAGCTGCTCGACCGCGCCCGCGGCGACCGCCGGCACGTCGTCCTCCCCGAGGGCAACGACGACCGCATCCTGCGCGCCGCCTCCACGCTGCTGCAGCGCCAGGTCGCCGACCTCACGATCCTCGGCGACGAGGCGGCCATCCGGGGCCGCGCCACCGAGCTCGGCCTGGACCTGTCCGCCGCGAAGGTGATCGACCCGAAGTCCGGGCAGCTGCTCGAGCGGTTCGCCGCCGAGTACACCGAGATGCGCAAGCACAAGGGCATGACGGTCGAGCGGGCCCGTGAGATCGTCTCCAGCGTGTCCTACTTCGGCACGATGATGGTGCAGCTCGGCCTCGCCGACGGCATGGTCTCGGGCGCCGCGCACACGACGGCGCACACCATCAAGCCGTCGTTCGAGATCATCAAGACCGTGCCCGGCACGTCCGTCGTGTCGTCGGTCTTCCTCATGTGCCTGGAGGACCGCGTCCTGGTCTACGGCGACTGCGCCGTCAACCCGGACCCGACCGCCGAGCAGCTCGCCGACATCGCGATCTCCTCCGCCGAGACCGCCGCCCAGTTCGGCATCGAGCCGCGCATCGCGATGCTGTCCTACTCCACCGGCTCGTCCGGCTCCGGCGCCGACGTCGACAAGGTGCGCACCGCCACGGAGCTGGTCCGCGAGCGCCGCCCCGACCTCAGCGTCGAGGGCCCGATCCAGTACGACGCCGCCGTCGACGCCTCGGTCGCGCAGACCAAGATGCCCGACTCCGCCGTCGCCGGCCGGGCCACGGTCTTCGTGTTCCCCGACCTCAACACCGGCAACAACACCTACAAGGCCGTGCAGCGGTCCGCGGGCGCCGTGGCCGTCGGCCCCGTGCTCCAGGGTCTGCGCAAGCCCGTCAACGACCTGTCCCGGGGTGCCCTGGTGCAGGACATCGTCAACACCGTCGCCATCACGGCGATCCAGGCCCAGGCCCTGAACGCGACCTCGGAAGGCTCGAAGTGAACCACGTCCTCGTCATCAACTCCGGCTCCTCGTCGATCAAGTACCAGCTGGTCGACGTGACCAGCGGCGACGCCCTCGCCAGCGGCATCGTGGAGCGCATCGGCCTCGAGGTCGGCAAGGTCAAGCACGAGGGTCCCTCCGGGGCGACCGTCCTCGAGCAGGCCGTGCCGGACCACGAGACCGGCATGCGGCTCGTCCTCGACCTGTTCGAGCAGCAGGGTCCGCAGCTCCGCGCCGAGGACCTGACCGCCGTCGGCCACCGGATCGTCCAGGGCGGCGACGTCTTCGACGGCCCGGTCGTCATCGACGACGAGGTCCTCGCGCAGATCGACGCGCTGTCCCCGCTCGCGCCGCTGCACAACCCGGCCAACGTCGCCGGTGTGAAGGCCGCCCGGCACGCGTTCCCGACGGTGCCGCACGTCGCGGTGTTCGACACGGCGTTCCACCGCACCATGCCCCCGGCCGCGTACACCTACGCGATCGACCAGGACGTCGCCGCCGAGTTCAAGATCCGCCGCTACGGCGCCCACGGCACCTCGCACCTGTACGTGTCCCGGGCGACCGCGGAGTTCCTCGGCCGGCCGGTCGAGGAGCTGAACACGATCGTGCTGCACCTGGGCAACGGCGCCTCGGCCTCGGCCGTGCGCGGCGGCGAGTGCATCGACACCTCCATGGGCCTCACGCCGCTCGAGGGCCTGGTCATGGGCACCCGGTCCGGCGACATCGACCCGGCCGTGCTGTTCCACCTCGCCCGCGTCGGCGGCTACTCCATCGACCAGCTCGACGAGCTGCTCAACCGCAAGTCCGGCATGCTCGGCCTGTCCGGCTACACCGACATGCGGGACGTGCACGACGCGGTGGCCAACGGGGACGAGCGCGTCAAGACCGCCCTCGACGTGTACTACCACCGCATCAAGGGCTACGTCGGCAAGTACTACGCCGAGCTCGGCCACGTCGACGTCATCACGTTCACCGCCGGCATCGGCGAGAACGACGACATCGTCCGCCTCAACGCGCTCAAGGACCTCGAGCGCCTCGGCATCCAGGTCGACCCGGAGCGCAACGCGGGCCGCAAGAAGGAGCCCACGGTCATCTCCCCCGACGGCGCCGAGGTCACCGTGCTGGTGATCCCGACCAACGAGGAGCTCGAGATCGCCCGGCAGTCGGTCGCGACGATCGCCTGACGGCACCGCCCCCGCGCGAGGGCCCGCACCGGACGCCGGTGCGGGCCCTCGCGCGTGCCGGGCCCCGTCGACGGGGCGCGGCGCACGGCCCGGCAGACGCTGTTCATGTCGTGTCAGCGGTCCCGCTTGCCGGACACGGTGTCCAGCCCCCGGGATTTCACCCGTTCGACGTCTCCAGCCACCCGGGGGGTGGGCCGATACGACGAGCATGACGACTGCCCGAGCCCCCCAGGAGGACCGCGCGTCCTTCTGGCGCTCGGCGCTGGAGCGCGTCGACCGCCTGTGCGACGCGGCGCCCGCCCTGTGCGTCGCCGCGCTGCCGGAGCTGCTGGACCTGGCCCGTGCGGAGCGCGCCGTGCCGCAGGAGATCGAGCTCGAGTACAACGGCGGCTGGGCGCACCACCTGCTCGGTGACGACGCGCTCGCGCTGGCCTCGATGGAGCGCGCCCTCGAGCTGAGCACGACCCACGGCCTGCGGGCGTGGGAGGGCCGGCTGCTGCAGGGCCTCGCGGCGGTCTACAACGGGTTCGGCGACAACCTGTCGGCCCTGGAGCTGCTGGACCGGTCGCTGCTGATCCGCCGCGAGCTGAACGACACCGAGGGCCTGGCCGCCGCGCTGAACAACCTGGCGGACACCTACATCTCGATGGGCCGGTTCCCCGAGAAGGCCCGCGAGCTGCTGGACGAGGCCGCGCTGCTCTGGCCGGAGCTGGACCGCCCCGACGGCACCTGCGCGACGCTGTCGGGCCTGGCCAAGCTCGACACGGACGAGAGCGAGGCGCTGCAGGCGACGGACCCCGTGCGCAGCCGCGTCCTCGCCGAGCGCGCCGTCCGGCTCGCGACCCAGGGCCTCGCCGCCGCGCACGGCGTGCCCGACGCCGAGGGCGGCAACACCGGCAACCCGCGGATGGCCGCGGAGGCGCAGGTGCGGATCGCGCGCGCCCAGATGGCGCGCGGGGACCTGGACGCCGCCGCGGAGGCGCTCACCGCGGTCGCCGGGGCCCTGCCGCGGGTCGCGGCGCGCTACCTGACGATCCGCTACCACGCGGCGCACGGCCGCCTCTGCCGGCTGCGGGGCGACTACGCCGGCGCGCGGGCGACCCTGACGACGGGCCTCCTGCTGACCGAGCAGTCCCTGCGGCCGATGGAGCGCGCGGACGTGCTGCTCGAGCTGGTCCTGGTACACGAGGACGCCGGCGACCTCCGGGCGGCGCTGGACACGCACCGCCGGTACCACGAGGCGGTCATGCTGCAGCGCGACCAGGCGGCCGAGCGCCGCGGCATCGTCGTGAACGCGCAGCTGGACGTCGAGCGCGTGCGCCAGGCCCGCGACCAGGCCCGCAAGCGCGCCACCGAGCTGGCCGCGCTCAACGAGACCCTGCAGCACGACGCCGCGCACGACCCCCTGACGGGCCTGCTGAACCGCCGCGGCCTGGACGCGATCCTGGCGGCGCGGCTGGGGCAGGAGACGGAGCTGGCGTACGTGGTCGCGGACCTGGACCTGTTCAAGTCCGTCAACGACCAGCACTCCCACCCCGTCGGGGACGAGGTGCTCCGCCGGGTCGCCCAGATCATGACGGGCGCGGTCCGGGTCGGGGACGTCGTGGCGCGGGTCGGCGGCGAGGAGTTCACGCTGGTCCTGCTGGACTCGCCGCTGGAGCAGGCGACGGCCGTGTGCGAGCGGATCCGGACGACGATCGCGGGCTTCCCCTGGCACGACCTCTCCCCCGACCTGCACGTGACGATGAGCTTCGGCGGCGCCATGGCCGCGCCGGACGAGCCCGCGCACACGCTGGCGGCCCGTGCGGACGCGGCGCTGTACCGCGCGAAGCGGCAGGGCCGGAACCAGGTGCGGTTCGACGGCGAGCCGCTGGGCAGCCCCGAGGGCGCGCCGGTGCCGGTCGGCGTCTGAGCCTCAGCCCAGCCGCGCCCGCCGCGCGGCCCGCAGCACCGCGGTGATGCCCGCGGACCACCGCTCGGGCTCCCCCGACAGCACCCGCCCGAGTCCCAGCGGCGCGACCACCTGCCGGCCCGCGACCCGCACGCCGTGCGTCCCGCGCTGCACCGCCACGGTCCGCGGCACCGTCAGCCCGAGCAACCCCTCGCGGCCGTGCCGGGAGCCCCAGCCGGACGCCCCGCGCCCGCCCTGCGGCGCCGCGACGGAGCCCCAGGCGGCCGCGTAGCCCTCGTTGACGTTCACCGTGCCCGCCCGCAGCCGCCCCGCGAGCGCCGCGCCCCGGCGTGCGGACCGGGTCCACACGGAGGCGTTCAGCGCGGCCGGGGTGTCGTTCACCGCGGCGACGGCCTCGTCGTCCGAGGCCACCCGGCTCAGCGCGACGACGGGGCCGAAGGTCTCCTCGCGGTAGGCCCGGGCGTGCTCGGCGACGCCCTCGAGCACCGTCGGCTCGTAGACGTACGGCCCCAGGTCGGTCCGGTGCGCCCCGCCCGTCAGCACGCGTGCGCCACCGGACAGCGCGTCCTCGACGTGCTCGACCACCCGGGCCAGCTGCTCCGCCGAGGTGAGCGAGCCGACGTCGGACCGGTAGTCCAGCCCGGTGCCGAGCCGCAGCGCCCGCGTCCGCCGGACGAGCGCGGCGACGAACGCGTCGGCCACCGCCTCGTGCACGTACAGCCGCTCGACGGCGACGCAGAGCTGCCCGGTCCCGCCGAAGCACGCGCGCACGGCCCCCTCGGCCGCGACCTCGACGTCGACGTCGTCCGCGACGTACATCGCGTTCTTGCCCCCGAGCTCGAGGGTGCTGGGCACCAGCCGCTCGCCGGCGCGCGCCGCCACGACCCGGCCGGTCGCCGTGGACCCGGTGAACACGACGTGGTCGACGTGGTCGACGACGGCACCCCCGACGGCCGGGCCGTCGCCGAGCACGACCTGCACCAGCCCGGCGGGCATCCCGGCGTCCTCGAGCAGCTCGACGGCCCACAGCGCGGTCAGCGGCGTCTGCGGGTCGGGCCGCAGCAGCACGGCGTCCCCGGCCGCGAGCGCCGGCAGGACGTCGCCCAGGGTGAGGCTCAGGGGGTAGTTCCACGGCGCGACGACGCCGACCACGCCGACGGGGTCGCGGTGCACCCGGACGGAGGTCAGCCCCGGCACCACCCCGGTGCGGCGCGAGGGCGCCAGGTACTGCGGCGCGCGCACGCCCAGGTGCCGCGCGACCAGCGCGACGTCGGCGACCTCCTCGAAGGCCGAGCCGCGCGACTTGCCGTTCTCCAGCTGCACGAGGTCGAGCACGTCGCTCTGCCGCTGCAGCAGCAGGTCGTGCGCCCGCAGGAGCAGCTGCGCGCGCCGGCGCACCGGGACGGCCGCCCAGAGGCGCTGCGCGGCCCTGGCCCGGCGCGCCGCCCGCGCGACGTCCTCGGGGGTGGACTGCGGCAGCGTCGCCAGCGGCGCCCGCGTCCAGGGCGCGTGGTGGGTGGCGGTGCCCGCGCCGGGCGAGGTCACGACGCGGCGCGCGAGGGTCCGCAGGTCGTCGGGTTCCAGCACGAGGGTGGCGAGCGGGTCGGTCTCCGGGTCCAGCACGCCGTGGTCGGGCACCATGCGCCCAGGCTACGCGTCAGCCCTGGGCCGCGGCCCACTCCGCCACCCGGCGCGTGCTCTCCTCCCGCGAAAGGTCGACCACGCGGGTCAGCACGGTCCACCGCACGCCGAACGGGTCGACGAGCGAGCCGTACCGGTCCCCGGACACGAACGTCGTGACGGGCTCCCGCAGCGTCGCCCCGGCCCGCACGGCGCGCTCGACGACCGCGTCGACGTCGGGGACGTGCAGCGCGAGCGAGTACGTCGACCGGGCGGGGTCCGGCGCGACGACGCCGTAGGCCTCGAGCGGGTCCCCGAGGGTCAGGCACCCGTTCCCGAGGTCCAGCGCGGCCTCGCCGACCGGACCCTCGTCGCCGCCCATCCGGGTCACGTCCAGGACCCGGGCGCCGAACACCTCCTCGTAGAATGCGATCGCCCGCTCGGCGGGGTGCACGACGAGGTGCGGCGTGAGCGAGGTGCGTCCGTGCGGGACGCCGTCCGTGGTGTGGGCGCCGGTGGCCGGCGCGGTGCTCTCGGTCATGCGACCACCGTCCCGCGCGGCCGGGCGGCGGTCTTGTACGAACGGGACAGGGGGCGCACGTGGTCGGGTCGACCGTCGGGTCACGAGGGCACCTCAACCCGGGCGACCCGGGGGTGCGGTTCGACCGGTTCACGCTCGGCGACGAGCTGGACGCCCTGGTCCGGCACGTCTGGGTGGCGCGCTGGGACGTGCCGCCGGGGCAGACCCGCCCGCAGCGGGTGCTCACCTACCCCGCCGCCAACGCCGTGCTGGGGCCCACGGGCGCGACGCTGCACGGGCCGGAGCGGGTGCTGTCCGTGCGCGAGCTGTCCGGCCGGTCGTGGGTCGTCGGCGTCCTGCTGCGGCCGGCGGCCACGCCCCTGCTGACCACGACGGACCCGGTGCGGCTGGCCGGGCGGGAGGAGCCGCTGCCCGGCGCCCCCGTGCGGGAGGTGGCCGCGGTGATGGCGCACGGCAGGGACCCGGCGGGGCTGCGGCCGCTGCTGAGCGCCTGGTTGCGGCCGTCGGCGGCCCGCGTGGACGACGCCGGGCGGCTGGCCAACGACGCGTGCCGCGTGGCCGAGGAGCACGCCGACGTGCTGCGCGTCGCCGACCTCGCCCGGCGGCTGGGCACCACGACGCGCACGCTCAGCCGCGTCGTGCGGCAGCACACCGGCCTGACGCCGAAGTGGCTGCTCGAGTGCCGCCGCCTGCAGGTGGCCGCGACCACCCTGCACGCGCAGCCGCGCACCGACCTGGCGCTCCTGGCCGCCGACCTGGGCTACACGGACCAGGCGCACTTCACCCGGCGGTACCGGCAGGTGGTCGGCGAGACGCCCGACCGGACCCGGCGGCGCGCCCGCCGCGAGGTCGCGGTCGGCTGACCGCCCTCACACCCCGAGGGTCGCGCGCGCGTCCGGGTCCAGCAGCTCCGCCACCGCCGCGCGGCCCTCCTCCGGCCCGGCGGCCGCGAGCGCCGCCGCCGCCATCGCCCGGCACGCGTCGAGCGGGTGCCGGCGCAGCGCGAACCGCACGGCCGGCAGCGCGGACGGCGACATCGACAGCGAGGTCACCCCGAGCCCGGTCAGCACGAGCGCCATCAGCGGGTCGCCGGCCGACTCGCCGCACACGCCGACGGGGCGGCCCTTCGCGGCACCGGCCCGGGCCGTCGCCGCCACCAGCTCCAGGACGGCGGGCTGCCAGGCGTCCAGCAGGTCGACCAGCTCGCCGCGCAGCCGGTCGGCGGCCATCGTGTACTGCGCGAGGTCGTTGGTGCCGAGCGAGACGAAGTCGACCTCGTCCAGCACCGCGCCGGCACGCAGGGCCGCGGCGGGCACCTCGACCATCACGCCCGCGGTGCGCAGCCCGGCGGCCCGCGCGGCCTCGGCGAACGCCCGCGACTCCGCGGGGGTCGCGATCATCGGCGCCATCACCCAGGGCTCGGTGCCCGTCTCCGCCCCCGCGCGGGCCAGCGCCTCGAGCTGGTCCCGGAGCAGCCCGGGCGCCGACCGCACCAGCCGGTACCCGCGCACCCCGAGCGCCGGGTTCTCCTCCGGGCTGAGGTTGGCGAACGCGAGCGGCTTGTCGGCCCCCGCGTCGAGCGTCCGCACGACGACCTTGCGGTCGGGGCCGAGGGCGCGCAGCACCCGCGCGTAGGCGGCGGCCTGCTCGTCGACGGTCGGCGCCTGCTGCCGGCCGAGGAACAGCACCTCGGTGCGGAACAGCCCGACGCCCTCGACGGCCACCCCGGCGAGCCGCTCCGCGTCCTCGGCCGTGCCGATGTTGGCGAGCAGCGCCACGCCGTGCCCGTCGGCGGTCGCCCCGGGCGCGGTGTCCTCCTCGAGGGCGCGCTCGGCGGCGGCGCGGCCCTCCAGGGAGGTCCGGAGCACGGCGTCCGGGTCGACGGTGACCGTCCCGTGGGCGGCGTCGACCGCGACCGTCGTGCCGTCGGTCAGCGCGGCGGCGCCCGAGGCGCGGACCACGCAGGGGATGCCGTTCTGGCCCGCGATGATCGCGGTGTGCCCGGTGGGCCCGCCCTCCTCGGTGACCAGGGCGAGCACCCGCTCCAGGTCGAGCGCGGCGGTGTCGGCGGGCGCCAGGTCCCGCGCGACGACCACGGACGGCTCGCGCAGCTCGGGCACGCCGGGGTCGGGCAGCCCCGCGAGCCGGGACACGACGCGGTCGCGCACGCTCCGCAGGTCGGTGACCCGCTCGGCGAGGTAGCCGCCGGCCTGCTCGAACATCGCGGCGAACGCGCCGACGGCGGCGTCGAGCGCGGCGACGGCGGGCTCCCCGCCCCGGACCTTCGCCAGGACCTGGTCCTTCAGCGCCGGGTCGTCGGCCATCATCGCGGTCGCGCCGAGCACCTCGGCGACGGTGCCGGTCGCGCGGCCGGCCTGCTCGCGGAGCCCGGCCGCGACCTCGGCGAACGCCGTCGTGACGGCCTCGGGCAGCTCCTCGGCCGGGACGGGCACGCCGTCCCGGACCACCGGGGCGTCGCCGGGGACCGCGGGTGCCGGCTGCACCCGGACCACCGGTCCGACCGCCACCCGGCGGCCCACGCCCACTCCCTGCAGCACCGTGCCCGCGGCGGGCGGTGCGGTCGGCTCGGTTCGCGTCGTCATGTGCGCAAGGGTCCCTCTCCGGGATGGGGCGCTGCCTGGGACCGAGGTCTCACGCAGCGGCGGGCTGGGGGGCGGCGGCCTGCGCCGCGGAGGCGTCGGCGGCGCGCTCGGCCTGCACGAGCGGGTTCGGCTTGAGGCCCTTGAGGACCACGACGAGCCCGGCCGTGACGGCCGTGCCGACGGCGACCGCGAGCAGGAAGCCCAGCGGGTTCGAGATGAGCGGCAGCACCCAGATGCCGCCGTGCGGGGCGCGCACGCCCGACCCGACCGCCATCGTGACCGCGCCGGCGGCGCTCGAGCCGACCAGGGAGGACACGATGACCCGCCACGGGTCGGCAGCGGCGAACGGGATGGCGCCCTCGGAGATGAACGACAGGCCCAGCAGCACCGCGGCCTTGCCGTTCTCCTGCTCGGCGTGCGTGAACAGCGCCTTCCGGACGAACGTCGCCAGGGCCATCGCCAGCGGGGCGACCATGCCGGCCGCCATGACGGCGGCCATGATCCGGTACTGCACGGCGTCGGTCGCCAGCCCCTGGGTCGCGAGGCCGGTGATCGCAAAGGTGTACGCCACCTTGTTGATCGGGCCGCCGAGGTCGAAGCCCATCATCGCGCCGAGCAGCGCGCCCATGAGCACCAGGTTCGAGCCGGACAGGCCGTTCAGCCAGCTCGTCAGCCCGTCCATCACGTTCGCGATCGGGCGGCCGATGACGACGAACATCAGGAACCCGGTGACCAGCGACGACAGCAGCGGGGTCACGACGACCGGCATCACGCCGCGCACGCCCTTGGGGACCCGCCACCGGCTGATCCACAGCGCGAGGAACCCCGCGACGAACCCGGTGACCAGGCCGCCCAGGAAGCCGGCGCCGACCACCACGGACACCGCACCGCCGACGAACCCGGGCACCAGGCCCGGCCGGTCGGCGATGCCGTAGGCGATGAAGCCCGACAGCACGGGCACGAGGAACGCGAACGCCGCGCTGCCGGTCTGGAACAGCAGCACCGCCCAGTCCTGCCCGGACGTGATGCTGAAGCTCGTGATGAGGTCCTCGACGGGTACCTGGGTGACCGCCACGGCGCCCGTCTCGCCCCAGGCGGCCTGCGCGACCATGAACCCGAGGGCGATCAGGATCCCGCCCGCGGCGACGAACGGGATCATGTACGACACGCCCGTCATCAGCCACTGGCGGATGCGCGTGCCGACGCCGGCGTTCGGGTCGACCTTGGTGGCGGGGCGCGGGCCGGCGGCCCCGGGCGCGCCGGCCGCCGGGGCCGGCTCCACGGCGCCGTGCTCGACGGCCTCCACGGCCTGGGCGAGCACGCCGGCCGGGTCGTGCACGGCCTTCTTCACGCCGACGTCGACGAACGGCTTCCCGGCGAACCGCTCCCGGGCCTGCACCTCGAGGTCGGCGGCGTAGATGACGCCGTCGGCCGCGGCGATGACCGCCGGGTCGAGCGGCGTGGAGCCCGCGGCGCCCTGGGTCTCGACGTGCACCTCGTGGCCGGCGGCCTTGCCGGCCTGCTCGAGGGCCTCCGCGGCCATGTACGTGTGGGCGATCCCCGTGGGGCACGAGGAGACGGCGACGAACTTCATGACGGGACCACCTCTCGCGTGACGATCTCCGCCACGGTGGCGGCGTCGGGCGCGTCGAGCAGGGACTGGCGGAAGGACTCGTGGACCAGGCGGCGGGCGAGCGCCGCGAGGATCTGCAGGTGGTCGGCGTCGCCGCCGGCCGGCGCCGCGATGAGGAACACCAGCCGGGCGGGCCCGTCCGGGGCACCCCAGTCGACGGGGTCGTGCAGCTTGCCGACGGCCAGGCTCGGGGCGGTGACGTGCTCCGAGCGGGCGTGCGGCAGGCCGACGCCGCCGGGCATGCCGGTCGCCATCTGCGCCTCGCGGGCCCGCACGTCGGCGTGGAACCCCTCGGCGTCGGTGACCCGGCCCGCGGCGGCGAGCAGGGCGATGAGCTGGGCGGTGGCGTCGTCGCGGTCGCGGGCGACGACGTCCACGCCGACGAGGTCGGCGGAGGTCAGCGGCTGGCTCATGTCACAGCTCCTTGAGAGCGAGGGAGGGATCGGGGTCGGCCACGACGGCGACCTCGTCGGTACGGACGTCGGACGGGCGGGGCACGGCGCTGCCGGGCAGCAGGACGGCGGCGCGGCCCCAGGCGACCGCGCGACGCAGGCGTTCGGGGGGCTCCTCGTGCCCGCCGGCGGCTGCGAGGTAGCCGGCCAGGGTCGAGTCCCCCGCCCCGACCGTCGACACGGGGACGAGCGCGGGGCCGCCGGCCCACCAGGACCCGCCCTCGGCGACCAGCAGCGCCCCGTGGGACCCGAGGCTCACCAGCACGGCCGCGGTGCCGAGGGCGCGCACGGCGGCGGCGGCCTCGAGCACGTCGCCGACCGTGACGAGGTCGTGCCCGGCCAGCTCGGCCAGCTCCTCGTCGTTCGGCTTCACCAGGGCGAGCCCGCCGTGCCGGACCGCGGCCGCGAACGGCACCCCCGACGTGTCGAGCACCACCGGGACGCCGTGGCGCGCGCCGAGGTCCGCGACCCGGGTGAAGAAGCCGTCGTCCACCCCGGCGGGCAGGCTGCCAGCCGCGACGACCGCGACGACCCCGCCCGCGGCGACCTCGGCCGCCACCGCCGCGAGCAGCGCGGCGACCTCCTCCGCGTCGAGCGGCGGCCCGGGCGCGTTGATCTTGGTGGTGGCGCCGCTGGACTCGGTCAGCGTGATGTTGGAGCGCGTGTCGCCCGCGACCGGCACGGGCCGGGCGTCGACGCCCTGGGCCGCCAGCAGCGCCACCACCTGCGCCCCGTCCGGGCCGCCCGACGGCAGCACCGCGCGGGACGCGACGTCGTGCGCGGCCAGCGCCCGGGACACGTTGATGCCCTTGCCGCCGGGATGCAGGTGGGTCGCGGCGGCGCGGTTCACCTCGCCGCGCTCCAGGCGCTCCAGGTGCAGCGCCCGGTCCAGGCTGGGGTTCGGGGTGAGCGTGACGATCATGCGCGCACCACCCGCGGTCCGGCGGCCTCGACCTCGTCCGCGAGCTCGGGCTGCACGCCGGAGTCGGTGATCAGGGTGTCGACCTCGTCGAGCCCCGCGACGTGCGCGAAGTCGGCGCGGCCGAGCTTCGTGTGGTCGGCGAGGACGACGGTGCGCCGGGCCGCCGTGACCAGCGCCCGCTTCACGGCCGCCTCGGCCAGGTCCGGCGTGGTGAGGCCGTGCTCGACGCTCAGGCCGTTGATGCCGAGGAACGCGACGTCGACGTGGATGTCCGCGAGCGCCCGCAGCGCCCACGTGCCGACCGACGCGAGCGTCCGGCCGCGGACCGTCCCGCCGACCAGGTGCAGCGTGATGCCCGGGCGCGTGGCGAGCACCGTGGCGACCGGCAGCGCGTGCGTCACGACGGTGAGCTCGCGGTCGGTCGGCAGCAGCTCCGCGAGCCGGACGGTCGTCGTGCCGGCGTCGAGCACGATCGCCCCGCCGTCGGGCAGCTCGTCGAGCGCGGCCTTCGCGATCCGGTCCTTCTCCCCCGACAGCAGGCCCTCGCGCTGCGCGAGCCCGGGCTCGAACCCGAGCTGCTCGACGGGGATCGCGCCGCCGTGCACCCGGCGGACGAGGCCGTGCCGCTCGAGCACGGTGAGGTCGCGGCGGACGGTCTCGGGGGTGACGTCGAGGGTGGTGGCGAGCGAGGCGACGTCCACGCGGCCGTCCCGCCGCGCCGCGGCGAGGATCTGCTGCTGGCGCTCCGTTGCGTACACGTCGGCTCCGTGGTCGTGGCTCCGCCGGAGTCCCCGGCGCTGGGTGGTGCTGCACCCCCAGCATGCGCCTACCGGGCACCCAAACGCAAGCATCCAAACCGATACGGACTCAATACCACGACCAAACAGACATCCGCGGCGCTGCGGAGCCGCCCCCGTCGGCCTCAGGATCGCCGAGATCGGCGGTTCGCGCCGAGATCGGCGCCTCTCGGGTGCGACCTCGGCGGGGAGCACCGATCTCGGCACCCCGGCGGCGCCGGGCGGGCACGGACGAGGGCCGCCCTCCCGTGCGGGAGAGCGGCCCTCGGCGCCGGGGCGCGGGTCAGCGCGGCTGGTACGGGGAGACCACGATCTCCACGCGCTGGAACTCCTTGAGGTCCGAGTAGCCGGTGGTCGCCATCGCGCGGCGCAGGGCGCCGATCAGGTTGAGCGTGCCGTCGGCGGTGTGGCCCGGGCCGAACAGCACCTGCTGGAGCGTGCCCGCCTGGCCGACGTGCACGCGCTCGCCGCGGGGCAGGTGCGGGTGGTGCGCCTCCGGGCCCCAGTGCCAGCCCTGGCCGGGGGCGTCGGTGGCACGGGCCAGCGCGGCGCCGAGCATGACGGCGTCCGCGCCGCACGCGACGGCCTTGACCAGGTCGCCGGAGCGTCCGACGCCGCCGTCGGCGATGACGTGCACGTACCGGCCGCCGGACTCGTCCAGGTAGTCCCGGCGCGCGGCCGCGACGTCCGCCACGGCGGTCGCCATCGGGGCGTGGATGCCGAGCGAGACGCGGGTGGTGTGCGCCGCGCCGCCGCCGAAGCCGACCAGCACACCGGCGGCGCCGGTGCGCATCAGGTGCAGCGCGGCGGTGTAGGTGGACGCGCCGCCGACGATCACGGGCACGTCGAGCTCGTAGATGAACCGCTTGAGGTTCAGCGGCTCGGCCCGGCCGGAGACGTGCTCGGCCGACACGGTCGTGCCCCGGATGACGAACAGGTCGACGCCCGCGTCGACGACGTCCTTCCAGAACTCCTGCGTGCGCTGCGGCGACAGCGCGCCGGCCGCGGTCACGCCGGCGTCGCGGATCTCGCCGATGCGGCGGCGGATCAGCCCGGGCTGGATCGGGGCCGCGTACAGCTCCTGCATCCGGGCCGTCGCCTCGGCTGCCGGCAGCTCGGCGATCTGCGCCAGCAGCGGCTCGGGGTCGTCGTACCGGGTCCACAGGCCCTCGAGGTCCAGCACGCCGAGCCCGCCCGCGCGGCCGAGCGCCACGGCCGTGGCCGGGCTCATCACCGAGTCCATCGGCGCGGCCAGCACCGGCAGCTCGAAGTGGTACGCGTCGATCTGCCAGCCGACCGACACCTCCTCGGGGTCCCGGGTGCGCCGGGAGGGGACGACGGCGACGTCGTCGAAGGAGAATGCGCGCCGTCCCCGCTTGCCGCGGCCGATCTCGATCTCGTTGCTCACCGGGACAGGCTACCGGCGCGGGCCTGCGTGGGTGCCGCCGCGCCGTCCGCGGCGCGCCCGCCCAGGGCCCGGCCCGGGCCCGCCAGGCCCGGGCCGGCGCACGCCGGCGGGTGCCGTCAGCCGGCGACGGCGTCCACCACGGCGGCGCTGAACGCCGGCAGGTCGTGCGGGTCGCGCGAGGTGATCAGGGTGGCGCCGGCGCTCTGCGACACGACGACCTCCTCGTCGACCCAGGTGGCCCCCGCGTTGCGGAGGTCGGTCGCCAGGCTCGGGTACGAGGTGAGGGTCACGCCGTCGACGACGCCCGCCTCGATGAGGGTCCACGGCCCGTGGCAGATGGCCGCGACGGGCTTGCCCGCCCCGACGACCGCCTTCACCAGGGCCTGCGCGCCCTCCTGGGTGCGCAGCGTGTCGGCGTTCACCGTGCCGCCGGGGATCACGAGCGCGTCGATCTCGTCCGCGGACACCTGGTCGAGGGTGCGGTCGACGGGGTAGTCGCCGCCCGGGTCCAGGTCGTTGTTCACGGCGCTCACGGTGCCGGGCTGCGCGGAGACGAGCACGGGCGTGCCTCCCTCGTCGACCACCGCCTGCCACGGGGTGGTGAGCTCGGGCTCCTCGATGCCCTTGTCGCTGGTGAGGAACGCGACGGTGCGGCCGGTCAGGCGGGCCATGACGACTCCTTCTGCTCGGGGGACCCCGCGGTCGGCGGGACCCCTCCACCTTCACCCCGTCGCGGCCGGTCCGCCACACGCCGGGCGCGGGTCCCGGGGCGCGTGGGTGGCCGGTGCGATGCTGGCCCGGTTGGGAGGAGTGCCGCATGACCTGGACCGACGGCCCGCTGCTGGGCTTCGACACCGAGACCACGGGTGTCGACGTGGACCACGACCGGATCGTCACCGCCGCGCTGGTGCGCCGCGACCGCGACGGGACCCACGTGCGGACCTGGTTGATCGACCCCGGCGTGCCGATCCCGGAGGCCGCGAGCGCCATCCACGGCATCAGCACCGAGCACGCCCGCGCGCACGGCACGCCGCCCGCGCCCGCGCTGGAGGAGATCGCCACCGCCATCGCCGACGCGATGCGCGAGGGGACGCCCGTCGTCGCCTACAACGCCTCCTACGACCTGTGCCTGCTGGAGGCCGAGCTGCACCGGCACGGTCTGCCCACCGTGGAGGACCGGCTCGGCGGCGCCGTGCAGCCCGTGATCGACCCTCTCGTGCTCGACCGCGCCGAGGACCGGTTCCGCAAGGGCAAGCGCAAGCTCGTGGACCTGTGCGGGGTCTACCAGGTGGTGGACACCGGGAGCCTGCACACCGCGGACGTCGACGTCGTCGCGACGCTCGACGTGCTGGAGCGGATCGTGGGGCGCTTCCCGCACCTCGGCGACCTCGACCTGGTGTCGCTGCACGACTACCAGGTCACCGCGCACCGGGCGTGGGCGGAGGCGTTCAACGCGTGGCGGACCGAGCGCGGCCACACCGGCCCCGGTGCGGAGTCGACGTGGCCGAGCCGGCCCCGGCGGGTCGTCCCAGCACCGGGCGAGCCCGCCGCCGTCGCGCACGACCCGGCCCGCGACCGGCGGTTCGTCGGCGTCCCGGTGCAGGACACCCTCATCGCCTGACCTGCGCCGCTATCCCGCTGATGAGGTCACGGTGCCGGACAAGGACCCGCGCGCACGCGATCTTCGCATCGTGGCCCGAGCAATTATCTCATCCATGAGTTAGCGTCGTCCTCGTGACCACGACCCCGACGACCGGAACCGTCCCCACGGCGACCTCGTCCCTCCCCACCGTGACCCCCACGCTCCCGGAGCAGCTGGCGCACGTCGGCTCGCTCGTCCGGTCCGCGCGCCGCCACCGCGGCCTGACGCAGGCCCAGCTCGCCGAGCTCCTCGGCACCAGCCAGTCCGCCGTGCACCGCATCGAGCAGGGCGCGCAGAACGTCAGCCTCGACATGCTGACCCGGGTCGGCGCCGCGCTCGACTCCCCCATCGTGACCCTGGGCGGCCCGCAGCACACCCACCTGCGCGTGCAGGGCGGCGTGCAGCTGAGCGGCCGCCTGGACGTGAACACCTCCAAGAACGGCGCCGTGGCCCTGCTGTGCGCGTCGCTGCTCAACCGCGGCACCACGCGGCTGCGGAACGTCGCGCGGATCGTCGAGGTCGACCGCATCGTCGACGTCCTGCGCTCCGTCGGCGTCCGCGCCACGTGGTCGCAGGACGGCCGCGACCTCGAGATCGTCGTGCCGAAGGACCTGGACCTCGAGGCCATCGACGTCGACGCCGCCCGCCGCACCCGGTCGATCATCATGTTCTTCGGCCCGCTCCTCGGCCAGCAGTCCGAGTTCCGGCTCCCCTACGCCGGCGGGTGCGACCTCGGCAGCCGCACCGTCGAGCCGCACATGATCGCCCTGCGCCCGTTCGGCCTGTCCGTCACCGCCACCGGCGGCCGCTACGTCGCCCGGGTCACCGACCCCGGCACCCAGGACCTGTCGATCGTGCTCACCGAGCGCGGCGACACGGTCACCGAGAACGCGCTGATGGCCGCGGCCCGGCGCGACGGCGTCACGACCATCCGCAACGCCAGCCCCAACTACATGGTCCAGGACCTCTGCTTCTACCTGGAGCTGCTCGGCGTCCGGGTCGAGGGCATCGGCACCACCACGCTCCGCGTGCACGGGAAGGCCCAGATCGACGCCGACGTGGAGTACGCGGTGTCCGAGGACCCGGTCGAGGCGATGAGCCTGCTGACGGCCGGCATCGTCACCGGCTCCGAGATCACGGTCGGCCGCGTGCCGATCGAGTTCATGGAGATCGAGCTGGCGACGCTGTCCGAGATGGGCCTGCGCTACACGCTGTCCGAGGAGTACACCGCGCACAACGGCCGCACCCGGCTGGTCGACATCACGGTGCACCCCAGCGACCTGCGGGCGCCGCTGGACAAGATCCACCCGATGCCGTTCCCCGGCCTCAACATCGACAACCTGCCGTTCTTCGCGGTGATCGCCGCGTGCGCCACGGGCAGCACGCTGGTGCACGACTGGGTCTACGAGGGGCGCGCGATCCACCTGACCGACCTCACCCGGCTGGGCGCCGACGTGCGGCTGCTCGACGCGCACCGCCTGCAGGTGTCCGGCCCCACCCGCTGGTCCGGCGCCGAGGTGTCCTGCCCGCCCGCGCTGCGGCCCGCTGTCGTCATCCTGCTGGCGATGCTGGCGGCCAAGGGCGAGAGCGTCCTGCGCAACGTCGACATCATCGCCCGCGGCTACGAGGGCCTGCAGGAGCGCCTGGTCGAGCTCGGCGCGCGGATCGAGACCTTCCGCGACTGACCGGCCCGCGACCGCGAGGTCGTCACATGCGCACGAGGTCGTCACTCACGAGTGACGACCTCGTCGCTGTGTGACGACCTCGCGGCGCCTCGGACGGGGCTCGGGCAGGACGCGACGACGGGCCCGGTGCGATCGCACCGGGCCCGTCGCGCGTGCCGTGCTCAGCGCACGGAGTAGTTCGGCGACTCCGAGATCATCTGCACGTCGTGCGGGTGGCTCTCCTTGAGCCCCGCCGGCGTGATCCGGACGAACTTCCCGCGGGCCTGCAGCTCCGGGATCGTGTGCGCGCCGACGTAGAACATCGACTGGTGCAGACCGCCGACCAGCTGGTGCGCGACGGCGGACAGCGGGCCCCGGTAGGGCACCTGGCCCTCGATGCCCTCGGTGATGATCTCGTCGTCCGACAGGTTGCCCTGGAAGTACCGGTCCTTGGAGTACGACCGGCGGTCGCCGCGGCTCTGCATCGCACCCAGCGACGCCATGCCGCGGTAGCGCTTGAACTGCTTGCCGTTGACGAAGACCAGGTCGCCGGGCGACTCGTCGCACCCGGCGATGAGGCCGCCGACCATCACGCTGTCCGCGCCGGCCACGAGGGCCTTGGCGATGTCGCCGGAGTACTGCAGGCCGCCGTCGGCGATGACCGGCACGCCGGCCGGCTTCGCGGCGAGCGACGCCTCGTACACGGCGGTCACCTGCGGGACGCCGACGCCGGCGACCACGCGGGTGGTGCAGATGGAGCCGGGGCCGACGCCGACCTTGACCGCGTCCACGCCCGCGTCGACCAGCGCCTGCGCGCCGGCGCGGGTGGCGATGTTGCCGCCGATCACCTGGACGTGCTTCGTGGCGGGGTCGGACTTGATCCGGCGGACCATGTCGAGCATCAGCCGGGCGTGGCCGTTGGCGGTGTCGACGACGAGGGCGTCCACGCCGGCCTCGACCAGCGCGGTGACGCGGTCCCAGGCGTCGCCGAAGAAGCCGACCGCCGCCGCGACGACCAGGCGCCCGCTCGCGTCCTTGGTGGCCATCGGGTACTGCTCGGACTTCACGAAGTCCTTGACGGTGATCAGGCCCTGCAGCCGGCCGGCGTCGTCCACCAGCGGCAGCTTCTCGACCTTGTGCTTGCCCAGCAGGGCGGCGGCGTCGTCGTTCGAGATGCCGACGGGGCCGGTGACGAGCGGCATCGACGTCATCGTGTCGAGCACGCGGCGCGTGGTGAACTCGCCCGGCGGCACGAACCGCAGGTCGCGGTTGGTGATGATGCCGAGCAGGCGGCGGTCCGCGTCCACGACCGGCAGGCCGGACACGCGGTACTTCGCGCACAGGGCGTCGAGCTCGGCCAGCGTCGCGTCGGGGCCCACGGTCACGGGGTCGGACACCATGCCGGACTCGGAGCGCTTCACCAGGTCGACCTGGTGGGCCTGCGCCTCGATGGAGAGGTTGCGGTGCAGCACGCCGATACCGCCCTGACGGGCGAGCGCGATGGCCATGCGCGACTCGGTCACGGTGTCCATCGCGGCGGACACGAGCGGGATCGACAGGGAGATCTCACGCGTGAGCCGGGTCGTGGTGTCGACCTCGCTCGGGATGACGTCGGTCTCGCCCGGGAGCAGGAGGACGTCGTCGTAGGTGAGACCGATGAAGCCGAACGGGTCGGCAGGCGCGGCGGATCCAGGGGTACCCAGGTCGGTCATCCGCCCATGATACGGCCGGCCGCCGGGCCTCCCGGCGGCCCGCCACCCGATCGGACGTGACCTGCGCGACGCTAAGCGGCCCGGCGCCGGACGCGTCAGCGGATGAGGCCGCGGCGCAGCCCGATGGCGACGGCCTGCGCGCGGTCGGCAGCGCCGAGCTTGCGGAACAGGCGGCGCGCGTGGGTCTTGATCGTGTCCTCGGAGAGGAACAGCTCCTGCCCGATCTGGGCGTTCGACCGGCCGTTGCTCATGCCGACCAGGACCTCGACCTCGCGCTTGGTGAGCGAGACCTCGTCCCGGCCCGTGCTCTGGGCCGGCAGCTCGGTGCGGGTGACGACCGGGGTCGGGGCGCTGGCCACGGCACCGTGCGCCGCGAGACCGTCGTGCTGCACCACGCCGCCGGCGCCGGACGGCAGCGCCGGGCTCGCGAGGATGTGGGCGGCGACCGCGGCGAGCTCCGCGCGACCGACGTCCGGCGCGAGGTAGCCGCGGGCACCGAGCGCGATGGCCCGGTCCAGCGCGATCTCGTCGCCCGGCACGGCCAGCATCACGACGGTCGACTGCGACGGCACCGCCCGCAGGCGGCGGATCGCCTCGACCGGACCCGGGGAGGGCAGGTGCGCGTCCAGCAGCACGATGGTCGGCGGCACGCGCCGCGCCAGCGTGACGAGCTCGTCCACGGAGGCCGCAGCGCGGACCGGTGCCAACGAGGGCACACCGAGTGCCGTGAGGACGATGCGTTCACGCACCGCCGTCGATCCGTGGCACACCACGACGCCAGCCATCGACCTCCGCCTTCCAGCCTGTGCCAGGACCCTGGCGGATCCGGCTTCCCTCCTGTATCGGCCGGATCGGGCCCGACGTTAGCGTCCGGGGGTCACAGTTCGTCTCAGCCGCAGACCGCGACGACCTCGTGGACCAGGCCGGGGACCGTCCGGACGCGGTGCACCTGACGCCCGAGCGGGACGGCGTCGGCGGCCCCGTCGGGCACCATCACGAACACCGGCAGGTCGGGGTGCTGGTCGGCGACGGCGGCGACGAGGGCCAGGTCGGGGGCGGGCAGCTCGCTCGACAGGACGACCGCCGACGGCGACGTCATGGCCGCGATCTCCAGCAGCCGGTGCCGCCCGGTTGGGCCCGCGACGACCCGGGCGTCGACCCCGGCGTCCGCCAGCGCGCCCGCGAGCACGTGCAGGGAGAGCGGGCGGGGCTCACCCGGCGCCGCGAGCAGCAGGACGATGCGCCGCTGGGACGGGTGCCCCGGGACGCGGCCCGAGCGCTGCCGCAGGACGGCGAGCGCGGCCGCGACGACGAGGGCGTCCGGCTCGTCGCCGGGCCGGGCCAGCACCGTGCGCGCGGCCACGCCGGCCCGGGCCGGGGCGACGAGGTCGGACCACCAGCGGACCAGGTCCTCCTCCGGGGCGAGCGCCAGCAGCCGTGCCACGCCCGCGGCGTCGGCGCGCAGGGCGGCGTCGATGACGGACGTCGGGGTGGCCGGGCGGTCGGGCCGCGGAGCCGGGAGCACGGGGGCGGCGGGCTGCTCCCCCGGCCCGGGCACGTCGTCCGCGAGGTCCGCGCCGGCGGGCCCGCCCGCGCCGTCGGGCACGGCGGCCAGGTGGCGGGTCGACCCCGGCGCCGGCGCGGGCGTGGACGTCCCCTCACGGGCCAGCCGCGCGGCGTCCGACGGGGGCACGCCGTCGAGCGTGAGGGACCGCATCGCCATCAGCCGGGCGAGGTCGCCCGCGCTGTACCGGCGGTGCCCGCCCGCGGAGTGCTCGGAGGCACCCAGGCCGTACCGGCGGTCCCAGGTGCGCAGCGTCGCGGGTGCCACGCCCAGCCGCGCGGCGACGGCGGCCACCGTGAGGATCGGCCCGTCGAGGTCGCCGAGGTCGCCGTCGCCGACGCTCCGGTCGTCGTCCCCGGCGTCGCCGGTCGGCCGGTCGTCCTCGGTGTGCTGCATCTCGTCCGTCTCGTCCCCGCCGTCGGTGCGGCGCCTGCGTCGATTGTGCCGGGGATCTGGCGCGGTTTCCAGCGGCCGACTGGCGGAACCGCGTCAGCGGTGGGCCGAAACGCGTCAGCCCGGCGCGCGAATCGCGCCAGCCCTGGTCAGACCCGCGGGAGCACGAACTTCCGACCGGATTGCGACACGGTCTTGAACAACTCCTGAAGCGGTTGTACTGTCCTCATCAGCGCAGTCCACCGGGTCAGACCGGGACCTCGGTCCCAGAGATCCGCGGAGGAGCTGTCACCGAAGCACGAGTCGCCCGACGACCCCCGGTCGTCGTACGGATGGAGGACCACATGGCCGAGATCTCCCGCCTCCCGGGACCCGTCATGGAGCTCTGGGAGTGGCAGTACCAGGGTGCGTGCCGCGACGCCGACCAGGACCTGTTCTTCCACCCCGAGGGCGAGAGGGGCGCCGCCCGCCGGCGCCGCGCCGAGGCGGCCAAGGCGATCTGCGCCAGCTGCCCGGTGCTGAACGAGTGCCGCGAGCAGTCGCTGGCCGTGCGCGAGCCGTACGGCGTGTGGGGCGGGCTCTCCGAGGACGAGCGCTCGGCGCTCCTCGCGAGCCGCGCCGGCAAGACCCAGGCCCAGGTGGTCTGACCCCAGGACGTGGTGACCCACGGCGGTGCGATACCGCCGGGTCACCATCAACGACGACGAGGCCCCCACCGCATGCGGTGGGGGCCTCGTCGTCGCTCTGCGCCGTCCTCCCGTCGGCGCGAGGTCGTCCCTCCGGCGCGAGGTCGTCACTCCGGCGCGAGGTCGTCCCTCCGGCACGAGGTCGTCCCGCAGGAGTGACGACCTCGCGCACGTGTGACGACCTCGGGCGCGTGCGCCGAGCCCGCAGACACGACGAGGCCCCCTCCGCGGACGGAGGGGGCCTCGTACGGCTCGCCGGCTCGTCGCCGGCTCAGCGCGCGGAGGGCGTCACTTGGTGACGACCGCCAGGATGTCGCGCGCGGAGAGGATCAGGTACTCCTCGCCGTCGTACTTGACCTCGGTGCCGCCGTACTTGCTGTAGATGACCTTGTCACCTACGGCAACGTCGAGCGGGACGCGGTTGCCGTTGTCGTCGATGCGACCGGGACCGACGGCCAGGACCTCGCCCTCCTGGGGCTTCTCCTTGGCGCTGTCCGGGATGACCAGACCGGAGGCGGTCGTCTGCTCCGCCTCGAGCGTCTTGACGACGATCCGGTCCTCGAGCGGCTTGATGGAGACCGACACAGCGGACCTCCCCTTCGCGTGTGAGTTCTGCCGATTGTCTGATGTCGCGCCGTCCGGCCGGCCGTCGTCGCGGGTGCCGGCGGCCGTCAGGTGCTCTCGGCACTCGCGAGAGTGCCGATCAGCACTCTAGGAAGCGGTTAGCACTCGGTCAAGGCGAGTGCCAGCGATCCCCTCTCGGCGGACACGTGAAAGGATCGCGGGATGGACGCGTCCGGCCTCGCGAAGCTGCTCAGCCCCGAGGGGTGGGCCCTCCTGTCCACCCTGCCGCCCTACGACGAGCAGCAGGCGATGGCGCTGTCCGAGCGGCTGCGCCGGAGCGGGTTCGACGCCGACCTGGTCGCCGCCGCGCTGACGCAGTCGCGGCTGCGGGCCAAGGCGCACGACAAGCTCGGCGAGTTCGCCGACGGCATGCTCTTCACCCCGGCCGGCCTGGAGCAGGCGACCCGGCTCGTCGTCGCCGCGCAGCACGCCCGCCGGTACGTCACGGCCGGCGTCGAGCGGGTCGCGGACCTCACGTCCGGCATCGGCGCGGACGCGATGGCGTTCGCCGGGGTCGGCCTGCGCGTCCTGGCGGTCGACGCCGACGAGACGACGGCCGCGCTGGCCACCGTGAACCTGCGGCACTTCCCCGAGGCCGAGGTGCGGCACGGCGACGGCCTCGCGGTCGACCTGGCGGCGGAGGGCGTCGACGGCGTGTACGCCGACCCCGCCCGGCGCACCTCCGGCGGCAGCCGCGTGCACGACCCCGCCGCGTACGCGCCGCCCCTGGACGCGGTGCTCGCCGTCCGGGAGCGCGTACCCGCCCTCGGCCTGAAGCTCGGCCCCGGCGTGCCGCACAGCGCGCTGCCGGACGACGCGGAGGCGCAGTGGGTGTCGGTCGACGGCGACGTCGTCGAGCTCGGGCTGTGGTTCGGCCCGCTCGCCCCCGACGGCCCCGGCAGGTCGGCGCTGCTGCTGGGCTCCGGCGGCGGGTCGGCGGTCCTGCGGGCGGGCGACGCCGAGGAGCACGCGCACCCGCCGGTCGGCGCGGTCGGCGCCTACCTGTACGAGCCCGACGGCGCCGTGATCCGCGCCGGGCTGGTGGCGGAGGCCGCCGCCGAGGTGCAGGGTCGGCTCGTGGACCGCACGATCGCCTACGTGACCTCCGACGCGCTGCACGCGACCCCCTACGCGACGGCCTACCGCGTGCTCGACCAGATGCCGTTCGGCCTCAAGCGGCTCCGGGCGTACCTGCGCGAGCGGGACGTCGGGTCGCTGACGATCAAGAAGCGCGGCACCGCCGTCGTCCCCGAGCAGCTGCGCCGCCAGCTCGACCTGCGCGGGTCGGCGCCGGCGACCGTCGTCCTCACCCGAGTCGCGGGCCAGCAGCAGGTGCTCGTCGTCGAGCCCGTGGGCGGCCCCGCGTGACCACCCCGGCCCGGCTGCCGTTCGCCTCCTCGGAGCGGTCGACCGTGGGCCTCGAGTGGGAGCTGGCCCTGGTCGACGCCGACTCCGGCGACCTGCGCCAGGTCGCCAGCACCGTGCTGGACGCCGTCCGCCCGGCCGGCGGCGGCGAGCACCCGTCGATCCGCCAGGAGCTGCTGCTCAACACGGTCGAGGTCGTCTCCGGCGTGTGCCGGACCGTCGGCGAGGCGGGCGCCGACCTGCAGCGCGCCGTCGACGAGGTCCGCACGGTCACCGACCCGCTGCGCGTCGAGCTGATGAGCGCGGGCACGCACCCGTTCGCGCGCTGGGCGCAGCAGAAGGTCACCGACAAGCAGCGGTACGCCACCCTGATCGACCGCACGCAGTGGTGGGGCCGGCAGATGCTCATCTACGGGGTGCACGTGCACGTCGGGGTCGAGGACCGGGACAAGGTGCTCCCGATCTCCCGGGCCCTGCTCACCTGCTTCGCGCACCTGCAGTCGCTGTCCGCGTCCAGCCCGTTCTGGGGCGGCAAGGACACCGGGTACGCCTCCAACCGGGCGCTGATGTTCCAGCAGCTGCCGACCGCGGGGCTGCCGTTCCAGTTCGAGCGCTGGGACCAGCTCGAGGCGTACGTCGGCGACATGCTGCACACCGGCGTGATCGACGCGTTCGACGAGGTGCGCTGGGACGTCCGCCCGTCGCCGCGGTTCGGCACCGTCGAGACCCGGATCTGCGACGGGCTGCCGAGCCTGCTCGAGGTCACGGCGCTCGCCGCGCTCACCCACTGCCTGGTCGAGCACTTCTCCACGCTGCTGGACCGCGGGGAGCCGCTGCCGACGATCCCGCCGTGGTTCGCGCAGGAGAACAAGTGGCGCTCGGCGCGCTACGGCATGGACGCCATCATCATCACGAACGCCGCGGGCGACGAGGAGCTGGTCACCGACGCCGTGGGCCGGCTGCTGGTCGACCTCGAGCCGGTGGCGGCCCGGCTGGGCTGCTCGGCCGAGCTCGACGCGGTGCGGGTGATCCTGCGCAAGGGCGCCTCGTACCAGCGGCAGCGGGCGGTGGCCCGGCGCAACGCCGGCGAGCTCGACGCGGTGGTGGCGTCCCTGGTGGCGGAGATGCGCGCCGGCCGCCCGCTCTGACCCGTCCCGAGCGGTGCCGGTCGGGACGGTGGGCCTCAGACGGTGACGGTCTCCAGCGGCATCGTGGAGTCCACGCCGATGCCGAAGTCGGACGCCGGCAGCCCGCGCCGCACGACGGCCGCGCCGAGGGCGGCGATCATCGCGCCGTTGTCGGTGCAGTACTTGATCGGCGGGATCCGCAGGTCGATGCCGGCCGCGGCGCAGCGCTCGGCCGCGAGGTCCCGCAGCTGCGAGTTGGCGGAGAAGCCGCCGCCGACCACGAGCGTGTCGACCCCGTGCGCCCGGCACGCCGCGATGGTCTTGGCCGTGAGCACGTCGGCGACGGCGGCGGCGAACGACGCCGAGACGTCCTCGAGCGGGATCTCCTCCCCCGCGTCCTGCCGGGCCTCGACCCAGCGGGCGACGGCCGTCTTCAGGCCGGAGAACGAGAAGTCGGTGGCGTGCTTCGCCTGGTCCTTCGCGGCCGTGAGCCCGCGGGGGAACCGGATCGCGGTCGGGTCGCCCTCGCGCGCGAGCCGGTCGATGTGCGGGCCGCCGGGATACGGCAGGCCGAGCAGGCGGCCGACCTTGTCGAAGGCCTCGCCCGCGGCGTCGTCGAGCGTGGAGCCGAGCTCGCGGACCCCGGTCACGACGTCGTCGATGAGCAGGAGGCTCGAGTGCCCGCCGGAGACGACGAGCGCCATCACGCGGTCGGGGAACAGCCCGTGCACGAGCTCGTCGACCGCGGCGTGGCCGATCACGTGGTTCACCCCGTAGAGCGGGACGCCGAGACCGTACGCGAGCGCCTTGGCGGCGGCGGTGCCGACCGTGAGCGAGCCGACCAGGCCTGGCCCGGCGGTCACGGCCACGGCGTCGACGTCCGCGAGCGTGACGCCGGCGGTGCCCAGCGCGCGCTCGACGGTCGGGATCATCGCCTCGAGGTGCGCGCGGGACGCGATCTCCGGGATGATCCCGCCGAACCGCGCGTGCTCGTCCATGGACGACGCGACGGCGTCGACCAGCAGCTCGCTGCGGTCGGGGTGGGCGCGGACCAGGGCGACCCCGGTCTCGTCGCAGGACGTCTCGATCCCCAGGACGAGCGGCGCTTCGGGCATGGTCCCCATCCTAGGTCGCCCGCCCGGCGGTCCGGTGCGACGGGGTGTGACACGGTTCACCGAGGCAACTGGAATGCCCGGCGATGGTTGTGAATTCAACGAAGCATGAGCACTGACACCGCCACCACCCTGGACCCGACCGGGCTGCGCGTGCCGCAGGAGGTCGTCGACCTGGTCTTCCGTGACGCCCGCACGGTGAACACGTTCTCCGACGGCGACGTCACCGACGAGCAGATCCGCGCCGTCTGGGACGTCGTGCGCTGGGGGCCGACCGCGCTGAACTCCCTGCCGCTGCGCCTGCTGCTGGTCCGATCCCCCGAGGCCCGCGAGCGCCTGGTCTCGCACATGGCCGACGGCAACAAGGCCAAGACCCAGCGCGCCCCGCTCAGCATCGTCGTGGCCGCCGACCTCGACTTCCACGAGCAGCTGCCGCGCCTGGCCCCGCACATGGCGGGCGCCCGCGACAACTTCGCCGGGGCCACCGAGATGCGTGCCCGGATGTCCCGCGACAACGCGTTCCTGCAGGCCGGCTACCTCATCGTCGGGCTGCGCGCCGCCGGGCTGCACGTCGGGCCGATGACCGGGTTCGACGCGGCCGGCCTGGACGCCGACCTGTTCGCGGGCACCGCGTGGCGCTCGATCATGGTCGCGAACGTCGGCTCCGCGCCCGCCGACCTCGAGGACCTCGGCATGCCGGCGTCGCACCCGCGCCAGGGCCGCCTCGACTTCGAGGACGTCGCCCGCACCGTCTGACGACCGCGGACCCGCCCGCCCCCGAGGGCTCCCGCCGACCGACCCGGTCCGGCGGGGGCCCTCAGTCGTGCGCGGGCAGGGCAGCCCGGCGGCGCATCGTCCAGGCGTCGACGTTCTCCGGCTGGTAGTACCCCTTGCGCCGGCCGAACCGCTCGAACCCCGCCCGCTCGTACAGCCGCAGCGCCGGCTCGTTGTCGACCCGCACCTCGAGCAGCACGTCGCCCGCGCCGACCTCCCGGGCGCGGGCCAGCAGCGCGTCCAGCAGCAGGCGGCCGACGCCGCGGCGCTGCGCGTCGGGCCGCGTGCCGATGGTCATCACCTGGCCGTCGTACCCGTCGAACCACAGCCCGGCGTAGCCGACCAGCTCCCCGGAGCCGACGTCCTCGGCCCCGACGTACCAGCGGCCCGGCCCGTCGAGCTCCTCCGCGAGCGCCCGGCGCGACCACGCGCCCGTGCCGAACAGCGCCTGCTCCATCGCCTCCAGCGCATCGAGGTCGGCCGGGACGAGCGGGCGGAGCAGGACGTCCGCGTCCGTCACGCGCGCGCCCGCTTGGCCGCGGCCGGCGGCACGGCGTCCGGGCGGCGCAGGTACAGCGGCTCGGTGCCGAGCACGAGCCCCGGGCCGCCGACCGCCAGCCGGGCCAGCGCCACACGGCCGAGGTCAGCCGGGTCGACCACCGTCGGCGCCCCCGGGGCCGCCGGGAGCAGGTCGGGGTACAGGTCCGCGCCTGCACCGACGACGTGCAGCCCGTCGCTGCCGGCGGCGGCGACCGCGGCCGGGGTGTCCACGCCCGGACCGTCGACCAGCTCGACCGTGGGTGCCGTCCCCGCGCCCACCACCGCCCGGTACCGGGCCCAGTAGACCTCCTTGCGGCGGGCGTCGGTCACGACCAGCAGCTCCGGGTCGGCGGTCTCCGGGTCCGACCCGGGCAGCCCGCCGGCGACGGCCGCCAGCGCGAGCGCGTCCAGCGAGGACACCCCGTGCACCGGGATGCCGAGCGCGAGGCCGAGGGTGCGGGCCGTCACCAGCCCGACGCGCAGGCCCGTGAACGGCGCCGGCCCGGTGCCGACGACGACCGCGGTCAGGTCCGTGCGCGCGACGCCGGCCTCGGTGAGCACCGCGTCGAGCAGCGGGGTCAGCGCCTCCGCGTGCCGGCGCGTCTCGCCGGAGGAGCGGGTGGCCAGGGTGCGTCCGGCGTCGTCGACGACGGCGGCGGACGCGGCGGCAGAGGTGTCGAGCGCGAGGACGGGCACCGGGGATCCTTCAGTCGGTCGGGATGAGGGGCTGGTGGTCAGGCGGGCAGCGGCACGCCGCGCCAGCGGTCGCCGCGGGCGCGGACGGTCACCGTCCGGACGCCGGCCGCGGCGTCCTCGGGGTCGTCCTCGGCGGAGCGGGCACCGCGCGGGCGGCGCAGCGCGACCTCGAGGCGGTCGTCGGCCAGCGACTCGACGAGCCCCTCGCCCCACTCGACGACGGTCACGGACTCGTCCAGCGAGGCGTCCAGGTCGAGGGCGTCCACCTCGTCGAGCGAGCCCAGCCGGTAGGCGTCCACGTGGACCAGCGCCACGCCGGACCCGTCCGCGCGGGCCAGCGGCGGGTGCACCCGGGCGATGACGAACGTCGGGGAGGCGACCGCGCCGCGGACCCCGAGGCCCGTGCCGATGCCCTGGGTCAGCGTGGTCTTCCCCGCGCCGAGGTCGCCGGTCAGCACGACGAGGTCGCCGGCCCGCAGCAGGCCCGCCAGCGCCGCGCCGTACTCCCGGGTGGCGTCCGCGTCCGCCAGCTCGACGGTCACCTCCGCGACCGCTCCGTCCAGGTCCACCTGCTCGCTCACGACACCTCCTGCTCGACGCGCACCGCGTCCTCCACCGGCAGCGCGCGGCCGCCGTCCACGTACACGCGCGGCACCCGGGCACCGAGCCGCGTCACGATCTCGTAGCTGATGGTGCCCGCCGCGTCCGCCCAGTCCTGCGCCGTCGGGCCGCCGTCCGCGCCGGTCCCGAACAGCACCACGCGGTCGCCGGCGACCTCCGTCGCACCCGGGCCGAGGTCGACCACGACCTGGTCCATGCAGACCCGCCCGGCGATCGCGAGGCGGCGTCCGCCCACGCCGAGCGGCGCGCCCGGTGCCCCGTCGAGCCCGGACGCGTGCCGGGGCACCCCGTCCGCGTAGCCGAGCGGCACCACGCCGACCGTCGTGTCGGCGGGCGTCACGTAGTGGTGGGCGTAGGACACGCCGTGCCCGGCGGGCAGCCGCTTGACGTTCGCGAGCTCGGCCTCGACGGTCATCGCCGGCACCAGGCCGAACCGCTCCGGGCCGCCGAGCTGCGGCACCGGGGTGAGGCCGTACAGCGCGAGCCCGGGGCGGACCAGGTCGAGGTGCAGCTCGGGGTCGGTCAGCGTGGAGGCGGACGCGGCGATGTGCCGGACCTCGAACCGGGCGCCACGCGCCTCGGCGGCGGCCGCGGCGGCGCGCAGCACGTCGGCCTGCCGGTGCAGCGTCGGGTGGCCCGGCTCGTCGGCGAACGCCAGGTGGGACCAGATGCCGACGACGGCGAGGACACCCTCCGCCTCCAGCCGCAGCGCCTCGTCCAGCACCGCGGGCAGCTCCTCCGGCGGCAACCCGTTGCGGCCCAGGCCGGTGTCGACCTTGAGGTGCACGCGGGCCGTCCGGCCCGTCGCCCGCGCGGCGTCCGCGACCTCGCGCAGCGCCCAGGGCGCGGCGACGGACAGGTCGACGTCGGCGGCGACCGCCTCCGCCAGCGGCGCGCCGGGCGCGTACAGCCAGGTGAGCACACGTGCGGTGACGCCGCCCGCGCGCAGCGCCAGGGCCTCGGTCACCTGCGCGACGCCCAGCCAGGTGGCCCCGCCCTCGACGGCGGCCCGGGCGACGGGCAGCAGCCCGTGCCCGTACGCGTCCGCCTTGACGACGGCCATCACCTGGGACGACGGCGCGAGGTCGCCGAGGGTCCGCGCGTTGGCACGCACGGCCCCGAGGTCGACGACCGCGCGTGCGGGGAACCTGCTCACGCCTCCAGTCTCCCACCGGCCCGGGCCGGGACCCGCACGCGTCAGTCCGCGGCCACGACCGTGTCGGCCCGGCCGCGGGTGCGCGCGACCAGCTCGGCGTTGCGCTCGTCGGGTCCGTGCGACCAGGCGTGCGCCGCGTCCGGGGCCTTGCCGAACCGGACGTGCCGGGCGACCAGGCGCTCCAGGCGCGCGTCGCGCGGCAGGTCGACGTACCAGCAGAGGTCCAGGAGCTCGCGGACGGGCGCGAAGCCGTGCTCCTCGAGCAGCAGGTAGTTGCCCTCCGTGATCACGAGCGGCACGTCCGCCGGGACCGGGATCGCCCCGGCGACGCCGTTGTGCAGGTCGCGGCGGTACTCCGGCGCGTACACGGTCTCCCCCGGCTCCGGGGCGCGCAGCCGGCGCAGCAGCGCGACGTAGCCGGCCGCGTCGAAGGTGTCGGGCGCACCCTTGCGGTCGGCGCGACCCAGCCGGTCGAGCTCCGTCTGGGCCAGGTGGAACCCGTCCATCGGGACCACCACGCAGCGCCCCGGGAACGCCGCGACGATCTGCGCCGACAGCGTCGACTTGCCCGCACCGGGCGGGCCCGCGATCCCGAGGACCCGCCGGCCTGGCTCGCCCCGACCCGGGCTCAGCAGCTCCGCGACCTGCCGGCGCAGGTCCTCCCGGAGCGGCGCGTCAGCCACGCAGCAGCCCGGCGACCGTGGCCGGCAGAGCGCGGGCGACCTCGAGCGCCGCCACGGGCCCGTCGGGCACCGCCACCCCGGCGGCGCGGCCGTGCACCAGCGCCGCGGCGGCGGCCAGCGCGGCGGCGAGCGGCGGGTCGTCCAGCACGTCCGTGGCCCGGCCGGCGAGCAGCGCACCGAGCAGCCCCGCCAGCACGTCGCCGGACCCGGCGGTGGCGAGCCAGCCCGGGGCGTCCGCCTGCGCGTACACCGCGCCGCCCGCGCCGGCCACGACGGTCGTGCTCCCCTTGAGCAGCACCGTCGCGCCGGTGACCTCGTGCGCGCGGCGCGCCCAGCGCGTCGGCTCGGCCTCCACGGCAGCGCGGTCGACGTCCTCGCCGAACCGGCCGAGCAGGGTGGCGAGCTCTCCGGCGTGCGGGGTCAGCACGCACCACGGCGCCAGCTCGCGCGGGGCCAGCGCGAGCGCCCCGGCGTCCAGCACCGCCGGCAGCCCGTCCGCGAGCGCCGCGTGCAGCGCCCGGGTGACGCGCCGCGCCTGCTTCGCGTGGGCGGGGTCGACACCGGGACCGAGCAGCCACGCCTGCACCCGGCCCGCGCCGGACACCACCTCGGGCCGCGCGGCCAGCACGGACGACGCCACCGACGACGGCCCGACGTACCGGACCATCCCCACGCCGGCCAGCACCGCGGCCGACACCGTCAGCACCGCCGCGCCCGGGTACGCAGGCGTCCCGGCCACCACGCCGAGCACACCGCGGCTGTACTTGTGGTCCGCGGGCCCCGGCACCGGCCACAGCGCGGCGACGTCCGCCGCCTGCAGTCGCGCCACCGCCGGCCGCTCGGGCAGCGGCAGACCCAGGTCGACGACCTCGACCCGCCCCGCCGTGCGCGTCGCGGGCGGCAGCAGCAGCCCCGGCTTCGCCGCGCCGAAGGTCACCGTCAGCCCGGCGGGCAGCACCGGGCCGTCGGGCAGCGCGCCGTCGTCGACGCCGATACCGCTGGGCAGGTCCACCGCGACGACCAGCGGTCCCCCGGTACCGGTCGCCGCGGCCGGGTCCTCGGCGCCGAGCAGGTCGGCCAGCAGCCCCACGAGGAGGCCCGCCGTGCCGCGGACCGCGCCGCGCCCGCCGATGCCCAGCAAGCCGTCCAGGACCACGTCGGCCGCGTACGCCTCGGCCACCGCGTCGCCGAGCCAGACAGGTGGCAGCGCGTCGTCGTCCGGGCGCGCGTCGTCGTCCGGGCCGAGCGCCCGCACCGCGCGGCCGCCCGCCCGGCGCAGCGCGGCCAGACCCTCCGCGTGCGGGCTGCCCGTGGTGCACACCGCGACCACCCGGACGCCGCGCCGGGCCAGGACCGCACCGGCGTGCAGCGCGTCGCCGCCGTTGCTGCCCGGCCCCACGAGCGCGACGACGGTCGCCCCCCGCACGGTCCCCCGCCGCTCGGCGAGCTCCCCCGCGACGCGCGTCGCGAGCGCGAACGCCGCGTGCTGCATCAGGGGGACCCCGCGCGCGAGCAGCGGCTCCTCCGCGGTCCTGACCTCGGCTGCCGTGTACCCCAGGATCATGTCCCCATCCTGGCCGAGCGCGGGGCATGTCGCTCGGCTGGCGGGGCGCCCGGCCGGGGATAGGTTCGAGCCCATGCGCTTCGGACTCTTCATCCCCCAGGGCTGGCGGCAGGACCTCACGGGCATCGACGCCCGCGACCACTGGTCGGTCATGAACGGCCTCGCCCAGCACGCCGACACCGGCGACTCCTTCGACTCCATCTGGGTCTACGACCACTTCCACGCCGTGCCCGCGCCCAACGGCGAGGCCACGCACGAGGCCTGGAGCCTCATGAACGCGTACGCCGCGACCACCTCGCGCGTCCTGCTGGGCCAGATGTGCACCTGCATGGCGTACCGGAACCCGGCCTACCTGGCCAAGGTCGCCACCACCGCGGACGTCATCTCCGGCGGCCGCGTGCAGATGGGCATCGGGGCCGGCTGGTACGAGCACGAGTGGAAGGCCTACGGCTACGGGTTCCCCCGCGCCGGCGAGCGGATCGCGATGCTCGACGAGGGCGTCCAGATCATGAAGCAGCTGTGGACCAACGGCGTCGCGACCCTGGACGGCCGGCACTACCAGGTGGACGGTGCCCAGCTCGCGCCGCTGCCCCTGCAGACCGACGGCCCGCCGCTCTGGATCGCCGGCGGCGGCGAGCGCAAGACGCTGCGGATCGCCGCGGAGCACGCGCAGTACACCAACTTCGACGGCACGCCCGAGGGCTTCGCGCACAAGTCGCAGGTCCTGCAGCAGCACTGCGCCGACATCGGCCGGGAGTTCGACGAGATCACGCGCTCGGCCAACTACAACGTGGTGATCGGCGCGACCGAGGCCGAGGTCGACGACCGCATCGCCTGGATCGAGGAGCACTACGCGCTGACGGTCCCCGAGAAGGCGCCGAGCACCGCCGAGGAGTTCCGCAACGGCCCGCTGGTCGGCACGCCCGAGCAGATCGTCGAGAAGCTGACCGAGCTGCGCGGCCTGGGCATGACCTACGCGATCACGTACTTCGCGGAGGCGGCCTACGACCGCAGCGGCATCGAGCTCTTCGAGCGCGAGGTCGTCCCCGCCCTCCGCTGACCCCGTCCACCCCGCCCGGCCCGCCCCGCGCCGCCGGGCCGCCCCTGCCGAGGGTGCAGGAACCACCGGACAGATCGCCCGTCCCGCCCTGGTTCCTGCACCCTCGGGCGCGCTGTCCACAGGGTGCGGGGTGCGAGTGCCCGTGAGGGGCCCGCGTGCGGGAGGGTGCGGGGGTGACCGACGGCACCCGAGCGCTCCCGGACGCGCTCGTCGGGCGGCCGTTCACGCTCGCCGAGGGCCGACGGGCCGGGCTGTCCGAGCGGCAGCTCGACGGCCCGGGGCTGCGCCGGCCGACCCGCGGCGTCCGCACCACCGGGCCGGCTCCGCGGGCCGCCGACGTCGCGGCGCGGTGCCGGGAGCTCGTTCCCGTGCTGCCCCCGGACGCCGTCTTCGGCCACGCGACCGGGCTCGACCTGCTGGGCGTCGACAGGCCCCGGGGTCTGCGCCGCCCGGACGACGTGCACGTCGAGGTCGCCCGCACCACGCAGCGCCCCCGGCGTCGCGGGGTCACGAGCCACAGCCGCACCGCCGCGGGCCGGCCGGCAGTCGTCTTCCGAGACGGCCTCCCCGTGCTCCCCGCCGCCCGGCTCTGGACCCAGCTGGCGGGCGAGCTCGACGACCTCGAGGTCGTCGTGCTCGGCGACGCGATGCTCCGGCGGCGCTCGGCGCGGACCGATGTCCGCGAGCTGGAGCGCGCGGTCGCCCGGCTCGCGCCGGGGTCCCGGGGTCTGCAGCGGCTCCGGTCGGCGCTGCCGCGGCTCCGGGCCGGGACGGACTCGTGCCAGGAGACGCGGCTGCGGCTGGCGCTCGTCGACTCCGGGTTGCCGTGCCCGGAGGTGAACCGCCCGGTGCTCGACGGCGCCGGACGGTTCGTGGCGCTGCCCGACCTCAGCTACCCCGAGCAGCGGGTCGGGATCGAGTACGACGGCGACGTGCACCGCACCGACGCGACGACCTGGCGCCGGGACGTCGCGCGGCGCCAGGCGCTCGAGCACCTCGGCTGGCGCCTGATCACCTGCACCGCCGACGACGTGCGCGCCCCGGCCCGCGCGGTCACGTGGATCCGCGCGGCCGTCGCGCTCCCGACGCGGTGAGGGTGCAGGAACCGGGGCGGTCCGGGCCGATTCGTCCGGTGGGTTCTGCACCCTCGGCGTGCGCGGCGCGGCGCGCGCGGGCGGCGGGCGGGCGGCGCGGGCGGGTCAGTCGGACTCGGCGACGACCATCGCCGAGGCGATGCCGGCGTCGTGGCTCAGGGAGAGGTGGAACCGGACCACGCCGAGCTCGGCCGCGCGGGCCGCGACGGTGCCGATCACCTCGACCTGCGGCGGCCGGCCGGGGACGCGGTGCACGGTGGCGTCCTGCCAGGACATGCCGCCGGGCGCGCCGAGGGCCTTGGCGATCGCCTCCTTCGCCGCGAACCGCGCCGCCAGCGAGTTCGGCGCCAGGTCCCGCTCCTGCGGCGTGAACAGCCGGTGACGCAGCGCGGGCACGCGCTCGACGGTGGCCATGAAGCGCGCGACGTCGACGACGTCGATCCCCACGCCGACGATCACGCGCGGTCCTGCTCGACGACCAGGTGGCGCCACTGGCCCCACTTCCGGTCGAGGGCCGCGCCGAGGTCGACGTCGAACCGCTCCGCGAGCAGCAGCAGGTGCGCGAGCACGTCGGCCATCTCGGCGTGCAGCGCCTCCTGCCCGTCGGCGACGGCGCGGCGCGAGCGGCCCGACGCGGCCAGGTACGCCTGCGTCAGCTCGCCCACCTCCTCGCCGAGCTTGAGCACCAGCCAGTCGTCCGTGCGCTCGATGCCGTGCAGGCGGGCGTACGCCCGCGAGATCGCCTCGACGTCCGCCTGCGCGGCGCGCAGCTCCACTACTCGACCGTGACGGACTTGGCCAGGTTGCGCGGCTGGTCGACGTCGAGACCGCGCGCGGTCGCGAGCTCGCCGGCGAAGATCTGCAGCGGCACCACGGTCAGCAGCGGGGCGAGCAGCGTCGGGCTCTGCGGGACGTAGAACACCTCGTCCGCGTACGCGCGCACCGCCTCGTCGCCGTCCTCCGCGATCACCAGGGTGCGGGCGCCGCGGGCCCGGATCTCCTGGATGTTGGAGACGACCTTCGAGTGCAGCGAGTCGCGGCCGCGCGGGCTGGGCACGATGACGAACACCGGCTGCCCGGGCTCGATCAGCGCGATCGGGCCGTGCTTGAGCTCGCCCGCGGCGAAGCCCTCGGCGTGGATGTAGGCCAGCTCCTTGAGCTTGAGCGCGCCCTCCATCGCCACCGGGAACCCGACGTGCCGGCCGAGGAACAGCACGGAGGACGTGTCGGCCATCCAGCGGGCGATCTCCCGGACGCGGCCCGAGCGGTCGAGCACCTCCTGGATCTTGGCCGGCATGGCCCGCAGGTCCTCGTAGATCTCGGCGATCTCGTCCGCGAACTTGTTGCCGCGCAGCTGGGCCAGGTAGAGCCCGAGCAGGTAGGCGGCGGTGATCTGCGCGAGGAACGCCTTGGTGGAGGCGACGGCGACCTCGGGCCCCGCGTGCGTGTAGAGCACGGCGTCGGACTCGCGCGGGATGGTCGAGCCGTGGGTGTTGCAGATGGCCAGCACCTTGGCCCCCTGCTCACGGGCGTGCCGGATGGCCATCAGCGTGTCCATCGTCTCGCCGGACTGCGAGATGGCGACGACCAGGGTGCGCTCGGTGAGGATCGGGTCGCGGTACCGGAACTCGTGGGCGAGCTCGACCTCGACGGGGATCCGGCACCAGTGCTCGACGGCGTACTTGGCGACGTGCCCGGCGTAGGCCGCGGTGCCGCAGGCGATCACGATGATCTTGTCGACCGAGCGGAGCACGGACTCGTCGATCTTCAGGTCGTCGAGGACCAGCCGGCCGTGCGTGTCCGTGCGCCCGAGCAGGGTGTCCTGCACGGCCTGCGGCTGGTCGGCGATCTCCTTGTCCATGAAGGAGCGGAAGCCGCCCTTCTCGGCGGCGGCGGCGTCCCAGTCGATCGTGAACTCGCGGCCCTGCGCCGGGTTGCCGTCGAAGTCGGTGACCTCGACGGAGCGCGGCGTGATGACGACGACCTGGTCCTGCGCGAGCTCGAGGGCCCGCTTGGTCTCGGCGATGAACGCCGCGACGTCGGACCCGAGGTAGTTGGCGCCCTCGCCCAGGCCGACGACGAGCGGGGAGTCGTGCCGCGCGCCGACCACGGTGTCCGGGTGGTCGGCGTGCACGGCGAGCAGGGTGAACGTGCCGTGCAGGCGGCGCACGACGACCCGCATCGCCTCGGCCAGGTCCTTGACCTCGGCGTAGGCGCGCTGCAGCAGGTGGGCGACGACCTCGGTGTCGGTCTCGGAGAGCAGGACGGCGCCGTCGGCGAGCAGCTCCTCCTTGAGGACCGCGAAGTTCTCGACGATGCCGTTGTGGATCACGGCGATGTCGCCGGCGACGTGCGGGTGCGCGTTCACGTCGGTGGGGCCGCCGTGCGTGGCCCACCGGGTGTGCCCGATGCCCGCGGTGGCGCCCGGCAGCGGCTCCGCGTCGAGCAGGCCGACCAGGTTGGCGAGCTTGCCGGCCTTCTTGGCGGTCGCGAGGCCGCCGGCCCCGGTCACCAGGGCGACGCCGGCCGAGTCGTAGCCGCGGTACTCCAGGCGGCGCAGGCCCTCCAGCACGACCCCCAGCGGACGCTCGTCCGGCTGATGGTCACCGACATACCCGACGATTCCACACATGGGCGCGAGTCTAGCCGCGGCGGGCCGCGCATCCGCCGGTCACCGCTCGGGCACCGGCCGGCGGGCGCGGGCGGCCGGATCAGGCATGATCGTCGGGTGCGCGCCACTGACGCCCCCGTGCAGCCCTCGCCCTACGTGGAGCTCGACCGCGATGCCTGGGTCCGGCTCTCGGAGTCGACCCCGCTGCCCCTCACCGACGAGGACGTGACCCGGCTCCGCGGCCTGGGCGACCCGATCGACCTGGCCGAGGTGGACGCGATCTACCGCCCGCTGTCGCGTCTGCTCGACCTGTACGTGACCGCGACCCGGCGGCTGCACGCCGCGTCGTCGACGTTCCTGCGCGAGGACACCCCGCGGACGCCGTTCGTGATCGGGGTGGCCGGCTCGGTGGCCGTCGGGAAGTCGACCACGGCCCGGCTGCTGCGCGAGCTGATGGCCCGCTGGCCGGCCACGCCGAACGTCGCGCTGATGACGACGGACGGGTTCCTGCACCCGAACGCCGAGCTCGAGCGGCGTGGCCTGATGGACCGCAAGGGCTTCCCCGAGTCGTACGACCGCCGGGCGCTGCTGCAGTTCGTGTCCCGGGTCAAGGCCGGGCACGCCGAGGTCCGCGCACCGGTGTACGACCACGTCACCTACGACATCGTGCCCGGCGCCGAGGTCGTGGTGCGCCGCCCGGACGTGCTGATCGTCGAGGGCCTGAACGTGCTCCAGCCCGCGCCCTCGGCCGCGGGCACGTCGGGCACGTCCAACCTGGCCGTCAGCGACTTCTTCGACTTCTCGATCTACGTCGACGCCCGCACCCAGGACGTGCGGCAGTGGTACGTCGACCGGTTCCTGTCGCTGCGGTCGACGGCGTTCGCCCGGCCGGAGTCGTACTTCCACCGGTACGCCGCGCTCAGCGACGAGGAGGCCGTGGCCCGCGCGGAGAGCATCTGGGACGCCATCAACGCGCCGAACCTGGTCCGCAACGTCCTGCCGACCCGCAGCCGCGCGACGCTCGTGCTGACCAAGGGCAGCGACCACTCGGTGCGCCGCGCGCGCCTGCGCAAGCTGTAGCCGGACCGGAGCGCCCTGGGTGCCGCGAGCACCCGGGGTGCCCACGGCGCCCCGGCCGTCAGGGCGTGGGCGCCGCCGTGCTCCGCGCGTCGACGAGCTCGACCGGGTAGTGCTCGACGTCCACCGCGTCCAGCGCGTCGAGGCCCTCCGCCACCTCCGCCGGGAGCACGCCGCAGCCGCCGCCCGGCAGCGCGGCCCGGACCGCCGCCCCCAGCGCGTCGACCAGCCAGAGGTCGGAACGCGGCACGCCCGTCCCGCACGCGGCGGCCGTCGTCTCCGCCGCCGGGACGACCGAGGTCGTCAGGGCGTCGACGAGCGGCGCGACGTCGCCCTCGAGGCGGGTCGCCGTGACCGCGGCCCAGCGCCCCGAGGCGTCGGTGAGCGTCTCGCCCGTCGTGCAGAGCACCGCGGACACGGGGCTGAACCCGTCGGGCACCTCCCCCGCGTCGGGCGCGTCGGGGTGCGGGGTGCCGCTCGCGGACGTCCCGGGGGTGAACCCGAGCGCGCCGAGCACCTGGGGCGCGAGGCAGTCGGCCCCGGACCGGACGGCCGTGCGGGCCGCGCCGGCACGGGCCTGCGCGTCGGCGACGCCGTCGTCGCCGCCCGAGCAGGCGGCGAGCAGGCCGGGCAGCGCCGCCAGCGCGGCGACGCCGGCGAGCACGCGCCGGCCGGCCGGTGCGGGGCGCGGGGGCACCGCGCGGGTCGCACGGGGGATGCGGGGGGTGCGGGTCGCGGGCGCGCCGGGGTGCGGTGCCACCATGTCGCCACCCTCCGTCGCCCTCGCTGCCCGTGGACGGAAGCACGGGCGTGTGCCCGGCCTCCGCCGTCGGGGGCGACTTCGTCGTGGCCCGCACCGAGCGTAGGCACGGCTCCGGCCCGGATCCGGCGGTGAGACCGGATCGTTAGCGGGCGGGCCCGGATCGTTGCCGGGACGTGACCCGACCCTGAGCCGGGACGGGTGCGCGGGGCGGGGTGACGCCCGGCGTGCCGGCCGCCGCGACGGCTGCCACCCCGTGGGCCGGCGTCGTCGTCGGCACCGCGGCACCGGGCTCAGCGGGCTCGACCGGGTGCGCGGGCGGGGTGACCACGACCGCGGGGGTCCGGAACAGACCGGTCCAGCGGCGCAGGACCCAGTCGATGCCGATCCCCACGAGCGTGCCGACCACCACGCCTGCGACGACCGCGATCACGGGGTGGTCCGCCAGCCAGATGCCCGCGCCCGCGCCGACCAGCGTCCCGTAGGCCGCCCACGTCACGGCGGCCAGCCCGGTGAGGCCCACGAACCGGCGGCGCGGGTAGCCGAGGGCTCCGGCGGTCATGTTGACCGCGACGCGCCCGATGGGGATGTACCGGGCGGCGAGGATGAACGACGAGCCGCGGTTCGCGAGCGCGTGCTCGGCCCAGGCGAGCGTCCGGGCGCCCCGCGGGCCGCGGAACAGCCGCAGCCGGTGCACGTCGACCCGCGAGCCGATGAGGTAGGCGATCTGGTCGCCGGCGAACGCGCCCACCGCGCCGGCGAGCGCGACCAGGAAGATGTTCGGCGAGCCCTGCGCGACGGACAGCGAAGCGAGCGCGATCACCACGGACTCGCTGGGCACGGGCGGGAAGAACCCGTCGACCAGGGCGAACAGCGTCAGCGCCGGGTAGACCCAGAGCGACTCGGCCAGCATCGGGACCCAGTCCTCGACGGCGCTGATCCAGTCCTGCAGCACGTTCATCAGCTCCTGGGTCGTGGTGCGGTTCACCCGCGGACGACGTCCACGCTAGGGCGGCGCCTCGCGCCAGGACATCGGGGAGTCCCCCGAGCCGCCCCTGGTCCTCCCCCCATCCTCACGGCCGCCGCCGGGCCGCGGCATCGGCCCTCGGACCGACATCGGCCTGCCGCGGGTCCCCCCTCCGGCGGACCCGGGCTCCAGTGCACCACGCAGCACCGACACCGGTCACGGGGTTTCGGTGACGGGTCGGTGAACCCTGGGCAGGGGTGGTGCGCGCGCCGTGGCGGAGCGGTGGGCTCAGCCCTCGAGCGGGAAGCCGAGCGCGGCCGCGGCCTCGGCCGGCCGGGGCTCGCTCGCCCAGTGCGCGCCGATCTCGTCGGTCGCCGACAGCGAGCGCGGGTGCGCGCGGTCCAGGTACAGCGTGCCGCCCAGGTGGTCGGTCTCGTGCTGCACGATGCGCGCCGGCCAGCCCTGCACGACCTCGTCCAGCGGGGTGCCGGACTCGTCGGACCCGGTCAGCCGGAGGCGCCGCAGCCGGGGCACGACCGCCTGGTAGCCGACGACGCTGAGGCAGCCCTCGTAGAACGCGACCTGCTCGGGCTCCTCGCCCGGCACCGCCTCGTACCGCGGGTTGACCAGGACCCGGAACGGCAGGGCGGGACGCTCGCGCACCCGCCCGGTCTCCGTCTCCCCCGCGCCGGGGTCGGCGAGGACCGCGAGGGCCAGCGGCAGCCCGATCTGCGGCGCGGCGAGCCCGACGCCCGGAGCGGCGTGCATGGTGCGGCGCATCAGGGCGATCAGCGCGGCGAGCTCGTCGTCGGCGACCTGCCCGTCGAACGGCACGGCGCGCGTCCGCAGCACGGGGTGCCCGGCCTGCACGATCGGCACGACGCCGGCCGGGTCCTGCGCGCCGGCGTCCAGCAGCCGGAGCACGTGCTCCCGCAGGACGGCGGCGGGGACGCGGGCCTCGGGCACCTGCGGGGCGGCGCTGGTCACCGGCTCAGAGCGCCAGGCGGTCGCGCACGACGTCGGCGAGCTGCGCCGCCACGCGGTCGGCGTCGTCCTGCGTCGCGGCCTCGACCATGACGCGGACCAGGGGCTCGGTGCCCGAGGAGCGCAGCAGCACCCGGCCGGTGGACCCGAGCGCGGCCTGCGCGGCGCCCACGGCGGCGGACACGTGCTCGTCGGTCCCGGCACGGCCCTTGTCCACGCCCGGCACGTTGACCAGGGTCTGCGGCAGCCGGCGCACGACGCCCGCGAGCTCGCTCAGCTTCTGGCCGGTGGCCGCGACGCGCGACGCGAGCTGCAGCGCGGTGAGGGTGCCGTCACCGGTGGTGGCGTGGTCGGCGAGGATGACGTGGCCCGACTGCTCGCCGCCGAGGTTGTAGCCGTGCGCGCGCATCGCCTCGAGGACGTAGCGGTCGCCGACGCCGGTCTCGACGGTCCGGACGCCCGCGGCCTGCATCGCGAGGCGCAGGCCGAGGTTGCTCATCACGGTCACGACGAGGGTGTCGTGCGCGAGGATCCCGCGCTCGCGCAGGTCCAGCGCGAGGACGCCCATGATCTGGTCGCCGTCGACCAGCGCGCCGGTGTGGTCGACCGCGAGGCAGCGGTCGGCGTCGCCGTCGAAGGCCACGCCGAGGTCCGCGCCGGAGGCGACGACCGCCGCCTGGAGCTGCTCGGGGTGGGTGGAGCCGCACGCCTCGTTGATGTTGCGGCCGTCCGGCGACGCGTTGATGACGACGACGTCCGCGCCGGCCGCGCGGAGCGCCTCGGGGCCCACGCTGCTGGCCGCGCCGTTGGCGCAGTCGACCGCGACGCGCAGGCCGGTCAGGTCGTGCGCGAGGGTCGAGACGAGGTGCTGGACGTACTGCTCGCCGGCGCCGCCCGTGTCGGTGCGGATGCGGCCGACGGCGGCGCCGACCGGGCGCTCCCAGGGCTCGCGCAGGCGCTGCTCGATGGCGTCCTCGAGCTCGTCGTCGAGCTTGTGGCCGCCCCGGGCGAGGAACTTGATGCCGTTGTCCGGCATGGGGTTGTGCGACGCGGACAGCACGACGCCCAGGTCGACGTCCAGCGCACCCGTGAGGTGGGCGACGGCCGGCGTCGGCAGCACGCCGACGTTCAGCACGTCGACGCCCGCGCTCGCGAGGCCCGCCGCGACGGCGGCGGACAGGAACTCGCCGGAGGCCCGGGGGTCGCGGCCGACGACCGCGCGGGGCCGGTGGCCGACGAACTCGCCGCGCTGGCCGAGCACGTGCGCCGCGGCGACGGACAGGTCGAGCGCGAGCTCCGCCGTCACGTCCCGGTTGGCCACGCCCCGTACGCCGTCGGTGCCGAACAGTCGTCCCATCGAGGACCTCCTCGTCGTCGGCCGCAGGCGCGGCCCCCACATCGTGCCACCGTCGTCGGCGGCGCGTGCCTCACGACCGCCCGGGTCCGCCCGGGCAGCAGAACGGCCGACGGCCCCGGGGGCGGACCCCCGGGGCCGTCGGCCGTGTGCGCAGACCTGCAGGTCAGCGCTTGGAGTACTGCGGCGCCTTGCGGGCCTTCTTGAGACCGGCCTTCTTCCGCTCCACGACGCGCGGGTCGCGGGTCAGGAAGCCGGCCTTCTTGAGGGTCGCACGGTTGTGCTCCTCGTCGATCGCGTTCAGCGCGCGGGCGATGCCCAGGCGCAGCGCGCCGGCCTGGCCGGTCACGCCGCCGCCGTTGATGCGGGCGACGACGTCGAAGCGACCCTCGACGTCGACCAGCTTCAGCGGGGAGTTGACGATCTGCTGGTGCACCTTGTTCGGGAAGTAGTCCTCGAGGGTGCGGCCGTTGATCTTCCACTGGCCGGTGCCGGGCACCAGGCGCACGCGGGCGATCGCCTCCTTGCGGCGGCCCAGGGCCTGGCCGGGTGCGGTCAGGCTCTGGCCGCGGCCAGCGGGAGCGCTGGTCTCGGAGGTGTAGCTGCTGGGCGTCTCGCCGCCCTCAAGGTCGATGTCGACCGTGGTCTCGGCCACTGATGTGTCCTCGCGTCCTGTCTCGGTGTCCTCGCGGGCCTCAGCCCTGCGCGACCTGGGTGATCTCGAAGGGCTTCGGCTGCTGGGCGGCGTGCGGGTGCTCCGCACCGGCGTAGACCTTCAGCTTGGAGAGCTGCTGGCGGGCCAGGGAGGTCTTCGGGAGCATGCCGCGCACGGCCTTCTCGATCACACGCTCAGGGTGCTTCTCGATCAGGTCGGAGTACGCGGTCGCCCGCAGACCACCCGGGTAGCCCGAGTGGGTGTAGGCGAGCTTGGTCTCCCGCTTGTTGCCGGTCAGGGCGATCTTGTCCGCGTTGATGACGATGACGAAGTCACCGCCGTCGACGTGCGGAGCGAAGGTCGCCTTGTGCTTGCCGCGCAGCAGGGTCGCCACGTGAGTGGCCAGGCGGCCCAGGACGACGTCGGTCGCGTCGATGACGTACCAGGTCCGCTGGACGTCGCCGGGCTTCGGGGTGTACGTGCGCACGGTCGTTGCCTTCTCGTTGTCTCTGACTGTGTCCACGGCAATCCCGTAGAAGCCGGGGTCAGCCGATGAGTACCGTCCGTGCGTCGTGGCGTGGACCGGTGAATGGGAACGCACCGGTCGACACAGCTCGACGCACAACGACTCACCAGGGTAGCCGCCGCTCCGGGCCCGGTCAAAGCCGCTGGCCCACCGGCCGTGCGACGTCGGTCACGCGGCCCCGCTCAGCGCGCCCGCGCCACCCGGCCGGCGTCCCACACGGGCTCCGGCGTCTCCGCCACCGCGCCGTCCTCGCCGAACACGAGGAACCGGTCGAACCCGCGGGCGAACCACCGGTCGTGCGTCACGGCCAGCACCGTGCCCTCGAACGCCGCCAGCCCCGCCTCGAGCGCCTCCGCCGAGTGCAGGTCCAGGTTGTCGGTGGGCTCGTCCAGCAGCAGCAGCGTCGCGCCGCCCAGCTCGAGCAGCAGGATGTGGAACCGCGCCTGCTGGCCGCCGGACAGGGTCTCGTACCGCTGCTCGGCGGACGCGACCAGCTCGTACCGGTCCAGCGCCTTGCTCGCGGGCTCGCGGCCCATGCCGGGCCGGCGGCCCTCGCCGCGGTGCAGGATGTCCAGCAGCGTGCGGCCGGCGAACGCGGCGTCCTGGGCGTGCTGCCGGTTCTGCGCGAAGAACCCGGGCACCACGCGGGAGCCCAGGCGCGCCACGCCGGTGTGCCGCACCGGGGCCACCGGCAGGTCGCCGTCGGCCGGGGCCTGCTCGGGCTGGGGATCGGTGCCGCCCGCCGCGAGCAGCCGCAGGAAGTGCGACTTGCCGGACCCGTTCGACCCGAGCACCGCGACACGCTCGCCGAACCACACCTCGAGGTCGAACGGCCGCATCAGCCCGGTCAGCTCCAGGCCCTCCGCGACCACGGCGCGCTTGGCGGTGCGGCCCCCGCGCAGCCGGACCCGTACCTGCTGGTCGCGGGACACCTCCTCGGGCGGGCCGGCCTCCTCGAACTTGCGCAGGCGCGTCTGCGCCGCGGAGTACCGGGACGCGAGCCCGTCGTTGAACGCCGCCTTGGTCTTCAGGGTCTGGACCAGGGTGATCAGCTTCGCGTGCTCCTCGTCCCACCGGCGGGCCAGCTCGGCCAGCCGGTCGCGCCGCGCCTCGCGGGCCTCGGTGTACGTCGTGAAGGTGCCGCCGTGCACCCACACCGTCGCCCCCGCGCGCGCCGGCTCCAGCGTCGCGACGTGCGTCGGCACCCGCGACAGCAGCTCGCGGTCGTGGCTGACCAGCAGCACCGTCTTGGGGCTGGCCAGCAGCCGCTCCTCCAGCCACCGCTTGGTCGGCACGTCCAGGGCGTTGTCCGGCTCGTCCAGCAGCAGCACCTCCTGCGGCCCGCGCAGCAGCGCCTCCAGCACCAGCCGCTTCTGCTCGCCGCCGGACAGCGTCCGCACCGCCCGGTGCTGCGCGCGGTCGAACTCGACCGACAGCACCGCGTCGGTCACGCGGTCCCAGTCGGCCTCGACCTCGTAGCCGCCGACGTCCGCCCAGTCCGCGAGCGCCTGGGCGTACCGCATCTGGGACGGCTCGTCGTCGACCTCCATCATCCGCAGCTCGGCGGCCGTGAGCTCGGCGGCCGCCGCCCCGACCGCGCCGGTCGCGAGCGAGGCGAGCAGGTCGCGGACGGAGCGGTCGTCGTCGATCCGCCCGACGTCCTGCCGCATCACGCCCAGCCCGCCGGTGCGCACCACGGCGCCGTCGTGCGGCTGCTCGTCGCCCGCGACGATCCGCAGCAGGGTGGACTTGCCGGCGCCGTTCGGCCCGACCAGGGCGGTGCGCTGCCCCTCGCCGACCCGCAGGTCCACGCCGCCGAGCAGCGGCCGGCCGTCGGGGAGCACGTAGCGGACGTCGTGCACCTCGAGATGACCCATGCGCCGATCGTCCCAGGACCGGGGCCCGGTGCCCAATCCTTTGCCCGGCGGCGCCTGCGGTGGCAGCGGGCGGGGCGCGGTGCCAGGCTCGACGCATGAGCGAGGACACCCCTGCCACCAGCACCGACCCGGCCACCGGCACCGAGGGCGACGACAACCAGCTCCCCGGCGAGGACACCATGTCCGACCGGGGCGTCGACCCCCTGGACGAGGGCTTCACGCTGCCCGAGCGCCCGCGCCCCGCGGTCAGCCACTGGGGCGAGACCGCCTGGGAGGAGTCGCGCGGCGAGACCCTCGACCAGCGCGTCGCCCAGGAGGAGCCCGACGTGTGGGACGCCGACCCCGCGCCGGACGCCGGCCGCGAGCCCGACCGCGCCGGGCGCCTGACCGAGGACGACGACGCCGTCGAGGCCGGCGGCAACGACCAGTTCGCCGTGGACGCGGGGATCGACGGCGGCGCCGCGGGTGCCGAGGAGGCCGCCGTGCACATCGTCGACGAGCCCTGACGGACGGGCCCGCGCGGCGGTGCGAGGGCGGACGGCGGGCACGGGTGCGGGGGCACCGGCGCCCGCCGTCCGCGTGCCGGGCCGCCGTCCCGGTCGCGCCGTTCGCGGTCGCGCCGCTCCCGGTCGCGCCGCTCCCGGAAGGCCCGGTCAGCCGCGCTCGGCGCGCAGCGGGTGCGTCTCGACGTCGTCGGCCGACCGCGTCGCGCGCGTCCGCAGCTGGCGCGCGGCGAGCTCCTCGTCCGGCGGGTAGACGACCTCCTCCAAGGTGAGCCCGTGCGCGGCGACCACGGCGCCGCCCGGGTCCCGGCGGCCGCCCACGAGCAGCTCGGCGGGCCAGTCGACACCCCGGCGCCCCTCCCCCACCGCGAGGCTCGCGCCGACCAGGGCGCGCACCATGCTGTGGCAGAACGCGTCCGCCCGGACCGTCGCGACGACGAGCCCGGCGTCGGGGCCGTCGGCCGGCCGCTCCCACGTCAGCTCGTCGAGCGTGCGGATGGTGGTCGCCCCGGGCCGGGGCTTGCAGTACGCGGCGAAGTCGTGCCGGCCGAGCACGCGGGCCGCGCCCTCGTGCATCGCCGCCACGTCGAGCGGCCGGCGCGTCCAGAGCACGTGGTGCCGGCGCAGCGGGTCCCGCAGCGCGGGGTCGTCGCAGACCCGGTACACGTAGCGGCGCGCCACGGCGGAGAACCGGGCGTCGAACCCCTCCGGGGCGACGGCGACCCGGGTCGCGACGACGTCCGCGGGCAGCACGCCGCCCAGCCGGGTCAGCAGCGACTCCTCGGGCGTGCGGTCCGACCGGCCGGGGACCGCGGCCCACAGGTCGGCGGGGACGTCCAGGTGCAGCACCTGCCCGCGCGCGTGCACGCCCGCGTCCGTCCGGCCCGCGACCGTGACCCGCAGCGGCGGCTCCCCGCGGTACGTGGTGCGCAGCACCAGCGCGAGGCCGTCCTCGACGACGCCCTGCACCGTGCGCAGGCCCGGCTGGCGCGCCCAGCCCGCGAAGTCGGTGCCGTCGTACGCGAGGTCGACGCGGACGCGCACGGTCGGGCGGGGCTCGGGGGCGTCGGCTGGCTGGTGGCGCACCCACCGAGCGTACGGGCCGCCGGCTGCTCTACCCTCGACCGGTGCCCGTCCCCGAGTCGACCCCGTACACCCTCGCCGTCGACTGCGGCGGCGGCGGCATCAAGGCGTCCGTCCTCGACGCGTCGGGCACCCTGCACGCACCTGCCCTGCGGGTGCCCACCCCGTACCCGCTGCCCCCCGAGCGCCTCGTCGCCACGATCGCCGAGATCGCGGACCGGCTGCCGCCGTTCCAGCGCGCGACGGTCGGCATGCCCGGGATGATCCGGCACGGCGTCGTGGTCGCCACCCCGCACTACGTCACCCGCTCCGGCCCGCACACCCGGGTCGACCCGGAGCTCGTCACGGCGTGGTCGGGCTTCGACATCCGCGCCGCCCTGGAGCACCGGCTGGCCGTCAGCACGCTCGTGCTCAACGACGCCGAGGTGCACGGCGCCGGCGTCGTGTCCGGCACCGGCGTGGAGCTGGTGCTCACCCTCGGCACGGGGCTCGGCTCGGCGCTGTTCGACGGCGGCCGCGTCGCCCCGCACCTCGAGTGGTCGCACGCGCCCGTCCGCCGCAGCACCACCTACGACGAGTACATCGGGCAGATCCAGCGGGCGCGGCTCGGCGACGCGCTGTGGTCCCGGCGCGTGCGGCAGGTCGTCGAGGGGCTGCGTCCCGTCGTGCTGTGGGACCGGCTCTACCTGGGCGGCGGCAACGCGCGGCAGATCACCCCGCAGGTGCTCGCCCGGCTCGGGGACGACGTCGTCGTGGTGCCCAACCAGGCCGGGATCGTCGGTGGCGTGCGGGCCTGGCAGCTCGGCGCGGCCTAGCCGTGCCGCTCCGCTGACCCGGCGCGCACGTCGACCGGCTCCAGCGCGTCGACGGCGGCCAGCAGCGCGCGGGTGAAGCCCACCGGCGCGGCCAGGGACACCAGGTGCGTCGCCCCGGGGACGATCACGAGCCGGCCGTCCCGGCACGCCCGCAGGAACCGGCGCTCCTCGCCGCGGAAGTGGTCGTAGCGGCCGTTCACCAGCCAGACGGGCGCCTCGACCCGCGCCAGGTCGGCGACCGGCTCCGCCGCGCGCATCGCCCGCAGCACGTCGCCGGTGACGTCCAGCGCGAACCCGCCGGCCGCCGCGTCCTGCGCGCCGTCGGCCGGGAGCACCCGGTCGACCAGCTGCTGGTTCAGCCCCGCGCCCGCGTCCGGCAGCCGCGCGATCCCCCGGGCCAGGAGGGCCCAGCCGTCGACGAGCACCGCGAGCGGCCGGGTCGAGCACGACGCCGCGACCAGGCCCGCCACCTGCTCGGGATGCCGGGCGGCGTGCGCGATCGCGGTGTACCCCCCGAGCGACAGGCCCACCACGAGCGCCCGGCCGCCGAGCTCCGTGACCCCGTCCGCGACCGCCTGCACCGCCCCGTCCAGCGTGAAGCGCTCCGCGGCCCGCTCGCCGTGCCCCGGCAGGTCGACGGCCAGGGCCGGGCTGCCGTACGCGTCGAGCGCCTCGAGCTGCGCGCGCCACATCGTCCGGGACGTCCGCAGCCCGTGCACGAGCACCACGGGGACGGTCATGCCGTCGACGGTACCCACGAGCGGCGGTCGCGCGCCGGGGGAACGACGCCACCGGGCACGCGAGAGGGCCCGGGCCGCGAGCGTGTGCTCGCGGGCCCGGGCCCTCGCGGTGCTGCCGGTGGATCAGGCCTTGTCGGCCGTGTCCGTGGTGTCGGCGGCCTCGGCCTCGGGGGCGTCGGTCGCGGTCTCCTCGGTCGACTCCTCGGCCGGGGTCTCCTCGACCGTGTCGGCCGGGGTCTCCTCGGACTTCGGCGCAGCCTTCGCCGCGGCCTTGGTGGCCTCGCGGACGACGGCCTGCTTCGGGGAGACGGGCTCCAGCACGAGCTCGATCACGGCCATCGGCGCGTTGTCGCCCTTGCGGGGGCCGATCTTCGTGATGCGGGTGTAGCCACCCTCGCGCTCGGCCATCTGCGGGGCGATCTCCACGAACAGCTCGTGGACGACCGACTTGTCGCGGACGACGGTCAGGACGCGGCGGCGGGCGTGCAGGTCACCGCGCTTGGCGAAGGTGATGAGGCGCTCGGCGAGCGGACGCAGGCGCTTGGCCTTCGTCTCGGTCGTCGTGATCCGCTTGTGCTCGAACAGCGCCGTGGCCAGGTTGGCCAGGATCAGCCGCTCGTGCGCCGGGCCGCCACCGAGCCGGGGACCCTTGGTGGGCGTAGGCATGGTCTTTACTCCTTGGTTCCAGTGATGGGCGTGCGGGACGCGTCAGCGCCCCGCCTCCCCGGCGTCAGTACTGCTCGTCCTCGGTGAAGTCGCCCTCGTCGCCGTCGTAGTACGCGGCGGCGGTGGGGTCGAAGTCGAGCGGGCTGTCCTTGAGGGACAGGTTCAGCTCCGACAGCTTCTCCTTGACCTCGGTGATCGACTTCGCACCGAAGTTGCGGATGTCGAGCAGGTCGGCCTCGGAACGCGCCACGAGCTCGCCCACCGTGTGGATGCCCTCGCGCTTGAGGCAGTTGTACGACCGGATGGTCAGCTGCAGGTCCTCGATCGGCAGCGCCAGGTCCGCGGCCAGCGCCGCGTCCGTCGGCGACGGGCCGATCTCGATGCCCTCGGCCTCGACGTTCAGCTCGCGGGCCAGGCCGAAGAGCTCGACCAGGGTCTTGCCCGCCGAGGCGAGCGCGTCACGCGGGCTGATGGCCGGCTTGGTCTCGACGTCGACGATGAGCTTGTCGAAGTCGGTCCGCTGCTCGACACGCGTCGCCTCGACCTTGTAGGTCACCTTGAGGACCGGCGAGTAGATGGAGTCGACGGGGATGCGACCGATCTCGGCCTCGTACGACTTGTTCTGGTTGGCCGACACGTAGCCACGGCCGCGCTCGACGGTCAGCTCGATCTCGAGCTTGCCCTTCTCGTTCAGCGTGGCGAGGTGCAGGTCCGTGTTGTGGACCTCCACGCCGGCCGGCGGGACGATGTCCGCCGCGGTCACGTCACCCGCACCCTGCTTGCGCAGGTACATCACGACCGGCTCGTCGTTCTCCGAGGAGACGACGAGGTTCTTGATGTTGAGGATGATCTCGGTGACGTCCTCCTTGACGCCCGGCACCGTGCTGAACTCGTGCAGCACGCCGTCGATCCGGATGCTCGTCACGGCCGCGCCCGGGATGGACGACAGCAGGGTCCGGCGCAGGGAGTTGCCGAGCGTGTAGCCGAAGCCGGGCTCGAGCGGCTCGATGGAGAACCGCGAGCGGTACTCCGAGATGACCTCTTCGGTCAGGGTGGGGCGCTGTGCGATGAGCACTTCGGGGTTCCTCTCAGCGTGCGTCCGCCATATGACGCAGCGCAGGTACTCGCTGGCCGCCTCGGGTCTCGGTCCACCCGGACGACCGGCCGGCACCGCCGCGGGCAGGGGATCGCTCCCCCGCCCGCGGCGGCCCGGCTACTTCGGTGTCAGACGCGACGGCGCTTCGGCGGACGGCAGCCGTTGTGGGCCTGCGGCGTCACGTCCTGGATCGAGCCGACCTCGAGGCCGGCCGCGGTCAGGGAGCGGATCGCGGTCTCACGACCGGAACCCGGGCCCTTGACGAAGACGTCGACCTTCTTCATGCCGTGCTCGGCGGCCTTGCGCGCGGCGGCCTCCGCGGCCATGCCCGCGGCGTAGGGCGTCGACTTGCGCGAGCCCTTGAAGCCCACGTCGCCGCCGGACGCCCAGGAGATCACGGCGCCGCTCGGGTCGGTGATCGAGATGATCGTGTTGTTGAACGTGCTCTTGATGTGCGCCTGGCCGTGGGAGACGTTCTTCTTCTCCTTGCGGCGCGGCTTGCGCACGGAACTACGGGTCTTCGGAGGCATCTGCTCGTTCTCTCTCGCTGCTCAGTGAGGTCGGGAGTCCGTCGCGGCGCGGGCGCTGGGCGCCCGGCGTGCCGCGGACGGGCTACTTCCGGCCGGCCTTCTTCTTGCCGGCGACGGTGCGCTTCGGGCCCTTGCGGGTACGCGCGTTGGTCTTCGTGCGCTGACCGCGCACGGGGAGCCCGCGGCGGTGACGCAGACCCTCGTAGCTGCCGATCTCGACCTTGCGGCGGATGTCCGCGGCGACCTCACGGCGCAGGTCACCCTCGAGCTTGAAGTTGCCCTCGAGGTAGTCACGCAGGGTGACGAGCTGGGCGTCGTCCAGGTCCTTGACCCGGACGTCCGGGCTGATGCCGGTCGCGGCCAGGGTCTCCTGGGCGCGGGTCCGGCCGACCCCGTAGATGTAGGTGAGCGCGATCTCGAGCCGCTTCTCGCGGGGGAGGTCGACGCCGACAAGACGTGCCATGTGCCTTCCGGCTCCTTGGACTTCGGTTCGGAGGTCTGCCGCACCGTCCTCCCGCCTGCTGGCGGGCCCTGGCCTCCGAGCCAGGGGTTCACCGGCGGCGTCCGCCTCGAGGGCGGGCGCGGTGCCGGTTCGGCGATGCGCTGGTGGCCGCCCCTGGGATCAGGGTGCGGCCGGGGTGCTGCTGCTCGATCCGTGCCGAGCGGCAGGGCGTGTCAGCCCTGGCGCTGCTTGTGGCGCAGGTTCTCGCAGATCACCTGGACGCGACCGTGCCGGCGGATCACCTTGCACTTGTCGCAGATCTTCTTGACGCTGGGCTTGACCTTCATGGCCTGTTCCTCCGCCGCCGATGCGCTCGTCCCCCGCTCGGGAGCGGGAGGCGCGAGCCGACGGCGATGCTCGTTCGGTCGATTTACTTGTAGCGGTAGACGATGCGCCCGCGGGACAGGTCGTACGGGCTCAGCTCGACCACCACCCGGTCCTCAGGGAGGATCCGGATGTAGTGCTGACGCATCTTGCCCGAGATGTGGGCGAGCACCTTGTGGCCGTTGGTCAGCTCCACGCGGAACATCGCGTTCGGCAGAGCCTCGACCACGCTGCCCTCGATCTCGATGACACCGTCCTTCTTCGCCATGTCCTCCGCTAACTCTTGTCCTGAACTTCCAGCCCCACGCCCGGGCGCCCCGGCGAGCCGGTGAGCCGTACGACGTGGCGAGTGGTGCCCCGCCCGTCCACCGTGACCGCCCGCCCGGGGCACGACCGCAGACGCGGACGGACTCGGGCAGGACGTGCAGCAGCGACCAGGCGCACACCCAACGGACGATCATACGCCATCGGGAGGCACCGGCGAAACGGGGACGGGAGGCGCCGGCAGCTGCCGGCGTCCGCGCGCTCGCGCCCGCCCGTCCCGCCCGGGTGCGCGGCCCTCGACCTGCTGCGACCCGGGTACGTGGGGTGGAACACCGCCCGGCCCGGGGTTCTTCCCGGGCCGTGCGGCGCTCCTCGGGCGCCGGCTCAGGCCCGCTGCCGGTGCCCCGTCCCGCCCTGCCGACCTGTCCGCGGACCTGCCGCGGACCGGCGGCGGACGGCCACCAGAGCCAGCAGCAGCGCCCCGAGGCCGACCAGCACCCCGGCGAGCCCGAACGGCACCGCCGCGCTCGCCCCCGTGACGGCCAGCGGCCCGGAGCCCGCGGGCGCGGCCGGGTCCGCGGGGGCGGGCTCGCTCCACGCGACGTCCTCGGCCGCGAGCACCTCGAACAGGTACCCGCGCCCCTCGACGTCCACCGTGGCGGTGTTGGTCACGTCCGAGCCGGCCGCGGTGAGGCCGGTGACGATGCGGACCGTCGCGGACTGCCCGGCCGGGAGGGACGCGTCGTGGTCGCACGAGACGACCTGGTCGACCGCGGTGCAGGAGAACCCGTCACCGGCCGCCGACCGGAAGCTCAGGGCCCCCGGCAGGGCGTCCACGACGCTGAACCCGGCGTACGCGTCCTGCGTGCCCGTGGAGGCCACGGTCACGTCCCAGGTGATGGAGTCGGCGGTGCGGGCGACCGCCGTCTTGCGCAGCGCGAGCTGGACGTCGTCGGCGAGCACCAGACCGAAGTCCAGGGAGGTGTCCTCCTGGCCACCGACCAGCGCCGCGGTCGTCGCCGACCAGCTCGCCGAGTCGAGCGCCGGGTCCGTGCCGGCGCCCGCGACCGTCGGGGCGTACCCCGCGAGCGCGGTGGCCGACGCGATCCGGTCGACCCGCACCACGTAGGTGCCCGGCAGCAGGCCGGTGAACGCGTACCGGCCGTCGGCGTCCGTGGTCACGGGGGCGACCGGCGAGCCGTCGACCGCGGTGACCGGCCGGCCGTCGGGCGTGCGCAGCTCGAGGACGACCCCGGGCAGCCCGCGCTCGCCGGCGTCCTGCACGCCGTCCCGGTCCTCGTCGAACCAGACGAGGTGGCCCACGCTCACCGGCCGCTCCACGAGGCCGCCGTCCCAGGTCGGGTCGACGACCAGCGCGGTCAGGCCCTCCGCGGGCTGCGCGGCACGCAGCCCCGCCGAGCCCGGGCCGAGCGTGATCACCGGCGTGCGGCCGAGGCCGGGCGTGCCGGTCTCCTCGACGTCGGAGTCGGCTCCGGCGTCCGGCGCCGCGGCCGCACCGACGGTCGTCCAGGCGTAGCGGGCGGCGTCGACCGGGGCGAGCTCCAGCTCCGCCCGGTACTCCCCGGGGACCAGGCCGTCGAACCGCCAGACGCCGTCGGCGTCCGTGACCGTCGTGGCGACGACCGCGAGCGCGGCGTCGAGCAGCCGTACCGTCACGCCGCCGAGGGCGGGCTCCCCCGCCTCCTGCACGCCGTCGCGGTCGGTGTCCACCCACACGCGGTCGCCCAGCGCGAGCCGGCGCTGGAACCCGAAGTCGAGGGTGTCGTCACGCGCGCCGCCCAGCAGCGTGGCCGACGTCGCCGCACCGGTGGCGGAGTCGGTCGCGGCGTCCCCGGCCCCCGCCGTCGTGGGCGTGTACGGGGCGAGCACCGCGGCGGAGGCCGGCTCGTCGACCGTGACGGTGTACGCGCCGGGCAGCAGCCCGGTGAAGGCGTACGCGCCGTCGGCGTCGGTCGTGACGGGGCCCACCGGGTCGCCGGCGACGTCCGTCACCGGGTCCCCCGTCGCGTCGGTCAGCGTCAGCACGACGCCTGGCAGGCCCGGCTCGTCGCCGTCATGCACACCGTCGCCGTCCAGGTCCGCCCAGACCCGGTCGCCGACCCGCACGGGCCGCTCCACCAGACCGGCGTCCCGGGTCGGGTCCGCGTAGTCGGCGTCGACCGCCGCCCACACGGGGTCGCCGGCCAGGTCCGGGACCGGGGTGGTCCCGGACCCCGGCGCGATCGTGAACGCCGCCGTCCGGCCCGTGCGGGCCGACACCGGCTCGACGTCCGAGTCCCCGGTCGCGTCGCCGACGTGCGCGTCCGCGAACGTCCAGCGCGCGGCCAGCTCGTCCGTCAGCTCGACCTCGACCCGGTAGGTGCCCGGGTCGAGCGCGTCGACGACGTAGGCGCCCGTGGCATCCGTGGTCGTCGTGCGCACGACGGCGTCGTCCCCGTCGAGCAGCCGGACCGTCGCTCCGGCGACCGGCGCCTCGTCGGCGTCCTGGCGCCCGTCCCGGTCGGTGTCGAACCAGACCCGGTCGCCGACGGCGAGCAGGCGCCACTGCAGGCCGCCGTCCCGCGTCGTGTCGACGTAGGTCGCCGTCAGGTCCGCGTGCGCCGCACGCCAGTCCGCCGGCATGCCGGCCACGGGGACGGTGGCGACCTGGTCGGCCCCCAGGACGACGCCGTCGACCAGCGCCCCGTCCGCGTCGGCGACCGCGTCGGAGTCCGTCGCGTCGTCGGCGCCCGCGTCCGCGCCGGTGAACCGGAGCTGCGCCGCCAGCTCGGCGGGCAGCGACAGGCGCACCCGGTAGGTGCCCGCGGGCAGGCCGTCGACCAGCCAGTCGCCGTCGGCGTCCGTGGTGACCTGGCCGACGGAGACGCCCGCGCCGTCGAGCACGTCGACCAGCACGTCCGGCACGCCCGGCTCGCCGGCGTCCTGGACGCCGTCGCGGTCGGTGTCGAGCCAGACGCGGTCGCCGACCGCGACCCGCGGGCCGAACCCGAAGTCGAGGGCGTCGTCGCGCGCACCGCCGACCAGGACCGCCGAGCCGGCGGTCCCCGGGGTCGTCGGCACGTAGGGGGCGAGCGCGGCGGCGGAGGCGGCCGCGTCGACCGTCACCGTGTACGCGCCGGGCAGGAGGCCCGTGAACGCGTACCCGCCGTCGGCGTCCGTCGTGACCGGCTCGACCAGGTCCCCGGCCAGGTCGGTCACGGGGTCGCCGCCCGCGGTCGTCAGCGTGAGCACCACGCCGGCGAGCCCCGGCTCGCCGGCGTCCTGCACGCCGTCGCCGTCCCGGTCCACCCACGTGCGGTCGCCGACCCGCACGGGGAGCTCGACCAGGCCCGCGTCCCGGGTCGGATCGGCGTAGTCGGCGTCGACGGCCGCCCACACGGGGTCGCCCGCCAGGTCGGAGACGGTCGTCATCGAGGCGCCGGGCGCGATCGAGAACGCCGCGGTGCGGCCCAGGCGTGCGGTGTCGGGCACGACGTCCGAGTCGGCGTCGGCCGCCCCGGCCCCCGTGGTGGTGAACGTCCACCGGGCGGCCAGCGCGTCGGGCAGCTCGACCTCGACCCGGTAGGTCCCGGGGTCGAGGGACTCGACGACGTACGCACCCCGCGCGTCGGTGGTCGTCGTGGTGACGACGGCACCGTCCGCGTCGAGCAGGCGCACCGTGGCGCCCGGGGCGGGCTCCTCCCCGGGGCCCTGCTGCCCGTCGCGGTCCGCGTCGAACCAGACGCGGTCGCCGACGGCCAGCGGGCGCCAGCTCAGCCCGGCGTCCTGCGTCGTGTCCACGAGCGTCGCCGCCAGGTCCGGGTGCGCGTCGCGCCACGCCTGCGGCTGGTCCGCGACCGCGACCACGCCCGGCGCGCCCGCGCGCAGCGAGATCCCGGCGACCAGCGCGCCGTCCGCGTCCGGCACGGCGTCGGAGTCGACGTCGTCCAGCCCGCGGCCGACCGCCGTGAACCGGTACAGCGCCGCCAGCTCGGCCGGCAGGGTCACGCGGACCTCGTAGTCCCCGGCCGGCAGGCCGTCGACCAGCCAGGAGCCGTCCGCGGCCGTGGCGGTCTCCGCGGCCCACAGCGCCGCGTCGCCGCTGCCCTGGTAGAGGTCGACGACCACGCCGCCCACCCCGGGCTCGCCCGCGTCCTGCACGCCGTCCCGGTCGACGTCGAGCCACACGCGGTCGCCGACCGCGAGCAGTGCGTCGCCCGTGGCGGTCGCGGCGACCGTGCGCACGCCCGCCTTGAGCGGCACGGACGTGACGTCGACGGGGCGGCCGACGCCCGCCGGGACCCGGAACGCGAAGGAGTTCCACGCGTCGGCACCGGCGCGCGCACCGGTCAGCGGCGTCCGCATCGACCAGCCGATGCGCACGCTCTCGTTCGCGGAGAAGGAGTCGGCGGACGCGAACGTCACCACCAGCTTGAAGCCGGTCACCCGGGCGGCCTGCGCCGCCGGCACGCGGGTGCCCGGGGTCAGCGCCGTGCTGCTCCAGGTGCCGGGCACCGGGTCGAACGCGGCGCTGGCGGGCAGGCCGCCCGCGCGGTAGTCGGCCGTGGTGGTGTAGACGGCGAGGGTCGCACCGGCCGGCATGCCCGGCACCGAGGCGAAGGTCGGCACGACACCGTCCCACACGGGGCGCCACTGGCTGCCGCGCGCGCCCGCCGCGCTGCCGTCCATCGCCGGGTAGTCACCCGCGGTGGGCAGCATGTCGACCAGCTCGAGCCGGTCGGTCGTGATCGTCGCGCGGCTGCTGACCTGGACCTGCCAGTCCGTCAGCGAGCCGGGGGTCGAGGTGACCGCGCACGGGTACCGGAACCAGGTGGCGTCGGCGCCCGTGCCGCGGGGCACGCAGGCGCTGGACGCGCCGGCGCGCGCCGGGGTGGTGCGCACGGCGGCGCCCGTCGCGGCGCTCCGCACCCACTTCTCCGACAGGTACACGTTGGCGCCGCCGATCACCAGGGCGCCGGACCGCGCGAGGCAGCCCTGCGCGTCGGCGTCGTAGCTGCCGGGGGCGCAGCCGGTCCCGCCGTCGGTGCCGGTCGGCGCGGCCAGCACCGGACGGGACACGGAGGCCGCCGTCGCGGTGTTGACGATCGAGGTGGTCGACAGGTCGGCCGCGATCTGCGCCCACACGAGAACCTCGACGCTCGCGCCCGGCGCGAGCCGGTCGTCGGCGCCGAAGGCCAGGGTGACGACGGACCCGTCGACGGTCACGGCCGGCGCCGCGAGCGGGCTCGGCGCGCCGCCGGCGCCCTGCACGGACCACGGCTGCTGCCCCTCCGGGGCGGTGCCGAAGACCAGCGAGCCGTCCTCAGGCAGCAGGTCGGTGACCACCAGGCCGGTGAGGTCGGCGGCGCCCGTGCCCGAGGCCGTGTTCGTCACGGTGACGCGGTACTGCACGTGGTCGCCCGGCTTGTGCGCGCCCGAGGTGACCTCGGCCTTCTGGATGCGCACCGTGGCGTTGCCGGCGTGCACGGTGACCGGCACGTCGCCCGTCGCCTGCGGGGCCGAGGCCAGCCCGTCGCGGATCGCCTGCGCGGTGATCCGGTTGCTCACGACGCCGCGGCCGGTCTCGCCCGGGTTCACGGTGTGCTCGGGCTCGCCCTGGTAGCGCCAGCCCGCGGCGCCGACGGCGCTCGGCAGGCCGCCGGTGCGCAGCTCCTCGCGCAGCACGCCGGACAGCGTGGCCTGGCCGAAGCCCTGCCCCGGCGCGGTGAGCCGGCCGCCGCCGGTGTCCGCGTACCGCACACGCACGGCGACGACGTCGCCCGCGTCCAGCCCGCGCGCGGCGGCGAGCGCGCCGAGGTCCCAGGTCGTGCCGGCGGCGCCGGTGCTCCAGGCCTGCCAGGGGGCGGCGTCCGTGACGGAGCCGGTGTAGGTGCCGTCCGCGCCGATCTGCAGGTCGGCACCCGCGAGCAGGACCTCGAGCGTCGCGGTCTCGGCGCCCGTGGGCATCCGGTCCACGTGCACGGTGCGGGCGGCGACGGCGTTGAAGAAGCGGGCGTCCGCGTCGGTGACCAGCAGCTGGTCGGCCTCCGTGACGCCGAAGTTCTGCGCGGACAGCACCGCGGTGACCGTCGGGGTGGTCGCGTCGCGCTGCACGTCGAGCGGGGTGACGTCCAGCGCCGGGAACGCGACGACCTCGGGGTCGCGGACGGAGGTGCTCGCCGCGGCACGCGCCGTCACGACCTGCGCGGCGCAGCCGGCCGCGGCGGTCGGGCTGCCGGTCTCGTCGGCGCAGACGCGCGCGTCGGACACCCGCGCCTCGACCTCGTTGCCGACCGTCAGGCCCGCCGTCGTCGGCGCGTGCGTCACGCGGTTCTCCGCGAGCAGGCGGGTGGTCAGCTGGAGGGTCGCGGGGCGGTTCGCCCCGATGCGACCCGTGTACCGGACCTGCACCCCGACGACGTCGGCGAGCTGGGCCGCGTCGTAGCCGAGCGCGACCGCCGCGGTGACCGGGGCCGAGGCGGAGACGCTGCCGTCGCCGGCCACCCGGTAGAGCACGACCTGCACGCCGGTGGCCCCGGTGACCGTGGCGGCGTCCGACAGCTGCACGATGTCGGTGACCGCGAACTGCGCGAACGGGTCGCCCGCGGCGAGCGCGGTGGCGGTGTCGATGCCGCGCGGCTCGGTGAGCGTCAACGCATCCACCCGGGTCGTGGCGGTGCTGCGGCCCGTCACCGTGAGGACGGCCGACGGCCAGGCCTCCGCCGGGGCGCCGGGGCCCTCGACCGGCAGCGCGAGCTCGTCCAGGTCGGTGCTCGGCTCGAGCGGCGTGCCGTTCGCGTCGCGCAGCCAGGTCTTGGTGGTGGCGGCGCCGAGGGAGGCGGCCTGCACCTGGTACGTCCACCAGCCGGAGCCGTTCACCGGGCCGCCGAGGTCCGTCGGGGTGCCGGTGGCGCCCGTGCTCGTCCAGCCCGTCACCCGGCCGGAGTTGGCGACCTGTCCGGCCGCGGACCCGGTGTACCGGAAGGCGTCGTTGACCGGGGTCCCGGTCGCCCGCGAGGTGTCCCGCAGCACGAGCGCGAGCTGGACCTGGCGCACCGGTCCCGCGGTCACGGCGACGGCGCCGTCCGTGAGGGTCGGCAGCAGGGACTGGCGCCAGTCGCCCGCGGCCAGCGCGGACGCGCGCTCGGTGCCCGGCCGGGGCTCGTACACCAGCTGCACGCCGCCGACGCGGCCCGCGACGCCGCCGAGGGTCACGCCGGGGAACGACCCGGTGTACGGGAAGGCGCCCGCGGCGCTCGACCCGCCGAAGGTCACGTCGGTACGACCACCGGCCAGCGGCGCCCACGCCGTACCGGTCCACTCCTCGTCCCGCAGCGAGTGCCACGCACCGCCCACGGCGTCGTACACCCGGACGTCGGCGACGCGGTCGAACACCAGGTACGGGTCGTAGGCCGAGTTCGCCACCGCCGCGGTGCCCGAGGTGATGGGCAGCACGCGCGTCAGGTCGAAGGTGTCCCAGAAGCTCGCGTCGCCGCCCGTCGCCGGCACGTCGTCGCCGGCCGTGAGGCCGTTGCCGTCGGCGACCGCGACGGAGGTGTGCGCCTGCCCGTCGGTGCCCCAGGTCAGGGTCGCGGTGGGCGTGGCGCCCGTGCCCTCGACGCCCTGGCGGCTGCCGAGCACCTTCACCAGGGCGGACTCGCCGCCCGCGCCCGGGGCGACGGCGGTGACGACGTCGGAGACGGCGGTCGTCGGGCTGGTGACGACGTTGCCCTCGACCGTGGCCGACGACGTGAGCTGGGCGACGTTGGTCAGGTTGCTGTCCACCGCCCAGGTCCGGCCGTTCAGGTACGCGTCCCGGACCGCGAAGGTGATCCGGGCGCGGGCGGTGGTGCCGTCCGCGAACGTCGTGCCGGGTGCCGCGGTCGTCACCAGGCGCACGCCGCGCCAGGACTCGGCGTCCTGGAGGTCGTTCAGCGCCGCGCTGTAGCGCTGCCACTCCGGCGCACCGGTCGCGTTGGTGTAGAACTCGACGACCACGCCGGCCCCCGCGGGCGCGACCCCGTCGACGGAGACCGGGCGCATGACGTCCCACCAGGCTGCGCCGGTGGTGCCGCCCGACGTGCGGGAGCGCGCGCTGTCCTCGGCCGTCAGGGTGTCGGGCAGGTGCCCGCTGGCACCGGGACGTGCCACGGCCTCGAGCACGACGGTCGCGGTGCCGCCGCGGGTGGTGGCGTACGGCTCGACGACGTACTTGCTGCCGGCGACGCCGACGGTCGGCACGGCCACCGCGACGGTCGCCGCGGTGACGGGACGGTTGCCGCTCCGCGCCGTGCGCGGGGTGACGGCGGAGCGGGTGCCGCCCAGCACGGTGGTGGCCACGGTGTGCGCGGCGTACGACTCGGCCTGCGCGGCCGTGGCGGCGCGCAGCAGGTACGGCACGGTCACGGAGGCGCCCATGGGGACGGCGGAGCCGGTGCCCTCCAGCACGGCGGTGAAGCCGGTGACCTCGGACCACGACACGACGCCGAACGCGGCCGGGTCGGTGGGCACGACGGGCGCGGCCGCGTCCAGGGAGACCCCCGGCAGGGTGCCGCCCGCGGTGCGGACCGCCAGCACGACCCGGGCCGGGACGCCGCCCAGGCGCTGGACCGTCAGGCCCGCGCCGTCGCCCGCGTCACCGGCACGCCCCGAGCCGAACCCGGCGAACGTGAGCCCGGCGCCGAACGTGCGGGTGTCGACCGCCGGCAGGTCGGGGTCGAGCAGCGCGTCGGTGGCCGACACCTGCGCGGCGGTCGCGGGGGTCACGACCTCGAGCTGCTCCACGGCGCGGCGCGACCAGTTGGTGCCGGCGGCCGTCGCCGCGACGAAGCCGCCGCCGTACACGGTGCCGCCGGAGAGCGCGCGCAGCGCCGTCGCCGAGCCTGCGTAGGGGCGCGGGTCGTAGACGCGGAAGCTGCGGGTGTCGGTGCTGGTGCCGGACGTGGTCGTGCCGCGCCGGGCGGTGGTGGTGGCGGTGCCGGACACCGCGAGGGTGTTCAGGTCCGACGCCTCGTCGAACGTGGCGGCGGGGGCGTCGGTCACGTAGTCGACGGTGCCGGTGCGCGGCACCGGGGTGGACGCGGTGCTGCCGTGCTCCCGCACGCCGACGACGACGGTCGCGCCGGTGGTGAGCAGCGCGCCGTCCGCGGCGGTGAACACCAGGCGCAGGCCGGTCAGGGCGCCGCGGGTGGCGGCGTCCAGGCCGGCGAGCAGGTCGGCGCCCGCCTCCGGCGTGCCGGCGGCGACGGTGCCGACGGTCGTCTGCGCGGGGCCCGAGGACGCGCCGGTCCAGCGCCAGCCGGTGACCGCCACGGACGCGGCGCCGGCGGGCCAGGACGTGATCGTGGCCGAGGTGAGGTCGGTGAGCATGCCGGCGGTCCCGGCCGCGGGCCGGGCGGAGGGGTCGCTGCCGCCCCACGTCGTGGTCAGCGAGCCGGCCGGGTCCCCGGTGAGCGAGGAGACGACGGTGGCGGTGTTGGTCGGGCTCTCGGTGCCGTCGTCCACGCCGGAGAGGTACCCCGCCCGCGCCCACGAGACCGCAGTGCTCGTGCCCAGGTTGATCGGGAACTCCCCGGTGACCCGGATCCGCGAGGCCTGCCCGACGGTGCCCTGCCACGCCGGGGTGACGACCAGGGTGCCCTGCTGCGTGCCGCCCGCGGCGGGCGCCGACAGCGCCGCGGCAAGGGTGAGGTCGCCGGAGATGCCCGACGCCAGCCCGACCTCGCCGTCGCCCAGGTCCGACGTGAACGACACCTGCGCGACCGCGGCCTGCGTGGCGTCGGCGGTGGGCTGCGTGCGCGCCGCGTCGAGCCAGTACGCGACCTCCGCGTCGAGGCCGGCCAGCGCGAGGGGCGCGGTCAGCCGCATCGCGCCGAGCTCGAACGTCATCGTCGCGTCGAGGCAGGCCGCCTCGTCGCTCGAGCACTCGTAGCGGAGCGTCGTCGAGAACGTGCCGCCCGCCGGGGTGGCCGTGTACGCGGGGTCCACCGCGTAGAGCGGGTCGGCGGCGGGCTGCGGTGCCGTCGGCGTGGCGCCCGAGGTGACGGCGAATCCGTTCACCAGCAGGGCGGTGCCCTCCCCCGCGGCGACGGCGGCGCTCGCGCCGGTCCCGAGGACCAGCGGGGCGAGCAGTGCGCCGACGGCGGCGAGCACGGCGGGGCGGCGGAGGCGGTGCAGCAGGTTCATCACGGTCCGGGAGGTCGCGCGGGCGCGCGTCGGCGGGACCGCCTCGCGCAGGGGGGAACGCCATACCTTCGGCCGTCCCCGCCCTGGTCATGAGTCCGGAATGGGGTGAAAGCACCCTTCTGTCCGCTTAGACCGGTTCACCGCCGGGTGCTAGCACCTGGCACGCGGTCGGTTTTCACCCGCTCCCCGGTGGCGGGTATCGCCGGTGCCCGGACGCAGCGACGCCCACGCCCGCCGGCTCGCCCCGCGCGATCAGGCGCGGGACGGACGGGCGGGCGTGGGCGTGGGCGTGGGCGTGGGCGCCGGTCGGCTCAGCCGAGCGGGGCGACCGTGACGCCGCGGGCGGCGAGCTCGGCGGCGCCGCCGTCGGCGGCCGTCAGCACCCAGATGCCGCCCTCGTGCAGGGCGACGGAGTGCTCCCAGTGCGCGGCGCGCGAGCCGTCCGCGGTGACCACGGTCCAGTCGTCCTCGAGCACCTCGGTGGCGTGCGAGCCCCGGGTGATCATCGGCTCGACCGCCAGGCACATGCCGGGCTTCAGCTTGGGGCCCCGGTCGCGCGCGCGGTAGTTCAGCACGTCCGGCGGCTGGTGCATCGCGGACCCGATGCCGTGCCCCACGTAGTCCTGGACGATGCCGAACGGGACACCGCCGTTCAGGGCGGCGTCGGTGGCCTCGACCGCCTGCTCGACGGCCTCCCCCACGACGCTCAGCCGCTCGGCGAGGCCGTGGCCCGACGCGAGGGCGGCGATGCCGTCCCACATGGCCCGCTCGGTGACCTCGGACAGCGCCACGTCGGCCGGGTCGGCCTCGGGCAGCACCACGGTGCACGCCGAGTCCCCGTGCCAGCCCCCGACGATCGCGCCGCAGTCGATCGACACCACGTCACCCGGCTCGAGCACGCGGCCCGAGGGGATGCCGTGCACGACCTCGTCGTTCACCGACACGCAGATCGTCGCCGGGTAGTCGTGGTAGCCGAGGAACGACGGCTGCGCGCCGGCGTCCGCGATCACCTTCGCCGCGACCTCGTCGAGGTCCGCGGTGGTAGCGCCCGGCACGGCGGCGGCGCGCGCCGCGGCCAGGGCGTCCGCGACCACCAGACCGGCCTGCCGCATCAGCAGCACCTGCTCGGTGGTCTTCAGCTCGATCCGCTCACGTCCGAACACGACGGCTCCCGCGGTCAGCCGACGCGGGACGCGAGGGCCGCGAGCAGCCGCTCGGTCACCTCGTCGACCTCGCCGATGCCGTCGACCCGCACCAGCAGGCCGCGCTCGGCGTACACGTCGGAGATCGGCGCGGTCTGCTCGGCGTACACGTCGAGGCGGTGCCGGATCACCGGCTCCGTGTCGTCCGCGCGACCCTCGATCTCGGCGCGCTTCAGCAGCCGCTCGACGACCACGTCGGAGTCCGCGGTGATCTCCAGCGCCGCGTCCAGGCTGCGGCCCGAGCCGGACAGGACCTGCTCCAGCTCCGCGACCTGGGCGACGTTGCGCGGGTAGCCGTCGAGCAGGAAGCCCGCGGCGGCGTCGGGCTGCGCCAGCCGGTCGCGCACCATGGCGTTGGTGACCTCGTCCGGGACCAGCTCGCCGCGCGCGGTGTACTCCTGCGCGGTGCGGCCCAGCTCGGTGCCGCCCTTGATGTTGGCGCGGAAGATGTCGCCCGTGGAGATGGCGGGGACGCCCAGGTGCTCGGCCAGCCGGACGGCCTGGGTGCCCTTGCCGGCCCCGGGGGGACCGAGCAGGACGAGGCGTGCGGTCGACGGCGTGCTCATCGCAGGAACCCTTCGTAGTGGCGCTGCTCGAGCTGCGACTGGATCTGCTTCACCGTCTCGAGGCCGACGCCCACGACGATGAGGATCGACGAGCCGCCGAACGGGATGTTCGTGCCGACGCCCAGGACGATGAACGCGATCGTCGGGATCAGCGCGACCAGCGCGAGGTAGATGGACCCGGGCGCCGTGATGCGGGTGATCACGTAGTCCAGGTACTCGGCCGTGGGACGGCCGGCGCGGATGCCGGGGATGAACCCGCCGTACCGCTTCATGTTGTCCGCGACCTCGTCCGGGTTGAACGTGATCGCCGTGTAGAAGTAGCAGAAGAAGATGATCAGCAGCACGTACAGCGCGATGTGCAGCGGGGCACCCGGGTCGGCGAGGTTGTTCGCGACCCACTGCTTCCAGCCCGACGTCTGGTCGCCGAAGCCGGCGAGCAGCGCGGGCACCTGCAGCAGGGACGACGCGAAGATCACCGGGATGACGCCGGCCATGTTGATCTTGATCGGGATGTAGGTCGACGAGCCGCCGTAGGTGCGGCGCCCGACCATGCGCTTCGCGTACTGCACCGGGATCCGGCGCTGCGACTGCTCGACGAAGACGACCAGGCCGATGACCAGGACGATGATCGCCATGATGATCAGGAACGCGCCGATGCCGCCGGAGCCGCCCGCGATCGACCACATGGCGCCCGGGAAGGACGCGGCGATCGACGTGAAGATCAGCAGCGACATGCCGTTGCCGACGCCGCGCTCGGTGATGAGCTCGCCCAGCCACATGATCAGGCCGGTGCCCGCGGTCATCGTCACGATCATGATGAGCGTCGTGATGATGTCGCCGTCCGGGATCACCTCCACGGAGCAGCCCGAGAACAGCTGACCGTTGCGGGCGGTGATGATGACGGTCGTCGCCTGCAGGACCGCGAGGCCGATGGTGAGGTACCGCGTGTACTGCGTGAGCTTCGCGGTGCCGGACTGGCCCTCCTTGTGCAGGGCCTCGAACCGGGGGATCACCACGCGCAGCAGCTGGATGATGATGCTCGCCGTGATGTACGGCATGATCCCGAGCGCGAACACGGACAGCTGCAGCAGGGCGCCGCCGCTGAACAGGTTCACCAGCCCGAGCAGGTTCGCCCCGTCGCCGGCCTGCGCCTGGTCGATGCAGACCTGGACGTTCGGGTAGGACACGCCCGGGGTCGGCAGGAACGAGCCGATCCGGAAGACCACCATGATCCCGATCGTGAACAGCAGCTTGCGCCGCAGGTCGGGTGTCCTGAACGCCCGCACGAATGCGCTGAGCACGTGTCCTCCTGCTCCGCCGAAGCGGGATGTCGTCTGGTCGGCCGCCTCACGCGCCGTGCCGTCGTCGGTCGGGCGGTAGCCGCCCGACACCCTGCCGAACCCTAACGGACTTCCGCGCCGGGATCGCCATCGGTGCCGCCGTGGCGCCGGACCGGCCCCCCCGGGCGAGGTGCTGGCACCGGGTGACGTGCGGACGCCACCCGGCAGGGAAAAGACGAACGGGGCCGACGGGGCGTGGAGCCCCCGCCGACCCCGTTCGCTGGGATCAGTCCTGCGCGACGCTTCCGCCGGCCGCCACGATCTTCTCCTTGGCGGAACCGGAGTACGCGTCGACGGCCACGGACAGCTTGACCGTGATCTCGCCGGTGCCGAGCACCTTGACCGGGGCGCCCTTGCGGACGGCACCCTTCGCGACCAGGTCCGCCACCGTGACGTCGCCGCCGTCGGGGTACAGCGCCGACAGCTTGTCCAGGTTCACGACCTGGTACTCGACCCGGAACGGGTTCTTGAAGCCGCGGAGCTTGGGCAGCCGCATGTGCAGCGGCATCTGCCCACCCTCGAAGCGGGTCGGCACCTGGTACCGGGCCTTGGTGCCCTTGGTACCACGGCCGGCCGTCTTGCCCTTCGACGCCTCACCACGACCCACGCGGGTCTTGGCGGTCTTGGCGCCGGGGGCCGGACGCAGGTGGTGCACCTTCAGGGTGCCACCGGCGCCGGTCTCGACGGGCTCCGCCTTGGCGGACGCCTTCGCCGGGGCCTTGGCCGCGGGGGCCTTGGCCTTGGCAGCGGGCTTCTCCTCCGCGGCGGCGGCCGTCTCGGCCTTCGCCTTGGTGGTCCGCGTCGCGGGCTTCTTGGCAGCCGGCTTCTCGGCGGCGGCGGACTCGGTGGTCGCCTCCGCCTTCGAGGCCTTCGCCTTGGTCGCCTTCGGAGCCGCGGCAGCGGTCTCCTCGACCTTGTCAGCCTTCTTCTCCGCCATCGTCACTCCACCTCCTCGATCGCGACGAGGTGCGTCACCGTCTTGACCATGCCGCGGATCTCAGGACGGTCCTCCTTGACGACGACGTCGCCGATCCGCTTGAGGCCCAGGGTGCGCAGCGTGTCGCGCTGGTTCTGCTTGCCGCCGATGGCGGACTTGGTCTGGGTCACCTTGAGGCGAGCCATCAGGCACCCACCTTCTCGGTCTTGTCGCCACGACCGGCGGCCTGCGCACGGAGCAGCGGCGCCGGGGCGACGTGCTCGAGCGGCAGACCACGGCGCGCGGCCACGGCGGCCGGCTCCTCGAGACCCTGCAGCGCCGCCACCGTGGCGTGCACGATGTTGATGGCGTTGGAGGAGCCGAGGGACTTCGACAGGATGTCGTGGACGCCGGCGCACTCGAGCACCGCACGCACCGGACCACCGGCGATCACACCGGTACCCGGCGACGCAGGACGCAGGAAGACGACACCGGCAGCGGCCTCACCCTGGATGGGGTGCGGGATGGTGCCCTGGATGCGGGGGACGCGGAAGAAGTTCTTCTTCGCCTCCTCGACGCCCTTCGCGATCGCGGCGGGCACCTCCTTGGCCTTCCCGTAGCCGACACCGACCGTGCCGTCGCCGTCACCGACGACGACCAGGGCGGTGAAGCTGAACCGACGACCACCCTTGACGACCTTGGCCACGCGGTTGATCGACACGACGCGCTCGAGGAACGCGCTCTTCTCGGCGGCGTCGCCCCGACGGCCGTCGCGACGACCGCCGTCGCGACGGTCACCGCCACCCTGGCCCTGGGGAGCGCCCGTGTTGCTGCGCTGAGGAGCAGCCATCAGTGGATCCTCTTCTTCGATGCGGGAATGGTCGTCGTCACAGCGCCAGACCGCCTTCGCGGGCGGCGTCGGCGACCGCGGCCACCCGGCCGTGGTACTTGTTGCCGCCACGGTCGAACACGACCGCGTCGATGCCGGCGGCCTTCGCGCGCTCGGCGATCAGCTCACCGACGCGACGCGCCTTGGCGGTCTTGTCGCCCTCGGCGCCCCGCAGGTCCACCTCGAGGGTGGACGCGGAGACCAGGGTGCGGCCCACGGCGTCGTCGACGACCTGCGCGACGAGGTTGCGGTTCGACCGGGTGACGACCAGACGGGGACGCGCGGACGTGCCGGCGACCTTCTTGCGCAGCCGGAGGTGGCGACGCTTGCGGGCCTTGAACTTGCCCTTGCCCATAACCGTGATCGCCATGGCTACTTACCAGCCTTTCCGACCTTGCGGCGGACGTTCTCGCCCGCGTAACGCACACCCTTGCCCTTGTACGGCTCAGGCTTGCGGATCTTGCGGATGTTCGCGGCGACCTCGCCCACCTGCTGCTTGTCGATGCCCGACACCGAGAAACGGGTGGGGCTCTCGACAGCGAAGGAGATGCCGGCGGGCGGCGTCACGGACACAGGGTGGCTGAAGCCGAGCGCGAACTCGAGCGCGTCGCCCTTGGCCGTGACGCGGTAACCGGTACCGACGATCTCGAGCTTCTTCTCGTAGCCGGCGGTCACGCCGGTCACGAGGTTGGCGAGCAGCGTGCGCGTGAGTCCGTGCAGCGACCGCGAGAGGCGCTCGTCGTTCGGACGGGTGACCACGATGGCCCCCTCGTCGTCGCGCGCGACCTCGATGGGAGTGGCGACCGTGTGCGTGAGGGTGCCCTTGGGGCCCTTCACCGTCACGACGGCGCCGTTGATGTTCACGTCCACCCCGGCCGGGACCGGGACGGGGATTCTGCCGATACGAGACATTGGCTAGCTCCTTTCCGTCTCGGACTTACCAGACGTAGGCGAGGACTTCCCCACCCACGCCCTTCTTGGCGGCCTGCTTGTCCGTCAGGAGACCCGAGGACGTGGACAGGATCGCCACGCCCAGGCCGCCCAGGACACGGGGCAGGTTGGTGGACTTCGCGTACACCCGGAGACCGGGCTTCGACACGCGCTTGATGCCGGCGAGCGCACGCTCGCGGCTCGGGCCGTACTTCAGCTCGACCACGAGGCTCTTGCCCACACGGGCGTCCTCCACGGTCCAGCCGGAGATGTACCCCTCGGCCTGCAGGATCTCCGCGATGTGCGACTTCAGCTTCGAGTACGGGATGGTCACCGTGTCGTGGTGCGCCGAGTTCGCGTTACGCAGACGCGTCAGGAAGTCTGCGATCGGGTCGGTCATCGTCATGGGGGCTATCGCCCTTCCTCGCCGTGGTTTCCGCGCCGCCCGCCCCGAGGGGCGAGCGGCCGCGGACCTGCGACGTCGTTGTTTACCAGCTGCTCTTGGTCACACCGGGGAGCTGACCCGCGTGGGCCATCTCGCGCACGCAGATCCGGCACAGGCCGAACTTGCGGTACACCGAGTGCGGACGACCGCACCGCTGGCACCGGGTGTAGGCCCGCACGGCGAACTTCTGCTTGCCCGCGGCCTTGTTGATCAGGGCGGTCTTCGCCATGTCAGTTCTCCTCCTTGAACGGGAAGCCCAGGTGCTTCAGCAGCGCCCGGCCCTCCGCGTCCGTGGTGGCGGTGGTGACCACCGTGATGTCCATGCCACGCACGCGGTCGATCTTGTCCTGGTCGATCTCGTGGAACATCGACTGCTCGGTCAGACCGAAGGTGTAGTTGCCGTGCCCGTCGAACTGCTTGGGCGACAGCCCGCGGAAGTCGCGGATGCGCGGCAGCGCGGTCGACAGCAGGCGGTCCAGGAACTCCCACGACCGGTCGCCGCGCAGCGTGACGTGCGCGCCGATCGGCATGCCCTCGCGCAGCTTGAACTGCGCGATGGACTTGCGGGCCTTGGTGACCTGCGGCTTCTGACCCGTGATCTGCTGGAGGTCGCGGATGGCGCCCTCGATCAGCTTCGAGTCCTTGGCAGCGTCGCCCACACCCATGTTCACGACGACCTTCACCAGGCGCGCGACCTGGTTCACGTTGGCGTGCTGGAACTCCTCGCGGAGCGCGGGACGGATCGCCTCGTTGTACCGCACCTTCAGGCGCGGCACCGGGTAGGCCCGGGTGGTCTCGTCGATGGCGGTCATCAGATGTCCTTACCGGAGCGCTTGGCGACGCGGACCCGAACGGTGCGGGCCCGGCCGTCGCGCTCGACCTGCTCGGTGCGGTAGCCCACGCGGGTCCCGCGCTTGGTCTCCGGGTCCACCAGCATCACGTTGCTGACGTGGATGGGGGCCTCGACGGTCTCGATGCCACCGGTGCGGGAGCCGCGCTGGCTCTGCCCCACCTTGGTGTGCTTCGTGACCCGGTGGATGCCCTCGACCAGGACGCGGTCCCGGTCGGCGAGCACCTCGAGGACGCGACCCTGCTTGCCCCGGTCCTTGCGGGAACCGGAGATGACGACCACGAGGTCGCCCTTCTTGATCTTCGCCATGTCAGAGCACCTCCGGCGCCAGCGAGATGATCTTCATGAACTTCTTGTCGCGCAGCTCGCGGCCCACGGGGCCGAAGATGCGCGTGCCACGGGGCTCGCCGTCGTTCTTGAGGATCACCGCGGCGTTCTCGTCGAACTTGATGTAGGACCCGTCGACGCGCCGGCGCTCCTTGCGGGTGCGCACGACGACCGCCTTCACGACGTCGCCCTTCTTGACGTTGCCGCCGGGGATCGCGTCCTTGACGGTGGCGACGATCACGTCACCGATACCGGCGTAGCGACGGCCGGATCCACCGAGCACACGGATGCAGAGGATCTCCTTCGCACCCGTGTTGTCGGCGACCCGAAGTCGCGACTCCTGCTGAATCATCTACAGAACTCCTGTCGTCTGCCGGTTCTCGCACGAGGGCGAGCCTGGCCGAACGGATATGTGGTGAGGAGGCGGACGGACTTACTTCGCCTTCTCGAGGATCTCCACCACGCGCCACCGCTTGGTCGCGGACAGCGGGCGGGTCTCCATGATGAGGACGAGGTCACCGACGCCGGCCGTGCCGGCCTCGTCGTGGACCTTGACCTTGCTGGTCCGCCGGATGACCTTGCCGTAGAGCGGGTGCTTGACCCGGTCCTCGACCTCGACCACGACGGTCTTCTGCATCTTGTCACTGACCACGTAGCCGCGCCGCGTCTTGCGGTACGGGCGGGCCTCCGCCACAGCGGTGGTGGTCTCGTTGGTGTTTTCGCTCATCGAGTCCTCACTCGCTCGCCGTCGGGGCGGTACGGATGCCGAGCTCACGCTCGCGCAGGATCGTGTAGATCCGCGCGATGTCGCGACGCACGGCCTTGAGCCGCCCGTGGCTCTCGAGCTGACCGGTGGCCGACTGGAAGCGCAGGTTGAACAGCTCCTCCTTGGCCTTCTTCAGCTCGGCCACGAGGCGCTCGTCGTCAAAGGCGTCCAGCTCGGAAGGAGCCAGGTCCTTGGTGCCGATAGCCATCAGTTACCACCCTCGCGAACCACAAAACGGGTCTTCATCGGGAGCTTGTGCTGCGCGCGGCGCATGGCCTCGCGAGCCAGCGGCTCCGGGACGCCGGCGAGCTCGAACATCACTCGGCCCGGCTTGACGTTGGCGATCCACCACTCCGGCGAACCCTTACCGGAACCCATGCGGGTCTCGGCGGGCTTCTTGGTGAGCGGACGGTCCGGGTAGATGTTGATCCAGACCTTGCCGCCACGCTTGATGTGGCGGGTCATCGCGATACGAGCAGCCTCGATCTGGCGGTTCGTCACGTAGGCGGGCTCGAGAGCCTGGATGCCGTACTCGCCGAACGAGATCGCGGTGCCACCGGTCGCGGCGCCGGAGCGCCCGGGGTGGTGCTGCTTGCGGTGCTTCAGCCTGCGCGGGATCAGCACGGCTCAGGCCTCCGTTCCGGTCTCAGGAGCGGTCGTCTCCGCCGGGGCGGCAGCCGGAGCGGCGGCCTCGGCCGCGGGGGCCTCGGTCCGGTCGTTCCGACGGGGGCCGCCGCCGCGCGGGCCACGGTCGCCACCACGGTCGCCACGGTCCGCACGCGGACCACGGCTCTGACGCGGGGCCTGCGTGGCCTGCTCGCGGGCGAACTCGCGCTCGGTCATGTCGCCCTTGTAGACCCAGACCTTCACGCCGATGCGGCCGAAGGTCGTGCGGGCCTCGAAGAAGCCGTAGTCGATGTTCGCGCGGAGCGTGTGCAGCGGCACACGACCCTCGCGGTAGAACTCCGTGCGGCTCATCTCCGCGCCGCCGAGGCGGCCGGAGACCTGCACCCGGATGCCCTTGGCGCCGGCGCGCTGCGCGGACTGCATGCCCTTGCGCATCGCACGACGGAAGGACACGCGGCTCGCCAGCTGCTCGGCGATGCCCTGGGCGACCAGCTGGGCCTCGATCTCGGCGTTCTTGACCTCGAGGATGTTCAGCTGGACCTGCTTGCCCGTGAGCTTCTCGAGCTCGCCGCGGATGCGGTCGGCCTCGGCGCCACGGCGACCGATGACGATGCCCGGGCGCGCCGTGTGGATGTCGACGCGCACGCGGTCACGCGTCCGCTCGATCTCCACCTTGGCGATGCCCGCGCGCTCGAGACCGGTGCTCATGAGCTTGCGGATCTGGACGTCCTCGCGGACGTAGTCGCGGTACCGCTGACCCGGCTTGGTCGAGTCGGCGAACCACCGCGAGCGGTGGTCGGTCGTGATGCCCAGGCGGTACCCGAGCGGGTTGACCTTCTGTCCCACTGTCAGGCCCTTCCCTTCGTCTCACGCTCAGCGACGACCACGGTGATGTGGCTCGTGCGCTTGAGGATCTGGCTCGCGCGGCCCTGTGCCCGGGGGCGGAACCGCTTGAGCGTCGGACCCTCGTCCACGTACGCCTCGGCGACGTAGAGGTTGGTCTCGTCGAAGCGCTCGCCGGCACGCTTGGCGCCCTCACGGGCGTTCGCGATCGCGGACTCGACGACCTTGAGGACCGTCTCACCCGCGGCCTGCGGCGCGAACTTCAGCGTCGACACGGCCTCGCCGGCCTGCTTGCCACGGATGAGGTCCACGACGCGCCGGGCCTTCTGGGGCGTGACGCGGACGAACCGCGCCTTCGCCTTGGCTTCCATTGCTGTCCTGCCTTCTTGTCTCTGCCGTCAGGGCAGTCGCTGCGCCGACCCGGGGGTCAGCGGCGACGGCCCTTACGGTCGTCCTTCTCGTGGCCGCGGAACGTCCGCGTCGGAGCGAACTCGCCGAGCTTGTGCCCGACCATCGACTCCGTCACGAACACCGGCGTGTGCTTGCGGCCGTCGTGCACCGCGAAGGTGTGACCCAGGAAGTCGGGCGTGATCATCGAACGACGCGACCAGGTCTTGATGACGTTCTTGGTGCCGGCGGCGTTCTGCACGTCGACCTTCTTCTGCAGGTGCCCGTCGACGAAGGGCCCCTTCTTCAGGCTGCGAGGCATATCTCCCGGCTCCTATCAGCGCTTCTTGCCGGTGCGGCGGCGACGGACGATGAGCTTGTCGCTCGGCTTGTTGGGACGGCGCGTGCGGCCCTCCGGCTGGCCCCAGGGGCTCACCGGGTGACGACCACCGGACGTCTTGCCCTCACCACCACCGTGCGGGTGGTCGATCGGGTTCATCGCGACACCACGGACGGAGGGGCGCTTGCCCTTCCAGCGCATGCGGCCGGCCTTGCCCCAGTTGATGTTCGACTGCTCGGCGTTGCCCACCTCGCCGACCGTGGCGCGGCAGCGCAGGTCGACGTTGCGGATCTCGCCGGACGGCATGCGCAGCTGCGCGTACGGCCCGTCCTTGGCGACCAGCTGCACCGACGCACCCGCCGAGCGGGCGATCTTCGCGCCGCCGCCGGGCTTCAGCTCGATGGCGTGGATGGTCGTACCGGTCGGGATGTTGCGCAGCGGCAGGTTGTTGCCGGGCTTGATGTCGGCACCGGCGCCGTTCTCGACGACGTCGCCCTGCTTCAGCTTGTTCGGCGCGATGATGTAGCGCTTCTCGCCGTCCGCGTAGTGCAGGAGCGCGATGCGCGCCGTGCGGTTGGGGTCGTACTCGATGTGCGCGACCTTGGCCGGCACGCCGTCCTTGTCGTGACGACGGAAGTCGATCACGCGGTAGGCGCGCTTGTGGCCACCACCCTGGTGCCGCATGGTGACGCGGCCGGTCGAGTTACGACCACCGGTCTTGTGCAGCGGGCGGACCAGAGACTTCTCCGGCGTGGAGCGCGTGATCTCGACGAAGTCGGCGACGCTCGCGCCGCGGCGCCCCGGCGTCGTCGGCTTGTACTTACGGATTCCCATGGGGATCTGTCCTCAATCTGCTCTCGGGCCCGGTCAGCCGACCGGTCCGCCGAAGATGTCGATCGTGCCCTCGCGGAGGGTGACGATCGCGCGCTTCGTGTCCTTGCGCTTGCCCATCCCGAACTTCGTCCGCCGCGTCTTGCCCTTGCGGTTGATCGTGTTCACGGACTCGACCTTGACCGAGAAGACCTGCTCGACCGCGATCTTGATCTCGGTCTTGTTGGCCCGGGGGTCGACGACGAAGGTGTACTTGCCCTCGTCGAGCAGCCCGTAGCTCTTCTCGGAGACGACCGGCGCGATCAGGATGTCGCGGGGGTCCTTGGCGACGGCGGTCACTTGGCGTCCTCCTCGGCCTCGGACGACGTCGCGACAGCGGTCGCGCCGCGGCCCTTGACGGGGCCGGCGAGGAACGTGTCGAGCGCGCCCTGGGTGAACACGACGTCGTCGGAGACGAGCACGTCGTAGGTGTTGAGCTGGTCGGCGACGAGCAGGTGGACCCGCTCGACGTTCCGCAGCGACTTCCACGCGAGCTCGTCCGCGCGCTCCACGACCACGAGGACGTGCTTGCGGCCGGACAGCTGGTCCAGCACGCTCACGGCGGCCTTGGTCGAGGGCGCCTCGTTGACACCGAAGCCGGTGACGACGTGGACGCGGCCGGCGCGGGCGCGGTCCGAGAGAGCACCGCGGAGCGCCGCGGCCTTCATCTTCTTCGGGGTCCGCTGGGAGTAGTCGCGCGGGGTCGGGCCGTGGACGACGCCACCGCCGGCGAACTGCGGCGCACGGGTCGAACCCTGGCGGGCGCGGCCGGTGCCCTTCTGCTTGTACGGCTTCTTGCCGCCACCACGCACCTCGCCACGGTTCTTCGTGTCGTGGGTGCCCTGGCGAGCCGCGGCGAGCTGCGCCACGACGACCTGGTGGATGAGCGGGATGTTGGTCTGCGCGTCGAACACCTCGCCGGGCAGCTCGGCCGTGCCGGCCTTCTTGCCCGCGGTGTCGACGACGTCGACGGTCAGGGTCTCGGACATGGTGGTCATGCCCCCTTCACGGCGGTACGCACGACGACGACGCCACGCTTCGGGCCGGGAACCGCGCCCTTGAGGAGCAGCAGACCCTTCTCGACGTCGACCGCGTGCACGGTCAGGTTCTGGGTGGTCTGGCGGGCGTGGCCCATGCGACCGGCCATCCGCACGCCCTTGAACACGCGCGACGGCGTCGATGCGCCACCGATCGAGCCCGGCTTGCGGTGGTTGCGGTGCGCACCGTGCGAGGCGCCGACGCCGGAGAACCCGTGGCGCTTCATGACACCGGCGGTGCCCTTGCCCTTGGTGGTGCCGATCACGTCGACCAGCGCGCCGGCCGCGAAGGCCTCCGCGGTGATCTCCTGGCCGAGCGTGAACTCGGCCGCGTCCGACGTGCGGATCTCGGCCACGTGCCGACGGGGGGTGACCCCCGCCTTCTCGAAGTGGCCCTTCAGCGGCTTGGTCACCTTGCGCGGGTCGATCTGGCCGTAGGCCAGCTGGATCGCGGAGTAACCGTCAGCCTCAGCGGAGCGCACCTGGGTCACGACGTTGGTGCCGACAGCGACCACGGTGACGGGGACGAGACGGCCATCGGCGTCCCAGACCTGCGTCATACCGAGCTTCGTGCCGAGCACCGCCGTGACGGGGCGCGCGTTCTGCTGGGTAACCATGAAGATCAGTTCCTTCCCAGCGTCAGAGCTTGATCTCGATGTTCACGTCCGCGGGCAGGTCGAGACGCATGAGCGAGTCGACCGCCTTCGGCGTGGGATCGATGATGTCGATGAGCCGCTTGTGCGTGCGCATCTCGAAGTGCTCGCGGCTGTCCTTGTACTTGTGGGGCGACCGGATGACGACGAAGACGTTCTTCTCCGTCGGGAGCGGCACCGGGCCAACGACCGTCGCACCAGCGCGGCTCACCGTGTCGACGATCTTGCGCGCCGAGCTGTCGATGACCTCGTGGTCGTAGGACTTGAGCCGGATGCGGATCTTCTGTCCCGCCATGGCGTCGTCTGTCTCTCTCTCTTCGAACTGCCTGTGTCCGACCCCCGCACTCGGGCGTGTCGCTTCTTGCGGCATACCTTCGCGCCGGTCTCCGTGCCGTGCGCGGGGCGCGCGGCGACGGGGACGAGGTCGATGTGGTGATGGAGTCCGACGCCGGGTGACCCCGGGCTGTGTGCTGGACTCGCACGCGTCCCTGCCCGCTCGGTCGGGGCTCCTGAACGCACGCGCGCAGGCACCCCCGTCGTCGGGCAACTTGTCTAGTGTGCCAGCCGGAGCCCCAAAGGTCCAACCGGACCTGCGTCACACCCGCACGATCACGCGCCGCGCGTGCCGCGCGCCCGGCTCCCACCCTGCTCCCGACCGGCTCCCGCCCGGCTCCCGCCCGCCCGCGTCGCCAGCCGATTCTCGCATCGCAGGCCGATAACTCAGCTTGTGGTGCGAGAAGCAGCCGGCGATCCGATCCGGGGAACGCCGGCGGCCGCCAGCAGCGCCGACAGGGGGCCGGGGTGCCACGCCTCGCTCCACGTCCAGCGCACGACGCGGATGCCCGCTGCGCGGATCATGTCCTCCCGGCGCTTCTCCGACCACACCCGCTCCTCGACCGCGCGCCGGTCGTCGACCCCGTCCGCACGGTACTTCTTGCGGCCGTCGAACTCCCCCACCACCCGCGCGTCCCGCCACCAGAAGTCGACCCGCGCGACCGTCGAGCCGCCGCGCACGAACGGCACCTGCAGCGCGGGCTGCGCGAACCCGTCCAGGTGGATGCGCGCGCGGCTCACCGACTCCCCCGCCGACTCCACCCGCCCGTCGGCCAGCGCGGCCACCACCCGCATGCGGCGTGCACCGCGCGCGCCGGCGCGCCGCGCGACCTCGTCGCGCAGGCCGTCACCCGTCACCAGGCCGGACCGGAGCGCGGCGTCCGCAGCCGCTAGGGCGCGCCGCAGGTCCCGGTCGCGCGCGAGCGCCAGCACCGTGTCGAGGGCGCCGGTCACGCGCAGCCCGTCCCGCACGGCGACGGGCACGCCGGCGCCCGCCGCGTGCCGGGTCACGCCGGCACGGGTGCCGGTGCCGCGCGGGCGTCCGTCCGCCCCCGGCGGGCCGAGAACGTGCACTCCCCCGGCGGCTCCGACCAGCGGCAGCCCCCACACGGCCGCGGCCGACTCGTGGGAGAACACCGGGTCCACGAGCTGCCGCGCCGCTGCCCGCACCGCCAGCAGCTGCCGGCCCTCGGGTGAGCTCGCGCTCCACTCCGCTCCGCGGACGTAGGCTCCCGGCCGAACCTGGGCCAGGCTCCCGTCGCGCAGCGCACGCCGCAGGGCGTGCCCGCCGATCCCACCGGCGGCGGCGTCCCGGTGCAGGATCACGCCGGGCGGGAGGGAGCCGAGGAGGTCGTCGCGCATCGCCCCACGGTGCCCGGCACCGCGCGACCCCGGTCGGCGCCGCGCACCCGCCTGGGGACCGCGCCAGGCCACGGGCCCTGTGGTCGTTCTGGTTCCGCTCGGGGCCGCGGGTCGACCGCCAGCGTGTTCTCGCACCGGCGCCCGGGAGACCGGGGGAGGTCGCGAGAATGCACCGCCGACGCGGTGCCCGGTGCGGCGGGCGCGGCGCGGCGGGCGGGCGGCGGGCGCGGCGCGGCGGGCGGGCGGCGGGCCGTGGGAGGCACGCAGAAGGGCCCGGGTGCCGAAGCACCCGGGCCCTCCCGGTGGTGACGCAGTCCCCGAAGGGTCAGATCACTTGATGATCTTGGTGACGCGGCCCGAGCCGACGGTGCGGCCACCCTCGCGGATGGCGAAGCCGAGGCCCTCCTCCATCGCGATGGGCTGGATCAGCGTCACGGAGATCTCCGTGTTGTCGCCCGGCATGACCATCTCGGTGCCCTCGGGCAGCGTGATGACGCCGGTGACGTCGGTCGTCCGGAAGTAGAACTGCGGACGGTAGTTCGAGTAGAACGGGTTGTGACGCCCGCCCTCGTCCTTGGCCAGGATGTAGACCTGGCCCTCGAACTCGGTGTGCGGCGTGATCGAGCCCGGCTTCACGACGACCTGGCCGCGCTCGACGTCCTCACGCTTGGTGCCACGGAGCAGGAGGCCGCAGTTCTCGCCGGCCCACGCCTCGTCCATCTGCTTGTGGAACATCTCGATACCGGTGACCGTGGTCTTCTGCGCCGGGCGGATGCCGACGATCTCGACCTCGGAGTTGATCGCGAGCTTGCCGCGGTCGACCTTGCCGGTGACGACGGTGCCACGACCGGTGATGGTGAAGACGTCCTCGATCGGCATGAGGAACGGCTTGTCCATGTCACGGACCGGCTCCGGGACGGACTCGTCCACGGCGTCCAGCAGGTCCTCGACGGACTTGACCCACTCCGGGTCGCCCTCGAGCGCCTTCAGGCCGGAGACGCGGATGACCGGCGCCTCGTCACCGTCGAAGCCCTGCGACGACAGCAGCTCGCGGACCTCCATCTCGACGAGCTCGAGGATCTCCTCGTCGTCGACCATGTCGGACTTGTTGAGCGCCACGAGCAGGTAGGGCACGCCGACCTGACGGGCGAGCAGGACGTGCTCACGCGTCTGGGCCATCGGGCCGTCGGTGGCGGCGACCACCAGGATGGCGCCGTCCATCTGCGCCGCACCGGTGATCATGTTCTTGATGTAGTCGGCGTGACCGGGCGCGTCGACGTGAGCGTAGTGACGCTTCTCCGTCTGGTACTCGACGTGCGCGATGTTGATGGTGATGCCGCGCTGCTTCTCCTCGGGCGCCTTGTCGATCTCGTCGAAAGGCGTGAAGGGGTTCAGGTCGGGGTACTTGTCGTGCAGCACCTTCGAGATCGCAGCAGTCAGCGTCGTCTTGCCGTGGTCGACGTGACCGATGGTCCCGATGTTGACGTGCGGCTTGGTCCGCTCGAACTTCGCCTTGCCCACTGGGTCCTCCTCAGGACTCTGGTGTAGAGATTGCCGAACGATGCAGGGGCTCAGTGCCCCTGCGGACGTGCGGTCCTACGGGTCGGGTTGATTGGTCGTACTCGGTTCGACCTGTGGGACTACTCGCCCCGGGTCTTCTTGATGATCTCGTCGGCAACATTCCGAGGCACCTCGGCGTAGCTGTCGAACTGCATCGAGTACACCGCGCGACCCTGGGTCTTCGACCGCAGGTCACCGACGTACCCGAACATCTCGGAGAGAGGAACCTGGGCGCGGATCACCTTCACGCCCGTCGCGTCCTCCATGGACTGGATCATGCCGCGCCGCGAGTTGATGTCACCGATCACGTCGCCCATGTACTCCTCGGGCGTACGGACCTCGACGGCCATGACGGGCTCGAGGAGAACCGGGTCCGCCTTGCGGGCGGCCTCCTTGAGGATCATGGAACCGGCGATCTTGAACGCCATCTCCGAGGAGTCGACGTCGTGCGCGGCACCGTCGAGCAGCGTGGCCTTGACGCCCACCAGCGGGAAGCCGGCCAGCACGCCGAGCTGCATCGCGGACTGGATGCCCTGGTCCACGGACGGGATGTACTCGCGAGGCACGCGACCACCGGTGACGGCGTTCACGAACTCGTACATCGCGCCGTCCTCGGACTCGAGCGGCTCGAAGGTCATCTGGACCTTGGCGAACTGCCCGGAGCCACCGGTCTGCTTCTTGTGCGTGTAGTCGATCTTCTCCACCTTGCGGCGGATCGTCTCGCGGTAGGCCACCTGCGGCTTGCCGACGTTCGCCTCGACCTTGAACTCGCGCCGCATGCGGTCGACGAGGATGTCGAGGTGGAGCTCGCCCATGCCGCCGATGACGGTCTGGCCGGTCTCCTCGTCCAGGCGGACGCGGAACGTCGGGTCCTCCTCGGCGAGCTTCTGGATCGCCGTGGAGAGCTTCTCCTGGTCGCCCTTGGTCTTCGGCTCGATCGCCACGTCGATGACGGGCTCCGGGAAGGTCATGGACTCCAGGACCACCGGCGCGTCGAGGGCGCAGAGGGTGTCACCGGTGGTGACGTCCTTCAGGCCGATGAACGCGTAGATGTGGCCCGCCGTCGCCTCGTCGACCGGGTTCTCCTTGTTGGCGTGCATCTGGAAGATCTTCCCGATGCGCTCCTTCTTGCCCTTGGTCGCGTTGAGCACCTGGGCGCCCTGCACGACCTTCCCCGAGTACACGCGGATGAAGGTGAGCTTGCCGAAGAACGGGTGCGCGGCGATCTTGAACGCCAGGGCCGAGAACGGCTCGGAGGCGTCCGGGTGGCGCTCGATGACGACCTCTTCGTCCTTGACGTCGTGGCCCTGGATGGCCGGGACGTCGAGGGGCGACGGGAGGAAGTCGACGACGGCGTCGAGCATGGGCTGGACGCCCTTGTTCTTGAACGCCGAGCCGCACAGGACCGGGAAAGCCTCACCGGCGATGGTGAGCTTGCGGATGCCGGACTTGATCTCGGCGACCGTGAGCTCCTCACCGCCCAGGAACTTCTCGAGCAGCTCGTCGTCCGTCTCGGCGACGGCCTCGAGCAGCTCGCTGCGGAACTGCTCGGCCCGGTCCACGAGGTCGGCCGGGATCTCCTCGACCTCGTACTTCGCGCCCATCTCGGTCTCGCCACGCCACACGAGCGCGCGCATCTCGACCAGGTCGACGACGCCGATGAAGTCGTTCTCGGCACCGATCGGCAGCTGGATGACCAGCGGCTTGGCCTTGAGGCGGTTCACGATGGTGTCGACCGTGAAGTAGAAGTCCGCGCCCAGCTTGTCCATCTTGTTGACGAAGCAGATGCGGGGGACCTCGTACTTGTCGGCCTGGCGCCAGACGGTCTCCGACTGGGGCTCCACGCCCTCCTTGCCGTCGAACACCGCGACCGCGCCGTCGAGCACGCGCAGCGAGCGCTCCACCTCGACGGTGAAGTCGACGTGACCGGGCGTGTCGATGACGTTGATCTGCGTCTCGTTCGACTTGCCCTTGTTCCAGAAGGCGGTCACAGCAGCGGACGTGATCGTGATGCCACGCTCCTGCTCCTGCTCCATCCAGTCCGTGGTCGACGCACCGTCGTGGGTCTCGCCGATCTTGTAGTTGACGCCCGTGTAGTACAGGATCCGCTCGGTCGTCGTGGTCTTGCCGGCATCGATGTGCGCCATGATGCCGATGTTGCGGACCTTGTTCAGGTCCGTCAGCACGTCCAGTGCCACAGGTTCAGCCCCTCGGTAGTGGGGTTCGCCTACTGCTGGGATTACCAGCGGTAGTGGGCGAACGCCTTGTTGGACTCGGCCATCTTGTGCATGTCCTCACGGCGCTTCACCGCGGCACCGAGGCCGTTGGACGCGTCGAGGATCTCGTTCATGAGCCGCTCGGTCATGGTCTTCTCGCGACGAGCGCGCGAGTAGTCCGTGAGCCACCGGAGGGCGAGCGTGGTCTGGCGGACGGGGCGGACCTCGACCGGGACCTGGTAGGTCGCGCCACCGACACGGCGGGAGCGGACCTCGAGCGACGGGCGGACGTTGTCCAGCGCGCGCTTGAGGACGACGACCGGGTCGCCCTGGGTCTTCTCACGGACGCCCTCGAGCGCGCCGTAGACGATGGCCTCCGCGACGGACTTCTTGCCGTCGAGCAGGACCTTGTTGATCAGCTGGGTGACGACCGGCGATCCGTAGACCGGGTCGATGATGAGCGGCCGCTTGGGAGCCGGACCCTTACGAGGCATCGGTTCAGCCCTTCTTCGCGCCGTAGCGGCTGCGCGCCTGCTTACGGTTCTTCACGCCCTGGGTGTCCAGAGCACCACGGATGATCTTGTAGCGCACACCGGGCAGGTCCTTCACACGACCGCCGCGGACGAGCACGATGGAGTGCTCCTGCAGGTTGTGGCCCTCACCGGGGATGTAGGCCGTGACCTCGATGCCCGAGGAGAGCTTGACGCGCGCGACCTTGCGGAGAGCCGAGTTCGGCTTCTTCGGGGTGGTCGTGTACACGCGGGTGCAGACGCCGCGGCGCTGCGGGCTGCCCTGCAGGGCAGGGGTCTTCGACTTGTTCGTCTTCGGCGTCCGGCCCTTGCGGACCAGCTGCTGGATCGTAGGCACTACGTCTCCGTCGCTAGGTGAAGTCTGGTCTGACCGGCACCCGTCACCCTGGACGGCCGGCAATGTCCGGTTCGTCGCCCGTCGCGCGACTACCCCGATCGGTCTTGCGTCCCGAACCGACCCCCGCACCCGGGCGTGTCGACCCCCTCCTGCTCCGCACCGCGGCCCCGGTGACGGGGTTCGAGGTGCGATCTCGGGGAGGTGTCCACCCTGCGCTCCGTGACGAGCGCGCGCGAGGGCCCGACGGCGCGGGCACGGTGTCCAACGTTACTCGCCGGTTCACGCACCGTCAAAGCAGCAGCGTGAGGGTCGGCGGACGTCGGTCACGGGTACAACCGCGCTCCCCCGCCAGGTGTTCCCGCGGGGGCGCGCACGGCCGAGGGGGCCCGCCGCGACGAGCGCGGCGGACCCCCTCGGCCCGGTGGGACCCGACGTCAGCGGTAGTCGCCGAAGTCGATGTCCTCGAGCGGGATCGCCTCGCCCGAGCCGAGGCCCAGGGCGGGGAAGTCGATCTCGTCGTAGCCGAAGGACGGGTACAGCTCGGCCTTCGCCTCCTCGGTGGGCTCGACCGACACCTCGTGGTAGCGGGGCAGACCCGTACCGGCGGGGATGAGCTTGCCGAGGATGACGTTCTCCTTGAGGCCGAGCAGCGGGTCGCTGCGGCCCGACATCGCGGCCTCGGTGAGGACGCGCGTCGTCTCCTGGAAGGACGCCGCCGACAGCCACGAGTCCGTCGCGAGCGACGCCTTCGTGATGCCCATCAGCTCCGGACGGCCCGAGGCCGGCTGGCCACCCTCGGCGACCGCACGGCGGTTGAAGTCCTCGAACCGGCCGCGCTCGGCCAGCTCGCCCGGGAGCAGGCCCGTGTCACCCGAGTCCAGCACGGTCACGCGACGCAGCATCTGCCGCACGATGACCTCGATGTGCTTGTCGTGGATGTCCACGCCCTGGGAGTTGTAGACCTCCTGGACCTCGTCCACCAGGTGCTTCTGGGTGGCGCGCGGGCCGAGGATGCGCAGGACCTTCTTCGGGTCCACCGCACCCTGGACCAGCTGGGTGCCGACCTCGACGTGGTCGCCGTCGCTGATCAGCAGGCGCGAGCGCTTGGTGATCGGGTAGGCGATCTCCTCCGAGCCGTCGTCCGGGGTCAGCACGATGCGGCGGACCCGGTCGGCCTCGTCGATCGTGATCCGGCCCGAGAACTCCGCGATGGGGCTCTCACCCTTGGGGGTGCGGGCCTCGAAGAGCTCCTGGACACGCGGCAGACCCTGCGTGATGTCCTCCGCCGACGCCACACCACCGGTGTGGAAGGTGCGCATCGTCAGCTGGGTGCCGGGCTCGCCGATCGACTGGGCCGCGATGATGCCGACGGCCTCGCCGATGTCCACGAGCTTGCCGGTGGCCAGCGAGCGGCCGTAGCACTTCGCGCAGGTGCCGACGCGCGACTCGCAGGTGAGCACGGAGCGGACCTTCAGCTCGGTGACGCCGGCCGCCAGGAGGCGGTCCAGCAGCACGTCGCCGATGTCGTCGCCCGCGTTGCCGATGATCTCGCCGTCGATCTCGGCGTCGGTCGCCAGCGTGCGGGAGAAGACCGAGGTCTCCACCTTGTCGTGGCGGCGCAGCGTGCCGTCCGCAGTGGCCACGCCGATCGGCATGGTGAGGCCGCGCTCGGTCCCGCAGTCCTCCTCGCGGACGATGACGTCCTGGGAGACGTCCACCAGACGACGGGTCAGGTAGCCCGAGTCGGCGGTCCGCAGCGCGGTGTCCGCCAGACCCTTGCGGGCACCGTGCGTCGCGATGAAGTACTCCAGGACGGACAGGCCCTCGCGGTAGTTCGCCTTGATCGGGCGCGGGATGATCTCGCCCTTCGGGTTCGCCACCAGACCGCGCATGCCGGCGATCTGCCGGACCTGCATCCAGTTACCACGCGCACCGGAGCCGACCATGCGGAACACGGTGTTGCGGGCGGAGAAGTTCTCCTGCATCGCCTTGGCGACCTTGTCGGTGGCCTGCGTCCAGATCTCGATGAGCTCCTGACGACGCTCGTCGTCGGTGATGAGGCCCTTGTCGTACTGGCCCTGCACCTTCGCCGCGCGCGCCTCGTGCTCGGTGAGGATCTCCGCCTTCTGGTTCGGCGCCGCGACGTCCGAGATCGCGATCGTCACGCCCGAGCGGGTGGCCCAGCGGAAGCCGGCCTCCTTCAGGGCGTCCAGCGACGCGGCGACCTCGACCTTCGGGTACCGCTCCGCCAGGTCGTTGACGATGACCGAGAGGCGCTTCTTGTCGACGACGCCGTTCTCGTACGGGTAGTCGACCGGGAGCAGCTCGTTGAACAGCGCGCGGCCCAGGGTGGTCTCGAACGAGATCGTCCCGCCGTCCCAGCCCTCGGGCTGGGCGTCCTCGGGCAGCACGAGGCCGTCCATGCGGATCTTGACGACCGCGTTGAGGTCCAGGGACCCCTGGTCGAACGCCATGATCGCCTCGGACACCGAGCTGAACGCCCGGCCGGCACCCACCGGGTCGACCTTGTCGGAGGTCAGGTGGAACAGGCCGATGATCATGTCCTGCGAGGGCATGGTCACCGGACGGCCGTCCGACGGCTTCAGGATGTTGTTGCTCGAGAGCATGAGGATGCGGGCCTCGGCCTGCGCCTCCGCGCTCAGGGGCAGGTGCACGGCCATCTGGTCACCGTCGAAGTCGGCGTTGAACGCGCCGCAGACGAGCGGGTGCAGGTGGATCGCCTTGCCCTCGACGAGCTGGGGCTCGAACGCCTGGATGCCGAGACGGTGCAGCGTGGGCGCACGGTTCAGCAGCACGGGGTGCTCGGTGATGACCTCCTCGAGCACGTCCCACACGACCGGGCGCGCGCGCTCGACCATGCGCTTGGCCGACTTGATGTTCTGCGCGTGGTTCAGGTCGACCAGGCGCTTCATCACGAACGGCTTGAACAGCTCGAGCGCCATCTGCTTGGGCAGACCGCACTGGTGCAGCTTGAGCTGCGGGCCGACGACGATGACCGAACGGCCCGAGTAGTCGACGCGCTTGCCGAGCAGGTTCTGGCGGAACCGGCCCTGCTTGCCCTTGAGCATGTCGGAGATCGACTTCAGCGGACGGTTGCCGGGGCCCGTGACCGGGCGGCCGCGGCGGCCGTTGTCGAACAGCGAGTCCACGGCCTCCTGGAGCATCCGCTTCTCGTTGTTGACGATGATCTCCGGCGCGCCCAGGTCCAGGAGCCGCTTGAGGCGGTTGTTCCGGTTGATGACGCGGCGGTACAGGTCGTTCAGGTCCGACGTGGCGAACCGGCCGCCGTCGAGCTGCACCATCGGGCGCAGGTCCGGCGGGATGACCGGGACGGCGTCCAGCACCATGCCGGTCGGCGAGTTCGTCGTGGTGAGGAACGCGTTGACGACCTTGAGGCGCTTGAGCGCACGGGTCTTCCGCTGGCCCTTGCCCGAGCGGATGATCTCGCGCAGGTTGTCGGCCTCGGCCTCCAGGTCGAACGCCTCGAGGCGCTTCTGGATCGCCGAGGCGCCCATCGAGCCCTCGAAGTAGTTGCCGTAGCGGTCCTGCAGCTGGCGGTAGAGCAGCTCGTCGCCCTCGAGGTCCGCGACCTTGAGGTTCTTGAACCGGTCCCAGATGGTGTCGAGACGCTCGATCTCGGCATCCGCGCGCTTGCGGATCTGCGCCATCTCGCGCTCGGCGGAGTCGCGCACCTTGCGGCGGGCGTCGGCCTTCGCACCCTCGGCCTCGAGCTCGGCCAGGTCGGCCTCGAGCTTCGACGCGCGGGTGTTGATGTCGTTGTCGCGGCGGTCCGCGATCTCCTTGCGCTCCAGGTCGATCTCGTTCTGGAGGTTCGGCAGGTCCTCCTGGCGACCGTCCACGTCGACCCACGTGATCATGTACGCCGCGAAGTAGATGACCTTCTCCAGGTCCTTCGGGGCGAGGTCGAGCAGGTAGCCGAGGCGCGACGGGACGCCCTTGAAGAACCAGATGTGCGTGACGGGCGCGGCCAGCTCGATGTGGCCCATGCGCTCACGACGCACCTTGGAACGGGTCACCTCGACGCCGCAGCGCTCGCAGATGATGCCCTTGAAGCGCACGCGCTTGTACTTGCCGCAGTAGCACTCCCAGTCCCGGGTGGGGCCGAAGATCTTCTCGCAGAAGAGCCCGTCCTTCTCCGGCTTCAGGGTGCGGTAGTTGATGGTCTCGGGCTTCTTGACCTCGCCGTGCGACCAGGTCCGGATGTCGTCGGCCGTGGCCAGTCCGATGCGCAGCTCGTCGAAGACGTTGACGTCGAGCAAGGGGTCCTACTTCCTTCGCTTGCCGGCTCCCGCTGATGAGCGGTCCGGCGGAACGGAATGGTGCAAGGGGTGCGGGCGGGCCGCCGGCCCATCGCTCCGGGGAGCGCAGGGCCGGCGGACGCTCGGCGTCAGATCTCGTCGATGGTGCTGGCGGCGTTCGGGCGCCGGGACAGGTCGATGCCCAGCTCCTCGGCGGCGCGGTAGACCTCGTCGTCGTTCTCCCGCATGTCGATGGACACGCCGTCCGAGGACAGCACCTCCACGTTCAGGCAGAGCGACTGCATCTCCTTGAGGAGCACCTTGAAGGACTCCGGGATGCCCGAGTCCGGGATGTTCTCCCCCTTGACGATGGCCTCGTACACCTTCACGCGGCCGGGGATGTCGTCCGACTTGATGGTCAGGAGCTCCTGGAGCGTGTAGGCCGCGCCGTACGCCTCGAGGGCCCACACCTCCATCTCGCCGAACCGCTGGCCACCGAACTGCGCCTTACCACCCAGCGGCTGCTGCGTGATCATCGAGTACGGGCCGGTCGACCGGGCGTGGATCTTGTCGTCCACGAGGTGGTGCAGCTTGAGGATGTACATGTAGCCGACGGCCACCGGGTCCGGGAACGGCTCGCCGGAGCGGCCGTCGAACAGGCGCGCCTTGCCGTCCACGCCGACCATGCGCTCGCCGTCGCGGTTCGGCAGCGTGGCGCCGAGCAGACCGGTGAGGGTCTCCTCCGGCACGCCGTCGAACACCGGCGTCGCCACGGGCACGCCCGGGCTCGACGACTTCGCGATGTCCGGCACCTGGTCGACCCAGGACAGGTCGCCCTCGGCCAGCTCGACGTTCCAGCCCTGCTTGGCGATCCACCCGAGGTGGACCTCCAGCACCTGGCCGACGTTCATGCGGCCGGGGACGCCCATCGGGTTCAGGACGATGTCCACCGCGGTGCCGTCCGGGAGGAACGGCATGTCCTCGACGGGCAGGATCTTGGAGATGACGCCCTTGTTGCCGTGACGGCCGGCGAGCTTGTCGCCGTCGGTGATCTTGCGGCGCTGGGCGATGTAGACCCGGACCAGCTCGTTCACGCCGGCGGGCAGCTCGTCGCCGTCCTCGCGGTTGAACGTGCGCACCTCGATGACCGTGCCGGACTCGCCGTGGGGCACCTTGAGGGACGTGTCGCGGACCTCGCGGGCCTTCTCGCCGAAGATCGCGCGCAGCAGGCGCTCCTCCGGGGTCAGCTCGGTCTCGCCCTTCGGGGTGACCTTGCCGACCAGCACGTCGCCCGCGGAGACCTCGGCGCCGATGCGGATGATGCCGCGCTCGTCCAGGTCCGCCAGCACGTCCTCGGAGACGTTCGGGATGTCCCGCGTGATCTCCTCCGGGCCGAGCTTGGTGTCGCGGGCGTCGACCTCGTGCTCCTCGATGTGGATCGAGGACAGGACGTCGTCCTGCACGAGGCGCTGCGACAGGATGATCGCGTCCTCGTAGTTGTGGCCCTCCCACGACATGAACGCGACCAGCAGGTTGCGGCCGAGGGACAGCTCGCCCTCGTCCGTCGCCGGGCCGTCGGCCAGCACGGAGCCGACCTCGACGCGGGCGCCCTGGTCGACCAGCACGCGCTGGTTGTAGGACGTGCCCTGGTTCGAGCGGCGGAACTTCGCCACGCGGTAGGTGCTCGTCGTCGCGTCGTCGTTCGCGACGGTGATCAGGTCCGCCGACACCTCGGTGACCACACCGGGCTTGGAGGCCACGATGACGTCGCCGGCGTCGACCGCCGCGCGCCACTCCATGCCGGTGCCGACCAGCGGCGCCTCGGAGCGGACCAGCGGCACGGCCTGGCGCTGCATGTTCGCACCCATGAGGGCGCGGTTGGCGTCGTCGTGCTCGAGGAACGGGATGAGGGCCGTCGCGACCGACACCATCTGGCGCGGCGAGACGTCCATGTAGTCCACGACCTCGGCCGGGACGTCCTCGGTGTCGCCACCCTTGACGCGGACCAGGACGGTGTCCTCGGCGAAGTGGCCGTCCTCGCGGACCGCGGCGTTCGCCTGGGCGATCACGAAGCGGTCCTCGTCGTCGGCGGTGAGGTAGTGCACCTCGTCCGTCACGACACCGAACTCGACCTTGCGGTACGGGGTCTCGACGAAGCCGAACGGGTTGATCCGCCCGAACGTCGCGAGCGAGCCGATGAGGCCGATGTTCGGACCCTCGGGGGTCTCGATCGGGCACATGCGGCCGTAGTGCGACGGGTGGACGTCACGGACCTCCATGCCGGCGCGGTCGCGGGACAGACCACCCGGGCCCAGCGCGGACAGACGACGCTTGTGCGTCAGGCCGGCGAGCGGGTTGTTCTGGTCCATGAACTGCGACAGCTGGCTCGTCCCGAAGAACTCCTTGATGGAGGCCACGACGGGACGGATGTTGATCAGCGTCTGCGGCGTGATCGCCTCGACGTCCTGGGTCGTCATGCGCTCGCGCACGACGCGCTCCATCCGCGACAGGCCGGTGCGGACCTGGTTCTGGATGAGCTCGCCCACGGCGCGGATGCGACGGTTGCCGAAGTGGTCGATGTCGTCGGTCTCGACGCGGATCTCGACGTCCTCGCCGGCGCGCTTGCCCGGCAGGGTCGCGACGTCGGCGTGCAGCGCGGCCATGTACTTGATCGCGGCGACGATGTCGTCGCGCGACAGCACGGAGTCGGCCAGCGGGACGTCGATGCCGAGCTTCTTGTTCAGCTTGTAGCGGCCGACCTTCGCGAGGTCGTAGCGCTTCGGGTTGAAGTAGAAGTTCTCGATCAGCGCGCGACCGGCCTCGACGGTGGGCGGCTCGCCCGGGCGGATCTTGCGGTAGAGGTCGAGCAGCGCCTCGTCCTGGGTCTGGACGTGGTCCTTCTCCAGGGTGTCGATGACGGCCGGGAACTGCGCGAACTCCTCGCGGATCTCCGACTCGGTCATGCCGAGGGCCTTGAGCAGCACGGTGGCGTTCTGCTTGCGCTTGCGGTCGACGCGGACGCCGACGTTGTCGCGCTTGTCGATCTCGAACTCCAGCCACGCGCCACGGCTCGGGATCATCTTGACCGAGAAGATGTCCTTGTCGGACGTCTTGTCGGCAGCGCGCTCGAAGTACACGCCCGGGGAGCGGACCAGCTGCGACACGACGACGCGCTCGGTGCCGTTGATGATGAACGTGCCGCGCTCGCTCATGAGCGGGAAGTCGCCCATGAAGACCGTCTGGCTCTTGATCTCACCGGTGGTGTAGTTCACGAACTCGGCGGTGACGAACAGCGGCGCCGCGTAGGTGAAGTCCTTCTCCTTGCACTCGTCGGCCGTGTACTTCGGCGGCTCGAAACGGTGCTCGCGGAACGACAGCGACATGGTGCCGCCGAAGTCCTCGATGGGGGAGATCTCCTCGAAGATCTCCTCCAGTCCAGCGGTCTCCGGGACGTCCTGGCGGCCGGACTCGAGAGCAGCGGCGACACGCGCCTGCCACTTCTCGTTGCCGAGCAGCCAGTCGAAGCTCTCCGTCTGCAGGCCGAGGAGGTCGGGGACCTCCAGCGGCTCGTCGATCCGGGCGAAGGAGACGCGGCGGGAGACGGTGCGGTTCGCGATGGCTTCGGACGTTGCGGAGGAGGTGCGCGAGGCAGCCAAGAGGGGTCCTTCCCAGCAGATCGAGTTCCCTGCGCGGGGCCCGGCGGTTCGCGACCCCCCGGCCTCGGGCCCCCAGGGCATCGCGTACTACGATGCCTGGTGGGCGCGGGTTATACGGGGTCGCGGGCACAGGCCAGCGCAAAGCGCTAGCGTAGTACAGACCTGGCGGCAAGTCCAGCGGCCGTGGTATGGGACGTGCGCCACACGAGCTCGGGCGACATCGCGCCGAGGCCTGCAGAGGGCAGCAACGCCGCGTCGCCCTGGGGCATTCCGCACCCTTCCCCGCCGGTCGGGGCGTCGGGCCGGTGGTCGGCCGGCGCAGCGCCAGCCGATTCTCGCGCGACCAGCCGGGACGTCGGTGTGCGACACGAGAAGGCGCTGGCGACGCGCCCGTGACTCCCGCCGGCAGCTCGGGGAGTGGTCGTGCCGAGCGCGCGGGCCGGCCGAGCCGCACGGACGACGCGAGCGCGGCGTGTCCGGCAGGGCGGGTCCCGGCGCGAGTGCCGCGTGCCGGGCTGGGCGCGACGCCATCCGCGCCGGTCGCGGCGGGTCGAGGTGATCGCGGTGGGTCGAGACGGGGCGCGTTGCGTAGCCCGCTGGTTCTCGCGTCACCAGCCGGGCTATCGGTGGGTGGCGCGAGAAAGCGCGGGGGGTGCGGATGGTTCCGGTGACAGCGGCGCGGGCGCCGGCCCGGCCGGGCGTCGGCTGGGCGCGGCGCGGACGCCGGGCGCGGACGCCGGGCGCGGGCCGGCGCGGGCCGGCGCGGACGCGGCTCGGGCACGCTCGTGCCGAGCGGTGCGACCGGCGCAGCCCGCACCGGGGGACGACGCAGGCCCGCACCCCGGAGGGGGTGCGGGCCTGCGGACGAGCTCCCGGGTGGTCAGCGCGCGAGCGCGCGACCCCCGGCGCGGGTCACTTGAGGGTGACGGTGGCGCCGGCGCCCTCGAGGGCGGCCTTGGCCTTGTCCGCGGCGTCCTTGTTCACGTTCTCGAGAACGGGCTTCGGGGCGCCGTCGACGAGGTCCTTGGCCTCCTTCAGGCCGAGGGAGGTCAGGGCGCGCACCTCCTTGATGACCTGGATCTTCTTGTCACCGGCGGCCTCGAGGATGACGTCGAACTCGTCCTTCTCCTCCTCGGCCGGGGTGTCCGCACCGGCACCGCCGGCAGCGGGGGCGACGGCGACGGCGGCCGGGGCCGCGGCGGTGACCTCGAAGGTCTCCTCGAACGCCTTCACGAACTCGGAGAGCTCGATGAGGGTGAGCTCCTTGAACGCGGAGATGAGCTCGTCGGTGGTGAGCTTCGCCATGGTGGCGTGTCCTTCCGTCTCGTTCCCCTCCGGTCACGGCGACCGGCAGGGGCAGGGTGTGGGGCGGCTGAGCCTGGTCGGCTCAGGCAGCGGTGTCGGCGGTCTCCTGCTGGGCGCGGAGAGCCTCGACGGTGCGCACGGCCTTCGACGCGGGCGCGGTGAAGAGGTAAGCCGTCTGGAACAGCTTGGCCTTCATCGCACCGGCGGCCTTGGCCAGCAGGACCTCACGGGACTCGAGGTCCGCGAGCTTGGTGACGTCCGCGGCGGTCAGGGCGCGCCCGTCGAGGACACCACCCTTGATGACCAGCGCGGGGTTCGCCCTGGCGAAGTCACGCAGACCCTTGGCGGCCTCGACCGGGTCACCGGTGACGAAGGCGATGGCGGACGGGCCCTTGAGCTCGTCGGCGATCCCCTCGATGCCGGCTTCCTTGGCCGCGATCGCGGTCAGCGTGTTCTTCACCACGGCGTAGTTCGCATTGCCGCTGAGCGACCGACGCAGCTGCTTGAGCTGCGCGACGGTGAGCCCGCGGTACTCGGTCAGCACGGCCGCGTTGGAGTCACGGAACTGGTCCGTGAGCTCCGCGACTGCGGCTGCCTTGTCCGGCCTCGCCATGGCAATCCTTCCGGTGGTGGTGCCGCCGGGCGTCGTCCTCGACCCCGCACATGGGAAGAGCCCCGGCGCAGGCCAGGGCTCGCAGCACGCACGTGTTCACGCACGACCATCGGAACTCAACCTGCGCGGGCCTCCGCCGGAGCGGGACTTCGGGCGGCTCTCGGACGCACCCGCGGAAGCGGGAGAGCACGGGAGCCGACGACCTGCGGTCTTTGGGCAGCGGCCAGCCTACGTCACGGACGCCCGTCGCCCAAATCCGCACGTGACGGCCGGTGCGCCGCCCCGCTCCCCCGAGGTCGTCACTCCTGCACGAGGTCGTCCCGCAGGAATGACGACCTCGTGCCGACGTGACGACCTCGCCGGCGGGACGGGCGCACGCGCCGGGGCATGTGCCGGCGCCCGCGGGTCAGGGGCGGAGGTGGGCGGCGAGGAGCTCCGCCAGGTGCACGCCCTGGACGCCGGCGAGCTGGTCGGCCTGGGTGCGGCAGGAGTACCCGTCGGCCAGGAGGACGTCGCCCGGGGCGGCCTCGCGCAGCGCGGGCAGCAGGGCGTGCTCGGCCACCTGCACCGACACGTCGTAGTGCCCCGCCTCCATGCCGAAGTTCCCCGCGAGACCGCAGCAGCCGGCGAGCGTGGAGAACGACGCCCCCGCGTCGGCCAGCAGCGTCCGGTCCGCGGTGTAGGTCATGACGGCGTGGTGGTGGCAGTGCGGCTGCACGACGGCGGTGACGTCGGACAGGTCGGGCAGCTCCCACCGGTCCCCCGGTCCGATCGGCGCGGGCGCGGTGAGCAGCTCGGCGAGCGTCCGGGTGGCGCGCGCCACGGCGACGGCACGGGGGTCGTCGGGCAGCAGGTCCAGCAGGTCGGAGCGCAGCACGGCGGTGCAGGACGGCTCAAGCCCGACGATCGGCACGCCGTTGACCGCGTACGGGCCGAGCACCTCGAGCAGGTGGGTCAGCCGCTTGCGGGCGCCGTCGAGCTGCCCGGTGGAGATCCAGGTGAGGCCGCAGCAGGCGTCGTGCTCGGGCACCAGCACCTCGTAGCCCGCGGCGCGCAGCACCTGCACGGCGGCGACGGGGACGGACGGCGCGAGGGCGTCGCTGAACGAGTCGGTCCAGAGCAGCACCGGCGGGCGGCCCGAGGTGCCGGTCACCGACAGCGACGTGCCGCCGGCGGTCGCCGGCGCTCCCCCGCGCCGGACGTCGACCTGGCCCCGCCGCACCCGCGAGCGGAAGGGCGCGGGCGCGAAGTCGACCATCGTCCGCCGGACGTCCATCCCGCCGAGCCGCAGCACGACCTTGGCGAGCGGGCGCACCCCGAGCACGGCGTTGCTCAGCCGCGCCAGCCCGGGGACGCCGGTGACGAGCCGGGTCCAGCGCGGCAGCCAGCCCAGCACGTAGTGGTTCACGGGGCGCAGCCGCCCGCGGTAGGTCCGGTGCAGCACCTCCGCCTTGTACTGGGCCATGTCGACGCCGGCCGGGCAGTCGGACGAGCACGCCTTGCAGGACAGGCACAGGTCGAGGACGTCGTGCACCTCGGGCGAGGAGAACCCGCGGGACACCAGCGACCCGTTGGCCATCTCCTGCAGCACGCGGGCGCGACCGCGGGTGGAGTCCTTCTCGTCCCTCGTCGCGAGGTACGAGGGGCACATGAAGCCGCCCGACGCGGACGTGTCGGCGCGGCACTTGCCGACGCCCACGCACCGGTGCACGGCCGTGGTGAAGTCGCCGTGGTCGTGCTGGTAGGCGAAGCCGCCGTGGCCCGCGGGGATCGGCCGGGCGTGCGGGCGGCGCAGGTCGGCGTCGACCGGCCGCGGCCGGACCAGCACGCCGGGGTTGAGCAGGTCGTCCGGGTCGAGCAGGCCCTTGAACGCCTCGAACGCCCCGATCGCCTCGGGCGAGTACATGACGGGCAGCAGCTCGGACCGGGCCCGGCCGTCGCCGTGCTCCCCCGAGAGCGAGCCGCCGTGCGACGCGACCAGGTGGGCGGCGTCCGTCATGAAGGCCCGCAGCGGGTCGCCCGACCGCTCCATCGGGACGTCGAGCCGCAGGTGCACGCAGCCGTCGCCGAAGTGCCCGTACGCGAGGCCGTCGACGCCGTGCCGGGCCATCAGGGCCTCGAGGTCGCGCAGGTACGCGCCGAGCCGCTCGGGCGGCACGGCGGAGTCCTCGAACCCGGGCCACGCCTGCTCCCCCGACGGCGTCCGCCCGCCGAGGCCGGCGCCGTCCTCGCGGATCCGCCACATCGCGGCGGCCTCCGGCCCGGGCGGGAACACGCCGACGGCCCGGGTGCCGGCGTCGGCGGCGAGCGCCCGTGCCCGCTCCATCGCCTCGTCCAGGGTGTCTCCCGCGACCTCGACCATCATCCACCCCGCCCCCTCGGGCAGCGGCGGGACGGCGGCGGCGCCCTTGACGCGGCGGACGACGTCGACCAGGCGGGCGTCCATGCCCTCGATGGCGAGCGGCCGGTGCGCCAGCAGCGCGGGCACGGCGTCGGCGGCGGTGGCCATGTCGGGGTAGCCGAGGACGACGAGCACGGGCGCCGCCGAGACCGGCACCAGCCGGACGGTCGCACCGAGCAGCGTGACGACGGTCCCCTCGGTGCCGACGAGCGCCTTGGCCAGGTCGGCGCCCCGCTCGGGCAGCAGGTGCTCCAGGGAGTAGCCCGACACCTGCCGGCCGAACCGGCCGAGCTCGGTGCGCAGGGTGGCCATCTCGGCGCGGACCAGCGCGTCGAGCCCCGGCACCGGGTCGAGGCCCTTGCCGGCGGTGAACCGGCGGCCGCGGCCGTCGACGACGTCGAGCTCCAGCACGTTGTCGGCCGTGCGGCCGTAGGCCACCGCGCGGGGGCCGCAGGCGTTGTTGCCGATCATGCCGCCGAGCGTGGCGCGGGCCTGGGTCGAGGGGTCGGGGCCGAACCGGAGGCCGTGCGGGGCCGCCTCGCGCTGCAGCATCGCCATCACCACGCCGGGCTCGACCCGGGCGGTCGCGGTGCCGGGGTCGACGTCCAGCACCCGGTTCACGTGCCGGGACCAGTCGAGCACCACGCCCGTGCCGACGGCGTTGCCGGCGACGGAGGTGCCGCCACCGCGGGACGTCACGGGGGCGCCGAGGCCGCGCGCCACCTCCAGCGCCGCGAGGGCGTCGTCGACGTCGCGCGGGAACACGACGACGGACGGCACGACCCGGTAGTTCGACGCGTCGGTCGCGTACTCGGCGCGGCGCCGCGTCGAGTCGTCCACACCGCCGGCGACGGCCGCGCGCAGGGCGCGGGTCAGCTCGGCGGCGTCGGGGCCGGTGGCGTCAGGGCCCGTGGGGGCGCTGCCGCCCGGGGGGAGGGACGTGGCGGTCGACACGCGGCTCAGTGTTCCACCGCCCGCGCGCCGTGCGAGCCGGGCGTCCAGCACCCGGGCGGCACTCCCGGCCGGGACGCACGACGCCCCCGCGGCCGCAGAGGGGCCACGGGGGCGTGCGCGCGGACGGCTCAGCTCTCGAGCGCGGCGTCCAGGGTGATCTCGGTGCCGGTGAGCGCCTTGCTGACCGGGCAGGTCGCCTTCGCGTTCTCGGCGGCCGCCAGGAACCCGGCCTCGTCCAGGCCGGAGACCTCGCCGCGCACCTTCAGCGCGATCCCGGTGATCCGGAAGCCGCCGGCCGGGTCCGGGCCGAGCGTCACGTCGGCGGTCACCTCGAGCGCCTCGGGTGTGCCACCGGCCTCCGCGATGACCGCGGAGAGCTGCATCGCGTAGCAGGACGAGTGCGCGGCGGCGACGAGCTCCTCGGGGCTGGTGGTCCCGCCGGCGTCCTCGGCCGCGCGCTTGGGGAACGAGACGTCGTAGGTGCCGACCTTCGAGCTGCTGAGCTCCACCTGACCGCCGCCCTCGTTCAGGCTGCCGTTCCAGGCGGTGCGTGCGGTGCGAGTGGGCATGTCGTGGCTCCTCACGAGTGGGTGGGGCGCCCGACCGGTCGGCGGGCACCGGCGTCCACGCTAGGACCCGCGACCCGCCGGCGCACCCCGCGCCTCAGCCCACGTACTCCCAGTGCCACGGCTCGGGCTTGGACCCGCTGGCGCGCGCCCAGTCCGGGAGGGTCCAGCCGAACTCCTCGGCGTGGGCCAGCATCCAGTCGTGCTGGTCGGTGCCGAACGAGTAGGCGTTGCCGCCGAGGTCGATCGCCGTGCCGTTGCCGTGGTTGGAGGTGCCCGGCGTCGCGCACAGGCTCCCCTTCTGCCGGCGGCAGGCGACCTGCTGGCCGTACGACCGGTAGGAGTCGGTGATGACCAGGTTGGTGCCGAACGCGGCGGCGAACGCCCCGTTGAGCTGCTCGAGCGCCTCGGCGGCGTCCCCGCGCAGCTGCTGGCCGGGGGCGAAGTCCAGGTCGGCCAGGGCCGAGGCCGGGATCTGGCCGTTGCTGTAGGAGTCCAGCGACGTGCGCAGGGCCTCCTTGCGGGCGGCCTCCTCGGCGGCAGCGGCGGCGGCCGCGGCGTCCCGCGCCTGCTGCGTGACGGTCTGCAGCTCCGCGGTCAGGGTCGCGACGCGGTCGACGGCGGCCGTGAGGCGCGCGGCGGCCGGGTCCTCGGGGACGGCCGCGACGTCCGCGGCGGTGCCGGTGGGCTCGGTCGGGCTGATGCTGGGCTCCGCCGTGGCGGACACGTCGTCGGACGTCGAGGTGGCACCCGCCGAGGCGGCCGCGTCGGCGAGCGCGTCGGCGCCGGCGTCCTCGACCGCGGAGGCCAGCGTGTCGCCGGTCAGCAGCGGCGAGGCCGGCTGCGCGTCGCGGTCGGCCTGCAGCGCGGTGAGGGCGGGCTGCTCCGACTGCGTCGCGGCGATGAGGGTGTCGAGCTCGGCGACCGCGGTCGCCAGCTTCGTCACGGACTCCGCGGGCACGGCCGAGGCGACGGCGTCGGCCTTGACCGTGTCGGCCTGCTGCGCGGTGGCGCTCGCCAGCACGACGGCGGCCTGCCGCTCCTGCACGACGTCCGAGGACAGCCGGGGCGTGGTCTGGTCGACGTCCGCGGCCGCGTCGCCCTGCGCGGCGGCAGCCGCACCGGCGGCACCGGCGCTCGCGCGCTCGGCGGCGGAGGGCGTCAGGGCGAACCCGCCCACGCCGAGGGCCAGGCCGACGGCGACGGCGCCCTGCGCGACCCGGTTCGCCGAGCGGCGCGGGGCGCGGCGACGGCGGCGGTCGGCCCGGTTCAGGGGCGCGTCGGCGGACGCGAGGGTGGCGACGGCCGGGACGCCGCGGGACGGCGTGCGCACGGAGGCGCGGCCGTCGGCGCGGTGGCTGCCTCGCGGGGCGGCGGGCTCGGCGGCGCGGCGGCCACCGGGGGCGGCGGCGCGGCGGCCCGAGGGCGCGGACGCCCGGGAGTCGCGAGCGGGCGGGGCGTCGACGGCGGGACCGGCGGCGCGGCGGCCGCGGGCCTTCACCGGAGCGCTCTGCTCGGGGGCGGTGCCGGGGGTGGTGTCGAGGGTGGTGTCGAGGACGAGGTCGGGGGTACGGAGGGAGGACGTCACGGGAGCGGGTGCTGCACCTTCGGTCGGGGTCGGGGCGGGCGTCGCGGGGACGGCCCGGTCCGCGGGCGCAGCCGCGCCCGCCTCCCGTCCGGGAAGGTGGGGCGTGGGCGCCGTGGCGGTAGCCGGGTCCGCGAGGTCGCGCGGGGCTGCGTGCCGGCCGCGGGACGTGCTCCGCGCGGCGGGCATGCTGTCACTCACGGTCGACGAGGCTAGGCAGCGGACCGCGGGGTCGTTCAAGGGCGACGCGACCAGAACGCGAAGATGCGGTAAGGATGCGGGCCGGGTTCCTTCACCGGACGCACACATCCAGGACCCTCGTCCGCGAGGTGCAGATCGCGGCCCTGATCAGCAGGGCGACGGGCACCGGATGTGGTCCAGGTCACCCATCCTAGCGATCCCTGTACGGACGCTGAGCGAGTGATGTGTGTGGAAACCGTGACGAATCGCCCAGAAGTTTGTACCGTGAGCGCGCAGTCACCACCGCCATGACGCTCAGTCAGGGGCGGTGCACGTCTGGTCCTGCCCGAAGAACGGAATCCCATGACGCGACGCCCGCTCCGTGCCTCGTTGACCGTCCTGGCGCTCGCCGCCACCACCACGCTCGGGGCAGGGGGCGTCGCCTCGGCGGCCGGACCCGCACCCTCCGCGCCGACGACCGGCGGGCTCGCCGGCGCCGCGGGCGACCCGGTCGCCCCCGACGACGTCCTCGCGCCGCTCGAGGGCAAGATCGCCCCGGGGCTCGCCGAGGCCGACGGGCCGGTCACCGCGTTCGTCCAGCTCGACGCCCCGTCGGGCCTCGACGTCGCCGAGGACGGCGGCGACGCGGCCGCGGTCCAGGAGGCCACCGCGCAGGTCGAGCACGTGGCCGAGGCCGTCGTGCCCGAGCAGTCCACCGGTGCCCGGGCCGCCGCGGTCGCCCCGCAGCGGATCGCCACGCTGTCCAACCTCGTGTCGGGCACGCTGGTCACGGGCGACGCGGCGCAGGTCCGCGAGCTGGCCGGCTCCGAGGACGTCGTCGCCGTGTACCGCGTGACCACGAAGACCGCGGACAACTCCTCGAGCGACGCGTTCACCCGCGCGCTGCAGGTGTGGCAGGACACCGGCGAGACCGGCGAGGGCGTCCGGATCGGCGTCATCGACACGGGCCTCGACTACACCCACGCCGCGTTCGGCGGACCGGGCACCCTCGAGGCCTACGCGGCTGCGTACGGCGAGGACGGCACGCAGCCGGTCCCCGAGGGCCTGTACGACCCCGCGAAGTACCGGGGCGGCTACGACTTCGCCGGCCCGCTCTACGACGCGGACCCCGCCTCCGAGCTGCCGGGCGCGACGACGACGACGTCGCCGGACGCCAACCCGATCGACAGCCTCTACACCTCGGACAACTCCGGGCACGGCACCCACGTCGCGGGCACCGCGGCCGGCTACGGCGTCCAGCCCGACGGCACCACGTTCCGCGGCGACTACTCGACGCTGACCGACCTGTCCGACTGGGAGGTCGGACCCGGCTCCGCGCCCGGCGCCGAGCTGTACGCCCTCAAGGTGTTCGGCGACATCGGCGGCTCCACCGACCTCACGGGCCTCGCGCTCGACTGGGCGGCGGACCCGGACGGCGACGGCGACTACGGCGACCACCTCGACGTGGTGAACCTGTCGCTCGGCGCGTCGGCCACGCCGTCGGACGACCCCGACAACCTGCTGATCGACCGCCTCTCCGACCTCGGCACGCTCGCCGTGCTGTCCGCGGGCAACTCGGCGGACATCACGGACGTCGGCGGCTCCCCCGGTTCCTCGGCCTCCGGCCTGACCGTCGCCAACTCGGCCGGCAGCCCGCAGACCTACGACGGCGTCGAGGTCACCGCCGCGCCCGACCCGGCGCTGGTGCGGACCTGGTCCGCGCAGAACTCCATCGCGTACACCGGCACCGAGGACGTCACGGCACCGGTCGTCTACCTGGGTGACGGCGTCGACGGCTGCACCCCGCTGACCGACTACGCCGCGCAGATCGCCGGCAACATCGTCTACCTGTGGTGGGACGACGACGACGCCACCCGCGCGTGCGGCAGCGTCGCCCGCTGGAACGCGGCCGAGGCCGCCGGCGCCGCCGGTGTCCTGATCGGCACCGAGTCGACCGTGTTCGCCGCCGGCATCTCGGGCAACCCGACGATCCCGGGCGCGCAGCTCACCGCCTCCTCCACCGACGCGCTGCTGCCCGCCATCCAGGCCGGCGGCGTCACCGCGCACATCGGCCCGTCGCTCGCGGCGACCGTCACCTCGGACGAGATCGGCGACGCGCTGAACCCGGGCTCGTCCCGCGGCGCCCACGGCTCGCTCGGCATCATCAAGCCCGACGTGGCCGCGCCCGGCACGCTGATCCACTCGGCGGCCTCGGGCACCGGCAGCGCGTCGCACTCGCTGTCCGGCACCTCGATGGCCTCTCCGCACGTGGCGGGCATCGCCGCCCTGGTCCGCGCCACCCAGCCCGGCTGGACGCCCGCCCAGGTCAAGGCCGCGGTCATGAACACCGCCACGCACGACGTGTGGACCGGCGCGAACCAGTCCGGCACGACCTACGGCCCGCAGCGGGTGGGGTCGGGCCGGGTGGACGCCCGGGCGGCCGTCGCCGACACGGTGCTCGCCTACGGCTCCGAGGACCCGGACCAGGTGTCGGTGACGTTCGGCGTGGTCGACGTGGCCGACGAGACCGTGACCCTGCGCAAGACGGTCACCGTGCAGAACACCGGCACGGAGTCCGTCACCTACGACACGGCGTTCGCCGCGGCCACGACGACCGGCGGCGCGACCATCACCACCTCGCCCGCCACGCTGACGGTGCCCGCCGGCCAGCAGGGCCTGGTGACGCTGACGCTGACCGCCGACCCGGCGACGCTGGAGCGGGAGATCGACCCGACGTCCGCCGTCGACCAGGCCGGGGTCCCGCGCGAGTACGTGGCGGCGCTGTCCGGCCGTCTGGTGCTCACCTCCGGCGACTCCGAGCTGCGGGTGCCCGTGCAGGCCGCGCCCCGGCTGGTCAGCGAGCTGACGGCCGACCCGGTGTCCTTCGCGGACGCCGGCGCCACCACCGCGCCGCTGACCCTGTCGGGCCGCGGTGTCGACTCCGGCGGCTGGACCTCCCTGGTCGCGCCGCTCAACCTCGGCGCCACGAGCCCCAAGCTCGAGGACGTCCCCGGGTTCGTCACCTCCGAGTCGGCGGTCGCGTCCGGCGACCTGCGCTGGGTCGGCTGGGCGTCCACCGCGCCGCAGCAGGCCGCGGCCGGCGGCGACCCCGCCGACGGGTACCTCGGGGTCGGCGTCGCCGTCGACGGGGACTGGGCCACGCTGGGCCAGGCCGTGCTCCCGGTCATCGACTGGGACGTGGACGCGGACGGCACGCCCGACGCCCAGACCGTGGTGCAGAAGCTCAACGAGGCCACCGACCTGACCGTCGCCGTCACCGCCGACTACGACACCGGAGACACCCTGGACGTGCAGGGCGTCAACGGCTACTTCGGGGACGTCGACACCACGGTGTTCGACAACTCCGTCCTGGTCGCCCCGGTCGGGATCGCCGCGCTGGGCCTGGAGCCCGGCGTCACCCCGTCGGTCACGGTGTGGACCTACTCGGACTACGCCGCGGACCCGAGCGGCCAGGTCGACGCCGTCGACGCCTTCACCGTCGACCCCTTCGACCCGCCGTACTGGTTCGACGCGGGGGTCACCGACGCGCTCTGGTTCGTCGGCTCGGACGACACCGAGCTGACCACGCACCGGTCGACCACGTCGGCGGCCACGGCGGCGCAGCTGCTGGTGCTGCACAGCCACAACGCGGACCCGACGACCCGGGCCCAGGTGCTCGACGTCGCCGTGCCCGCCGCGGCCGAGACCACGACCACGCTGAAGGTCACGGGCTCCGCGAAGGTGGGCAAGGACCTGACGCTCACCGCCACGGTCGCTCCGGCGGAGGCGACGGGCACGGTCTCGTTCCGCGACGGCGAGACCGAGATCGCGACGGCGCCCGTCGCGGGTGGCACCGCGACGGCCACGGCCCGGCTCGGCGGCGGGGCGCACAGCCTCACCGCGGTGTTCACGCCGGACAGCGCGGCGTGGGCGGGCTCGACCTCCGCGCCGGTGGCGGTCGACGTGAAGAAGGCCGGCTCCACCACCAAGGTCACGCTGTCGCAGAACTCCGGGCGCTACGGCTCCGAGGTCAGCGCCACCGTGACGGTGACCGGCCAGGGCGCCGTGCCCGCCGGCACCGTGGAGATCCGCGAGCGCGACACCGTCCTCGCCACCGGCGAGCTCGTGGCCGCCACCGGGGACTCCGCGACCGCCACCATCGCCCTGCCCCGCGACCTGAAGGCCGGGTCGCACACCCTCACCGCGGTGTACACGGGCAACGCCGACGTCGACACCTCGACGACCCAGCGCGCCTACCGCGTGCTGGCCACCGTGCCGTCGATCGCGATCGACACGGCGTCCTGGACCGTCTCCCGCGGCGCGACCCCGGAGGTCACGGTGACCGTGTCGGGCAGCGGTGCGGGCGCACCGGTCGCGGGCGGCAAGGTGACGGTGCTCGCCGGCGTCCGCCCGGTGGCCACCGTCCCGCTCAACGACGGCTCCGCCACGGTCACCTTGCCGGCGCTCAGCCGGACCACCACGGTGACCGCGCTGTACACCGGCGACGGCGGGTACACCCCGACGCTCACGCTGGGGGTGCTGCGGGTGCGCTGACGCGTACCGCCGGGTGGTGCGACGGGCACGGGGGATGCCCGCCGCGCCGCAGCACCCGGGCGAGAGGGCGGCCGACCCGTTCCGGGGTGATCCAGGGACGCAGCGGCCGCAGGGGGGTCACCGGGGGTGGTGACCCCCCTTTCGCGTCCCCGCGGGGCGCGCCGGCCCGCGAGTGCGCACGCGGCACGGCGAGGGGGCAGCCCGTGGGCACGCACTCGCCGTGTCACGTGCTCACTCGGCCCCGCGGGCGCGCAGGGCCCGCCGCGACGGGTCAGCGCTCGGCGAGGGCCGTGAGGACGCGGCGGACGCTGGACTCGAGGCCCCAGCGCGCGGTGAGGTCGACCAGGGCGGCGCCGTCGGCGGGCTCCCGGGGCAGGGCGAACGCCTGCGGGTCGGCGGGCACGCCTGGGGCGCCGGCCAGCCGGACGTCGGCGTCGGGGGCCACCCGCACGACCTCCGGGGCGACCGCCAGGTACGCGTCCGCCTCGACCAGGCGGAGGCGCTGCGTGGTCGTCAGCCCGGGGTCGCCGGCGTCGCGGGCCGCGAGGATCCCCGGCAGGTCGCCGTACTTCGCGAGCATCGCGGCCGCGGTCTTCTCGCCGATGCCCGGCACGCCCGGCAGGCCGTCGCTCGGGTCGCCGCGGAGCACCGCCATGTCGGCGTAGGCGGGGCCGGAGGCGACCGCGTACTTCTCCCGGAGCCGCGCGCCGTCGACCACCTCGATGTCCTTGATCCCGCGGATCGTGTAGAGCACGCGGACGGGCGCCGCGTCGTCGACCAGCTGGAACAGGTCGCGGTCCCCCGTCACCACGAGCACCGGCGACCGCTCCCCCGCCGGCCGCGCGACCTCGCGGGCGGTGAGGGTGCCGATGACGTCGTCGGCCTCGAAGCCCGCCGCCCCGGCGCGCGCGATGCCCAGCGCGGCGAGCACCTCCGCGATGACCGGCACCTGCGGCGCCAGCGTGTCCGGCACCTCCTCGACGGCCACCGTGCCGCCCTCCGCCGCAGCGGCCGCGGCCTCGGCGCCGCCGACCGCGCGGTGCGCCTTGTACGACGGGATCGCGGCCACCCGGAACGCGGGCCGCCAGTCCTCGTCCCAGCACGCGACGAGCCGGTCGGGGCGGTGGTCGGTGACCAGCCGGGCGATCATGTCGAGCAGCCCGCGCACGGCGTTCACCGGCGTGCCGTCCGGTGCCTTGACGGAGTCGGGGACGCCGAAGAACGCCCGGAAGTACAGGGACGCGGAGTCGAGCAGCATCAGCGCGTGACGGTCGGCCATGCGGCGAACCTACGCGATCCACCGCACGCGGCGGGAGGGCCGCGCTCAGGCCGACGTGCGCTCGACCAGCGACGTCGGCAGCGTGATGCGCGCGGGCTCGGCGCCCTCGACCACCTCGAGCAGCAGCCGCACCATCTCGGCGGCGATCCGCTCGAACGGCTGCCGCATGGTCGTCAGCGGCGGCTCGAGGGTCGCGGCGAGGCCCGAGTCGTCGAACCCGCCCACGGCCACGTCGCCGGGCACCGACCGGCCGGCCTCGCGCAGCGCCACCAGCGCGCCGGCCGCCATGAGGTCGGAGGCGACGAACACCGCGTCGAGGTCGGGCCGGCGTTCCAGCAGCTCGCGCATCGCGGCGTGGCCGCTGCCCCGGGAGTAGTCGCCGTGCGCGACGAGGCTGTCGTCGTACGCGTCGCCCAGCGCGTCCCGGTAGCCCGCGAGCCGCCGGAGGCCGCCGGGGGTGTCCAGCGGGCCCGTGACCGTGGCGATCCGCGTCCGCCCGCGGGACAGCAGGTGGCTGGTCATCCGCCGCGCGCCGCCGTGGTCGTCGGCGGCGACCCAGCCGATCCGGTCCTCGTAGCCCAGCGGCTCGCCGCAGGCGATCGTGGGCACGCCCTGCCGCAGCAGGTCGCCGACCACGGGGTTGCCGCGGTGCGAGGAGATGAGCAGCACGCCGTCGACGTGACCGGCGGCGACGTACTCGGTGATCCGGCGCCGCTCCTGCTGGGTGCCGGCGACCATGAGCAGCAGCGGCATCTCGCGCGCGGCGAGGGCCTCGGCGGCGGCGCGCAGCAGGATCGAGAACGTCGGGTCCTCGAACAGCAGGTGCTGCGGCTCGGTCAGCAGGAACGCCACCGAGTTGGACCGGCCGGTGACGAGGCTGCGCGCGTGCTGGTTGGCGGAGTACCCGGTCGACCGGATGGCCTCCTGCACCGCGGCGAGCGCCTCGGGCGACACCCAGTGCCCCCCGTTGAGCACCCGGGAGACCGTGCCGCGGGAGACCCCGGCGGCCGCCGCGACGTCGCGGATGGTCGGGCGCCTGCGCGCGGTCGTGTCCACGACCCCTGACCTTACGGGCACGTCAGGCCTTCACGGCCCCGGCCGCGAGGTCGACCTGCCAGTACCGCTGCAGCGTGAGGAACAGCGCGGTGAGCGGGAGGATCGACAGCAGCGCCCCGGTGATCACCGACGTGTACATGGCCGGCTGCGACGCCCCCTGGTTGAGCAGGCCGGAGAGGCCGACGGTCAGGGGGAACAGCTTGTCGTCGCCGAGCATGATGTACGGCAGCATGAAGTTGTTCCAGATGGCGACGAACTGGAACAGGAACACCGTCACCAGGCCGGGCACCATCATCGGCACGGAGATCGACGCGAACACCCGCCACTCGGGGGCGCCGTCGGTGCGGGCGGCCTCGAGCACGTCGTCGGGCACGGAGGCGGCCGCGTAGATGCGCGCCAGGTAGATGCCGTACGGGCTGATGATGCTCGGCAGCAGCACGGACCAGTAGGTGTTGGTCAGCCCCACCTGGGCCAGCAGCAGGTACTGCGGGATCGCGAGCACGACGCCGGGCACCAGCACGCCCGCCAGGATGACGTTGAAGATCGCCTTCTTGCCGGCGAACCGGAACTTGGCCAGGCCGTAGCCCGCCATCGCGGACACGAGCACCGACAGCAGCCCGCCGACGCCCGCGTACAGCGCGGTGTTCGCCATCCACCGCCAGAACAGCCCGCCGCGGTACGCGGACAGCTCGGTGATGTTCTCCCACAGGTGCGTGGACGGCGCGAGCGTGAAGGTGGAGAACAGCTCACCGGCGCTCTTGGTCGACGCCATGAGCACCCACAGCACGGGGAACAGGCAGTAGACGGCGCCGAGCAGCAGGATCAGCGTCGGCCAGAACGACGCCCTCTGCCGGGTGCGGCGGACGGGACGAGCGGTGGCGCGGCCCGCAGCAGCGGGGCGGGCGGTGGTCAGGGTCGCCATGGGTCAGCCGTTCTCCTGGGCGAAGGCGCGGCGCTGCACGAGGCGCAGGAAGCCGAACGAGAGCACGAACGTCGCCAGCGCGATCACGACGGAGGTCGCGGCGGCGGAGTAGATGTCGTCCCGCGTGAAGGCGTCGCGGTACACCTTCATCAGCGGGCTCCACGTGGTGGAGATGGTGTTGGTGAGCGGCCGCAGCGTGGTCGGCTCGGCGAACACCTGGAGCGTCGCGATCATCGAGAACAGGAACGTGAGGATCAGCGACGGCAGGACGATCGGCACCTTGATCCGCCACGCGATGCCGCGCTCGGTCGCGCCGTCGAGCCGCGCGGCCTCGTACAGGTCGGTCGGGATCGCCTTGAGCGCCGTGTAGATGACGATCATGTTGAAGCCCACGCCGCCCCACAGGCCGATGTTCGCGATGGCGAACAGGATCGTCCCGGAGGACAGCACGTCGGCGGTGGGCAGGCCGAGCCAGTCGGCGGCGTACGCGAACGGGCTGACCCGCGGCAGGTAGAGGAAGCCCCACAGCAGCGAGGCGATGACGGCGGGCACCGCGTACGGCAGGAAGATCGAGACCCGCGAGAAGCCCTTGGCCCCGGTGCGCTTCGCGTCGAGCAGCAGCGCGAACAGCAGGGCGAGGCCGAGCATCGTCGGCACCAGCACCAGGCCGTACAGCCCGACGCGGCCGACCGACGCGAGGAACTCCGGGTCGCCGAGCGCGCGGGAGTAGTTCGCGAAGCCGGCCCACACCTCCTGGCGCGCGCCGGCGCCGAGCCCGAGGCCGCTCACCTTCACGGTGCGCAGGCTGAGGTAGACCGCGTAGCCGATCGGCAGCGCGAGGAACAGCACGAACAGCACCATCGCCGGGGCGAGGTACACGTACGGCGCGGCGCGCCCGCGACGGCGCGTGCTGCGCACGGTGGCCGCGGGGGCGGCGGGCGCCGGGATGACGGCGCGCGGCTCGGTGGTGGTCACGACGGGGTCCTTCCGCGGGAGCGGGTGGCCGGGGTGGGGAGGTGCGGGCGGACCGCGGCGGCGGGGGTGCCGGTGGGGGCGCCCCCGCCGCGGCGGGTCACTCGGCGACGGAGAAGCCGGAGTCCTTCAGGTCGGCGACCGTCGCGTCCTGCATGGCCGCCACCGCGTCGAGGAACGCCGACGCCGTGCGGGCCTCGGTCGCCTTGCCGAACTCGTCGTTGTACGCGGAGTACGCGACGTTGACGTTGGGGCCGTAGGTGAAGGGCTGCACGCCCTCGGCGGTCTCCGCGGCGATGTCGTAGAAGTCGGCCTGCTGGGAGAAGAAGGCCGGCGGCTCGGACAGCGCCTCGCTCTGCGACTCGAGGTCGGCCGGGTAGAGGCTGCCGTACTCGACGAGCGCGTCGACGCCCTCCTGCGAGCCGTTCATCCAGGCGATGAACTCCGCGGCCTCCTCCGGGTGCTCCGACTGCGTGGTGACCGAGGTGGCCGAGCCGCCCCAGTTGCCGGTCGCGGTGTCGCCGGCCTCCCACTGCGGCATGGGCGCCATGGCCCACTTGCCGGCGGTGTCGGGGGCGTTGCCCTCCAGCACGCCGGGCGCCCAGATGGCGGAGAGCCAGCCGACCTGCGAGCCGTCGTTCAGTGCGGCGTTCCACTCCGGGGTGTACATCGGCTTGTTGTCGATGACGTCGCGCTCGACCAGGTCGCCCCAGTACTCGGCGACCTGCTCGGTGGCGTCGGAGTCGATGTCGACCGACCAGGAGTCGCCGTCGATGCCCCACCAGGAGGCGCCGGCCTGCTGCGCGAGACCCGTGAACCAGCCGGCGTCGTTCGCGGAGAACGTGCCGAGGTACTTGCTCGGGTCGGCGGTGTGCAGCTGCTCCGCGACCGCGGCGTACTCGTCCCACGTGGTCGGGACCTGCAGCCCGAGCTGCTCGAAGATGTCGGCGCGGTAGTAGAACTGCATCGGACCGGAGTCCTGCGGCACGCCGTAGACGGCGTCGGAGCCGAGCGTGACCGACTCCCAGGTGCCCGCGGCGTACCGGTCGGCGAGCCCGTCGGGCAGGACGTCGGTGAGGTCGGCCAGGGCGTCCGCGGCGACCAGCGTCGGGATCTTCTGGTACTCGGTCTGCATGATGTCCGGCGCGCCGGAGCCGGCCTTGATGGCGGTGAGCAGCTTGGTGATGGCCGGGTCGCCACCGTCCTGCTTGTTCACCGTCACCTGGATGTCGGGGTTGGCGGCGTTCCACTCGGCGACGGTCTCGTCCATCCCCGGGGCCCAGGTCCAGAACGTGAGCTCGACCGGTCCGTCGGAGGTCGACCCCCCGTCGTCCGAGCCGCTGCCGCATCCGGCCGCGAGCATCGCGGTCGCGGCGAGCACGGCCGCGGTCTTCATCGCTGTGTGCAGGCGCATTGGTCCTCCTCGTCAAGGACCCGCCGCGTCCTCGCGGCGGGGCGTCACACCGCGGGGCGATCACCGCGCTGTGCCTGTGCACATCGACTGTGCACGGTCACAGTACGATGAGAGGGCGAGGGCTTGTCAACACGGGCTCTCGGCCTGTTATCTACTCGTTGTCTCGGGATCGCGCCTGGGACCGTGCTCAGCCCTACCGCCGCAACGCAGCGCCGCCCGAGGAGAACCATGACGCCCCAGCCCACGCCTGCCCGCCCCGCCACCTCGTGGGACCTGGGCCTGGACGGCATCGCCTACGGCGGCGACTACAACCCGGAGCAGTGGCCGGAGGAGGTCTGGGCCGAGGACGTCCGCCTGATGCGCGAGGCCGGGGTGAACCTGGTCAGCGTCGGCATCTTCTCCTGGGCGCTGCTGGAGCCCGAGGAGGGCGTCTTCGACTTCGGCTGGCTCGACCGCGTGATCGACCTGCTGCACGCGAACGGCATCCGGGTGGACCTGGGCACCCCGACCGCGTCGCCGCCCGCCTGGTTCTTCGCGGCCTACCCGCACACCCGGGTCGTCGACCGCTCCGGCACGGTGCTCGGCTTCGGCTCCCGGGGCATGGCGGGCCCCTCCTCCCCGGAGTACCGCACGGCCGCCGTCCGGATCACCACCGAGCTCGCCCAGCGGTACGGCTCGCACCCGGCCGTCGTGCTGTGGCACGTGCACAACGAGTACGGCGCCCCCGTGTCCGACGACTACTCCGAGGCCTCCGCGGCCGCGTTCCGGATGTGGCTGCAGGACCGCTACGGCACGCTCGACGCCCTCAACGACGCGTGGGGCACCGCGTTCTGGGGCCAGCGGTACGGCCGGTGGGAGCACGTCGACGCCCCGCGGCTCACGCCGTCCGTGACCAACCCGGCGCAGCGGCTCGACTTCGCGCGGTTCACCGACCACGCGCTGCGGCAGTGCTTCATCGCCGAGCGGGACGCCATCCGCGCCCACTCGACGCTGCCCGTCACCACCAACTTCATGGCCGCCGAGTGCCCCGCCGTCGACCTGTGGAAGTGGGCCGACGAGGTCGACATCGTCTCGAACGACCACTACCTCACGGCCGAGGACCACCGCAGCCACGTGGGCCTCGCGCTCGCCGCCGACCTCACCCGCTCGGTCGCCCGCGGCAAGCCGTGGCTGCTGATGGAGCACTCCACGTCGGCCGTGAACTGGCAGCCGCGCAACCTCGCGAAGCGCCCGGGCGAGATGGCCCGCAACTCGCTGACCCACCTCGGCCGCGGCGCCGACGGCATCCTGTTCTTCCAGTGGCGGGCCGGCCGCCGCGGGGCGGAGAAGTTCCACTCCGCGATGCTGCCGCACGCCGGCACCGGGTCCCGGGTTTTCCGCGAGGTGGTCGCGCTCGGTGCCGACCTGCAGAAGCTGGCGCCGGTGCGCGGCTCCGAGGTCCGCGCGGACGTCGCGCTGCTGTGGGACTGGGAGTCGTTCTGGGCGCAGGACCTGGAGTGGCGGCCGTCGGTCGACCTCGGCCACCGGGAGCGCGTCCGGGCCTACTACGACCGGCTCTGGCAGGACGGCCTGACCGTCGACTTCGCGCACCCCGAGGACGACCTGTCCGGGTACCGGCTCGTCGTCGCCCCGGCGTCGTACCTGCTGACGGCGACGGCCGGGGAGAACCTCGACCGCTACGTCGCGGCCGGCGGCACGCTCGTCGTGTCCTGCTTCTCCGGCGTGGTGGACCGCGACGACGACGTGCCCGCCGGCGGCTTCGGCGCGCACCTGCGGGCCGCCCTCGGGATGGCCGTCGAGGAGCACGCCCCGCTGCGCGCCGGCGAGGCCGTCGAGCTCGCGTGGACCGGGCCGCTCGCCGGCACCGACGCCGTGCCCGGCCGGGTGTGGACCGAGGACCTGGTGCTCGACGGCGCCGAGGTGGTCGCCACCTACGCCGACGGCCCGCTGCCCGGCGGCGCCGCCGTCACCCGGCACGCGCACGGCGCCGGCACCGGCTGGTACGTGTCGACCTGCCCGGACGTCGACGGCCTGGTGCCGCTGCTGTCCGCGGTCTACGCCGACGCGGGGCTCGCGCCCTCGGGACTGCCCGCTGAGCTGGAGGTCGTCCGCCGGCACGGGGCCGACGCCGACTACGTCGTCGCGGTCAACCACGGCGCCGAGGCGGCCGAGCTGCCCGCCACCGGGACCGACCTGCTCACCGGCGAGGCCTTCACCGGCACCGCGAAGGTGCCCGGGGGTCAGGTGCGGGTGATCGAGGTGGCGCCCGATCGGCCCGCCCGCTGATCAACCCCGGCGGCTGGCCAGCGTCGCGAGCGTGATCGCGACCGCGTCCTCCGCGAACGCCCCGCGGAAGTCCGGACCGCGCTGCGCGGCCCACGCCCGCCAGGCGGCGCCGCCCCACGTGCCGGCGGCGGAGAACAGCGCCGCCGTGGCCGCGGGCACGACGACGTTGCGGCCGCGCTGCCGGGCGAGCATCGCACCGCCCAGCGCGGCAGCCACGGCACGGCTCTGCGGTCCGGGCGGCTCGAGGCGGCTGGGCGTGCTCGGCAGCTTGTCGCCGGTCAGCTCCGCGAGGATGCCGAGGCGGGCGCCGAGCCGGGCGACGGTGCCGCTGCCCGGGTCGGCCAGCGTCGGGGCCGCGAGCGCCAGCGAGGCGCGGCTGCCCGCGGCGACGCCCAGCACCGCGGAGCGCACGCACAGCCCCAGGCGGCTCCCGGTCGCCGCGCGGCGTGCGCGCGGCTTCCTGCCGGTCGTCCGGTGCACCGGGAGCGCGATCGTCGGGTCGATCGCGGTGGTGCGGGAGCGGTGGTCGTGTCGTCGGCCCATCTCCCGACCGTGGCGCGTCCCGGCGCGGTCGGCAACCCGGGGCGGGCGCCGGACGTGCCGCGGGCGGGGAGCCGTCCCTCCGACGACTCCCCGCCCGCCCGGGCACGTGTGCCCCCGCTGCGCGCCGGCCACCCCTCCGCGGCCGGGCGCGTGGTCCCTCAGCCGGCGAAGTCCAGCGAGTCGTCCGCGACGGCGATGACGCTCCACGTGGAGCCCGCGTCGTCGGTGAGCTCGTAGGCCGGCACCAGCAGCGCGGCACCGTCCGCCTGGAACACCTGGCTGAGACCGAGGCGGGCGCCCGTGATCGTCACCTGCTGCACCGGCCAGGAGATGGCCGATCCCGGCTGCGCGGTGGGCGGGACGGTCGGGTCCGCCGGCTCGGGTGCCGGCAGCTGCTCCGCGGTCGTCGCGTCGGTGACGGCGCCCGCACGCGCCAGCGGCATGACGCCGCCATACCCGGAGCCGAACCGCGGGTCGTCCAGCCGGTCGACGGCGGTCGCCGCGCCGACGACCGGGTACTCCCCCAGCCCGACCAGCGGGGCCAGCGAGCCGTAGAGGTTCTGCACGCCGTCCTCGACCAGGGTGACGTTCCACGTGACGCCGGTCTGCTGCCCGTCGAGCACCTGGTAGGCCAGGACCGTCGACGCGCGGGTGTCCGCCGGCTCGCCGTTGTCGGCGACCTCGTACTGGAAGCCCTCGGGGTCGACACCGAGCGCGGCCAGCAGGTCCCGGACCTGGGCGACGGCGGCGTCGCCGGTCGGAGCCACGCCGGCGGTGTCGCACGCCGGGGTCGTGACCGACGGCAGCGCGGGGTCCACCAGCCGGGGGTCGATGGTCGGCTCGAGCGTCGCTGCGTCCGGCTGGTCCGGCTGGTCCGGCTGGTCCGGCTGGTCCGGCTGGTCCGGCGCCGACGCGACGCAGGCCCACGGGTCCCGAGCCGGGTCGTAGTAGCTGAGGCTCGCGGTGCCGTCGGGCTGCAGCGTGAGGTTCGGCCCCGAGCCGTCCTGCGGGCCGACCGTCCACGCGCCGTACTGCTCCGCGGGCTCCCCCGCGACGCCGAGGACGCCGGCCACCCGCGCGGCCGTCTCCGCCGAGAACACGGACGCGGCGTCGAGGGCCCAGGCGCGCGCCGACCCGCCGTCGTCGGACAGCCCGGACGCGGTGAACTCCGCCCGTGCGCCGAACCCCGGGGCGATCCGCATGTCGGCGGCCGCGCTGTCCGCGGCCATCGCCTTGTCCTCGGCCGTGCCGGCGAGGCTGCCCGCGCCGCCCAGGCTGATCGGCGCGGCGGCGGTCACACCGTCGTCGCCCTGCCCGGAGGCCCCGATCGCGAACCCGCCGGCACCGGCGACCAGGGCGGCGCCGACGCCGACGGCCGCGACCTGCAGCCAGCGCGCGCGGGTCCGGCGGCGGGACGCCAGCGTCGCGACGCCGGCACCGTCGGCCGCGTCGTCGCCCGCCGCGCGGCGGGCGACCTCGGCGCGCAGGCCGGTGACGTCCAGGCGGGCGTCGGCGGCCGGGTCGGCGGCACGCAGGCAGGCGTAGGCCTCGTCGCCGGTCGCGTCGTCCGGGTGCTGCTCGCGGTTCTCGTCCACGGGGCCCTCCTCCAAGGTCCGTGCGCCGCCGGCCATCAGGTCCGGGGCGCGTCCACCCCGTCTGTGTGCCGACGCCGCGCACCCTTGCACCGACGGGGGACGCGACGTGAGTCGGCGGTCAGTCGGCGACCCACGCCTCGCGCAGCCGGGCCCGGGCCCGGGACAGCGCCGCGTCCGCCCCGCCGCGGGACACGCCGAGCACCAGCGCCAGGTCGTCCCCCGACAGGCCCTCCCACGCCGTCAGCAGCAGCACCTGCCGGTCACGGGCGCTGAGCCGCGCCAGCACCTCGCGGACGCGCTCGTCCCGCACCGCCTGCACCGCGGGGTCGGACGGGTCGGGCTCGTCGGGGACCTCGGCGACCGGCACCGGGCGACCCTTGCGCCGGTGGTTCGCCAGCACGTAGCCCGCCGTGCGGTAGAGCCACGCCAGCTCCATGCCGTCGGGCAGCTCCGAACGGCGCCGCCACGCGGTCGTCAGCACGTCGGCGGCCAGGTCCTCGGCGTCCGGTCCTGCGCCGCGGCGCAGGAGGTAGCGGTGGACCGCCACGGCGTGCCGCTGGAAGAGGTCGTCGAACCACGCCTCGTCCCGGGCGCCGACCGCACCCGCGGGCGCGTCGGCGGCGTCGGCCGGGTCGACCGGCCGCGCGACGGCGTCCGCGTCGGTGGTCGGCCCCGCCGCAGGTTCCTGACGGCTGTGCACGCGATCCCCTCGGGTCGGCGGCAGGCGCGGAGCAGCGCCTGTGCCTCTACTGTGTCGCGTCGGGGACCGTCCTTGCACCGACCCGCGAGGGGATCGCCGGATCCGTCAGCGGGGCTCGGGACCGACCGGCGAGATGCCCAGCTCGTGCACCAGCAGCAGGAAGGCCCTCCCGTACGGCGTCTCGGCCGTCTCGCGGCGCACCCGGTGCCAGTCGACCTGCTCCCGCAGGGCGCGGACCATCGCGATCATCCGCGTGAAGTCGCAGTAGTGCTCGCCCAGGACGCGCATCTTCGCCGAGATGATGTCGGTGGCGTCGAGCACGGGCATCCGGACCGCGAGCACCTCCATCGTGTCGCTGCGGTCGAGCATCTCGGCGCTGATCGGCTCCCCGACCATGCGGAAGAGGATGTCCACCATCGCGCCGTGGTGGAACGCCTTGAACAGCCAGTTCTCCGCGGGCTCGCGCACGTCCAGGCCCGCGGCCGCGAGCGCCTCCTGCGCCCGCGCGACCTCGGACTCCGGGATCGCGAAGTCCGCGTCGTGGTCGGGCTCGGGCGCACCGCGCGCCCACGCCGCGTACCCGCCGACCAACGCGAACGGCACGCCCGCCTCCTCCAGCGCCACCGCGGACATCCGCAGGGCGTCCTGCAGGGCGGTGCGCGGGTCGGGCGGGTCGGCGGCGCCCGGTCCGACAGCACCGCCGGCGGTGGTGGTCGCGGCTTCGGAGCTCATGCCACGGGAGTCTGCACGACGACGCGCGCTCCCGCAGGACGACCGCCATGATCGAGGACGTGCGACTCGCGAGCTTCAACATCCTGCACGGGCGCAGCCTGAGCGACGGCAAGGTGGACCTGGACCGGTTCGCCTCGGCCGTGCGCCTGCTCGACGCCGACGTCCTCGCCCTCCAGGAGGTCGACCGGGACCAGCCCCGGTCCCACCAGGCCGACCTGACCGCGGTCGCGGCCGCGGCGATGGGCGCGGAGCACCACCGGTTCGTCGCCACGCTGCACGGCCACCCCGGCACGTGGACGGCCGCCACCGGCGAGGACCAGCCGTCCATCGCCGCCTACGGCATCGCGCTGCTCAGCCGGTACCCGGTGTCCGCGTGGCGCGTCCTGACCCTCCCGACGCTGCGCCGGCGGGTGCCGATGATCCACCGGGGCAACCGGCGGCCGTCGCTCGTGCAGGACGAGCAGCGCGCGGCGCTGGCCGCCGTGGTCGAGACACCGGACGGCCCGGTCACCGTGGTCGCCACCCACCTGACGTTCATCACCGGCTGGAACGTGGTCCAGCTGCGGCACCTGGTGCGCGCCTGCCACGCCCTCCCCCGGCCGCTGGCGGTGACCGGCGACCTCAACCTCGAGGGCGCGACGCCGCAGCGCGTCACCGGCTGGCGCTCCGTCGGACGGGTCGACACCTTCCCCGTCGAGTTCCCGGAGCGGCAGATCGACCACGTGCTGCTGGACGGGGACGTCACGCCGTCGAGCGAGCCGATCGCGGTCGACACCGGGATGTCCGACCACCGCGCGCTGGTCGTGGACCTGGCGGTGGGAGCGGGGGCGCAGCGCGAGGTCTGACCGCCGCGCTGGACCAGACGGCGACGCGCGACGGCTCAGTCGGCCTCGGGGTCGACGAGGAACCAGACGGTCTTGCCGTCGTCGCCGTGCTCGTCCACGCCCCACGTGCGGGACAGCGCCTCGACCAGCGCCATGCCGCGGCCGCTGACGGCGGTCGGGGCCGGGTGCTGCACCTGGGGCCGTGCCGAGCTCTCGTCCGTGACGGACACGCGCACGCCGCGGTGGTCGATGCGCACCGCGACCCGGACGCGGCCGTGCTCGGGCCCGTGCACGACGGCGTTGGCCACGACCTCACCGGTCAGCAGCTCGATGACCTGGTTCGCGGACCCGGACACGCCGGACGCGGCGACCCGGTGCATGATCCAGTGCCGCGCCGCGCGGGGGGCCGACCGGCGTGCGTCCAGGACGAGCTCGTCGTGCTCCGCGCGCGCGTCAGCGCGCCTCGCACCCGGTGCCGAACGAAGGTCCCTGACATCACCCACCCCGCTACTGTGCCCGACGCGGCGCGGGTCCGCCGCGCGAACGACACGACAGGCGGGCGTGTCGCGGTGGCGTCGCGGGGACCGGGAGGGTTCCCGGGACCCGGCCGCGGCCGTATCGTCGCAGGGCACGGCACCGTCCGGACCGGGGGCGGACCGCCGTCCCGAGCCGATCCGGAGGCCCCATGCCCGCCGCCGGAGGAGCCGCGCCGTCCGCCCTGGTGCTGCGGTCCACCGCGGGTCGCGGGACGCTGCTGGCGACGGTGCTCGGCTCGGCGCTGGTGTTCCTCGACGGCACCGTCGTGGGGATCGCGCTGCCGGCCATCGCCGAGGACCTGGGCGCCACCAGCTCGGGGCTGCAGTGGACCGTCAACGGGTACGCGCTGACGCTCGCGGCGCTGCTGCTGCTGGGCGGCTCGCTGGGCGACCGGTTCGGCCGGCGCCGGGTGTTCCTCATCGGGACCGTAGCGTTCGCGGCGGCGTCGGTGCTCTGCGCGGTGGCCCCCACGATCGGGCTGCTCGTCGCGGCCCGCGCGCTGCAGGGCGTCGGCGGCGCGCTGCTGACCCCCGGTTCGCTGGCGATCCTGCAGGCGTCGTTCACCGCGGGCGACCGGGCCCGGGCGATCGGCGCGTGGTCGGGCCTGGGCGGCGCGGTCGGCGCGGTGGCGCCGTTCCTCGGCGGCTGGATCGTCGAGCAGGCGGGCTGGCGGTGGGTGTTCGGCATCAACATCCCGCTGGCGGCGCTGGTCGTCGTCGTGGCGCTGCGCTGGGTGCCGGAGTCGGCCGACCCGCAGGCGTCGGACCGCCTGGACGTGCTCGGCACGGCGCTGGCCGCGATCGGGCTGGGGACGCTGACCTGGGCGCTCACGGCCTGGTCCGAGGAGGGCGCGCTCACCGCGCCGGTGGCCGGCATCGGCGTCGTCGGGCTCGCCGCCCTGGCCGCGTTCGTCGTGGCGGAGGCGCGCTCGGACCACCCCGCGCTCCCGCTCGGCCTGTTCCGGTGGCGCCCGTTCGCTGCCGTGAACCTCGCGACGCTGCTCGTCTACGCGGCGCTGACCGGGATCTTCTTCTTCCTGCCGGTGACGCTCCAGGTGGTGACCGGCTGGTCGCCGCTGGCGGCCGGCGTCGCGTCGCTCCCCGTGACGCTCCTGATGCTGCTGCTGTCGGCGCGCGGGGGCGCCCTCGGCGCGCGGATCGGCCCCCGGATCCCGATGACCGTCGGACCGCTGCTCGCGGGCGCGGGCGCGGTGCTGCTGGCGGGGATCGGCCCGGACGCCGACTACGTGCCCGACGTGCTCCCGGGCGTCCTCGCGGTCGGGGCCGGCCTGGTGCTGACCGTCGCGCCGCTGACCGCGACGGCGCTGGCCGCGGCACCGGACCACCTGGCCGGGGTCGCGTCGGCGACCAACAACGCGGTCGCCCGGGTGGCGGGCCTGCTGGCCGTGGCGGTGCTGCCGCTGGTCGCCGGGGTCGGCGCCGGGCTGTCCGACCCCGACGTGCTGGCCGACGCGCACCCGCAGGCGATGCTCGCGTGCGCGGGGCTGATGGCCGCGGGAGCGGTGGTGTCGGCGATCGCCGTCCCCTCGTCGGCGGCGGCCGTGGTCCCGCCCGCCGAGGTGGTGGACCGCTAGGGCGTGTCGGAGGTGTGCGGCAGCATGGCGGGATGCCCGACTACGTCGCCCACCTGACCGTCCCCGACGTCCCCGACGACGAGACCCGCGCCGGCATGGGCGACGCCCTCGGCGCGCTGCGGGACGACGCGGCGCCCGGGTTCGTCGGGCCGGCGCCGGTGACGTTCGACCTGCGCGGCGAGGCCCCGGACCTGGAGACCGCCGTCCGTGCGGCGCACACCCACGCGGCCGAGATCCTGGACGACCTCGCGTTCGAGATCACGGTCGACGTCCTGGGCTGACGCCCGCGGACCGCGCGCGTCGACGCTCAGCGCGTCGGGTCGACCGTGTCCTGCGGGCCCTGCGGGTCGGCAGGGCGCGCGCCGTACGGCGGCTCCGGGTACGGCTGCTGCGGGTAGGGCCGCTGCCCGGCGGTCGGGAACGCGGCCGCGTACGCCGAGGGCCCGTGCACCCGTGCCACCCAGTCCTCGCTCGGCATGAAGATCCACAGCAGCGGGTAGATCAGCAGCGGGCTGCCGGGCAGCACGATCAGCACGATGACGAGCAGCCAGCGCATCGGCCACGCGTCCATGCCGAACCGGCGCGCCAGCCCGGCGCAGACGCCGCCCAGGACGCGGCCGTCCAGCGGCCGGACCAGGCCGGTGCGCCACAGGGACTCGTAGATGCCGGTCATGGTGGGTCTCTCCTGTTCGGGGTGGGGCTGCCGCGGCTGCGACACCCCCTACGGTGCCGAACGTCCTCGCCGGGCACATCCGGGACGGACCCTGGGGCGACCCTGACGAGCACCCTGACCCGGACGGCGCTCAGGCGGGCCGCACCCGGACGCCGTCCGCGCCGACGACGAACCGGACCTGCGCCAGGTCGTCGACCACCAGGTCCGCGTCACCGCCGGGGCCCTCGGGGTGCGTGGTGCGCAGGCCCAGGGTGGCGGCGCCCGCCGCGCGGCCGGACAGCACGCCGGACGCGGCGTCCTCGACCACGAGGCACCGCCGCACGTCGACGCCGAGCCGCTCCGCACCGAGCCGGTACGGCTCCGGGGCCGGCTTGCCCCGGTGCACGTCGTCGGCGGTGACGGTCCGCGTCGGCGCGGTGAGCCGGACGGCGCCGAACCGCGCGGCGGCCAGGCGCGCGCCGCAGGACGTGACGACCGCGCACCGCCCGGCCGCGGCGAGCGCGGCCAGCGCCTCCGCGGCACCGGGCAGGACCTCGATGCCGTCGGTGTCCGCGATCTCGAGCTCGACCACCCGGTCCAGCGCGGCGGCGCGCACGGCGGGCTCCCGGTCGGCCAGCAGCTCGTCGAGGATCGCCCGCGCCGGGACGCCGTGGAACGCGAAGGGCGCGAGCTCGGCGGTCGGCATCGCGAACTCCTCCGCCAGCCGCAGCCAGCAGCGCTCCACCGACCGGGTGGACGAGATCAGCGTGCCGTCCATGTCGAGCAGGACGGCGTCGAACACCTCGTCCAGGACGTCACGGACGGCGGGCGGCTCGGGACGGGTCGCGGTCGGCATGCGCCCGAGCCTCGCACGGCCGCACAGGCTGCGGCACCTGACGGGCACCTCAGCACCACCTCAGGGGGACCTCAGCACCGCCTCAGGCGGCAGCCGCGCAGGACCAGGGCGCAGGACGGCCCGGTCGCCCGATCCGCCGGCCGGCGCCTCAGCGCGAGCGTAGGACGTGCCGGGAGACCGCCCGGCGCACGGGGAGGGGAATCGACATGGACACCATCTGGGGCCCGGCGCTCGACGCCGAGGTGGCCTACCGCCAGGAGGTCGTGCGCGCCGCGGTCCGCGGGTCGGACCTGGGGTGGCGCTGGCGGCGCCGCCGCCGGTGACCGCGGCGGATCTGGTGGCAGCAGAAGTCGCGCGACGCATGTGGGTGCCGGCTGCCACCATCGACCTCATGAGCCGGTCGGTGGGGCACGCGCCGTTCGTCGCGCGCGACGAGCAGGTGACCACGCTGCTCGCGGCCGTCGCACGGGCGGCCGCGGGCGAGCCCGGCCTGGTGCTGCTCGGCGCCGACGCCGGCGTCGGCAAGACGCGGCTGCTCACGCACGCCGCCCGGCTCGCGACCGAGCGCGGGGCCACGGTGGTGGTCAGCCACAGCATCGACCTGGGTGAGATCGGGCTGCCCTACCTGCCGTTCGCGGAGGCGCTGCACCAGCTGGTCGAGGCCGGCTGCCCCGGGGTCGCCGAGGTGGTCGCCGACCGTCCGGCGCTGCGCCGGCTGCTGCCGTCCTCGGCCGCGGGTCCGACCACGGGCGACGAGCAGGCCGAGCGGCTCCAGCTCTTCGACGGGGTCGCGTCCGTGCTGGCAGCGGCCGGCCGCCCCGACGCCCCGCTGGTCCTCGTCCTGGAGGACCTGCACTGGGCCGACGCGTCCAGCCGCGACCTGCTGCGGTTCCTGGTGGCGCGGCTCCGCACGGAGCCCGTGCTGCTGATCGGCTCCTACCGGGCGGACGACCTGCACCGCCGGCACCCGCTGCGTCCGGTCCTGGCCGAGCTGGGCCGCCACCCGCGGGTCGAGCGGATCGGCCTGCCCCCGTTCACCGCGGAGGAGCTGCGCTCGTTCACCACCGCGCTGGCCGGGCACCCGCTGCCCGAGGACGCGCTGCGCCGCATCCAGACCCGGTCCGAGGGCAACGCGTACTTCGCGGAGGAGCTGCTCGAGGCGCGCGGCGCCGGCACGGACCTGCCCGGGACGCTGGCCGACGTGCTGCGGGCCCGGCTCGAGCTGCTCGACCCCGAGGTGCAGCGGCTGGCCCGCGCGGCGTCGGCCGCCGGGCGCCGGGTCGACGAGCCGCTGCTGCGCGCGGTCGTGGCCGGGGCGGACGGCGACCCGGCGCGGCACGCCGCGTTCGACGCCGCGCTGCGGGACGCCGTCGCGCACCACGTGCTGGTCGGGGAGGACGGGCGGATCGCGTTCCGGCACGCGCTGCTCGCCGAGGCCGTGTACGCCGACCTGCTGCCCGGCGAGCAGGTCTCCCTGCACCGCGACTACCTGCTCGCCGCCGCGGCCGACCCCTCGCTGGCGACGTCGGCCGAGCGGGCGCACCACGCGCTGCTCTCGCACGACAACCGGCTCGCGCTGCTCGCCTCGCGGGACGCGGCGCGGGAGGCGGGACGGGTGCTGGCCCCCGCGGAGGAGCTCCGGCACCTGGAGACCGTGCTGCGGCTGTGGCCGGGCGTGCCCTCCGCGGCCGAGGACCTGGGCGAGGAGCGGGTCGACGTGCTGCTCGCCGCGGCGGCGGCCGGGGGCCGGGCCGGGCTGGGCGACCGGGCCGTCGCCATGGCGCGGGAGGCCGTCGCGGTCGTGGACGCGGGTGCCGACGACGCCGCCCCGCGCCGGGTCGCCACCCTGCGCACCACGCTGGCCCGGCACCTGCTCGGCGCCGAGCGCGTGGAGGAGGCGCTGCTCGAGACCGACCGCGCCCTCACGGCGCTCGCCGACCTCGCGGACCCTCACGGTGCGCCCGACGCCGACCGCGCCTGGGCGCTGGCCACGCACGCCCGCGCCGCCCTCAACTCGGACCTGGACGACCAGGCCGAGCTGTCCGCCGCCGCCGCCGTGGACGGCCCGCGCCGCGGGGGCGGTGGACGCCGAGGCCGACGCGCTGATCTCGCTCGCGGTGCTCGTCGTCGACGACCGCGACCGTGCCGCGGACCTGCTGACGGTGGCCCTCCACCGGGCCCGGGACGCGGGCGACGTCACGACCGAGCCTGCGCTGCACCTACAACCTGGCCGCGAACCGGTACTACGCGGGCCGGCTCGACGACGCGGCCGCCACCACGGCCGCGGGCCTCGAGCTCGCGGCGCGATCCGGCCTGACCTGGAGCGCGTACGGCGTCGAGCCTGCGGCTGTTCGCCGAGATCGTCCGGTACGCCCGCGGCGACCTGACCCCGCCCGCGCCCTCCGCCGACCCGGGTCCGCCGCGCGCGGCGTCGGCGGTCGACGGGGTGCAGATGTACGCAGCCGTGGCCCGCGGGGACGCCGACGCCGTGGACCGCGGCCTCGCGCTGCTGCACGGTCAGCACGGGGACACGATGATCACGCTCATCGCCGGGGGCTGCGCCGTCGACGCCCTCACCACGGCCGGCCGGCTCGACGAGGCCGTCGCGCTGGCGCACGCCTGATCGACGAGATCAGCCGCGTCTGGTCGGACTACTTCCTCGGCGGCATCTGGCTGTCCGCCCTGGGGATCGCCGCTCTCGCCGACCAGGCCGCGGCGGACCGGCTCGCCGGCCGCGACCCGGCGCCCCGGCTCGACACCGGAGCGCGCCTGCTGAACCGCGCGGTCGTCACCGCGGACCGGGGACGGCCACGTGGCGGGCGGCTGGGGCCGGAGGGGCGCGCCTGGCTCGCCCGCGCGCACGCCGAGCACGCCCGGCTGACCGGTGTCGCCGACCCCGACGCCTGGGAGCGCGCCGTCACCGAGCCTCGACTACGGCTACCGGTACGAGCTCGCGCGCGCCCGCTGGCGCTGGGCCGAGGCGCTGCTGGGCGCGGGTGACCGGGACGCCGCCCGCGAGCAGGCGGGCGTCGCGCTCGCCGTCGCGCGCGAGATCGGCGCCGTCCCGCTCGCCACGGCGGTCGCGGACCTCGCGCGCCGTGGGCGGCTGGAGGCGCCGGGCGTCGCCGTCTCCGGCACGGACGTCCTGACCGGCCGGGAGGCCGAGGTGCTGTCCCTCGTCGCCGAGGGACTCAGCAACCGGCAGATCGGCGAGCGCCTGTTCATCAGCGGCAAGACGGTGTCCGTGCACGTGTCGCGGGTGCTGGACAAGGCGGGCGCCGGCGGGCGGGCCGAGGCGGTCGCGATCGCGCACCGACGGGGCCTCATCGGGGTGTGACGGACGTCATACCAGCCGTGACCAGGACGGCTCCCCGACCACCCGGGTGAACCGCGCCGTACCCAGGCGCGGCCCAGGTTCCCCACCTATCCTCGAGGGCAGACAGCCGCGGTCCGGTCACCGCCGCGGCGCTCCCCGCCGGCCCGCCCCAGGCCGCGCCCCCTCCCCTGAAGGGCGCATGTCCGACTCCTCGCACCCGCACCCGATCGTCCTCGTGCACGGCACCCGCACCTCGTCGAAGATCTGGGACGAGCAGGTACGCGCCCTGACCGAGGGCGGCCACACCACCGTCGCCATCGACCTGCCCGGGCACGGCACCCGGGCCGACGAGCGGCTGACCTTCGCCGGCGGCCTCGCGGCCATCGACGACGCCGTGCGCGCCTGCCCCGCTCCCCCGCTGCTGGTCGGGCTGTCCCTCGGCGGGTACATGTCGCTCGCCTACGCCGCGCGCAACGAGCACCGCCTGGCCGGCGTCGTGCTCGCCGGCTGCTCGACCGACCTCAAGGGCAAGCCGCTGCACGCGTACCGCCGCGCGTCGCGCCGGGTCGTCGCCGCCCTCGGCCTGGGCGGCGGCACGTGGCACGTCGTCACGGACATGCTCGCCGCGCTGCACGGCTACACGCCGGTGCAGGACCTGCGCCGCCTGGGGCTGCCCGTGTGGCTGGTCAACGGCGCGCGCGACCCCCTGCGGTTCGGTGCCCGCCGCTACCTCGACGCCCATCCCGGCGCGCGGCAGTGGGTCGTGCCGAACGCCGGGCACGACGTGAACAGCCACGCGCCCGTGGCGTTCAACCGGATCCTGCAGCACGTGCTGCGCGACCTCGCGCACCCGACGCTGCCCGCCGCGCTGCGCAGCCGGCTCGGCTGACCCGGCTCCGCGGGCGCTGCACCGCCGCGCCGAGGACGCGCACGACCGCCGCGTGGGACGCCCCGGGCTCCCCGGTACCGCTGTGCCACGATGGACGGCGCACCTCAGCCCCGATCCGGGAGACCCGATGATCCGCAGCACCGACCACATCCTGACCAGCCACGCCGGCAGCCTGCCGCGGACGCCCGAGCTGATCGCGGCCAACGCCGCCCGCGAGGCCGGCGAGGACGCCACCGGGTACGCCGAGCTGCTCGCCGACGCGGTCACCGGCCTCGTCCGGCGCCAGGTCGACCTCGGGATCGACGTGCCGGGCGACGGCGAGTTCGGCAAGGCCATGAGCAGCGCCATCGACTACGGCGCCTGGTGGTCGTACTCGTTCCAGCGCCTCGGCGGCCTGGAGCTGCGCGACGGCGCGAGCTGGATCTTCAAGGACGTGCAGTCCGGCCCCGGCGACGTCCGGGTCACCGGCTTCGGCCGCCGCCGCGACCGCGCGGCCTTCGAGGAGGCCTACGCCGACCCGACCAGCGGCGTGTTCCACGGCGGCGACCCGAAGCCGTTCCCGACGGCCGTCGCCCCGGTGACGTACACCGGCCAGGAGGCCGTGGCCCAGGACGCGGCGAACCTGCGCGCCGCGCTCGACGCGACCGGCGCGCGCGAGGGCTTCATCACCTCGATCGCCCCGGGCAGCGCGGCCCGGATGGACAACGAGTTCTACGGCACCGACGAGGAGTACGTCTGGGCGCTCGCCGACGCGATGCGCGAGGAGTACGTCGCCATCATCGAGGCCGGCCTGGTGCTGCAGATCGACGACCCGTCGATGGCCGAGAACTGGGACCAGATCACTCCCGAGCCGTCCGTCGAGGACTACGTGAAGTTCACGGAGCTGCGTGTCGAGGCGCTGAACCACGCGCTGCGCGGCCTGCCCGAGGACCAGATCCGGTACCACCTGTGCTGGGGCTCGTGGCACGGCCCGCACACCACCGACCTGCCGATGGCGGACATCGTCCGCACGATGCTCAAGGTCAACGCCGGCGCGTACTCGTTCGAGGCCGCCAACGTGCGCCACGAGCACGAGTGGCGCGTCTGGGAGGACGTCGCCCTGCCCGAGGGCCGGCTGATCCTGCCGGGCGTCGTCAGCCACGCGACCAACGTCGTCGAGCACCCCGAGCTGGTCGCCGACCGCATCGAGCGGTTCGCGCGGCTGGTCGGCCGGGAGAACGTCGTCGCCGCGACCGACTGCGGCCTCGGCGGGCGGATCCACCAGCAGATCGCGTGGGCCAAGCTCGAGACCCTGGTCCAGGGCGCGGAGATCGCCACCAAGCGCCTCTGGGGCTGACGCCAGCGCCAGGTGGAGAGTCCTGCCCGACACGCGCGGCGTGTCCGGGCAGGACTCTCCACCAGGCGGCGTCCCGCGGGACACGTGGACGGCCCGGCACCCCGAGGGGTGCCGGGCCGTTCGCGTGCGCCTGGGCTCAGCCGGTGTTCTGGAGTCCGGCGGCGACGCCGTTGACGGTGAGCAGCAGCAGCCGCTTGTCGTCCTCGACGCCGTCGGGCGACTCGCCGGTCCGCAGCGCGCGCAGCGCCCGGATCTGCAGCAGCGACAGCGCGTCCACGTAGGGGCTGCGCAGCTGCACCGCGCGGCCGAGGATCCGGCGGCGGGACAGGATGCTCTCCGAGCCGGTGATCGCCAGCACCCAGCGCCGGGTGAGCGCCATCTCCTCGAGCACCAGCGCGGCGAGGTCGTCGCGGTCGCCCAGCGCCAGGTACCGCTCCGCGAGGCGCTCGTCCGTCTTGGCCAGCGACATCTCGACGTTGTCGATCATCGTGCTGAACAGCGGCCAGCCGGCGTACGCGGCCTGCAGCTCGGCGAGGTCGCCCACGGACTCCAGCGCGGTGCCGAGACCGAACCAGCCCGCGAGGTTGGTCCGGGCCTGCGACCACGAGAACACCCACGGGATCGCCCGGAGGTCGTCCAGCGACTCGACGGACAGGCCGCGGCGGGCGGGACGCGAGCCGATCGGCAGCAGCCCGATCTCCTCCAGCGGCGTCACCTGGGCGAACCACTGCGGGAAGCCCTCGGCGCGCACCAGCTCGTAGAACCGGGTGCGCGACGTCGAGTCCAGCTGCGCGGCCAGCGCGGCGAACCGCTCCGTGGCGTCGGCGTTGCGACGCTCCGTCGACGGCGCCCCGGCCAGCAGGGTCGCGGCGGCCACCTGCTCGATGTGCCGCGCCCCGATGATCGGGTTGCCGTACCGGGCGAAGATGACCTCGCCCTGCTCGGTGAGCTTGAACCTGCCGTCCACCGAGCCCGGGGGCTGGGCCAGCACCGCCCGGTTCGCGGGGCCGCCCCCACGGCCGAGCGCGCCGCCGCGACCGTGGAACAGCGTGAGGCGCAGGTCGTGCTTCTGGCCCCACTGCGCGATCCGGCTCTGCGCGACGTCCAGCGCGAGCGTCGCGGCCACCGGGCCGACGTCCTTGGACGAGTCCGAGTAGCCGAGCATGACCTCGACGTGCCGGCCGTTCTCGGCCAGCCGCGCCTGCACCGCGGGGAGCGTGAGCATCTCCTCGAGGATGTCGACGCTCGCCTCCAGGTCGGCGAAGGTCTCGAACAGCGGGACGGCGTCGATCACGGGCCGGGTCGCCGGGTCGGGGAACACGATCTCCGCCAGCCGGTAGACCGTGGCCAGGTGCTCGGGCGCCTGCGTGAAGGAGACGATGTACCGGCGCGCCGCGGCCACGCCGTAGCGGCGCTGCACCGCGCCGATCGCGCGGTAGGTGTCGACGACCTCGACCGTGCGCGGCTCGAGCTCGCCGTCGATGCCGTGGGCCTCGAGGTCGGCGAGCGCGGCGGCGTGCACCTGCGAGTGCTGGCGCACCTCGAGCTCGGCCAGGTGGAACCCGAAGGTCTGCACCTGCCAGATCAGCCGCTGCAGGTCCCCGTACCCGGCACGCGTCGCACCGGCCGCGACGAGCGACTGCTGCACGACGTCGAGCTCGGCCAGCAGCTCCTCGGGGCCGGCGTACGACAGGTCCGCGTCCCGGCGGCGGGTGGCCGCGATCCGCTCGGCGACCATCCGCAGCGCCCGGCGGTGCGGCTGGTGCCGGACCTCGTTCGCGGCCTTCGCGGCGGCGTCCTCCGACAGGTCGCGCTGCTGCTGCCACAGGGCGGTCAGCTCCGCGGACGCCGGGGTGCCCGAGTCGTCCAGGGTGAGCTTCGCGGAGATCTTCCGCGCGGACTCCTCGAGCGCCGTCAGCACGTGCTCGCTGGCCAGCGCGGCGGCGGCCCGCGTCACCTCGGCGGTGACGTTCGGGTTGCCGTCGCGGTCGCCGCCGATCCAGGAGCCGAGCCGCACGAACGGGCGCACCAGCGGCTCCTGGCGCCCGGCGCCCTCGGCGGAGAGCCAGTCGTCCAGCCGGCGGTACACGGTCGGGAACGTCTCGAACAGCGTGGTGTCGAAGACGTTCATCACGGTGCGGACCTCGTCCAGCACCGTGGGCTTCTGCGCGCGCAGCGGGGACGTCCGCCACAGGGTGTCGATCTCCTCCAGCACGCGGCGGTCGTTCTCCGCGCGGGAGGTCCCGCCCGCGGCCAGCGCGTCGCGCTCGGACAGCAGGTCGGAGATGCGCCGGATCGCCCGGGACACGGACCGGCGGCGGGCCTCGGTCGGGTGCGCCGTCAGGACGGGCCGGAACTCCATCGCCTGCAGCCGGCGCAGCGCCTCGTCCCGCCCGACCTCGTGGGCGAGGGCGTCGATCGCCGCGGGCAGCGAGTCGTCCTGCATCAGCTCACCGGCGGGCAGCTCCGCCTCGCGGGCGCGGAGCACCCGCACGCGGTGGTGCTCCTCCGCCAGGTTCGCGAGGTGGAAGTAGCAGGTGAACGCCCGCGCGACCTGCTGCGCCCGCTCGACCGTGAAGGAGGAGACGAGCTCCTCCGCCTCGGTCAGGGCGGCCAGGTCCTGGTCGTCGTGGGCGCGGATCGTGAGGGCGCGGACCCGCTCGACGTCGTCGAACAGGTCGTCGCCGCCGGACTCGCGGATGACTCGGCCGAGGAACTCGCCGAGCATCCGGACGTCGTTGCGCAACGGGTCGGGGACCTCGTGGCGCGCGAGACCGCGGCGGGCCTCGCGCGAGTGCTGGGGGTCGGTCACCGGTCAAGCCTAGGTCAACCGTCCGACGCCCGAGACGGTTGTCCGCCTGTCGGTTACCCGTTCCGCGCGACGGACGCCAGGGCCCTCTGTCCTGCAGGACGCGCGCGGGAGTCTAGGCTCGGTGGCAGTGCCCGCGGCCGCCCTGCGACCGGGCGGGCAGAACCCCCGATGATCCGGGCCGCCGAGGTCCGGGCGGAAATGAGGTGCGGTGAACGCGAAGGCTCCTGTGGCCCAGCAGGTCGGCTGGACCGAGCTCGACGTCAAGGCTGTCGACACGGTCCGTGTCCTGGCCGCGGACGCGGTCGAGAAGGTCGGCAACGGCCACCCCGGCACGGCGATCAGCCTGGCCCCGGCCGCGTACCTGCTCTACCAGAACGTGCTGCGGCACGACCCGGCGGACCCGCACTGGCTGGGCCGCGACCGCTTCATCCTGTCGGCGGGCCACTCCTCGCTGACCCAGTACATCCAGCTCTACCTGGCCGGCTTCGGCCTGGAGCTCGAGGACATCGAGGCGCTCCGGACCTGGGGCTCCAAGACCCCCGGCCACCCGGAGTACAAGCACACCAAGGGCGTCGAGATCACCACCGGCCCGCTCGGCCAGGGCATCTCCTCGGCCGTGGGCTTCGCGATGGCGGCCCGCCGCGAGCGCGGCCTGCTCGACCCCGAGGCGGCCCCGGGCACCAGCCCGTTCGACCACTTCGTCTACACGATCTGCTCCGACGGCGACCTGCAGGAGGGCGTCTCCTCCGAGGCCTCGTCCATCGCGGGCACGCAGAAGCTCGGCAACCTCATCGCGATCTGGGACGACAACCACATCTCGATCGAGGGCGACACCGAGATCGCGTTCACCGAGGACGTCGTCAAGCGCTACGAGGCCTACGGCTGGCACGTCCAGTTCGTCGACTGGACCGAGGGCGGCGAGTACACGGAGAACGTGGACGCGCTGCACGCCGCGATCGAGGCCGCCAAGGCCGTCACCGACCGCCCGTCGTTCATCGGCCTGCGGACGATCATCGCCTGGCCGTCGCCGACCAAGCAGAACACCCACGGCTCGCACGGCTCCAAGCTCGGCACCGACGAGGTCCGCGGGCTGAAGGAGACCCTGGGCTTCGACCCGGAGAAGTCCTTCGACGTCGACCCCGAGGTCATCGCGCACACGCGCAAGGCCCTCGAGCGCGGTGCCGCCGCCAAGGCCGAGTGGGCCAAGGGCTTCGACGCCTGGCGCGAGGCCAACCCGGAGCGCGCCGAGCTGCTCGAGCGCCTGCAGTCGGGCAAGCTCCCGGCCGGCTGGGCCGACGCGCTGCCGACGTTCCCCGCCGGCAAGGCCGTCGCCACCCGTGCCGCCTCCGGCGAGGTGCTCAACGCCCTCGCGCCGGTGCTGCCCGAGCTGTGGGGCGGCTCCGCCGACCTCGCCGGCTCGAACAACACCACGATGAAGGGCGAGCCGTCCTTCATCCCGGCCGAGCGCTCCACCCACGAGTTCGCGGGCAACGAGTACGGCCGCACGCTGCACTTCGGCATCCGCGAGCACGGCATGGGCGCGATCCTGTCGGGCATCACGCTGCACGGCCTGACCCGCGCGTACGGCGGCACGTTCTTCACGTTCTCCGACTACATGCGCGGCTCGGTCCGCCTCGCCTCGCTCATGGGCGTGCCGGCCATCTACGTGTGGACGCACGACTCCATCGGCCTCGGCGAGGACGGCCCGACGCACCAGCCGGTCGAGCACCTCACCGCCGTCCGCGCGATCCCCGGCCTCGCCGTGGTCCGCCCGGCCGACGCCAACGAGACCGCGCAGGCGTGGAAGGCGATCCTCGAGCGCACGGACGGCCCCGCCGCCCTGATCCTCACGCGCCAGAACGTCCCGACGTTCCCGCGCGGCGAGGAGGGCTTCGCGTCCGCCGACGGCGTCGCCCGCGGTGCGTACGTGCTGCTCGAGGCGTCCACCGGCACGCCGGAGGTCATCCTCATCGGCACCGGCTCCGAGGTGCAGCTGGCGGTCGCCGCCCGCGAGCAGCTCGAGGCCGCCGGCGTCCCCACCCGCGTGGTGTCCGCGCCGTCGCTGGAGTGGTTCGCCGAGCAGGACGAGGCGTACCGCGAGTCGGTGCTCCCGACCGCCGTGCGCGCCCGCGTGTCCGTCGAGGCCGGCATCGCGCTCTCCTGGTGGAAGATCCTCGGCGACGCCGGCCGCGCCGTCTCGCTCGAGCACTACGGCGCCTCCGCGGCGTACGAGACGCTCTACGAGGAGTTCGGCCTCACGGCGGACGCCGTCGTCGCCGCGGCTCGCGAGTCCATCGCGGCCGCCGCCGGCGACGCGGGCCCGAAGTCGGACGCCGACGCCCCGTCGACGAGCGGCACGGGCGACCAGCTCTGACCCAGCACGACCACGGCCGGGCCGCCCCTCCCTCCCGGGGGGCGACCCGGCCGTCCGCTTTTCCCGCCCGCACCCCCGCCGAGGCTGCAGGCTCTTGCGGGGTTCCGGACCCGCGAACCCCGCACCCGGCGCAGTCTCGACGGTGCAGGCGGCAGGGCGGGCGGGGGCGCGGGGGGCGGGGCGCGGGGGCGCGGGGGCAGGGCGGGCGGGGACCTTGGTCCCCGCGGGAGGGCGGGTTCGGCTAGTTGGGTCGGGAGGGTGAGCGTGCGGCAGACCCCGGTGTACTACTACTCGTCCGCCTCCGGGCTGGTGCGGTCGTTCGCGGAGCGGCTCGACCGGCCCGCGTACAACCTGGCCGAGCGCGAGCACCGGCTGGCCGAGGCCGACGGGCCGTGGGTGCTGCTGACCCCGTCGTACAAGACCGGGAACGAGCAGAACGACACGATCCCCGAGGCCGTCCGGCGCTTCCTGCGGTCGCCGGTGAACCGCCGGCGGATGGTCGGGGTGATGGGCAGCGGCAACCGGAACTTCGGCCGGTACTACCAGCACGCCGCCCGGGACGTCGCGGCGCGGTCGCACCGGCCGGTGCTGTTCGAGTTCGAGATCGCCGGCACCCCGTGGGACGTCGCGGAGTGCCGCCGGATCCTCACCGACCTGGACGCGGCGCTCGCCTCGGGCGGGGACGCGCCGGCCGCCTGACCTGCGCCGGAGGGTCGCGCCGGGCACCCGGGACCTCTAGCGTGAGGCCATGAGCCCGTCGAAGGTGCCCGCGGAGGAGATCGACGTGCGCGGCCGCACCGTCCGGGTCTCCAGCCCCGACAGGGTCTGCTTCCCGGACCGCGGCATCACGAAGCTGCAGGTCGTGGAGTACTTCCTGAGCGTCGGCGACGGCATCCTCGGCGCTCTGCGCGACCGGCCGACGACGCTGGAGCGCTGGCCGCGCGGCTGGTTCGAGGGCGCGAAGCTCTCGACGCGCGTGGACAACAAGGGCGACGCGTTCTTCCAGAAGCGCGTGCCGCAGGGCGCCCCCGACTACGTCGAGTCGACGACGATCACCTTCCCCAGCGGCCGGACGGCGGACGAGGTGACGCCGACCGAGCTCGCCGTGGTCGCGTGGGCCGCCAACCTCGGGACGCTGACGTTCCACCCGTGGCCGGTCACCCGCGACGACGTCGAGGCGCCCGACCAGCTGCGCATCGACCTCGACCCGCAGCCCGGCACGAACTTCGACGACGCCGCCCGGGTCGCCCCGCACGTGCGGGAGGTGCTCGCCGAGCACGGGCTGACCGGGTTCCCGAAGACGTCGGGCGGGCGCGGCATCCACATCTTCGTGCCGATCGAGCCGCGCTGGTCCTTCACGCAGTGCCGCCGCGCGACGATCGCGGTGGGCCGCGAGCTCGAGCGGCGGCTGCCCGGGCAGGTCACCACCAAGTGGTGGAAGGAGGAGCGCGGCGAGGCGATCTTCGTCGACTACAACCAGATGGCGCGCGACCGCACCATCGCCTCGGCGTACTCGGTGCGCCCGAACCGCCGCGCCACCGTCTCCGCGCCGCTGCGGTGGGAGGAGGTGCCGGACGTGCACCCCGACGACTTCGACGTGACGACGATGCCCGCCCGGTTCGCCGAGGTGGGCGACCTGTTCGCGCCGCTGGTCTCCCGGGCGTCGCCGGCTCCGGGGACGGACGCGGTGCGGCCGGGGTCGCTCGAGGGCCTGCTCGAGCTGGCGGCGCGGGACGAGCGGGACCACGACCTGGGCGACCTGCCCTACCCGCCGGAGTACCCGAAGATGCCCGGTGAGCCCAAGCGCGTGCAGCCGAGCAAGGACCGGGACCGTCCGAAGGCCGAGGCGAGCGAGGGCCCGGAGGACTGAGCGGGAACTCCCGGGGACCGCCGGGCGTTCCACCGCTTCCCGCCGACCCGAGGAGCGCCGATGCCCGTCCCCGTCGTCACCGCCGACCCCGCCTGGCCCACCGTGGCCGCCGCGGACCGCGCCGCTGCACCGTTCGACCCGCGGGCCGACGCCGACGCCGAGCTGGACCGGCAGGTGCGGGCGTACGCCGACCTGGGCCTGCTCGACCTGCACGGCTCGTCCGCGGACCGGCTCCGTGCGGCCGTCGACCCGCTGCGCGCGGCGCTGGCCACGCCCGGCCCGTCGGCCGTCGCGCCGGACGACCACGTGCCGTTCGTCCTCGTGCTGGCCGGCGGCACCGCCCACGCCAACGCCGCCGTCCCCGCGATGCGCCGCGGCCCGCGCCCGGGCGTGAGCGTGATCGACGACGACGAGATGGCGGGGTACCGCCCGCTGCCCGACGTGACCGAGCCGGCGGCCCCGTACCTGCTGCTCGACGTCGACACCGGCTCCGAGTTCTGCGACGTCCGGCCGGAGCAGGCGCTGGCGACGGTCCGCGAGCGCGGGCGGACGCCGCTGACCATCGCGGAGGGGCTGGCGCTGGTCGCCGTGCGGCCGGACATGCTGCGACCGAACCGGTGCTTCTCGCTGATGGGGTCGCGCGCCGGGAACCAGCGCGTGCCGGCCGTGTGGATCAGCGAGCGCCGCCCGAAGCTCGGCTGGTGCTGGGACCGCAACCCGCACACCTGGCTCGGCGCGGCCTCCGCCGGTGGCCGCGCGGGGCGCTGACCCCCCGCCGCCGCGGGCTCAGTCCCCGGTCGCGACCGGGCGCTCCGGGTCGCTGGACCACTGGGACCAGGAGCCGGGGTACAGCACCGGGGTGCGGCCGGCCATCATCAGCGCCGCGGCCTGGTGGGCGGCCGTGACGCCGGACCCGCAGTAGACGGCGACGTCGCCGCCCTCGGCGACCCCGAGGGCGGCGAACCGCGCGGTGAGGTCGTCGACGGGCCGGAACCGGCCGTCGGCGTCGAGGTTGTCCGTGGTCGGGGCGCTGACCGACCCCGGGATGTGCCCGGCGCGCGGGTCGACGGGCTCGACCTCGCCGCGGAACCGCTCGGCCGCGCGGGCGTCGAGCAGCACGCCCTCGTCGGCCCACTGCGCCGCGCCGTCGGCGTCGACGGTCGGCAGGTGCCCGCCGGACAGCTCGACGTCGCCCGGCGCGACCTCGGCGGTGCCGGACTCGAGGGCGCCGCCCGCCGCGGTCCACGCGGCGAGCCCGCCGTCGAGGATCCGCACGTCGGCGACGCCCGCCCACAGCAGCAGCCACCACGCGCGGGACGCGGACATCGCGCCCGAGTCGTCGTAGACCACCACGGGCTCGCCGGCGCGCAGACCCCAGCGACGCGCGGCGGACTGCAGGTCGGCGACGTCGGGCAGCGGGTGCCGGCCGCCCACGGCGCTCGGCGCCGCGGCGAGCTCGGCGTCCAGGTCGACGTAGACGGCGCCGGGCAGGTGGCCGGCCCGGTAGCCCTCGACGCCGGGCGGGCCGCCGAGCGCCCACCGGACGTCGAGCAGGCGGGGCGGGCGGGGTCCCTCGAGCTCACGGGCGAGGGCGGCGGCGGACACGATGACGTCGGGCACGGTCGCCACGCTACGACGCCGCCGCAGGTCAGCGCGAGGGGCCGCGGGCACCGGCGCCGAGCTCGACCCAGCGCGCGCCGCCGCGGCGGGTGACCGTCGCCCGCGCCGCCTCCGCCGCCGCGGGCAGCACGTCGGCGGGGTCGACCCGCGCCCGCAGCAGCCCGACGACGACGGTCACCCGGTACGACGTCACGCGTCGCCGGCGATGCGCACCGTGCCGTCGTCGGCGATCGCCCACGCCGGGTTGTGCGCGACCTCCCACACGTAGCCGTCGGGGTCGGCGAACGCCCCCGACGTGCCGCCCCAGGACGCGCGCTCGGCGGGGCGCACGAGCGTCCCGCCGGCGGCCACGGCCGCGTCGAGCACCGGCGCCACCTCCTCGGGCCGGCGGACGTTGTGCGCCAGCTCCACGCCCGGACCCCCGTGCCCGCCGAGCCGCGTCCACAGCGCGAAGGCGGTCCCGCCCAGCTGGAAGAAGCACACCTCGTCGTCCGGCTGCTCGGCCGGCGGCCACCCGAGCGCCTCGTAGAAGGCGCGCGCCCGCGCGAGGTCGGTCACTCCCAGCGTGACCAGGCTGAGTCGAGGCTCCATGCGCCCTTCGTAGCACGCCGTGGCCGACGCCACGCCGCGCGCCCGGAACTCGGCGGGGGTCCCGGGCGTTGCAGTGGACGGTGCCCGCCGTCGGACGCTCGGCTCGCACCCGCCCGCCGCACGCTGCACGTCCGCAGGCCCCGGCCCGCCTTCGTGGGGCGCGACGCGGCCTCGTGCACCATGCTGGCGTCCTCGGGCGGCACGCACCGCCCACGACGTCGTCCGCTTTTGGAGCTTGAGTGTCCGGTAACGCCACCACCCGGTTCGGGAACGTCTCGCTGCTGTCGGTCGCGAGCCGGCTCCCCAGCCGGATCACGACCTCCGCCGAGATCCAGGAGCGCCTCGGGTCCGCGCTGCGCCGGCTGCGCCTGCCGCGCACGGTCCTGCAGCGGGTGGCGGGCGTCGAGGAGCGGCGCAACTGGGCCGAGGGCGAGGACGTGCACGCCGCGACCGTCGCCGCGGGCGAGCAGGCGCTGTGCGAGGCGGGCGTCAACCCCAGCGCGGTGGGCCTCCTCATCAACACCTCGGTGACGCGGAAGCACCTGGAGCCCTCGGTGGCCGTGCGGCTGCACCACGGGCTGGGGCTGCCGAGCTCGGCGGTGAACTTCGACGTCGCCAACGCGTGCCTCGGGTTCATCAACGGCATGACGCTGGCGGCCGGGATGATCGAGTCGGGCCAGATCCGGTACGCCGTCGTGGTCAACGGCGAGGACGCCGACGACATCCAGACCGCGACCATCGACCGCCTGCTGGGTGCGGAGATCGGCCGCGAGGACTTCCTGCAGGAGTTCGCCACCCTGACCCTCGGCTCCGGGGCGGCCGCCGCCGTGCTCGGTCGCACGGACGAGAACCCCGGCGGGCACCGGGTGCTCGGCGGCGTGACGCGCGCCGCGACCCAGTTCCACGACCTGTGCGTGGGCAGCGCCGACGGCATGTTCACCGACGCCCGGGCGCTGCTCGAGGGCGGGCTGGACCTGGTCGTCGACGCCTGGCGCGAGGCCGCCTCGGAGTGGGACTGGTCGGCGATGAACCGGTACATCACGCACCAGGTGTCCCGCGTGCACACCGACGCGATCGTCAAGGCGGTGGGCCTGGACCGCAAGCGCGTGCCGACGACGTACCCGCACCTCGGCAACGTCGGGCCGGCGTCCGTGCCGATCACGCTGGTCGAGGAGCAGGACTCGCTGCGCAGCGGCGACCGCGTGCTGCTGATGGGCGTGGGCTCCGGCATCAACACCGCGATGCTGGAGCTCGCCTGGTGACTGGCCCGTCGACGACCCGCACGACCCCCGCTCCCCGGCCCGCCTCGCACGCCCCCGCCGGGCTGCCCGGGCTCGACCCGCGGCTCAGCCACGTGCTGGCCGTCCCGTCGACCGGGGTCGGCGACGACCTCCCGGCCTGGCACTACCTGGACACCGGCCCCGAGCTCGCCGCCCGCGGGCTGACGCCGGCCGGCACCGTGCTGGCCGTGCACGGCAACCCGACGTGGTCCTACCTGTGGCGCTCGCTCCTGACCGCGAGCCTGGAGGCGGCCGCGGCCGGCGGGCCGGTCTGGCGCGTCGTCGCCGTCGACCAGCTGGAGATGGGCTTCTCCGCCCGGACCGGCCGGCGCCGCGGCCTGGCGGACCGGGTGCGCGACCTCGGCGCGTTCACGGACGCCCTCGGCCTCACCGGTCCGGTGGTCGCCCTCGGGCACGACTGGGGCGGCGTGGTGGTCAGCGGCTGGGCGGTCGACCACCCCGGCCAGCTGGCCGGGCTCGCGCTGCTGAACACCGCCGTCGCGCACCCCGTCGACGTGCCGATCCCGGCCCCGCTGCGGGCTGCGGGCGCGGGCCCCGTGCTCCGCGTCGCGACGCGGACGACCCCGGCGTTCCTCGAGACCACGCTCGCGATCGCCCACCCGCGGCTGCCGCGCGACGTCGCCGACGCCTACCGGGCGCCCTACCGGCACGCCGCCGACCGCGACGGCATCGAGGCGTTCGTGGCCGACATCCCCGCCGACGCCACGCACCCGAGCCACCCGGAGCTCGACCGCGTCGCCACCGGGGTCGCCGCCCTCGAGGTGCCCGCGCTGCTGCTCTGGGGCCCGCGCGACCCGGTGTTCCAGGACCGCTACCTCGACGACCTCGTCGACCGGATGCCGCACGCGCGCGTGCACCGCTACGAGGGCGCCGGGCACCTGGTCGCCGAGGACGCGGACTGGGCGCCGGCGCTGCTCGGCTGGCTGACGGAGCAGGTGGCACCGGGTGCGGTGGCCGAGGACGAGGCGCCGGACGACGCCCCGTTCACCCCGCTCTGGTCCCGGCTCGACGCCCGGGCGGACGACGACACCGCCGCCGTGCTCGAGATGGGCCGCCCCGGCGGCGGCTCCCGCACCGTCTCCTGGCGGCTGCTGGCGCGGCAGGTGCGCCGGATCGCGGCGGGCCTGCACGCGCTGGGCGTCCGCCGCGGCGACCGCGTCTCCCTGCTGGTGCAGCCCGGACCGACGCTGACCGCGCTCGTCTACGCCTGCCTGCGGATCGGTGCCGTCGTGGTCGTCGCGGACGCGGGTCTCGGCGTGCGCGGGCTGACCCGGGCGCAGCGGGGTGCGCAGCCGGACTACCTGGTCGGGCAGACGAAGGCCCTGGCCGCCGCGCGGGCGCTCGGCTGGCCCGGCCTGCGGATCGCGACCGACCCGCTGACGCCGACGGAGCGCCGGGCGCTCGACGTGGCGTACCAGCTCGTCGACGTGGCCGACCTGGGCCGCGACGAGGTGCTGCCGCCCGAGCCCGGCCCCGCCGACGAGGCCGCCGTGCTGTTCACCTCGGGGTCGACCGGCCCCGCCAAGGGCGTCGTCTACACGCACGCCCAGCTGTCGGCGCTGCGTGACGTCCTCGGCGCGCACTTCGACGTCCGGCCGGACAGCGGCCTGGTCACCGGCTTCGCACCGTTCGCGCTGCTCGGGCCCGCGCTCGGCACCCGCTCCGTGACCCCCGACATGGACGTCTCGTCGCCGCGGACCCTCACCGCGCGCGCCGTCGCCGACGCCGTCACCGCCTCCGACGCGGGCATCGTGTTCCTGTCCCCCGCGGCGATCCTCAACGTGGTGGCCACGGCGAACGCGCTGGACGACGGCGACCGTGCCGCACTCGGGCGGGTGACGACGTTCCTGTCGACCGGCGCCCCGATCAGCGCCGAGCTGCTCGGGTCCGCGGCCGCGCTGATGCCCGCCGCCCGCGCGCACACCCCGTACGGGATGACGGAGTGCCTGCTCGTCACCGACATCGACCTGGACGGCATCCGGGCCGCGGAGCCCGCGCCCGACGCGGGGGTCTGCGTCGGGCGGCCGGTCGGCCCGGGCGAGGTGCTGATCAGCGCGCTCGACGCCGACGGGGCCGCCACCGGCGAGCCGGGGACGACGCCCGGGGTGCTCGGCGAGGTGCTGGTCCGCGCCCCGCACCTCAAGCAGCGCTACGACCGCCTGTGGCTGACCGACCGCGCGGCCGCGCGCGACACCCCGCCCGGCCGCTGGCACCGCACCGGCGACGTCGGCCACCTGGACGCCGAGGGCCGGCTGTGGATCGAGGGCCGGCTCGCGCACGTGCTCGTGACCGCCGAGGGACCCCTGGCGCCGGTCGGGCCCGAGCAGCACGTCGAGCGCGTGCCGGCCGTCCGGCGCGCGGCCGTCGTCGGCGTCGGCCCCGCCGGCGTGCAGCAGGCGGTGGCCGTCCTGGAGCCGGTCGGCGGCTCGCGGCGGGCCGGGCTCGCCCCCGAGGACCTCGCCGCCGCCGCCCGCGCCGCGTCCCCGGTCCCGCTCGCCGCGGTGCTGGTCGCGCCCATGCCGACCGACGTCCGGCACAACTCGAAGATCGACCGCACCCGCCTCGCCGCCTGGGCGTCCCGCGTGCTGGCCGGCGGGCGGGTGGGGCGGCCGTGACCGTCCTGGTGACGGGCGCGTCCGGCCTGCTGGGCGGTGCCGTCGCGCGCACGCTCGTCGCGCGCGGGGTCGACGTCCGCACGCTGCAGCGTCGTCCCTCGGGGGTCGACGGGGCGCGGGACGTCGCCGGCACGCTCACCGACCCCGCGGCGGTGTCCGCGGCGGTCGACGGCGTCGACGCGGTCGTGCACCTGGCCGCCCGCGTGTCGCTCGCCGGCCCGCGCGAGGAGTTCGACGCCGTCAACGTCGGCGGCACCGCGCTGCTGCTCGACCACGCGGAGCGCGCCGGCGTGCGCCGCTTCGTCCAGGTGTCCTCCCCCTCCGTCGCGCACGCCGGCTCCTCCCTCGTGGGCGTCGGCGCGGCCCCCGCCGACCCGGCGCGCGCCCGCGGCGACTACGCGCGCACCAAGGCGGCGGCCGAGCTGCTGGCCCTCGACCGCGACGCGGGGCCGGACGGGATGAGCGTCGTCGCCGTGCGCCCGCACCTGGTCTGGGGCCCCGGGGACACCCAGCTCGTCGAGCGTGTGCTGGACCGCGCCGCCCGCGGCCGGCTGCCCCTGCTCGACCACGGCGCCGCGCTCATCGACACCGTGTACGTCGACAACGCCGCCGACGGCATCGTCGCTGCGCTCGACCGGGCGCCCGACGTGCACGGCCGGGCGTACGTGCTCACCAACGGCGAGCCGCGCACGGTCGCCGACCTGCTCACCGGCATCTGCCGTGCCGCGGGCGTGCGCCCGCCGGCGTGGCGGGTCCCCGCCGGGCTGGCACGGGCCGCGGGCGGGCTGGTCGAGGCCGTGTGGCGGCTGCGTCCCGGCACCGACGAGCCGCCGATGACCCGGTTCCTCGCCGAGCAGCTGTCGACGGCGCACTGGTTCGACCAGCGCGCCACCCGCGCGGAGCTGCGCTGGACCCCGGCGGTGAGCGTGGACGAGGGCTTCGCGCGGCTCGCGGCGCACTACGGCGGGACGCCGCGCTGACGGGTCACGATCACCCGGGTTGGGGGGACAGCCCCACTGACGTGCCGCGTCCGCCCCCGTAGCGTGGAACGCATCCGCACGACGAGCACCGCGCTCACGCCCACGGCTGGGAAGTCGACCGACGACACGTCCGGAGCTCCTCTGGTGACTGCCACGACGACCGCCCCCGCCCGCACCAACCAGGCCGCCTCGACCGGCTCGTACCAGGAGCTGTCCCGCCTGGTCCGCGACGAGGGCCTGCTCGTGAAGACGCCCGGCTTCTACGTCGGTCTCCTGGTCGCGCTCGGCGCGGCGCTGGCCGGTCTCGTGGCCGGCTCGGTGCTACTCGGCCAGTCGTGGTTCCAGCTGCTGATCGCCGGGGCCCTCGGCCTGGTGCTGACCCAGTTCGCGTTCGTCGCGCACGAGGCGTCGCACCGCCAGGTGTTCGCCTCCGGCCCGGCCAACGACCGCCTCGGGCGGATCCTCGCCAACGGCGTCGTCGGGATCAGCCACTCCTGGTGGATGACCAAGCACTCGCGGCACCACGCCAACCCGAACCGCGTGGGCAAGGACCCGGACATCGCGCCGGACACGATCGTGTTCCTGCACACCGACGCCGCGAAGCGGAGCCGCCTGGGCGCCGCGCTGACGCGCGTGCAGGGCTGGGCGTTCTTCCCGCTGCTCACGCTCGAGGGCCTCAACCTGCACGTGACGGCGTTCCGCACGCTGCTGACGCAGGAGCGGTCCCGGGCGCGCACGTTCGAGCTCGCGCTGCTGGTGGTCCGCCTGACCGGCTACGTCGCGCTCGTGCTGTGGTTCATGGGCCCGGGTCTCGGCTTCGCGTTCATCGGCGTCCAGCTCGCGGTGTTCGGCGTCTACATGGGCGCCTCGTTCGCGCCGAACCACAAGGGCATGGCGATCATCCCCGAGGACAGCCGGCTGGACTTCCTGTCCAAGCAGGTCCTCACGTCCCGCAACATCAGCGGCGGCACCCCGATGAGCACGCTCATGGGCGGCCTGAACTACCAGATCGAGCACCACCTGTTCCCGAGCATGCCGCGGCCGCACCTGGCCCGCGCCCGGGAGCTCGTCATCGAGCACTGCACCGAGCACAGCGTCCCGTACACGGAGACCACGCTGCTGAAGTCCTACGGGATCGTCGTCCGGTACCTCAACGACGTCGGCCTCGCGGCCCGCAACCCGTTCGACTGCCCGATGGTGCAGCGCTACCGCCAGGTCTGACCCGCACGCACGAAGGCCGCCCCGCACTGCGCGGGGCGGCCTTCGTCGTCCCCGCGCTCGGCTGCGCACGCCCACGACGGCTGCGCACGGGCTGCGTGAACCGGGGGCGGGAACGACGGAGCCCGCCCCGAGGTGACCTCGGGGCGGGCTGCGCGTGAGCAGACCGGGCGCCCGTGGGGCGCCCGAGACGGCGTCAGATCAGAGCGGGCGGATGTTCGCCGCCTGCGGGCCCTTCGGGCCCTGCGTGACGTCGAACTCGACCTGCTGGTTCTCGTCCAGGCTGCGGTAGCCGCCGGTCTCGGCGATGGCGGAGTAGTGCGCGAACACGTCCGGGCCGCCGTCCGAGGGGGCGATGAAGCCGAAGCCCTTCTCAGCGTTGAACCACTTCACGGTGCCGGTGGTCATGATGTCTTCTCTCATTCGAGTGCCGAGACCACGGACGTGGCCTCTCGAACCGCGCCGCGTGCGACACGGGCGGTGCTGTCCGTGCGCGCGGACCGCGCGGACGGACGTGTGGGGGGCGGGCGAGCCGGCCAGCAGAGCGGCGGCCTCGGCCCAGGTGGGGGTCACCGCGAGCGTGCGCGACAACCGGTCGGTGACGTGGTGCCCGTCGGGCTCGCGCGAGATCACGCCGGCGTGCTCGCCGTCGGCGGTCGCGGCCCAGAGGTCGACGTCCGCCTGGCGCCACTGCAACGACGCGGGGGCGGGACGGACTCGGGTGAGGACTGAGGGTGCTGCGAGGGTGATGACTACTACTTTCGCTCCGACCGCCGGAGCGGTGCGGAGATGATGTGGGCGACGGCTGCCGGAGCGGGGCTCCGACGGCGACGACGCCCCGTGAGACTGCTGCGCAGGCTCAGCCCGCGCGTCGTGAACGGTGACCACACTACACGCCGCGCCACCGGGGGCCCGGCGAACGTGATGCAGCGCACCGCCGCACCGCTCCCGGCCGCGGCCGGCGGCCCCTCCTGGACGCGTCCTCGCCCGCGCCCGTGCTGCGCGAGTGCGGCGCCCGTGATGCGCCCGTGCGGAGCCCGTGATGCACCCCGCGGCGCGAAGTGCCAGGCTGAGGGCGTCGCGAAGGACGCCCGCGGCGCACCCGGCGCACCGAAGGCAGGCGTCATGCACGACGGACCAGGACAGATCAGCGCGCACCCCGACGGGTCGGTCACCCCCATCCGGCTCACGGGCGAGGTCGACGCCGCCCTCCGCGACCAGGCGAGCCGCGCCATGGCGGACGCGCTCACCGGGGGCCGCCCGGTCGAGCTGGACCTCGGCGGCGTGGACTTCATCGACTCGAGCGGGCTCGCGTTCCTGCTGCAGTGCCACCGCGCCTGCTTGCAGGTGGGGCTCGGCTGCGCGGTCACGCACGTCCCGGACACGACGATGGAGCTGATCCGGCTCACCGGGCTGGACGAGGTGCTGGCGATCCGCGCGTGAGGTCCGCGGGCCGGGGGCCAGGCACCCCGGGCACGACGAAGGCCCGGAACCGAGGTTCCGGGCCTTCGCACCTGAGCCGCCTAAGAGAATCGAACTCTTGACCTTCTCATTACGAGTGAGACGCTCTGCCGACTGAGCTAAGGCGGCGCGCCCGCCGCTGGCGGACGGGCACGGATACTGTACCTGGCGGACGGCGGGACCTCCAAAGCGAAGGGCCGCCGCAGCAGAACCGCAGGTCAGCGCGTCAGCACCGCGTCCCGTCCGCGGGGACGGTGCCGTCCAGCAGGTAGGCGTCGACGGCGTCGGCGATGCAGGCGTTGGACCGGCCGTAGGCCGTGTGCCCCTCGCCCTCGTAGGTGAGCAGCGTGCCCGAGTCGAGCGTCTCGGCCAGGCTCTCGGCCCACTGGTACGGGGTGGCGGGGTCGTTGGTGGTGCCGACGACGACGATCGGCGCGGCGCCCTCGGCGGAGTAGTCGTCCAGGCCGCCGGCCTCCGGCACCGGCCACTCGGCGCAGATGGCGCCGCCGTAGCCGAAGAAGTAGCCGACGGTCGGCGCGACCTGCTCGATGGCGGCCGCCTGCGCGCGCATCTCGGCCGGGTCGGTGGTGCCCCGGTCGTCCGCGCAGCCGATGGCCCAGAACGCCTGCGTCGAGTTGGACGAGTAGGTGCCGTCGGCGTTGCGGTCGTAGTACAGGTCGGCCAGCTGCAGCAGCACGGACCCGTCGCCCTGCAGCGCGGCGCCCAGCCCCATCGTCAGGTAGCTCCAGGAGGCCTCGTCGTAGAGCGGCAGCGCGATGCCGCTGAACGCGAGCGAGCCGGTCAGCGGCCGGTCGGTTCCGGTGGGCAGCGGCGAGCGGCGCGCCCGGTCCAGCACGGACTTCACCTGGGCGAGGCCGTCGTCGACAGAGCCGCTCAGCGGGCAGTCGGCGCCCGCCTGGCAGTCGGTGACGTAGGCACGGAGCGCGTTCTCGAACCCGCCGGCCTGCCCCTCGGAGAGCTCCTGGGTGGACAGCGTCGGGTCGAGCGCGCCGTCGAGGACGAGGCGGCCGACCTGCTGCGGGAACAGCGCGGCGTACGTCGCGCCGAGCTGGGTGCCGTAGGAGTAGCCGACGTAGTTCAGCTGCTCGTCGCCGAGCACCGCGCGCAGCACGTCCATGTCCTTGGCGGCGCTCACCGTGTCGACGTGCTCGAGGACGGGGCCCGTGTTCGTCAGGCACGCGTCGCCGAGCTTGCCGAACGCGGCCTCGGCGGCGGCGATGCCCTCGTCCGTCGCGTAGTCGAAGTCCGTCGCCGTGATCCGGTCCATCTCCGGCCCGTCGACGCAGGTGACGGGCGTCGAGGCGGCGACGCCGCGCGGGTCGAACCCCACGAGGTCGTAGCGGTCCACGACCTCGGCGCCGAACCGGGGCAGCGCGATGCTGGACAGCGCGTCGATGCCGGACGAGCCGGGGCCGCCGGGGTTGATCAGGAGCGAGCCGAGCCGGTCGCCGGCGGCGACGTGCCGGGAGACCGCGATCTCGATGGTGTCGCCGTCGGGCTCGGCGTAGTCGAGCGGGACGACGAGGGTCGCGCACTCGAGCTCGCCGCACGCCTGCCAGTCCAGCTGCTGCGCGTAGATGGCGTCGAGCCCCCGCACGTCGGCGGCGGTCGGCGCGGTGGTGACCGCCGTCTCCTCCTGCGGGGCGGTGCAGCCGGCGAGGACGAGCACGCCGACGGCGACGAGCGCGGCCAGGCGCGCCAGGAACGCGCGCGAGCGGCGCGACGGACGAGCGGGCACGACGGCATCCAGGGCTCTCGGGGCGGGAGTCACCGGACAACGGTAACGGCCGCGCGCTCCCTCCTGAGCCGTGTCACCCGGTCGCCCGCGCCGGGCTGCAGGTCAGCCCCGCTCAGGCCTGCGGGCGCAGCGCGATGAGCATCGCCTCGACCGCGAGGAGCGGCGCGACGTTGCCCTCCAGCCGGGTCCGGGCCTCGCCGACGGCGTCCATCCGCCGCACGGTCTGCTCGGCCGTCGACGCCTCGGCGACCGCCCGAGCGCCGTCCTCGTGCTCGGCGTTGACCAGGTGCACGTCCGCGCCCAGCTGCAGCACCAGGACGTCACGGTAGAACGACAGCAGGTCGACCATCGCCCGGTCGAGGACGTCGCGCTGCGCACGGGTCGCGCGGCGCTTCTGCTCCTCCTCCAGCTGCCGGACCGGGCCGCGCAGGGCCGGCGGGATCGTGGCGAGCCCCTCGGCGCCGAGCGAGTGCAGCAGCGCCTGCCGCTCGCGGGCGTCGCGCTCCTCGGTGGCGGCCTTCGCGTCCGCCTGGGCCGTCTCGACCAGCTCCGCCGCGGCCAGCACCGCGTCCCCGACCCCGCGCAGCCGCGGGGCGATCCGCAGCACGGCGGACCGGCGGGCGCGCGCCTCGGGATCACGGGCGAGGCGGCGGGCGACGCCGACGTGCGACTGCGCGGCCCGCGCGGCCACCAGCGCGATGCCGGGCTCGATGCCGTCCCGCCGCACGAGCAGCTCGGCGACGGCCTCGACCGGCGGCACGCGCAGCGCGACGGACCGGCTGCGGGAGCGCAGCGTCACCAGCACGTCCTGCGGGCTCGGCGCGCAGAGCAGCCAGACCGTCCGCGGCGGCGGCTCCTCGATCGCCTTGAGCAGGACGTTCCCGGAGGTCTCGTTGAGCCGGTCGGCGTCCTCGACCACGATGACCCGCCACCGGCCCTGGGACGGCGCGCGCTGGGCGAGCTCGACCAGCGGCCGGACGGTGTCGGCGCGGATCACGACGCCCTCGGTGGCGACGAACGTGACGTCCGGGTGCGTCCCGGCCAGCACGGTGGCGCAGCCCGGGCTGCGGGGGTCGCCCGACGGGTCCTGCAGGGCGGCGGCGAAGGCCCGGGCGGCGTTGGACCGGCCGGACCCGGGCGGCCCCGTGAGCAGCCACGCGTGGGTCATCCGGGAGGGGTCGGTCGCGGCGGCGCGCAGCACCTCGACCGCGGGCTCCTGGCCGACGACGTCGTCCCAGACGGTGGCGTTCACCGCTGCTCCCCCGCCGGCACGCCGAGCAGCGGCGCGACCCGCGCCCGGACGTCCGCGGCGACCTCGTCGACCGGGCGCGCGGCGTCCAGCACGAGCCAGCGGCCGGGGTCCGCGGCGGCGCGGTCCAGGAACGCGGCCCGCGTGCGGCGGTGGAACTCGTCCCCGGCGCTCTCCAGCCGGTCCGGCTGGTCGGGCCGGTCGCGCAGCCGGGCCATGCCCGCGGCGGGGTCCAGGTCGAGCAGCACCGTCACCGCCGGCAGCAGCCCGCCCGTCGCCCACAGCGACAGCTGCTCGACCTCGTCGGCGCCGAGGTCGCGCCCGCTGCCCTGGTAGGCCACCGAGGAGTCGAGGTAGCGGTCGGTGACCACGACCGACCCCGCGGCGAGCGCGGGCCGCACCAGCGAGGCGACGTGGTGCGCCCGGTCGGCCGCGTAGATCAGGGCCTCGGTGCGGGCGTCGAGGTCGCCGCCGTGCAGGACCTCGCGCCGCAGCACCCGGCCCAGCTCGGTGCCGCCGGGCTCCCGGGTGAGCACGACCGTGAGCCCGAGCCCGGTCAGCCACTCGCCGAGCAGGCGGGACTGGGTGGACTTGCCGCTGCCGTCGCCGCCCTCGAAGGACACGAACAGCCCGCCGGACGGTGGACGGAGGGCAGCAGAGGGCGCAGACGGGTCGGGCAGGGTCACGCGCGCCAGGGTATCGACCTCCGCCGACATCCCGGCGCGCGTGCCACGGTCACTCCCCCGGGTAGACGACCCCGACCTGCGCGCGGATCTCGTCCATCGTCCGCAGGTTCGCCAGCGTGTCCGCCCAGGGCATCCGCGGGCTCTCGGTCGCGCCGTCGGCGATCCGCCGCGCGACCTCCGCCGCCTCGTACTGCAGGCCGTGCTCGACGGGCTGCGCGAACGTCCAGGACCGGCCGTCGCGGCGCCGCACCTGGAACGACGTCGGCGCGTAGAAGCTGCCGTCGACCGTGATGCTGCCCTCGGTGCCGCTGATCGCCGCCGTCGTCGGCGTCTTCGCCCACAGCGTCGTCGTCAGCGCCGCCTGCGTGCGGTCGCCGTAGCTCAGCACGATGGCGATCTGGCCGTCGACGCCGGACTCCGTCAGCGCGCCGACCGCCCGGACCGACGCCGGCACGCCGAGGAGGTCCTGCGCGAACGCCACCGGGTACACGCCGAGGTCCAGCAGCGCGCCGCCCGCGAGCGCCGGGTCGTACAACCGGTGGCTCGGGTCGAACGGGAAGTACTGGCCGTGGTCGGCGTGCACCGAGACGATCTCGCCGATCTCGCCCGACTCGATCACCTGGTGCACCGCGGCGACGTGCGGGAGGAACCGCGTCCACATCGCCTCCATCACGAACACCCCGGCGGCGCGCGCGGCGGCGAACACCTCCTCCGCCTCGGCGGCGTTGCGGGTGAACGCCTTCTCCACCAGCACGTGCTTGCCGGCGGCGATGGCCAGGAGCGCGTGCTCGCGGTGCTCGGAGTGCGGGGTCGCGACGTAGACCACGTCCACCTGGGGGTCCTCGACCAGGTCGCGGTAGCCGATGTGCGTGGTGGGGATGCCGTGCGCGGTGGCGAACCGCTCGGCGCGGGTGCGGTCCCGCGACCCGACGGCCACGAGCTGCGCGCGGGTGCCGGCGCGGACGGCGTCGGCGAAGGCGGCGGCGATGCCGCCCGCGCCGAGGATGCCCCAGCGGATCGACGGAGCGGTACGCGGGTCTTCGGTGAGAGCCATGTCTGGACCCTAGTGCCCGGCACCCGGGGTCCGGCGAGCCCGCGCGCCTGGGACCGAGGTCCGGGTGCCCGGTCACCGGCGCCTCCGTACGGTGGACGGGTCGGCGGGCCTCGCGGGTCGGCGATCGACGGCCCCGTCGCCGGCGCACGAGCCGAGGAGGAGCCGTGTCCGCACCCCTGGAGCAGCCGCCCGTCCGCACCCTGATCAGCCCCGGGCGCTACGCCCAGGGCCGCGGGGCGATCGCGCGCCTCGGCGAGCTGGTCGAGCCGATCGGCCGCACCCCGCTGGTCGTCGCCGACGACACCGTCTGGGGGTTCGTCGGGGACGCGGTGACCGCGTCCTTCGAGGCCGCCGGTCTGCCGCTGACCCGCGACGGCTTCGGGGTGTACGCCACCGCCCCGGCCGTCGACGGCATCGCCGCCCGCATCCGCGAGACCGGCGCGGACGTCGTCGTCGGCGTCGGCGGTGGGTCGACGATCGACGCCGTCAAGGCCGCCGGTCACCTCGCGGGGATCCGGTGGGTGTCCGTGCCGACCGTCGCCTCCACCGACGCGCCGTGCTCGGCGCTGTCGGTGATCTACGACGACCACGGCGGGTTCGAGGAGTACCGGTTCTTCCCGCGGAACCCCGACCTGGTGCTGGTCGACACGCAGCTGGTGGCGAACGCCCCCGTGCGGTTCCTCGTCGCCGGCGTCGGGGACGCGCTCGCCACCTGGATCGAGGCGCGCGCGGTGGCCCGCACCGACGCCACGACGATGGCCGGCGGGCTGCCGACGGCCACCGGCACCGCGCTGGCGCGGCTGTCCTGGGACATCCTGTGGGAGCACGCCCTCCCGGCGATCGAGGCCGTCCGCGAGCACCTGGTCACGCCGTCGGTCGAGAAGGTCGTCGAGGCGAACACCCTGCTCTCGGGCCTGGGCTTCGAGTCCGGCGGCCTGGCGGCCGCGCACGCGATCCACAACGGGCTGACGGCGGCGCCGCAGACCCACGGCCTCACGCACGGGCAGAAGGTCAACATCGGCTCCCTCACCCAGCTGGTGCTGGAGGGAGCGCCGACGCAGGAGATCCGGGACTTCGTGGCGTTCACGACGCGGGTGGGGCTCCCGACGACGCTCACCGAGATCGGGCTCACCACCGACGACGTCGACGACCTCACGCGGGTGGCCGAGCTGGCGACCACCGAGGGCGAGACCATCCACGCGATGCCCTTCACGGTGCGGGTGCCGGACCTGGTGGACGCGCTCCGGTCGATCGAGGGCCTCTCCCGGCGGGTCCGCACCGACGCCGGGCTGCCCGAGCCCGAGCCGCACCGGGCGCACTGACCCCGCACGGCTCCAGGAGGGGCCGGTACCGGCCGGCACCGGCCCCTCCCGACGAGATGACACCACGCCCCTGACCTGCGAGGGTCGACGGACCGACCCGACCAAGGAGGCCCGATGGCGCCCACGTGGGTGGACCACGCGATGTGGTGGCACGTGTACCCGCTGGGCTTCGCCGGCGCCGAGCCCGTCGCCGACGACCGCACCCCCGTCACGCACCGGCTGGCGCACCTCGAGCAGTGGCTCGACTACGTGGTCGACCTCGGCCTCAACGGCCTGGCGCTCGGCCCGGTCTTCGCGTCGAGCACGCACGGCTACGACACGGTCGACCACCTCCGGGTGGACCCCCGGCTGGGCGACCGCGCCGACCTGGACCGGCTGATCGCCGCGGCGCACGACCGCGGCGTCCGGGTGCTGCTCGACGGCGTGTTCAACCACGTCGGCGAGCAGCACCCGCAGTTCCGCGCCGCGCTCGCCGGCGGGCCGGGGTCGCCCGAGGCGGACCTGTTCCGGATCACCTGGCGCGACACCGGTCCCGAGTGGGACTGCTTCGAGGGGCACCGCGCGCTCGTCACGCTGAACCACGACTCGCCCCGCGTCGTCGACCTGGTCGCCGACGTGATGACGCACTGGCTCGACGCGGGCGCCGACGGCTGGCGGCTCGACGCGGCGTACGCGGTGCCGGCGGCGTTCTGGGCGCAGGTCACGGCGCGGGTCCGCGAGCGGCACCCCGACGCGTACCTCGTGGGCGAGGTCATCCACGGCGACTACCCGGCGTTCGTCGCGGAGTCGGGCGTCGACTCGGTCACGCAGTACGAGCTGTGGAAGGCGACCTGGAGCGCGATCCACGACCACAACTGGCACGAGCTCGCGTGGACGCTCGGCCGGCACGACGCGTTCCTGGACGCCTTCGTGCCCTACACGTTCGTAGGGAACCACGACGTCACCCGGATCGCCGACCAGGTCGGCGACCCCGCGCTGGCCGGGCACGCGCTGGTGGTGCTCGCCACCGTCGGCGGCACCCCGGCGGTCTACTACGGCGACGAGCAGGCGTACCGCGGGGTCAAGGAGGACCGGGCGGGCGGCGACGACGCGGTGCGACCCCCGTACCCCCCGACGCCCGGCGACCTCGCGGGTCCCGACCGCGCGCCCGAGGGGTGGGCGGCCTACCACCGGCACCAGGCGCTGCTCGGGCTCCGCCGGCGGCACCCGTGGCTGCACACGGCCCGGACGCACGTCGTCGAGGTGACGAACGAGCACCTCGCCTACGAGGCGCGCGCGGCGGACGGCAGCGCGGGGCTGCTGGTCGCGCTCAACCTGGCGGCCGAGCCGTGGTCGCCCGACGTCCCCGCAGGGGCGCGCGCGGTCGCCGGCACGGCCGCCGGAGCAGGCGTCCCCGCGCGCGGCTGGGCGGTCTGGGAGCTCTGAGCCGCCCGGTGCCGGACCGGTGCCGCACTTCCACCTCCGCCGGAGGTGGAAGCACGGCGACCGGCTACTTCTTCGCCGCGGCCTTCTTGCGCGGCGCGGCGGCCTTGCGGGCGGCCGGCTTCTTCTTCGGCGCCTGCGCCCGCTTCTCCGCGAGCAGCTCGACCGCCTGCTCGGGGGTGATCGACTCGGGCGTCACGTCGCGCGGCAGCGTGCGGTTGGTCTCGCCGTCGGTGACGTAGGCGCCGAACCGGCCGTCCTTCACCACGATCGGCTTCTTGGAGGTCGGGTCCTCCCCCAGCTCGCGCAGCGGCGGGGTGGCGGTGGCGCCACGACCGCGCTTGGGCTGCGCGTAGATGGCGAGCGCCTCCTCCAGCGTGGTGGTGAAGATCGCCTCCTCCGACGGCAGCGTGCGCGAGTCCGTGCCGCGCTTCAGGTAGGGCCCGTAGCGGCCGTTCTGGGCCGTGATCTCCGTGCCCGTCTCCGGGTCGGTGCCGACGACGCGCGGCAGACTGAGCAGCTGCAGCGCGTCCTCGAGGGTGATCGTCTGCAGCTGCTGCGACTTCAGCAGCGAACCGGTGCGGGGCTTGGGCGCCGCCGCCAGCGCGCGCTTCTTCGCTGCCGCGGACAGGCCCGGGTCGAGCTCCGGCTCGGGCAGCAGCTCCGTCACGTACGGGCCGTAGCGGCCGTTCTTCGCGACGATCGTCGTGCCCGTGCCCGGGTCGGTGCCGAGCACGAGGTCGCCCTCGGGCTGGGTCTCGAGCAGCTCGCGGGCCTTGGCGACGGTGAGCTCGTCGGGGGCGAGGTCGTCCGGCACCGACGCCCGGCGCGGGTTGCCGTCCTCGCCGGGCTCGCCGGCGCTGTCCTCGATGTACGGGCCGTACCGGCCGACGCGCAGCGTGATGCCGTCGCCGATGTCGATCGAGTTGACCTCGCGGGCGTCGATCTCGCCGAGGTTCGCGACCAGCTCGCGCAGACCGTCGCCGTCCGGCCCCTCGGCCGCGGCCGAGCCGAAGTAGAACCGGGTCAGCCACTCGACGCGGTCCTTCTGGCCGGCGGCGATGGCGTCGAGGTCCTCCTCCATCGAGGCGGTGAAGTCGTAGTCGACCAGCCGGTCGAAGTTCTCCTCCAGCAGCCGCGTGACGGCGAACGCCAGCCAGGTGGGGACCAGCGCCTGTCCCCTGCTGATCACGTAGCCGCGGTCCTGGATGACCGAGATGGTCGCGGCGTAGGTGGACGGGCGGCCGATGCCGCGCTCCTCCAGCGCCTTGACCAGGCTGGCCTCGGTGAACCGCGGCGGCGGGGAGGTGCGGTGGCCGTCGGCGGTCAGGTCGGACGCCGCCACGGCGTCGCCCTCGGCCATCTGCGGCAGCCGGGCGTCCTTGGCGCCCGCGTCGGACGCGGCGGCCTCCGAGTCGCCGGCGTACCGGTCGACGTCGCGCCCCTCCTCGTACGCCGCGAGGAACCCGCGGAAGGTGATCACGGTGCCGCTGGCGGCGAACACGGCCGGGGTCGGTGCACCGGCCGCCGGGCCGTCGGCCGCGGTGCTGCCCCCGGGCAGCGCCGGGGCGGGGACCGTCGCGGCGATCCGGACGGACGCGGTGGACCCGCGGGCGTCGGCCATCTGCGAGGCGACGGTGCGCTTCCAGATCAGCTCGTACAGGCGGAACTGGTCGCCGGACAGCTCGCGGGCCACCTGCGCCGGCGTGCGGAAGTTGTCCCCCGCGGGGCGGATGGCCTCGTGCGCCTCCTGCGCGCCCTTGCTCTTCGACGCGTACACGCGCGGCTTGTCCGGCACGTGGTCGGCGCCGTACAGCTCGGCGGCCTGGCGGCGCGCGGCGTCGATCGCCTGCGTGCTCAGCACGGGCGAGTCGGTCCGCATGTAGGTGATGTAGCCGTTCTCGTACAGCGTCTGCGCGGTCCGCATGGTCTGCCGGGACGCCATGCGCAGCTTGCGGCTGGCCTCCTGCTGCAGCGTCGACGTGGTGAACGGCGCCGCCGGGCGGCGGGTGTACGGCTTGGTCTCGAGCGACCGCACCGCGAAGTCGGCCCCGTCCAGGGCGGACACCCACGCGTGCGCCGCACCCTCGTCCAGGTGCACCGGGCGGGTCGCGGCGCTGCCCTTGAGCACGCCGTCGTCGCCGAAGTCGCGGCCCGAGGCCACGCGGCGCTCGCCGAGCTGCAGCAGCCGCGCGTCGAACGTCGGCTCCGCGGAGTCCTCGACGGCGAACGTCGCGGTGAGGTCCCAGTAGTCGGCGGCGCGGAACGCCATGCGCTCGCGCTCGCGCTCCACGACCAGGCGGGTCGCGACGGACTGCACGCGGCCGGCGGACAGGCCCTGGCGGACCTTGCGCCACAGCACCGGGCTGACCTCGTACCCGTACAGGCGGTCGAGGATGCGACGGGTCTCCTGGGCGTCGACCAGGCGGTCGTCCAGCTCGCGGGTGTTCTCCAGCGCGCGGGTGATGGCCTCGCGGGTGATCTCGTGGAACACCATCCGCTTGACCGGGACCTTGGGCTTCAGCTCCTGCAGCAGGTGCCACGCGATGGCCTCGCCCTCGCGGTCCTCGTCGGTGGCGAGGTAGAGCTCGTCGGCCTCCTTGAGCAGCCGCTTGAGCTCGGCGACCTTCTTCTTCTTGTCGGAGTCGACGACGTAGTACGGCTCGAAGCCGTTGTCGACGTCGACCGCGAACTTCCCGAAGGGCCCCTTCTTCATCTCCGCGGGCAGCTCGCTGGGCTGCGGGAGGTCGCGGATGTGCCCGACGCTGGCCTCGACCTCGTAGTCGTCGCCGAGGTACCCGGCGATCGTGCGCGCCTTCGCCGGCGACTCCACGATGACCAGCTTGCGACCTGCGGACATGAACTCCTGCTTCCTCGAACTGCCCGGGCGGGTGCGGGACCGCGTGCCCGGATCGGCCGTCGCGCCGGTGGCGACGACGGCGTGCCGCCCCCCTGTGCGGGGGAACTCTACGACGTCGGTCCCACCTGGGCCGACCCTGATGTGGCGGACCTGCGCAGCGCCAGCAGCGCCCCGGAAGCCGCTGCCGCCACCGCGACGATGCCCAGCGCCCCGCCACCGTACGACGTCAGCAGCGCGGCCGTGGTGCCGACCGGGTCGTCGGACAGCCAGGTGCGGCGCAGCGCGACCGCACCGGCGGCTCCCGCCAGCACGGCGACCGCGGCCAGCAGCACCAGCGCGACGCGGGCCCCGACGGCGTCCGGCCGGTGCGGCCGGGACGGGACGGCGCGCACCGCCGCCGTCGGCGGGTGGGCGTCGGACCGGGTGTCCACGCCCAGCGCGAGGGCGGCGCAGCCCAGCGCGCCCCAGAGCAGGACGACGAGCAGGCCCGCCACCACGTCGGACGGGCGGTGCCACTGCCCGATCAGCGTGCTGACGCCGGTGGCCCCGGCGTACGCCGCGCCCAGCACGGCGGCCCACGGGCGGGCGCGCGGCGGGACGACCAGCAGCACCGCGGCCGCGACCGACGCCGCAGCCGTGGTGTGCCCGGACGGCAGCGTGTTGAACTCCGGGCCGTGCCCCAGCTCCGGGCGGTCCAGCACCCAGTACTTCAGCACCCGCGTCGTCACGTTCGCGCCGACGAGCACGCCGGCCGCCACCAGGGCCAGGCCCCAGCGCCGCCGGACGAACGCGATCACCGCGCACGTGACGATCGCCGCCGCGATGAACCCGACGGAGACGACGTCGAGGACGGGCTCGGCGACCTCCCAGAGGCGGTTCTGGCCGATGTGGGCGCCGTCGAGGGAGGACTGGTCCACGGCCTGGCCGTGCTCGGTGCCGACGAACACCCGCCACGTGACCCCGATGCCGGCCGCCGCGACGACGGCCACGAGCAGCGCCGCGGCCACCCGGCGCGCCGTCCCGGCGGGCGTGCGCCAGCGCGGGCCGGCTGCCGGCGTCGGCCCCGACGGGCCGCCGGCGGGCTCGGGCCCGCGCCAGGCGGTCGGCGGGGCGGAGGACGGACGGGGCATGTGGACCACCGTAGGGGAGGCGGTCGACGCCGCGGCGGCCGCACCGGGGCCGCACACCATTCCTCCACCAGGTCGCCCGGACGCGCGCCCGCCGAGCCCGGCCCGGCGACCGGTCAGCGCCACGCGCCCGCGGCGCCGCCCCCGCCCGGGGCCGGGTCCGCGTCGCCGTCCAGCACCACCGCGTGCGGGCCGGCGCCGGCGAGGTGGGCGCGCGTCACGTCGTCGGCGTGCACGCAGAGCAGGCAGCCGCCGCGGGCCTCGAGCCGGGTGGCGGCCTCGTCCACCACCTGGGCGGCGCGGCGGCTGCGCAGCCGTGCCGAGCCCAGGTCCAGCACCACGACCGACGCGCACGCCGACAGCGCGTCGAGCAGCGCACGGAGCCGCCCCGCGTCCGCACGTCCGAAGGAGCCGGCGGGCCGGACGGTCGCGGTGAGCCAGGTGCCGGCGGGCGTCGCTGCTGCGGGGTCCACCGGTGCGGGTGCGTCCAGGACGGTCATCGCGTTGCTCCCTCGGTCGGGCCGCCCCGGGGCCGGGGCGTCGACCCCTACTCCACCGAGCGACGCTGAGACCCGCCTGGGCGGGCTCGGGTGGTGCCCTGTGGGTCCGCGTGGCCGCGCCCCGGCCCGCCCCGGAGCCGCGCCGGACCCGCGCCGGACCTTCACGCGGCGGCCTCCGCGGGTGCACGCTGGGGGCACCGACCGACGACGAAGGGGCCGTCATGCTCGATCTCAGCGCAGGGTTCAGCGGGTTCTCGGTGTCCGACACGGCCGCCGCGCGGGCGTTCTACGGCGACGTCCTCGGCCTCGACGCCGAGGAGCAGGGCGGGATGCTCTGGCTGCACCTGTCCGGCGGCCGGGACGTGCTGCTCTACCCCAAGGGCGAGGCGCACACCCCCGCCTCGTACACGGTGCTCAACTTCCCGGTCCCGGACGTCCCCGCCGCCGTGGCGGAGCTGCGGGGCCGCGGGGTGCGGTTCGAGCGGTACGAGGGGACGCCGACCCAGACCGACGAGGACGGGGTGTTCCGTGGCGGGGGCCCGCTGATCGCCTGGTTCACGGATCCGTCCGGCAACGTGCTGTCGGTGATCGAGGCCGACTGAGCCCGGTGCGGCGCACAGGAAACCCACAGGAGCGCGTCAGGGCCGGCTCAGGCCGCGCACGCATGCTCGTGCCATGACCACCTCCACGCTCCAGCGCGACGCCCTCACCCGAGCGGACGGCCAGCCGGTCCGCGCCCTCGTCGTCGACGACGAGGCCACCCTCGCCGAGCTGCTCTCCACGGCCCTGCGCTACGAGGGCTGGCAGGTCGAGCACGCCCTCACCGGGCAGTCGGCGATCAAGCAGGCGCGCACGCTCGAGCCCGACGTCATCCTGCTCGACGTCATGCTCCCCGACCTGTCCGGGCTGGAGGTGCTGCGCCGCATCCGCGCCACCCACCCGCACGTCCCGGTGCTGTTCCTCACCGCCAAGGACGCGGTGGAGGACCGGATCGCCGGGCTGACCGCCGGCGGCGACGACTACGTGACCAAGCCGTTCAGCCTGGAGGAGGTCGTCGCCCGCCTGCGTGCCCTGCTCCGCCGCGCCGGTGCCGTGTCCGAGCGGGAGGAGGCCGTCCTGGTCGTCGGCGACCTGCGGATGGACGAGGACGCGCACGAGGTGTCCCGCGGCGGCGTCGACATCCGGCTGACCGCGACCGAGTTCGAGCTGCTCCGCTACTTCATGCGCAACCCCAAGCGCGTGCTGTCCAAGGCGCAGATCCTCGACCGGGTGTGGCAGTACGACTTCGGCGGGCAGGCCAACATCGTCGAGCTGTACGTGTCGTACCTGCGCCGCAAGATCGACAAGGGCCGCGAGCCGATGCTGCACACCCTGCGCGGCGTCGGGTACGTCCTCAAGCCCGCGGCGTGAGCGGGCGCCGGCCGCGCTGGACGCTGCGGCGGCGGCTGGTCGCCGTCGTCCTCACGCTGCTCGCCGCCGTGGCGGCGGTGATGGGCCTGGTGTCGACGCTGGCGCTGCGCACGTCCCTGCTCGACCAGATCGACCAGCGGCTCACCTCCGCCAGCCAGCGTGCCGTGGCCGCCCCCGACCGGCTCGACCGCGGGGAGGCCCCGACGCAGGACGACGGCGACACGCCCCGGCCCGGCGGCGGCGACGTCCCGCCCGCCTTCGGCCTGCCCGGCCAGGACGTCGGCACGGTCAGCGTGTTCGAGCGCGCGGACGACGGCACGGTGCAGGCCGGCTACCTGGACGGGTCGGCCGAGGTGCAGGAGCTCACGGACGCCCAGCTCGCCGCGCTGCTCGCCGTCACGCCCGACGGCACCCCCGAGTCCGTCGAGCTGCCCGATCTCGGCAGCTACCGCGTCGTCTCCGTGGTCTCCGACTCCGGGGACACGTCCGTCACCGCCATCCCCACCGCCGGGGTGACGACGACCGTCGACGAGTTCCTCGTGGTCGAGGTCCTGGTCGCGGTGCTGGGACTCGCCGTCGCCGCCGCGCTGGCCACCGTGCTGGTGCGGCGCGAGCTGCGCCCGCTGGACCGGGTCGCCGCGACCGCCGCCCGGGTGTCCGAGATGCCGCTGTCCCGCGGCGAGGTCGACATCCGGGAGCGCGTGCCGGACGAGGACACCGACCCCACGACGGAGGTCGGCCAGGTCGGCGCCGCGCTGAACCGGATGCTGGGCCACGTCGAGTCGGCGCTGACGTCCCGGCACGAGTCGGAGACGCAGGTGCGGCGGTTCGTCGCGGACGCCAGCCACGAGCTGCGCACTCCCCTCGCGTCGATCCGCGGGTACGCCGAGCTGGTGCGGCGCCTGCCCGGCCGGCTGCCCGACGACGTCGTGCGGTCGATGGACCGGGTCGAGTCCGAGGCGCGCCGGATGACGTCGCTGGTCGAGGACATGCTGCTGCTGGCCCGGCTCGACGCGGGCCGGGACCTCGATCTGGAGGAGGTCGACCTGGCCGCGCTCGCGGTCGACGCCGTCGCCGACGCGCACGTCGCCGGCCGGGACCACCTCTGGCGGCTGGACCTGCCCGGCGACGAAGAAGACGACCCCGCCGCGGCGCTCGTCGTCGGCGACGAGCACCGGCTGCGCCAGGTGCTGGTCAACCTCGTGACCAACGCGCGGGTGCACACCCCTGCCGGGACGACGGTGGTCGTCGCGGTCGGGCAGGAGGGCGACCGCGCCGTGCTGCGCGTGCGCGACGACGGGCCCGGCATCCCCGAGCCGCTGCGGTCACGGCTGTTCGAGCGGTTCGCCCGCGGCGACGCCTCCCGGAACCGGGCCGCGGGGTCGACCGGGCTGGGGCTCGCGATCGTGCACGCCGTCGTCACCGCGCACGGCGGGACCATCGACGTCGACGGCACGCCCGGCGCGACGACGTTCACCGTGCGGCTGCCTCTGGCGACCGCGCCGGACGCGCCGGCACCGGCCGCCGGGGCCGCGGGCTGACCCGGGCCCCGGCCGACCTCAGGCCGCGGCGGCACCCAGGGCGACGACCTCGTCGTCGGTGAGCTGCAGGTGCGCACCGGCCATCAGGTCGGGCAGCTGCGCCACCGAGCGGGCGCTGGCGATCGGCGCCACCACCCCGGGCTGCACGCGCAGCCACGCGAGGGAGACCGCGGTGACCGACGTGCCGTGCGCCGCGGCGACCTCGTCGAGCGCCGCGAGCACGCGGCGCCCGCGGTCGTCCAGGTAGCGCGCGGCGCTGCCGGCCCGCGGGCTGTCCACGGCGGGCGACCCGTCGCGGTACTTGCCGGTGAGGAACCCGCTCGCGAGCGACGAGTACGGCAGCACGCCGAGCCCCTCGCGGACAGCGAGCTCCTGCAGCGGGCCCTCGTAGTCGTCGCGGTGCACCAGGTTGTAGTGCGGCTGCAGCGCGACGAACCGCGCCACCCCGAGCTCGTCGGCGATCCGCAGCGCCTCGGCCAGCCGCTCCGCGGAGAAGTTCGACGCCGCAACGTACCGGGCCTTGCCCTCGGCGACGACCTCACCCAGCGCGGCGACCGTCTCCTCGAGCGGGGTCGCCGGGTCGTCGGCGTGCGCGTAGTAGAGGTCGACGTAGTCCGTGCCGAGCCGCTTCAGCGACTGCTCGACGGCGTCCCGCACGACGGCGCGCGAGGTCCCGAGGTGGGTCGAGAGCTTGCCCACCTTCGTCGCGACGACGACGTCCGCCCGGTTGCCGCGGGCCGCCATCCAGCGGCCGATCACCGCCTCCGACTCGCCGCCCTCGTGCCCGGGCGCCCACTGGGAGTAGACGTCCGCCGTGTCGACGAAGCTGCCGCTGCCCTCGGTGAACGCGTCGAGGACGGCGAACGAGTCGTCCTCGTCCGCGGTCCAGCCGAACACGTTGCCGCCCAGGTTGAGCGGCAGCACGTCCAGGTCGGTGGTGCCGATGCGAGCCATGGTCCTCCTCCGTCGGTGGGCACCGGCCGGGAGGACGGCGCCGCGGGTCGCGCACGGCGGTCGCGCCGTCGGGCCGCCTCCGTCCGTCCTATCCCACCGCGCGCCGCCGCGCACGGCGGGACCGGCGGGGCGGGGCCGGGCCGGCGGGGCGGGGCGGGGCGGGGCCGGCGGGCGGGCGGGACCGGCGGCGCCGGGGTCAGAGCGGGTACGCGGCGTACAGGTTCGCGATGTCGGCAGCGGGCCCGGTCACCCGGAACACGGTGGTGCCGTTGCTCCAGGCGGCGACGCCCGTGCCGTCGCCGGCGTCGACGACCGTGACGGTGCCGGTGGGCTGCCCGTCGACGAGGACCTCGCCCTGCACCAGCACGGCGGGCGCCCCGGCGGATGCCGTCGGGCCGGCGGTCGGCTCGGCGGTGGCCGCGTCCGGCGCGGGCGCCGCCGGCAGGCCCGCGGTCACCGCCGCGAGCACCGCGGCGGCCTCCTCCGGCGTCTCCCACTGGCCCGCCTGGACGGTGACGGTCCCGTCGGCGCCGTCCGAGTACGTCTCGGCGTACGCCTCGACCGCGTTCTGCGCGATCCACTCCGGGTCGTCGGCGGACGCGGACAGCGCGTACTGCAGGACGGTCGCGGGCAGCGCCGTGGCGAAGGGCGTCGTCGCCGCGCGGGCGACCGGCGCGGCGGTCGCCGTCGGGGACGGCAGCACGACGTCCGGCGGAGCAGCGGCGGTACCGCCGTCGTCGCGCGTCGCCCACCAGGCCGCACCGGCGCCGCCGAGCACCAGCACGGCGGCGATCACGGCGGCGAGGACCACGGTCCGGCGGCGCCCGCGGGCCGGCGGCGGAGATCCCGCGTCGGGTTCCGCGCCCTCGGCGGTGCCGGTCGGCTCGGGGTCCGGGGCGGCGGCGGCCAGCGCAGCCTCGGCGCGCTCGAGCGCCGAGGTGCGGGCGTCGGCGTCCCCGGCGGCGAGCGCCGCCTCCGCCCGGGCGAGGGCCGCGGCACGGGCCTGCGTGTCGACGGGCTCCACCGGGGCGTCCGGCGCGGACCCGTCGGCGGCGGCGTAGCGCCGGCTGCGGCGGTCCGGCAGCGGAGGCGTCGGGGGTGCGGCGGGCGTCGGGGGCGCGGCGGGCGTCGGGGGTGCGACGGGCGTCGAGGGCGCGGCGGGCGTCGAGGGTGCGGCGGGCGTCGGGGGCGCGGCGAGCGTCGGGGGCGCGGCGCGCTCGGGGCTCACGGGAGCCGCCTCGGTCGGCGACGTCGGCTCGCTGCGCAGGGTCGGCCACTGCGGCCGCTCGCTGCCGAACCGCCCGGTGTCACTCATGCACGAACTCCCCTGCCGACTGCGTGGTCCGGGCCGCGCGGCAGTCCCGCACGGTCCCGGAGGTTCCGCGGCAGCCTACTGGCCGCAGCGCCGACGACGGTGGACCCCGCACGTCGCGCCTCCACCCTAGCCCCCGCCCCCCGCCCCGCCCCCACCCGCGAGGTCGTCATTCCTGCCCGAGGTCGTCATTCCTGCGGGACGACCTCGTGCGCGGATGACGACCTCGCGGGGCAGGCGGGCGGCGCAGCCGGGCGGCCCAGCGAGGCAGGCGGGCGGGGCGGGCCCGGTCAGTCGTGGGGGGTGGGGGTGGGGCGGACCGTGTCGGCGCGGGTGAGGCGGACCGCCTCGCCGAGGTCGGCGGCCTGCGCGACCCGCATGCCCTCCGGCGCCTGCCCGGGCTCGAGCGAGCCCGCCGGCACGACCGCGTGGGTGAACCCGAGCCGGGCGGCCTCCGCCAGCCGGCGCACGGTGCCGGTGACGGGCCGGATCTCCCCCGCCAGCCCGACCTCCCCGATCGCGACGAGCCGCGGCGGCAGCGCGACGTTCTCCCGGCTGCTCACCGTGGCGAGCGCGAGCGCGAGGTCGGCGCCCGGCTCGACCACCCGGGCGCCGCCGACGGTCGAGACGTACACGTCCTGGTCGCCGACCTTCAGCCCGGCCCGCCGCTGCAGCACGGCGAGGACCATCGCGAGCCGGCTGCCGTCGACGCCGCTGGTCGTCCGTCGGGGGTTGGACAGCATGCTGGGCGCGACCAGCGCCTGCACCTCGGTGGCGAGGGGACGCCGCCCCTCGAGCGTCACCGTGACGCAGGTCCCCGGCACGTGGTGCCGCTCGTGCGAGACGAACAGCCCGGACGGGTCCGCGAGCCCGACGATGCCCGACTCGGTGAGGTCGAAGCAGCCGACCTCGTCCGTCGGGCCGAACCGGTTCTTGGTGGCGCGCAGCAGACGCAGGCGCGAGTGCCGGTCGCCCTCGAACTGGCACACGACGTCGACGAGGTGCTCGAGCGTCCGGGGTCCGGCCACGGAGCCGTCCTTGGTGACGTGCCCGACGAGGACCACGGGGAGCCCGCGCTCCTTCGCCGCCGCGATGAGCGAGGCCGCGACCTCACGCACCTGCGCCACGCCGCCGGGCGACCCCTCGACTGCGGACGACGCCACCGTCTGCACCGAGTCGAGCACCAGCAGGTCCGGCTCGGTCTGCGCGAGGTGGCCGAGGATCGTCCCGAGGTCGGTCTCCGCCGTCAGCAGCAGGGTGTCCGCGAGCGCGCCGATCCGCTCGGCGCGCAGCCTCACCTGCCCCGCCGACTCCTCGCCCGTCACGTAGAGCACGGTCCGGCCGCCGGTGGCGACGCGCGCCGCGACGTCGAGCAGCAGCGTGGACTTGCCGACGCCCGGCTCCCCCGCGAGCAGCACGACGGCGCCCGGCACGAGCCCGCCGCCGAGCACCCGGTCCAGCTCCCCGACGCCGGTCGGCCGGGACCGGGCGATCTCGACGTCGATCTCCGCGATCGGCCGGGCCGCACCGCGCAGCGGGACCATCACGGCGGTCCGCGGCGCCGCGCCGCCGGGGCCGGTGTCCTCGGTGACCGAGCCCCACGTCTGGCACTCCCCGCACCGGCCGACCCACTTGGAGGTGGTCCACCCGCACTCGGAGCAGCGGAAGGCGGGGCGCGTGGCCCGGGCGGAGGGGGTGGTCGTCACGCCGGCCACGCTAGCCGCCGGCACCCACACGACCGTGACCGCATCGCAACGTCCGCTGCGCGCGTGCGGACCGACGCGCGGGGGCCGGTCCCCGTAGGATCGCGCCGTGCCCACCACCACGCCGCCCGACGACCTGCTGCGGCACACGCTGGCCGCGGTCGCGCCCGGCACCGAGCTGCGCGACGGCCTCGAGCGCATCCTCCGCGGCCGCACCGGCGCGCTCATCGTGCTGGGCCTGGACGCGACGGTCGAGAGCATCTGCTCGGGCGGGTTCGAGCTCGACGTCGAGTTCTCCGCCACCCGGCTGCGCGAGCTCGCGAAGATGGACGGCGCGATCGTCATGGACCCGGCCAGCCGCCGCATCGTGCGCGCCGCCGTGCAGCTGCTGCCGGACCCGACCATCTCGACCTCGGAGTCCGGCACCCGGCACCGCACCGCCGAGCGGGTCGCCAAGCAGACCGGCCTGCCCGTCATCTCGGTGTCGGCCTCCATGCGGATCATCGCCCTGTACGTCGGCGACCAGCGGCACGTGCTGGAGAACGCCGACGCGATCATGTCCCGCGCCAACCAGGCGCTCGCCACGCTCGAGCGGTACAAGTCCCGGCTCGACGAGGTCAGCGGCACGCTGTCGGCGCTCGAGATCGAGGACCTGGTCACCGTCCGCGACGTGTGCGTCGTCGTGCAGCGCCAGGAGATGGTGCGCCGGATCTCCGAGGAGATCGCGGGCTACGTGGTCGAGCTCGGCACCGACGGCCGCCTGCTGTCCCTGCAGCTCGACGAGCTCACCGGCGGCATCGGCTCCGACAGCGAGCTGGTCATCCGCGACTACCTCGACTCCTCGCGGCGCGACGCCGACACGATCCAGACCTCGCTGGCGGCGCTCGACTCCACGGAGCTGCTCGACCTGGCGCTCATCGCGCGCGAGCTCGGCCTGCCCGGCGGCGTGGAGATGCTCGACGCCGCCACCGGCCCGCGCGGCTACCGGCTGATGTCGAAGGTCCCGCGCCTGCCCGCCGCGATCGTCGACCGCCTGGTCGGGCACTTCAGCGGCCTGCAGAAGCTGCTCGCGGCCAACATCGACGACCTCATGGCCGTGGACGGCGTCGGCGAGCAGCGCGCGCGGGCGGTGCGCGAGGGGCTGTCACGGCTCGCGGAGTCCAGCATCCTCGAGCGGTACGTCTGAGGCGCCGGCCTCACTCCAGCCCGAACACCACCGGCTCGGTGCTGACCCCGGCCAGCGTGAGCACCGCCTGGTACGTGCCCGGCAGCGCCTCGGCCTGGCCGGTGGCGCAGCCCTCGGCGGAGCGCACGCGGTCCCACTGCACCTGACGCTCGTCGGCCTGGTCCGGCGCCAGGAGCAGCTGCAGCGGGTCGGCGGCCGCGCAGTCGGTGCTCGCCCAGATCCGGTCGCTGCCCGACGTCACGAGGATCTGCCGCTGCGCCTCGCCGGCGTCGACCAGGCAGGCGGCGTCGCCGGTGTTGGTCAGGGTGAGCGTGAAGGTGGGCAGCGCGCCCGCGGGGTACGTCGTGGCGTCCGCGGCCAGGGCGACCGACAGCGACGCGGGGTCGCAGGCCGGCGTCCCCGTGCTGGTGTCCTCGTCCTCGGGCGCGGGGGTCTCGGAGGTGGTCGGCGGGGGTGCCGCGTCGCCGTCCTCGTCGCCGCTCGGCAGCAGGGCCCGCACGCCCAGAACCAGGAGCACGACGACCGCCGCCGCGACGACCAGGACCACGGTGCGCCGGATCCAGTACACGCGCGGGGGCAGCGAGCCCTCCGGCCGCAGCACGCCCATGTGGTCCGTCCCTCCGCTCGATCGCCGGGGCCACCGTAGCCCGCGGCCCCTGCGCCGGGAGGGAGCCGCGCCGCCGGGATTCGGCGGGGCCCCGGCCACCGGGTGAGGATGGGCGCCGTGCTGCCCTCCGACCCCCTGCCCGTGCGCGACGACGTGCGCGACACCGTCGTCGCGTGGTTCGGCGAGCACGCCCGCGACCTGCCGTGGCGGGCGCCGGACCGGACGCCGTGGGGCGTGCTGGTCAGCGAGGTCATGCTGCAGCAGACGCCGGTGGTCCGGGTCGAGCCGGCGTGGCGGGCCTGGCTGGCGCGCTGGCCGCAGCCGGCCGACCTGGCCGCCGCGAGCCCGGCGGACGTGCTGCGCGCCTGGGACCGGCTGGGCTACCCGCGCCGTGCGCTGCGGCTGCAGGAGTGCGCGCGCGCCGTCGTCGAGCGGCACGGCGGGGTCGTGCCGAGCGACGAGGACGCCCTGCTGGCGCTGCCGGGCATCGGGTCGTACACGGCGGCGGCGGTCCGGGCGTTCGCGTTCGGGCTGCGCTCGGTGGTCCTCGACACGAACGTGCGTCGCGTCCTCGCCCGGGTCGCGGAGGGGGTCGCGCTGCCCGCGCCCGCGCTGACGGTCGGCGAGCGGCGGCTGGCCGAGACGTTCGTGCCGCCCGACGACGCGGGCGCGGCCCGGTGGGCGGCGGCGTCGATGGAGCTCGGTGCCCTGGTGTGCACCGCCCGGGCGCCGCGCTGCGAGGCGTGCCCCGTCGCCGACGCGTGCGCCTGGCGGCAGGCGGGCTCGCCGCCGGACGTGCACGCGCTGCGACGGCGGACCCAGGCGTGGGCCGGCACCGACCGGCAGGTCCGCGGCCGGATCATGGCGCTGCTCCGCGAGGCGCTCGAGCCGGCGCCGGCGGACGCCGTCGCCGCGGTGTGGGCCGACGACGGGCAGCGGGACCGGTGCCTGGCCTCGCTGCTCGCGGACGGCCTCGTGGAGCAGGTGCCCGGCGACGACGTCCCGCGCTACCGGCTCCCCGCCTGACGGGTCAGGCGAGGTCGACGATCATCCGCGTGTTGCCGAGCGTGTTCGGCTTCACGCGCGCGAGGTCGAGGAACTCCGCCACGCCGTCGTCGTGCGAGCGCAGCAGCTCCGCGTAGACCTCCGGCGGGACGGCGGCGCCCTCGATCTGCCCCCAGCCGTGCGCGGCGAAGAAGTCGACCTCGAAGGTCAGGCAGAACAGCCGGCTGAGCCGGAGCTCACGGGCGCGCTCCGTCAGCGACTCGAGCAGCGCGTGCCCGACGCCGCGGCCGCGCCACTGCCGTGCGACGGCCAGCGTGCGGATCTCCGCCAGGTCCTGCCACATCACGTGCAGAGCGCCGCAGCCGATCAGGCTGCCGTCCTCGGCCTCCGCGACGTGGAACTCCTGCACCGACTCGTAGTAGCCCACCCACTCCTTGGCGAGCAGGATGCGCTCGTCCGCGTACGGCTGCACCAGGTCGCGGATCCCGCGGACGTCGGCGGGCAGCGCGGGGCGGACGCGGTAGGACAGGGACGACGGTGCGGCGGGGTCGGTCACGACGTCAACCTACGTCGTGCACCTGCGCCGACGCCCCGCGGGCCCGGTCGCCGGACAGCGCGGCGGCCGGGGCGTCGTCGAGCACCTCCCCGAGCACGCGCGGGTGCGGGACCAGCTCCGCCCCGTCCGCACGCGCCCGGTCCAGCGCGGCGCCGGCCAGGCCGAGCACGCGCAGCGCGGCGTCGGCGACCAGCGGGGCGAGCTCCTGCACCGCGGCCGTCCCGCCGGTGCGGCGCGCGGTGATCACGCTCTCCACCAACCCGAACACCAGGGTGGCTTCCGCCGGCGGGTCGGTGTCGGGCCGGCCGAGGACGGCAGCGACCAGGGCGTCGTAGCGCGCACGCAGCTGCGCGCGCTCCGTCCGGAACTCGACGAACGCGTCCCCCTCGACCTCGGGCAGCTGCATGAGGCCGCCGATGTTGACCGGCCCGTCGGCGAGCCAGCGCGCGTCCGCGTCGCAGAGCGCCCAGAGCCGCGCGGCGGGGTCGCCGGGCGCGTCGAGGAGCATGTCGGCCAGGTCGAGCGACGGCCGGACGGTCTCCAGCAGCAGGGTGCGCAGCAGCACGTCCTTGCCCCGGAAGTGGTGGTAGATCGACGCCTGCTTGACGCCGGCGCGCTCCGCGATCGCGTACGTCGACGTCGCGGTGTAGCCCACGCTGCTGAACAGGGCCGCCGCCGCGGACAGGACGTCGCCGCGGGTGTCGCGGTCCGCGCCGGCGCGGGGGCGTCCGGGTCGCGTCGTCGCGCGTCCAGAAGGAGCCGTCATGCGCGCGGACGCTAGCAGCCGCAGGTCACCGGCTCGTTTCGCGCTGCGCGATCTCCAGCAGCCGCACCGCGGTGCGCTCGTCGACCACGAGGTCGGTCATGGTCCCCGCCCGCAGCGCGGCGAGCAGCGGGACCGCCTTGTTGTCCCCGGCGACCGCGCACAGCCGCCGGGGGATGCGCCGCAGCTGGTCGGGCGACGGCCCGGTCGCGCGCGCGTTCAGCGGCACGTCCCGCCAGGAGCCGTCGGCGCGCAGGAACACGGTGCACACGTCGCCCACGACCGCCTGGTCGTGCAGCAGCTCGACGTCGTCGTCGTCCAGGTACCCCGCGGAGTAGACGTGGCTGGGGACCGAGCCGGTGACCGAGCCGACCGAGAACAGCGCGATGTCGACGCGGGCCTGCTCGTCGAGGACGCGGCGCACGGACCGCTCGCGCCACATCGCCTGCTTGGTCTCGGGGTAGTCGAAGAAGGCCGGCACCGGGAAGTGCCGCACGGTGGCGCCGAACGCGGTGCCGAAGGACGCGATGAGGTCGCTCGCGTACTCGATCCCCGAGGTGCGCGTGTTGGCGGCCCCGTTGAGCTGCACGACCACGCTGCCGTGCGTGACCTTCGGCTGCAGCCGGCGCGACACCGCCGCCAGCGTGGTGCCCCACGCGACGCCCAGGATCATGTCGGAGTCGAACCACGAGGCCAGCAGCCGGGCGGTGGCCCGGGCGACCTGGTCGAGGGTGTCGACCTGCTCCCCCGAGTCGGGCACCGGGACGACGTAGGTGTCGATGCCGAACGCCGCGGAGATGGACCGGCCCAGGCTCGGCGCGCGGGTGCTCGACGGGCGCAGCGTGATCTCGACGAGTCCCGTCTCGCGCGCACGCTTCAGCAGCCGCGACACGGTGGAGCGCGACGTGTGCAGGTGCCGCGCGATGACCTCCATCTTCACGTCCTGCAGGTAGTACATGGACGCCGCGCGCAGCACGTCCTGCTCCCGGTCTGCCATCAGCCGCGACCTCCTCGTCGTCCGGCCCCCTGGGACCACAGTCCTGCACATTCGTGCACTGCGGTTGCGCGTTCGTTCGCGTGGTGGAGACGATAGCGGACAGACAGGACCGAGGTCCCAGTCTGCGGCGATCAACGGTGGCCGGGACAGGGGCACCGGCCGAGCCGCGAGACCGCGATGGAGCTGGACATGAGGACCGCAGCACTGACCCCCCGACTGCGTGACGACGCGCTGGCCACCCTGAAGGCGACCACGGACGGCGGGCCCGAGCTCGACGTCCTGGTCATCGGTGGCGGCGTCACCGGTGCGGGCATCGCGCTCGACGCCGTGACCCGCGGCCTCTCCACCGCCGTCGTCGACGCGCAGGACTGGGCCTCCGGCACCTCGAGCCGGTCCAGCAAGCTGGTGCACGGCGGCCTGCGCTACCTGCAGATGCTCGACTTCCACCTGGTCCGCGAGGCGCTCACCGAGCGCGACCTGCTGATCAGCAGCCTGGCCCCGCACCTGGTCAAGCCCGTCCCGTTCCTCTACCCGCTCGAGAAGCGGGTGTTCGAGCGGGCCTACGTCGGCGCCGGCATCGCGCTCTACGACACGCTCGCCAGCGTCGGCGGCCGCAAGCGCGCCATGCCGCTGCACCAGCACGTGACCCGCAAGGGACTCGAGCGCAAGTTCCCCGACCTGCGCCACGACGCCGCCGTCGGCGCGGTCCAGTACTGGGACGCCAACGTCGACGACGCCCGCCTGGTGTCGACCCTGATCCGCACGGCCGCCTCCTACGGCGCGCACGCCGCGTCGCGGACCCAGGTCGTCGGCCTGACCACCACCTCGGGCGGCGCGGTCACCGGCGCCGAGCTGCGCGACCTCGAGACCGGCGAGCAGTTCACCGTCCGCGCGCGGTCCGTCATCAACGCCACCGGCGTCTGGACCGAGCAGACCGAGGCGCTCGCGGGCACCGAGGGCGGCCTGCGCGTGCTCGCGTCCAAGGGCATCCACATCGTCGTGCCGCGCGACCGGATCGCCGGCAACGTCGGCCTGATCCTGCAGACCGAGAAGTCGGTGCTGTTCGTCATCCCGTGGTCCCGCTACTGGGTGATCGGCACCACCGACACCCCGTACGAGCAGGACCTGACGCACCCCGTCGCGACGAGCGAGGACATCGACTACGTCATCGACCACGCCAACGCCGTGCTGTCCCGGCCGATCTCCCGCGAGGACATCATCGGCACCTGGGCGGGCCTGCGCCCGCTGCTGCAGCCGGGCACCAAGGAGGGCACCTCGTCCTCGAAGGTCTCGCGCGAGCACACCGTCGCCTCCCCGACCCCGGGCCTGACGGTGATCGCCGGCGGCAAGCTCACGACCTACCGCGTCATGGCCAAGGACGCCGTCGACTTCGCGATCGGCTCCCGCGCCACCACGCTGCCGTCGATCACCGAGCGCATCCCGCTGGTCGGCGCCGAGGGCCTCGAGGTCCTGCAGCGCCAGGCCCGCGACATCGGCAGCCGGTACGGCTGGGACCGCGGCCGCATGGACCACCTGCTGCACCGCTACGGGTCCCTGCTGGGCGAGCTGCTCGAGCTGGTCGACGCCGAGCCGGGCCTCGGGCAGCCGCTGGCCGGCGCCCCCGCCTACATCGGCGCCGAGATCGCGTACGCCGTGACGCACGAAGGCGCCCTGCACATCGACGACGTGCTCATGCACCGCACCCGCCTGAACTACGAGCAGGCGGACAAGGGCGTGGGCGCGCTGGACGAGATCGCCGACATCGTCGCGCCGCGGCTCGGGTGGGACGACGCGACCCGCGCCCGCGAGATCGACGCCTACCGGCAGCGTGCCGAGGCCGAGGCCGCCGCCGCCCGGCAGCCCGACGACGCCGCCGCGCAGGCCGCGCGCGACGCCGCCGAGGACCTCGCGCCGCTCGTCCCCCTCGGCACGGCGCCCGTCCGTGCCGGTCACAAGCCTGGTTCCTCGCACCAGACCCCTGCCGCCAACCCGCCGGCAGGGACATGATCGGGTAGTGACGCGGTCCCCCGACCGCGCTCCGGTCCGCCGGAGACCCAGCGAGACATGACAACGACGTCCGTCTAAGTGAAAGAGGTCGACCGTGGAGTCCATCTCAATCGGAGAAGCAGTCCTCTCCGAGTTCCTCGGCACCGCCACCCTGCTGCTCCTGGGTGCCGGTGTGGTCGCCAACGTGATCCTCCCCAGGACGAAGGGGAACGGCGGCGGCTGGCTGCTGATCAACTTCGGGTGGGGCCTCGCGGTGTTCACCGCGGTCTACGTGGCCTTCAAGTCCGGCGCGCACCTGAACCCCGCCGTCACCCTCGGCATCTGGGCCGCGGGCAAGGACGAGTTCGCCCCCGGCATCGAGGTCACCGCCGCCAACGGGTTCCTGTACATCGCGGCGCAGTTCGCCGGCGCCGCGGTCGGCGCGACGATCGCGTACCTCACCTACAAGAAGCACTTCGACGAGGACGCGGACCCGGGCATCAAGCTCGCCGTCTTCTCCACCGGTCCCGAGCTGCGCTCCTACGGGTGGAACTTCCTCACCGAGGTCGTGGGCACCTTCGTGCTGGTCTTCTGGGTGGTCATCAGCGGCAACACGCCCGCCCAGATCGGCCCGCTCGGGGTCGCCCTCGTCGTGGTGGCGATCGGCGCCAGCCTCGGTGGCCCCACCGGGTACGCCATCAACCCCGCCCGTGACCTCGGCCCCCGCATCGCGCACGCGCTGCTCCCGATCCGGGGCAAGGGCTCCTCGGACTGGAGCTACGCCTGGGTGCCCGTCCTCGGCCCGGCCGTCGGCGGCATCCTCGGCGGCCTGCTGGCGATGGCCATCGGCTGGGTCGCCTGACCGCCTGACCCGGGTGCCCGCCCCCTTCCCCTGCGGGGGCGGGCACCCCACCACCCGCGGCGCCCGGCGCCGCACCGGATCTCCTCGCGGCCGCGTGCCGCACCGTCCTTGGCAGCGCCGCCCCCGCGGTGCCGCACCCCGCCCTCCGGCGGGACCGTTCGACGCGAAGGAAGACTCATGTCCGAGCAGTACGTCATGGCGATCGACCAGGGCACGACCTCGACCCGGGCGATCATCTTCGACCACGGCGGTCAGATCGTCGCCACCGGCCAGACGGAGCACCAGCAGATCTTCCCCCGGGCGGGCTGGGTCGAGCACGACCCGAACGAGATCTGGACGAACACCCGCGAGGTCGTCAGCCTCGCCCTGTCGCGGGCCAACAAGACCTACTCCGACATCGTCGCCGTCGGCATCACCAACCAGCGCGAGACCGCCGTGGTCTGGGACCGGACCACCGGCCAGCCCGTCTACAACGCGATCGTCTGGCAGGACACCCGCACCCAGAAGATCTGCGACGACCTCGCGGCCCTCGGCGGCGGCGCCGAGCGCTACAAGGAGCGCGTGGGCCTGCCGCTCGCCACCTACTTCTCCGGCCCCAAGATCCGCTGGATCCTCGACAACGTCGAGGGGGCCCGCGAGAAGGCCGAGCGCGGCGACCTCGCGTTCGGCAACACCGACTCCTGGGTGCTGTGGAACATGACCGGCGGCGTCGACGGCGGCGTCCACATCACCGACGTCACCAACGCGTCGCGCACGATGCTCATGAACGTCGACTCCCTCACCTGGAACGAGGAGATCGCGGCGGAGATGGGCGTGCCGCTGTCGATGCTCCCCGAGATCCGCTCCTCCTCCGAGGTCTACGGCCACGGACGCCAGGGCGGCTTCGTCCCGGGCGTGCCGATCGCCGGCATCCTCGGCGACCAGCAGGCGGCCACCTTCGGCCAGGCCTGCTTCGAGGTCGGCACCGCGAAGAACACCTACGGCACCGGCAACTTCATGCTGCTGAACACCGGCACCGAGCCCGTCCAGTCCAAGAACGGCCTGCTCACCACCGTCGCCTACAAGATCGGCGACAAGCCGCAGGTGTACGCGCTCGAGGGCTCGATCGCCGTGACCGGCTCCCTGGTGCAGTGGCTGCGCGACAACCTGGGCATGTTCACCGACGCCCCGGACATCGAGTACCTGGCGAGCAAGGTCGACGACAACGGCGGCGCGTACTTCGTGCCGGCGTTCTCCGGCCTGTTCGCCCCGCACTGGCGCTCGGACGCCCGCGGCGCGCTGGTCGGTCTCACCCGGTTCGTCAACCGCAACCACATCGCCCGCGCGGCGCTGGAGGCCACCGCCTTCCAGACCCGCGAGGTGCTCGACGCCATGAACGCGGACTCCGGCGTCGACCTGACCGAGCTCAAGGTGGACGGTGGCATGACCGCCAACAACCTGCTCATGCAGTTCCAGGCCGACATCCTCGACGTCCCGGTCATCCGCCCGAAGGTCGCCGAGACGACCGCGCTCGGCGCCGCGTACGCCGCCGGCATCGCGGTGGGCTTCTGGGAGGGCGAGCAGGACGTCATCGACAACTGGGCCGAGGGCGCCCGCTGGACCCCGGACCTCGGGGCCGACGAGCGCGACCGGCAGTACCGGCTGTGGAAGAAGGCCGTGACGAAGACCCTCGACTGGGTCGACGACGACGTGCGCTGACCTCGCGCGCGCCGCACGGCCCCTGCACGACGACGGCCCCGTCCCTCCCGCACGGAGGGACGGGGCCGTCGTCGTGCGGCGCGGGCCGGCTCAGCGGTCGACGCGCGCGCTCCCGCCGCCCGCCAGCTTCAACACCTCGGCCTTCGACGCCATCGTCGTGTCCCCCGGGGTGGTCATGGCGAGCGCGCCGTGCGCCGCCCCGTACTCGACGGCGGTCTGCAGCGGCTGCCCGTCGAGCAGCCCGTAGACCAGCCCGGACGCGAACGAGTCGCCGCCGCCGACCCGGTCGAGGATCTCCAGCCCGGGCCGGTGCGTCGCCTGCACGAACCCGGACTCCCGGGACCAGGCGATGGCGCCCCAGTCGTTGACCGTCGCGGACCGGACGGTGCGCAGGGTGGTCGCGATGACCTGGAAGTTGTCGAACTCGGCCGCCACCCGGTCGATCATCGCCGCGAACGAGTCCACCTCGATCGCCGAGATGTCCTCGTCGACGCCCTCGACCTCGAAGCCGAGCGAGGCGGTGAAGTCCTCCTCGTTGCCGATCATCACGTCGACGTGCCGGGCGATCTCCCGGTTGACCTCCTGCGCGCGCGCCCGTCCGCCGACCGACCGCCAGAGGCTCGGCCGGTAGTTGAGGTCGTAGGACACGACCGTGCCGTGCCGCTTCGCCGCGGTGACGGCCTCCAGGACGGTGGCCGCCGCGGTGTCCGACAGGGCCGCGTAGATGCCACCGGTGTGCAGCCAGCGGACGCCCAGGTCGCCGAACAGGTGGTCCCAGTCCACGTCGCCCGGAGCGAGCTGCGACGCCGCGGTGTGCCCGCGGTCCGAGACGCCGACCGCGCCGCGCACACCGAAGCCGCGCTCGGTGAAGTTGAGCCCGTTGCGCACCTCGCGGCCGATGCCGTCGTAGGGCACCCAGCGGATGTACGCCGTGTCGACGCCGCCCTGCAGCACGAGGTCCTCGACCAGCCGGCCGATCTCGTTGTCCGCGAGCGCCGTGACCACCGCGGTGCGCAGCCCGAAGGCGCGGCGGAGGCCGCGGGCGACGTTGTACTCGCCGCCGCCCTCCCAGGCGCGGAACTGGCGGGCGGTGCGGATCCGGCCCTCGCCGGGGTCGAGCCGGAGCATCACCTCGCCGAGCGAGACGGCGTCGTACCGGACGTCGGCGGCGGGGCGGTCAGGGACGCAGGCGGGTCGCCAGGGCGACGGCGTCGGCGACGAGCGCGCGGACACCCGCGAGGTCACCCGCCCGGACCCGGTCGCGGGGCACCATCCACGAGCCGCCGACCGCGGCGACGCACCCCAGGGCCAGGTACTCGTCGAGGTTCCCCGGGCCCACTCCCCCGGTGGGCACGAAGCGCAGGTCCCCGAACGGCGCGGCGAGCGCCGCGATGGCCTTGCTGCCCCCGGAGGTGCCGGCGGGGAAGAACTTCACGGTGCCGAGGCCGAGCTCGAGCGCCGCCTGCACCTCGGTGGCGGTCACCGCGCCGGGCAGCACGGGCACGCCGTGCTCCTGGGCCCGTTCCACGACCGCGCGCGCGGTCCCGGGCGACACCAGGTACTGCGCGCCGGCGGCGACGGCCTGGTCGACCTGCTGCGGGGTGACCACCGTGCCCGCGCCCACGAGGACGTCGCCACGGTCGGCCATCGCGCGGATGGCGTCCGGCGCCGCGGCGGTGCGGAAGGTGATCTCGGCGACGGGCAGACCGCCGTCCACCAGCGCCTGCGCCAGGGGCCCGGCGTCGGCCGGCTCGTCGAGCACGACCACCGGGACGAGCCGGTGCGTGGCCAGCCGGGTGAGGACGTCGGACATCGGTGGACTCCTTCGTTCCGCTGTGCGCAACGCCTGCTGCGCTCTCCGCAACGCATCGTGGCACGACGAGGTCCAGGCGGGCAACACGCAGACGCGCGGCGACCCGGGCCGGGACCACCGGGCGGGCGCCCGCCGTCGGGCCGGGAGGCCTCAGGTCCGGCCCGGCGCCGGGCCCTGGTGCGGTGTCAGGCCGGCGGGAGCGTCAGCCCGGCGGGCAGCAGCGCGGGGACGACCGCGCGCACGCGGGCGTGCAGCTCGGCCCGGTGCCGCGGGGTCATCCGGTCGGCCGGGGCGGTGACGCTGAGCGCCGCCACCGGCCGGCTGCCCCGCAGCAGCGGCACCGCGAGGCACGCGATGCCGGGCTCGTTCTCCTCGACCTCGATCGCGTAGCCCCGGTCCCGGGCGTCCGCGAGCTCGGCAGCGACGTGGTCGGCGTCCACCCGTCCCGGGGGCTGCACGGCCGCGACGTACCCGTCGAGCGTGGCGCGCGGCGTGCCCGCGAACGCGAGCATCGCGCGGCCCAGCGCCGTGGTCGCCGCCCAGTTCCGGCGACCGACGGCGGACCAGACGCGGACCGGGCGCTCGGGCTCGACCTTGTCGAGGTACACCACCTGGACGCCGCTGAGGACGCCGAGGTGCACCAGCTCGTCCGCCGCGGCGCACAGCGCGACCAGCGCGCCGTGCAGCCGGGCGGGCAGGTCGTCCTCGGCGAAGTAGCGGTCGCCGAGCCCGACGGCCGCCGGGCCGAGCCCGTACCGGCCGGTCACCGGGTCCTGCACCACGTAGTCCCGGTGCCGCAGCGCAGCGAGCGAGCGGTGCACGGTCGTCTTGTGCACCCCGAGCGCGGCCGACAGGTCCGCGAGCATCACGCCCCCCGGGCCGGCACCGGCCACCGCGTCGAGGGTGCGGAGGGCGCGGTCCACGCTCTCGACCGGGGAGGTCGCCGCCGTCTCGTCCGCCACGGCGCCCACCCTACGGCGCAGCCGTCAGCCCCCGAGCGCGGAGATGAGCACCTTGGCCACCTCGAAGTAGATGATCAGGCCCGTCCCGTCGACGATCGTGGTGATCATCGGCGCCGACACGACGGCCGGGTCGATGCCCACCCGCCGCAGCACGAGCGGCAGCACGGACGCGACGAGCGCCGACCACAGCACGATCGCGGCGACCGTGACGGCGACGGTCAGCGACACCTCGGCTCCCACGCCGAGCGTCCACGCCCGCACCCAGCCGATCGCCGCGATGGTGGCGGCGACGAGCATGCCCGTGGAGACCTCCGTGCGCAGGACCCGGCCGACATCGCGGAGCCGCACCTCACCGACGGCCATCGCCCGGATCAGGGTCGTCGTGATCTGGGTGCCGACGTTGCCGCCCGTGCCGATCAGCAGCGGGATGAACGCCGCGAGCGCGATCACGCTCTCCAGCTCGTCCTCGAACGCCCGCAGGACCGACCCGGTGTACGCCTCGGCGACGAACAGCACGAGCAGCCAGCCGACGCGCTTGCGCCACAGCAGCCACGGGGACGCCCGGAGGTACGGCACGTCGAGCGGCTCCGCGCCGCCCTGCCGCACCGCGTCCTCGGTGGCCTCGCGCTCGACGATGTCGGCGACGTCGTCCGGGGCGAGCACGCCGAGCAGCCGCCCGTCGGCGACGACGGGGAGAGCCGCGAGCCGGTGGTCGTGCAGCAGCCGCGCGGCCTCCTCCTGGTCGGCGTCCGGCGCCACCTGCGCCACGTCGTCCCGGAGCAGCGTCGCCACCGGACGGTCCGGGGCGGCCAGGACGAGGTCCCGGAACGACACGACGCCGAGCAGCGCGCTCCCGGCGCCGTCGGCCGGCTCGGCGGTCACGTAGACCTCGCCGGTCCGCGCCGCCGACGCCGACTGCGCCCGCACCGCGTCGACCGCCTCCCGGACCGACATCCCCGGGCGGACGGTGACGACGTCCGGGTTCATCCGGGCAGCGGCCGACCCGGCCGGCCAGGCGAGCAGGCCGCGGACCACGGCCGACCGCGCGACGGGCATCGCGACGAGCACCTGGGCGCGCTCGTCGTCGGCGAGGACGCGCAGCAGCACAGCGGCCTCGTCCGGGTCCATGCTGCCGACGAGGCCCGCCGCCACCGCGGGCGCGACCACGTGCAGGACCTCGGCCGCCTCGTGCGGGCCGAGCGACCCGAGCAGGTCGGCGGCAGTGGCCGGGTCGAGCAGCCCGACGAGGGCGCGGACCTGGCCGTCGGACAGCTCGGCGAGCTGGTCCGCCCGCTCCCGCTGGTCCGGGGTGGCGTGCAGCCACGCCTGGACGGCGCGCCGGGTGCCGGCGGCGACGACGTCGTGCAGGTCGAGGTCGGCGAGGTCGGCGGCGGGGATGACGCCCTCGGGGCGCCGGCGCAGGGGGAGGGCAGTGGTTCGACGGGTCATGACGCACTCCTGACGGGGCGGGCCACGTGGGGCGTGACGTCTCCACGGCACGGCACGGCGCACCGGCGCGGCGGGCCCGGCCCGGGTGGTGCGGCACCGTCGGCGGCACGCGACCGCGGCGTGCCGGCGGCACGGGCGGCGCGCGCCGGGGCGGCACGGCACGGATCGGGCGGGCTGGTCACGACCGGACGCGACCCCGGGCGCGCACACGGCAGGCGGGGAGGCGGTGCGGGGACGTCACGAGCACGACGGCCGGTGACGGGGTGACAGGTGGGTGCGCCGCCGGGGGGCGGCGCCGGTGCTCCGTCGACGCCGCGACGTCCGGCTCGCGCGGGCCCGTCGCCCGGTGCCGGGCGGCTCAGGCCCGCGCGCGCAGCACGACGGGCGTCGACGGATGCCGACTGCTGGCGGTGTCGTCCATCGCGTCCACCTCCTCGACGTCGTGCCGGTCCGGGCCGGTCGGCCCGCCGGGAACCCTAGACCCGGCGGAGGCGCCTGCCAACCCCGCGTCCCGGCGTCGGACGAGGGGCCGTGCGCCTGTGGACGACGCCTGAGGGGTCGGTGGCCGCGGCTAGGGTGGACGGCGTGACGCAGGCATGGGACGACGAGTGGCCGCTGCCCGACGAGCCGCCGTACGACCCGGCCGAGGAGCCGCCGTACGAGCCCGGCCCGGGCGTCCCGCGAGCGGTGGACCGCCCCGGTGCCGCCGCGACGGGACCGGGGGTCGGTGACGCCCGCGACGCGGCGGCGCACGGCGACCCCGCCGCCGCCCGGCCCGTCGCCCACCCCGCGCACGACACCACCACCGGCCGCGCGCCCCTCGACGTGCTGCGCGAGGTCTGGGGCTACGACGCGTTCCGCGGCGAGCAGGCCGAGATCATCGACACGGTCGTCGCCGGCGGGGACGCCCTCGTCCTCATGCCGACCGGCGGCGGCAAGTCGCTCTGCTACCAGGTGCCCGCGCTGGTCCGCGAGGGCACCGGCGTGGTGGTGTCGCCCCTGATCGCGCTCATGCAGGACCAGGTCGACGCGCTGTCCGCGCTCGGCGTGCGGGCCGGCTTCCTCAACTCCACGCAGGACCTCGGCCAGCGCCGGGCCGTCGAGCGCGCGCTGCTCGACGGGGAGCTCGACCTGCTCTACCTGGCCCCCGAGCGGCTCCGCGTCCCCGAGACCCTGGCGCTGCTCGACCGCGCGCGCATCAGCCTGTTCGCGATCGACGAGGCGCACTGCGTGTCCCAGTGGGGCCACGACTTCCGTCCCGACTACCTCGGCCTCTCGGTCGTGCACGAGCGCTGGCCCGGCGTGCCGCGGATCGCCCTGACCGCGACCGCGACCGCCGCGACCCGCACGGAGATCGCCGATCGGCTCGAGCTCACCGGCGCCCGGCAGTTCGTCGCCTCGTTCGACCGGCCCAACATCCAGTACCGGATCGCCCCGAAGGCCAGTCCCCGCCAGCAGCTGCTCGACCTGGTCCGCGCCGAGCACGCCGGCGACTCGGGCATCGTCTACTGCCTGTCCCGGAACTCCGTCGAGCAGACGGCCGAGTTCCTGTCCGCCCAGGGCGTGCCCGCGCTCCCGTACCACGCGGGGCTCGACCGCCAGGTGCGTGCGCGCAACCAGTCCCGGTTCCTCCGCGAGGAGGGGCTCGTCATGGTGGCCACCATCGCGTTCGGCATGGGCATCGACAAGCCCGACGTCCGGTTCGTGGCGCACCTCGACCTGCCGAAGTCCGTGGAGGGCTACTACCAGGAGACCGGCCGCGCCGGTCGTGACGGGCAGCCGTCGACCGCGTGGCTCGCGTACGGCCTCCAGGACGTCGTGCAGCAGCGCCGGATGATCGACACCTCCGAGGGCGACGCCACCCACAAGCGGCGGCTGTCCCAGCACCTCGACGCGATGCTCGCCCTCTGCGAGACCGTGACCTGCCGGCGCGTGCAGCTGCTCGCCTACTTCGGGCAGGAGGCGGAGCCCTGCGGCAACTGCGACACCTGCCTCGACCCGCCGCAGACCTGGGACGGGACCGTCGCCGCGCAGAAGCTGCTGTCGACGGTGGTCCGCCTGGAGCGCGAGCGGAACCAGCACTACGGCGCCGGGCACCTCGTCGACATCCTGCTCGGCAAGCGGACGTCGCGGATCGAGCAGCTCGGGCACACCGAGCTGTCGACGTTCGGGCTCGGCTCCGACCTGACGGACGCCCAGTGGCGCGGGGTGGTCCGGCAGGTGCTGGCGCAGGGTCTGCTCGGGGTCGACGCCGACGGGTACGGCACGCTGCGGCTGACCGAGGAGAGCGCCGCGGTCCTCCGGGGCGACCGGCCCGTACCGCTGCGCCAGGAGACCCGCGCGCCCGGCCGCAGCCGCTCCTCCGGCTCCGGCTCGACCCGCCGCGGTTCCAGCGCCGCGGCGGCCGCGACGACCGAGCTCGGCGACGACGCGGCCGCGCTGTTCCAGCGGCTGCGCGCGTGGCGCGCGACGACCGCGAAGGAGCAGGGCGTGCCCGCCTACGTCGTGTTCCACGACGCGACCCTGCGCGACATCGCCACCGCCCGGCCCACCGACCTCGACGCCCTGTCGCAGGTCAGCGGCATCGGCGCGGCCAAGCTCGAGCGCTACGGACCCGGCGTCGTCGCGACCGTCGAGGGCCGGCCGGTGCCGGCGCCCGACGACGCCGCGGCCGACGCGGTGGCGGGCGGCACCGACGCCTGATGCTCGCCGTCCTGTCCGCGCTCGGCACGATCGCCGTCGTCGTCGGTGCGGGCTGGTTCGTCGGGCGCACCGGCGTCCTCGGCGACGGCGCGCAGCGCGTGCTCGCCGCGACCGCCTTCACCGTCGCGACACCCGCGCTGCTCATCGACACCCTGGGCCGCGCCGACCTCGGCCTGCTCGTCTCCCGCTCCGCCCTGGTCACGGTCGCCACCACGACCGTCGTCGCCCTGGTCGCCGCCGCGGTGCTCGGCCTGGTGCGGCGGCGCCCCGCCGGCGACGTGGTGGTCGGCGTCCTCGCGTCGTCCTACGTCAACGCCGGGAACATCGGCATCCCGCTGACCGCGTACCTGCTCGGCAGCATCGTCAGCGTCGTGCCGCCGACGCTCTACCAGCAGCTGGTGCTCGGGCCGATCGCGATGATCGTGCTCGACGCCCGGCGGCGCGCGCAGGACACCTCCGTCGCCGACCCGCTCGCACCCAGCCGGTTCCGCACGCTGCGCACGGTGCTGCGCCGCACCCTGCGCAACCCGGTGATCATCGGCACGCTGACCGGGCTCGTGCTCGCAGCCCTGCCGTGGACGCTGCCCGAGGTCGTCTTCCAGCCGCTCGAGCTGCTGGGCGCGGCCGCTCCCCCGCTGGCCCTGCTGACGTTCGGCATGTCGCTCGCGGTCCCGCGGGTCCGGGCCGAGCAGGCACCGCGCGGCGACGTCGCCCTCGTCGCCGTGCTCCGCGCCGTCGTGCACCCGGCGCTCGCCATCGGGCTCGGCACCCTGCTCGGGCTGGAGGGCGACGCGCTGCTCGCCGTCGCCGTGGTCTCGGCGCTGCCGACCGCGCAGAACGTGCTGGTCTACGCCATCCAGTACCGGCAGGGCACGGCGCTCGCCCGGGACGCGGGCCTCGTCACCACGGTGCTGGCGGTCCCGGCGCTGCTCGTCGTCGCCGCCGTCCTCGGCTGACCCCCGCGACCTGGGACGCGCACCCTCCCCGGCCCGCGCGCGGCTGGCATCCGGTCCCCGCACGTCGGCCCCTGCGCGTCAGCCCCTGCGCGTCGAGATCGGTGGTTCCCGTCGAGATCGGGCCCTGGAACCACCGATCTCGCCGGAAGGCACCGATCTCGGCGCTGGCGGGGCGGGACACCAGGCCGCTGAGGTGCGGGCGCGCCGCGCCGGGGCGCGGGGTCAGCGGCGGGCGTCGGCGGCGGCCACCGCGGCGTCGAGCGCGGCCAGGTACGCCGCCGGCGCCTCACGTCGGATGTTGTGCCCGACGCCGGGCACCGGGACGTGCGTCAGCAGGTCTCCGAGCAGCTCCCCCGCCCGGGTCGCCTGCCGGGGGCTGACGACGCCGTGTCCCGGCTCGGCGGTGAGCAGCGTGACCGGCACCTGGACCTCCGCGAGCGCCTCGACCCAGTCGCGGCCGGCCCAGTCGTGCGGCACGTCGGCCAGGCGCGGGTCGAGCCGGCTCTTCGCGTCGGCCCAGCCGCGGATCTCGTCGTCGGACCAACCGGGGTTCTCGACGCGGCCGCGCGCGGCGATCTCGTCCACCGTGCGTCCCGCGACGGCGGCGATCGCGGGGCCGAGCCAGGCAGGTCGGCCGCCGGGCGGGTCGTCGCCCTCGGCCGGTTCCGCCGCCACGCCCACGAGCGACGCGTCGTCGGCGGCGAGCCGTCCGGAGTCGCGCCAGGCGGGGTCCTCGAGCACGAGCCCGGCGACGAGCTCGGGCGCCGTGAGCGCGAGCTCCTCGGCGGTGACGCCGCCCATCGAGTGCCCGACGAGCAGCGCCGGCCCGAGGTCGAGCGCCCGCAGCGCCTCGGCGGCGTCGGCCGCGAGCGCCGCGATCGTGAACGGCTGCTCGGGCAGCGGGGTGCCACCGTGTCCCCGGGCGTCGAGCGCCACGACCGGCCGGGTGCCGGCGTACCGGGGCAGGAGCGTCGGCCAGCAGGACGAGGAGTCGGTGAGGCCGTGCAGCAGGACGACCGGCACGCCCGCGCCCGTCGTCACCGGCGCGCGGTCCCGTCGACGGCGTGCGGCTCGATCGCGGCGATCTCGTCCTCCGTGAGCGGCGCGGAGGTCAGCGCGGCCACGTTGTCCTCGAGCTGGGCGACGGACGAGGCGCCGATGATCGCCGAGGTGACCCGCTGGTCCCGGAGCACCCAGGTCAGCGCGAGCTGCGCGAGCGTCTGGCCGCGGCTCTCCGCGATCGCGTTCAGCGCCCGGGCGCGGCTCAGGTAGGTGTCGTCGATCGTGTCCGCGGACAGGAAGTGGCTGGTCGCGGCGCGCGAGCCGGCGGGCACCTCGCCGGAGAGGTACCGGCCGGTCAGCAGCCCCTGCTGCAGCGGGGAGAAGACGATCATGCCGACGCCCAGGTCGCCCACGGCGTCCAGCAGCGACTCGGACTCGCCCTCGGCCACCTGCTCGACGTGCCGGTTGAACATCGAGTACGAGGGCTGGTGGATCAGCAGCGGGGTGCCCAGCTCGGCCAGGATGCGCGCGGCCTCGCGGGTGCGGGACGGCGAGTAGTTCGAGACGCCCGCGTACAGCGCCTTGCCGCTGGTGACGGCGGTGTGCAGCGCGCCCATGGTCTCCTCGAGCGGCACGGACGGGTCCGGCCGGTGCGAGTAGAAGACGTCGACGTAGTCGAGGCCGAGGCGGGTCAGGGACTGGTCGAGCGAGGACAGCAGGTACTTGCGCGAGCCGCCGTCGCCGTACGGCCCGGGCCACATGTCGTACCCGGCCTTGGACGAGATCACGAGCTCGTCGCGGTACGGCCTGAGGTCCTGCGCGAGGTGCCGGCCGAAGTTCGCCTCGGCGGAGCCGTAGGGCGGGCCGTAGTTGTTCGCGAGGTCGAAGTGCGTGATCCCGAGGTCGAACGCGCGGCGGATGACGGCGCGCTGCGTCTCCATCGGCGTGGTGTCGCCGAAGTTGTGCCACAGGCCCAGCGAGAGCGCGGGCAGGTCCAGGCCGCTGCGGCCGGTCCTGCGGTAGGGCATGGCCTCGTACCGGTCGGCTGCGGCGCGGTACTCGGGGCTCGTCGGCATCGTCGTCCTCTCGCGGGTGGCGGGCCCCCTCGGACCCACCGCAGAGGTTATCCCCCGCCGCCGACGTCGGCGCAGGTGGCGAGGCCGCGGGCGGAGACGACGCGCGTGCGGTGAGAGGATCGCCGGGTGCTGCACGTCGTCTTCTTCGAGCCCCGCATCCCAGGCAACACCGGCAACGCGATCCGCCTGGCGGCCGCCACGGGGGCGACGCTGCACCTCGTGGAGCCGCTCGGCTTCGTGATGGACGAGCCGCGCCTCAAGCGGGCGGGCCTGGACTACCACGACCTCGCGCACGTCGTCGTGCACCCGGACCTGGACACCGCGATGGCGGCGCTCCCGGGCCGGGTGTTCGCGTTCACCACGCACACGGAGCAGCGGTTCACCGAGGTCGCCTACCAGGACGGGGACGCGCTGCTGTTCGGGCCGGAGCCGACCGGGCTGCCGCCCGAGGCGCTCGACCACCCGGGCGTCACGGCGCGGCTGCGCATCCCGATGCTGCCGGGCCGTCGCTCGCTCAACCTCACCAACGCGGCCTCCACCGCTGTCTACGAGGCGTGGCGGCAGCTAGGCTTCCCGGGCGGGATCTGACAGCTCGTCGGGTCGGGTCCCACATGCCGGAACCCGACGTGCAGCGTGGCGCGTCCTTCGGCATTGTCGCGCGGGTCTCACCGTCGACCGAGGGAGCTCCCCGGTGCCCATCACCCAGCGCAGCGTGCTGCGTCGCAAGTCCGTCGAGCACGCGCTCGCGACCACCGACGACCCGGACCGGTCGCTCAGACGCGACCTGACCGCGTGGGACCTCGCGGTCCTGGGCGTGGCGGTCGCGGTCGGAGCGGGGATCTTCTCGGTCGGCGCGACCGCCGCCGCGAACTACGCCGGGCCGGGCGTGATCATCTCGTTCCTGATCGCGTCCGTCGTGTGCGCGCTGGCGATCATGTGCTACGCCGAGTTCGCCTCGACGCTGCCCGTCGCCGGGTCCGCGTACACGTTCTCGTACGCCACGGCCGGTGAGCTCGTCGCGTGGATCATCGGGTGGGACCTGATCCTCGAGATGCTGCTGGCGGCGGCCGTGATCGCCAAGTTCTGGGGCGTGTACCTGGCCGACGCGTTCTCGCTGTTCGGCATCGACATCCCCACCACGCTGGAGCTCGGCCCGGTCGACCTCGAGTGGGGCCCGGTGCTCGTGGTCGCGGTCTTCACGACGCTCCTGGCCGTCGGCACGAAGCTCAGCACGCGCATCAACAGCGTCTTCACGATCATCAAGGTCGGCATCACGCTGTTCGTCATCGTCGCCGGGTTCTTCTACGTGCGCGCCGAGAACTACACGCCGTTCATCCCGCCGTCGCAGCCGGCGGAGTCGACGTCGGGCCTGCACCAGCCGCTGTTCTCGTTCCTGTCCGGGTTCGACCCCTCGACGTACGGCGTGATGGGCATCCTGTCCGGCGCGGCCCTGGTGTTCTTCGCGTTCATCGGCTTCGACGTCGTCGCGACCACCGCGGAGGAGACCAAGAACCCGCAGCGCGCCGTGCCGCGCGGCATCCTCGGCGGCCTGGCCATCGTCACCGTGCTCTACATCCTGGTCACGGTCGTCGTCACCGGCATGGTGTCCTACACCGACCTGGCCGCCGCCGAGTCGCCGTCCCTGACCACGGCGTTCGTCCTGGTCGGTGCCGACTGGGCCGGCAAGGTCATCTCGATCGGCATCCTCGTCGGTCTGACCTCCGTGATCATGGTGCTGCTGCTGGGCCTGACCCGCATCGTGTTCGCGATGAGCCGCGACGGCCTGCTGCCCCGTGGCATCTCCCGCACCTCGCACAGGTACAAGACCCCGATCCGCCTGCAGGTCGGCACCGGCATCGTCGTCGCCCTGATCGCCGGGCTGTCGCAGGTCGAGCTGCTCGAGGAGATGATCAACATCGGCACGCTGTCGGCGTTCGTGCTGGTCAGCTTCGGCATCCCGATCCTGCGCCGCACCCGCCCCGACCTCGAGCGCGGGTTCAAGGTGCCGTGGTCGCCCGCGCTGCCGATCTTCTCCGGCGTCGCGTGCCTCTGGCTGATGTCGAACCTGACGACGCTGACCTGGCTGCGGTTCGCGGCCTGGCTCGCCGTCGGCCTGATCATCTACGCGGTCTACTCCTACCGGCACTCCCGGGTCGGCCGCGGCGAGACCCCCGACCCCGCCGAGGACCTGCCGGCCCCCGCCGGCGGGCACTGACCGACGGCGCACGCGGGTGGGCACCGGCGGGCCGCTGACGGACCGGCCACGGTTCCACGCCGAGTCGGTACCCGAGTGGCGGGCCTGGCTCGCCGCGCACCACGCCACGTCCACCGGGATCTGGCTGGTCCGGTGGAAGCCGGGCTCGGGCCGGCCCACGTTCGGCTACGAGGAGATGATGCTCGAGGCCCTGGCCGTCGGGTGGATCGACGGCCAGGCCTGGGCGCCCGACCCGGGCACGACGATGCAGTGGTTCACCCCGCGACGCCCGCGCAGCGGCTGGTCCGGGCCGAACAAGGAGCGGGTCGCACGGCTGGAGGCCGCCGGGCTGATGCAGCCCGCCGGTGCCGCGGCCGTCGCCGCCGCCCGCGCCGACGGGTCGTGGACGCTGCTCGACGACGTCGAGGCGCTGGTCGTCCCGGAGGACCTGGCGGCGGCGCTCGACGCCCTGCCCGGCGCCCGCGCGCACTGGGACTCCTCCAGCCGCAGCGCCCGGACGGCGGTGCTGCGACGCCTGGTCGACGCGCGGCGCGACGCGACCCGGGCGGCGCGGGTGGCCGAGGCGGCGCGGCAGGCGGCGGAGGGCGCGCGGGACCCGCGGTGACGTCGGGCCCTCAGGCGCGCGGCGGCTCGGGGTCCGGGCGGGACGGGGCCGCCGCGAGGTCCGCCGCCACCCGCGCGCGCAGCTCCGCGACGATGCGGGCCTCGGCGTCGTAGTACGCGAGCCCCCAGTCGGCCACCATCGCGGGGTACCGGACCTCGTCCCGGTCCCCGAGCAGGTCCCGCACCCCGGCGAGGTCCCCCCGCCGGTCCGCGAGCGCCGCCAGGTAGTCGTCGAGCATCGCGCCGACCGTCGCGGGGTCGGTGAGGTGGCCCATCAGCAGACGCAGCGCGACCGGGTGCTTGAGCACCGGGAAGTCGGCCGGCGTCGCGGTGAGCCACTCGCGCAGCACGCGGTCCCCCGCGTCCGTGATCGCGTACCGGGTGGTGCGCCGGCCGGGCGGCCCCGCGAGGTCGGGCAGCGCCGCGACCAGACCGGCGGTCACGAGCCGGTTCACCTCGGAGTACACCTGGCTCATCGCCGGCGCGACCCAGTAGTACCGCAGCGTCCGGTCGGCCCGCTGCTTCAGCTCGTACGCCGTCACCGCCGTGTCGGTGCGTCCTGCGAACATCAGCAGACCGAGCAGCGCGTACCCCGTCGGGCTCAGCGCGTGCGACGGTTCCGGGAGGTCCCCGGATCCGTCGGACGAACCCGTTGCCGTCGCCATGTCCGTCAACCTACGCTGAGACGCGTTGTTCCTACTAGGAATAGCGGCTCGCCCCTCGTCGGGCGACCTGGTCCTCGTGCCACCGCCGGCCGAGCAGCGCACCATCGCCACCGCTCCACCTCGCCCCACCCGGTGCCGTGCGGCGCCGGTCCCCGACGAGAGGCAGGCACCATGACGACCGCGATCGAGACCGAGGGCCTGGTCAAGCTGTTCAAGGACACCCGGGCCGTGGACGGCATCGACCTCCAGGTCGCCGCCGGCGGCGTCCACGGCTTCCTCGGGCCGAACGGGGCCGGGAAGACCACCACGATCCGGATGCTCGCCACGCTGCTGCGCCCCGACGCCGGCTCGGCGCGCGTGCTCGGCCGGGACGTCGTCCGCGACGCCGGCGAGGTCCGCAGCCGCGTCGCCCTGACCGGGCAGTTCGCGTCCGTCGACGAGGACCTCACCGGGCTGGAGAACCTGGTGCTGGTCGCCCGGCTCTACGGGTTCTCGCGGCCGGGTGCGCGCGCCCGGGCCGGCGAGCTGCTCGACGCGTTCGGGCTGGCCGACGCCGCGGACCGGCAGGTGAAGAAGTACTCGGGCGGCATGCGCCGGCGCATCGACATCGCCGCGAGCATCGTCGTGACGCCCGAGCTGATCTTCCTGGACGAGCCGACGACCGGGCTCGACCCGCGCAGCCGCAACCAGGTGTGGGACATCGTGCGCGCGATGGTGTCCGCGGGGACGACGGTGCTGCTGACCACGCAGTACCTCGACGAGGCGGACCAGCTGGCCGACCGGATCTCCGTGATCGACGCGGGCAAGGTGATCGCCGAGGGCACGCCCGGCCAGCTGAAGTCGTCCGTCGGCGCCAGCGCCCTGCACGTGCGGCTGCTCGACCCCGACGACCGGCCGCGGGCGCGCGCGGTGCTGGAGCGCGCGCTGGGGACCGCCGTGGTCGAGGACCCGGACCCCGCCGCCCTGACCGCCAGCGTCGACTCCTCGGCCCCGGCCATGCGCGGGATCGCGGCGCTCGAGGCCACGGACGTGCCGGTCGCGCAGTTCTCGCTCGGGCAGCCGTCGCTGGACGAGGTGTTCCTCGCACTGACCGGTCACCCGGCCGAGACCACCGGCACCGACGACGACGCGGACGCCCGCGACGCGACCTCGAGGGGGGCGGCATGAGCATCGACGAGACCCGGACCGCGACCACCACCGTCGGCACCGACGCCGTCGCGGCCGACGCCGTCCGCGGGGTCCTGGCGTCCGGCGCCCGCCCGGCACGACCGGCGGGGTGGACCACCTCGCTGACCTTCGGCTGGCGGGCCCTGCTGAAGATCAAGCACGTCCCGGAGCAGCTCTTCGACGTCACGGTCTTCCCCGTGATGATCACGCTGCTGTTCACCTACCTGTTCGGCGGGGCGATCGCGGGCAGCGTGGACGACTACATCCAGTTCCTGCTGCCGGGCATCCTGGTCCAGGGCGTCGTGATGATCACCATGTACACCGGCGTCACGCTCAACACGGACATCCAGAAGGGCGTGTTCGACCGGTTCCGCTCGCTGCCGATCTGGCGGCCGTCCGCGCTGGTCGGGATGCTGCTCGGTGACGCCGTGCGCTTCACCATCGCGTCGGTGGTGATCCTCACGCTCGGCCTGGTGATCGGGTTCCGGCCGGCCGGCGGCCCGCAGGGCGTCGTCGCCGGGGTCGCGCTGCTGCTGCTGTTCGCCTTCTCGTTCGGCTGGATCTGGACGTTCTTCGCGCTCGTGCTGCGGACGCCGAACGCCGTGATGGGCGCGAGCATGCTGGTGATCACGCCGCTGACGTTCGGCTCGAACATCTTCGTGGACCCGGCCACGATGCCGGACTGGTTGCAGGCTTTCGTCGAGGTCAACCCGGTGTCCGACCTGGTGACGGCGGTCCGCGGGCTGATGGGTGACGTCCCGGCCGGTGCCGAGGTGCTGACCGTGGTGGCGTGGAGCGTGGGCCTGGTCGCCGTGTTCGGGCCGCTGACCATGCGGCGGTACGCGCGCTGAGGCTCCCCCGGCGGCGACGTACGGTGGGCGACGCCCCCGCAGCGCCGCCCCGAGGAGTCGCCCGTGTTCACCACCCGTCCTGAGCTGCTCGGCACGCACGGCATGGTCGCGTCGACGCACTGGCTGGCCAGCGCCGTCGGGCAGTCCGTCCTGGAGGCCGGCGGCAACGCGTTCGACGCCGCTGCCGCGGCCGGGTTCACGCTGCAGGTGGTCGAGCCGCACCTGAACGGGCCGGGCGGCGACGCCCCGATCATCGGGCACCGGGCCGCGGACGGGCACACGTTCGTCCTGGCCGGACAGGGGACGGCACCCGCCGCCGCGACCATCGCGGCGTACACCGACCAGGGCCTGGACGTCGTGCCCGGCACCGGGCACCTGGCCGCCGTCGTCCCGGGCGCCTTCGGGGCGTGGCTCGACCTGCTCGCGCGGTACGGCACCCTGCCGCTGGCCGACGTCCTGGGCCCGGCCATCGGGTACGCGCGGGACGGCTACCCCCTGCTGCCGTCCGCGGTGCGCACCATCGCCACCGTGGAGCGCCTGTTCGCGGAGCACTGGCCCACCTCCGCGGAGGTCTACCTGCCGGGCGGCCGCGTCCCGGGGGCCGGCGCCCGGTTCCGGAACCCCGCGCTGGCCGGCACGTACGCCCGCGTGCTCGCCGAGGCCGCGGCCGCCGGCACGGACCGGCTGGCGCAGATCGAGGCAGCCCGGCGCGCGTTCTACGAGGGCTTCGTCGCCGAGGCGATGACCGACTACGTCCGCACGCCGGTGCTCGACTCGTCCGGGGAGGCGCACGCCGGGCTGCTGACGGCCGACGACCTCGCCGCCTGGCGCGTCGCCGAGGAGCCCACCGTCGCCGTCGACTTCGCGGGCGTGCAGGTGCACAAGACCGGTGCGTGGGGGCAGGGGCCGGTGCTGCTGCAGCAGCTGCGGCTGCTCGAGGCGCTCGGCGTCGCCGACGCGGACCTCGGCTCGGCGGACCTCGTGCACACGGCGCTCGAGGTCACGAACCTCGCGTTCGCGGACCGCGAGGCCTGGTACGGCGACCCGGCCGACGGCGACGTGCCCCTGGACGCGCTGCTGTCCGACGCGTACACCGCCGAGCGCGCGCGGCTGGTCGGGCCGACCGCCGCCGACGGCGTGCGCCCCGGCTCCCCCGCCGGCCGCGCCCCGCGGCTCGCGCGGGTGTTCGGCGAGCCCGCGCCCGGCGGCGCGCCCGTGTGGCCCGGCCGCTACGAGGACGACCTCCCCGCCGGCGCGCGGGCGGCGGGGACGGGCGAGCCGACCCGGGGGCCCGCGATCGACGTCCGGCCGACCGGCGAGACCCGCGGCGACACGTGCCACGTCGACGTCGTCGACCGCTGGGGCAACCTGGTGTCCGCGACGCCGTCGGGCGGCTGGCTGCAGAGCTCCCCGGTCGTCCCCGGCCTCGGGTTCGGGCTGCCGACCCGCGCGCAGATGTTCTGGCTCGAGCCCGGGCTGCCGTCCTCGCTCGCGCCCGGGCGCCGGCCGCGGACCACGCTGAGCCCCGGCCTGGTGCTGCGGGACGGCGGCGGGTTCGCGTTCGGCACGCCCGGCGGGGACCAGCAGGACCAGTGGACGATCCCGTTCCTGCTGCACCACCTGATCGGCGGGCTCGACCTGCAGGCCGCCATCGACGCCCCGGGCTGGCACTCCACGCACGTGCCGTCGTCGTTCCACCCGCGCACCAGCACCCGGCACGGTGCCGAGGTCGAGTCCCGGCTCGGCGCGGACGTCCTGGCCGAGCTCGCCCGGCGCGGGCACGCGGTGCACGACGCCGGGCCGTGGGCGCTCGGCCGGGTCAGCGCGGCGGGCGTCCGCCCCGACGGCCTCCTCCACGCGGCCGCCAACCCCCGCGGCATGCAGGGCTACGCCGCCGGCCGCTGACGCCCCGGCCAGGCTGCCCGACTGCCCGCCGGGTGGAGAGCTCTGCCCGACACGCCCCGGCGTGTCCGGCAGAGTCCTCCACCCGGCGCCCCGCGGGGCCCGGCAGCGCGCGGCGATCCCCGTGATCGTCGTCACGTCCAGCACGGAACAAGTTGCCCCACGCAACCGTTGTGATAGTTTGCCTGCTGCAACCAACGAAAGAGGACCCCGTGCCGAGCACCCCCGCGTACCGCGCGCTGATCGATGCGATCGCGCGTCTGCAGCGCGTGCAGCGCGAGGTCGCCACCGAGATGGCGCGCGACCTCGACTGCCCGCGCGCCGCCCTGAGCCTGCTCTGGCTGCTGGACAAGAAGGGCGAGATGGGCACCGGCGACGTGGCGCAGCACCTGCACGTCGACATCTCCGTCGCCAGCCGCCAGATCACGGCGCTGGTCGACTCCGGGTACGCCGAGCGCAGCACGCCCGACGCCCCGGGCACCGACCGCCGGGTCCGCACGGTCCGGCTCACCGAGCGCGGCAACGCGTTCACCGCGGAGACCAAGCAGGCGCTCGACCAGCGGGCCGCCGCCATGTTCGGTGGCTGGGGGGTCGACGAGCTGGTCGCCGCCGCCGCGCAGATCGAGCGCGTGGCCGACACGGTCGCCGGGTTCGACGCGACACCGACCCCCGACGAGCGGACGCTGGAACCCGAGCTCGCCGCCACGACCACCTGACGGGCCCTGCCGGCCCCCGCACCCGCGAGGCCCGGCCCACGCACCCGCGTCCGACCCGGACGCACCGCACCACCTTCACGTCCGCCGACGGCGCCGGGCACCCGCACCACCGGTCGAAAGCAGAGAACACCCATGAGCAGCACCACCCGGGCCGAGAGCCCGAACCCGACGGCGAGCACCGCCGCCGCAGGCCCCGCGCCTGCGATGAACCACCGGCAGGTGATGGAGGCCCTCTCCGGCATCCTGCTCGGCATGTTCGTGTCCATCCTGGCCACGAGCGTCGTGTCGAGCTCCCTGCCCAAGATCGTCAGCGACCTGAACGGGTCGCAGTCGTCCTACACCTGGGTCGTCACCGCGACCCTGCTGACGACGACCATCACCACGCCGATCTGGGGCAAGCTGGCCGACCTGCTCGACCGCAAGCTGCTCATCCAGCTCGCGCTGGTCATCTCCGTGCTGTCCTCCGCGGCCGCCGGCTTCTCGCAGAGCGTCGGCTTCCTCATCGGGATGCGCGCGCTCCAGGGCATCGGCGCCGGCGGTCTCACCGCCCTGGCCACGGTCCTGCTCGCTGACATCCTCAGCCCGCGCGAGCGCGGCAAGTACATGGGCCTCATGGGCGGCATCATGGGCATCGGCATGGTCGGTGGCCCGCTGCTCGGCGGCGTCATCACCGACAGCCTGAGCTGGCACTGGAACTTCTTCGTCGGCCTGCCGTTCGCGGTCGCCGCGATCATCGTGCTGCAGCGCACGCTGCACCTGCCCAAGCGCGCCCGCAAGGTCGTCACGATCGACTACTGGGGCGCCGCGCTGATCTCGGTCGGGATCGCCACCCTGCTGCTCTGGGTCACCTTCGCCGGCAACAACTTCGACTGGATCTCCTGGCAGACCGCCGTCATGGTGATCGGCGCCCTGGTCGTCCTGGCCGTCGCGGTGGTCGTCGAGACCAAGGTCGCCGACCCGATCATCCCGATGCACCTGTTCAAGAACCGCACCGTCGTGATGTCGGTCGTCGCGTCCGTCGCGGTCGGCGTGGGCATGTTCGGCACGTCGGTCTTCCTCAGCCAGTACATGCAGGTGGCCCGCGGCAAGACGCCGACGGAGTCCGGTCTGCTCACCATCCCGATGATCCTCGGCCTGTTCATCTCCTCGACGATCAGCGGCCGCCTCATCACCAAGTACGGCCGCTACAAGGGCTTCATGATCGCCGGCGCGATCGCGCTGACGGCGGGCCTGGCGCTGATGGGCACCATCCGGTTCGACACGAGCTTCGTGCTGGTCAGCCTGTACATGTTCGTCATGGGCGCGGGCGTGGGCATGCTCATGCAGAACCTCGTGCTGTCCGTGCAGAACATCCTGGACGTCTCCGAGGTCGGCTCCGGCACGGCGACCATCGCGTTCTTCCGCACCCTCGGCGGCGCGATCGGCGTCTCGGCGCTCGGCGCGGTGCTGGGCAACCGGATCACGTCCTACCTCATGGACGGCCTGGTCGCGGCGGGCATCGACCCGGCCGCGCTGGGCGGCGGCACCACCTCGGTGCCGGACGTGTCGACGCTCCCCGAGCCGATCAAGGGCATCGTGGAGTCGTCCTACGGCCACGGCATCGCCGACCTGTTCCTCATCGCGGCGCCGCTCGGCATCATCGCCCTGATCGCCGTGCTGTTCCTCAAGGAGGTGCCGCTCGGCCAGCGGTCCGGCGTCGAGCAGCTGCTCGACCAGGACCAGACCGACGACACGGTCGTGGCGGAGGCCGGCACCCCCGGCGCGCAGCAGGCGATCGGCCAGCAGGCCGAGTCCGAGCGGTCCGAGCGCACCGAGGCCGGGCACCGCGCCTGACCCCGCCCCGCACCACCCGCACGACACGCGAGAGGCGCCCGACGGTCACGGACCGCCGGGCGCCTCTGCCGTCGGTGGACAATGGACGCCGTGAGCACAGCGGACACCCCGAACGACCCCGTCGCCCGCGTCGAGTCCGAGCTGGGTCTCCTGCTCCGGCGTGCGCGCGCCTCGGCCGAGCGCCTGGCCCGCCTCGTGCACCCCGACCTGGAGCCGTCGGCGTACCCGCTGCTGGTGCGCATCGAGCGGGAGCCCGACGTGCGGGCCAGCGAGCTGGCGGAGCACATCGGCGTCGGACGCGGCACGATGTCGCGCCAGCTGGGCCGGCTGGAGCAGCTCCGCCTGATCGAGCGCCGCCCGGACCCCGAGGACTCCCGCGGGCAGCTGATCCGGGTGACGGACGAGGGCGCGCGCCGCGTCGACGCCGCCCGGCAGGCCCGTCGCGGCTACCTGGGGACCGCGCTCGGCGCGTGGTCGGACGACGAGCAGGCCCTGCTGGCGGACCAGCTGCACCGGCTCAACGACGCCCTCGCGGCGGCGAGCACGCAGGCGCGCGCCCTGGAGAGCCCGGCCGGCTAACCGGCTAGGCCCAGGTCAGGGCCCAGGTGCTCCGGCGGCGGGCGATCGCGGCGACGGCGTCCACGCGGCCCGGCGTCCAGCGCGCGGGCATCGCGGTGAACACGTCGGGCACCGACTCGTCGGCGAGGACGAGCGCGTCGTAGGGCGCCGGCTCGCGCACGACGACGGTGCCGGGCACGACGAGCACGCCGCGGACCGACACGGGGGTCCCGACGGCGGCCCGCAGCAGCGAGCCGGCGCGCGCGGCGGTGAGGCGGACGTCGCGCAGGTCGACGACGCCCTGCCCGTCCGCGGACAGGTGCCGCCCGTCCAGCACGTAGCGCTCGGGGCCGGCGAGGCCCGCGGGCCGCTCGGCGACGGCGAACGCCCCGGGCGGGCCGACCAGCAGGTGGGCGACGACGGTGCCCTGGCGGCCGACGGGGACGTCGTGAAGCACGTGCCAGCCCGCGAGGATCAGGCGGTCCAGCCGGTCGCACAGGGTCTCGTGGGCGCCCCGGGGCTCGGCGTCCTCGCGGGGGCTGACCAGGTCGTCGGCGCGGTGCCTGCCGCGCGGCGCGGGTGCCTCGGCGGGCTCGGGCGCCGGGGCGACCGCGGGGGCGGCCTCGTCCGGGTCGCGCCGGGCACGCCGGCCACGGGGGCGGGCGGGGTCGTCCGCGGGGCCGACGGCCGGCCCCTCGGCGGGCAGCACGGCCGAGGCCGGCAGCACGAGCTCGGGCAGGTCGGCCCGCAGGTAGGCCTGCGCGGCGCCGCGCACCGCCTCCTCGAGGCCGCTGCCCTCGAGGGCGGCAGCGTCGGCCTCCAGGGCCACCTCGCCGGTGGCCAGGTCGACGCTGCCGAGGGGGGCTCCGGTGTCGGCCGTGACGTAGAGCCGGTCGGCGCCGTAACGGCGCCACCGGCGGACGATCAGAGCCTGCTCCACGTCCGGGTTATCGGCACGCCGGGCCCGTCCCTGAAGCATCCGCGCTCCCCTCCCCCACATGGGGGTCAGCCTACGGCGGGGGCGAAGCTCAGCGAGACCGAGTTCATGCAGAACCTGTCACCCGTCGGGGTCTGCGGCGCGTCGTCGAAGACGTGCCCCAGGTGCGAGCCGCAGCGGGCGCAGCGCACCTCGGTGCGGACCATGCCCAGGGTGCGGTCCTCGATCAGCTCGACCTTGTCGCCGGCCAGGGGCGAGAAGAAGCTCGGCCACCCGCAGTGGGAGTCGAACTTGGTCTCGGAGCGGAACAGCTCGTTGCCGCAGGCGCGACAGCTGTAGACGCCCTCGCGCTGCTCGTCGAGCAGCTCACCGGTCCAGGGACGCTCGGTCCCGGCCAGCCGCAGCACCTGGAACTCGGCCGGGTTCAGCTCGACCTTCCACTGCTCCTCGTCCTTGCTGACCTCGTAGGTCCTCTGCTCCGTCATCGCGGCACTCCTCTCACGCGGGGCGCCCCGGCCGGTCGGCCGCGGCACACTCCCGCGACACCGAGAACGCAGGCGGGGGGCGCCGTGTTCCTCACCCCCGACCATGCCGCCGGAGCCGGGGCGGCGCGACCTCGCGCCGCCGCGGCTCCGGGAGCGGGCAGGGTCCTACTGGCCCGCGCGTGCCCCGGCCGAGCGACCACGGCCACCGCGGTGCCGGCGCCGGCCGTCGGCGCCACCGGCCGCGCCGGCGCCGCCCGAGCGGGCACCGCCGCCGCTGCGCTGGCCGCCGGTCGACGCGCCGCCCGCGGCGGAGCCGCCGCCGGACGGGGCGTCGCCGCCGGAGCTCCACCGGACCATCGAGCCGCCCAGCGCGGGCACGCCCTGGCCACGGCCGCGACCGCCGCCGGAGCCCGAGCGCCCGCGCCCGCCGCCCTCGGCGGGACGGCCGCCCTGCTCGGCACGGCCACCGGCCGACCCGGCGCCACCGCGGCGGCGAGCGCCACCGCCGGCACCCGCGCCGCCGCGCGCCGCGCCCGCGGACCCGGTGCCACGGGAGCCGGCCGGGCGCTGCCGCGACGGGCTCTGCACGGCGGGGGCCGCGGACGGTGCGACGCGGGCGGCGACCTCGCCGACCAGGGCCGCGACGACCGGCGACCCGGCCGCGACGCGCTGCGGCGTGACGGTGATCTTGGCCTTGCGGGTCAGGTCGCGGACGTCGCCGGCCTGCTCGGGCAGCTGCACGGTGACGACGTCGCCGCCGGAGCCCGCGCGGGCCGTGCGGCCGGAGCGGTGCAGGTACGCCTTGTGCTCGGCCGGCGGGTCGACGTGCACGACGAGCTCGATGTCGTCGACGTGGATGCCGCGCGCCGCGATGTCGGTGGCGACGAGCACCCGGACCTCGCCGGACGTGAACAGCGCGAGGTTGCGCTCACGCGCGCCCTGGCCGAGGTTGCCCTGCAGGTCGACGGCGGGGATGCCGTCCTGCGTCAGCTGCTTGGCGAGCTTCTTGGCCTGGTGCTTGGTGCGGGTGAACAGCACGCGGCGCCCGGCGCCGGAGGCGAGCTCGGTGACGACGGCCTTCTTGACGTCCGCGTCGGGGACGACGAGCACGTGGTGCGTCATCGTGGAGACGGCGGCGGCGTCGGGGTCGACCGAGTGCGTCGTCGGCTTGTCGAGGTAGCGCTTGACCAGGGTGTCGACGCCGTTGTCCAGCGTGGCGGAGAACAGCAGGCGCTGGCCGCCGCGCGGCGTCTTGTCGAGCAGGCGCTTCACGACCGGCAGGAAGCCGAGGTCGGCCATGTGGTCGGCCTCATCGAGCACGGTGATCTCGACGGAGTCGAGCGAGCACAGGCCCTGCTTGATGAGGTCCTCGAGGCGGCCCGGGCAGGCGACGAGGACGTCGATGCCGCCGTTGAGCGCGCTGACCTGGCGGCTCTGCGCGACGCCGCCGAACACGGTGGTCGACGTCAGGCCGGCGACGGTCGCCAGCGGCTCGACGGTCGCGTGGATCTGGGTGGCGAGCTCACGCGTCGGCGCGAGGATCAGGGCGCGCGGGCGGGCCTTGGCGCGCTGCGCCTTGGAGTCCGACAGGCGGGCGACGACCGGCAGCGCGAACGCCACGGTCTTGCCGGAGCCGGTGCGGCCGCGGCCGAGCACGTCGCGGCCGGCGAGGGTGTCGGGCAGCGTGGCGGCCTGGATCGGGAAGGGGTCGGTGATCCCCCGCTGGGCGAGGGACTTCGCGAGCGAGGACGGCACACCGAGATCGGTGAAGCTGGGCATGGCTGAGGCGCCTTTCCGGCGTTGGGTCGTGGTCCTGCCGTCGTTGCGCGAGGGCGGCGACCGGCGCCGGCGGCTCAGTCAGGCGAGCTTCTGCTGGCGGCGCAGGGCGCCCTGCGTGCGCAGGACGTAGGAGAACAGCTCGTCCGTCTCCCGCGGGGAGGTCTCGACGAACTGGCAGCCGTAGTGCGTCCCACTCCGTGATGGCTGGGCGCGGACGACGACCGCCTGCAGCCAGAACGCAGCCGACAGCTCGGGGAAGACGAACCTCACCGTGCTGCCGGGGGGCAGCTCGGTCTGACTCATCATACGCATCCCGTGCGCGGAGACGTCGAGCACCGTGAACTTGAACGGGAACTCGTCGCCCTCGACGGTCGCCTCGGCGGGCTCGTCGGCGGGCTCGTCACCCGCGCCGTCCTCGTCCTCGACCGGCTCGGCGCGCCGCGCGAAGCCCTCGCACTCGACGGTGACCGCCACCCGCGCGACGGCCCGCTTCTGCAGCGTGGACAGCAGCTCGACGCCGGTGAACGCCACGGTGTCGGCGGTGATCCGGGCGACGTCCCCCAGGTACACGCACTCCCCGCGGGCGTCGTCGAGGACACGCAGCGTGTACGTCTCCCCCTCCGCGACGCCGCGCACGATGCCCTCGGTGCCCGCCCAGAGCACCCCGTCCTCGAACGTGCGGACGTAGCCGCTCAGGACGGTGTGCCCGTCGTGCTCGACGGAGCAGAGGGCGAGCTCGTGCATGGGGGTCCATCCTGGAGAGGGGCAGGCCGGGGGCGGGTGGAGGTTATCCCGCAGACCGACGCCCCGACGTGAGCCGAACGGGTACGCGCACCGTGTCGGGCGACTTCTCACCCGGCCCGCTGACCAGCCAGTTGAAATCAGACGAAACGCCGCAACGCGGATCTTCTCGCCATATCGGTCATCACGCCCCTACTCTCTGCCCAGGCCGTCCGGACCGCGGCGGCCGGACCTGCGAGCACTCGAGGCCCCGAGCTGCCGACCGCACGCCGCCGCTGGCCGCTGACGCGCTACTTCGCCGTCGTCAGTGTCGTCGCCATGCTCGCGCTCGGCGTCACCCTCGTGCTCGTGACGTCCAACGTCATGCAGGACCAGGCCCGCCGCGACGGCATCACCCTCGCGCGCAGCATCGAGTCGTACGCCACGGCGAGCGTCCCCGACGAGGCGTTCACCGTCGGCGTGCTCGGCCCGCAGGAGGCGGACGGCGTCACGGACCAGGTCGACGGGTTCCGCGAGCTGCGGCGCCTGCGCCTGTGGACGGTCGACGGCACGCTGCTGTACGACTCCCTCGCCGACAGCACCGGCTTCCCCGACGGCGACCGGCTCGACGCCGCGACCCGGCAGCGCGAGCCCGTGGCGCAGGTCGTGACCGAGGTGCGCGGCGCGGACTTCGGCGGCACCGAGACCACGCTGCTGGACGTGTACGTGCCCGTCCAGCACGGCGGGGTCGTCGTCGGCGCGGCCGAGGTCATGCTCGACTACCAGGGCACCTCCGACGCCGTGGCCTCGGCGACCCGCACGGTCACCCTCGTGGTCGTCGGCGGCCTGATCCTGCTGTGGCTGCTGCTGTTCCGCACCGTGTGGAACGCCTCGCGCCGGCTGCAGACGTCCGCCCTGGAGAACGCCCGGCTGGCCCTGCTCGACTCCCTCACCGGCCTGCCGAACCGCCGCATGCTCGCCGACCGGCTCGAGCGCGCGATCGACGGCCACCAGCAGACCGGCACCACCGTCGCTCTGGCGCTGCTCGACATCGACCGGTTCAAGGACATCAACGACTCCCTCGGCCACGACCGCGGCGACGAGCTGCTGCAGCAGGTCGCCGAGCGGCTGCGCGGATCGCTGCGCGAGGACGACGTGGTCGCGCGGCTCGGCGGCGACGAGTTCGCCATCCTGCTGCCCGACGTCGTGTCCGTCGCCGACGCCGACGCGGCCGCCCGCCGGGTGCGCGCGCTGTTCGTCCCGCCGTTCCCGCTCGGCGACCTCGCGCTGCACGTCGACACCTCGATCGGCGTGGCGTGCCTGCCGGACCACGCCGACGACGCGTCGTCGCTGATGCGGATGGCCGACGTCGCCATGTACACCGCCAAGACGCACCGGCTCGGCGTCGCGGTGTACTCCCCGGAGGAGGACGACTCCTCCCCCGCGCGGCTGGTGCTGCTCGGCGACCTGCACCGCGCGCTGGGCGTGGACGACGAGCTGCGGCTGCACTACCAGCCCAAGATCGACCTGCGCACCGGCCGCACCGTGGGCCTCGAGGCGCTCATGCGCTGGCAGCACCCCACGCGCGGGATGCTGCCGCCGGACCTGTTCATCCCGCTCGCGGAACAGTCCGGCCTCATCCACGACCTCACGCGGTACGCGCTGCGCGAGTGCATCGCCCAGCTCGCCGCCTGGAACGCCGACGGCGAGCCGGTGCCGGTCGCGGTGAACCTCTCCGCGCACGACGTCACCTCGCACGCCGTCGCCGAGGTCATCGAGGAGCTGCTGGCCCAGCACGGCGTGCCGCCCGAGCTGCTCGAGGTGGAGATCACCGAGACCGCCCTGGTCAGCGACCCCTCGCGCGTGGTGCCCGTGCTGCAGCGGCTCGGCGACGCCGGGGTGCGGGTGTCGATCGACGACTTCGGCATCGGCAACACGTCGATCTCCCAGCTGCGGGACCTGCCCGTGCACGGCCTGAAGATCGACCGGCTGTTCGTCGCGGACATGGCCGGCACGGGCCGCGAGGGCTCCGAGGTCATCGTCAAGGCGATGGTCGACCTCGCGCACTCGTTCGGCCTGCAGGTGGTCGCGGAGGGCGTCGAGGACGCCGCCACCGCCGAGGCGCTGCGCCGGCTGACCGTCGACCAGGCGCAGGGCTACCTGTACTCGCCGGCCGTCGCGGCGAGCCGGCTGCGCGCCGAGGACCTGCCCCGTGACCGGGCGTCGCGACACGCCGTCACGTGATTCACTCCAGAAACGGGCAGATCACCTCAAGGTGCGCGACCATCTGACCGATAGCCACCCGTACGACCACTTTTCCGCTCACCCGTGAGGATGACGAACCGGCGATGGACGAGCTGCTCCGCGAGATGATCACCCCGCCGCCGCCGCGGCGCGACCCCGCCCGCCAGCGGCGGCTGATCGCGACCGTGTCGATCCTCGGCCTGGCCGGGCTCGGGATGACCTCGCTCGTGACCTCCGCGATCTTCACGGACAACGACGACACCGGCCGCTCCGGCATCATCACCGGCTCCGTCGACATCGAGGCCGGCGAGGACGCCGCGTTCACGCTGCCGTCCGGCAACCTGGCCCCCGGCGACGAGATCTACAGCCCTGTCACGGTCTCCAACGCCGGCTCGCTCGCCCTCGTGTACGGCGTGCAGTACTCCGCGACCGACGCCGACCCCGCCGGGCTCGCGTCCGCGCTGTCACTCGACGTGTTCGCCGTGCCCGCCGCCTCGTGCTCCGAGGCGGGCCTCGCCGGCGCCGCCACGATCGGCACCGGCGGCCCCGGGCTCGCGTCCGCGTTCACGGACATCGTCGCCGGCACCCGGCCGCTGAGCGCCGCCGGGACCGAGGACCTGTGCGTGCGGGTCTCGCTGCCGCTGGAGCTGGGCGACGCCTTCCAGAACACCCGCACCGACCTGGCGCTGCGGTTCGTCGCCCAGCAGGACCCGGACGACCCGCACCGCTCCTGAGACCGCGTGAGGCGCTGACACCGACGATGACCACGAGGCCGGCCCCGGCGGTCGAGCGACGGGCACCGCACCCCGAGCGGCCCCGGCACGCGACGCCGACCACCGCGCGCCGGCGCGTCCTGCGCACGGCGCTGTGGACCGTCATCGTCGTCTGCGGTCTCGCGTACGCCGGGTCGCTGGCCGTGCCGCTGTGGTTCCAGGCCAACGGCCAGCGGCTGCTCATCGTCACGTCCGGGTCGATGTCGGGGCCGGAGCAGGGCTCGTTCGACGCCGGCGACGCCGTGGTGATGCGCCGGATCGACGACCCGTCGCAGCTGCGGGTCGGCCAGGTCGCGACGTTCTGGCCCGCGGGCAGCGACCAGCTGGTCACGCACCGGATCATCGCGCTGCGGAACCTGCCGGTCATGCAGCAGGACGCGGCCACGGGGAAGATGGTGCAGACCGTCGACCCCGCGTCCGGCGAGCCGCTGACCCGGCCGTACATCTTCACCAAGGGCGACGCGAACGCCGAGCCCGACAAGAACGCCACCCCGCTGTCCCAGGTGCGCGGCATCATCCTGCACGTCTACCCGCGCTGGGGCTGGGTGCTCGACTGGGCCGGGTCCGCCCAGGGCCGCGCGACGATGCTCGCGCCGCCGCTCGCCGCCCTCGCCACGCTCGAGGTCCTGTCCCTGCTGGACGACCGCCGCGCCCGCCGGGCCGCCGGCGAGCGTCGCACCGCCCGCGAACGGCACGACGATGCGCTCCTCCTCGGCTGACCGCCGCGCCGGCGGCGACGGGCCGGTGCTGGGGCGCTGGGGCCGCCTCGTGCTCGGCGCGCTGCTGGTCGGCGCCGCGCTGCTCGGGCCTGCGGTCGGCTTCGCGTCCGCGCAGTTCGGCGACAGCGCCGACGTGACGATCACGATCTCGGTCTCCCCCACCGACACGCCCGCGTCCCCCGCGTCCCCCGCCCCCACGGCCACCCTCGACGCACCCGCCGACCTCCCCTGACGACCCCGCGCCGGGACCGCCCGTCGGGAGCACTCGTCGAGATGGCACTTCCCGCCTGCGCGCACCGCCGCCGGCTCAGGCAGGAGCCTGCCATCTCGGTGCGGGACCGTGCGGGTGCGGGCGGGACCGGGCGGGTGCGGGCGGGCGCGGCGCGGGTAGCGTCGGGAGGACGATGCCGGGCAGGGAGCCGTTCGCCGACCGGGCGCAGGCGGGAGCCGCGCTCGCGGGGCGGCTCGCGGCCTACGCGAACCGGCACCACGGGGAGCGGGGACACCGGCCCGCGCCCACCGTCGTGCTCGCGCTGCCCCGCGGCGGGGTGCCCGTCGCGGCGCCCGTGGCCGCGGCCCTGGACGCGCCGCTCGACGTCCTGGTCGTGCGCAAGCCTGGGCCTCCCGGGACAGCCGGAGCTCGCGATGGGCGCGCTGGCGGGGATCGACGGCACGGTCGACGTGGTGCTGAACCAGCGGGTGCTGGCGGCCGCGCAGGTGCCGGCCGACGCGTTCGACGCGGTGCGCGCTGCCGAGCTGGTGCGCCTGCGGCGGCGCGAGGCGGCCTTCCGCCGCGACCTGCCTGCGCTGCCGGTGACGGGCCGGACGGTGGTGGTCGTCGACGACGGCGCGGCGACGGGGTCGACGGTGCGGGCGGCCGTCGCGGCGCTGCGCCGGCGGCATCCTGCGCACGTGGTGGTCGCGCTGCCGGTGTGCCCGCCGGACACCGCCGCCGCCGAGCCTGGCGCAGGAGGCGGACGAGCCTGGTGTGCCTGCGCGTGCCCGTGCGGTTCCGCGCGGTCGGGCTGGAGTACCGGGACTTCGACCCGCCGTCGGACGCGGAGGTCGTCGCGCTGCTCCGCGCGGGCGCGTCGGCCGAACCCGATCGCCCGCTGCGCCACGCGGTACGCCAGCACCGATACGCGGCGCCCCGCCCGGCCCGGCAGGTTGGACAGGCCTGCCCGAGCACCGTCCAGCGCACCTTCCGGTACAGCCAGAAGTCCTGCTGCCGCAGGCTCCGACCACAGCCGGTCGCGCTCGGCCAGCGACTCGCGCGTCCCGGCGCGGATCAGCAGGATCGATGACACGGTGCAGATCAGCCCGACGTAGTGCAGCCGGTACGCCCGCAGCCGCCGGTCCGTGACCCGCACCTGGGAGACGTGGTCGAGCATGAGCCGGTTGACCCGCGCCTGCTGGTCCATCCGGCGCAGCATGACGGCCTCCTGCACCGACTGGTCCGCCCGGCCGATGAAGTACCGGTACAGGTCGACGTCCAGGTAGTGCAGCGTCCGGACGTGCGCGAGCGGCACGAGGGCGTAGAGGTTGTCGACGTAGAACGTGTGCGCGGGCAGCCGCAGCCCGGCGGCCCGCAGCACCGCGGTCCGGTAGGTCAGCGCGTGCATCATCAGGTACTGGCGCTTGCCGAAGCCCCGGGTGGCGGACCAGCCCACCGTGCGATCCGCCGGCAGCGCACCGCGGTACCGGACCACGGTCTTGGTGCGCTTGCCGACCTTCTCGTAGACGAAGTTCGAGACCAGCAGGTCGACCTCGCGGCCCTCGGCGACGAACCCGCGCAACGTCGCCAGCACCTGGTCGAGGGCGTCGGGGTCGAGCCAGTCGTCGGCGTCCACGACCTTGAGGTAGGTACCCCGGGCGTGCTCCAGGCCGGTGTTGATCGCCGACCCGTGACCGCCGTTGGGCTGCCGGACCAGCCGGACCAGCCCGGGGTGGGCGTCGACGTACTCCTGCGCCACCGCGGCGGTGCCGTCGGTCGACCCGTCGTCGACGACGACCACCTCGACGTCCGGGTGCACGCCGGCCAGCGGGTCCAGCGCCCGGCGGAGGTACGCCTCCGCGTCGTACGCGGGGACGACGACCGACAGCACCGGGCTCGCGGACGGGCTCACGCCGAGCGGACCTCCGTGCGCTCTGCCCCCTGGGCCGCGGGGGCCTCGGGGGTCTGCTTGAAGATGACCTTGAAGATCGGGAAGAACACCCAGAACGAGATCGCCGCGTTGATGATCATCGTGACGACGTCCGCGAGGGTCTCGCCGGTGCCGCCCAGGCCCCAGGTGTCGATGAACAGGTCGTAGATCGGCGCCTTGTACAGGCCCTGCAGCGCCGCCGCCACGAGGGTGATGACCACGTACGCGATGGCGTACCAGGTCGCCGCCTTGGCGATGGAGCCTGGTGGACTTGAACGTGATGGTGCGCTGGGCGAAGAAGTTGATGATCTGGGCGATCAGCAGGGTGATCTGGACCGCCAGGAAGTATGCCAGCCCGCCGCCGCCGGCCGGGAGCGCGCCCGCGGCGTAGTCGAACACGAAGTACTGCGAGCCGTCCGGGTTGGACCCGACGGGCCAGACCTGGAACGTGGTGTCGACCAGCGAGGTCATGCCGAACACCCACTTGAGCAGCGGCATCAGCGCGAGCCTGCAGCACGGTGATGCCGTTGCTCAGGACGAAGAACACGACGAACTGCGCGAGACCGGGGCGGTTCTGCGCGAACCGGCGCCACGCGTCCTTCAGGCGGGTGAGCATGCGAGGGATCTCTCTTCCGTGGTGCTGGGGTCAGGCGTCGCCGCGGAGCGCGCGGGCGGTGCGGCGGTCGGCGCGGCGGTTGCGGACGAACCCGCAGATCGTGGCGCCGGCGCCGGCGAGGAACTGGCCGTTGACGATCCGGACGATGCCGTCGACCATCTCGGCGCTGACCGCGCCGCCGGTCATCTTCCCGATCGCGCGGAACGGCATGTTGAGCAGGAACAGGATGTTCAGGTCCGGCTTGCCCCGACGGTCGGCCCGGTCGCGCAGGAACGCGAGCACCCGGTACGCGAGCCGGGCCAGCGGGGAGCGGGCGGTCTGCATCCGGCCCAGGGCGTCGTTCACCCCGAGCGGACCGGACCACGCGGCGGTCGGGACCGGCCGGCCGAGCAGGGCCGCGAAGTCGGCCTCCGGCACGTCCCGCACGTCGCCGGTCCGGTACCGCGCGGGCGCCGGGTCGTCGGTGACGGCCGGGATGGTCCCGGTCACGGCGACCGTGGCGGACAGCGGCAAATCGTCCACGTGCGCGCCGGCCAGCACGGCGAACTCGCCCTGCTCCACCTGCCAGGCGCCCGTGCGCACGTCCCAGTGCCGGAACGCGCGGTCACCCAGCGGCACCGTGACCGTGGTGGACTCCCCCGGCGCGCGGCTCGACCCGGGCGAACCCGGCCAGCGTGCGGTCCGGACGGTGCACGCCCGGGCTGAGCCGGCGCACGTAGACCTGGACGACGTCCGCGCCGGCGACCGGGCCGGTGTTGGTCACGGTGACGGTCGCGGCGTCCGGGGTGGCGACCAGACCGCTGTACGCGAACGTCGTGTACGACAGGCCGAACCCGAACGGGAACGTCACCGGCACGCCCGCGGTCGTGTAGTACCGGTACCCGACGAACAGGCCCTCGCGGTACTCCGCGGTGCGCTGCCGACCGGGGAACGTGTCCGCGGTCGGGGTGTCCGCCAGCCGCACCGGGACCGTCTCGGCCAGTCGGCCCGAGGGGTTCACCACCCCCGTCAGCACGTCGAGCAGCGCCCCCGCCCCGGACTGCCCCGCCAGGTACCCGTGCACCACGGCGCGCGCCGAGCCGAGCCACGGCATCTCCACCACCCCGCCCGCGCTCAGCACCACCACGACGTTCGGGTTCACCGCGGCGACGGCCTCGAGCACCTCGGTCTGCGCGGCGTGCAGGGTCAGGGTCGACCGGTCCAGGCCCTCGGACTCGGCGATCTCGTCCAGCCCGAGGAGCAGCAGCACCACGTCGGCGCCGCGGGCGGCCTCGACAGCCGCGTCCCGGAGCGCCGCGTCGGGGGTGCCGTCCCGGCGGAAGCCGGCGGCGAAGGCGGTCAGGCTCCAGCCCGGACTCCCCGATCACGTCGAGCACGGAGTCGAGGCGCGTCGGGTTCACCGCGGACGAGCCGGCGCCCTGGTAGCGCGGCGTGCGGGCGAAGTCGCCGATCACCGCGACGCGGGCGCCGGCGGCCAGCGGCAGCAGCGACCGGTCGTTCTTCAGCAGCACCGCCGACCGGCCGGCGACCCGGCGCGCGAGCGCGTGGTGGGCGTCGAGGTCCACGGCGGGCGCGGTGCCGGGCTCGCGCGCGTCGGCGACCAGGCGCAGCACCTCGGCGGCCCGGGCGTCGACGTCGGCCTCGGACAGCCGGCCCGTGCGGACGGCCTCGACGATCTGGCGCACCGAGTCCAGGCCGGCCGCCGGCATCTCCAGGGTGCCGCCGGCGCGCACGGCCTCGACGACGTCGTTGGAGCCGCCCCAGTCCGAGACGACCAGCCCGTCGAAGCCCCACTCCTCGCGCAGCACCGTGCCCAGCAGGAACGGGTCCTCGTGCGCGTAGGTGCCGTTGACCCGGTTGTACGCCGACATGATCGTGCGCGGACGGGCCTCCTCGACCACGATCCCGAACGCCGTCAGGTAGATCTCCCGCAGCGTGCGCTCGTCGACCACCGAGTCCGACGCCATCCGCCGCAGGCTCCTGGGAGTTGGCCGCGTAGTGCTTGGGGCTGGCCGCGACGCCCTGCGACTGGATGCCGCGGACGTACCCGGCGGCCATCCGACCCGCCAGCAGCGGGTCCTCCGAGAAGTACTCGAAGTTCCGCCCGCCCAACGGCGACCGCTTGATGTTCAGGCCCGGACCCAGCAGCACGTCCACGTCCTGCGCCGCGGCCTCCGCACCCAGCGCCCGCCCGACCTCCTCGGCCAGCACCGGGTCCCAGGTGCTCGCGACCGCCGCGGCGGTCGGGAAGCAGGTGGCGGGCTGGGACTCCGCGATCCCGAGGTGGTCGGCCGCACCGGTCTGCTTGCGCACCCCGTGCGGGCCGTCCGCCAGCCACAACGACCGCACCCCGCGCCGCGGCAGGTCGTGCGTCTCCCACACCGACTTCCCCGTCAGCAGGGCAGCCTTCTCCAGCAGGGTCAGGTTCTCGATCATGACTTCCTCGACGGTCGGGCACGGTGGTGCAGGTGCGCGTGCACCGGGATTGCGGGTCGGAGCCGTCGGGCCGGCAGCGGTGGGCGCTGCCGGCCCGACGGGTCGCCGCGACGGGCGTTCAGCGGCGGTCAGTGCCCCGCGGAGACCGCCGGGGCGTCGGCGGAGAGGGCGTCCGGCTCGTCGGTGGCCTTCCGGTGCCGGAGCACCCGCCGGGTCACCAGCAGCCCGCCGGCCAGCACGAGCAGGCCGATCAGGACCGTCGCGCCGATCTGGATGTAGACCCACGTGGGCGGCGTGTAGGTGACGGTCGCGCCCGGCGCCAGCCCGTTCATCGCGTTCGAGTTGGCCACCGTGAACAGGATGTTGTGGGTCGCCTCCCGGATGTCGCTGACCGCCTTCGCCGAGTCGGTGTCACCCAGCGACTTCGACGGCTGGAAGGTCAGGGTCAGGTCCGTCCCCGCGCTGATGCTCTGGTTCGGGTTCATGTACGGGTACAGGTTGAAGTCCGAGATGGCGAAGCCCTCGAAGCCCCACTCGCCGCGCAGCACGTCCGTCATCAGCGCTTCGGAGCCGCCGGCCCAGGTGGCGCCGATGCGGTTGAACGAGCTCATGATCGCGGTGGCGCCGACCGTGGTCTCCTCGACCGTGCCGTCCGTGCCGGCCACGTACTGGACGTCCATCGAGATGTTCTTGACGGCGATCTCGAACGGCTTGAGGTAGAGCTCGCGGATCGTCTGCTCGGTCGCCCAGGTCGCGATGCCGTTGTTGACCCGGTTGGTCTCCTGGTCGTTCATCGCGAAGTGCTTGAGCGTCGTGTAGACGCCCTTCGTGGCCGCCCCGTTCGCCACCGACGTCGCCAGCACGCCGGACAGGAGCGGGTCCTCGGAGTAGTACTCGAAGTTGCGCCCGGCGAACGGCGAGCGGTGCAGGTTCATCGCCGGGGCGTACCAGCCGTTGATGTCCTTGAACATCGCCTCGTTCCCGAGCATCTCGCCCATCGCCGCCCCCAGGTCGACGTCCCAGGTCTGCGCGATGAGGAACTCCGACGGGTAGGCCACGCCGTTGATGGAGGAGTTGATGAACGAGCTGAAGCCGGCGGGGCCGTCGGGCTCGGTGGTCTGCGGCTTGCCGATCGAGCCGATCGCCGCCGTCTGGTAGGCGCCGTTCAGCAGCATGTCGGTCATGTCGCCGACGGACAGCGAGTCGAGCAGCTCGTCCCACTGCGGGTCGTCCTTGGGCAGCCCGCGCAGGTCGATCAGCGACAGGTCCGTGCCGGCCCCGGTCGTGGGCATGTCGCCCTCGAAGGCCTCGGCCGCCGCCGCCACGTCCCAGGCGGCGAAGCCGTCGGCGACCGCGTCGCTCGCGACGAGCTGGTCGGCGGTGGGCGCCGTCGGGAACGTGCCCGCGAAGTCCGCCCGGGACATCGCGAGGACCTTGCCGTCCTGCGGCTCGGTGCTGAACTGCGCCGAGACGTCGTCGAACTGGTTGGTCACCTCGGTCAGGTCGGTCGACCGGTGGTTGTCGCCGGAGTACACGACGTCGGAGTCGACGGTGTAGGTGATCGGCTCGGTGCCCGGGGCGGGGGTGTGCGAGTCGGTGCGCACGGAGAGGCTGTAGTCGCCGGCCTCGAGGACGTAGGCCGCGGCGTCGGCGTAGTCGTAGGACGCCATGTCCTCGACGGCCAGCTCCAGCGTGACGGACTCGGTGGCGCCCGGCTCGATGACGCCGGTCTTGGCGAAGTCGCCCAGGACGACCTCGGCCTTCTCGATGCCGCCGTCGGTGTACGGCGCGGTGTAGTACAGCTCCACGACGTCCTTGCCGGCGCTGTCGCCGGTGTTGGTGACCTCCACGGTGACCGCGACGGTCCCGTCCACGTCACCGGCCTCGGTGCCGGTCACCGCCCAGCTGAAGTCCGTGTAGCTCAGGCCGTAGCCGAACGGGTAGACGACCGCGTCGTCGTAGTCGAGGAAGCCCTCGGCCGCGGCGGTCTCGTAGTAGCGGTAGCCGACGTAGATGCCCTCGGCGTAGTTCACGAACGGCGCGTCCGACGTCACCGTGGCGTTGGACGTCGCCGTCTCGATGGAGGAGACCGGGTACGACGCCTCGATGTTCTCGTAGAGGAAGCTGCCGAAGTTCACGTAGGTGGGGTCGGCGGTGAAGTCCGCGGCCCACAGGTCGGCGGTGCGGCCGGAGGGGTTCACGTCACCGCTGAGGATGCCGCCCAGCGCGTTCAGGCCCGTGGCGCCCGGCGAGCCGGCCAGCAGGATCGCGTCGACGTCGGGGTCGTCCTGCAGCGCGCCCATCTCGAGGGTCGTCGAGGCGTTGACCACGACGACGACGGTCTCGAAGCTGGCCTCGGCCAGCGCGACGAGGTCCTTCTCGTCCTGGTTGAGCTCGAGCTGGTGCTGGCCCTCGACCGCGTTCTCGTCCCAGTCGGACATGTCCTGCGTGAGGTCGCCGCCCTCGCCGCCCGGGCGGCCGATGTAGATCACCGCGGCGTCGGCGTAGTCGGCGAACGACGCGGACTGGGCCTCGTAGCCGGCGACCGGCATCTCGCCGATCGTGTAGGTGGAGATGTCGGGACGGTCCATCTCGATGAACCCGCGCGGGTTCTCGGCCGCGAAGGCCTCGATCGCGCCGAACACCTGGTCGTTGACCTCGAACCCGGCGTTCTCCAGGCCGGCGCGGGCGGTGACCGCGGAGGTCGTGTCGACCGAGCCGGAGCCGGCGCCGCCGAAGACGGGGTCCGCGGCCGCACGGCCGAGCATGGTGACCTTCGCGCCCGCGGCCAGGGGCAGCGCGTCGGCCTCGTTCTTGGCCAGGACGATGCCGGCGCCGGAGATCTCCTCGACGAGCGCCTTCGCCGCCTCGTCGACCTCCTCGATGCTGCCGAAGTCCGACGTGTAGTACTCGGTGTCCCAGTCGGCCGACTCCTCGGCGTTCGTGAACTCGTAGGTGCCCGACCCGAACTGGGAGGCGACCCAGCCGCCGGCGACGACGAGCGCGACGTTCGCGACCACGGTCAGCACCGTCACCACGGACAGCACGGGGACCCAGACCCACAGGTACTTCTTGTTCGACATCGGCTTCTTCGCCCTGGCGTTCACTGCATTCCTCCTCGAGTGCTGATCGGCGATCAGGCTAGGTGCGCGATCGGGGCCGTCCGGCGCGGCCGGACGATCGGTCGGTTCTGCGGCACGGACTGTCGAGCGCCCGCCTCGTGCACGGCAGCGAGGCGGGCGCTCCGGACGGTCCTGCTACTCCGTCACCTCGGTGATGGTGCCGTCCTGGTCGATCTGCCAGGTCTGGCCGGTAGCCGCCGAGTCGCCCTCGATCGTGTAGCTGCCGCCGTCGATGTCGATGGTCCCCTGGATGCGGGACGCGGCGTCCGAGAAGGTGTAGGGCACCACCAGCAGGCCGTACTTCACGGTCGGCGCCGTCACGTCGCTCGCCAGCATGACCTGGGCCCAGCTGTCGTCCTCGGCCAGCGCGTCGGCCACGGCCGTGCGGGCGTTCTCGAGGTCCTCGGCGATGTCGACGTCCTGCGTCTGGCTCTCGGCGGCGTCGCCGCCCGAGCCGGTGTCGTCGCTGCTGCAGGCCGTCAGGCCGAAGGCGCCGGTGAGGGCGACGAGCACCCCGAGGCCGGTGGTCAGAACCTTGCGCTTCACTTCTTCGCTCCTTGGTGAGATCTGGCCCCGGGCCCACCCCGCGGCCGGTGCCCGCGGGTGGCCGGCGACGGGGAGCCGCCGGCCACCTGCGGGAGGGACTAGCCGGCGATCGGCCCCGCGTAGCCCAGGCCGAAGCCGAAGGTGTACGTGCTGCCCGCCGAGTCCACGTACGGCTCGGTGTCCTCCTGGACGTCCTCGAGCTGCTTCTCGACCGCGTCCATCGAGGCCGGGAAGGCGATCGGCAGGCGGCCCTGCGGCTCGGAGAGGCCGATGGCGGTCTCGATGAGCGCCTGGTCGCTGACGCCGAAGCCGACGAGGATCGCGTCCGAGTCCGCCTCGAACTCGGACGGGACGGTCGGGTTGGTCGCCTTGAGGACGGTGATGACCGGGATGTCCTTGCCGGACGCCTCGACGGCGGCCACGGCGCGCTCGAACGCGTCGAGGTCCGACTCGTTCGCGGTCCGCGACGTGCTGCCGAAGTAGGACCGGTTCTCCTGGGTACCGTCCGGGAGGAGGTCGCCCGAGATCGAGACCTGGCGGACGTGCTCGCCGTCCGCGGTGTACGGCCGGTACTGCAGCGACAGCGGGTACCACTCGCCGGTCTCGGTGTCGTGGCCGGAGTTGGCGAAGACGGCGCCGCTCTTCGGGCTGCTCATGCCGACCAGCACCAGGTCCACGTCGGACAGGTCGGGAGCCGTGTAGCTCGTGACCTTGCCGTCCGCGTCCTCGACCGCCTCGTCCGTGAGGACCGTGCCGAAGTACTGCTCGGCGATCTCGACGGTCAGGCCCGGGCCCTCGGTGTACTCGCCGGGACCGAACAGGCCGGTGAACCCGGTGTTGTAGGACCGCGGGATGTAGACGGTCTTGTCCTTCCAGGACTCCGCGTCGGAGGCGGCGACCGTCTCGCCGTCGTTCTTCAGCATCACGACCGAGTCGAGCTGGGCCTGGTAGCCGGCGTCCAGCTTGTCCTGGCTCGCGACGATCTCCTGGGACTGCTCGAGGTCCAGGTAGGCGTTCTCGTACAGCCCCGGCTGGAACAGCATGGTCAGCACGCGGGTGCCGGTCTCCTGGAAGCGCGTGTCGGCGTCGACCTCCTGCTCGCCGGCCTCGTAGGCCGCCTGCCACATGTCGTACGCCGCGAGCACGGGCTCGACCGCGTTGTTGCCGCCGAACATGTCGACGCCGTTCTGCAGGATCGCGTAGTGCCGCTCCTCGACCGTCAGGTCGTCGGCGCCCCACGCGGTGCCGATCATCGCGTCGGGGTCGGTGCTGCCGCCGGCGGTCACGCCCCAGTCGGTGACGACCACGCCGGTGAAGTTCTCCCGCAGCATGCCGGTGCGGAACGAGTCGTACGCGCTGCCCGTGCGGTCGCCGCCGTTCAGCGGCTCGCCGTTCGCGTCCAGCGCGATCGAGTACGCCGTCATGACCGCCGCGGAGTCCATCGCGCCGAGGAAGACCTCGGCGTGCGCGTCGTAGTTGTCACCCGGGTACACGCCGTACTTGCCGGCCTCGGTGTGCGCCTCGCGGCCGCCCTCGCCCGGTCCGTCGCCGGCCCAGTGCTTGATCATCGCGTTGACCGACTCGGTGCCCCAGCCCTCCTCGCCCGGCGTCGCCTGGAAGCCGTCGACGTACGCCGCGGCCATCTGGGTGGCGAGCTCGACGTTCTCGCCGAACGTGCCGTCGACGCGCAGCCAGCGCGGCTCGGTCGCCAGGTCGATCTGCGGGCTCAGCGCCGTCCCGATGCCGAGGGCCCGGTACTCCGCCGACACCATGGTGGCGAACTCGTTCATCGTCTCGACGTCGAACGTCGCGGCCAGGCCCAGGTTCGAGGGCCAGCGCGAGATGTCGCCCGAGGCGTTGTAGTTGCCGCCGCTCTCCGCGGTCGACCGGGGGTCCGAGCTGAAGTTCACCGGCACGTACGGCTCGTCCTCGGTCGCGAGCGACTCGGCGTACTCCTGCAGCTGGTTGGACCAGGTGACGTTCGCCTCGACGTCGTTCGGGCCCGCGTTGAGCACGTTCCGGAGCCGCGACTCCGCCATGTACTCCTTCTGGGCGTCGGTCAGGCCGTCGGCGGGCGAGCGCTCGTGCGAGCTGAACAGCATGAGGCCGGCGATCTGCTCGACCGAGAGCTGCTGCGCCAGGTCCGCGGCGCGGTCCTCGGCGGCCTCGCGCCAGTCCTCCCAGACGTCGATCTCGCCGTTCGCGTTCATGTCCTTGAACGCGTACTCCTGGCCGTCGACCTCCTCGGTGAGCAGCTCGACGCCGCTGTCCTTGCCGTAGGAGAGCACGGGGCCGTCGCCCGGGTTGGTGACGACGACGAAGTCGGTCGTGCCGTCCGAGACCTCGCGGGTGGTGAAGGTGTCGCCCGCCGAGCTGTCCTCGTCCGAGGCGTCGGGCGAGCAGGCCGTGAGTGCGAACAGAGCCAGGCCCGCCACCGCAGCGGCACCCTTGACGTACATCGCCTTGCCGTCGCGCCGTCGCGACGTGGTGGTTGTCTTCATCGACCTTCCCTAGTCATCTAGCGGCCCTGCGTGCGCGCCGCCGGCGCCCGTCGTCGGGCGGGTCGGCGGTCCGTGCGCGACGCAGCGCACCTGCGAACCGATCGCGACCCGTGACGCGTGACGTCCTCGTCCTGCAGCCGCGCCGCCAAGTTAGCGACGCGCCCGGAGCCGCCGAGGGGCTCGTGCACGGACTGTCGGTTCGGGTCCACAAACGGTCCCGGAGGTCACGGACGGGTCACGCCGCACGCCGTGGCGGAGCACGATCTGTCGGTTCCGGAGCACGTTCTGTCGTGGTCGTCGGCCGTCGCCCACGGGGCTCCGCGCGGGTCCTACACTCGGGGCGCTCACCTCGCCACAGGCCGCTCGGCCCTGCCCCGGAAGGGCTCTCGCATGGACCTGCTCGTCGTCGGCGCCGGGCTGTTCGGCCTCACGGTGGCCGAGCGCGCGGCCCAGGCCGGCCTGTCCGTGACCGTGGTCGACCGGCGGCAGCACCTCGGCGGGAACGCGCACAGCAGCGTCGACCCCGAGACCGGCATCGAGGTGCACCGGTACGGGTCGCACATCTTCCACACGTCGAACGAGCGCGTCTGGCAGTACGCCCGCCGGTTCACGGACTTCACCGGGTACCGGCACCGCGTGTACTCCACGCACGCCGGCACCGTGTACCCGCTGCCGATCAACCTCGGCACGCTCAACCAGTTCTTCGGCACCGCGATGGGGCCGGACGCCGCGCGGGCGATGGTCGCCGCCCAGGCCGCCGAGGTCGACGGCGACACGGCGACCAACCTCGAGGACAAGGCCGTCTCGCTCATCGGCCGCCCGCTCTACGAGGCGTTCATCCGCGACTACACCGCGAAGCAGTGGCAGACCGACCCGCGCGAGCTGCCCGCCTCCGTCATCGCGCGGCTGCCGGTCCGCTACACCTACGACAACCGGTACTTCGCCGACACCTACGAGGGTCTGCCCGCGCACGGCTACGGGCCGTGGTTCGAGGCGATGGCGTCGCACCCGCGGATCGACGTGCAGCTGGGCACCGACTTCTTCGACACCACGCACGGGCTCAGCAAGGCCGCCGCGCGGGGGCAGCTGCCGATCGTGTACACCGGCCCGGTCGACCGGTACTTCGACCACGACGCCGGGCCGCTCGCGTGGCGCACCCTCGACCTGGAGACCGAGACCCTTCCGGTCCGGGACTTCCAGGGCACGAGCGTGATGAACTACGCCGACCTCGACGTGCCGTGGACCCGGGTCCACGAGTTCCGCCACTACCACCCCGAGCGCGAGGACCGGCACGCCCAGGACCGCACCGTCGTCATGCGCGAGCGGTCGCGGTTCGCCCTCCCCGGGGACGAGCCCTACTACCCGGTCGCCACTCCCCAGGACCGCGAGCGGCTGCGCGCCTACCGCGACCTGGCCGCCGACGAGCCCGACGTGCACTTCGGCGGCCGGCTCGGGTCGTACCTCTACCTGGACATGCACATGGCGATCGCGTCGGCGCTGTCCTGGTGGGACAGCGACGCGGCACCCGGGCGCGTCCGCTCGGTCGCCACCGCCTGACCCGGGTCAGCGCCGCGCGAGCTCCGCACCCCGGTGGTCCGGCATCGGCAGCAGGATGCGGAGCACGAACCAGTGGTCCTCGGCGTTCACGGTCATCGAGCCGCCGTACTTCTCGGCCGTGTAGCGGATCGACTTCAGGCCGTACCCGTGGCGGTCGCGGTCGGACCGCCGGGTCACGATGTGGCCGTCCTCGGTGCGCAGCTCCCCCGTGAAGTAGTTCTCGAACGTCACCATGACGAACCGGTCGCGCGCGTACAGGGCGACCTTGATCAGCCGCTTCTCGGAGTCCGGCACCGCCATGACGCCGTCGATGGCGTTGTCCAGCGCGTTGCCGAACACCGCCGAGACGTCCATCGCGGACATGAAGTCGAGCGCCGCGCCGTCGGCGACGTACGTGAGGTCGATGCCGCGCTCGGCGCACTCCAGGCTCTTGGTCGTGAGGATGACGTCCAGCACGCCGTTGCCGGTGTCCGCCTGCGCCGCGTACCCCGAGACGCTCGCCTCCAGGCTGTCCAGGTAGTCCGCGCGCAGCGCCGGGTCGCCCTCGGCCCGGATCACGCCGATCTGGTGCTTGAGGTCGTGGTACTTGCGGTTGACGATCTCGATGCTGCGCTTGGACTGCAGGTACTGGCCGTGCTGCCGGCGCAGCATCTCGTCGATCGCCTTCACCTCGGCGCGCGCCCGGTGCTGCAGCCGCTGCCCCTGCTGCGCGTAGAGCGCGACGAACCCGCACAGGTCGACGAGCGTGCGGATGTAGAAGATCTCCAGACCCAGCCGGCCGCTGAACGGCGTGTTCGCGTTGAGGAAGCTGATGTTGCTCATGAAGAACGTCACCAGCGCGATCGCGATCGCCGACGCCAGCTCCCCGTGCGTGACGTCGAGCGGCTGCGCCGGCCGGAAGTGCCGCGCCTCGATGAGGTACGCCCCGACGAACGCCACCACGTACGCGCCCACCCCGAACGCCACCTGCCACCCGGTGCCCGGCCGCCCCTCGGCCAGGAAGAAGAAGCAGTGGATCTGCCAGTGCGCCGCGGCGACCAGCTCGGCCAGCACCAGCGCCCGCGCCGCGAAGTAGCCCGCGTCCCGCGCCGAGACCCGGGCCGCCGTGACGATGAAGCCGAACATGGCGGCCACCGCCGCGGCCATGCCCAGCGACCACAGCGCCAGCGGCAGCCGGTCCGCCAGCTCCTGGACGCCCACCAGCACGACCAGCGCCACGCCCGCCACCAGCACCAGCCGGGCGACGGGCAGCCGCTGCCGCCGCAGCAGCACGTAGACCAGGCAGGCCGCCCACTCCGCCAGCCCGGTGAGCACCCGGGGGATGTCCGGCAGCGTCTCGATGATCACGCGCTCCGCGCCCCGAGGTAGTCGGTGAGCGCGGCGAGGAACGCCTTCTTGCGGGGCCGGCTGATCAGCAGGTCGTGCCCGCCGACCATGAGCGCGCTGCTGCCCTGCACCCCGAGGACGTGCCGCAGGTTGACCAGGTAGCCGCTGTTGCTGCGGAAGAACGACTTGCCCTCGAGCTCGGCCTCCAGCCCCTTGAGCGGGCCGACCACCGAGTACTTCCCGTCGACGGTGTGCACCGTGGTGCGGTGCTTCGCGCTCTCGAGGAACACGATGTCGTCGGTCGCCACCCGGGCCAGTCCGCCGTCGACGGCGAGCAGCAGGTAGTCCGCCGAGCGGCGGCGCAACCGGGCCACCGACTTCTTGATCTCCTGCGAGAACGCGAAGTACGGCACCGGCTTGAGCACGTAGCTCAGCGCGTCGACCTCGTAGCCGCGGATCGCGTACTGGGTCATGTTGGTGATGAAGACGATGACGACGTCGCGGTCCACCTGGCGGATCCGCTGCGCGGCGCTGAACCCGTCCAGCTCGGGCATCTCGACGTCGAGCAGCAGGATGTCGAAGTCCGGGCGGTAGCCGGCGACCACCCGCGCACCGTCGGAGAACGTGCTGACGGCGAACGTCTCGCCGTGCTCCCGCTCGTACCTGCGGAGGTAGTCCACCAGGAGCGCCGAGCTCGCTCCGTCGTCCTCGACGATGCCGATCCTGATCACGATGTGCGTTCCCCGGGGTCTGCGTCCCCGCGGGCGCGGGGCACGTCGTCCGCGCCGGAGCGGTGCCACGGCCGCGCGATCCCCTGGTCGCGGCCGCGTCTCCGGCGGGTCGCGCCGATGCTAGGCGATGCGCGCCTGACGTGTCATCCGCCCTGTCCGAGCCCGCCGCAGGCCGTCAGGCCGGCCAGGCCGCGAGCAGGTCCTCGGCCGTCCACGCAGCGGCGAGGCCGGCGCCGGGCTCGACGCCGCCCGGGCACACCGCCACGAGCGACGTGCCGGCACCGACCCCGGGGACGACCACGGCATCCTGCTCCAGCGCGGCGACCTCGCTCGCGCGCACGGGTGCGTGCGTCCGCCACTTCACGGTGCCGACGAGCCGGACCGGCCCGGGTGCCCCTGCGGTGCCGACCAGGTCGATCTCCGGCGCGTTGCTCCGAGGCCACCAGCCACCGACCGTGGTCACGTCGGGCCACCCTGCATCCGGCAGCAGCCGCTGGAGGGCCTCCCGGACGACGGGCTCGACCGCACGGCCCCGCCATGCGCCATAGCCGCGCTCCACCCGGGCCAGCGCCGGCGCGGGCTGCGCACGGTCGACCTCCCCCAGCGCCGGCTCGACGAACGCCAGCCAGAACCGGAGCGCGGGGTCGGCGATCCGGTACCGCCGGTTCCGGGGAGCGCTCGCCGTCGACAGCGGCTCGTCCACCGCGACGACCCGCTTGTCGCCGAGCATGCGCAGCGCGGAGCTGAGGCTCGCCGCGTTGAGCGGGGCGCCGCGGGCTGCACCCTGGATGCCGCTGAACGTCCGCTCGCCCCTGCCGCCGATCGCCGTGAGCACCTGCCGCGCCAGCGACCCCTCGCCGAACTCGGCATCCAGCACCCGGGTCCCGGACACCACGAGGGCACTGGTCGACGACGCGAACGACTCGCGCAGGAACTCCGTCGAAGTCGCTCCATAGTGAAGTGCGCCATAGTGAAGCTCGCCCTGGTGCGCCTCACGTCGGGACGGCCATCGCCTCCTCCGCCTCGACCTCGCCGTCCACCGCGCGGACGATGGCCGCGGCCAGGTCGTCCGGACGGCTCAGCTGGGGCCAGTGACCGGTCGGCAGCTCGACGATCGTCACGTCCCGCACCCGCGCCAGCTCGCGCACGTAGGGGTGGTCCTTGGCCATGAGGTCGCGCAGCACCTGCTCCGGCATCGTCGAGGTGATGAGCGTGACCGGGACGTCGTACCGGCGCTCGTCGTGCAGCCGCTGCGCACCGTTCGCGACCAGCGGCGGCACGGAGACGGCGCGGGCGCGGAAGTCGGCGCGGATCTCGTCGGTGAGGCCCTCCAGCTCCTCCTCCTCGAAGACGCCCCAGTCGGGCAGCGGGACGACGCCGTCGACCAGCGGCAGCTCGTCGTTGACGACGCCGCCGTCGGCCAGCGGGCCGCTGTCCACGTAGATCACCTGCTCGACCCGGTCCGGCCGGGCGTCCGCCACGGCGTGCGCGACCGCGCCCCCGCCGCTGTGCCCGACGACCACGAACGGGCCGTCCATGCCGTCGACCAGCTCCACCACCGCGGCCGCCTGGTCCGCGAGGGTGATGCCGGCCACCTCCGCCGCCGCGCCGCCGGCACCCAGGGGCGTCACGGGGTGCGGGGTGTGCCCGGCGGCCGTGAGGGCCGCGGAGACCGGCGCCCAGGAGGACGCGTCGAGCCAGAAGCCAGGGATGAGGACGACGTTCATGGTCCGACCGTAGACGTGACCTGTGACACACGCGAGAGTCGGCGGCTCCGGTAGGTCGCGGGCGTCCGACCCGACCGGCGCGGTCGGCGGCACCCGCGCGTGCTCCTCGCGCCCGCGCCGCGCGGCGCGTACCTGGAGGTCCCGCTGCCCGCGGTGGACGTCCACCCGTTCCTGCTGGCCGGGGCGATCACCCACGACGCCGAGCACCCGGCGGCAGGGCGGGAGATCGCGGACGGCTCGGCGCGCACCCGGCTGCTGGACCGACGGCGGCCGGTCGGCTGATCGAAACGCGACCGATTGGTAGTTGACACTTCAAGCGTATGGTGGAGGCATCTACCACGCACCCGGGGGTCGTCCCGGAGGAAGAAGCCACAGCCATAAAGGCCCTGCAGTACCGCGAGATCGGATCCCGTCCCGAGCTGGTCGAGGTCGACCGGCCCACCCCCGGACCCTCGGAGGTGCTGCTGCGCGTCACCGCCGCCGGCGCCTGCCACTCCGACGAGTTCATCATGGGCACCTCCGCGGAGGACTACTACTTCAAGCCGGTGCCGCTCACCCTCGGGCACGAGGTCGCGGGCGTCGTGGCGGAGGTCGGCGCGGGCGTGCACGGCGTCGAGGTCGGCGAGAGCGTCCTGGTGTACGGCCCGTGGGGCTGCGGCCGCTGCTACGCGTGCGCGTCGGGCGAGGAGCAGAACTGCGAGCAGGGCATGCGCGCACCCGGCATCTTCAGCGACGGCGGCATGGCCGAGTACATGATCGTCGACGACGCCCGGCACCTCGTGCCGCTCGGCGACCTCGACCCGGTGCAGAACGTCTCCCTCACCGACGCCGGGCTCACCCCGTACCGCGCCGTGAAGTCCGCGCTCCCCCGCCTGACCCCGGGCACCACCGCCGTCGTCATCGGGTCCGGCGGCCTCGGCCACGTCGCCATCCAGATCCTCAAGGCGCTGACCCAGAGCACCGTCGTCGTGCTGGACGTCGCGGAGGACAAGCTGGCCTTCGCGCGCGAGGTCGGCGCCGACCACGCCTTCCTGTCGAACCCGGACGCGATCGAGTCCGTCAAGGGCCTGACCCGCGGGCTCGGCGCCGACGTGGTCTTCGACTTCGTCGGCATCCAGCCGACCGCGGACCTGGCCGGCGGGATGGTCCGCGTCGGCGGCGACGTCGTGGTCGTCGGCGTCGCGTCCGGCGCCGTGCGCATCGGGCAGACCACCGTGCCGCTCGACGTGAACGGCCGCGCCATCAACTGGGGCTCGCGCACCGAGCTCATGGAGGTCGTCGAGCTCGCCCGGCGCGGCGCGATCACCATCCACGTCGAGGAGTTCCCGCTCGACCGGGCGACCGAGGCCTACGAGCGCCTGCACGCGGGCACGATCCGCGGCCGCGCCGTGGTGGTCCCGGGGCGCTGACCCGCCCCACCCGCCGCGCCACCGCCCGCCGAGCACGCAGCCGGCACGTCGAGCGCGCCCTCCCCGGGGTCCGCGCTCGACGTGCCGCGCTCGGCGCGGACGTCAGCCCGCGATCGTGAAGCCGGCGGCGCCGTCGGGCTCGGCGGCGTGCTCGTCGACGCGCTCCACCCCGGCGAAGCGGGGGCCGCGCCGCGCCCAGGCGGTCAGCGCCGCGACCGCGTCGTCGGGGCCGGACACCAGGGCCTCCACGGTGCCGTCGCCGCGGTTGCGCACCCAGCCCACGACGCCGAGCCGCTCGGCCTCCGCCGCCATCGAGGCGCGGAACCCCACCCCTGGACGGACCCGTGGACGACGAGGCGGCGCGCGGTCATCGCCCCAGTGTGGCGCTCGCGTCCCGGCGCCGCAGCGGACACGATGGCCGGGTGACCCGACCCGATCCGCACCTCGAGCGCCCCGTCCGCCCGCTCGGCCGGGGCGCCGCCGTCGTGGCGACGGCGTTCGCGGTGTCGGGCGTGGTGCACCTGGTGCGGCCGCAGGTGTTCGAGCCGATCGTGCCGCGCGCCCTGCCGCACCCGCGCGACCTCGTGCTCGTGTCCGGGGTCGCGGAGCTGGCGTGCGCCGCGGGCCTGGTGCTGCCCGGCACCCGCCGCGCCGCCGGTGCCGCGAGCGCCGCGCTCCTCGTCGCCGTGTTCCCCGCCAACGTGCAGATGGCGGTCGACGCCGTCCGCGGGGCGACCGCCGACCGGTCCGGACCCCGTCTGGCACGCGCGGCCGTGACCCTGGCGCGGCTGCCGCTCCAGTGGCCGCTGGTCCGCTGGGCGTGGGCCGCGGGGCGCTGACCGGGCCCGGGCGGGCCGGACGCGTCCGGTGGTCCCGCCGTGCGGGCGGGCCGGTCCATCCCCCTGCGCGGGACCGGCCCACCCCTCTCGTCAACCGGCGACCGGCCGGTTGCTGCGGATCAGGCCGCGCGGGTCGACCGCCGCCTTGATCGCCCGGAGCCGCTCGAGCGCGGCGGCCGGGTAGGCCCGCCGGATCGACTCGTCCCGGTCCAGGAACGTGAGCGGCGCCGTCCCCGTGCTCCACGGCGCGAACGTGGTGAACAGCTGGTCCAGGGCCGCGTTCACGACGGGCGCGAGCTCCGGCACCGGGACGATCGAGAGGCCGGTCAGCAGGTACGGCTCCGGGGCGGCGCCCGCGACGGACGGCACCCGCTCGCGCGCGAGCGCGCCGCCGGTGTGCCGGACCTGCACCTGCATCAGCGCGGTGCCGCTCCCGGCGCCCGCGACCGCGATCAGGGTGTCGACCGCGGCGTCGTCGAACGCGTGCAGCCGGACGCCCGCGAGCACCGCCGGCACCGGGTCGACAGGCTCTTCCGCGAGCAGGCCGACCTCCCCCGGGGCGAGCGGGCGGAACGTGTCCCGCACGACGGGTCCGGCCGCACGGACGGGGGCGAGCAGGCGCTCGGCCTCGGCGGCGTCGCCCAGGTACGTCGCCATCACGAGCACGAGCGACAGCCCGCGGAGCTCGGCCGGGATGAACGGCGCGTCCGGCAGGTGCATGATGCTCGCCCAGGTGGTGAGCTCGTCGGGCGCGTCGGCCGTGATCTCGCGGAACGCCCCCAGCACGGGCCGGGCGACCTCGGCCGGGAACGCCAGCAGGCCGCCGTAGATCTGCGGTGCGGGCAGCAGCTCGAGCTCCATCGCGGTCACCAGCGCGAAGTCGCCGCCCCCGCCGCGCAGGGCCCACAGCAGGTCCGCGTCCTCGGGCCGGTCGCCGCTCACCCAGCGGTGGTCGCCCGCCGCGTCCACGACCTCGACGGCGCGGACGGACGCCGCCCCGGGCCCGAAGGCGCGGCTGAACCAGGACAGGCCGCCGCCGAGGCAGTAGCCGACCACGGTGACGTCGCCGTTGGACCCGATCAGGCCGGTCAGCCCCGTGCCGTCGAGCGCGGTCTGCAGGTCGCCCCACCGCACGCCGGCCCCGACGCGCGCGACACGGGCGTCCGCGTCCACCCAGATGTCGTCGAGCGCCGCCGTACGGACGACGACCGTGCCGTCGAGCGAGCTGCTGGCGCCGTGCCCGTTCGGCTGCGCGCTCACGGGGACGCCGTGCGCGGCGGCCCAGCGGACGGTGGCCGCGACGTCGTGGGCGTCCGCGGCCACGACGAGGGCGGCGGGCTGCTGGTCGACCAGGCGGTTCCAGGGCAGCCGCGCGGTGTCCCACCCGGGGTCGGCGGGGCCGAGCACGGTGCCGCGGACGGCACCGCGGAGCTCGTCGAGGACCGCGGCGTCGAGGGCTTCGGAGGGTCGGATCTCAGTGGTCATGCCGACGAGCGTCCTCGCGCTCCCGGGCACCGGGTATCCCACGAATGTGGTGGGCCGCGTCCCGCAGCACGTGGGGGCAGATATCACCACAAAATGGGGGTTACGGGACAGCCCCCGGAGCGGGACCATCAGGAGCATGGGGACCCTGCGGACCGAACCGGTGCAGCGCGGGCTCGACGCGCTCGCCCGGTCGGGGCTCGACTGGCGCGAGTTCGTGCACGGTGCCATCGACCTGCTCGGCGCGGCCGTCCCGCACGACGCCGCGTGCATCGGCCCCGTCGACCCCGAGACCGGGCTGCTGACCGGCTCGGTCAAGCAGAACATCGGCGACGAGCTCGACGCCGAGTTCCTGCAGCACGAGTACGTCACCGACGAGGTCAACCTGTTCCGGGCGCTGTCCCGCCGCGAGCACCCGGTCGGCATCCTGGCGGACGACACGGGCGGCGACCCGCGACGCAGCAGCCGGCACCGGGACATGTTCGTCCCGCACTGGTCCCTCGACCACGAGATGCGCGCCTCCGGGCTGGTCGACGGGCGCGCCTGGTCCGCCATCGCCCTCTACCGCAGCGGCGAGAGCAGCGGGTTCAGCCCGGCCGAGGCCGACTTCCTGGCGCGCGTGGCCCGGACCATCGCCGTCGGGGTGCGCGCGGGCCTGGTCACGGCCGCCGCGGCGCAGCCCCGCCCGCCGGTCACCGGGCCCGCCGTGCTCGTCATCGAGCCGGACAACACGGTCAGCCGGCTCAGCCCCGCGGCGGAGGCGCGCGTCGCGGAGCTCGGCGGCACCGGCTGGGACGCGCTGCCGACGCCCGTCGCCGCGATCACCGCCGCCGCCCGGGCGCTCGCGGACGGCCGGTTCGACTCCGTGCCGCGGCTCCGGGTCCGCACCCCGGCCGGCCAGTGGCTGGTCGTGCACGCCGCACCGCTGGCCGGGCGCGACGGGTCGGACCGGCAGGTCGTCGTCACCCTCGAGGAGGCGCGCCCGCCGGAGATCGTGCCGCTGGTCGTCGCCGCCTTCGGGCTCACCGGGCGGGAGCGGGACGTCGTCGCCGGCGTGCTCCAGGGCGAGAGCACGCAGGAGATCGCCCGGGCGCTGCACCTGTCGCCCTACACGGTGCAGGACCACCTCAAGGCGGTCTTCGACAAGGCCGGCGTCAGCAGCCGGCGCGAGCTGGTGGCGCGGGTCTACTTCGACCACTACGCACCGCGGTTCGCCACCGACCTCGCGCCGAGCGGGTGGTACGTCCCGGCGTGAGCCTCAGGCGTCGTCGCGGCGCAGCGGCACGCCGAGGATCGTCGGGTGCGGGGCGGGCAGCGTGTCCAGACCGTCCGGCACCGGCGGGATCCCGCCCTCCGGCTCGGGCCCGACCCACACCCGCCACGTCGCGCCGTCGAGCAGCAGCAGGCCGGGGGCGACCAGCCGCGCACGCCGCCCGGCCGCCGCACGCCGGGCACGGAGCGGCGGCGCGTGCTCCTCGGGGACGAACCCGACCAGCTGGTTGCGGCAGAGGACGACCAGCGCGTCACCGCGGCCGGCGTCCACGACGAGGTCGACCGGGACGGTCCGGCCCGTCGCCCGCTCGGCGGCGGCGAGCACGCCGACCAGCGCGGTCTGCAGCGCCCGGGCCTCCGCGGCGTGGAACCCCGCCGTGACCTCGGCGGCGACGTGCGGGGTGCGGAACGGGTTCACCACGCCAGCGTGCCACGCCCGCGCGCGTCGGGTCGTCAGTCCGGCACCAGCCCCAGGCGCCGCGCCGCCGGCACCGCCCGCAGCACTGCGCGCGCCGCAGGCCCGCCGGTCGCCACGAGCAGGTCCACGTGGTCGCGGGAGTCCGGGAAGATCCGCGCGCCCGTCGCGTAGCGGGAGTCGAAGGCGGGGTCGAAGAAGGGCGCGTCCGTGGTCGCGAACAGGTAGGTCATGCTCGCGATCCGGCCGACCGAGCCGGGGCTGAAGCGCCGGTGCCGCTCGGCGTAGGCGTCGAGGAAGCCGAAGTACGCCGACCCCGAGCGCAGCGCGTAGCCCATCCACAGCGTCTCGCCGCCCGCCGCGAGCCGGACCAGCAGCAGGTCCTTGTCGCGCCGGAACCGCGCGGTCACGTCGCGGAACCACCGCTCGGCGACCGGGTCCAGCGCGAGGGCCGCACCGCCCTGGCCGGCGTCGCCCTTCCAGCCCGCGGCCTGCAGCGCGATGAACGCGTCGTCCCCCGCGGGGTCGGCGCTGACGTCGTGCAGCTCGAGCGGCCCGCCCGCCTCGCGCGCCAGCCCGCGGACGCCGCGGCGCATGTTCCGGCGCTCGTCGGTCGCCATGTGGTCCCACGACAGCGGCGGGTCGACGACCGGACCCGGCCCCTCGGGGACGGGCAGCACCGTGACGCGCTCCCGCGGGGCGAACGCGCTGACGGCGCGACGGCGCTCGAGGACGGCGACCCCAGTGGTCGCGACGACCTCGTCGAGCGCGCGCGCCACCGGGCCGTCGGCCGGCACGTGCTGCAGCTGGAGCAGGCCCGGCAGCCCCAGCGACGTCATCCCGCGCAGCAGCGCGGTCAGCGCCTCGACCTCGCGGCCGGCCCGGACCAGCGGGTGGTGCCGGTCGGCGTGCCAGGTCATGAACGCGGAGCCGGTGGTCACGGCGCGCAGGGGCAGCCGGCCGGCGAGCGGCCGGGTGGTGATCGCGAGCGCCGCCAGCCACACCTCCCCCTCCTGCACGACGACGAGGCGCAGGTCGGCCGCCTCGTCCCCGCGGTCGCGGGCGGGGACGAGGAACCGCGGGTCCAGGTACATGTTGGGCTCGACGGCGTGCACGGCCAGCGCGTGCCAGCGTCTCGCGTCCTCGTCGGTCACCTCGGCCAGCGTGAGCAGTCTGATCTGCACGTCGTCCTCCCCTGGGCGCCACGGCCTGACGTCGCTCGATGCCGGGAACGCTAGGGGCGGACGGTGTCCGATTTGTCCCACTTCGGGGGTGAACCGCATCCCGACCGGCCGGCCGGGTCGCCGGATCGGCGCGCACCCTCCGCGTCGGCGCTGATCACCGGCGTACGGGCCGGCCCGCGAGACGGCCCGCAGTGGGGGCGCGCCGCGCGGGTTCCCCCGATCGGCGGTCACCCGGACGGCCCAGCGACCGCCACGGCTACAGCGACATCTCCGACACCCGCTCCGCCAGGATGATCCGCGCCGCCGCCTCGATCAGCGCCAGGTGCGAGAAGGCCTGCGGCACGTTCCCGAGGTGCCGCGACGTCTCGACGTCGAACTCCTCCGCGTACAGCCCGAACGGTGACGCGACCCGCAGCAGCCGCTCCATCAGGTCGGACGCCCGCTGCTCCTCGCCCACCACCATGAGGGCGGACACGAGCCAGAACGAGCAGATGACGAAGGTGCCCTCGCGCCCCGCCAGCCCGTCGTCGGTCTCGTCCGTGCGGTAGCGGAGCACGAAGCCGTCCTCGCTCAGCTCGTCCGCGATCGCGAGCACGGTCGCGTGGAGACGCTCGTCCGACCCGGGCAGCAGGCCGAAGTGCGCGGCGAGCAGGGACGAGGCGTCGAGCGCGTCCGTGTCGTAGTGCTGACGGAGCACGCCGCGGTCGCTCACCCCGCGCGCGAGGATGTCCGCCTTGATCTCGGCGGCCGTCTCGGCCCAGCGCTGCTGCAGCCGCGGCTCCCCCCAGACGGCGGCGAGCTGGGCGGCGCGATCCATCGCCACCCAGCACATGATCTTGGACGACACGTAGTGCTGCGGGGCGCCCCGGGCCTCCCAGATGCCCTGATCCGGCTCCTGCCAGACCGCGGTGGCCCGCTCGGCCTGCGCCTCGACGACCGGCCAGAGCCGCGCGGGCAGCCGCTGGCTGCGCCGGGTGTGCAGCAGGATCGAGTCGAGGACCGAGCCGTAGACGTCGTTCTGCCGCTGGTCGAACGCGCCGTTGCCCACACGCACCGGGTGCGCGTTCTGGTAGCCGCTGAGCTCGTCCCGCGTCGACTCGGTGAGGTCCCGCCGGCCGTCGATGCCGTACATGATCTGCAGACCGCCGTCGGCGTTCGGCTCGACGTCGGCGATGAACTGCATGAACTCGTCGGCCTCCCAGTCGAGCAGCAGGTAGTGCAGCGCCTGCAGCGTGAACGTGGAGTCGCGGACCCAGGTGTAGCGGTAGTCCCAGTTGCGCTCGCCGCCGGGCGTCTCCGGCAGCGACGTGGTGAGCGCGGCGACCGTCGCCCCGGTCGGCATGTACGTCAGGCCCTTGATCACCAGGGCGGACCGCTCGACGTACGGGCGCAGCCGGTGGTCCGGGATCCGGGCGCGGCCGAGCCAGCGCCGCCAGAACTCACGCGTCGCGGCGATCCGCGCCGTGGCGTCGGCGGCGTCCACGGGACCGTCGAGCGTCGCCGCCCAGGACAGCGCGCAGTAGACCGTCTCGCCGGCGACCAGCGCGTGCCGCCCGCGCACCGCCGCGCCCTCCAGCCCCAGCGCCAGGTCGGTCCGCAGCCGCAGCGCGGTGCCGGGTCCCGCGGCGTCGGCTGCCGCCCCCGACTCCTCGACCGTCCACGGCACGCGCGTCCGGCCGTAGTCGAACACGGGCTCGCACACCAGCTCGACCTCCACGGACCCGTCCAGGCAGGTCGCCGTCCGGACGAGCAGGTGCTCGGCGTCGTCGTCGGCGGGCGGCCGGGTGTGCGGGGTCGTGTCGTCCGGGCCGGTGCGCGGCGCCATCGTGAGCGCGTCGCGGACCTCCAGCCAGCCGCTCGGGGTGTGCCACGTCGTGACCAGCACGTTCGTGCCGGGGTCGTAGGCCCGCGACGTCGGCACGTTGATGCCGTACGGCGCGAACCGGAAGTACCCGGCGCCGCGGTCCAGCAGGCTGCCGAAGACGCTCGGGCTGTCGAACCGCGGCGCGCACAGCCAGTCGACCGATCCGTCCGGGGCGACCAGCGCGCCGGTGTGGCAGTCGGAGAGGAACGCGTACTCGGCGATGGGCGGGAACGGCGATGCCAGCGACTCGTCCACGAGGACCCCCGGTGCGACGGGCGGCCGCGGGCCGGCTGCCTCCTGACCGAGCCTCCCGGCGCGGGGGCGGGGACCACCTCACCCGGGCGGGGTAGCCGGGTCCCCGGTCTCACCAGACCGTGCGTGACGGCGCGCCGAGGTGGTCGAGCAGCGTGGCGATGTCGTCGTCTCAGCCGAGCACCGTCCGCCGCCACGCCCGGTGGTACCGCGCCTCGCGCGGGCCGTCGGCGTCGCCGAGCTCGACCGCCGCGTGCCGCGCCCAGTGCGGGTCCCGCAGCATGCCGCGGCCGAGCAGCACCGCGTCCGCCTCGCCGCGGCGGAGCACGTCCTCGGCGTGGGCGGGGTCGTCGATCAGCCCGACCGCCGCGGTCGGCACCCCGGCGGCGCGCACGGCCGCCGACCCCGGCACCTGGTAGCCGGGTGCCGGGCGGTAGTCCGCGCCGGGGACGAGCCCGCCGGACGAGCAGTCGACCAGGTCGGCCCCGGCCTCGACGAGCCGCACGGCCAGGTCGGCGGAGTCGGAGGCCTCGAGACCGCCGGGGGCGACGTCGGAGACCGACAGCCGGACCAGCAGCGGCATGCCGTCGGGCAGCACGGCCCGCACGGCGTGGACGGTCGTCAGGAGCAGCGCCTCGCGGGCCGTGGCCGACCCGCCCCACGCGCCGCCGCGGTCGTTGGTCACCGGGGACAGCAGCTCGTGCAGCAGGTAGCCGTGGGCGCCGTGCAGCTCGACGACGTCGAACCCGGCCGCGACCGCCCGGCGGGCGGCGTCGGCGAAGGCCCGGACGACGGCGCGCAGGTCCGCGTCGGAGGCGGCGCGCGGCGCGGCGTAGTCGCCGAACGGCTCGTCGCTCGCGCCGACCGTGACCCAGCCGCCGTCCTCGACCGGCACGGAGCCGGCCGGGTCGGTGTCGCCCGGCAGGCCGCGGTAGTGCCCGGCCTTGCGACCGGCGTGCGCGAGCTGGACGCCGATCACGCCGCCGCACGCGTGCACGGCGTCGGTGACGGTCCGCCAGGGGGCGACGTGGTCGTCGGACCAGAGGCCGGCGTCCTGCGGGGTGACCCGCCCCTCGGGGAGGACGGCGGTCGCCTCGGTGAGCACCAGGCCGGCGCCGCCGAGCGCGAACTGGGCGTAGTGCGCGACGTGCCAGGAGCCGACGACCCCGGGGGCGGCCGGGTCCTCGCAGGCGTACATGCACATCGGCGACACCCACGCGCGGTTGCGCAGGGTGAGGTCCCGCAGGGTCAGCGGGGTGAACAGGTGGCTCATGCGCGCCTCTCGCGGATCAGGACGGTGACGGACCCCAGCAGCAGGACGCCGCCGAGCGCGGCGATCCAGGCGCCGAGCGTCGCGATGCCCCCGTCGGGGCCGTGCCCCGCGTCCAGGGCGCTCGCCACCACGACGGACGCCAGGGCGGCGCCGATGTACTGGGCGGTGCGGTACAGGCCGCTGGCGATGCCGGCGTGCTGCTCGGCGACCGCCTCGTGCAGGACGAGCTGGTTGCCCAGGTTGTTGAACCCGTTCGGCACTCCCATGAGCACGCCGAGCAGGACGATCAGCCAGACCGGGGCGCCGGCGTCGACCGCGGTGAGGGCCACCAGGCCGGCGGCCACCATCGCCGCGGCGCCGACCACCAGCAGCACCCGGGGCCGCAGCCGCGCGCCCAGCCGGGTGGCGGCGATCGTCGACAGCACGCCGACGCCGAACACGGGGAACATCAGCAGCCCCGCCTGCGCCGGGTCCATCCCCCGCTCGCGCTCGAGCCACTGCGGCAGGCCGTAGAAGATCGCGTAGAACGAGACGAAGGTCAGCACGGCCCGGACGCAGGTGCGCCACACCCCCGGGCTGCGCGCCAGCAGCCGCACGTCGAGGAACGGCCGGTCCGACCGGGCGGACCACGCCACCAGCAGCGCCAGCAGCGCGGCGGCCCCGACGAACCACCACCACTGCGGGCTGCCGTCGAGCGACAGCAGGCCGACCATCAGCGGGACGAGGGTGCCGACGAACAGCAGCAGGCCGACCGGGTCGAGCGAGCGCAGCACCGCGCGGGCGCCGGTGCGCGGCAGCGGCGGGTCGGCGGGGACGACGCGCAGGACCCAGAACGCGGCGTTGGCCACGATCGGGACGTTGACCCAGAAGATCCCCTCCCAGCCCCACAGCGCCACGATCGGGCCGCCCACGGTCGGCCCGAGCGCCGCGGTGGTCTGCCCGCACAGGGCGACGACGCCCAGCGCCGACGCCGGCTGCGCCGCGAGCCGGCGGGCCTCGCGGCGGATGACGGCCATCGCCGTCGGGAACTGCATCGCCGTGCCGATGCCCAGCAGGACGCGGTCGGCGATCAGCCAGCCGACGGACGGCACGAACGGCCCGGCGACCGAGGCGACCAGCGCGATCACCAGGCCGGTGACGTAGACGCGGCGCGGCCCGAACAGGTCGGCCAGCCGGCCGCCGGTGGGCGACGCGACCGCCGCCGACAGGTACAGCGCGGAGACCACCCAGGCCAGCGCGCCCGGGCCGGCGCCCAGGTCGCGGCCGATGGACACCAGCGCGACCGCGAGCACGGCCGAGTTCAGGCCCTGCAGGATCGTGCCGGAGCCCAGCGCCCAGCCCAGCGAGGGCGGCAGCGGCCGGGCGGCCTCCACGGTGGTCATCGCAGCGCCGGCACGTCGCCCGGCAGCACCAGCAGCACGTCCGGGTGCCCGGCGAGGTGCTGCAGCACCCGCTCGGCCACGTCGGCGAAGCACGCCTGCCCCAGCACCCAGCCGAACCAGCTCAGGCCGAGGTACCGGGCGCCGACCACGTCGGCGTCGGCGACCAGCGCGTCGACGGTGTCGAGGAGCAGCCGCTCGTAGTCGCCGAACGGCAGGCCACGGGCGTAGAGCGCGAACACGTCCTCGGTCTCCAGCGAGAACGGCACCGCGGTCAGCCCGGCCGCGGCGTCCACCAGGGACAGCGGCCGCTCGTCGACCGGCCAGTCGCCGAACCAGGTCAGCCCGGCGTCGCGCAGCACGGCCGTCGTGCGCGGGGTCGTCCCGCGCTCCGGGGAGAACCAGCCGGTGACGGGCCGGCCCGTCGCACCGGCCACGGCGGCCACCGACGACCGGACGTACTCGCGCTCCTCCGCCTCCGTCATCGCCGGGTCCAGGACGATGTTCGCCGCCCGGCCCCGCGCGACGACCTCGCCGGCGCGCTCGGCGACCAGCGCCGCGAGCCCGGGCCGGGTCGCGACGCCCGCGGCGTCCAGCGCGACCGCGACGGGCACGCCCGCGTCGGCGGCGATGTCGAGCAGCCGCCAGATCCCGACGGTCTGCCCGAAGTCCCACTGGGACAGCCGCGCCACCTGCCCGTGCCGGGGCTCGCCGGTCTCGCGGCCGACGCCGCCCTGCATCGCGAGCGGCTTGTGCGCGCCCTCCGGCACGACGTCCACGTAGGTCGGCGCGTGCAGCAGCACGCTGACCGCGAGCTTCTTGCCGTCCGGCAGCGCCCACGGCGCGCGGAGGTGGTCGCCGGTGCGGGCCAGCGTGGGGGCGAACACGGTCGCCCCCGTGTTGTCGACGATCATCGGGTGGCCTCCCCCGCCAGCTGCTGCGCGTGCGCGAGCTGCGCGTCGTAGTGGTGCTCGAGGTAGTGGTCGGCGATGTCGCCGGCGCGGGTCACCCAGAGCCGGTCGTCACCGCGCACGACCTCGAAGATCTCCGCGAGCGCGCGCTGCATGTGCGGCTGCCCGGACAGGAACGGGTGCGTCGCGATGCACGCGACGCGCGCCTGGCCGTCGCGCTCGGCGTCCCGGACCAGGCGGCCGATCTGCGCCTTCACCATGTCGACGAAGTACGACGGCGGGTAGTGCTTCGCGTGCAGCAGCGGGACGTCGTTGAGCATGTAGGAGTACGGCATCGACACCAGCCGCCCGCCGGAGCGGGTGCGCAGCGGGCGCGGCTGCTCGTCGTGGATCCAGTCAGCGTGGTAGGTCATGCCGTGCTCGGCCATCAGGTCGGCCGTGAGGTCGGTGCCGGAGATCTTCGGCCCGAGCATCCCCTTCAGCGACGCGCCGTAGTACGTGCGGGTCAGCTCCTGCGACTGCGCCAGGAACGCCGACTCCGCGGCCTCGTCCAGGTCGTAGACCGGCCGCAGGTTGGAGATGCCGTGGCTCATCACCTCCCAGTCGCGCTCCCGCATGGCGTCCCGGATCTCCGGGTCGTCCTCCAGGAGGGTCAGGCTGAGCGACACCGTCGACGGCATCGCGTAGGCGTCGACGGTCCGCAGCATCCGCCAGAACGCGACGCGGTTGCCGTAGTCCCGGTGCATGTAGTGCTGCACGTCCGGCGCGGCCACCCGGCCGGCGGGGCTGCCGCCGCCCGGGGGCACGTAGTCGTAGTGCTCGACGTTCGGCGCGTGCCAGACGGCGACCAGCTTCCCGTCGGGCCAGGTGACCTGCGGGCGACCCGGCAGCGGGGCGTAGACGAGCCGCCCGTCGGTGCCGAGGGCCGTCATCGGGCGAGCTCGGCGAACCGGCCGAGCATGTGGTCCAGGGACACGACGTCGCCGAACCGGTCCTGCATGTCCCACAGGCTGGCCTCGCGGGACAGCACCCGGAAGTCGTCGCAGCACTCCTCGACGACGCTCACCCGGTAGGACCGGTACGCGGCGTCCACGACGGTCGCGCGCACGCAGCCGCTGGTCGAGGTGCCGATGACCACCAGCTCGTCGACGTCGAGCTCCTCGAGCAGCCCGTCCAGCTTCGTCTTGTAGAACCCCGAGGCGACCGTCTTCTCGACGACGTGGTCCGTCGGCGCCGCGGGGACCGCGCTGCTGATCTCGGTCCACGGGTCGCCCCGGCGGCACCGCTCGGTGAGCGAGGACCGCACGCGCTGCGCGAGCATCCGGTCGTCGAGGTCGTCCAGGACCATCACCAGGTAGATGACGGGCACCCCGGCGGCGCGGGCGGCCTCCAGGAGCGTCTGCGCGTGGGCCAGCGTCACCGCGGTCTCCGGGCCGATGTGCTCGTGCTCGGTGAAGGCGCGCTGGAAGTCGACCACCACGACGGCGGGCCGCTCGCCGTGGCCGACCTTGGTCCGGTCGGCCCGCAGGGTGCGGACGCGCTCGACCTCGGCGTTCCAGTCGGTCATGTCATTCCTCTCGTCGGGGGCCGGCGGGCGCGGTCGGGCGCGGGCCGGCGCACGCCGTGGCGGGGACACCACGGCGGGGTGGATCGGGTCGGGGGTCAGCCGCCGAGGTAGGCGGCGCGGACGCGCTCGTCGGTCGCGAGCTCGGCACCCGTGCCCTCGAGCACGACGGAGCCGGACTCCATGACGTAGCCGCGGTCGGCGAACTCCAGCACGTGCGAGGCGTTCTGCTCGACGATGAGGATGCTGACGCCGCGGTCGCGGATCGCCTCCACGGCACCGAACACGTCGGCGGTGAGCTTGGGCGACAGGCCGGTGGACGGCTCGTCGAGCATCAGCAGCTCCGGGGCGCCCATGAGCGCGCGGGCGATCGCGAGCATCTGCTGCTGGCCGCCGGACATCGTCTCGGCCAGCTGGGTGCGCCGCTCCCGCAGGATCGGGAACAGGTCGAGCACCCACTCCTTCTCGAACCCCGGCCGGCCGAGCCGGGCGCGGGCGCCCATCGCGAGGTTGTCCTCGACCGTCAGGGAGCCGAACAGCGCCCGGTGCTCGGGCACCAGCATCAGGCCGCGGCGGGCCAGCTCGTGCGAGCGGCCGTAGCCGACCTTCTCCCCCTTGAAGGTCACGGACCCGCCCTGCAGCTTGATCTCGCCGACGGCGCTCTTGAGGGTGGTGGACTTGCCGGCGCCGTTGGCGCCGACCAGGGCGACGACCTCCGCCACGCCCACGGTGAGGCCGACCCCGTGCAGGATCTCCAGCCCGTGGTAGCCGCTGCGGACGTCCGTGATCTCGAGCATGGGCTCAGGCACTGCGGGTCTCCTTCCCGAGGTACGCCTCGACGACCTTCGGGTCGGACAGCACGGTGTCCGCGTCCCCGCGGGCCAGCACGGCGCCCTGGTCCATCATCACGACGTGGTCGGACAGCCGGCGGACGGCGGCCATGATGTGCTCGATGAACACCATGGTCGTGCCCTCCTCCCGGCGCACGGTCTCCAGCAGGTCGAGCACCGGCGCCCGCTCGGCGGGCACCAGCCCCGCGAGCACCTCGTCCAGCAGCAGCACGCGCGGCCGCATGGCGAGCGCCCGGGCCAGCTCGAGGCGCTTCTGCATGCCGGCGGGCAGCGAGCCCGACCGGCGCGCGGACCACTCGGTGAGGCCGGTGCGCTCGACGGCCCGCGCGGCGTCCCGGTGCACGTCCGCGCCGCGGGCCCCGCGGCTCATCGCCGCGATCTCGACGTTCTCCTGCACGGTCATCGTCGCGAACGGCCGCATCAGCTGGAACGTGCGGACCATGCCGCGCCGGGCCAGCTGGTGGGCGGGCAGCCCGGTGATGTCCTGCCCGTCGAGGCGCACGGTGCCGGACGTGGGAGGGAACGCGCCGGTGATGCAGTTGAACAGCGTGGTCTTGCCCGCGCCGTTCGCGCCGATGATGCCGAGGATCTGCCCCTCGTCGACGCTGATGTCCACCCCGCGCAGGGCCTGCAGCCCGCGGAACGACTTGGTGACGGCCGTGGCCTCGAGGACGGTCACTGCTTCCTCCTGCGGCTGACGATCGTCCCGACGATGCCCTTGGGCAGCAGCGTGACGACGAGGACGAGGATGACGGCGTACAGGATGATGTCGAGCCCGCCGTGGCCCGCGATCCAGTCGAGCGCCGGCGGCGGGTTGCGCAGGAACCCGGCGACCAGGTCGGACAGCGGCGCCATCACGACGGCGCCCACCACCGGGCCCCAGATGGTCCCGGTGCCGCCGACGACCGCGGTGATGATCGCGTCGTTGGAGGTGTGCGCCCCGAAGGCGATCGAGGGGTCGACGAACATGTAGTACTGCACGTAGAACATGCCGGCGACGGACGTGATCGCGGCCGAGATCGCGACGGCGACCAGCTTGTGCCGCAGGACGTCGATGCCGAGCGCCGCGGCGGCCATGTCGTCGTCGCGGACCGCGAGCGTGAACCGCCCGGTCCGGCTCTGCACGAACACGATCGTCACCAGCACGCACGCCACCAGCAGCAGCAGGCCGATCCAGTAGTACCAGGGCGACCCGGCCGGGAACTGGAAGCCCGCGAACGAGCTGCCCTGCTGCACCGGGATCGTGAAGCCGACCGTGCGGTGCAGCGGCTCCGAGCCCTGCACGAACAGGCGCAGCGCCTCGGCGAACGCGAACGTCGACATCGTGTAGTAGGCGCCGGTCAGCTTGTACCTCAGGGCCAGGTAGGAGATCCCGACGCCCGCGGCGGCGGCCAGCACCATGCCGAGCAGCAGGCCGATCCACGGGCTGATCCCGAGGACGACGACGCAGTACGAGGTCGCGTAGGCGCCGATGCCGAAGTAGGCGGCGTGGCCGAACGAGAACATCCCGCCGAACCCGGCCATGACGTTCCAGCCGACGCCCATGATCGCGAAGATCAGGACCCGGTTGGCGATCGCCATGTGCGAGGTGGTGAGGAAGAACGGCAGCGCGGCGCCGAGGACGAGCAGCGCGAGCAGCAGGACGTAGTCCAGGCGGCCGCCGCCGAGCGGACGGCGGCGCGGCGCCGTGACGTCACCGGTCAGCGCGGGGGCCTGGGTGGCCGTGGTGGTCATGCGGACCTCCCGAACACGCCTCGGGGCCGCACGAACAGCACGACCAGGAACACGACGAACACGGCGAGCAGCGGGCTCTGGCTCGGCAGGATCAGCCCGGCCAGCTGCTCGGTGAGTCCGACGACCAGGCCGCCGACCAGCGCACCGGGCACGTTGCCCATGCCGCCGAGCACCACGACCACGAACGCCGTGAGGTTGAAGATCGCGCCGGTGGTCGGCTCGATGGTGGTGAACGGCGCGACCAGCACGCCCGCGGCGCCGGCGGCCATCGCCCCGAGCCCGAAGGTCAGGACGTAGATCCAGCGGATGTCGATGCCGACCAGCCGCGCGCCCTCCGGGTTCGCGGCGACGGCGCGGATCTCGGTGCCGACGCGGGACCGCTGCAGCAGCAGGGCCAGCAGGGCCACGATCACCAGCGCGCCGACGAACGCGTAGATCCGGGACAGCTCGACCGTCGCGCCCAGCACCCGCACGCCGGTGTTGCCCGGCAGGGCCACCGACCGCGGGTTGGGCCCGAACACCATCAGCAGCACGTTCTCGATCGCCAGCGCCAGGCCGATCGTGATGAGCAGCTGGATCTGGATCGGCGCCTTCATCACCGGGTTCAGCAGGCCGGCCTGCAGCAGCGCGCCCAGCAGGAACATCGCGGGCATGACCACGACGAGCGCCACGTACGGGTGCATCCCGAGGTCCTGCACGCAGACCATCGCCAGGTACAGCGCGAGCGCGACGAGCGCGCCGTTCGCGAAGTTGATGATGTGCAGCACGCCGTAGATGAGCGTCAGGCCCATCGCGACCAGGCTGTAGATGCCGCCGGTGAGGACCCCCGTGACCAGGGCCTGCGTGAGGACGGCGCCGGAGCCGGCACGGACGCCGGCGACGACGGCCACCACGAGCAGGACGGCGGCGGTGACCAGGAGGACGCGGGACTTCTCGGACAGCCGGACGCGGCGCTTCGCGTCGGCGGACGTGCCCGGGGGCGACGTGTCCGTCGCAGGCAGCGTGGTGGTCATGAGGCTCCCTGGGTGGAGTCGGTGGTGCGGTGCGGGGGCGGCGGGCCCGGGGCGAGACGGCGCCCCGGGCCCTGCCGCCGGTCGGGTCAGGAGCCGGCGGGCGCGGCCGGGAACCGGTACGCGGCCTCGGCGAGGTCGTTCGGGAACACCTGCTTGATCGCGGCGTCCTGCACCTGCATCACGGCGATGCCGGCGTTGGTGTTCTGCCCGGTCTCGTCGAACTCGACGGGGCCGGTGGAGACGGTCAGCGGCTGGTAGTCGCTCGCCGCGATCGCGTCGCGGACGGCCGTCGGGTCGGCCGAGCCGGCCTCCTCCAGGGCGCCGGCGATCACCATGACGGCGTCGTAGGTGAGCACCGCCGACGTGCGGATCGGCTCGCCGTAGGTCTCCTCGTACAGCTCGGCCAGCTCGACCGCGTCGGGGTTCGTGACGTCCCAGTGGTAGTTGGCGTCGAAGTAGCCCTCGCCGCCGCCCGGGGCGTCCGTGGTGAACGCCGGCTGGTCGTACGCGCCGTTGGCCACGCCGAACACGGCCTGCAGGTCGGGCTTCACCGTGTCCACCGCCTGGGCGACGAGCAGGCTGTCGCGGTAGTAGCCGGCGACGGCGAGCACGTCGGCGCCCGAGGCGGCGACCTGGCTGATCTGCGTCGTCATGTCGCTGACCGACGCGGCGTCGTAGCTGATCACCGGGTCGACGGTCAGGCCGGCGGCCTCCGCCTCCGCGAGGAAGCCCTCGTAGACCGCGGCGCCGTAGTTGCCCTGCTCGTACAGGAAGGCGACCTTCTCGACCGGCGTGCCGGAGTCCTCGGCCAGGGCCGCGAGGGACTCGGCGCCCCGCTCGCCCATCAGGCTCGCGTTCGGCTGCATGCGGAACGAGTACTGGTAGCCCTGCTCGAGGATCTCGTCGAGCGCGGACACGTCCATCACGAACGGCACCTGGTTGCGCTCGGCCACCGAGGCGACGTTGGCGCTGGTCCCGCTCTGGAACGTGCCGACCAGCGCGACGGCGCCGTCCTCGATCAGGCGGGTGGCCTCGCTCTGCCCGGTCTCGGGCGTGCCCTGCGTGTCGGCGGCCTCGAGCACCAGCTCGGCGCCGCCGAGCGACTCGATGCCGCCCGCCTCGTTGATCGCGTCGACCGCGAGCTGCGCGGCGTTCGACATCTGCTGGCCGTCCGCCGCGTTGGCGCCCGTGAGCGGGTGGAGGGCGCCGATCAGGACCTCGTCCACGGCCTCCCCCGTCGCCGTCTCGCCGCCCCCGGCGGCGCTGACCGCCGAGCCGGAGCAGGCGGCCAGCGTGAGGGCGAGACCGGCGATCCCGGCGCCGGACCAGGCGCGCATCCTGTGGTTCACGTCGACTCCCGAAGACTTGGGTTCCGTTCACCGGAACAGGGTCGCGGCAGTGGGTGGCTGCCGCTCGATGCGATGAACCTAGGCAGGAAGCGGTGCAGGAGGGTTGCGAGCACGTTAACTCTGTGTTGCGCAGGCTCAGGATGCGCGAGGGGCGTTCCGTTCACCGGAACAAGTCGCTACGCTCGGCAGCACCCGATGGAGAGGAACGCGGCGTGGACCTGCAGGATCCCCGGTCGTCGACGACCCAGCGCGTCGCGCACGTGCTGCTCGCACTCGGCGGCGACGACCCCTGGCTGGGCGTGACCGACCTGGCCCGGCGGCTCGACCTCAGCAAGGCGGTGGTGCACCGCATCCTGCAGTCGCTGCTCGACACCGGGCTCGTGCGCTACGACGAGGAAGGCCGACGGTACGCGCTCGGCCCGGCCGCCGTGTCCCTCGGCCGCACCGCGGGACGGCGCACCGAGATCGTCGAGGCCGCCGGACCGCTGCTCGCCCACCTCAGCCAGGTCACCGGCGAGACCACCACCCTCGCCGCGCGCGTGGGACACGGCCGCGTCTACGTCGACCAGGTCGAGTCCACCCAGCACATCCGGATCGCCATCCGCATCGGCGAGCACCAGGCGCTGACCAACGGCGCGAGCGGGCTGAGCATCCTCGCGTACCTGCCCGAGGCCGACGTCGACCTGGCGCTCTCCGTGCCGCTCCCCCGGTTCACCGCGCGCACCGTCGTCGACCCCGACGCGATCCGCGAGCGCCTCGCCGAGATCCGCGCGCGCGGCTGGGCGTCGACGTCGTCCGAGCGCGTCCCGCACTCGAGCAGCATCGCGGCACCCGTGCTCGACGCCGCCGGCGAGGCCGTCGGGTCCCTGTCCGTGGCGTACCTCGACTCCCGGTTCCCGGACGAGGACGTGCCCGAGGTGGCGCGGCTGGTCACCGACGCGGCGCGGCGCGCGGGTGAACGGCTGCAGGCGCTGCACCGGGGCTGAGCCGACGCCGCTACCGTGCGTGCGGACCCCGACGACCGAGCAGGAGCCCGCCGTGCACCACCCCGCCGACGACCGTGACGAGCTGACCTTCCTGCGCCTCGACCCCGAGGCGGCCGGGCGCCCGGCCGGGACGTGGCGTCGCTCGGCCGGCGTGCTCGCCCCCGCGCGCACGACGTGGCGGCAGCGCCCGGTCCGTGCCGGCCGCGGCGCGGGCGTCGCGCTGGAGAGCCGCGAGCACGGCGTCGACCTGTCGCTCTCCCGGGCGGGGTTCCGGTACGTCGCGGTGCCCCTGGTCGACCTGCGCACGTCGTCCTCCCAGCCGTCCGCGCTGCTGCGCGCGCTCGCCGACGACCTCGGGCGGTCCGGCACGCACGATGCGCCGAAGGTCGCCGAGACCCTGCTCGCGCACGCCCGGTTCCTCGACTACGACGACCACGGCCTGCGGGCCTCGCCGCTCGGCGTCCACGCGGGGCGACCGGGCCGGTCGCGGGGCGGCGCCCTCCTGGACCTGCTCGGCTGGTTCTGACCGAGTCCGCGAGCCCACGACCGCGCGGTCGGACCACCCAAACCCCCACCCCACCGCACAGGTCACGCCTAGAGTCGGGGCAGCCCACCCGTCCGACCGGCCGCAGCCGTGCGCGCCGGCCCGCCCGAGGAGTCCCATGGAGCTCGCAGGAACCGCCGTCATCGTCGCCGTGGCCGTCGTCGTGGTGGTGCTCGTCGCGATCGTCGGCGCGATCTACGCCAAGGTCCGGTTCAAGATCGCGACGCCCGACGAGGCGCTGATCATCACCGGCCGCAAGAGCGGCAAGCCCGTCATCAACCCGGAGACCGGCGACGAGACCACCGACCTGTCCGGCCAGCGCGTCGTGATCGGCGGCGGCACGTTCGTCAAGCCGATCTTCGAGCAGGTCGTGCGGCTGTCGCTGGCCTCGCAGAGCTTCTCGGTCGCGGCCGAGGACGCCACGACCAAGAGCGGTGTCGGCGTGACGCTGCGGTCCATCGCCGTGGTCAAGGTCGGGGGCACGGAGCGCATGGTCCGCGCGGCGGCCCAGCGGTTCGCCGGGCGCAGCCAGGAGCAGGTCATCGAGCAGCAGACGTCCGAGGTGCTGGTCGGTGTGCTCCGGACGATCGCGGGCACGCTGACGGTCGAGTCGATCCTGTACGAGCGCCAGGACTTCTCCAAGGAGGTCAAGGACATCGCCGTGCCGATGCTGGCCGAGCGCGGCCTGATCCTGGAGAACTTCGAGATCCAGACCGTCGAGGACTCCGGCGAGTACATCCGGAACCTCGGCCGTCCGCGCGCCGCCGCCGTCGCCCGCGACGCGGAGATCGCCGAGGCGCAGGCCCGTCAGGAGAGCACCGAGCGCTCCAACGAGGCCGCGGTGCAGATCGCCGAGTCGAACAAGGCGCTGTCGCTGCGCAACGCGCAGATCGCGCAGGAGACGGCGACCGCCCAGGCCGAGGCCGAGGCCGCCAAGGAGCGCGCCGAGGCCGAGGCGCAGCAGGAGGTCCTGGTCCAGCAGGAGCAGGTGGCGCTGCGGCGTGCCGCGCTGCGCGAGCAGGAGCTGCAGACCGAGGTCCGCAAGCCGGCCGAGGCCCGCAAGTACGAGGCCGCGCAGGAGGCCGACGCGCGCAAGTACGCGTCCGAGCAGGAGGCCGAGGCTGCGAAGACCACGGCGATCCGCAAGGCCGAGGCCGAGGCGCAGCGGACCACCGCGCAGGCCGAGGCCGAGGCGTCCGCCGCCCGGTCCCGTGCCGAGGCCGCCCTGATCGAGCAGCAGCGTCGCGCCGAGGGTGCGCTCGCGCTCGCCAAGGCCGACGCCGACGGCATCCAGGCCCGCGGCGAGGCCCAGGCCGCCGCCGAGCGCGCCCAGGGCGAGGCCCGCGCCGCCGCCATCAAGGCCGAGTCGGACGCCTACCAGGCGTTCCCCGAGTCGGCGCGGCTGCAGATGGTGCTCGACGCGCTGCCGAAGGTCGCCCAGCCGTACGCCGACGCGCTCGGCAGCATCGACGGCATCACGATCATCGACAAGGACGGTGCCGGGCGGCTGCCCGGGCAGGTGTCGACCGGCATCCAGGAGCTGACGACGATGCTCAAGGCGCAGACCGGCGTCGACCTGCTCGAGCTGCTCCGCGGCGTCGGCGGGAACGCCCCGGCGGCGCGCGGGGGGCACGACGTGCCCACCCCGAGCCACGCACCGGCGGCCGTCGACTCCACCGACGGCCGCACGAGCTGAGCTCCCGGCCCCCAGCCGACCGCCGAGACTGCAGCAGGTGCGGGGTTCCCGGGTCGGGAACCCCGCAACCGCTGCAGTCTCGGCGCCGTCAACCGGGCGGCTCGCGGTCAGTGCAGGGCCTTGAGCCCCACGACCCCGCCGACGATCATCGCGAGGAACACGATCTTGAGCAGCGAGACCGGCTCGGTGCCGGTGACCATCGCGTAGACGACGGTCAGCACCGCGCCGATCCCGACCCACACCGCGTAGGCGGTGCCGACGGGTAGGTCACGCATCGCGTAGGCGAGACCGCCCATGCTCGCGACCAGCGCGACGCCGAACACGATGGTCGGCCCGAGGCGGTGGAACCCCTCGGACTTGCCGAGGGCGGTGGCCCACACGGCCTCGAGGACACCGGAGAGGACGAGGACGATCCAGGACATGACGGACTCCCACGGGCCGTCTTGTCGCGCACCGGGTACGGCACCCCTCGTCCGGGAGCCCGGCTGCCGGGCTCGACGTCCAGGCTCTCACCGGGCGGCGGCGGGGGCAACGCCCGGCCGTGGTGACCTCGGGCACCACCGCCGGCGGTCAGCTGCGACGGCCGGCGGCCGCGGCCCGGCGGCCGATGAGCTCGGCCGCACCCGCACCGGTGGCCGCTCCCGGGAGGCGGTCAGCCCTGGGGCGTCCCGGCGACGTCCAGCAGCCCGCGCATCCGGCACGCCAGGTGCAGGCCGAGGCGCGCCTCGGGGTCCCGCAGGTCCACGCCCAGCACCTCGGTGAGCCGCTGGACCCGGTAGGTCACCGCGTTCGGGTGCAGGTGCAGCGCGGCGCCGGCGTGCTTCGGCGAGCACTGGTGGTCCAGGTACGCGGTGAGGGTCCGGACGGCGGTGGCGGCGCGCGCCGGGCCGAGGGCGTCCACGGGGGCGAGCAGCTCGTCCATCACGCGGCGGCTGAGCGGGGAGGCGTGCAGGTCGGCCAGCACGCGCCGCAGCCCGGTGGTGTCGATGACCGTGAGCACGCCGGGGCGGCCCGTGCGCAGCGCGAGCTCGGCGGCGGAGCGGGCCTCGACCGAGGACTGCCGGATCCCGCCGAGGCCGCGCTGGTCCGTCCCCATGCCGACGTGCACCACGGCGTGCTCGTCGGCGACGAGGCGCGCGACCGCCGCCTCGACGTCGGCCCGGGCGGCACGGACCAGCACCCGGCCGTCGCCGCCGTCGTCGTCGCTGGCGAGGAGCAGCAGGCTGCCGCCGACCCGGACCACGTGCCACCAGGTGTCGGAGGGGTGCATCAGCTCGAGGCAGATCATCTCGGCGCTGGACAGCAGCCGGCGGCGCTCGGCGATGGGCGGGTCGCCCTCCCCGTCGTGCCGGGGGCGCAGGTCGAGCCAGAACGCGACGTGCGTGCTGTCGACGGGCAGGCCGATGCTGCGGGCCTGCTCCGTCAGCCCGACGAGGTGCGTGGGCTCGGCGACCACGATCTGCGCCAGCAGCTCGGCGCGGGTCTGCGACGGCGCGAACCGCCGCTCGAGCGTGCGCCGCACCAGCCGGCCGACCGCCGCGGCCACGGACGGGAGGACCAGGTCGGCCGCCCGGTCGGCGCCGACGCACCGCAGGGTGCCGACCACCCGGTCGCCGACCAGGACCGCGCCGGGGTCGGCGGGCCCCGTGTCGCCCGGCCGGGTCGCGGGGCCGTCGTGCAGCTCGACCGCGCGGCCGAGCGCGTCCCCGACGGCCGACAGCAGCGCGCCCACCCCGCCGTCGTCGTCGGCCGACCCGTCGTCGCCCGCCTGCACGCGCGCCAGCACGTCGAGCACGGCCTCCGCGCGCGCGACCGTGTCCGAGGTGCCGCCCCGCACCGTGCGGTTCAGCCAGACGATCAGCCCGTTGACGTCCGCGGTGCCGGGCACGGCCAGCAGGGGCAGCCCGGCGCGCTCCGCGATCCGCGCCGCCGTCACGGGCACCCGCTCCGCGCCGACCAGGACCAGTCCGGCGTGCGCGCGCTGGGCCGAGCGCCGGACGGCGACGTCGAGCTCGTACGGCTCGATGTGGCTCAGGGCGCTCGCCATCAGCACCACGAGCGCGCCGGGCCCGGGTCCGGCGACGGACGCCAGGTCGCCGACGGTCGCCACCTCGCGGACCTCGGGCGCGCCGTCCCCACCGCCACCGCCACCACCGAGCACCCGCAGCCCGTGATGTGCGCCACGCGCCACCAGCTCCTCCACCGTCGTCACGGGTCGAATTGTGTCCTGATCACAAGTTCCGCTCAAGACCTGTGATGAGACGACATTGAGGTGCTCAGGGCGCCATCGCAGACTTCGATCCGTGAGCGTGTTCTCCCCCATCCAGACCATCGACGCGGAGTCGGTCGGCGCCCTCGGGCGCGGCTGCGCCGTGCTCAGCACCGGCGGAGGCGGCGGCGTCGAGACCGGCCTGCTGGCCGCCGGCCACGCCCTCGAGCAGCACGGCCCCGTCGAGGTGGTCCAGCTCGGCGACGTCGCCCCGGACGCCCTCGTCGTCCCGCTGTCGGGCATCGGCGCCCCCACCGTGTCGGCCGAGATGATCCCCGACGCGGACGACGTGCTGCGCCTGCGGGACGCCGTCGAGGAGCTGACCGGCCGCGAGGTCGCCGCCGTGATGTCCTCCGAGATCGGCGGCTCCAACGGCGTGCAGCCGGTCGCCTGGGCCGCACGCCTCGGCGTGCCGCTGGTGGACGCCGACGGCATGGGCCGCGCGTTCCCCGAGGTCCAGATGATCTCGATGTACGTCGCGGGCCTGCCCGTGAACTCGATCGTGCTCGCCGACACCCTCGGCAACGTCACGACGATGAAGCCGGTCGACGGCCTCTGGGCGGAGCGGCTGGCCCGCGCGGTCGCCGTCGCAGCCGGCTCGCACGCCCTGATGGCCGACTACCTGCTGGACGGCGCGCAGCTCGACGGCGCCGTGATCCCCGGGACCGTGAGCCAGGCGGTCCGCCTGGGCCACGCCACCGAGGGCGCCGAGGACCCGCTGGCCGCCCTGGTGGAGGCGCTGGGCGCCCGGGTGCTGGTCACCGGCAAGATCATCGACATCGAGCGCCGCACCGGCGGCGGGTTCGTCCGGGGCTCCGTCGTGATCGACGGCCTCGGCGACGACCGCGGCCGCCTGGTCCGTGTCGAGATCCAGAACGAGAACCTCGTCGTCCTGGACGAGGGCACCCTGCTCGCCTCCGTGCCGGACCTGATCACGGTCGTCGACACCGCGAGCGCCCGCGCCATCCAGACCGAGAACCTGCGCTACGGCCAGCGCGTCAGCGTCCTGGCCTGGGCGTGCCACCCGCTGTGGCGGTCGGAGCGCGGGCTCGAGGTCGTGGGCCCGCGGGCCTTCGGCTACGACCTGGACTACGTCCCCGTCGAGGAGATCGGAGCCGTCCGTGGCTGACCTGCGGCAGCGCCCCCTGCGCATCGGCATCGACGTCGGCGGCACCAACACCGACGCCGTCGTGCTCGACGAGCACGGCACCGTCCTCGCCTGGACCAAGCAGGCGACCACCCGCGACGTGACGTCCGGCCTGCAGGCCGCGGTCGGCGCGGTGCTCGAGCAGATCGGCGGGGACCGCGAGCGCGTCGGCCGCGTCATGCTCGGCACGACGCACGCGACCAACGCGATCCTGGAGCGCCGCGGCCTCGGCCGGGTCGGCGTGATCCGGATCGGCGCCCCGGCGACGACGGCCGTGCCGCCGTTGCACGCCTGGCCGAAGGAGCTGCGCGACGCCGCCCTGGTGGACGCCGTCGTGGTCCGCGGCGGGCACCTGATCGACGGCTACCCGATCGCGCCGCTCGACACCGAGGCGATCCGCGCATTCGTCCGGAAGCACCGCGAGGCCGCCGACGCGTTCGCCGTCACCGGCGTGTTCAGCCCGGCGTTCCGGGACCAGGAGCTCGAGGTCGCGCAGATCGTCGCGGCCGAGGCCGGCGCGGACGTGCCGGTGTCGCTCAGCCACGAGATCGGCTCGCTCGGCCTGGTCGAGCGGGAGAACGCGACCGCGCTGAACGCCGCGCTGTACGGCGTGGCCCGGGACGTGACCGACGCCCTCGACCACGTGGTCCGCGCGCACGGCCTGGACGTCGTGACGTACTTCGCGCAGAACGACGGCACCCTGATGGCGCCCGACTACGCCGCCCGGTACCCCGTGCTCACCATCGGCTCCGGCCCGGCCAACTCGCTGCGCGGCGCCGCGTACCTGTCCCGCGTGCAGGACGCCGTGGTGATCGACGTCGGCGGCACGTCAAGCGACCTCGGCGTCCTGCTGAAGGGCTTCCCCCGCGAGTCGGCGCTGGCCGTGGACATCGGCGGCGTGCGGACGAACTTCCGGATGCCCGACATCCTCGGCATCGCGGTCGGCGGCGGCACCCGCGTGCGCGGCACCGCCGACGAGGTGCGGATCGGCCCGGACTCCGTCGGCTACGCGCTGCCGCAGCACGGGCTGGCGTTCGGGGGTGGCACCCCCACGCTGACGGACGGCGGCCTGGTGGCCGGGCGGACCACGATCGACATCGCGGACGCCGCGCGCGTCGGCGACGACGACCGCGCGCTGCTCGCCGCCGGCCTGGCCGCCGCGGACGAGGCGATCGCCGAGGCCGTGGACATGGTGACCATGGGCCGCTCCGAGCAGCCGCTGGTGGCGGTCGGCGGCGGCGCGTTCCTGGTCCCGGACGACGTGCCCGGCGTGGCGGCGGTGCTCCGCCCGGAGTTCGGCCAGGTCGCGAACGCGGTCGGTGCCGCCATCGCGCTCGCGTCCGGCCGCTGGGAGGCGATCGTCCCCGCCGGCGCCGGCCGCACCGAGGCGCTCGACGAGGCCAAGTCCGTCGCGTGCCGCCGGGCGATCCAGGCCGGTGCCGACCCCGAGCACGTCGAGGTGGTCGAGCTGACCGAGGTCCCGCTGTCCTACCTCCCCGAGCCCGCGGTCCGCGTCCAGGTCAAGGCCGCCGGCCCGCTCGGCCAGCTCTAGCCCCCTCCCCTCCCCCGAAGAACGGAGCACCCTCCCGTGCGACGCATCCTGACCGCCACCGGCGCGGTCGCCGTCCTCGCCCTGGTCGCCGCGTGCGGCGGCGGGCAGACCCGCGGCGGCGGCGAGACCGCCGCGGCCTCGGCCTCCGACGACACGTTCACGTTCGTCACCAACACCGAGATCGTCACCGAGTGGGACCCCGCGCTGTCCTACTCCAACGAGATCCGGTCGATGGAGAACGTCTACGAGTCGCTGACCCGCTACGACGCCGCGACCGAGACCGTCGAGCCCCTGCTCGCCACGGACTGGACCTCCTCCGAGGACGGCACCACCTGGACGTTCACGCTGCGCGACGACGTCACCTTCCACACCGGCCGCGCGCTCGACGCGACCGCCGCGAAGCAGGCGATCGACCGCACGATCGAGAAGGCCGGCGGCGCCGCGTACATCTGGGACGCGGTGGACTCCGTCGAGGCGTCGGACGCGACCACGCTGGTGTTCCACCTGGCCTACGCCGCGCCGATCGACCTGATCGCGTCCTCCGCGTACGCCGCGTACATCTACGACACCGAGGCGGCGGGCGACGACCCCGCCGCGCTCGACGCGTGGTTCGCCGAGGGCAACGACGCCGGCACCGGCCCGTACACCGTCGGCGAGTGGGCCAGCGGCCAGGAGTACGAGCTCACGCTGACGGCCGACGACGACTACTGGGGCGGCTGGGAGGACGGGCAGTACACGACGGTCGAGTACCGCGTGACCCCGCAGACCACCACCGCGTGGCAGCTGCTGCAGAACGGCGAGGTCGACTTCGTCGAGACGCTGAACCCGGAGATCTTCGCCCAGGCGGAGTCGACCGACGGCGTCGCCACCTCGGAGACCGGCTCGTTCCAGAACCTGCTGGCCCTCTACAACACCGCCGACGGCCCGATGGCCGACGTGCGGGTGCGCCAGGCCGTGCAGCTCGCCACCGACACCGCCGGCCTGGTCGACGCGCTGGACGGCGCGGGCGTGGCGGCCCAGGGCGTCGTCCCGGACGGTCTGATCGGGTCCGGCGCGGGCATCAGCACGGAGCAGGACCTCGACGCGGCGCGCGACCTGCTCACCGAGGCCGGGTACGGCGACGGCGACCCGCTGACGCTGACCCTGACCTACGCGCAGGGCGACGACAACCAGCAGCTCTACGTCACGCTGCTGACCTCGGCCCTCGCCGAGATCGGCGTCACCCTCGACGCGCAGCCGCTGCAGTGGAACGCGCAGTGGGACCAGGCGCGGACCGGCGACCGCCAGGACGTCTTCGTCATGTACTGGTACCCGGACTACGCCGACGCGTACTCGTGGTTCGTCAACGTGTTCCGCTCCTCCGCCGAGCCGTACTTCAACCTGTCCTACCTGGCCGACCCCGAGGTCGACGCGATGATCGACGCGCTCCCCTCGCTCACCGCCACGGACACCGACGCCGCGCAGGCCGCCTACGAGCAGCTGCAGCAGCGCATCGAGGTCGAGGACGCCGCCGTCACCACGCTGTGGACCGACACCTACCAGCGCGCGTTCCGCGACGACGTGCAGGGCTACACCGACAACCCGGCGTACCCGAACGTCGTCTTCGTGCACGAGCTGAGCCACTGACCGTGACGGCCCGTCACCTGGTGCGCCGCCTGGCGCAGTCCGCCGTCGTCGTGCTCGGCGTGGTGGTCGTGAGCTTCCTCGTCGCGCGGGCGGTCCCGGGTGACGCGGCCGTCTCGGCGACCGGCGCGCGGGCCAGCGCGTCGGAGCTCGCCGCCGCCCGGGAGCGGCTGGGCCTGGACCAGCCGCTCCCGGTGCAGCTGTTCCGCTACCTCGGCGACCTGGTCCGCGGCGACCTCGGCACCAGCCTGCACACCCGGCAGCCGGTCGCGTCCGACCTCGGGTCGGCGCTGCCGGCGTCGCTGGAGCTGGTCGGCGCCGCGATGCTGCTGGCCGTGCTGCTCGGGATCCCGCTCGGCGTCCTCGCCGCGCGGTACCGCGGTGGCAGCCGGGCCGGCGGGGTCGACGTGTCGGTCCGCGTCGGCTCGGTGCTCGCCGTGTCCGCACCGGTGTTCCTGCTGGCGCTCGTGCTGCAGCTCGTGTTCGCGACCCGGCTCGGCTGGTTCCCGACGGCGGGCGAGTACACGCGCTCGCTGGACACCACCAGCCCGCTGAGCGTCTGGACCGACATCACCGTCGTCGACGCCCTCATCACCGGGAACTGGGCGATGCTCGGCAGCGTGCTGCACCACCTGGTGCTGCCGGCGCTGGCGCTCGCGGCCTACCCGACCGGCGTCATCGCGCAGATGACCCGCGCCGCGCTGCTCGAGGAGGCCGCGCAGGACCACGCGCGCATGGAGCGGGCGCTCGGCTTCGGCCGGCTCGCCGTGCTGGTCCGGTTCTCGCTGCGGGCCGCGTCGGCCCCCGTGCTGCAGCTGATCGCGCTGGTGTTCGCCTACGCGCTGGTCAACAGCTTCCTGGTCGAGTCCATCTTCAACTGGCCCGGCCTCGGCTCGTACACGGCGACCGCCATCTCCTCGGTCGACACCCCCGCCATCGCGGGCGTCACGCTCACCGTGGCCCTGGTCTACGTGGTCCTCAACCTCGCCGTCGACCTCGCGCAGACGGCGCTCGACCCCCGGGTGCGTGTCGCATGAGCCTGCACCCCGCCCCCGTCGTCGAGACCGCTCCGTCCCCGGCCACGCCCGCGTCGCGGGTGCCCGGCTCCGGCGCCCTCGCCACCCGCCTGGGCCGCCTCGTCGGCCGCGACCGGCTCGCCGCCGCGAGCGCCGTCGTGCTGGTGGTCGTCGTGCTGCTGGCCGTGCTGGCCCCGTGGGTCGCGCCGTTCCCCGGCGACGGCACCACGGCCACGCACCCCGCCGACCGGCTGCTCGCGCCCGGTGCCACGCACTGGTTCGGCACCGACCAGGTGGGCCGCGACGTGCTCAGCCGCGTGCTCTACGGCGCGCGCACCTCGCTCGGCATCGCCGCGGCGGTGCTCGCGATCTCGGCGGTGGTCGGCGTGACCCTCGGCGTCGTCGCGGGCTTCGCCGGCGGCTGGCTGCGCGACGTCATCATGCGGGTGACCGACGTGTTCCTCGCGTTCCCCGCCCTGCTGCTGTCGCTCGCGCTCGCCGCGATCCTGCGCCCGAGCGTGCCGACCACGATCATCGCCATCGCCGCCACCTGGTGGCCCTGGTACGCCCGGCTGGCGGCGTCGGTGGCGCAGTCCGTGCGCACCCGGCCCTACGTCGACGCGGCCCGTTGCCTCGGCGTCCACCCGGTGCGGATCGTCTGGCGGCACGTGCTGCCCAACTCGCTGACCCCCGTGCTGGTGCAGCTGTCGCTGGACGCCGGCGGCATCATCCTGACCGCCGCCTCGCTGTCCTACCTGGGCCTCGGCGCGACCGAGCCGACCAGCGAGTGGGGGCTCATGGTGCAGTCCGGCCAGTCGCTGTTCACGACGCACTGGTGGGTGGCGGCGTTCCCCGGCCTGGCGATCCTCGTGACCGCGTTCTGCTTCAACATGCTCGGCGAGGGCCTGCGCGACGCGCTCGACCCGCGCTCGGACGGAGGCCGCCCGTGACCGCCGCAACCGCTCCCGTGGTCAGCGTCCGGGACCTCGTCGTGCGCTACGGCGACCGCGTCGTGTCGGCCGTGCCCGCGCTCGACGTGCACCCCGGCCAGTGCGTCGCCGTCGTCGGTGAGTCGGGCTCCGGCAAGTCGACCCTCCTGCTCGCCGCGCTGGGGCTGCTGTCCGGGACCGCCGCCCGCGTCGACGGGTCGGTCCTCGTCGGCGGCACCGACGTCCTCCGGGCCTCCGAGCGCGTGCTGCGCGACCTGCGCGGCTCCGCGATCTCCCTGGTGCTGCAGAGCCCGCAGGGCTCGCTCAACCCCACGATGCGGCTCGGCCGGCTGCTCCGGCACGCCCTGCGCCGGCACGGCATCCGGGGCGCCGAGGCCGCGCGCCGCACCACCGAGGCGCTCGAGGCCGTCCGGCTCCCCGCCGACATCGTGGACCGGTACCCGCACGAGGTGTCCGGCGGCCAGGCGCAGCGGTTCGCGATCGCCACCGCCGTGGCCCTCGGCGCGCCCGTCATCGCGGCCGACGAGCCGACCAGCGCCCTCGACGTCACCGTCCAGGCCGAGATCATGGCCGTGCTCGACCGGCTGCGCCGGGAGCAGGGCACCGCCGTGCTGCTCGTCTCCCACGACCTCGCGCTGGTCTCGACCGTCGCCGACCACGTCGTCGTCATGCAGGACGGCGCCGTGGTGGACGCCGGCGACGTCGACCACGTCCTGCACCGGTCGACCGTGCCCTACACCCGCGCGCTGCTGGACGCCGTGCCCCGGCTCGGCCACGCCCGCCCCACCCCCGCAGACGAGGCCGCCGATGTCTGAGCACCCCCTGATCGAGCTCGCCGGCGCCGACCTGGCGTACGGGAGGCGCACCGTCGTGCACGGCCTCGACCTCGCCGTGGCCCCCGGCGCGTCCGTCGCCCTGATCGGCGAGAGCGGCTCCGGCAAGTCCACCGCCGCCCGCGCCGCGCTGGGCCTCCTGACGCCCGTCGCCGGCGAGGTCCGGTACCGGGGCACCCCGCTGGGCCGGCTCGACGCCGCCGGGCGGCGGGACTACCGCGCCGCCGTGCAGCCCGTGTTCCAGGACGGCCCCGAGACGCTCGACCCGCGGCAGCGCGTCGGGTCGGCCGTCGCCGAGGGCCTGGGGGTGCCCCGCGCAGAGCGGGCGCGCGCCGTCGCCGGCCTGCTGGCCGACGTCGGCCTCGACCCTGCCCTCGCCGCCCGCCGGCCGCACGAGCTCTCCGGCGGGCAGCGGCAGCGCGTCGGCATCGCCCGCGCCCTGGCCGCCGAGCCCCGGCTGCTCGTGCTCGACGAGCCCACCTCGGCGCTCGACGTCACCGTGCAGGCCCGGATCCTCGACCTGCTCGAGCGGCTCCGGGCCGAGCGGGGGCTCGCCCTGCTGCTCATCACGCACAACCTCGCGGTCGTGGACCGGCTGTGCGACGACGCCGTCGTCCTGGAGGCGGGGCGGGTCGTCGAGCGCGGGCCGGCGCGCCAGGTGCTCGAGGCGCCGGCCCACCCGTACACGGCGCGGCTGCGGGCCGCGGTGCCGGAGCTCGGGGGGACGCTGCCCGCGGCCTGACGACCGTGCCGGCGCGCTCGCTACCCTGAGGGCCGCGACGAAACCGCCGATCCCGGTGGACGCGCGGCGAGAGGCGGTGGTCGGATGGCGGGCGCGACGCGGCCGGCGCACCCGTCCCCCGCGTCGCTCGGCCTGGTGATGCTCGGTGGCGCCGCAGGAGCCGCGAGCCGCTACGGCCTGACGCTCGCGGTCGGCGCGTCCGCGTGGCCGTGGGCGACGTGGCTGGTGAACCTGAGCGGGGCGTACCTGCTGGCCCTGCTGACCGGGGTCCTCACCGCGCGCGGCGCGGACGCCGGGCGCCGGGCGGCGATCCGCCTCCTGCTGGGGACCGGCTTCCTCGGTGCGTACACGACGTACAGCGCCCTGGCCGTCGACACCGAGCGGCTCGCGGCGGAGGGCCGGTGGGCCGCGGCGGTCGCCTACGCCCTGTCGACGGTGCTGCTGGGCCTCGCGGCGTCGTTCGCGGGGCTGCGGACGGCCGCTGCGCTCGCCGACCGGAGCCGTGCCCGCGCGGGGCAGGGGGTCGCCTCGTGATGGTGGTGGCAGTCGCCCTGATGGGCGGGCTCGGCGCCGTGACCCGGTACCTGGTGGACGGCATGCTGCGCGCCCGGTCCCGCACCGCGGTGCCCCTCGGCACGATGGTGGTCAACCTGTCCGGGGCCTTCGCGCTCGGGGTGATCACCGGGCTCGTCGCCCACGGTGCCGCCGCGGCGCTGGCGACGGTCGCCGGCACCGGGTTCCTGGGCGGCTACACGACGTTCAGCACGACGTCCCTGGAGACGGCGCGGCTGCTGGAGGACCGCCGCTGGCTCGCGGCGTTCGTCAACGCGGCGGGGATGCTGGTGGCGGCCGTCGCGCTGGCGGCCGCCGGCTTCGCCCTGGGCCACGCGCTCTAGCCGACCGCGCAGACGGGTGGCCCTCGACGAGCCGCGGGATCTTTTCCGCCGGATGCCCCGTTGAGCACGATATCCACCCATACGCTGGGCACCAGGCGCTCGACCGTCCTCCGGTCGACCACGAGGAAGAGGACGCGCATGACCCAGGACCCGTCGGCCGCGCAGGGTGTCGCCCCGCTCGCACCCCCCGCCCCGCTGGCCGCGCCGGTCACGCTCACGGCGCCGGACCCGGTCGCCCCGGTCGCCGCCACCGCCGCGCCGAAGCTCGCGCCGGCCGTGGACCCCGCGCTGCTGCCCGGCCTGGACGCCAAGGTCGACGGCTACCTGACCAGCCTGGTCGCCGCCCCGGCGGCGTCGCCCGCGTTCGCGGCGCAGGCGGCCGACGTGCGCACGATGGGCGACGCGGAGATCCGGCACGCCGCGAACTCCTCCAACCGCCTGCTGCAGACGCCGGTCCGGGCGATCACGGAGGGCGGGCTCGCCTCCGGCTCCAAGGTCGGGAACACGCTGCTCGACCTGCGGCGCACCGTCGAGGACCTGGACCCGTCGGGCCTCAAGGGCGCGCGCAAGCTGCTCGGGTTCATCCCGCTGGGCGACAAGGCGGTCGACTACTTCCGCAAGTACCAGTCGGCGGAGCAGCACCTGAACGCGATCCTGCACGCGCTGCGGGACGGCCAGGACGAGCTCCGCAAGGACAACCAGGCGCTGAACATGGAGAAGGCCGAGCTGTGGGCCACCATGGGCAAGCTCAACCAGTACGTGTACGTGGCCGAGCGGCTCGACGCGCGGCTGTCCGCGCAGATCGCCGACCTCGAGGCGACCGACCCCGAGCGCGCCCGCGCGCTGCGGGACGACGTGCTGTTCTACGTCCGCCAGAAGCACCAGGACCTGCTGACCCAGCTGGCGGTGTCGATCCAGGGCTACCTGTCGATCGACATCCTGCTGCGGTCGAACCTCGAGCTGATCAAGGGCGTCGACCGCTCGGCCACCACGACGGTCGACGCGCTGCGGACGGCCGTGATCGTGTCGCAGGCGCTGTCCAACCAGCAGCTCGTGCTGAACCAGATCACCGCGCTGAACAGCACCACCTCAGGGCTGATCGAGCGCACGTCGCAGATGCTGCGGGACAACGCCGGCCGCATCCAGGAGCAGGCGGCGTCCGCGACGATCGGGCTGCCGCAGCTGCAGGCGGCGTTCACGAACATCTACGCGACGCTCGACTCGATCGACACGTTCAAGGCGCAGGCGCTCGACTCGATGGCGGCGACCGTCGGCACGCTGCAGACCGAGGTCGACAAGGCGCAGGGCTACCTGGCGCGGGTGCAGCAGCACGACGAGCGCGCGGCGGCGGGCGGGGTCCTCGACCTCGGTCAGTCCGGCCGGTGACCGCACGGGGCCGGTGCCCGGGAGCGGGCAGGAAGGGGCGGGCGTGGGGCTGAGCGGCTTCTTCGAGCGCCTGACCGGCCGCGCGCCCGAGCAGCCGACCACGCCGGCGCTGCCGCCCGCGCCCACGGCGGACGACCTGCTGGCGGCCCTGGACCGGGTCGAGGCGATGGTGGCGGCCGGGGCCGCGCCCGCGCCGGTCGCGTCGCGGGTGCACCGCGTCGTGCGGGTGGTCCGGGACACGGTGCCGCGCCTGGACCGGCTCGGCGCCGGGTCGGAGGAGGCGTACCACGTGATGGCGACGGCCACCGACTACCTGCCGGACGCCGTGGGGCACTACCTGCGCCTGCCGCGCGAGTGGGCGAACTCCCGCCCGGTGGAGAACGGCCGGTCGTCGCTGATGGTGCTGATCGACCAGCTGGACCTGCTGGGCCGCACGATGGACCAGGTGCTGGACGCGGTGAACCGGTCGGACGCCGTCGCGCTGGTGGCGCACGGGCGGTTCCTCGCGGAGAAGTTCGGCCCGCGCTCGGACGGCGGCGCGCTGGACCTGACCCCGGGGGCGATCGCGTGACCGCGCCGCTGCGCGAGGCGCTGGCCGCCGTCGGCGCGGTCGCCGTGCGGGCCGGGCTCGACCCGGAGCCCTCCCTCGCCGAGGCCCGCGCGCTGGCCGCCGCGGTGGCCGAGGCCTCCCCCGGCGCGAGCGCCGACTGGCTCGCCGCCACGGGCGGCGACGGCGGCACGCAGGCGTTCTTCGACGCGGCGTCCCGCGCCCGCCGCTGGCGTGCCGCGCCGACGACGGTCCTCGGCGCGCTGGTCGCGGCGGGCTCGGACCACGCCGGCGCGTACGCCCGGGCGCTGGTCGACGTGGCCACGGCCGCGGGCACGCTCGGCCGGCCGACCGCCTCGGTCGTCGGCCGCGCGACGCTGACGGGCGCCGCCCAGCTCGCGGCCGCCGGGGTGGTCCCGGGACCGCCGGTGCCCCAGCCGGCCGCGCCCGGGGGGCCGCGCGCCGAACCCGCCCGGCCCGCCGAGCCCGCCACCCCTGCCGCCGGGAGATCCGTCGAGGAGCTGCTCGCGGAGCTCGACGCCCTGGTCGGCCTGGCCACCGTCAAGCAGGAGGTCCACCGGCAGGCGGCGGTGCTGCGCGTGGAGAAGCTGCGCACCGCGGCCGGGATGCGCGCGCCGACGATGTCCCGGCACCTGGTGTTCGTCGGCAACCCGGGCACCGGCAAGACCGTCGTCGCCCGGTCCGTGGCCGGGATCTACGCCGCGCTCGGGCTGCTGGCCGAGGGGCACCTGGTCGAGGTGGACCGGGACGACCTGGTCGGCGGCTACCTCGGCCAGACCGCGATCAAGACGACCGAGGTCGTCGAGCGCGCGCGCGGCGGCGTGCTGTTCGTCGACGAGGCGTACACCCTCGCCCGCGACGACTACGGGCGCGAGGCGATCGACACGCTGCTCAAGGCCATGGAGGACGACCGCGGCGAGCTGGTCGTCATCGTGGCGGGCTACCCGCGCCCGATGGCCGGGCTGCTCGACTCCAACCCGGGGCTGCGCTCCCGGTTCCGGACGACCCTCGCGTTCGACGACTACACCGACGACGAGCTGGTGGCGATCTTCACGCGCATGGCGGCCGCCGCCGACTTCGAGGTCGACGACGCGACCCGCGACGCCCTGCGCGGCCTGCTCGCCGCGGCCGCCCGCGACGAGGGATTCGGGAACGCGCGGTTCGTCCGCAACGTCCTGGAGGACGCGATCGGCCGCCACGCCTGGCGGCTGCGCGACGTCGCCGACCCCACCCCGGAGCAGCTGCGGCTGCTCGACGCCGCCGACCTCAGCCCCGAGCGTGCCCCCGAAGGAGACCCCGCGTGACCACCACGGTCCCCACGACGGCGCCACCGCCGACCGTCCCCGGGGCGCTGACCGCCCCCGGCACCGCCGTCGCGCCGGCGGCGCCGCACGTCGTCGCGCCCACGAGCCCCGAGGAGCTCGCCGCGGCGACCGCGGCCCGCCACGGTCGCAGCACGCCCGCGCAGATGGGGCTGGTCGCGGTCGCCCTGGTCGTGCTCGGGCTGCTGGTCTCGCTCGGCGCGGGCTGGGCGTTCCGGACGGCCGACGGCGCCCTCGGCCGGGCCGACGCGAACGCCGCGCAGCTGATCCGGCTGCAGGAGCTGCAGACCCGCCTGGTGCGGGCGGACGCCGACGCCACCAACGCGTTCCTCGTCGGCGGGCTGGAGCCGGCCGAGCTGCGCACGGACTACGACGAGGCGATGCGCACCGCGACGGCGCTGGTCGCCGAGGCGGCGCGGGCCCAGCCCGCGGACGGCACGGTCCTGGCGCAGCTGAACACCGCGGTGCTCGACTACGCGAACGACGTGGAGCGCGCCCGCTCGGCCAACCGGCAGGGCCTGCCCGTCGGGTCGCAGTACCTGCGGAACGCCTCCGCCGGCCTGCGCGCCGACGCGCTGCCCGCGCTCGACGCGCTGATCGACGCGAACTCCGCCCGCGTGGAGCACGAGCTCGCCGCGGCCCGCACCACGTGGCTGCTCGCGGTCGGCAGCGGCGTCGCCGGGCTGGCCGGGGTCGTCGTCGCGTCCGTGTGGCTCGCGCGCCGCACCCACCGCCGGGTCAACCCGCCGCTGGCGGCCGCCGGCCTCGTCCTGCTCGTGCTGACCGTCGGCTCCGGGATCGTCCTGCTCTCCGTGTCGTCCCAGGTCCGCGACGTCAGCGACACCGACTACGCCGCGGCCGACGCGCTGTCGACGGCGCGGCTCGGGGCGTACGACGCCAAGGCCAACGAGTCGCTGACGCTGATCGCCCGCGGCAGCGGCGCGGCGTTCGAGGAGGCGTGGGTCGCCTCGGCGGACCAGGTCGACGCCGCCCTGGACGCGGCGACCGGGTCGGGCGTCGTCGGCCAGGAGGTGCCGACCGCGTGGGCGGCCTACGCCGACCAGCACGCGGGGATCCGGCAGCTCGACGACGACGGCGACTGGGAGGCCGCCGTCGCCGCCGCGACCGACCGGGCGGAGGGGTCGTCGAACGCCGCCTTCGCCGCGTTCGACGACGCGTCCGCCGCCGCGCTGGACCGGGCGGGCGACGCCACGTCCGACGCGCTCGACCGCACGGGCCGCGGGCTGGTCCTGGGGCTCTGGCTGTCCGTCGCCGCGGGCCTGGCCGTGGCCGTCCTGTCCTGGAGCGGGATCTCCCGCCGGATCGAGGAGTACCGGTGAGCCGCACCCTCCGCCCCGCCCGCCGGCCCCGCGCCGGCCTGCTCGCCCTCGCGCTCTCGGCGCTGGTCCTGTCCGGGTGCACCGGTGGCGGCGTCTACGCCGAGACCACCGTGCCCGCGCCGTCGGCCCCGGCCGAGGACGCCGCCCCCGCGGCACCCGCCCCGGCCCCCGCCGAGTGCGCGGACCCGCTGGCGTCGTACGCGCCGACCGGGCCGGCGTCCCCCGCCACGATCCCGGCGGGGTCGACGATGGCCGAGATCCGCGACCGTGGCCGCCTCGTGGTCGGCGTCTCGGCGGACTCGCTCCTGCTCGGCGCGCGCAACCCCGTCAGCGGGCAGGTCGAGGGCTTCGACATCGACATGGCCCGCACGGTCGCCGCCGCGATCTTCGGCGATCCGTCGCGGATCGAGCTGCGCGTCATCACCGCCGCGGACCGCATCCCGTCGCTCGAGGACGGCAGCGTCGACCTGGTCGCCCGCAACATGACGATCACCTGCGACCGGTGGACGCAGATCGCGTTCTCCGCCGAGTACTACCGGTCCGGCCAGAAGGTGCTGGTCCCGCTGGCGTCCGACGCCACGTCGCTCGCGGACCTGGCCGGCGCGCGGGTGTGCGCGCCTGCCGCGACGTCGAGCCTGGCCAAGCTGGCGGACTTCCCCGAGGTCGAGGCCGTCCCGGCGTCCACGCACACGGACTGCCTGGTGAAGTTCCAGCAGGGGGAGGTCGACGCCATCACCGGCGACGACACCGTGCTCGCCGGGCTCGCCGCGCAGGACCCGTACGCGAAGGTCGTCGGCTCTGCCTTCACGGCCGAGCCGTACGGGCTCGGGATGAACGCCGAGGACGTCGACCTGGTGCGGTTCGTGAACGCCGCGCTGGAGCAGGCGAAGGCCGACGGGTCGTGGGCCGCGTCGTACGACACCTGGTTCGCCCCGTCGCTCGGCGCGGCCCCCGCGCCGCCGGCCCCGGTCTACGGCCGGTGACCTCCACCGTGGCCGGCGCCGCCGTGGCCGCCCCCGACGCCCCGGCCGGCTGGGGCCGCCCCGTCACGCCCGAGGCGATGGCGCGGTACCTGGACGAGATGGCCGTGTGGCGCAACCAGCGCCGCCGCGAGCTCGACGTGCTGGACGAGGCGGCGCTGACCGTCGCCGACCCGGCCGTGACCGGCGACGTCACGCTGGCGATGGCGATGTGGCAGTCGGCGGCCACCCGCGTCGAGGAGCTGGTGCGGGTCTGGGACGGCGGGCGGGTCGGCGCCGTCGAGCTCGCGCGGCTGTCCACGATGGTCTGGGGCCGGACCTCCGCCGAGGGCGGCGTGTCCCTCCCCGAGGCGTGCCGGCTGTCCGACGCCGTGACCGCGCAGCTGCGGCACCGGCTGGCCCTGACCACCGGGGCGGCCGACGTCACCGCCCGCCTGACGGACCTGCGGGCCGGCGTCGAGCGGATCCGCGACCTGCTGGCCGGTGCGCGAGGTGCCGCGGCCCTCGCGGACGCGGCACGGCTCGAGCGCCTGGACCGGCGCCTGACCGACGTGGTCGAGCGCGCCCGCCGCGGCGCGGACGTCGGCGGCCTGCTGGGCCCGCTCGGCACGGACGTCGCGACGTGCGAGCGCGACCTCATCGTGGCCGCCGCCCGGGCCCGGGACGACGCGCGCGACCACGCCCGGGCGGTGCAGTGGCGCGGCGAGCTCGCCGGCCGGGCCGCGCAGGTGCGGGCCCTGGTCGCGGAGTGCGTGGCGCAGGTGACGCCGGCCCCGGTGCTGGGCGTGCCCGACGTCGACGCCCTCGGGCCGGTCCCCGACGACCCGCAGGCCGTGGACGCGTACCTCGAGCGGCTCGGCACCGTCGAGCGCGCGCTGGCGCACGTCGCCGACGTCTACGGGGCCCCGGTCGCCGAGCTGGCCGGCCTGCGCGGGCTGCTCGAGGCGTCCGACGCCCAGGCCGCGGCCCGGGGCGCCGCGGCCCTGCCGGAGGTCACGGCGCTCGCGCGGGTCGGTGCCCAGGTGGCCGGCACACCGCCGGTGGACCTGGTCCGCCTGCGCGGCATCGTCAGCGCCTACCGGGTGCTGATCGAGACGCCCCGGCCGGCGCGGCCCGCGCCGGAGACCAGTGCGATCCCGGTGCGCGCGGTCCCAGCGGCACCCCCGTCGTCCCCGTCGTCCCCGTCGTCCCCGAACGTCCCTGGACGGAGCTCATGAACTGCACCCAGCCCGGCTGCCCGGGAACGATCGTCGACGGCTACTGCGACGTCTGCGGGACGCCCGGAGGCGAGGCCGCGGGCGCCACGGGTGCCGGGGGCGCCGCCGGCACAGCGGGCGTGGACGAGGCCGTGTCCACCCGGACCTCCAGCCAGCGCCTCGGCTCCACCGCCATCGGCTCCGCCCGCACGGGCCGCACCGGCTCGACCCGCCGGGTCGGGACGTCGTCCACGCGGCTGCGCTCCGCGCGCCTGGGCGCGGGCCTCACCACGGTCGCACCCGCCCCCGCCGTCGACGCGGCCACCGCGATCCTGGTGGACCCCGAGGTCGCGGAGCACAAGCGGTTCTGCCCGTCGTGCGGTGCGGCCGTCGGACGGTCCGTCGCCGGGCGCCCGGGCCGCACCGAGGGCTTCTGCCCGAAGTGCCGCAACCCGTACTCGTTCGCCCCCAAGCTGCAGGCCGGGGACCTGGTCGGCGGCCAGTACGAGGTGGCGGGCGCGCTGGCGCACGGCGGCCTCGGCTGGATCTACCTGGCCCGCGACAAGAACGTGTCCGACCGCTGGGTCGTGCTCAAGGGCCTGCTGAACTCCGGGGACGCCGACGCGATGGCCGCGGCGATCGCGGAGCGGCAGTTCCTCGCGCAGGTCGAGCACCCGCGCATCGTCGAGATCTACAACTTCGTCTCGCACGAGGGCGCCGGCTACACGGTCATGGAGTACGTCGGCGGTCACTCGCTGAAGTCGCTGCTCAAGGACCGGATGGAGGCCGCCGGGGCGTACGACCCGTTCCCGCTCGACCAGGCCATCGCCTACGTCCTGGAGATCCTGCCCGCGTTCGAGTACCTGCACGACCTCGGCCTGGTCTACTGCGACTTCAAGCCGGACAACCTGATCCAGATCGGCGACGACGTGAAGCTGATCGACATGGGCGGCGTGCGGCGGCTGGACGACGAGGACTCCGCGATCTACGGCACGGTCGGCTACCAGGCGCCCGAGGTCGCCGAGGTGGGGACGTCCGTCGCCTCCGACGTCTACACGCTCGGCCGGACGCTGCTGGTGCTGGCGATGGAGTTCCGCGGCTACCAGTCGACCTACGTCGCCTCGCTGCCCCCGGTCTCGGAGACGCCGCTGTTCCAGGCGTACGACTCCTTCTACCGGCTGGTCGCCAAGGCGTGCGCGCCCGACCCCGACGACCGGTTCGGGTCCGTCGCGGAGCTCCGGGTCCAGCTGCTCGGGGTGCTGCGCGAGGTCGTCGCGACGTCGGCCGGCGTGACCGCCGCGCGCGACGCCGTGCCGTCGCTGCTGTTCACCGCGCCCGACACGGCCGCGGCGGCGCTCACCTGGCGCGAGCTGCCCGACCTGCGGCCGGACGTCACCGACCCGCAGCTGCCGTGGCTGTCGACGGTGGACATCGACGACCCGGCGCGGCGCCTGGCCCACCTGGACGCGCACGCGGAGCGCACCCCGGAGGTGCTGCTCGCGATCGCCCGGGCGGGGCTGGACGCCGAGTCGTACGACGCCGTGGCCGCCGCCACCGACGAGCTGCTCGCCGCCGACCCGTGGGACTGGCGCGCGGTGTGGCTGCAGGGCCTCGCGCACCTGGCCCGCGGCGAGGGCGACGCGGCCCGGTCCGCGTTCAACGCCGTCTACGGGCAGGTGCCCGGCGAGCTCGCACCGAAGCTGGCCCTCGCGCTGGCGTGCGAGGCGTCGGGCGAGCCGGAGATCGCCGAGTCCCTGTACGCGACGTGCGCCCGCACGGACGGCGCCTACGTGCCCGCCGGCGCGTTCGCGGTCGCGCGGCTGCGGGCCGGGCGCGGCGACGTCCGCGGCGCGGTCGCGGCCCTCGACCTGGTACCGGCGACGTCCCGCGCCTACCCCGACGCGCGGCTGCTGCGGGCCCGGCTCCTGGCGGCGTCCGGCGACGGGCTGCCCGCGCTCGCCGAGGCGCTGGCCTCGCTCGACGGCGTCGGGGTCGACCCCGGCGACCGCTCGTGGCTGACCGTCCGCACGCTGACCGCCGCCCTGGAGCAGGTGGCGGCGCACGGCGAGCAGCAGGCGGTCGCGCTCGGGCCGTGGACCGCGACGGAGGACTCGCTGCGGGACGGGCTCGAGCACACGTACCGGTCCCTCGCGCAGGCGACCAGCAGCGCGGCGGAGAAGGTCGTCCTGGTCGACGCCGCGAACGGCGTGCGCCGGTGGACGTCGCGGTGAGCGCCGTCGGGACGGATCGCGCGTGCCTGGCGTGCCGGACCCCGGCGGCCGCGGACGCGACCTTCTGCGAGGAGTGCGGCGCGGAGCTGCCGCAGGCGCCCACGGAGGACGCCGGCGCCGCCGCGCACGTCCCCGTCGCGACCGGGACCTCCGCGACGGTGCCGCTGCGCGCGGTGGCGGCGGCGCACGCCGCGGTCGCCCAGGTGCAGCAGACGTGCGCCGACCCCGCCTGCGGCGGCCCGGTCCAGGACGGGTACTGCACCGTCTGCGGCACCCCGGCCCGGCGGCCGCGCGACCACATGACGGCGCAGCCCGCGCCGTGGGTGGCAGCGGTGTCCGACCGCGGGGTCCGGCACCACCGCAACGAGGACGCGATGGCGCTGGCCGCCGACGCCCGGCCCGGGTCGTGGGCGGCGCTGGTCGTCTGCGACGGGGTGTCGTCCTCCGAGAGCTCCGACGTGGCGTCGCTCGCCGCCGCCTCCGCGGCCCGCGACGTGCTGGCGCGCGAGCGCAGCACCGGGCTCGCCTCCGGCCGTGCCCTGGCCACGCTGTCGCAGGCGCGGCTCACTGCCGCCGGCGCCGCGGCGGCGAAGGCCGTCGCCACCGCGACGCCGCACGACCACGGGGAGTCGCCGCCGTCGTGCACGTTCGTGGCGGCGCTGGTCGAGGGCACGACCGTCACCGTCGGCAACGTCGGGGACTCGCGCGCGTACTGGCTGCCCGACGACGGTGAGCCGGAGGGCCTGACCGTCGACGACTCCGTCGCAGCCGAGCAGGTCGCGGACGGCGTCCCGCGCGAGCAGGCGGAGAACGGGCCGATGGCGCACGCCATCACCCGGTGGCTCGGCGTGGACGCGCACGACCAGGCACCGACGCTCACCCGCGTCGAGGTCGCCGGGCCCGGCTGGCTGCTGCTGTGCTCCGACGGCCTGTGGAACTACTGCTCCGCGGCCGGCGACCTGGCACGGCTGGTCGGCGAGGTCGTCGCGGCGACCGGCCCGGGTCCCGCCGCGGTGGCGGCGGCTCTGGTGAACTGGGCGAACGAGCAGGGCGGCAAGGACAACACCACGGTGGCGCTGGCGCGGCTGGCCGTCACGACCGACGAAGGAGAACCCGCATGAGCCCCAGCTTCACCGCTGCGGTCTACCAGAACGAGTACCTGGCAGACGGGTCCACGGACGTCCACGCCATCGTCACCGTCGAGTGCTCCGGAGCCGGCCAGGCCGGCCAGTCCGGGGGCGAGGCCGCCGAGGCGGTCATCGTCGACTGCTCCGGCTCCATGGGTGACGACGGCATCCGCGCCGCCCAGCAGGCCGCGGCCGCCGCGCTGGACCACGTCACCGACGGCACCTGGTTCGCGATCATCGCGGGCAGCCACGTCGCGCAGCTGCTGTACCCCGACCCGCGCGAGGCCCTGCTGGTCCGGATGTCCGACCGCACCCGCGCGCAGGCGAAGCAGGCGCTCGGCCTGCTGCGCGCCGAGGGCGGCACCGCGATGGGCACCTGGATCGAGCTCGCGGGGCGCGTGCTCACGTCCGTGCCGAGCGTGGGTCAGCGGCACGCGGTGCTGCTGACCGACGGCAAGAACCAGCACGAGACCCCGGCCGAGCTGGACGCCCGGCTGCGCGGCGCAGTCGGCCTGTTCCAGGCCGACTGCCGCGGCGTCGGCGCCAGCTGGGAGGTCGGCGAGCTGCGCCGCATCGCGCAGGCGCTGATGGGGACCGTCGACCTCATCCCGCAGCCCGACCAGATGGCCGCCGAGTTCGCCACGATCATGCAGGCGTCGATGGCCCGCGGCGTCGCAGCGGCGGACCTGCGGGTGTGGGCGCCGCAGGGCGGGCAGGTGCTGTTCGTCCGGCAGGTCGCCCCGACCGTCGAGGACCTCACCCCCCGGCGCACCGAGGTGAACCCCCTCACCGGCGCCTACCCGACGGGGTCGTGGGGCGACGAGTCGCGCGACTTCCACGTCGCCGTCCGGCTGCCCGCCTCCCGCGGGCTGGGCCAGGAGCAGCTCGCCGCGCGCGTCCAGCTGGTGATCGGCGACGAGATCCAGGCCCAGGGGCTGGTCAAGGCCAAGTGGACCGACGACAGCGCCCTCTCCGCGAAGATCAACCCGGAGGTCGCGCACTACACCGGGCAGACCGAGCTCGCGCAGGCGATCCAGGACGGCCTCGCCGCCAAGGCCGCGGGCGACGACCGCACCGCGACCGCCAAGCTCGGCCGGGCCGCCCAGCTGGCCGCCGAGACCGGCAACGAGGAGGCGACCTCGAAGCTGCGCAAGGTGGTCGAGATCGACGAGCCCGCCACCGGCAAGGTCCGGCTGAAGAAGGCGGTCGACAAGCTGGACGAGATGGCCCTGGACACCGCGTCCACCAAGACCACGCGGGTGAAGCGGTGAGCGCCACCTGCCCCCAGGGGCACGCCTCGGAGTCCACCGACTACTGCGACGTGTGCGGGGCACCGATGGGCGCGGCCCCGGCCGCCGCTGCGCCGTCGCCCGCTGCCACGCCCGGCGCGGCACCCGCCGGCGCGGCACCCGCCGGCGCCGAGCTGCCGTGCCCGAACTGCGCGCTGCCCAACGCGCCCGGCGCGCTGTTCTGCGAGGCCTGCGGCTACGACTTCACCACCGGCGTCCTCCCCCGCACCGCCGCGCCGGCGCCGGGCGACCGGGCGCCGGAGGTGAACGCGGCGGCCCCCGACCCGGCGATCAGCGGCGGCCCGTCCGTGGCGCCGGCCGTCCCGCTGGAGTGGGTGGCCGAGATCTGGGTCGACCCCGACTGGTACGCCGAGCAGGACGCCGCCGAGCCGTGCCCGTCCCCGGGCCTGCCGGTCGTGGTGCCGCTGACCGTCCGCTCGCTGCTGATCGGGCGCGCGTCCCGGTCCCGCGGCATCCACCCGGAGGTCGACTGCGACGGCGACGACGCGGTGAGCCGCCGGCAGGCCCAGCTGACCACCGACGGGAGCCGCTGGTTCGTCGAGGACCTGTCGTCGTCCAACGGCACCTACGTCGGCACCGCGTCCGGCCCGATGCCGACCCAGCCGCTCCCGCCGGGCCAGCGCCGGGAGCTCGCGGAGGACGACCGGGTCTACGTCGGCGCGTGGACGCGCATCGTCGTCCGCCGCGCCACCCCGGAGGAGCGCGCCTGACCCGTCGACGTGCGTCGAGGGTGCAGGAACCAGCGGGCAGAACGCCCCGATCGGCTGGGTTCCTGCACCCTCGACGCACCCCAGCGAAGCGGGCAGGTCAGTCCAGCCAGACGACGATGCCCGTGACCCCGCCCAGGACCGAGCCGACCCCGGCGCGGACCGCGGCCGCGGCGCGCTCGGGCGTGAACGTCGACGCGTCGTACGTGGACGCGCTGCCGAGCCCCTCGCCGCGGTAGGACGCCCCCGTCCAGTCGACGGCCGTGACGTTGGCGGTGGGTTCCGCGATCTCCGCGCCGACCACCAGGAACTGCTGGTCGAGGTGGCTCGGCGTGACCACGGCGAGGGGGTCCACCAGGTCGTCGCCCGCGCTGATCACCAGGTCGGCGCCCAGCCCCGCGGCCTCGTCGACGGCGGGCACCAGGTCGGCGGGCGTCTCGGGCTCGATGACCCGCAGGTCGACGTCCTCGGCGTCCGCCCACTCCCGCACCGCCGTGGCGAGCGTGCGGGTCGGCTCGTCGTCCCCGCGGGTCAGCATCACGACGCGGTAGCCGTCGCGCGGGCCGATCGTGTCCCACGACCCGGCCTCGGGAGCGATCGTCGCCTCCGGGGTCGGCGTCTCCCCGGGTGCGAGGAACCCGGAGGTGAGCTCCCCGACCGCCACCGGGCCGTCGTGCGGCTGCGACCAGTCGGCGCCGCCGCAGCCCGCGAGCAGCCCCGCGGCGAGCACCGCCGGCACGGCCGGGAGCAGCGGGCGGAGCGGGCGGGGACGGCGCACGGGACGACCTCCGGGGGCGGGTGACGACGGGGAGCGGGGCGGTTCTTCCTACCTCACGCACCGGCGCGGACCACGGGCCGGGAGCCACTGGGCGCCGATCGTTCCGCGGCTGTTCGCCCGCCGGGCGACGCCCGTTCACGCGGCACGGACAGATTGCCCGAGCCAACGACCGAGGAGCCGTCCTGATGCCACGCCCCGCCCGCCCGTCCCCGTCCTCCCGGCGCGCCCGGCGCCCGCTGGCGGCCCTCGCGCTGCTCGCCGCCGCCGTGGCCACCGCCGCGCCCGCGTCGGCGCACGGGTTCACCTCCGTCGTCTTCGCGGACGTCACCTCGCCCGAGCAGGGCGTCGTGCGCACCGAGCTCGGGCTCGAGTACGACCTGCTGGTGGTGTCCGCCGCGGACGCCGAGCAGGACGACCCGCTGTTCCAGGACGGCACACCGGCGTTCGAGGGCGGCGACCCCGAGGAGCAGGCCGCCGCGCTCGAGGCGCACGCGGACACCGTGCTCGCCTACGTCGGCGGCCGGTTCACCGTCGCGGACGCCACGGGCGCCACCTGTGAGCCGGGCTGGGACGGCGAGGTCCGCATCGAGCAGCGGGAGGGCGTGCCGTACGCGTTCCTGGCGGTCGACCACGCCTGCGCCGGCGCAGGCCCGCACGAGGTGACCAGCACGCTGTTCGCCGACGACGAGGGCTACGTCACCGGCACGACGACCGTCGTGACGTACGAGCTGGACACCGCCTCCGGCAGCGCCGCGCTGGACGCCGGCACCCCGTCGTTCTCCACTGCGCAGACCTGGACCGAGCGGTTCTCCGAGTTCTTCGTGCTGGGCGCCGAGCACCTGCTGTTCGGGCTGGACCACATCCTGTTCCTGCTCGCGGTGATCGTCGGCTCCCGGCGCCTGCGGGAGATCGTCCTGACGGCCACCGCGTTCACCGTCGCGCACTCGATCACGTTCGTGCTGGCGGCGACCGGGCTGGTGCACGTGAGCGGCGCCGTGGTCGAACCCGTGATCGCGCTCTCCATCGCCGTCGTCGCCGGCTGGCACCTGTGGCGGATCCGCGACCGCGGCGACCACGCGGGCGACCTCGTCCCGGGCGCCGGACCCCTGGGGCTGGACCGGTCCGGGTGGGTGCGCGTCGCCGTGGTGCTGGTCTTCGGCCTGGTGCACGGGCTCGGGTTCGCCGGGGCGCTCGGGATCGACGAGCCCTGGTCGTGGACGCTGCTCTGGTCGCTGCTGGTGTTCAACGTGGGCATCGAGGCCGTCCAGCTGGCGATCATCGCCGTGGTGTTCCCCGTGCTGGCGCTGCTGCGGCGCCGCGCGCCCGCGGCCGGCACCTGGGTGACGGGCGCGGTGGCGGCCGGGGTCGCGGGCATGGGCCTGATCTGGTTCGTGCAGCGGGTCCTCGGCGTCTGACCGGCCCCTGACGAGTCGGTTGCCTGCACTGACCAGGTGTTCCGGCCGGTGCCACGCCCCGGCCGGCTCCCGTTCACCCGGCCGTCACCCGTCAGGAGCAGATTCGCCGTCGCCTCCCCCGGTTGACCGATTTCTCCCACTTCGGATCACAGAGAACGGACGACTCATGTCCCCCAGCACGACAGCACCTCACGCGCGCGCCCGGCGCGCGTCGGTGCGCCTCGCGGCGGTGGCGCTCGGCGCGGCCGTCGCCCTCGGCGGCTTCGCGGCGGTCCCGGCGTCCGCCGCGGACACCACCTACTCGGGCCTCGTCCTCGGTGTCGGCGCCGACGAGACCCAGCGCATGGTCACCTGGTACACCTCGGACGACAGCAACCAGGTCGTCCAGCTCGCGCCGACCTCGAGCGTCGTCGCCGGCGAGCTCCCGGCCGGCTCCCCGACGTTCGCGGCCACCGGCACGGCGAACATCGCGAGCAGCGGCGGGTTCAACCGGCACGCCACGATCACCGGCCTGAAGGAGAACACCGCGTACTCCTACCGGGTCGGCTCGGAGGGCGCCTGGTCGCAGGCCTACTCCTTCCGCACCCAGTCCTTCGAGGGCGACTACGACTTCCTGTTCCTCGGCGACCCGCAGATCGGCTCGTCCGGCGACGTCGCGAAGGACCAGGCCGGCTGGCAGGACACGCTCGACGTCGCGCTCGCCGCGAACCCGCAGGCGGAGATCCTCGTCTCCGGCGGCGACCAGGTGGAGACCGCCAACACCGAGACGCAGTGGGACGCGTTCCTCGCGCCCGACCAGCTGCGGCAGGTGCCCTTCGCCGCGACCATCGGCAACCACGACGTCGGCGGCAAGGCCTACGAGCAGCACCTGACCACGCCGAACACCGACCGCTCCGCCGCGTACTACGCCAACGGGCAGCCGACGTCGAACACCTCCGGCGGCGACTACTGGTACATCTACAAGGACGTCCTGTTCATCGACCTGAACAGCAACTCCTACGCGACCTCGCAGGGCGGCGGCGGCGACGCGGCGCACGTGCAGTACGTGACCGACGTCGTCGACCAGCACGGTGCCGACGCCAAGTACACCGTGCTCGTCTACCACCACTCGATCTACTCGGCCGCGGCGCACGCCAAGGACGCCGACAACAAGGTGCGCCGGGTGGACTTCCCGACCACGTTCTCCGAGCTCGGCGTCGACCTGGTGCTGCAGGGCCACGACCACGTCTACACCCGCAGCTACCTGATCAAGAACGGCGAGAAGGCCGACGCGACCGAGCAGCCCGGGCAGGACGAGGTGTTCGCGGGCCCCGGCGGCGTCCTCTACGTGACCGCCAACTCGGCCTCGGGCTCCAAGTACTACGACATCACCGCGCCGGACAGCAGCGGCACCTCCGGCGCCGGCAACGGGGCGGACCCGCTCGACCCCGACAGCTACTGGTACAACTCGGTGCAGAACCAGGAGCACGTGCGCTCCTACGTCAAGGTCCAGGTGCGCAGCGACGAGCTGGTCGTCGAGAACCTGCGCAGCGGCACCTGCGACGCGCCGAACGCGGCCGTCGAGCGCGGCAACGTCGCGTGGTGCGGCCCGGACAGCGGCGCCACCGCGGCGCAGCCGGTCGGCTCCGTCGTCGACGCCGTGACCGTGCACCCGTACCAGGGCGAGGGCCAGGAGATCCAGGTCGCCGTGCCCGACGCCGTCCCCGGCGAGTTCGGCTGGACGATCGACGGCTACAACGGCCTGGTGGACCTCGGCACCGCGGTCGACAACGCCGGCGAGTACTTCGAGGCGACCGGCGCGATCAACCCGATCGCCGTCACCGACACCCGCCGGTCGCAGTCGCCGTGGTCGATCTCGGCCTCGGTCGGCGACTTCCACGACGGCGACAAGACCTTCAGCGGCTCGGCCCTCGGCTGGACCCCGAAGGTCGTCGAGGCCGGGGCCGGTGCCCGCGCCGGCGCCCCGGTGGCCTCCGGGTTCGACGGCGGCACCGGCCTGTCCGTCTCCCGCGCCCTCGGTGCGGCCGACCAGGGTCACGAGAACGGCACCGCGAAGCTCGGCGCCGACCTGGACCTGAAGATCCCCGGCGACGTCGCGAAGGGCACGTACCGCGCGACGCTCACCATCACGGCCCCGAGCAGCTGACCTGAGCCCAGGTGCGTCCCGGTGGGGGCGGGTGCCGTCCGGCGCCCGCCCCCGCCACCTCCCCCGCTCCCGACCCGAGGTCCCCATGTCCGCACACCGCCGCCCGCTGGTCCGCGCCGCGCTCGGCGCACTGCTCGTCCTCCCGGCCGTCGCCCTGACGACCGCGGGCCCGGCTGCCGCCGCCGACGACGACGTCACGTGGACCGTCCGCACCGCGTCCAACGACTTCGGCTCCGACCGCACCGGCTTCACCTACGCCGTCGAGCCCGGCGCCTCCGTGGACGACGCGCTCGTCGTCGCCAACCACGGGGACGAGCCCCTCGACCTCGCCGTCTACGCCGCGGACGGCTACACCACCGACGCCGGCCAGTTCGACGTGCTGACGGCCGGCACCGACTCGGCCCACCTCGGCACCTGGCTGCAGACCGCTGCCGACTCCGTGACGATCGAGCCGGGCGCCACCGCCGAGCTGCCGTTCACGGTCGCCGTGCCCGCGGACGCCACCCCCGGCGACTACGCCGGCGCGGTCGTGACGTCCCTGACCCAGCCCGACGAGGCCGACGGCATCTCCGTCGACCGGCGCCTCGGCATCCGCGTCGACCTGCGCGTCGGCGGCGAGCTCGCGCCCGCCCTGGCCGTCGAGGACCCCCGCGTGACGTACACCGGTACGCCGAACCCCGCCGGCACCGGCGACGCCACCGTGACCTACACGCTGCACAACACCGGCAACACGGTGATCTCGGCGCAGCAGACCGTCGCCGTCAGCGGGCCGTTCGGCTGGTTCCGCGCCGCCGCGGCGGACGTCCCGACGACGCCGGAGCTGCTGCCCGGCGACCGCTGGGAGGTCAGCGTGCCCGTCGACGGCGTCGTCCCGTCCGTCCGGCTCGGGGCCGACGTCACCGTCGTCCCCGTGATGACGGACGCCGCGGGCTCCACCTCGGCGATCGCGGCCGTCGACGCGGCGGCACGCACCTGGGCGGTGCCGTGGGCGGCGCTCGTGCTGCTGCTGCTCCTCGTCGGCGCGGTCGTCCTGGCACGCCGGCTGGCCGTCCGGCGGCGGCGGACGCGCGCGGCCCGGGAGGAGCAGCGGGTCGAGGAGCGCGTCGCCGCGGCGTTGCGCGAGCGCGAGGACGCCGGCACCCGGTCGGGCGCCTGAGCCGGAGGTCGCGTGAGATGCTGCCCGGGCCGGGGACGAGCCGCTGGGCGGCCGGACGACGAGGAGACGCACCGATGGCCGGGCACCGCATCTTCGCGACGAGCTTCGCGAGCATCTACCCGCACTACGTCGCCAAGGCGGAGCGCAAGGGCCGCAGCAAGGCGGAGGTGGACCAGGTCATCACCTGGCTCACCGGCTACGACGACGCCGCGCTCGAGAGGGTGCTCGACGACGGCACCGACCTCCAGACGTTCTTCGGGGAGGCACCGGGGATGAACCCGAACGCCACCCTCATCACCGGGGTGATCTGCGGTGTGCGGGTCGAGGAGATCGAGGACCCCCTGATGCAGCAGATCCGGTACATGGACAAGCTGGTCGACGAGGTCGCGCGCGGCAAGAAGATGACGTCGATCCTGCGCGCCTGACCCCACCCGCCGCCGTCCGCTGCGGCCGGGTGACACCACGTCGCGCACCGGTGACGCCGGGCGACACCACGGGGGGTTGCGGTGACACCATCGATGGTGTCATGATGGCGTCATGGACCTCACGCGCTACGTCGACGACCTGCAGCACCGCCTGGCCACCGCGGCCGACGCCGCCGGGGACGACGCCCGGCAGCTCGCCCAGCGGCTGACCGCGCCGCTGGACGCCGCCGTCCGCCTGGTCCTGCTCGACGCCCTGTCGGCGGCGGCCGGCGAGATCTCCGCCGACCTCGCCCCGGGCTCCGTGGACGTCCGCCTCCGCGGCGGCGACCCCGAGTTCGTGGTCGACGCCCCCGCCGTCCGCGAGGCCCCGGCCGCTCCTGCAGCAGCCGCCGCACCCGCCCCCGCGCCGGTCCCGGGCTTCCCGGTCGCCGACGCCGACGAGGGCACCACCACCCGCACCACGCTGCGCCTGCCCGACAGCCTCAAGGCGCAGGTCGAGGTCGCCGCCGCCCGCGACGGCCTCTCCGTGAACTCCTGGCTCGTGCGGGCGGTCGCCGCCGCGCTCGAGCCGACCGCCGACCGGCCGGCCCTCCAGGCCCGCCCCGAGCAGCGCGGCACCCGCCTCACCGGCTGGGTGCGCTAGCCCGCACGCCGCACCTCCCGCACCACGTCGCACGGCGCCCCACGACGCCGTGACACCACCCACGACACCACTGCCCTGGAGCCGTCATGCCCACGTTCGCCGCACCCACCCCTGTCCCGGTCGTCGTCGACCTGCTCGTCGGCAACCTGCACGTCGTCGCCGGGGAGCGGGACGACGTCGTCGTCACCGTCCTGCCCGCCGACCCCACCAAGCAGCGTGACGTCCGCGCCGCCGAGGAGGTCCGCGTCGACCGCGTCGGCGACCAGATCACGATCACCGGCCCGCGCTGGAAGCAGTACCTGCCGTTCAACGCCGGGACGCCCGCCGTCACGGTCGAGCTGCCCGCGCGGTCGGACCTCACCGGGACCGCCGGCTCGCTGTACGCCGAGGGCCCGCTCGGCGCGGTCTCCCTGACGGTGAACGCCGGCAACGCCCGGGTCGACGAGGCCACCCGCCTCGACCTCAAGGCCTCGGCCGGCTCGGTCACCGTCGGGCGGACCACCGGCGCGACGACGGTCAAGGCCAGCGCGGGCTCCGTGCGGATCGCCGAGATCACCGGCGACGCCACGGTCCGGGCCAGCAACGGCACCACCACGGTCGGCGTCGTCACCGGGACGCTGCACGTCGCCGGGGCGCACGCCGACGTCGCGATCGGCAGCGTCCGCGGCACCCTCACCGCCAAGGCCGCCTCCGGCGGCATCCGCGTGGAGCGGGTCGAGTCGGGGACCGTCGCGCTCACCACGTCGTACGGCTCGATCGAGGTCGGCGTGCGCGAGGGCACCGCGGCCTGGCTCGACGTCGCGTCGGACCACGGCACGGTCCGCAACGAGCTCCGCCCGACGGAGGGACCCGTCGTCGACGAGGCCACCGCCGAGATCACGGCCAGCACCGGCTACGGCGACGTCCTCGTCCGCCGGCCCTGACCAGCACGCCCACCCACCCGAAGAGATCGTGAGAGGACCACCCCATGACCAGCGACCTCGCCGTCGACGTCCGCGGCCTGCGCAAGTCCTACGGCGACCAGATCGTCCTCGACGGCGTCGACCTCGCCGTCCGGGCGGGCACCGTCACCGCCCTGCTCGGCCCCAACGGCGCCGGCAAGACCACGACCGTGGGCATCCTGTCCACGCTGCTGCGACCCGACGGCGGCACCGCCCGCGTCGCCGGGCACGACGTCGCCACGGAGCCGGACGCGGTCCGGGCCGCGATCGGCGTCACCGGCCAGATGTCCGCCGTCGACGACCTGCTGACGGGCGTCGAGAACCTGCGGCTGATGGCCTCCCTGCACCACCTCGGCCGGCACGCCGGGCGCGAGCGCGCCGACGCGCTGCTGGCGCAGTTCGGCCTGGTCGAGGCGGCCCGCAAGCCGGTCTCGACGTGGTCGGGCGGCATGCGCCGCAAGCTCGACCTGGCGATGACGCTGGTCGGGTCGCCCGCGGTCGTGTTCCTCGACGAACCCACCACCGGCCTGGACCCGCGCAGCCGCCGGACCCTTTGGGACGAGGTGCGCGCGCTCGTCGCGGCCGGCACCACGATCCTGCTCACCACGCAGTACCTCGAGGAGGCCGACCGGCTGGCCGACCGCGTCGCCGTGCTGGACGGCGGCCGCATCGTCGCCGAGGGCACCTCCGAGGAGCTCAAGTCCGCGCACGACGCCGGGTCCCTCGACGACGTCTTCCTCCGCCTCACGGAGCCCAGCACCGACACCAGCGAACCCACCGGCACCACCGACACGAAGGAGGTGGCCTGATGACCACCGCGACGATCACCCGCCCCGCCGCCACCACCACCGGCGGCCGCCCGCTGGCCGACACGCTGACCATGCTGCGCCGCAACCTCCTCCGGGCCGTGCGGTACCCCGGGCTGACCGGCTTCACGGTCGCCATCCCGATCGCGCTGCTGCTGCTGTTCGTCTTCGTGTTCGGCGGGGCGTTCGGCGCCGGCGTGGCCGACGGCGTCACCCCCGGCGCGGACGGGCGGGCGGCGTACCTGGACTACATCACCCCGGCGATCCTGCTGTTCGCCGTCGTCGGCGCGGCGCAGAGCGTCGCGATCACCTCGGCGATGGACGCCACCAGCGGCATCATGGCCCGGTTCAAGACCATGGCCATCTCCCCCGGCTCGGTCCTCGGCGGCCCGGTGCTCGGGACCGTCGTCCAGGGGATCGTCGCCACGGCGATCGTCCTCGGCCTGGCCGTGGCGCTCGGGTTCCGCCCGGACGCCGGGCCGCTGGGGTGGCTCGCCCTGGTGGCGCTGCTCGTGCTGGTCACGTTCGCGATGAGCTGGCTGTGCGTCGCGATGGGCCTGTCCGCGCCGTCCGTCGAGACGGCGTCGAACACCCCGATGCTGCTGACCGTGCTGCCGTTCCTGGGCAGCGGGTTCGTGCCGGTCGACACCATGCCGACCGCGGTGCAGTGGTTCGCGGAGTACCAGCCGTTCACGCCGATCATCGAGACGACGCGCAGCCTGCTCGCGGGCACGGCGCCGGAGACCTCGACGACGCTGCTGGCCCTCGGCTGGACCGCGGTGATCGCGGTCGGCGGCTACGCCTGGTCCCGGTCGCTGTACCGCCGCGAGCGCCGCTGACCCGCGGCTCCGACCACCACGACGACCCCGGCCCCCACGGGCCGGGGTCGTCGGCGCGTCAGCGCGCGAGGTCGCGGCGGCGGAAGCCCGCGAACCCGACGGCGAGGAGCGCCGCGGTCACCAGGGTGATCCACCCGAGCCCGGACCAGTCCGGGTCACCGCCCGTGATCGTCGGCACGTGCCAGAACGGGCTGATGCCCAGCACCCGGTCGTCGAGGCCGAACGTCGGCCCGAGCAGGGTGAGCACGAACGAGACCAGCACGCCGGCCCACGCCACGAGGCCGACGACGGGCCGGGCACCGACGACGGCCGCGGCCACGGCGACGACCGTCCACACGGCCGGTGCGGTCGCGAGGGCCTGGCCGAGCGCGTCGGAGAACGTCACGCCGATGTCGGCCGAGGCGGCCGTCGCGGCGACGAGCGTGCCGGCGACGACCACGCAGAGCGTCGACGTCGTGAGGGCGAGGACGACGTTGCTCGCGAAGTGGCGCGGGCGTGCGACGGCGGCGGCCAGGACGGGCTCGACGCGGTCCGCCAGCTCCTCGGCGCGGAGCCGGAGCAGCACCTGGACGCCCGGGACCGTGGCGAGGATGCCCACCAGGCCGATGACGGTCCGCACGAACGCAGCGGTCAGCTGCTCGGGACCGACGGCACCGGCGGCGAGGACCTGCTGCACGCCGGAGTCGCCGGCGAGCAGGTCGTCGACCGAGGTCACGAAGTACCCGAACACGATGCCGAGGCCGAGGAACGCGATGGTCCAGGTGAGGACCGGCCCGCGGTTCATCCGGACGGTCAGGCCCCAGGTGGTGCGCGTCGTGCCGCGCGCGGGCCCGGGGCGCTGGGCGACGGAGCCCTGGCCGAAGTCGCGCCGGCCCTGCAGGACGAACGCCACCGCCACGACGAGGACCGTGAAGGCGACGGCGAGCAGCAACGGGAGCCAGTGGTCGCCGCCGGCGGGACGGGTCTGGAGCGTCCAGCCGAGCGGATTGAGCCACAGGGTCCAGGCCGGGGCGTCGAGCGAGGCGCACAAGCCGCGCAGCAGGAACAGCACCCCGAGGGCGCCCACGGCCAGCGAGCTCGCGGTGCGGGCGTCCGAGCCGAGCTGCGCGGTCACGGCGGCGACGGCGGCGAACATCCAGCCGCTGGCGGTGAAGGTCGCGCCGAGCAGCATCGAAGCCGCCCAGCCGCCGCCGCACAGGCCGGTGACCACGCCGGCGACCAGGCCCGCGACCAGCGAGCCGATCACGGCGACGCCGACGCCGGACATCAGCCGGGTGGCGCGGCCCATCACCCCGGAGGCGAGCAGCTCGGCCTGGCCCGAGTCCTCCTGCGCGCGGGTGGCACGGGTCACGGCGAAGACCGCGCCGAGCGCGACCAGGAACCCGCCGAGCGCCAGGCTGCGCCAGGCGTTGAAGCCGTCGACGGTGGTCAGGTCGTACGCGGGGCCGAAGATCAGACCGAGCGCCGGGTTGGCGCCGATCGCCCCGGACAGGGCCTGGCGGTCGGCCTGCGCCGGGAACACCACCGGGTAGATCAGGACCGACGACGCGGACAGGGCGGTGACGATCAGGACCCAGGGGGCGAACAGCCGCCCGTCGTGCTTCAGGGAGGTGCGCAGCAGCGGCGCGGTGCCGGTCAGCGCGGTGGCCGCGCTCACCGCTCGGCCTCGGCGTACAGGCTGAGGAACAGGCTCTCCAGGGACGGCGGGGCGACCGTGAGCGAGGTGATCCCGGCCGGGCTCAGCGTGTCCATCGCCTCGCCGATCCGGCCGGACTCCACGGTGGCGGAGAACCGGTCGCCGTCGACGTGCACGTCGGCGAACAACCCGTCCGCGGGCAGCGTGGGCGCGCGGTCGAGGGTGGCGTGGATCGTCGTGCGGGTCCTCCCGCGCAGGTCGGCGAGCGTGCCGGACCGCACGACGCGCCCCTCCCGGATGATGCTCAGCCGGTCCGCCAGCGTCTCGACCTCGGCCAGGACGTGGCTGGACAGCAGCACCGTGGTGCCGCGCTGCTTGGCCTCGGCGACCACCTCCTGGAACACGTTCTCCATCAGCGGGTCCAGGCCGGAGGTGGGCTCGTCGAGGACCAGCAGCTCCACGTCCGAGGCCAGCGCCGCGACGATCGCGACCTTCTGCCGGTTGCCCTTGGAGTACTGCCGGCCGCGCTTGGTGGGATCGAGCTCGAACCGCTCGACCAGCTCGGCGCGGCGCCGCTCGTCCAGGCCGCCGCGCAGCGCGCCCAGCAGGTCGATCGCCTCCCCGCCGGTCATCCCGGGCCAGAGGGAGACGTCGCCCGGCACGTAGGCGAGCCGGCGGTGCAGCGCGACGACGTCGGTCCACGGGTCGCCGCCGAGCAGCCGCACCGTGCCGCCGTCGGCCTTGAGCAGGCCGAGCAGCACCCGGATGGTCGTCGACTTCCCGGCGCCGTTCGGCCCGAGGAACCCGTGGACCTGGCCACGCTCCACCCGCAGGTCCAGGCCCGTGAGGGCGGAGAACGTCCCGTAGGACTTGGTCAGGCCCTCGATGTCGATCACTGCCGTCGTCATGGGGCTTCCTCACGTCACGGGCACCCGGCCGTCGGGCTCTCCCCAGTTAACTCCTCACGTGAGGAAATCCACAAGCGTGGAGTAACCTGGCCCGATGGCGACGGACTCCCCCCGGCAGCGGCCCACCGGCCGGCGCGCGGGCGACAGCGGCACGCGGGACGCGATCCTGGACGCGGCGTCGGCCCTGTTCGCGGACCGCGGCTACGACGGCGCCTCCCTGCGCGCCATCGCCGCCGCGGCCGGCGTCGACCCCGCGCTGATCCGGCACTTCTTCGGCGAGAAGGAGACGCTGTTCGCCGCCGTCGTCGCCGACCGCACCACGATCCCGGAGCGGATCGGCGCGGCCGTCGCCGGCGACCCGTCCACCGCGGGCCGGGCCGTCACGGACACCTACCTGCGGCTCTGGGAGGAGCCGGGCACCGGGGCGATCCTGCGCGCGCTCGTGCGGTCGGCCACGACGTCCGACGGGGCCGCGCGCATGCTGCGCGAGGTGCTGCTGGGCCGCGTCCTCGGGCAGGCGGGGGTGAGCCCCGAGCAGCTGACCCAGGTCGCCCTGGCCGGCTCGCACCTGCTCGGCGTCGCCGTCGCGCGGCATGTCGTCGCCCTGCCGCCGATCACGGCGCTGAGCCACGAGGAGCTCGTCGACCAGGTCGCCCCGACGATCCAGCGGTACCTGACCGGCACGCACGGGGCGACCTCGGCCTCCCTCAGCCCAGCCGGTCCAGCGCGAGGTTGAGCTCCAGCACGTTCACCCCCGCCTGCCCGAGGTAGCCGAGGTCCGGACCCGTCGTGGCGGCGCGGACCAGGGCGCGGACCTCGTCGGCGGGCAGGCCGCGCTCGCGGGCGACCCGCGGGACCTGCAGCTCCGCGTACGCCGGGCTGATGTGCGGGTCGAGGCCCGACCCGGAGGCGGTCAGCGCGTCGACCGGCACGTCCGCCGGGTCGACGCCCTCGAGCGCGGCGACGGCGGCGCGGCGGTCCTCGACCGCCGCGACCAGGTCCGGGTTCTCCGGGCCGAGGTTCGACCCGGACGACGCGGCGGCGTCGTACCCGTCCCCGGCCGCCGAGGGCCGGGGCTGCACGTACTGCGGCAGCGGGGCGCCGTCGGCGTCGCTGAACGACTGCCCGATCAGGGACGACCCGACGACCGTGCCGCCGGCGTCCGAGACGAGCGAGCCGTCGGCCCGCGCCGGCAGCAGCCGGCCCAGGCCCGTGACGAGCAGCGGGTACGCGATCCCGAGGACCACGGTGAGGACGAGCAGGGCGCGCAGGGCGACGAGCGCGTGCGGCCAGGTGGTACGAGGCGAGCTCATGGTGTCCTTCTCGGTGTCAGAATCCGGGCAGCAGGCTGACGACCAGGTCGATCAGCTTGATCCCGAGGAACGGGGCGACGACGCCGCCCAGGCCGTAGACCAGGAGGTTGCGGCCGAGGATGCTCGTCGCGGCGGCGGCGCGGTACCGCACGCCGCGCAGCGACAGCGGGATGAGCACGACGATCACCAGCGCGTTGAAGATGATCGCCGAGAGGATCGCCGAGGCCGGCGAGCTCAGCTGCATGAGGTTCAGCGTCGCGAGGCCCGGGAAGACCCCGGCGAACAGCGCCGGGATGATCGCGAAGTACTTGGCCACGTCGTTCGCGATGGAGAACGTGGTCAGCGCGCCGCGGGTGATGAGCAGCTGCTTGCCGATCCGGACGATGTCGATCAGCTTGGTCGGGTCCGAGTCGAGGTCGACCATGTTCCCGGCCTCCTTGGCGGCCGAGGTGCCGGTGTTCATCGCGACGCCCACGTCGGCCTGCGCGAGCGCCGGGGCGTCGTTGGTGCCGTCGCCGGTCATCGCGACCAGGTGCCCGCCCTCCTGCTCGCGCTTGATGAGCGCGAGCTTGTCCTCCGGCGTGGCCTCGGCGAGGAAGTCGTCGACCCCCGCCTCGGCCGCGATCGCCCGCGCGGTGAGCGGGTTGTCACCGGTGACCATCACCGTGCGGATGCCCATGGCACGCAGCTCGGCGAACCGGTCGGCGAGGCCGTCCTTCACGACGTCCTTGAGGTGGACGACGCCGAGCGCCCGGCCAGTGCCCGACCCGTCCCGGGTGGCGACCACCAGCGGCGTGCCGCCGTCGGACGAGATCCGCTCGACGTGCGCGTCCAGCTCGCGGCGGGTGCCGTCGGGCAGGGCGCCGCCCTCCTCGAGCCACGCGACCACCGCGCTGCCGGCGCCCTTGCGGATCTGCGTGCCGTCCGGGAGGTCGACGCCGCTCATCCGGGTCTGGGCGGTGAAGGGCACCACCTCGGCGCCGGGGGGCAGTGCCGCGACGTCGTCCGCCACGTCGCGCCCCGCCGCGAGCTCGACCACCGACCTGCCCTCCGGCGTGGGGTCGGCCGCCGACGCCCGGGCCGCCGCGCGGACCAGGTCGTGCGCGCCGACCCCGGTCAGGGGCAGCAGGTCGACGGCCCGCCGGTTGCCGTAGGTGATGGTGCCGGTCTTGTCGAGCAGCAGGGTGGTCACGTCGCCGGCGGCCTCGACCGCGCGGCCCGACATCGCCAGCACGTTGCGCTGCACCAGCCGGTCCATGCCGGCGATGCCGATGGCGGACAGCAGCGCCCCGATCGTCGTCGGGATCAGGCAGACCAGCAGCGCGACCAGCACCGGCACGCTCACCGACGCCCCGGCGTACCCGGCGATCGGGTCCAGCGTGAGCGCGACCACGACGAACACGATCGACAGCGACGCCAGCAGGATGTCGAGCGCGACCTCGTTCGGCGTCTTCTGCCGGGCCGCTCCCTCGACCAGGGCGATCATCCGGTCGACGAACGTCTCGCCGGGCTTGGACGTGATCCGGACGACGACCCGGTCGGACAGGACCCGGGTGCCGCCGGTGACCGCGGACCGGTCGCCGCCCGACTCGCGGACCACGGGCGCGGACTCCCCGGTGATGGCCGACTCGTCGACCGACGCGATGCCCCAGACGATGTCGCCGTCGCCGGGGACCAGCTCCCCCGCCGTCACGACGACCACGTCGCCGAGGGCGAGGTCGGGCGAGGCGACGGACCGGGTCCGGGCGCGCTCGGCGCCGGGGTCGCCGGCCGGGTCGTAGCCGTCGACGACCGTGGCGGTGGTGCTGGACCGGGTCTGGCGGAGGCTGTCGGCCTGCGCCTTGCCGCGGCCCTCGGCGACGGCCTCGGCCAGGTTGGCGAACAGCACGGTGAGCCACAGCCACACCGCGATCGCCGCGGTGAACGTGACGGGGGTGGCCGTGCCGCCGGACGGCTCGGGGCCGCCGGTGAACGGCTCGACGACGGCGAGCACCGTCGTCAGCGCGGCGCCGACCTCGACGACGAACATCACGGGGTTGTGCCACATCAGGCGCGGGTCGAGCTTGCGGAACGCGCCGGGCAGCGCGTCGCGGACCTGCGCGACGCCGAACGGGCGCGTCGTGGATGCGGTGGCGGGTGCGTCGGCGACGGGCGCCGGCAGGGTGGTGGTGCTCATCTCAGGTTCACAGACCTTCCGCCAGGGGACCCAGCGCGAGAACGGGGAAGTAGGTCAGGGCGGTCACGACGACGCAGACGCCCACGAGGAGGCCGACGAACTGCGGCCGCGCCGTCGGGAGCGTCCCGGCGGTGGCCGGCACCGTGCCCTGCGCGGCGAGCGAGCCGGCGAGGGCGAGGACCAGCACGATCGGCACGAACCGGCCCAGCAGCATCGCGACGCCGAGCGCCGTGTTGAACCACGGCGTGTTCGCGGTGAGCCCGGCGAACGCCGAGCCGTTGTTGTTCGCCGCGGACGTGAAGGCGTACAGCACCTCGGAGAAGCCGTGCACGCCGGGGTTCCAGATCGAGGTGGCCTCGACGTCGGCGCGCACACCGGGGACGGCGAACGACAGCGCGGTGCCGGCCAGCACGAGGACGGGCGTCACGAGGATGTACAGCGAGGCGAGCTTGATCTCGCGCGGGCCGATCTTCTTGCCCAGGTACTCGGGGGTCCGGCCGACCATCAGGCCGCCGACGAACACCGCGAGGACGGCGAGCACGAGCATGCCGTAGAGCCCGGACCCGACGCCCCCGGGGGCGACCTCGCCGAGCATCATGTTGAGCATCGGGAACAGCCCGCCGAGCGCGGTGAACGAGTCGTGCATGCCGTTGACGGCGCCGGTCGAGGTCAGCGTGCTGACGCTGCCGAACAGCGTGGTCGCGGCGATGCCGAACCGCTGCTCCTTGCCCTCCATCGCGCCGCCCGCCAGCTGCGGGGCGGTGCCCGCGCCACCGGCCTCGACCACCGTGAGCAGCGTGAGGCTGACCAGGAAGATCGCGGCCATCGCCCCGAGGATCGCGTAGCCCTGGCGGGCGCTGCCGACCATGCGGCCGAACGTGCGCGGCAGGCTGAACGGGATCGCCAGCATCAGGACGACCTGGAACATGCTGGTCCACGGCGCGGGGTTCTCGAACGGGTGCGCGGAGTTGGCGTTGAAGAACCCGCCGCCGTTGGTCCCGAGCAGCTTGATCGCCTCCTGGGAGGCGACCGGCCCGCCGGGGATCGACTGCGTGCCACCCGCGAGGGTGGTCACCTCGGTGAAGCCGGCCCAGTTCTGGATCACGCCGCCCGCGATCAGGACGACCGCGGCGAGCACGGACAGCGGCAGCAGGACCCGGAACGTGCCGCGGGTCAGGTCCACCCAGAAGTTGCCGATGGTCCCGGCCCTCCGCCGGGCGAACCCGCGCACGAGGGCGACGGCGACGCCCGTGCCGACCGCCGCCGAGACGAAGTTCTGCACCGCGAGCCCGGCCGCCTGCACGGTGTACCCGAGGGTCACGTCCGGCGAGTACGACTGCCAGTTGGTGTTGGTCACGAACGAGACGGCCGTGTTGAACGCCAGGTCCGCCCCGACGGCGGGCATGCCCAGGTCCCAGGGCAGCCAGGTCTGCGCCCGCTGCAGCAGGTAGAGGAGCAGCACGCCGACCGCGGAGAACGCGAGCAGGCTGCGGACGTACGAGCGCCAGGACTGCTCCGCGCGCGGGTCGACGCCCATCAGCCGGTACAGCCCGCGCTCGACGCGCCAGTCCGTCGCGGACGTGTAGACGTGGGCCAGGTAGTCGCCGAGGGGCCGGTAGAGCGCCGCCAGCACGGCGACGACCGTCAGCACCTGGGCGACGGCCATCCAGGCGGCCATCAGAACCGCTCCGGCCGGACGAGCGCCCACACGAGGTACGCGACGGCCGCGACGCCGAGGACCGCGGCCAGGAGGTCGAGGACGATCACAGCTTCCCGACCCCCGTGGCGAGCGCGCTCACGAGCGCGAACAGGGCGAGGACGCCCAGGACGAACACCAGGTCCAGCACCAGCAGACTCCCGACGTGGGACGTGCCGCGCCGGCCGGGCGGTCGGGGCGGCGACCCCCGCTCAGGAGGGCCGCTGCCCATCACAGCCCCGCCTGCGGGCGGCGGCGACGATCCTCACGGTTCCCATACGCCCCGGCGCGCGTTCCCTACGGATCCCGTGCGCCCGCGCGCCGTGCGCCGCGCCCGCGCCCTGCGCCGGGCCCGCCGCCGTGCGCCGGGCCCGCCGAGGTTGCAGAAGTCCGCGGACAAATCGCCCGAACCGCCGTGGTTTCTGCACCCTCGACGCCACACGACGCGCGGGGGCGCGGGTGCGCGGGAGCGCGGGGCGCGGAGCGCGGGCGCGGGGGTCAGCAGCTCAGCGCGGCGGCGTCCGGCTCGACCTCGACGGGGTGCAGCTCGGGGCGTGCGCGCAGGAACTGGGCCGGCCGGGCCAGCGCTCCGCCCGACCAGGGGACGTCGGCCGAGACCTCGACGACGAGCGGGGCGATCTTGGTCGCGATGGCGGAGGTGACGCCCCCGGGGGCGCCGACCGGCCGGATCTGCCGCCCGAGCGCGAGGCCCGCGGCCAGCCCGAGGGAGCGCGACCGGCCCACCGGGACGAGCTCGCCCGCGACCGGCAGCGCCAGCAGCAGCGCGCCGGGCTGGCTCGCCGACCCCGTCACCGCCGTCGCCACGAGGTCCACCGCGGAGCGGTGCTTGACCTTGCGCCAGTCGCGCGTGCCCGGACGGTAGAGCTGCTCCAGCCCCTTGGCCACCAGCCCGTCGGCGCCCGCCCCGGCGAGGTCCCGGAACCAGCGCGCCGCGACGTCGACGTCGCCGGTGAGGGGCGAGGTCGACAGCGGCCCGGTCCAGCGGTCGGCGACCTGGTCCAGCGCCATGCGGCGCTCGATGAACGGGTAGCCGCGCAGGTCCACGTGCTCGCGCTGGATGAGGTCGAACGCGATGAACCCCGCCGGCACGTGCGCGGCCAGCGCCGCGGGCGCCGGCGACCCGACCCGCCGCTGCAGGGCGCCGAAGTCCACGCGGCCGTCGCGCCAGACGACCAGCTCCCCGTCCAGCACCGTGCCCGGCGGGACCTGGGCGGCCACGGCGGTCGCCACCTCGGGGAACGCGGTCGTGAGGTCGACGCCCTGCCGCGAGCGGAGCATCGTCCGCGGGCCGTCGGCCAGCGCGAGCATCCGCATGCCGTCCCACTTGGGCTCCCACGCGGTCCCGCCGGGCAGGCCGACGGTCTCCTGCAGGTCGTGGGCGACGCGTGCCAGGGCGAGGCCGCTGGGATCCTCCGGCGTACGGGGCACGGCGGTGACCTTACGCCCGTTTTTGTCCGAAACGCCCTGGTTTGCCGTTTTTCCTTCGACCGAGTGGTCCACGGCCGCGCCGGCGGCCGCTCACCCCGCCGGGATGACGTCCGCCGGGCACCACCCGACCTACCGTCACGGCAGTGCGCCGCCCGGCTCCGGGCCCGCCGCGAGGAGGTCGGATGAGCGAGCCGGAGGCGGGGCAGGAGGCGGGGCAGGAGACGCCGCGGCGGACGCGGCTCCGGGACGTCACCGCGCTCGCCGTGCTCACCGTCACCGCCGTGCTCACGGCGTGGAGCGGGTTCGAGTCCAGCAAGTGGGGCGGGGAGATGTCGATCGCTTTCTCGCGCGCCTCGTCCCAGCGGATCGAGGCGACGCGCTGGAGCGCGACGGCGGACGCCGCGCGGGGCTACGACCTCCAGACCTTCGCCCTCTGGCTGGAGGCGGTGGCGCAGGAGGACGACGAGCTCGCCACGTTCGTCGAGCAGCGGTTCGCCGAGCGGTTCCGCCCCGCCTTCGACGAGTGGGTCGCCGCGCGGCCGCTGCTGGACCCGGACGCCCCGCCGAGCCCGTTCGCGCTGGAGTCGTACCAGCCGCCCGGGACCGCGGAGGCGGCGGCGGCCGACGCCCGGGCCGACGAGTACTTCGCCCAGGCGCTGCGGAACAACCAGCGCGGCGACGACTACACGCTGCTCACGGTGCTGTTCGCGCTGGTCCTGTTCTTCGCCGCCATGTCCGAGCGGGCGCGCCGGGCGCTGTCCCGGCACGTGCTGCTGGGGCTCGCGGGCGTCCTGTTCCTGCTCGGCGTCGTCCTGCTGGCGACGTTCCCCAAGATCGTCTGAGGTCCCCGTGCCCCGCAGCCGGCTCTACCCCTCCCTGTCGGGCTACCGGCGCGCCTGGCTCGGCACGGACCTGCTCGCGGGCCTCACCGTCTGGGCCGTGCTGGTCCCGGAGTCGCTGGCCTACGCCACGATCGCGGGCGTCGACCCGGTGGTCGGGCTCTACGCCGCGGTCCCGTCGCTCCTGCTGTACGCGGCCGCGGGCAGCTCCCGGCACCTGGTCGTCGCGCCGATGTCGGCGACGGCAGCGCTGTCCGCGGGCGTCGTCGCCGCGTTCCGGCCCGGGGACGACGCGGCCTTCTGGGCGCTGACCACGGCCACCGCCCTGGTGACGGGTGTGCTCTGCGTGCTCGCCGGGGCGCTGCGCGCCGGCTTCCTGGCGTCGTTCATCTCGGAGCCGGTCCTCAAGGGCTTCATCGTCGGGCTGGCGCTGGTCATCATCGTGGGCCAGGTCCCCGCGCTGCTCGGCGTGCCCAAGGGCGAGGGGAGCTTCGTCGAGAAGGCGGTCGACGTGGTGCGGCGGCTGCCGGACACGGACCCCGTGACCGCGGTCCTCGGGGCGGCGTGCCTGGCGATCCTGCTGCTGGTGCGCCGGTTCGCCCCCCGGGTGCCCGGGGCGCTGGTCGTGGTCGCGCTCGGGATCGTGGCCGTGCTGACCCTGGGTCTGCAGGACGGCGGCGTCGCGGTGGTCGGCCCGATCGAGGCGGGGCTGCCGCCGCTCGGCCTGCCCGACGTGGACCTCAGCACCTACGGCGACCTGGTCGGCCCGGCCGCCGGCGTGATGCTCGTGGGGTTCGCGGAGGCGCTCGGCGCGGCCAAGACCTACGCCGCCCGCGCGGGCTACGACGTCGACGCGAACCGCGAGCTGCTCGGCATGGGGCTGGCCAACCTCGGCTCCGGGCTGGCGTCCGGCATGGTCGTCAACGGCAGCCTGTCCAAGACCGCGGTGAACGGCGGGGCCGGTGCCCGCAGCCAGCTGTCCGGGATGTCGGCGGCGGTGCTCACCCTCGCGACGCTGCTGTTCCTGACCCCGGTGTTCGAGTCGCTGCCCGAGGCGACGCTCGCGGCGGTCGTCATCGCGGCCGTCGTCGAGCTGGTCGACGTCCGGACCCTGCGCCGGCTGTGGGGGCTGGCGGGGGCGTCCGGCCGGCGGCTGTACGGCAACGTCGCCCGGTTCGACGCCTACGCCGCGCTCGCCGCGCTGGTCGGGGTGCTGGTGCTCGACACCCTGCCCGGGCTGGTGGTCGGGGTGGTCATCTCGCTCGTGCTGCTGCTGGCGCGGGCCTCGCGACCGCACGTCGCCACGCTCGTCAAGTCGCCCGACGGCACCTGGGTGGACGAGGAGCGCCGCTCCGTCCGCGGCAAGGCGCCCGGCAGCTCCGTGCCCGGCGTCCTGGTGGTCCGGGTGGAGTCGGGCCTGTTCTTCGCCAACGCCGACACGGTGCGCGCGGTCGTGCGCACCCTCGCCGCGGACCGGCAGGCGCGCCTGGTGGTGCTCGACGCGCGGACCGTGCCGTTCGTGGACAGCGCGGCCGCCGGCATGCTCGGGCTGCTGCGACGGGACCTCGACCGCGCGGGCGCGCGGCTGGTCGTCGCCGAGGACGTGGGCCAGGTCCGCGACGTCCTGCGGGCGGTCGCCGACGACGAGGACGGCCCGCTCCCCCGCTACGACACCGTCGACGCCGCGATCGCGGCGCACCTGCGGGAGCCCTGAGCCCGCGGACCTCATCCCTCCCGAGTGATGTCCGCCGACGTCGCCGTCGTGACGCTGGGACCAGCCGTCGCGCCCGCGCGGCACCCCGCACCCAGGAGAGCCGGCCATGCCCGTCCACCCCACCGTCGCCGCCCAGCACGCCGAGCAGCTCGGCACGCTCCCGTTCGCGGACACGCGTGACCTGGCCGACGCCGACCGCGGGTTCCTGGGGACGATCGACCCGCCGGTGGTCCGGGACGCCGACGGCCGGGTCGTCTGGGACGCGGCCTCGTACGACTTCGTCACCGGCGACGCGCCGGAGTCGGTGCACCCGAGCCTCTGGCGGCAGAGCGCGCTGGTCCGCCGGCACGGCCTCTACGAGGTGGTGCCCGGGATCTACCAGGTCCGCGGGTTCGACCTGTCCAACATCACGTTCGTCGAGGGCGAGCGCGGCGTCCTGGTGATCGACCCGCTCATCTCCACCGAGACCGCTGCGGCTGCGCTGGCGCTGTACCGCCGCCACCGCGGGGACCGGCCCGTCACCGGGCTGCTGTACACGCACAGCCACGTGGACCACTTCGGCGGAGCCCGGGGCGTCACGACCCAGGAGGCCGTGGACGCGGGCGAGGTCGTCGTCCTGGCTCCCGAGGGGTTCGTCGAGAACGCCGTGGCCGAGAACGTGTACGCCGGCACCGCCATGGGCCGGCGCGCGGGCTACATGTACGGGACGGCCCTGGACCGCGGGCCGGAGGGCGGCGTGGGCGCCGGCCTCGGGCAGGCCACCTCGACCGGCACGGTCTCGCTGATCGTCCCCACCCTGACGGTCACGCGGACGGGCGAGCAGCACACCGTCGACGGGATCACGATGGAGTTCCAGATGGCGCCCGGCTCCGAGGCGCCGGCGGAGATGCACGTGCACTTCCCGGACCGGTCCGCCCTCTGCATGGCGGAGAACGCGACCCACACGATGCACAACCTGCTGACCCTGCGCGGGGCCCTGGTCCGCGACCCGCGGTCGTGGTCGCGCTACCTCACGGAGGCGATGGCGCTGTTCGGCGACCGCTCGGACGTGGTGTTCGCCTCCCACCATTGGCCGACGTGGGGACGTGAGCAGGCGCTCGAGTTCATCGGGCTGCAGCGGGACCTGTACGCCTACCTGCACGACCAGACCCTGCGGCTGCTGAACCGCGGGCTGACCGGCCCGCAGATCGCCGAGGCCGTCCGGCTGCCTCCCGCGCTGGAGCAGGCCTGGCACGCGCACGGCTACTACGGGTCGACCAGCCACAACGTGAAGGCGGTCTACCAGCGCTACATGGGCTGGTACGACGGCAACCCCGCCCACCTGTGGTCGCTGCCCGTGCCCGAGTCGAGCCGCCGCTACGTCGCGTGGATGGGCGGGGCGGACGAGGTCGTCGCGCGGGCCCGCACCGCGTACGACGACGGCGACCTGCGGTGGGTGGTCGAGGTGCTCGACCACGTCGTCCAGTCGGAGCCGGACCACGCGGACGCCCGCGCCCTGCTCGCGGACGCGCACGAGCAGCTCGGGTTCGGCGCCGAGAACGGCACCTGGCGGTCCGAGTACCTCGCGGCGGCGTACGAGCTGCGGCACGGGTCGTTCGGCACCCCGACGGAGACCGGGTCGGCGGACCTGGTGGGCCGGCTCACCGTCGCGCAGCTGCTCGACAGCCTGGCGATCCGGGTGGACGGCCCCCGGTGCTGGGGCGAGCGGATCGAGCTGGACCTGGACCTCGGCGACGACGAGCCCCTGCGCGTGAGCCTGCACCACGGCGTCCTCGTGCACGGCGGCCGGCGGGGCGCCGCACCCGACGCGACGATCCACCTGACGCCGGCGCAGCTGACGCAGGTCGCGCTCGGGCTGCTGCCTCCCGACGGCCTCGCGGCCGCCGGGGTGCGGACGGACGGGGACGGCACCGCGCTGCCCCGGCTGCTCCGCGCGCTGCAGTCACCGGACCCCGACTTCCCGATCGTCACGCCCGCCACCTCGCGATGACGTCCACCCCCACCGATCTGCCGAGCAGGAGCCGACGATGATCATCTTCCTGATCCGGGTCGCGATCTTCCTGGGGTCCGCCGCCCTCGGGCTCTGGGTGACCTCCCTGGTCCTCGACGGGTTCCACCTCACCGTGAGCGGGTTCCTCGCCGCGGTCGTGGTCTTCACCGTCGCCCAGTCGGTGCTGGCGCCGTTCATCGCGTCGGTCGCCAAGCGGTACGCCGGCGCGTTCCTGGGCGGGGTCGGCCTGGTCTCGACCTACGTCGCGCTCCTGATCGCCACGACCTTCACCGGCGGGATCGAGATCACCGGCGGCGCGGCGACGTGGATCGCGGCGGTCGTCCTCGTGTGGCTGATCACCGCGCTGGCGACCTGGCTGCTGCCGCTGGCCTTCCTGCGCAAGCGGCTGCAGGCCCGGGGCGCCGGGAGCTGACGGCGCCGCCGGTCAGACGCGGACGACCGGGGGCAGCCGGTAGCTGCCGTCGAGCACCGCCGGCCCGGGGACATACATGCGCAGCACGGGACGGAACGCACCCGAGGGTGCCGGCAGCCAGTTCGCGACGTCGGCGGGCCGGGCGCGGCTCATGGTGAGGGTGACGCCGCCGTCGGGGTCGCGCACCAGCCCGGGGGTCCTGTCGCCGACGGAGTACCGGTCGATCTCGTTGCCGACCAGGAAGAAGTCGGGGACGTCGTACATGGTCACCGACCAGAACCCGTCGACGGGCGGCGGCGGCGACAACGTCAGCGTGTACGTCAGCTCGCCCGACAGCGGCTCCCCCCGGTCGTCGACGTAGGTCATCACGTACGCGGCCTCGTAGGCGTGGTTCCCCCACAGGCCGCCCAGCGCCGCCGCAGCGCGCTCGACGACGCGGAGCCGGGGGTCGTCGATGATGAAGGCCGGGTCGTCGACCGCGCCCACCTCGAAGAAGTCGGCGTTGTAGTCGAAGGCGTGCAGGGTCAGGTGCCAGCCGTTCACCACCGGGCTGTGCCCGGAGGTCAGCGTCGAGGCGACCAGGGCCCGCCCGGCGTCGTGGCCCTTGCGGAGCGCGTCCCGCAGCTCGGGGTCGAGCTCACCCACGGGGACGTCACCGGTCAGCCCGAGCGGCGCCAGGGCCTCCTGCCGGCCGCGGTCCCGCGCCGCGGGCGGGAACGCGCGGGACCAGACCCGGTACCGCTCCCAGAAGTCGAGGGCCGCGTCGCCGGTGCCCGGCACCTCGGGGACGCCCGCCGCCGGGCCACTGTCACCCGCTACCGGGGTGAGCGTGGTGGCGTCCTGCAGCGCGTGCACCGCCGGCAGGTCCTCGGCACCGGCCACCGCCCAGCGCCCGACGATCGACGCGACGCGGGTCGGGAACCGGATCACCGTGGCGTCGCCGAGGTCGGGCCCGTCCCAGTCCGGCGCCACGAGCAGGAACGTGCCGGCCGCCGTCCCCGTGGCGCGCTTGCCGACGTAGGCGAAGTTGTCCGTCCAGGCGTCGACCATCTGGAGCACGTAGTAGCGCCCGGCGGTGTCCGGGACGCTGAGCCGCACCGGCCCCGACCCGACGTCGACCTGCGCCATGGAGTACAGCGTGTCGTTGTTGATCGTCACGAACGTGTCGGCAGGTCCAGCCAGCTGCCGCGCGTGCCCGAAGGTGTTCCACCGGGCGCCGGGCACCGAGCCCACCCCGGTGGTGGCGTAGCGGAGCACCTGGTCCAGGTCGAAGACCAGCGGGAACGCGTACACGTATCCCTCCGTCGCCAGGTCGTGCAGCCCGTCGTGCTCCATGTCGCACCCCTCGCGGTCATCGTCGGCCAGCCGGCCGGCCCGCCGGTCCGACCGTCTCCCGCACCCCCGGACCGCGCCTCACCCGTGAGGGACGAGCGCGCCGCCCGGACCGCGCGCCGCCGACGGGGTCGCAGTCACCTCGTCCGGGTGAGGTGGCCCGGCGTCCCGGCGGCGACGCTGACCAGGCACGGACGGACCGGTGACGAGGAGACGACGATGGCGACACTCAGCGCGTGGAAGTTCGAGACCCCCGGCGGCGCGGACCAGGCCGAGCAGGCCCTGCTCGCGCTGCAGAAGCAGGAGCTCATCCAGGTGCACGACGCCGCCACGGTGTCGTGGGAGCCGGACCGCAAGAAGCCGAAGACCCGGCAGGCGAACAACCTCACCGCTGCGGGTGCCCTCGGCGGGACGTTCTGGGGGATGCTGTTCGGCCTGCTGTTCTTCGTGCCGCTCCTGGGCGCCGCGATCGGCGCGGCCGCCGGTGCCCTGGGCGGGGCGCTCACCGACGTCGGCATCGACGACGACTTCATCGACTCAGTCCGCAGCAAGGTCACGCCCGGCACCTCGGCGCTGTTCGTGCTGTCGTCCGGCGCCGTGACCGACCGCGTCATCGACGCGCTCAAGGAGCAGGGCGTCCACGGCGAGCTGATCCACACCAACCTGTCCGAGGACGAGGAGCAGAGGCTCCGGGCCGCCTTCGACGAGAACGTCTGACGCCCGGCCACCGGGTCCTCGACCGTGGGTGAGGCGATCGGCCAGTCGCTGCCCGTCGCCGTCGGCGTGCTGGTCAGCCCGATGCCGGTCGTCGCGGTCGTGCTGATGCTCGTCACGCCGCGTGCCCGCTCGAACGCGGCCGGGTTCCTGCTCGGCTGGGTCCTCGGGATCGCGGCGCTCGGCACCGTCGTGGTGCTGCTGGCGGGTGCGGTGTCCGGCGACGCCGACGGGACCCCGACGTGGCTGGCGGTCGTGAAGCTCCTGCTGGGCGTCCTGCTCCTGCTGGTGGCGGTGCGGAGCTGGCGGGGACGTCCCCGCGGCGGGGCGGTGCCGCCGGTCCCCGGGTGGATGCAGGCGATCGAGTCGTTCACCCCGGTGAAGGCGTTCGGGCTGGCCGTCCTGCTCGGCGTCGTGAACCCGAAGAACTTCCTGCTCGTGGTGTCGGGTGCCGCGTCGATCGCCGCGGCGACCACCGACACCGCCGGCCGGCTCGTCGCGCTGGGGGTCTTCGTGGTCGTGGCGTCGCTCGGCGTCGCCACCCCGCTCGTGGTCTACCTCGCGACCGGGCCGCGGGCGGCCGGGCTGCTGGACGACCTGAAGACCTGGATGGTGCAGAACAACGCGGCCATCATGGCGGTCCTGCTGCTCGTGATCGGCGCGAAGATGCTCGGAGACGGGATCGCCGCGCTCTGATGGCCGTCAGGAGGGGGCCGCGGGCGCCGTCCACCACACGTCGCGCCGTCCCCCGGCGTGGGCGAGCGCAGCGACCAGGAGCGCGAGCCGGCGCGGCTCGACCGACATCATCTCCCCGAGCCGGATCGCGGGAGCGTCGTCGACGCCGGACAGCGAGGCGGCGAACAGCAGCACCCGCCGCTCCCCCGCGGACATCGGCTCGACGAACGCCGACACGGCCGCGAAGTCGATCCACACCGCGTCGGACGGGTTCGCGTCGGACGGCTCCCGCCGGACCCACGGGTCCTGGGCACGCGCGAAGCCCGCACGGATCAGCAGCTCGGTCGCGGCCTCCAGCGGGAAGAGCCCCCGGGCCCACGCCCGCAGCCTCGGGTGCAGGTCGCCGCCGTCGTCCGACCCGCCGGTGCCACCACCCCGCCCCGTCGCGCCGCTCGGGATCACGCGAACCGGATCTCGTCGACGAGGTCCTGGACGTCCGCGGCCCGGTCGGCCTCCGTGGACCGCGCGACGAGCGCCTCGGCCTCACGCCGTTCGCGCTGGTCCGCGAGCGTGCGGTCGATGTCGCGCAGCAGCTCGGCGAGCTCGTGCGCCAACCCGCCGCGCAGCTGGTCCAGGTTGGTGCTGCCGATGAGCAGACGCCGGTCGGCCACGTCGAGCGTGACCCTCGGGTACCCGGCGTCCGCGAGCCGCCGCACGCTCTCGGGCGCCTGGATCGCCAGCCGCTCAGCGCCGCTCACCTGGCGCGAGAACACGGCGGGCACCGTGTAGAGCGTCGGGGCGTCCGGGGTGCCGAGCGTCGCGGGCAGCCCGCCCGACAGCACCGACGTCAGCCGCAGCTGCTCCTCGCCGCCGTCGACGGCGGCGCCGCGGGCGGACCGGGCGCTCATCGTCGCGCCGCGGTCGAGCCGCTGCTCATCCGTCGCCGGAGCTGCCCGATGCGCAGGGCCCCCGACATCAGCACGACCAGCCCGACGGCGAGTCCGGAGATGAGGAGGGCGAGCGCCAAGGGCGCCGTCCCGCTCATCCCGAGGAACGAGACCGCCACCGGGCCGGTGTTCTGCAGCATGAACACGACCAGCGCGATGAGCAGCAGCACGCCGACGCAGATGCCGAACCATGCCGCGCTGGCCCGGGTGCCCGAGCTGCGGGCGCGGCCGCCACCGTGAGATTCACGGCCGCGAGGTGACGAGGATTCCGGAGCGTTCTGGACGGGCATGACGCCCTCCGATGCTGGATCCGGGTCGTCACCTCACGAAGAGGCCCTCGACACCGGGCTGCTTCTCACTCTACGCCGCCCGGTGGAGGAGCGAGGTCACGCTGCCCACGCCGGGTCGAACTCCGGGTGGCCCGCGTACACCGAGGCCATCGCCCGCAGGATGCGGTCGCCGACGTAGTGGATCCCGCTGTCGTGGCGCGAGTCCGCCTCGCGCTCCATGTCGACCGTCTGGTCGAGGCCGGTCGCCTCGTCGGCGAGGACCACGACCTGCCGCTTGACCCGGCACTCGACCAGCACCCGCGCCGGGTCGGCGAGCTCCGCCAGGGCCGGGCCCGCGTCGACCTGCCGACCGGGGACGTGCTGCCGGGGGCTGCGCCCGGCATCGGTCAGCGCGCGCTCGGCCGTGCGCTCGTCCTCGGCGATCCGTGCGAGGAGGAAGGTGGTGAGCGTCATGGGCTGATCATGCCGCGCGGGTGAGGAGCCGTGCGGCACGCGGTGGCATCGTCGGCAGTCCTGGACCACGCCGGCGGCAGGGGGCCCCGATGCGGAGAGGCACCGCCGTGCTCGGCATCGCCGCGCTCCTGGCCGGTGCCGTCGTCCTGCCGATCGCGCCTCCAGCCGTGGCGGCGTCGCCGCCGGACACCACCGACACCGGTGACCCGCCACCCCCCGCGGACCCGACGACGCCGCCCGGCCTCGAGCAGCCACCACCGGTCCCCGACGACAGCGTCGTCGCGATGCCCCCGCTTGCCTCGCCCGCCATCGTGCCGGACGCGAACACCGTGCCGATCGCGTGGGCCGGCACTCCGGACCAGCGCCCGGCCGACGACGCGCTGCTGACGCTCCAGGCGGCCGTGACCTCCGCCCCGGCGGGCGGCACGGTGTCGTTCGACCCCGGCGGCTACGCGTTCACGGGCGCGATCACGGTCCCGCGAGCCGTGACGCTCGCCAGCAGCGCCCCGTCGGTGCTCTACACCCGGATCACCGTGACCGGCGGCGGCCTGGCCCTGGCGGACGACGTCGTCGTCGGTGCCGCGAGCACGGGCGCGGTCGTCACCGTCACGACGTCGGGAGCGGTGCTGTCCGGCCTCACGATCCGCAACCCGACCCCGGTGCTGCGGCCCACGGGGGTGCAGCTCGGGGCAGGCGTGACCGGCGTCGTCCTCGACGGGCTGGACGTGGACGGCGCGGGGCAGGCCTCGTCGTACGGCGTCAACCTGACGACGGGCGCCGCCACGCTCGCCGACGCCGCGATCACCGGCGTGAGCACGGGGGTCACCGCCACCGCCGCGTCCACCGCGAGCGGCATCGTCGTGGACGGCGGCAGCATCGCGGCCACCACCTCCGGTCTCTCGCTCGGCACCGCGACCGCGCCGCAGGTGCGCGGCGTCGAGGTCACCGGGCCGGCGGGTGCCGGCACCGGCGTGGACCTGGCCCGGTCGACCGGAGCGGTCGTCGACGCGGTCACCGTGCGGGGCTTCGCCCGCGGCATCGGCAGCGCGCCGACGGCGACCGGCGCCGGGCCGGCGATCACCGGCGTCGTCGTCGACGGCAGCAGCCGCGAGGGGATCGCGCTCGGGGCCACGACCGGCGCGCGGGTCACCGACGCGGTGATCACGCTGGCCGGCGCCGCCCAGTCCACCGGCGTCCTCGTCCTGCTCGCGAGCGGGGTGGTGATCGACCGGCCCACGATCGCGGGCGCGATGTACGGCATCACCACCCACGCGACCAACACGGGGACCGGGCCCACGATCACCCGTCCCCGGATCACGGCCTTCGGCGGGATCACCCTCGGCTCGACCCAGGGTGCGGTCGTCACCGGCGCGGTGCTGGACAACGGCACCTGGGGGCCGGCGGGGACCGGCATCAACCTGGTGAACGCCGGCCGCGTCACCGTCGCGGACGTGACCGCCACCGGCTTCCTGTACGCCATCGGCTCGCAGTCCACCGTCGACCCGGTCTCGGACCGGGTCGACATCGCGATCTCCGACCTCGTGGTCGACGGCGCACCGGGCGCCTCCAGCGGCGTCTACCTGCTCGGGGTGCGGAACGCCACGATCTCCCGGGTCACGGCCGAGCTCACCGGTGCCGCGCTGGTCATCCACCTGTCCGTGGGCGTCCGCGCCCAGGACGTCGAGGTGACCGGCCGCGCGGGCCCGACGTCGGTCACCGGCGCGGCGATCCTGCGCGCGTACGGGTCGCAGGACGTCGACGTCGACCGCGCCTCGATCGACGCCGGCTCGTACGGGTTCTTCTACTCCGGCACCGACGGCTCGGACGTGACCGACGCGTCGGTCGCGGGCGTGGTCGAGTACGGCTTCTACGGCCGCAGCGTCGCGAACCTGGACATCAGCGCGACGACGTTCACCGGGGTCTCGGCGGTCGGGCTGCTCGTCGTCACCGACCCCGACGACGGCATCAGCCACGACATCGCGGTGCACGACACCGTCATGGCCGGGAACGACGCGGGCATCCAGGTGCTGCAGGGCACCACCCGCGTGCGGATCGAGCGCAACACCGTCAGCGGGCAGCAGGACTTCGTGACCGCGGGCCCCGCGCACGGCCTGCTGGTCGCGGACAACGCCGTCGAGCAGACCGGCAGCCCCGGCGCCGCCGCGATCACGGTCGCACCGCTGTGGGCCGACGGGGCCGACCCCGGGTCGTCCTCGTCCTCCGACGTCGTGATCGCCGGCAACGTCTTCACCGGCGGCGGGACGTGGCTCCAGGTGGGGACGGCGGACCCGGGCGACGCGACGGCCGCCCGCCGCACGCTGCGCGACGACGTGCTGGTCACGGGCAACACCTTTCCCCGGGGCACCACGGCCGTCCGCACCTTCCCGAACGCCGTCGTGGGCGACGACACCGCCCCGGCCACGCGGGCGCTCCCGGGCGGCGGACCGGTCGCGGTGGACGCCCGCGACCACGACGACCCGAACGACTGGGGCTCGGCGTGCGGGCCGACCGGTCTGCTCGACGGCGCTCCGTCCTACGACGGCGGCGGCGCGGAGGTGCTCGAGCTCACCGAGGCACCCGTCCTGTACCCGATGACGTGCATCGACCTGTCCCTCACCGAGGCCCTCGACACCGGTCCGGTCCGACCGGGCGACCTGGTGAGCTGGACCCTCGCGCCCCGGAACGCCGGCCCACGCGTGGCGCCCGCCGGGTGGACGATCACCCAGCTGCTCCCCGACGGGGTCGAGCTGGTCGCGATGACGGGTGCCGGCTACGTCGTCGAGGGGGCCACCGCCACGGCCACGGTCGACCTGCCGCTCGACGGTGCCGGCCCGCCGCTGACCGTCACCGTGCGGATGGTCGCCGCACCACCGGGCGGGTCGACGGTGCGGAACGTGGCCTACGTGGCGCCGGCACCGGACGCCGACCTGGACGGGGACGGCGTCGTGGACGCGGTCGTCGAGCCGCTCGGCCCGCTCGTCGTGCCCACGATCGGCACCGACACCGACGCCACGGCCACCGACAACGACGCCCAGGGCGTGTGGACCGCGGTCGGGGACGCGGCGTCGCCCGCCCCCGGAGGTGGCGGTGACGACCGCGGGACCTCCGGCGAGGTCCTGGCCTTCTCGGGCGTGGACGCGCTGCCGCTCGCGCTCCTCGCGCTCGTGCTCCTGGGCGCCGGCCTCGTCGCGGTGGCGCAGCGGCCCCGCGGCCGTGACGGGGACGCGCCACCGGGGTGAGACGCACTCCGCAGCCCCGGTGCGGTGCCGTCACCCGGCGGCGGGGTCGTCCGCCGCGCACCGGAACCCGAGGTGCGACGTGGCGCTGTCGTCGCTCTGCGGCGACCGCGCCGCGGGCCGGTACCGGAGGCAGTACTCCGGGGCGCACAGGTGCGAGCCGCCCTTGGTCACCCGCACCACCCGGGGGGACGTCGTCGACGACAGCAGGTCCGGGCGCCGCCCGCGCTCCACGCCCCCGACGGCGAGCGGAGGGACGTGCCGGGGGGTGAACACGTCGGACGTGCGCTCCCAGACGTTGCCGATCATGTCGAGGAGCCCGTACCCGTTCGCCGGGTAGGCGCCGACGGGGGACGTCCCGCCCCACCCCTCCGACCGGTACGGGAACGCGCCGAGCCAGGTGTTGGCCATGCGCTGCCCGCCGGGCGCCGGCTCGGAGCCCCAGGCGTACGTCGCGGCCTCCAGCCCGCCGCGCGCCGCGCGCTCCCACTCGGCCTCGGTCGGCAGCCGCCGCCCCGCCCACGCGGCGTACGCCGCGGCGTCCTCGTAGGCGACGTGCACCACGGGGTGGTCGGGCAGCTCCTCGACTCCGGACCCCGGGCCCCGCGGGTCCCGCCAGGAGGCACCCGGCTGCCAGCGCCACCACTGGCGCCAGTCGCCCAGGTCGACCGGCCCGGACGTCGGGGTGAACACCACCGATCCCGCGACGAGGTCGGCCGGGTCGGCGTCCGGGAAGTCCGCCGGGTCGGGGTCGCGCTCGGCCAGGGTCACGTGCCCGGTGTCCGCCACGAACGCGGCGAACTGCGCGTTGGTGACGGGGTGCCGCTCGATCGCGAACGGCGCGACGAGGCGGTCGTGCGCCGGTCCCTCCTCGGGATAGCCGGCGTCGGACCCCATGCGGAACGTGCCGCCGGGAACCGGGACGAGCTCGGTGAGCGCCACGTCGCCAGCATAGGGACCGGGCCTGCGGGACCCCGGTGCGGCCGCCGGCGCGACCGTCGCGGCCCGCTCGCGCTCGCTGCGGCCCTGCTCGGTGCCGGCTCGCCGCGCGGCGGGTGCCGCTGCGGCGCGCGGATCAGGCGGGGCAGCAGGCCGGTGCCGCGTGCGGGTTACACCTGGCGTCCATCACTCCTCCTCGGCGGCCGGCTTGCGGGCGCGGACGATCGCGCCGTGCATCCCGTCGGCGACGGGGTGCGTGAACCGGACCTCGGCGTCGACGAACCCCGCCGCCGCCAGCCCGTCGAGGTACTCGCTGCGGGACAGCGCTCCGGCGATGCAGCCGACGTACGAGCCGCGCTCGCTGCGCTGCTCCGGCGTCAGGTCGTCCTCCGCCACGACGTCGGAGATGCCGACGCGGCCACCGGGCATCAGCACCCGGAACGCCTCGGAGAGCACCGCGGGCTTGTCGGTCGACAGGTTGACCACGCAGTTGGAGATCACGACGTCCACGGTGGCGTCGTCCAGCGGCAGGTCCTCGATCGTGCCCTGACGGAACTCGACGTTGACCGCGCCGGCCCTCGCGGCGTTCGCGCGGGCGAGGTCGAGCATCTCCTCGGTCATGTCCACCCCGTACGCGAAGCCGGTGCCGCCGACCCGACGGGCCGAGAGCAGCACGTCGATCCCGCCGCCCGATCCCAGGTCCAGGACGCGCTCGCCCTCCCGCAGCTCCGCGACCATCAGCGGGTTGCCGCACCCGAGCGAGGCGGCCAGCGCCTCCGCGGGTACCGCAGCCGCGTCCTCGGCGCCGTACAGCGTGGCGCCGAACCGCGCGTCGACCACCAGGTCCTGCGGGCCGCAGCCGCCACCGCCGCCGCAGCAGCCGGCGTCACCGCTGCCCTGCACCGCCGCCTGCGCGTACCGGGACCGGACCTGCTCACGGATGTCCTGCACCATGACTCCTCCAAGGGATCGATCACCGTCGATGCGATGAGACTGGCAGCAGGCATCGGCGGCTGTCAACATCGACAACGGTCGATGTCTGCGCGAGGATGTGGTCATGGCCCTGGACCTGCTCCCCGTCGGCACCGCGGCGTCGACCACCTGCTGCAGCCCCGTCACCGGCACCACGATGTCCCCGGAGGACGCCGACCGGACCGCCCGCACGCTCAAGGCGCTGGCCGACCCCGCCCGCCTCCGGCTGCTGTCGATCATCGCCGCGCACGAGGGCGGCGAGGCGTGCGTCTGCGATCTCACCGAGCCCGTCGGGCTGTCCCAGCCCACCGTGTCCCACCACCTCAAGGTGCTGACCGAGGCCGGGTTCGTGATCCGCGAGAAGCGGGGGGTCTGGGCGTACTACACGATCGTCCCGAGCGCCGTGGAGCAGCTCACCCGGCACCTCGGGGAGCACCTGGCGGGACCGGCGACCGCGTGACGGCGACGGGCACGGACGTGCGGGTCGCCCCGATGACCGAGGCGCACGCCGAGGCCGTCCTGCGCATCTACCGGCACGGCATCGACTCGGGGCTGGCGACGTTCGAGTCCGACGTGCCGGGCTGGGCGGAGTTCGACGCCGGTCACCTCCCCGAGCACCGCCTGGTCGCGCTCGGCGAGGGCGACGCGGTGCTCGGCTGGGTCGCCGTGTCCCCGGTCTCGGGGCGGTGCGTGTACTCCGGCGTGGTCGAGCACTCGATCTACGTGGACCCGTCGGCGCACGGCCGGGGCGTCGGCCGGACCCTCCTCCAGGGGCTCTTCGCCTCCGCCCGGGACGGCGGGGTCTGGACCGTCCAGTCGGGCGTCTTCCCGCAGAACACCGCCAGCCTCGCCCTGCACGCGGCAGCCGGGTTCCGGGTGGTCGGGACCCGTGAGCGGCTCGGGTTCATGCGCCACGGTCCGCTCGCCGGGTCCTGGCTCGACGTCGTGCTGCTCGAGAAGCGGCTGTAGCCGGAGCGCCCTCCCCCGCGGTGTCGCCGGCCGGCCCCCGTGACCAGACCGGTACGGTCGCGTGACCGTCCCGTGCTGTTCCCGCAGGTCACGGACCCGCGAGCATGCAGTCCTCAGACGATGGAGGCTCACATGCGCGGTCGGTGGTCGACGGATGCTCGTCCCGGGTCCTGGGGGCGCGCACGGGAGCGTGCGGTCGCCGCGGCGGCCGTGCTGGCGGTGCTGGGGGCGCTCGGTGCCTGCGGAGCGGGCGGGTCGAGCGACGCCTCCTACGGGCAGGAGGTGGCGCAGCACGACGCCCTCGCCCCCGAGGAGTGGCGGGACGTCCCGACCACGCCGCAGGAGGAGTACGACGACTCCCCGGAGCAGCCGTTCCAGGAGGTGACGACCAGCCCGCTGTCGACGTTCGCCTCCGACGTCGACACCGCGTCCTACAGCAACATGCGCCGGCAGCTGACGCAGGGGGTCGAGCCGGAGGGCGTGCGGATCGAGGAGCTGGTCAACTACTTCGACTACGACTACCCGGCCCCCGAGCCGGACGCGGCCGACCCGTTCACCGTGACGACGCAGGTCGCCGACGCGCCGTGGGCGCCGGAGCACCAGCTCGCGATGATCGGCGTGCAGGCGACGGACGCCGTGCCGACCAGCCGGGGCAACAACATCGTCTTCCTGCTCGACGTGTCCGGGTCGATGGACGAGCCGAACAAGCTGCCGCTGCTCGCCGAGTCGTTCGGGCTCCTGGTGAAGCAGCTCGACGAGGACGACACCGTCTCGATCGTGACGTACGCCGGCAGCGACGCGGTGCTGGCGGACTCGGTGCCGGGGAGCGAGCGCGACGAGCTCGTGCGGATCCTGCGCGAGCTGCGCGCCGGGGGGTCGACCGGAGGGGCCGCGGGCCTGCAGACCGCGTACGAGCTCGCGGCCGAGAACTTCATCGAGGGCGGGAACAACCGGGTCGTCCTGGCGACCGACGGGGACTTCAACGTCGGGCCGTCGACCCCCGAGCAGCTGACGGGGCTGATCGAGGAGCACGCCGCCACCGGTGTGCACATCTCGGTCCTCGGGTTCGGCATGGGCAACCTCAAGGACAGCACGATGGAGGCGATCGCCGACCACGGGAACGGCAACTACGCCTACATCGACACCATCGACGAGGCGCGCAAGGTCCTCGTCGACGAGTTCGACTCCACGATGTCCGTCGTCGCCCAGGACCTCAAGATCCAGGTCGAGCTCAATCCCGCGTCCGTCTCGCGGTACCGGCTGCTGGGCTACGACAACCGCCGCCTGGAGGACGAGGAGTTCGACGACGACGCCGAGGACGCCGGAGACGTCGGCGCCGGGCACTCGGTCACGGCGTTCTACGAGCTGGTGCCGGCGGACGACGAGGACGGTGCCGACGGTGACGACGACCTCGACTACCAGGACCGCGCGACGGCGGGCTCCAGCGACTTCCTGACGGTGCACGTCCGCTACAAGGACCCCGGAGCGACGGAGAGCACGGAGGTCGTCGTCCCTGCCGGAGCGGACACGTACACGCGCTCCCCCACCAGCGACTTCAGGTTCGCCTCCGCCGTCGCGGAGTTCGGCCTGGTGGCGAGCGGGTCCGAGTACGCCGACGGAGCGGACCCGGCCCGCGCCCGCGACCGCGCCCGAGCCGCGCTCGGGGAGGACCCCTACGGGTTGCGCACGGAGTTCGTCGGCCTCGTCGAGGAGTACGGGCGGATCGCGGGCTGACCGGCCGGCCGGCGCGCACGGCGGCGCGCCGCCGGCCGGAACGGTCCGCCCCTCGGGCGCCCCGCGTCAGGTCGCCGGCAGGTACGCCCCCGCCGCGATGTCCTCCAGGAGCGTCGGCCCGGTCGGCTCCCAGCCGAGTCGCTCGCGGGTGAGCGCGCTGGACGCCGGCGCGTCGAGGGCGAACAGCCCGCCGATCCAGCCGAAGTGCGCAGCCGCGTCGGCGGGATCGACGGAGCGCACCGGAACGCCGAGCGCGGCGCCGATCGCCGCAGCGACGTCCCGCGTGGGCACCCCCTCCTCGGCGACCCCGTGCACGGCCGTGCCGGCCTCGGCCTTCTCCAGCGCGAGCGCGACGAGCCGTCCGACGTCGGAGCGGTGCACGGCGGGCCACCGGTTGGCACCGGCACCGACGTGGGCGGAGAACCCGCGCTCGCGGGCGACCTCCACCAGCCGGGCGACGAACCCGCGGTCCCCGGTGCCGTGCACGGTCGGCGCGAACCGCAGCGCGACCGGGCGCACGCCGCGGTCGGCGAGCCCGAGCGCGAGGGCCTCGCTGGCGCCGCGCGGGGCGTCGGGTCCCGCGTCGGGCGACCGCTGGTCCTCCGTCAGGACACGCCCGGGCGCGACCCCGGCGATCCCGGCGGCGAGCAGCAGCGGCCGACCGGAGCCCGCCAGGACGTCGCCGAACGCCTCGACGGCTGCGCGCTCGGTGCGGCCGGCGCCCGCGTAGTCGGTGAAGTCGTGCTTGAACGCGAGGTGCACGACCGCGTCGGCGTCCTCGGCCCCGGCGCGCAGCGAGCCGAGGTCGTCGAGGTCCCCGCGCCGGACGGCGGCCCCGCTCGCCGCGAGCGCCGCGGCGGAGGCCTCGGACCGGGCGAGGCCGACGACGTCGTGCCCCGCGCCGAGCAGCTCGGGCACGACGGCCGAGCCGATGAAGCCGGATGCACCGGTGACGAACACGCGCATGGGAAGCCCTCCTGAAGGCGCACCCCGGCAGACCGGGTGCGATGGTAATGTCAGTTGCTGACATCAAAGACGATACGTCAGATGTCAGCGGCTGTCATCACTACACTGATCGCCATGGGACGCTGGGAGCCGGACGCGCGCGGGCGGATGGCGCAGGCCGCGCTCGCGCTCTACGCCGAGCGCGGGTACGAGCAGACGACGGTCCAGGACATCGCCGAGCGCGCCGGCGTCACCGAGCGGACCTACTTCCGGCACTTCGCGGACAAGCGCGAGGTGCTGTTCGACGGCTCGCACACGCTCGAGCGGCTGACCGTCGAGGGCGTCCGGGAGGCCCCCGACGACCTCGGCCCCCTGGCGGTGGCCGAGCACGGCATGCTGCGCGGCTGCGCCGCCCTCGCGGACCGGTACGAGCACGCCCGGACCCGCGCTTCGGTCGTCGCGGCCAACCCGAGCCTGCAGGAGCGCGAGCTGCTCAAGATGGCGCAGCTGCGGTCGGCGGTCGCCGAGGCCCTGCGCGAGCGCGGCGTGACCGAGCCGACCGCGTCCCTCGCCGCTGAGTCGGTCGTCACCACCTTCGGGACCGGGTTCGCCGCCTGGGTCGCGACCGACGACGGCACGCCCGGGCTGACCGAGCACGTCGCCTCGGCCCAGGCGGCGCTCCGCGCCCTCGTCGTCGCGGGCTGACCGGGGGCGGCCCGAACCGAGCCAGGAGGCCCCGCGCGCAGGGCGCCGGCCTCGTGTTCCGGGCGCGCTGATCGCGACCATCGCCGACTGAGCGGAGGTCACCGGGTGATCTCCGCCCCGCGTCGACCAAGCCCCGGTTCCTGTCACGACGACGCTGCACGCGGTGGCTGCCCCGAGGTGTGGTCGACCGGCCACGTGTCCCGCTCGCGGCCGCCTTACGCTGGCCCCGTGACCAGGGAGCCGACGCGCGCGGCGGTGCTGCCGCTCGCCGTGGCGGCCACGCTCGGTGCGCTCGCGCTCGCGGCGACCGTCACGCAGTCCCCCGCCGAGCCGGCGCTGCACTGGGCGGCCGACGCCGCCGCGGGTGTCGGTGCGGTCGCGCTGCTGGCCCTGCGCCGCCGGCACCCGGTCGCCGTCGCGGTGCTCGTCGTGCTGGCGTCGGCAGTCGCCTCGTCCGTGTTCGGCGCCACGCTGGTGGCGATCGTGTCCCTGGCGACCCGGCGGCGGTGGCGGTCGGTGATCGGGGTGGGGCTGCTGCTCGTCGCCGTCACGGTCGGGGACGACCTGCTGGCCGGGCGGACCGACCTCGTCTGGGGGCGGAGCGCGCTGGTCGTGGCCGTCTACTCGGCGCTCGCCGCGGCGGGCGCGTACCTCGGCAGCCGGCGCGACCTGCTGGCGGCCCTGCGGGAACGCGCGGCCTCGGCGGAACGGGAGCGTCAGGCGGCGGAGCAGGCGCAGGCCGCCCGCGTCGAGCAGGCGCAGGTGGCGGAGCGGACCCGGATCGCCCGCGAGATGCACGACGTGCTCGCGCACCGCATCTCGCTGGTGGCCCTGCACGCGGGGGCGCTCGCGTTCCGGTCGGACGTCCCTGAGGCGGAGCGGGCCGCGACCGCCGCGGTGGTGCGGGACAACGCCAACCTGGCGCTGGCGGAGCTGCGGCAGGTGCTGGGGGTGCTGCGGGCCGGGTCGGGCGACGGTACGCCCGAGGCGCCGCAACCCACGCTCCGCGCACTGGACGAGCTGGTCGCCGAGGCCTCGGCCGCGGGCGGGGTCCCGGTCGACGTGACGATCCCCGACGCGACCCGGTCGGCGCTCGGGCTCCTCCCGGCGCCGCTCGGGCGGGACGCGTACCGGATCGTGCAGGAGGGGCTGACGAACGCCCGCAAGCACGCCCCGGGCGCGCCGGCGCGGGTGGCGGTCGGCGGCGGCCCCGGCGGTCTGCTGACCGTCGAGGTGCGCAGCGGTGCCCCGACGCGTCCGCCGGCCGGCGTCGAGGGGTCCGGCACCGGGCTGGTCGGCGTGGCCGAGCGGGTCCGCCTGGCCGGTGGGCGGCTGGACCACGGGCCGGACGACGACGGCGGGTACCGGCTGCGCGCCGTGCTGCCCTGGGACGAGGAGGAGCAGGATGGCTGAGACCCCGATCCGGGTGCTGCTGGCGGACGACGAGGAGCTCGTGCGGACCGGTCTGCGCCTGGTGCTCGGCGCGGACCCGGCGGTCGAGGTGGTCGGCGAGGCGCAGGACGGCGAGGAGGCAGTGCGTCTGGTCGCCCGCACGGAGCCGGACGTCGTCCTGATGGACATCCGGATGCCGCGGATGGACGGCCTGGCGGCGCTGCGCCGGATCCGGCAGGACCGCCCGGGCCTCGCCGTCGTCGTGCTCACGACGTTCGACACCGACGACATGGTGCTGACGGCGCTGCAGGACGGCGCGACCGGGTTCCTGCTGAAGAACACGTCCCCGCCCGACCTCGTCGCGGCGGTGCGGGCGGCCGCCGCGGGCCGGCCGATCCTGTCCCCGTCGGTCACCGCCCAGCTGATCCGCGCGGTCGGCAGCGGACCGGACCGGGTGGCGACCGCCGACGCGCGCGGGCGGCTGACGGCGCTGACCGAGCGGGAGCTCGAGGTCGCGCGCGCCGTGGCACGCGGGCTGTCGAACGCGGACATCGCCGCCGAGCTCTACATGAGCGTCGGCACGGTGAAGACGCACATCGGGCACCTGTTCGACAAGCTCGGGCTCGACAACCGCGTGCAGGTCGCCCTGCTCGTGCGCGACGCCGAGGGCTGACCTCGCTGCGACGAAAGTCGCAGCGAGCGGCGGACGGCGGTGCGATCCGGGTCCTGCGGGCGCAGGACCACGCTCGTCTCATGACCACCTCGACCGGCACCCACCCCGTCCGCAGCACCTCCCCCGCGACCCGCGGCGTCGCGCGGGCGCTGCTCGTCACCGGCGCGGCGCTCGCGCTGCTGCCGGGCGCCGCCGCGCTGGCGGGCGCCGCCGAGCCCGACGACGGGTGCACCCAGGTGTCCGCCGAGGCCCTCGGCCGGGACGACGGGCAGGTGTCCGTGCCGATCGGCGACACCGGTGTGACCCTGGTGCGGCACCGCGACCAGGTGTGGGTCGAGGGCGGCACCGCGCGGGTGCGGAGCCTGACGACCACCTCGGCGGACGAGAGCACCCACGCCGGCGAGGTGGTCGGCGGCCGGCTGGGCGGCGAGGTGTTCCTCGCCGGGTACCTCGCCGTCACCGTCTGCGTGGACCCGGCGGTGACGACGACCGAGGTCGTGCCGCCGACCGAGGTCGTCCCGCCCGGTGACCTGGTCCCCCCGACCGACCAGGTCCCGCCGAGGGACGTCGTCCCGCCGACCGAGGTGGTGCCGCCCGCCGAGGTCGTGCCGCCCGCCCAGGTCGTGCCGCCGACGGTCGAGCCGCCCACGGGTACGGTGACGCCGCGCCGCGTGGCGGCCGGCACCGGGGCGTCCACCACGACCGCGCCGACGCACGCCCCCGACGCTCCGCGCGTCCCGGGGTCCGGGCCGGTCACCGCCCACGCCGCCGGCGCGGTCACGGCGGCGACGCCGCAGCACCGCACGGCCGCCGAGCACGCGGCCCCCCGCCTCGCGCTGACAGGGGCGTCGGTCGCACCCGTGGCGGCCGTGGGCGTCGCGCTGACCGCGGCAGGCGCGCTCCTCCTCCTCGGGGCCAGGAGCGCCCGCTGATCCCCACCAGCCGCCGGTCTCGCCGCCCCCGCGCGACCGGCACCAGAGCAGCCCCCGGTCGCCCCTGCGGCCGGGGGCTGCTCGCCGTCCCCACGGACTCGGGCCGCCTCAGCGAGCCGGTGTCCTGACACACCCGCGGCGGCGACGGGCCAGGTCGGCGACCGCCACGACGACGGCACCCGGCGCCCCGGCAGCGGCGATGGTCATGAGGTCACCCGGGTCCTCGGACGCCCGGCACCCGGCGGCGCGGCCGCAGTCCACGACGACGACCGCCGGCGGCGCGACGGCCCCGTAGCCCGCCGACCCCGCGACCCAGATGCCGCCGAGCACCGCAGCAGACCGCAGCGCCCTCCGCCACGACACGCTCACGACGCCGACGTCCGCGCCAGGACGAACGCGACCACCCCGACCAGCGCCGGAGGGAGCGGGACGAGCGGGGACCGCACGCCCGGGGCGAGCACCAGGGTGACGGTGCCCAGCAGGCAGAGCGCCGCGAGCAGGTCGAGGGCGATCCGCGTGGAGCGGGAGCGAGGCATGGGGCATCCGATCGTCGAGGGTCGGCGCCACGGTCCCGCCCGGAGCCCGGGACCGGGATCCGACCCAGGTCCGGCGGTCCGTCGGCCGGAAGGCCGACGGAGGTCCCGTGCGGCGTCCGGTCCGGTGATGCGGGCACGGACGCGGACGAGCGCCTGCGGTGCCCGCGGTGGCCGCTGGCGGGCCGCCGGCACGGGACTCTGCTGCGACTTCGGTCGCACCTTGTCCGGGACGATGGTGGCTGGGAGGGCCCCCGCCCCCGGGTATGTGCTGGATCCATGACGATCGACCGGCCCGGGCGTGCACGACGGGCACCCGCGGCTCTCGGGGGCCACCACGACGCGGACCAGGGCGGACGGCTCCCGCGGCGCGGAAGCCGTCGCTCTGCGGGATCACCGTGGCTCGTGGATGATGCGCGTGGCGCACAGCCCCTCCACAGGCAGCAGAACGCCTCGCCGCTCCACCGCACGCAGCTCGGCACCACGCAGGTCCAGGACACGCAGCCAGGAGCAGGGGGAACGATGACGACGGTCCAGATCCAGCCGGCACGGGTGCCGGTCGAGCACCGGTGGTGCGGGCTGGACCGCCGGTCCGTGCCGTACGCGGCGGTCGGCCTGGCGGTGCTCGCGCTGTGGGCGCGGGTGCTGCCGTGGGTCGCCGCGAAGCACGTGCTCACCGCCGCCCTGGATCTGGCGCACGACCTCAGCGAGATCGCCGGGGCCGACACCCCCGCGGTCGAGCGGTCCCGGGCGGAGATCGCGCGGTTACGTGGCGACGACGGGCAGGGAGGTACGCCGTGATCGAGGTCGTGGGGCTCACCAAGCGGTACGGCGACACGGCCGCCGTGGCGGACCTGACCTTCACCGCCGCGGGCGGCCGGGTCACGGGACTGCTGGGCCCGAACGGAGCCGGCAAGTCCACGACGATGCGGATGATCCTCGGCCTGCACCGCCCGACCAGCGGCACGGTGCGCATCGAGGGCCGGGCGTTCGTCGACGACCCCGCGCCGCTCACCACCGTCGGCGCGATGCTGGACGCGCACGCCGTGCACCCGGGCCGCACCGGGCGCAACCACCTCCAGGCGCTGGCTGCCACGCACCACCTGCCGGCCCGGCGGGTGGAGGAGGTGCTCGAGCTCACCGGCATGTCCGCGCCGGCGGGCCGCCGGATCGGGACGTACTCGCTGGGGATGGTGCAGCGCCTGGGCATCGCCGCTGCGCTGCTGGGCCGCCCCCGGGTCCTGGTGCTCGACGAGCCGGTCAACGGCCTCGACCCCGACGGCGTGCACTGGGTGCGCCAGCTCGTGCGCGGGCTCGCGGCGGGCGGGACGACCGTGCTGCTGTCCAGCCACCTGATGAGCGAGATGGCCCAGACCGCCGACGACGTCGTGGTGCTCGGCCGCGGCCGGCTGGTCGCGGCCGGCCCGATCGACGAGGTCGTGGCCGCCGCGACGGGCCGGAGCGTGCGCGTGCGGCTCGCCGGCGGGGAACCGGCGTCGGGGCTCACCGCCGCCGTCACCGCCGCCGGGGGCACCGTGGCCGCGCAGGACGGGGCCCTGGTCGTCACCGGCCTGGACAGCGAGCAGGTGGGCCGGGCCGCCGCCACGACCGGCACGGTCCTGGCGGAGCTGACACCGCAGCGCGCCTCGCTGGAGGACGCGTTCTTCGAGCTGACCAAGGACGCCGTGGAGTACCGCACGCAGGGAGAGCAGCGATGACCACGACGACCGAGAGCCGCGTCCGCCTGGACTTCGGCGGGCTGCTGCGTGCCGAGGTGATCAAGGCCCGCGGCCTGCGCTCGACGCGGTGGTTGCTCGCCCTGGTCGTGCTGCTCCCGGTGGTGATCGCCGCGATCGTGGCCGCCAGCACCGACACCGCCGGCGCGGCGCACGCGGACCTGACCGCCGCCGCGCTGTCCGGCGTGACCTCGATCAGCTGGGTGCCCCTGCTGCTGACGCTGCAGCTCGGGACCGTCATCGGGACCGCGGAGTACGAGCGCGGGGCGGTGCAGACCACCTTCGCCGCGGTACCGCGCCGCACGCCGGTGGTGCTCGCCAAGGCGGTGCTCGTCGCGGCCGCGCTGCTCGTCGCGGTCCTGGTGACCGACGTGATCTCCTACCTGGTCGGTGCCGCGCTTCTCGGCGGGCAGGAGCCGGCGGGCCTCGGCGATCCCGGGGTCGTGCGCGTCCTGGCCGGTACCGCCCTGTACGCGGCCGCGGCGGGCACCATCGCGATGTGCCTGGGGATGGTCGTCCGGTCCAGCATCGGCGCCTTCGCGGCCACGCTCGGGTTCCTGTACGTGCTGCCCGCGCTCCTGCAGGCCGTCCCGGTCGAGGTGGTCGGCTGGTTCGCCCGGACCATCCCCGGTCCGGCGTCCACGCCGCTGGAGCTGCCCGGGCACCCGGACGGGCAGCTGACCTTCGGCGCGGCGCTGGTCGCGGTCGTCCTGTGGACCGCCGCCTGGATCGTCCTGACCTGCGTGGTGGTGCGCCGCCGCGACGTGTGACGGCTCACCGCCACCGAAGAAGAGGATCACCCGCAGGATGCCGACGCCCCGGGACCACCCACGAGAGACGAGCGCCACCATGACTCCCACCCCTGCCGTGGACGAGGCGGCGGCGCACGGGACGCGGCACGCACGACACGCACGCGGTGCCCGCGTCCTGGCCGTGCTCACGATCGCCCTGGCCGCCGTGGTCCCGGTCGTCGCGCCGGCGTCGGCGCCGAGCGCGCTCGCCGCTCCGGCGGACGACTGCGCGGCGCCGACCCGGACGGTCGCCGGTGGCGGCTGGACCCCGGTCGCGGTGAGCCCGGGCGAGGTCGTCCGGGTGACCGGCCGGTTCACGGCGGGCGTCGAGCGGCTGCCCGCCGGCGGGACCCTCTGCATCGCGGCCGGCGCCGTGCTCGCACCGGCGTACCTCAACGCCGCGGCCGGGGTGCTGCGCGTCGACCCCGGCGGCACCGCCCAGCTGCCCTGGGTGTCGGTGTCGCCCGGGTTCGTGCTGGACAACGGCGGCACGACGACCTTCCAGGGTCTGAACGTCAACGGTCCCGCGACCCTCGGCAACGCGGCCGGGGCGTCCCTGACCGTGACGTCGTCGTTCGTGCCGTCCGCCGGGACGATCGTGAACGACGGCACCCTGGACCTGCCGGGCGGGCTGATCCTCAACCCGGCCGCGGAGCTCACCAGCACCGGGCGGCTGACCGTCGGCGGCTCCGCCACGATCGACGGCACCTTCGTCAACACCGGACGCGCCCGGGTCGCCCAGGCGCTGACCCTCAACGGGTCCGGGTCGCTGACGAACGGCTGCGTCCTCGAGGTCGGGGGTGCGCTCGACCACTCCGGCGGCCCGGCGAGCAGCACCGGCCTGGTCGTCGTCGGCGGGACGTTCAGCACCAACGGGACGTGGCGCCAGTCGAGCACTGCGGCACTCTCCGCGGGCGCGCTGCTCGACGACGGTGCCGTCACCGGGTTCGGGCGGTACGTGTTCGCGGGCTCGACGAGCGTGCAGGGCCGCTTCACCGGCGACTCGGCGACCGCGCCGATCGCCGTGGACGTCCCGGGCACCGGGTTCGACGTCGCCACCGGCACCGTGGCGAACGTCGCGTTCACCGACCTCACCCTGCCCGCACCGGCCGACTACCCGGCCCCGGACTGCGCGGGCGCGGCGCCGGTGGCCTCCGCCGACGCGCGGGTCGGCATCACGGGCCCGGCCGTCGCCCAGCCGGGCAGCACGATCAGCTACCCCGTCACGGTCACCAACGACGGCCCGTCGCCCGCCACCCGCGTGCGGGTGGTGCAGACGCTGCCCGCCGCCCCGAGCGGCGAGCTCACGGACGTCGCCGCCGACCAGGGAGGCGTGGTCGCGGGCGGGACCGTCACCTGGGACCTCGGCACCCTCGCCCCCGGTGCGTCCCGCACGCTGACGGTCACCGGCACGGTCCCGGCGTCGGGCTTCCTGTCCACCACGGTGCGCGTCTCCACGACGACGCCCGACCCGGACCCCTCCGACGACGTGGCCGGCACCAGCACCGAGATCGACGTCCCCGTCGTCCAGCCCCCGCCCACGGCCGGTGCGGTCCGGTACGAGGGCGAGGGCGGCGTCCCGGTGCTCGGTGCGCTCACCGGCGCGCCCGGCGCACCGGGCCTGCAGGTGCGGTTCGCCGTCACCTCCCCGGCCCAGTCGGGTGCTGTGGCCCTCACCCCCGACGGCCTGTTCGCCTACCTGACGCCCGAGGACTTCGCGGGGACCGACACGTTCACCTACGAGGTCTGCGACAACCAGGTCCCCGAGCGCTGCACCGGCGGCGGCACCGCCACCGTGGTGCTGCACCCGCGAGCATCCCCGGACGAGACCAGCACCGGCCGCGACCAGCCCGTGGCCGTCCCGGTCGTCGCCAACGACTCCGGCGGCACCCGGCTCGCTGCGCTCGCCACCCCGCCGACCAACGGCACCGTCTCCGTCGACCCGGCCACCGGGGTCGCGACCTACACCCCGGACCCCGGCTTCGTCGGTGACGACACCTTCGAGTACCGGGCGTGCGCGGTCGGCGACCCCACGGACTGCGTGACCGCGCCCGTGCTGGTGCACGTGCTCGCCGTGAACCGCGCGCCGCAGGCGTTCCTGGCCTCGCTGGCGACGACCGTCGACGCCCCCGTCGCGGGCCCGGTCGAGGTGACGGACCCCGACGGCGACCCGACCACGGTCACCACGGTGTTCGCCCCCGTGCTCGGCACGTCCGCCCCCGACCCCGCCGGCACGCGGTACGTGCCGCCGGCCGGCTTCGCCGGGACGGACCTCTACGCCTACGTCGCCTGCGACGACGGCGAGCCGACGCTCTGCTCGACCGGGCTCGTCGGCGTCCGCGTCGACCCCGTGGCCGGCGACGACTCGGCGTCGACCACCACCGGGACCGCCGTCGCCGTCGACGTGCTGGCCAACGACCGCGGCACGGTGCTGCCACCCGAGGTCCGAGCCGCCCCCGCGCACGGCACGGCGACCCTCGCGGGCCGCGGCCTGACGTACACCCCCGCCGCCGGGTTCACCGGTACGGACACCTTCACCTACCGCGCCTGCGCGGTCGACGGCTCCGACGCCTGCGCCGAGGCGACCGTGGTCGTCACCGTCGCGGCCGTGGGCGGTCCCCCGACCGGCACGCCCGGTCCCGGGGCGCCCGTCGTCGTCGACCCGGGACCCGCCGGCCCCGGCTCCGTCGATCCGGGCGCGCCGCGGGCCACGGACAGCCGGCCGCTGGCCAGCACCGGCGCGGACGCCGCCCGGACCGCCTTCCTCGGCGTGCTGCTCCTCGTCGCCGGCTCCGTCGTCACGGCCGGCACGGCCGCCGCGTCCCGGCGGCGCACCCGCTCATGACTGCCACCCCCCGAGAGAGCGAGCTCATGCCCCGTCCTGGAACCCGCACCCCCGTCCGCCCCCGCGTCTGGATCGGCCTGCTCATCTGGTTCGCCTACCTCGTCCTGGTCTTCGTGGTCCAGCGCGCCAGCGGCATCCGGTACGACACCTGGAACGACAGCGCCCGGAACCTGTTCCTCGGCGGCGGGCTGTCGCTCATCGTCGCGACCGTGGCCCTCGTGATCACCACCAGCCTGCTCGGCTGGTGGCGACCCGCGCTGCGCGACGAGCACCGCAGCCGGCACCGGTGGCCCCTCGTCGCCCCGGCGCTCGCCGCCGTCGCGCTCCTGATGAACCTCGGCGGGACGGACTGGGACGCCTACTCCGGTGCCTTTCTCGGCGCGTCCCTGGTGCTCCTGCTGGTCGGGTTCACGGAGGAGCTGGTCAACCGCGGGCTGCTGCTGACCGCGCTGCGGAGCCGGCTCACGGAGGTCTGGGTCTGGTTCTGGACCTCGCTGCTGTTCGCCGTCGGTCACTTCATCAACGTGGCCCTGGGGGCGTCGGCGGCCGCCACGGTCCCGCAGGTCCTCGCGGCCTTCCTCGCCGGGACGATCTTCTACGTGCTGCGTCGCACGACCGGGTCCCTGATCGGTGCGATGGTCCTGCACGGCCTGTGGGACTTCTCCGTCTTCGCCACCGGTGTGGGCGAGGCCGGCGGCCTCGCGGGGGCCGCGACCGTGGTCTACCTCCTCGCGGGGTTGATCGCCCTGGCCTCGGTCGGCTTCGTCATCAGGGACGCGCAGCCGGCACGGGACGCGACGCCTGGAGGGAGCACGCACGGGCCGGAGGTGTTCATCCAGCGGGGATGACGTCCCGCCACCGCACCCGCCCTACGGTCGTGCTCGTCCAGGCCGCCGGTGGCGGCCACCGAACCCGGGGGACGCGGGATGCCGAGCGACGCTCTGCTGCGAGCCCTGCGCCGTGGCGCCCGCGGACTGCGACGCCGGCCCTGGCGTGCCGACGTCCCCGCCGGCGTCGTGCTCGGCGTCGAGAGCGTCCCGGACGGGCTGGCCGGCGGCCTGCTCGCGGGCGTCAACCCGGTCTGGGGCCTGTACGCCTACATGGTGGGCGTCACGGCGGGGGCGGCGACCACGAGCTCGGCGTTCATGGCCGTCCAGGCGACCGGGGCGATGGCGGTCGTGGTGGCCGACGTGCCCCAGGTGCACGCGCCCGCGCCCGATCCCGACACCGCGTTGTTCACGCTCTCGGTGCTGACCGGGGTCATCATGCTCACCCTGGGCCTGGCCAGGCTCGGGTCCGCCGTGCGGTTCGTGCCGCACGCGGTGCTGACCGGCTTCGTCAGCGCGGTGGCGGTGAACATCGTGCTCGGTCAGCTGGACGACTTCACCGGCTACGAGGCGGAGGGGTCGAACCGGCTCACCTCGACGCTGGACACCGTGCTGCACGTCGGGTCCTTCGCCTGGGGGACGGTGCTCGTCGGCGTCGCCACGATCGCGCTGATCGTGCTGCTGGAGCGGACAGCGCTGCGTGCACTCGGCCTGGTGGTGGCCGTCGCCGCGACGAGCGGTGTCGCCGGCGCGCTGCGCACCTGGACGGGGGCGGAGGTCGCCGTCCTGGCCGACGTCACCGACGTGCCCGCCGCCCTGCCGTCGGTCAGCGTCCCGGACGTGGGTCTGGTGCTCACGCTGCTGGTCCCCGCCGCGTCCCTGGCGTTCGTCGGGCTGGTCCAGGGGGCGGCCATCAGCGCGACCGTCCCGAACCCGGACGGGCGGTACGGCGACGCCTCGGGCGACTTCCGCGGGCAGGGGGTCGCGAACATCGCCTCCGGGCTGCTGCACGGCATGCCGGTCGGGGGGTCGATGTCCGCCACCGCCCTGGTCACCACGGCAGGTGCCCGGAGCCGCACGGCGCTCGTGGTCGCCGGCGCCACGATGGCGGTCGTCATCCTGCTCCTCGCGGACGCCGTGGCGTACGTCGCGATGCCTGCGCTGGCCGGGCTGCTCATCGTGATCGGCGCCCGAAGCCTGCGGCCCGCCGCGATCGCGCTCGTCTGGCGGACCGGCCCGGTGCAAGCCACGGTCATGGTGACGACGTTCGCGCTCACGGTGCTCATCCCGCTGCAGTACGCGGTGCTGGTCGGCGTGGGGATCTCGGTCATCCTGCACGTCGTGCGCCAGTCCGGCGCGGTGCGGGTGCGGCGGTGGGAGCTGACCGCGGACGGCGGTGTGGTGGAGAGCGACCCGCCGCGCACGCTGGGCCCGGACGAGACCGTGGTGCTCCGCCCGTACGGGAGCCTGTTCTTCGCGGCCGTGCCGGTGCTCGAGGCCCAGCTGCCCCGGGTCGAGGACGGCTCGCGCCGCTCGGCGGTCGTGATCAGCCTGCGCGGGAAGGAGCAGCTCGGCAGCACCTTCCTCACGGTCGTCAGCCGGTACGCCACCCAGCTCGACTCCGTCGGGAGCGTGCTGCTCCTGGCGGGCGTGTCGCCCGACGTGCGGCGGCAGCTGGACGCCCTCGGCGACGCGGTCGCCGTCGCCCCGCAGCACGTGCTCGACGCGGAGCCCACGCTCACCGCCTCCACCCGCCGCGCGGTCCGGCTGGCCGACGAGTGGCGCCGGTGGGCGTAGGGACGAGGGACGCGAGCGGCTCGCCGACCGACGGCTCGGCTGCGGCATCGACGTGTGTCAACATAGAGAGATGTCGAATCAGCGCCTCGCCCGCAGCGCGGCGGGCGTCGGCGTCGTCGCCGACGAGGCCTGCGCGGCGCAGCCCTCACCCGCCGATCACGCGATGGGCCTGGACGCCGCGACCCAGGTGGCCGGCACCCTCAAGGCGCTCGGCGATCCCCTCCGCCTGCGGATGCTCTCGCTCATCGCGACGTCCCCGACCGGCGAGGCCTGCGTCTGCGACCTGGCCACCGTGGCCGAGGTGTCGCAGCCCACCGTGTCGCACCACCTCAAGCTGCTCAAGGAGGTCGGCCTGCTCACCTCGGAGCGGCGCGGCACCTGGGTGTACTACCGCGTGCAGCCCGCGCTGCGCGGCGCGGTCACGACGCTGCTGGACACGTTCGCCCCCGTCGCCGCCGAGGCGCGGCACCTGTCCCCGCTCACCGGGCTGACCGACGCGGAGACCGCGCTGACCCGGATCGCCGACCGGCTGGCCACCGCGTTCCCCGGCCGCGACCCCGCCGCGATCCTGACGGTGGTGCGCGAGTCCTACACCGGCCTGGCCCGGTCGTCGGCGGTCCGCTCGCACCTCGTGGTGAGCACCGAGCGGTTCGCCCGGCAGCGCCTCGCCGACGCCGAGCGCGCGATCACGGCCGCCGCCACCACCCACCGCCCCCAGGTGCTGTTCGTCTGCGTCGCCAACGCCGGCCGGTCCCAGCTGGCCGCCGCCCTGCTGCACCACTACGCGGGCGACGCCGTCGTCGTGCGGTCCGCGGGCTCCGCGCCCGCCGGCGAGGTGCACCCCGGGGTACGCCCCCTGCTGGCCGAGCTGGACGCCGACGCCGAGGCGTTCCCCAAGCCGCTGACCGACGACGCCGTCCGGGCCGCCGACGTCGTCGTCACCATGGGCTGCGGCGACACCTGCCCGATCCTTCCGGGCACGCGCTACGAGGACTGGGTCGTCGGCGACCCCGCCCTCGCCTCCGACACCGGCGTGCGCGCCATCCGCGACGAGATCGACCGCCGCGTGCGCACCCTGCTCGCCGACCTGCTGCCCGACCTCGACCTGACCACCGCCTGACTCCTGAGGAGACCCCCGTGAGCGAGTCCACCAAGCCCTCCGCCCTGTTCGTGTGCGTGCACAACGCCGGCCGCTCCCAGATGGCCGCCGGCTACCTGCGCCACCTGTCCGGCGGCGCCGTCGAGGTCCGCTCGGCGGGCTCGATGCCCGCCGACCAGATCAACCCGGTCGCCGTGGAGGCGATGCTCGAGGAGGGCATCGACATCCGCACCGAGCGACCCCAGGTGCTCACCACCGACGCCGTGCAGGCCTCCGACGTGGTCATCACCATGGGCTGCGGCGACGTGTGCCCGATCTTCCCCGGCAAGCGCTACGAGGACTGGGCGCTCGAGGACCCGGCCGGGCAGGGCCTCGAGTCCGTGCGCCCCATCCGCGACGAGATCCGCCGTCGCATCGAGGTCCTGCTCGGCGAGCTCGGCGTCGCGCCCGTCACCGCCTGACGCGGCCCGGACGGGTGCGGCCGCCCGCGGGGCCTGTCGGCGGACCTCGCCACGCTGGTCGTGAAGAGCGTCGTCGAGCGGCCGGTACCGCTCTGGTCCCTCGAGTCCGGCGTGCGGTGTCCTGGCGTCGCGTCGTCGGCGCACCGGATCCGGCGACTACTCCGCGGACCAGTCCGGCGGGCGGGCGCGCTCGCCGGCGGACAGCGCGCGGGCGGCGGCGAGCGCGCTCGCGCGCAGCAGCGGTTCCACACGCGCGACCGGCAGCCCGTCCGCGGGCAGCAGCATGCCGACCGCCGCGACGACCCGGCCGTGCCGGTCGCGGACGGGCACGCCCACGGAGACCACCGGAGAGGTGGGGCGCCGGACGACCGCGACGTCGGTCCGGCGCACCTCCGCAACCTGGGACCGCACCTCCGCGGCGGAGGGCCGCGGGCACTCGTAGAGCGGCCAGCGGTAGGTGCCGCGCGCCAGCATCTGCTCCAGCAGACCCCCGCCCGCTGCGGACAGCAGCACCATGCCGGCCGCCGTCGGGACCAGGGGGATGTGGCCGCCCAGGTGGTAGTGGATCGGCAGCGGCTCGCGTCCGTCGCGACGGTCGAGGACGACGGCCTCCTCACCGTCCCGGACGACGAGCTGGACGTGCTGCCGGGTCACGGCGACCAGGTCGTCGAGCAGCGGCGCCACCGCGCCCCGCAGGGACACCGTCGGCTCCGCGAGGGAGGCGATCTCCCAGAGGCGCAGCCCCACGCCGAACGCGCCGGTGCCCTCGCGGACCAGCAGGCCCAGCTCGACCAGCTGGCCGGCGAGGCGGCTCGCGGTGCTCAGCGGGAGGTCGGCCCGGACCGCGAGCTGCCCGAGGGTCAGGTGCCGGTGCTCGGCGTCGAACGCCTCGAGCAGCCGCACGGCGCGCCGCAGCACCGCCTCGCCGTGCGGGGGGCGCCGACCGCGGGGGGCGCCGGCGTGCTCGGACCCGGGCTCGCCCACGCGCCACCTCCTGGTTCCGGCTGCGACTTCTTCCACTCAATGGAAGCGCTGCAGCGCCGGGTGTGTCCACCAACGCACCCTCGTCGCCGGGACCCCCCTCCCGGGCGCGGCGGCCGCCGTCACGCCGTCAGTCGACGAAGGAGTCGCCGTGCACGATCTCGGAGCCCAGCCCACCGCTGCGCCGCTTCCCGTCCCCACCGGCCCGGCCCTCACCGGGCCTGCCGTCCCCGCGCCTGCTGCAGCACCCGCCTCGCCGGCCCGGACGGGTGCGCTGTTCCACACGCTGCTGGCGGTCGGCGCGTTCTCGGTGAACGCCGCTCTGCTGACGGCCACGATCCTCACGCTGTCGCTCAAGGCCTCCGCGATCGACCCGGCCCGGGCGACGACGATCCTGTCGGTCACCGCCACCGTCGGCGCCGTGTTCACGATCGTCGGCTACCCGCTGGTCGGCCGGCTGAGCGACCGGACCACCGGCCGGTTCGGCCGGCGACGGCCGTACCTCGTGGGCGGCGCGGTCCTGCTCGCCGCGGGCGCTGCGCTCATGGTCCAGGCGGCGTCGACGCCCGTGCTCGTGGCGGCCCACGCCCTGCTCAGCACCGGCTACGTCACGTCGCTGGTCGCCGCGTCCGCCCTGGTGCCCGACCAGGTCCCTGCCGAGCGGCGCGGTCCGTCCTCGACCATCGTCGGGCTCAGCACGCCCATCGGCGCGCTGCTCGGCCTGTTCATCGCCCAGCTCGTGCAGCCGAACCTGACCGCGATGATCCTGCTGCCGGCGGGTCTGGGTGTGGTGGGCAGCCTGGCGCTCGCCCTGGGCGTCCAGGACGCACCGCTCGCCCCCGGGAAGCGCCCCGCCTTCGCGCTGCGCGACCTGGTCGGCACGTACTGGGTGAACCCGCTGCGCGCCCCGGCGTTCGCCTGGGCCTGGACCAGCCGGATCCTGATCTTCCTCGGCGTCTCCGCGGTCAACGCCTACCAGGCGTTCTACCTGATCATGGTCCAGCACGTGGACCCGGCCGAGGTCGCGGGGAAGATCTTCCTGGCCACCGTGCTGCTGACCGGTGCCTCGCTCGCGGTCGCGCCGCTGGCCGCACGGATCTCCGACCGCACCGGGCGCCGCAAGCCGTTCGTGCTCGCCGCCGCCGTCGTGTTCGCGGTGGGTCTCACCCTGGTCACCACTGCCGGGTCCTTCGCCGCGTTCCTCGTCGCCGTCACCGTGATGGGCGTCGGCCAGGGCGTCTACCTGGCCGTCGACTTCGCCCTCGTCACCCAGGTCCTGCCCGACCCGGAGAACCCGGCCAAGGACCTCGGCCTGATGAACCTCGCCAACACCCTGCCGTCGTCGATCGTCCCCGCCGTCGCGCCCGCCCTGCTGGCGATCGGCGCCGGCGCCGGGCAGCAGAACTTCACGGCGCTGTTCGGGTTCGGCGCGATCGCCGCCGTCCTCGGCGCGCTCGCCATCCTGCCGATCCGCGGCGCCCGCTGACCCTCCCACCCCGACTCCGAGGAGCCACCGCATGGACCCCCTCTACCCCGCGTCGTTCCTGTGGGGCGCCGCCAGCGCCGGCCACCAGGTCGACGGGCACGACGACGCGAGCGACACCTCGTTCCTGGAGCAGGTCGAGCCGACCGTGTTCGCCGAGCCCAGCGGCGCCGCCTGCCGCAGCTGGGACCTGTGGCCCCGCGACCTCGACCTCGTCGCGGCGATGGGCCTGACCTCCTACCGGTTCTCGGTCGAGTGGGCGCGCACCGAACCCGAGGACGGCGTGGTCGACGTCGCGGGGCTGGACCACTACGACGCCATGGTCGACGGCTGCCTGGCCCGCGGGCTCGCCCCCGCGGTGACGCTCAACCACTTCACGTCGCCGCAGTGGTTCGCCCGCGCCGGCGGCTGGCTGCACCCCAACGCACCGGCGCGGTTCGCCGACCAGTGCGCCCGGGTGATGCACCGCATCGGGGACCGCGTGGCGTTCGCCGTCACGCTGAACGAGCCCAACCTCCCCGCGACCCTGGAGTGGGGCGGTCTGCCGGAGTTCGTGGTCGACCTCCAGCGGGAGACCCTCGCCGCCGCCTCCCGTGCCGCGGGCGTGCCGCGGTTCCGGGCGGCGAACGTCGTGGTCCCGGAGGAGCGCCGGGCGATCGAGGACGGCCTGGCCCGGGGGCACGCCGCCGCCCGGGACGCCGTCCGCGCCGCGGCGCCCGGCGTCCCCGTCGGGCTGTCGCTCGCCGTGATCGACGACGTCGCGCTGGACGACGAGGGCGCCGCCCTGCGGGACCGCAAGCGCGCGGACTGCTACGAGCGGTGGTTCGACGTCGTGCAGGACGACGACCTGGTCGGCGTGCAGAACTACGAGCGGATGGCGCACGACCGCACCGGGGTCGTCCACGCAGCGGAGTCGGGCGTGGTGAACCAGATGGGCACCCCCGTGGTCCCGGACTCGCTCGGCGGGGCGGTGCGGTACGTGCACGCCGCGACCGGCCTCCCCGTGGCGGTCACCGAGCACGGCATCGCCACCCAGGACGACAGCGTGCGCGCCGCGTTCCTGCCCGCGGCGCTCGAGAGCCTGGACGCCGCCGTCGCCGACGGCGTGCCTCTGCTCGGCTACTACCACTGGACGCTGCTCGACAACTTCGAGTGGATCTTCGGCTACCAGTACCAGCTCGGGCTGCACACCGTCGACCGCACCACCGGCGAGCGCCGAGCCAAGCCGAGCGCCCGGGTGCTCGCCGAGGCGGTCGCGCGACGCCGGGCCGCTGTCGTCGTCGGCTGACGACGACGTCGGGGACGCGACGAGGATCGCCGGACGGGTGTCCGCGTCCGGGCGCGCTCATCGGTCGACCACCGAGGGGCTGCCCCACACCGACGGCGCTCCGCGGACGCGGTACCTTCGACCTCGTCGCCGCCGGCGCGTCACCACGCTCCGGCCGGCGGCGCGGGAGCTCCCCGAGGGATCCGCTGCACGATCCCCTGGCCTCCCGGGCCTCTAGCTCAACTGGCAGAGCAGCGGACTTTTAATCCGCGGGTTGTGGGTTCGATCCCCACGGGGCCCACCTCGATCCGGCCGCGTCCCTCGGCTGGTCGAGCTGTCGACGTACGTCGACATCCGACGCCGTGTCAGCGTACGTAGACACCGGTCGTGATGTCCGCGTACGGCTCCGTCACCCGCTTGCGAGACCGGCTGACCGAGCTCGGGGGGCACCTGCGCTCCGTCGTCGACGGCTGGGTGGGAACGGCGGCGCGCTGACGCGCCCAGCCGCAGCCTGTTCAGGCGACGCCGCCCCGCCACTCCTCCCGCAGAAGCCCGTACGCGTACGAGTCGAGCCACCGCCCGTCCCGGTGCAGGGAGTCGGCCCGGAACGTCCCCTCGCGCCGCATCCCGATCCGCTCCATCAGCCGCCACGACGGTGCGTTGTCCGCGAAGCAGATCGCGGTCACGCGGCGCAGCCCGAGGTCGGTGAAGCACGCCTCGACCAGCCGCCGCACGGCCTCGGTGGCGAGCCCACGGCCCTGCACCTCGGGCCCGAAGGCCCACCCGAGCTCCGCCTGGGTGCGCGCCGCGTCCGCCGCGACCTCGGCCTGGCCCCAGCCGTCCTCGACCCGCAGCAGCAGGTCGCCGACCACCGCGCCGTCGACCTCGACGACCACGGTCGGCGCCAGGTTCTCCGGCTGGAGCAGGCGGGTGGTGAACGCCGTCTCGTCCTCCGGCAGCGCGGTGAGCCACCGGGCGACCTCGGGCAGCCGCCGGTAGCGGAACACGGCGGGCGCGTCGTCCGGGGTCGCCGGCCGGAGGACGAGGCGCTCGGTGGTCAGCGGCCAGGAGATCTCGGGGTGGGGTGCGCTCACCCCGGCAGGCTAGCGGCGCACCCCGCCCGCGGATCAGTACGCGATGCGCCCCGTCCGGTCGTGGAACTCCCCCGTGGGCCCGTCCGGCCCGAGCAGGGCGAGCGCCACCGTGGCGTCCGTCCCCTCGGTGACGGTCTGGTGCCCGGAGTTCCCGTTGAGGTCGGTCGCGGTGTACCCGGGGTCGCTGGCGTTGACCCGGAACCCCGGCAGGTTCTTGGCGTACTGCACGGTCAGCGCGATGACGGCGGCCTTCGACGCCGCGTACGGGACGGCCGGGACGGGGTGCTCGTCCCGGCCCGCGGTGGTGAGGAACCGCGGCCAGCCGACACCCGAGGCGACGTTGACGACGACGGGGTGCGCCGACCGGCGCAGCAGCGGCAGCGCGGCCTGCGTCACCCGGACGATCCCGAGCACGTTGGTGTCGAGCACGGCCTGCACCGCGGCGGCGTCCAGGTCGTCGACGCCGAACGAGGTGCCGACGATGCCGGCGTTGTTCACGAGCACGTCGAGCGCCGGCAGGCCCGCGAGCGCCGCGTCGACGCTCGCCTGGTCCGTGACGTCGAGCTGCACCGGGTGCGCCCCGAGGTCGTGGGCGGCGGCGCCGTTCGCGAGGTCGCGCATCCCGGCGTAGACGGTGTGGCCGGCCTCGACGAGCCGGCGGGTGGTCTCCAGCCCGAGGCCCTTGTTGGCCCCGGTGATCAGTGTGGTGGTCATGGGCCCAGGCTGCGCCCGGCTCGCGCGGTCCCCCAGGCCCCGGTCGACGGTGGGACCGGCAGTACCACCGTCGCGGGGCGCGCGCGGGCGAGGATGGGGCCGTGAACGAGTTCGCGAGCGTGCTCCGGTCGTGGCGGGACCGGATCGGGCCCGCCGACGTCGGCATGCCGGCCGGCACGGGCCGGCGGGCGCGCGGCCTGCGCCGGGAGGAGCTCGCCACGCTGGCCGGCGTCAGCGTCGACTACATCGTGCGGCTCGAGCAGGGCCGCGCGACCCACCCGTCGCCGCAGCTGCTCGGCGCGCTCGCGCGGGCCCTGCGCCTGACCGACGCGGAGCGCGACCACCTGTACCGGGTCGCCGGCGCGGCCCCTCCCGACCGCGGGGTCGTCCCGGTCCAGATCGCCGCGGGGGTGCAGCGCGTGGTCGACCGCCTGCCCGACGTGCCGCTGGCGGTGTTCACGGCGACCTGGGACATCCTGCTGTGGAACCCGCTGTGGGCCGCGCTCGGCAGCGACCCGGCCGGGTACGCCGGCATCGAGCGCAACCTCGCCTGGCGGCACTTCACGACCGGGCACCCCGGGGTCGAGTTCGACGACCAGCACGAGGAGGACTTCGCCGCGGACCTCGCGGCCGACCTGCGCGCCGCGGTCGGGCGGTACCCGGGCGACCGGCACCTCGCGCGGCTGGTCGCCCGGCTGCGCGCGGAGGCGCCGGACTTCGAGCGGCGGTGGGCGACCGCTCGGGTCGCGGAGCACCGGTCGAGCCGCAAGACGATGACCCGCACGCCGGTCGGGCCGATCACGCTCGACTGCGACGTCCTGTCGGTGCCCGGCAGCGACCTGCGGATCGTCGTCTACACGGCGGCACCCGGGAGCGAGGACGCGCAGAAGCTGGACCTGCTGCGCGTCACCGGCACCCAGACGCTGAGCCCGGACGCGGCCGACAGCCTGTCGACGCCTCGGGACAGGTTGTGCCGCGAGCCGCTCGACGCGCCCGCCGATCGGTTTTCCTGACCTCGGCCCCGGGACGGTCCGGGCGCCGAGGGAGGGGACGTCGCGATGATCCGCCGCATCCGCAGCGCCTGGCAGCGCTTCGCCGAGAACCGCCCCGGCGTGGCCGAGCTGGTCGTCTTCACGCTCATCAGCCAGGGCATGACGGTCCTGCAGCTGGCGCTGATGCCGGTGTTCAAGTGGGTGTTCAACCAGACGCCGCTGGTCGACACCGCGCTCCAGGTGCTCCCGGTGAGCACCAACGCCGACGGCAGCACGTTCTTCGTCTTCGACTACCCGGCCGGGACGCTCCCGCTGGGCGGTGGCGGCCTCGCCTACTTCCTCGCGGTGCAGCTGACCCTCGCCGTCGCGCAGGTGATCAACTTCTTCCTGCAGCGCACCGTCACGTTCAAGTCCGACAGCAACATCTGGCGCGCGGCGGCCTGGTACGCGTTCGCGTACGTCGTCATCACGTTCGTCGCCGCCTGGCTGCAGGGCTTCTACAAGGACCCGATCTACCAGTGGCTGATCGAGCGCTCGCCGAGCACGGGCGAGACCGTCGCCGACGTCGTCACGATGATCATCAACGCGCTGATCTCGTTCGTCGTGTTCTTCCCGATCCTCAAGATCATCTTCCGGCGCGAGCCGGGGGACGGCCCGGGGGACGCGGGCAGCGGCGCGCAGGCCCCGGTCGCCGTCGGCGCGCGCTGACCGCCCGGCGTCGGCCGGTCAGCCGACGCTCAGGCGGTCGAGCATCAGGTCCGCCTCGTCGAGCACCTCGCCCGCGGCCCACGCCATGTCCCGCTTCGACTCCGTGATCGGCCGCAGCACCTCGGCCTCCACCAGCCGCTCCACGGCGACGTAGGCGCGCGCCGGGGACACGCCGGTCAGGCGTGCGACGTCCGCGGCATCGACCACGGGCCGGCTGATCAGCAGCGGCAGCAGCGCGGAGACCGCGGAGCCGGCACGCGGATGCACCCGCTCGCGCCACTCGCCGGGAAGGGCGACCAGCCGCTGGGCCGAGACGGCTGCCGCTTCGGTCGCCCGGCCGGCCGCCTCCGCCAAGTAGGACGCGAAGGGCTCCACGTCGCCGGTGCGGTAGCCGTTGACCAGCCCGAAGTACTCCTCGCGGTCGGCGACGATCGCCGACGCCACCGGGACGGCCATCGCGTGGGTGACCCCGCGGTACCGCCACACCGCGTTGATGAGCGAGCGGCCGATGCGTCCGTTGCCGTCGGTGAAAGGGTGGATGGACTCGAACTGCGCGTGCGCCACGGCCGCCTGGACGACCGGGTCGAGGTCGGTACGACGCAGGAAGGCGATGAGGTCGTCCATGAGCCCGGGCACGCGGCCGGGGACCGGGGGGACGTGCACGGCGCCGCGCGGTGACCGGTTGGACCCGCCGATCCAGTTCTGGACCGTGCGCAGCGTGCCCGCGTCCCACTTCTCCTCCGGGTCGTCCGCCATCAGGAGCCGGTGCGCGGCGAGGACGTCCGCCAGCTCGACGCCGTCGCGCGCACGGGCGACGAGGAGCGCGAGTCCGTCGATGGCGCCCTTCACGGTGCGGGCCGTCCTCGGCGCGCGGATCCCGAACTGCGCGCGCGCGAGCTGGTCGACCGTCGTCAGCTCCTCCTCGATCTGGGACGAGGCGATGGCCTCCGTCCGGAGCAGGAACGGCTCGAGCGCCGCGACCTGGCCCGCGAACGAGCGCTCGAGCACCCCGACCTCGACCCGCACCCGCCGGCATGTCTCCAGCAGCGACGCCGAGGGCGCCAGGCGGACGTCGGCGATCAGCGGCGGCACGGTCGCGGCGTACTCGTCGATCTCCGCGCGGCGGCCGCTCCGCGACGTCCAGGGCAGCGCCTCGTGCGCGTGCGGCGGGACGACGGCGCCCGGCTCGACGGCCATGCAGCCCTCCTGAGCGAGACGATCGGACGCGCTATTCTCGCTTAACGCCACAAGCGAGAGCAAGCAGCGCGCTGTTCTCGCTTACAGGGTGCACCACTCTCCCCCGCCTCCCCAGGATGATGGACGCAGCCGCACCGTCCGCGAGAACCCTGGAGCCCCGCCGTGCCCGACCCGCACCCCGACCCGAGCGGACCGCCGGACCCCGCGATGCTCGCCTTCGCCCGCCGCATGCAGGGCGAGTTCGCGCGGATGCAGATGGAGCACCAGTTCGCGGTCGACGAGGTCCTCACCAAGGTGTCGATCCTGCGCACCGAGTTCCTGCACCTGCACCAATACAACCCGATCGAGCACGTCGGCTCCCGGGTGAAGTCGCCGGCGAGCATCCTGGACAAGGCGCTGCGACGGGACCTGGAGCTCACGCCGGCGGCCATCCGCGCCGGCATCACCGACATCGCCGGCGTGCGGATCACCTGCAGCTTCATCGCCGACACGTACCGGATCCTCGACACGCTGACGTCGCAGTCGGACGTGCGGGTGCTGAAGGTCAAGGACTACATCGCGCACCCCAAGGACAACGGCTACAAGAGCCTGCACGCCCTGGTCGAGATCCCGGTGTTCCTGTCGACCGGCCCGGTCCCGGTGACCGTCGAGGTGCAGATCCGGACCATCGCCATGGACTTCTGGGCCAGCCTGGAGCACAAGATCTACTACAAGTACGACGGCGAGGTGCCCGGGCATCTGGCAGCCAGCCTGGCCGACGCGGCGGAGGTCGCCGAGCAGCTGGACCGGCGGATGGAGCAGCTGCACGCCGAGGTCCGCGGCGCCGACACGACGCCGGAGCCGGCCGGCAGCGGGCTCGCGGGCGTCGACGACCACCTGCTGCTGCGGCTGTGGGCGCGGGCCCGGGAGCGCGGCGCGGCGGAGTAGGGCTCAACGACGCCGCAGCACGAGGGCGACCCCCGCGACGGTCGACCCGATCCCGCCCATCACCATGTCGCCGACGGTGTCCCGGTAGGCGACGTGGATCGTCGGGTCCGCGTAGGTGTGCCCCAGGTACTCCCCGACCTCCCAGAGCACGCTCAGCGCCAGCCCGACCGCGGTGGTCACGGCGACGGACCCCACCCGGGCCGCCGCGCCCGGCGGCAGCCCGCCGACGGGATCGGCCACCGCGCCGGTGCGCCGGGCGAGGAGGAGGTGCGCGACCGCGGCGATCAGTCCCGTGACGACCAGGTGCATGACGACGTCGAGCCAGGACACCGCCTCGTAGAGGTCGAGCGCGCCCGCCCACGCGGCGGCGAGCAGGCCCACGCCGTAGGCCGCGTCCAGGTGAGGGTCGACCCGGACGAGCACCGGCACCACGAGCCCCGCGAGCACCAGGGCGAACAGCGCCGCGTCCACCGGTCCGCGCGCCGCGAGCGCGAGCACGACGCAGGCGGCGCCGACCACCCGCACCACGCCGCCCGGTCCCCGCAGGAGCAGCCGGGCGACCCCCCGGGCCGACCGGTCCGGTGCCCCGGCCGGGCCGTCTGCTCGCGCCCGCATGCCTGCTGCTCCCGTCATGCCCGCCCTCAGTCGCCCTTGACGTTCACGAGCTGCCGCAGCGTGTGCCGGACCTCGACCAGGTCGGCGGAGTCGGCCATCACCTGGTCGATGTCCTTGTACGCGGCGGGTATCTCGTCCAGGAACGCGTCCGTGTCCCGGTACTCGATCCCGGCCATCGCCTCGCGCAGCTGCGCGCGGGTGAACCGGCGGCGGGCGGCGGTGCGCGAGTAGGCGCGGCCGGCCCCGTGCGGGCTGGAGCACAGCGACTGCGGCTCGCCCTTGCCGACGACGACGTACGAGGCCGTGCCCATCGAGCCCGGGATCAGGCCGGCGTCCCCGGCTTGCGCGCGGATCGCGCCCTTGCGGGACACCCACACCGAGCGGCCGGCGTGCTCCTCCCGCTCGGTGAAGTTGTGGTGGCAGTTGACCCGCTCGGCCTCGACGACGTCCTCGCCCACGAAGGCGGACACCGCCGCGACGACCCGGTCCATCATCTCCTCGCGGTTCAGCAGGGCGAAGTCCTGCGCCCAGCGCAGCTCGCGGATGTAGGCGTCGAAGGCCTCGGTGCCCTCCTCGAGGTACGCCAGGTCCCGGTCGGGCAGGTCGGTGCGCGCCTTCCGGCACCGCTCGACGGCCACCGTGATGTGGTGCTGGGCGAGTCGGTTCCCGACCCCGCGCGAGCCCGAGTGCAGGAACAGCCACACCCGGCCGTCCTCGTCGGCGCTCACCTCGATGAAGTGGTTGCCGGACCCCAGGGAGCCGAGCTGCTTGCGCCACGCGGGCGTGTACGCGCCCGGGTCGAACCCGGCCGCCTGCGCCGACTCCTCCAGGGTCGCGACGCGCACGGCTGCGGAGTCGGTCAGCCGGCGGTTGGCGGCGCCGGCGGACAGCGGCACCCGCTGCTCGATGTCGACCCGGAGCGCGGACAGCGCCCCGGCCGACCGCAGCCGGTCCGCCGTCCACTGCGTGCGGACGGCGATCATGCCGCAGCCGATGTCGACGCCGACCGCCGCGGGGACGATCGCGCCGAGCGTCGGGATGACGCTGCCGACGGTCGCCCCCTTGCCGAGGTGGGCGTCGGGCATGAGCGCGACGTGCGGGTGGATGAACGGCAGCTCCGACGTCCGGACGGCCTGCTCGCGGGTCATCGGCTCCAGCAGGGAGGCCCAGCTGAGCAGCCGGTCGGTGATCCGTTCGGGCGCCATGGGACCGATCGTCGCAGCCGGCCGGCGCCACCGCTCGGGCAGCCGGCCGGACGTCGCCCGTCAGACCGCCGGGTCGTCCGCGACGGGCGGCTCCGCGGGGCCGGACGCGCTGTTCGGCGGCGACCCGAGCCGGGACGCCATGTGCCCGCCGAGGTAGCCGCTCACGCCCAGCACGGCTCCGGCGCCGAGCGAGACGGCGACCCCGAGCCCCCGGCGCCCGCCGCGACGCAGCAGCCACGACGCCCCGTACAGGGCCAGCGCGACGTCGTTGAGGGCACCGTGCACCGTGCCGACCCGCTGGGTGCGCCGGTCGGACACCGCCCAGTCGGCGACCCCGGTGGCGATCGTCGGCACCGCGGACAGCACCCCCAGCCCGAGCAGCCGGTCGGCCGCGCGCTGCCGGCCCGGGTCCGCGGGGCCGGCCAGGTCGAGCACCGTCGAGCTCACCCAGAACCCGATCGGGACGTCGGTCATCAGCGGGTGCGCGGCGTGGCCGAGCGGCTTGCCGTGCAGCAGCCCCGCCAGCCGCGGGCTGGAGCGCAGCGCGGAGAGCACCGCGGGCCGCAGCCGGTCGATCGTCGTGTCGAGGCCGGTGGCCTGCTCGAGGCGGCGGGTGGCGCGCAGCGGCGCGCTCTCGTCGAGGTGCATCGGGTCCCCTCGGGTCGGGTGGCGGGTCCGTCGTCCGTCGAGCATCGCCCCGCCCGGCCCGGCCCGCACGGCGAGCGGCGCCGCCGCAGGGGCCCAGCGGGGCCACCTCCGGATGCGCGCCGAGCAGGGCCGACGCATCCTGGTCGCGCAGGACGCGCGTCGAGCCCAGGCGCCTGACGCAGAGCGCAGACCCCGGGCCGGTGACCCGAGCACCGGGGCCGCGCGTGACACCGGGGGTACCCATGTCCTCAACCGTTCCGGCCCGTCCGTCCGACCGCACGACGGTCCGCCAGCCGCACCAGTGGCTCGCCCTGGTGATCGGCGTCGTCTACCTGGTCGTCGGCCTCGCCGGCTTCCTGGTCACCGGGTTCGACGGCTTCACGGAGCACGACCACTCGCAGACGCTGCTCGGCTTCGCGATCAACCCGCTGCACAACATCGTGCACATCGTCATCGGCCTGCTCGGCATCGCGCTGTGGAGCACCCCGAGCAAGGCCCGCACCTACGGGTGGCTGCTGTTCATCGGGTACGGCGCGACGTTCGTGTACGGCCTGGTCGTGGCGAACCGGCCCGAGTGGAACGTCCTCAACATCAACGGCGCGGACAACGTCCTGCACATCGTCTCCGCGCTCGCCGGTCTGGCGATCGCCCTGTGGCCCCGTCGCGACCGCGCCGCCCGCGCGCCCCGCGCCTGAGCGGCGCCCCGGGTCGGCACGCACCGACCAGGACCGCGCCGGTGGCCTCCGCCGCCGGCGCGGTCCTGCGCGCCCTGGTCGCGCTCGTCCGCACCCTCCGCCCGAGCCCGCGACCGCTGCACCCGCGCGGAGTGGTCCGGCGCGGGACGCTCGTGCTGGACGACAGCGGCGCCCCGGGCGCGCGGGAGCTCGGTGCTCCGTACGTGGCGACCGCGCTCGCCCGCGTGTCCCGGGCGGCGGGCCTCCCGCGGCCGCTCCCCGACGTGTTCGGGGTGGCGGTGCGCTGGCAGCGCGACGGCCGCCCCCAGGACCTCCTGCTCTCGGGCACCGGGCTGGGACGGCTGTCGCGCTTCCTCCTGGTCCCCCGCCGGCACCCGCTGGCCGGCCCGCACGGCACGCTGATGCCGTTCCTCGACGACGAGGGACGCGCCGTGCTCGTCGCCGCCGTGCCGATGCCCGACACCCCCGACGACGGCAGCATCGACCTCATCCTGCTGTCGGCCCGGCCCGGCGGGGAGTGGCAGCGGTGCGGCCGCCTGCTCTGCCCGGCCCGTCCCGGCGACGCCGACGACCCGGACCTGCGGTTCGACCCGGTGCTGCACGCGCCCGGGGACCTGCGCGTGCCGGCCTGGGCGGCGCGGCTGCGACGGCCGTCCTACCGCACGGCCCGCGGAAGCTGATCCGCCCCGATCATTGTGCACCGACAGGTTCACTGTTACGGTGAACCACATGGTTCAGCAACAGCACCTGGACGAGGTCTTCGCGGCCCTGTCCGACGCGACTCGGCGCGGCGTCCTCGCCCGCCTCGGTGAGGGCCCCGCCACCATCGGGCAGCTCGCCGAGCCCTACGGCATCACCCTCACCGGCATGACCAAGCACGTGCGGGTGCTCGAGGACGCCGGGCTGGTCGCCACCGAGAAGGTCGGGCGCGCACGGCAGTGCCGCCTGGGCACCGAGCGGCTGGACGACGCCATGTCCTGGATCGCGTTCTACCAGCGCCTCTGGGAGCGCCGGCTCGACGGCCTGGAGGCCTTCTTCACCCTGCAGCGCGGCCTGCGCGACGACGACGACCCCGACGACGGGTCGACCACCACGGAAGGACCTCCCTCATGACCACCGACGCCACCGACCTCGAGCTCCGCGCCACGCGGGTGCTGCCCGCCACGCCGGAGGAGGTCTTCGACGCCTACACCGACGCGGAGAAGCAGCGGATCTGGTTCGCGATCCTCGACACCGAGCCCGGCATCGTCGAGATCGAGGTCGACCTGCGGGTCGGCGGCCGGCAGGTCGCCGTCTGGGGGCCGAACCGCGACGAGCTGTACCGGGAGACCCAGACGTTCCTGGAGATCGACCGGCCGCACCGGCTGGTCACGGAGTCCGTGGGCAGCAGCCCCGACGGGCAGACGATGACGACGCACATCGTGCTCACCTTCGAGGCCGTCGACGGCGGCACGCTGATGAGCGTCGTGCAGAGCGGCTTCCCGACGCCCGAGCTGCGCGACTTCTTCGCGGAGCACGCCTGGGTCGGGGCGTGCGACCGGATCGAGGCGTTCCTCACGCGCGCCTGAGCCGCGGACGACCGACGCGCGGTGCCCTGCGGGGTGCCGCGCGCCGTCGCGCTCAGCGGCGGTCGGCGTCCGCGCCGTAGCGGAGGCCGTCGACCACCAGGTCGAGCAGCCCGCGCACGCGCTCGGCCCAGCGGTCGGAGTCGGGCACGTTCCACACCCCGCCCATGGCGAGCATGACCTGCTCGCCGTCGACGTCCGGGCGCACGGAGCCGTCGGCACGCCCCGCGTCCAGCAGCACGTCGATCGCCGCGATGATCCGGGTCCGGGTGTCGGCGAACAGCGAGGAGTCCGAGCCGACGGTGGCCCGCAGCGCGGCGCCCATCCCCCGCTTGGCCACGGCGTAGCGGACGAACCGGCCCATCCAGTCGCGGAGCGCGTCCACCGCGGGCCGGTCCTCCCCGAGCAGCGCGGGGGCCGCGTCGCACAGCTCGGTGACCTCCTGCCGGTAGGCCGCCTCGACCAGCGCGCCACGCTCCGGGAAGTGCCGGTACAGGGTCCCGATCCCGACGCCCGCGCGCTGGGCGATCGTCTCCAGGGCGACGTCGCCGTCCTCCGCGAGCGCGGCGGCGGCGACCTCGAGCAGGCGGGCGCGATTCCGCGCGGCGTCGGCGCGCAGCGGCTTGCCGGCGGTGGCGGGTGCGGCGGTCATCTCAGGTACCCCTTGCGATCCGGAGGATCCTCCGGTTAGAGTCGTGGAGCGAAACGGAGGCTCCTCCGTTCCAGGGTACGCCGCCCCCGACCACCCGTCGACGCCGGCGCCGCGCCCCGCACGACGACCTCACGGAGGCACCCATGGCCAGCACCTTCCACGGCCTCACGTTCGACGCCTACGACGCCCACGCGGTCGCCCGGTTCTGGGCCGGTGCGCTCGGGCGGGACGTCGCCCCCGGCGCGAGCCCCGAGCACGCCGAGCTGCTCGACGACGCGGGCGCCCCCCGCCTGGTGTTCGACCGGGTGGGCGCGGGCGGCGTCGTCCGCAACGCCCTGCACCTCGACCTCGTCACCACCGACCTCGAGCGGGAGTCCGAGCGCCTGGTGCGGCTCGGTGCCCGCCGCGTGGGCACGGTCGCCGGCGCGGCCCGCTGGGTCCGCCTGACCGACCCCGAGGGCAACGCGTTCGACCTGATCCCCGCAGCCTGAGGCGACCACCCGTCCGGGTGAACCTCCCCGTTCACGGGTCCCCGCCCGGAGGCGAGGCTGTCCGATTCGCCCTAGTTTGCCGCTGCCGCCGCAGATGACGGCGGGAACAGCGCACACCCGTGCCGCGGACAGACAGGGGAACGCCATGACCAGCCCGTACGGACAGAACCCGACCGGCCCGACCAGCCCGGCCGGTCCGGTCGCGACCACCGGCACGCCGGTGCTGTCGATCATCACCTTCGTGCTCTCCGCCATCGCGGTGCTGTTCCTGCCGATCGTGTTCGGCATCGCGGGGATCGTCACCGGCATCTTCGCCGTCGTCCGCAAGGAGCGCCTCGGCAAGATCGCCCTCGTGGTGGCCGTCGTCGCCACGGTCGTCGGCTTCGCCCTCGGGGCGCTCGTGATGAGCCAGGTGTCCTGACACCACCCCGCTCGGACGACCCCTCGCGGCGCTCCCACCAGGGCCTCGAACCCGTTCCGGATGCGGACCGGGTGATCCCGTGGGACGGTCTTCCCCGTTCGAACTGCAACTTTGGAGGTGCCAGATGGGTTTCTTCGCTTTCCTGCTGCTGGGGCTGATCGCGGGTGCGATCGCGAAGGCGATCCTGCCCGGACGCCAGGCCGGAGGCTGGTTCGTGACGCTGCTGCTGGGCGTCGTCGGCGCCCTGCTGGGCGGGTGGCTCGGCAGCGTGCTGCTCGACGCGCCGCTCGAGGAGTTCTGGTCCATCCAGACCTGGCTGCTGGCGATCGCCGGCTCGATCATCGTCCTGCTGATCTACGGCGCGCTGACCGGCCGCAAGGGCGCTCGCGCCTGACCTGCTGACCGCAGGTCGTCCGGACCCGGTCCGGCGGCGGTGGGACACCGCCGCCGGGCCGTCTGCCGGGCACCAGCCCCCGCCGGTGGGACACCGGCAGGGGCGCCCGGTACGACAAGGGCCCGCACATCCGTACGACGGATGCGCGGGCCCTCGTTGCGTGCGGGGCGGGCTCGGTCAGCCCTGCGGCGCGAGCGTGAAGCCGGGGCTGCCGGCGGCCGACGGGTCGGCGTCCAGCGTGAGGTCCGCGAGCAGCGTGGACGTCTGCTGCGGGACGAAGACCGTCGCACCCGCGGCGTCGATGACCTCGTCGCCGGGGACGGCCTCGGGCACGAGCGCGAGCTCGAACGACCCGAGCTGCTGCTCGGACTCCGCGATGCGCAGCCCGCCCGACTCGGGGAGCCCCGCACGGGAGGCGAGGTCGCGGACGGCGGTGCTGGCGTTGTCGGTCAAGGTGAGCACGAGTGCTCCTCTCGGTTGCCGGTGGCGGCCGCAGCACCGGGGCGCCGCGACCATCGGACCACTCCACCGTCGGCAGGGATCGCCGCGGACGCAACCGCACGTCCGGTGGGCGAGACCCGGCAGGTCCGCTGGGCGGAGCCCGCTGGACACCCGCCCCCGCGTCCCGCACGCTCCTCCCCCGGCGGCTGCCCCCTCCCGCGACCTGCACGCCGCGGGTCAGCGCCGGCGCGGCGTCCGCGGGTCGACCGGGGCGCTGCGGACGGAGCGGCGCGTCGGGGGCGCGGGCTGATCCTCGGGGTCGACCTCGGGCTGCGCCTCCGTGGCGGCCGTCTCCGCCGCGGTGGCCGGGTCCGCGTTCTCCACCGGGCCCGCGGTGTCCACGGGGCTCACCGGGTCCGCGTAGGCCGGCAGCACCATCGTCCCCCGGTCCGCGGCGGCCACCGGCTCGTCCGTCGGCGTCCCCGCGGGTCCCGCCGCGTCGACGGCGGTGCTCGTGCCCGTCGACGTCGGCACCGTCCCGGTCGCCGGGCCCGCGACCGGAGCCGGGACCGCAGCGCCCTCGCCGGTCGAGCCCGCCGCCCGGGCCTCCGCCCCCGCGCCCGCTGCGTGCGAGGTCGCGAGTGGCACCGCCGCCGTCCCGGGACCTGCGCCGTCGGCCCCGCGCCGGCCGCCGGACGAGCGCCCGGGTGCGCCGTCCTCGTCCTCGTGGCGCGACTCGGCGGCGTGCTCCTCGCGCTCGGCGATGACGTCCTGCCCGGGGCCGGCGAACGACCCGGCGCGCTGCATCGCCTCCACGCTGCCGGTGAACAGGCGGGCGTCCAGCTGCCCGGTCTCGGTCGGCGGCTCGACCGCCCGGTGCGACCCGGTGGCGGGACGGGCCGGGGCGGCCTCGACGACCGGCAGCCGCGTGCCCTTGGTGGTCTCGATGCGGGTCCGCGGCAGGCCCTGCGGAGCGGAGCCCTGCAGGTAGGTCACGAGGCCCTCGCGCAGGTAGCAGCGCAGGTCGAACAGCGTGGGCGCGTCGACCGCGCTCGCCAGCGCTCGCAGCCGGACCATGCCGTTCACCGCGTCCGTCACCTGCAGGATCCCGACCCGGTGGTCCCACAGGTCGGTGGCCTGCAGCAGGCGGTTGAGCTCGGCGCGCAGCTCGTCCACCGGCACCTGCCAGTCGACGTCCATCTCGACGGTGCCGAGCAGCTCGGCGGCGCGGCGGGTCCAGTTCTCGAACGGGGTCTGGGTGAAGTAGGTCGACGGCAGGATGAGGCGGCGGTCGTCCCAGATGTGCACGACCACGTAGGTCAGCGTGATCTCCTCGATCCGCCCCCACTCCTCCTCGACGATCACGACGTCGTCGACCCGGATGCCGTCGGTGAACGCGATCTGCAGACCCGCGAACACGTTGGCCAGCGAGCTCTGCGCGGCCAGACCGGCGACGACGGACAGCACACCGGCCGACGCGAGCAGGCTGGCGCCGAACGCGCTGACACCGGGGAACGTCAGCAGCACGGCCGCGAGGCCGACGACGACGAGGATCGCGACGGTGATCCGGCGCAGCAGCTGGATCTGGGTGCGCACCCGCCGCGCGTGCCGGTTGTCCTTGACGTCGACCCGGTAGCGGGAGAGCGCAGCGTCCTCGACGACGAACGCCAGCGTGCCCACCAGCCAGGTGGCGGCGGCGATGAGCGCGATGAGCAGCACGTGGCCGAGCGCGCCCATCCAGTCGTTCGACTCCCACATCGCACCCGGCACGGACAGGCGCAGGGCGACCCACACCGCGATCACGATCAGGACCGCGCGCAGCGGGCGCTTGGCCCGGCGGGCCAGGTCGGCGGCGACGAACGACTTCTTCGCGAGCGAGCGGACCAGGGCGCCGAGGACGACGGCGACCAGGAGGGCGACGAGGACGGCACCGACCACCGAGAGCACCGGGACGAGGACGTCCTGGGCGGTGTCGACGGGGTCTTCGGAGACGGCAGCAGAGATCACCGAGCCATCGAACACGTCCCGTCCCGCGGCCACCACCCCAGCGGGGGCGGCGCGCGGAGCCTGCGCACGACCTGCACACGGGGTGCGCGTGCTGCCGCCGTGGCCGGTCCCGGGTGCGCAGCGCGTCCCCGCCCGTCAGCATGGGCGCACGGAACCGACGCCTCCAGGGAGGACGACCGTGCCGACCAGCCGCAGCCCGCGGGTGTGCGTCCTCGCCCCCACGCCGATCCTCACCGTCACGCTGGAGAGCGGGTCGGACGACGGCTCCCCGGAGCTGCACGTGCACCCCGGCGGCCAGGGGCTGTGGGTCGCGCGCATGGCGTACTCGCTCGGCGCGGACGTCGTGGTGTGCGGCCCGTTCGGCGGGGAGACGGGCACGGTGCTCGGTCACCTGGCGGAGGTCGAGAACCTGCGGGTGCGCCGGGTGTCCTACGCGGGCGGCAACGGCGCGTACCTGCACGACCGCCGGGACGGCGAGCGGAACGAGCTCGCGTTCATGCCGCCGGCCCGGCTCGACCGGCACGAGATCGACGACCTCTACGGGACGGTCCTGGTCGAGGCGCTGGACGCCGACGTCTGCGTGATCACCGGCGCGTACCCGTCCCCGCTGCTGCCGCCGACGTTCTTCGGCCGCCTGGTCGGCGACCTGCGCGCGGCGGGCGTGAAGACTGTCGCCGACCTGTCCGGCAAGGCCGCGATCGAGGTCGCGAGGGCCGGCGTCGACGTGCTGAAGATGTCGCACGAGGAGCTGGTCGAGGCGGGCCTGGCCGACGACGACTCCGTCGAGTCGCTGCGCGAGGGCGCGCGCCGGCTGCTGCGCCCCGACCCCCCGCTGCCCGAGGGGCACGGCGACGACCACCCGGACGACCCCGTCGACGTCGACGTCGACGCCCCCGGGCAGGTCGGCGCGATGCTGGTGTCGCGCGCCGCCGACCCCGCGCTGCTGGTCACGGCGTCCGGCGTCTCGGAGGTCGTCGCCCCCTCGGTGACCACCGTCGACCACCGCGGCGCGGGCGACTCGATGACCGCGGGCACGGCCGTCGGGGTCGGGCGCGGGCTCCCGCTCACCGAGGCCGCCCGGCTGGGTGCGGCGGCAGGCGCGCTGAACGTGACCCGGCGGGGGCTGGGGTCCGGGCACCGGGAGCAGATCGAGCGGTTCGCCGAGCAGGTCACGGTGCGTGAGGTCGGCTGACGCCGGCCGACGAGAGGAGTGGTGATGCGGGTCCTGGTGACGAACGACGACGGGATCGAGTCCCCCGGGCTGGCGGTGCTGGCGCGGGTGGCGCTGCAGGCGGGCGCCGACCAGGTGGTGGTCGCCGCGCCGGCGCGGGACTCCAGCGGGGCGAGCGCGGCGCTGCTGGGCGCCGAGCAGGACGGCCGGCTGATCGTCGACCGCACCGACGCGCCCGGCCTGCCGGGCGGCGTGGAGTCGTTCGCGGTGCGGGCCGCGCCGGCGATGATCGCGTTCGTCGCGGCGCACGGCGGGTTCGGCCCGAAGCCCGACCTGGTGCTGTCCGGCGTCAACCGCGGCGCCAACACCGGGCACGCGGTGCTGCACTCCGGCACCGTGGGCGCGGCCCTCTCCGCGGCGACGCACGGCATCGCGGGGCTGGCCGTGTCGATCGCCGACGCGCGACCGCAGCACTGGTCGACCGCCGGGGTGTTCACCGCGCACGTGCTCGAGTGGATGCTCGACCAGCAGCGACGGCCCGACCGGGTGATCAACCTCAACGTCCCCGACCGGCCCCTGGCCGACGTCCGGGGGCTGCGGCGCGCCCCGCTGGCCGCGTTCGGTGCCGTGCAGGCGCGCGTGCACGAGGTCGAGCACGGCAACCTCATGCTCACCTACTCGGAGCTCGCCGCGTCGCAGGAGACGGAGACCGACGCGGGCCTGCTGCTGCGCGGCTGGGCGACGGTCACGCAGCTGCACGCCCCGGCGTTCGACGCCGACGCCACGCTGCCGGAGCTGCAGGGCCCGCTGGGGCCGCCGGAGGTCTGACGAGCCGGCGGGCGGAGGGGCTCAGGACGTCAGCGCGATCGCGATCAGCAGCATCGTCACCAGGAAGCCGACGACGAGGTTCAGCCAGAGGAACGTCCGCCACCCGGCGTTCGCCCGCTCGCAGTCGGCGTCCCGCACCGACCAGAACCGGGCCGTGCTGACGGCGTACGCGACCGGCAGCACCGCGGCGAGCCACCCCGGCCACGGCAGGGCCAGCAGCACGGCCGCGGCCAGCACGTACCCGACGGTCGCGGCGACCACCGTGGCGTGCGCCCCGAGCACCGTCGCCACCGACGCGATCCCGCCCTCGCGGTCCGCGCGGACGTCCTGCACGGCGCCGAACGCGTGCGACGCCATGCCCCACAGCACGAAGGCCACCAGCACCGGCCACACGGTCCGCGCGCCGAGGTCGGCCCCGACCAGGACGAGCGCGTAGAGCAGCGGTCCGACGAAGTGCATCGCCGAGGTCGCCGAGTCCAGGACCGGGCGCTCCTTGAACCGCAGCACCGGGGCGGAGTAGGCGACGACCAGGAACACGACCAGCAGCAGCGTGAGCCCGGCCGCGAGCGAGCCGACGGCCAGCAGGTACACCAGGAACGGCAGCACCGACAGCCCGCTGGCCCACAGGATGCGCCGGTGCACGGCCCGCGCGGCCGACGGGTCGACCAGGCCGCCCTCGATGCCGCCCTTGCGGGGGTTCCGCAGGTCGGAGGCGTAGTCGAACACGTCGTTCACGCCGTACATCAGCAGGTTGTAGGGGATCAGGAAGAACAGCGTCCCGATGACGAACGTCGCGTCGACCCGGCCCTCGGTGGCCAGCAGGTAGCCGGCGGCGAACGGGTAGGCGGTGTTGATCCACGAGAACGGCCGGCTGGCCGCGAGCACCTGCTTCACGCGACGTCCTCCCGGCCCGCCGCGGCACGCCGGGCCGAGCGCCGGGCCGACCGGTCCTCCAGCACGGTCCAGAGCACGGGCATCGCGAGCGCCGCGGCGATCGCGTAGGCGAAGTCCTCCAGCGGAGCCCCCCACAGGTAGACGCCGAGGATCTTGTCCTCGTCGAAGACGTACAGGTCGGCGGCGATCATCAGGGTGTCGAACACCATGGTCAGCACGCACAGCACGAGCGCACCGCCGACGACGGGTCCCGGCCGCAGCCGTCGCAGCACCGGCCAGGACACGGCGAGCAGCACCGCGAGCACGATCGCGTTCATCACGATGTTGGTCACCGGCCCGCCTCCCGCACCGGCGTCGCGCGCCGGGCGGCCAGCAGCCGGTCCAGCCCGCGCCACGCGAGCAGCGCGTTGTAGCAGAGCAGCGTCAGGAACACGGCCTCCTCGACCGGCAGGTCCGGGGCGAGCAGCAGCCCGGTCATGTGCGGGCTCTCGCCGCGCGCGAAGATCCCGAGCAGCAGCCCGGCCACGTCCCAGAGCAGGAACCCGACGACGCCGACGACCAGGCAGAGCGCCGCGGTGCGGGGACGGTCCCAGAAGGCGAGCTGCCACCGCCGGTCGATGATCGCGAGGCCGCCGAGGGCCACGAGCAGGGCGCCGAGGTACGCGAACCCGGTCACCCGTGCTCCGCCCACGTGCCGCGCGGCCGCGCGGCCTCGAGGAACCCGGGCCGCAGCGGCGTCGGCAGCGGCCGGGGCGAGGTCTCGCCGAGCAGGCGCTTGGCGACGAGCTCCGCGCTGATCAGGCACATCGGCAGCCCGACGCCGGGCACGGTGCCGCCGCCGACGTGCAGCAGGTTCGGCACGCGCGCCGAGCGGTCGGCGGGCCGGAACATCGCGCTCTGCGCGAGCGTGTGCTCCATGCCGAGCGCCGTGCCGCGCCACGCGGAGAAGTCGCGCGCGAAGTCCGCCGGCCCGACGACCTTCCGGGTGACCACCCGGTCGCGCAGCCCGGGGATCCCCGCCCAGCGCCCGACCTGGTCGAGGTACCGGTCGGCGTACGAGTCGAGCTCGGCGCGCCCGGCCTCCCCCGCCCCGATGCCGGGGTCGGCGGGGAACGGCACGAGGACGAACAGGTTCTCGTGCCCGGCGGGTGCGGCGTCGGGGTCGGTCGCGGTGGTGCGCGAGACGTAGAGCGAGGCGACGTCGGGCACCCGCAGGTCCTCGGGCCGCGCCGTGCGGCCGGGCCCGAGGATGTCGTCGAAGTTCCCCGGCCAGTCCCGGGTGAAGAACAGCGAGTGGTGCGCGAGCTCCGGCAGCTCCCCGCGGACGCCGGCCATCACCAGCAGCGCGGAGATGCCGGGGGTGCGGTCGTCCCACCACGGCTCGGGCAGGGTGCGGTGCGGCTCCGGCAGCAGCTGCGTCTCCGTGTGGAACAGGTCCGCGCCGGACACGACGACGTCGGCCGGCACGACCTCGCCGGAGGCGAGCCGCACACCGCGCGCGACGCCCGTGCGCCGCGGGTGCCGCAGCGACCGCGCGGCGTCGTCCACCTCGACCGCGACCACCTCGGCGCCGGTGCGGATCTGCACGCCGTGGCCGCGGGCCAGCTTCTCGATGGCCGCGATGACCGTGTACATGCCGCCGCGCGGGTACTGCACGCCGTCGACCAGGTCGAGGTGGCTCATCAGCGAGTACAGCGCCGGCACCCGGTACGGCGAGGAGCCGAGGAACACCGCGTGGTAGCCGAGCACCTGGCGCAGCACGGGGTGGTCGGTGGTGCGGGCGACCTTCTGCGCGAGCGTCTGCGTCAGCAGCCCGGCGAGCGTCGCCGAGCGCCGCGCGACGTCCGCGGTGATCGCGCGGTCGGGGCGCTCGAACGTCGTGTAGAGGAAGTGGTCCAGCGCCGTGCGGTAGGCCTCGGACGACTCGGCGGTGTACCGGCGGAACGCCTCGCCCGCACCGGGCTCCATCGCCTCGAACGTCGCCCAGTTGGTCCCGGGGTCGGCGACGACGTCGAACGGCTCCGACGGGGCACCCGGGGCCGTGGGCTCCGGGAACAACCGGTACGCGGGGTCCAGGCGCACCAGGTCGACGTGGTCCTCGATCCGCTCGCCGAGCAGCGCGAAGAAGTGCGCGAACACCTCGGGCATGAAGTACCAGGACGGCCCGGTGTCGAACCGGAACCCGTCCAGCTCCAGCGTGCCGGTGCGTCCGCCGACGCGGTCGTGCCGCTCCAGCAGCGTGACGTCCGCGCCGCCCCGCGCGAGCAGGGCCGCGGTCGCGAGGCCGCCGATCCCGCCGCCGACCACGACCACCCGTCCCGTCACGCCCTGCCTCCGTCGTCCGTCGTCCGGGCCGGCGCGCCGCCGGCCACCTTCTCCCGTGCCGCGTCGACGACCTGCGCGCCCACCGTGCGTGCCAGCACCGCCACCTTGCGCGGCGTGCTCACGCGCACCCGCGTGGCCAGCACCTGCGCCGGCGGGGTGGCCGCCAGGTCGGCGAGCAGCCGGTCGTACAGCGCCAGCGTGGCCGCCACGGCCGTCCGTGCCCGGCGCGGCAGCCGGGGCAGCGCGGCGCGGGCCCGCGCCAGGTCGTCGGCGATCTCCTCGAGGATGCCCGTCAGCTGGGCGTCCGTCGGGCCAGCCGGGCCGACGCCCGGGAAGTAGCACCGGCCGAGCTCGCCGGAGTCGGCTCCGAGGTCGCGCAGGAAGTTGATCTTCTGGAACGCCGCGCCGAGGGCCCGCGCCCCGTCGACGGTCGCGTCGTCGGGCCGGCGCACCGGCTCGCCCGGGGCCCGGTCGGCGTTGAGGAACACCTGCAGGCACATCAGCCCGACCACCTCGGCGGAGCCGTAGACGTAGCGCAGGTACGACTCGCGGTCGTGCACCCGCACCGTCAGGTCCGCCCGCATCGAGGCGAAGAACGGGTCCACCTGGTCGGCCCCGATCCCGACCCGCCGGGCGGTGCGGGCGAACGCGTGCACGACCAGGTTCGTCGAGTACCCCGAGGCCATCGCGCGGGTGGTCTGCGCCTCGAGCTCGTCGAGCAGCGCGGCGGCGTCGTCCCCGCCGCGCGTGTCGACCACCTCGTCCGCGATCCGGACCAGCGCGTAGACGGCCTCGATGTCCCGCCGGGCGCGGGGCCCGAGCAGGCGGGTGCCCAGGCCGAACGACGTCGAGTACCCCGCGAGGACCGCGCGGCTGGCCCGGGCCGCCGTGCGGTCGTACAGCGCGGCTCCCGCGACCCGGACCGGGGTGCGCACCGCCGTCACGCGGCCACCCCGGCCGTCGCCTCGACCAGCGCGGTCAGGTAGCGGGCGAGCGGCTCGGGCAGGCCGTCCTCGGCCGCCTGGCGGGCCGTGCGCACGGCGTCGGCGCGCACCAGGCGCGCCTCGTGGAGCGCACCCGACGCCTCGATGACCCCGCGGACGCGTGCGGCCTCGTCCTCGGTCAGGCCGGGCCGGCCGACGGCGCCGTCCAGCACCGCGCGCTGCGCGACGTCGGCCCGCAGGTACGCGAGCCGCAGGAGCTCGGTCCGCTTGCCCTCGCGCAGGTCCGACAGCACCGACTTGCCCGTCACCTCCGGGTCGCCGAACACGCCGAGCTCGTCGTCGAGCAGCTGGAACGCCACGCCGAACGCCGTGCCGAACCGGTCCAGCACCCCCAGGACGCCGTCGTCGGCGCCCGCGAGGACCGCACCGGCCGCCAGCGGGCCGCAGCAGGAGTAGACGGACGTCTTGAGCTCGGCCACCCGCAGGGCGTCGACCGCGGTGGGGCCGTGCAGGGCTCCGGTGACGTCGAGCAGCTCGCCCGCCACCGTGGTGTCGACCGCCCGGGCCAGCTGCTGGATCACGCGCAGCCGCAGCTCCGCCGCCACGGGCGCGGACGCCACCAGGTCGAAGGACGCGGCGATGGCCAGGTCGCCGCCGAGCAGCCCGGCCGCCAGCACGGGGTCCTCCGCCGCCGGGCCCTCGACGCCGCGCGCGGCCAGCCGGCGCCGGGCGGTGCCGGTGACGTTGGGGCGCCCGCGGCGGGTGTCGTCGTGGTCGAGGACGTCGTCGTGCACGAGCATCGCCGTGTGCAGCATCTCCTGCGCGGCGGCGACCGGGGCCACGGCGGCCAGGTCCGTGCCACCGAGGCCGAGGTACGCGGCGACGGCGAGCCGCGGGCGCATCAGCCGGCCGCCGCCGATCTGCTCGCCGACCGCGCGCCAGAGCGCCGCGTGCTCGACCGCGAGATCGCGCGCGCGGGACCGGCGGTCCGCCGCGTCGTCGACCAGGAGCCGGCGGACGACGTCGACGCCGTCCTCCACCCGGGTGGCGAGATCGTCCCGCCCGGCGGACGCTGGGCGGGCACCACCGAGCGCGGCAGCGCCGAACGGGCCGTCGCCGGCGTGGGCGCGCGCCGCGGGGGCGTCCGCGACCAGGCCGGCGGTACCGGTCGTGTCCGCGTGGTTGTGGGCGCTGTGAGTCCTGCGCACGGCGTCCTCCCGGGTCTCGAGTAGATGCTCAGCATACTGAGCATCTGGCACGGCACCACCGGAGCGGCGGCCCGGCGGCCACGGCGCCGCACCTGCGGTGCACTCTGCCCCATCGCACGCGCGCGCACGACCCCGCACGCCGCACGAACCGGGACGAGCCGGGCAGCGCGGCGCGGCGATCGAACAGGAACCACCGAGACCGACCAGAAAGCACCAGATCCGGGCTAGGCTGGCGGCATGACGTGGATGGTGACCGGAGGCGCGGGGTACATCGGCTCGCACGTGGTGCGGGCCTTCGGGCAGGTCGGGATCCCGGCCGTCGTGCTGGACGACCTGTCGTCCGGGCACCGGGAGTTCGTCCCCGACGACGTCCCGTTCGTGACGGGCTCGATCCTCGACACCGCGCTGGTCACCGACGCGCTGCGCGAGCACGGCGTCACGGGCGTCGTGCACCTCGCCGGGTTCAAGTACGCCGGCGTCTCCGTGCAGCGCCCGCTGCACACGTACGAGCAGAACGTCACCGGCACGGCGCACCTGCTGCAGGCCATGGAGGCCGCCGACGTCCACCGGATCGTCTTCTCGTCCAGCGCCGCCGTGTACGGCACGCCCGACGTCGACCTGGTCACCGAGGACACCCCGACCGCGCCCGAGTCGCCCTACGGCGAGTCCAAGCTGATCGGCGAGTGGCTGCTGCGCGACCAGGCGCGCGCCACCGAGCTGCACCACACCTCGCTGCGCTACTTCAACGTGGTCGGCTCGGGCACGCCCGAGCTCGCCGACACCAGCCCGCACAACCTGTTCCCGCTGGTGCTCGACGCCCTCGCCGAGGGCCGGACCCCGCGGATCAACGGCACGGACTACGCCACGCCGGACGGCACCTGCGTCCGCGACTACGTGCACGTCGCCGACCTGGCGACCTCGCACGTGGCGGCGGCCCGCGCGCTGTCCGAGGGTCGCGAGCTGCAGCGGGTCTACAACCTGGGCTCCGGCGACGGCGTGTCCGTGCGGGAGATCATGACCGCGATGGCGCAGGGCACGGGGATCGACTTCGAGCCCGAGCTCGCCCCCCGCCGCCCCGGCGACCCCGACCGCATCGTCGCCTCCGGCGAGGCTGCCGCGCGCGACCTCGACTGGGTCATGCGCCACACGCTGACCGAGATGGTCGCGAGCGCCTGGGAGGCGCGGCAGGCCCGCTGAGGGCCCTCGACGACCGGGGTCGGAGCCCCCCTGCGCCGACCCCGGTCCTTCCTCACCGCCCCAGGCGGGACAGACCCTCCGCGAGCACGTCCTCGGACCCCGCGTAGATGCCCTCGGCCCGCGGCCAGTGGACGACGACGTCGGTGAACCCGAGGTCCGCGGCGCGCTCGACGCCCTCCACGAGCGTGTCCGCCGACTCCAGCGAGAACACCGGGGCGCCGTCGAGGTTCAGGTACAGGTCCGGCACCACCCCGCCGGGCGCCAGCCGTGCCGCGGTCTCCCGCAGCTGCTCGACCATCCCCGCGAGCCCGGCCCACCACGCCTCCTGCGCCGCCGCGACCGGGCCCTCGGTCTCGCCCGGCTCGAACGTCGGCCCGTAGGTCGCCCAGCCCTGCCCGTACCGCGCCGCCAGCGCCATCGCCCGCGGCCCGTTGGCGGCGACCACGAACGGCGTCCGCGGCCGCGCCAGCGTGCCGGGGTGCATCCGCGCGTCGTGCGCCTCGTAGAACGTGCCCTCGTGGTCCGTGACCGGGTGCGTGAGCAGCCGGTCCAGGAGCTCCACGAACTCCTCGAACCGGCGGGTGCGCTCGCCGCGCGTGGGCGCCGGCCCGAGCACCCCCGCGTCGAAGCCCTCGCCACCTGCGCCGAGCCCCAGCAGGAACCGGCCCTCCGCGATGTCGTCGAGACCCATGACGTCCTTGGCGAACGGCACCGGGTGCCGGAAGTTCGGGCTGGCGACCCACGTGCCCAGCCGGATCCGCTCCGTCACCGCGGCGGCGGCCGCCAGCAGCGGCACGGTGGCGAACCACGGCTCGCCGGCGAGCGAGCGCCACGCCAGGTGGTCGTAGGTCCACGCGTGGTCGAACCCGTACTCCTCCGCCCGGAGCCAGGTGTGCCGGGCCTGGGCCCAGCGCTCCTGCGGGAGGATCACCACGCCGAGACGGGTGCGGGCGGGTGCTGCGGACGAGGTCGCGTCGGTCACGTCCGCCAGCGTAGGGGGCGTGCTCACGCGTGCGTCCGCGCCTCCCGGGACTCCGGCGGCTCGAGCTGGAACGTGCAGTGCTCGACGTCGAAGTGCCCCGACAGGCAGCGCCGCAGGTCGCCCAGCACGCGCCCGGACTCGCCGCGGGCCAGCACGTCCGCCGGCACCTCCACGTGCGCCGAGAGGACGGGCACCCCGGAGGTGATCGTCCACGCGTGCAGGTCGTGGACGCCGAGGACGCCCGGGACGCCGCAGATGTGCGCGCGCACCGCGTCGAGGTCGACCCCGGCCGGCGTGGCCTCGAGCAGCACGATCCCGACGTCGCGGAGCAGGCTCCAGGCGCGCGGGGCGATGAGCAGGCCGATCACGACCGACGCGAGCCCGTCCGCGGCGGCGAACCCGGTGGTCAGGACGACGACCGCGGCCGCGATCACCGCGACCGACCCGAGCAGGTCGCCGAGCACCTCGAGGTAGGCGCCGCGCACGTTGAGCGACTCCTGCTGCCCGGGTCGCAGCAGGGCCAGCCCCACGCCGTTGGCGACGAGGCCGACCACGGCGACGCCCAGCATCAGCCCGGCCTCGACCTCGCCGGGGTCGGCCACCCGGCGCACGCCGCCGACGACCGCCGCCACGGCGACGACCACGAGGACCAGCGCGTTGGCCAGCGCCGCGAGGATCTCCGCGCGCTGCCAGCCGAAGGTGCGCCGGGCGGTGGCGGGACGGCCCGCCAGCGACGTCGCGACGAGCGCCAGCGTCACGCCGGCGGCGTCGGTCAGCATGTGCCCCGCGTCGGCGACGAGCGCGACCGACCCGGACAGCAGGCCGCCGACGACCTCCCCGACCATCACGGTGAGCGTGATGGCGAGCACCGCCACCAGGCGGCCGCGGTGCGCCTGCGCGGCGGTCACCCCGTGGTCGTGCCCGTGCTGCCCCATCGTCGTCCTTCCGTCCGCGCGACCACCCGCTCGGCGGCGCCCAGCAGCTCGTCCAGCTCGGGGTCGGCCAGCGCGTACCGCGTCGCCCGGCCCTCCGGCGTGGCGACCACCAGCCCGGCCGACCGGAGCGTCGCCAGGTGCGCGGAGACCGTCGACTGCGCGAGGCCCAGGGCCCCGGTCAGGTCGACGACCCGCCGCGCGCCGTCGGCGAGCAGGTGGACGAGCGACAGCCGCGTCGGGTCGGCCAGCGCGTGCAGGACCCGGACGACGTCGGCGTGCGCGTGCGCGCCGCCGGGGACGCCGTCGTGGTCGTGCAGCGCGGGCTCGACCCGTGAATCATCGTTGTTCACCGATGTTATCGCCCTTCGATGCTCAGAGGAAGACTACGCCCACCCGAGCGCGTGCAGCCGGTCGTCGTCGATGCCGAAGTGGTGGGCGATCTCGTGCACCACCGTGACCGCGACCTCCTCGACGACCTCCTCGCGGTCCTCGCAGATCGCCAGCGTCGGGAGCCGGAAGATCGTGATCCGGTCCGGCAGCGAGCCGGCCGCCCAGAACTCGCCGCGCTCGGTGAGCGGCACCCCCTCGTACAGCCCGAGCAGGTCGGGGTCGTCCTGCGGCGCCTCGTCCTCCACGAGCACCACCACGTTGTCCATCTGCGCCGCGAGCTCGGGCGGGATGCGGTCCAGCCCGTCCCGCACGGCGTCCTCGAAGTCCTCGCGCGTCATGTCCACCACGGGGTCATCCTCGCCGATTTGGAGGATCCCCGGACGTACCCGTAGAGTCATCACCGGTCTGAAGACGCCTCGACGTCAGGGGCGAACAAGCCCCCATCGTCTAGCGGCCCAGGACCCCGCCCTTTCACGGCGGTAGCACGGGTTCGAATCCCGTTGGGGGTACGAGCAGTGCATGTGGAAGAATAGGTCTCACAACGAGGCCCCGTAGCGCAGTTGGTTAGCGCGCCGCCCTGTCACGGCGGAGGTCGCGGGTTCAAGTCCCGTCGGGGTCGCTCGATCACACCGGTCCATCTGGGCCGGTGTTGTCGTACCAAGGCTCTGTAGCTCAGTTGGTAGAGCGTTCGACTGAAAATCGAAAGGTCACCGGATCGACGCCGGTCGGAGCCACCACCACCCGAAGTCCCGTTCGCCCCCGGCGAGCGGGACTTCGTCGTTCTCGGACCTCGTCGTCCCGCGCGACCTCGTCCGGACGGCGACGGGCCGAGCCCGCTGCCGGTGCGCCCGGGGTCAGACCGGGTCGAACTCCGTGACCCGGGTGCGCCAGTACTCGGCCCCGTCGCGCGTCCGGGTGACCAGGCCCGCCTCGACCAGCTCGCGCCGCAGGCCGACCGGGTCCCGCGCGACCTCGCCGATCCGGTCGGTCAGCGTGCGCTCGGGCACGGGCTCCTCCATCGGGAGCACCCGCTGCGCCAGCCAGCGCAGCAGCAGGTCCCGGTCCGCGCGCCGGCGCGGCAGGTTCTCCACCCGCCCCCGCACGAGGAACCGCTCCGGACCCGTCTGCCGCCCGCGCGCCTCGTCCTCCACGTCCACGCAGGCAGCCTAGGCACCCGGGCGAGCGGTGGCGACGTGCCGGGCGTGCGGCGATGCTGGCGACGAGGGGAGCGGGAACCGGTGCGCGCGCCGGGCCGTTCCCCCGGGGGACGTCGACGAGAGGTGAGCACCATGGGCTTCCTGGACCGGCTGCTGGGCCGTGAGCCCCGGCAGCAGCGCTACGCGCCGGAGCCGGCGTACGGTGCGCCCGCGGCTCCGGCCGACCCCGACCAGGCCGCGATCGAGCGGTACCGCTACCTGCTGCGCACCGCGCCGCCGGACGCGATCGAGCAGGCGCACGCCGAGGCGTTCGCCCAGCTGACGCCCGAGCAGCGCCGGCAGGTGCTGGACGGGCTGTCCGCCGAGGTGCCGGCAGCGGAGCGCTCGACGGACGACGACCCGCGCTCGCTCGCGCGGATGGCGACCCGCGCCGAGCTGCGGCAGCCGGGCACGCTCGAGCGGAGCTTCGGCCGGGGTGGCTTCGGCGGCGGGGCCGGCGTCGGGATGGGCGGCATGATCGCCGGCTCGCTGCTGGCCAGCGTGGCCGGCGCCTTCGTGGGCACGGCCATCGCCGACAGCCTGTTCGACCTGTCCGACGGGGGCGGCGACGCCGCGGAGGGCGACGCGGGGGCCGAGGGCGGGGACGCCGGCTTCGACGGCGGCGGCGACGTGTCGGCCGACGGCGGCGGCTGGGGCGGGGACTTCGGCGGCGGGGACTTCGGGGGTGGCTTCGGCGGCGGGGACTTCGGCGGCGGAGACTTCTGACCCCGTCCGCGCGCCCTCATCCGCGGGGGATGACTGCCCCCGGCGCAGGGGCGCGCGGCCGGTCCCCCTGCCCTACCGTGTCGTCATGGCACCGGGCCGGGGGCCGAGCTCACGGCGCATGTCCGTCACGAAGGCGGTCGCGCTGCTGGTGGCGTTCGTGCTGACGGCGGTCCTCGGGGTCTGCTCACCGCCGCGCTGGTGCTGCCGACGGTGGCGGTCGCGGACGGGACGACGGACCTCGCGGTCGAGGCGTTCGAGGACCTGCCGACCGAGCCTGGAGCGCCAGCCGCTGTCCGAGCGGTCGACGGTGCTGGCCGCGGACGGCACGACGGTGCTGGCGACGTTCTGGGCGGAGAACCGGCAGGTCGTCCCCCTGGACGCGGTGGCCGAGCCCATGCGCGAGGCCGTCATCGCGATCGAGGACAAGCGGTTCTACCAGCACGGCGGCATCGACCCCGAGGGCATGCTGCGGGCGCTGGTCCGCAACCTGCAGCACCCGCAGCGCACCGAGGGCGCGTCGACGCTGACGCAGCAGTACATCAAGAACGTGCTGATCGAGCAGGCGGTCCGCGAGGGCGACCACGCCGCGGCGGAGGCGGCCCGTGAGGCGGAGGGCGCCGAGGGGTACGCCCGCAAGCCTGCGGGAGGCCAAGGCCTGGCCATCGCGCTCGAGAAGGAGATGACCAAGGACCAGATCCTCGAGGGCTACCTGAACATCGCGCAGTTCGGCCTGAACACCTACGGCGTCCAGGCGGCGGCGCAGCGGTACTTCAGCAAGCCGGCGTCGAGCCTCACCGACCTGGAGGCCGCGACGATCGCGGGGGTCACGCAGAGCCCGACCGCGAACGACCCGGTGCGCAACCCCGAGACCGCCCAGCAGCGCCGCGACCTGGTGCTGCGGCTGATGCACGACCAGGGCTACCTCACGGCCGAGGAGCCTGGCCGCCGGCCTCGCGGTCCCGCTCGCCGCGACCCTGCGCGTGGACACCCGGCCGGTCGGCTGCATGGCGGCCGACGCGGTCGTGCGCGGGTCGGGGTACTTCTGCGACTACGTGACCAAGGTGGTCCGCAACGACCCGGCGTTCGGCGCGACCGAGGAGGAGCGCGTCGAGCGGCTGTACCGCGGCGGGCTGACGATCACCACGACGCTCGACCCGCGCGAGCAGACCATCGCCGACGAGGAGCCTCAAGAACGGCGTCCCGGTCGACGACCCGTCCGGCGTCGCCACCACGCTCGTCACGGTCGAGCCGGGGACCGGGCGCATCACCTCGATGGCGCAGAACCGCGTCTACAACAACACCCAGGAGCACGAGCGAGCGCGAGACCGCGGTCAACTACAACACCGACCACCGGTACGGCGGCGGCAGCGGCTTCCCGCCCGGGTCGACCTTCAAGCCGTTCACGCTGGCGCAGTGGCTGAAGGAGGGGCACAGCCTCAGCGAGCGGGTGAACGCGACGCGGTTCGCCTACCGGTTCGGCGAGTTCAGCGCCCCGTGCACCCGGCTCGACCCGCGCACGGAGTACCGGTTCGCCAACGCGGAGGGCCCGCGGTCCGGCGGCGTGATGTCGGTGCTGGACGCCACCAGGAACTCGGTGAACTCCGGCTACATCGCGATCGCCTCGCAGGTGGACCTCTGCGGGGTGTTCGACACCGCGACCGCGCTCGGCATCCACAAGGCGGGTGGCCAGTCCGGTGACGGCTCGTTCGACACGCTGCCCGCCAACGTCCTCGGCTCCAACTCGGTCGCCCCGCTGGCGATGGCGGCGGCGTTCGCCGGCTTCGCGTCGGGCGGCACGTACTGCACGCCCGTCGCGATCGCGGCGCGGTCGTGGACCGGGACGGCAACCCGCTGCCGGTGCCCGCGTCGTCGTGCACCCCGGGCGCGCTCGAACCCCGGATCGCGAACGCGGTCAACCACGCGCTGCAGAACGTGTGGTCCGGCACCGCGGCGACCGACCCGCCGCCGTTCCCGTCCGCGGGCAAGACCGGCACGACCTCGCACAACGAGCACACGTGGTTCGTCGGCTACACGCCCGTGCGCGCCACGGCGATCTGGGTCGGCCACGCGGACGCGATGCTGCCGATGCAGGGCGTCGTGATCAACGGGCGGTACATCCGGAACGTGTTCGGCTCCTCGGTCGCGGTGCCGATCTGGAAGGGCTTCATGACCCGCACCCTGGAGGGGCAGGCCGTGCCCGCGTTCGCCGCCGCCGGCCAGGACGAGGTGCTGGGTCGGCAGGTGCCGGTGCCCGGGGTGGTCGGGCGCGACGAGGGCAGCGCGCGCCGGGCGCTCGAGGCCGCCGGGTTCCGCGTCCAGGTGGCACCGCCGGAGCCCGGCGACGCCCCGCCCGGGACGGTCGTGCGGCAGAGCCCGTCGGACAGCACCGTCGTCGGGTCGACGGTGACGATCGTGCCGTCCGCGGGCCCCGCTGCCCCGCCACCGGCGGCACCACCCGCCGCTCCCCCGGCGGCGCCGCCGCCCTGACCCCGGCGGGCCACCACCGGGGGATGACGGCCCCTCCACCCCCAGGTGGACCGGGCACGGCGGAGAACCGGCCCCCGAGCCGACGCCCGCCGCGGCACCGCTCCGTAGCGTCGAGGGCATGGACACGACGCCCCTCACCAGCACCCCGGCCCGGACGCCCGAGCGCCGCCTGCTGGGCGTGCTCGCGGTGGCGGCGGGCGCCGTGCTCGCGCTCAGCGCCTGCGGCGGGGCGGTCGCCGGGGCCCTCGGGCAGGAGCCGACCGCACCGGCGACGACGTTCGCCACGGGCGCCGACGGGAAAGCCGGTGCCGCGCTGCCGGCGTGGGTGCCGGACGACGCGTCGGACGTGCGGCTCCAGGCCCGTCCGGGGGGCGCCGAGCGCATCGTCACCATGCGCGCCGACCTGGACGACCTCCCGGCGGACTGCGTGCCGGTGTCGGCCGAGCAGCCGCTCGCACCGCGCCCGGCCGACGCGGACCCCGCGGACTTCCGGCGGGTCTCGACGCTGCGCGCGGACTGGTGGCCGGCGGAGCAGGAGCAGGACGCGTCGATGATGTGCGGCGCCTGGTGGGTGGGTGAGCGCGACGGTGCGCTCTACGGGTTCACGCCGGAGCTGCGCCGGGTGTCGGTCGGCTGAGCGACCCGCGACACGCCGGGTCGGGGCTGGTCCGCGCGGCCCGGGCCGGGCCTCGGTTCAGGCGGAGACGGCCAGCGGGGCCGGCTCCTCCTCCAGTGCCACCACGACCAGCTCGCCGGTCTCCTCGTCGACCACGGTCACGGCACGGGCGCCGCAGACGCACACGACCTCGACGCCGTCGCCGTCCTCGAACCAGATGCACAGGTGTCGTCCGCTGCTCATGGTGACGACGGTACGCACGCCCACCGACACGGCCGCGCTCCGGTTCCCGCGTGTCGCGTCCTGCCCGCGGATCCCGCCCGGATCCCGGCGGTTCCCGCCCGGATCCCGCTCAGATGCCGGTGCACCGCGCCGATGGGAACCGGAGCACCCCGGGGGAAGGACCGCACCATGAGCCTCGACGGCATCGCGGCGATCAGCCAGCGCATCGCCGCCATCCAGGCGACCATCGGCTCGCTGCAGCCGGCGACCACCACGACGAGCACCGGCGGGGCGCAGTTCGCGCAGGCGCTCGCGCAGGCCGTCGACGCGTCGGCCGGCACCGGTGCCGCGGCGAGCACGGGCGAGCGGAACGCCGACGGGGTCCCCGTCGAGCTCGCCGCCTACGGCAACGGCCAGATCCCCGCCGACGCCCTGCACGAGGTGGGCGACACGGGCCACCGGCTGTGGGCGCCCGCCGCCGACGCCCTGCAGAGCGCGATCGCGGACGCCGCGCGCGACGGCGTCACCATCGGCATCACCGACTCGTACCGCTCGTACGAGTCGCAGGTCGACGTCGCCGCCCGCAAGGGCCTGTACTCGCAGGGCGGTCTCGCGGCGGTCCCGGGTACCAGCGACCACGGCTGGGGCATGGCGGTCGACCTGAAGCTCGACGACGCCGCGCAGTCGTGGATGCGCGCGAACGGCGCCCGGTACGGCTTCGTCGAGGACACCCCGCGCGAGCCCTGGCACTGGGCCTACGAGGGCTGAGCCCCGCGCTGGGTGGAGAGTCCTGCCCGACGCGCCAGAGCGTGTCGGGCAGGACTCTCCACTCGACGGTTCCGGACGGCGCTGGGTCAGTCGAGGATCGCGCGGGTGACGGCGACCTGCTCCGTCAGGACCCCGCCGATGGTCTGCTGCGTCTCGTTGATCCGCTCGACGACGCCGCCGATCTTGGCCAGCGACGTGATGACGCCGCTGACCTGCTGCTGGATCTTCTGCACCTTGTCCCCGACCTGCGTCGTCGCGGCGGCGGTCTCCTGCGCGAGCTCCTTGACCTCCCCGGCGACGACGGCGAACCCCTTGCCGGCCTCCCCGGCGCGCGCGGCCTCGATGGTGGCGTTGAGCGCGAGCAGGTTGGTCTGGGCGGCGATGCCCTGGATGACGGTGACGACCTGGCCGATCTCGGCGCTGGACTCCCCCAGCCCGGCCACCTCCCGGTTCGCCTCCTGGGTCAGCCGCTGGCCGTCGTGCGCGACGGTGGTGGCGGCCAGCACGTTGCGCTCGACCTCCTGGATCGAGGTGACCAGCTCCTCGCCCGCCGACCGCAGCTTGGTGGCGGCGGCGTGCCGCTCCAGGGCCTGGCCGACCAGGAACGCGGTGTTGCGCAGCGCGTCCCGGCGGCCGTCGGACAGCTCGAGCGTCTCGGTGGCGAAGAAGTCCATGGTCCCGGTGACCTGGCCGTCGACGACGATCGGCAGGCAGACGCCCGACTTCACGCCGACGCGCTGGGCGGCGGGCGCCCGCACGCAGTCGGTCAGCTCGCCGAGGTCCGCCACGAACACCAGGTCGCGGGCGCGCCACGCGCGGCCGGCCAGCCCGACGCCCTCGCGGAATGACGCGGCCCGCGTGACCTCGCGGAACTCGGCGCCGGCGTCACCCGACTCCTGCGCGAACCGCAGCGCCCGGGCCTGCGGGTCGACCCGCCAGTAGGACGCGTACGCCCAGTCGAACCCCTGCCGGATCGCGGTCAGCGCCCGGGTGAGCGCCTCCTCCGCAGACGGGGCGCTCGTGACCTCGTGGATCACCCGGCTCACGGCCTCGATGTCCTGCGCCGCGACGGCCTGGCGCTCCGCGACGGCCACCCGCTCGATCGCCTGGGACACCAGGACGCCGATGCTGCGCAGCGTGTCGAGCCGCTGGGCGGACGGGCTGAGCGTCTCGGTGGTGAAGAAGTCCATCGTGCCGGTGACGACGCCGGCCTCCAGCAGCGGGAAGCAGATGCCGGAGCGGACGCCGGCGCGCTGCGCGGCGGGCGCCCGCACGCAGTCGGTCAGCTCGCCGAGGTCCGCCACGAACACGAGGCCGCGGGTCCGCCAGGCGCGCCCGGACAGCCCGACGCCCTCCGTGAAGGACGCCGACCGCGTGACGCGGCGGAACTCCTCGCCGGCGTCGCCGGACTCCTGGACGAAGTGCAGGGCGCGGTCCGCGTCGACGCGCCAGTAGGAGCCGTACGCCCAGCCGAAGCGCTCCCGGACCACGTCCAGCGCGACGCGGACGGCGTCCTCGGAGGTGTGGGCGTCGGCCAGCGCGTGCACGACCGCGGTGACGGCGTCGTTGTTGGCCCGCGCCTCGGACAGCTCGGCGGCTGCGGGCGCGGACGTGGTGCGGGTACGGCTGAACACGTGTCTCCTCGTGGGATGGTCGGGCCCCTCGCCCCGACCCCATCGGCGCAGGCCGACCCGGACATGAGGGAATCAACCGGCCAGACAGGGTGATTACGGACAGACCCGCCCGGACCTCCGCGGAGAAAGACGTGCCCCGTCAGGAGCCCGGGGCGTCCTCGGGGCGCACGACGCGCGCGCCGAGGTCCCAGGGCTGGAACACCCGCTCGCTCTCGGTCCGGACGCGGGGGGCGCGCTCGGTCCGCACCCGCGGCGCCTGCTCGACGCCCGGGTCGTCGGCCTCGGCCAGCAGGGCCTCGTCGAGCCTGCGGTACCGGAACTCGGCCTCGCGACGGTGCCGCTCGATCCACATGGTCATCAGGTCGAAGACGTCGGCCTCGAGGTGCACCGGCCGGCGCTGCGCCTCCCGGCGCCGGCTGACCAGCCCGGCCTCCTCGAGCACGCGCAGGTGCTTGGAGACGGCCTGCACGGTGACGTCGTACGGCGCGGCGAGCTCCCCGACGGTCGCGTCGCCGGACGCGAGCCGGGCGACGATGTCCCGCCGCAGCGGGTCCGCGAGCGCGGAGAACACCTTCGACAACGGGTCGGCCACGCGTCCTCCAGATCAGGCGGGCGGGCGGCGCCGAGCGCGCCGCGGGCCCGCCCGCGAGGTTACCCGCGGGCGGGGCCGTCGCCCATGCGGCGCACACGGCGCACGCCGTCAGGGCGCCGTCGTGAGCGCCTGCTCCGGACCGACCGTCGTCCCGGCCGCGTTGGTCGCCACGACCCGGTACGCGTAGGTCGTCCCCGGCGCGAGCCCGGTCAGCGCCACCGTCCCGGCCCGCTCCCACGACGCGGCCGCGAACGCGACGTCGCCGCTGCGCGACCCCCAGGCCGGACCCCACTCGACGCGCACCGTCGTGCCGAGACCGTGCGGGTGCACCCGCAGCTGCGCGGTGGCGCCGGTCCGGCCGACCCCGGTGGCCGCGAGCGCCCGGACCTCCGGCGGCCCCGGGGTGTCGAACGTCCGGCTCACCGCGGTGGTCCCCGCCGTCGTCGTGGCCGTCGCCGTCCACCGGTACCGGGTCCCCGGCCGCAACCCGGTGAGGTCGTGCGCGACGGCCTGCGCCGACGTCGCGGCGGGCACCGCGCGGTCGACCCGGCCCACCTGCGCGCCGCCGTCGACGGCCCAGCTCAGCCGCACCGTACCGGGCAGGCCCTGCGGGTCGGCCCACGCCCGGAGCCCCGCCGTGGTGCCGGTGACGTCCCGCTCGGCGGCGGTCACGACCGGCGGAGCGGCGACGACGACCGCGCGGGAGTCGGTCGCGGTGCGGCCCGCGGCGTCCGTGACCGTGAGCCGCGCGGTGCGCGTGCCCGCCGCGTAGGTGTGCACGATCGCGGTGGGCTGCCCGGTCCCGCTGCGGACCGTGCCGTCACCCAGGTCGAGGCTCCACCGCACCACCCCCTGGCCGGTCGGCGCCCCGCCACCGGTGCTGCGTGACAGGTCGAAGGTCACCGCGAATGGTGCGGCACCCACGGTGCCGGACGGCAGCAGCGCCGCCACCGGCCGCGCGTACGCCGCCGGACCGCCGACGGCCGCGGCGTACGCGACGCGCGCGGACGCGGAGCCGGCGACCGCCCACGGGCACGTCCCGGTGCCCTCGAAGGACGAGGCGACGTCCAGCCCCGGCCACGCCCGGAGGTACGCCACGGCGTCCGTCAGCCACGCCGCGCGGCGCGCCGGGTCCGCGGGGTCGGCCGCCGTGCCGAACTCCGCCAGCAGCGGCGTCTTCCCGCGCGCCTCCGCCCACCGCCGGAACGGCCCGACGACCTCGGCGAGCGACCGCCACGCCGCCGGCTTGCCCGGCGCGCACCCGGACCAGTTGTAGGCATCCAGGCCGACGCGGTCGACGACGTCGTCGCCGGGGTAGGAGGCGTCGGCCCCCGCGGTCGACGGCGCGGACCCGAAGCTGCCCGGCGTGACGATCCAGGTCCAGCGCACGTCCGGCACGCCCGCGTCCCGGAACACCTGCACGTAGTGCCGCCAGGCGGCGCGGAACTCCGCCGGCGTGCCCCAGCCCTCCGCGATGTCGGCCTCGTGGTGCAGCGCCAGGTACACGGGCACGCCGAGCGCCGCGACGCCCGCGGCCTGCCGCCGGATGTCGGCGTCCACGTCCCCGCGGGCGATCGAGGCCCACGGCACCACCGACCCGTCCAGGCGGCGGGGCCAGATCGACAGCAGCGGCGTCCGGCCACGGGCGACCGAGTCGACGACCGGCTGCGCGGGCTGGGCGTCGTCCCAGCGGCTGTACCAGCGGTGCACGTCGAGGCGGCGGCCGATCGCGTCCTCGAACCCGGCGACCGCGGCGGCCGTGCCGGTGGCGGTCCCCCGGTCGACGTGCGCGCCGAGGCGGAAGCCGGGGTCGTCGGCCGGTGGGGCCGCCGCCGCGGGCCGGGCCCCGGCGAGGAGGACGACGACCGCGACGAGGACGGTCAGGGACGTGCGGGCGCGCGCGAGGGCACGCCCGTGGGACGGGTCGGACGGCATGGTGGGATCCCCCTGCTGGCGGGCGCGAGGTCGTCGACGCCCGGACTGCGGTACGACGTGCAGGTGCGTGCGCGGGGCACGGGTGCCGCGGCGGGCGGGGCCCGTGGCGGGATGGTGGCGCGATGGCGCGACGAGGCGGTGGCGCGGGCGGGTCCCGGCGTCGTCGACGCGGCAGGTCGCCGGTGGTGCGGTCAGCGACCGCACCCTCACCATCGTCAACGCGTGCCCGCAGGTGAGCGCTTCCCCGCGGCCGGTGTGCACCCCGTCACAACCCCGCCGCGCGCCTCGGCCGGCGCTCGACGGGCGAGCCCGCGGGACCGCCCCGATACTCGGGCGGGTGACCGACACCGACACCTCGACCGAGCAGCGCTCCCCCGGCCTGCGCCGCGCCGTGACCGGCCCGCTGCTGTTCCTGTTCATCCTGGGCGACGTCCTCGGCGCGGGCGTCTACGCGCTCGTCGGCGAGCTCGGCGCGGAGGCGGGTGGCGCCATCTGGCTGCCGCTGCTGGTCGCGCTGGGCATGGCTCTGCTGACCGCGGCGTCGTACGCCGAGCTGGTCACCAAGTACCCGCGAGCCGGCGGTTCGGCGGTGTACGCGCAGCGCGCCTTCGGCAGCCCGCTGGTGTCGTTCCTCGTCGGGTTCTGCATGCTCGCCGCGGGCGTGACCTCGGCCGCCGGCCTCGCGCTGGCGTTCGGCGGGGACTACCTGTCGGTGTTCCTGGACGTGCCGCCGGTACCGACGGCGCTGGTGTTCCTCGCGCTGGTCGCGGCGCTGAACGCGCGCGGCATCCGGGAGTCCCTGCGGGCCAACGTCGTCATGACGGTGATCGAGCTGAGCGGCCTGGTGCTGGTCGTCGTGCTCGGCGCCGTGGTGCTCGGCCGCGGGGACGGCGACCCGGGCCGGGTGCTCGAGCTCCCGGCGGAGACGTCGTGGGCCGCGGCGGTCCTGGGCGGGGCGCTGATCGCGTTCTACTCGTTCGTCGGCTTCGAGACCTCGGCCAACCTCGCGGAGGAGGTCACCGACGTCCGCCGGGTCTACCCGCGCGCGCTGTTCGGCGCCCTGCTCGCGGCGGGTGTCGTCTACCTGCTGGTCGGCCTGGTGGCGCCGGCCGTCGTCGCCCCGGAGGACCTCGCCGCGTCCAGCGGGCCGCTGCTCGAGGTCGTGCGCGTGGCGGGCGGGATCCCGCTCGAGGTGTTCTCCGCCGTCGCCCTCGTCGCCGTGGCGAACGGCGCGCTGCTCACGATGATCATGGCCAGCCGCCTCACCTACGGCATGGCCCGGGAGGGTCTGCTGCCGCCCGTGCTCGGCCGGGTCCTGCCGGGCCGGCAGACGCCGTGGGTCGCGATCGTGGTGACCACGGTCGTCGCCATGGTGCTGGCCGCTACGGGCGAGCTGGTGGACCTCGCGTCGACCGTCGTCCTGCTGCTGCTCTTCGTCTTCCTCAGCACCAACGTCGCCGTCCTCGTGCTCCGCCGCGACCGCGTGGCGCACGAGCACTTCCGGGCGTGGACGGCCCTGCCGGTGCTGGCGATCGTCACCTGCCTGGTGCTGCTCACCCAGCAGCAGGCGCGGCACTGGGCGCTGGCCGGGGTCCTGCTCGCCGTCGGGCTGGTGCTGCACCTGGTGACCCGGAAGGCGTCGCTCCGGGGCGCCCGCGAGGACGTCGGTACGCCCGCGGAATAGATCCGCGCTCCGGCCCGTTGGGGCGCAAGTACATGCAAACGCATCGACTTGAGGAGCGCGAGATGCAGTTCGGAGTCTTCACGGTCAGCGACATCACCCCTGACCCGCACACGGGCCGGGCGCCCGACGACACCGAGCGCGTCCGGTCGATCCTGACGATCGCCCAGCACGCGGAGGAGGTCGGCCTCGACGTCTTCGCGACCGGCGAGCACCACAACCCGCCGTTCGTGGCCTCGTCCCCGACGACGATGCTCGGCTACCTGGCCGGCCGCACGAAGGACATCGTGCTGTCGACGGCCACCACGCTGATCACCACCAACGACCCGGTCCGGCTGGCCGAGGAGTACGCGATGCTCCAGGTGATCTCCGACGGCCGGATGGACCTCATGATGGGCCGCGGCAACACCGGGCCGGTCTACCCGTGGTTCGGCCAGGACATCCGCCAGGGCATCCCGCTCGCCATCGAGAACTACGCGCTGCTGCGCCGCCTCTGGACCGAGGAGGTCGTGGACTGGGAGGGCAAGTTCCGCACCCCGCTGCAGGGCTTCACCTCCACCCCGCGGCCGCTGGACGGCGTGCCGCCGTTCGTGTGGCACGGCTCCATCCGCAGCCCCGAGATCGCCGAGCAGGCCGCCTACTACGGTGACGGCTTCTTCCACAACAACATCTTCTGGCCGATGAGCCACACCCGGCAGATGGTGCAGTTCTACCGCCAGCGGTTCGAGCACTACGGCCACGGCCGCGCGGACCAGGCGATCGTCGGCCTCGGCGGCCAGGTGTTCATGCGGAAGAACTCGCAGGACGCGGTGGACGAGTTCCGCCCGTACTTCGACAACGCCCCGGTCTACGGCCACGGCCCGTCGCTCGAGGACTTCTCGGCGCAGACCCCGCTCACGGTGGGCTCGCCGCAGCAGGTCATCGACCGGTACGCCGCCATGCGCCACGACATCGGCCACTACCAGCGGCAGCTGTTCCTCATCGACCACGCGGGCCTGCCGCTCAAGACGGTCCTCGAGCAGCTCGACATCCTCGGCGGCGAGGTCGTGCCCGTGCTCCGCAAGGAGATGGAGTCCGACCGCCCGGCCGACGTGCCGTCCGGCCCGCCGACGCACGCCGAGCGCGTCGCACAGGCCCGCGCCGCCGGCACTGTGCACGAGCAGTCCGTCGCGGCCGCCGACCACTGGACCGGGAAGACCGCCGAGGACGACACCGCGGCCGCCGACGCGGTCACCCGACAGGGCGCCGCGTTCGGCCTCTGATCGTCCAGCACCCCCGTCGGGTGGAAGGTCCCGACCGACACGCCGCCGGCGAGTCCGTCGGAACCTTCCACCCGGCACCCCACGCACGACTCACGCAGGACCTGAAGGAGCACCTCCCATGACCGAGCGCAGGATCGTCGCGCTGTCGGCCGGCCTCGGCCAGCCGTCGTCCACCCGCCTCCTCGCCGACCGGCTCGCCGAGGCGACCGCCACCGAGCTCGCCGACCGCGGCCAGCGACCCGAGGTCCGGGTCGTCGAGCTGCGCGACCACGCGCACGACATCGTCAACGCGATGCTGACCGGCGTGCCCAGCCCCGCGCTGGCCGAGGTGATCGAGGCCGTGACCGGAGCCGACGCGCTGATCGCCGTGACCCCGCTGTTCACCACCACCTACTCCGGCCTGTTCAAGTCGTTCGTCGACATCCTCGACAAGGACGGCATCGTCGGGCTGCCCGTGCTGCTCGGCGCGACCGGCGGCACGGCCCGGCACTCCCTGGCCATCGAGTACTCGATGCGCCCGCTGTTCACCTACCTGCGGGCCGACGTCGCGACCACCTCGGTGTTCGCGGCGACGGACGACTGGGCCACCGGCAGCACCGCCGGCGAGCCCAGCCCGCTGCCCGCCCGGATCCGCCGCGCGGGCGCCGAGCTCGCCGCGACCGTCGCCGCCCGCGGGCCGCGCGGCCCGCAGGACCCGTTCGCCGACGCCCCCTCGTTCGCCGACCTCCTGGGCGGCTGACCGTCCGGGTCGGGTGTGCCCGGCGGTCCGGCGGGTCAGCGGCGGGTCAGCGCCGGGTCAGCAGGACGACGGTCGCGTCGTCCTCCGACGCCGGGTCGCGCAGGCGGCCCACCAGGGCGTCGAGCGCACCCGGCTCCGGCCGGCCGGCCGCGCCCGCGACGCGGTCCAGCGTGACCCGCAGCGACTCGCCGCGCCGCTCCAGCACGCCGTCGGTGACCAGCAGCAGCGCGTCGCCCGGCCCGAGCGCGGTCCGCGACGACGGCGGCTCGCCGTCCAGCAGCCCGATCAACGGCGAGCCCTGCACCGGCTCCCACGCGGCCGCGCCGTCCGCCCGGACCACGAGCGGCGGCAGGTGCCCGGCCGTGGCGTACTCCACGTCGCCGGTCGTCGGGTCGAGCACCGCCAGCACCATGGTCGCCATCTGCCCCGGCAGGGTCCACCGCGCCAGCGCCCCGACCCGGGACAGCACGACCGCGGGCGGCGCCGAGTCGAGCAGGAAGGCCCGGGTCGCGTTGCGCAGCTGGCCCATCGCGGCGGCCGTCGGCAGCCCGTGGCCCGCGACGTCGCCGACGGTCAGGGCGAGCCGGCCGTCCGCGAGCGCGAGCACGTCGTACCAGTCGCCGCCGACCTCACCGGTGCCCGACGGCTGGTACCGGGCGTCGAGGGCCCAGCCCTCGACCACCGGCAGGCTCGTCGGCAGGAGCGTGCGCTGCAGCGCGCGGGCGGCGAGCACCTCGGCCTGACCGCGCCGGAACAGCGCCTCGACCAGGTGGCCGCGCAGGTCCGCCGCGTTGCCGGCGTGCCGGTCGTCCCACGGCGTCGAGCGGCCGCGCACCTGCTCCCGCCACAGGTCGAACGACTGCCGCGGGCCGAGCCGCGTCCCGGCACCGTCCGGCACCTCGATCATCTTGTGGTGCGGGTCGCCGCCCCAGTCGACGGTCCGCACGACCTCGTCCCGGAGCCAGACCACGGACCCGCCGTCGGGCAGCGCGAGCGCCAGCGCTCCGGCCACCCCGGGAACGGCCGGCGCGCCGGGCTCGGCGGGCAGCTGGTCGGTGGCGACCACCTGGTCCCCGATGCGCGCGGCCCAGGCGGCGAGCGCACGGCAGGCAGCAGCGTCCGGCACCCGGCCGCGCGTCACCAGGTCCCCTCCGGCGCTGACCACGACGCCGTCGGCGGGCACGAGCGTCAGCAGGTCGTCCGTGCGGGTCAGGGCCTGGGAGAGGCGCACGTCCTCGTCGCGGCTCGCGGAGACCAGCCGCGCGAGCACGCCGGAGGCCCGCCGCGACTCAGCGAGCAGGTCCTCCTCGACCTGCGCGACCAGACGCGCGGACAGCGCGACGCCGAGGAACTCGGCCGCGGCGCGCACGCCGTAGGAGGGGGCGTGCGGGCCCGCGTAGTGGTGGCAGGCCACCATGCCCCAGAGCCGGCCGTCGCGGAGCAGCGAGATGGACATCGACGCGCGCACGCCCATGTTGCGCAGGTACTCGCAGTGGATGGGCGAGACGCTGCGCAGGGTGGCGTAGGTCAGGTCCAGCGGCTGCCCGGTCAGCGGCACGTCCGTCGGCACGACCGGCACCGGCGTGTACTCGACGTCCGAGATCAGCCGGATCCAGCTCTTCTCGTACATCGCGCGCGCCTGGGGCGGGATGTCGGACGCCGGGTAGTGCAGGCCGAGGAACGGCTCGAGGTCGGCGCGGCGGGCCTCCGCGACCACCTCGCCGTTGTACTCGTCGTCGAACCGGTAGATCATCACGCGGTCGAACCCGGTGAGCCGGCGCACGTGCCGGGCCGCGACGTCGTACAGCTCGGTCAGCGCGCCGACGCGGTTCAGGTCGGCGATGGCGTCGCGGACGCTCTCGTAGGTGCTGCCGTAGGTCAGGGGCCGCGGGCCGTCGGCGACCTCGAGCTCGACGACGAACACCTCTCCCGGGTCGGACGCCGTCGCGGGCGGCGGTCGGTGCACCACCACGTCCAGCACGACGTCCCGGTCGCCGACCTCGACGTGGACCAGCCCGGGGTTGCGGGTGCGGTGGTCGGGCACGGCCGCCAGCTGCTCCAGCACCACGCGCGCGGCGGGCACCCCGAGCACGTCCGCGAGCGTGGCACCCAGCACCTGCTGCACGGGCCGGCCGAGGACCGTCTCGACGTTCGCCGAGCACTGCAGGACCACCGAGCCGGCGTCCTGCACCAGCAGCAGCACGCCGCGGGGCTGGACGGAACCCGGGATGTGGATGGGCTCGCGCGCGCAGCTGTCGAGGTCGACCGGGTCACCGGGTGCCATGAGCACGGGTTCCTGCACGCACATCCCCTTGCTCGATCGACCGGCAGACGTGTCGACCCTCGCAAACCGGGACACCACCTGGCAAGCGACCGGTGGCTAGGGTGGGCGGCGACGGGCGAGCGGAGCAGGACTGGAGTCGAGGAGGACGCCGTGACCGACGCCGAGGAGGAGCCGCGCAGGGCCGGGCTGTTCAGCCGGTTCGCCGAGCCGATCGCCGAGCGCACGCGCGAGCGCATCGAGCAGGTCGAGGACCGGGTCCGCCGGTCCGTGCAGGCCGAGGTGGACTCGGTCCTGAGGTCGGTGCGGGCCCGCGCCGTCGAGGTCCGGCCGAGCGCACTGGCGTTCGCCGTCGCCCTGCTGCTGACGGTCTTCGGCCTGGCCCTGCTGGTGACGGCCGCGGTCGTCGGCCTGTCCCTCGTGCTGGACCTGTGGCTGGCGGCGCTGCTCGTGGGCGTGGTGCTGATCGGCGTCGCCGCGGGCGTGGCGGCCTGGGGCCGGAGCCGGCTGCCCGAACCCGTCCGCACCCGGGCCGGCGGGACGACGCCGGCACGGGACGCCGAGGACCTCGTCCACCCCTGGACCGACTGACGCGGACCGGGCCCCGCGGTGCGTCCCACCTGCGCGGATCGCCCGGACGGGCCACACTGAGGCAGAACGCCTCCCCGTCCACGAAGGAGCACCGGATGACGACGACATCGGGCAGCGGGTCCGGCCCGGACCAGCAGTCGATCGGCCAGCTCATCAGCCGGCTCGGCGAGCAGGCCGCGCGGCTCGTGCGCGCCGAGATCGACCTGGCCAAGGCCGAGCTCGCGCAGAAGGCCAAGGCCGCGGGGATCGGCGCCGGCCTGCTGGCGGGCGCCGCGTTCTTCGGCTTCTTCACGTTCGCCGTGCTGGTGACGACCGCGATCCTCGCCCTGAGCGAGGCCGTCGCGCCGTGGCTCGCGGCCCTGATCGTCCTCGTCGTGCTGGCCGTGATCACGGCCGTGCTCGCGCTGATCGGCGTGAAGAGCCTGAAGAAGGGCACCCCGCCGACGCCGGAGAAGGCGATCGCGGGCATCAAGGAGGACGCCGACACCGTGTCCCGGTCCGTGAAGGAGGGTCTGCGCCGATGAGCGGAACCACGCCCCACCCGTCGATCACCGCCCTGGAGACCGAGGTCGCGCTGACCCGCGCCGAGCTCGCCGGGACCGCCGACGAGCTCGCCGCCCGGCTCAGCCCGCAGCGGCAGGTGGCCGACGCCAAGGCGAACGCCCGCAAGCTCGTCCGGGACGCCGTGGGCACCGACCCCGCCGCGGACCCGGCCAACCGGAACCGGGCCCGGGCGGTGCTGGCCGCCGGCGTCGGCGTGCTGGCCCTAGCCGTGGTGCTGATCGTCCGGCGCTGACCCGCTCCGGTCAGCCGCGCGACTCGTGCGCGAGCAGCGACCGCTTCACGTCGAGGCCGTAGTAGTAGCCGCCGAGCGCACCGCCGCTGCGCAGGACGCGGTGGCACGGGACGAACGGGGCGACGAGGTTCCGCGCGCAGGCCGAGCCCGCGGCGCGCACCGCGGCGGGGCTGCCGGCCGCCAGCGCCAGCTCGGCGTACGTGGCCGTGGTGCCCGGCGGGATCGCGCGCATCGCCGCCCACGCGCGCTGCTGGAACGGTCCTCCGGGCTGGGCGACGGCGACGGCGTCGAGCGCGGTGGCCTCGCCGTCGGCGTACCGGGCGGCCGCCTCGACCACGAGCGCTGCCCCGCCGGCGCGGGCCGCGACGTCCGCGGCGGTCAGCCGCTCGTGGCCCCGTGCCGCGAGGCCCAGCGGCAGCCGGGCGAGCATCGCGCCGAGCGGGGCGAACCCTGCGGCACGGACGACGCCGTCCTGCGTGAGGAGCACGGCCAGCTCGCCCGCGGGCGAGGGCAGCACCGTGGCGATCAGCGGCTCGGTCGCCGCGGGGGCGGGTGCCGCGGGGGCGACCGGGAGGTCGAGGGGCTGGACGTCGAGGGACATGCCCTCATCATGCGCCGCGCGCACCGCCGGGTTCTGGCGGGCATCGGACATCACGGCCCGGTCCCGGGTCCCCGGGCGCGCGGACGGCGTCGGCCGGCCGGCAGCGACGCCGGCCGGCGGGAGCTCGGCCCGAGCGGTCAGACGTCGTCGCCGCGCTGGCCGGGGATGCCGCCGAGCAGCTCGCGCACCTCGGTCTCGCGGTAGCGGCGGTGACCGCCGAGCGTGCGGATCGACGAGAGCTTGCCGGACTTCGCCCAGCGCGTCACGGTCTTGGGATCGACCCTGAAGAGGCTCGCCACCTCGGACGGCGTCAGCAGGATCTCGTTCTCGGTGTGGGGGGCGGACACGTCAGACCTCCGGGGTGGTGTTCTCGTGGAGACGGGTCGCCCGACCCGTCGCCATGGCTGTCAAGAACGTGGTCGACCTCGGCATCGACGCCGGGACTGCTCCCGACGGGGATGACGACGGCGACCTCATTGCGCTGAACCCCCCTTGCGCCCCCACCGCGACGACTCTGTCACGAGCGAACTCCACACAACTGGTACCTACGTCCTATCTCCGGACAAGCGGTAACTATTCGGACACTCTAGGTCGTAGCGGACATGACCGCGCGCCAGGGACCTGGGCCGAACGGGCGTACTGCACGCTCCGCGCCTCACCCGTTCGGGTCGCGGGGCCAGTCACAGCGCAGGACCGCACGGCCGCGACCTCCGGGTTCGCCACGGCCGGCCGAGCGGCTGCCGCCGGGCGGGTGACCCGTGGTCGCTCTCCGACCGGGCCGTCTCACCCGCCGGGGAGTGTCGAATGTCACACCGAGGGCCGCCGTGAGCGCGCCGTCCGGGTGCCGGAGCGCGGCCGCCCGCCGCCGGACGGCCCGTCCCGGGCGCACGGGGAGCCGTCCGAGCACGTGGCGGGCGCGGCGCCCCGATCCCGGTCGGCACCGCGCGGACCGTCGGGCGTCCGGACCCCCGCGCGAGCGGCCCGCGTCACTCCCGCGGCGAGTGGTCGGAATGCGTCAGGACCATGTACCGTTGCGACTCGAACAGACTATTCAGCATCCCGGGGCCGCACGTGTGAGCACGGAGCCGCCCCGCTTCCACGTTAGAGGGGGTCGATGCCATGGGGCGCGGCCGTCAGAAGGCTAAGCAGACGAAGGTGGCGCGGGAGCTGAAGTACTTCAGCCCTGACACCAACTACCGGGCCTTGGAGCAGGAGCTCACCGGGCACGGGAACGACCTCGTCACGGACAGCCGCCAGGACACCGACGACGAGGGTGACGAGTACCCCCCTCGCTGGGCGGACGAGCGCTGAATACCCGGGCCGGCAGCCGCGCACCGCGTGACACCGGCCCCGCCGCGGCTCCCGCGGCACCCTGACGTACCGCAGGTCCACCTCGCGCCGGTCACCGGTCGCGGGGTGGACCTTCGGCCGTCCGGGCACCGTCACGCCCGGCACCCCTCGCGGATCCGTCGCGCCCCGCGTCGTCCGGCAGCCGCGAGGTCGTCAGTCGTCGGCGAGGTCGTCACGTACGTGACGACCTCGCGCCGATGTGACGACATCGGCGAGCCCGCCGGGCGACCCGGCGGCCGGAGGTCAGGACGTGCGGTACGTGCCGCTCATCCGGACCGCGCCGCCCTGCACGCCCTTCGTCCCCGCGACCAGGTCCGGGCCCGCGTCGGCGTCCGCGTCGGCGAGCGCGCGCACCTCGCCGAGGTGCCAGGCGGTCATGCCGAGCTCGACCGCGTGCCGCTGCACCGCGTCGGCGGCCGCGGCGTCCACGATCGCGACCATGCCGACGCCGAGGTTGAGCGTGCGCTCCAGGTCGGCCCACGGCACCCCGCCGGCGGCCTGCACCAGCGAGAACACCGGCGGCAGCGTCCAGCCCGCGCGGGACACGTCGGCGACGAGGCCGGCGGGCAGCACGCGCGCGACGTTCGCCGCGAGGCCGCCGCCCGTGATGTGGCTGAAGCCGTGCACCGCTCCCCCGGCGCGCTCGACCAGCGCGAGGCAGTCGGACGCGTACACGCGGGTCGGCTCGAGCAGCTCGGCCCCGAGCGTCCGGCCGAGCTCCGGCACGTCGCGGTCCAGCGCCCAGCCGGCGTGCGCGACGACCCGCCGTACCAGCGAGTAGCCGTTGGAGTGCAGCCCGGACGACCCGAGGGCGATGAGGACGTCGCCTGCGCGGACCTTCTCCGGGCCGAGCAGCGCGTCGGCCTCGACCACGCCCGTCGCCGCGCCGGCGACGTCGTACTCGTCGGGCCCGAGCAGCCCCGGGTGCTCCGCGGTCTCGCCGCCGACCAGGGCCGTGCCGGCCACGGAGCAGGCCGCCGCGATGCCGCGGACCACGTCGGCGATCCGCTCGGGCACCACCCGGCCGCACGCGATGTAGTCGGTCATGAACAGCGGCTTCGCGCCCACGACGACGATGTCGTCCACGACCATGCCGACCAGGTCGAACCCGATCGTGTCGTGCACGTCCATCGCCTGCGCGATCGCGACCTTGGTGCCGACGCCGTCGGTGGAGGTCGCCAGCAGCGGGCGCCGGTAGCCGACCAGGGCGGAGGCGTCGAACAGCCCGGCGAACCCGCCGACCCCGCCGAGCACCTCGGAGCCGTGCGTCGCGCGCACCGCGTCCTTCATCAGCTCGACCGCGCGGTCGCCGGCCTCGGTGTCGACGCCGGCGCCGGCGTAGGTGATGCCCTCGGTCACGGGTGCTCCAGTGCGGTGGACGCGCCCGAGCCCGGGACGAGCGTCGCGAGCCCGTCCTCCGGAGCGCCGAGCGGCAGCTCGTTCTGCTCGAGCAGGTGCTTGCCGAGCCGGTCGGCCGACGGCAGCTCGATGGGGTACGTGCCGCTGAAGCACGCGGTGCACAGCTGCGAGGCGGGCTGCTCGGTGGCGGCGATCATGCCGTCCATCGAGATGTAGCCGAGCGAGTCGGCGCCGAGCGAGGCACCGATCTCCTCCACGGCCAGGCCGTTGGCGATCAGCTCCGCGCGGGACGCGAAGTCGATGCCGTAGAAGCACGGCCACTTGACCGGCGGGCTGCTGATCCGCACGTGCACCTCGGCCGCGCCGGCCTCGCGGAGCATCCGGATCAGCGCGCGCTGGGTGTTGCCGCGGACGATCGAGTCGTCGACGACCACCAGGCGCTTGCCGCGGATGACCTCGCGGAGCGGGTTGAGCTTGAGGCGGATGCCGAGCTGCCGCAGCGTCTGCGACGGCTGGATGAACGTCCGACCGACGTACGCGTTCTTGGTCAGGCCCTGGCCGAACGGGATGCCCGAGGCCTGCGCGTAGCCGACCGCCGCGGGGGTTCCGGACTCGGGGACCGGGATCACCAGGTCGGCCTCGACCGGGTGCTCCTTCGCGAGCTTCCGGCCCATCTCCACGCGCGCGGCGTGCACGGACCGGCCGGAGATCGACGTGTCCGGGCGGGCCAGGTAGACGTACTCGAAGACGCAGCCGGCGCGCTGCTGCTTCTCGGTGAACCGCTGCGTGCGCAGCCCGTCCGCGTCGATCGCGACCAGCTCGCCCGGCTCGATCTCCCGGACGAACGACGCGCCGACGATGTCCAGCGCCGGGGTCTCGCTCGCGACGACCCAGCCGCGCTCCAGCCGGCCCAGCACCAGCGGGCGGACGCCCTGCGGGTCACGCGCCGCGTACAGGGTGTGCTCGTCCATCCACACCAGGCTGAACGCCCCGCGGAGGCGCGGCAGCACCTCCAGCGCGGTGGCCTCGAGCGTGTGGTCCTGGTCGCCCGCGAACAGCGCCGTCACCAGGGCCGTGTCGGTGGTGTTGCCGCGCGCGAGCTCGCCGCGCCGCTGGGCGCCGTACCGCTCCGCGACCAGGTCGACCAGCTCGGCCGTGTTGGTCAGGTTGCCGTTGTGCGCCAGCGCGACCGTGCCGCCGGCCGTCGCGCCGAGCGTCGGCTGCGCGTTCTCCCAGGTGCTGCCACCCGTGGTCGAGTAGCGCGCGTGCCCGACGGCGATGTGCCCGTGCAGGGCGTTGAGCGCGGTCTCGTCGAAGACCTGGGAGACGAGTCCCATGTCCTTGTAGACCAGCAGCTGCTCGCCGTTGGACGTCGCGATGCCCGCGGACTCCTGTCCACGGTGCTGCAGGGCGTAGAGCCCGAAGTAGGTGAGCTTGGCGACCTCCTCGCCGGGAGCCCAGACCCCGAAGACGCCGCATGCGTCCTGGGGACCCTTCTCGTTCGGCAAGAGGTCGTGGTTGAGCAGTCCGTCTCCGCGGGGGGCCACGACTCCATGGTGACACATGCCACGCGAGGCACCGAGTCAGCGGCGGCGGTCGCGCTCCGCCCGGCGCACGCTCCGGCGGTCGGCCAGCAGCGCCAGCCCCGCACCCGCGAACCCGCCCACGACGGCACCGGCGAGCGCCGAGATGAACCGCGCGCTGCCCTGCCCCTCGAGGACGCTGATGAAGGCGGTGCCGTCCGCCTCCAGGCTGCTGGAGCCCGCCACCAGCAGCGCGGCGAGGAGGCCCAGCAGGGCCCCGACCAGCACGCCCGCGACGATGAACGCGCCGATCTTCGGGGCTCGGCGCACCTGCGCGGGCTCGGCGACCCGCGCCAGCTCGGCCTCGTCGGGCACCGGCGCCTCCCCGCCCGCGGGCACGCCGGCGGCGCCCGTCACGTCGTCGGGTCGCGGTTCTCTCGCATCGGCCACCCACCGATCCTAGGTGCCGCCGAGGTCGTCATCAGGGCACGAGGTCGTCCCGCAGGACGGACGACCTCGCGCACGTCTGACGACCTCGTGCGGGGTGGGGCGTGCCGGGGGCCTAGGGTCGAGCCGTGGGAACTGGCGACGACTCCGCGCCGCGGTACCCGGCCACCATCGCCGCGGCGGTCGAGCACGAGCTGGTGGTCAAGAGGTCCCGGTTCCTGGCCCGCGCCGAGCCCGTGGGCTCGGTCGCCGAGGCCGACGCCGTGGTCGCCGCGGTGCGCAAGCAGCACTGGGACGCCCGGCACCACTGCGTCGCGCTGGCCGTGGGGCCGCTCGCCGAGCAGCAGCGGTCCAGCGACGACGGGGAGCCGTCCGGCACCGCGGGGGTCCCGATGCTCGAGGTGCTGCGCCGCCGGGAGCTCACCGACCTGGTCGTGGTGGTGACCCGCTGGTTCGGCGGGGTGCTGCTCGGTGCGGGCGGCCTGGTGCGGGCCTACTCGACGGCGACGTCCGAGGCGCTGGACCGGGCGACGGTGCTGCGACGCAGCGCGGCCGTCCGCGTGACCGTCGACGCGCCGCACGCCGACGCCGGACGCCTGCACGGCGTGCTGCGGGACTGGGCCGGCGCGCACGAGGCGTCGCTGGCCGACGTCGCCTACGGGGCGACCGCCCGGTTCACCCTGCTGGTGCCCCCGGCGCGCCTCGACGCGTTCGACGCCGCGCTGGCGGCCGCCACCGCCGGCACCGTGCACGCGCACCGCGGCGACGTCGAGATCCGCACCCGCTGACGCGCGGGGTCAGCGGCGTCAGCGGGGTCAGCGGGGTCAGCGGGTACGGGTCGCCTGCAGCGGCAGCCACGCGGCCAGGTCGGCCCGCTCCCCCGACGCCGACACCTTGCCGTCCGCGACCGCCGCGCCCCAGGTGAGCGCGCCCGTCGCCAGCGCGAGCCAGGTCTGCGGGTCGGTCTCCACGACGTTGGGCGGCGTGCCGCGGGTGTGCCGCGGGCCCTCGACCGCCTGCACGGCGCCGTCCGGGGGCACCCGCACCTCGACGGTGTGCCCGGGCGCCACGTCGGCGAGCTCCTCGAGCGTGAACCGGACGGCGGTGCGGCGGGCGGCGGGGTCGGTCGGGTCGGCGCGCCAGGCGGCGACGGCGGCCCGGCCGACCGCGGGGTCGGTGCGGCGGCGCGGTGGCATGCCACCCATTCTCCCCGGTGCCGCCGGGGCTGCGCTCAGCGGGCCGGGCGACCCTGCTGCAGCCGGTGGTACGCGACCGTCGCCCGCCGGACCCGGTCCCGTTCGGCCGCGGCCAGCCGGGCGTCGGACCGACGCTCCTGGTAGGCCGCCTCGCGGGCCAGCCGGCGCCAGGAGTCGAGCCGCCGCGCGGGCAGCGAGCCGTCGGCGACGGCGGCCTGCACCGCGCAGCCGGGCTCGGTGCCGTGGGCGCAGTCGGCGAACCGGCACGCCGCCGCCAGCTCGGCGACGTCGGCGAACGTCGTCCCCAGCGCCGCCGCGTCCGCCACCAGCCCGACGCCGCGCAGCCCCGGGGTGTCGATCAGGCTGGCACCGCCGGGCAGCGGCACGAGCTCGCGGTGCACGGTGGTGTGCCGGCCGCGGCCGTCGGAGCGGCGGTCCCCGGTCAGCATCACCTCGGCACCGGCCAGCGCGTTCACCAGCGTGGACTTGCCCGCCCCCGAGGGCCCGACGACGACCAGCGTCCGACCCGGCCCGAGCAGGGCCCGCACCGGGTCCAGGCCCGTCCCCGCGGCCACGCTGACCACGTGCACGTCCACGCCGATCGCCGCCGCGCGGACCTCGTCGGCCATGCCGTCGGGGTCCGGCACCAGGTCGGCCTTGGTCAGCACCACGACGGGTGTCGCGCCCGACCGCCAGGCCAGCGTGAGCAGGCGCTCGACCCGCCCGAGGCTCGGGTCGGGGTCCAGGTGCTCCACCACCAGCACGACGTCGACGTTGGCGGCGAGCACCTGCTCCCGCGAGGTGCGGTCCGGCCCGTCACGGACGACCGCGGTCCGGCGGGTGGTGAGCGCGACCAGCACCGGCGAGCCGTCCGGGTGCGTGCCGAGCAGGACGCCGTCGCCGACGGCGGCGGGCACCGGCTCGCCCGGGCCCCCGTCAGTGCCGAGCAGCGGGACGAGCCCGTCGCCGGGCACGGGGACGCGGATCGGCTCGCTGGTCCCGGCGTGGTGCGCGCGCAGCACGAGCACCGCGCCGCGGTCGACGCGCACCACACGCCCTGCGGCGTCACGGTCGGGTTCCATGGCACCGACCGTAGGGACCCGGCGCGGCACCGAGCGACCGCTTTTCTGGTCGTCGTGCCCGTCGGGAAGGTCTGACGCAGCCGTCGGGGGCCGAGCGCCACGCCCCGACCGGGGCCGGTCCCGTCGCGGCGCGCGACGGGACCGCCCCGGTCGGCGCGGTCAGCCGAAGTAGCGCGGCAGCGTCGCCTCGAAGGCCTCGCGGGCCTCGGACAGCGGCAGCGTGAACAGCCCGGTGACCTCGACGGCCGGGGCGTGCACGTGGTCCTCGGGACGCTCCTGCGTCGGCGCGCCCGCACCGGGGCTGCACGTCTCGGCGGTGGCGCCGATCTTCAGCACCGGGACGCCCTGCGCGGTGCAGAGGTCCTCGAACCGGACCTCCTCGCTGCGCGGCACGGCCACGACCGCGCGGGCGGTCGACTCGGAGAACAGCGCCTCGAACGGGGTGACGCCGTCGCGCTCGCACAGCGCGGCGAGGTCGGCCTGCACGCCCACGCCGTAGCGCAACGAGCCCTCGACCAGCGCCTGCGCCAGGCCGCCCTCGGACAGGTCGTGCGCGGCGTCGACCAGGTCGTCCCGTGACGCGCGGACCAGCACGGTGGCGAGGCGGCGCTCGGCCTCCAGGTCGACCCGGGGCGGCGTGCCGCCGAGGTGCTGGTGCGCGACGTCGGCCCAGGCGGAGCCGTCGAGCTCGCCGCGCGTGGTGCCGAGCAGGTAGACGGACTGGCCGGGCGTGGTCCAGCCGGACGGGGTGGCCTCGGCGACGTCGTCGATCACGCCGAGCACGCCGACGACGGGCGTCGGGTGGATGGCGGAGTCGATCTTGCCGGGCTCGCCGGTGCCGTTGTAGAGCGAGACGTTGCCGCCGGTGACCGGGACGGACAGCGTGGCGCAGCCGTCGGCCAGCCCCTCGATCGCCTGCACGAGCTGCCACATGGACGCCGGGTCCTCGGGGCTGCCGAAGTTGAGGCAGTCGGTCACGGCCAGCGGGCGGGCGCCCGACGCGGCGACGTTCCGGTACGCCTCGGCGAGCGCGAGCTGCGCGCCGGTGTACGGGTCGAGCTTGGCGTAGCGGCCGTTCGCGTCGGTCGCGAGCGCGACGCCGAGGCCGGTGGTCTCGTCGACGCGGACCACGCCGGCGTCGTCGGGCTGGGCGAGGGCGGTGTTGCCCTGCACGAACCGGTCGTACTGGTCGGTGACCCAGGCCTTGGACGCGAGGTTCGGCGACGCGAGCAGCTCGAGCACCGTGGCGCGCAGGTCCTCCGGCGTCGCGGGCCGGGCGTACCGCTCGGCGCCCTCGGCGGTGCTGACGGAGTCGGCGACCAGGGCGTCCTGCCAGGTGGGACGCGAGTACGGCCGGTCGTAGACGGGGCCCTCGTGCGCGACGGTCTTCGGGTCGACGTCGACGATCCGCTGGCCGTGGTGGTCGATCGTCAGGCGGCCGGTGCCGGTGACCTCGCCGATCACGGCCGTCTCGACGTCCCACTTCCCGGTGATCGCCAGGAACGCGTCGAGCTTCTCCGGCGTGACGACCGCCATCATCCGCTCCTGCGACTCCGACATGAGGATCTCGCCGGCCGTCAGGGTGGGGTCGCGCAGCAGCACGGCCTCGAGGTCGACGTGCATGCCGCCGTCGCCGTTGGACGCGAGCTCGGAGGTCGCGCAGGAGATGCCGGCCGCACCGAGGTCCTGGATGCCCTCGACCACGCGGGCCGCGTAGAGCTCCAGGCAGCACTCGATGAGCACCTTCTCCATGAACGGGTCGCCGACCTGGACGCTCGGCCGCTTGGACGGCTTGGTGTCGTCGAAGGTCTCGGACGCGAGGATCGACGCGCCGCCGATGCCGTCGCCGCCGGTGCGGGCACCGAACAGGACGACCTTGTTGCCGACGCCCGAGGCGTTGGCCAGGTGGATGTCCTCGTGCCGCAGCACGCCGAGGCACAGGGCGTTGACCAGCGGGTTGCCCTGGTAGGACGCGTCGAAGACCAGCTCGCCGCCGATGTTGGGCAGGCCGAGGGAGTTGCCGTAGCCGCCGACGCCGGAGACGACGCCGTGCACGACGCGGGCCGTGTCGGGGTGGTCGACCGCACCGAACCGCAGCTGGTCCATGACCGCGACGGGCCGCGCGCCCATCGAGATGATGTCGCGGACGATGCCGCCGACGCCGGTCGCGGCGCCCTGGTACGGCTCGACGTACGACGGGTGGTTGTGCGACTCGACCTTGAAGGTGACGGCCCAGCCGTCGCCGATGTCGACGACGCCGGCGTTCTCGCCGATGCCGACCAGCAGGTGCTCGGTCATCTCCGGCGTGACGCGCTCGCCGAACTTGCGCAGGTGGTTCTTGCTCGACTTGTACGAGCAGTGCTCCGACCACATGACCGAGTACATGGCCAGCTCGGCGGCCGTGGGGCGGCGGCCGAGGATGTCGCGGATCCGCTGGTACTCGTCCTGCTTGAGGCCGAGCTCGGCGAACGGCTGCTCCTGGTCCGGGGTGGCCGCGGCGTTGTCCACCGTGTCGGACACGTGCCCGGACGGGGACCCGGAGGCGGGGTCGGCGGGCTGCTGCGAGGAGGTGGGCGCGCTGGTCATCGAATCCCTCGGGCTGGTGGCCCGGACGCGGCGGCTCAGGTGGCCACCCGCGTCGGGCGAGGCGGGCGTCAGCAGACGTGGCCAAGGTTACCGGCGCCCGGGGGCGGCGCTGACACGTGCGTCACACTGGGCGCCGTGACCTCCTCCCGCGTCCGGTTCGCCGCCGTGCTCACGGCGCTCGCGCTGCTGGCCGCGTGCTCGGCGTCCCCCGCCCCGGGTCCGACGACGCGGTCGCCGACCCCCGCGCCGAGCACCACCGCCTTCGTCACGACGGGCGGCACCGACGGCATGCGGGCCGACGGGCTGGTCGTCCGGGCGGGCGAGGCCGCGCTGTCCGTCTGGCCGCCGCTCGAGGAGGTCGCGGGCGTCCCGGACGAGGACGGCGCCGTCCCGCTGACCGCCGGGGTGCCTGAGGGCGAGGGCTGGGACAGCTCGGTCGTCACCGTCCTGTGGCTGGTGGCGCCGGAGGGCATGGCGCTCGAGCGCCTGGACGACGGCTCCGCCGTGCTGCGCGACGCGTCCGGGCGGGCGGCAGGGGCGGTGACCGCACCCGTGCTGGGGGGCGCGGCCGTGGGGTCGGGCCTGCGGGTGCAGGCGATCGGGTCGGACGGCGCGCTCGAGTGGCGGGTGACCCTGCCGGTGCGGACCGACGGCACCGTGGAGGAGCCTCCGGGCGGCACGGTGACCGCGACGTTCGCCGGCTCGGCCGTCCGCGAGGCCACCTGGCGCGACCTGGAGGACGAGGGCGGCCGCAGCCTCGCGGTCGTCCCGGCGACGTGGGCCCGCGGCGGCAGCCTCGCCGCGGAGGAGCTGGTGCGGGCCCAGCTCGGCGCCGACGCCGACAGCGCGACGATGCGGGACCAGCTCAGCTGCCACCTGATCGGCGCGCCGGACAAGGCGTCCTGGAACCTCGAGCCGTGGCGGCCCGACGTCGGGCTGCTCGGGATGATCGGCGCGCTCTGCAACCCGGAGTGACGTCCGCTCGCATGCCGGACCACCCGTCCCGGGTCGTGGTCGGTTGTTGCTACAGTCGCCGCCATCATGCTGACGACCCGCACCGCACGCCCCCGCGCCTGTCGACCCCTGTCGACCGCCGCGTGCTGTTGTCGTCGCTGAGCACCCTCGCGCGTCGCTGACGCGCTGAGCCGCCGGCACGCCCGGCCCCGCGGACCACGTCCGCCTCCCCCGCCGCACGTCGCTGCGCACCACCGCCGCGCACCCGCGTCGCGGGAATCACCGACCACCCGGTCGGGTTCCCCTCTCCTGCAGCACCCCTCGCCCGGTACGCCCGGGCACCTCCTCGGAAGGACACCACCCGTGAGATCCCGCCGCTCCCGCGCCCCCCTCGGGGCCGCCCTCGCCGTCGCCGCCGCCCTGGCGCTGGCCGCCTGCGGCTCCGGCTCCGGCTCGGGCAGCTCCGCCGACGGCTCCGCCGGTGCCGCCGACGCGTCCGCCGAGATCGTCATCGGCTCCACCAACGAGCCCACCGGCCTGGTCCGCAACGTCGGCGGCTCGTCCGGCGTCTCGCAGACCATGACCCGCAACGTCTACGAGGGTCTGACCTCGGTCGACGTCGACGGCCAGGTCATCCCGACGCTGGCCGAGTCCTGGGACGTGTCCGAGGACGGCCGCACCTACACGTTCCACCTGCAGCCGGACGTGACCTTCCACGACGGCACGCCGCTGACCGCCGACGACGTGGTGTGGAGCATCTCCGAGGCGATCGGCCCGGAGTCGAAGTCGGCGCGCAAGAGCGACCTGCTGGTCATCCAGCAGGCCACGGCCGTCGACGACGCCACGGTGCAGCTGGACCTGTCGCGACCCTCGCAGGGCCTGACGTTCTACCTGGCCTCGGTCACCGTGGTGAAGGACGGCGACACCGAGCTGACGACGGACAACGGCACCGGCCCGTACCGGTTCGTCGAGTGGGTGCAGGGCGACCACCTCACCATCGAGAAGAACGACGGCTACTGGGGCGAGCCCGCGCAGAACGCCGGCGTGACGTTCCGGTTCTTCCAGGACACCACCGCGCTGAACAACGCGCTGCTCACCGGCGACCTGGACCTGGTCATCGCCGAGGACTCCCCGGACCAGCTCGTGCAGTTCGAGGACGACCCGGACTTCACCATCACCGAGGGCACCTCGACGACCAAGCAGATCTGGGCGTTCAACGACCGCGAGGCGCCGTTCAGCGACGTCCGCGTGCGCCAGGCGCTGTACAAGGCGATCGACCGCGAGGCGATCCTGTCGGCGGTCTGGGACGGCTACGGCCAGGTCATCGGCTCGATGGTCCCCCCGACCGACCCGTGGTTCGTCGACCAGGCCGACGTGCACGGCTACGACCCGGACGCCGCGCAGGCGCTCCTCGACGAGGCCGGCGTCACCGACCTCGCGATCTCGGTCGACTACATCCCGGACGACACCACCGAGGCGATCCTCGCGCTGCTGACCAAGGACCTCGCGGCCGTCGGCGTGACGCTCACCCCGAACCCGATCGACGACGCCACCTGGTACCAGAAGGTCTACACGGACCACGACTTCGAGACCACGCTCATGGGCCACGTGAACCCGCGCGACGTGCTCTGGTACGCGAACCCCGACTTCTACTGGGGCTACGACAACCCGCAGGTGCAGGAGTGGGTGACCGCCGCCGACCAGGCCGCGACCGAGGCCGAGCAGGTCGACCTGCTCACCCAGGTGAACGAGACGATCGGCGAGGAGGCGGCGTCCGCGTGGCTGTACCTGGACCCGCAGATCCGCGTCGCCCGCTCGGACGTCTCGGGCTTCCCGGTCGACCAGGTCACCGAGTCGTTCTACGTCGCCGACATCGTCCGGGAGTCCTGAGACCGTGCGTGCCGCGCTGCTGCGGGTCGGCGCCCTGCTGATCTCCCTGCTCCTGGCGAGCGTGGTCGTGTTCGTCGTGCTCCGGCTGCTGCCGGGCGACAGCGCGGGCACCTCGCTGGGCGTGGGCACCACCGCGGACCAGCTCGAGCAGCTGCGCAGCGAGCTCGGGACGGACCAGCCGGTGGTGACGCAGTACGTGCAGTGGCTGGGGCAGGTGGTCCGCGGCGACCTCGGCACGTCCTTCGTGTCGCGGCTGCCGGTCGCGGACCTGATCGCGCAGAAGCTGCCGATCACGGTGCCGCTGAGCCTGTCCGCCTTCGTCCTGGCCGTGCTCGTGTCGGTGCCCCTCGGCGTCATCGCCGCGGTGCACCGGCGCGGGCCCGTCGGGGTGGCGGTCTCGGCGGTGTCCCAGCTCGGCGTCGCCGTGCCCGTGTTCTGGGTCGGCGTGCTGCTGGTGCTGGTGTTCGCGCTGCAGGCGGGCGTGCTGCCCGCCGGCGGCTTCCCGCGGACCGGCTGGGACGACCCCGCCGCCGCCGTCCGGTCGCTCGTGCTGCCGGTGGTGACGGTCGCGATCGCCATGTCGGCGGTCATGGTCCGGTACGTGCGGTCGGCGACCCTCGACGTCCTCGACCAGGACTACCTGCGCACGGCGCGCTCGCTCGGCTACGGCCGCTGGCGGGCACTCGCCCGGCACGGGCTGCGCAACGCCGCCGTGCCGGTGGTGTCGATCCTCGGCATCGAGCTCGCGACCTCGCTGCTCGGCGCCGTCGTCATCGAGAACGTGTTCGCGCTGCCCGGGCTCGGCACGCTGCTGCTCGACTCCGTGACGTCGCGCGACCTGCCCGTGGTGCAGGCGCTCGTGCTCGCGCTGACGGGGGTCGTCCTCGTGACCAGCACGCTGGTGGACCTGGGGCAGCGCGCCATCGACCCGCGCCTGCGGCTGAGCCGGGAGGTGGCCGCGTGACCGAGCTCGCCACCACCACGACCGCGCCCGACGCGATCGCCCCGGGTCCCGCCACCGAGCCGCGCACCCGGCGCCGGGGCCTGCCGCCGTCGCTGGTCGCCGGGGCCCTGCTCGTGGGGGTCGTCGCCCTGGTCGGCCTCGTCTCCCTGGTCTGGACCCCCTACGCGCTGGACGACACCGGCACGGGCGACCGCCTGGCCGGCCCGAGCGCCGCGCACTGGGGCGGCACCGACCGCCTGGGGCGCGACCTGCTCAGCCAGCTGATGACCGGCGCCGGCAACGCGCTGGTCGTCGCCGCCGCGTCGATGCTGGTCGCGGCCGTGCTCGGCGTGCTGGTCGGCGTGCTCGCGGGTGCCACCCGGCGCTGGGTCGACGTCACGCTGCTGTCCGCGGTCGACCTCCTCATCGCCTTCCCGACGCTGCTGCTGGCCATGCTGATCGTCACCGTGCGCGGGGCGTCGCTGTCGTCGGCCGTCTGGGCCATCGGCATCTCCGGGTCCGCGGTCATCGCCCGGGTCACCCGGGTGAACGTCGCCCGCGTGCTGCGGGAGGACTACGTCACCGCGGCCACCGCGTCGGGGACCGGCTGGTGGGGCGTCGTGCTGCGGCACGTCGTGCCCAACGTCTGGCCGACGCTGCTGGTGCAGCTGATGCTGCTCGGCGGCGGCGCGGTGCTGGCGGAGGCCTCGCTGTCCTACCTCGGGCTCGGCGCCCCGCCGCCGAACGCGTCCTGGGGGCGGCTGCTGCACGAGGCGCAGTCCACGATGCTCGTCCAGCCGTGGGGCGCGATCCTGCCCGGGCTCGCGATCGTCGTCACCGTGCTCGGCCTGAACCTGCTGGGCGACGGCATCCGCGAGCGCACCGACCCGAACCTGCGAGGCGACCGATGAGCCCCCTGCTGTCCGTCGAGGACCTCACCGTCACCACGTCGGGCGGCCGCGCCCTGCTCGACGGGGTGTCCTGGTCGCTGGACGCCGGCGGGCGGCTCGGCGTGGTCGGCGAGTCCGGCTCGGGCAAGTCGATGACCGCCCTCGCCGTGCTGGGCCTGCTCCCCGAGGGCATGCGGGCCACGGGCCGCGTGCTGCTGGACGGCACCGACCTGCTGACGCTCCCGCCCCGCCGGCTCGCGAAGGTCCGCGGCGCGCAGGTCGCGATGGTGTTCCAGGAGCCGCTGACCGCGCTCGACCCGCTGATGACCGTCGGCCGGCAGATCACCGGGCCGCTGCGGCTGCACCGCGGCCTGCGCGGGTCCGCCGCCCGGGACGAGGCCGCCCGCCTGGCGCGGCTCGTGCACCTGGACGACACCGAGCGGATCCTCGGCTCCTACCCCTGGCAGCTGTCCGGCGGGCAGCGGCAGCGCGTCGCGCTGGCGATGGCGCTCGCCTGCGAGCCGCGGGTGCTGCTGGCCGACGAGCCGACCACCGCGCTGGACGTGACGGTCCAGGCCGAGGTGCTCGACCTGCTGGACGACCTGGTCGACCGCACCGGGGTCGCCCTCGTCCTCGTCACGCACGACCTGCCCGTCGTCGCCCGCGTCGCCCGGGACCTCGTCGTCATGCGCGACGGCCGGGTCGTCGAGCACACGTCCGTCGCGGCCGCGCTGGCCGGCGGCGAGGCGGCGTACACGCGCGAGCTGGTCGGGGCGGCGCGCGCCGTCACCGGGCTGCCGACCACCGGAGGAGACCGATGACCGCGCCCGTGCTCGAGGCCGCCGTGGTCACCCGGTCGTTCGGCGCCACCCGGGCCCTCGACGGCGTCGACGTCCGGGTGGAGGCCGGCCGCAGCCTGGGCATCGTCGGCGAGTCGGGGTCCGGCAAGTCGACCCTCCTGCGCCTGCTGCTCGGCCTCGACTCCCCCAGCTCCGGGGAGGTCCGCTACCGGGGCGAGCTCCTGGACCGCCGCGACCGCGGCCTGCTGCGCCGGCTGCGCGCCGACGTGCAGCCGGTGTTCCAGGACCCGCGGTCCTCGCTCGACCCGCGGATGCGGATCGGGGCCGTCGTCGCCGAGCCGCTGCGCTCGCTCCGCGTGCCCGGCGACCACCGGGCCCGGGTCGCGGCCGTGCTCGAGTCCGTCGGGCTGGACCCCGACGTCGCCTCCCGGTACCCCGCGCAGTTCTCCGGCGGGCAGCGGCAGCGCATCGCCATCGCGCGGGCGCTCGCGCCGTCGCCGTCGGTGCTGGTCGCGGACGAGCCGGTGTCGGCGCTCGACGTGTCCGTCCGCGGGCAGGTCGTCGAGCTGCTGCAGCGCCTCGCACGCGAGCAGGGGCTGACGCTGGTGCTGGTGTCGCACGACATCGCCGTGGTCGCCCGGCTCTGCGAGCAGACCGTGGTGCTGCACCACGGCCGCGTCGTCGAGCAGGGCGGGACGGCCTCGGTCCTGGCCACCCCCCAGCAGCCGTACACCCGGCGCCTCCTGGCGGCCGTCCCCCAGCTCCCCGTCCCCTGATCCCATCAGGTGGAGACTTCTGCCCGGACACGCCGCGCGTGTCGGGCAGAAGTCTCCACTCGGTGGTGGGGACCCGGGTCAGCGGGTGGGCTTGGGCTCCGGGACCGGGTCCGTGCCCGACGCGCGGGCCGCGCGCTGGAACTCCCGCGCCTCGTCCTGGCGCGCGGCCTCGGCGCCCGAGGCGATCTCGGCGCGCACGTGCTCGGGGCCGTACCCGAAGGCGTCGACCAGGTCCTGCGCGTGCGGCCGGAGCCGCAGCAGCAGCCGCTCGATGTACGACGTCACGGTGCGCGCGCGGCCCGCGGACAGCCGCCCGTTGACCAGGTACCAGGCGAGGTGCCGCTCGATGACGGTCAGCCCGAACAGGTCGCGGAGCCAGGTGAGCACCTGGCGGGTGCCGGCGTCGGGGACGGTGTCCAGCGCCCGGGTGAACGCCTCCCACTGCAGCAGCTCGGCGTGGGCGCGCGCGGCCTCGACCAGCTCGTGCTGGTGGGCGTCGAACAGCTGGGCGGCGACCTCCGGGGTGGCCCGGCGGGCCGGGCGCAGGGCCTGGGCGAGGTCGGCCACCATCGTGGCGACCCGGTCGGCCAGCAGGTCGCGCTGGGCGTGCGGGTCGCGGAGCTGGCCGGCGGAGCGCCGCACGTCGCCGGCGTCGACCAGGGTCTGCACCGCCCGGGCCAGCGGCATCCGGTGCAGCGCCGCGTCGGCCGCCTTGCCCGCCACGAGCCGGGCCAGCACCGCCGGGTCGCCCCCGACCTGCTGGCCGTACCGGGCGAGCAGCCGCTTGCCCACCAGCTGGTACAGCACCGTGTTGTCGCCCTCGAACGTGACGTAGACGTCGAGGTCCGCCCGCAGCGACGTGAGCCGGTTGGCCGTGAGGAACCCCGCGCCGCCGCACGCCTCCCGGCAGGTCTGCAGCGTGGTCAGCGCGTGCCAGGTCGACGTCGGCTTGAGGGCGGCGGCCAGCGTCTCCAGCTCCTCGCGCGACTCCGGGGTGTCGTTCGCGCCGGAGAACACCTCGTCGAAGGCGGTCAGCAGGTGCTCGTGCGCGAAGGTCCCGGCGTAGGTCTCGGCGAGCAGCGGCAGCAGCCGTCGCCGGTGCTCGGCGTAGTCGAGCAGGACGACCTCCTCCGTCGGCGACGGCCCGGCGAACTGCCGGCGCTGGTTGCCGTAGGTCACCGCCGTCACCAGGCCGATCTTGGCGGCGTTCACCGCGGCACCGTCCAGCGACACCCGGCCCTGGACCAGCGTGCCGAGCATGGTGAAGAACCGGCGTCCCGGGCTGGGGATCGGCGACGTGTACGTGCCGTCGGCGGCGACCGCGCCGTACCGGTCCAGCAGGTCGGTGCGCGGCACCCGGACGTGGTCGAACCAGAGCCGGCCGTTGTCGATGCCGTTCAGCCCGCCCTTGAGCCCGTCGTCCTCGCCGCCGACGCCCGGCAGGAACGCGCCGGTCTCCGGGTCGCGGATCGGGACGTAGAACGCGTGCACGCCGTGGTTGACCGGGCGACGGTCGTCCGGCCCCTGGGCCACCAGCTGCGCGAACACGACCGCGGCGGTGCCGTGCTGGCCCGCGTTGCCGAGGTAGTCCTTCCACGCCGCCCGGAACGGGGTGTGGACGACGAACTCCTCCCGCGCGGGGTCGTAGGTGGCGGTGGTGGCGATGCTGGCGACGTCCGAGCCGTGGCCGGTCTCGGTCATCGCGAACGCGCCCGGCACCGCGACGGACATGGCGTCGGGGAGGAACCGGTCGTGGTGGCTCGCGGTGCCGAGGTGCAGGATCGCGGACGCGAACAGGCCCCACTGCACGCCCGCCTTGATCTGCAGCGAGGGGTCGGCGGCGACCAGCTCCTCGAACCGCGCGAGGCTGCCGCCGTGGTCGTCCGCTCCGCCGAGCCGCGACGGGAACGCGCGCAGCACGTCGCCCTCGGCTGCCAGGGTGCGCAGCTGGTCGAGGACGCGCTCCCGGTGCTCGGCGACGGAGATGCCCTCGACCCGCTGGAACCGCTCCTGCGCGATGATCCCGCGGGCGCCCCGGCGCAGGTCGGCGTACCGGCCGAGCAGCACGTCCGTGAGCCGGCCGACGTCGACCCGGGGGTCGGCCGGCGCGCGGCGGGTGGCGTGGCCGGTGCCGGTCGGGCGCACGGTCGCGGTCGGCGTCGTCACCGCGGGGCCGGGGGTGGTGGCCGGGGTCGGTGCGGTCGTGGTCATGGACGATCTCCCTCGATCGGTGCGTCGTCGTCGACGCGGGTCCGTGCAGGTCCGTGCAGGTCGGTGCAGGTCCGTGCCAGTGCTGGTCCGTGCAGGCGCCGGTCAGCCCGGCGGGTCGGCGGGCCGGGCGGTGCGCTCGCGGGACAGGACGCCGACCGGGCCGGCCCAGAGCCAGGCGGCGACGCGGGTGGCGACGTCCTCGCGGTCGGCGCCGGGCTGGGCGGCGAGCCAGCGCTCCCCCGCACCGCGCACGAACCCGACGGCGCCCGCGGCCCAGAGCCGGGCCCACGCGGCGTCGTCGCCCGCGTCCGACTCCTCGACGCCCAGAGCCCGGACGAACGGCGCGGCGACCATCTCGGTCACGGAGTCGAGGAACGGCCCGACGGAGCCGCCGCGGGTCACGAACGTGTAGACGTGCGGCGACGACTCGATCATCGCGAGGTAGCTGTCGACCATCCCGCGCAGCGCGTCGCGCGGCGTGCTGGCCCCGGTGGCGGCGGCGTCCAGCGCGTCCCGGATGTCGGCCACCACCGCCGCGGCGACGGCGAGCTGCAGGCCGTCCTTGTCGGTGAAGTACCGGTAGACGATCGACTTCGACGTGCCCGCGGCCGCGGCGATGTCGTCCATCGACGCGTCCGGCCCCTCGTGGTGCACGACGCGGCGGGCCGCGCGCACCAGCTCGGCGCGGCGGGCCTCGCGGTGGTCCTCCCAGCGGGTGGACCGGCCGTCGTCGGGCCGCGCGGCACCGTCGGCCGTCGCCGTCGACGTCTCCCGGGTGATGGGGCTCACAGAACCGACGGTATCAGGTACTGTGAGTTTCGGGCACTGCCGCAAGGGACCGAAGTCCTGGTCTTCGCGGGAGCCGCCCGGGACTGCACCACCCAGCGACATCGACGACGATGCGGGAGGACCCCCCATGACAGCCACCCCCAGCCCGACGCCCGGCGCCACGCGCGCCGTGGTCGTCGGCGGCAACCGGATCCCGTTCGCACGGGCCGGCGGCGCCTACGCCCGCGTGAGCAACCTCGACATGCTCACGGCAGCACTCGACGGGCTGGTCGCCCGGTTCGGCCTGCAGGACGAGGTGCTGGGCGAGGTGGTGGCGGGCGCGGTGCTCAAGCACAGCCGGGACTTCAACCTCACCCGGGAGGCCGTGCTCGGCTCGCCGCTCTCCGCCCGCACCCCCGCGTACGACCTGCAGCAGGCGTGCGCGACGGGCCTCGAGGCCGTGGTGTCGATCGCGAACAAGATCCGGCTCGGCCAGGTGGAGTCCGGCGTGGCCGGCGGCGTCGACTCGGCGTCCGACGTGCCGATCGCCGTCAGCGAGGGCCTGCGGCGCACCCTGCTGCAGCTCTCCCGCGCGAAGACCCTCCCGCAGCGGCTGCAGGCCGCGTCCGCGCTCCGGCCGCACGACCTGAAGCCCGCGACCCCCCGCACCGACGAGCCGCGCACCGGCCTGTCGATGGGCGAGCACCAGGCGCTGACCACCGCGCAGTGGGGCATCGCCCGGCAGGCGCAGGACGAGGTCGCGCTGGCCAGCCACCACCGGCTCGCCGCCGCCTACGCCGACGGGTTCTTCGACGACCTGGTCACGCCGTACCGCGGCCTCGTCCAGGACCAGAACCTGCGCGCCGACACCTCGCTCGAGAAGCTCGCGAAGCTCAAGCCGGTGTTCGGCACGCGCCTGGACACCCCGGCGACGATGACCGCCGGCAACTCCACCCCGCTCACCGACGGCGCCTCGACCGTGCTGCTGGCGTCGGAGGACTGGGCCCGCGCCCGCGGCCTCACCCCGCTGGCCGCCGTGGTCGACGCCGAGACCGCCGCCGTCGACTTCGTGCACGGCGAGGACGGTCTGCTCATGGCGCCCGTGTACGCGGTGCCGCGGCTGCTCGCGCGGCAGGGGCTGACCCTGGCCGACCTCGACTACGTCGAGATCCACGAGGCGTTCGCCTCGACGGTGCTCACCACCCTCGCCGCGTGGGAGGACAAGGAGTTCTGCCTCTCCCGGCTCGGCCTCGACGACGCCCTCGGCTCCGTGGACCGCGAGCGCCTCAACGTGCACGGCTCCTCGCTCGCGGCCGGCCACCCGTTCGCCGCCACCGGCGGGCGGATCGTCGCGAGCGTCGCCAAGCAGCTGCACCGCCGTCGTGCGGAGCTGCTCGCCGCCGGCGAGGACCGCCCGGTCCGCGCCCTGGTGTCCGTCTGCGCCGCCGGGGGCCTCGGCGTCGCCGCGATCCTGGAGGCGGCGTGACCAGCACCGACCGCTACCTGGACCTCGTCAACGGCGGGGTCACCGCCACGCTCGCGAAGCAGCTCGGGCTGCCGCGCCCGGCCCGGCTGCACCGGCACCGCCCGGGGTCGCCGCTCGTGGACGGCCCCGTGCTGGTGCTCGGGACCGGCGGCGACGCCGACACGCTCGCGCAGTTCCTCGCCGGCACGTCGCCCGAGCACAAGGGCTGGGACCTCGACGTCCGCCGGCACGCCACCGAGGGCACCCGGTTCGCCGCGGTGGTGCTCGCGCTGACCGAGGTCGAGCACCCGCAGGACCTCGCGGAGCCGCTGCTCGCCCTGGCGCCGGTGCTGAAGACGCTGGCGTCGCACGGCCGCGTCGTCACCGTGTCCCGGCCGGCGACCCCCGACCAGGCGCCCGCCGTCGCCGCGGCCCGCCAGGGCGTCGACGGCGCGCTGCGGTCCGTCGCCAAGGAGCTCCGCGGGGGCTCGACGGCGAACGGCGTGGTCGTCGCCGACGACGTGCCCGTCACCGCGCCGGGCGTGCTGGGCGCGCTGCGGTTCCTGCTCTCCGCCCGGTCCGCGTACGTCGACGGGCAGCTGCTGCCGGTCGACTCCGCCGCCGGTGCGCTGCCCGCCGACTGGGAGCGGCCGCTCGAGGGACGGGTCGCCGTCGTCACCGGCGCCGCCCGCGGCATCGGGGAGGCCATCGCCACGACGCTCGCCCGCGACGGGGCCACCGTCGTCGCGGTCGACGTCCCGGCCGCCGGGGAGGCGCTGGCCGCCGTCGCCAACCGCGTCCGCGGCACCGCGCTCCAGCTCGACGTCACCGCGGCCGACGCCGGCGACCGGATCCTCGAGCACGCGCTCGCCCGGCACGGCCGGCTCGACGTCGTGGTGCACAACGCCGGCATCACCCGCGACAAGCTGCTGGCCAACATGACGCCCGACCGCTGGGAGTCCGTCATCGCCGTGAACATCGCCGCGCAGCTGCGCATCAACGAGGCGCTGCTCACCTCCGGCGACTTCACCGACGCCCCGCGGATCGTCTCGCTCGCCTCGACCTCCGGCATCGCCGGCAACCGCGGGCAGTCCAACTACGCCGCGTCCAAGGGCGGCGTCATCGGCATGGTGCAGGCGACCGCGCCGCTGCTCGCCGCGTTCGGCGGCACCGCGAACGCCGTCGCGCCCGGGTTCATCGAGACCGACATGACGGCGCGGATGCCCGCCCTCACCCGGCAGGTGGCGCGGCGGCTGTCGTCGCTGCAGCAGGGCGGCCTGCCGGTCGACGTCGCCGAGGCCGTCGCGTTCCTCGCGTCGCCGCAGGCCGGTGGCGTCGCCGGGCAGGTGCTGCGGGTGTGCGGGCAGAGCATGGTGGGGCGGTGACGGCCGTCGCCGCCCCCGGGACCCGCCGCGAGGTCGAGCTGCGCGAGCCGCCCGGCCTCGGCGCGCTCTACGCCCGGGCCGGGCTCGCGTCGGGCCGCGCGGCGGTCGGCGGTCCGCTGCGCCGCGCGCTCGGCGGGGCCCCGTCCGCGCCCCGGTCCCCCGTGCTGCCCGCCGTCCTGCACCGGCTCGACGACGTCCGGCCCGACCCGGGCGCCCTCACCGCCTACCAGCACCTGGTCGGCGAGCCGGCCGGCGACGTGCTGCCGGCCGGCTACGTGCACGTGCTCGCGTTCCCCGTCGCGACCGCGCTGATCGTGCGCGCCGACTTCCCGCTGCCCGCCCTCGGGATGGTGCACCTGGCCAACCGCGTCGAGCAGCGCGAGCCGCTGCGGGTGACCGACCTGCTGGACGTCCGGGCCTGGGCGCAGGACCTGCGGCCGCACCGCAAGGGCGCGCAGGTCGACCTGGTGACGGAGGTCCGGCGCGCCGGCTCCGCGCCGGGCGACGTCCCCGCGTGGCGCGGGGTGTCCACCTACCTCGCGCCCGGCGTCCGGCTGCCGGGCGCCGCGCCCGAGGAGGCGGCCCGGGCCGAGTTCGTCCCCCCGGCCCCGACCGGGCGGTGGGCCCTCGACGCCGGGACCGGCCGCCGGTACGCGGCGGTGTCCGGCGACGCGAACCCCATCCACCTCACGCCGCTCACGGCACGGGCGCTCGGGTTCCCGCGGGCCATCGCGCACGGCATGTACACCGCCGCGCGGGCGCTGGCCGACGTCGGCGCCCGGCGCGGTGAGGCGTACACGTGGGACGTGGAGTTCGCGGCACCGGTGCTGCTGCCCTCGTCGCCCGCGGTGCGGGTGGGACGTGGCGAGGACGGGAGCGGGTGGACGGTCGTGGCGTGGGACGGGAAGCGGGGGAAGCTGCACCTGTCGGCGGCGGTGCGACCGCTGGTGTGAGGTGTGCCGGCGTACGCGCGTCAGGTGAACAGCGACCGCCACATCTGCTGCACCAGCCCGCCGCGCGTGAGGCGCTTGTGCTCCTCGTGCCAGTACCGGGCGGACTCCAGCGAGAGCCGGATGAACTCCTGCTCGCGCTCCCGCGCGCGCCGGGCGTCGTCGTGCCCGCCGGTCCGGGGCTCGAAGCGGCTGAGCTCGAGGCGCCAGAGGGCCTCGTCCCGTGCGTCCTCCTCGGCGAGCGCCTGCCGGCGCGCCGCGCGTCCGCTCGGCCTCGTGGGCCGCCTGGTGATGTCGGTCCGGTCAGTCATGTCGGTGCTCCTGCTCGTCCTCGGACCCCCCGGGCCACGCTATCGCCGCGAGCGCGACGGTCACAGGGGTGGTTGCCGCACGCCCCAGCGCCGACATCACCGGAGCCACGTCCTGCCGCCGGTCGTCGTCGGCGCGCTCGACGGCCCAGCGGTACGCGTCCCACCAGTGGGCGAAGTCGCGGTCCTCGACCTGCGCAGCCCTCGCCTGCGCGATCGAGGCCTCGGCCCGCCGTCGCTCCTCGCGGGCCATCGTGACGTCCGCGCGGATCCGCGACCGGGCCGCCGTCAGCGCGAGCACCGCGGCGACGACCGCCGCGACCGCGGCTGCGCCGGGCGACAGCAGGAACGCACCCACCCACTCGGCCGGGCCGGCCGAGTGCGCACCCGCTGCGATGACGTCCCGCATCTCCATGCCAGCACGCTACGGCGGCGCGGACCGCCGGCGGCCGTCGTCCACAGGCTCGATCCGGGATGCCACCCTGGTCCCATGACCACCCCGCCCGAGGACACGCTGGAGCTCTACGCCGGACCGCTCGAGCCGGAGGGCGACTACGACCGCCTCCTGCTCGACGGCCACGACCTGGCGGGGGTCGACGCCGAGAGCAGCCGGTTCATCGAGTGCCTGCTGCGGGGCTGCGACCTCGACGGCGCGACGGTCGACCACGCGCACCTGGTGGACACCACGCTGGCGGACTGCCGCGCCGGCACGTTCCGCGCCCGGTCCGGGACGTGGCGGGACGTGACGCTGCGCGACTGCCGGTTCGGCGCGCTGGAGGCGTTCGGCGGCTCGTGGGACCGGGTGACCGTCGAGGGCGGCAAGATCGACTACCTCAACCTGCGGGACTCGCGGGTGCAGGACGTGCGGCTGGTCGGCTGCACCATCGGGGACCTGGACCTGGCGGGCGTGAAGGCCGCGCGCGTCCGGTTCGAGGGCTGCCGGATCGGCCGGCTGGACGTCACGCGGGCCCAGCTGCGGGAGGTCGACCTGCGTGGCGCGGACCTCGCCGGGCTCGACGGCACGGCGGGGCTGAAGGGCGCGACGATCAGCAACCAGCAGCTGCTGGAGCTGGCGGGGGCGCTCGCCGCGCACCTCGGCGTGACGGTGCGCTGAGGCGGTCCGGGCCGGCCTGCCCCCCGCTCGGGCCGACCCGGACCGCGTCTGCGGGGAGGCCTCAGTCCTCCACGGCCGGACCGCACGCGGCGGCGGCGGTCGCGGCGATGGTGTCGATGCCCGACACCGCCGGCCGCGGGCGGGTGTCCCCCGCCACGGTCCAGCAGCCGTCGACGACCTCGTACGCGGCGCGCGGGCCGTCGGTGACGAACGCCCGCAGGCCCGCGAGCAGCCGGTCGACCGTCTCGGCCGTGGTGCCGACGCCGACCGAGGCGCGGATCGCGCCGCCGGAGACGCCGACCCGCGCCAGCAGCGGGTGCGCGCAGAACCGCCCGTCGCGCACGCCGATGCCGTGCTCGGCGGACAGGTACGCCGCCACCAGCCCGGCGTCGTGGTCGCCCACGGTGAACGCGACGACGCCGACCGGGTCGCTGGAGTCCGACCACAGCCGCAGCACGCGCGCACCGGGGACGTCCGCGAGCCCGGCGACGAGGCGGTCCCGCAGCGCCTGCTCGTGCGCGGCGAGCGCACCGGCCGGCAGTGCGGCCAGGGTGTCGCACGCCTCGGCGAGCGCCACCGCGCCGAGCACGTTGGGCGAGCCGCCCTCGTGCCGGGCCGGCGCGGGCTGCCAGAGCGTCCGGTCGGTGCGGACGTCGCGCACCGCGCCGCCACCCGCGAGGTACGGGGTGCCCGTGTCCAGCCAGTCGCGCCGGCCGATCAGGGCACCCGCGCCGAACGGGGCGTACGTCTTGTGGCCGGAGAACGCGACGTAGTCGACGCCGCTGGCCGCGAGCGAGAACGCCCGGTGCGGCAGCAGCTGCGCGCCGTCGACCGCCACCCGCGCACCGGCCTCCTGCGCCAGCGCGACCACGGAGGCGATCGGCAGCGCCTCCCCGGTGACGTTGGACGCGCCGGTGACCGTGACCAGGGCGTACGGCTGCCGGGCGAGCTCGTCGCGCAGCGCCGTCAGCGTCGCGGCCACGGTCGGCGCGGCGGGCAGGATCGTCGCCGTCCGGCCGGACCCGCGCACGGAGCGGACCCAGGGCAGCAGGTTGGCGTGGTGCTCGACGTCGAGGACCAGGACCCGGCCGCCGTCCGGCACGCAGCCGGCCAGCAGGTTGAGCGCGTCGGTGGTGTTGCGCGTGATGACGGTGACGTCGTCCGCGCGTGCCCCGACGAACCGCGCGACCGCGGCCCGCGACGCCTCGTACAGCGCGGTGGACACCTGCGACAGGTACCCGGCGCCGCGGTGCACGGACGCGTACAGCGGCAGCACCTCGACGACGCGGGCGGCGACCTGCTCGAGCGCGGGTGCGGACGCCGCGTAGTCGAGGTTGGCGTACGGCACGGACCGGCCGTCGACCAGCGGGACGGGCGTGTCGCCGCCGACGACGGGCAGGAGAGCGGTCTGGGCCGGTGCACACGAGGTGGTTCCGGTGACGGACATGGGAGTACCCCCGAACGATCGGTGGGGAGCCCGTCACGGACCGGGCGACCCCGCGCTTGCCGGCCGCCGAACGGCGGTCGACCAGGTCGTCACCCGGGGCACCCCGCCGCGGAGGGAGGGTTGCCGGCCAGCGAGCCGGGGCTTGACGCTGGCGCTCATGACCTGCGTCGAGGATGGGACGGCCGCCGCGGACGTGTCAACCGCGGTCCACGGACCGGTCCGGGTGAACCGCGCCGCGGCGGTGATGGCGTAGCATCGCCGCACCATCCAGAGCGGCTGAGAGATCTGGCTCGACGACGCCGCAGCAACCCGCGGACCTGGGCAGTTGCCGGGCCCGGCCGAGGGTGCTTCCGCCAGAACCGATGGAGGACACGCATGACCGACACCGACGACCGCCTGCGCTACCGCCTGCTCACCGGGCCGGACGACCGCACGTTCTGCGAGCGGGTGAGCGCGGCGCTGGCCGAGGGCTACGAGCTGCACGGCAGCCCCGCCGCGACCTTCGACGGGCAGCGGGTGGTGGTGGCGCAGGCCCTGGTCCTGCCGGCCGCGACCTCCGGCAGCGCCCAGGTGCGTCCGCTGTGAGCGCGCCCTACGCGGGTGACCTCACCCCGCAGGAGGCCTGGGACCTGCTGCTGTCCGACGACCGCGTCGTCCTGGTGGACGTCCGGACCGAGGGCGAGTGGCAGTCGGTCGGCGTGCCCGACACCGCGGACGCCGGCGAGGGCCGCACGGCCTTCGTGCAGTGGACGGACGGGTTCGGCCGCCCCAACCCGCGGTTCCTCGACGAGCTCGCGGACGCCGGCGTGACGGCCGACGACCCGCGCCCGGTCGTGTTCCTGTGCCGGTCGGGTGTGCGCTCGGTCGCCGCGGCCAGCACCGTCACCGCCGCCGGCCTGGGCCCGGCGTACAACGTGCTGAGCGGGTTCGAGGGCGACGTCGGCCCCGACGGGCAGCGCGGGCACTGGGGCTGGCGCGCCGCCGGCCTGCCCTGGCGCGAGGCGTGAGCGGCGACGCCGGGACGGCTCCCGGCCCGGCGGCCTGGCGCGACGACCGCCTGCCGCTGGAGGGGCTGCGCCCGGACACGCTCGCCGTCCGCGGCGGCAGCGTGCGCACGCCGTTCCAGGAGACGTCCGAGGCGCTGTTCCTCACCCAGGGCTACGTCTACGCCCACGCCGCGGACGCCGAGGCGGCGTTCGCGGGCGAGGCCGACCGGTTCCTCTACTCGCGGTACGGCAACCCGACGGTGTCGACGTTCGAGGAGCGGCTGCGCCTGCTCGAGGGCGCCGAGGCCTGCTACGCCACCGCGTCCGGCATGTCCGCGGTGTTCACCGCCCTCGCCGCGCTGGTCCGCTCCGGGTCGCGCGTCGTCGCGGCGCGGGCGCTGTTCGGGTCGTCCGTGGTGATCTTCGACGAGATCCTCGCGAAGTGGGGGGTGCGCACCGACTACGTCGACGGCCACGTCCCGTCGCAGTGGGAGGAGGCGCTGGCGACCCCGGCGGACGTCGTGTTCTTCGAGACGCCGTCCAACCCGATGCAGGACCTGGTCGACATCGCCACGGTCAGCCGCCTCGCGCACGCCGCCGGCGCGGTCGTCGTGGTCGACAACGTGTTCGCCACCCCCGTGCTGTCCCGCCCGCTGCTGCTCGGCGCCGACGTCGTCGTGTACTCGGCGACCAAGCACATCGACGGGCAGGGGCGCGTGCTCGGCGGGGCGATCCTCGGCTCCGACGCGTTCGTGCACGGCCCGGTGCAGACCCTGATCCGGAACACCGGGCCGTCGTTGTCCGCGTTCAACGCGTGGGTGCTGCTCAAGGGGCTGGAGACGCTGTCCCTGCGCGTCCGGCACCAGACGGCCTCGGCGCTGACCCTGGCCGGCTGGCTGGAGCAGCACCCGGCGGTGGCGCAGGTCCGGTACCCGTACCTCCCGTCGCACCCGCAGCACGCGCTGGCGCTCGCGCAGCAGGACGGCGGCGGCACCGTGGTGACCGTCGACCTGCGGGTGCCGGACGGCGCCACGCCCGACGTCGCGAAGAAGTCGACGTTCGCGGTGCTGGACGCCCTGCGCGTCATCGACATCTCGAACAACCTCGGCGACGCCAAGTCGCTGGTCACGCACCCCGCGACGACGACGCACCGCAAGCTCGGGCCCGCCGGTCGCGCGGCCGTCGGCATCGCGGAGTCGACGGTGCGGCTGTCCGTGGGCCTCGAGGACGTCGCGGACCTGCGCGACGACCTGGACCAGGCGCTCTCCGCCCTGCGCGCCTGACCCGCCCGCGCCGGGCGGTCGCGGACCGCGTCAGGCCTGCGCACCGCCCGGCGCGCTCGGCACCGCGTCCGCCGGGTCCGGACGCCAGCGGCTCCACGCCGCGGCCGCGCACGCCGTCAGCGGCAGCCCGACCACCAGCGCCGACCACCCGAGCACCTCGGGCGCGAACGTGACCGCCACGCCGCCCCCGGAGGCGAGGAGCGCGCCGACCACCGTGGTCACGACGGCGCACCCGACGACGGCGACCGCCAAAGCCCGGCCCCGGCGCGCGTCACCCCGTGCCGGCAGCCGCCGGGCGACCGTCAGCACGAGCGCGCCGAGCAGCGTGAACAGCACGACGGCGGGGATCACCGCGATCACGTACATCAGCAGGGCGTAGCCCAGGAACCCGGCGCGGTACTGCGGGTCGGACTGCACCCACACCATCGCCACCAGCCACACCGCGGGCAGCACCGCGCCCAGCACCGCCCACTGCCACAGCCTCGTCATGGCCGACACGGTACCCAGGGCACGAGGCGCGCACGCCACCCGGCGCCGTCACGCGACCAGCGCGTGCAGCTCCTCCTCCACCGCCGCGCCACCGGCCAGCGGGTGCAGCACGACGCCGTCGACGCCCGCGCGCCGGGCGACCTCCACGACCTCGGCCAGCAACCGGCCCGCGGTCGTCACGACCCGCGTGTCCGCCGGCGCCCAGCTCAGGCCGGCGAGCGCGTCCAGGTACTCGAGCTGCGAGCGCTTGCGGCGGGCGGAGCGCTCGTCGTCCGCCAGCACCACCTCGAGGTCGAGCAGCACCCGCACCTCGGCGCGGTCGCGCCCGGCCTCCGCGAGCGCGTCCTCGACGAGAGCGGTGACCCGGGCCAGTGCCCCGATCGACGGCACCGCCGCCGAGAAGCCGAGCCGGATGACGTCCGCCGTGCGCGCGGCGACCGTGATCGCCGCTTCCGAGCCGGGCCGCGCCTCGACCGTCCGCACGCCGTACGCCGGCGTGCGGACGTGCACGACCGGGGCCGGGCCGAGCGGTCGCACGGCGGCGACCGGTGCGGCCTCGACGAGCCGGGAGCGGGGCGGGTGCGATCCCGGCTCCGTGCTTGCCGCAGGCTCGGCGACGAGCGATGCGGGTGCGGCCGGAGACGTGGACCTGCGGGCGGCCCGGCGCAGCGCGACGCGGGCGGAGGGCACGTGACGGGTGGCGACCGCGAGCGCGCGGTCCAGGACAGGCTGAGCAGCCATGCGGATGTGGTCCTCGGGACGAGGCGGGTGCGCAGCGAGGGCCGTCGGGCCGCGGGCGCGCGAGGTCGTCAGCTCAGCGACAACACACCCGGGTCAGGAACACGCGAGCACGATAGCCCGCGCGCCCCGGCCCGCGTCACCGGGTGTCCGGATGCCGGGCACGCGTGTCCGGAGCGGTTCCGCCGTGCGACCACGTGGCGGGTGGTCGCACGGCGGGACCGTGCCCTCAGTGGACGCGGCCTGCCCGCCGGGCGAGCACGCCGACCCCGAGGCAGAGCACGGCGAGGGCCGCCAGGGCAGCCACCCCGGCCCCGGTCACCGCGAGCGACGGAGCCTTCTCCGGTGCCGGGTCGCCGTCCGGATCCGTGACGCCGCCCGTGCCGTCGCCGTCACCCACGCCGGGCCCGCTCGGCTCGGGGCTGGGCTCGGGCTGCGGCTGCGGCTGCGGCTGCGGCTCGGGCTGCGGCTCCGGCTGGGGCTCGGGCTGCGGCTCCGGCTGGGGCTCGGGCTCGGGCTGCGGCTCCGGCTCCGGCTCGGGCTCCGGCTCCGGCTCGGGCTCGGGCTCCGGGCCCACCTCGTCGAGGAACTCGACCGTGGCGGTCGCGCCGACCGTCACCCCGTCGACGGTCGCGCTGACGGTCGCGACGCCCGCCGTCGTCGCGGTCAGGTCCACCTCGTAGCGGCCCGGCACGATCTCGGCCACCGCCGCGACGAGGTCGCCGTGCGTGCTCGCGATCTCCACGGCGGCACCCGGGAGCGGGTCCCCCGCGGTGTCGACCGCCGTCACGACGACGGTGGCAGCCGTGGCGCCGTCCGCGGGCACGCTCGCCGGTGCGGCCGTCAGGGTGGACGCGGCCCCGTCGACGCCGGGCAGCACCTCCCACGCGAAGGTGGTGTCGACGGCGAGGGCGCGGCGGGTCGCGGTGACCGTCACGTCGGTGGTGCCGGCGGCGGTCGGGATACCGCTGACCACGCCGGTGGCGGGGTCGATGGCGACGCCGGCCGGGAGCCCGGTCGCGGTGTAGGCGATCACGCCGTCGTCCGACGCGTCCGCCACGACCGGGACGGACACCTCCGCGCCCGCTCGACCGCTGACGGCGGGCACCGCCTCGACGGACAGGTGCACGTCGGAGAGACGCGCCAGCTTCCCGGGGCCCTCCTCGCCGACGTTGGTGAACTCGCCGCCCAGCAGCAGGTCTCCTCCGGCAGCCTCCGCAACGGCTTCCACGGACCCGGCCACGCCGGTGCCCAGGTCGGCCCGGAAGGTGGTGTCGAGCGCGCCGCTCGCGTCCAGCCGGACCAGGTGACCGGTGGTCTCCCCGCCGAACTCCGTGAACTCGCCGCCCACCAGGAGGTCCCCGTCTGCGAGGCGCTCGAGGCTCCGGACGATCGGCTGCGGCGAGGCGCCGCCCTGGATCGCCGCCTGGTACGCGGTGTCGACCGTCCCGTCGTCCTGCAGCCGCACCAGCCCGCCGCCGACGAACTCCGCCGGGGTCCCGAACAGCGTGAACCGCCCGCCGACCAGCACGTCGCCGTCGCCGGGGTCGGCCAGGGCGTACACCGCACCGGACCAGAACGCGCCGGCCATGGCGTCCTGGAACGCGGTGTCCACCTCGCCGTCCGCACCGAGCCGCACGAGTCCCCAGGCCTCGTGCCCGTCGAAGGTGAACTGGGCGTTGGCCCCGAGGAGCAGGTCACCGTCCTCGAGCTCGATCGCGGTCAGCACGCCGTGGTCCGACCCGCCCCCGATCGCGGTCTGGAAGGCGTGGTCCACGGTGCCGTCGGGGTTCAGCCGGACGACGCCCCCGGCGGGCTGCCCCGCGAAGGTGGTGAAGGCGCCGACGACGAGCAGGTCGCCGTCCGCCAGCTCGACGACCTCGTGGACCGACTGGTCCGTCGCGGCGCCGATCGCGTCCTGGAAGTCCTGGTCCACGGTGCCGTCGGGCGCGAGCCGCACGAGGTGCCCGGCCGGCTGGCCGTCGAACGTGGTGAAGGAGCCGCCCACCAGCACGTCGCCGTCACCCAGCTCGACGACCGTCTCCACGGCGCCGCCGGCGCCGGTGCCGATCGCCTCCTGGAACGCGAGGTCCACGGCGCCGTCGGCGTCGAGCCGCACGAGGTGCCCGGCCGGGAGGCCCGCGACCGCCGTGAAGCTGCCGCCCGCGAGGACGCCGCCGTCCTCCTGGGCGACGACGGCCAGGACGTTGCCGCCAGGTCCGGTGCCGAGGGCGGCGCGCGCCGACTGGTGCACGTCCCAGCCGTGCGCGGTCGGTGCGGCCGCCGCGGCGGCGGGGAAGCCGCCCAGTACGACGGCTCCGGCGACGAACGCACCGAGCGCGCGTCCGGTTCGGGGCATGACCATGGGCGGCGACCTCCTGGAGGGTGGGAGCAGCCGGCGTCAGGGAAGCGGACGCGTGTCAGCGTCCGGCCGGCAAGCCCCGAGCCTGGCGGCCGCGCGCTACTCATGGTGGTCGCGGCCGACCACTCAGCCGGCTCCGTGCTCGACGCCCACCGCGGGCCGCACCTGCCGTCACCAGCGACGATGCACGCAGCGGGTCCGGTACGCCGGCACCGCGCGCAGGGACCTCGCTAGGTGGACCGACCGCCCGCTGAGTGGTCGCACCCCGCGGCCCGCCCCGCTCCCCGGGCGCCTGAGTGGTCCCCGGGGATCAGGAGACGAGGGACCGCATCACGGACGTGAAGAACCGCAGGCCGTCGGTGCCGGACCGCGGGCCGCGCGCGCCGTCGGGGCCGAACCCGGCCTCCACAGCGTGCTCGGGGTGCGGCATGAGGCCGACGACGTTGCCCCGCGCGTTGCTGATGCCCGCGATGCCGCGGCGGGAGCCGTTGGGGTTCGCGTCCTCGTAGCGGAAGACGACGCGACCCTCGCCCTCCAGCTCGTCCAGCGTGCGCTCGTCGGCGACGTACTGGCCGTCCTGGTTCTTCAGCGGGATGGTGATGCGCTCGCCCTGCCGGTACTCGGCGGTCCAGGCGGTGTCGGCCGACTCGACGGACAGCACCTGCTCGCGGCAGACGAAGTGCAGGTGGTCGTTCTTGATCATCGAGCCGGGCAGCAGGTGCGCCTCGGTGAGGACCTGGAAGCCGTTGCAGATGCCGAGCACGGGCATGCCCTTGCCGGCGGCCTCGACGACCTCCCCCATCACGGGCGCGAACCGGCTGATCGCCCCGGCGCGCAGGTAGTCGCCGTAGGAGAACCCGCCCGGCAGGACGACGGCGTCGACCCCGCGCAGGTCGGCGTCGGCGTGCCAGAGGGCGACGGGCTCGGCGCCGGCGAGCCGCACGGCACGTGCGGCGTCGCGGTCGTCCAGGGTGCCCGGGAAGGTGACGACGCCGATCCTCGTCATCAGGCGAGGCCCTCGGAGAGCACGGTGCCGGCGGCGTCGGCCTCGGAGTCGGCGACGCGCACGACGTCCTCGATCACGGGGTTGGACAGGACCTGCACGGCGGCCTCGGCGGCGGCGGCGAGGACCTCGGCGGTCACCGGCCCGTCGACCTCGAGCTCGAACCGCTTGCCCTGGCGGACGGAGGTGAACTGGCCGAACCCGAGCCGGGGCAGCGCCCCGGCGACGGCCTTGCCCTGCGGGTCGAGGATCTCCGGCTTGGGCATCACATCGACGACGACTCGTCCCACGGGTGAGCTCCCTGGTTCGCGGCGGTGGGGATGGTCACAGCCTACCGACCCCGCGGGGCTGCTCGGTCCGGCGCTCAGGCGACGCGGACGATCCCGACGTGCGCGGCGCTGCCGTCGGTCAGGTAGGCCAGCACGGTGGCGTTGTCGGTGCGGGCCAGGTCCGGGGAGTAGCCGACGACGACGATCGCCCAGCCCCGGTCGAGCAGCGCGTCGAGCCAGGCGTCGTCGTGCTCCGCGACCAGCTCGGTCTCGTCGCCCACCCAGAGCGTGGCCCAGCCGCCGGCGGCGGTGAGGGAGGCGCGGTAGTCGTCGACCTCGGTCAGCGCCTCGGCGGTGTGCGTGCCGATGCCGAGCGCGGCGGTGAAGCGGTCGAGCCGGGCACGCACACCGGTGCCGTCCGCGCTCGGGTGCACGACCCAGCACGCGACGGGCCGGCCGTCGCGCGGGTGGTAGCCGAGCGCGGTCCGCGCGCTGATGCCGTGGGGGGCGAGGACTCGCAGGTCAGGGCACATGGTTGCCGGTGACGTTACGACCCGGTACGCGAGGGCGCGCGGCGACCCTGGGTGGTAGCACCCAGCCCCCGTTCGCGCGTCCACCCGTTCGGCGCACCCCGTCCGGTTGGGCCGCCGTCGGTCGGCAGGATCTCGACGCCGGACGGCAGTGCAGCCACTCCCGGACCCGGCCGGGCGCCCGCACGATGACCGGCATGGACATCGCCACCGACGCCGCCCTGCTCGTGATCGACGTGCAGCAGGGCTTCGACGACCCCGACTTCTGGGGTCCGCGGGACAACCCCGACGCCGAGCAGCACGTCGCCGCCCTCGTGGCCGCCTGGGAGCGCACGGGCCGCCCGGTCGTGCTGGTGCAGCACGCGTCGCGGAACTCGCCGCCGCTGTACGCGGACGCGCCCGGGTACGCGTTCAAGCCGGTCGTCGCCGACGTCGAGCCCGCGCTGCTGGTGCGGAAGTCCGTGAACTCGGCGTTCTACGGCGAGCCGGACCTGCACGCGTGGCTCGCCGCCGCCGGGATCCGGCAGCTGGTGCTCTGCGGCATCCAGACCAACATGTGCGTCGAGACGACGGCCCGGATGGCCGGCAACCTCGGCTACGACGTCCTCGTCCCGATGGACGCGACGCACACCTTCGACCTGGCGCACCCGGACGGCACGGTCCTGGCCGCCGCCGACCTGGCGCGGACGACGACGGCCAACCTGCACACCGGCGGGTTCGCGCGGGTGGTCACGACGGCGGAGCTGCTCGCGGACGCCTGAGGCGCGGGCTCAGAGCGCGCGGTGCGTCCAGCGGCCGCCGAGCAGCGTCCCCGCGACCGGCATCGCCCGCAGCAGCGGCCCCGCCCCCGCGGTCAACGGGTCGGCGTCGAGCACCACCAGGTCGGCGGGCGCCCCGACGGCGAGCTCGAGGGGCTGCCCGTCGGTCGACGACCGCAGGGCGGTGAGCAGGTCGAGCCGCTGCTCGGGGTGCCACGGCTCGCGGCCGTCCCGGGTGCGTTCGACGGCGGCGGACACGGCCAGCCAGGGGTCCAGCGGCGCGACGGGGGCGTCGGAGCCCATGGCGAGCCGCACGCCCGCGGCGGCCAGCGAGGCGAGCGCGAACGCCCGTCCGGTGCGGCCGGCCCAGTGCCGGTCGGCGACGTCGCGGTCGTCCATGGCGTGCTCGGGCTGCACCGACGCGACCACGTCGAGTGCGGCGAACCGCGCGACGTCCGCGTCGGTCAGCAGCTGGGCGTGCTCGACCGAGCCGCGGGCTCCGCTGGCCTCGAACGCGTCCAGGGCGAGCGTGTTGGCGTGGTCGCCGATGGCGTGGATGGCGCAGGTGAGGCCCTTGCGGTGGGCGTGCGCCATCAGCGGCACCAGGTGGTCGGTCGGCACCGCGAGGATCCCGTGCGCCTCCGGCCCGGACAGGCCCGGGTACGGGTCGTGGCAGTACGCGGTGCGGGTGTTGAGGGACCCGTCGGTGACGACCTTGAGCGGCCCCTGCTGCAGCAGCCCCCCGGTGCCGACCAGCACGTCGCCGGAGCGCAGCTCCGCGGCGAGCACCCTGTCGAGGTACGGCTCCCAGACGCCGGCACGCACCCGCAGCGCGTCGTTGCCCGCCGCGATGCGACGGCGCCAGGGCGTGAGGTTCTCGGTGATCTCGAGCTCGACGACGCCCACCACGCCGCGCTGGGCGGCGGCCCGTGACGCCTCCGCGACCCAGGCGTCCGCGACGTCGTCGGGCACGTGGTCGACCACGCTGGTGAGCGGCAGCCACTCCCCCTCGCGCAGCAGGCCGGTGGCGTGGTGGTCGACGCCGGCGTACCGCAGCCCGGCGGTGCTGAACCAGGCGCAGTGCAGGTCGGCGGACACCAGGATCACGGGGGTGTCGCCCACGGCCGCGTCGAGCACCGCCGCCGTCGGCACGTCGGGCCACAGCCCGTCGCGGAACCCGTAGCCGACCAGCGCCGTGCCGGGCGTCGGCGGGCGGTCGGCGAGCCGGTCCAGCACGATCCGGACGGCGTGCGCGGCGGAGGTCGCGGCGGACACGTCGAGCCGCTGCCGGGCGAGCGCCCACTGGGTCATGTGGGTGTGCGCGTCCCACAGCCCGGGCAGCACGGTGCGCCCGTCCAGGTCGACCTGCTCCACCCCGGCCCCGGCGGTGCGGGCGACGTCCGGTCCGACGGCCTGCACCCGCCCGTCGCGCAGCAGCACGTCGACGGTGCGGGCGGCACCCAGCAGGCGTGCGCGGGTGAGGACGAGGGGTGCGGTCACGGGGGTCTCCGGGGTGGGGTCCGGGCCGTCAGGCCCAGTCGGGGCGGCGCTCGAGCTCGGTCCGCATGGCGGCCGCGAGCGCCGGGTCGGCGTAGTGCGGGTCGGTCTCCAGGGCGGCGGCGACGCGCTCGGCGACCGCGCGCGGCTTGTCCTGGCTGAGCTTCGCCTTGGCCTGGAACCGGGTGACGCGCAGCCGGAAGCCGACGGCGCCGGGCGCGATCCGCCGGGCGTACCCCTCGACGTCCGGCATGCGCACCGGCTCGGGCATCGGCGCCTCGTAGTGGTCCACGGTCGCGCCCATGACGGCGTAGGAGTCCTCCGCGTCCAGCAGCTCGAGCGTGCCGTAGAGGTGCACGGCGACGTAGTTCCAGGTCGGCACCGCCGGGGTGTAGCCGTACCAGCCGGGCGACACGTAGCCGTAGGGGCCCTCGACGACGAGCAGGTGCTCGCGTGTGCCGTCCACCTGGTGCAGCAGCTCGTCCGGGCGGCCGAGGTGGCTGAGCACGTGCAGCGGCGCGGCCGGCACCTGGAACCGGTCGGGCAGGCCGTGGGCGTCGCGCCGCGGGCGGGCGACGGGGGGCGCGTCGGGGGCGCCCGCACCGCCGGGCAGCGGGACGTCGTCCGCCAGCAGCACCGGCACGTGGGAGGCGACCGGCCCGTCGTCCGTGACGCTGACCAGCGTCGCCCACCCGTGGCGGCGGACGACCTCGCGCACCTGCGCCTCGTCCGTGAGCAGGTAGTCGGTGGTGTGGATCACGGGGCTCATTCCACCACCGGGGACCGGTCCGGCGGCACCCCGCGGCGTGTGACGCGCACGTAAAAGTTTCATTTCCTACTGAACTTTCAGCAGCCCGGCTATTGAGTCCGACCACGTGGCAGGGGTTCACTGGCGGCACCGCAGCCGGCCCGGAGCCGTCGCTCCCGCGCACCGTCCCCACCCCCCGACGACGCCGCGACCGCCCGCCCGGCACACGCCGCACACCCGCAAGGCACCCGCGCGTTCCCCCCGCACTCTCCCCCGACTTCTCGGGCGGCCCCGTGCCGCCGACCCCCTGTGGAGGACCCATGAGAACGACCCGGTTCCGGCTCGCAGCCGGTGCAGCCGTGCTGGCCCTGGCGCTCACCGCGTGCAGCGGCGGCAGCGACGACGGCACGGACGACGCGGCGTCCGCGTCGGGCGGCGGCGCCATCCGCGTCGCCGTGACCGACCCGATCCAGCTGATCCCCGGCCGCCAGTCGATCGCCTTCGACTTCAACATGGCCGTCTGGTCCTCGCTGACGTGGGTCGACGAGGCCGGGGAGCTCTCGTACGTCGCCGCCGAGTCGGTGGAGTCGGACGACGCGACGACCTGGACGATCACCCTGAAGGACGGCTGGACCTTCCACGACGGGACGCCGGTCACCGCGCAGTCCTACGTCGACGCGTGGAACGCCGTGGCGTACGGGCCGAACGCGTGGGAGAACACCGGCCAGCTGGCCAACATCGTCGGCTACGCGGACCTGAACCCCACCGAGGGCGAGCCGGCGACCGAGATGTCCGGCCTGACCGTCGTCGACGACACCACCTTCACCGTCGAGCTGACCGGGCCCGACGGCCAGTTCCCGATGCAGCTGTCCCAGGCGCAGACGGCGTTCTACCCGATGCCCGAGTCCGCGTTCGACGACTTCGACGCGTACAACACGCACCCGGTGGGCAACGGCCCGTTCGAGGTCGCGACGGACTACGCCGAGAACGAGGAGATGACGGTCACGGCGTACGAGGACTACCAGGGCACCGAGCCGACGGTCGACGAGATCACCTTCGTCCCGTACACGGACACCACGACCGCCTACACCGACGTGCAGGCCGGCAACCTCGACATCGCGGGCGTCCCGGTCGCCCGCCAGACGCAGGCCGCCGCCGACTTCGGCGACCACCTGTACTCGTTCGAGGCCGCGGGCATCTCCTACCTCGGTCTCCCGCTGTGGGACGAGCGCTACGGCGACGTCCGCGTGCGCCAGGCGATCTCGATGGCCATCGACCGCGACACCATCAACGACGTCATCTACGGCGGCCTGTTCACCCCGGCCACCGCGCTGACCCCCGCCGTCGAGGCGGGCACGCCCGAGGGCATCTGCGGTGAGTACTGCGAGTACGACCCCGCGGCGGCCAAGGCCCTGCTCGACGAGGCCGGCGGGTTCGACGGCACCATCGACATCTACTACCCCGGCGGCTCCGGCATGGACGAGCTGTACACGGCCATCGCCAACCAGCTGCGCCAGAACCTGGGGGTCGACGCGGTCGCCACCCCGAGCACCGACTGGGCCGAGTTCGCCGACAACCGGACCGCCGGCACGATCAGCGGCCCGTTCTTCTCCCGGTGGGGCGCGCTGTACCCGAGCCAGCAGAACACCCTGCGGGCGTTCTACGTCGACGGCGGCGGCTGCCCCAACTGCATCCCGTACTACGAGCCCGAGGTCGCCGACCTGATCGCCGCGGCGGACGCCGAGACCGACGCGGCCGCGGCCGCCGACGCCTACGCCGCCGTGCAGGAGCGGATCATCACGGACTTCCCGGCACCCCCGCTGTTCTTCGAGACGTACTCCTACGTCACGTCGGACCGCGTCGCCGAGCTCCCCACCTCGGCCGTCGGCAACCCGACCTTCACCGCCGTCGTCCTCGCCGAGGGCGCATGAGCACGAGCACCACGCCGGCGGGCTCGCTCGAGGACGTCCTCGAGCGGGCCCGCCGGGTCGCCCCGATCGCCGGATTCCCCCCGGTCGACGAGCTGCTGGCCTGGTTCGGCACCCTCGCGGCCGATCACCCCGGCCTGGTGCGCGAGCGCCGGGTCGGCACCTCGCGGCTCGGCGAGCCGATCCCGATGTTCACCATCGGCTCCGGGCCGCGCCCGTTCCTGCTGTTCGCCGGCGTGCACCCCAACGAGCCGATCGGCTTCCGCACGCTGCAGCACCTCGCCTCCGAGCTGGTCGCGGACCCCGGGCTGCTCGCGACCTCCGGCGCCACCTGGCACCTGATCCCGTGCATCGACCCGGACGGCACCCGGCTCAACGAGTCGTGGTTCGCCGACCCGTCGGACCGCACCGCGTACTCGCGCGGGTTCTACCGGCCCGCGCCGGCCGAGCAGGCGGAGTGGACGTTCCCGTTCGCGTACAAGGACGCGTACTTCGACGACGTGATCCCCGAGACCCAGGCGCTGATGCGCGTGATCGACGAGGTCCGGCCGGAGCTCATGGTCAGCCTGCACAACGCGGAGCTGGGCGGCGTCTACTACTACCTGACCGAGGACGTCCCCGGCGCCGTGCCCGCGCTGCACGCCGTGCCGCGCGCGCTGGGGCTGCCGCTGGACGTCGGCGAGGCCGAGTCCCCGGCGATCCGGTCGATCGCCCCGGCGGTCTACCTGATGTCGAGCATGCGCGACGAGTACGACTACCTCGAGTCCCTCGGGATGGACGCGGCGTCGATGGTCGGCGGCGACTCCTCCTCGGCGTACGCGCGCCGGCACGGCACCGTGTCGCTGGTCGCGGAGCTGCCGTACTGGTCGCACCCGCTCGCCGACGACACGACCCCGACCTCGGCGGACTACGCCGACATCGTGCGGGCCAAGGGCGAGGCGATGGTGGAGCTCGGCGCCACCCTCGTGTCCCTGCTCGACGAGGCCCGGCCCGACATGACCATCCGCTCCCCGTTCCTGCGGGCCAGCGAGGCGTTCGTCCCCATGACGGGCGAGATGGGCCGGTCGGAGGTGCTGCGGGCCGACCGCCCGGAGCTGCGCCGCGCGGCCACGGCCGCGGAGGTGTTCAGCAACGAGGACGTCGTCCGGATGTTCCGGCTGCGCTGGGGCGGCATGCTGCTCCGGGCGCTCGACGCCGAGGTGCACGCCGGCCTCGCGACGGCCCGCATCCACCGCGTCGCCGAGCGCGCCCGCGCGGTCTACGCCGACTGGACGGCCGAGGCCGACTCGCTGACCGGCCTCGCCGTGCTGCCCGTCGAGAAGCTCGTCGGCGTGCAGTACGGCGCGACGCTCGCGATGTCGCACGTCCTGGCGGCGAGGGCAGCGCGGTGAGCCGGTACGCCCTGCGCCGCGCGGTCGAGCTGCTGATCGTGTTCCTGGGCGTCACGCTCGTCATCTACCTGATGGTGTTCGCGCTCCCGGGGGACCCGATCCGGGCCCTCGGCGGCGACCGGCCGCTGCCGGAGAACGTCGTGGCCGAGCTGCGCGAGCGGTACCACCTGGACGAGCCCGTCCTGCAGCAGTACGCCCGGTACATCGGCGGGCTGTTCCAGGGCGACCTCGGCACCAACTTCAGCGGGCAGTCCGTCGCCTCCCGCATGGAGTCCCGCTGGCCGGTCACGATCACCCTCGCGCTGACGGCCTGGGCCTTCGAGGTCGTCCTGGGCGTCGCCCTCGGCCTGTTCGCGGCCCTGCGCCACGGCCGGACCGGCGACCGCCTGGTCCTCGCCGGCACCATCCTGGCGACGAGCATCCCGGCGTTCGTCGTCGCGGTGACCGCCCAGCTGGTCTTCGGGGTGCGGCTCGGCTGGTTCCCCGTCGCGGGCACCGGCGAGGGCTGGCCGAACGCCTACCTGCTGCCCGCCGCCGTGATCGCCGTGTTCGGCCTCGCGTCGGTGACCCGGCTCATGCGCGGGTCCGTGGTGGACACGCTGCAGTCCGACTTCGTCCGCACCCTCCGGGCCAAGGGCCTGCGCGAGCGGCAGGTCGTCGGCGTGCACGTCATGCGCAACTCGGCCATCCCCGTGCTGACCTTCCTCGCGATCGACCTCGGCTTCCTGCTCGGCGGCACGGTCATCGTCGAGGGCGTGTTCAACCTGCCGGGCGTCGGGCAGCTGCTCTTCCAGGCGATCCGCGCGCACGAGGGGCCGACCGTCGTCGGCGTCTCCACCGCGCTGATCATCATCTTCCTGCTGACCAACCTGGTGGTGGACCTGATGTCGTCCGTGCTCGACCCGAGGATCCGCCATGAGTGACACCGTCGCCGCCACCGTGCCCGGCAGCACCATCGGTGCGCCCGGTGCCCCGGGTTCCCCCGCCGAGCCCGCCGGAGCCGCCCGCGGCGTCTGGCGGACCCTGCGCCGCCGGCCGCTGTTCTGGGCCTGCGCCGTCGTGCTCGTGCTCCTGGGGCTGATCGCCGTCGCGCCGTCGTGGTTCGCCGGCCTGTTCGGCCAGCCCGACCCCCGCGCGTGCGACCTGGCCGCGAGCGCGCAGCCCCCGGGCGGCGCGCACGTGTTCGGCACCGACGTCCAGGGCTGCGACGTGTACGCGAACGTCGTCTACGGCACCCGGGCCTCGCTCACCGTCGGCCTGCTCTGCACCGCCATCGCCCTGGTCGTCGCGCTCGTCGTCGGGACCGTCGCGGGGTTCTACGGCGGTATCGCCGACCGGCTGATCGGCCGGTTGACCGACGTGTTCCTCGGCTTCCCGTTCCTGCTCGGCGCCGTGGTGGTGCTGACCTCGATCGGCACCCGGTCCGCCGTGACGGTGGCGCTGGTGCTCGCGCTGTTCTCCTGGCCCACGATGGCGCGGCTGGTCCGCGGCTCCGTGCGCGCCGTCCGGGACGCCCCGTACGTCGAGGCCGCCCGGGCCATGGGGCTGCGGGACCGGCGGATCATCGCCCGCTACGTCCTGCCGAACTCCATCGGCCCGGTGCTCGCCGTCGCCACGACGATGGTCGGCGGCGTGATCGTGTCCGAGTCGACGCTGACGTTCCTGGGCCTCGGCCTGCGCGCGCCGTCGATCTCCTGGGGGCTGCAGCTGTCCAGCGCGCAGACGTACTTCCAGACCTCCCCGCACATGCTGCTGTTCCCGAGCATCTTCCTCACCGTGACCGTCCTCGCGATGATCACCCTGGGCGACGTCCTGCGGGACGTCCTCGACCCCAAGGGCCGCTGAGCCCGCAGTCCTTCGCGCACCACCCTCTGGAGGCCCGACACGATGTCCGACAGCACCACCACCGCCACCATCCGCGCCGCGGCGCCCTACCTCGCGTCCTGGGTCGACCAGCAGGCGTCGTTCCGGCGCGCGGTCGGGGTCCAGGTGGCGATCCGGTCGGGCGACGACGTCGTCCTCGACCACGTCTGGGGCACCGCCGACGTGACCACGGGCGAGCCGCTGCGCACCGACCACCTGTTCCGGATCGCCTCGCACTCCAAGTCGTTCACGGCGACCGCCGTCATGCGGCTCGTCGAGGCCGGGCGCCTGCGGCTGGACGACACGGTCGGGATGTCGGTGCCCGGGCTCGCGTCCTCGCCGCTGGCGTCCCGGACCGTCCGCGAGCTGCTGGGGCACCAGGCCGGCGTGATCCGCGACGGCGAGCACGGCGACTTCTGGCAGCTCGACGGCCCGTTCCCGGACCGCGAGACCCTCGTCGCGGAGCTGCTCGAGGCCGGCGAGGTGTTCGGCGCCAACGAGCACTTCAAGTACTCGAACTACGGCTACGGCATCCTCGGCCTGATCATCGAGGCGGTCACCGGCCGGTCCTACGCCGAGCACCTGCGCGCCGCCGTCCTCGAGCCGCTCGGCATGGCCGACACCGGCGCCGAGTACGACCCCGCGCTCGCCGACCGCTACGCCGGCGGGCACACCGCCCTGCTCGACGCCGACGACCGGCGCGAGCGCATCGACCACGTCGACACCCGCGCCCTCGCCGCGGCCACCGGCTTCTACTCGACCGCCCGCGACATGACGGCGTTCGGCGCGGCGCACTTCCTCGGCGACGACACCCTGGTCTCCGACGCCGGCAAGCGGCTGCTGCACCGCCAGGAGTCCGTGGTCAAGGCGTACGGCACCGAGATCGGCCGCTACGGCATCGGCCTGGACCTGCACACGATCGGCGACCGCGAGGTCGTCGGGCACTCCGGCGGCTACCCCGGCCACATCACCCGGACCTACATCGACCCGGAGGCGCGCCTCGTGGTCAGCGTGCTCACCAACGCCATCGACGGCCCCGCCGACCCGATCGCCGTCGGCCTGATCAAGCTGATCGACCTGGCCCTGAACCCGCCGGCCGACACCCCCGAGCCCGCGGCCGACGCCCGGCCGCTCGCCGAGTACACCGGCCGGTTCGGCGCCCTGTGGGGCGTCTCCGACATCGCCGAGCTCGGCGGCCGGCTCGTCATGCTGCGGCCGAGCGCGCCCGACCCCACCGCCGCCTACGAGGAGCTGACCGTCACCGGCCGCGACCGGCTGCGGATCAAGGCCGGCCCGGGCTTCGGGAACGTGGGCGAGGAGGTCGTCGTCGAGCGCGACGCCGACGACGCGATCTCCGCCGTGCGCGACGGGATGACCGCCTGGCCCCTCGCCGAGTTCCGCCGCCGCCGCACCGGCATGACGCGGCTCCGCGAGGCCGGTGCGCCGGTCGGGACGACCGTCGGGTGACCACCGTGAGCACCGACGGGTCCGACGCCGCACCCGACCTCGCCCTGTCCCCCGACGCGCTGCGCTGGATCGAGCAGTTCGCGCTGACGTGGGAGGGCTCGCACAGCCCGCGCATGGAGGGCCGGGTGGTCGGCGTCCTGATGATCGTCGACCGCCCGTACCTCTCCTCGCAGCAGATCGCGCACCTGCTCACCGCGAGCGCCGGCGCCGTGTCCACCGCGACCCGGCGGCTCGTCGAGATCGGGTTCATCCAGCGGCACGCCGTGGCCGGCGACCGGAACCACTACTTCCGCGTCGAGGACGACATCTGGGGCAGCTGGCTGGAGTCCGAGCGCAACTACCTGCCGCGGCTCCAGCGCGTGATCGACGAGGGGCTGGACGCCAGCCCCGCCGGGGACGAGGGGCCGCGCCGCCGGCTGCTCAACGCCCGCAACTACATGGAGTGGCTGGCGGGGTACCACCGCAAGATGCTCGCCGACTGGGAGGCCTACCGCGACGCGCAGGCCGGGACTGGAGAACCGTGACCACCGACCCGACCGTGCTGTCCGTGCGCGACCTGACCGTCACCTTCCGCGTCGACGGCGGCCGGTCGCCCGACGTGCACGCCGTCCGCGGCGTGTCCTTCGACCTGGCCCGGGGCGAGGTGCTCGCCGTCGTCGGCGAGTCCGGCTCCGGCAAGAGCGTGTCCTCGCTGGCGATCATGGGCCTGCTGCCCGGCTCCGCGCAGGTCTCCGGCAGCGCCCGGCTCGGCGACCTCGAGCTGGTCGGGCTGGACCGGCGGGCGCTGGCCGACGTGCGCGGGCGGCGGGTCGCGATGATCTTCCAGGACCCGTCCAACGCGATGGACCCGGTGTTCACCATCGGGTACCAGCTGCGCGAGACCCTGCGCCGGCACCTGCCGGGGCTGTCCCGCGCCGAGGCGCGGGCGCGCGCGGTCGAGCTCCTGCGCCTGGTCGAGCTGCCCGACCCCGAGGAGCGGCTGACGTTCTACCCGCACCAACTGTCCGGCGGCCAGGCGCAGCGGGTCATGATCGCGATGGCGCTGGCGTGCGACCCGGAGGTGCTCGTCGCCGACGAGCCGACCACGGCCCTCGACGTCACGGTGCAGCAGGAGGTGCTGGACGTCCTGCGCCGCCTGCGCGCGCGGACGTCCGCCGCCATCGTGCTGATCACCCACGACATGGGCGTCGTCGCCGACCTCGCGGACCGCGTCGTCGTGATGCGGCACGGCGAGGTGGTGGAGACCGCCGAGGTCGCCGGCCTGTTCGCCGCGCCCGAGGCCGACTACACCCGCACGCTGCTCTCGGCCGTCCCCCGCATCGGCACCCCGGAGCGGCCCACGGGCGCCGACGACCGCGAGCGCCCCGCGCTGAACGTCGAGCACCTGGTGGTCGAGTACCGGAACCGCCGCGGGCGCGTCGTCCGGGCGGTCGACGACGTGACCCTGCGCGTCCAGCCCGGGGAGATGCTGGCGCTCGTCGGCGAGTCCGGGTCGGGCAAGTCGACCCTCGGCCGCTGCGCCCTCGGCCTGGCGCCGCTCACCGCGGGCACCGTCGAGGTCGTCGGCACCCGGCTGGGCCGGGACACCCCGCGCGCCGTGCGGGCCGCCCGGACGCGGATCGGCGTGGTGTTCCAGAACCCCGCCGCCTCGCTGAACCCGCGGTACTCGATCGGGGAGTCCGTGGCCGAGCCCCTGAAGGTGCACGCCGGGCTCCGCGGCGCCGCCCTGGAGGCGCGCGTCGCCGAGCTGCTCGACAGCGTCGAGCTGCCCGCGGCGTGGGCGACCCGCTACCCGCACGAGCTGTCCGGCGGGCAGCGGCAGCGCGTGTCCATCGCCCGGGCCATCTCGCTGGACCCGGAGCTGCTGATCGCCGACGAGCCGACGTCGGCGCTCGACGTCTCCGTCCAGGCGACGGTGCTCGAGCTGTTCCGGTCCATCCAGCAGCGGCTGCGGTTCGCGTGCCTGTTCATCAGCCACGACCTCGCCGTCGTGGACGAGCTCGCCGACCGCGTCGCCGTCATGCACCAGGGCCGCCTCGTCGAGATCGGCGAGCGGAGCCGCGTCCTGGGCGCGCCCGAGGACCCGTACACGCGCCGGCTGCTGGACGCCGCCCCCGTCCCGGACCCGGCCGAGCAGGCGGCGCGACGGGCGGCGCGGCTGGCGTCCTGATCACCCGTCCGGCGCGTGATGCCGACCACACGACTGGATTTCCGGGGTCTGTACCACCAAGATGGCGACTTCGCCACAGGAACGCGTGCGACCGTCCGATGAGGACGGGACCACGGGGGGTGCGACTCCTGTGGCACCACGGCTCCGGACCCTCGGGGCCGTCCCGGGCTGCAGACCGTGCGGCTCACCGCCAGGAGGTACCCGCATGACCATCGAGATGACCCCCCTCGACGAGCTGCAGGCCGTCGTCGGACCGCTGCCCTGCGCCGCCCGCCCGCACTCCGGCCTCGTGCACCGCGACGGCCCCTGCCAGTGCTTCGTCGGCGGGCCCGCCCCCGAGCACGCCGCCCCCGCCCACGACGTCGCGCGCCTGCACCACGGCGCCGCGTAGCGGGACCCATCCGCGGCGCCGCCCGCTCCGAACCCTCGGTGACACCACCCCCGATGGGACGCAAGGAGCGATGATGCGACGCACCCGCAGCACCTACGCCGTGGCGGCGATGGCCGCCGGTCTGACCCTGAGCCTGACGCTCGCCGCGTGCAGCAGCGGCGACGACACGGCCTCGGGCAGCGACATGCCGTCCATGTCCGCCAGCACCGACCCCGGCACGGACCACAGCGCCATGGGCGCTGTCGAGCCCGTCAGCACCGGCGACCCGTTCGCCGACGCCCGCACCGCCGCGCAGCACATGCCGGAGACCGGCCTCACCCTCGCCACCGGCCTCGCCGCGGCGACCGGCACCGCCGGCGAGGTCGACTCCGACGCCGCCGCCCTGCGGTCCGGGCTCACCGCCCTCCTGCAGGAGCACGTCTACCTGACCGGCATCGGCGTCGCGACCGCCTACACCGCGGGCGCCGACTCCGACGAGTTCATGGCCGCGAAGGCCGCGCTCGACGGCAACACCGCCGACCTGGCCGACGCCGTCGGCTCGATCGCCGGCGAGGAGCAGGGCGCGGCGTTCCAGGCCCTCTGGGACGAGCACATCGGCTACTTCGTCGACTACGCCGTCGCCGTCAAGGGCGGCGACCAGGCCGCGGCCGACGCCGCGCAGGCCTCGCTCGCGGGCTACACCACCGACGCCGGGGCGTTCTTCGAGCAGATCAGCGCGGGCAACCTGCCCGCCGCCGCGGTGGCCGAGGCGCTCACCATGCACGTCACCACGCTGACCGCAGCGATCGACGCCCTCGCCGCCGGCGAGCCCACCGCGTCCGACACGCTCAAGGCCGCCGCCGACCACGTCGGCATGGACGCCGCCACCATCGCGACCGGCCTCGCCGCCGGCGCCGGCCTGTCCGGCGACGCGATGGACGACGCCTCCACCCTGCGGGCGAACCTGACCGCGATGCTCCAGGAGCACGTCTACCTGGCCTCCTACGCCGTGTTCACCGCGTACACCGCCGAGGGCGGCGTGGAGTCCCCGGCGTTCACCGCCGCGGCCGCCACGCTCGACGCCAACTCCGTCCAGCTCTCCGACGCCGTCACGTCCCTGGCCGGCGCGGAGAACGGCACCGCGTTCCTGGACCTGTGGCGTGAGCACATCGGGTTCTTCGTCGACTACGCCGTGGCAGACGCCACGGGCGACGAGGACGCCCGCCAGCAGGCCCTCATGGACCTGGACGGCTACCGCGGTCCCGCGGGCGAGTTCTTCGAGACGGTCAGCAACGGCGAGCTCCCGGCGGACGACGTCGCGGCGGGCCTCGGCATGCACGTCTCCACCCTCGCCGGCGCGATCGACTCGCTGGCGGCCGCGCTCGTGCAGTGACGAGCCCGGGGGCGGGCACGTGCGGCAGACTGTCGCAGTGCCCTCCCCCGGAACCCGCCCGCCCGCGCCCGTGACGGCCGACGAGGCCCTCGCACGGGTCGCGGCGGGCGACCTCGACGCGTTCACCGGGCTCTACGACACGCTGTCCCCCGCCGTGCACGGCACGGCTCTCGCCGTCCTCCGCGATCCCGACCACGCGGCGGAGGTCACCCAGGAGGTCATGGTGGAGATCTGGCGCACGGCGTCCCGCTGGGACGCCCGGCGCGGCTCGGCGCGCGCGTGGGCGACCACCATGGCGCACCGGCGGGCCGTCGACCGCGTCCGCTCCGTCCAGGCGCAGCGGACCCGCGACCAGGCCGTCCTCGACGGCGACCGGCCCCGTGAGCGCGACGTCGTCGCCGAGCAGGCCGAGGCCAACCTCGAGGCCGAGCGCGTGCGGCACTGCCTCGGCGGGCTCACCGACACCCAGCGCGAGGCGGTCGTCCGCGCCTACTACGACGGGCGTACCTACCGCGAGGTCGCCGAGGACCTGAAGGCCGCCCTGCCGACCATCAAGAGCCGGATCCGCGACGGCCTCATCCGCCTGCGCGACTGCCTGGGGGTGGCCGCGTGAGCACCCCGACCTCCCGGCCCGGCGACCGCCGGCCCGACGACGCCGCCACCCGCGAGCTCATCGGCGCGTGGGCCGTCGACGCCCTCGACCCCGCCGAGCGCGCCCTCGTCGAGGACCTGCTCGCCCGCGACCCCGACGCCGCCCGGGAGGCCCGGTCCCTGCAGGAGACCGCGGCCGTGCTCGGTGCGGCCGTCGCCGTGCCGGCGCCCGAGGACGTGCGGGCCGCCGTGCTCGCCGCCGTGGCGCGGACGGCGCAGGAGGCGGGGGACGCCGCAGCGCCGGCCCGGCCGCACACCGCTCCCGCGCACGCCGCACCGAGCCGCCCAAGCACGTCCAGCACGTCCAGCACCTCCGGCCCGCCCGCGGCCGGCACCCGCCCCGCCGGCCGGTCCGCGCGGCGCCCGCGCCGTCGCTGGCTCACCGCCGTCGCCGCGGTCGCCGTCGCGTTCGCCGTCGCCCTGCCCAGCACCATCGCCTGGCGCGAGTCCCAGCGCGCGGCCGAGGCGCAGGCCCGCGCCGACCGGCTGACCACCCTGCTCGCCGAGCCCGGCGCGCAGGTGCTGGCCTCCGAGGTCACCACGGGCGGCACGGCCGTCGCCGTCGTGACCGAGGCGTCCGCGCTCGTCACCGCCACCGGCCTGGACCGGCCCGGCGCGGGCGAGGTCTACCAGCTGTGGGTGATGCAGGACGGCGTGCCCGTCCCCGACGCCACCACCGGCACCTCCGACGGCACCCTCGAGATCAGCACCGACGCCTACCGCGCCGGGGACGCGCTCGCCCTCACCGTCGAGCCCGAGGGCGGCTCCGCTGCCCCGACCACCGAGCCCGTCGTGGTCCTCGCGCCCGCCTGACGTCCCACCCGCGACCGGCCGGCGCCGCCCCGTCAGGAGGCGGCGTCGGGCGCCGGGTGCGCCGTCCCGCGCGGGATCACCAGCGGCGTCCCCGCCAGCGGGTCCGGGATCACCAGGCACGGCAGGCCGAACACCCGTTCCACCAGCTCCGCCGTCACCACCTCCGCCGGCGGGCCCTGCGCGACGACCTCCCCGTCCTTCATCACCACGAGGTGCGTCGCGTACCGGGCCGCGTGGTTGAGGTCGTGCAGGACCGCGACCAGCGTCGACCCCTCCTGGTGCAGCCGGGCGAACAGGTCCATCAGCTCGATCTGGTGCGCGATGTCCAGGAACGTCGTCGGCTCGTCCAGCAGCAGGATGCCCGTCTCCTGCGCGAGCGCCATCGCCACCCACACCCGCTGCCGCTGCCCGCCGGACAGCTCGTCCACCGGCACGTCCGCGAGCTCCGCGACCCGCGTCGCCGCCATCGCCGACGCCACCGCGTGCCGGTCCGCGTCCGACTGCTGCCGGAACAGGTTCTGGTGCGGGTACCGACCGCGTGCCACCAGCTCCGCGACGGTGATGCCCTCCGGAGCCAGCGCGATCTGCGGCAGCAGCCCCACCCGGCGGGCCACCTCCTTGGTGTGCATCCGGTGGATCGACTCGCCGTCCAGCACCACGTCCCCGCTGCTCGGCCGCAGCAGCCGCGCCAGCGAGCGCAGCAGCGTCGACTTGCCGCACGCGTTGGGTCCCACGACCACGGTGAACGAGTCGTCCGGGATCTCCAGGCTGAGGTCCGTCGACACGGTCCTGCGCTCGTAGCCCAGCGTCGCCCGGTCGACCCGCAGCCGCTGCCCGCTCACCATCGTCGCCGCGCCTCCTGCACGATCAGACCCAGCAGGTACGCCCCGCCGAGCACCACCGTCACCACACCCACCGGCACCGCCGTCGGCAGCACGTGCTGCGCCACGACGTCCGCGGCCAGCAGCACCACACCACCCGTCAGCGCCGACGCCAGCAGCGGCAGGCCGGCCGACCCCGCCAGCCGCCGGGCGATCTGGGGCGCGGCGAGCGCCACGAACGCGATCGGCCCCGCGGTCGCCGTCACCGTCGCGATCAGCGCGATGCCGAGCACCACCACCGCCAGCCGCGCGGGCTCGACGCGCAGGCCGTGCGCACCCGCCGCGTCGTCGCCGAGCTCCAGCTGGCGCAGGGGACCGCGGACCGCCCGGACCAGCGGCGCGAGCACGGCCAGCACCACCAGCGCCGGCACCGCCTGCGGCCACCCGACCAGGGAGATCGACCCCGCTCCCCAGATCGACGCGGCCATCGCGACCTCGGTGTCCGCGCGCAGCAGCATCCAGACGTTCAGCCCGTGCAGCATCCCGGTCACGCCGATGCCGACCACGATCAGCCGGAAGCCCTGCACCCCGTCCCGGTACGCCAGCAGGTAGACCACCAGGGCCGTCAGCAGACCCGCGACGAGCGCGCCGACCGAGACGCCCACCGTGCCCGCGCCGATCAGCGTGGTCACCACCAGCACGCCGGTGTACGAGCCCGTGGAGAACCCGATCAGGTCGGGCGAGCCCAGCGGGTTCCGGGTCAGCGACTGGAACAGCGCCCCCGACACCGCGAGCGCCGCACCGAACACCAGCGCGACCAGCACGCGGGGCAGCCGCCACTGCGTCACGACCGTGCTCGCGAATCCCTGGTCGGACACGAGTGCCCGCACCACGTCGGGGACGCTCAGCGGGTAGTCGCCGAGCCCCAGCGCGAGGAGCGCCAGGAGGACGCCGGCGACGGTCAGCCCCGTGACCGCCACCCGGCCGCGCCGGCGAGCCGGAGCCGACGGCCGCGCCGCGCGCGCCGGCGGTCCGGCCGGCGGGCGCTCGGTCGCCGTGCCGCTCACAGCCCGCTCGCCTTCCGCCGCCGCACGAGCGCGATCAGCACCGGGGCCCCGACGAACGCCGTCACCACGCCGACGGGGAGCTCGCCCGGCCACAGCAGCACCCGCGCCGCCACGTCCGCCAGCAGGATCAGCACCGGCCCCGCCAGCGCGGACAGCCCGACGATCCAGCGCTGGTCCGGGCCGACCAGCCACCGCACGATGTGCGGCACCATCAGCCCCACCAGCGCGATCGGCCCGGCCATCGCCGTCGCCCCGCCCGCGAGGAGGGTGATCGCGACCACGGCCAGCACGCGCGTGCGCTGCACCGACGCCCCGAGCGCCGTCGCCAGGTCCTCGCCCAGCCCCAGCGTGTTCAGCGCACCCGCGACCACCGCCGCCACCGCCAGGCCGGCCAGGACGAACGGCAGCACCGGGAGGACCACGTTCCAGCCGCGGGACTGGAACGACCCCGACTCCCAGGTCAGCAGGACGGAGAACCGCTCCGGGTCGGTCAGCCGGAGCGCGCCGATCACGCCGGTGAGCACCGCGCTCAGCGCCACCCCTGCGAGGGTCAGCTGGGCCGGGCTCGCGTTCGACCGCCCCGCCGAGCCGACCAGGTACACGGCGACCGTCGCCACCAGCGCGCCCGCGAAGGCGAACCAGACGTAGCCCGACGGCCGCGTCACCCCCAGCAGCACCACACCCATCGCGACCGCGAACGCCGCCCCGCTCGACACCCCGAGGATGCCCGGGTCCGCCAGGGGGTTGCGGGTGAGCGCCTGCATCAGGGCCCCGGCCACCGCCAGCGCCGAGCCGACCAGCACCGCGAGCACCGTGCGCGGCAGCCGGAGGCCCACGACGGCCGCGTGGTCCGCGGGAGGCACGTCCTGCCCGGTCAGGGCGCCCCAGACCGTGCCGAGGCCGACCGGGCGCGACCCGACGGCCAGGCTCAGCCCGAGGGCGAGCGCGAGCAGCACCAGGAGAGCCGGCAGCGCCAGCCCGCGCCGAGCCGGCGCGGGGGCCGTCGTGCGGGACCTCCCGGCAGCGACGGCGGTCACCCGGGGTTCTCGCACGTCATGAGCTTAGGCTACCCTTCCCAGGCATCAGCCCGTCGTGACGCCCGGCACAAGGCGACCCGGGCATCATCCACGAAAGGCCTGCCATGAAGTCCATGCGCGTCGCCGCCGGCCTCGCAGCCGTCGCCGTCCTGGCGCTGAGCGCCTGCTCGTCCACCGACGACCCGGGCGACGGCTCCGAGGGCACCGAGACCACCGCCGCGGGCACGTCGGGCGAGGGCACCTTCCCCGCCACCGTCGACACGAAGTTCGGCGAGATCACCGTCGAGTCCCGGCCCGAGCGGATCGTCGCCCTCGGCTGGGGCGACGCCGAGACCGCCCTGTCCCTCGGCTACCAGCCCGTCGGCGCGTCCGACTGGCTGGCCTTCGGCGGCGACGGCGTCGGCCCCTGGGCCGAGGGCCAGTACGACGAGTCCCCGGAGATCATCGACACCCTCGAGCCGTCCTACGAGGCCATCGCGGCGCTCGAGCCGGACCTGATCCTCGACGTCAAGTCCTCCGGCGACCAGGACCGCTACGACCGCCTGTCCGAGATCGCGCCGACCGTCGGCGTGCCCGAGGGCGGCGACTCGTACCTCACCACCGGCCAGCAGCAGCTCGAGCTGATCTCCGGTGCGCTCGGCGTCCCGGAGAAGGGCGAGGAGCTCGCGGCCCAGCTGGACGAGACCTTCGCCCAGGCCCGCGAGGACCACCCCGACTGGGACGGCAAGACCATCGCCGCCGCCACCCGCACCTCCGAGGGCTGGGGCGCGTACATCGAGGGCGGCGACCGCGTCGACTTCCTGCAGAACCTCGGCTTCGTCCAGTCGCCGACCATCGCGGACCTGCCCGTGTCCGCGTCCGGGTTCTCCGTCGACATCTCCGCCGAGCAGCTCGACCTGCTCGACGCCGACCTGATCGTCGCCTTCCCGATCTACATCGAGACCACCGAGATCACCGACGACCCGCAGTGGCAGGCCATCCCGGCCGTCGCCGACGGCCGGGCGGTCGTGATCGACGGCGACCTGTCCTCCGCCTACTCGCTGGGCACCATCGGCGCGCAGCAGTACGCGCTGGACAACCTCGTCCCGCTGATCGAGGACGCCCTCGGCTCCTGAGCCGCACCGGTCCCGGCGGGGGCGTCGCTCACACCGTGAGCGGCGTCCCCGTCAGCCGTTCGTAGGCCTCCAGGTAGCGGGCCCGCGTCCGCGCCACCACGTCGGCCGGCAGCGTCGGGGGCTCGGCGTCGCCCGCACGGTCCCAGCCCGCACCCGCCGACACCAGCCAGTCCCGCACGTACTGCTTGTCGAAGCTCGGCTGCGGGCGGCCCGGCTCCCACGCGTCCGCCGGCCAGAACCGCGACGAGTCCGGGGTCAGCACCTCGTCGCCCAGGGTCACGGCGCCCGTCGTCGGGTCGGTGCCGAACTCGAGCTTCGTGTCCGCCAGGATGACTCCCCGCTCCCGGGCGATCTGCTCGGCCCGCGCGTACACCGCCAGGGTCAGGTCGCGGAGCTCCTCGGCCCGCGCCCGGCCCAGCTGCGCGGCCACGACGTCCAGGCTGACGTTCTCGTCGTGCTCGCCGAGCTCCGCCTTGGTGGCCGGCGTGAAGATCGGCTCCGGCAGCCGCGACCCGTCGACCAGGCCCGCCGGCAGCGGGATGCCCGTCACCGCACCGCCCGCGCGGTACTCCACCAGGCCGGACCCGGTGAGGTAGCCGCGCGCCACGCACTCCACCGGGAACATCTCCAGCCGCCGGCACACCATCGCGCGACCGAGCACCGCCTCCGGCACCTCCGGCGCGACGGCGCTCACCACGTGGTTCGGGACCAGGTCGGCGAGCTGGCCGAACCACCACAGGCTCAGCTGCGTCAGCACCACGCCCTTGTCGGGGATGCCCGGGCTCAGCACGTGGTCGAACGCGCTGACCCGGTCGCTCGCGACGACGAGGACCACGTCGCCGTGCGCCTCGGCCACCGCGGCACCCTCGTCCTGCGTGGTGTCGGGGACGTACAGGTCGCGGACCTTGCCCGAGTAGGTGTGCGTCCAGCCGGGCAGCGCAGGTGCGGTCATGCGCCCATCCTGCCAAAGCGCCACGGCATACTCGCCGGTATGGAGCTCCCCGTCGCCTGGTCCGTCCTGCTGCTCGTCGCCGGTCTGTGGAGCCTGCTCGTGTGGCCGCGGTTCGGCGCGCGCATCGTCAAGGACCCGCGCTCCCGCGACGCCCAGGGGCGGCCCACGCGGTTCCTCACCGTGCACCTGGTGCTGATCACCGTGTCGATGCTGCTCGGTGCGGCCGTCGCGCTGCTCGGCGTGCTCACGCTGGTCTGAGCCCGGCTCAGCCCTCCGCGGCCGCCTGCGCGATGTCCGACCGGTGGTGCGACCCGTCCAGCCCGATCCGCTCGACCCCGGCGTAGGCCGCCGCCCGTGCCGCGGCGAGGTCCTCGCCGACGCCGACGACCGACAGCACCCGCCCGCCCGCGGACAGCACGGCGCCGTCGGCACCCTCGGCGGTCCCCGCGTGCAGCACGTGCACGCCGGGCACGGCGTCGGCCTCGGCGAGCCCGGTCACCACGTCCCCGGTGCGCGGCGCCTCCGGGTACCCCGAGGACGCCACGACGACGGTCACGGCGGCCTGGTCGGACCACTGCAGCGGCGGCAGCGTGGCCAGCGCGCCGGTGGCCGCCGCGAGCAGCACCCCGGCGAGCGGCGTGCTGAGCCGCGCGAGCACGACCTGGGTCTCGGGGTCGCCGAACCGCGCGTTGAACTCCACGACCCGCATCCCCTGGCTGGTCATCGCGAGACCGCAGTAGAGGACGCCGACGAACGGGGTCCCGCGCCGGGCCATCTCGTCGACGGTGGGCTGGGCGACCCGGGCGACGACCTCGTCGACCAGCCCGTCGGGTGCCCACGGCAGCGGGGTGTACGCGCCCATGCCCCCGGTGTTGGGCCCGGTGTCGGCGTCGCCGACGCGCTTGAAGTCCTGCGCGGGCACGAGCGGCACGACGGTGGCGCCGTCCGAGAGCACGAAGAGCGAGACCTCGGGTCCGTCCAGGTAGTCCTCGACGACGACCCGGCCGCCCGGCCGCGCGAGGCAGGCGAGGGCGTGCTCGAGCGCGACGGCGCGGTCGGCGGTGACGACGACCCCCTTGCCCGCGGCGAGGCCGTCCTCCTTGACCACGTACGGCGCGCCGAAGGTGTCGAGCGCCGCGGCGGCGGCGGACGGGTCGGTGACGACGACCGGCTCGGCGGTCGGCACGCCCGCGGCGGCCATGACCTCCTTGGCGAAGGCCTTGGACCCCTCGAGCCGTGCCGCCTCGGCGCTCGGCCCGAACACGGGGACGCCCGCCGCGCGCACGGCGTCGGCCACGCCGGCGACCAGCGGCGCCTCGGGCCCGACGACGACGAGGTCCGCGCCGAGCGACGTGGCGAGCGCGGCGACGGCCGCGCCGTCCAGCTGGTCGACCGCGTGCAGGGTCGCGAGCGCGCCGATGCCGGGGTTGCCGGGCGCGGCGTGCAGCTCGGTGACCGCCGGGTCGCGGTGCAGGGCGAGGGTGAGGGCGTGCTCGCGGGCACCGGTCCCGACGACGAGGATCTTCACGCGCCCGACCCTACCCAGCGCGGCGGCGCCTCAGCCGAGCAGGTCGTGGATCGAGACGGTCGCCTCGCGGCCGGGGCCCACGCCGACGGCGGAGATCCGGCAGCCCGAGATCTCCTCCAGGTGCGTGAGGTACCGCTGCGCGTTGACCGGGAGGTCCGCCAGCTCGCGGGCACCGGAGATGTCCTCGGTCCAGCCGTCGAGGTACTCGTAAACCGGCTTCGCGTGGTGGTAGTCGCTCTGGTCGTCGGGCATCTCGTCGAACCGGCGCCCGTCGACGTCGTACGCCACCGCGACGGGGATCGTGTCCCGCCCGGTGAGGACGTCGAGCTTGGTCACGACGAGGTCCGTCAGGCCGTTGATGCGCGAGGAGTAGCGGGCGACGACGGCGTCGTACCAGCCGGTGCGGCGGGGGCGGCCGGTGGTCGTGCCGAACTCGCCGCCGGTCCGGCGCAGCCACTCGCCGTCCTCGTCGAACAGCTCGGTGGGGTACGGGCCCTCCCCGACACGGGTGGTGTACGCCTTGGCCACGCCGACGACCCGGTCGATGCGGGTCGGGCCGACGCCGGAGCCGGTGCACGCGCCGCCGGCGGTCGCGGAGGACGACGTGACGAACGGGTAGGTGCCGTGGTCGACGTCGAGCATCGTCGCCTGGCCGGCCTCGAACACGAGGGTCTTGCCCGCGTCGAGCGCCTGGTTGAGCACCAGCGGGGTGTCCGCGACGTACGGGCGCAGCCGCTCGGCGTAGGTGAGGAGGTCCTCGACGGTCTCGTCGACGGTGATGGCCCGGCGGTTGTAGACCTTCACGAGCAGGTGGTTCTTCTGGTCGAGGGCGCCCTCGACCTTCTGCCGGAGGATGTTCTCGTCGAACAGGTCCTGGATGCGGATGCCGACGCGGTTGATCTTGTCGGCGTAGGCGGGACCGATGCCGCGGCCGGTCGTGCCGATCTTCCGCTTGCCCAGGAACCGCTCGGTGACCTTGTCGACCGTGCGGTGGTACGGCGCGATGACGTGCGCGGCGGAGGACACGAGCAGGCGCTCGGCGGACACGCCGCGGGCCTCGAGGGCGTCGATCTCCTCGAAGAGGACCTCGATGTCGATGACGACGCCGTTGCCGATGACCGGCGTGACCCCGGGCGACAGGATGCCGGAGGGCAGCAGGTGCAGGGCGTACTTCTCGCCGTTGACGACGACGGTGTGCCCGGCGTTGTTGCCGCCGTTGAACTTCACGACGTAGTCGATCCGCGACCCGAGCTGGTCGGTCGCCTTGCCCTTGCCCTCGTCGCCCCACTGGGTCCCGAGCACCACGACGGCCGGCATGTGATCACCACTCCTACCCTGCCCGGCGACGGACGCCCCGCACTCCAGGCGAGCACGACGGCTCGGGTGCGGGTGGTCCGGGCACCGGACGGCAGGCGACCCCGGTACCTCCGGAAGATTACCGGAGCCGCCCGCCACCCGTCAGCGCGGCCCCGCACGGGCAGCGCCGACGACGCGGGTCAGCGCAGCGCGGACACCTCGGCGGCCGACGTGCCGGAGTCGACGAGGAACTGCGCGCAGCGCTCCGCCTCGTCCTCCTCGCCGATGGCCTCCGCGGCCTCGGCGAGCGCGAGGAGCGCCCGCAGGAACCCCTGGTTCGGCTCGTGGTCCGCCGGCACCGGCCCGCGACCCCGCCAGCCGGCGCGGCGCAGGGAGTCCAGGCCGCGGTGGTAGCCGGTGCGCGCGTAGGCGTAGGCGGCCACCGGGTCGCCCTCGTCGCGCAGGGCGCGCTCCGCGAGCAGCGCCCAGGCGAGGGAGGACGTGGGCACCTCGCGCGCGGCGTCGCGGAGGTCGCCGCCTCCGGTGAGGACGGCGCGGGCGTCCGCGTCGGCGCCCTGCGGCAGGCGGGTGGGCTCGGGCTCGAGCAGGTTGGGTCCGGTCATGCGCCCAGTCTCGCAGGCAGGCCGGCGTGCGCCCCCGTCCCCGGGTGGTTACAGTCGACGAGCCCGTGTCCGTCCCCGCCGGAGGCCCCCATGATCGAGATCGCCACCTCGGCGGCGACGACCACGCTCGTGATCGCCGGCGACCTCGACCTGGCCGAGCGCGACCAGTTCCCCGAGATCGCCGCCCGCGTCGTCGGTCTGCGCCGGCAGCTGCTGGTGATCGACATGTGCGGCGTGACGTTCATGGACTCGACGGGCGCGGCGTTCCTCATCTCCCTCGCGGACGCGAGCCGCAAGCGCGGCGGCGCGACGGTCCTGCGCGGTGCCGACCCGCGCGACCTGTTCGTCCTCGAGATCTGCGGGGCGCTGGACCTGTTCCGCATCGACGCCGACCACCGCTGCGCGGGCGACGACGCCGAGGCCAGCACCGAGGACGCCTCCGCCCCGGCCTGACGCGGCCTGACCCGGCCGGGCCTCAGCCCGCGTCGGTCCCCGCCACGGGCGGCTCCACGGGTCGCACGCGCGCCCACACGACCTTGCCCCCCCGGGACGGCCGCCAGCCCCAGTCGGCCAGGCGCTCGACGATGCGCATGCCGAACCCGCCGATCCGCCCGGGGTGCCCGTCGGTCGCGACGGGCGGCGTCGGGTTGGAGTCCTCCACCTCGATCCGCAGGCCGTCGCCGGTGTCGTGCAGCTGCAGCGTGACCCGGCCCCAGCCGTGCAGGACCGCGTTCGCGACCAGCTCGGACACGACCAGCTCGGCGTTCGCCGCGTCGCCCAGCTCCCAGGCGTGCGAGGTGCGCACCACGGCGTGCCGGGCGCGCGCGATCGACGCCGGCTCGCTCGGCAGCTGCCAGCGCCGGCTCCGGACGTTGCCGCCGTGCCCCGACGTGTCGGTCAGGTCGGGGATCCGGACGACGACCACGGCGACGTCGTCCTCCGGGTTGTCCGCGAGGCGGGCCAGCAGCTCCTCGCCGATGCCGGCCGCGTCGACGGCGGTGGCGCCGGCCGCGACGTCCCGCAGCGCGCGGACGCCGTCGAGCAGGGCCCGGTCACGGCGCTCGATGAGGCCGTCCGTGTAGAAGACGAGGACGTCGCCCGGCAGCAGGTCGTGCCGGGCGGTGCGGCGGGCGCCGTCCCCGAAGCCGATCAGCGGGCCTCCGGCGTCGTCGAGCAGGACCACCTCCCCGCCCCGCACCAGCAGCGCGGGCAGGTGCCCGGCGCGCGAGTACTCCAGGCTCCACACCGGGCAGTCGCCGTCGGTGCCCGCGCGGCGGGTCAGGGTGGTGAGCACCAGGCCCGCGGAGCGCGGGATCCGCATGCCGCCGACCAGCTGGTCGACGCGCTCGAGGACCGCACCCGGCTCGGTCACCTCGAAGGCGTAGGCCCGCACCACCGACCGCAGCTGGCCCATGGCGGCGGCGGCCTCGACGTCGTGCCCGACGACGTCGCCGATCACGACGCCGACCACGTCGGGCGCGATCTGCACGACGTCGTACCAGTCGCCGCCGACCTGGGCGTAGACGACGTTCGGCGCGTAGTACGACCAGACGTCGAGCCCGTCCACCTCGGCCTGCTCCGGCAGCATCGCCCGCTGCAGGGTCTCGGCGACCCGGTGCTCGCGGGCGTAGAGCCGCACGTTCTCCATGCCGAGGCCCACCCGGCGGGCGACCAGCGACAGGATGGTGCGGGTGCGTTCGTCCACGCCGCCGCGGGCCGGTGCGGGTCGGGCGTCCTCGGGCCGCGCGGGGGCCGGACGGGGCACGACCGCGAGCACGCCGAGCACCCGGTGCCGGCCCGGCAGCGGGACCACCGCGACGTGCCCGAGCCCGGCGCCGTCGGGCACCCGCGCGCGCAGGTCGGCGGCGAGCCACGCGGAGGCGGAGCCCGGCTCGTGCTCCGCGGCGGTGTCGAAGTCGACGACGGGGGCGCCCTCGCCCTCGCCGTCCAGCAGGCGCTGGACCAGGTCGCTCCCGGCCCGGCTGCCGCGCCGCGGGACGTACGTCGACGGCACGGCTCCGCGCGCCCCGGCGGCACCGTGCCGGCGGGCGCCCGCGCGCGACGAGCGGCTGCTCTCCATCCCGTCGGAGGCCTGCAGGCCCTCGTCGTCGACGTAGAAGCCGGCCCAGCCGACGACGCGCCGGGACAGCAGCTCGGAGATCGCCCGCAGCGCGTAGGGGTCGTCCAGGTCCATGACGAGGTCGGACACGGCGCCGATCAGCGCGAGGTCCTCGCTCTCCCGGCGCACGACCTCGACCTCGGCGGCGACGGCGGCGTCGCGGTCCACCTCGGCGGTCACGTCGACCAGGGCGGCCACCCAGTGCGTCGGCTCGGCGTCCTCGGCACCGCCGGCGTCCTGCGTCGCGTCGCCGGCCAGCACGGGCGTCACCACGGTGCGCGCCCAGAACCAGTCGCCGTCGGCCTTCCGCAGCCGGAGCAGCGCGGACGTCGCGCGCCGCGCGAGCACGGCGTCCCGCAGCTCGTGCAGGCCGGAGCCGTCCTCGGCCGCGAGGGCCACCAGGCCGGCCGCCGGCCCGGCGACGTCGTCGAGCGTGAGGCCGGTGGTCTCCGTGAACGCGGCGTTCACCCACACGACGGGCCAGTGGGGCTGCGCGGCCGCCACGAGGACCGGCATCCCGACGACCTGGCCGAGTGCACGGCCGATGGTGCTGAGGGTCTCCTCGGCGCCGTCACCGGGCGTGGAGTTGACCACCACCGCCTCCGATCGTCTAGCGTTCCCGACAGGTACCGGCGAAGCACCCACCGGGACCAGGCCGAAACCCGGCGCGGCCCACCGAGGCCGCCATCCGGATCGAAGGGAGCATCGTGCGCGACGGTAACAGCACCCCGCCGGGCGAGCGCGCCGGGGACCAGGGCTCGGAAGCCGCGGCCACCCCGACGGTACCGGCACCGCGCGACGCCCCGGGCGAACCGGGATCCGTGCACGTCATCCTGTCCCCCGACCGGACCACGATCGTGCTCTCGGGCGAGGTCGACGCCGACCTCGGGGCGGACCTCGCGCAGGCGACGACGGACGCGGAGCAGGCGGGCGTGCCCATCGAGGTGGACGCCCACCACGTGACGTTCATGGACTCCTCCGGCGTGGCGTTCCTCGCCCGGCTGGCCATGCGGACCCCGCACCGGGTGCGGCTGCTGCACGTGCCGCCGACCGTCCAGTTCCTCCTGGAGGTCACCCGGATCGGGGAGCTGCTCGACGTCGTCGAGGACGCCCCGCCGGCCGGCTGACGCCCCACGCGCACCCGCGCGACGCAGGCACCCGCACGACGCACGAGGGCCCGGTCACCACGCGGTGACCGGGCCCTCGTCGCGTCGTCGCGGGGTCAGCGGATGCTGTGGCCCGCCGAGCGCAGCTGCTGGCTCGCCTCGACGATGCGGGCGGCCATGCCGGCCTCGGCCAGCTTGCCCCAGGCGCGCGGGTCGTAGGCCTTCTTGTTGCCCACCTCGCCGTCGATCTTCAGGACGCCGTCGTAGTTGCTGAACATGTGGCCGACCACGGGACGCGTGAACGCGTACTGGGTGTCGGTGTCGATGTTCATCTTGATGACGCCGTTGTCGACCGCCTCGGCGATCTCCTCCGCCGTGGAGCCGGACCCGCCGTGGAAGACCAGGTCGAACGGGTCGGCCTTGCCGATCTGCTCGCCGACCGTCTTCTGGATCTCGGCCAGGATCGACGGGCGCAGCTTGACGGCACCCGGCTTGTACACGCCGTGCACGTTGCCGAACGTCAGGGCCGTCAGGTAGCGGCCCTTCTCGCCCGCGCCGAGGGCCTTGATCGTCGCCAGGCCGTCCTCGGCCGTGGTGTACAGCTTGTCGTTGATGGCGGCCTCGTGGCCGTCCTCCTCGCCACCGACGACGCCGACCTCGATCTCGAGGATCGTGCGCGCGGCCTGCGACAGCTCGAGGAGCTCGGCCGCGATGACGAGGTTCTCGTCCAGCGGGATGTCCGAGCCGTCGAACATGTGGGACTGGAAGGTCGGGTTCTTGCCGGCCTTGACCTCCTCGGCCTCGAGGGCCAGGAGCGGGCGGACCCAGGAGTCCAGGTTCTTCTTGACGCAGTGGTCGGTGTGCAGGGCGACGGTGATGCCGTAGCCCTTGGCGACCTCGGTCGCGTACGCGGCCAGCGCGCGGGTGCCCGAGACGCGGTCCTTGATGGTCGAGCCCGACGCGTACTCGGCGCCACCGACGGACACCTGCAGGATGCCGTCCGACTCCGCCTCGGCGAAGCCCTGCAGCGCAGCGGTGATGGTCTGGGAGGAGGTGATGTTCACGGCCGGGTAGGCGAACTTGCCCGCCTTCGCCCGGTCGATCATCTCGGCGTACACCTCAGGGGTGGCGATGGGCATCGCAGCGGCTCCAAAGAGAGTGGGGTTTTCGCTATCGCACCAAGTTTGGCACGTCCCCGGCGCGCGGCGTCCGGGACGTCCTGCCCACGGACGCCCGGACCGCTACGACGCCGGCGGCGGTCCCGCGTGCCGGACGGCCCACGCGTGCATCGCGATCGCCGCCGCGGCCCCCGCGTTGATCGAGCGGGTCGACCCGTACTGGTCGATGTGCAGCACGGCCTCGACGCCGGCGCGCGCGGCCTCGGACAGCCCGGCGGACTCCTGCCCGAACAGCAGCACGCACGCCCGCGGCAGCGGGTGGCCGTCGAGGGGGACGGAGCCGGGCACGTTGTCGACACCCAGCACGGGCAGCCCCTCGGCCCGGGCCCACGCGAGCAGGTCGTCGACGGTCGGGTGGTGGTGGACGTGCAGGTAGCGGTCGGTGACCATCGCCCCGCGGCGGTTCCACCGGCGGCGGCCGACCACGTGGACCCCCGCGGCGTTGAACGCGTTCGCGGTGCGGACCACCGAGCCGATGTTCAGGTCGTGCGCCCAGTTCTCGATGGCCACGTGGAACGGGTGCCGGCGGGTGTCCAGGTCGGCGACGACGGCCTCGACGGTCCAGTAGCGGTACCGGTCGGCGACGTTGCGGCGGTCGCCGTGCGCCAGGAGCTCCGGGTCGTACCGGGGGTCGTCGGGCCACGCGCCGGGACCGCCGGGCCAGGGTCCGACGCCGACCTCCTCGGGGTCGCGCAGGTCGTCGCCCACCTCAGACGAGCTCGATCGTCAGCGCGTCGGCCGCGGCCCTCGCCCGCGCACGCGCCTGCTCGACGTCCGCACCCCGGGCCACGGTCACCGCGACCCGTCGCCGGCCGGCGACGGCCGGCTTGCCGAACAGCCGCAGCTGCGCCGTCGGCACCGCGAGCGCCGCGTCGACGCCGGCGAACCGCGGGACGCCGGTGCCCTCGGCGAGCACGGCGCACGAGGCGGCCGGCCCGAGCGCGAGGACCTCGCCCGCCGGCAGCCCGAGCACCGCGCGCGCGTGCAGGGCGAACTCCGACAGGTCCTGGGAGGCGAGCGTGACCAGCCCGGTGTCGTGCGGCCGCGGCGACACCTCGGAGAACAGCACCTGGTCCCCCACGACGAACAGCTCGACGCCGAACACGCCCCAGCCGCCGAGCGCCCCGGTCACGGTCGCGGCGACCCGCTGCGCCTCGGCGAGGGTCGCCGCCGGCAGCGGCGCGGGCTGCCAGGACTCGCGGTAGTCGCCGTCGACCTGCACGTGCCCGATCGGCTCGCAGAACGTCGTGCCGCCGGCGTGCCGGACCGTCAGCAGGGTGATCTCGGAGTCGAACCGCACGAAGCCCTCGACGATCACCCGCACCGCGGCGCCGTGGTGCGCGGCGGCCCGGCCGCCCGACTGCGCGTACGCCCACGCGTGCTCGACGTCGTCGGCGGCGCGGACGACGGACTGGCCCTTGCCCGACGACGACATCACCGGCTTCACCACGCACGGCAGCCCGACCTCGGCCACCGCCGCCCGCAGCGCCTCGAGGTCGTCGACGAACCGGTACGGCGACGTCGGGAGGCCGAGCTCCTCGGCGGCGAGGCGGCGGATGCCCTCGCGGTCCATGGTCAGCGCGGTGGCGCGCGCGGTCGGGACCACGCGGACGCCGGCGGCCTCGACCTCGGCCAGCACCTGCGTCGCGATGGCCTCGATCTCCGGGACGACGACGTGCGGCTGCTCGGCGTCGAGCACCGCGCGCAGCGCCACCGGGTCGAGCATGTCGACGACGTGCGACCGGTGCGCGACCTGCATCGCGGGGGCGTCCGGGTACCGGTCGACGGCGACCACCTCGACGCCGAGCCGCTGCAGCTCGATCGCCACCTCCTTGCCGAGCTCGCCGGAGCCGAGCAGGAGGACGCGCGTCGAGCCGGCGGTGAGCGGGGTGCCGATGGTCACGGTGGAGGTCGTCACGGCGGCCATCCTCCCGCACGGGGGCCGCCCCGGATCCCCGCAGGACCCGCACGCGGTCCCGGGCCGCGGCCGGGGACGCGGCCGTACTCTGGTCCCCATGCCTGCGTCCGCCGCGCTCGTCTCCCTCGTCCCCGCCCTCGGGGCGCAGCCCGCGCTGCTCCCGGACTGGCTCGACGCGGAGCACCTGATCTCCTCGTTCGGGTCGTACGCGCTGATCGGCATCGTGCTCGTGGTGTTCATCGAGACGGGGCTGCTGTTCCCGCTCCTGCCCGGCGACTCGCTGCTGTTCACCGCCGGCGCCCTCGTGGCGCAGGACGCGCTCGACTTCCCGCTGTGGCTGCTGTGCGTGCTGCTGTTCCTGGCGGCGTTCCTCGGCGACCAGGTGGCGTACTTCATCGGGCACAAGGTGGGCCCCCGGCTGTTCCGGCGGCCGGACTCGCGCATCTTCAAGCAGCAGTACATCGACCAGACCTACGCGTACTTCGACAAGTACGGCGGCCGGACGGTGATCCTGGCGCGGTTCGTGCCGATCGTCCGCACGTACGCGCCCGTCGCCGCGGGCGTCGGCGGGATGCGGTACCGGACGTTCGTCTCGTACAACGTGGTCGGCGCCCTGCTGTGGGGCGTCGGGATCACCGTGCTGGGCTACGCGCTCGGCACCATCACGTTCGTCCGGGAGAACATCGAGGCGCTCGCCGTCCTCATCGTGCTGATCTCGGTGATCCCCGTCGCGATCGAGCTCTGGCGCGGTCGGCGTGCCGCGCGGCGCGACGAGCGCTACGACGAGCCCGAGGAGCGCGCCGCCGTCGAGCGGAAGGCCTTCGACCAGTGACCCGGCCCATCGTCTCCTGGCTGTCCGACATGGACGGCGTGCTCGTGCACGAGGGCATCGCCGTGCCGGGCGCCCCGGAGTTCGTCCGCGCGCTGCGGGACGGCGACCACCGGTTCCTCGTCCTGACCAACAACTCGATCTTCACGCCGCGCGACCTGCGCGCGCGGCTCGCGGCCGGTGGCATCGACCTGGCCGAGGAGTCGCTGTGGACGTCGGCGCTCGCCACGGCGCAGTTCCTGGTCGACCAGATGCCGAACGGCTCGGCCTACGTCATCGGCGAGGCCGGGCTCACGACCGCGCTGTACGAGGCGGGCTACACGCTGACGGCCGCCGACCCGGACTTCGTGGTGCTGGGCGAGACGCGGACGTACTCGTTCGAGGCGATCACGCGGGCGATCCGGCTGATCCAGGGCGGCGCGCGGTTCATCGCGACCAACCCCGACGTCACCGGGCCGAGCCAGGAGGGCGACCTGCCCGCCACCGGCGCCGTGGCGGCGATGATCACCGCGGCCACGGGCCGGCAGCCCTACTTCGTGGGGAAGCCGAACCCGATGATGATCCGGTCCGCGCTGAACCGGATCGACGCGCACTCCGAGACCACCGCGATGATCGGCGACCGGATGGACACCGACGTCGTCGCCGGGATCGAGGCCGGGCTGCGCACGTTCCTCGTGCTCACCGGGTCGACGCGCCCCGAGGACCTGGTGAAGTACCCGTTCCGCCCCACGCACGTCTACGACTCGATCGCGGACCTCGTCCCCCGCGTCCCGGAGTGGGCCCGCTCGGCGTGACCGGTCGTCGCCCGAGGTCGTCACCGGTGCACGAGGTCGTCCCGCAGGACTGACGACCTCGTGCCCGTGTCACGACCTCGACCACCACGGGCCTGTTCTCAGGCCAGGCCGAGGTCCCGCAGGTCGAAGAGGTAGTGGTACGGGACGCCCAGCGCCTCGATCTTCTCCTGGGCTCCGGTGGCGCGGTCGACGATCACGGCCACGCCGCGCACGTCGGCGCCGGCCTCGCGCGCGGCCTCGACGGCGGCGATCGGCGAGGCGCCCGTCGTGGAGGTGTCCTCCAGCACGACGACGGGCCGGCCGGCGATGTCCGGGCCCTCGATGCGGCGCTGCATGCCGTGCGCCTTGGCCTCCTTGCGGACCACGAAGGCGTCGAGGTCCTGGCCGCGGGACGCCGCGGCGTGCAGCAGGGCCGTGGCGACCGGGTCGGCGCCGAGCGTGAGGCCGCCGACGGCCTCGACCTCGGCCGTGCCCAGCCCGACCTCCTCGAGCCGGTCGAGCAGGACGTGGCCGATCAGCGGCGCGGCGCGGTGGTGCAGGGTCACGCGGCGCAGGTCGACGTAGTAGTCGGCCTCCCGTCCGGAGGACAGGGTGACCCGGCCGCGCACGACGGCCAGCTCGGTGATGAGGTCGCGCAGCTGCTCGCGCGGGGTCGGGGACATCGGGGAGTTCGTCACGCCCGCCAGGGTAGCGAGGCGCGCGCCTCCGTCAGTCCGCCCGACGGTCGGTGCGCGCCTCGGCCAGGCGCCGCACGGCACCCCGCGGCAGCGCCCGCAGCGCGCCGGACGCGACCCGGTACCGCAGGCTCGGGGTGGACAGCACCGCCCCGCGCCGGACGTCCGCGAGCGCCGTGGCGACGACCCGGTCCGGCGACAGCCACGCCAGCTGGGGGTAGGACTCCGCGCCGCGCAGGCCGGCGCGCTCGTGGAACTCGGTGTGCGTCAGCCCCGGCGACAGCACCGTGGCGGTGACGCCGGTCCCGGCGAGCTCGACGGCGAGGCCCTCGGTGAAGGTCCGTACCCAGGCCTTGTGCGCCGAGTACGTGCCGGACGCCATCAGCGCCGCCACCGACCCGACGTTGAGGATCGCCCCGCGGCCGCGCTCCACCATGGCGCCGGCGGCGGCGTGCGACAGCACGAGGACCGAGCGGACCATGAGGTCGAGCGCCCGCTCCTGCAGCGCGAGGTCACCGCCGACGAACCGCTCCCCCAGCCCGATGCCGGCGTTGTTCACCAGCAGGCCGACGGGGTGCTCCGTGGCACGGAGGCGGTCGGCGACCCGGTCCAGGTCGGCGCGGACGGTCAGGTCGGCGGGCAGGACCTCGGCGTGCACGCCCGCGGCGGCACGCAGCTGCGCGGCGAGCCGCTCGAGGCGCTCGCCGTCGCGGGCGACCAGGACGACGTCGTGCCGGGCGGTGGCCAGCTGCCAGGCGAACTCCAGCCCGAGACCGGCGCTCGCGCCCGTGATGAGTGCGGTTCCCATGCGCCTCACCCTACGGGTGTCGGGTCCGGCCGGTACGGTGCGGCACATGCGCCTCGCCACCTGGAACGTGAACTCCGTCCGCACCCGAGTCGACCGCGTCGTCGCGTTCCTGGAGCGCACCGGCACCGACGTGCTGGCGATGCAGGAGACGAAGTGCAAGGACGAGCAGTTCCCGCGCGAGGCGTTCGAGGCCGCCGGGTACGAGGTCGTGACCAGCGGGTTCAGCCAGTGGAACGGCGTGGCCATCGCCTCGCGCGTCGGCATCCACGACGTCGAGCACGCGTTCGGCGGCCAGCCCGGCTGGGGCGAGCACCCGGTCACCGAGGCACGGGCGCTCGGCGCCAGCTGCGGCGGCGTGCGGGTGTGGAGCCTGTACGTCCCGAACGGGCGCGAGGTCGGCGACCCGCACTTCGACTACAAGCTCCGCTGGCTCGCCGCGCTGCAGCAGGAGGCCGGCCGCTGGCTGGAGGAGAACCCGGCCCTGCCGGTCGCGCTGGTCGGCGACTGGAACGTGGCGCCGCTCGACACCGACGTCTGGGACATCGCGAAGTTCGCCGGCAGCACCCACGTCACCCCGGCCGAGCGCGAGGCGTTCGCCGCGTTCGCCGCCGCCGGCTACACCGAGGTGTCCCGCGAGCACCTGCCCGCCGAGCACACCTACACCTACTGGGACTACCAGCAGCTCCGGTTCCCCCGGAACGAGGGCATGCGGATCGACTTCACCTGGGCGTCGCCGACGCTCGCCGTCCGCGTGACCGACGTGTCGATCGAGCGGAACGAGCGCAAGGGCAAGGCGCCGTCCGACCACGTCCCGGTGGTGCTGGACATCGCCGACGCCGCCTGAGACCGGCGGGCCGGACCCGGCTCAGAGCGGGACGGTGAGCTGGTCCTGCACGTGGGCGCGGACCACCCCGGCCATGTCGGTGCCGGCGTCGTCGAGCAGCCACTGGACCTGCATGCCGTCCATCAGCGCGATCAGCTGGCGCCCCGCGGCGTCGGGGTCGACACCCGCCCGCAGCGCCCCGGACGCGGCCGCGCGCCGGTACGCCGTGCCGGCGGCGTGCAGGGCGCGCCGGTACCGGTCCTGGAAGTAGGCGTGCGCCGGGTGGTCGGCGGAGGTGGCCTCGGCGGACAGCACGGCGAACAGCTCGACGATGCCGCGCCGGGTCGTGTTGAGGGCGGTGAGCTCCACGAGGTGCCGCAGCGTGGTCACCCCGTCGGCGCCGTCGGCCTCGAGCCACTCGATGTCCGCCTCGTCGCGCTGCTCCAGCACGGCCAGCAGCAGCGACTCCTTGGTCGGGAAGTGGTGCAGCAGCCCGGGGTGGGAGATCCCGCAGCGTGCCGCGATCTCCCGCAGAGAGGCCCCGCGGTAGCCGACCTCGCCGAACATCGCCGTCGCCTGGTCGATGATCTCGCGCCGCTTCGCGCGGCCCTTCGCGTAACCGCGCTGCATCTCGACGGTCATCGTGCTGCCCCCTGCACCGGAACTCGAGCGCCGGCCGGCGCTGGCGCACAGGGTCTCACAGGCGAGGCGCAGCACCCGGCAGCAACCCCGACCAGTCGGTAGGGAATCCGCTAGGCTGCGGGGAACAGACCCACCGCACGAGGAGGTGCCCCGCATGTCCGTCGCATTCGACGTCGAGCGTGTCCTGGCCGAGCTGACCCTGGAGGAGAAGGCCGCGCTCACGTCCGGCTCCGACTTCTGGCACACCGACGGCGTCGAGCGCCTCGGCGTGCCGAAGGTCATGGTGACCGACGGCCCGCACGGGCTGCGCAAGCAGGCCGAGAGCGCCGACCACCTGGGCATCGGCAACTCCGTGCCCGCCACCTGCTTCCCGCCCGCCGCGGCGCTGGCGTCCACCTGGGACGTCGACCTGCTGGACCGGGTCGGGCGCGCGCTCGGCCGGGAGACCCGCGGCAACGACGTCGCGGTGCTGCTCGGCCCCGGCGTGAACATGAAGCGCTCGCCGCTGTGCGGGCGGAACTTCGAGTACTTCTCCGAGGACCCCGCGCTGGCGGGCGACCTCGGCGCCGCGCTCGTGTCCGGCATCCAGTCGCAGGGCGTCGGCACCTCGCTGAAGCACTTCGCCGCCAACAACCAGGAGACCGACCGCATGCGGGTCTCCGCCGACGTGGACGAGCGCACGCTGCGGGAGATCTACCTGCCGGCCTTCGAGCGCGTCGTCACGCGGGTGCAGCCGTGGACCGTGATGTGCTCGTACAACAAGATCAACGGCACCTACGCCTCGCAGGACCACTGGCTGCTGACCGAGGTCCTGCGCGACGAGTGGGGCTTCGAGGGCCTGGTCGTCTCCGACTGGGGCGCCGTCGTGGACCGCGTCGCCGCCGTCGCCGCCGGGCTGGACCTGGAGATGCCGGCCACCGGCGGGCGCACCGACGCGCTGGTCGTCGACGCCGTGCAGAGCGGCGCGCTGGACGAGGCCGTGCTCGACGTGGCCGCGCGCCGGGTGCTGCAGCTGATCGCCCGTGCCCAGCCCGCGCTGGCCGAGCCCGGCACGATCGACGCGGAGGCGCACCACGCGCTCGCCCGCGAGGCCGCCGCGGACGGCTCCGTGCTGCTGAAGAACGCGTCCGTCGACGGTGCCCCCGCGCTGCCGCTCAGCGCGTCCGCCGCCGCCGAGGCCGTCGTGATCGGCGAGTTCGCCCGCACCCCGCGCTACCAGGGCGCCGGCTCCTCGCAGGTGAACCCGACCCGCCTGGACGACGCGCTCACCGCCCTGCGCTCGGCCACCGGCACGGAGCTGCCGTTCGCGGCCGGGTTCTCCGTCGCCGGGGTCACCGACGAGGCCGACGACGCGGCGCTGCTGGACGAGGCCGTGGGCCTCGCCCGCGAGGCCGGCACCGTGCTGCTGTTCCTCGGGCTGCCCGCCCCCGACGAGTCCGAGGGCTACGACCGCACGCACCTGGGGCTGCCCGCCGACCAGGTCGCCGTGCTGCGGGCCGTCGCCGCGGTGAACCCGCGCGTCGTGGTCGTGCTCGCCAACGGCTCGGCGGTCGGCGTCGAGTGGCAGGACGACGCCGCCGCGGTGCTGGAGACCTGGCTCGGCGGCCAGGCCGGCGGCTCGGCCGTCGCCGACCTGCTGCTCGGCGTGCGGAACCCGTCCGGCAAGCTCGCCGAGACGATCCCGCACCGCGTCGAGGACACCCCCGCGTTCGGCAACTTCCCGGGCGACAACGGGCACGTCCGCTACGGCGAGGGCGTGCTCGTCGGCTACCGCTGGTACGACACCCGCCTGGTCGACGTCGCCTACCCCTTCGGGCACGGCCTGTCCTACACGACGTTCGGCTACTCCGACGTCACCGCGACCCTGTCCGGGGAGGGGGCCGCGTCCGCGATCGAGGTGACGGCCACCGTCACCAACACCGGCGCGGTGGCTGGCGCCGAGACCGTCCAGGTCTACGTCGGCGACCCCGAGGCGGCCGTGCTGCGCCCGACCCGCGAGCTCAAGGCGTTCGCCAAGGTCGCGCTCGAGCCCGGCGAGTCCCGCACGCTGACCTTCACGCTCGGCTCCCGCGACCTGGCGTACTGGCACCCGGCGCTGCGGCGCTGGGTCGTCGGCGGCGGCCGCACCGTCGTCGAGGTCGGCGCGTCGTCGCGCGACATCCGCGGCACCGCCGAGGTGACCGTGACGGGCGAGCCGCTGTTCGGCACGCTGTCCGCCGACTCCACCGTCACCGAGTGGCTGGCGCACCCGGTCGGCAAGCGGGTGCTCGGCGCGGAGTTCGAGTCGGCGACGGCCGCGCTGGACCCGACGATGCTCGCGATGCTCGGCGACATGCCGATGCGCGTCATCGCGAGCTTCGGCATGGGCGGGTTCGACGAGGCCGGCCTGTCGCGCATGGTCGCGGAGGCCGCGGCGGCCTGACCCGCTGCTCCGGCGACGGCACGGCCCGTCCCGCCTCGTGCGGGGCGGGCCGTGCTGCGTCGAGCGTGTCGAGTCGTCGACGTCGAGCATCCGGCTGAGCCGGCCCGACGAGCCCGGGCCCACGGGATCACGCGACGTGGACGCACGCACGCGGACCGACGCGACGGCCGCCGCGACCACCGCACCGCACGGGCCTTGCGTCCCGGTTGCCGGCCCGGCGCCGGTGGAAGGCTGGAGCCACGGCCGCGGCACCAGCGGCCGCACGGGCGAGAGGGGCTGGACATGGCAGGGCGACGGGTCGTCGTGGTCGGTGGCGGGTACGGCGGGACGCGGGTCGCGTCGCTGCTCGACGACGTCGCGGACGTGGTGCTGGTCGAGCCGAAGGACGCGTTCGTGCACGCGTCGGCGGCGCTGCGCGCGGCCGTGGACCCGGAGTGGGAGGAGCGGGTGTTCTTCCCCTACACCCGGCTGCTGGGACGCGGGCGGGTCGTGCAGCAGCGGGTCGAGCACGCGACGTCGACCGGCGTGCGGCTCGCGGACGGCACGGCGCTGGACGCCGACGTCCTGGTGCTGGCCACGGGCGCCGCGTACCCGTTCCCGTCGAAGTTCATCGAGACGGAGACGTCGGTCGCGCGGGCACGGCTCGCCCGGATGCGTGCGGGCCTCGAGCAGACCGAGCGGGTGCTGGTGGTCGGGGCGGGCGCGGTCGGCCTGGAGCTGGTCGGCGAGCTGCTCGACGCCTACCCGCACCTGCACGTCACGGTGGTCGACCAGGCGGACGACGCCCTGACCACCGGCGACTACCTCCCCGAGCTGCGGGCGGCGGTGCGCGCCCAGCTCGACGACCGCGTGGAGCTGGTGCTCGGGTCCCGGCTCGGCTACCTGCCGCCCGTCGACGTCGGGGTGCACGAGCCGTTCGTCGTCGACACGGAGGCCGGCGTGCGGGTCGAGGCGCAGATGTGGTTCCGCTGCTACGGCAACGCGCCGGCGAGCGACTACCTCGCCGGCGACCTGGCGGGGCTGCGGAACGGGCTCGGCGAGGTGCGCGTCGAGCCGACGCTCGCGCTGGTGGGCCACCCGGCGGTGTTCGCGGTCGGGGACATCACGGACGTGCCGGAGTCCAAGCGCGCGTCGGCGGCGCGGGCGCACGCGGAGGTGGTGGCGGCGAACGTCCGCGCGCTGCTCGAGGGTCGCGAGCCGACCGCGACGTACGCGCCGGCGCCGGAGCGGATCGTGCTGCCGCTGGGCCGCACGGGCGGGGCGTCGCAGGTGGTCGGCGAGGACGGGGTCCGCCGGGTGCTCGGCCCGGAGGAGACGAGCCGCATCAAGGGGGCGGACCTCTACTCGACGGCGATGGCGGAGCTGTTCGCCTGACGACCGGCCCGCGGCGGGTCAGCCCGCGGCGGCGGCGGTGCGCAGGTCGGCGACCAGCGCGGCGTACGCCTCGTCCCAGCCGTCCCGGCCCCGGAGCCGCAGCAGGGCGGACGGGTGCGCGGTGACCAGCACGGCGGCCCCGGGCGCGTCGGCCGGGTGCTCCTCGAGCACCCGGCCACGGACCTCGCCGATCGTCACGTCCCGGTCGAGCACCGACCGGGCGGCGGTGGCCCCGAGGCACACCACGACGCGCGGGCGGACGGCCGCCAGCTCGGCGGTCAGCCAGGGCCGGCACGCGCGGACGTGCCCGACGGCAGGGCTCTTGTGCAGCCGCTTCTTGCCGCGCTCGGTGAACCGGAAGTGCTTGACGGCGTTCGTCACGTAGACCTCGCCCGGGTCGATGCCGGCGTCGGCGAGGGCGTCGTGCAGCACCCGGCCGGCAGGCCCGACGAACGGCTCGCCCTCGCGGTCCTCGCGGTCGCCGGGCTGCTCGCCCACCAGGACGAGGCTGGCGCGGGGTGGACCGGCCGAGAACACCACCTGCGTGGCCGGTGCCCACAGCTCGCAGCCGCGGCAGCCCGGTGCCGCCGCGGCGAGCGCGTCGACGTCGGCGTCCGGCGGCACCCACTCCTGGGCGCCCGGGCGGTCCGGCGTCGCGCGACGCTCAGGCACGGCCCGCGAGCCTCCGGCGGCGCAGGCGGGTCCAGACGAAGCGGACCACGACGAGGACGATCGCCGCGTACACGGCGTAGTTGATGTAGTCCGAGTAGTGGCCGATGTCCTGCCACTGGGAGCCGAGGACGTAGCCGCCGACGATGAGCAGGCTGTTCCACACCAGGCTGCCGACCGCGGTGTAGAGCAGGAAGGTCGTCTGCGGCATGCGCTCGAGCCCGGCGGGGACCGACACGAGCGAGCGGACGACCGGCACGCACCGCCCGATCAGCACGGCCGTGCCGCCGTGCCGGTCGAACCAGGCCTCGGCGCGGTCGAGGTCCTCGACCTCCATGAGGGGGATCCGCTCGAGCCACCGGCGCAGGCGCACGCGGCCGAGCCAGGCACCGAGCCCGTAGAGCAGCCAGGCGCCGAGCACCGCGCCGGCGGTCGCCGCGACGATCGCCCACACCAGGCTCATCTCCCCCTGGCTCGCCACGTACCCGGCGACGGGCAGCACGACCTCGGAGGGGATCGGGGGGAACAGGTTCTCCAGCGCGACGACGATCCCGACACCGACCGGGCCCAGCGCGTCGATGACGCCGACGACCCAGCCCGCGAGGCCGGTGAGCTCCGCGGTGCCGGACTGCCCGGCGGCGAGGGCGGCCGGGGCGAGAGGTACGTTCATCGATCCCGATGCTCGCACGCCCCCGCCCGGCCGGCCCGCGGTCAGCCCCGGGTCAGCTCCAGCCCGCCGGCCTCGTCGGCGGACCGGGTCACGCGGACGGTGTCCCCGTCGTGCACCTCGCCGGCGAGCAGCAGCCGGGCGAGCCGGTCGCCGATCTCGCGCTGCACGAGGCGACGCAGGGGCCGGGCGCCGTAGGCGGGGTCGAACCCCTCGATGGCCAGCCACTCACGTGCGGCCGGGTCGACCTCGAGCACCAGGCGCCGGTCCCGCAGCCGGGCGGCGAGCGCCGCGACCTGCAGGTCGACGATCCGGGTGATCTCCTCCAGCGACAGGGCGTCGAACAGCACGATGTCGTCGAGCCGGTTGAGGAACTCCGGCTTGAACGCCTCGCGGACGGCGCCCATGACGGCCTCCCGGCGCCCGGCGGGGTCGAGCAGCGGGTCGACCAGGAACTGCGAGCCGAGGTTCGACGTCAGCACGAGGATGACGTTCCGGAAGTCGACCGTGCGGCCCTGGCCGTCGGTGAGCCGGCCGTCGTCGAGCACCTGCAGCAGGATGTCGAACACCTCGGGGTGCGCCTTCTCGACCTCGTCGAGCAGCAGCACGGAGTACGGGCGCCGCCGCACGGCCTCGGTGAGCTGGCCGCCCTCCTCGTAGCCGACGTAGCCCGGGGGCGCCCCGATCAGGCGCGCCACGGAGTGCCGCTCGGCGTACTCGGACATGTCGATCCGGACCATGGCGCGCTCGTCGTCGAACAGGAAGTCCGCGAGCGCCTTGGCCAGCTCCGTCTTGCCGACACCGGTCGGGCCGAGGAACAGGAACGAGCCCGTGGGCCGGTCGGGGTCGGCGATGCCCGCGCGGGAGCGGCGGACGGCGTCGGACACGGCCGCGACGGCGGCGCTCTGCCCGATCAGGCGCTCGCCGAGCACCTGCTCCATCCGCAGCAGCTTGGCGGTCTCCCCCTCCAGCAGCCGGCCGGCGGGGATGCCGGTCCACATCGCGACGACCTCGGCGATCTCGTCCGGGCCGACCTTGTCGGCGATCATCGGCGCCTCGCCCGAGGGCGCCGCGCCGGCGGACGCGCGCTCGCGCTCCTCGGCGGCGGCGATCTCCTGCTCGACGGCCGGGATCTCGCCGTACTGGATGCGCGCGGCACCGGACAGGTCGCCCTCGCGGAGCAGCCGGTCCGCGGTCGACCGCAGCTCGTCCAGGCGCGCCTTGAGGTCGCCGACCAGGTTGTGCCCCGCCTTCTCCTTCTCCCAGCGCGCGGTGAGCCCCGCGAGCTCCTCGCGGCGGTCGGCCAGGTCGGCGCGCAGCTTCTCGAGCCGCTCGCGGGAGGCCACGTCGTCCGCCTCGGACAGCACGACCTCCTCCATCTCCAGCCGGGTGACGGCACGCTGCAGCTCGTCGATCTCGACCGGCGAGGAGTCGAGCTCCATGCGCAGCCGGGACGCGGCCTCGTCGACCAGGTCGATGGCCTTGTCGGGCAGCTGGCGGCCGGTGATGTACCGGTCGGACAGCGCGGCGGCGGCGACGAGCGCGGCGTCGGCGATGGTCACCTTGTGGTGCGCCTCGTACCGCTCCTTCAGCCCGCGCAGGATCGCGACGGTGTCCTCGACGGACGGCTCGCCGACGAAGACCTGCTGGAACCGGCGCTCCAGCGCGGGGTCCTTCTCGATCCGCTCGCGGTACTCGTCGAGCGTGGTCGCGCCGACCAGCCGGAGCTCGCCGCGGGCGAGCATCGGCTTGAGCATGTTGCCCGCGTCCATGGCACCCTCGCCGCCGGCGCCTGCCCCGACCACGGTGTGCAGCTCGTCGATGAAGGTGACGACCTCGCCCTCGGACGAGGTGATCTCCTCCAGGACGGCCTTCAGGCGCTCCTCGAACTCGCCGCGGTACTTCGCGCCTGCGACCATCGCCGCGAGGTCCAGGGAGACCAGGCGCTTGCCGCGCAGGGACTCCGGCACGTCGCCGGCGACGATCCGCTGCGCGAGGCCCTCGACGACCGCGGTCTTGCCGACGCCCGGCTCGCCGATCAGCACGGGGTTGTTCTTGGTGCGGCGGGACAGCACCTGGATCACCCGGCGGATCTCGGCGTCGCGGCCGATCACCGGGTCGAGCCGGCCGTCGCGCGCGCGCTGGGTCAGGTCGACGCCGTACTGCTCGAGCGCCTTGTACGTGCCCTCGGGGTTGGGGCTGGTCACGCGGGCCGAGCCGCGGACGGACGGCAGCGCGGCGGCGAGCGCGTCCCGGGACGCGCCCTGCGCGCGCAGCGCGTCGGCGACGCCGCTCTGCCCGGCGGCCAGGCCCAGCAGCAGGTGCTCGGTGGAGACGTAGTCGTCGCCGAGCGTCCGCGCCTCGGCCGAGGCCGCCTCGATCGCCGACGACGTCGCGCGGGAGGCGGTGGGCTGCGCGACCGACGAGCCGCTCGCGGTGGGCAGGTTGACCAGCACGGCGCGCACCGCGCGGCCGAGCGCCCCGCGGTCGGCGCCGACCGCGTCGAGCAGGCCGTTCGCGACACCGCCCTCCTGGGCGAGCAGCGCGTTCAGCAGGTGGGCCGGGTCCAGCTGCGGGTTGCCGGCGGCCGACGCCTGCTGGATGGCGTCGCCGATGGCCTCCTGCGACTTGGTGGTGAGCTTCGCGTCCAACATCCCCTCCGTGCGGTGCGTGGTCCGTGTCCGTGTCGTCCGGCGGGTGCCCCACCGGTCCGTGCGGTACAACCCGGACGAAGTTGAGCCTATTCCGCTCAAGTCTCCGCGTCGACCGCCGCCGGGCGCACGGAGAGCGGGCGGGAGCGGTGCGGCGTGTCACACGACGAGTCACAGATCGTCATGACCCTGACATCTGTCACGACACGTTGTGACCATGTTCACGTCGGCGACCCGCGCCGGATACATGCACGACATGCGCGATCTCGCATCTGACCAGCAGCTCGACCCCGGGCCGGAAACCTCCCGGCATGTCCGACTTGCACGGCTGTGATCTGCGCATTTACGGTCAAACCGGACAGACAACGTGTGGCACATCTCACAAAAGGTGTCCGATTCACCCGATCGGAGTTGCGCCGCGCGGACTCGGCCCAACACTCTTGGACCACTCCGGTCGGCCACACATCCGGCCCACAGCATCGACCGTCACGACCATCGCCGCCCGCTCGAACGGGTGACACCCCGTCATCGTCCGCCGTCAGTCGAGTCATAGCGGACAGCGCTTCCACCGCCGGTCTTCCCGGGGAGGCGCTCTCCCTCTCAAGTCCTCCGCCGCGTCACCGTCGCCGCTGGCTCCCCCTCCAGTCCCAGCGCCGAGGTGAGCGATGTTCATCTTCATCCTGCAGATCCGGCACATGCTCGACGACCACGCCGAGCTGTACCTGTTCACGATCTTCTCCGGCCTCGTGTGGGCCCTCTGGCTCCTCAAGGTGGGCCTGTCCCGGCGGTACCGCCCGTGGACGGCCGAGCACCACGAGTCCACCAGCGTGATCGTCCCCGTCGTGGACGAGCCGCTCGACCTGTTCCGCGACGTGCTGACCCGCGTCACCGAGCAGCACCCCGACGAGGTCATCGTCGTCATCAACGGCAAGCGCAACCCCGACCTCGAGGCGGTCTGCGACGAGTTCGCTCCGCTGGTCCGCTGGGTGCACACCCCGATCCCGGGCAAGCGGAACGCGGTCAAGATCGGCACCGAGCTGTCGAAGTACGACATCACCGTGCTGCTCGACTCCGACACCGTCTGGACCCCGGGCACCCTGTCCGAGCTGGTCAAGCCGTTCAAGGACTCCAACGTCGGCGGCGTGACCACGCGCCAGCGCATCCTCGAGCCGGAGCGCTCCTGGATCACCCGCTGGGCCGACTGGCTCGAGAACTCGCGCTCGCTCTACTCGATGCCGGCGCAGTCGGTGCTCGGTCAGGTCGGCTGCCTCCCGGGCCGCACCATCGCGTTCCGCCGGCACATCCTCATGGAGGTCATGCACGACTTCATGACCCAGCGGTTCATGGGCGTGTTCCTCGAGGTCTCCGACGACCGCACCCTGACGAACCTCACGCTGAAGCAGGGCTACCGCACCGTCTACCAGCACACGAGCCTGGTCTACACGGACGCGCCGCTGCAGGTGAAGAAGCTCTTCAAGCAGCAGCTCCGCTGGGCGCGCGGCAGCCAGTACAACACCCTGCGGATGCTGCCCTGGATGCTCGGGCACGCCCCGATCCTGTCGATCTTCTTCCTGACCGACATCCTGCTGCCGTTCCTGCTCTTCGGCACGATCGCCGGCTGGATCTACCGCTCGGTCACGCACACCGGCGTCAACCTCTACGAGGCGATGCTGGAGACGTACGGCGCGCAGGCCGGCTGGTTCTGGGTCATCGGCCTGATGGTCGTGTCCTCGGTGCTGTCGATGGCGATCCGCCAGATCCGGCACCTGCAGGAGGTCCCGAGCGACTTCTTCCGGCTCCCGGTCTTCATCATCGTGTCGACCTTCTTCCTGATGCCGGTCCGCCTGCTGGGCTTCCTCCGGATGGCGCACGCCTCCGGCTGGGGCACCCGCGCCGGCGCCTACGCCGGTGGCGACCCGGGCCAGGACGAGTCGGGGACCCTCGAGGCCGAGCTGGGCCTCATGACCGGGACCGCCCCGGTGGACGTCGTCGACCGCGACGCCCACGGCGGGTTCCCGACGCAGCGCGACCACGCGACGGACCCGGGCACCCCGGTGCACGCGCACGTCTCCCCCGCCGCCCTCGCGGCCGGCGACGCGCCGCAGAACGCCCCGGCCCCCGCGGCCGTCCTGGCCGCGCCCGACCTGGCCGCGCCGGACCGGCAGGCCGCCCTCGCCACCCTCCCCGAGAGCTCGCGCCGGCAGGCCCGCACGGCTGCCCCCGCCCCCACCCGGAAGCGGCTCAACCCGCTCGCCGCGATCCCCTACGTGATCGCCGTGATCCTGTTCGCCCTGGAGGCACTCCTCTATGTCTGACGCACCGAACCCGCACACCGGCAAGGCCTGGTGGGCGCCGACGATGGGCCGGATGACCATGCGTGCGCGCATCGCGACCGCGACCATCGCCGTGGCCCTGCTGGCCATCACCCTCGTGGTGTGGAACACCCCGGCCGTGTCCTCGATCGTGGGAGCCGCGGCCGACGAGCCCACCGCCCAGGAGCTCGCGCTCCAGCGGCGCAACGCCGAGCTCGAGGGGCAGCTGCAGACCAGCCGCTCCCAGGCCGACGCCCTCCGGGACGTCCTGGCCGACGAGCAGGCCGCACGCAAGAAGGGCGAGGCGGACGGCGCCGCCGCCCAGGCCGAGCGCGAGGCGCAGGCCGCGGCCGAGGCTGCCGCCGACGCCGAGGAGAAGTCCTCGGGCAGCTCCACGTCGGGCAGCAGCTCGCGCTCCGGCTCGAAGTCGACGACCGGCTCCGGGTCGGGCAGCAAGAACGCCGGCTCCAGCAAGGGCGACGCCCCGAACAACCCGGGTACCCCGGTCGTCAGCAACCCGGGCGCCGCCCCGGCGACGCCGACCAAGCCGACGGCGCCGAGCAAGGCCGAGCTGCTCGACCCGGCCACCCGCTACTTCGGCATGTACACCGAGCAGGCGCCGTTCAACTGGGCCACGTTCGACGCTGCCGCGAACGACGTGGGCCAGTCGCAGAACATGGTCGGGTACTTCGGCGGCTGGGACGAGGAGTTCCGCGCGAACGCCGTCACCCGCGCCTGGGAGCGCGACCTGATGCCGATGCTCACCTGGGAGTCGCGCCCGATCGCCTCGAAGAACGACGTCGTGGACGAGCCGGCCTACAGCCTGCCGCGCATCCTCGCGGGCGACTTCGACGCCTACCTCACCACGTACGCGCAGGACATCGCCGCCACCGGCCTGCCGCTCGCGATCCGCCTGGACCACGAGATGAACTCGACCTGGTACCCCTGGGCCGAGCAGACCTCCTCGGGCCAGCCGATCAACGGCAACAACGTCGGCGACTACGTGAAGATGTGGCAGCACGTCCACGACATCTTCGAGGCGAACGGCGCCAACCAGTACGTCATCTGGGTCTGGGCGCCGAACATCATCAACAACCTGCCGGCCGCGTTCCAGAGCCAGGAGTTCCTCGCGAACCTCTACCCCGGGGACGGCTACGTCGACTGGGTCGGCGTGTCCGGCTACCAGCGCCCGCCGTACAAGACGGACAACAACTCGACGTTCGACTACACCTACGGCCGGACGCTCGACCAGCTCCGGGCGATCACGGACAAGAAGATCCTGCTGGCCGAGGTCGGAGCCTCCGAGATCGGCGGCACCAAGCCGGCCTGGGTGCAGTCCTTCTTCCAGGGCTTCGACCCCGGGGCCAACGACGACGTGATCGGGTTCGCCTGGTTCAACCTCGCGGTGACCACCTACGTCGACGGCAAGCTGGCGACCAACGACTGGCGGGTCGACTCGCGGGCCAACAGCCTCGAGGCGTTCCGCGCCGGGATCGCCGACCCGGCCCGCCGGTTCGGCGGGTCGGTGCTCGGCACCGCGGCCGCCGCGACGCTCGCCGCGCCCGCTGCCGAGCCCGCGCCGGAGCCGGCCCCCACCACGGCGCCCGCGCCCGCACCGACCGCTGAGCCCACGGCGACGCCGTCGCCCGCGCCCAGCGCCACCCCGAGCGCGGCGCCCAGCGCCACGCCGACCCCGACCCCGGCGGTGACCCCGTGACCCCGCAGCACCGCCGGACCCGCACCCCCCGCAGCCCGCGCCCCACCGTGAGGAGCACTCCCATGAACGACGCGTCCCTCTCCGCCGCCGCCCTCTCCGCCGACGACCTGGCCGCCACCGGCCCGGCCCTCGACCCGGAGACCGAGGGCACCGGCTCGCTCAAGATCAGCGTCTACGGCACCGGCTACCTCGGCGCCACGCACGCGGTCGCCATGGCCGAGCTCGGCTTCGAGGTCCTCGGCGCCGACATCGACCAGAGCAAGGTCGACGCGCTCGCCGCCGGCAAGGTGCCGTTCTACGAGCCCGGGCTCGACCCGCTGCTCGAGAAGCACCTGGCCACCGGCCGCCTGAAGTTCACCACCGACCTCGCGTCGGCCGCCGCCTGGGGCGACGTGCACTTCATCTGCGTGGGCACCCCGCAGATGAAGACCAGCCACGCCGCCAACCTGGCGTACGTCGAGTCCGCGGCGACCACCATCGCCCGCAACCTCACCAAGGACGGGCTGATCGTCGGCAAGTCCACCGTCCCGGTCGGCACCGCGGCCCGGCTCCGCGAGCTGATCGCGCCCGAGCTGCCCGCCGGCACGTCGGCGGAGCTGGTCTGGAACCCGGAGTTCCTGCGCGAGGGCAAGGCCGTCGAGGACACCCTGCACCCGGACCGCATCGTCATCGGGGGCACCAGCGACCGCGCCGAGGCCACGCTCCGCGAGGTCTACGCCGGCCCGATCGCCGAGGGCACCCCGGTCGTCGTGACCGACCTGCCGACCGCCGAGCTGGTCAAGGTCAGCGCCAACGCGTTCCTCGCCACCAAGATCTCGTTCATCAACGCGATCTCCACGGTCTGCGAGGCCGCCGGCGCCGACGTCACCGTGCTCGCCGACGCCCTCGGGCACGACGTGCGCATCGGCCGCCAGTTCCTCAACGCCGGGCTCGGCTTCGGCGGCGGCTGCCTCCCGAAGGACATCCGCGCCCTCATGCACCGCGCCAACGAGCTCGGTGCCTACCGCGCGTCCGCGCTGCTGCAGCAGGTCGACGAGATCAACATGGGCCAGCGCGAGCGCGTGCTGGACATGGCGGTCGAGGCCTGCGGCGGCTCGGTGCTCAACCGCCGGATCGGCGTCCTCGGTGCGGCGTTCAAGCCCGACACCGACGACGTCCGCGACTCGCCGGCCCTGAACGTGGCGGCCGCGCTGCACCTGCGCGGCGCCCAGGTCACGGTCTTCGACCCCGAGGCCGGCGACACCGCGCGCCGGTCCTTCCCGACGCTGTCGTACGCGACCTCCATCGAGGAGGCCGTCGAGGGCACCGACGTCGTGCTCGTGCTCACCGAGTGGGACGAGTTCGCGAACGCCGACGCCGACAAGCTGGCGCCGCTGGCCGCCACCGCCCGGGTGGTCGACGCGCGCGGCAAGCTGGACCCCACCCGCTGGCGCGAGGCCGGCTGGGAGTTCGCGGGTCTGGGCCGCACCGCCGCCTGACACGGCGGCCACGGGACGGGGGCGTCCCGGCGGGACGGCGCGCGGAGGGGGCGCCGGCCCGCTGGGACGCCCCCTTCGTCGTGCCCGGGGCACGCCGTGCACGACGGGGCACGACGGGGCACGACGAGGTGCTGGTCGGCTGTCGGTGGCCGGTGGTCTGATGGGTCCCGCGGGCACCGCCGCCCGCCCGGACGTGAGGGGACCACCATGACCGTGCGCGAGGAGCCCTGGCCCGACGGGACGCCCTGCTGGGCGGAGCTCGCCGTGCCGGACCTGGATCGTGGCCGGCGGTTCTACGCCGACCTGCTCGGCTGGGACTTCGCCGTCGGCTCCGAGGAGACGGGGTTCTACAGCGAGGGCCTGGTCGGCGGGCGGCGCGCCGCGGCCCTGAACGGCTACCGGCCCGACCCCACCGCCCCGGTGGCCTGGCTGACGTTCGTCGCCGCCTCGGACGCCGCGGGGACGGCCGGGCGTGCCGTCGCCGCCGGCGCCACGCCGCTGGTCGAGCCGATGGACGTCATGGGGTTCGGCCGGATGGCCGTGCTCGCCGACCCGACGGGGGCGCCGTTCGCGCTCTGGCAGGCCGGCACGTCGCTCGGCGCCGAGGTCGTGAACGAGCCCGGCTCGATGATCTGGAACGAGCACATGTCGGGGGCGTTCGAGAAGGCACGGGACTTCTACGCCGCCACGTTCGGCTACGGCGTCGAGGACCTCAGCGCCCCGGGCTTCGCGTACGCCACGCTCCAGCTCGGCGACCGGTCCGTCGGCGGCGTCGGGGCCGACGACGAGGCCGCGGGCTGGCAGGTGTACTTCGCGGTCGCCGACACCGACGCCACCGCCGCGACCGCCGAGCGGCTGGGCGGCGGGGTGTTCCTCGCGCCGCAGGACTCCCCGTACGGCCGGCTCGCCGGGATCACCGGGGCGTTCGGCGAGCGGTTCTGGCTGATGTCGACCGACGAGCCGAGCAGCCCGCCGGCCGGCTGAGCGGGCGTCCCCGCGCGACTACCCTCGACGCCGTGCCCGAGGACCCCGCTGCCGCCCCGACCGCGCCCGACGACGGCCCGGGGCCCGTGCGCACCGGCGACGCCTTCCAGCACGCCCGGAAGGCCGCCGGGGAGCCGGTCCGCACGTTCCACCCGCGCAAGGCCGCGCTCGGCCCGCGCCGCGCCGAGGCCCTGGACCGGCTGTGGCCGCGGTTCGGGTTCTCCGTCCACGACCCGGCGCTCGGGCTGCCGCCCACGGCACCGGACGGCACCCTCGACACCGCGGCCCTGTTCGGGCGCATCGCTCCCCTGGTGCTGGAGATCGGCTCCGGGATGGGCGACACCACCGCCGCGATGGCCGCCGGCGACCCGGGCCGGGACTACCTCGCCGTCGAGGTGCACCTGCCCGGCGTCGCGCACCTGCTGACGCTGGTCGACGACGGCGGGCTGACGAACGTCCGCGTGGCCCACGGCGACGCCCTCGACCTGGTGCGCCGCCTGCTCGCCCCCGGGTCGCTCGACGCGGTGCACGTGTTCTTCCCCGACCCGTGGCCGAAGGCCCGCCACCACAAGCGCCGGATCGTCGCGCCGGAGCACGTCGCGCTGCTCCGGGACCGGCTGCGCGTCGGCGGCACCCTGCACCTCGCCACCGACTGGGAGTCGTACGCCGAGCGGATGCTCGAGGTCGTCGCCGGGGACCCGGGCCTGACCAACGCGTGGGCCGGCTACGCCCCGCGCCCGGCGCACCGCCCGGTGACCAGGTTCGAGCAGCGCGGCCTCGAGGCCGGCCGCCCCTCCCGCGACGTCATCGCCACCCGCACCCGCTGACCCTCCCCCTCCCCCTCCCCCGGGGCCACGACCCCGCCCGCGACCCTTCGCCGAGGTAGTGCGTTCGCGGCGAGGTAGTGCGACGTCCCGCACTACCTCGCGCGGATCGCACTACCTCGGCGAGGTGGCGAGGGGGGCGGGGGCGAGGGCGAGGCGGGGGGGGTGGGGGTCAGGGGGTGGTGAGGGCGTCGATGCTCAGGACGCGGTCGGCGGTGCGGACGGCGCCGGGGCGGTGGGCGATGACGAGCACGGTGCGGCCCCGGGCGGCCTCGACCAGGGCGTCCTGGATCTCGGCCTCGGTGGCCACGTCGAGCTGGCTGGTCGCCTCGTCGAGCACGAGCACCGGCGCGTCGAGCAGCAGCGCGCGGGCGATCGCGACGCGCTGCCGCTGGCCGCCGGACAGCCGCTCGCCCATCTCCCCGACCCGGGTCTCGTAGCCGTCGGGCATGGCCGTGACCGCGTCGTGCAGGGCGGCGCGGCGGCAGGCCTCGACCAGCTGCTCGTCGGTGGCGTCGGGCGCGGCGAGCCGCAGGTTCGCGGCGAGGGTGTCGTTGAACAGGTAGGTGCTCTGCCCGACGACGGCCACGTTCCGGCGCAGGTCCTCGAGCGACAGGTCCCGGACGTCGACGCCACCCAGCAGCACCCGGCCGGCGTCGGGGTCCCAGGCGCGGGTCAGCAGGTTGACCAGCGTCGACTTGCCGGAGCCCGACGAGCCGACGACGGCGGTGGTGCTGCCGGCGGGGACGTGCAGGTCGAGGCCGGTGAGCACGGGCCGCCCGGGAGCGGGCGCACCGACCGCGCCCGGGTCGTCCGGGTCGGCGTCGGGTGCGGGGTAGGTGAAGCCGACACCCTCGAACCGGACGTCGAGCGGGCCGGACGGCACCGGCACCGGGTCGGCCGGCGAGGTGGTGGCCGGGGCGGCGTCGGTGATCCGCCAGATCCGCCGGGCCGCGGCGAAGGCCTGCTCCAGGTCGGGGGCGACGTCCTCGACGGCGAGCACCGGGGTGAACACCGCGAGCGCGAGCACGACGGCGACGGCGTAGGAGGACCAGCCGAGCGCGCCGGCCTCGACCCGGGCGGCACCGACCACCGCGACGACGACGACGGCCGCGACCATCAGCACGGCGTTCGCGGCGCGGCGCCGGGCGGTCCAGGTGGCGAGGCCGGTCAGCCCGGCGTCCACGTCCGCGGCGACGGCGGCCGCCTCGGCGCGGCGGCGACCGGCGGCGCCGAACGCCAGCACCTCGCGCACGCCCTGCAGCGACTCGGTGACGAGCTGCGCGAGCCGGCCGCGCGCCGCCCGCACCCGGGTCGCGGCGGCGGCGCTCGGGGTCCGGCCCCAGCCGGGGACGACGGCGCCGACCAGCACGAGGAACGGCAGCAGCACCAGCGCGAGCACCGGGTCGTAGCCGACGGCGAGCACCACGAGCACGGTCAGCGGGACGACGACCGCGGCGACGGCCGGGACCAGGGTGTGCGCGAAGAACACCTCGATCCGGTCGACGTCCTTGGTCGCGCGGTTGACCAGGTCGCCGGTCCGGCGGGACAGCACGCCGGCGGGCGACTGCGGCGCGAGGCGGTCGTAGAAGTCGACGCGCAGCATGGCCAGCGCACGGAACGCGACGGCGTGGCCGGTGAACTGCTCGAGGTAGCGGACCACGCCCTTGACCAGCGACAGGACGACCAGCGTCCAGACGACCGGGGCGATCGGCGCCGCCGGGTCGTCGGCGACGCGCGCGACGCCCCACGCGGACACGCCGAGCAGGGCGATGCCCAGCAGCTGGCCGACGACGCGGCAGACCAGGGACGCGGCGAGCGGCGGCAGCACGGGGCGGCCGAACCGGACGAGCCGGCGGGAGACCGCGGCGCGGGTCGGCGGGGTCCCGGGCGCGGACGCCGCGGCGGGGGTGCTCACGGGCGGGCCTCCTGCGTGGTGAGCGGGCCGGCCGCGGCGGACGCGGACAGGTCCAGCGCGCGGGCGTAGTAGGAGTCGATGCCGCCGAGGTGGTCGGGCGGCCCCTGCTCGACGATGCGGCCCTCGGCCAGCACCAGCACCTCGTCGGCACCGCGCACGGTGCTGAGCCGGTGCGCGACGACGACGACCGTCCGGCCCTCGCCTGCGCGGTCCAGGGCCTCGACCAGCGCCGACTCGGACGCGGCGTCGACCTGGCTGGTCGGCTCGTCGAGCAGCAGGACCGGGGCGTCCTTCAGCAGCGCGCGGGCGACGGCGAGCCGCTGCGCCTGGCCGCCGGACAGGGACAGCCCGCGCTCCCCCACCCGGGTCGCGAGCCGGTCGGGGAAGGACCGGACGTCGTCGGCGAGGTTGGCCTGGGCGAGCGCGTCCCAGAGGCGGTCGTCGTCCGCGTCGGGCGCGGCGAGTCGCAGGTTGTCGGCCAGCGTGCCGGTGAACAGGTAGGTGCTCTGCGCGACGACGGCGGTCTGCGCCCGCACCCAGTCGACGGGCACGGTGGTGGCGTCGTGGCCGCCCACCCGGACCTGCCCGCTGCCGGGCCGCAGGTGCGCCTGGACCAGCGCGGCGACCGTGCTCTTGCCCGAGCCGGACGGGCCGATCAGCGCGACCCGCGACCCGCGCGGCACGGTGAACGACACGTCGTCGAGCACCGGGCGGCCGCCGGGGTACGCGAACGAGACGTGCTCGAGCGCGACGGCCTCGGCCGGGACGGGCCCGGCGGCCGCGTCGGCGCGCAGCGTCGTCGTCGCCGGTGCGCGCACGCCCGGGGCGTCGCCCGCGGTGGCGGGCTGCGCGAGGACGGAGTCGATCTCCCGCACCGCGGCGCGGCCGCCCATGCCGACGTAGAAGAACTGCCCGACGCGGTCGAGGGGCTCCAGCAGCACCGTCGACACGAGCACGACCGCGATCGCCTGGCCGGGGGTGATCGCGCCGTCCCGCAGCCGGGCCATCGCGAGGCCGGCCGCGGCCGCCACCATCGCGAGCGAGAAGGAGGAGTCGATGACCAGCAGCACCAGCTGGTTGCGGGCGAGCAGGCTCATCACCATGCGCCGCAGCTGCTCGGCGGTGCGTGCGAGCTCGGCGCCCTTGGCGGACGCGCGGTTGAACGCCGTCGACGTCGGCAGGCCCTGGATCGCGTCGAGGAACTGCGCGGCGAACCGGCGGGCGGTCGTCCGGTACTGGACGGACACCCCGCGGAACGCCTTCTGGAACCCGCCGACCAGCAGCGGGATGGCGGGCAGGGCCAGGGCGAGCCAGCCGGCGACCACCCAGTCGACCGCCGCGCCGAGCGCGACCAGCGCGACGACCGGCACGGTCAGCGACGCGACGATCGGGAACTTGAAGGTGGCCTCGTAGGCGGACGCGCGCTCGACGCCGTCAGTGGCGGTCGACACGAACCGGCCCGAGCGCTCCTGCGTGCGGAACGCGACGCCGAGCCGGAACAGCTGGTCGAGCAGCACGTCCCGCCGCTCGGCCTCGCGCGGGCCGACCGCACCGAGGCTCACCCGCGGGCCCGCGAACGCCGCCGCCGCGAGCGCCACGACGCCGACGACGATCACGGCGAGCGCGCCCGCCGGGACGCCGTCGCCGGTGCGGGCGCCGTCGAGCACCGCTCCCAGCGCCAGGTACACCCCGGTGGTCCCGGCGGCGACGACCCAGGTCAGCACGGCAGGCAGCACGCTCACGCGGCGCGGCAGCGCGGGGGTCGGCACCTGCGGGGGCCCGACGGGGCCGGCGGCGGGCCGGCCGGGGTGCCCGCCGGGGTGACCTCCGGGCCGACCGCCCGGGTGACCCACCGGGTGCACGCCCGGCCGCGCGCCGGGGTGCCCGGTCGGTCGTGCGGCGTCCCCGGCGGGTCGTGGGGTCATGCGGGCTGTCCTCCGTCGTGCGGTCGCGCGGTCTCGGTGAGCACGATGCCACCAGGTCCGCCCGTGCCGCTCACCGGGAGCGCCCCGGGAGCGTCGGGTGCGACCGGGCTCACAGCGCGGGCCCGCGCGCGACGGCGGCGCAGCACGACGACGGTCACGACGCCGGCGACGACCACCAGCACCAGCGCGGCGAGCGCCCACGGCACCGCGACGACGGACGCGTCCGCCACGGACCGCGCGGTCGCACCGCCGCCGAGCCCGACGGCGGTCGCCACGGCGACCACCTCGACGTCGACGGACCCGAGGCTGCGCACGCCGTCGAGCACCACCTCGCGCTCGACGCTCGACCCGGGGAGCACCTCGACGGCCTCGTCGGCGGGCACGGCCTCGACGGTGCGCCGCGTGCCGGCCAGGCCGGCGACGGTGACGGCCTCGGTCGGCAGGATGCGGGCGTTGCCGGTGTTGCTGACCCGGTACCGCACGACGACGCTGCCGGCGCCGACCGGGTTCGCGGTGCCGTGGTGCTCGACGGACAGGTCCTCGACCGCCAGCGCGGGGGCGACCTCGCCGGCGACGCGCAGGTGCATCCGCAGGGCGAGCCGGCGGTCCAGCCGCACGGTCGAGGCGTCGTCGGCGCTGACGGCCGCGGTGATCACGCCCCCGCTGTGGTCGCCGGGGGTCGCGTCGGCGGGGACGCGGACGGTGAAGGGCACCTCGACGGAGGCGCCGGGGGCGAGGGAGACGTGCGGGAGGTCGAGGGCGACCCAGGTGCCGACGCCGGTGGACGGCTCGTCGGCGGGCAGCAGGTCGAGCTGGCCGCTGGTGGTCGTGCGGGCGTCGGCGGCGTAGACGTCGAGCTCCAGGGCGGTCTGGCCGCGGTTGGTGACGACGACGGCGTCGCGCACCTCCTGGCCGGGCTCGACCGCGTACGCGAAGTTGGCCCGCCCCGTGCCCTGGTCGCCGTCGGCGGGGACGACGCCCCAGGACAGCGCGGCGGGGTCGGCGGGATCGGTGGCGGCGGTGGCGGCGCCGGGGACGAGCAGGAGCAGCACCGCGGCGAGCAGCGCAGCCCCGAGGGAGCGGAGGGGGGTGGGGACGGGGGCGTCGGTCACGGTGCGATCAGCCGACCACGGTCAGGGTCAGGACCCCGCTGTAGTCGCCCGCCGGGGTGTCGAGCGGCAGGCGCAGGGCCAGGCCCGCGTCGACCGCCACGGTGCCCGCCGGGTGGCCGGCGGCGGCGGAGACGAGCGTGGACGCCGCGGACAGGCCGGAGCCGGTCCCGGCGGTGACGGGGGCACCGGCGACGGCGCCGACGGTGTTGCCGCTGAGCGCGGGGGTCCAGCCGAGCGCGGAGCCGTCGAAGGAGCCGGCGGTCCCGGAGAAGTCGGACACCGCGCCGTTCACGGTCCAGGCGTCGCCCGTCGCGCGGGTGTCGGACACCGTCACCTGCTTGAGCGCGCCGGCCGCCGAGAAGCCGCTGGCGTCCGCCACGGCGGTGCCGAGGCTGACGGCGCCCGCGCCGCCGCCGACGGACCAGGTGAGCTCACCCGGCTCCGGCTCGACGGGGGCGGTCGGGACGGTGACCTCGAGGTCGACGTCCTCGCCCGCACCCGTGCCCGGGTCCGTGCCGGGGTCGGTGCCCGGGTCGGTCGCGTCGACGGTCCACGCGACGCTCAGCGGCTGGGTGACCTTCTTCGGGTCGGCCGCGCCGCCCGAGGAGTACCAGTACGAGGTCTGGCCGGTCTTGCCCTGGAACGTCACGAAGGACTGCGGGAACGAGCCCCAGCTCGCGCCGGTCCGGACCTGCTCGCCGGAGGTCGGGGTGACCTCGACGCCCAGGTAGTCCGGGGTGACGGTGAAGCCGTCGGCGTCCACGCTCACGCCGGTCAGGTCCGCGAGCACGATCTGCTCGGGCGCGACCGGGACCCACTGCGACTGGTCCTCCATGGAGGTGCCGTAGCCCGACGCCGTGCCGGTCAGCTGACCGGTGCCGTCCGCCGCGACCGTGAGCACCGGGTCGCTGAACGTCCAGTACGTCATGCCGCCGTAGAACGCGACCGTGACGTCGCCGTCCCACGCGATCGACGCCGTGCCGGCAGCGACGTCCACCGTGCCGCTGCCGCCCGCGAACACCGCCTGGTTGAGCGTGCTGCTGCCGGCCGCGGGGCTCACCGCGGTGCCGGCGGGGCCGAGGCACTTGGTGGCCCAGGTCGGCTGCTCGTAGCCGCCCGCGGCGGTCGGCTTCTGGATCGTGACGTCGCCCGACGCCGACGAGTAGAACCCGTCCGCCTCGGTCCAGGTGCGGGACGACCCGGTGTTGCCGGCCTTGCCCGCGCTGAGGAAGTTGCAGCCGCCGAAGTACGCGCCGCCGCCGGTCTCCTGGTTCAGGGTCCAGCGCAGCTGGACGTCGTCGACGGTCGCCGGTGCCGCAGCGGCCGGCAGCGCGGTCACCAGCGCGGTCGTCGCACCCAGGGCGAGTGCCCCCAGGGCGGCCACGGCCCGCCGCGCTCGGTGACGGTTCGCATCCACCATCGTCAGTTCCTCTCGGTCGGTGCCGGGCGGGGGCCCGGCGGGGGTCCGGGCGCCGTGCGGCGCCGCGGGGGTCCGGCCCGGCGACTGCGCCGGCCCGGGAGTCAGCGCCACGGCAGGACGAGCCAGCCGCGGCGGAAGCCGATGACGGTGCCGGAGCCGGCGAGCAGCAGGCCGGTCAGCCCCCATGCGGCGCGGTCGCCGCCGGTGCCGGCCGCGGTCGCCGCGGGCACCAGGCTCGGCAGGTCGCGGCCGACGGTCAGCGCGGTCACGGCCGGGACGGCGGGCAGGCCGTCGGCGGCGGCGAGCACGCCGGCGCCGGCAGCGGTCGTCGCGCGGGGCACGACCCGGTTGCCCGCCGCGGTCAGCGACGCGGTGCCGGTGCCCGTGGCCGCCGGCCGCTCGTCCGCCGGGACCAGCGCCTGGTCCGCGTCGTAGGAGACGTAGAGCGGGGTCGCGGGCTTGCGGGCGTCGGCCGCGCCGCCGGTGGAGTACCAGTAGCCCGCCTGCCCGGTCCGGGTCTGGAAGTCGACGAACGACTGCGGGAACGCGCCCCAGTCGGCGCCGTCGCGCACCTGCGCGGTCCCCCCGGCGGGCACGCTCACGGTGACGCCGCGGTAGCGCGGGGTGCCCGCGAAGCCGCGCTCGTCGGCGCCGACGTCCACGCCGGTCAGCTCGGCCAGGACGATCGTGGTCGGGTCGAGCCGCTCCCACCGCGACTGGTCGGTCATCGACGTGCCGAAGCCGCCGGCGGTCGCGGTGAGGCGCGCCGAGCCGTCCGCCGCGACGGTCAGCACCGGGTCGGACGCCCACCAGTACGTCATGCCGCCGTACATCACGACGGAGAACGTCCCGGTCCACCGGACCGTCGCCGTGCCGGTGGCCGGGTCGACCCGACCGGTGCCGCCCTCGAGCACGACCTGCGTCTCCGTGCTGAGGCCGTTGCCCGTGGTGACGGTCCGCCCGTCGCGGTCCTGGCAGCGGTTCGCCCACGTCGCCGGGGCGTACGTGCCGTCCGCGCCGGGCTTCTCCACCCGCACGTCGTCCTGCACCGCGCGGTACAGCCCGTCGGCCGCCGACCAGACCCGGGCGCTGCCGGCGTCGCCGTCGGTGCCGGGCACGCCGGCCATGAGGAAGTTGCACCCGCCGAAGTACGCGCCCGAGCCCGTCTCCGTGTTCAGCGACCAGCGCAGGCTCGCGTCGGAGACGGTGAACGGCAGGCCCGAGCGGTCGGGGACGGTGACGGTGAGCTCCATCGCGTCGCCACCGGGGTCCGTGTCCGACGCCGCCGACGCCGCCGGGGCGAGCCCCAGGAGCAGGCCCGCGGTGGCGGCCGCGACCGCGAGGGCGCGCCTCACCGGTCACCGCCGGTCGTCGCGTGGGCCGGCGTCGGGGCCGGCGTCGGGGCCGGCGCGGGGGCCGGCGTCGGGGCCGGCGCGTGGGCCGGCGCGTGCGCGGGCGCGGGGCCGGTCGCGACCGGGACCCGCACGGGCGGGAGGGTCTGCGTGCGGTCCGCGCCGGCAGCGCCGGCCGCCGGCAGCGCAGAGGGACCGGCGCGCCGCCCGGCCCGCTTCCGGCGCAGGGCCGTGACGAAGGACAGCAGGACGACGACCAGCAGCAGCGCCCCGGCGCCGGCCACGGCGAGCTCCGGCGCGGACAAGCCCGTGACCACACCGAGCGCGCCGTCGTCGCCGTCGGACGCGGCGGACGCGTCGGCCGCGGCGACCAGGTCGGCGGCGTTCGCCTCGGCGGGGTCGCGGGTGACCGTGACCTCGACCTCGGGCGCCAGCCCCGACTGCGCGCCGGTCAGCTTGAGCACGTGGGTGCCGACCCGCAGATCCGACGGCAGCTGCAGCACGCCGGCGACCTCGCCGTGCGCCCCGGCGGTGAGCGGCCCGACCGACACGACGCCGGAGTCGAGCGTGCCGACCACCTGCTCGCCGGGCTCGAAGCCCTGCGCGGCGAACGTCATCGCGCGGCCCTGCACGGCGGTCGCGCGGTCCACCCCGAGCGAGGCGGGTGCGCGCTCGGTGGCGACCTCGGCGGCCGGTGCGCCGGTAGTGGTCTCCGGCGCGGCTCCGCCGGCGGCCGGTGCCGCGGCCCCGAACGTGATCGGCGTGAACGTCTCGTTGGACGGGTTCACGACGCCGTGCGCACCGAACGTGATCACGCCGCACTGCACCTGGGTGCAGTCGACCTCGGACTGCGCGCCCGACCGGTCCTGCGACACGAAGCGTGCGCCCGGGATCACCAGGTCGGTGGACCAGGTGCCGTCCGCGGCGATCAGCCCGCCGTTGGCGGCACCCGCCGTGTCGGAGCCGGGGAACGCGACGAACCGCTGGAACCCCTGGTTCTGCGTCGACTCGGTGTCCGGCGCGTACCGGTAGTCGGCGCCGGTCCGGCCACCCGCCGACGGCTTCCACGTGCCGCCCGCCGGGTCCGACACCCAGCCGAACACGACGTAGATGCCGCCGAACGCGCCGTCGATCGACTGGAACCCGGCACCGCTCACGCGCACGGTGCTCGGCCCGTCCGCGGACACGGTGCCGCCCGAGACGGTGACCGACGCGGCGGCCGCGGCGGGCCCTGCGGCGACGAGCAGGCCGGCGAGCGCGAGCACCGCGGTCGCCGCAGCCGTCAGCGCGCGGGCGACGGGGCCGGGTGCGGGGTGGGTCATCGGGCGGGCTCCGTCTCGTGCGAGGGGTCGGTCGTCGGGGTCGGCGCGGCGGACCGGTCGGGCAGCACCAGCGGCGCCCCGGTCCGCGGGTGCGGCACGACCTCGACCGGGTAGCGGTAGACCTCGGTCAGCAGCGGGCCGGTCAGCACGTCGCGCGGTGCGCCGAGCCCGCGCAGCCGCCCGCCGGCCAGCACGGCCACGCGGTCCGCGTAGGCGGCGGCGAGCGACAGGTCGTGCAGCACCGCGACCACGGCGTCCCCGGCGCGGGCCCGGTCGCGGGCGCGCTCCAGCAGCAGCTCCTGGTGCCGGATGTCGAGGGCGGCGGTCGGCTCGTCCAGCAGCAGCACGCGGGTGGCCTGCGCGCGGGCCCGGGCGAACGCGACGCGCGCCTTCTCGCCGCCGGACAGCGACGGGAACCGGCGGGCGGCGAGGTGCTCGACCTCGGCCTCGCCGAGCGCGGCGGCGACGGCGCGGTCGTCGTCGTCCTCCAGCTCGGTGCCGCGCCACGGGGAGCGGCCCATCCGCACGACGTCGGCGACGGGGAACGGGAAGGACAGCGTGTGCTCCTGCAGCAGCACCGCGCGGCGGCGGGCCAGGTCGGCGACCTTGAGCCGGCGGACGTCGGCGCCGGCGTACCGGACCTCGCCGCGGGTCGGCGTCAGGTCGCCGGCCAGCACGCCGAGCAGCGTGGACTTGCCCGCGCCGTTCGGCCCGACCACCGCCAGCACCTCGCCGGCGCGCACGTCCAGGTCGACGCCGTCGAGCAGCACCGCGCCCTCGACGGCGAACGCCACGTCGCGCGCGGCGACGGCGGCGGTCACGCCCAGCCCCCCGCCTGCCGGCGCGTGCGCCGGATCAGCCAGAAGAAGAACGGCCCGCCGACCAGGGCCGTGAGCATGCCGATCGGCAGGTCCGCGTACGCCACGGCGGTGCGGGCGACCAGGTCCGCGGCGACCAGCAGCACGGCGCCGCCGAGCGCGCTCAACGGGACGAGGGCCCGGTGCCCCGGCCCGACGGCCATCCGCACCAGGTGCGGCACGACCAGGCCGACGAACGACACGATCCCGCAGAACGCGACCGCCGCCCCGGTCAGCAGGGCGACCGCGACGATGCAGACAATCCGCAGCCGCTCGACGTCCACGCCGACGTGCCGCGCGGCCCGCTCCCCCAGCGACAGCAGGTCCAGCCGCCGGGCCACGAGCAGCGCCACGGCCAGCCCGACCACCACGAACGGCGCGACGACGGCCACGTACTGCCAGCGGGTGCCGTTCAGGCTGCCGAGCTGCCAGAACACGATCTGCTCGCGTGCCTGGGTGTCGCCGAGGAACGTGAGGAACGCGATGCCCGCGCCGCAGACGGCGTTCACCGCGACCCCGGTGAGCACCAGCGTGACCACCTCGGTGCGGCCGCCGGAGCGCGCCAGCAGGTAGACGGCCAGCGTCGTGACCAGCCCGCCCGCGAACGCCAGCGCCGCCGATGTGAACGGCCCGAGGAACGACAGCCCGAACACGATGCCGGTGCACGCCGCCAGCGCCGCTCCCGAGGACACCCCGACGACGCCGGGCTCGGCCAGCGGGTTGCCGAACACGCCCTGCATGACGGCGCCGGCCGTCGCGAGCGCGGCGCCGACCAGCAGCGACATGACGACCCGCGGGAACCGGATGGTCCACAGCGCGGCGTCGCCGTTCGGGTGGGCGGGCAGGGGCCCGACGTCCAGCCCGAGCCGGTGCAGCACCGACCCGAGCACCTCCGCGGGCGGCACCCGCAGGCTGGCCGGAGCCGGCGGACACGACCGCGATCACCAGCAGGGCGACGACCAGGCCGGCGGCGAGCAGGGCGACGCGGCGGGGCCGCGCGGGCGGCAGGGCGGGGGCCGGGCGCGCCGGACGGACCCCGGCCTCCGGCTCGCGCAGCGCGGTCACGAGGCGTCCGGCGCGTAGAAGGCACGCGCCAGGGCGTCGAGCGTGCTGCCCGAGGTCGGCCCGAACGAGAGGATCTGCGTGTCGGCCATGTCGACGACGCGGCGGTGCTCGCCGGCCGGGGTCTGCGCGACGGCCGGCAGCTGCTCCAGCAGCCCGTCGACCCCGCCGACCGACTCCAGGCCCTGGGTCATCACCAGCACCAGGTCGGGCTGCGCGGCGATCAGCCCCTCGTCGGTGATCGGGCGCATGCCGTCCCAGCCGATCTCCCCGGCGACGTCCACGCCGCCGAGCGCCGTGATCAGGGAGTCGGCGCCCGACCCGGACCCGAACATGTAGTAGACGCCGGCCTGGCCGCGCAGGTAGAGGAACACCACCCGCAGCCGGTCGGCGGGGTCCTGCGGCGCGAGCCGCGCGATCTGCGCGGTGACGTCGTCGATCTCGGCCTGCGTGCGTGCCGCGAGCACCGCGCCCTCCTCCGGCAGCCCGACGGCCGCGGCCACCGAGGCGATCAGCTCGTCGACGGTGTCCAGGCTGCGGTGCGCGTCGACCACGACGACGGGGATGCCCGCGTCCCGCATCTGCAGCACGGTGTCCCAGGGACCGAGCGTGGTGTCCGTGATGATCAGCGTCGGCGCGAGCTCGAGGATCGCCTCGCCGCTGAGCTCGTGCCCGTTGCTGGTGACGAGCGGCCGGTCGGCGATCTCCGGGAAGTCCGACGACACGTCGCGGCCCACGACGCTGTCCCCGAGGCCGAGCTCGAAGACGACGCGCGACGTCGACCCGTACAGGTCCAGCGCCAGGATCCGGCTGGTGTCCGTCACGGTGACCGCGGTGCCCTGCGCGTCGGTCACGGTCGCGGGGAGCACGGGCCGGGCGTCCTCGGTCACGGGCTCGACGGGCGTGGCGGCGGACAGCGCCGTCTGCTCCCCGACGTACGCGCGCGGGTCGTCCAGCGGCGTGAGCTCGCTCAGCGCGGGGCGGTCGTCGGCGACCGCCGCGGCGCCGCCGCCCGAGCCCGCCGCCACGCCGCACCCGGCGAGCACGGCCACGAGCACGGCCGTGACCAGCACCGGGACCGTCCGGCGACGGGTACGAGCACGGGACGCGAGGCCGGACGGACGGCGCGGGGACATGGCAGGCAGCTCCAGTGAGGGAAGGTAAGCAGAACCTAAGTTAGGAAACCCTCAGAAGACAAGACGCATCGGGACATCCGGGACATCTCGGATGCATCGACCGTGCCGCCGCGGCCTAGCCTGGGCCGGTGCAGACCGCCGACGAGAGCCGCCCCCGGCCCACCCCGCAGGAGCGCGCCGACCGGCTCAAGGAGCGGGTCTACGTCACGTTCGCGGCGCTCGCCGTGGTGATCACGCTGCGGTCGCACGGCGAGGAGACGACCGCCGCGGTCGCCGCGACGACGCTGCTGATCACGGTCGGGGGCACGCTGCTCGCGGTGCTGCTCGCCGACGTGGTGTCGCACCTCGCCGTGCACGCGGCGCTGCCGAGCGCCGCCGAGGCCCGGCACATGGTGGCGGTGTGCACCGGCGCGCTCGGCGTCCTGGTGCTGCCGATGATCTTCCTGGCGTTCGCCGGCGCCGGGTCGTGGGAGGTCGACGCGGCGCTGCGGGCGTCCACGATCGCGCTGGTCGTCAGCCTGGGCGTCGTCGCCCGGATCGCGGTCCGCCGCATCGCGGTGCCGCGCTGGCAGAAGCTGCTGGTCCTGGTCGCCGTCGTGGCGCTCGGGTTCGCCGTCGTCGGGCTGGAGCTGCTCGCGCACGGCGGCTGAGGCCGCCGTGCGCCGGGGGCGTCAGCCCTGCTGCGGGTCCTGCTGCGCCGGCTTCTCGGCGCGCTCGGCGGCGCGGGCGGCGTCGCGCTCGCGCAGGCGCTGCTCCTCGCGCTTCACCTCGGCCTGCGTCGCCCGCTCCCGGTGCAGCCACTCGGGGCTCTCGGCGATGATCGCGTCGATCTCCTCGGTGGTCAGCGGGTCGGTCAGGCCGTTGCGGGCGAGGCCGGACGTGGAGATGCGCAGCCGCGCGGCGACGACCGACCGCGGGTGCGGACCCGTGCGGCGCAGCTCCGTGAGCCACTCCGGCGGCGTGCGCTGCAGGGCGTCGAGCTCCTCGCGGGACACCGGACCGTCCTGGAACTCCGCGGGCGTCGCCGGCAGGTACACGCCGAGCTTGGCGGCCGCGGTCGTCGGCTTCATGGTCTGCGACGTGCGCGGACGGCGGGCGGGGGTCGCCGGGGTGGACGAGGAGTCGGAAGTCACCGCACCAGGATACGGACCCGGCGGCCCGGCTACGCTGGCGCCGATGTCCGAGCACCCCGAACCCCTCGCTCCGGAGGACCTCGCGCCCGAGGACCTCGCCCCCGCACCGCCGGAGCCGAGGCCGGCGGCGGCACCCCCGCGCGACGACCGGCCGGCCTTCCGGCTGCTGCTCGCCCCGGGCGTCGTGCCCGCGTCCTGGGTGCGGACGTGGCGCGAGCGGGTGGCCGACGTGCCGCTCGAGCTGGTGCACGCCACCGACGCCGAGGCCGGGCCCGCGCTGGCGGAGGGCCGGGCCGACGCCGCCCTGCTCCGGCTGCCCGTCGACCGGGACCTGCTGTCCGCGATCCCCCTGTACGTCGAGACCAGCGTCGTCGTGCTGCCGAAGGACCACGTGCTCACGGCGCTGGACGAGGTGCGCCCCGGCGACCTCGCCGACGAGACCCTGCTGGTCCCCGCCGACGACGTGCTGCGCTGGGCCGACCCGCCGGGCGAGCCGTCCGCGCTGCCGACGCCCGCGACGACCGAGGAGGCCGTCGCCCTCGTCGCCTCCGGCGTGGGGCTGGTCGTGGTGCCGCAGTCGCTCGCGCGGCTGCACCACCGGCGCGACGTCACCTACCGGCCGGTCACCGGCGCCCCGACGGCGCAGGCGGCGCTCGCCTGGCCCGCCGCCCACGACGGCGACCCGCTGGTCGAGGAGCTGATCGGCATCGTGCGCGGGCGCACCGCCAACAGCTCCCGCGGCCGGGGGGCGGCCGCTGCCGACACCCCGGCGCAGACGAAGGCGACGCCGACCAAGGGTCCCGCCTCGGGCGGCCGCGGCGCCGCTCCCGCGCGCGGCCGCGGCGGACGTCCCTCGTTCGGGTCCGGCGGCGGTCGCGGCCGGTCCCGCGGCGGGCGCGGGCGCTGAGGTGCACATGCCCGCCCCCGGGCTGCGGGTCACGGTGCTCACCGGCGCCGGCGTCTCGACCGGCTCCGGCATCCCCGACTTCCGCGGGCCCGAGGGGACGTGGACCCGGCACCCGGAGCAGGCCGAGCTGCTGGAGATCCGGCGCTACGTCGCCGACCCGGACGTCCGCCGCCGGGGCTGGGCGGCCTGGCGGGACCACCCTGCGCTCACCGCGCAGCCGGCCGCCGGGCACCGCGCCCTCGTCGACCTGGAGCGCGCCGGCCGGCTGCAGGCGCTGCTGACCCAGAACTTCGACGGCCTGCACCAGGCCGCCGGCTCCGACCCGGGCCAGGTGGTCGAGCTGCACGGCACGCTGCGCACCACCTCGTGCCTGGCGTGCGGCGCCCGGCAGCCGACCACCGACGTCCTCGCGCGCCTCGCCACCGAGCCCGACCCGCCGTGCACCACGTGCGGCGGTGTGCTCAAGCCCGACGTCGTCTACTTCGGCGAGCGGCTGCCGGACCGACCGCTCGAGCGCGCGATCGCGGCGGCGCAGGACGGCGACGTCTTCCTCGCGGTGGGGACCACGCTCACCGTCGAGCCCGTCGCGAGCCTCGCCGGGCTCGCCGCCGAGTCGGGCGCCGAGCTGATCGTCGTGAACGCCGAGCCGACCCCGTACGACCCGCTGGCGGACCGGGTCGTCCGCGAGCCCATCGAGCGGGCGCTCCCCGCCCTGGTCGCGGAGCTGCTCACGCGCGACTGACGCGCCGCCCGCACGCCCGCGGTGCCCGCCGTGCCCGCCGTGCCCGCCGTGCCCGCCGTGCCCGCCGGCGAGGTCGTCACTCCCGCACGAGGTCGTCACTCCTGCGGGACGACCTCGTGCCGGAGTGACGACCTCGTGCGGCAGGAGGTCGCGCGACGTCGGCCCGCGGCTTTGCTGTAGTGCGCAGGTACGTCTATGCTCCGCGTGGAGTAATCAAGAAGGAGCATGCATGGCCACCGGTCTCACCCCGCTCGCGGTCGCGGTCCTCGCGCTGCTGGTGGAGCGCGCCATGCACCCGTACGAGATGCACCAGGTCCTGCTGCACCGTGCCACCGACCGGATCGTCAAGGTCCGCCCGGGCTCGCTCTACCACGCCGTCGACCGGCTGCACCGCGACGGCCTGGTCCGCGCCGTCGGCACGGAGCGTGCGGGCAACCGCCCCGAGCGCACCACCTACGAGATCACCGCGTCCGGCCGCGACGCCCTGGCCGACCAGCTCGCCGCGATGATCTCCGCGCCCGTCAACGAGTACCCGCGGCTCCCGCTCGCGCTGGCCGAGGCGCACCACCTGCCGCGCGCCACCGTCCTCGAGCTGCTGCGGGACCGGGTGGCGCGGCTCGACCACGAGCTCGACGTGCTGCGCGGCGGCGTCGCGACCGTCACCGCGAAGCAGCTCCCGGCCCGCTACTGGGTCGACCTGACCTACCAGATCGCCGTGTACGAGACCGAGCAGCGCTGGGTCTCCACCTTCATCGAGGGCATCGAGTCCGGCGACATCGCCTGGTGACCCGGCGCGGCCCCCGCCACGCACCCTCCCCCGTCGTCCTCCGAGGAACCCCATGCCCAGCACCGTCCGACCCTGGCCTGCCCTCTGGGCACTGGTCGTCGGCTTCTTCATGATCCTGGTCGACACGACCATCGTGTCGGTCGCGAACCCCGCGATCATGTCGGGCCTCGGCACCGACATCGACGCGGTCATCTGGGTGACCAGCGCCTACCTGCTGACCTACGCCGCACCGCTGCTGGTGACCGGGCGGCTCGGCGACCGGTTCGGCCCGAAGCCCGTCTACCTGGTCGGGCTGACCGTCTTCACGCTCGCCTCCGCGGCGTGCGGGCTGGCGCCGTCGATCGGCTGGCTGATCGCCGCCCGTGCGTTCCAGGGCCTCGGCGCCGCGCTGATGACCCCGCAGACGATGGCCGTCATCACCCGGCTGTTCCCGCCGGACAGCCGCGGCAAGGCGATGAGCCTGTGGGGCGCCGTCGCCGGCGTCGCCACGCTGGTGGGGCCGCTGCTCGGCGGCGTGCTGGTCGACGGCCTCGGCTGGGAGTGGATCTTCTTCGTCAACGTGCCGGTCGGGATCGTGGCGTTCGTCCTCGCGTGGCGCCTGGTCCCGACCCTCGAGACGCACAGCCACCGGTTCGACGTGCCGGGCGTGGTGCTCAGCGCCGTCGGCATGTTCCTGCTGGTGTTCGGCATCCAGGAGGGCGAGTCGTACGACTGGGGGCTCATCGGCGGCTGGCTGCCGGTCTGGGGCCTGATCGGCGCGGGCGTGGTCGTGCTCGCGGTCTTCGTCTGGCACCAGGCCCGCACCCGCACGGAGCAGCTGCTCCCGCTCGGCCTGTTCCGGGACCGGAACTTCGCGCTGGCCAACGGCGCCATCAGCACCCTCGGGTTCTCGGTCACCGCGCTGTCGCTGCCGCTGGTCTTCTACTACCAGCTGGTGCTCGGGTTCTCCCCGACCCGGTCCGCGCTCATGCTCGCGCCGATGGCCCTGATGACGCTGGTCCTGTCGCCCGTGATCGGCCGCCGCGTCGACACCGCGAACCCGCGCACCATCGCGCTGACCGGCATGCTGCTGCAGGCCGCGGCGCTCGTCTGGTACTCGCTCTGGCTGACGCCCGATGCCGACCAGTGGGCCCGCCTGCTGCTGCCGAGCGCCCTGCTCGGCGTGGCGAACGCCTGCCTGTGGGCGCCGATCTCGTCGACCGCCACCCGCAACCTGCCGCGGCAGCAGGCCGGCGCCGGCTCGGGCGTGTTCAACACGACCCGGCAGATCGGCTCGGTGCTGGGCTCCGCGGCGATCGCCGCGCTGATCCAGTCGCGGCTGGTCGCCGAGCTCGGCGCCGAGGCCGCGGGGTCGACGGGCGCCGCCGAGGCCGCCGGCGCGCTGCCGGCCGTCCTCACGCAGGGGTTCAGCGACGCGATGGCCCAGTCGCTGCTGCTGCCCGCGGGCATCGCGGTGGTCGGCGCGGTGGTGGTGGCGTTCTTCGCACCCCCGCGCCGGGACGCGGCGCCCGGCCCTGCGCCGGTGCAGGTCGCCTCGGCGGAGGCCGTGCAGCACTGACCGCCTGACAACCCGACGGGCGCGCAACCGGCTGGTTGCGCGCCCGTCGCGTTGCCGACGCAGGTCCGGACCCCGTGCCGGCGCCCGCGCCGGCGGACGAGCGTGCCGACGGCCGGGCCGCCGCGGGGCCAGCCGCTAGGGTGCGGCGCATGGCTCGGGGTGCCCGCAGGGGGGCGGTGACGCTGCAGGAGGTGGCGCGCGTCGCCGGCGTGTCCCCGCGCACGGTGTCCAACGTCGTCACCGGGTTCCCGCACGTCGCGCCGCACACCCGGGCGCACGTCCAGGCCGTCATCGACGACCTGGGCTACCGCGCGAACGCCGCCGCCCGCTCGCTGCGCACCGGCCGCACCGGGCTGCTCGGCCTGGTCGTGCCGGCGCTGGACCAGCCGTACTTCGCGGAGCTGGCCCGCGCCGTCGTCCGCGAGGCGACGGCCGCCGGGTTCACCGTCGTCGTCGACCAGACCGACGGCGACCCGGGTCGGGAGCGCGAGCTGCTGCTCCGCGACCCGCGCGGGGCGATGTTCGACGGCCTCGTGCTGAGCCCGCTCGCGCTCACCGCGGCGGACCTCCTCGGCGCGGACCCGGACCGTCCGGTGGTGCTGCTCGGCGAGCGCACCGTCGACACGTCGTTCGACCACGTGCACATCGACAACGTCGCCGCCGCGCGGGAGGCGACCGCGCACCTGGTCGCGACGGGGCGGCACCGGATCGGGGCGATCGGGCTGCAGCACGACCCGCTCGCGCAGACCGGGGCGCAGCGCGAGCAGGGCTTCCGGCTCGCGCTGGCCGACGCCGGGCTGCCCGTCGACCCCCGCCTGCTGCGGCACGTGGACGGCTACGAGCGGTCGGCCGGGTTCGCCGCGATGTCCGCGCTCCTCGACGGCGACGTCCGGCCCGACGCGGTGTTCTGCTTCACCGACGTGCTCGCCGTCGGCGCCCTGCGGGCGTGCCTGACCCGCGGCGTGCGGGTGCCGCAGGACGTCGCGCTGATGGGCTTCGACGACGTCGAGGAGGCGCGGTTCGCGACGCCGTCGCTCAGCTCGGTCCGGCCGGACCGCGACGCGATCGCCCGGGTCGCCGTCGGCCGGCTCGTCGCGCGGCTCGAGGACGCGCAGGCGCCGGGCGCCCCGGAGGCACGGGACCTCACGGTGCCGCACGCGGTGGTCGTCCGGGAGTCCACCGGCGGCTGAGCCGCGCGACCTGTCCGCCCGACCCCGTGACGACGGGGTTTGCCACGTGGCAACATGGACGGCGGCAGCCACCCGCGAACCCCGAAGGACCGCCATGACGACGACGTCGGCCACCGACCGAGGCCTGCACCCCCGCCCCCAGCTCGTGCGCGACGGCCGCTGGTGGTCGCTCGACGGCACCTGGCAGTTCGGGTTCGACGACGCGGACGCGGGGCTCCGCGAGCGCCGGTACGCCGTCGGCGCCGCGGGCTTCGACCGCGAGATCCGGGTGCCGTTCCCGCCGGAGTCGACGGCGTCCGGCATCGCGGACCACGGCGACCACGCCGCGCTCTGGTACCGCCGCGCCCTGCCGGTGCCGGCCGCGGCCGACCTGGGCGGCGACCGGCTCGTGCTGCACCTCGGCGCGGTCGACCACGAGTCCGACGTGTGGGTCGACGGCCAGCACGCCGTCCGGCACGAGGGCGGCCAGACCACGTTCAGCGTCGACGTCACCGACCTGCTCGACCCCGCGCTCCCCGCCGACGGTCACGTCGTCGTGGTCCGCGCCACCGACGACCGCACCGACGTCGAGCAGCCGCGCGGCAAGCAGGACTGGCAGCCGGAGCAGCACGCGATCTGGTACCACCGCACGTCGGGCATCTGGCGCACGGTGTGGCTGGAGCAGGTCCCGGCCGTGGCCGTCGGCAGCCTGACCTGGCGGCCCGACGTGCCGGGCGCCTCGATGCAGGCCCACGTCCGGCTCCGCGCCACCGCCCCGGCCGGCACCCGGGTCCGGGTGCGGCTGTCCCGAGCGGGGGAGGTGCTCGGCGCCGCGGAGGTCCCGGTCCAGGGCTCGGACGCGACCGTGACCGTCGCCCTGCCGCGGCAGCAGAACGGGCAGGCCTACGAGCAGCTGCTCTGGTCGCCCGACTCCCCCGTGCTGCTGGACGCCGACGTCGTCCTGCTGGACGCCGCGGGCACCGAGCTGGACCGGGTCGACTCGTACTGCGGGCTGCGGTCGGTGGCGGTCGACGGCGACCAGCTGCTGCTCAACGACCGGCCGTTCTTCCTGCGCTCGGTGCTGGAGCAGGGCTACTGGCCGGAGTCGCACCTGACGCCGCCGAGCGTGCAGGCGCTGCGCGCGGAGGTCGAGCTGACCAAGGCGCTCGGGTTCAACTCGGTGCGGGTGCACCAGAAGATCGAGGACCCCCGCTACCTGTACTGGTGCGACGTCCTCGGCCTGACGGTCTGGTCCGAGACCGCGGGCGCGTACCGGTTCAGCGACGAGGCCGTCGCCCGGCTCACGCGCGAGTGGCTGGACATCGTGCGGCGGGACGTCTCGCACCCGTCGATCATCGCGTGGGTGCCGTTCAACGAGTCCTGGGGCGTGCAGCACGTCGCGCACGACCCGGCGCAGCAGGCGTACAGCCGCGCGCTGACCGACCTCACCCGCGCGCTCGACCCGACGCGGCCCGTGATCTCCAACGACGGCTGGGAGCACACGTCGTCCGACCTGCTGACGGTGCACGACTACGCCGACACCGGCGCGGTGCTGGACGAGCGGTTCCGGGACGCCGCGGCGGTGCGGGAGTCGCTGGCCGGGTTCGGGCCGGCGGGCCGGCGGATGTGGGTCGGCGGGCCGGCACCCGAGCCCGGCACGATCCCGGTGCTGCTGACCGAGTTCGGCGGCGTGTCCTACGCGCCCGGCGCGCCCGCGGGGTCGTGGGGGTACTCCGAGGCGCGGTCGACGGAGGACCTCGAGGCGCGGCTGACCGACCTGCTGGGTGCGGTGCGGTCGTCGACCGTGCTGCGCGGGTACTGCTACACCCAGCTGACGGACACCGGCCTGGAGACCAACGGCCTCTGCGACGAGCACCGCAACCCCAAGCTCCCGCTGGAGACGTTCCACCGCATCTTCGCGGGCTGAACCGGCGCGAGGGCACCGGGGGCAGGCTGCCGAGCCGGCCCCCGGTGCGGGCCACGGGCACGCGCCACCGCTCGTGACCTGAGCCACAGTCCCGCGGTTGCACCGGGTGCACGGTTGCACCGAGTGCACCCACCGCTTACGTTCTCTGCGTGACTCTCGACGCGGCATCGACCGACCGGAGGGCGGCCCTCAAGGCGCGCTCCCGCCGGGCGATCCTCGACGCCGCCGACGCGCTGATCCGCGAGCGCGGCGGCTCCCAGTTCAGCGTGGACGAGCTGGCCGAGCGCGCCGACGTCTCGCGCCGCACGGTGTTCAACCACTTCGGCTCGCTCGACGACGTCACGCTCACCATCTGCACGGAGCGGCTCAACGACGTCATCCACGAGGTGCAGGCCGTCGCCAGCGCCACCCCGGTCGGCGACGGCAGCCGGGCCTCGATGTTCGACGAGCTCGCCCTCACCCTGCGGGGCGCGGACCTGCCCGCCGCGATCACCTACCTCGCGGGCGTCCTCGCGCCGCTCGCGGAGGGGAACGACCCCCGCGCGCAGGCGCTCGCCCAGGAGGCGTTCTCCCGGGTCGCCGACCACCTCGCCGCCGAGCTGGTCCGCCGGCACCCGGCCGCCGAGGCGCTCGACGTCCAGCTGCTCGTCTCCTCCCTGGTGCACGGCGTCGCCGTGATCGCCCTGCACTGGGTCACCACCACCGACCCCGCCGCGCCCGGTGCGCGCGCGGCGTGGGACGCCCTCGTCGACCGGCTCATCCACAGCGTCCGAGCCGGGTACATGCCGGAGCACTGACGCCCCGCCACCCCCACCCATCCAGCGAGAGAACAGGGACCATGGCAGGACTCCTCTACCGAATCGGGCGCTTCTCCGCCCGCCGCGCCTGGGCCGTCGTCACGGCCTGGATCGTGGTGCTCGCCCTGTCCGTCGGCGCGTACCTGGCCTTCGGCGGCGCACTGACCTCTGCGGTCACGATCCCCGGCACCGCGACGGAGGAGGTGACCGACCAGCTCGCCGAGGAGTTCCCCGCCGCGAGCGGCGGCAGCGGCACCGTCGTGTTCCACACCGGCGGCGACGAGGCCTTCACCGACGAGCAGCGCACCGCGATCAGCGCCGCGCTGGCCGACGTGGCCGAGCTCGACGGCATCGCGGGCGTCACCGACCCGTTCCAGACCACGGCCGGCCTGGCTGAGCAGCAGGCGCAGGTCGACGCCGGCCGCGAGCAGATCGCGGCGGGCGAGGCGCAGCTCGAGGCGGGCGACGCCCAGCTCGAGGCAGGCCAGGCCCAGATCGACCAGGCGCAGGCCGCGCTCGACGCGCAGCGTGCCCAGGCCGAGGCGGCCGGCGCCCTCGCGCAGGTGCAGCCGCAGCTCGACGCCGGCCAGGCCCAGATCGACGAGCAGCAGGCCCAGCTCGACGCGGGCCGGCAGGCAGCCGAGCAGGGCCGCGCCGAGCTCGAGGCGCAGCGCACCCAGCTGGAGGACGGCGCCGCGCTGCTCGACCTCGCGAGCGAGATCCGGCAGGTCTCGTCGGACGAGTCGGCCGCCGTCGCGAACATCTCGTTCGAGGCCTCGCAGTTCGAGATCTCGACGGACACGCAGGACGCCGTCGTCGCCTCGCTGGAGGACGCCGACCTGGCCGGCGCCTCGGTGGAGCTGTCCAACAACCTGACCCAGGGCGTCCCGAGCGTGCTCGGCCCGGGCGAGGTCGCCGGCGTGGTCATCGCCGGCATCGTGCTCCTGATCATGCTCGGCTCGGCCGTCGCCGCCGCGCTGCCGATCGTGTCCGCCCTGGTGGGCGTCGCCGTCGGCGCGGTCGCGTCGCTGTCGCTGTCCGGCGCGGTCGAGATGCTGTCCGTCACCCCGGTGCTCGGCCTGATGCTCGGCCTGGCGGTCGGCATCGACTACTCGCTGTTCATCCTCAACCGGCACCGCCGCCAGCTGCGCGACGGGGTCGAGCTCGAGGAGTCGATCGGCCTGGCCAACGGCACCGCCGGCAACGCCGTCGTGTTCGCCGGCGCCACGGTGTTCGTCGCGCTGCTCGCGCTCAACGTCACCGGCATCCCGTTCCTCGGCCTGATGGGCTCGGTGGGCGCGTTCTGCATCCTCGTCGCCGTCCTCATCGCCATCACGCTGACCCCGGCGCTGCTGTCGCGGATCGGCCTGCGGGTGCTGCCCAAGAAGAAGCGCGCGACCGTCGGCCGCGAGGAGCCCGAGGCGGTCCCGACCACGCCGATGCGCACCGGGCGCGCCGTGCTCACGCTCGTCGCCGGCCTCGCGGCCCTGCTGGTCATCGCGATCCCGGCGCTCTCGATGCGCCTCGGCCTGCCGACCGGCTCCGCGGAGCCCGAGGAGTCAACGCAGTACCAGGCGTACTCCATCACCGCCGAGAAGTTCGGCGCCGGCGTCAACGGCCCGCTGCTCGTCGTGGCGGACCTCCCCGAGGCCGTGACCGCGGACGAGCTGGTCGGCGCGCAGGTCCGCGTCGGCGAGGAGCTCGCGGCGTTCGACGACGTCGTGGCGGTCGCGCCCATCGGCGCGAACGAGGCCGGCACCGTCCTGGCGTTCCAGGTGATCCCGACCGACGGCCCGGAGAGCGAGAGCACCGAGCAGCTGGTGCGCGACCTGCGGGACGCCTCGCCGCTGGACGGCGACGTGCGGCTCGGCGTCGCCGGCTCCACCAGCGCGAACGTCGACGTCTCGGAGAAGCTGGCGAACGCCCTGCCGGGCTACCTGGCGATCGTCGTCGGCCTGTCGCTGATCATCCTGATCATCGTCTTCCGGTCGATCTTCGTGCCGGTCACCGCGACCCTCGGCTTCGTGCTGTCGCTGTTCGCCGGCCTCGGCGGCGTCGTCGCGATCTACCAGTGGGGCTGGTTCGGCTCGGTGTTCGGCGTGCACGACCCGGCGCCGGTGCTCAGCTTCCTGCCGATCATCGTCACCGGCATCCTGTTCGGCCTGGCGATGGACTACCAGCTGTTCCTGGTGTCCGGCATGCGCGAGGCGTTCGCCCACGGGGTCGACCCGCGGGTCGCCGTCCGGCGCGGCCTGCACGCCGGGCGCGTCGTGGTCACGGCCGCGGCGATCATCATGGCGTCGGTGTTCGCCGGCTTCATGTTCGCCGAGTCCGCGATCATCCGGCCGCTCGGCTTCGGGCTCGCGTTCGGCGTGCTGCTCGACGCGTTCGTGGTCCGCATGCTGCTGATCCCGGCCGTCATGCACCTGGCCGGCAGGCACGCCTGGTGGATCCCGAAGTGGCTCGACCGGATCCTCCCCGACGTCGACGTGGAGGGCGCCTCGCTCGAGCGCAGCCACCCGCACCCCGTGCACCGCACGTCGGCCGACCCGTCGACCGAGGCCCCGACCGAGGGGCACGAGCCGGCCCACCGGGCCTGACCCGCGCCACCCGGCACCACCCGCACCACCCGCACCACCGAGTGGAGAGTTCTGCCCGACACGCCCCGGCGTGCCCGGCAGGACTCTCCACTCGGCGTCGAGGGGGCGGGGACGGGCCGTCAGGCGGGGCGGGACGGGGGTCGAGGGCGCGGACCGTGAGCCAGGCGGCGATCGCCGCGAGGACCGCCGCCGGGGACGTGTCCAGGCCGTCGCGGCCGACCATCAGCGCCGAGAACAGCACCGCCGACAGCAGCAGCCGGCTGGTCGCCGCCATCCCGGCCGCGACGCCCACCGCGATCGCCAGCGTCGGCGACACGTCGAGTAGCGTCACGGCCAGCCCCGCCAGCGCGACGCCGAGGAAGATCGCGGGGAAGATCGGCCCGCCGCGGAACCCGCCGCCCAGGGCGAGCGCGTAGGCCAGCGCCTTGGCGACCAGCAGCACGAGCACGACACCCGCCGACTCGCCCGCGACCAGCACGGGGATGGACGTCTGCCCGGAGAAGAGCACGTCCCGCGGGTCGGCGCCCAGCTCCCCCGCGAGCACCGCGACCGCGCCGGTCAGCAGGCCCGTGCCGAGCAGGAGCGGCAGCCGGCCGACCCGCACCTCCGTGGCGGCGACGGCCCGCGCGAGCCGGCGGACGGCCGTCACCGCGAGCGCGGCGAGCACGCCCACCGCGAGCGCCAGCAGCAGGTCCTCCAGCCGTTCGCCGTCGTACTCCGGGAGGCCGGGGACCGTCAGCCCGCCGGTCGGCAGGCCGGTCCAGTCGCCGAAGCCGGTCACCAGCAGGTAGGCGACGGCCGCACCGGCCAGCGGCGGGAGCAGCGTGGCCGCGGTGAGCGCACCGCCGGCGCCTTCCAGCAGCATCACGCCGGCGACCAGCGGCCCGCCGAACAACGTGGACATCGCCCCCGACGCACCCGAGGCGCCGAGGAGAGTGCCGGCCTGCCCGGTCACCCCGGCGCGCTGGGCGACCGCGATGCCGACGACCGTGCCCAGCCCGATCAGCGGCGCCTCCGGTCCCAGGACGAGCCCGAAGCCGAGGGTCGCGACCGCGGCCAGGGCGATGCCGGCGGCGTGCGCGGGCGGCGTGGGGCCCAGGTGCAGGCCGCTGAGCGGCGGGTGGCCGCCGTCCCCGGGCAGGCGGCGCGCGGCGGCGACCAGCGCGCCGCCGACGACCGGCAGCGCGAGCACCAGGTACCAGGGCGGGGCCGCCAGGCCGAGCGCGTCGGGCAGCCGGTCCCACAGGAGGGTCTGGAGCAGGTGCACCACCGCGACGAACGCGAACGCGATCAGCCCCGCGGGCAGACCGACCAGCGCGCCCAGCAGCGTGAGCCGCGCCAGGTCGCGCGTCGTCGGCACGGCTGCGGTCGCCGTCGGAACCGGGGCGGGCACGTCGCGACGCTACCGACGGCCTCCGGCGGGGCGCGCCACCCGCCCCGGGTGAGCGCCGAGCCCCGACGGCGGGAAGGCGGAGTGGACGGTTCGGACGGACACGCCGTCGGCGTGTCCGTCCGAACCGTCCACCGGGGCGTCAGTCCTGCGGGAGCCAGACCCGCATCGTCGACGGCCCGCGGTTGCCCCACGCGTGGTAGGCCACGAGCGGGACCTCGCGCGCGGGCGCCGCGGCGGAGTCCGTCCCGCCGGCGGGTGCGACGTAGGGCCAGTCCTCGTCGGCGGGCTCGACGGTCCGGGCGCGGACGGTCACCGTGCCGTCCTCGCGGGCCTCCGGCGCCGACCGGGTGTCCACCCGGACCAGGCCGACGTCCTCCCCCAGGTCCACCGACTCGAGCGCGTAGACCAGCGGCCCGGCCTCGACGGCGACCTGGCCCCGGACCGCGTCGACCCGCGGGTCCGCCTGCGTCCACCGCGGGGCGACGGGCAGGTCGAGGACGACCCGGCCGCCGGCCGCCGGACCCGGCACGGCGACGTACCCGGGCTCGGCGGGCCGGGCGCCGTCGCCGGCGTCGACCGTCGCCCCGGTGGCCCACGCCGGCACGCGCAGGGTCAGCGTCCAGGCAGCGGGCGCCTCCTCCACCTGCACCTCGACCCGCCCCGCGTGCGGGTAGCCGCTCGCGACGCGCAGCCGCACCGGTGCCCCGCCGACCGTCGTGCGCACCGTGCCCGGGGCGTACTGGTGCAGCTGGACGCCGTCGTCGTCGGCGCTGGCCACGTAGGCCGCCAGCGAGGCGACCGTGCGGGTCACGTTCGTCGGGCAGCAGGAGACGTGGAACCACGGCGCGCGCAGGCTGGACGACGCGCGGGGGCTGGCGACGTCGGGGTCGGGGACCTCGCCCGGGACCCGCTGCTGCAGCGGGTTCGTGTAGAAGAACGCGGTGCCCTCGGTGGACGGCGAGGCCGCCAGCACGTTGAACAGCGTGCGCTCGACGGCGTCCGCGTGCCGCGCGTCCCCGGACTGCAGCAGCAGCCGGTGGTTGGCCAGCACCGACGCGATCCCGGCGCACGTCTCGGCGTAGGCGCGGTCCGGCGGGAGCTCGAAGTCGAGGCCGAACGACTCGCCCTCGTGGTGGGCGCCCATGCCGCCGGTGAGGTAGGTGCGGCGGGCCAGCGCGGACCGGACCTGGCCGGCGACGGCGTCCAGCAGGGCGTCGTCGCCGTCCTCCACCGCGACGTCCGCGGCGCCGGCGGCCAGGTACAGCGCGCGGACGGCGTGACCGCGCAGCGTCGTCGCCGACCGCACCGGCTCGTCGTCCTGGAAGTAGGACCGGCCCAGCTCGATGTCGGCCAGCACGCCGTGCCCGCGCCGCTCGACGAACAGCCGCGCCTGGTCCAGGTAGCGGCGCTCGCCGGTGAGCCGGTAGAGCTCGACCAGCGCGGACTCGATCTCCGGGTGCCCGTCGACGCCCTGCCGGCCGTCGGGCCCGAACTCGGCGCACACGTGGTCCGCCGCACGGACCGCGACCTGCACCAGCTCGTCGTCCCCGTGCGTGCGGGCCCGGGCGACGCCCGCCTGGATCAGGTGGCCGATGCAGTAGAGCTCGTGCCCCCACTCGGGGTCGGACCAGCGCGCCCCCTGCCCGGGGCGGCCGAACATCGTCGAGATGTAGCCGTCCGGCTCCTGCGCGGCGGCGACCCGGGACGCGAGGGCGCGCAGGCGCCGGTCGAGGTCGGCGTCGCCGGTGCGACCGACCTCCCAGGACATGGCCTCGAGCAGCTTGTAGATCTCGGAGTCGGAGAACTCCCGGCCGCGGCGGGCGCCGGGCAGGGTGCCGGCCGCGGCGGCGTCGAAGTTGCCGGCCCAGCCCATCCGCTCGATCCAGCGCTCGGTGTGGTCGATCATCGCGGTGGCGTTGCGCTCCTGCAGCTCGCCCCAGAACCCGCCCTCGAGGCGGACCTCGTCGATGCCGAGCGGCTGCCAGCGGGCGGACGAGGGAGCGTGCGGACGGCCGTGCTGGGCGGCGCGGTCGACGGTGGTCTCGGTCAGGTCGGGCATCGTGGTCTCCAGTGCAGGACGAGCGGTGGTCACTTCACCGCACCGACGGTCAGGCCGTCGCGCAGCAGCCGGTACGTGGCGCTGAACACGACGAGGATGGGGATCGAGGTGAGCACGGCCAGCGCCATCAGGCCGGGCCAGTTGATGCCGAAGGCGCTCACCTGCTGCGCGAGCAGGGCGGACAGCGGGTACTGCCCGGGCGTCAGGTAGAAGTTCACGGCGTACAGGAACTCGCCCCAGGCCAGCAGGAACGTCAGGGTGCCGACCGTCGCGACGCCGTTGCGGGCGACGGGCAGCACGACCGACCAGAAGGTGCGGAGCATCCCGGCGCCGTCGATGGACGACGCCTCCTCGATCTGCGGCGGCACCGCCCGGAAGAACGGCCGCAGCAGCAGGGTGGCGAACGGGGCGAGCAGCGCGGCGTCGGCCAGCACCACGGCGGCCGTGGTGTCGAGCAGCCGCCAGCCGCTGAACGCCTCGAACAGCGGGATGACGGTGGCCGTCTGCGGCATCATCTGCAGCACGATCAGCAGGCCGAGCGCGAGGGTGGGCACCGGGCCGCGGGTGCGGGCCAGCCCGTAGGCCGCGGGGATCGCGATGAGCAGCACCAGGGCCGTCGCGCACGTCGCGATGGTCACCGACTGCAGCAGCGCCCGGGCGAGGTCGCCGCTCAGCGCCTCGACGTAGGCGGTGGTCACCGGGCGGAACAGGAACGTCCGGCCCGGGTCGAAGACGTCGTCGGACGACTTCAGGGACGTGATGAGGATCCACAGGATCGGCACCCCGTACATCAGGGTGAGCAGGGTCTTGGCGGCGACCGCCACCGGACCGGCCTTGACGTTCATCAGTCGGCCTCCTCGCGTCGGATGCTCCGGGCGTACACGACGGCCAGCACCAGCACGCCGACCACGGCGAGCGCGGAGGTGGCCGCGCCGAGCCCGTAGTCGTAGCGGACGAAGGCCTGCAGGTAGCCGAGGAACGGCAGGGTGTTGGTCGCGGTGCCGGGGCCGCCGTAGGTCATCACGTAGATGAAGTCGAACGACCGGAACCCGTAGACCAGGGTGAGGATCAGCAGCACCAGCGTGGTCGGGCGGACCGACGGCACCATGATGTGCCGGATCTGCTGCCACTTGCTGGCGCCGTCGAGCTGCGCGGCCTCGAACACCTCGGGGTCGATGGTCATCAGCGCGGCACGGAACACGAGCGTGTTGAACGGGATCACCGCGAACGCGTTGACGAACGCGACCGCGAACAGCGCCCAGTGCTGGTCGTAGAGGAACGGCACCGGCGTGTCGCGCAGGCCGGTGCTGAGCAGCACCGTGTTGATCAGGCCGGCGTCGTTGAGCAGGAACTTCCAGACGGACCCGTTGACCACCGGCGGCAGCGCCCAGACGAACACCATGAGCGCGAGCAGCCACGCCGACCACCGGCCGCTCGTGCGCAGCGCGATGGCGGCGCCGAACCCGACCAGCATGCCGAGCACGGTGACCACGACGACGAACACGAGCGTGCGGCTGATCGCCGGCCCGGTCTGGCCCGTCTCGAAGCCGCGGCGCACGTTGTCCAGGCCGGTGAAGACCCAGTCGGCGTTGAGGGTCGCGGCCGTGACCTGGCTGACCGCCATCCGGATCAGCTGGACGAGCGGGTAGATGCTGAACAGGCCGAGGAAGAGCGCGGCGGGCAGCAGGAACACGATCCGGTTGCCGCCGCGGCGGCGTCGGTGCGCCGCGGGGGCGGTGCCGGGCAGCGCCTGCCGCGCGGGCGCGGTGGTGCCGGTTGCGGACATGAGGACCTCGGGGGGTGCGGGGGCGGTGCCGGCGCCGTCGGGTGCCGGCACCGCCCGGTCGGGTGTCAGCCGAGCAGGCCGGAGAGCGTGGCGACGGCCTCGTCGGCCGCGTCCTGCGGGGACTTCTGGCCGCCGATCACGGCGGACCACGCCTGGCCGACGGTCAGCTGGACGTCGGCCACCGCGGCCGGCGGGATCACCGGGTCCGGGTAGCTGGCGCCGAAGTCGGCGATGGTCTGCGCGAACGGGTCGAGCAGCGCGTTGCCGGTCACCACGTCGGCCTGGGCCGTGTCGGCCCGCGACGGGATCGAGCCCACCAGGTCGGGCGCGAGCTCCTGGCCCTCGACGTCGAGGTAGGTGCTCTGCAGGTACTCCCACGCCAGGTCCGGGTCGTCGGCGTGCGCGCCGATGCCCTCGCCCTCGCCGCCCAGGTACACCTGGCCGGTGTCACCGAGCGGCAGCGGGGCGACGCCGTAGGCGAAGTCGGCGTCCGACTCGGCCGTGCCGATCTGCCAGTTGCCGTTCTGCGCGAAGGCCGTGTTCCCGGCGGCGAACTGCTGGAACGGGACCGTCTGGTCCCAGGTCACGGCCTCCTGCGTCAGCCAGCCGTTGTCGACCCACGACCGGACCCGCTCGAAGCCGGCGGCGAGCGCGTCGGCGTCCGGCTCCTCGTAGCTGAAGCCGGCGTCGCTGATCCAGGGGTAGGCCTGCCACTCGCCCTGCGACTGCGGCAGGCCGGACAGCGTGATGCCGCCGTAGCCGGCGTCCTTGGCCGCGGCCATGGCGTCCTCGAGCTCGTCCATCGTGGTGGGCGGCTCGACCCCGATCTCGTCGAGGATGTCCTGGTTGTACCAGAGGCCCAGCAGGTTCACGTAGCCCTGCACCGCGTACAGCTGGTCGTCGACGCTGTGCAGCACGGACTCCGGGAACTGGTCGGCGTCGGCGAACTCGGCCCAGCGGTCGTCCAGCGGGGCGAGCACGTCCGCGAGCGCGAGGGTCGCGGCCTCGGCGCCGTTGAACACCACGACGTCGGGCCCGGTGCCCGCACCGGCGGCGGAGACCAGCTTGGAGTTCATCTGGTCGTACGGGACGTAGACGTTCTCGACCGTCGCGTCGCTCTCGGACTCGAACTTCTCCTTGTACGCGTCCATGAGCGCGACCTGGTTGGGGTCGGAGAAGTAGTGCCAGACGGTGACGACGCCGTCGCCGCCGCCCTCCGCCCCGGAGGTCGATCCGCCGGCGTCGCCGCCGGCGGAGGTGCCACCCGAGCAGGCGGCGAGCCCGAGGGCGCCCGCGGCGGCCAGGGCGATCAGGGGTGTGCGTCGTGCCTTCATGCGGACCGGTCTCCTCGTCGAGTGCGGTCGGTGGCGGGCCTCGGTGCCCGACCATCGCTGGAACCGGGGTCTCGCCGAAAGTCGCCGAAACCCTTTTCGGTGACGCTAGCAGCGGACCGCACCGGTCGTCAACGGGGTGCCGGGGCGCATCGTTTTCGTCGTACGCTGACCGCCGTCGACCGCACGAGGGGGATCCATGAGCACCGACGCACCCGGGCGGCGCCAGGTCACGCTGCGCGACGTCGCGCAGCTCGCCGGCGTCTCCGTGGCGACCGCGTCCAAGGCGATCAACGGCAAGGCCGAGGTCAGCCCCGACACGCGCCGCCGCGTGCTCGACGTGGCGGAGCGGCTCTCCTTCACGCCCAACGCGCTCGCCCGGGCGATCCTCGACGGCCGCACGGGCACCGTCGGCCTCCTGACCCACGACCTGGAGGGCCGGTTCTCGCTGCCGATCCTCATGGGCGCCGAGGACGCGTTCGGCGCGGGCCGTGCCAGCGTCCTGCTCTGCGACTCCCGCGGCGACGCGATCCGCGAGCAGCACCACCTCGCCACGCTGCTCGGCCGGCGGGTCGACGGGCTGATCGTCGTGGGCTCGCAGACCGACGCCCGCCCGCCGCTCGGCCACGACCTGCCCGTCCCGGTCGTCTACACCTACGCCCCGTCCACCGATCCCGCGGACGTGTCGGTGGTCCCGGACAACGTCACCGCCGGCCGGATCGCGGTCGAGCACCTGATCGCCACCGGGCGGCGCCGGATCGCCCACGTCTCCGGGGACATCACCTACGCCGCCGCGACCGACCGCGCCGCGGGCGCCGACGCCGCGCTGGCCGCGCACGGGCTCGAGCGCGTCGGCCCGGTGCGGTACGGCTCGTGGTCGGAGGCGTGGGGCCGGTCCAGCGCGACGGCGCTGCTGGACCAGGACGTCGACGCCGTCGTCTGCGGCAGCGACCAGATCGCCCGCGGCGTGCTCGACGCGCTGCACGACCGCGGCGTGCGGGTGCCGGACGACGTCGCCGTCATCGGGTTCGACAACTGGGAGCCGATGATCGCCGGGTGCCGGCCCGCGCTGACCAGCATCGACATGAACTTCCAGGCCATGGGGCGACGCGCGGCCGAGCGGCTGTTCGCCTCGCTCGACGGCCGGGACGCCGGGGGCGTCGAGACCGTGACGCCCCGCGTGATCGTCCGCGAGTCCACCGGCGGCTGACGGATTCCTCGCTGCCGCCGCGCGTGTGAGAAAGTGCGATCCCCAGCCAGCCCGGAGGTCCAGCCGTGACGCAGTACCCGGAGCGCGACGAGGCCTACGCCTTCCTCGACGCCTACGCCCGCGAGGCCGCCGAGCGCGTCGGCGTGCCGACCGAGTGCAGCATCATCCTGCGTCGCCACCACCTGCTCGAGTACGTCGCGAGCAGCGCGCCCCGGGCCGCGCTCTGCGACGCCGTCGAGGTCGAGACGGGTGAAGGGCCGTGCGTCGTCGCGATCCAGCAGCTGCGCGGCGAGATCGTGACCGACGTGCTGGCGGAGGAGCGGTGGCCGGGCTGGAAGGCGGCCGCGGTCGAGCAGGGCTTCCGGTCGGCCGCCGCGCTGCCGGCGATGGTCGACGGCGACACGACGATCGCGCTGAACCTGTACGCGGACGCCGTCGACCCGTGGGACCGCGAGGCGCTGGTCGGCATGGACCGCCTGGTCCAGGAGGTCGCGGAGCTCATCCGCACGCGCGGCGTCTGACCACCCGCCCGCGCGGCCGAGCGCGGACGCGACGCCCGGACCGGCGGTGCGCCGGACCGGGCGGCGTCCGCGTCCGACGCCCTCAGGCCTGCAGCCGGTGCGCGAGCATCGACTTCGACTGCTCCGCCCCCTTGCGGCTCTCCGCCTGCGCCCTGCGGAAGAAGTCCGCCAGCTCCGTGTCGCCCGCCCGGTCGGCGTCCTGGATGTACTGCTCCAGCCGCAGGACGTTGCTCAGGCAGGCCTCCGCGAACCAGATGAGGTTGTAGTCCTTGTCCGGGGTTCCCGTGACGCTCCCGGTCTCGCTGTCCGACATGCTGACCCCCTCGTCGTGCCGACCACCGTCGCGCTCCACGCTAGACCCGGGGCGCGCAGGGCGCCCCCGGTCGCCGCACGGGACGGGCGTGCCTACCGTGGCGTGGTCAGCCCGTCCGCGGCCGCGCCGCCGCGGACTCCTGCCCGCACCCCCGGAGGCCGCGCGTGAGCACCCCCAGCCCCGACCCGGACCCGTCGAACACCCCCGGCCTCGAGCCCGGCGGCGGGGTCGCGCCCGGCGACACGCCGCCCGGGGAGTCCAGCACGTCCGGCGCGGCGTTCCAGGAGCCGGACCTGCCCGGGCGGCGGACCAACTGGGTGGTCTACGGGATCGTCGGCGCGGTGGTGGCCGTCGCCCTGCTGCTGTTCGTCGGCTACGTCGTGGGGCTGCTCGACTAGTCCGTCCTCACCGAGCACCCGGAGGTGCCGTGGCCGCCGACCGACGCCGGCACTGGCCGGTCGTGCTCGTGCTGGCCGTGCTGGCGGGCGCCTGCAGCCCGCCACCGGCGGCGGCACCCCCGGCGGCACCGCCGGCCACCGGCGTCGCGACCCCGGCCGGGTCGCCCGTCGAGGTCGCCACCGGCCTGGACGTGCCCTGGTCGGTGGCGTTCCACGGCGGCACCGCCCTGGTGAGCACCCGTGACCGCGGGGAGGTGCTGGAGCTGACCGCGGACGGCGGCACGCGGGTGGTCGGCACCGTCCCCGACGTCGCACCGGGCGGCGAGGGCGGGCTGCTGGGCATCGCGGTGGACGACGCGGACCGCCTGTACACGTACGCGACGACCCGGGCGGGCAACCGGATCGACCGGTTCCCGCTGACCGGCGTGCCGGGCTCGCTCGGCCTGGGCGCCCGCGAGCCGGTGCTCGAGGGCATCCCCGCGGCGGCGCACCACGACGGCGGCCGGCTCGCGTTCGGCCCGGACGGGATGCTCTACGCGACGACCGGCGACGCGGGCCGCCCGGCCGACGCGCAGGACCCGGGGTCGCTCGCCGGGAAGATCCTCCGGATGACGCCCGACGGCGACGTGCCGGACGACAACCCCCGCCCGGGCTCGCTCGTGCTCAGCCTCGGCCACCGGAACCCGCAGGGACTGGCGTGGGACGAGGACGGGACGCTCTACGCGACCGAGTTCGGCCAGGACACGTGGGACGAGCTGAACGTGATCACCCCGGGCGGGAACTACGGCTGGCCCGAGGTGGAGGGGATCGCCCGTGCCGAGGGGTTCACCGACCCGGTGCAGCAGTGGACGCCGGACGCGGCGAGCCCCAGCGGCATGGCCTACGTCGACGGCACGCTGCTGATCGCCAACCTCAAGGGCGCGGTGCTGCGCGCGGTCCCGACGGCGGACCCGGTCACGTCGCGGGACCTCCACGCCGGGGAGTACGGCCGGCTGCGGGACGTCGCGGTGGCGCCCGACGGCCGGCTGTGGGTCGTCACGGGGAACACCGACGGCCGCGGTGCCCCGGGGCCGTCGGACGACCGGGTGCTCGGCTTCGCCCTGGACGGCCGGGGCTGAGGACGCCCGGGACTACCCGGCGCCCGCCGGGGGTTGCACCGGGTGGACCTGACGACGACGGCGAGGAGCAGCGGCATGAGCGTGCAGCAGGCGGTACCGGCGGTCGACGTCGACGACCCGCGCACCCAGATCGAGGTCGGCGTGCTGCTGGCCAACGGCCGGCTGGCCGGCCGCCGGTTCGGCTCGCGGGCGGAGGCCGAGGCGTGGGCGCGGCCCGACGAGGGCGACCAGGTCGTCGAGTGGAACCTCGTGTGCGAGTGCGCGGTCTGACCTAGGAGCGGTCCACCTCGACGCGCAGCTCCGCGCGCCGCGGCCCGGCGACCCGCTGCCCGGCGACGTCGAGCACGTGCCCGTCGGGCACGTCCACGACGACCCGGCCGGATGCCTCCGCGGTGACCGCGAGGTCCCCTCCGGGCACCGGGACGACGGCGGCCGCCCACCGGAGGTCGCCGAGCGACGGCGACGCCACCGCGGTGCGCCAGCCCGCCGACGTCGGGCGCAGGCCCAGCACCAGCTCCGGCAGCGCGGCGACCGGCCCCGCGGCCCACCCGTGGCAGAGGCTCCGGCCGAACGGCCGCCCGTACATCGCCGTGTCCGGGCCCGCGCCGCCCGGCAGCTCCTCCCAGAACGTGAGCGCTCCCGCGTCGAGCATCGCGCCCCAGCGGTCGGCGATCCGGCGGACCGCCGCCGGCGCGTGCTCACCGGTCAGGGCCCGCAGCGCCAGCGCCGCCATCGAGGGCGTGCCGAACGTGCCGCCGAGGACCGTCCGCCGGGCCCCGTCCGGCACGGCGCCCTCGTACAGCCCCGCGTGCACGGCCAGGAGCGTCGCGTACGGGTCCGGGGCGCTGTCCCCGTCGACGTAGGTGCGCAGCGGACCGGCGGACCCGAGCAGCGGCCGCAGCCGGTCCGCCCGGGCGGCCCAGCCCTGAGCCGCGGGGTGGTCCGCGAGCGCGAGCACCCGCGCGCCGGCGGCGAGCGCCCACCACCACAGCACCTGCAGCGCGGTGGGGTCGCGGCCCTGCTCGTGCTGGACGCCCCAGTCGATGAACACGCCCGTGGGTGCGGCGCCCGGGAACACCTCGCCCGCGGGCCGGGGTCGCAGCAGCCCCCGTCCGTCGGTCTCCCCGGTGAGCCGCGTCAGCAGGTCGTGCACCGCCGGCGCCTGCGTCGCGAGGAACGCGTCGTCGCCCCAGTGCCGGTGGTGCAGCTCGTGCGCGACGACCCACCACAGCGAGTAGTCGGCGATGCCGTTGACGTGCGGCGTGCGCGGGTGACCCAGCGCGCGCAGGGAGTCGCGGACCACCGCGGCGTCGCCGAACCCGTAGGCGATCGGCGCCACCGCGAGCGCGAGGTCGCCCGCCCACGGCAGCCGGTCCCGCTTGATCCCGTCGACCAGCAGCCCCTGCAGGCAGCTGCGCAGCGTGAAGGCGCCCGTCGCCCAGATGCGGTTGAGGCGGTCGTCGTCGCACACGAACGCGCCGCGGCGGGGTGCGGCACGCAGGTGGAGCTCGGCCCGGACGTCCGGCGCGGTGACGCCGCGGACGGACACGTAGCGGAACCCGAGGCGGTGCCGGGTGGCCCAGGTGCCGTCGCCGCGCGGGTCGAGGTCGTACCGCGACTCGCCGTCGGCCGGGTCCGCCGTCGCCTCGGCCACCGTCTCCCCGGTCACGACCACGGGCTCCCCCGCCGCCGGCTCGACGCGCAGGACGACCCGGCCCAGGCCGGGCGCGGGTACGGCGTGCAGACCGGGCCGGACCTCCGTGAGGGGCACCTCGACGACGCCCTCACCGGTCGCGTGCGGCGGCAGGGGCCCGGCGCGCCGCGGCTCGGTGGGGGCCCACGCGCCGGTGTCCTCCGTCCGGCAGGTCCACGCACCGGGGACGGACCCGTGGCGGACCCCGACGGCCGCCGCCCCGTCGTCGGGCGACCCGACGTCCAGCTCGACGACGTCGCCGGTGCGGAGCGTCAGCACGACCGGCTCCAGCGCGGGCAGCGGGCGGTCGGCCTCCCCCGTCCGCAGCCGGGCGGGACCGGACGTCGACAGCCGGACGGCCCCGTCGCCCGTCGCGCGGAACCGGAACACCACCGAGGCAGCCGGCGGCGCCCCGGTGGCCGGGTAGTCGACGTAGCGGTGCGCGGCGGACGCCTCGGCCACCAGGTGCCGCAGCAGCCCGCGGGCGACGTCGCCGTCGCGGTGGTGCCACGTCACGTCCCCGGCGACGGGGACGTCGTCCGGGTACACGTCGGGGCCCGCGGCGCGCGCCCGGGCGAGGATCTCGCCCGTGGTCGCAGGGACCGGGGCGACGGCGGGCGGGTGGAGCACGGGCGTCCTCGCTGACGGGGGGTGGATTCGGCGGGGTGACGTGCATGAATCGCTTCAACACCGTCGCGCCGCATCGTCCTCGCACGGCCGCGACCCCGTCAAGCACGGTTCCGCCGCAGATTCGCCGGACTGCGTCCCCGGCTCCGCCGGACTGTTGACACCCCTCTCGGCCTGTTCTAGCCTCGCCGCAGCACTGAAACGGTTCAAGCACTCGCCGGGACGACGACGACCCGGCGCCTTTACGAGGAGGTAAAGCGTGAACGTGGGAACCCGGCTCTCAGCAGTGGGCGCGACGTCGCTCGCCGCCGCACTCGTCCTGACCGGATGCGGCGGGTCCGGCGAGGGCGGTGACGGCGGCGACGGCGAGGCCACGACGCTCTCCGTCTACATCGACAGCACGCCCTCCTCCGTAGAGCTCTGGAACGGCCTCATCGCGGCCTACGCCGAGGAGAACCCCGACGTCACGGTCGAGGTGGAGACGCACCCCGCCGGCTCGGAGGGCGACAACCTGATCAAGACCCGGCTGGCGACCGGGGAGATGAACGACCTGTTCTGGTACAACTCCGGCTCGCTGTTCCAGGCGCTCAAGCCGGACCAGAACCTCGTGCCGCTCACCGACGAGCCGTGGGCGGACACCCTCGACGACAACTTCACGACCGTCGTGTCCACGGACCAGGGCCTCTACGGCGCCCCGGTGGGCGCCTCGTTCGCCGGCGCGGTCGTCTACAACAAGGACATCTACGCCGACCTCGGCCTGGAGGTCCCCACCACGTGGGACGACTACATGGCCAACAACCAGGCGATCCAGGACGCCGGGCTGGTGGCGGTCGTGCAGACCTACGGCGACACGTGGACCTCGCAGGTGCCGGTGCTCGGCGACTTCTACAACGTGGAGGCGGCCGAGCCCGGCTGGGCCGAGGCGTACACCGCGGGCGACGCGAAGTTCGCCGACGAGCCCGCGCTGGCCGGGTTCGAGCACCTCGAGGAGGTCCAGGCCGCCGGCCTGCTGAACGAGGACTTCGCGTCCGCGACCTACGACGACGGCGTGCGGATGCTCACCGCCGGCGAGGCCGCGCACTACCCGATGCTCACGGGCAACGTCGCGAGCGCCATCGGGGAGAACTACCCGGAGGCGGCCGAGTCGATCGGCGTCTTCCCGCTGCCCGGCTCCGACGGCGACGCCAACGGGCTGACCGTCTGGATGCCGAACGGCACCTACATCCCGACGTCGACCGAGGGTGCCCAGCTGGAGGCCGCCAAGGAGTTCCTCGCGTGGCTGGTGTCGCCGGACAGCTGCGCCGTGCAGGCCGAGGTCTCGACGCTCGGCGGGCCGTTCGTGGTCGACGGCTGCGACCTCCCCGACGACGTGCCGGCGATCGTGTCGGACATGCAGCCGTACTTCGACAGCGGCGACACCGGCCTGGCGCTGGAGTTCCTGTCGCCGATCAAGGGCCCGGCCCTCGAGCAGATCACGGTCGAGGTCGGCTCCGGCATCCGCAGCGCGGCCGACGGCGCGGCCCTCTACGACGAGGACGTCGTGAAGCAGGCCCAGCAGCTCGGCCTGGACTGGTAGGACGGAGCCCGTCGCCGCACCCGACCGGGCCCGCACCGCACGCCGACGCGTCGGTGCGGGCTCTGCCGCCCTCGAAGGAGAGCCCATGACACTCGTGCGCCCCGCGCTCAGCGACGCCACCCGCGGTCGCCGCACCGGGACCGGACCGCAGCGGGCCGGCGCCCGCAGCCCCTACCCCACCTGGTTCTTCATCCCGGCCGGGGTCTTCTACCTGGTCCTGTTCGTCGTCCCGACGCTCGCGTCGTTCTACTTCGCGCTGACGCGCTGGGACCTGTTCGAGTCCGAGTTCATCGGCCTGGACAACTTCGTGCAGTTCTTCCGCGAGCCGGCGCTGGTGACGGGCTTCGTCAACACCTTCGTCTACGCCGTGCTCACCTCCGGGCTGAAGGTCGTGCTGGGCCTCGGGCTGGCGGTGCTGCTGACCTCGCAGATCATCGCCCGCGGCTACCTGCGGTCCGTGGTGTTCTTCCCGGTCCTGGTCAGCACCATCGGCGTCGGCGTCACCTTCAAGGTGCTGCTCGACCCGTTCGACGGCCTGGTCAACCAGGTGATCTCGTGGTTCGGCGCGACCGGCCCGGGCTGGCTCACCGACCCCGCCCTGGCCCTGTTCTCCGTCGCGCTGGTCGACGTCTGGAAGGGCGTCGGGCTGGCCACGCTCATCTACATCGCCGGCATCGTCGCGATCCCGCAGGAGTACTACGAGGCCGCCCGCGTGGACGGCGCGAGCGCCTGGCAGAACTTCCGGAGCATCACGCTCCCGCTCGCGCGGCCCGCCACCGTGACGGTCGTGCTGCTGTCGCTCATCGGCGGCCTGCGCTCGTTCGACCTGATCTGGACGATGACCCGCGGCGGCCCGGGCTTCACCAGCGACGTCATCGGCTCCGTGATCTACAAGCAGTACCAGGCGGGCTTCTACGGCCTGTCGACGGCGGGGAACGTCGTGCTGTTCGTCGTCATCGCCGTGATCATCTTCCCGCTCTCGCGCTGGCTCAACCGCAAGGAGGTGGAGTCGTGAGGCGCAAGGGCGTCGTCCTCGGGTCCGTCTCGATCGTGCTCAGCGCGATCGTGTTCGTGGTCCCGTTCGTGTTCATCCTCCTGACGGCCTCGAAGTCGCAGCAGGAGGCGTCGCTGCTGCAGTTCTCGCTGCCCACCGAGTGGGCGTTCGTCGAGAACATGCGGGCCGTGCTGGAGAGCAACGACTCGATCCTGGTGCGCGCGTTCTGGAACTCGACGGTGCTGACCGTCGCGTCCGTCGCGATCATGACCGTGCTGGCCGCGATGGTCGGCTACGTCGTGCAGCGCCGGCGCAGCCGCTGGAACCCGGTGGTCAACGGCCTCGTGCTGGCCGGCCTGATCATCCCGCCGGCGGTCGTCCCGACGATCTGGGTCCTCGACGGCATCGGCCTGTTCAAGACCATGGCCGGCCTGATCGCCGTGCACGTCGCGTTCGGGTTGTCGTTCTGCGTCCTGCTCTTCCGGGCGTTCGTCTCCACGATCCCCCGCGAGCTCGACGAGGCCGCGCTGATCGACGGCGCCGGGCCGACCCGGCTGTTCTTCTCGGTGATCTTCCCGCTGCTCAAGTCGGTGATGGTGACCGTGGTCGTGGTGCAGGCGGTGACGGTGTTCAACGACTTCACCTACGCCCTCTACTTCCTGCCCGGGCAGGACAACGCGACGGTGCAGCTGACGCTGTACAACTTCCAGTCCCAGGGCCTGAACCAGTGGAACCTGCTGTTCATGGACGTCCTGCTCATCACCCTGCCGCCGCTGGCGATGTACATCTTCTTCAACCGGCAGATCGTGGCCGGGATGACGTCCGGGGCCGTGAAGGGCTGACGCCGCGCCCGGTGGCCCGTGGGTACGATGAACCATTTCACTGCCCGCCCACGGGCACCTGCGGGAGGACGACACCGGGGATGAGCGCGAGGCCGGCACGGCGCGTGGCGCGCCTGACCGACGTGGCGGCGCGCGCCGGGGTGTCCACCGGCACCGTCTCCCACGTGCTCAACCACCCGCAGAAGGTCAGCCCCGCGACGCGGGAGCGGGTGCAGCAGGCCATCGCCGAGCTCGGGTTCGTGCGGGACGCCAACGCCCGGTCGCTCGCGCAGGGCGGGTCCCGGAGCATCGGCCTGGTCGTGATCGACCTCGGCAACTCGCTGTTCTCCGAGGCCGCCCGCGGTGCGCAGGCCCGCGCACGGGATGCCGGGCTCAGCGTGCTCATCACCGGCAGCGACGACGACTACGCCGTGCAGTCGGCGAACGTCGACACCTTCGACGAGGCGCGCGTCGCCGGGCTCCTCCTCGCGCCGATGCAGGACTCCGCCGAGCAGATGGCCCGGTTCACCGCCCGCGGTCGCCCGGTCGTGCTGATGAACTACGACCCCGGCACCGCCGACTCGTGCCGCGTCGTCGTGGACAACGAGCAGGTCGGCTACCTCGCCGCGATGCACCTCGCCGAGCAGGGCTGCCGGCGCATCGCCTACGTCTTCTCCCGGCCCGGTGCCCAGCCCGTCGCGCTGCGGCGGCAGGGCGTGCGGCGGGCGATCACGGCGCTCGGCGGAGAGGTGCAGTACGAGGAGGTCCTCGCGGACGAGCTGACCGCCGCCGACGGGGTGAAGGTCGCCGCGGCCCTCTCCGGCCGCGGCCCCGCCACCCGCCCCGACGGCATCATCGCCGTGACGGACCTGCTCGCCGCCGGCCTGGTCGGCGAGCTGTCGGCCCGCGGGATCGACGTGCCCGGCGAGATCGCCGTGCTGGGCTGCGACGACAACTGGTCCGCCCCCGACTGCGGGATGACCCTCACCACCGTGCGGATGCGCGCCTACGAGATGGGCGTCGAGTCGATGCGGCTGCTGCTGGAGGAGATGGCGCAGCCGCGGGACGAGCACGTGCACCAGCGCGTCGTGCTGACGCCGCAGCTCGTCCCGCGGATGTCGACCGCGCGCTCCTAGCGCCGGGCCACGCGCAGCGCGTGCCGCCCGTGGCCGACCTCGACGGGGTCGTGCCCCGGCAGCCGCACGACGCCGCGCGCGCCCACCGGGACCAGCACCTCCACGGCCAGCTCGCCGCCCTCCAGGCGCCAGTCGACGGCCGCCTCCCCGTACGGGGTCAGGTGCGTGGCGCCGGCGCTGGTGAACGAGCCGCCGGGGCGCGGCGCGAACGCGATGGTCCGGTACCCCGGCTCGGCCGGCGCCAGGCCGGCGACCACCCGGTGCAGCCAGTCCGCGACGGCGCCCAGGGCGTAGTGGTTGAACGACGTCATCTCCCCCGGGTTCACGGTGCCGTCGGGCAGCATGCTGTCCCAGCGCTCCCAGATGGTGGTCGCGCCCATCCCGACGGTGGAGAGCCACGACGGGTCCTCGGTGCACTCCAGCAGCCGGTACGCCGCCTCGACCTGGTCCCCCGTCGTGAGCGCCTCGGTCACCTGCGGGGTGCCGGCGAACCCGGTCGCGATCCGCCCGCCCGACTCCTCGACCAGGGCGGCGAGCCGCGCGGTGCCGGCGTCGCGCGCCGCCGCGTCGGGCCAGAGGCCGATCACCGTCGTCAGCGCCAGGGCCGTCTGGGTCTCCTGGTGGTCCGGCGACCGCGGGTCGAGGTAGGCGGCGGCGAACGCGGCGGCCGTCGTCGCGGCCAGCGTCTCCAGCCGGTCGGCCTCGGCTTCGTCGCCCAGCAGCCGGGCCGTCCCGGCGAGCGTGCGCGCCGAGTGCGCGAGGTAGGCCGTGGCGACCAGCTCGGGGCTGGTGGCGGCCTTCATCGGGTCGTCCGGCGGCGCGGTCGGGTCCAGCCAGTCGCCCAGCTGCGTCGTGCCGTGCACCAGGCCGTCGCGGGTGTGCTGCTCGCAGTGCCGGAGCCAGCGCAGCCCGCTGTCGTACTGCCGGCGCAGGACCTCGAGGTCGCCCGTGCGCTCGTGCAGCACCGCCGGGGTCAGCGTGGCGACGTCGCCCCACACCGCGACCGGGTCGTCGGCCAGGTCGGCCCAGGGGCCCTGCGGCGTGTACGGGATCCACAGCGGCAGCCAGCCGAGGTCCCGCTGCTCGGCGGCGAGGTCCTGCAGCCACGACGCGAGGAAACCGGTCACGTCGAACAGGAACGCCGCCGTCGGGGCGAAGACCTGCAGGTCACCGGTCCAGCCGAGCCGCTCGTCGCGCTGAGGGCAGTCGGTGGGCACGTCGACGACGTTCGACCGCAGGCTCCACACGACGTTCTCGTGCAGCCGGTCGACCTGGGCGTGCGACGAGCGGAACCACCCCGTGCGCTCCAGGTCGGAGTGCAGCACCCGCGAGACCACGTCGCCGGGCCGCAGCTCGCCCGGCCAGCCGGAGACCTCCGCGTACCGGTAGCCGTGCACGGTGAACCGCGGCTCCCAGGTGGCCGGCCCGTCGCCGGCGAGCGTGACGCGGTCGGTCGCGGCCGCCTGCCGCAGCGTGCGGGTGTACAGGTCGCCGTCCTGCAGCACCTCGGCGTGCCGGAGCGTCACCGTCGTGCCGCGCGGGCCGTCGACGGTGATCCGCAGCCGGCCGCTGTGGTTCTGCCCGAAGTCCAGCAGGTACCGGCCGACCCCGCGGCGCTCGACCGTGACCGGGTGCAGCTCCTCGACGGCCCGGACCGGCGGCCCGTCGGGGGCGACCAGCACGGCCGGGTCCAGCGGCTGCACGCGCACCGGGGTGGCGGCCGGGTCGTCGTGGCCCGGCGTCGACCACGCCGGGTCGTGCAGCCGGGCGTCGAACTCCTCGCCGTCGTAGAGGCTGCTCCACCGGATCGGGCCGCACGCCGCGGTCCAGGCACCGTCGCTCGCGACCGTCCGGCGCGCGCCGTCGGCCGTCGTCACCTCCAGCTGCACCAGTGCGGCCAGGTCGTCGCCGTACCGGTCGCGCCGCCCGCCCTCGAAGGCCAGCCGCCCGCGCCACCAGCCGTCGCCCAGCCACACGCCGATCGCGTTCCTCCCGGGGCGCACCAGGTCGGTCACGTCGAACGTCGCGTAGCGCAGGCGGTGGTGGTAGCTCGTCCAGCCCGGTGTCAGCTCCTCGTCACCGACCCGGCGGCCGTTGATCTCCGCCTCCGCGAGCCCGTGGGCCGACAGGTAGAGGCGGGCGCTGACGACGTCGCCGGGCAGGTCGACCTCGCAGCGGACCCGCGCCGGGCGCCGCAGGTCGTCGTGCGGCTCCACCCACGCCGGTCCCACGAACGACGCCGACCAGTCGCCGGGCTCCAGCAGCCCGGCCTCCGCCGTGCCGGGCTCGCTCCACGCCCCCCAGCCGTCGTCACCGGCGACCTGCACGCGGACCACGGCGCGCTCCCGCGACCGCAGCGGCCGCGCCGGCCACGGCACCAGCACCTGGTCCGGGCCGTCGAGGTCGTGGACGGTCGTCTCCGTCGCGTGGCCCGGGAGCCCGAGCGTCACCTCGACCCGGGCCGCCCGCTGGCGGTAGCCGGGCGCGGCCTCCGCCACCTGCCAGGAGAGGCGGGGGCGGACCTCCCCGATGCCGAGCCGGCCGGGTGCGTGGTGCTCGAAGCGCACCCTCGTCGCGGTGGGGGTGGTCTTCATCGGGGCGGTACTCCTGTCGATCGGCGGTGATCGGGGGCCCGCACGCCAGAGCGCGGACTGAAGCGTTTCAACTCCGCGCTCAGTCTCGGCGTGGCCCACCGCCCGCGTCAAGCGGCCGGCGGTCAGCCCGCCGGGGCGAGCACCAGGTCGACCTCGACGTCGTCGCCCGCCGCCAGCCCGGACTCCCGGCGACGGTCGCTGCTGAGCGGGAGGAGGCGCTGCCCGCCGCGGGTGCCGACGGTCGTGGTGTACGTGAACGACCCGATGGTCACGACGACCTTCGGTCGGCCGCCGCCGCCGAGCGCCGCCATCACCTCCTCCGGCACCGGGATGCCGGTGGTCGTGCCTCCGGTGGCGAGGATCGTGGCGCGGTAGCTCATGGGGGCCTCCAGGTGGCCGGTGCGGATCGGGACGGGGACCGGGCCGGCTCAGCGCCGGTAGGCGCGCACGGCGACCGCCACGAGCGCGACGACGGCGACGATCGCGAGCACCACGAGCGCGGCGGCCACGACGTGCCACGGCTTGAGCCCGAACACGGTCCCTCCAGGTCCCGACCGGCGGCCGACCTGCCGGCCGACCCGGTCCCGACGCTACAGCGACGCCCCGGCCGCGGTGCGAGTTCGCCGAGATCGGCGCTTCCCGCCGAGATCGCGCCCGGCCACCACCGACCTCGGCGCAGAGCCCTGTCTACGAGGTGTAGGCTGCACGACGAACCCTGTAGACAAGGAGCACTCCCGTGGCCGCACGTGCCGGACTGACCGTCGACGCCGTGACCGACGCCGCCGTCGACCTCGCGGACGCCGTCGGCCTCGAGCAGGTCACCGTCTCGGAGCTGGCCCGCCGCCTCGGGGTGCAGCCGGCGAGCCTCTACTCGCACGTCCGCGGCACGGACGACCTGCGCACCCGGATCAGCGTCCGGGCGCTCGAGGAGCTCGGAGACCGCCTGGCGCTCGCCCTGGCCGGCCGGTCGGGTCGCGACGCCGTCGGCGCGCTGGTCGAGGCCGTCCGCGGCTACGCCGACGCCCACCCCGGGCGCTGGGCCGCCACCCAGGTGCGGGTGGACTTCGCGCAGGCGGGCGCCGCGGGCACCCGGGTGTCGGCGCTGATGCGCGGCGCGCTGCACGGCTACGGGCTTCCCCCGGACGAGGAGGCGCACGCCGTGCGGCTGGTCGGCAGCACCGTCAACGGGTTCGTCCGGCTGCAGGCGAACGGCGGGCTCGACCACTCCACACCCGACCCGGAGGTGTCGTGGCGCCGGATGACCGACGCGCTCGACGCCGCCCTCCGGCACTGGCCCGCCCCCTGACCCCGCTACCGACGGATCGAGAACCATGACCACCCACGACATCCCCCTGACCGACGACCTGGTCCGCGGCGCCGCCGAGCTCGAGCGCACCGCCGACGGCGTCCGCCCGCACCGGCTGCCCGCGTGGGCCCGCCGCCAGTACCCGGACCCGCAGCTGATGATGGCCGAGGCGCAGCCGTCGGGCGTCCGCCTGGTGCTGCGCACCCGCGCGACGGTGCTCGCGCTGACCACCCGCCCCACGAAGATCGTCTACCTGGGCGCCCCGGCCCGGCCGGACGGCGTCTACGAGCTGGTCGTCGACGGCGAGCGCACGGCGGAGGGCGTCGTGCGCGGTGGCGACGCGCTCGAGATCGACCTGCGGACGGGTGCGCGCGCGGTCCGGCCCGGCGCGCCCGGCACCGTGACGTTCGCCGGCCTGCCCGACCGGGACAAGACCGTCGAGATCTGGCTGCCGCACAACGAGCTGACCGAGCTGGTGGCGCTGCGCGCCGACGCCCCCGCCGCGCCGGCACCCGCCGACGGCCGCCCGGTGTGGCTGCACCACGGGAGCAGCATCAGCCACGGGTCGAACGCCGCGACGCCGCTCGGCACCTGGCCGGCCGTCGCCGCGGCGGCCGCAGGGGTCGAGCTGGTGAACCTCGGGTTCGGCGGCGGCATGCTGCTCGACCCGATGACGGCCCGGACGGTGCGGGACACCCCGGCGGACCTGATCAGCGTGAAGATCGGCATCAACGTCGTGAACTCCGACGCCATGCGGCTGCGGGCGTTCGTCCCGGCCGTGCACGGGTTCCTCGACACGATCCGCGACGGGCACCCCGACGCCCCGCTGCTGGTGGTCTCGCCGATCCTGTGCCCGATCCACGAGCGCACCCCCGGCCCGGGAGCGATCGACCCGGCGTCGCTCGGCACCGGCACGGCCCGGTTCCTGGCGACCGGCGACCCGGCGGAGGTGCCGGCGGGCCGGCTCACCCTCGAGGTGATCCGGGAGCAGCTGGCGGGCGTCGTGGCGCAGCGGCAGGCCGACGACCCGCGGATCGCGTACCTGGACGGGCGCGAGCTGTACGGCCCGGCGGACGAGGCCGCGCACCCGCTGCCCGACGCGCTGCACCCCGACGCGGCGACGCACCGGCTGATGGGCGAGCGGTTCGCTCGCCTCGCGCTGGGTGCCGGCGCGCCGCTCGCCCGTCCGGAGGCCGTCAGGGCGTGACGCTGGTGTGGAACGTCGCCGCCATGTCCTCGTCCGTGCGGCCCTGGTCCGCCGCGCGGTCGAGGCGGGCGGCGAACGCCTCCGCACCGTCCAGGCGCAGCCCGCGCTCCCGGGCGGCCTCGACGATCAGGTGCGCGTCCTTCCGCGACGTGCCGACGGCGAAGGACGCCGGGCTGAGCCGGTCCTCGCGGACCAGGTCGGCCTTGGCCCGGAGGAACGGCGTGTCCAGCGGCCCGCCCGCGAGCACCTCGAAGAACCGCTCCGGGTCGACGTCGAGCGCGCCGGCGAGCCCGAGCACCTCCCCCGCGGCGTTGGCGACGGTGATGACCCAGCTGTTGACCACGAGCTTCAGCCGGGTGGCCGAGCCGGCGGCGCCGTCCTCGCCCGTCCACACCGTGCGGGCGCCGATCGCGTCGAGCACCGGGGCCACGACGTCGCGCCCGTCGACCGGCCCGGCGGCGATGACGACGAGCTTCCCCGCCTCGGCGGGCTGACGCGTGCCCGACACCGGCGCCTCGTAGTACGTCACGCCGAGCTCCCCGGCGAGCGCGGCGAGGGCCGGGGCGTCGTCGACGCCGACCGTCGTCGACTGCAGCCACGCCGCGCCGGGCCGCAGCCCGGGACCCGCCTGCCGGATCACCTCGGCGACGGCGGCGCCGTCGTGCAGCATCGTCAGCACGACCGCCGCGCCCGCGACGGCCTCCGCCGGCGTCGTGGCGACGGTCGCGCCGTCCTCGGCGAGCGGCTCGGCCTTCGCGGCGCTGCGGTTCCAGACCCGCACGTCGTGCCCCGCGCGCAGCAGGTTGCGGGCCATCGCCGCGCCCATGATCCCGGTGCCGAGCACCGCCACCGTGCGTGTGTCTCCCATGCGGCCATCCTCGCCCCGGAGCGACCGACGTGCCGCAGCGGCGCCGTCGGGTGAGACTGCTGGTCCGACGACGCGAGGAGGTCAGCGTGAGCGAGGGCAACGGCGTGCACACCGTCCACCGGGACGGCGCGTGGCGCAACGAGGTGGGCGGCGTGCAGGAGGGCGACTCCTACGGGACCAAGGAGCCGGCGGTCGCGGCGGGTCGCGAGATCGCGCTCACCCGGCAGCTCGAGCACCACGTGCACGGCCTCGACGGGCAGGTGCACGAGAAGAACAGCTACGGGCACGACCCCCGGAGCATCCCGGGCTGACGCCCGCGGGTCAGCCCGCGTCCGCGAGCGCCTGCTCGACCTGCGCGGTGTCCGCGTCGTCCCAGCCCTCGGGCGCGGCCACGGCCGCCCAGGCCGGCGCGAGCTGCCGGTCGTAGTTGTGCCCGTGCCCGTCCGGGACGGACTTGGCGTTGACCAGGTCGAACGTCAGCTGCCAGAACGAGACCACCGGGTACCAGGTCATCGTCGGGCCGCTGCGCCCGGACGCGGGCTCGGCGAGCCAGTCGGGGCGCTCCACCAGCAGCCCGGGCGCCCACCACACGATCGGGTCGGACCGGTGCTGCAGGTACAGGACCCGGGGGTCCTCCCACGGGGTCGCCGGGACGTCGACGTCGCCGTCCTCGTCGGCGAACCGGACGACCAGCCCGCTGGCGTACACCGGCAGGGTCTCCGGAGTGCCCGGGTCGCGGCGCTGGACCAGCGCGCGCCACACGTCGTTGGAGTTCGGCGGGCCGACCCACAGCACGGCGTCGGTGCGCTCGCGGATGTCCGCCAGCGACGTGTACACGCTCTCCGAGCCGTAGGACCCGAGGCTCTCGCCGTACGCCAGCAGCCGCGGGCGGTCGTCCTCGGGCAGCGCGCGGACCCGGGCCTCGACGGCGTCGAACAGGGCCTGCGCCTCCTCCGCCGCACGGCCGCGGTCGACCAGGAACGACAACCAGCTCGGCAGGTACGAGTACTGGGTGGCGACCGTCGCGGTGTCGCCCCCGTACATCAGCTCCACCGGCTCGACCGCCGCGGCGTTCACCCAGCCGCTGCCGGTGGTGGTCACCACGAGCACGACCGCGCGGTCGAAGGCGCCGGTCCGGTCCAGCTCGGCGACCGCCGTCGCGGCGCGGCCCTCGGCGTCCGGCGCGGTGTCGAGCCCGGCGTACACCCGGATCGGGTCCGCGACGGCGCCGGCCGGTGACCCCGCGAGCGTCTCCGCGGACGGCGCCTGCGCCACGAACCGGCGCCCCTCCCGGCCCAGGGTGTCCCAGGCGGCGAGCGACTCCGGCGACCCCGACCGCATCGGGTCCTGGGGCTGCTCGACCCCGGGGTGGTCCTCTGTGTTCGCCGCCGCGAACGCCTGGTCGGCCAGCGACAGCGCCCGCGCCAGCACGACGTCGTTCAGCACGACCACCAGCGCCAGCCCGACGAGCACCGCACCAACGGCACCGGCGACGACGCCCGGCAGCCGCAGCCGGCGGCGCAGGAACTGGGCGATCAGCCGGCTCAGCGCCCGGATGCCGCGCGCGATGCCGAGGAAGACCGCCGCGACGAGGACCAGCACCGGCGCCGCGCGCAACCAGCCCGACGTGGTCGTCGGCGGCATGCCCATCGCGTCCGTGAGCTCCCGCTGCCACTCCGCCGCCACCGACAGCATGACGAGCAGCGCGACGGCACCGGCGACGCACAGCCCCGGGACGAGCCACCGCTGCGCACCGGCCGGGGCCCGGTCGCCGACCGCGGCCTGGAACCCCCGCCATCGGGACGAGCGCCGGAGCAGCCACGCGACCACGACGCCCACGCCGTACCCGATGGCGCCCGACACGCCGGACACCAGCCCCTGGAACAGCCAGTCCCGCGGCAGCAGGGACGGTGTCATCGCCAGCATCGCGAAGGTGACGCCGACGACGAGGCCCCCGGGGTGCAGGGGGCGCGGCCGCGGGCGCCTGCGCCCGGGAGCTGCGTCGGTGGCCACGGGACGTGACGCTACCGGTGCGGCCGGCGGTCCCGCTGCGATGCGGAGCCGGCCGCGCCTGCCTACGGTCGTCGCATGCCCGACCGCGAGCACGACCTCGTCCTGCTGGGCGCGACCAGCTTCGTCGGCGCGCTGACCGCCGAGCACCTCGCCCGCTCCGCACCGCCGCACGCCCGGATCGCGCTCGCAGGACGGGACCACGGGCGGCTGGCAGCCCTGCGGGACCGGCTGCCCGGTCGGGCGGCGGACTGGCCGCTGGTCGTCGTCGACGTCGAGGACCGGCCCGCGCTGGACCGCGTCGCGGCGTCGACCACGGCGCTCGTCACCACCGTCGGTCCCTACGCGCGGCACGGCCTCCCGGTCGTCGAGGCCTGCGCCGGTGCCGGGACGCACTACGCCGACCTGACCGGGGAGCTGGGATTCGTTCGGGCCGCGGTCGACGCCGCCGACGCCCGGGCCCGGGCCACCGGCGCCCGGATCGTGCACGCCTGCGGGTACGACTCCGTGCCGTCCGACCTCGGCGTCCACCTGCTGCACCGCGCGGCCGCCGCCGACGGGGCGGGCGACCTGCTCGACGTGCACGCCCTGGCGACCGCGCGCGGCGGGGTCGGCGGCGGGACGGCCGCCTCCCTGCTGGACGAGGTCGAGGCGGTGCGGACCGACCCGGGGGTGCGCCGGCTGCACGCGGACCCGTTCGCCCTGTCGCCCGACCGGGACGCGGAGACCGACGCGCCGCAGCCGGCGCCGTTCCCGCCGCCGCGCCGGCTGGCCGGCCGCTGGGCCGCGCCGTTCGTGATGGCGCCGTTCAACACCCGGGTCGTGCGGCGGTCGAACGCCCTGACCGGGTGGTCGTACGGCCGCGACCTGGTCTACTCCGAGCACGTCGACGCCGGGAGAGGACCGTCGGGGCTCGCGTCGGCGGTGGCCGTCACGGCCGTCAGCGCGCTCGGCGCCGCCGCGCTCGCGCTGCCACCCACCCGCGCGCTGGTCGAGCGGCTGCTGCCCGCGGGCGGCGGCCCCGACGAGCAGACCCGGCGGGGAGGCTTCTTCCGGCACCGGTTCCTCGCCACCACGACCAGCGGGCGGGCGTACGCGGCGCGGGTGCAGGCCTCCGGCGACCCCGGCTACGCCGCGACGTCGGTGATGCTCGGCGAGGCGGCGCTGGCGCTCGCGCTCGACGGGGACGCACTGCCCGACCGGGCCGGCTCCCTCACCCCGGCGACCGCGCTGGGCGACGTCCTGGTCGAGCGGCTCCGCGGTCAGCTGTTCCGCCTCGACGCGATGGAGGTCGCACCGATCACCTGGTGACGACGCGCGACCGGCCCGCGCCGGCCGCGAGGTCGCCCTCCCGGCACGAGGTCGTCCCGCGGGACTGACGACCTCGTGCACAGATGACGACCTCGCGCCCCGGGCGTCCGCCGGGGTCAGTCGTCGTCGTCGGCGAGGACCTGGTTGACCCGCCCGTTCGCGGCCGCCAGGCTCTCGGGCTCCGCCTGGAACGACAGCACCGCGTCCATCGCCGGCTGCATGATCGACTGGATCTGCGCCCAGCTGGCCGTCACCGGCGGCAGGGTGCCGGTGCCGTCCTCGACGTGCACCGCGAAGGCCTCCGCGTCGACGCCGATCTCCTGGAACGCCGCGACGGCCCGGTCGGACGACTCCGTGATCGCCGGGAACACCCGCGCCTGGTCCGCGACGACGTCCTGGCACTCGCGGCTGGCCAGGTACTCGACCCAGCGCCACGCCTCGTCGGGGTGCGGCGTCCCGGCGTAGATGGCGTCGGACAGCCCGTTGTAGACGCTGGCGCGCTGACCGGAGGGACCCGTCGGGGTCGGCGCGATGCCCACGTCGACGCCCTGCAGCTCCGACATGGCGCGCGCGTTCCACGCGCCCTCGATGAGCGTGGCGTAGGCGCCCGAGCCCATCGACTCGATGGAGCCGATGCCCGACGTCGCGACGGCGAGCGAGGGCAGGTAGCCCTTCTCGATGAGCGACCGGTACCAGCCGACGGCCTCGGCGAACGCGGGGTCGTCGTACGCGAACTGCGTGGGCCACGGGTTCCGGTCGGCGTAGGTCCAGCCGTTGCTGAGCGCGAACGGCGCCCACTGGACCTGGCCGAACCCGCCGCCGCTCTCGTTGTAGCCCATGCCGTAGACGGCCACGCGCGTCTTGTCGAAGCCGGGCTCGTCACCGCGCACGCCGTTCTCGTCGACGGTGAGCCGCGCGACCAGCTGCTCGAAGGAGCCGCCGTCCTGCGGGTTCCAGTCCAGCTCCGCGAGGTCCTGCGCGGTGTACCCGGCCTCGGCTACGAGGTCCTCGTTGAAGTACAGCCCGACGCTGTCCCAGTCCTTCGGCAGCCCGTACAGGCCGCCCTCGGCACCGCGCCACAGGTCGACGAGCCCGTCCTGGTACTGCCCGAGGTCCAGCCCGGACTCGGCGACGCGGTCGGAGATGTCGAGGATCTGGTCGAAGCTCGCGTACTTGCCGAACTGCTGGGCGTGGTCGACGAACACGTCGGGCGCGCTCTCCGCCACCATCCGCGCGGTCAGCTGCGTCCAGTAGTCGTCCCAGCCGTACTGCTCGATGTTCACCCGGATGCCGGGGTTCTCGGCCTCGAAGGCCGTCGCGCACTGCTGGTAGCCGGGCACCTGGTTGGAGTCCCACATCCAGTAGGTGAGGGAGACGGGCTCCTGGCCCGTCCCCGCGCCGGCGCTCCCGGCGCAGCCGGCCAGCGCGAGCGTCGCGGCGAGCACGCCGGCGACGGTGCTGCGACGACGGCGGTCCTGGGTGGTCATGGCACGCACCTCACTTGATCCCGGAGAAGCCGATGGAGCTGACGATGCGCCTCCCGAGCGCCACGAACAGCAGGACGATGGGCAGCGCCGCGACGAGCGTGGCGGCCATCAGGCCCGCCCAGTCGGGGCTGCCCTGCGGCGTCTGCGACCGGAAGATGCCGAGCGCGACGGTCAGCACGCGGACGTCGTCGCTCTGCCCGACCAGCAGCGGCCAGAAGTACTCGTTCCACGCCGTGATGTAGGTCAGCACGGCGAGCGTCGTGAGGGGCGCGCCCGCCATGGGCAGGATGATCCGCAGGAACACCCGGGCCCGGCTCGCGCCGTCGAGCATCGCGGCCTCCTCCAGCTCCCGGGGGATCCCGAGGAAGAACTGCCGCAGGAAGAAGATCGCGAACGGCGTCATGAACACCGTCGGCAGGATCAGGCCGGGGAAGGTGTTGAGCAGCCCCAGCTCCTTGATCAGCACGAAGTTCGGGATCGCGGTGAAGATGCCCGGCACCATCAGCGCCGACAGGAAGATCGCGAAGACGGTGTCGCGGCCGGGCCAGCGCAGCCGCGCGAACGCGTACGCCGCCATCGCGGAGAAGAACACCTGGCCGAGCGTGATCGTCGTCGCCACGACGACGGAGTTGCGCAGGTACAGCCAGAAGTTGATCCGGCCGCCGGCGCCGCCCTGGGCGAGCGACTCCTCGAGCGTGCTCAGCCCGAACACGCGACGGAACGCGTCGAGCGTGAAGTCCGCCGGCAGCAGGCTGCCCGCGTCGGACGCGAGCGCCCGGTTGTCGGAGAACGCCGTGCGGAGCATCCAGTAGAACGGGAAGAGGGTGATCAGCAGGATCACGATCAGGCAGATCCAGCCCACGACGCGTCCCCAGGGCACGGGGCGGCGCGCGGACGGGCGGCGCCCGCCGGTGCGGGACCGGGACGGGGCGGCGAGGGGTGCGGTGGTCGTCGTCGACACGTCGGGCCTCCTCAGGCGTTGTCCGACTCGCCGGCGCGCAGCAGCTTGAGCTGCACCAGCGCCACGACGAGCAGGACGGCGAACAGGACGACGGAGAGCGCGGACGCGTACCCGAAGTCGAGCTGCGAGAACGCCAGGTCGTAGATGTAGAGGTAGATCACGCGGGTGGCGTTGACCGGTCCGCCGCCGGTGGTGACGGCGACCGTGTCGAAGATCTGGAAGGAGCCGGTCACCGTCACGACCAGCACGAGCGCGAGCACCGGGCGCAGCAGCGGCAGGGTGATCGAGCGGAACTGGCGCCAGGCCGACGCCCCGTCCAGCGCGGCGGCCTCGTAGACCTGCGGCGAGATGGTCTGCAGGCCGGCGAACAGCAGCAGCGCGGTGTACCCCATGTGCCGCCACACGTTGATCAGCGCGATGGTCGGCAGGGCGAGCGCGGGGTCCCCGAAGAACGCCTGCGGGTCCATGCCGATCTTCCCGAGCAGGACGTTCACGACGCCGATCTGGTAGTCGAGCATGAAGTACCAGACCAGGGCGACCACGACGTTCGCCACGAAGTACGGCAGCAGCGCGGTCCCGCGGATCAGGATCGAGCGGGTCATCCGCTGCAGCAGCATCGCCAGGCCGATCGCGATCACGGTCTGGATCACGATGTTGACCAGCACGTAGTACGCGGTGACGCCCATCGCGTTCCAGAACAGCGGGTCGTCGACCAGCCGCCGGTAGTTCTCCAGCCCGACGAACTCGGCCGGCGCCAGCACGGAGTAGTCCGTGAAGCTGAACCACAGGCCCCGCACCGCCGGCACGAGGTAGAACACCACGAAGCCGATCGTCGCCGGGATCAGGAAGATCATCGCCGTGCGCAGGTCGCCGCGGCCGCCCCCTGCGCGGCCTCGACGTCCGGGTGATCGACGGGCCGTGGGGACCGTCGGTGTCACGACTGCCATGTCGTCGCTCCTCTTCTCGCGCCGTCGCGAGCCGGGATGGGTGGTGGTGGGTCAGACGGCCGTCAGGTGCAGCAGGACCGACCGCTCCGGAAACTGGTTCGGGGCCTGGACGCCGACCGCGGCGAGCGTGCGGCCCGACAGGCGGGTGCCCGTCGACCACCAGGCCGGCAGCGCCTCGCCGTGCCCGGGGACCACCTGGTCGCCCGGGGCCAGCGGGCGGACGTCGTACGTCGCGTCCGGGTCCAGTCCCGGCAGGCGCACGCGCCCGGGCGGGGCCGAGACGCCGGTGGCGACCTGGACGACAGCGAACACGGCCTCGCGGCCGTCGGTGCCGACGACGCCGTGCACCCGCAGCGCGGGGTCCGGGTCGTCCGCCCGCACGGTGCGGCCGTGGTGCAGCAGGTCGCGGTGCGACCGGTACGCCTCCACCCAGCGGGCGACCTCGGCCTGCTCCGCCTCCGTCGCCGCGGTCAGGTCCCACTCGATGCCGAGGTGGCCGAAGAACGCGGTGGCACCGCGGAAGCTCAGCTCGTGACGCCGCCCGGTGGTGTGGGACACCGGCGAGCCGATGTGCGACCCGAGCATCTCCGGCGGGACCAGCAGGCCGGTGCCCGCCTCGATCACCTGGCGCTCGAGGGCGTCGATGCAGTCCGACGTCCAGATGCGCTCGGCCCGCTCGAGGATGCCGAGGTCGGCGCGGCCGCCGCCGCCGGAGCAGGACTCGAACTCCACGTCGGGGTGCCGCGCGCGCAGCGCGTCCAGCAGCCGGTAGGCCGCGAGGGTCTGGGCGTGCACCCCGGCCGAGCCGGTCCCGGTGTGGCCCGCCTCGACGAGGTCGCGGTTGTGGTCCCACTTCACGTAGCCGATGTCGTACGTCGACAGGATCGCGTCGATCTGCCCGAACACGTGGTCCCACGCCCCGGGGTGGCCGAGGTCGAGCACCTGCTGGTGCCGGGCCTCCGGCGGCAGCCGGTCGCCGGCCTGCAGGATCCACTCGGGGTGGCTGCGGGCCAGGTCGGAGTCGGGGTTGACCATCTCGGGCTCGAACCAGAGGCCGAACTCCATGCCGAGGCCCGTGACGTGGTCCACGATCGGGTGCAGGCCGTCGGGCCACACGTCCTCGTCGACGACCCAGTCCCCCAGGCCCGCGGTGTCGTCGCGCCGGCCGCGGAACCAGCCGTCGTCCAGCACGTACCGCTCGACGCCCGCGGCCGCCGCGGCGTCGGCGAGGGCCTTCAGCCGGTCGAGGTCGTGGTCGAAGTACACGGCCTCCCACACGTTGATCAGCGACTTCCGCGGCGTACGCGGGTGCTGCGGGCGCGAGCGCAGGTAGGCGTGGAACCGGTGCGACAGCTGGTCGATCCCGTCGCCGTAGGAGCCGTAGACCCACGGGCTCGCGTAGGACTCGCCCTGCGCCAGGCGGACCTCGCCGGCCAGCAGCAGCTCGCCCGCGCCGAGCACGCGCACCCCGGTGGGCATCGCCTGCTCGGCGAACGTGCGGGTGTTGCCCGACCACGCGACGTGCACACCCCAGACCTCGCCCGACCGGTAGCCGAAGCCCTGCCGTCCCGCGAGCAGCAGCAGCGTGCCGTCGTGGCTCCGCGCCCGGCGCGACTCCCGCAGGTGGGTACCGGCGACGAACGCGTGCCGCTGCGGGCTGCGCTCGCGCAGGTGCCGGCCGGTGAAGTCGAGGATCTCGTCCGCCTCGCGCGGGACCGGGAGCGCCACGTCCAGGCCGGCGACGGTGAACGTGCCGGAATCGTGGTTGGTCACCTCGGCGCGGGTCCGGACCAGGCCGTCGGGCAGCATCTCGAGCTCCAGCACCAGGCCCAGACGCGCCGCGGCGTCGGTCGCCCGCACCGTGAGCCGGTGCGCGACCGGGGTGCCGTCGCGCTCGGTGCCGTGCGCCAGGTCGACCTCGTCGACCTCGAAGGCGGTGGAGAAGTCGGCCCCCTCCCGGTGACCGGTCAGGCCCGGCGTGCCGAGCCAGCCCACCGACTGCTCCGGGAGCAGCGACAGCGGCACGGGAGCGTCGGGGGCGCCGGACGCGACCGGGGGGACGCTCGCCGCGCGCAGCGCGCGCAGCTCGTCGGCCGGGACCTCGCCGAGGTCGGCGCCCCAGTGCAGCGCCCGGGGCAGGCGGTCGCCGGACAGGTCCAGCACCAGGCTGACGCCTGCGGCGCGCAGGTGGAGGAGATCGTGGTGCTCGGCGGGGCGGGGTGCGGACGTCTGCGTCGGCATGTCGGGACCTCTTCGTCGGGAACGCGATAGTTCTACACCGGAAATATCTCCGGCGTCAACGGGCTTGGTTGCCGACTCTTGCGCCGACGTCTCCGAGTACTTCGTTGCACCGCTGAACCCTGACGGGCACCTTTGTTCTGCGACGGAATGGTCGGGCACACTGTCTGCGTGCCCCGACTGCCGGCAGGTCCCTGGGTCCCGCTCTCCGGGGCCGCGCACCGCGTCGCGCTCGAGGTGCTGCTCGACGGACCGCTGTCGCGCGCGGAGCTCGCGCGCCGCGTGGATCTCTCCCCCGGCAGCCTGACGCGCCTGACCAAGCCCCTGCTCGACGACGGGCTGCTGGTCGAGGTCGCCGCGCCGGCCTCCGGCCAGCGGATCGGCCGGCCCTCGCAGCCGCTGGACGTCGTGCCGTCGGCCCACCACTTCGTCGGCATCAAGCTCACGGGCGACTCCGCGCACGGCGTGCTGACGACGCTGCGCGCCGAGGTCGTCGCGGTCGCGGACCGGCCCCTGGCGGACCACCGGCCGGGAGGCGTCGCGGACACGGTCGCGGAGCTCGCCACCGAGCTCGTGGGCCGGTCACCGGACGGGGTCACCGCGGTCGGCGTCAGCCTGGGAGGTCACGTGACCGGCGCCGCCGACGTGGTGCGGGCGCCCTTCCTCGAGTGGGACGACGTCCCGCTGGCGGAGATGGTCCGGGCCCGCACGGGCCTGCCGACGGTCGTCGCCAACGACGTCACCGCCCTGACCGAGGCGACGCACTGGTTCGGTCACGGCCGCGGCGCCGGCACGTTCGCCCTCATCACCGTCGGCGCCGGTGTCGGGTTCGGTCTCGTCGCGCACGACCGGCTCGTCACGAACGACGACGCGTCGCTGGGGCTGATCGGCCACCACCCGCTCGACCCGGGCGGGCCGCCCTGCCCGCTCGGGCACCGGGGCTGCGCGACGGCCATGCTGACCATCCCCTCTCTCACCGCGCAGGTGTCCGTGGCGCACGGCCGGCCGGTGGGCTACGACGAGGCGCTCGACCTGGCCGTCGCCGGCGACCCCGCCGCACGCCGGGTGGTCGACGACGCGGGCACCGCGCTCGGCCGCCTGGTGGCGGTCGCGGCCAACTTCACGATGCCCGACCGCGTCGTGCTCGGCGGCGAGGGCGTCCGGCTCGCGGAGGTGGCGCACGACCGCGTGCTCGACGCGCTGCGCGCCGACCGCGACCCGCTGGCGTCGCTCCCCGTGATCGCGACGCAGTCGCCCGCGTTCACCGAGTGGGCGCGGGGTGCGGCAGTCATCGCGATCCAGACCTTCGTCCTCGGCGCCTGACTCGCCCGGCGCGGGCCGTCAGCGCGGGGCGCGGGGCAGGGGGCGGGCCTCGGGGTCGGAGAACTCGAGCGTGATCCGCAGGTACCGCAGCTCGCGGGAGTCGAGGATCCGGCCGGCCCCCGTGTAGTGGATGGTCTCGCCGTCGATCAGCTCCAGCTGGGCCATCGGCGCGTCGACCAGCAGCGTCTCCGTCGTGGCGTCCTCGACGCGCAGGCTCGCGGCGGTGCCCTCGATCCGCACGGTGTGGCCGCGCAGGTCGAGAGCCCGCAGCAGGGCGCGGGACTCGCCGTCGCGCAGCAGGATCCGGGTCGGTCGCAGCACAGGGGTCCTTCCGGCGCGGGGAGCGGACGGCGGGCGCACGTCGCTCGGTCTCCCGATCGGCAGGCGACCTGCGGGAACGAAGGACTTGAGTCCCACGTCACCCTGACGTGCGGCGTCGCGCGGAGAGCGCTTCACTGACGTCATGCTCCGCACCGTCCGCGGCGTCGCTGCTCTCGCTGCCGCCACCCTGCTCCTGACCGGCTGCGGGGGCGCCTTCCCAGCCGACCCCGACGGCACGCTCGAGCGCGTCACCGGCGACGTGCTGCGGGTCGGCGTCACCGCCAACGAACCCTGGACGGCAGCCGATCCCGGCGGGGAGCCGTCCGGGCTCGAGGTCGATCTCGCCGCCGAGTTCGCGGAGACGCTGGACGCCCGCGTCGAATGGACCGTCGGCAGCGAGGAGGACCTGATCGGCCGCATGGAGCGCCGCGAGCTGGACCTGGTCGTCGGCGGGTTCACCGGGACGTCGCCGTGGGGGGCGCAGGCCGCGCTCACCACGCCCTACACCACAGTGCCCGACGAGGAGGGGAAGCCCGAGCCGCACGTCATGGCGGCGCCGCTCGGCGAGAACGCGTTCCTCGTCCGGCTCGAGACGTTCCTCCTCGAGGAGCACGAGGACGTGCTGCCGTGACCGCCACCTTCGGGCACACCGAGCTGCCCGACGAGCAGGCCGACGCGCTGCGCCGGGCCGTCCGGCTCGCGTGGGGCACCATCGGCTTCCTGGTCGTCGGCGTCACGCTCGTCTACCTGGTGATGGGCAGCTCGCAGGCGATGAAGGCGGCGTGGACCGAGGACCTGCTGTCGTTCATCCCGCCGATCAGCTTCCTGGTGGCCATCAGGTTCGCCCGCCGGCGGCCGACGTCCGCGCACCCGTACGGCTACCACCGGTCGGTCGGCGTCGGGCACCTGGTCTCCGCGGCGGCCCTGCTCACGATGGGCACGTTCCTGGTCGTCGACTCCGGCACCGGGCTGCTCGCCGCCGAGCACCCGCCCGTCGGCGTGATGCACCTCGGCGGGCACGTCTTCTGGGCGGGCTGGCCGATGATCGGCGCGATGGTGCTCACCGGCATCCCGCCGGTCCTGCTCGGCCGGGCCAAGATGCCGCTCGCCCGCACGCTGCACGACCGGGTGCTCTACGCCGACGCGGACATGAACAAGGCCGACTGGATGACGGCGCTCGGCAGCATCGTCGGCATCCTCGGCATCGGCGCGGGGCTGTGGTGGGCCGACTCCGTCGCGGCGCTGTTCATCGCGGTGAGCATCCTGCGGGACGGCGTCACCAACCTGCGGGTCGCGTCCAGCGCGCTGATGGACGCGCGTGCGACCACCGTCGAGGGCGACGAGCCGCACCCCCTCACCGCGGAGGTCGACCGCTACCTCGGCGCGATCCCGTGGGTCGCGGCGGCCGGGTCACGGGTGCGCGACGAGGGGCACGTCTTCCACGTCGAGGCGTTCGTCGTGCCGCACGACGGGCGGTCCCCCGACCTGGCCGACCTGGCCGCGGCGCGCGAGGGGGCGATCGCGCTCGACTGGAAGGTGCAGGACCTGGTGGTGGTCCCGGTCGAGGAGCTGCCGGCGGACCTGCTGCCGGGGGTGCGGGCCGCTGAGGGGGAGCGGGCCGACGCAGGTGCCCCCGGAACCTGACGGCCCGACCTGGGCGCCGGACACCCGGCCTACCCGCCCGCGGCCGCCCGGTCCAGCACCGCCTCGTAGTCGTCGACGAGCTCCGGGCAGAGGTACCGGACCGCGTTGTCCCACAGCGGCCCCGCCGTGCCGTCGTCCTCGGCGAAGTACTGGCGGTACACGGCGACGGCGTCGTCGAGCCCCTCCGCGCCCACCGCGAGCGTCTGGCAGATGAACGCGCCCTGCTCGACGAGGACGGCGGCGATGCCGCTCGAGTCCCGGCCGAGGTCCTCGGCCACCGCCGCGACGAAGGCCTCCTGCGCCGCGGTGACGACGGGCGGCCCCTGGGGCGCCGGGGTGCCGGCGGCCGTGGTCGGGGCCGCGGTGGTCGTCGGGTCCGGGGCCTCGGTGGTGCCGCCGGTGCAGGCAGCGAGCAGCAGCACCAGCCCGCCCGCGAGCGCGGCGCCGACCCAGGACGACCTCATCCGGCCATCCTCCCCCACCGCGGGACCGCCGCTCACGCGGGGTGGACCGGCCGCAGCCGGAACAGGTACGGCTCCGGCATCCCGCGGGCGTCCATCGCGCCGATCACGCTGCCGTCGCCGGCCGCACGGAACGCGTCGACGACGGGCAGCTGGTCGTAGACGAGCGCCGCCGACACCACGCCGCGGTACCGGACCTCCCGCAGCCGTGCCCGCGGCCGGCGCGTGACGAGCAGCGGCCTGGCCACCGCGAAGGCCGCGTCCGCGGCGGCGGTCCGGAGCACCGGGGCCGCCCGCAGCACCAGGCCGAGCGGCACCAGGGCGGGGTCCACCCGGACGAGGCCGCGCCCGGCCCGGAACACCAGCGGGTCGACGTGCTCGTCGTCGACGAACCGCTTGCCGAACCAGCCGAGCCGCTCCAGCACCCCGTCGAGGGGGTGACCCGTCGGCACGCCCGACCCGCGCCACAGGCCGCGCAGGTCGGCGGTGCGGACGGGCGGCAGCGCGTCGTAGTCCGCGAGCGCGGCGGGGATCATCGGCGGCGGCCCGGGGTCATCCTCCTGACCCTAGGCGGAAGCGGCCGGACCCCGCGCGGGCCCGTGCCGTCCCGTCCCGTCCCGTCCCGTCCCGTCCCGTGCGACCCTCCTGGGATGAGCGACGACCCCCGACTCCCCCGCCAGGGCCTCACCTCGACGATGGTGTGGATCATCGCCGCGCTCGTGGTGGGCGGCGGCCTCACGCTCGCGGGCGTGCTGGCCGGGCAGCCGGTGCTGACCCTCGTGGGCGTGGGCGTGCTCGGCGTCTGCTCGACCGCCACCCGCGTCTGGTACCTGCGGCGGGGCCGGAACCGCTGACGACGGCGCTCAGCCCTGCCGGTCGGCCAGCTGCTGGGTGCCGAGGACGGCGAGCAGCTTCAGCTTGCCCTCCGCCTCGGACCGCGGCGGCGCGGTGAGCACGAGGAGCGCCTGGGACTCGTCCTCGGTGAACAGCGCCTGGCAGTCGACCTCGACCGGCCCGATCTCCGGGTGGATCAGCACCTTGTGGTCCTCGAACCGGCGGCTGACCTCGTGCGCCTTCCACAGCCGGGCGAACTCCGCGCTCCGCGCGGTCAGCTCGCGGACCAGGTCCCCCGCCTGCGAGCGCGGGCCCATCGACCCGTGCGCGGCCCGGAGCGACGCGACCTGCGCGCGGCCCTGCCGGTCGCGGTCCGCCTCCGGATAGCGCCACCGCTCCTGCTCCGGGTGCACGAACCAGCGGTAGATCGCGCTGCGCTCCCACCCGGCGAGGCCGGCTGCGTCGCCGAGCAGCGCCCGCGCCGGGTCGTTCTGCACCAGGGTCCGGCCGAGCGCGTCGAGGATGAACGCCGGGGTGTCGGTCAGGCGGTCGAGCACCCGCAGCAGACCCGGCGCCACGTAGTCCGCCGTCGACGCGCGGTCCGGGGCGCTGTGCCCCGCCACCCGGTACAGGTAGTCGCGCTCGTCGGGCGTCAGCCGCAGCGCCCGCGCGACCGACCCGAGCATCTGCGTGCTGGGCTGCGGGCCGCGACGCTGCTCGAGCCGCGTGTAGTAGTCGGTCGACATGACCGCCAGCTGCGCGACCTCCTCGCGGCGCAGGCCCGGGGCGCGCCGCCGCACGCCCGGGCTCAGCCCGACGTCGCCCGGACGGAGCGCCTCCCGGTGCCGGACGAGGAAGTCGGCCAGTGCGTCGCGATCCACCGGAGCAGTATCGACGCGCGCGGCCGCGCCGGACCAGGGATCGCGGATCCCCCGACACCCGCTCTCTGGCGGGCGCCGCGCGGCCGGCGAAGACTCGAACCATGCAGATCACCGGAAACACCGTCTTCATCCCGGGCGCGACCAGCGGCATCGGCCTGGCTCTGGCGCTCGCCCTCCAGGCCCGCGGCAACGAGGTCATCATCGGCGGCCGCCGCACCGAGCTGCTCGAGCAGATCACCACGGAGCACCCCGGGCTGCACGCCTACCGGATCGACACCACCGACGCCGAGAGCGTCGCGTCGGTCGCGAAGCAGGTGGTCGCCGAGCACCCGGAGCTCAACGTGCTGGTCCCGATGGCCGGCGTCATGCGCGTCGAGGACTGGACCCGCGCCGAGGGGTTCCTCGAGTCCGCCGAGCAGACCGTCACCACCAACGTGCTGGGGCCGATCCGGCTCATCGCCGCGTTCGTCGAGCACCTGCAGACCCGGCCCGACGCCACGATCCTCACCGTGTCCTCCGGCCTGGCGTTCACCCCGCTGGCGGCCACGCCGAGCTACAACGCGTCCAAGGCCGCGATCCACATGCTCAGCGAGTCGATCCGCCTGCAGCTGGCGGCCACGAGCGTGCGCGTCGTCGAGCTCGAGCCGCCCTCGGTCGCGACCGACCTCGTGCCCGGTCAGCGGGAGAGCGCCATCGCCATGCCCCTCGACGCGTTCGTCGCGGAGGTCGTCGGGCTGATCGAGTCCCAGCCCGACGCGACCGAGATCCAGGTCGAGCGGGTCAAGCTCCTCCGGTACGGCGAGGCACGCGGCGACTACGACCAGGTGGTCGCCACGCTCAACCAGAGCGACCCGCACGGGCGCTGACCGGCAGGGCGCCGACCGGCAGGGCGCCCCTACTCGTCCGCCGGCTCGTTCTTGCTCCGGATCACCAGCAGCGGGTCGGGCCTCCCGACCACCTCGGGGTCCTTGCCCTCGTAGTCGAACTGGTTCAGGAAGAACCGCATCGCGTTGATCCGGGCCCGCTTCTTGTCGTTGGACCGGATGATCGTCCACCGGGAGTGCCGCTTGTCGGTCCGGCGGAACATCTCCTCCTTCGCCTGGGTGTACTCCTCCCAGCGGTCCAGCGACGCGAGGTCCATCGGCGACAGCTTCCACCGGCGCACGGGGTCGAGCTGGCGGATCGCGAACCGGGTCCGCTGCTCGGTCCGCGACACCGAGAACCAGAGCTTGGTGACGTGGATGCCGGAGTCGACCAGCATCTTCTCGAAGGCCGGGGCCTGCGCCATGAACGTCTGGTACTCCTCGTCCGAGGCGAATCCCATGACGCGCTCGACGCCGGCGCGGTTGTACCAGGACCGGTCGAACATGACGATCTCGCCCGCCGTCGGCAGGTGCTGGACGTAACGCTGGAAGTACCACTGCCCGCGCTCGCGGTCGCTCGGCTTCGACAGCGCGACGACCCGGGCGGTGCGCGGGTTGAGGTGCTCGGTGAACCGCTTGATCGTGCCGCCCTTGCCGGCGGCGTCCCGGCCCTCGAACAGCACGATCGCGCGCTTGTCGTTGTCCTCGAGCCAGTACTGGAACTTCAGCAGCTCGACCTGCAGCCGGTACTTCTCGACCTCGTAGGCGTCCCGGTCCAGGAGGTGGTCGTAGGGGTAGCCCTCCTGCCACGTGTAGACCGGGTTGCCCTCGGGGTCGATCAGGTCGGGGTCGGGCGTGTGGCCGTCCCGCACCGTGTAGCCCGTGTCGCGCAGGTACTCGATGTACTCGCGCAGGTCGCGCGGCTGCTCGTCGGGAGCCATACCTCTCCTCGGGGCGTGGTGCGCCGGGGCGTGGACCCCCCGTCGTCGTGCCTCTCGGATACTCCGGCACCCGACCGGGGGCCGCAAGCGTGCTCGTCCGCTCGGCCGTCCGGGTGGCGTCCGCCGCACTCACCGGCGGACGACCCCGTGCGGCGTCCATGATGCGCAGCAGCTGACGCACCACGAGGAGGAACCGGCATGTCGCAGGTCGCCCAGACCCTCCGGCTCGCGTGGCAGCCGGAACCCGACGACTACCAGCAGGTCGCGCGCGTCCTGACCCGGCTGCGGCGCCGCGGTCGTACCGGGGCGCTGCTGATCGGGATCGCGCTCGTGAGCGTCGGTGGCGGGCTCCTGGTCCGGTCCGCGGGGACGGTGGTCGTGGGCGTCGTCCTCGGCGTTCTCCTGGTCGCCCCCGGCACGCACCGGCTGATGGCGCGCCGGCTGTGGCGCGGCGACCCGCACGCACGGGAGACCTGCACCGCGGACCTGACTCCGGGCACGGGGCTGCGGGTCACGCGGGGCGACGTCACCTCGGAGTCGCCGTGGACCGCCTGGGAGTCGGTGCTGGAGACGGACGCCCTGTTCCTCCTCCGGCGTCGCGGCGGCCCGCCGCTGCTGCTCGTCCTCGCCAAGCGCGGCGCACCCCCGGCCGACGGACCGGCCGACGGACAGGCACGGCTGCGAGAGCTGCTCACCGCGGAGCTCGGCGAGCCGGTCCGCGTCTGAGGTGCGCTCCTCGTGCCGAGCCGCCTCCCGGCTGCGACGATGCGAGACATGACTCCACGTCGCGGCTTCGTGGCCCTGCTCGCCGTCGCCGGCGCGCTGAGCGCCTGCAGCCCGCCGTCGCCCGGTGCCGCCGAGGACACCGCCCTCGCCTTCTACGCAGCCGTCGGTGCCGGGGACGGTGCCGCCGCGTGCGCGGTGCTCGCGCCGTCGGTGGCCCAGACGGTGTCCGAGGAGGAGGAGTCCACCTGCGCGGACGCCCTGACCTCCGGCGACATCGGCGCCGACCTGTCCGAGCGGGCTGCCGGCGTCCGAGCCGACGAGGCGCGGGTGGCCGGCCGCCAGGCGCAGGTCCACCTCGACGCCGACACCGTCTTCCTCGCGCGATCGGGGGACGGCTGGGTGGTCACCGCCGCCGGCTGCGACCCTCGCCCGCAGCGGCCCTACGACTGCGAGGTGGCGGCATGAAGGCGCCGCGCACCCTGTTCGTCGTCACGCTCCTCGGCGTGTTCCTGGCACTGGCGTTCTGCATCGTCCTGGCGGTGATGCACCGGTGAGGGCGCCGACGTGGGTGCGGGAGAACGGGCTGAGCCTCTTCTTCGGCGGCATCTTCCTGGCGGCGGTCGTCGGCCAGGCGGTCAGCGGGGTCGCGCTGTTCAACCGCGAGCAGCTCGCGGCCGGGCTGGACCCCGTGACGCTGGGGCAGTACCTCACCTCCTCCGCGTTCGCGGTCGACCTGACCGAGAACTGGCAGTCCGAGTTCCTGCAGTTCCTCCTCTACATCGGCGCGACGGTCTGGTTGCTGCAGCGCGGGTCACCGGAGTCGAAGCCCCTGGACAAGGCCGGGCGGGAGAGCGACGAGGAGCAGGAGGTGGGACCGCACGCGGACGCGGACTCGCCCTCCTGGGCGCGGCGGCCCGGCTGGCGCCTGAACGTGTACTCGCGGTCCCTCACGCTGGTGATGGGCGCGATCTTCGTCCTGTCCTGGTTCGTCCAGTCCCTCACCGGGTCCGTCGCCTACTCCGAGGAGCAGATGCGTGATCTCCAGGACGCCGTCACGTGGCCGGAGTACCTGACGCTGCCCGACTTCTGGAGCCGCACCCTGCAGAACTGGCAGTCCGAGTTCCTCGCGGTGCTGGCGATGGTGGTGCTGTCGATCTACCTGCGCGAGCGCGGGTCGCCCGAGTCCAAGCCGGTGGGCGCGCCGCACAGCGCCACCGGCGTCGAGTCCTGAGCGGGCGGCACCGCTGACAGACGTGCCCCGCGTACGCCAGGCTGGAGGCCTCCCACCGCAGGACCCGCCCGCCAGGAGGCGCCCCGTGCAGCTCACGTTCCTGTACCAGCCGGTGACGGACCTCGCCGAGGCGGTCGCCTACTACCGCGACGGACTCGGGTGGGAGGAGGCGTGGCGCGAGTCGGACGACACCGTCGCGCTGGCGATCCCCGACTCGGAGCCGCAGCTGATGCTCTCGACGGACCCGCAGCCGGCCGGGCCCATGTACCTCGTCGAGGACCTGACGGCGTGGCTCTCCGCGCACGCGGAGCTGACGGTCGTCGTCGCCCCGTACCCGATCCCGGGCGGCACCGTCGCGGGCGTCGCGGGACCCGGCGGGAGCGTGTTCTACGTCTTCGACATGCCGGAGACCTGACGGCGTCGTCGCGAGGCCGGCGGTCACCCCACCCGGAACCGCGTCACCAGGTCGTCCATCACCGCGTCCATCCGCGCGTCCACCTGCCGGCGCGCCGGGTCGGCGTCGTGCCAGGCGACGATCTCCCGCGCACCCTGCTCGAACCTGATCGTCGTCGCGAAGTCCGGCACCAGCCGGCGCAGCTTCGTGGTGTCGAAGACCATCGAGTGCGCCTTGTCGCCGAGCAGGCCCGCGCCCCACTCCGGGTCGACGGCGGCGACGGCGTCCGACGGGACGTGCACGACCCGCGGCTCGACGCCCGCCGCCGCGCCGAGCGCGCGGACGACCTGGTTCCAGGTCAGCACGTCGTCGGACGTGATGTGGAACGCCTCGCCCACGGCGCGGGGGTCGCCCAGCAGCGGCACGAACCCGCGCGCGAAGTCCTCGTGGTGCGTGAGCGTCCACAGCGAGGTGCCGTCGCCGTGCACGACGACCTCCCGGCCCTGCCGCATGCGCTCGACGGCCGTCCACCCGCCGTCGAGCGGGACGAGGGTGCGGTCGTAGGTGTGCGACGGGCGGACGACCGTCGCCGGGAAGCCGGAGTCGCGGTAGGCCCGGACGAGCAGGTCCTCGCAGGCGATCTTGTCCCGCGAGTACTGCCAGAACGGGTTGCGCAGCGGTGTCGACTCCGTCACCGGCAGCCGCTCCGGCGGCGTCTGGTAGGCCGACGCCGAGCTGATGAAGACGTACTGCCCGGTCCGGCCCGCGAACAGCTCGACGTCGGTGGCGACGTGCTCGGGCGTGAACGCCACCCAGTCGACCACGGCGTCGAACTCCCGGTCGCCGAGCGCAGCACGGACGGTCGCGGGGTCGCGGACGTCGGCCTGCACGACCTCCACCCCGTCGGGGAGCGGGCGGGTGGAGCTCGAGCCGCGGTTCAGCACCGTGACGTCGAGGCCGCGCTCGACGGCGAGGCGGGTGGAGGCGGAGCTGATGACGCCGGTACCGCCGATGACGAGGATGCGCTGGGCCATCGCTGCACCGTACGCCGCGGGCGGGCGGCCCGCCGGTCCGGGCCCGACCGGGCGACGGACGATCAGACCAGGGCTCGCGCCTTGATGACCTCGAACTGCTCCGGCGTGATCGCTCCGTCGGCGAGCAACCCCCGGGCAGCGGCGATCTCCTGCGCCGGCGACGTCCCGGCCACCTCGCGGATGTACGCGTCGGTGTGCTCCCGGTGCCGGCGGATCCCGTCGGCGGAGCGCTCGGCCATGCCCGTGCCGCGCGCGATCAGGTACACCAGCGCCGCGATCAGCGGCACGAGGACGAGGAACACCACCCACAGCGCCTTGGCGACGCCCGACAGCGCACGGTCCCGCACCAGGTCGCCGACCACCTGGAACAGGACCAGCAGGTAGGCGAGGAGGAAGAAGATCTCGAGGACGAGGACGAACGACTGCCACAGGGACATGGGGGCTCCGGTTCTGGGTGCTGCTGCTGGCGGACGAGGCGCTCGGTCCCCGCGGTGCGGGTCCCGGAGGCGCACAGGTCACGAGGTTCGCCCACCGGGCAGCACGCAGTGCGCCACCGCCGGCACCTACCCAGAAGGCACCGTCGAGGGTCCGAGACCACTCCACGGGCGGGCGGACCGCGCGTAGGGTCGCCGGCATGGCGGTCTCGTCGGCGCAGGCGCTGACCTGGCGCCTCGGCCGGCAGCACCTGGTCGAGGGCGCCGCGTCGGCGGGCGATGTCGTGCGCCGCCTCGGGGCGGTCCCGGCGTGGTCGGGCGACCCCGACCTCGCGGTCCGCCGGCGCCTCGCGGACCCGGAGCCCGGGGCGCTCGCCGCCGCGGTGCGGGACGGCACGCTGATCCGGACGTTCGCGTTCCGTGGCTCCACGCACCTGCTGGCCGCCGAGGACGCCGGCGTGCACCTGGTCCTCCGCTCGGCCGGCCGGCAGTGGGAGCTGCGGAGCTGGCAGGAGCACTACGAGCTGCGGCCGGCGGACTGGCCCGCGCTGCTCGACGCCGTCCGTGCCGCGGTCGCCGACGGGCCCGTCACCCGGGACCAGCTGGTCGCGTCGGTCACCGCCGTGCCGCGCTTCCGGCACCTCGGGCCCGGGCTGAGCCACCCCGGCATGACGCTGCTCAAGCCGCTGGCGTGGCAGGGGGCGCTCTGCTTCGGGCCGGGCGACGACGGCCAGGTCACCTTCGCCTCCCCCGCCGCGAGCCCGCGCTGGGGCGGCCTGCCCGACCTGGAGGACGCGGGGCGTCGCGCCGTCCTCGCGTACCTCGCCGCCTACGGGCCCGCGACCCGCGCCAACCTCCGCTACTGGCTGGTCGAGGGGCTGAGCGCCGGCCGACGGCGGGTCGAGCGCTGGACCGACGAGCTGGTCGGCGGCGAGGTCGTCGAGCTGGAGGTCGACGGCGAACCGGCGCTCGTCCGGCGGGAGGACGTGGCCGGTCTCGAGGCCACCGAGCGCACCACGGCGGTCACGCTGCTGCCCGGGCACGACCAGTGGGTGCTCGGGCCGGGCACCGCCGACACCCGCGTGGTGCCGGCCGCGCACCGGGCAGCCGTGACCCGGGGGGCGAACCTCGTGCTGCGCGCGGGGACGGTGGCCGGGACCTGGACGACCGCCGGGCGGGCGCTCGAGGTCACGTGGTTCGCCGCGGGCGCCGCGCCAGACGACGGCCTGGTGGCGGAGGCCGGGCGGCTGAGCGGGCTGCTCGGCCGGGAGCTCGACGTGCGGGAGTCGACGGCCTGATCCGCCCAGGGGCGCGGGACCAGCGCGGTCCCGCCCTGCCGCCGGACCGCAGCGCCCGGCGCGTGCGCACGCGTTGACACCCCTGGACGACGACGGCTACCTTCGCGTCACCGAAACCGGTTGCGAAACGATCTAGCAAGGGAGCTAGCCATGTCCAGCACACCTCGGTGGACCCGGGGCACCACCGTCGCCGCCGTCCTCGGCGCCGCGGGCCTCGCCCTGGCGGCGTGCGCGCCGTCCGCCCCCTCCGCCCCGACGGGCGCGGGCTCCGGCGCGTCGGGCGACGCGCACAGCATCACGGTCGGCATGGAGGCCGGCTCGCCGCACGAGGCCTTCTACCGCGAGATGGCCGCCGAGTTCACGGAGGAGACCGGCATCGACGTCGAGATCCTCGGCGTCCCGCACGACAACATGCACCAGCAGTTCCTGTCGGACGCCATCGCCGGCGGCGGCGCGTACGACGTCCTGACGGTCGACCAGCCCTGGATCGCCGAGTTCGCCGAGAACGGCTACCTGTCCCCGCTCGGCGACCGGCTCGAGGACGCCGACCGCGACGACTTCATCGAGCACACGCTGGACACGGTCAGCTACGACGGCGAGCTCTACGGCCTGCCGTTCCTGGTGCACAACCTGGTCACGTACTACCGGCCCAGCCTGCTCGAGGCGGCCGGCGTCGACGGGCCTCCCACGACCTGGGACGAGTACCGCGCGGCCGCGGCCGCCACCACCGACCCGGCGTCGGGCGTCTACGGCACCATGGTGCCGGGCAACCGGGACGGCGAGGTCGCCACCCGGTTCGAGAGCTACGTCCAGCAGGCCGGCGGCGACATCGTGGACGCGGACGGCGCGCCCGCGATCGACACCCCGGAGGCGCGCGAGGCCTTCGACCTCATGACGGGCATCCAGTTCGAGGACGGGTCCAGCCCGGAGGGCCTGCACGACCTGTCCGCGATGCAGGGCCAGTTCCTCGAGGGCAAGGTCGCCATGATCACCATCTGGCCGTACCTGTGGGCGCAGGCGACCGACCCGGCGCAGTCGAAGATCGCCGACGACGTCGCGGTGGCCCTCAACCCGGGCAACCCGGACCAGGTCGGCACGACGTTCTCGTGGGGCTTCGGGGTCTCCGCGTCCTCGGACGCGCAGGACGCCGCCTGGCAGTGGGTGCACTGGGCGACCAGCAGCGACGTGCTGGCGCGCAAGGCGACCGAGCAGCTCTCGCCCGTCCCCCGCACGTCGTCGATGGAGACGCTCGCCGCGTCGGACGAGCTGTCGCAGGCCGACCGGGACGCGCTGGCCGTGTTCTCCGAGTCGGTCGGGAAGAGCACCACGATGCCGATGACGCCGGCGTACGCGCAGTACCAGACCGCGATCGCGGAGGCCGTGTCCGCCGTCATGTCGCGGCAGCAGTCGCCCGACGAGGCGCTGGCGGCCGCCCAGTCCGAGATGGAGCGGGCAGCTGGCCGCTGACCTGCGTGGTGGCGGGCGGACGGGGACGCCCGCCCGCCACCACGCTCCTGCCGGTCCCCCCGTTTCCGCCCCCGGGGAGGACCGCCCGGTCGCCCGGCCGCGCGCCCGCCGCACCGGGCTGCTGTCCGGTCGCCGCCGGGCCGGGGTGCTGCTGACGCTGCCCGCCCTGCTCGCGCTCGCCGCGACCGCGCTGTACCCGCTGCTGTGGACGGTGTCCCTGAGCCTGCAGGAGTTCAGCGTGGCGGTCGGCGGCCCGGCGCCGACCTTCGCCGGGCTCGACAACTACGCGCGGGTGCTCGGCTCGCCGGCCTTCTGGACGGCGCTGACCCAGACCCTCGGCTACGTGGTCACCACGCTCCTGGTCGAGCTCACGATCGGCATCCCGATCGCGCTCGTGCTGCAGCGGGAGACCCGCGGCCGCAAGGCGATGCGGCTCGTGCTCGCGCTGCCGCTGATGATCGCGCCGGTCGTGGCGTCGATGGCGTGGAAGTTCCTGTTCTCTCCCGGGTACGGCCTGGTCAACGAGGGGCTCGCGCTCGTCGGGATCACGGGGCCCGCCTGGTTCGCCGACCCGTGGTTCGCCCGGACGACGGTGCTCGTCACCAACGCCTGGCTCGCCGTGCCGTTCGTCGTCCTGGTGCTGCTCGCCGGCCTGGCGAACATCCCGGGCGAGCTGAAGGAGGCCGCCCGGACGGACGGCGCCTCACCGTGGCAGACGTTCTGGCGGATCACGCTGCCGCTGCTGCGGCCGTCCATCCTCATCGTGCTCGTGATCCGGCTCGCGGACGCGTTCCGGGTGTTCGACGCGGTGTACGTGATGACCGGTGGCGGACCCGGCTCCTCCACGGAGGTGCTCAGCACCTTCCTGTACCGGCAGATGTTCACGGCCACCGACTTCGGCGGTGGCGCGGCGACGTCGGTGCTGTTCGTGATCGTCATCGGCATCAGCGCCGGTGCCGTCTTCCTCTGGCTGCGCCCGCGAGGTGAGCGATGACCGCCCTGACCCTGCCGGCCCGCCCGCCGCGGACCGCCCGCCGCGTCACGCGCGGCACCGCCACCGCGCTCGTCGCCGTGGCCGCGTCCTTCCTGTTCCTGCTCCCGGTGATCTGGGTGGTGACGACGTCGCTCAAGCCGGACGTGGAGATCTTCGCGATCCCGCCGTCGGTCCTGCCGCAGTCGCCGACCACCGCCCACTTCACCTCGGTCCTCGGGGACGAGACCGTGCTGCGGTTCTTCCGGAACAGCCTGGTCGCCGCAGGCGGCGCGACCGCCGTCGGGCTGCTGCTCGGCGTCCCCGCCGCCTTCGGCTTCGCCAAGTTCCGGTACCGCTTCTCGGGCGTGCTGCTCGGCTCGGTGCTCGTCACCCGGATGTTCCCGCCGGTCGCCCTGGCGCTGCCGTTCTTCCTGCAGTTCCGCCAGCTCGGGCTGATCGACACCCCGCTCGGCCTGGCGATCGCGTACCTGCCGATCGTGCTGCCGCTGATCATCTGGATGCTCGAGGGCTTCTTCCGCGAGCTGCCCGAGGAGCTGCTGGAGGCGGCGCGGCTGGACGGCACCGGGACGCTCGGCACCATCTGGCGGATCGTCCTGCCGATCTCGACCCCGGCCGTCGCGGTCGCGGCCCTGTTCGGGTTCCTCGCGGCGTGGAACGAGCTCGTCATCGCGCTGTCGCTGACCCGGACCCCCGACGCGCAGACCATGCCGGTCGGCATCGCCGGGTACATCACCCAGTTCCAGACCCTCTGGGGCGACATGACCGCGGCGGCGGTGGTCTACCTGCTGCCGGTCCTCGTCCTCACCCTGCTCTGCCAGCGGGGCATCATCTCCGGCCTCACCGCGGGCGCCACCAAGGGCTGAACGGCCCGGTCCCGCCCGCACCCCCACACGTCCGCGCGCCCTCGAGCGCGGCCCGAGCACCACCAGGAGCACCCCGTGATCGAGATCCGCACCACCGGCCCCGACGGCACGCACGGCATCGAGCTGTGGTCCGACCTCGCCGGCACCCCCGAGCGCCTGGTCGCCGCGCCGGCGCCCGTCGTCGTCGAGGTCCACACCGGCGACCCGGCCGACTGGCGGGGCGACCGCGTCCCCGCGCCCTACGACGAGACCGTGCGGGACGGCGCCGCCCTGCTCGGCACCGCCCGGCTCCGGACCGCCGCCGGCGACGTCGAGGTCGTGGACCGGTGGGTGGTCGAGGGCGACGCCGTCCGCGTCGACCGGCGGGTCAGGGTTCCCGCACCGGTGGCCGGGACCGCCGTCCGCGCCGTGCTCGACCTCGACGTGGTCGGCGCCGGGTTCGACGAGCGGACCCAGGTGTTCGCGCCGCCCGCGCTCTACGACCTGAACGACATCGACGGCGACGGTGTCGAGGACTACCTCGACACCCGCGAGCTCGTGTTCCGGGACGACCGGCTCACCGGGCTGGCCGTGCTGGCCTACGCCCCCGAGCGCGGGATCGGCGTGACGCTGGCGCGCCAGGACGTCCCGGCCCACGACGACGTGCCGGACCGCGAGCGCGGCCAGCAGGCCTTCGCGCAGCGCACCGACATCGGCTCGCTGGGGCTCCTCGACCGCCCGGGCGGCTGGTCGCTGACGGCGGCGTACCCCTTCGTGGAGCGCGCGCGGTCCCACGCGCTGACGGCGCAGGCCCGGGAGCCGTGGGGCGCCTTCTGGCCCGTCGACGGCGCCACCGACCTGACGGTGTCCTACGCCGTCGGCGTGGTCGGCGGCGCCACGGCCACGGACGCGCTGTGGGAGCTCTGGCGCGGACGCGTCGAGCACCTGCAGCCCCGGCGCGTCGACCTGCCCGTCCCGGTGGCGGACCTCACCGCCCTGCGCCTGGACGCGCTGATGCCGTACTACCGGGAGAACGCGACGACGGCCGGCTTCGTCACGAACTGCCACCCGCAGGACGGGCGCCAGCTCGGCGACGTGCTGCAGTACGGCTTCACCGGTCAGACGGTGCTGAACGCGCTGCACGTCCTCAACCACGCCTCCGAGATCGACGACCCCGACGCGCGCACCAAGGCGCTGCGGGCGGTCGAGAGCTTCGTCCGGCGCGCCGGGGGCTCCCCGCTCGGCCTGGTGCACACCCTCTACGACTTCGACTCCGAGCGGGACGCCAGCTGGTGGAGCGGCCTGCTGCTGCCCCTGGCGTACGCCGAGGAGGGCGCCGACCTCCAGGACCTCATGGGCCCGGTGCTCGAGCACATGGGCTACGCCGTCGACGCCCTGTCGGGCGCACCCGACGGGACGTACCTGCGCTGCGTCGCCGAGGAGCACCACGCCCTGCTCCGCGCGTACGCCGCCGAGCAGGAGCGCGGCTCGGTGCACGCCGCGTGGCTCGACGTCGCCCTGTCCTTCGGCGAGTTCCTGCTGGGCGCGCAGGAGCAGGACGGCTCCTGGCGCCGGGCGTACGGCTTCGACGGGACGGGCCTCGTGGAGCCGCGCGCGTGGTTCGGGCGGGCCGACCTCAACCAGAAGTCGTCGACCGCCACCGCGGTGCCGTTCCTGCACGAGCTGCACCGGGTCACGGGCGACCCCCGCTGGCGGGACGCCGCGGTGCGCGCCGCCCGGTTCGTGGCCGAGCACTTCGTCCGCGGGCTGAAGTTCAACGGCGGCATCCACGACTCGATCTACGCGCGCGCCCAGCTGGTCGACTCCGAGAGCATCCTGTTCTCCCTGCGGGCGTGCCTCGCGGCGGCCGAGATGACCGGCGACGACGACCTCCGCGCGGCGGCGGTCGACGCGGCGCGCGTGCTGGCGACGTGGGTCTACCTGTGGGACGTGCCGCTGCCGCCCGGCAGCACGATGGCGGGGTACGGGTTCCGCAGCACCGGCTGGAGCGCCTGCGACACCGCCGGTGCCGGCTACATCCACCCGTACGAGCTGCACGCCGTGCCCGACCTGTTCGAGGCCGCGCTGCTCGGGGAGGACGACGTGCTGGCCGAGGTCGCCGACCTCGTGCTGCACGGGTCCAACGAGACCGTCGCCACCCCCGGCCGCGACTGGGGCTACGCCCGGCCCGGCCTCCAGGAGGAGGGGCTGCTGGTCAGCTGGTGGCTCATCGACGACCCGATGTTCGTGGACACCGGGTTCGGCGGCCGCGGCAAGGGCGAGGGCAACAAGACGTGCCTGCCCTGGATCTCCGCCGTCGGCATCGACGCCACCGACGAGGTCCTGCGCCGCTACGGGACCACCGATCTGCGCACCTGCTGGAGCGACCGGCACCGCGCCGCCGTCGCGTCCCGCTAGGGTCGGCGGTCACAGGTGGTGGACGTCACGACTGCCGCGCCCGGGTCTCCCGGGCGCGGCCGCGACGCAGGTGACAGGAGCCGGCGGCCGATGGGTGCGGGGAGCAGCGACGTCGTGCAGCAGCGCGCGCCCGGCCGCGCCACCCTGGCGGACGTCGCACGCCGGGCGGGCGTGTCCAAGGGGACCGCGTCCAAGGCGCTCAACGGGCGCGGCGAGATCCGGCCGGAGACCCGGCAGCGGGTCCTGGAGGCGGCCGACGCCCTGTCGTTCACGCCGTCGGTGCTGGCGCAGAACCTCGCCAGCGGACGCACCGGCACCGTCGGCGTGCTGACCAACGACCTCGAGGGCCGGTTCGTCATCCCGATCCTCATGGGGGCGGAGGACGCCCTGGGGGCGGGCCGCATCTCGGTGATCCTCACCGACGCGCGCGGCGACGCCATCCGGGAGCAGCAGCAGCTGCGCACGCTGCTCGAGCGGCAGATCGACGGCCTGATCGTGGTCGGCGGCCCGCGCACCGACCCGCGCCCCTCGCTCGGGCAGGACCTCCCGGTCCCGGTCGTCTACGCGTACGCCCCCTCCGAGGACCCCCAGGACCTGTCGCTCGCCGCGGACAACGTGCAGGCCGGGCGCATCGCCGCCGAGCACCTGTGGGACACCGGCCGCCGGCGCATCGCCTACGTCGGCGGCGACCCCACGTACGCCGCGTCCCGGGACCGCGAGGCCGGCGCCGCGGCCGCGCTCGCCGACCGCGGCGCGGCGCTCCTCGGCGGCGGCGTGGCCTCCGGCAACTGGAGCGAACGCTGGGGCCGGGCGGCGACGGCCCGCCTGCTGGAGCAGCACCCCGACCTCGACGCGGTCGTCGCCGCGTCCGACCAGCTCGCGCGGGCCGCGCTCGACATCCTCCGCGACCACGGGCGCCGCGTCCCCGAGGACGTGGCGGTCGTGGGCCACGACAACTGGTCCCTGGTCGTGACCAACACCCGGCCGGAGCTGACGAGCGTCGACACCCGGCTGGAGCACCTCGGGCGGACGGCCGCCAGCCGGCTGTTCGCGGCGCTGTCGGGGGACGAGCTCGGGTCGGGGGTCGAGCTGCTGCCCGTGGAGCTCGCGGTGCGGGGCTCGACGGTGGCGGACGGCTGAGGGACGTGCCCGGGCTGATCAGGTTCCAGAGCGCGGTCCCCTCCCGCAGCGGACGGTTCCCGGGCGTGTTCGCGCTCGCGAACGCGCTGGCCCGCCAGGGACGCCTCTCCGCGGCCGACACCGCGTGGTGGCGCGCGGCCAACGCCCGGATGTCCGCGGCCTACGTCGACCCCTCGACCGTGTCCCCCACCTGCTACGACCAGCGGATCAACCCCGGGGCGCGCGCGTGGTTCAGGCTGCCGACGAGCGCGCCGCTCGAGATGACCCGCGAGTACCTCGGCCTGCTCAACCGGTACGGCGTCGAGTGGATGGAGCTCCGCACGACCAGCCCCGGGCGCATCACGTACGAGGACGCCGTGCAGGTCGTGGCCGTGCCGCGCACGGACGAGGCCGGCTCGGTCCGACGAGGCAGCGCACCCCCGCCGCGAGCCTGACGACGACGCGCCGATCGCCCCACCGGACCGTGACCTCGCGGGCGGTGTCCGCGACGAGCTCCGCCGCCGTCAGCTCGCCGTGCTCCCAGCGCAGCGCGACCGTCACGCCGCCGCGCGCCCGCAGGCCACGTACCGATCCCGTCCCCCAGGCGAGCGGCAGGGCGGGCAGCAGGTGGATCTCGCCCGCGTGCGACTGCAGCAGCAGCTCGGCGACGCCGGCGGTGAAGCCAAAGTTGCCGTCGATCTGGAACGGCGGGTGCGCGCAGAACAGGTTCCGGTACACGCCGGCGCGGTCGTCCTCGCCGTCCTCGGTCGCGTCCGCCGGACGCAGGAACTGCTCGATGGCGGCCGCGGCGGCCTCCCGGTCGCGCAACCGCGCCTGCAGGCACAGCCGCCACGCGAGCGACCAGCCGGTCGAGTCCGGCCCGCGCGCCGCCAGGGTCGCCGCCGCCGCCCGGGCGAGCTCCGGGTGCGCGTCCACGTCGAGCGTGGTGCCGGGGAACAGCCCGATCAGGTGGGACTGGTGGCGGTGCTCGGGTTCGGCGTCCGGGGCGTCGCCCGCCCACTCCGCGAGCCGACCGTCCGGCAGGACGCGGTAGGGCGCCAGACGCGGGATCGCGGCACGGACGCGGTCGAGCAGCGGGTCGTCGACGCCCAGGACCGTCGCGGCGTCGAGTGCGCGCCCGAGGAGCTCGCGGAGCAGCGCGACGTCGGCGGTGGCGCCCGCGGACAGCGAGGCCGGTCGGCCGTCGGGCAGCAGGTAGGTGTTCTCGGGGCTCGTCGACGGGCTCGTCGTCAGGCCGCCGCAGCCGTCCTCGACCAGCCACGACAGGGCGAACTCGACCGCCCCGCGCACCACGGGCCAGGACCGGGCGAGACGGTCCCGGTCGCCCGTGAACGCCCAGTGGTCCCACACGTGCAGGGCGAGCCAGGTGCTGCCCATCGGCCAGGCGGACCACGCCGGGTCGCCGTCGCCCTCACCGGCGGGCTCCGCGAACCCCCACACGTCCGTGTTGTGGTGCGCGACCCACCCGTCGGCGCCGTACAGGTCGCGGGCGACCCACCGGCCCTGCTCGGCGAGGCGGGGCAGCCAGTCGAGCAGCGGCTCGCCGCACTCCGCGAGGTGGACCGGGCCGACGGGCCAGTAGTTCATCTCGACGTTGATGTTGGTGGTGTAGTTCGCGCTCCACGGCGGGCGGGTGTGCTCGTTCCAGATGCCCTGGAGGTTCAGCGGGGTGGTGCCGGGGCGCGACCCCGCGATGAGCAGGTACCGGCCGTAGGCGAACGCCAGTGCCGCGAGCCCGGGGTCGTGCCGGTCCACGGAGCGCCGCACGCGGTCGTCGGTGGTGAGAGCACCGAGCTCGGGGTCGTGCGCGAGCTCGAGCTCGACGCGGTCGTACAGGGACCGGTGGTCGGCGACGTGGTCGGCCAGCAGGAGCGCGGCACCCCGCGCCTCAGCGGCGTCGAGCGTGGCGGAGGTGTCCAGGCGCAGCGCCTCGACGTCGCCGTGCGGACGGGCCGGGACGGTGCTGCGGGTGTCGACGTCCGTGGCGCACGCGATCAGCAGCAGCACGTCCCGGGCGCCGCTGATCGTGACGCGGTCGCCGTCGGACGACACGGTCCCGTCGCTCACGACCCGCAGGGCGGTGACCACGGTCCCGGACGCGCCGGGCGCGGGGTCGTGGACCACCGGGTCGGGGACGTCCTCGTGCGGGGGCGCGACCTCCGAGGGCAGCCGTTGCACGACGCTGAGCCCAGCCGGGACCGCGAGGGTCGTGGCGCCCGGGTGCGCGCCGAGCACGCTCACCTGCAGGTCCATCGGCGGCCCGTCCGGCGCCCGCCGGTGCACGACGACGACCTGGTCGGGGTGGCTGGCGAACGCGGACTGGCTGCGGTGCGCGCGGCCGGCGGTCCAGGCGTGGTGCGCGACGGCGTCGCCCAGGTCCAGCCACCGGAGGTAGTCGCGCACGTCGGTGCCCGCGTCGGGGTCGGCACTGGTGATGCGGACGTCCGCGACGGGCTGGTAGGCCTGGGTGTGCCCGCGCTGGAGCGCCCGCACCTCGCGCTCCGCGCCCGGGACGTCGCCGGCCCGGAGCGCGGCGCGGACGCGGCCGAGCACCTCGGGGCCGTCCTCGCGCGCGAGCGAGGGGTCGCCGGCCGCGGACGCGGGGGACCCGGACCAGGCGCTGTCCTCGTTCAGCTGGATCCGGTCGGTGGACACCCCGCCGAAGCACATCGCCCCGAGCCGGCCGTTGCCGATCGGCAGGGCGTCCGTCCACCGGCCCGCCGGGGAGTCGTCGCGCAGCACCGGCGAGGAGCGCGGGCGGACCTGCTGGGTCACCGGGGCGTCGCCAGCGCGTCCGCCGGGAGCGCGGGGCGGCGGGAGGGCGGCAGTGCCCTCGCCGCGGCCTCGTCCAGCAGCACGGTCACGCGCGGGTGCCGCTGGAGCACGGAGGCGGGGACCTCCGGCGTGACCGGTCCGGTGAGCGCGGCGGCGACGGCGTCGGCCTTGTCCGTTCCGGTCGCGACGAGCAGCAGGTGCCGGGCAGCAGTGATCGTGCCGATCCCCTGGGTCAGGGCGTGGCTGGGGACGGCGTCCGCGTCGCCGCCGAAGAACCGCGCGTTCGCGGCGCGGGTCCGGGGGGTGAGCGCGACGACGCGGGTGCGTCCGTCCGTCGGCGAGCCCGGTTCGTTGAACGCCAGGTGCCCGTTGTGGCCGATACCCAGGATCTGCAGGTCGGCGTACCCCGCGCGCTCCAGCCCGGCCTCGTAGGCGGCGGCCGCGGCCCGCGGGTCGTCGGTGGTCCCGTCAGGGACGTGCACCCGGTCGGGGTCGAGGCGGAGCGGGCCGGTCACGGTGCGACCCACGACCGCGCGGTACGACTCGGCGTGGTCGGCGGGGAGGCCGACGTACTCGTCGAGCGCCCACGCCTCGACCCCCGTCACGTCGAGCCCGTCGCGGACGTGCGCGGCCAGCTCGGCGTACAGCGGCTCCGGTGAGGAGCCCGTGGCCACGCCGAGCACGAGCCGGGGACGGCGACGGATCTCGGCGGCGACCACACCGGCCGCGCGAGCGCCCACCGCCGCCGCGTCGGGCAGGACCTCGAGCCTCACGCGGGGACCGCCTTGCTGCCGAGCCGGCCGTGGAAGTCGGGGAACACGTCCTCCTCCGGGCTGAGCCCGCGGGCGCGGGTCAGCTCGATCGCGAGCAGCTGCAGCGGGACGACCGCGGCCAGGTGGGCGGCCGCCCCGGCCGGGGGCAGCGCGATCCGTGCCTCGTCGGCACCGGTCGACGAGGTACCGCCCGCGATCACGTGGAGGGCGCGCCCGCCGGTCTCGACGACGAACCGCGCGAGGCGGTCGGCCCGGTCGGCCAGCTCGCCGCGTTCCCCCACGACCACCAGGAGGCTGCCGGGGTGCAGGCGGCGGTGCGGGCCGTGCAGGAACTCCTCGACGTCCCACACTCGGCGGGGACGCGCGCGGTCTCGAGGATCTTGAGGGCGCCCTCGTCGGCGACCGGGCGCCACGGTCCCCAGGTGACGACGTGCACGTCGGTCGGCGGGGGCGAGGCGACCAGCCCCGCCACCGGGCCGGCCGAGTCCGCGAGCGCCGCGGCCACGGCGTCGGGCACGCCCGCGAGGTCGGCGTCCCCGGCGCCGTCGAGGGCCCGGCCCAGCAGGTGCAGCGCCAGGACGGTGGCGGTGAAGCCCTTGGTCTTCGCCCCGACCGGCTCGGGCCCGCAGGCGATGTCGAGCGACGGGTCCGGACCGTCCGACGGCTCGCCGGTGACCAGGAGCGTGGCGGCGCCGGCGGCACGCGACCGGTCGAGGACGGCGCGCGTGCCGGTGCTGCGCCCGCTCTGCGAGACGCCGACGACGAGCAGGTCGGGGCCGAGCACGAGGTCGCCCGGGAAGTGCAGCGCGTCGGTGGGGACCAGGGCCCGCACCGGGCGGGAGAACGAGGACCGCGCGAGGCGCGACGCGTGGTGCGAGGTCCCCGACCCGACCAGCACCACGCGGGAGGTCCGGTCCGCTCCGGCGACCGCCAGTGCGTCGCGCACCGCCAGGGGGAGCGTCGCGAGCTGGTGCGCGAGCACCTCCGGCTGCTCGTGCGCGCAGGACTCCACGGTTCCGGCGGTCATGCCGATGCCTCCGTCGTGATCTCGATCCGCAGCGGCCGGTCGGTCCAGCCCCCGATCAGCACGCGTGTCCCGGGGACCCGGTCCTCGCCGTGCACGTAGGTGAAGAGCTCGCCGTCGTCGTACTGCGGCGGCAGCCCGGTCTCCTGACCCGTGACCTGCACGTGCAGCACCTCGTCGCCCGCCCGGAGCGTCAGGGTGCCGTCGCGCAGCCACCGCACGTCCGGGACCCCGGGGTGCGGCTCGCCGCCGGTGAGCTCGCCCGGCCCGAGCGTGAGCTCGGCGGCCAGCCGGGTCCGGGGGCCGTCGCAGCGGACGTCGACCGTCGCCCCGTCGTCCCGCAGGTCGACGGTGACGGTCGTGCCGAGGCGCAGGTCGCTGCGCTCGCGCCCGGGGAAGTCCATCTGCGCGAAGAACCGGCCCTCGTCCGTGAGCCGGTACGCGCCGTCCGCCCGCCGCAGGCCTGCGGCGAGCGGCTGGTAGTACCCGCTGACCGTCTCGCCGGTGAGCGACACCCGCTGCCCGTGCACCGCCAGGGCGCCGGGGCGGAACGCGCCGGTGTCGAAGAACGCGGGGGCCACGCGCAGGGCCAGCAGGCGTGCGGCACCCCGCCGGTGCTGCACCAGGGTGGCGGAGTTCGCCAGCCCGGAGGCGACGCGGCGGGTGCGGGCGTGGTCGGACCCGCCGAAGACCGTGGTCGTCGTGCTGCCGGAGCGGTGCCGCACCAGGCCGACGGTCGGCAGGACGACCGTGCCGTCGTCGGGCGGCACGGTCGCCGGGAGCACCGCGAGCCGCGCGGGGTCGACCAGGCCGTCGGTCAGCTCCCGCGAGCACTCCAGGCGGGGGTCGGCGCACGCGAGGGCCGCGAGCCGCGCGAGGCGCGCGTCGCCGTCCGTCACGGCGAACCGGCGGAGCTGGCCGGCGAACGCGTGCACCCGGAACGTCTCGCGCTGGTCCTGGCGACGGGAGTGGACGCTGACCACCTCGCCGTCGTCGTCGACCAGCGGCACGAGGGACAGCAGCGACGCGCGGACGGGCCCGAGCAGCGCGGGCCGGTCGAGCAGCCGGGCCAGCGTCAGCAGGGAGGGGTTGGAGACGTAGGCGGCGTAGTTGGGGCTGCGCTCGGAGTAGAAGCCGTCGGCGTCGATGTCGACGCCCTCGGCCAGCCACTCGTCGGCACGGGCGACGAGGCGGTCGTCGCCCGTGAGCCGGTGCAGGCCGGCCAGGGCCGCGGACAGCTCCCAGCGGTGGTTCGGGGTGTGCACGCCACCGACCAGCAGCGCCTCGACCGCGCGCTCCGCGACCGCCCGCAGCCGCCCCGCGACGTCGGCCGGACCCGGGCTGCCCTGCGCGTCGAGCAGCTCGAGGGTCAGGCAGAGGTCGTTGAACGTGAACGAGGAGTCCGGCGGCGACACCAGGTTGTCACCGTCGAACAGACCGGTCGGGCCCTGGGACCGCTCGAGGTGCGCCACGAGCGCGGTGGCGGTGACGGCGCGGTCCGGGTCCGGGGCGTCGACGAGGTCGGCCAGCACGAGGACCCGGACCGCGTGCATCGTGGCGCGGTGCGGCAGGGCGGGCGGGACACCGCCGCGGGTGGCGGCGAGCACCGCGTCCGCCTCGGCCAGGGTCCCGGCGACGAGGCGGTCGCGGTAGGGCGCGTCGAGCACGGGCGTCAGTCCTTGAGGCCGGAGTTGAGGTCGGCGCTCATCACGTAGCGCTGGGCGACGAAGAACAGGACCACCAGCGGGATGATCGAGATGATCGAGGCAGGCAGCAGCAGCGTCCAGTCGATGTTCTCGGCGCCGACCAGGCTGCGCAGGGCGACCTGCAGCGTGAACTGGTCGGGGTCGGCCAGCACGATGAGCGGCCAGATGTAGTCGTTCCACCGCCACTGGAAGCTGAAGATCGCCAGGGTGATCGCGATGGGCTTGGCCAGCGGCAGCATGATCCGGAAGAAGATGGCCAGCTCCCTGGCGCCGTCGATGCGGGCGGCGTCCAGCAGCTCGTCCGGGACGGTCAGGAAGAACTGCCGGAACATGAAGATGCCGGACGCGGTGATCACCGACGGCACGATGATCCCCGCGAGCGTGTTGTAGAGGCCCAGGTCGCGGATCACGGTGAACGTCGGGGTCAGGATGACCTCGGTGGGCAGCATCGTCGTCGCGAGGATGCAGACGAAGAGCGCGCTGAGCCACCAGGCGCGGTACTTCGCCAGGGCGTACCCCGTCGCCGCGCTGAAGAACACCGTGAGGACGGTCGTGAGGGTCGCCACGACGGCGGTGTTGCGGAAGTACAGGCCGAAGTCGACCCGCTCCCAGGCCCGCACGTAGCCGTCGAACGTCCAGGTCTCGGGCAGGAGGGTCAGCGGGAACCGGAACAGCTCCCCGCCGGGCTTGACCGAGCTGAGGAAGAACCAGACCAGCGGGAACAGGAACAGCAGGACGAGCACCGCGAGCGCGAGCGTGGACGGCAGCGAGCGCGCGACGCGGACGCGCAACGGGGCGCGGCGGTGGCGCAGGACGGGGCGGGCGGCGGGCACGGGTGCCGGCACGGTCTCAGAGGCCATCGCGGATCCTCTTCTCGAAGCGGAGCTGGATGAGGGCGACCACGAGCAGGATCACCATGAGGACCATCGAGACGGCGCTGGCGTAGCCGACCTGGGCGCGGTCGAAGCCGGTCTCGTAGATGTACTGCACGATCAGGCGGTTCTCGGTCCCGGGCCCGCCGCCGTTCAGCGCCTGGACCATGGCGAACTCCTTCATCGACCCGATCGTCGTCAGCAGCACGACCATGAACGTCGTCGGGGCGATGCCCGGCAGGGTGATGGCGCGGAACCGCTGCCACGCGTTCGCGCCGTCCAGCTGGGCGGCCTCGTAGTAGGACGTCGGGACGTTCCGGATGGCTGCGACGTACAGCAGCATGTTGAACGCCGTGTTCGCCCACGCGGACGCGACGATCACGACGACCATCGCGAGGTTCGCGTCGGAGCTCCACGCCAGCGGGTCGGCGCCGAGCCTCCCGAGCAGGTCGTTGACGATGCCGAAGCTCTCGCCGAACAGCCACCGCCACACGACGCCGGTGACGATCGGGGACACGAGCCACGGGATGAAGAACACGACCTTGGCGACGCTCGTGCCGCGGGCCCACCGGTTGGTGAGCAGCACCGCGATGCCCAGGGACAGGGCGACCGTCGCGGGCACGGCCAGGACCACGTACAGCGCGGTCCGGGTCAGCGCGGACCAGAAGTCCGAGTCGCCGGCCAGCTCGGCGTAGTTCTCCAGCCCCGTGAACTCCAGGTCGCCGATGCCGCGGTAGTCGGTGAACGAGTAGATGAGCCCGAGCGCACCCGGCCAGACGAAGAACACGGCGAACAGCACGATGACCACCGCGGTGAGCGCGAGCGGGGCGAGCGTGTGCTTGCCGTAGGGCCGACGGCGTCGGGGGCGGGGGCGGGCGCGGCGGCCAGGCCCGCGGCGGGGGTCGCGGGGCGGCGCGGTGCGTGGGCCAGGGTCATGCGGTCCTCCCGGGTCGGAGGGCGCCGGCCACCCGCGGGGTGACCGGCGCCCTGCGGGGTCAGTCGGCGTACGCCTCGGTGGTCTGCTCGCCGATCTCGCGCACGGTGGTGGCGAGGTCCTGCTCGCCGTTGAGGTACTTGACCGTCTCGTCCTTCAGCGGCTCGTACTCCAGGACCAGGCCCTCGTACCCGTTGCGCAGCGCGGTCGTGGCCTGGTCACCGGCGATCGGGTCGGATGCCTCGATCTCGGCGTAGTACATGTCGAACGCCTCGGCGTTGTCCGCGTACGCGACGTCCAGGCCCTCGACGGCCGGCAGGAAGCCGGAGATCTCCGAGAGCTCGGCGTAGTTCTCCTGGGTGTACATCCAGTCGATGAACGCCTGGGTCTCCTCCTCCACACCGGTGCCGTCGAACGCGACCATCCAGTTGGTGCCGAGGTTGGTGGCGCGGGTGGGCTGTGCCGGCATCAGCGCGGTGGTCCACTCGAAGTCCGTGATGTTCTGGGAGAAGTCGGTGATCTGCCAGACGCCCGAGTAGTACGCGGCGACCTGCCCGCTCTTGAACATCGCCGAGGGGTCCTCGCCGGACAGCCACACCGAGCGGGGCATCATCGAGTCGTCGTTCATCGCGGCGAAGTACTCGAGCGCCTCGGCGCCCTCCTCGTCCAGCGTCCAGGTGCCGTCCTCGTCCGGCTGCACGCCCTGGGACCCGAACTGGTACATGAACGAGCGCAGGCGGTGCGCCGAGCCGTCCATGACCATCCCGTACCGGGCGCCCGTCGCCGCCTGGACCTCCTTCAGGGAGGCGGTCAGCTCGTCCCAGGTCCACGGCTCGTCGTCGATGCCCGGGTAGGTCACACCGGCCTGGTCGAACAGGGACTTGTTGAGGAACACCCCGACGGCGGTGAGGTCGCTGGGCAGCGCGAGGATCTCGTCGTCGCTGTTCGGGACCAGCAGCGAGTCCATGACGTCGCGCTCCGTGGCGATGTCCGTGAGGTCGAGCAGCTCGGACTCCCAGAGCGGGTCGATCTCCGAGGCACGGGCGAGGGCGGGCAGGTCGCCGGCCTGCGCGCCGGACCGCAGCCGGGTGACGAGGTCGTCGTAGGGCACGTCGACGATCTCGACGTGCACCCCGGTCTCCTCCTCGTACTTGTCGGCCATGGCCTGGTAGCCACCGCCCTGGTTGGCGTCGCCGGAGAGCACGAACTCCAGGGTGACGGGGCCGTCGGAGGCGGCGTCGGAGCCACCGCCGCACGCGGTGAGGGTGAGCGCGGCGACGGCGATCGCCGACGTCGCGGTGAGGGAGCGAAGCTGCACGGTTCCTGACCTCTCGGGGAGCCCCGGGGTGAGCACGGCCGGGGCGGGGGAAGGACGGGCGGGGAGCGGAGCGGGTCGCGTCCTCGGGGTGACCGGTGGAGCGCGTGGTGGCCTTTGCTATCAGTGCGATGTCAAAGATTTCAAGGCGCTCGACGCCGTTCCGGCCCGGCGAAACACAGAATTTACGCGGCGACACACGCTGGGAACGTGCGCTCGGACGGCCCTTGCCGAAGTCCCGGAGGGATGGTTCTATCTCGCACTGATAGCAAAGTGTGGAGAGGGGATCGCAGTGGTCAGGAGCGCGGCACGCACCGCCACCACGCGCACGGTCACGGACATCAACCGGACCGCGGTCCTCGACGCGCTGTCCGAGCACGGACCCCTCTCCCGTGCGGGGCTGCGCCGCCGCACCGGCCTGTCCCCCGCCACCATCGACCGGCTGTGCGCCGCGCTCCTCGAGGAGCAGCTGGTGGTCCGCGCCGGGGTCGAGCGCTCCTCCGGCGGGCGCCCCTCCACCCTGCTGCGGTTCGCCGGGGAGACGCGGGTCATCGTCGCCGTCGAGGTCACCGCGACGGGCCCGCGCGGCATGCTGATGGGGCTCGACGGCTCCCGCGGCGACCGCCTCGAGCGCGGCACGCCGGCGGACGCCGACCCCACGGTGCGGCTCGACGAGCTGCTGCACCTCGTCGGTGACCTGATCGCCCGCGCGTCTGCCGCGGGGCGGACGTGCCTGGGCGTCGCCGTCGTGGTCCCCGGGGTCGTCGACGCCGGGGGCCGCGTCTCGAACTCCGCCGAGCTCGGCTGGCAGCAGCTCGACGTCGGGTCGATCGTCGGGCACCGGTTCGGGCTGCCCACCCTGGTCGAGAACGACGCGAACGCGATCGCGTTCGGCGAGTGGGCGCACGGGTCCGGCGAGGGCGTGCAGAGCCTGGTCGCGGTCGTGCTCGGCGTCGGCGTCGGGTCCGGCATCGTCTCCGACGGGACGCTCGTCCGCGGCGCGCGGTCGGGTGCCGGGGAGATCGGCTACCTGGTGGCCGACCGCTCGGCGTTCGGCCGGGTGTTCGCGCGGCAGGGCGACCTCGAGTCGCGGATCGGCGCCGTCCCCGCGCGCTACCCCGGTGACGGCCCGCTGGACGCCGCGGGGCTGCTCGCCGCCGCCGCGCAGGGCGACCCGGCAGCGACGGACCTGGCCGCGGAGCTGCTCGACCACCTCGCGTTCGCCGTCATCGCCCTCGCGACCGTCATCGACCCCGCGGTCGTCGTCCTGCACGGCCGGCTGCCGTCCGACGGCGGCTGGGTGGTGCACCAGCTCGAGCAGCGCCTCGCCGGTCGCATCCCGTTCCCGCCCACCATCCTCCGGTCCCGGCTCGGCACCGACGCGGCGCTCGCCGGCGTCGGGGAGCTCATGGCCCGCCGCACGAAGGGATCCGTCTACCTTGCCTGAGATCGCGCCCGGGCGGCTCGACCGCCCCCGCACGACCACCGCAGCGCGCACGGCGACGGTCGGCGTCGACGTCGGCGGCACCAAGACGCACGTGGCCGTCCTCGGCCCCGACGGGAGCCGCCGCGACGTCGTCGTCCCGTCCGCGAGCTGGCGCCGGGGCTCCTTGTTCACCGGCGCCGGCAACTTCGCGCGGCTGTCCACGCTCGTCGCGGACGTGCTGGCCGGCGACGCAGGCGGGGAGCGGGTCGCCTACGGGATGCACGGCGTCGACACCCCCGCGCAGCTCGCGCAGGCCACCGACGAGCTCGCCCGGTACGCGACCGGACGCGTCCGCGTCGTGAACGACGCCCAGCTGCTCGGACCCGCTGCCGGCCACCGCGAGTGCCTGACCCTCGTGGTCGGGACCGGGGCGGCCCTGCTCGGCACCGACCGCGACGGCGCCACGCTGAGCGCGGACGGGTACGGCGCCGTGCTGTCCGACACCGGCAGCGCACCGGCCCTGGTGCGGGAGCTCGTGCGCGCCGCACTGCGCGCCGGCGACTGGGGCTCGCCCGCAGCCGTCCTCGCCGACCCCGCGGTCCGCGCCCTCTGCGGCGCCTACGGTGTCGCGTCGCTGCAGGACCTCGCGCTGGCGGTGTCGCTGCAGCCCGCCCTCGCCTGGGGCGAGCACGCCCCGCTCGTGTTCGCCGCGTCCGAGCGCGGCTCGGCACTGGCCTCCGGCGTGCTGCGGGACGCCGCCGACGTGCTGGCACGCAACGTCGCGGCGCTGCGCCGCCGCGGGGCGGTCGGCGAGGTCGTCGTGGCGGCGGGCGGCGTGATCACCCAGCAGGAGGTCCTGCGCGACCTGCTGCGCGCACGGCTCGCGGACCATGCGCCCGGGTTGCGGCTCGAGGTGCTCACCTCGCCGCCGGTCGACGGCGCCCTCGTGCTCGCGGCCGCGCTGTGACCGGCGCGCCCGGGCTCCTCGCGGAGCTGTCCAGCACGGCGCCGGCACGCGGCACGGTGCAGCCCCGCGCGCACCTGACGTCGGACGCACCGCGGCAGTCGCTCGACGGCACGTGGCGCCTGCGCACCTGGCCCTCGCCGCGGCACGTCGCCGACGACGGCTGGACCGGACCGGAGCCGGACGAGACCGACCCGGCCGCGTGGTCCGACGTGCAGGTGCCAGGCCACTGGGTGCTGCAGGGGCACGGGGCGCCGGCGTACAGCAACCTGCAGCTCCCCTTCCCGGTCGCCCCGCCCCACCCGCCCGACGACAACGTGGTCGCCGACCACCGCCTCGTGCTCACCGTGGACGACGCGGTGCTCGCGCACCCGGCCGTCCTGCGGTTCGAGGGCGTCGAGGGCGCGGCGACGGTCTGGCTGAACGGCGTCGAGCTCGGCACCCTGCGCGGCAGCCGGCTCACGCACGAGCTGCCCGTCGACGGCGTCCTGCGCCCCGGCGTGAACGTGCTGGCCGTGCGGGTCGCCCAGTGGTCCGCGGTCAGCTACCTCGAGGACCAGGACATGTGGTGGCTGCCCGGGATCTTCCGGTCCGTCACCCTGCTCGCCCGCCCCGCCGGCGGTGTCCGGGACGTCTTCGTGCACGCCGGGTACGACCACCGCCACGGCTCGGGCGCGCTGCGGGTGGAGGTCGCCACGGAGGACGGCGACGCCGGCCCGGTGCTGCTCGACGTGCCCGCGCTCGGCCTCACGGGCGTCGCGGCGGACGTCGAGCACCACCTGCCCCGCGTGCGGCCGTGGTCCGACGAGGACCCGTACCTGTACGAGGCGACCGTCCGCACCGGCAGCGAGGCCGTGCGGCTGCGCATCGGGTTCCGCACCGTGCACGTCGAGGACGCCACGCTGCTGCTCAACGGCCGGCCCGTGCTGCTGCGCGGGGTGAACCGGCACGAGCACCACCCGGTCCGCGGGCGGGCGGTGGACGTCGAGGACGACCGCGCCGAGCTGCTGCTCATGAAGCGGCACAACGTCAACGCGATCCGCACCTCGCACTACCCGCCCCGCGCCGACCTGCTCGACCTCGCGGACGAGCTGGGCTTCCTCGTGGTGCTCGAGAACGACCTGGAGACCCACGGCTTCGAGCTGGTGGAGTGGCGGCGCAACCCCTCGGACGACCCGCAGTGGGGCCCGGCGGTCCTCGACCGCGTCGTGCGCACCGTCGAGCGGGACAAGAACCACCCGAGCGTGCTGCTCTGGTCGCTGGGGAACGAGGCCGGCACCGGCCAGAACCTCGAGGCCGCCGCGCGGTGGGTCGCGGCGCGGGACCCCGAGCGGCTCGTGCACTACGAGGGCGACTGGTCCTCGACGTACGTCGACGTCTACTCGCGGATGTACGCCACGACCGACGAGGTCGCGGCGATCGCCACGGAGCCGGCGGGCGGGTCCACCCCCGCCGAGCGGCACCGCCGGTCGCTGCCCTTCGTGCTGTGCGAGTACGCCCACGCGATGGGCAACGGCCCGGGCGGCCTGAGCGAGTACCAGGACCTGTTCGAGTCCCACCCGCGGCTGGCGGGCGGGTTCGTCTGGGAGTGGGTCGAGCACGCGCTGCTCGACCCGGCGGCACCGGCGACGCCCGACGGCGCCCCGAGGTGGCGCTACGGCGGCGACTTCGGCGAGGCGGTGCACGACGGGAACTTCGTCGTCGACGGCCTGGTGCACGCCGACCGCACACCGGGCCCTGCGCTCGCGGACCTCGCCCGGGTGTTCGCGCCCGTGCGCCTGTCCCTGTCCGGGGACGGCACGCTCCTGACCGTGCGGAACCTGCGGCACACCCGCGACACGGGCGACCTCGAGCTGGTGCGGTGGTCCGACGCCCCCGGCCACGGGCAGCCGGCGCCGGTCGACGTCCCCGTGGTCGCCGCAGGTGCCACGGCGCACGTCGTGCTGGACCCACCGCCGGCGGGGGCGACCGTCACGGTGTCGGCACGCACCCTGCAGGCCAGCCCGTGGGCGCCCGCGGGGCACGAGGTGTCCTGGACCCAGCACGTGGCGCCGGGCGCACCGGCCGCCGTGGCCGCGACCGTCACGCCGCGACCGGAGGGGCTGGTCGTGCGGCTCGGTCCCGCGGTGCTCGACGCCACCACCGGCATGCCGGTCCGCCTGGGCGACCTCGACCTGCACGACGTCGCGCTCGGCCTGTGGCGGGCACCCACCGACAACGACCGCGGGACCGGCTGGGACGAGCCGACGCTGCCGCCCGTGGCCGACCGGTGGGCCGCCGCCCGCCTGCACGACCTCCGCTCACGTCTGGTCTCCCTCGACGTCACCGAGGACGCCGTCGTCGTGCGGACCCGCGTCGGTCCGCCCGTCCTCGACGCCGGGGTGGACTGCACCTGGCGCTGGACGTCCGACGGCGAGCGGCTCGGCCTCGAGCTCGTCGTCGAGCCGTCCGGCGACTGGCCCTGCGACTGGGCGCGCGTCGGCGTCGACCTGCGGCTCGACGACGCCACCCGTGAGGTGCGGTGGACCGGGTACGGCCCGGGCCCGCAGTACCCGGACACCGGTCAGGGCGCGCGCTGGGCGTCGCACACCGCCGGCCGGGACGACTACGCCGTCCGCACCGTCCGGCCCCAGGAGCACGGCGCCCGCGTCCTCGACGAGGCCCTGGTCGTCACCGAGGGCACCGGTCCCGACCTGCACGTGCGCACCGAGCGGGCCGCGCTGACCGTCCGGCCGTGGTCCCGTGGCGTCGTCGCCGCCACGCAGCACGACGACGAGCTGCCGGCGGCGACGGCGACCCACGTGTCGCTGGACGCCGCGCGCTCCGGGGTGGGCACGGCGTCCTGCGGCCAGGGCGTGCTGCCCGAGCACCGGCTGCCGCCCTCGCGGCACGTCCTGCGCGTCGTGCTCTCGTCCCGCTCGTGAAGGAGACGCGAGACCTGCGACCCGCGGCACCGGCGCAGGCGGACCGGGCGTGGCGGCTGCGCGCGCTGGTCCTCGCCGCCTACTGCGTCAACGGCTTCAGCCTGTCGGCGTGGAACGTGCGGCTGCCGGCGATCGCCGACCAGGTCGGCCTGGACGCCGGCGGTCTCGGGCGGTTCCTCATGGCCAACGCGCTCGGCACGCTCGTCACGATCCCGCTCGCGGGCCGGTGGGTGCAGCGGGTGGGTGCGACCCGCGCGTACACCGCCGCGACCCTCGGGTTCGTCGTCGCGTACGCCGGTCTCGCCGCCGCCCTCGCCGCCCGCTCCCTCGCCGGCCTGCTCGCGGCCGCCGCCCTCCACGGCGCCGCGTTCGCCCTGACCAACGTGCCGCAGGCGGTGCTGGGCACCGAGGCCGAGCGGCGCGTCGGGCGCACGATCCTGCCCCAGTTCCACGCCGCCTACTCGATCGCCGCAGCGGGCGGCGCCGCACTGGGCGGGCTCGCGGCCGGCGTCGGCCTGGGTCCCGCCCCGCAGCTCCTCGTCCTCGCGGCGCTGGCGGCACTGGCCCGGACCGCCGTCGCCCTCGGCCTGCGGCGCGACGCACCCCGCCCGGCGCACGGCGTCCGCGTCGACGACGGACCCGCCGCGGCGGCGCCACCTCCACGCCGGCGACGGGGCGGCGTGTGGGTCGAGACCTCGACCCTGCTGCTGGGGACCGTGGTGTTCGGCGCCGCCCTGTCCGAGGGCGCCGCCAACAACTGGATGGCCCCGCTCGCGGTGGCGGAGCTGGGGGTGGACGAGGCGCGCGCCGCGATGTTCGTCTCCGTGTTCCTGGTCGCGCAGACGGCCGGCCGGCTCGCCGGCGGGCGGCTGGTCGACCGGCTCGGCCGGTCCGCGACGCTCGTGACGTCGGCGCTCGTGTCGGCCGTCGGCGTCGTCGCCGTGAGCACCGCCCCGGCGCTGTGGGTGGCCTGGGCCGGGGCAGCGGTGTGGGGCACCGGGGCCGCGCTCGCCGTGCCGGTCGCCGTGAGCATCGCGGCCGGGCTCGGCCGCCCGGCCGAGCGCATCGCCGCGGTGACGTCGCTGTCCTCGTTGGCGAACGTCGCCGGACCACCGCTCATCGGGGCGGCCGCGGACCTGGTGGGTCTGCCGTGGGCGGTCGGCGCGGTCGGCGGCGTGCTGCTGGCCGGTGCCGTCGCCGCGCGGGCCGTCCGCCGGTTCGCGTGAGCACCGCCCGGGACGCCGCCCTGCTCGGCATCGACGCACCGGCGGCGTCCGGACCGCCCGACCCCGCCCTCCTCTCGGCCGTCGCGGACGCGCTGCGGACGGGATCGACCGCGCCGGCCGTCCCGCCCGGGACGCCGGTGGCGGAACTCCTGCCGGTCCTCGTCGCCCTCGTCCCTGCCGCCCTCGACAGGTTCGCCGCAGCCGGGGTCCCCCCGGACCTCACCGCCGCGACCCTGCTCGACGTCGGCCGCAAGGTCCGGACCTACGGGACCGGCACGAGCACCGGCTGGCTGGTCGGCCTGCTGCGCGCGGACGTCGTCGGGATCGGCCGGTTGCAGTTCGCCCGTCTGCCGGAGGACGGGGAGCACGCCGTCCACGTGCCCGAGACCGGCCCGCTCGAGCCGGCGCTGGTCGACGACGCGCTCACCCGGGCTGCGGACTGGTTCGGCTCCGGGGCGTTCAGCTGCCGATCGTGGCTGCTCGACGACCTGCTGCCCGGCGCCCTGCGCCCGACGAGCAACATCGTGCAGTTCGCCCGCCGGTTCACCGTGCGCGACCCGGCCGCCCGACCCCCGACCGGAGGGGGCGCCACGGAGGCCGACCACCTCGTGGTGCGGTTCGTGTTCCGCCGGCCGCTGGACGAGGTGCTCGACCCACGGACCACCGTCCCGCGAGGAACCGTGCAGGAGCTGGTCGCCGGGACCCTGCGTGCGGGCGGGCACTGGACGGAACCGCGTGGTTCGCTGCGGGTGCGCTGAGGGCGCTCCCCACGAGCCCCCGGCACCACTCCGCTGAGCCGGCTCGCGGAGCAAGCCGAGAGGGCACGTCAGCCCTCCGCCTCGTCGACCAGCCGACCCGCGTGCGCGAGGTCCGCCGCCGCCGCCCCGTCGGTGATGCCGGCCGCCTCCGCCAGCGTCGCCCGCGCCGCGTCCACCCGGCCCAGCCGCACCAGCAGCTCCGCGCGGTAGGCCAGCGCCCGCACCCGGTCGGCCGGCGGGGCGTCCGGGTGCCGGGTCAACCCGGCGTCGAGGGCGCGCAGCGCCTGGGCGTCGTCGCCCCGCGCGTCACCCTGCCGGGCCGCGACCTCCACCGCGCGCGCCAGCCCGGACGACGCGGGCTCCGGCTCCGCCCCGTCCGCCGCGTCCGCCGCCCGGTAGATGCGCAACCAGTTCCCCCCGACGTCGACCACCGTGAAGCCCGTCGCGGTCCCCTGCTTGCGGCGGGGGCGCAGCATCCGCGGGATCCCCGCCGCCGGCACACGCCCGAACCGCTCCCGCAGCCCCGCGGCGAACTGCGCGTGCAGCGCCTCCGCGTCCGGCACCGTCACGATCACGCTGCCCAGCGACGTCGCCGGGTCGAACCCCTCGACGGCCGACAGGTGGATGCCGAGGTCCTCGAGCTCGACGACGGCGCACGGGTACGGCCGCAGCTGGACGAACGTGCGGCGGAACCCCAGGGCCTCGTAGAACGTGATCGCCTCGTCGAGGTCGGGGTACGTCAGGATCGGGTACATGCGCTCGCCGGCCATGCGTCATGGTCCCGCGTCGGGGTCGCGGCGGGCGGAGCCGGTGGCAGGGGCCGGCCCGTGACGATCCGGGCGCTGCGGACCGGCGTCCCACTGCACTGGATCCAGACCGGGCATGCAGAAACCCCCGCCCGGGGTGACCCGGACGGGGGTTGTGCGCTGTGCGCCCGGAGGGACTCGAACCCCCAAGGAGCCTGACCCGCTTCTCCGGACACCTGATCTGAGGCGATGATCGTCTCGGAGAGGAGTCCTGGATGCCTGCAGCCAAGCCGCCGGAGTTCCGGCGTCGAGCAGTGGATCTGGCCCGTTCGGGTCAGCAGCCGGTCGCGAAGGTCGCGTCCGATCTGGGTATCAGTGAGTCGTGCTTGCGGCGGTGGATGGCCCAGGACGACGTCGACGCCGGTCGCCGTGAAGGTGTGAGCAGCGACGAGCGGCGTGAGCTGGTCGAGCTGGTCGAGCTGCGGCGTCGCAACCGGGTGCTGGAGATGGAGGTCGAGATCCTCAAGCGGGCCTCCGCCTACTTCGCAAGGGAGAACGTCCTCCCACTATGAGCGCCCGGCTGGACCAGGAACTGGCTGCTGACGAGGTGCCCGTCGCGCTGACCTGCCGGGTGCTCGGGATCTCGCGTTCTGGTCTGTATGAAGCTGCTGGCCGGGCGCCCAGCGCCCGGGTCGTCGCCGATCAGGCGTTGACCGCGACGATCGTGGCCATCCATCACGACTCCCGCGCGACCTACGGCGCTCCGCGGGTCCACGCCGGGGCGGACATGAGCACGGAGAGCCCCAGGGGCGGGAACTTCATCATGGTGTGCTCCACCTCGTTCGCCTTCGGGTACCGCAACGGTGCGAGCTACCAGGAGCGCCTGTTCACCGCTGACCACTGCGGTGCTGGCCCGTCGCCGACCTGGCACACCGGCAGGAGCCTGTCCAACCCCGAGATCGGGAACATGGCCTACGTGGCCACGAACACCGACATCACCTCACTGGCGGGCAAGGACTACGCGCCGTACATGTACCACGGCGACAACAACTCCAACAGCGCCGTCGCGATCCGCGGCTACGTGACCCCGATCGTCGGCGGCTTCATGTGCTACTCCGGTGCTCCCAGCGGCTCGGTGTGCGGCAACGAGATCACCCACACCGGGGTCGCCGCGTCCTACGGCTACAACGGGCTCACCCGCACCGTGCAGTACCAGGGCACGCCTGCGCTGGGGAACGGGGACTCCGGTGGTCCGGCGTACGCGGTGACCTCCCAGGGATACGCGTACGCGATCGGCGTGATCAGCGGGATGTCCAACGCGAGCAGCACTTGCACCGGCGACCCGGGCAGCAGCTCGCGCCAGTGCAGCGCGATCGGGCTGTTCGCGCCGGTGGCGTCGCACTTCGCCATGAACGAGTTCGACTACCTGCAGACCGTCCCGCTGCCCTGAGTCGTTCAGGTGCCGGAGCACGCGGAGGCGTCCGCGTGCTCCGGCACCGCGCACAACTCGTCGAGGAACGCTGCCGGCTCCGCACCGGTCGGCAACGCCTCGGGGAGCTCCGCGGCAGCATCCAGCCACTCGTCCCGCGACGAGCACGCCTCTAGCGTCCGCTGGGAGGCCCGCTCCACCGAGAAGTTCTCGTCGCCGGCGCGAGCCGCGCTCAGATCAGAGAAAGCGGCCTGGCAGGTCGTCAGCTCCAGGATGGGGTGCTCGGCGCTGTCGCCCGGCCCGCCGCAGGCAGGAAGCGCGAGCAGGGTCAAGCCGGCGAGGGTCGCCGAGATCAGGCGCCAGCGGACTGGCACCGCACTTCGGTCGGGCCACGACATGCCAGGAGTCTCGCATTCCTGGGTACCCGGCCCGGGGCCCGACCCGGTCACGATCTGATGACACCCAACGGCCCGACGGAGCTCGTACCCCGAGTCGCCGCGCGGATCGCCCAGACCGCGGTGGCCTCGCACCGGATCAGGCCGCGCCTCGAGGCCCGCGACCGTCCGCCGCTGGAGGGTGGACGGCGGACGGGCTAGCGACGCCGACTGCCGAGCACCCAGCCCGTCAGCAGCGCCGTCGTCGACCACGCCAGCAGCCCGCCTCGAGCCCGGTTCGCGATCCTCGTCAATCCCAAGACGGTGCCTCACGGCACATCGCTCACCGATGCCGACGTACGGGCGATGCGATCTCAGTTCGAAGCTGAGACGGGTCTCAGCACGTCCACCAAGGACCCAGACTCGAATGAGCCAGGGACGCCGAGGTGGGTCGCCGAGATGTTCAAGGAGGCGCGCACGCTCTAACCGAGGCGCCTCGCGGGCTGAGCCCGCCTCGCACACGTCAGCGCCCCTACCCGGCTCTGGCTGGGTGGGGCGCTTCGTTGTTCGGGTTCACGCGTGCTGTTCGCGCCGGTGCTTCATGGAGCTGCGCTGGGCGAGCCACTGTGCGTCGTCGTCATCGCTGACGTGTCCGCACGAGCAGGTGAACCAGTAGATCGCTTTGCCCGCCTCGTAGTCGGAGTGCACCTCAACCACGGCACGGTCGTCAGTCACGGCCGCCACTCCTCGCGGTAGTCGGGATGGTCCGCGTAGGGCAGGGCGAGCAGTTCGAGGATCGGCCCGGAGTAGTCGTAACCGATCCGGTCGTGCTTGGTGATCGTCCCGACGATCCGCCGCTTCGCCTCGCACTCGGCGCGCGCCCGCGCCTCGCTCATCGTGATGAGCGGGAGACCTCCGGTGTGCTCCGTCACCCACGGGTCCGAAGCGGAGAGCAGCAGCCACGGTTCCACCTCGGTCTTCCGGCGCCCCCGATCCGTGTGGAGGTCGGCGTTCATCACCGCTGCCTCGTCTTCGGCGATGCGCTCGAGCAGGAACTCCGGCAAGGTCGTCATGGTCACCGTCTCCCGTCGCGGATCTGGTAGATGCGCTCCCGGCGGAGATCGCTGACGAGCGCGATGTCACTGACGGGGAACCCGTCGTCGAGCGCCTTGCGGATGGCCTCGTCGCGGGCATCGCGGGCCTTGGTGGCGCGCTTCTCGGCCTCGAACAAGGCGTCCCGCGCGCGGATGACCGGCCAGAGCCCTTCGGGCACTTCGAGGTCTTCGCTGATGGTGGAGGGGCCCTCGTTGTCCATGCAATGACGGTAGTAGCGCGCTACACACACACCTACGCCCCGTGCGGCGTTGGCACCTGGTCGCCATGAGCGAGGACGACCGGCCCGGCCCTGCACGCGGCCGCGGACGTGCGGCGGCGCGCAATCATGGGCGCATGGCCGACCGCCTCTTGACCACGAAGGAAGTTGCCCACCTGCTCGCCGTGACTATGTCGTGGCTGAACCAAGCAGCGTCGTCCGGCGAGATACCGGCCTACCGGGTCGGGTCACACTGGCGCTTCGACGTCAATGAGCTCGGTCTCTGGCTCACCCTGCAGGGCAACGACGCCGCGAGTTCGTCGATTGGGCCCAACCGGAGCGTCCTCCCCCCTCCGATGCCCGGACGCAGCAACCCACCCCCGAAGCCGATCGTGGATCTCGAGCGAACTACTTCTGCCATGGACGTCGCTGGTGAGCTCGACGTCCCAGTGGAGACGGTTCGTCGGTGGGTCAGCGAGGGCATCTTGCCGGGCGCTCGAGCAGGTCGCTCGTGGCTGGTCGACACCGTGGCATTCCAAGAGTGGAAGGTGATGCTCGCGGCTCGCGGACAGCCGGTGCGCGGCGATGCCCGCTCGATCCGGGACCGGATACTCAGCGAGCTGCTGCACCGGATGGGCATCCTCCAGACCGCCGGGTCCTGGCAGCGGCATGGCGGGAAGCTGCCCACTTGGGCCGAGGCCGTGCTGGACCCGCGCCAGCACGGTCAAGCCCAGTGATCTCGCCGCCCCGGTTGTCGCGATCCGCACCTGCGCCCGTCACCGATACCTGCGCGACCACTCCCGCTCTCGCGGGCTCTCGGTGGGCAGGGACTGCACCCACTCGTCTAGGTCCGCGGCTCGGAGAACGATTCGCCCACCCCTATCACCGGCTCGATGCGCAGTCAGGTAGATCTGCGCGAGGTCTTGTGTGCACCGCTGTGTGCACCCGCTGGACATGCGAACGGCCCCTCACCGCTAAAGTGCTGGTGAAGGGCCGTTCTGCACTGTGCGCCCGGAGGGACTCGAACCCCCAACCTTCTGATCCGTAGTCAGATGCTGGGTGTGTTCGTGCCCTGAGCCAGGGGCAATGCGGGGTGATTCGAACGCGTCCACCAGGACCTCCGTCGGCCATGTGTAGGTTCTAACCCACAACCGTCCTCCTGCACCCGTCGTCTCGTCAACACCTGGACGACGGTCCGCAGTGTGTCCCACAGCGCCACAGGGCTCCCGCGTGATCAATCCTGCCGGAGGCGTCGGTTCACCTCGTGCAGGTAGAACAGGTCACTGTGTCGGAGGTCTGCACGAGCCTTTCCGCGTGCGCCGGCCGCCTTGATCCCGTCGTGGAGGAGGGCCGCCACGGCGGGTGTGACGCCGCCGACGGCTTCGAGGGTCGCGTCGATTCCGGCGATCGGCTGCATCCCCATCATCAGGACACCGGAGCTCGCCACCCCGAGGCTGATCGCCTTCGGGCTGGCCGAGATCTGCCGACCGAGCTCCCTGATGAACGAGTGCTCGTGCAGGCCGTCGCGCAGCTCGTCGAGCGTGGGCGCGACCTCGTTCCGCCAGAGATCGTCGATCTCGACGGCCGAGTCCTCGTCGTACGCCTGAGCCTACAGCTTCTCCGCCAAGTTCGTCACCGCGCGCCGGTATCGCCCCAGGGCCGCGGACAGGTCTGCCCGTAGCGAGAGCACGTCGTTCATGTCGGAGTCCGGGAACGACGGCAGCCGAGCGACCAGCCCGCCGCCGACAGCGGCCTGGCGTGCGTGCACCAGGCCCATCCGGTGCGGCTCGACGTGCCCTTCCCGGACGAGCGAGCGGGCGAGCGAGGCCGATGAGTCGTCGAAGAGCGCGTGGACGCTCGAGTCGCGAAGAACGCCTTTGAGTTGCTGGACGTAGGCCTCGAGGACAGCATCCGTGTCGCCGTCGCCCACACCCAGCGGGTGCAGCGTGACCAGACCGAGCTTGATCGGGTCGTCGAGCTCCCGCAGCCCGGAGTCATCCACCAGGCTCGTGGCGATGTCGCGCAGCTGAGAGGTGGCTTGCTGGAACCCCGCGGCCTGCACCTGGAGGCCATCGAGGAACTCGTCCGTTGCGTGCTTACCCAGTGCCTTGCGCACGGCCTGCGGCGGCATCTCGCTGAGCATGAGCATGCCTTGCGTGATCTGCTGGAAGTTCTCCGGCAGACCCGAGCCCCCGACGTGGCGCAGCGCGTCCGGGTCGAGCGACCCGAGGAGGGCAAGCGCGTCCGCGGTCGTCGCGGTCGAGAGCGTCCCGGCACCGGACACGAGCGCCGCACCGGCACTGACCAGCTCGACATGGTCGGCGTAGAGAAGTGCTGACTTGACCAGAGCAACGTCGTGATCCAACTTCACCGGTGCACCCCGAGTTGAGCGGGGCTGGGTGACGACGACCACCCGGAGCTGCGCGCCAGCGGCGACGAAGCGGACCGGCTTCGGACGATTGCGCCTGCTCAGTCGGCGCGATGGCTTCCCCATGAGCGGAGTTTGCCAGTTTCGAGCCTCAACGAGATGAGATCGCGCCTCGTGCCTCGGAATCGAGCCGCTGGAGCGCTGCGTGGGGTGTGACCGGACGCGGAGGTCGAGGGGCCCGAGCACGGGGTCGACGTCAGCGAGCCCTGTACTCCGCGTCGGTGACGTGCTCGAGCCACGTCGTTGTCGTGGTGGCGTCGTCCGCGCTCTCGAGCATGGCGAGGTGCTCCATCCAGCACTCGGGCGTCGCGCCGTGCCAGTGCTCCTCACCCGGCGGCGTGTAGACGGTCTGGCCCGGGTGCACCCGGAGCACCTGCCCGCCGCGGGTACCGACGAGAGCGGTGCCCTGGGTGACGCGCAGGTACTGGCCGCGGGCGTGGGGGTGCCAGGCCGTGCGGGCACCCGGGGCGAAGCGCACGGTGGCGACGGACATCCGCTGGTCGTCCTCATGGGGCACGGCGACCATGTCCACCCAGACGTCTCCGGTGAACTGCTCGGGCGGGTTCTTGGCGGTGGCGGGGTTCGGGTCGATCTGCATCAGGCGAACAGCTCCTTCGCGAGGGTCAGGGCGGACACCGCGCGGGGCCAGCCGGCGTAGAACGCCACGTGGGTGATCGCCTCGACGATCTCCTCCTGAGTCAGGCCGTTGTCCAGGCCCATCGGGATGTGTCCGCGCAGCTGCTCGATGTTGCCGGCGCTGACGAGGCTGCTGATGGTGATGAGCGAGCGGTCGCGCGGCGACAGCTCGGGGCGCGCCCACACCTCGCCGAACAGCACGTCGTCGGTGAGGTGCACGAACGTGGGGGCGATGTCGCCCACCATGCGCTGCATCGGGGAGTCGGTCATCTGGTTCTCCTTCGTGGTCGAGAGGGCGTCCCGAAGTCCAGGGCGTCCTCGGCACCTGCGCCGTTGCGCAGCGCCGGGCTCGTCATCCTCGCGCGGGCACCAGCCGCAGCGTCCCGGCGTAGCTCGACGGTCCGGTGATCGCCCCCACGGGACCGGGCCCGTACCGGTCGTACTTCGCGTGCAGGGCCGCGTCGACCCGCGGGTGCACCTCGGCATCCGGAGTCTCGAACCGCACGTCGGCGCGGACGCCGCCGGCCTCGATCCTGCCCGAGCCGGACGCCTGGGCGCGGCGGAACCACGGGTTGTCGACCCCTCGCGCCGAGCGGACGTAGACGTCCGAGCCCTCCTGGGTGACCCAGATGGTCACGAAGGGCCGCAGGGTGCCGTCCGGACGACGCGAGGCGATGCGCAGCTCGGTGGCCGCGGCGATACGGGCGAGCTCGTCGGCGGTCCAGCTGGCGGTGTCGGACATGGGTGCTTCCCTCCGGTGGTGGAGCAGGGTTGGCGCCAGGCCACCCGCGTGATGTCGCAGGTGGCCGAGCGGCGCCGTGTCAGGGGGCGACCATCGCCTTCAGCGCCTCGCGCGCGTCCATGGCGGCGTAGCCGCTGGGGGGCCTCGTCGAGCGTCACAGTCCGGTGCCACACAAGGCCGGGTTCGATCGTCCCGTCGAGGACAGCCAACCCCGGACGGGGCGCGGGCGGGAGACCCTGTCGGTACGGGTACTGGCAGCACCCCCCGGGCAGCACCGAGCCGTCCGCGCGGTGCTGCGTCAGCGCCTGTGCGTTCCCGGCGCTGGGGAGACGTCATCGCGGACGTCGTCCGTAGCCGACCAGCTGGCCAGAAGGTCCAGGGCGTGCTGGGACGGCGAGCCGGGCTCGGCGCCGAAGACGAACAGGGCGAGGCCCGGGTCGGCGGGCAGCTCGAGCCCCTCGAAGAACAGGTCGAGGTCCCCGACGACCGGGTGGTGCAGGCGCTTGGTACCGGTGCGGTGCAGCCGCACGTCGTGCGTGGCCCACAGCTCACGGAACTCTTCGCTGCGGGTGCTGAGCTCGCCGATCAGGTCGGTGAGGGCCGTGTCGTAGGGGTCGCGTCCCGCGGCGGCGCGCAGCACCGCGACGATCTCGCGCCCGGTGCCCTCCCAGTCCCGGTAGAACTCGGCGGCGCGGGGGTTCAGGAACCGGAACCGTGCGGCGTTCACCGGGCGCACGGGGTCGTCGAACAACGGCGCGTTCAGCGCCCGCCCGAGGCGGTTCGTCGCCAGGATGTCGCCGCGCCCGTTGGTGACCCACGCGGGCGCGAGCTGGCTGTCGAGCACGTGCTGGAGGGCCGACCGCACCCGCGGCGGGGGCGTCGCGCGGCGCCGCAGGGTCGCGCCGTCACCGGCCACGCGCGCCAGGTCGAGCAGGTGGGCGCGCTCGGCCGCGTCCAGGCGCAGTGCGCGGGCGAGTCCGTGCAGCACGTTCTCCGACACCCCTCGGAGGTTCCCGCGCTCGATCTGCGTGTAGTACTCCACGGAGACCCCGGCGAGCAGCGCCACCTCGTCACGGCGCAGGCCCGGGACGCGACGTGCGCGTCCGTAGTGCGGCAGGCCGACCTCGTCAGGCGTGATGCGCCCACGGCGGGAGACGAGGAAGTCACGCACCTCGCTGCGGTTGTCCATGACGCCACGCTACGAGCCGCCGGCCCGCGGGAGGCAGTGGCTGCCAGAACCCCCTTCCGTCGGGCCCGACCCGGCAGGTGCGTCCGGATCGGGCCCGCCGGCTCACGCCAGGACGTCGAGGCCGGAGGAAGCGGGCAGCACCACGGGCGCGGGTGCCGGTGCCGCGACCGGGCGCGGGGACGCGGTCGCCAGCGGTGCGGAGTACCCGGCGGCGCCCACCGAGCTGATCGAGCAGGACATGGTCGTCTCCTCTCGAGCCGCGGCGGTTCCGCGGGCTCATCCGGGTGTTCGGCCACCTGAACCCGCTCCGGAGCAGAAGTGGGGGGTGCTGGGACTACCTCCTTGGCGACAGGCCGCTCCTGCGGGGGGACTGCCGTGGCCGGTACTGGCAGACACTCCCTCGCGCGTCGAGCGCCTGGTTCGCTGACGCGGCCAGGTCGTCGACAGCCAGGAGTACGTGCGTGAGCAAGCAGGACCGGTCCACCCTCCCCCGGCTGGAGGGGACGCCGGCGTTCGTGGCGGCGACCACCGCCCTGGTGATGGTGTTCCTCGCATCGGGCACACCCGTCCCGCTCTACAACACCTACCGCGAGGCCGACGGCATCACCGACGGCGGACTCGCGATCACCACCGTGTGCTACCTCGCGGTCACGGCGCTGTCGTTGCTGGTGCTCGGGCGGCTCTCCGACCACGTGGGGCGGCGCCCGGTCGCCGCAGCCGCTGTCGTCGTGGCCGCGGCGGGATGCCTCGTGCTGATGCACGTCGACCGGCTGGAGGTCCTCCTGGCGGGCCGGATGCTGCAAGGCCTGGCCTGCGGGATCGCGTCGAGCGCCCTCGGATCGTTCGTCGTCGACACCGCCCCCGCCCGCCCCGGCGGCCTGGCGGCGATCGTCACCAGCAACACCCCGCCGTTCGCCATCTCGCTCGGGGCACTGCTGTCCGGTGCCCTGGTCCAGGTGGCTCCCGCTCCGCGTGTCCTGACGTACGCGATCGTCTGCGTCGGCCTGACGGTGTGCCTCGTGCTGATCCTGCTCTGCCGGGAGCCGGGCGCGAGGACGCCCGGGGCGCTCGCCTCGCTCGTGCCGCGCGTCGCCGTTCCCGCCGGTGCGGGCGCCGCGTTGTTCACGACCGGCGCGGCCCTGGTCGCGACCTGGTCGCTGAGCGGTTTCTACCAGGCGTTCTCCCCGGCCGTCACGGCCGACCACCTCGGCACGACGAACACCGTCGTCATCGCCGTCGTGTTCTCCTCGGTGGTCATCCTCGGCCCGGTCGGCGGGACGCTGACACGGCGGCTGCCCGAACGCACCGCGATGACCGTCGGACTCGTGCTGTTCTGCGCGGCGGCGACCGGTGCCGTCCTCTCGCTGCACGCCGGGGCGATCGTGCCGTTCCTGCTCGCCTCCTACCTGGCGGGACTCGCACAGGGTGCCGCGAACTCGGCCGGCATGCGGTCGGTCCTGGGCCGCACCGGTGCGGGCGACCACGCCGGGGTCCTCGCCACGGTCTTCCTCGTCTCCTACGCCGGCGCAGCCGGCCCCGGTCTGGCCGCGGGCCGGCTCACGTCCGTGCTCAGCGTCGACCAGATCGCCGACGGCTACCTGGTGCTGGTGCTCGTCGCCTCCGCGGTCGCCCTCATCACCGCACGCAGCTCGCTGCGGACCCGGGGCCCCCGGTGACCGCGGGAGGAACGCCCACCACCGCGCTCATCGTGGGCGGCTCGCTGTCGGGCCTGATGGCAGCGCTCGGGCTGGCGCGGCTGGGAGTCGAGGTGACCGTCCTCGAGCGCTCGACCGCCGACCGGCGCAGTGGGGCGGCGCTCGGCAACGCCGAGGGCAACCTGCACCGGTTGTTCGGCCCGACCGGCCTGGCCGGTGCGGAGGCGCAGGCCGCCCTCGACGGCAGGCCCGCGAGCCTGCAGACCTGGCAGCAGGCCAACGACCTGCTGCAGGCCGCCGCGTCGGCCGACCCGCGCGTGACGATCCGGCACGAGATGACGGTCGCCGACGTGGGTCAGGACGCGGACAGCGCCTGGGCCCGGACGACGACGGGCAGGACGTACCGCGCGGACCTGCTGCTCGGCGCGGACGGGCACCGCAGCGTGGTCCGCCGTGCCGTGGCCCCGCGCGCCCCGAGCGCGCAGTACGCCGGGTACGTCATCTGGCTCGGCATCGCGCACGAGAGCGAGCTCGGGTCGGTCGCGCGGTGGCCGTCGAACCTGGACATCCTCGACGCCGGTGCCGACTGCCTGCTCGGGTACCCCCTCGACGGCGAGGACGGGTCCCGGGAGCCCGGCGCCCGCCGGCTCGGCTGGGCATGGCTCGACCCTCGCCGCACCGCGTTGCTGGAGGCGACCGGCTGCGTCCGCGACGGGGAGGTGCAGCACTCGATGCGCGCCCGTGACGTGCCGGACGACGTGCTGGGCGAGCTCGTACGGGAGGCCGGACGGTGGGCGTCGCCGTGGCGGGACGCCGTGCGCGCGAGCCTGCGCCGGCGGGGCGTCACCGGGACACCGGTGGCCGAGTACCTGCCCGAGCAGCTGGCGGCAGGGCGCATCGCGATCGTCGGGGACGCGGCGCACGTGTCCACGCCGATGACCGGTCGGGGGTTCACCCAGGCCCTCGACGGCATCGAGGTCCTGGTGGCGGAGCTCGCCGACCCGGGCACCGGCGGAGTCGTCGACGCCCTGGCCGCCTACGAGCGACGCTGCCTCGACCGGGCCCGGCAGCTGGTCCTCTCCGGCATGTCGTTCAGCAGGTCGTTCGCTCTCGAGGACCCGCACGGCTGACCCCGCCGGGCCTGCGTACGGATCAGCCCGCCGCCTGCTCCCGGATCTGCTCCAGGGCGTCGTTGAACCCCAGCGTCGTCCCGCTCGACCCGGCCAGGTAGTCCAGCTCGATCTCGTCCAGGGGCCGTCCCACGACGACGTCGGCGACCGCCTCGGCGAACCGTTCCTGCAGGTCGAGCGACGTCTCGTTGGTGGCCGTCGGGGTGACCTCCACGTCGGCGACCGCGTCGTCGCGCAGGGTCACGTCCACGACGATGTGCGAGGGCAGCCCCCCGTACCAGCCCGTCGCCGTGTACTCGCCGTCGCGGTACCGGTCCTGGTCGGCCGTCGACGGGCTCGCCTCGGGCGGAACGGTGGTCGGAGTCGCGGTCGTCGCGTCGGCCCGGTCGCGTTCGGCCGGCCCGCACCCTCCGAGGCCGACCACGCCGGCCACGCCGGCGGCGGCCAGCCCGGTCGCCTGCCACGGGGATCGTCTCGTCGCGTCTCGCATCCTCCGACGCTACGGAGGTGCCCCGGCTCGAGGCAGGGGCTGGCAGTACCCCGCAGGGAGGGCGGTACTACCAGCCCCTGCCTGCCACCAGCACCGCGCCGTAGCGTTCCGGTCATGGACACCACGGAGCAGGTGCGGGAGTTCCTCACCACCCGCCGCGCGCGGCTGACGCCCGAGCAGGCCGGGCTGCCGGCCTGGGGCGGGCACCGCCGCGTCACCGGGCTGCGCCGTGAGGAGGTCGCCATGCTCTCCGGGATGAGCGTGGACTACTACACGCGCCTCGAGCGCGGGAACCTCACGGGGACGTCCGAGCAGGTGCTGTCCGCGCTCGCCGACGCCCTGCAGCTGGACGAGGCCGAGCGCATGCACCTGGCCGACCTGGCGCGTGCGGCCAACGCCGGACCGTCGCGGCGCGCACCGCGAGCGGCTCGTCCGCCTCGCGGAGCCGTGCGTCGGGAGGTGCAGTGGATGCTCGACTCGATGCAGGGCGTGCCGGCCATGGTGCGCAACGACCGCCGGGACATCGTGGCGACGAACACCCTCGGCCGGGCGCTCTACAGCGAGCTCTACCGCGACCCCGTCCGCCCGGTGAACCTGGCACGGTTCACGTTCCTCGACCCGCGCGCACGGGACTTCTTCGTGGACTGGGACCGCTCCGCCGCCGACCTGGCCGCCAGCCTGCGGACGGTGGCCGGCCGCACACCGCACGACCGCGCGCTGAGCGGCCTGATCGGTGAGCTGACGACCCGCAGCACCGAGTTCTCGCGCATGTGGGCGGCGCACGACGTCCGGCTGCACCGCAGCGGCAGCAAGCGCATGCGGCACCCGGTGGTCGGCGAGCTGACCCTGACCTACGAGTCCATGGACCTGCCCGGCGACCCCGGGCACTCGCTGATCGTCTACACCGCCGAACCGGCCAGCACCTCGGCGGCGAACCTCCTGCTCCTCGCCGGCTGGGCCGAGCAGAACACGGCCGACGCCCCGCAGCCCGGCCAGGACGACCGCACGGCCACCCGGGCCTGAGCTGCTCGCGACGGGGGTTCTGCCGGTACCCCGAACCGCCGCCACTGCCACAGCCTGCTCGCCGGTGCTGTGCTGGGTACCGCGGGATCCTCCCGCGGTACCGCACGGCCTCGGCTCACCACTCGCCGTCGTGACCGCACCACCGACGAAGGGCACCTCACCATGACCCAGTCCGCCACCCCCGACCGCGTCGCCGTCATCACCGGGGCCTCCTCCGGCATCGGCGCCGCCACCGCCCGCGCCCTCGCCGCCGCCGGCTACCGGGTCGCGCTCCTGGCTCGCCGCCTCGACCGCATCGAGGCCCTCGCCGCCGAGATCGGCGACCGGGCGCTGCCGATCCAGGCCGACGTCACCGACCGCGACGCCCTCGTCGCCGCGGCCGAGCGGGTGCGCACCGAGCTCGGTGGCGCCGACGTGCTCGTCAACAACGCCGGCACGATGCTCCTCGGCCCCTTCGGCCCCGACCAGCGCGAGGACTACCGGGCGATGGTCGAGGTGAACCTGCTCGGCGCGATCACCACCACCGAGGTGTTCCTCGACCAGCTCACCGACGGCGGCGGAGACCTGATCAACATCTCCTCGGTGGCCGGGCGCACCGCCCGCGCCGGCAACGCCGTGTACGCCGCGACCAAGTGGGGCATCAACGGCTGGTCGGAGTCCCTGCGCCAGCAGCTGCTCCCGGACGTGCGGGTCACCCTCATCGAGCCGGGTGTGGTCGCCACCGAGCTGCCCTCGCACATCACCCACGAGGCGACCCGTGAGGCCGTCCAGCAGGGGTACGACGTCGCCACGGTGACCCCCGAGGACATCGCCGAGGTCATCGCGTTCGTCCTCGCCCGGCCGCGCCACCTCGCGATCAACGAGGTCCTGCTCCGCCCCGCGGACCAGCTGGGCTGACGCGCACCGTGCCCCGGTCCGGCGTCGTCACCGCCGGCCCACCTCCCCGGCGCTGAGGGGTACTGGCAGCACATGGCTCCCGCCGGAGCGCGCCCGTAGCGTCGAGGAGATGGACCCTGGACAGACCGCCGGCGAGTTCCTGATGAGCCGCCGGGCCCGGCTGGCGCCGTCCGACGTCGGCCTGGCGGCGACACCGGGGTGGCGGCGGGTCCCCGGTCTCCGCCGGGACGAGGTCGCTGCTCTGGCCGGGGTGTCCGCGGAGTACTACGCACGCCTGGAGCGCGGAGCGATCGGCGGCGCGTCCGACGCGGTGCGGGACGCGGTCGCGGTCGCGCTGCGGCTGGACGAGGCCGAGCGCCAGCACCTGCACGACCTCGCACGCTCCGCGAGCCGGCCCGGGCGCGGGGGGCGAGGTCGGCGGCGCCCAGCTCGGGTGTCGGCGTCGCTGCAGCGGGTCCTCGACACGCTGGGGGCCCCCGGGTATGTGCGCGACGGCCGGCTCGAGGTCGTCGCGGCGAACCCGCTGGCACGGGCCCTGCACGCCCCGGTGTACGACTTCGCGGCCGAGACCGGTGCACCGGTGAGCCTCGCCCGGTTCGCGTTCCTGAGCCCGGGCGCCAGCTCGTTCTACCCGGACCGGGACCGCGTCACACGCTCGTGCGTGGCGGCGCTGCGTGGCGCGCTTGGTCGCGACCCCGACGACCGGGAGCTGCTCGCCCTGGTCCACGAGCTGGCGTCTCGCTCTTCGCGGTTCACCGAGCTGTGGGCGACGCACGACGTGCACCTGCACCGGACCGGGGTCAAGCGTCTCCGGCACCCCGACGTCGGCGTGCTGGCGCTCGACTTCGACGTGCTGCACCTCGCCGCGGAGCCCGACCTCACCCTGGTCCTGTACAGCGCCGCGCCAGGGACTCCCGCCGCCGCGGGTCTGGCACTGCTCGCGGAGAGCGTGACCGCCGAGCGGGAGCACGCCGAGCCGCCGCCCGGTCGGTGAACCGGCGGGCCGCTCGGCGGATTGCCGGTCAGTCCGCGTCGGTGCTGAGGGTCAGCTCCTCGAACCGCTCGACGTCCTCGGCCTCGGCCTGCGTCCGCGCCCGGTAGCCCTCGAGCGCGTCGCTGCCGAGCAGCAGCAGCTGCGGCGGGCGCCGGTCCTGCACGACCTGGAGGATCGCCCGCGCCGCCTTGGCCGGCTCCCCGCGCTGCGGCGACAGCCCGGCACCGCCGTCGCGGCCGAGCACCGCGTCGTACGCGTCGATCTCGACGTCGGAGCGCTGCGCGGACCGGCCCCGGAAGTCGGTCCGGAACGACCCCGGCTCGACGACGACCACGCGGACGCCGAACTGCTCGACCTCCCGCCGCAGCGACCCCGACAGTCCCTCGAGGGCGGCCTTCGCGGCCGAGTAGTACCCGCCTCCGGGGATCGTGGTGCGGGCGCCGACCGAGGAGACGTTGACGATCGTCCCGGCGCCGGCAGCACGCATCGACGGCAGGACGGCACGGATGAGCGCGGCGGGGCCGAAGACGTTCGTCGCGAACAACCGGTCGACCGCCTCGGGCTCGCCCTCCTCGACGGCCGCGACGTACCCGTAGCCGGCGTTGTTCACGAGCACGTCCACGCCGCCGAACGCCTCGCGCGCCCGCCGGACCGCCTGCTGGACGGACTCCGGGTCGGTCACGTCGAGCCGGACGGCGGCCGCGTCCTGCGGGTACCGGTCCACGAGGTCCTGCACGACGTCGGTGTCCCGGGCGGTGGCCACGACGCGGTGCCCGGCGGCGAGGACCTCCTCCGCGAGGGCTCGTCCCAGTCCGCTCGAGGTGCCTGTGATCAGCCACGTCGTCATGCGCGCGGTCTCCTTCTGGTCGTGGTCAGGCGGTCGGGAAGTCGGTCGCGGCGCTGGTGGCCTCCCAGGCGTCGATCTCCGCGAGACGCCCGGTGAGCTCCTCACGGACGACGGCCAGGGCGTCGCTGCCCAGCAGCAGCCGGAACGGCGGGTCGCCGGCGGCGACGACGTCGACCACGGTCTCCGCCGCCCGCGCCGGGTCGCCCGGCTGCGTGCCGTGGGTGCGGTCGTTCTCCTTGCGGCGCAGGCCGGCGGTGCCGGCGTAGTCGTCGATCACCCGGCGCGACTGCAGCAGGGAGGCGCCGGAGAACTCGGTGCGCAACGCTCCCGGCTCGAGAACCAGGACGTGGATGCCCAGGGGCCCGACCTCCCGGGCGAGCGCGTCGGAGACGGACTCCAGCGCGGACTTGGTCGCCGAGTAGTAGCCAGAGGCCGGGTTGGACCGCGGCGCACCGATGGACGAGACGTTCACGATGGTGCCCGAGCGGCGCTCGCGCATCTGCGGCAGGACCGCCTTGACCAGGTCGACGGGTCCGAAGAAGTTGGTCGCGAACAGCTCGGCGACCTCGTCGCCCGCGGCCTCCTCGACGGCGGCCCGGAACCCGTGGCCGGCGTTGTTGACCAGGACGTCGATCGCGCCGAACCGCTCGGTGGCCGCGGCGACGGCCGACTCCACCTGCGCGTGGTCCGCGACCTCCAGGGGCAGGGCGAGGGCGGTGTCCGGGAACTGCGCGACGACCTCGGCGACGCGTTGCGGGTCGCGGGCGGTCACGACGGCGTTCCAGCCGCGACGCAGGACGGCGAGGGCGAGCTCGCGGCCGAGGCCGGTCGAGCAGCCCGTGATGAACCAGGTGGGCATGGGTGGCTCCTCTCGCCGGCCATCGTCGCTCGCCACGACGACGCGAGGCAGGGACTGCCATTACCCCGTACGGGAGCGCCGGGCGCACGCCGGCTCAGGGGGCGGGAGCCTCGACACCCGTGGCCGCCAGGACCGGGGCGGGCAGCCGGTCACCCTGAACCTCGATTTGCAGCAGGTCCGCGTCCAGCGCGGCCATGTCGTCCTCGGACAGTGCCACGTCCTCGGCCCCGAGGTTCTCCAGCAGGTGCGCCGTGCGGGTCGCGCTGGTGATGGGCACGACCCACGGCCGGCGGGCCAGTAGCCAAGCCAGCGCGAGCTGCGCGGGGGTGGCGCCGGTCCGCACCGCCCAGTCCTGCAGCACCTGCACCACCGCCATGTTGGCCGGCATGTTCTCCGTGCTGTTGCGGGGCACCATCGCGCGGAAGTCGCCCTCGCTGAACCGGGTGTACGGGTTGATGGCCCCGGTGGCGAACCCCGCGCCGAGCGGAGTGAACGGCACGAACCCGATGCCGAGCTCCTCGCACAGTGGCAGCACCTCGCCCTCCGGCCCTCGCCAGAGCACGGAGTACTCGTTCTGGATGGCGGTCAGCGGCTGCTCCGCGTGCGCGCGCCGGACCGTCTGCAGTCCCGGCTCGGACAGCCCCCAGTGCAGCACCTTGCCGTCCGCGATCAGCTCACCCACGGCACCGGCGACGTCCTCGATGGGAACCTGCGGGTCGACCCGGTGCTGGTAGAGCAGGTCGATGCGGTCGGTGCGCAGCCGTTCGAGCATGCCGTCGACCGCGGCGACGACGTGCTCGGGCCGGCTGTTCAGGCCGCCGGTGCGCTCGCCGGTGGCGGGGTCGATGTCCCAGCCGAACTTGGTCGCGATGACCACGTCGTCGCGGACGCTCTCCAGCGCCTCGCCGACGATCGCCTCGGACTCGAACGGCCCGTACGCCTCGGCCGTGTCGAACAGCGTCACGCCCTGCTCGGCCGCGCTGCGGACGATCGCCACCATGTCCTCGCGGCTGCTGACCGGGCCGTAGAGGTTGCCCGGCATCGTCTGGCAGCCCAGGCCGATGGCGGAGACCTCGAGGGATCCGAGCGTGCGCCGGGTGGTGAGGGTGACCGCGTCACCGACGCTGCCCGCAGGGCGCCGTGCGGACGCGCCCGCGGCGGACGTCGCATCCGCGGGCGGCGCAGCCTCGGAGGTGCAGGCCCCGAGCGTACTGAGCAGCGGGACGGACGCGGCACCGAGCGCGGCACCGCGCAGGAACCCGCGTCGGTCCAGGGAGGATCGCGGGGATCGGGCGTCGTTCACGGTTCAAACCTCTCGTCGCTGGATCGGCGCTCGTCCCGACGCTACGTTCGGGCTCGCCCAGGAACCACGCCCTGTGAGTACGCGGCTGGGTGCGGCCAGGGGGGTACTGACAACATCTCGCTCCCCTTCGCGCGCGCTCGTAGCGTGGACGGCATGACACAGACACTGACGCTCAACAACGGAATCGAGATCCCCGCGATCGGCTTCGGGGTCTTCCAGACGCCGCCGGACGAGACCGTCTCCTCGGTGTCCGAGGCACTGCGGGTGGGCTACCGGCACATCGACACCGCCGCGGCCTACGGCAACGAGCGCGAGGTCGGGCAGGCGATCGCCGCCTCCGGCGTCGACCGCTCCGAGGTGTTCATCGAGACGAAGATCTGGATCAGCGACTACGGCTACGACGCCACGCTGCACGCGTTCGACAAGAGCGCCGGCAAGCTCGGCGTCGAGCAGATCGACCTGCTGATCCTGCACCAGGCCCTGCCGTCCGACTTCGAGCTGACCATCGGCGCCTACAAGGCGCTGGAGCAGCTGCTCGCCGACGGCAAGGTCCGCGCGATCGGCGTCTCGAACTTCATGCCCGAGCACCTGAGCACGCTGCTCGAGCGCACCGACGTCGTCCCGGCCGTGAACCAGGTCGAGGTCCACCCGTACTTCACGCAGCCCGACGTCCAGGCCGCGGACGCCGCCCACGGCATCCTGACCCAGGCCTGGTCGCCGATCGGCGGCATCACGTCCTACCGCGGCGACGACAGCAAGCGGACCTTCGACGACCCGGTGATCCTGGGCATCGCCGAGCAGTACGGCAAGTCCGCCGCCCAGGTGATGCTGCGCTGGCACCTGCAGCAGGGCCGTTCCGCCATCCCGAAGTCCGTGAAGCCGGCGCGCATCGCGGAGAACTTCGACATCTTCGACTTCGAGCTGACCGCCGAGCAGCTGACCGCGATCGACGCCCTCGACACCGGAGTCCGTGGCGGCCCGGAGCCGGCCGACATCCGGCTGGACAACTTCGGGATGCCGATCCCCGAGGCCTGAGCCTCACCCCCGTGACATCGCACGCCGGTCCCGCCGTCGCACACGCCGACAGCGGGACCGGCGCGTCTCGTCCCCACCTGGACCGGAGCCCGATGCCCGCCGCGACGCCGCCCCGCCTGACGCTCAACAACGGCATCTCCATGCCGGCCCTCGGGCTCGGCGTGTTCCAGGTCCCCCCTGAGCGCACCGCCCACGCCGTGTCAGCGGCGCTCTCGACGGGCTACCGCCTCGTCGACACGGCCGCGGCCTACTTCAACGAGCGGGAGGTCGGCGACGGGATCCGTCGCGCGGACGTACGCCGCACCGAGGTGTTCGTGACGACGAAGCTCTGGATCAGCGACTACGGCACCGACCGGACGCGCCGTGCCCTCGAGGACAGCCTCGACCGCCTCGGGCTCGGCTACGTCGACCTGTACCTGCTGCACCAGCCGCTCGCGCGCGACTTCAGCCGCACGGTCCGGGCCTACCTGACCGCTCAGCAGCTCCTCCGAGAGGGACAGGTGCGCGCGATCGGCGTCGCCAACTTCATGCCGGAGCACCTGACCCGCCTGAGGCGCGAGGTGGACGTGGCTCCCGCGGTGAACCAGGTCGAGGTCCACCCGCTGTTCGCCCAGCGCGACGTGCAGCAGGCCGACGGGGAGGCCGGGACGGTGACGCAGGCGTGGTCCCCGCTCGGCGGTGTTCGGACCTACGGCGCACGTCGGGGGTCGCGAGCCACCCTGCTCGCCGACCCTCGTGTCGTCGCCATCGCGTCCGCACACGGACGGACGCCCGCGCAGGTCGTCCTGCGCTGGCACCTGCAGCAGGGGCGAGCGGTGGTCCCGAAGTCGGTCCGCGCGGAACGCATCGCCGAGAACGCCCGGATCTTCGACTTCCAGCTCTCCCCCGACGAGATGGCGACAATCGACGCCATGGAGACCGGAGTGCGCGGCGGGCCGGACCCCGCCCGGGTCTCCCGCCGGAGCGTGCCCCTGACGATCGGACGCGGCCTCGGGTGGCGCGTGCGCCGCGGCGTCGTCGCGGCGGCTGCCCGTCGTCCTCCGCGGCCATGACCCGCGGGCACCGTCGCGCCCCGTGACCGCCGGGGCGTCCCGGCCCTCGAGGTGGTCACCGTCGAGCCGGGCCCGTCCGGTCCGTCACCTGCCGGGGAGGATGCGCCCGAGCCACTCGTCGACGGCCGGCCCAGCGTCGGCCGCCTCTTCCCCGCGCACGGCCAGCCCCTCGCCGAGCACCGCACCGGGGGCGAGCTGCCGGTACACCTCCATCGTGCGACCCAACCCGCTGACCGCGTAGGTCACCACCGGCAGCACCGTCGTGCCCGACAGGTCCACGCCGTCGACGAAGGTCGACATGATCATGGGCGGCCGCACGTTCCAGATCGGGCTGGCGAGGATCACCGCCGCGTACCGCGTGGGGTCCGGCAACGGGGTCGCGATGCGGGGCCGCGCGTCGGCGTCCTGCTCGCGGACGTTGCGGGCGACGGTCTCCTCGTAGTCGTCCGGGTACGGCTCGGCCGCCTCGATGCGGAACACGTCGCAGTCGACACGGTCGGCGATCACGTCGGCCAGGATCTCGGTGCTGCCGGGCTCCACGTGCCGCCGCCCTCCGTACCAGTAGTTCTCGCCGGGTCGGGAGAAGAACGCCAGCAGGACGCCGGCGGAGCTCGTGGACGACACGAGGGACGGTCCCGATCGCGGGCTCACGCGTCCTGTCCCGCCTCGACGAGGTCGAGCTCGGGGGCCCGGGCCGCGGTGCGCCGCCGCGGCACCACCAGGACGAGTGCCGCGACCAGTGCCAGGGCGAGAAGCACCGCACCCGTGCGTAGCCCCGCCGACGCCTCCGCGGCGATGCCCGCAGGCGATGAACCGGCGGCGCCGCTCGACGAGGCCACCGCGACCATGACGCTGACGCCGAGTGCGCCACCCAGCTGGTGCGCGACGTTCACCAGCCCGGAGGCCGCGCCGGCGTCGGCGGCCGGCACCTGGTGCACGCCCGCAGCGGTCAGCGGCGCGAACCCCAGGCCCTGCCCGGCGCCGAGCAGCAGCATCGGCAGCGCGACAGCCGTCCAGTAGCCGCTGGTGGCGTCGACACCGCTGATCCACACCATGCCCGCCGCCGTGACCGCAAGACCGGCTGCGAGCAGCGCGCCGTTGCCGAACCGCCGGGTCAGCCGGGGCACGGTCAGCGCCACCGCGAACTGGACGAGCGTCATCGGCAGGAACGCCGCCCCGGCCTGCAGCGGGCTGAAGCCGAGCGTGCCCTGCAGGTACTGGCTGATGAAGAAGAAGTACCCGAAGATCGCACCGGCGAACAGCAGCCGCGATAGGAACGCGCCGACCCGGACCCGGTGCGCCAGCACCCGCAACGGCAGGATCGGCTGCTTCGCCCGCGCCTCGACGAGCGCGAAAGCGGCCAGCACGAGCACGCCGACGGCGACCAGCGCCAGGGCAGCGGGGTCGGACCAGCCGCGGTCCGCGGTCCGGGTGATGCCGTACACCAGCGCGGTCATGCCCAGCGTCGAGGTGATCGCCCCGAGCACGTCGAGCCGCCCGCCGCCCGCCGTCGCGCGCGGGACGACCCGCAGCGCGGCGACGGCGAGCACGACACCGATGGGCACGTTGATCAGGAACCCCACCCGCCACGACAGCAGGTCCGCGACGAGCCCGCCGACGACGAGACCCGCGCTCGCGCCGATCCCCGCCGTGGTGCCGTACGCGGCGACCGCGCGCGTGCGCTCGGGACCTTCGGGGAACGTCGAGGTGAGCAGGGCCAGCGAGGTCGGGGCCAGCACCGCCGACCCGACCCCCTGGACGGCGCGCGCCGCCAGCATCATCTCCGGGCTGGACGCCAGGCCGATCGCGAGCGACGCCAGCGCGAAGACCGTCAGCCCCACCAGGAACATGCGGCGTCGGCCCAAGATGTCCCCGGCGCGGGCGCCGAGGAGGAGCAGACCGCCGAACACCAGCGCGTAGGCGTTCTGCACCCAGGACAGCCCCGAGGTGCTGAAGCCGAGGTCCGCGCGGATGCTCGGCAGGCCGGTGAACACGATCGAGTTGTCCAGCACGATCATGAAGTAGCTGACGAGGACGATCGCGAGCACGGCTCGTGCGCGGACGGGGACGTGCACGACGGTGCGGGGGTCGGGTGCCATGCCTTCAGTGCACGACATCGCGGCCGCGCGGGGCAGTGGCGCTCGTTCCGGGTACTGGCAGAACCTCCCACGCCGTTCCCGCGCCTCAGGCACCCGAGAACCACCGCAGCCCGTTGTAGGTGTACTCCGTCGCGGCGACCCCGTCGTGCGCGTACCCGTCCTTGACTCGGAAGGCGAAGTTCCCCTCGCGCTCGTCGTCACCCTCGACGAAGAAGGGAGAACGTCGCATCAGCGCCACCCTGTCCTCGTCGAAGGGATGGGCGAAGTCCTCCGTCCCGGTGATGACCCAGACGAAGAAGTCGCCCGGGTCGCGCCCGTCGGCGGCGGCCAGCACGCGGTCCATGTCCAGCGACGTCCCGCAGCTCATCGGCAGGAAGTACCGGAAGGCGTCCGAGGCGTGCTGGAAGGTCCGCCAGGTGGCGACGGCACCCATGGAGAAGCCACCGAAGCCCCGGTGATCGCGCGAGGCCGCCAGCGCGTCCGGCGACGCGCTCTCGGCGTGTGTCGAGTATCGGCTCTCGACTGCCGGGACCAGGTCGCCCAGCAGCTCGTGGTGGTAGTTCTCGGTGAGCGTCAGCGCGAGGGAGAAGCTCGCGCTGTCCTCGGGGCTGGTGTTGTTGTACGTGGGGCACACGATGATCAGCGACGCGATCTGCCCGGCAGCGATCGCGTTGTCGAGGACATGTGTGAACGGGGATGGGTCGTCCGGCGTCCCGAGCGTGGCGGTCTCGTCGGCCCATCCGCCGTGCATTAGGTAGAACACGTCGTAGGCGGTGTTCTCGGTGTACCCGTGCGGCAAGTAGACGATGGCGCGCTTGGTCAACGGCTGTGTCTGCTGCTCGTAGGTCATCGACTCGTAGGTGGCGTAGTCGAGCTGGACGAGAGTGCCCTGCCGCTGGGAGGGCGACCAGTACTCCTGCGGGATGCTCTCCAGCTCGGGCGGGATCGGGTGGGTTCCGGTGGCCGCTCCGGACGGGGTCGGGCTCGGGGGGCGCGTCGTCCTCACGGGCTCCGGCCCGCTCGGGTCGCAGGCCGCGAGCGCGCGCAGGACGACGGCGCCGGCACCCGCGGTCAGCGCCCCGCGCAACAGGGCGCGCCTGCTGAGCGGGGGATCCTGGTTCACCACGGTCTGCCTCTTCGCCTCCGCACCGCGTCGCGGTGGTCTGCAGGCGACGCTACGGGCGTGCTCCGGCGCGAGGGAGGTGCCGGCAGTACCCCGCCTGGGCGGGCGGGAGGCGGCTCCGTGCAGCCCGCTGGCGTCGCGCGGTCAGGCTCGACCGGCACGTCAGCCCTCCGCCTCGTCGACCAGCCGACCCCGCGTGCGCGAGGTCCGCCGCCGCCGCCCCGTCGGTGATGCCGGTCGCCTCCGCCAGCGTCGCCCGCGCCGCGTCCACCCGGCCCAGCCGCACCAGCAGCTCCGCGCGGTAGGCCAGCGCCTGGGCGTCGTCGCCCCGAGCGTCACCCTGCCGGGCCGCGACCTCGCCCGGTCCGTGCCGGGCGCCTGTCCGCCGGGACGGCGGTCTGCGCGAGCGGGTGCGCGCCGGCACGTCAGGCGGCGGCGACGGGCTCGCCCGGGGCATGCCGTGAGTGTCAGCTCGCCGGCACCAGCTCCTCGTCGTCCGACGTGGTCCGCCGGAACAGCCGCCGGTACTTCCGGAGCTTGACGACCACGAGCGTGAGCAGCAGGAGCCCGATCACCACGTCGACGAGGTAGGCCGCCAGCGCCCAGGACTGCAGGCCCAGGTCGAACGCGAGCCGGTGGAAACCGCTGAGCTCGCTGATCTCGCCACCGACCGGCGCGAGCCGCTGCGTGCGCTCGGCGTCCGTGAACATCGCGTTGCTGTTCGCGACCGTGTAGAGGATGTTCTTCACCGCGGCGCGCAGGTGCACCACGTCGGACGCCTCCTCGGTGCGGGTCGGCGCGGCACCGAACATGCCCAGGGTGGACAGCATCAGGTCGTTGCCGTTCGCGACGGCCTGGTCGGCGTCCATGTACCCGTAGTCACCGAAGTAGTCGGTGATCACCATGCCGTCGAAGCCCCACTCCTCCCGGAGGACCGTGTCGAGCAGCTCGGGGCTGCCCCCGGCCCACTGCCCGCCGATGTAGTTGTAGGCGGACATGACCGCGGTCGCACCGCCGTCCTTCACGGCGTCCTCGAACGGCTTGAGGTAGATCTCGCGGAGCGTCTGCTCGTCGGCCCACGTCATCAGGCGCGAGTTCCGGTAGGTCTCCTGGTCGTTGAGCACGAAGTGCTTCACGTAGGCGTACAGGCCGTTCTCCTCGGCCCCCGACACCTCGGCAGCGGCCATCACGCCGGACAGCACCGGGTCCTCGGAGTAGTACTCGAAGTTCCGGCCGGCGAACGGGCTGCGGTGCAGGTTCATCCCGGGCGCGTACCAGCCGTTGACGCCGAGCTCGAGCGCCTCGTAGCCGACCGTGCGGCCGCGCTCCTGCGCCAGCTCGGCGTTCCAGGTCGAGGCGATGACCATGGCGGTCGGGTACGCGCCGGCACGCACCGAGGCGCCCATGAAGCTGCTCAGACCCTGCGGACCGTCGATGTCGTTCGTGCGGGCCTTGCCGACCGACTCGACGGGCTCGGTCTGGTAGCCGCCGAACGTGATGAGGTTGGTCATCTCCGGCACCGTCAGCTGGTCCAGCAGCGCGTCCCACGCCGGGTCGCCGTACGCGACGCCGGTGAGGTCCGCGAGCTCCACGCCGTTGTCCGCGCCGGTCGCCGGCATCACGGCGTCGGGGTCGCTCGGGAGCTCGACGACGACGGCGGCGCGCTCGGCGCCGGTCATCTCGCGGTCGACGGCCGGCTCGAGCGCGGACTCCCGGTTGGCGAAGCCACCGGCGCGCGAGAGGACCTCGAGCTCGCCGCGGGCGTCCGCGAAACGGGTGGTCGCCGCGACCTGGTCGGTGGAGCGTGGGTTCGCTTCGCCGTACGTCACGGTCTCCTCGACCGTGTACCGGGCGGTGGCGAGCACGCGGTGCGCGTCGGCCATGAGCCGGAGCTCGTAGGCGCCCTGCTCGAGCACGTAAGCACCGGCCCCGTCCTGGTCGAAGGACGCCAGGTCCTCCAGCGCGAACGTGAGCGTCAGCGTCTGGGAGGCGCCGGGCTCGAGGAGACCGGTCTTGCCGAACGCGGTGAGCTGGACGTGGGACTTCTCGATGCCACCCTCCGTGTAGGGCGGGCCGGCGTACAGCTGCACGACGTCCTTGCCGGGGACGCCACCGGTGTTGGTCACGATGACGTCGACCTGCCCCTGCCCGTCGGTGACGGTGAGGTCGCCGAGCTGCTGGTCGAACGTCGTGTAGCTCAGCCCGTACCCGAAGGGGTACTGCACGGCGCGCTGGTAGCCGCCCTCGTCGCCGAGGAAGGAGGTCTCGTAGAACCGGTACCCGACGTAGATGCCCTCGGCGTAGTCGAGGAACTGGTAGCCCGGGGCGGTCGCGGGGTCACCGGAGTAGGACGTCGGGACGTCCCCGGAGTCGACGTCCTCGGATCGGAGGTAGGAGTGCGCGCCGAAGTTCGCGGCGCTCGGGTGCTCGGACAGGTCCCGGGTCCACGTGTCGACCGTGCGCCCGGACGGGTTCACCGCACCTGTCAGCATCTCGCCGACGGCCCGGAAGCCCGATTCGCCCGGCCCGCCGATCCACGCCACGGAGTCGACCGCGAGCTCGTCCACCCACCCCAGCTCGAACGTGTTGCCGGTGTTCAGCAGGACCACGACGTCGGCGAACTCGTCGGTCACCCGCTCGAGCATCGCGCGCTCCCGGTTGCTGAGCTCGAGGTAGTGCTTGTCCGCGTCGACGTCGTCGGCGTACTCGGAGCCGCTGACGCCGACCTCCTGGACGCGTCCGTCGGGCAGCTCGCGGCTCTCGATCGCGTCGGACCCGCCGGCGAGGCTGCGGGCCAGGTCCGCACCCTCGCCGCCGGACCGGGAGATCATCACGACCGCGGTGTCGGAGAACGCCTGCGCGTCCTCGAAGATCCCGGCGTCGTCGTACTCGTCCAGCGTCGGCTCGGGCACCGTCCAGTCCTGAGCGCGGATCGCGATGGTCGGGCGCGTCGTCCGGTACGCACGGTAGAACTCGGCCAGGTCGGCGTTGTACTCGATGCCGGCGTCCTCCAGGCCGGTCAGCAGGTCGACGGCCACCTCGGGGTCGACCGCACCGGAACCGGTCCCGCCGTACACCGGGCTGGTCGAGGACCACCCGAAGACGTTGACCCGACGGGCCTCGCCCGTGAGCGGCAGCACCGCGTCGTCGTTCTTCAGCAGGACGCCGCCCTCGGCCTGGATCCGCTCGGTCAGGTCGCTGCTGGCCCGGGTCACGGCCTCGCTGCGCTGGACCGCGGGGCGGAAGTAGTTGTCCAGGACGGTCCGGAACTGCCCGAAGGCCGCGATGTTGACGCCCACGGTCAGGACCACGACCAGTGCGACGACGATGCTCCACCGGACGACGAAACGCCTCTTGGTGACGTGCTTGCGCTCTCCCACGGTTCCTCCGCTTCTCCTGCCGCGCCGTGGGTGCGCACCCGGCCCCGGCGGGATCGTCCCCGCCGGCGCTCCCGGCACGAGCCCTCGTCGTCGGTGATCCGGAGCCGCAGTCGTCTGCCGCGGCTCGGGTGCCGGCGCGCCGGGACCGCCACGTCCCCGCTGTGCGCCGCACCCTCGTTCGAGACTCAGCGCGCTCGAGCAGGACGACGTCGTTCCTGCCGGCCGCGCTGCGACGAACTCCAGCGCACGCGCGAGCACGCGTGGCGCCGGGATGCACGATCCGTCGTCGCGACCGCACGATCCGTCAGCGGCGAGGGTGCTCCTCCAGACCGGTACTGGCAGCCCCTCCCTCCCGGAGGGCGCGCTCGGGTTTCCTGTGCTGGGTGATCCCTGCGACGACGCCGGCGGACGCCCCGACTCGATGAGGAGACGAGCCACCGTGACACCGATGTCGACGCGGTCCGCCGCAGTGCCCCGCCTGACGCGTGTCGGCGTCGTGGAGGACGACGACGCGGACCGCGACCGGCTCCTGGGGCTGCTGCGCCGCTACCAGTCCGAGCACCCGGTCTCGTTCGACGTCCGCACGTTCCGGGACGGACGTGACCTGGTCCGCGCGTACCGTCCTGGCTTGGACGTCATCGTCCTCGACGTGCAGATGGAGCACCTCGACGGCCTGGAGACCGCCCGGCGGATCCGCGAGCTCGACGCGGACGTCATGCTGATCTTCGTCACGCACATGACGGCGTACGCCACCCGCGGGTACGAGGTCGACGCGCTCAGCTACCTGGTCAAGCCGGTCCCCTACTTCGCCCTGGCGCACGAGCTCACCCGTGCCGCTCGCCGGGCGCTGCGCGCGGCCGGGCGGTCCGTGCTGCTGCCGACCAGCGCAGGCGCGGCGCGGGTGCGCGCCGCCGACGTGATCTACGCGGCGAGCACCCGGCACCGCATCGAGGTGCACACCGTCGACCGCTCGTACGCCTTCAGCGGCACGCTCAAGGCCCTGGAGCGGGACCTGGGCACCGGGGGCGACTTCTTCCGCTCCAACAGCTGCTACGTCGTGAACCTGCGGCACGTGGCCGAGATCGGTCCGACGAGCTGCGTGATGACGAACGGTGCCGAGCTGGCGGTCAGCCGGTCCCGGCGGAAGACGTTCCTCGAGGCGCTGACCGACCACGTGGGCCGGTCCCGGCTCGCCGTACCGAGCGGTCGCACCTCCGCCTGATCACCACGGTGGTACCTGTCGCCCTGCACGTCGATGCGGCCGCGGCAGCATCGATCCCGTCGCTCCGACGGGCGACCCACATGGTCCCGGAGGGGCGCGGCCAGCCGTCGGCGCGACGGGACGCCGGCCGCGGCGGCGGGATGGCGGTGCCAGCTCGGTCACGCCGTAGCTCGCGTCGTCGGGGTTCGCGTACCTGTTCCTCACCCACGACCTGGCCGTGGTGCGGCAGATCGCCGACTCGGTCGTCGTGATGCAAGGTGGCAGGGTGGTGGAGCACGCGCCGACGGACCAGGTCGTCGACAGCCCGCGGGAGCAGTACACGCGGGACCTGCTCGCGGCGATCCCGGGTGCCGGCCTGGCGAGCGCGACCGACGCCCGGTGAGTCCGCGACGCGTCGCCGGCCTCCGGCAGCAGCGGCGACCACCGCCCGGCCGAGCAGGTCGTCGATCCGCCGGGGCGGGGCGGATGGCGGAGGTGCACCTCGAGGAGGAGGCGGCCGCCCGCCGGGAGGAAGGCGACGCGCCGCGACGCCCGCGCGCCAAAGCGAGCTGGCTGCGCCGCGGGTGGCCCGTGCCGGCGGCCGCCGCACTCGGGCTCGTCGCCTGGCAGGCCGGATCGGCGGCGCAGGACCGGGCCGCCCTCGAGCGGCTGCGGGAGACGCCGGGGGTGATCGCCGAGACGGTGACGCCACCGCTCGACGCGATCCCCTGGGGTTCCCGGGACTCGTTGCCGGTCCTGGTGAACGGCGTCGGCACCGAGGACGGCCTCGTCGCCGGGGCGGTCACCGACGGCGCACGGGTGGCGGTCACGGCGGTCGAGCCGGCGACCGGCACTGAGGCGTGGCGCGTCGATCTGCCGTCCGCGGACGGCGGTACGCCGGCAGCCGCACCGTCCTGCAGCAGCGGAGGTGGCGAGCAGGGCAGGGCGACGCTGTGGTGCGTCGTCACGGGCTCGTCCGCCCCGGAGCCCGGCGGGACCAGCACGCGACTCGTCGGGATCGACCTGTCGGCTGGAGCCGTGACCAGCGAGCGCGCACTCGGCGCCGGCACGGAGTCGGTGATCGCCGGCGAGGCCCTCGTGGTCGCCACCGAAGACGGCGACGTGCTCGACGTGGTCGCCACCCACCTGACCACTGGTGCGCCCCGGTGGCACGCACGAGTCCCCGACCGGTTCGGTCCGAACCCGCCCGGCAGCCGGCTCTCGGCCTCCGGACGCCACGTCCTGCTCGACGGGGCGTCGGGGGACCACGCGCTCGACGTCGACACCGGCGCCGTCCGGGCTAGCGCCCCGGAGCTCGTGGTCGCGCGAGGCGATCGGCTCGTCGAGATCCGGTCGGGCACACGCTCCGCGCTGCCGGACGGCGACGGGACCAGCACGCCGCCGACCTGGGGCCGGCCGCGGTTCATCGGACCGGACGACGGCACCGTCCCGGACGTGCTGCTGCTCGACGCGCTCGACGGCAGCTCCGGAGGACGTCTGCGCGCGCTGGACGCGGGCACCGGCGAGGTCCGCTGGGAACGCCCCGGTCACGGGCGCTCGCAGACGAACCTCGTCCTCCTCCAGGGGGTGCTGTACGGCAGCAGCAACAGCACCGTGTGGGCGGTGGACGCCGCCACCGGTGCCGAGCTCTGGTCGACCGAGGGCGGATCGCCGGCGGGCGACCAGCTGATGACCGACGGCGTCACGCTCCTGCGCAGCGAGCGCGCTCCCGGCTCCGGGCGGCGCGAGCTGGCCGCGTACGAGCCCGGAACGGGCGAGCGGATCTGGGCGGCGGCCGTCCCGGAGGACATCCTCGCGGTCCGCGCGGAGGGAGGGGTCCTGATCGGGCAGAGCGAGACGGGGTCCTTCGCCCTCGGCTGACCGGGCGCCCGGGAATCTTCGACCACGTGCCCTACCAGGGGGCGCGGCTGCCGTCCCACGACCACAGCGCTCCGGTCGGCCCGTCATCCGGCAGCAGCGCGAGGCGCACCGCGCCAGTCGCGGCCTCGACCGGGTCGCCTCCCACCGACATCCCGGGCAGGAGGTTCGTGCGGCAGTCCGGGCGCCAAGGCGTTGACCTTGACCTGCGGACCGAGGGCCTGTGCGGTCAGGAGGGTGATCGCGTTGACCGCGGTCTTCGAGCTCCGGTACGCGAGGCCGCCACCCTGGACCTGCTCCCAGTCGAACTGCGGGTTGGGGCCGCTGTTCCAGGTGAGCGACCCGGTGCCGCTGGAGATGTTGACGATCCGAGGGTGCGCGGACCGCCGGAGTGCGGGCAGGAAACCCTGCGCGACAGCCACGAGCCCGAAGACGTTCGTCTCGTACGCGGTCCGCAGCTGCTCCAGCCCCGTGCCGACGATGTCCTCGGCGCCGGGGTTGATCCCCGCGTTGTTGACCAGGATGTCCAGGTCGCCCACGAGGTCCACCGCGGCAGCGATCGACGCGGGCTGCGTGACGTCGAGCGCCACGACGCGCGCCGTGCCGCCCAGCTCGACGGCAGCGCGCTGCCCTCGCGCCAGGTCCCGCGCACCGATCCACACCTCGACTCCGTGCTCGAGCAGCTGCCGGGCGATCTCGAACCCGATGCCGCTGTTCCCTCCGGTCACCAGTGCTCTCAGACCCGAGCCCGGCAGCGCCGACCGGGGAAGTACTTCGCTCGCGTCCATCGACGTGTCCTTTCCAACTCCAACGATGCGGTTGGAGAATACCGACGCGATCGGCCAACCGCAACGACGCAGTTGGTAACCTCACGCGATGGCCTGGGACACCGAGGGGACACGGCGCCGGCTCCGCGAGGCCGCGTTGACCGAGTTCGCCGCACACGGCTTCGACGGCACGACTGTCGCCGCCATCGCCACGCGCGCCGGCGTCAACAAGGAGCGGCTCTACAGCTACTTCGGTGACAAGCGCGCGCTGTGGGAGCTCGTGCTGTCGACCGAGCTCGAGCGCCTGGCTGCCGCAGTCGAGATCACCGGTGCCGGCCTGGACGATGTCGGGGAGTTCGCCGGCGCGACGTACGACTACCACTCCACGCACACCGAGCTGGGTCGACTGCTCCAGTGGGAAGGGCTGCAGGACGGCCGCCCCGCTCAGCTGGAGGCGCGTACGGAGCACTACCGGGAGAAGGTCGATCGATTCGCCGCGGCCCAGCGCGAGGGCCTCCTGGACGACGGCCTCGACCCCGCGCACCTCGTGTTCGCGCTGATCGCTCTCGCCGCGTGGTGGAGCACCGTGCCGCAGCTCGCCGAGATGATCACCGGCTCGGGGACCGACGACCAGGGCGAGCGGATCCGGCGCCGCCGGTTCGTCGTGGAGGCGGCGCGACGGCTCGCGTCGCCGACGCGTCCCTGACGCGGGGTCCGGTCCCGACCGGGCGCGTCCGCCTCCGTCGCCGAGCTCGACCGAGCACGAGACGAGACGCTCGCGTCTGCTCGCCTCGGACGTCGCGCGTCATCCGCCTCGTCCACGACCGACGTCGAGAGGTGTTCGCGAACCCGGTTCCAGTGGTACCTGTCTCGTGGAGGAACGACGGGGTTGGCTGTTCCACGTGGATACGAGGCATCCGCTCGAGCGGTGGTGGCAAGAGCAGGAGGTGGTGCTGCGACCGGGTCGAGCACGACCGGTCGCGCGGCGTCGCGCCCGTCAGGCCGGCGAGACGAGTCAGGCTGTGGACACCGGCACCGGTTCCGCTCCGGATCCCGGCAGCGACGAGACGTAGTGCGCCCACGCTTCCGCCGTGCGGACGGCATCGGAGCCGCTGCGTCGCCGGACCCAGCGACGCCGGGTTCACGACGACGTCGGCGCTGAAGCTATGCACCTGTGCCGACGCGAAGTCGACGTCCAGCCCGTCGCTCAGCTCGTCGCTCGTCACGGCGGCCCGGATCTTGGCGCACCACCACTCGTGAGCTCGCCGGTTCCACTCGTCACGCGCCTCGCGGGGGCGAACGTCGTGGATGGCCCGCCCCCGGAGGCTCACATCGAGGGATCGCCACGGAGAAGCAGGAACCCCCGCCCAGGGTTACCTGGACGGGGGTTGTGCGCTGTGCGCCCGGAGGGACTCGAACCCCCAACCTTCTGATCCGTAGTCAGATGCTCTATCCATTGAGCTACGGGCGCGTGGCCCCCGGAAGGGCCGCAGACGAGAATACAGGTCCGAGGCCCCGACCCCAAACCGGGCCCGCGTCGCCCCCGTCACACCCCGTCGAGGTCACCGCGGCACGACCCCGTGCTGGTACGCCCAGACCACCGTCTGCAGCCGATCCCGCGTCCCGATCTTGGCCATCGCCCGCCCGAGGTGCGACTTCACCGTGCTGGTCTCCACGACGAGCTCGCGTGCGATCTCCGCGTTCGACAGCCCGCGTGCGAGCAGCTCGACGATCTCGGTCTCGCGGGCGGTGAGCCGGTCGACCAGGCCGGCCGAGCCGCCCGTCCCCACGGCGACCGGTGTGCGGCGTGCGAACTCGGCGATGACGCGGCGGGTGACGCTGCCGTCGACCATGCCGTCGCCGGCGGCGAGCCGGCGGACGGCGGCGACGAGGTCGTCGGGCTCGGTGTCCTTGAGCACGAACCCGCTGGCGCCGGCCTCGAGCGCGCCGAACACGTACTCGTCGAGGTCGAAGGTCGTGACGACGAGCACCGCGGGCACGGACCCGGCTCCCGCGAGGATCTCCCGCGTCGCCGCGAGCCCGTCGCCGCCGGGCATCCGGACGTCCATGCACACGACGTCGGGGGCGAGCCGGCGCACCTCGGTGACGGCGGACCGCCCGTCGCCCGCCTCCCCGACGACCTCGATGCCCCCGGCCTGCTCGAGAATGACGCGGAACCCCGCCCGGACCACCGCCTGGTCGTCGACCAGCACCACGCGGATCATGCGCGCTCCCCCTCGACCCGTGCCGACGTCCCCGACGTCCCCGCCACGCGGTCGCGCGGCACAACGATGCGCACGGACCACCCGCCGTCGGGCGTGGGACCGGCGGACAGCGTCCCGCCGACCAGCGCCGCCCGCTCCCGCATCCCGACGAGCCCGACGCCTTGACGACCGCCCGCGGGAGGAGGGGCCGCCGGCGCCACCGCGTTCCGCACCTCCAGCACCACCTCGGCGTCGTCGACGCGCAGCCGCACGCCCACCGTGGCGCCGGGGGCGTGCTGCCGGGCGTTGGCCAGCGCCTCCTGCGCCACCCGGTACAGCGCGACGTCGGCGAGCGGGCCGAGCGCGGCCTCGCCGCCGGTGCGCTCGAGGTCCACGCGGGCGCCCAGCCCCTGGGCCGTCGCGACGAGGTGCTCGAGGTCGGCGACGCCCGGGACGGGTGCGTGGCCGTCGCTCGCGTCGGGCCCCTCGCGCAGCACGCCGACCACCAGGCGCAGGTTGTCGAGCGTCTCCTTGCCCTGCGCGCGGATCCACGCGGCGCCGGCCTTCGCGGCGGCGGGATCGGGGTCGACGAGCCGCTCGACGGCCGCCGCCTGGACGACCATGCCGGAGAGGTGGTGGGCGGCGACGTCGTGCAGCTCCCGCGCCATCCGGGCGCGCTCGGCCACGACGGCGGCGCGGGCGGTCGCGTGCTGCGCCCGGACGGCCTCGGCCGCCCGCAGCCGGACGAGCTCGAGGTAGCGGCGGCGGGTCGCGACGGAGGACCCGACCAGGGCCGCGACCGGGTAGCTGACGGCCGAGCCGAGCAGGTGCAGGAGCAGCAGCGGCCCCAGCGGGCCGGGGCCGGGCGCGGCCAGCGCCGAGCCGACGGTCTCGACGACGACGGCGACCGTGGTCACCGCGAGCGCCCGGCGGGTCGGCAGCAGGGTCCCGATCGTGTAGCCGGCGACGAGCGGTGCCAGCCCGCGGATCGACAGGTCGGTGGGGACGGACGCCACGACGCCGATCTGCGCGAGCACCACCAGCGCCAGCGTGAGGACGGGCCGGGTCCGGCGCAGCGCGAGCACCACGGCCTGCGCGGAGCCGAGCGCGACGAGGGCGCCGCGGTGCGTGACGACCACGTCCTCGCCGGCGGCGGCCGGGCTGACCAGCAGCACGAGCATCGCGAGGGTCACCACGAGGACGACCCCCGCGAGCGCGGCGTCCCGCGCCGGCACGCCGACCACCCCGAGGCGGGTGAGCAGCGCGTCGACGCGGGACGGTCGCGGCGGGGTGACGTCGTCGACCGGGTTGCCGTCCATGCGACGCATCCTCCCAGCCTCCGTGAGCGCGGTCGTCGGGACGTCGCGCGCAGGTGCCGTCCGGCGGTGGCACCTGTGGTCGCAGGCGGTCCGCCTCAGAGCGCCCGCGCGAGCGCCCGCCCGACGGTCCGGCCGGTGAACAGGCAGCCGCCGAGGAACGTCCCCTCGAGCGCCCGGTACCCGTGCGCGCCGCCGCCGCCGAAGCCCGCCGCCTCCCCGGCCGCGTACAGCCCGGGCACCGGCTCGCCGTCCCGGTCCAGCGCGCGGCCGTCGAGGTCCGTCTGGATGCCGCCGAGCGTCTTGCGGGTGATGACCCGGAGCCGCACGGCGATCAGCGGCCCGGCGGCGGGGTCGAGCACCCGGTGCGGGCGGGCGACGCGCAGCAGCCGGTCCCCGCGGTACCGGCGGGCGTTCCGGATGCTCAGCACCTGCGCGTCCTTGGCGTACGCGTTCCGCACCTGGGCGTCCCGCTCCCGCACCTGCCGTTCGATGCCCGCCGGGTCGAGCAGCGGCTCGTCGGTGAGGGCGTTCATGCCGGCGACGAGCTCGGGCAGGGTCCCCGCGACGACGAAGTCCTCCCCGCGGGACTTGAACGCCTCGACGGGTCCGGGGGCGCCGCGGCCGAGCCGGGTGCGCAGCAGCAGCCGGTAGTCCCGGCCGGTGATGTCGGGGTTCTGCTCCGACCCGGACAGCGCGAACTCCTTCTCGATGATCCGCTGGGTGAGCACGAACCAGGAGTGGTCGTAGGGCTGCAGGTCGGGGTCGGTCCGCAGCAGCCGCAGCGTGCCCACCGTGTCGTGCCCGGGCAGGCCCGGCGACGGCAGCCGCCGCCCGAGGGCGTCGAACCAGAGCGACGAGGGCCCGGGCAGGATCCGGATGCCGTGGCCCGGCCACACCGGGTCCCAGTTCGCGATGCCCTCCGTGTAGTGCCACATCCGGTCGCGGTTCACCAGGCGCACGCCTGCGGCGTCGGCGATGTCGAGCATCCGGCCGTCGACCGAGGCGGGCACGCCCGTGAGCATCGTGCGCGGCGGCGTGCCCAGGCGGTCCGGCCACCACCGGCGCACCAGCTCGTGGTTGCCGCCGATGCCACCGGTCGCGAGCACGACCGCCGAGGCCGTGAGCGTGAAGCCGCCGACCGGGGTGCGGTTGCTGCGGACCCCGCGAGGCGAGTCGTCGGGGGCGAGGACGGTCCCCTGCACGCCGGTGACGACGCCCGCGGTCCGGACCAGCCCGTCGACCTGGTGCCGGAACCGCAGCGTCAGCCGTCCGTCCGCGGCGGCCGCGCGCACCCGGTCGGCGAACGGCTCGCTGATCCCCGTCCCGGTCCCCCACGGCACGTGGAACCGCGGCACGGAGTTGCCGTGCCCGCCGGGCAGGCCGTCGCCGCGCTCCGCCCAGCCGACCACCGGCGTGAACCGCACCCCGCGCTCGTGCAGCCACGGCAGCGCGTCACCGGCGGCGAACTCGACGAACGCCCGGCCCCAGCGCACGCCCCACGCGTCCTCGGGCAGGTCACCGTCCAGGCGGTCCCAGCCGGCGCTGCCCCGCCAGTCCCGCCACGCCAGGTCGAGGGAGTCCCGGACGCCGAACCGGCGCTGCATCGGGCTGTCCACCAGGAAGATGCCGCCCAACGACCAGTACGCCTGCCCGCCGAGGTCGGCCGGGCCCTCCTGGTCGACCAGCACCACGCTCCGGCCGGCGCGCACCAGCTCGTCCGCCGCGACCAGCCCGGCCAGCCCGCCGCCCACCACGATGACGTCCGCGTCCACGTGTGCCCCTCCGCACCCGGGCGCACGCCCCGTCGCGGCGCCGGTGCGAGCGACTGTAGCGGCGGCGGTGACGCGTCCGGGGACGCGACGAGGGCCCGGTCGTGATGACCGGGCCCTCGTGGAAGCGGAGACGGTGGGATTTGAACCCACGGAAGGGTTGCCCCTTCACGACCTTAGCAGGGTCGCGCACTAGACCTGGCTATGCGACGTCTCCAGACTGCGCCACAGTACCGGGCACCCGCGGCGTCCGCCAAAAGCGCGGGTGAGCACCGCGGACGTCAGCGCTCGAACCCCCACTCGCGGTCGGTGAGCATCCGCGCGACGGCCAGCCCGACGGACAGGGCGACGACCACCAGCCCCGCCTGCACCCCGTACGCCAGCGCCTGCGTGGTGTCGCCGTTCGACAGGGAGAACACGGAGCGGTAGGCCGAGACCCCCGGCACCATGATGACGACGGCCGGGACGGACACCGTGATGCGCGGGACCCTGAGCCGCGGGGCCAGGTACGCCGCGAGCAGCCCGACGAGCAGCGCCGCGCCGGCCGCCCCCGCCTGCGGGGCGACGCCCTCCGGCACGTACAGCCGGCCGGTGTTCGCGACCATGCCGACCGCGGCGGCGCCGAGCGCCATCCGCCAGGGGCTGTTGAACATCAGCGCGAAGCCCAGCACGCCCACGAAGCTCGCGAGCATCCGCAGCGGCAGCAGCGCCGCCGGGGCGATCGCCTGCGCGACCTCCACGTCCGGCGACAGCCCGACGGCGATCGAGACGCCCCAGACCGCGAGCGCCGCGGACGTGAGGATCATCAGCGCGTAGGTCAGGCGGGCCAGCCCCGCCGAGAAGTCGAGCCTGGCCAGGTCCAGCCCGCCGGTCACCAGCGGGAACCCCGGCACGAGGAACAGGACGGCGGACACGTACCCGGCGGCGTGCCGCACCTCGGTGGCCCCCGACCCGTGCAGCACCGACACCAGCCCCAGGTACGCGAGGCACGCGAGCGCGGCGGCGACCATCGTCACGCCGAACTGGTTGAGGCCGCGGTGCAGCAGCAGCCGGCGGGTGAGCTGGCCGAGCCACGCCGCGACGAACGCCCCGGCCATCTCGACCGGTCCGCCGTGGTTGAGGAACGCGAACGCCGCGCAGGCGACCGCCGCCCACAGCGCGTTGACCACGACGGGGTAGAGCGGCGGCTTGCGCTCGATGCGGTCGAGCTCGCCGGTGATCTCCTCGACCGTCGCCCGGCGGCCCGATGCGGCGAGCGAGCCCGCCAGGGTCTCCAGCTCGGCGAGCCGGTCGGCGTTGATCCCGACCGAGCGGACCTCGGCGACCTCCGTGCGGAAGCTGGCCCCGCGGTGCGACGTGGCCGTGATCTCCGTCAGCGTGACGTGCGCGGCGTGCCGCTCGATGCCGATCGCGTGGGCGACCCGGGCCATGGACGACTTCACGCGGTAGGAGCCGGTGCCCGCGGACAGGCTGAGACGCCCCACGCGCAGGGCGACGCCGGACTGGCGGATGAGCTCGAGCTCGTCGTCTGCTGGCTGGGTCGGCACGCGCACCATGATGGCGGTCGGCGGCGCGCGGGTGCGGGACGTCCGTCCGGTCCCCTCGCCACGGCCGCCGCCCCTGGGTACCGTGTGCGGACCTGCTGGTCGGGGGATCCGCGGGTCGGGGCGACGGACCGGGGGCACGGTGCGCACGACGACGTCAGGCAGTGCGGCGCGACGACGGTGGGCGGCGGCCGCCCTGGGCGGGCTGCTGCTCGGGCTGCTGGCACCCCTCGCTCCCGCCTCGGCCGCACCCGCGGACGACTGCGCGAGCCCCACCCGGACCGTCACGGGATCCGCGTCCGGAGCCGCGCTGGACGTCGCGGCCGGGGAGGTGGTGCTGATCGCGGCCGGCGCCCAGGTCGGAGGTGTGAACACGCTGCCGGCCGGCGCGACGCTGTGCGTGGCGGCGGGTGCGACGCTGGCGCCGGCGTACGTCAACAACGCCGCGGGGACGCTGTACGTGGCCCCGGGGGGCACCGCGACCATGCCGTCGATCGCCGTCGACGCGGGCTTCGTCCTCGACAACGCGGGGACGGCGACGTTCGCCGGCCTCGCCCTCAACGGACCCGGGACGGTGACCAACCGGGCGGGTGCGACCCTCACCGTCACCGGGGCGTTCACCCCCGCGGCGGGCACGATCGTCAACGAGGGCACGCTGGCGCTCCCCGGCGGGGCGACGCTGAACTCCCCGGTGTCCCTCGTCAACGACGGCACGCTGACCGCGAGCGGCACGACCATCGTGAACGGCCCGTTCCGGAACGCCGGGACGGCCACGCTCGACGGTGACCTCGTGGTCAACGGCTCCGGCACGCTCACGAACCTGTGCGTCCTCACCGCCACCGGCGGGCTGACCAACAATGGCCCGGGCTCCAGCAGCACCGGGCTCGTCGCGCTGGGCAGCGGGTTCGTCAACCAGGGCACCTGGCGCCAGGCCCCCACCGCCGCCCTCACGGCGACGACGCTGTCCGACGACGGGTCCGTCACCGGGTTCGGCCGGTACGTGTTCAGCGGCAGCACGAGCGTGCAGGGCGGGTTCGACGGCGACACCCCGCTGGTGCCGATCTTCGTCGACGTGCCCGGCACGACGTTCCCCGGCACCGGCGCCGGCTCCGTGACCAACGTGGACGTGCGCGATCTCGTCGTCCCGGGCCCCGCCGACTACCCGGCGCCGGACTGCGCGGACCCCGTGGGCCCGGCTGCGGCCGACGTCCAGGTCAGCAAGACCGGCCCCGCGTTCATCGGCCCCGGTGGCGTCTTCAGCTACACGATCACCGTGACCAACGCCGGGCCGGACGCCGCCGCCGGCGTGACCGTCACCGACGCGCTGCCGCCCGAGCTGACCGGCGTCACCGCGTCGGGCGGCGGCGTGGTCGCCCCGCCGGCCGTCACCTGGTCGCTCGGGACGCTCGCGGTCGGCGACACGGTCACCCTCACCGTGACCGGCACCGCCCCGGACGACGGTGAGCTCGTGAACTCGGTGAGCGCCACGGCCACCACCCCCGACCCGGACGCGTCCAACAACGACGGCACCGCCGACTCCGAGACCGTCGTCACGGAGGTCACCCCCGGCACGGACGTGGTCGCCCCGCCGACCGCCGACGACCTGCTGCGGGAGACCGTCGTCGGCCGGCCGGTCGTCTCGACGGTGACGGGCAGCAGCACCGACCCCGACCTGCAGCTCCGGTTCAGCCGGCTGACGTCGCCGGCGGACGGCGCGCTCCTGCTGCTCCCGGGCGGCCGGTTCGCCTACCTGCCGGCCGCCGGGTTCGTCGGCACCGACTCCTTCACGTACCAGGTGTGCGACAACCAGGTCCCGCAGCAGTGCAGCGCGCCCGCGACGGTGACGCTCATCGTCCACCCGCTCGCGGTCGACGACGAGACGACCACCCTGGTGGACCAGCCGGTCACCGTCGACGTCCTGGCGAACGACCCCGACGGCGCCCTCCTCTCCACGGACCTCGCCGACCTGGCCGACCACGGCCTGGTGTCCGTCGACCCCGCCACCGGCACCGCCCGCTACACACCGGGCCCGGGGTACCTCGGCACCGACTCCTTCACGTACCGGGCGTGCGCACCGGCCGACCCGGCCGACTGCGCCTCGGCCGTCGTGACGGTGCACGTCGTGCCGGACAACCTCCCGCCCGCCGCACCGCCGCTCGCGCTGGAGACCACGGTGGGCACGCCGGTGTCCGGCGACCCCGCCGTGAGCGACCCGGACGGCGACGCCGTCACGCTGACGTCCGTCTTCCCCACCGCCGCGGGCGGGACCGCCGGGCTCGCGGGCGGCACCCTGACGTACACGCCGCCGCCGGGCTTCGCCGGGCAGGGCGTCTTCCAGTACACGGTCTGCGACGACGGCATCCCGGTGCTGTGCAGCACCGGCCTGGTCACCGTGCTGGTCGACCCCGTGGCGGTCGACGACGACGCCACGACCCCGGCGGGCACCCCGGTCCCGATCGACGTCGTCGCCAACGACCAGGGCACCGTCCTCCCGCCGGACGTCACCACGCCGCCCGCGCACGGCACCGCCGAGCTGGTGGACGGGGTGCTCGTCTACACGCCCGCACCGGGCTTCACCGGCACCGACACCTTCGCCTACCGGGTGTGCGCCGCCGACGTGTCGCCGGCCTGCGCCGAGGCGGTCGTCACCGTGGTGGTCACCGGTGCCGGCGACCCCGACGACGGCGGCACCGGGAGCGGCGGCACCGGGGGCGACCCCGGCGGCCCCACGCGGGACGGCACGCTGCCCCGCACCGGCGCCGAGAGCGGCCCGCTCGCGGCCCTGGCCCTCGGCCTCGCCGCGGCGGGTGCCGCGCTCCGGGCTGCGACGACCCGGCCGCGGCGGGCCCGCCGCACCGCGCGCTGACCGCCCGCCCGATACTGGACCGGTGACCGCCCCCACCCGCTGCCCCTGCCTGAGCGGCCTGCCGTACGACGAGTGCTGCGGGCCGCTGCACCGCGGCGAGCGCCCCGCCCCCACGGCCGAGGCGCTCATGCGCTCCCGGTACAGCGCGTTCGCGGTCGGCGACGCCGGCTACCTGCTGGCGTCGTGGCACCCGAGCACCCGCCCGGAACGGCTCGACCTGGACGACGACGTCCGCTGGTACCGGCTGGACGTCCTCGCCACCGCTGCCGGCGGGCCGTTCGACGACGCGGGAACCGTCGAGTTCCGCGCGTACCACCGCGGGCCGGACGGCCGCGGGTCGCTGCACGAGGTCAGCCGGTTCGTCCGGGACGCAGGGGCCTGGCGCTACGTCGACGGTGACGTGGCGCCAGGCTGACCTGCGCTACTCGGCGGCTGCCCGGACCCGGACCCGCCGAACGGCGACCCCGGCGGCGATCAGCAGCGCGGCGATGCCGGCGAGGCCCGCCACTGCCGGACCGGTCACGGCGAGTGCACCGCCGCCGTCGCCGGCCTGGGTTCCGTCGCCCGAACCGCCGCCGGTGCCGTCGGTGCCACCGCCCGTGCCGCCGTCGGTGCCACCGCCCGTCCCGCCGTCCGTGCCGCCGTCCGTGCCGCCGTCACCCCCGGCGGCGACGTCGGTGGAGACCGACGCGTGCGCCGGGGCCACCGGCTCAGCGCCCTCCGGGGCCTGCCCGGTCGCCGTCGCGGTGTTCGTCACGGCGCCTGCGTCCGCGTCACCCGCCGTCACGACGTACGCCGCGTCACCGTCGCACGCAGCGGTGTCGCCGGGCGCGAGCGCCGCGGTCGTGCACGCCGACGCCCCGACCAGGTCGTCCTGCACCGCGACGTCCGCGAGCGTCAGCGAGCCGAGGTTGCGGACCTCGAACGCGTACCGGATCCCGTCCCCCGCCACCGCGGGCGTCCCGCCCTCGGGCTCGGCGCGCACCGTCAGGCCCAGCGCCGCGCTGGCGCCCGACGTCGGCACGACGACGGTCACCTCGCCGGAGGCCACCTCCGCCCCGGAGGACGTGCGCGCGGTCGCGGTGCCGGTGGCGGAGACTGCACCGGCCAGCAGGTCGGACTCGGTCACCGGGTAGCCCGGACTCGCGCTGCACGCGGTCGTCTCGCCCGGCGCCAGCGCGTCGGCGACGCACGTGGCCGGCCCCACGACCGACACGGAGGCGTTCGGGTCGTCCAGGGTCACCGTTCCCGCGTTGGTCACGGTGAGGTCGTACCGGAGCTCGTGCCCGACCTGCACGGGGCTGCCGGCCGGCAGCACGGGCTGCATCTCCAGGTCGAGCCGGGCGACGGCCTCGACGGTCGGGGTGCTGACCGACACCTCGGGTCCGGACACGGTGGCACCGGGCGGGGCGACTCCCACGGCCCACGCGGTGTTCGTCACCGAGCCCGCCGCCAGGTCCTGCTCCGTCACGACGTACCGGTCGGTCGCCGTGCACGGGGTGTCCTCGCCGGGCGCCAGGTCGGCCTGCGTGCAGGTCACCTCCCCCGCGAGGGGATCGACCACCCGGACGTCCGTCAGCGGGTCCGTGCCGGTGTTCTGGACCTCGAACGTCCAGCCGATCGTCTCGCCGACGCCGGCCAGTCCGTCGCCGTCCACGTCGTCCAGGTCGGCGTCCTTGGTGGTCACCAGGTCGGGCGTGGCCGAGCCGATCGGGATGACGAGGACCGCGTGCGCCGGGGTGACCGGGTCCGCACCCTCCGGGACCGACGCGGTAGCCGTGGCGTCGCTGGTGGCGGCACCGGCTGCGACGTCCGCCGCCGTCACCACGCGGTCGGCCACCGCGGCGCAGGTGGTGGTGCCGTCCACGGCCAGCACGCCCGGCGGGCAGTCCACGTCTCCTGCGGCCGTGTCGGTGACCGTCACCTCGGTGAGCGGGACGTTGCCGGTGTTCGTGACGTCGTACGTGTACGCGATCGTGTCGCCCGCCTGCACGCCGTCACCGCCGTCGTCGACGACCGCCGAGGACGACAGCGTCAGCGCGCCCGAGCCGGTCACGGGCACGGTGACGACGTCCGAGGTGTGCTCCACGGGACCGATCGCGCTCTCCGCGGTCACGCTCGCCACGTTGCTCAGCTCACCGGCCACGACGTCATCGCGCGTCACGACGAGGGACGTGAAGCAGCTCCGCGACGCACCGGCCGACCCGGCCGGGTTGATCACGGCGATGGTGCAGACCGGGTCGCTCGACACCTGCGGGTCGACGACCACCACGTCGGTGAGCGCGGACTCGTCGGTGTTCGTGACGACCAGCTCGTACGGCACGGTGTCGCCTTCGCGGTACGCCGCCGCCGGCACGCCCGACACCTGCTTCTCCAGGTGGACGGCGCCGAGCGGCTCGACCGTCCGGATGGTCAGGTCGGAGATCAGGTGGGTCGCGTACGCACTGCCCGAGGAGGCCGCGAACCCGGCCTTGTAGGTCACCGGCGGCGCCTGCTCCATCTGGCGCCGTAGGACCTCCTGGTACGCCAGCCGCGTGCCGGTGAAGTCGATCTCGACGGTCACGGTGGGGAGCACGTCCGGGCTGACGGTGACTCGCACGGAGCGCCGCGCCTGCTCGGGGGAGGTGGTCTGCACCGGGAGCGCCCGGTCCTCCCACGCCAGCGCCGTGGTCGCGAGCCAGCAGTAGCCCACGACGCCGTCCCCCGGCCCGCGCAGCGTCACCGAGTTGCCGACCTTGTCGACGTGCGGCGAGACGGCGTCGCAGCCCTGGCGCGTGCCCCCGGGGTCGACGGCGAAGTTGCCGAAGGGGTCGAGGCCCAGCCCGAGGTAGCCACCGGCCACCCCCGGGAACATCCCCGACTGCGAGTAGCCGAGCGACCCGCCGTGCTGCCCGACGTTGGTCAGCTCCCGGGCGCCGTCGGTGAGGAAGAAGCCGATGCCGTCACCCATCGAGCTGGGGTACGTGTCCCGGTACTGGTACTGGTCGAACTCCGCGACCAGCCCCGCCGACGCGGGCACCGGCCGGTCGAGGACGACACCGCCCTTCGCGCTGCGCACGGCGTCCGTGAGCTGCAGGTACCCGGGGTGCGCCCCGGTGGCGGGTGCGTCCACGGCGCTCGCGCACGGACCGAGGTCCGACCCCGTGGTGGGCGCCGCGACGGCCGCGGTCAGGCACGCGTCGTCGAGCCCCCGGAGCAGCGGGTCGGCGACGCTCTGCTGCCGGAACGTCTGGTCGAGCAGCAACGACCCCTGGCCGGCGGCCACGGCCGCCGGGGCTGCTGCGAGCGCACCGCCCGCCAGCACCACGGCGAGCGCCGTCCCGAGCGCGCGACTCACCGTTCGTGACCTGTGCCTCATACGTCCGACCCCGTTCCTCGCACCGGCCGCCGCCCGGGTCCGCGAGCAGCGGCGTGCCCGCACCTCGTGGGCGGGACACGGAGGCGATGCAATCGGACCGGCACCCGGGCTGAGTGGCGCGCGCGGCGTCCCACGGGGGCGCACCGGCAGATTGGGTAGCCGCTGGGTGGCGCGGCCGAGCCCGTCAGTGAGACTGATGAGTGGCACGGGGTCGCGGGATTCACCCGCTCGCGGGCAGCGGCCGGGCGCGCACCGGCCGATCGGGAGGGAAAGCCATTACCCGACCGAGGACCCACCATGCCCCGTCCCCGCCCGCGCGCCTCGCGGACCCTGACCGCCACGATCCTGCTCGCGAGCGCCGCGCTGCTGGCGGTCATCGGACTGGCCCCGGCCCCGGTCGCCGCAGCAGCCGTGAGCACGTCCGACCGGCTCACGACCGGCCAGTCGATCGGTGCCGGCGCGTCGCTGGTCGCCGCCGGCAGCGAGCACCGGCTGACCGTCGGCACGGACGGCGACGTCACCGTGCGGCTCGGGTCCGGCCCGGTGCTCTGGCACACCGGCACCACCGGCAACCCCGGTGCCCGGCTCGTGCAGGCGACGTCGGGGGCCCTCGAGGTCCGTACCGGGTCCGGCACGGTGCTGTGGACCACCGGCGCGGCCTCCCCGGGTGCACGGTCGATCATCAAGCCCGACGGCGTGCTCTACTCGGTCGACACCGCCGGCCGGCTGGTGTGGAAGTCGACGACGGACGGTCCTGCGCTGAAGACGACCGGCACCGACCGGGTGCCCTCGGGCGGCCTGGTGCTGGCGGGCGAGTCGATCGCGTCCGGCGACGTGCGGCTGACGATGGGCGTCGACGGCGACCTGGTGCTCACGCGCGCCGGCACCGTCGCGTGGCGCACCGGCACCGCGACGCGCGGCGCCCTCGCCCGCGTGACCACGGCCGGCGAGCTGCAGGTCGTGGCCGGCGACACCGTGCTCTGGTCGTCCGGCCCGGCGAGCGCCGCGTCCGCCGGCGCCCGGCTGGTCGTCAAGGACCACGCCCGGATCTACCTGGTCTCGACGGCCGGCACCAGCCTCTGGTCGTCGCCGGCCCCGACCGCCGAGCGGGTCCCCGCCGTGGTGACGCTGCCCCTGCCCGCCGCGCTCCCCGTCCCCACCCGCCCCGGTTCCGGCGGCGGCACGCGGCCCGACACCGGCACCGGCGAGCGCGTCTACCGGACCGTCCTGTCCGCGGCGCCGCAGTACGCCGACCCGACGTCCGAGCCTGGCCCGGGCCGTCACGAGCGCCGCGGCGGACGGCCGGACCACCGACGCCGCGCTGCTCGCCAAGGCGGCGGGCGGCGGCAGCGGCCGCTGGCTCGGGACCGCCGACGGCACGTCCACCGTGCGCGCCTACGCCGCGGCCGCGAAGGCCGCCGGCCGGACGCCGGTGTTCGTCACCTACGCCATCCCGAACCGGGACTGCGGCGCCTACTCCGCAGGCGGGTTCGGGAGCGCCGCCGAGTACCGCGCCTGGGCGGACGCCGTCGCCGCCGGCCTGCGGGGGTCCGCCGCCGTCGTCGTCGTCGAGCCCGACGCGCTGCTGCACCTCGAGCGCTGCGGCGACCGCGACGAGCGGCTCGCGACGATCCGGTACTCCGTCGAGGCGTACGTCGCCGCGGGCGCGGAGGTCTACCTCGACGCCGCCAGCAGCAACAGCCTTCGGGTGGAGCGCCGAGCAGCCTGCGCGACATGGCCCTCCGGCTCCGCGCCGCCGGCGTCGACCGCGCCGCCGGCTTCTCCACGAACGTGTCGAACTTCCAGCGCACAGACCACGAGGTCGCCTACGGCACGTACCTGTCGGCCCTGCTCGGCGGCAAGGCGTTCGTCGTCGACACCTCCCGCAACGGCAACGGACCCCTCGCCGGCCCCGACGGCACCGTGTGGTGCAACCCCGACGGGCGCGCGCTCGGCCCCGCGCCGGCAGCCACCGGCACCGGCCCGCACGTCGCGAACCTGTGGATCAAGACCGTCGGCCGCTCGGACGGCACCTGCAACGGCGGCCCGGCCGCCGGCGCCTACTGGGAGTCGTACGTGCTCGGCCTCGCGGAGCGAGCCGCCTGGTAGCGCCGGCACGGGCTCCACGTGCGGGCTGCCCGGCCGGCCTGACTCCCGACGCCAGCCTCCGCGTTCCGGCACAGGCGTAGCGGTCGAGCGACCGCCGGCCGCGGAGTCCTCCTGAGCACGGTGGACGCCGGGTGCACCCAGTACGCCTGCCGACGACTCCCCCAGCCCCCCTCTCTGGGACGACCGCAGCAACGCCGGCTCCGGCACCGCGTGACGCCGCCTCTGGCCCCCCGTCCGCACACGTCGACGCCCGACGCGCTCGGTGACATCGGTCCCTGCGCCGGGCTGTGCGCCGGGCGTCCTGCCCAGGCTCGTCGTCGAGCCCCGCTGGTCGTCGAGCCCCGCTCGTCGTGGAGATCGGGTGCTTGCGTCGAGATCGGTGCATGTCAGCACCGATCTCGGGAAGCACCGATCTCAGCACGACGTCACCGAACAACGCGCTGGACTGCGGGGGTCGCTGCTCCGTCTGCCGTTGCGGTGCGTGCCGTCGCACGCGTGGGTGCCGCGTCGTCGTCGTACGTCACGTCCGCTCGCACGCCGGGTTTCCGTGGCCGGACGGGCACCGGCCCCGGGCTCGTGTCGGGTCGGAACCCGGCTGCGACTCGGGACCGGTTCGGGTCGGGCTCGGCCTCGTGCATCGTCCGGGAACGACGAAGAGCCACCCCTCGCGGGGTGGCTCTTCGTGAATGATGTTCCGGCGGCGTCCTACTCTCCCACACCCTGGCGAGTGCAGTACCATCGGCGCTGAAGGGCTTAGGCTTCCGGGTTCGGAATGGGACCGGGCGTTTCCCCTTCGCTATGACCGCCGTAACTCTGTCGAACTGTCAAGCACACGGGCCTGCACCGGTGTGGGTGCAGGGGTGCTCGTGGTTCGGGAACCGCACAGTGGACGCGTAGCAACAAAAAGTGTTGTGGTGAAGTTGTCGGCTTATTAGTACCGGTCAGGCCTGGCAGTCTTGCGTCCTGCCTTCCACATCCGGCCTATCTACCCGGTGGTCTAGCCGGGAGCCTCTCACCCCTCGAGGGGGCGTGGAAACCTCATCTTGAAGCAGGCTTCCCGCTTAGATGCTTTCAGCGGTTATCCCTTCCGAACGTAGCCAACCAGCCGTGCTCCTGGCGGAACAACTGGCACACCAGAGGTTCGTCCGTCCCGGTCCTCTCGTACTAGGGACAGCCCTTCTCAAGTTTCCTGCGCGCGCAGCGGATAGGGACCGAACTGTCTCACGACGTTCTAAACCCAGGCTCGCGTACCGCTTTAATGGGCGAACAGCCCAACCCTTGGGACCTACTCCAGCCCCAGGATGCGACGAGCCGACATCGAGGTGCCAAACCATGCCGTCGATATGGACTCTTGGGCAAGATCAGCCTGTTATCCCCGGGGTACCTTTTATCCGTTGAGCGACGGCGCTTCCACAAGCCACCGCCGGATCACTAGTTCCGACTTTCGTCCCTGCTCGACCTGTCAGTCTCACAGTCAAGCTCCCTTGTGCACTTGCACTCGCCACCTGATTGCCAACCAGGCTGAGGGAACCTTTGAGCGCCTCCGTTACATTTTAGGAGGCAACCGCCCCAGTTAAACTACCCATCAGGCACTGTCCCTGATCCGGATCACGGACCGAGGTTAGATATCCAGAGCGACCAGAGTGGTATTTCAACGTTGACTCCACCGACACTGGCGTGCCGGCTTCACAGTCTCCCACCTATCCTACACAAGCCGCACCGAACACCAATACCAAACTATAGTAAAGGTCCCGGGGTCTTTCCGTCCTGCTGCGCGTAACGAGCATCTTTACTCGTAGTGCAATTTCGCCGAGTTCGCGGTTGAGACAGCGGAGAAGTCGTTACGCCATTCGTGCAGGTCGGAACTTACCCGACAAGGAATTTCGCTACCTTAGGATGGTTATAGTTACCACCGCCGTTTACTGGGGCTTAAATTCTGCGGCTGACCCGCCTTGCGGCTGACCCGTCCTCTTAACCTTCCAGCACCCCATTAACGGGCAGGCGTCAGTCCGTATACATCGTCTTGCGACTTCGCACGGACCTGTGTTTTTAGTAAACAGTCGCTTCTCCCTGGTCTCTGCGGCCCTCCACGCTTCCCGGGCAAGCCGGTACACGCTTCAGGCCCCCTTCTCCCGAAGTTACGGGGGCATTTTGCCGAGTTCCTTAACCACGATTCTCTCGATCGCCTTGGTATTCTCTACCTGACCACCTGAGTCGGTTTAGGGTACGGGCGGCTAGAACCTCGCGTCGAAGCTTTTCTCGGCAGCATAGGATCACCCAATCATCCAGCATACGCTGTCACCATCGGTTCTCAGGCTATGTGAGTGGCGGATTTGCCTACCACTCGCCCTACGGCCTTGGACGTGGACTACCATCGCCACGCTGGGCTACCTTCCTGCGTCACTCCTGTTAATACGCTTACCTACTACCGGATCGGGTCACGCGCTCCCCGCCGCGGTGACTCCCGAAGGAGTCGGTGCGGCGGCTCGGGCGTTTAGCATCACCGGGCTCGGTATGGGCGGTTCTTCGCCGGTACGGGAATATCAACCCGTTGTCCATCGACTACGCCTGTCGGCCTCGCCTTAGGTCCCGACTTACCCAGGGCGGATTAGCCTGGCCCTGGAACCCTTGGTCATTCGGCGGACGGGTTTCTCACCCGTCATTCGCTACTCATGCCTGCATTCTCACTCGTGTGGCGTCCACCACTGGGTTACCCCGCAGGCCTTCACCCGCCACACGACGCTCCCCTACCCATCCACACGGCTGGACCACGAAGGCCTGCCTGAAATGTGAATGCCACAGCCTTCGGCGGTATACTTGAGCCCCGCTACATTGTCGGCGCGGAATCACTTGACCAGTGAGCCTATTACGCACTCTTTCAAGGGTGGCTGCTTCTAAGCCAACCTCCTGGTTGTCTGTGCAACTCCACATCCTTTCCCACTTAGCATACGCTTAGGGGCCTTAGGCGGTGGTCTGGGCTGTTTCCCTCTCGACTACGGAGCCTTATCCCCCGCAGTCTCACTGCCACGCTCTCACTTACCGGCATTCGGAGTTTGGCTAACGTCAGTAACCTGGTGGGGCCCATCGGCTATCCAGTAGGCTCTACCTCCGGCAAGAAACACGTGACGCTGCACCTAAATGCATTTCGGGGAGAACCAGGTATCACGAAGTTTGATTGGCCTTTCACCCCTAACCACAGGTCATCCCCCCGGTTTTCAACCCAGGTGGGTTCGGTCCTCCACGCGGTCTTACCCGCGCTTCAACCTGCCCATGGCTAGATCACTTCGCTTCGGGTCTAGAGCACGCGACTGTATCGCCCTATTCGGACTCGCTTTCGCTACGGCTTCCCCACACGGGTTAACCTCGCCACGTACCACTAACTCGCAGGCTCATTCTTCAAAAGGCACGCCGTCACCCCTGCTAGGGAGGCTCCGACGGATTGTAGGCACACGGTTTCAGGTACTATTTCACTCCCCTCCCGGGGTACTTTTCACCTTTCCCTCACGGTACTTGTCCGCTATCGGTCACTAGGTAGTATTTAGGCTTAGCAAGTGGTCTTGCCAGATTCACACGGGATTTCTCGGGCCCCGTGCTACTTGGGATCCCCTTCGGGAGGCCACGTCATTTCGTCTACGGGGGTACCACCCTCTGTGCCGGGCCTTTCAATGCCCTTCGACTATAACGCGGCTTTCTGACTCCCTGACGACTCGGCAGAATCATCTGAAAGGTCCCACAACCCCGTACACGCAACGCCTGCCGGCTTGACACGCATACGGTTTGGCCTGATCCGCTTTCGCTCGCCACTACTCACGGAATATCTCTTCCTGCCGGTACTGAGATGTTTCACTTCCCGGCGTTCCCTCCACACACCCTATATATTCAGGTGCGGGTCACACGACATGACTCGTGCGGGGTTTCCCCATTCGGACATCCTCGGATCACGGTTCGTTTGCCAACTCCCCGAGGCTTATCGCAGGCTACAACGTCCTTCTTCGGCTCCTAGTGCCAAGGCATCCACCCTGTGCCCTTAAAAACTTGACCACAAAGACATTACTTTAAAAGATGCTCGCGTCCACTGTGCAGTTCTCAAACAACGAACGATCCCCGAGTCTCGCGCCGGCGCCTACCCACCATCACAGCAGTGAGCGGTTCGACCGACCGACCGGGCCCGTCATGAAGCAACACCCCCAAAGCGGGCTGTTCCCTCAGGACCCAACAGCGTGCCCAGGCGACCCGGCGAGATCAGCGGTGCGAGGTTCCGACCACCCGAAGGCGGAGTACTGACGCGATGCCGACCCCACGAGGAGTCGCCGTAGTTGATGTTCCACCCGTGAGCACCACCCCGAACGCGTACGGTCCGGGCCTGGTCTCTGCACACCCACACACGAAGCGCAGGTGCCAGAAGCCTCCTTAGAAAGGAGGTGATCCAGCCGCACCTTCCGGTACGGCTACCTTGTTACGACTTAGTCCCAATCGCCAGTCCCACCTTCGACGGCTCCCCCCACAAGGGTTGGGCCACCGGCTTCGGGTGTTACCGACTTTCGTGACTTGACGGGCGGTGTGTACAAGGCCCGGGAACGTATTCACCGCAGCGTTGCTGATCTGCGATTACTAGCGACTCCGACTTCATGGGGTCGAGTTGCAGACCCCAATCCGAACTGAGACCGGCTTTTTGGGATTCGCTCCACCTCGCGGTATCGCAGCCCTTTGTACCGGCCATTGTAGCATGCGTGAAGCCCAAGACATAAGGGGCATGATGATTTGACGTCATCCCCACCTTCCTCCGAGTTGACCCCGGCAGTCTCCTATGAGTCCCCGGCATGACCCGCTGGCAACATAGGACGAGGGTTGCGCTCGTTGCGGGACTTAACCCAACATCTCACGACACGAGTGACGACAACCATGCACCACCTGTACACCGACCTTGCGGGGCAACCATCTCTGGAAGTTTCCGGTGTATGTCAAGCCTTGGTAAGGTTCTTCGCGTTGCATCGAATTAATCCGCGCATGCTCCGCCGCTTGTGCGGGCCCCCGTCAATTTCTTTGAGTTTTAGCCTTGCGGCCGTACTCCCCAGGCGGGGCACTTAATGCGTTTGCTGCGGCACGGAACTCGTGGAATGAGCCCCACACCTAGTGCCCAACGTTTACGGCATGGACTACCAGGGTATCTAATCCTGTTCGCTCCCCATGCTTTCGCTCCTCAGCGTCAGTTGCGGCCCAGTGACCTGCCTTCGCCATCGGTGTTCCTCCTGATATCTGCGCATTCCACCGCTACACCAGGAATTCCAGTCACCCCTACCGCACTCTAGTCTGCCCGTACCCACTGCAAGCCCGAGGTTGAGCCTCGAGTTTTCACAGCAGACGCGACAAACCGCCTACGAGCTCTTTACGCCCAATAATTCCGGACAACGCTTGCGCCCTACGTATTACCGCGGCTGCTGGCACGTAGTTAGCCGGCGCTTCTTCTGCAGGTACCGTCACTTGCGCTTCTTCCCTGCTGAAAGAGGTTTTACAACCCGAAGGCCTTCATCCCTCACGCGGCGTCGCTGCATCAGGCTTGCGCCCATTGTGCAATATTCCCCACTGCTGCCTCCCGTAGGAGTCTGGGCCGTGTCTCAGTCCCAGTGTGGCCGGTCGCCCTCTCAGGCCGGCTACCCGTCGTCGCCTTGGTAGGCCTTTACCCCACCAACAAGGCTGATAGGCCGCGAGTCCATCCCTGACCGATAAATCTTTCCAGACGCTTCAGATGCCCGAGCGTCTCGTATCCGGTATTAGACCTCGTTTCCAAGGCTTATCCCAGAGTCAGGGGCAGGTTACTCACGTGTTACTCACCCGTTCGCCACTGATCCACCCAGCAAGCCTGGGCTTCACCGTTCGACTTGCATGTGTTAAGCACGCCGCCAGCGTTCGTCCTGAGCCAGAATCAAACTCTCCGTTAATGTCTACATGGCAACCACCACCCGAAGGCGGCGATCCACCGACACACGAGACGACCACCCCCACGCTGACGAAGGGATGATCAGTTCAAAATGGCTGTGCGGGCCGACCCAGACGGAGCAGGGCCGAACCCACGACACCAACAAAGCACACCAACTACGAACCACCACCCCGAACGAGGCGACGACCCGAGCCGATGCACCGATATGGCATCAACTACTTAGGCACACTGTTGAGTTCTCAAAGAACAGACGCGCATCCCCCACTCACCCTTGCGGGCTCCTGGCCGGAGGCTCGTTCTCAAATCTACCAGAGCTTCTGGTCCGTTCAGCCGTGGTTTCCCTCGGCCTCGCGTTCCTCCACTCTATCAGAGCTTTCGTCCCGTCCTGCCGTTCTTGCGATCCGACGTGACGTTCCTCGACTCTACCAGAGCTTCTGGATCACCTTTGCCGGAGACATTCATTCCGGCTGCGGTCCTTCCACTCTACCGCGCTTTCCTGGTCGTCAGCGCCGGCGTTCATTCCGACATTGCTGATCCGAGAGCCCGGCCCGGCACGACCGTGGGGACGCCGAAGCGTCCTGCCGATCGTGCTGGGGGTGGCTACCCCTCGGGACCAGCCTCCGAGTCGAAGCTCGGTGTCTGTTCCTCCCGTCAGGGCAACCTGGAGAACATTACGGCAGCGGCCCACGGCCGTCAACTCCGCAGGTCGCGGGCCAGGTGGTGCGGATGAGCTGGCCGATACGCCGGGTTCTGTCCCCGCTCGAGGTTGCCCTCGCGCGGGTGGCGACCATCCATCTACGACGTACGTTGCCGCACGCCTCCAGCGGCCTACCCGGGAGCTCGGGCGAGCAGCCCTCGAACGCTCCCTGTCTGGCCTTGCTCCGGGTGGGGTTTACCGAGCCGCACCGGTCGCCCGGCACGCTGGTGGTCTCTTACACCACCGTTTCACCCTTACCGCCGCACGGCCCGGAGGCCGTCCGGCGGCGGTCTGCTTTCTGTGGCACTGTCCCGCGGGTCACCCCGGGTGGGCGTTACCCACCACCCTGCCCTGTGGAGCCCGGACGTTCCTCGGCGAGCCCGAGGGCTCGACGCGGCCGCCTGTCCAGCTCATCCGCGCCGGTCACACTACACCGGCACCTCGACGCGGCGCCGGTGCTCGCGGAGGGCGTGGGATTCGAACCCACGAGGACGGGGTTGTCCCGCCCCAACGGTTTTCAAGACCGTCGCTTTCGGCCGCTCAGCCAGCCCTCCCGTACTGCGCCGCGACCCTACCAGCGGGGTCCCGGCGCCCGTGGGCGAGGAGCTCAGGGCAGGATCGCGTCGACGTACCCGCCGTCCACCCGCAGCGCGCCACCCGTCGTGGCCGACGCGAGCGGCGAGGCCAGGTAGACGACCATGTTCGCGATCTCCTCCGGCTCGATGAGCCGCTGCAGCAGCGACTGCGGCCGGTGCAGGCGCATGAACTCGCGCTGGGCCTCGTCCCACGGCAGGTCGCGGTCGACCAGGGAGTAGACGAACTCCTCGACGCCGCCCGTGTGCGTCGGCCCGGCGATCACCGAGTTGACGGTCACCCCCGTGCCGGCGGCCTCCTTGGCGAAGCCGCGGGACACGGCCAGCAGCGCCGTCTTGGACATCCCGTAGTGGATCATCTCGGCCGGGATCACCACCGCGGAGTCGCTGGCGATGTCGAGCACCCGGCCCCAGCCGCGGGCCGACATGCCCGGCAGGTACGTGCGGATCAGGCGCACCGCCGCGAGCACGTTGACCTCGAAGTAGCGGCGCCACTCGTCGTCGGTGATCTCGAGCGCCGGCCGGGCGCCGAAGATGCCGAGGTTGTTCACGAGGACGTCGACGTCGGGGACGACGCCGAGCACCGCGGCCACGCCGTCGTCCGTGGTGACGTCCCCCGGCGCGGCCAGGAACGTGCCGGTCACGCCCTCGGCCGCGGACAGCTCCGCGACGGCGGACTCGACCGAGCCGGCGCTGCGGCCGTTCACCGCCACCCGGGCACCCGCCCGGGCCAGCCCGAGGGCGATGGCCGCCCCGATGCCCTGCGTGGATCCGGTCACGAGCGCCGTCCGCCCGGCGAGGTCGATCTGCGTCATGCGCCCGACGCTAGGGCAGTCCGCCGGCGGCCGCACGAGCCACGGCCCGTCACGCGGCGGCGTCCCACCAGCGGTCGGGCAGCCCGGGCGAGACGATCTCCAGCCCGTGCATCGCGGCGACCGCGACCAGCCGCCGGTCGTAGGACGCGAAGGCGGTGACCTCCGGGTGCGCGACGGCGACGCCGAGGTGCAGGGACGCGAACGGCGACAGCACCGCGGTGGACATCGCCGCGGTGCCGACGGCCTGGTCCGAGTACCGCACGACCTCGATGGCGTCGACCACGCCGTGGACGCGCGCGCGGACGTGCGCCGGTGCCGTGGCGACCGCGTGGCGCAGCTCGCTCAGGGACAGCGACGTGACGAGGAGGTCCGCCTGGTGCTGCTCCGCCCACCGCTGCCAGTCCACCGAGTGGTCCGGGGTCGGGAGGTAGCGCACCAGGGCGGAACCGTCGGCGTAGACCCGCACGTCCCGAACCTTAGCGGGACGTGCGGGCCGACGAGGTCACGCGTTGCGGAGCCGCTCCATGGCGAGCTGCACCAGCGAGATCAGCGTCTGCTTGGTGGCCGTCCGCGAGCGGGCGTCCGTGTAGAGCACCGGGACGTGCGCCGGGATGGCGAGCGCCTCGCGCACGTCCTCCAGGCGGTGCTTGGCCACGCCGTCGAAGCAGTTGACGCCGACGACGAACGGGATCCCGCGCGACTCGAAGTAGTCGACGGCGGGGAAGCACTGGTCCAGGCGGTCCGTGTCGACCAGGACGACCGCACCGATCGCACCGCGCACCAGGTCGTCCCACATGAACAGGAACCGGTCCTGGCCCGGGGTGCCGAACAGGTACAGCCACAGGGAGCCCGGCAGCGCGATGCGGCCGAAGTCCATGGCGACCGTCGTCGACGTCTTGCGCTCGGACTGGCCGCCCGCGTCGTCGACCCCGACCGAGTGCTCGGTCATCGCGGCCTCGGTGTTCAGGGGCTCGATGTCGGAGATCGACCCGATGAACGTGGTCTTGCCGACGGCGAACCCGCCGGCGACGACGATCTTGACGACGGTGGGCGCGGCGCCGAGCTCGCCCGAGTCGCCCGAGGGACGGGCGGTGGGCACGGCGTGCTGACCCGTGGTGGTCGCGCCGGCCACGGCGTCAGAGGGCGGAAATGCCATTGAGAACACTCTCCAGGACGCTCAGGGACAGGGCGGGCGACTCACCGGTGGTGCTGTCGACCGGGGCGGACGTGTGGACGCGCACGAACCCGGCGTCGGCCAGGTCGGACACGACGACGCGCGTGACGCCCAGGGGCAGGTGCAGCAGCGCCGACAGCTCCGCGACGGAGATGTAGCCGTGCGACGCGTGCTGCAGGATCGCCCGCTTCTCGGGCGTGAGCCCCTGGCTCGAGACGCCGGCGGGCAGCATCTCGACCAGTGCCTCGAGGGGGTAGTCGGACCGCTCGGACCGCACCCGGCCACCCGTGAGGGCGTACGGACGCACGGTCCTGGTCTCGAACTCGCTCTCGCTCATCGGCTTACCTCACACGCTGGGAGCGCGCACGGCGCCGTCGATGGGCAGGCTGCCCCGCATCTCGCTGATCAGCTGCGGGGTGAGCGTGGCCTCGGTCCGCGAGACGAGCATCGCCATCTCGTAGCCGATCAGGCCGACGTCGCAGGTGGCGTCCGCCACGACCGCGAGCACGGACCCGTTGGACACGCTCATGAGGAAGAGGAACAGGTTGTCCATCTCCACGATGGCCTGGCGCACGTCGCCGGCGCGCAGCTGGCGCGCCGCCCCGCGGGTCAGGCTCGACATGCCCGCGACGATCGCCGCGAGCTGGTCGCCGCTGGTGCGGTCGAGCTGCTCGGACATCGCCATGAGCAGACCGTCGGCCGACACCACCAGCGTGTGCCGGGTGCCGGGCACGGTCCGGACGAAGTTGTCCAGGAGCCAGCCGAAGTTGGCTGCCTCGGTGCTGAGGGTGGTCACACATCCTCCTGACGTGATGCAGGCGCTGCTGCGGCTGCGGGGACGGGTGTCACCATGACGGCGACGGCGGGACGGGCTGGTGGTCGGACTCGCTGCGGGACGGCTCCGGCTGGTCGCCGGTCTGCCCCTGGTCGGGCTCGCCGTGGGCGCGACGCCCCCGGCGGGTCCCGGACTGGAAGCTCGACAGCCGGTCGCGCAGGCCGTCGGCGTCACGCGCCGTGGTCTGCCCGGGGTCGGGCTGCGAGATCTCGGGTGCCGCCGGGATGGCGGTCGGCACGCGGCGGGTCAGCGAGCCGCCGGCGGGCACGTCGACCTGCGGCCGGTACGCGGACAGCTGGCTCAGCTCGCTCAACGCCTGCTCCTGGATGTCGGCTCGCAGGGCGAGCATCGCCGCGGCCTCCGACCCCATGGAGCCGGGCCGCTGACCGGGCTCGGCCGCCGGCTGCGCGGGCTGCGCCGAGGTGGCCGGCTGGGCCGACCACGACGGTGCGGGCGTCGGCTGCGGGACGGTGCCGCCGTCCGGCGACCAGGACGACGCCCACGCGCTGATGTCGCGGTGCGGACGACGGTCGGCCGCGGGGGCCGCGCCGGGCTCCGGCACGGGCGGCGGGATCTCGCCACGGGTGCGGGTCGGGAGCGGGTTGCCGGCGGGCGGAGCCGTCGGCGCCGAGGCCCAGGCGGGCTGCTCGGAAGCCGAGGCGACGGCGGGCTCCGTGAGCGCAGCGGGCGCCGGCGACCACACGGGCTCGGCCGGAGCCGCGGACCACGCGGGCGCGGTGGGCTGCGCCGGGACCGGACCGGCGGGCGGCGCGGAGAACGGCTGCGGCGCGCCGTGGCCGGGGTAGGCCCCGGCCGCTGCCGGTGCCGCCGGCGAGCCCCAGCCGGGCGCGTCGGTGGCCTGCTGCGACGTGCCCCACTCGCTCGCGGGGGCGGCCGACCAGGTCGGCTCGGCGGGGGCCACCGGGCTCACCGGCTCGGTGGACGGCGCCCACGCGGCCGACGGGTTCCAGACCTGGCTCGCGGCGGGCGCGATCGGGACCTGCGGCGCGGGGGCCTCGACCGGCGCCGCCGGCACGGCCGGGACCGGCGCACCCGCCGGGGAGGACGTGGCGGGCCAGGCCGGCTGCGCCGGGGACGCCGTCGGCGCAGCGGCCTGCTGCTCGGCGGGCGCGGTGTCGGCGGCCTTGCGGCGGAAGGAGAAGAACGAGCGCTTCTGCCGGGTGCGCCGGGCGGGCTCGGGCTGCTCGTCGCCCTGCAGCAGGGTCGCGAAGTCGGGGAGGGCCGGGGCGGGCTGCTGGGCGACGGGCGACGGCTGCGCGAACGGAGCCGGCGGGGCGAACGCAGCCGGCGGCGCGGCCGGTGCCGCCTGCGGCGCGAAGGCCGCGGGCTCGGCGACGGGCGCCGGCAGCGGCGCCAGCGGGGCGCCGAGCTGCTGCGTGTCGTCCGCGCGCCCGATCGGGGCGCCGCGCGTGGGCAGCGCCGGCTGGGCGGGCTGGGCGAGGTCCGCGACCGGCATGGCCTCGGCCGACCACGCGGCGGGGGCCTCCGCGGCTGCGGCCGGCGCCCAGAGCGGCTCGGGCTGAGCCTCGGCCTCGGCCACGGCGGGCCGGGACTCGGGCTCGGCGGCGGGTGCGGGCTGGCCCCAGGCGCTCCAGGCGTGCTGGTCGGCGGGCTCGTCCGGGACGAGACCGGGCACCACGAGGGTGGCGGGCTCGGCCTCGGGCGTCGCCTCCGGCTCCGGCTCGGCCTCGGCGACCGGCGCGGTCTCCTCCGCGACCGGCGCGGTCTCCTCCGCGACCGGCACGGCCGGGCGGACGACCGGCAGGCCGGCGGTCAGCGGCGCGGACAGCGCGTCGAGGTGGGCGTGGTCCTCGGCCGTGATCTCCGGCTCGTGGTCGAGCGGGCCGGCGAGCGAGGCCGTCGCCTCGACGGCGGGCGCCTCCTGGTGGACCGGCGCGGCCTCGGGCTCGACGGCGGGCGCGTCGTCGGCGACCGGCTGGTCGTCGGCTGCCTGCACGACGGCGTCCCGGCCGCGGAAGCTGGAGAACAGGCCGCCGCGCGGGCCGTCCGGCAGGGCCGGGACGGGCGCCGGGTCCTCGGCGGGCGGTGCCGGGGTGCGGCTGGGCAGGCCGCCGCGGGTGGGCAGCGAGCCGCGGGACGGCAGCGACGCCGGGGCGTCGGGGGCGGGCGCGACCATCGGCGTCCACCCGGAGGCCTCGGCGGCGATCTCGGGCGACAGCGTGGTCTCGGTCGGTGCGGGCAGGACGACGTCCTGCTCGGTCGGCAGCTCCGAGCGCGCGGCGGGCGCCGCCGGGGCGTCGGCGGTGCGACGGCGCGGCAGGCCGGTCCCCGTGGCGCCGTCGGTGAGGGCGGCCAGGTCGACCGGCACCGCGACGGGCGCCTCGACCTCGGGCAGTGCGCCGGTGGTGGGCGCGGCGGACCGCTGGGGCGCACCGTGGCCGCCGGCGAGCGCCGGGTCGTTGGCCGTGAACAGGCCGACGGGGAACCGGACGACGGCGGCGGTGCCGGACACCTCGCCGACCGCGCGCTCGAGCACGACCTGGGCGCCGAGGCGCTGGGCCAGGCGCGCCACCACGAAGAGGCCGAGGCGCTGGGCGCCGAGGGCCTCGGTGGGCGACGTCGAGGCGATGGTGGAGTTCGCGGCGGTGATCTCGTCGGGCGACATGCCGAGGCCCTGGTCGACCACGCGGACCACGACGTGGTCGCCGTCGACGTCGGTGTGCACGATGACGGGCGTCCCGGGCTCGGAGAACAGCGTCGCGTTCTCGAGCAGCTCGGCCAGCAGGTGCGCCGCGGCCAGGGCGTTGAAGCCGTGCATGAGCGGGTCGGCGCGCAGCTCGAGCTGGACGCGGTCGTACTGCTCGATCTCGGAGGAGGCGGTGCGCACCACGTCGGACAGCGGCATGGCCTCGCGCAGGCGGCGGCCGGAGTCGATGCCGGCGAGCACCAGCAGGGACTCCGCGTTGCGGCGCATACGGGTGGCGAGGTGGTCCAGGCGGAACAGGTTCGCCAGCGTCGCCGGGTCCTCCTCGGCGCGCTCCAGGGAGTCGATGAACGCCAGCTGGCGGCCGAGCAGCACCTGGTCGCGGCGGGCGACGTTCACGAACATCTCGGCGATGGAGCCGCGGAGGGCGGCCTGCTCGCGCGCCACCTGGATGGTGGTGGCGTTGACGTCGTTGAACGCCTGGGCCAGGCGGCCGACCTCGTCCTGCGACTCGACGGGGATGTCGGCGAGCGTGAGGTCGGGGCTCTCACCCGGGACCGCCACCTGCTCGACCAGGCGGGGCAGCTCCTCGCGGACCGTGCCGGCGGCCGCGGTGAGGCGGCGCATCGGGACGACGATCCCGCGGGCGACGATGAACGCGATCACGATCGACAGCGCGGCGGCGGCCAGGGTGCTGCCCGCCGTGATGAAGGCCTGCTCCTGCGCCTGGGTCGCGATGACGTCCGCGCGCTCCGAGGCGGAGGTGAGCAGGTCGGTGGCCACCGGCCGGAGCGCGGCGAGCTCGGCGTTGACCAGGCCGTTCCACCGGGTCTGGTCGAGCGCGGAGACCGTCAGCTCGTTGCCGGACACCAGCGACAGCTGCATCGCCGTGAGGTCCGCGTCGCGCGACGGGAGCTGGATGCCGTCGACGCGCAGGTTGTTGGTGATCGTGCGGGCCTCGGAGCGGGCGTTGTCCTGCACCGCGAACAGCGACGCCAGCTCGCGGACCTCGGTGGCGTCGGTGCCGTCGGTCTCGAGGACCTCGACCGCGACCGGCTGCGAGCGCAGCACCTGCTCGATCGTGTCGGCGATCGCGCCGTAGCCGGACAGCCGGGAGGCCAGGGACCGCTCGGAGAGCGTCTCGGCGACGACGACGGGCACGTCGTTCTCGGCGGAGACGATGTCGGTGTAGTTGCTGTCGACCAGGGACCCGGGGATCGAGCCCGAGTCGATGCGGCCGCGGATGTCCGCGAGGCGCACCTGCTGGTTCCGCGAGTCGTCGACGGCCTGCGCGACGCGGGGATCCAGCGAGGACAGGCTCACGCCGTCCAGGGCCGCGTCCAGCGCGGCGACGGCCTGGTCGGTCGCGGCCCGCGACACCTCGAGGTTGCCGCTGCTGGGCTGGTCGTTCACGAGCTGCAGCGACAGGGTGCGCTCCTGCTGCAGCGCCTCGGCGGTGCGGGCGTACTGCGGCAGGACGTCGACGACGCTGCGGACGGTGGCGGCGGTGCGGGCCTCGCTCACCGACTGCGTGGTGATGTAGGCCGCGGTGAGCAGCAGGACGAGCACGGGCACAGCGAGGACCGCCAGCACCTTGGCGCGGATGCCGAGCCTGCGCAGCATGTCGACCTGCCTCCCGATCCCTCGTCGTCCAGCCCGGCTCGTTCGCACGTCCGGACCCGCGTGCCCGTCGAGGGCGCCCGTCCGAACCTCATCGGCGCCCCCGCGCCCCGACATGAGCGCAACGGACGGTTTCATCCACCCTGTCCTGCGAGGACACCTGCGAGGACACCCGCGGGACCCGGTGCGTAGGCTCGCACGATGCAGGTGGTCGCGGTCAAGACAGCGGGTGGTCCGGAGCAGCTCCGGGTGGTCGACCGCCCGGATCCCGAACCGGGTCCGGGCGAGGTGCTGGTGCGGGTGGCGGCCGCGGGCGTGAACCGCGCGGACCTGCTCCAGCGGGAGGGCCGGTACCCGCCGCCGCCGGGCGCGCCGGAGTGGCCCGGCCTGGAGATCTCGGGCGTCGTCGCAGGTCACGGGCCCGGCGCGGACGCCGTGGCGTGGCCGGTCGGGGCCCGCGTCGCGGCCCTGCTGCCGGGCGGCGGCTACGCCACGGCGGCGACCGTGCCGACCGGGTTGCTGCTGCCCGTGCCGGACGAGGTCGACCTGGTGGACGCGGCCGGTCTGCCGGAGGCGCTGCTCACAGCGTGGACGAACGTCGTCGACGCCGGGCGGCTGGCCGCGGGCGAGGTGCTGCTGGTCCAGGGCGGTTCCGGCGGCGTCGGCTCGGTGGCGGTCCAGCTGGGCGCGGCGCTCGGCGCGCACGTCGTGGCGACAGCCGGCGGGGCGGAGCGGGCCGCGCGGTGCCGCGAGCTCGGTGCCCGCACGGTCGTCGACCACCGCACCGAGGACGTGGTCGCGGCCGTCCGCGCGGCGACCGGCGGCCACGGAGCGGACGTGGTGCTGGACGTGCTCGGCGCGGGCGGGCTCGCGACCAACCTGGAGGTGCTCGCCACCGGCGGCCGGCTCGTCGTGATCGGCACCCAGCGCGGGTCCCGGGGCGAGATCGACCTGGGCCTGCTCATGGCCCGGCGGGCCAGCGTCATCGGCACGACGCTGCGCGCCCGCCCGCTCGCGGAGAAGGAGCGGATCGTCGCCGACGTCCGGGCGCACGCGTGGCCGATGCTCACCGACGGCCGGCTGCGGCCCGTCGTGCACGCGCGGCTGCCGCTCGCCGACGCCGGTGACGCCCACCGCCTGCTGGACTCCGGCGAGGTGTTCGGCAAGGTCCTGCTCGTCCCCTGACCACCGCGGGCGGCTGGTGACGGCGGGCCCGACGCGAGAGGATGGCGCGCATGAGCGACCACACGCCCGGACCGCAGGACCCGCGCCTGGTGGTGGTCGGCGGCGACCCGGCCGGCAGCCAGGACGCCCCCGAGGACGGCGGGCCCGTCACCGTGGGTCAGCCGGCCAAGGTGATGCGCATCGGCACGATGATCAAGCAGCTGCTGGAGGAGGTGCGCAGCGCACCGCTCGACGAGGCGGCCCGCGCGCGCCTGGCCGAGGTGCACGAGCGCTCGCTGCACGAGCTGGAGGACGGGCTGTCCCCCGAGCTCATCGACGAGCTGCACCGCATCACGCTGCCGTTCGCCGACGAGCAGACCCCGAGCGACGCGGAGCTGCGGATCGCGCAGGCGCAGCTGGTCGGCTGGCTGGAGGGCCTGTTCCACGGCATCCAGACGGCGCTGGTGGCGCAGCAGATGGCGGCGCAGGCCCAGCTGACGCAGATGCGGCGTGCGCTGCCCGGGGGCCCGGGCGTGCCCGGTGCTGCCGCCGGCGGTCCGGGCGCCCCGGGGGCCGAGCCCGGGCCGGGGCAGTACCTCTAGCCGGACGACGGCTCAGCGCCCGGCCGACCGCGAGCGAGCGAGGACCGGCGTCGTCGCGTGCCGGTCACACCGGTGCGATCCCGAGCCGGTCGAGGTTCCAGCCCGAGCCGTCGACCTGCAGCCGGATCCGCTGGGAGCCGGCGCCGAGCCGCACGGTGGTGGTGACGTCCGTCCAGCTCTGCCAGCCGCCCGTGGCGGGGACGGAGACCGGCGAGCTCGACGCCGGCGAGACGACGCGGAGTGCGCCGGGCGAGCCACCCGGGCTCGCGACGCGCAGCGTCACCCGGTACGTCCCCGCCGCGGGGGCGACGACGTCGTACTGGACGAAGTCCCCGGGGTCGGTCCAGCCCAGGTTCACGCCGCCGCCCGTGCTCGGCTCCGACTGCAGGCCGCCCGCCTGCACGTAGCCCTCTGCCTCGATCGTGCTCGGCACGGTGGGGGTCGCCCGGGGCGCCGCGGCGGCTCGCAGGACGTCCTGCAACCGGGTGTTGGGGACGAAGCCGGAGGTGGCGAAGCGTGCCCACGTCGCGGCGATCGTCTCGGGCGTGTCGGCGGCGAGGTCGGGGACGGGGCCGGCGTTGTCCTGGAAGAGGCCCCAGTGGCCGCCGCCGCGCACCTTGTAGGTCCAGGTGCTCCACGCGGCGTGGATCCCGTTCAGCCCGGTCAGCCACCGGCTGTAGAGGTCGTCGAACTCCCCCATGTGGAACTCGCCCGCGTACACCGGGACCTGCCAGAGCGCGCGGTACTGCGAGAGCCGGGCCAGCTCGTCGTCGACGAACTGCTGCATCGCCGCGTGGTCGCCGGTCGCCGAGAACCGGTAGTGGTGGGTCTGGTACATCACGTTGGTCCAGCCGTAGCTGGACGGCGGCAGGGCGTTCTCCCACGTGTAGAAAGCGGCGACCACGACGACGTGGTCCGGGTCGACCGCCCGGACGGCGTCGTAGAGCCGGTCGTACAGGTCGAACTTCTGGCGGGTCTGCTCCGCGGACTCCCCCGCACCCATGGTGACGAGCGGCTCGTTGAGCAGGTCGTAGGCCGCGACGGTCGGGTTCCCGGCGTAGCGGGCGGCGATGCGCTGCCAGATGCGCACGGTCCGCTCCTGCTGGACGGCGTCGGACCACAGCGCGTTGGACCCGGCCTGCCCGCAGGAGTGCCACGGGCACGCGGCGCCCGGGGCCCCGTGCAGATCGAGGACGACGTAGATCCCCCGCTCGCCGGCCTCGGCGAGGAGCCAGTCCAGGCGTCGGAAGGCGTCCTGGTCCGGCCGCATCGTCCCGTCCGGTCGCATGAGGACCTGCCAGTCGACGGGGACGCGCACCATGTTCATGCCCACCCCGCGGATCACGTCCAGGTCGGACTCCTGGAGCCAGGCGTCCTGGTAACCGGCGACCAGCGAGTCGGCCACCGCGGTCCCGAAGCGCTCGGTGAGCACGCGGCGGGTGTTGTACTCGTCCGACACGTACGCGTGGAACTCGCTGATCGACCACCACCGCCGGGCCGGGTCGGCCTCCGTGATCGCGACCTGGACGTAGCGGGCCGTCTGGTAGTCGGTGTGCACGGTGCTCTTCTGCCCGGTGCCGCGGCCCCACCCGACGTCCCACCACGACCTGCCGTCGTGCGACGCCCGCACCACGAAGCCGGGCGGGACGTCGCCGGTGCTCGACCCCGCGTCGAAGGACACCTCGTCGAAGGTGCGCGCCGCCCCGAGGTCGACGGTGAAGGTCTGCCCGACGGTCTGCTCGCGACCGCTGGACCACCGGGTGGACGGGTCGCCGTCGAGTGCGCGTGCAGGCCAGTCTCCCGACCCGGTCGCGTCCGCCGACGCGGTCCAGCCGGTCCGCGCGAGGGGCGCTTCGCCGGCCGGTGACATCCAGCCCTCCTGGAGCAGCCACCCGCCGAGGTTGGTGCCCCGGAGGTCGACGACGTCCCCGGTGCCGCCGGCGTCGCGCAGCACCGTGCCCGACACCTTGAGCGACCGCCGGTCGGCGGTCGCCGGCGGCCCCGGCGAGGGGTCCGGTGCCGGCGCGGGACCGTCCAGGTAGATGTCGCAGTCGATGATGAAGAGCCCCCCGGTGGTCACGCCGAGCGATCCGGCGGGCGTCACGCCGGGCCCGGAGGCGTCGGCGACGGGGCCGACGACGAAGCCCTGCGGCACGGCCTCGACCCGCACCCGCTCGGCCCCTGCGGAGAGGACCACCTGGTCACCGTCCGGGCCGCTGAGCCTGACGTCGACCGCCGACGCGTGGCCGGCCCGCGGCGACGCGGACGCCCCGTCCGGGCAGGACGCCGGGTCGCAGGGGTCGCCCGGCTGCAGCACCTGCGTGACGGTGAGGTCGAGCAGCACGCCGGTGGCGCCCTCCGGGACGTCGGGGACCGGGACCGTCGCCGTCGTCCCCGGCTCGAGGACGTCCGGCACGGTCAACGGCACCGGAGCCACGGGCACGGCAGCAGCACCGGCACCAGCACCGGCACCGGACGGGGCGCCGCCTCCACCCGCCGGCACCTGGCCCGCCGGCACCTGGCCCGCCGGCACCTGGCCCGCCGGCGCCGTCTGCGCGTTCTCCGGAGCCGGGCCGGCTGCCGTCGGCCCACCGTCACCGGTCAGCACGAGGGTGGCGCTCAGGCCCGCGAGGACGACGGTGGCCGCCGTGGCGCGGGCTCGTGCGCCGGTCAGCCACGACCCCGGCGGAGTGGTCGGGGTGTCGCGGCGGGTGCGCGCGTGGACGAGCGGTCGGTGCACGGGGGGTCCTCCTGAGCGCGGTCGACGACGAGCCGACGGAGGACAGGTCGGCCGCTGCCCGCGCTACCTGAGCGGAACCGTGGGTGAGGAGGAGGTGATGCCGGGCCGCTACCGGTCCGCGGCGGGCGCGCGCCGGGTCGCGGTCAGCACGATCGCCACCGACACGCACGCGAGCCCGACGACCTCCCACCCGTGCGGCCACTGCCGCAGGGCGACCGCGCCGACGACCGCCGCGGTGGCGGGCAGCATCGCGAGCAGCACGGCGAACGTCGCCGCGGTGACCCGGCGCAGCACCACCTGCTCGATGGCGTAGGGCACGACCGAGGACAGCACCGCGATGCCCACCACCGCCGCCGCGAGGCCCGCGTCGTGCAGCACCGGCGCCGCCGGCCCGGCCAGGAACGGCGCGCCGACGACCGCACCCGCGGCCATGCCGACGGCCAGCGAGGTGATGCCGTCGGGTCCGCGGTCGCCGTCCGGGCGCGCGCTCTGCGCGACCCGGCGGCCGAGCAGGATGTAACCCGCCCAGCACGCCGCGGCGATGCCGATGGCCACCAGCCCGCGCACGGAGTCCTCGCCGCCGGTGCGCAGCTCGACGCCCGCGAGCGCCACCACCCCGGCCGCGGCGACGACGATGCCGAGCCGCTCCCGCCAGGTGCGTCCGGTGACGGCCGCCACGGCGACCGGGCCGAGGAACTCGATCGCCACGGCGGTGCCGAGCGGCAGGACGTCGATGGCGACGTAGAACGACACGTTCATCGCGGCGAGGACGACGCCGAACGCCACGGCCGCCACGAGCTCGGCCCGGGTCCACCGCACCCGCCACGGCCGGCGCCACGCGAGCAGCACGACGGCGGCGACGGCGATCCGCAGCCACGCCACCGTCGGCGACGCGATCACGGCGAACAGCGCCACCGCGAGCGCCGCACCGCCGTACTGGGCCAGGCCGGAGACGAGGAACAGCGCGGGGGCGGGGACACGGCCGAGCGGCGTCGCCGGCCCCGCGGCCCGCGTGCCGTCCTGGGCTTCCCGTGCAGTGCTCACCGGAGCGCACTCTACGGCCGCCCGCGCGGGACGGCCGTCGAGCGCGCTCCGGCGGACGGGTCAGCCCTTGACGGACCCCGCGAGGAGCCCGCGGACGAAGTACCGCTGCAGCGAGATGAACACGATCAGCGGCACGATCATCGAGATGAACGCCCCGGCGGTGAGCACGTGCCAGTCGCCGCCGCGGCTGCCCGCCATCTCGGCCACCGCCACCGTCAGGGGCCGGGACCCCGTGTTCGCGAACGTGAGGCCGACCAGCAGGTCGTTCCACACCCAGAGGAACTGGAAGATGCCGAACGCCGCGATCGCCGGGACGAGCAGCGGCAGGAGCACCTGGAAGAAGATCTTCACGTGCCCGGCGCCGTCGACGCGGGCCGCCTCGACCAGCGAGGCCGGGATGTCCTTCATGAAGTTGTGCAGCAGGAAGATCGCCAGCGGCAGCCCGAAGATCGAGTGGGACAGCCAGACGGTCCAGAACGACCCGGCGACGCCGGCCCGCACGTAGTCCGTCAGCAGCGGCACCAGCGCCACCTGGAGCGGCACGATCTGCAGCGCGAACACCGCGACGAACAGGAACGACCGGCCCTTGAAGTCGATCCACGCGAACGCGTACGCCGCGAGCAGCGCGATGGTGATCGGGATGATCACCGCGGGGATCGTGATGACGAACGAGTTGACGAAGAACGTCGACAGGTTCGCGCCCGAGCCGAAGAGCGCCTGGTCGTAGTTGTCGAGCGTGAACTCGGCCTCGCCCGTGAAGATCCCGCCGAAGACGGTCCACCAGCCGGAGCGGCGGATGTCGAGCTCGGGCCGGAACGAGGTGACGAGCAGGCCGACCGACGGGACGGTCCACAGGATCGCGATGACGATCGCGAGGAACGACGCCCAGGGCGACGAGAGCTTGCCCTTGGTGGCGACGGCGCGCTTCTCGAGGCGGCTGAGCCGGCGGGAGCCGCCGGCACCGGCGCCGGCGGCGGTGTCGTCGACCGCCTGCGGGATCGCGCCCGTCGGGGGCAGCGGTGTGGTGGTCATCGGATCTCCTCCGACTTGCGCAGCTGCCGGACGTTGTAGACGACGATCGGGATCACGAGGATGAAGAGGATCACCGCGAGCGCGGAGCTGAGCCCCTGGTTGTTCTGCCGGAACGCCTGCGTGTAGAACTCATTCGCGATCACCTGGGTGTCGAACTGCCCGCCCGTCATCGTGCGGACGATGTCGAACACCTTGAGCGTGCCGATGGCGATCGTGGTGAGCACGACCACGAGCGCCGGCCGGATCGACGGCACCGTGATGAACCGGAACATCTTCATCCCGTGCAGGCCGTCCAGGCGGGCCGCCTCGACGATGTCGTCGGGGATGGCCTTGATCGCCGCGGACAGCACGGTCATCGCGAACCCGGTCTGGATCCACACCATCACGACGATGAGGAACAGCGTGTTCATCGGCGCGTTGATGAGGAACTGCTGCGGCTCCAGCCCGACCCAGACGAGGAGCTGGTTGAGCAGGCCGGTCTGCTTCACGCCGGGCTGGTCCGGCTTGAACTCGTAGACGAACTTCCAGATGATCGACGCGCCGACCATCGAGATCGCCATCGGGATGAAGACCAGCGCCTTCGCCAGCCGCTCGAACCGCGTGCGGTCGACCAGCACCGCGTACACGAGGCCGATCAGGGTCGACCCGACCGGCACCAGGATCACCCAGATCGCCGTGTTGGCCAGGACGTTCTGGAACTGCCCCTCCGTGAGCGCGCGCTGGTAGTTGTCCACCCCGACGAACTCCGCGCCGCGGCGGTCGAAGAACGAGTTGTAGACGGTGATGAGCGCGGGGCGCACGAGCCCCCACGCGAGCAGCAGCAGGGCGGGGCCGGCGAACGCCGCCGCCACCACCCACCGGGGGATCCTCTTGGGTCGGTCGACCAGGAAGAGGATCGCCCCCATCACGACGACGAACAGGAGGATCGCCACGCCCATGAGCGCGAACTTCTCCCCCACCGTGTCGGCTTGCGTCAGCCAGTCCATGTGCCCTCCCGAGCCACGCCGGACCGCCCGGCCGGACGGGTGCTGCCCCGTCCGGCCGGGCGTGCCGGCCGCCGATCAGTCCGTACCGAGCCCGTCGACCCGGGCGCTCAGGACGCGGCCGGCCACGACTCCTCGATCTGGTCGGTGACCTCCTGCGTGGAGGACCCCGTCAGCCAGTTGACGATCCCGGTCCAGAACGTCCCGGCACCCACCTCGCCCGGCATCAGGTCGGACGCGTCGAACCGGATGACCGAGTTCGGGTCGGAGAGGATCTCGGCCGACAGCTTGTCGAAGTCGGTGGCGAGGTTCTCCGGGTCGAGCCCGTTGTTCGCGCTGACCCAGCCGCCCATCGGGGTCGTCTTGGCCTTGGTGTTGGCCCAGTCCGCGCTGGACAGGTACGTCTGGAACGCCTGCACCTCGGGACGGTCGTCGAACGCCGCCACGAACTCCGCGCCGCCCAGGACCGGCTTGATGTCGGTCTGGTTGGTCGGCAGGTAGAACGCGTAGACGTCGCCGTCCTCGGCGACCTCGGTGCCCTCCGGCCACTGCGTGGCGTAGAAGTTGGCCGCGCGGTGCATCCAGCAGGTGCCGTCGAGGATCGGGAAGCCCGCGTCCGTCCACGGCGTGGTGGCGATCGAGTCGACGCCGCCGAGGCCCGCGTTCACGAACTCGTCGTTCTTGAGCACCTCGCCCGCGGTGTCGAACGCGTCGACGATCTGCGGGTCGTTGAACGGGATCTCGTGGGTGTACCACTGGTCGTAGACCTCGGGGCCGGCGGTGCGGAGCACCACGTCCTCGATCCAGTCCGTGCCCGGCCAGCCGGTGGCGTCACCGGACTCGACGCCCGCGCACCACGGCATGGCGCCGTCGTCCACGATCTGCTGGGACAGGTCCATCATGTCGTCCCAGGTCTCGGGGACCTCGTAGCCGGCGTCCTCGAACATGCTCGGGGAGTACCAGACGAACGACTTCGCGTTGGCACCGAGCGGGGCGGCGTAGAACGTGCCGTCGACCGAGCCGTACTCCTTCCAGCCCTCGGTGAAGAACTCGTCGACGTTGGCCGACGTGGCCTCCGGTGCCGGGACGATGGCGTCCGGGAAGTCCTGGACGATCGTCTTCAGCAGGCCGGGCTGGGGCAGGTACGCGATGTCGGGGGCGTTGCCCGCCTGGATGCGGACGAGCAGCTGCGCCTCGAACTCGCGCGAGCCCTCGTACTCGACGGTGACGCCGGTGCACTCCTCGAACGGGTCGTAGGAGTCCTCCTGCGTCTGCTGCTCCGGCTCGACGATCGACGTGTAGATCGACACCGTCGTGCCCTCGAGGTCACCGAACTCCTCGTACGGGGCGCAGTCGATCTCGCCCGAGGCGCCGGTGTCGCCACCGGTGTCGGTGGCGTCGTCCCCGGAGTCTCCCCCGCCGGAACATGCCGCGAGCGCGAGCGCCAGCCCGAGCCCGCCGGCGATCGCGGCCGTGCCGCGACGACGAATCCTGGTCATGCGTGCCTCCACCTCGTCGTGGTTGCTCAATGGCCGGAGCGGTACGCCCCGGCGCGTGGACCCTATGCAAGCGTTTACATGCCGTGCGGCACAACCGATTCCGGCGTCGGAGTTGTCACGATTTGGTCACGTACGACTCCGGTGGACCCCCGGTCGACCAGCACCGTCGGGAAGATCACCTCCCGCGGCACCGGTGCGCCGGTGATCATCTCGAGCAGCATGGACGCCGCCGTGACCCCCTGGTCGTGCGCGCTCTGCGCCATCGTGGTCAGCCCCAGGTGCTCCCCCATGTCGTGCCCGTCGACCCCGACGACGGAGACGTCGCGCGGCACCCGGAGCCCCCGGTCCCGCACCGCGAGGATCGCGCCCATCGCCATCTCGTCCGACGCGGCGAACACCGCGGTGACGTCCGGCCGGCGGTCCAGGAGCGCGTGGGTCGACGCCCGGCCGCCCGCGACGTCGAAGTGCCCGTGCACCTCCAGCCCCGCGTCCGGCAGCCCGCGGGCCCGCAGCTCGGCCCGCCATCCCTCCGCGCGCCGGAGCGCCGGCGACCAGGGCAGCACGTCGTCCGGCTCGCCGCTGAGGTGCGCGATCGCCCGGTGCCCGAGGTCGGCGAGGTGCGCCACCGCCCGCCGCGCCGTCGCGACGTCGTCCAGGCCCACGGTCACGTGACCCGGCGCCCCGGCGCCGACGAACACCAGGGGGTACCCGAGGTCCTCCAGCGCCGCGACCTCGGACGGCTCCAGCGGCAGCCCGACGACCAGCACGCCGTCGACGCGCCGGCGCAGCACGTCCGGGTCGAGGCTCCGGCGGCGCACCTCGCGCGACACCTCGAACGTGTAGAGCAGGGCGTCGAAGTCCTCGACCCGCAGCGCGCGCTCCGCGCCCTCGATGACGTTGGCGAAGAACCAGTGCGCCACCCACGGCGTGATCAGGCCGATCGTCCGCGTCCGGCCCGAGGCGAGCGACGACGCCGAGGGCGAGGGGACGTAGCCGAGCTCGTCCGCGGCACGCTGCACGCGCTCGCGGGTCGCCGCCGTGACGTTCGGCAGGCCGCGCAGGGCGCGCGACACGGTCGCGGTGGACACCCCGGCCGCCCGGGCCACGTCGACGATGCCGTGCGCCATGGCGGGGATTGTGCTCCGCCGGAGCGGGCCGGGTCCACCCTCGGGCAAGGGCTTGCCCGCGTGGGAGCGCGACCGCGGCGCGCCGGTCGGCGTGTCGGGCCGCGGGAGCGTGCGGGCGGTCAGCCCGCGACGTGGCCGACGCTGCGGAGCACCGCGACCGCGCCGTCGTCGGCGATGGTGCCGGTCACCTCGTCGGCCGCCGCGAGCACGTGCTCCGGCGCGTGCCCCATCGCCACGCCGCGCGCGGCCCAGCGGAGCATCTCGACGTCGTTCCCGCCGTCGCCCACCGCGACCGTGGCGAACGGCTCGACGCCGAGCGCGCGCCGCAGCTCCTCGAGGGCGCTGGCCTTCGACACCCCGCCGGGCGTCAGGTCGAGCCAGGCGCTCCACCCGACGGCGTACGACACCTGGTGCAGGCCGACCCGCTCGACCAGCTCGTGGAACTCCTCGGGCGTGCTGCCCGGGTCGCGCACCACCACGCGGGTCGCGGGCTCGGCGACCAGCTCGTCGAACGGGAGCACCCGCTGCTCGCCGGTCAGCTCGTGGTCGGGGAACGGGCGCGAGACGCGGAACCCGAGCCCCAGGTCCTCGACGGCGAACAGCGCGTCGGGCAGCTCCAGCTGGAGCACCCGCAGCGCCGGCTCGGGGTCGAAGGTCGTCGTGCTCGTGACCTCGTAGCCGCCCTCGGCGGCCGGGTCGAGGCGCGCGGTGACGGCGCCGTTGGAGCACACCACCCAACCCTCGGTCAGCCCGAGGTCGAACGCCACCGGCACCGCGCTGCGGACGCCGCGGCCCGTCGCGAGGACCACGTGCGCCCCCGCGTCCCGGAGCGCGGCGACGGCCTCGCGCACCGCGGGCGACAGCACGCCGTCGTACGTCATCAGCGTGCCGTCGACGTCGAGGGCGACCAGCGTGCCGGCCGCGGTGCGCGGGTGGCTCATCGCGACGCGCCCCCGGCCCGCACGACCGGCTCGAGCACCTCGAGGCCGCCGAGGTAGGGCCGCAGCCCCTCGGGGACCCGGACCGAGCCGTCGGCCTGCTGGTGGTTCTCCAGGATCGCGACGATCCACCGCGTCGTCGCCAGCGTGCCGTTCAGCGTGGCGACCGGGCGCACCTCGCCGTCGGCGGTGCGCTCGCGGATGCCGAGCCGGCGGGCCTGGAACGTCGTGCAGTTGGACGTCGACGTGAGCTCCAGGTAGCGCTCCTGGCTGGGCAGCCACGCCTCGCAGTCGAACTTGCGGGCGGCGCTGGACCCGAGGTCGCCCGCCGCCGTGTCGATGACGCGGTACGGCAGGCCGGCCAGCGCCAGCATCTGCTCCTCCCAGCCGAGGATGCGGCGGTGCTCGTCCGCGGCGTCCTCGATGGTCGTGTACGAGAACGCCTCGACCTTGTGGAACTGGTGCACGCGGATGATGCCGCGGGTGTCCTTGCCGTACGACCCGGCCTCGCGCCGGTAGCAGGCCGACCAGCCCGCGTAGCGCCGCGGGCCCGCCGACAGGTCGATGATCTCGTTCGCGTGGTAGCCCGCCAGCGCGACCTCGCTGGTGCCGACCAGGTACAGGTCGTCGGCCTCCAGGCGGTAGATCTCGTCCGCGTGCGCGCCGAGGAACCCGGTGCCCGCCATGACCTCCGGCTTGACCAGGGTCGGCGTGATCACCGGCGTGAAGCCGGCCTGCAGCGCCAGGTCGACGGCCGCGTTCAGCAGCGCCAGCTCCAGCCGGGCGCCGACGCCGGTCAGGTAGTAGAACCGGGCGCCGGACACCTTCGCGCCGCGCTCCGTGTCGATCGCCTGCAGGCCCTCGCCGAGCTCCAGGTGGTCGCGGACGGCGAAGTCGGCGCCGTACTCGGCCGCGAAGTCGCGCGGGGTGCCCTCGTGCCGCAGCACGACGTAGTCGTCCTCGCCGCCAGCGGGCACGCCGTCCTCGACGACGTTGCCGATGCGGCGGGCCAGCTCCGTGGCGAGCGCCTCCGCCGCGTCGGCGTCGGCCTGCAGCGCCTTGACCTGCTCCGCGAGCTGCTTGCCCTGCGCGAGCAGCGCCTGCTTCTCCTCGCCCTGCGCGGACGCGACCTTCTTGCCGAGGGCCTTCTGCTCCGCGCGGAGCGTCTCGAAGTCCGTCAGGGCCGCGCGGCGGCGGGCGTCCGCGTCGAGCACCTGGTCCACCAGGCCCGGGTCGTCACCGCGCGTCACCTGGCTCGCCCGGACGACGTCGGGGTCCTGCCGCAGCTGCTTGAGATCGATCACCAGGCGAGCCTACCGACCGCCGCGCGCACGCCCCTGCAGCCGCGGCGGTCGACGGGTGAGGCCGGGGGCATGGGCAGCGGTGCGGGTTCGCCCGTAGATTCGTCACATGACGTGGGAGGGATGGCTGGCCGTCGCCGCCGCCGTGCTGTCGGTGGCCGCCCTCGTCGTCGGGATCGCCGCCTGGCGGGCGACCGCCGCCGAGCGGCAGGCGGGCCGGGCGGGGCGCATCCTGGGCACCGTCGCCGGGCCCGTGGACCCGGCGACCGCGACGTCGGCCGAGCCGGCGCCGCGCGGGCCGCTCGTCGCGTTCGTCGCGAACCCGACCAAGCCGGGCGTGCCCGACCTGCGCGTCGCCGTGCGGCGGGCCTGCGCCGAGCAGTACCTGCCCGAGCCGCTCTGGCTGGAGACGACCCTGGAGGACCCGGGCATCGGCCAGACCAAGGACGCGGTCGGCCGCGGCGCGGACATCGTCGTGGCGCTGGGCGGCGACGGCACCGTGCGCGCGGTCGCGGAGGCGCTGGTCGGCACGCGGGTGCCGATGGGCCTGGTCCCGGTCGGCACCGGCAACCTGCTGGCCCGCAACCTGGACATCCCGATCGGCGACCCGCTCGCGGCGCTGCAGATCGCGCTCGACGGCACGGACCGGACGATCGACGTGGGCTGGCTCCGGGTGCTGGCCTTCGAGTCCGACGTCGACGACGACATCGCCGAGGCGGCCGACGACCTGCCCGCCGACACCGACGTGCCGCGCGACCACATCTTCCTGGTCATCGCGGGCGTGGGCTTCGACGCGGCGATGGTCGCGGACGCCGACGACGACCTCAAGGCGCGGGTGGGCTGGATGGCCTACTTCGTCGCGGGCATCAAGCACCTGCACGGCCGCCGGCTGCGGGCGATGGTGCAGCTGGACGACCAGCCGGCGACCCCGGCCCGCGTGCGCAGCCTGCTGGTCGGCAACTGCGGCCGGCTCCCGGGCGGCATCACGCTGCTGCCGGACGCCGAGCTGGACGACGGCTGGCTCGACGTCGCGGCGATCGACACCCGCGGCGGCGTCGCCGGCTGGGCGCAGCTGCTGGGCGAGGTGGTGCTGCAGGGGGTCGGCGTCCGCAACCAGCTGCCCGCCAAGATCGGCCGGATCGACCACGCGCGGGCCCGCGAGGTGCACCTGACCGTGTCGGGCGGCGAGTACGTGCAGGTGGACGGCGACGTGATCGGCCAGGCGACGGAGCTGGCGGCGCGGGTCGACCCGGGCGCGCTGGTCGTGCGGGTCGCGCGGACCTGAGTCAGACGCTCGCGCCGCCGCGCACCGCGCGCAGCCAGTCCCGGGCGGTGCGGAAGTCGTCGTCGGCGGTGCCGATGTGCACGTCGGCGGCCTGGCCGTCGGCCCGGGGGTACGACCCGAGGTAGCGCACCTGCGGGCAGACGCGGTGCAGGCCCATGAACGCCTCGCCCATCCGCTCCTCGGCGATGTGCCCCTCGGCGTCGATGGAGAACGAGTACCGGCCGAGCGAGTCGCCGATGGGCCGCGACTCGATCCTCGACAGGTTGACCCCGCGCGCGGCGAACTGCTCGAGCATGGTCAGGAGGGCGCCGGCCTCGTTGCTGGGCAGGTGCACGACCAGCGTGGTCTTGTCGGCACCGGTCGGCGCCGGCACGTCCCCCGGCCGGCCGACGACGACGAACCGCGTGACGGCGTGCGGGTTGTCCGCGACGCCCTCGGCGAGCACGTGCAGGCCGTAGTGCGGGACCGCGGCCGGCGGGACGAGGGCGGCGTCGAACCCGAGGTCGTCCCCGGCGCCGGGCGACGCGAGCTGCGCGGCGGGGGCGGTGTTGGACGCGGCGGCCACGTGCACGCCGCCGGGCACGTGCTCCCCGAGCCAGCGGCGGCACTGCACCCAGGCGTGCGGGTGCGCGGCGATCCGCCGGACGTCCGCGAGCGCCACGCCGGGCCGGCCGACCAGGGTGAAGCCGACGGGCACGAGCACCTCGCGCTGCAGCACGAGCGCGCTGCCGACGGCGAGCGCGTCGAGGGTCGCGGTGACGCCGCCCTCGATGGTGCTCTCGATGGCGACGACCGCGTGGTCGGCGGTCCCGGAGCGCACCGACTCGATGGCGCTCACGACGTCGGCCTGGGGCAGGTACTCGGCGTCCTCGGGGCGCACCACCTGCCGGAGGGCCACCTCGGTGAACGTGCCCGCCGGACCGAGGTAGGCGTAGCGGGGACGCGACATCGGCGGGCTCCTCGTGCTGGGGCGGGTGGGCGCGGGCGGACGCATGTGGTTGCCGCGTGCGCGCGCTGTGCGGCGCGCGTGCACGTGCCGGGCAGGTGCCGGCGGGGCACGGTGGCCACGACTCGTCCGAGAGTAGTGCGCCCGTACGCTGGACCGGTGCCCCTGTCCACGCCCGCGTCCCGCACGCCCGCAGCCGCCGCCCGCCCCGTCCGACTGGTCGCGGGCACCCTGGCGGCGCTGCTGACGGTGGCGCTCGGCTGGCTCGCGGCGGCGCCCGGGGCCGCCGCCGCCGACGAGGCACCGGCCGCCACGGCACCGGTGGTGCTGGTCGGCGTGACGGGGCTGCGCTGGGACGACCTGGGCTCGCTGACCACGCCGGCGCTGTGGGAGCTGTCCCGCGAGGCCGCGGTCGGCACCACGGTGGTCCGCAGCGTGCGGTCGTTCACCTGCCCCGCGGCGGGCTGGCTGGCGGTCTCCGCGGGCGGCCGCGCGGACGACCTGTCGGTGGCCGACGGCACCTGCCGCACGCTGCGGGACCCGCTGGCCAACGGCGCGACGCCGGGCTGGGCGGACTACGTCCAGGCGACGGACGAGTCCTCCTACGACTCCCGGCTGGGGCTGCTCGGCGACACGGTGGCGGCGGCCGGGGTGCCGGCGACGGGCGTCGGACCGGGTGCGGCGATCGCGCTGGCGGACGCGGACGGCATGCCGGTGGGCGACCACGTGCGCTCGCCGGCGGACCGCGCGGGGCTCGAGGACGCGGTGGCCGCGGCGCTCGAGACGTCGCAGCTGGTCGTGGTCGACGCGGGCACGGTGCGCGACCCGGGCTACCAGACGCGCGGGCGCTCGGAGGCGGACGCGGTGACGCCGTCGGACGAGGAGCAGGACCAGCCCGACCTGTCCGGGACCGACGTGGTGATCGAGCCGACCCGCGCGGAGCAGGTCCAGCAGATCGACGCCCGGATCGGCGCCGTGCTCGACGCGGTCGGGGACGCCGACGACGGCGCGACCGTGCTGGTGCTGTCCCTGGCCGACTCCAGCCGCCGCGCGCACCTGCAGCTGGCCGCCGCCCTGGGCCCGACGGCCGACGGCGGGACGTACGCGGGCGGGACGATCGGCTCGTCGTCGACCCGGCAGACCGGGTTCCTGCAGGCGACGGACGTGACGCCGACGCTGCTGGAGGCGCTCGGCATCCGGGACCAGGCACCCACGGGGGCGCTGGTGGGCTCGCTCGTGCGGCACGCCCCGGACGACGCCACCGCGGGCGAGCGGGTGGCGTACCTCATCGACCAGAACCGGCACGCGCAGGCGGCCAAGCCGCTGGTCGGCGGGTTCTACGTGTGGTGGGTGGGGCTGAACCTGGCGCTGTACCTCATGGTGATGGTCGGGCTGAACGCCCGGGTGCGCGGGTGGTGGGCCGGGCTGGTGCACCGGCTGTGGCGCCGCCCGACCCGCGCCGAGCACCCGCGGCGCGTGCTGCACGGCCTGCGGGTGGCCGCCGTCGCGGTGGCGGCGGTGCCGGTGTCGACGTTCCTCGCGAACCTGCTGCCCTGGTGGCGCGCCGGCTCGCCGCCCTGGGCGCTGACCGGCGCGGTGGCGCTGTTCTCCGGCGCGATCGTCGCGGTGACGCTGCTGCCGCGGTGGTGGCGCGGGCGCCTGCTGGCCCCGCTCGGCGTCGTCGGCGGGATCACGGCTGTCGTCCTGGCGGCGGACGTCGCGACCGGCGCCCGGCTCGCGCTCGACTCGATGATGGGCCCGGGCTCGCTGGTCGCCGGACGGTTCTACGGCTTCGGCAACCCGGCGTTCGCCCTGTTCGCCACGGCGATGATCCTCACGACGGTCGCGCTGGCGGACCCGCTGCTGCGGGCGGGCCGACGCGGGCGGGCCGTCGCGGTGATCGCGGCGATGGGGCTGGCCGCGGTGGTGATCAACGGGACGCCGTCGATCGGCGCGGACTTCGGCGGGCCGCCCGCCCTGGTGCCCGGCTTCGCGATCCTCGCGCTGCTCGCGGCCGGGGTCCGGCTGACCTGGCGCCGGGTGCTGGCGGTCCTCGCCGCGGGCGCGGTGACCGTGGTGAGCATCGCGGTCGCCGACTGGCTGCGGCCGCCGGACGAGCGCACGCACCTCGGCGCCTTCATCGAGACCGTGCTGGACGGCGGGCTGTGGACGGTCCTGCTGCGCAAGGGCGAGACGAACCTGCGGATCCTGTTCGGCAGCGAGCAGACGCTGCTCGCGATCGGCGGCCTGCTGCTCGTCGTGCTGCTGGTCGGGCGCCCGGCGCGCTCGGCGGTCAGCGCGCCGGACGGCGGCCCCTACGCCTGGCTGTCGGGCGGCGCGCCGCTGCGCCGGATCGCGACGGACGCCCCGATGCTGCTCAAGGGCCTGATCGCGCTGGCCGTCACGCTGGGCATCGGGTTCGCGCTGAACGACTCGGGCGTGGTCGTGCCGGCGACGGGGATCGGGCTGGCGGTGCCGCTGCTCGCGGCGTCGTGCGCGACGTGGATGCTGCTGCAGCAGGGCGCCGGTCAGCGCGGCCCGGGCAGCCTCGCGCCGACCATCCCCGGCAGCACCGGCCCGGGCACGTCCACGGGCCGCACGGCGTCGGTGAACGCCCCGGGCCGGCCGAACAGGTAGCCCTGCGCCAGGTCGCAGCCGAGGGAGCGCAGCGCGGTGTAGCGCGGCTCGTCCTCCACGCCCTCGGCGATGACGTCGGCGCCGAGCGACCGCCCGAGGGCCACCACGGCCTCGACGATGCCGGCCGCGCGCGACCCCGCGGCCCCGGAGCCGCCGAGCTCCTGCACGAACGACTGGTCGATCTTCAGCAGGGTCACCGGGTAGTCGTGCAACCGGGACAGCGACGAGTAGCCGGTGCCGAAGTCGTCGATGGCGACGCCGACGCCGAGCTCGCGCAGCGCGCGCAGCATCGGCACCGCCCGGGCGTCGTCCGCGAGCGCGCTCTCGGTGACCTCGATGCCGAGCCAGCTGGACGGGGCGTCGTGCCGCGCGAGGACGTCGACCACGAGCGTGACCAGGTCGGCGCGGTCCTGGCCGGGGCCGAACTGCCGCGGGGACACGTTGACCCACGCGCGCAGGTCGCTGCCGGTGGCGCGGTTGTGCGCGACGACCTCCCCGAGCGCCCGGTCCAGCGCCCAGGCGCCGAGGTCGCCGATCAGGCCGGTCTCCTCGGCGACCGGGATGAACTCCGCCGGCGACACGGGTCCGCGCGTGCGGCTGGTCCAGCGCATCAGCGCCTCGACGCCCTCGACCCGCCCGGTCACCAGGTCGACCTCGCCCTGGTACACCAGGGAGAGCTCGCCCTCCTCGCAGGCGCGGCGCAGGTCGGCGGCCATCGTCAGGCGCTGCCGGGCCTGGTCGGCGCCGTGCTCCTCGTACCACTGGTGGCAGCCGCCGCCGGCCGCCTTGGCGCTGTACATGGCGACGTCCGCGGAGCGGAGCAGCTCGTCCCAGGGGATGGTGCCGGGCTCGGCGTGCACCACGCCCACGCTGCACCCCACCGCGAACTCCTCGTCGTGCAGCGCGAACGGCTCGTCGAACGCCGCGACCAGGCGCAGCGCCGCGGCCTCGGCGACGGCCGGGGTGGCGTCCGGCAGCAGCACCACGAACTCGTCGCCGCCGAGACGGGCGGCGGTCGCCCGGTCCGGGAGGTCCGCGGCGACCCGGGTCGCGGCCCGCTGGAGCAGCTCGTCGCCGACGGCGTGGCCGTAGGAGTCGTTGACCAGCTTGAACCGGTCCAGGTCGAGCAGCAGCAGCGCGGTCCCGGCCCGGGACGTGGTGAGCGCGGCGACGGCCCGCTCGCGGGCGACGTCCCGGTTGGCCAGCCCGGTGAGCGGGTCGTGGGTGGCGGCGTGCGTGAGCCGGTCCTGCGCCTCGCGGAACCGGGTGACGTCCCGGGCGACGACCAGCACGGCCTCGACGGTGCCGTCGGCGCCCGCCTCGGGGACGGCGCGCACCTCGTACCAGCGGCCGCCCGAGTGCGCGGACATGCTGATCAGCCGGCGCGGGTCGGTGTCGACGTCGACACCGGCCCCGCCGATGGCCAGCATGTGGTGCGCGAGCGCCCGCACGGCGTCGGCCACCGGGGACCGGCCGGCCAGCTCGGCGACGGTCGAGCCGAGGTCCGCGTCCGTGACGTGGGCGGCACCGCGCATCGCGGCGTTGACGAACTGCAGGCGCGCGTCCGCGTCCACCCGGGCGAGCGCGTCGGGGGTGTTCCGGGTGATCGACTCGAGGTCCTGCGTCCGGGCCGCCAGGGCGCGGGTCCGGTCGGCGGCGAGCTCGACCGCGCGGCCCTCGGCCGCGGCCCGGGAGGCGATCAGGCCGACGACGAGCCCGGTCAGCAGGACGCCGCCCACCAGCGGGATCCACGACAGCGGCGCGGGCACGTCCCCGCCGGCCGCGACGAGGGTCCAGGTGCGCCCCACCACCGGCACGTCGAGCGTCGGGGCGGCGGCGTCCACGACGGTGCGGTCCGCGCCCTCCTCGCCGGCGAGCGTGCCGAGCACGGCACCGCCGTCGCGGACCACCGTGGCGTCCCGCGGCCGCGTGACCACGGCGTCGAGCAGCGGGGCGACCCGGAAGGTCGTGAGCGTCCACCCCAGGAGCCGGCGTTGCCGCTCCCCGCGGTCCTCCGGCGCGCGGGTGCCGTCGTAGACGGGGACGGCGACGACGACCTCCGGCCCGCGGGCCTGCGCCGCGCCGGGCGCGCCGGGCAGGGCGCCGTCGTACGGGGCGGACAGGGTGGCCGCGCCGGAGTCGCGTGCGGACGCGAGCGCCTCCGCGACCGCGGGCAGCCCCGCCGGGTCCGCCTGGCCCGCGACGAGCCGGTCGAGGACGGAGGGCACGCCGAACCGGACCAGCCGCTCCACCTGGACCTCGCCGGCACCGGCGTGGCCGGTGGGGGCGAGGTGGACCGCGCCCGCGCGCACCGCGGGGCTCGCCGGGGCGGGGACCCAGCCGACGGCGCCGGTGGCGGTGGCGGTGCCGGTGCTGGTGAGGCCGCCGAGCACGCGCAGGTGCGACTCCCACGCCGCGGCGCCGTCGGCCCAGGTGCTCCCGGGAGTCGGCGTGAGCATCGACGCCGAGGTGCAGGCGAGCCGGGTCTGCGTCTCGACCCGTGCGAGGAGCTGCTCCGCGGTGACGGCCAGCTGCGCCGCGGCGCGGTCCTCGGCGCGCTCGCGCTGCTGGCGCCCGTCCACCGCCGAGGCGAGCAGGGACAGGGCGAGGCCGACGGGCACCAGGACGGCGACGACGAGGCGCACCCGCCTGCGGGCGCGACGACGCGCGACGTGCGGCATCCGCACCTCCTCCCCGGCCCGCGGCGGTCCGCGGCGACCCTCGGCGGCCCGCCACGACCGGCGGGCTGCCGTACCCGTCCCATCGGCCACCAGGTGCGCGGACGCGACCCACCGCGCCAAGTTCACCCGGGTGCACCAGGGCGGACGCCTCCCGGCGAGCACGCCGGTCCCGCCCCGCGAGCCGCCGTCCGGGACCGGTCCCGATGCCCCTACACTCACGAGCGTGATCTTCAAGTCGGTGGGCGAGGGCAGGCCCTATCCCGATCACGGCCTCGTCACGCCCAAGCAGTGGGCCGAGGTCCCGCCGCGCCAGGTGCGCCTGGACGAGCTGGTCACCACCAAGCGGACCCTGAACCTGGACAACCTCCTGTCGGAGGACTCCACGTTCTACGGGGACCTGTTCGCGCACGTCGTGCAGTGGCGGGGCGTGCTCTACCTCGAGGACGGCCTGCACCGCGCGGTGCGTGCCGCCCTCCAGCAGCGGCCCGTGCTGCACGCGCGCGTCCTCGTGATCGAGTCCGATGAGCGCTGACCGCACGCCCGACGCCGCACGCCAGCGACGCCGACGGCACACCCGCGAGCGCCAGGCCGTCGTGTTCGGCGTGCTGATCGGCGGGCTCGCCGTGGCCGCGCTCGGTGCCGCCGCCGTCTACACCGGCAGCCTGACGCTGCCGTTCCTGTCGCGGGACTTCTCCTCGCCCGAGCCGACCGGCCTCGCGGCCGCGGACTCGCCCTGCCCGCCCGAGGGCGCCACGCCCGTGCCGTACGGCCAGGTCGCGGTGAACGTGCTCAACGGGACCAACCGGATCGGCCTGGCGGGCGACACCGCCTCCGCGCTCGCCGCCCGCGGGTTCACCATCGGGCAGCAGGTCAACGCGGCCGACATGGGCTACACCGGCTACTCGGGCAGCGCCCGCATCCAGTTCGGCACGCAGGGCGTCGCCGCGGCCTACACGGTGGCGGCGCAGTTCGACACCCCGCAGCTGGTCCTCGACACCCGCGCGGACGCCACGGTCGACGTCGTCGTCGGCTCGTCCTACAGCGCGCTGGTCGCGGCGGCCGACGTAGTGCTGGTCGCGGACCAGCCGTTCGCGGTCCCGGAGGGCTGCATCGCCCTGGACCAGGTCACCGCCGTGCCGCAGCCGACCGCGCCGCCGGCCACCGAGGCGCCCGTCCCGGCCGAGGGCTGACCGCCCCCGGCCGGCGCGCTGCGGCGCGTCGGGCTCAGCGCTCCAGCTCGGTCCCGCCGGGCACCGACGCCGGGGACGCCGGCTCCTGCGTGGTCCCGCGCCACCGGGCCACGGCCCGCATGACGTGGTAGACCCCGATCGCCGCCGCGGTGCCGAGCGCGATGCCCTCGAACGCGAGGTCGCCGACCACCCAGGTGTAGTTGGCGATGCCGACCACCAGGGCGACGGCCGCGGTGGTGAGGTTCACCTGGTTGGAGAAGTCGACCTTGTTCTGCACCCAGATCCGGGCGCCGAGCACGCCGATCATCCCGTAGAGCACCGTGGTCGCACCGCCGAGCACGCCGGCCGGGATGGTGTTGATCAGCTCGCCGAACTTCGGCGACAGGCTGAGCACCAGGGCGGTGGCCGCCGCGACCCAGTACGCCGCGGTGGAGTAGACCTTGGTCGCCGCCATGACGCCGATGTTCTCCGCGTACGTGGTGGTGCCCGAGCCGCCGCCGAGGCCGGCGAGGGTGGTCGCCAGGCCGTCGGCCAGCAGCGCGCGGCCGGTCAGCGGGTCGAGGTCCTTGCCGGTCATCGCGGCGACGGACTTCACGTGGCCGACGTTCTCCGCGATCAGCACGAACACCACGGGCAGGAACAGCCCGAGCAGCCGCGGCTCGAACGTCGGGGCCACGAACTCCGGCAGGCCGAACCAGGCGGCGTCGCCGACGGCGGTGAAGTCGACCTCGTCGCGCAGCGTCGCGACGACGTAGCCGACCACGACGCCCACCAGGATCGACAGCCGGCCGAGGATGCCCCGGAACAGCACGGCGGACAGCACGATGGCCGCCAGCGTGATCACCGCGGTGACGGGCGCGGCGCGGAACCCGCTGCAGACCCCCGCGTCGTCGCAGGTGCCCCAGGCGGTCGGCGCGAGGTTGAAGCCGATCAGCGCGACCACGGTGCCCGTCACGACCGGCGGCATGACCAGGTCGATCCAGCGCGAGCCGGCCAGGTGCACGACCAGGCCGATCACCGCGAGCAGCACGCCGGTCGCCAGGATCCCGCCGACCGCGGCCGACTGCCCGCCGGAGGCCGTCGCCGCGACGATCGGCCCGATGAACGCGAAGCTCGACCCCAGGTACGACGGCAGCCGGTTGCCGGTCACGAGCAGGAACACGACGGTGCCCAGCGCCGAGAACAGCAGCGTGGTCGCGGGCGAGAACCCGGTGAGCAGCGGGACGAGGAACGTCGCGCCGAACATCGCGACGACGTGCTGCATGCCGATGCCGACGGTCCGCGGCCAGGACAGCCGCTCGTCGGGGGACACGACGGCCCCCGGCTCGATCCGCCGGCCGTCGCCGTGCACCCGCCACCCGATCGCGCTCACGCGGTCCGCCTCCTCGACGGCGCACCGGTCCGTCCGGGCGCCGCAGAGGAGGCTAGCGCGTGCGCCCCGTAGGGTGTGGCCGCCCGACGTCCCACCCGGAGGTGCGCCATCCGTGCCGTCAGCCGCCTGCTGCGCTCCCGCGCCGCGCTGTGGACCGCCTTCGTGCTGGTGCACGGCTGGATCGCGTACGTCGGGACGGTGCTGATCCCCGCACGGGCGTTCTGGGACCTGGACCTGTACCGCTGGTGGATGTGGCAGGGGCTGCACCAGGGCGTGTGGCCCGTGATCGACGGCGACTGGGTCTACCCGGCCGGCGCCGTGGTCCCGATGCTGCTGCCGGCGCTCGTGGACGCCGTCGGGACGCAGCCGTACGCGGTCGGCTGGTCCGTGCTGATCACGGCGCTGGACGCGGTCGCCGTCGGCGTGCTGCTGCGGGGCGCACGCGGGGCCGGCGGGCCGGCGGTGCGGGGCGTCGTGGTCCCGTCGCCGCGCGACCCCGCGCTCGGTGCCTGGTGGTGGCTCGCCTTCGTGCTGCTGCTCGGCCCCGTGGCGGTCGGCCGGCTGGACGCCGTCGTCGCGCCGCTGGTCGTCGTCGCGCTCACCGTCGCCCTGCGGCACCCCGCGGTCGCGTCCGCGCTGCTCACCGCCGGCGCGTGGGTCAAGGTCGCCCCGGGTGCGCTGCTGCTGCCGCTGGTGCTGGTCCTGCGGCGGCCCTGGCGGGACCTGGTGCTGCCCGCCGCGGCGGTGTGCGTCGTCGTCGTCGGCGCGGTCGCCGCGGGCGGCGGGCTGGGCCACCTCGCCAGCTTCCTCACCGAGCAGGGCGAGCGGGGGCTGCAGCTGGAGTCGGTGGCCGCGACGCCGTGGGTGCTGGCGGGCCTGGTCGGGCCGGACGTGCGGGTGGTGCTGAACGACGCGATCACCACGTGGGAGATCGCCGGCCCGGGGACCGCCGTCGTGGCCGGGGCGCTGGGCGTCGTGCTGCCGCTGGCGCTCGCGGCGGTGACCGGGCTGCTGCTCCTGGTCCGCCACCGGGGCGGCGAGGCCCTCGACACCGCAGGCTTCCTCGCGCGCGGCGCGCTGCTGGTCGCCGTGACGCTGATCCTGGCCAACAAGGTCGGCTCGCCGCAGTTCGTCGGCTGGCTCGCCGGGCCCGTCGCCGTGGGCCTCGCACGGCCCGGGGCGGCCGGGCTGCGGGCCTGGCGGGTGCCCGCCGCGCTGGTGCTGGTCGTCGCCGCGCTGACGCAGCTCGTGTTCCCGATCGCCTACGACGGCATCACCCTGCAGCAGGCCGGGCCCTCGCTGGTCCTGGTGCTGCGGAACGTGCTGCTGGTCGTGCTGGCGGTGGTCGTGGCCCGCGACCTGCTGCGCACGGGACGTGCGGCGGGCAGGTCGCGGGCCGGCGCCGTCAGCCCAGCTGCGGCATGACCTCGGAGGCCACCAGCTCCAGGTGGTCCAGGTCCTGCAGGTCGAGGACCTGCAGGTAGACGCGGCTCACGCCGAGCTCGGCGAGCGAGCCCAGCCGGTCGACGACCGCGGTCGGCGTGCCGGCGATGCCGACCCCGCGGACCTCCTGCGGGTCGCGCCCGATGGCGGCGGACCGGCGGTCCACCTCGGCGTCGTCCCTTCCCGCGGCCAGGACCAGCGCCACCGACATGGTCAGCGACTCGGGGTCGCGCCCGATGGCGCGGCACGCCTCGCGGACCGTGTCGAGCTTCTCCCCGACCTGGTCCAGCGCCGGGAACGACAGGTTGAACTCGGACGCGAACCGCGCCGCGAGCGCCGGGGTCCGCTTCGGGCCGAGCCCGCCGACGATCACGGGCACGCCGGCCTTCGACGGGTCGAGCGGCGACGTCTGCACCGGCTTGGGCAGCGCGGGGCTCTTGGTGAGCGTGTAGTGCTCGCCGGCGTAGTCGAACCGCTCGCCGACCGGGGTGCCCCACAGGCCGGTGACGACCTCGAGCTGCTCGGTCAGCGGGCCGAACCGCTTCTCCGGGAACGGGATGCCGTAGGCGGCGTGCTCCTCGGCGAACCAGCCCGCGCCGAGCCCCAGCTCGACGCGGCCGCCGGACATCTGGTCGACCTGCGCGACCTGGATGGCGAGCACGCCGGGGTGCCGGAACGTCGCCGACGTCACGAGCGTGCCGAGGCGGATGCGGCTGGTCTCGCGGGCCAGGCCGGCGAGCGTCGTCCAGGCGTCGGTCGGGCCGGGCAGGCCGTCGCCGCCCATCGACAGGTAGTGGTCCGAGCGGAAGAAGGCGTCGAAGCCCAGGTCCTCCGTGGCGCGCGCGACGGCGAGGATGTCGTCGTAGGTGGCGCCCTGCTGCGGTTCGGTGAAGATCCTCAGGTCCATGCGCCGAGCCTTTCACGTCGGCCGGCGTACCGCGGCCGCGGCCCCTTCGGGCGGGTAGCGTCGGGGTCGTGCTGCGCGGCATCCGGTGGTCGAGCCTCGCCGTCGTGCTCGGCGCGTCGGCGCTCGCGCTGGTGTGCCTGGTGCTGGCGCTGCGCGGCCGGCCGTGGGCCCTGCTGGTCGGCGTGGTGTGCGCCGCGACGGCCGTCCGCGAGGTGCGCGCCCTGCGCCGGCTGGACCGGCGCGGGCGACCTGCCCGCCGGCCCGGGGCGTGAGACCGTGAGGTCATGGTGACGCAGCTCGGCCTGGCCCTCGACGCGCTCGCGGTCGCGGACTGGCGGCGGCGCACCGCGCAGATGTACGCCGACGTCCGGCGGCTGGCCGTCGACGACCCCGCCGCCGCGCACGCCGAGTGGGTGACCCGGCGCGACGAGATGTTCGCCGACCACGCCGCGTCGCCGCTGCGGCCCGCCGCGAAGGCCGTCTTCGAGGGGCTGTCGGTCGCCCCGTACGACCCCGCGTTCCGGTTCGAGGTGCGCGTCCGGGCGACGTCGGCGCAGCGGCTGGAGGTCACCACGGGGACCGACGGCGTCGTCCCGTTCGACCGCGTCGGCCGCGTCGAGCTCGAGGGGCTCGGCGGCCTGTCCGTCTGGGCGCTGCGGACGTACGGCGGCGGCATCTTCGTCCCCGTCAAGGACGCCACGGCCGGCAGGGGCACCTACGGCGGGGGTCGCTACCTGCTCGACACCGTCAAGGGCGCCGACCTGGGCCGGGCGACCGACGGCGGGCTCGTGCTGGACCTGAACTTCGCGTACAACCCGTCCTGCGCGTACGACCCGGCGTGGGCCTGCCCCCTCGCGACCCGCGGCAACGTCCTCGCGGCGCCGGTGCCCGTCGGCGAGCAGCAGCCGGACCCCAAGCTCGTCGCGGACTTCGAGCTCGAGCAGGACCGCCTCGGCCAGCACGACCTACGCTGACCCGGTGCCGCTGACGATCGAGACCCGCACCCCCGCCGAGATCACCGCCGCCGACCTGTACGCCGTGCTGCGGCTCCGCGTGGACGTGTTCGTCGTCGAGCAGACCTGCCCCTACCCCGACCTGGACGGCCAGGACCTGCTCGACGACACCCTGCAGGTGTGGGCGCACGACGACGGCGAGCTGCTCGGCTGCATCCGGGTGCTCCGCGCCGGGTCCGACCAGCCCGCGATCGGGCGGGTCGCGACGGTCGGTGCCGCCCGCGGGCGCGGCGTGGCCGGCGCGCTGATCGAGCACGGGATCACGCTGTGCCGGCCCGACGCGACGATCCACCTGCACGCCCAGGCGCACCTCGAGCAGTGGTACGCGCGGTTCGGGTTCGAGCGCGCGGGCGAGGACTACGACGAGGACGGCATCCCGCACGTGCCGATGACCCGGGCACCCCGCGCGGTGGCGTGACCTACCGCTGGCAGGTCGGGCACCAGTAGAGCTTGCGGCCGGCCATCTCCTCCACCACCACCGGGGTGCCGCACGTGCGGCACGGCTCCCCCGCCCGCCCGTAGACCCAGTGCCGCTCGGCCGGGTCGCGCAGCGCCTCGGCGCGACCGGCGTCGTCGAGGTCCTCCCGGGTGAGCATCACACCGGCGCGGATGCCGTCCGCCAGGAGCAGGGACCAGTCGTCCCAGAGCGCGCGCGCCGTCTCCGCGGGCACCCGCCTGCCGGGGGTGTGCGGGTCGAGCCGGGCGCGGTAGAGCAGCTCCGCGCGGTAGATGTTGCCGATCCCGGCGACGACGGCCTGGTCCATGAGCAGCTGGCCGACCGGGGTCCCGCGCGAGGTCAGGCGCTGCACCATCACGTCGGCGGCCGTCCCGGAACCGGGCGCCATGGCGTCCGCGACCGAACGCCCCGGATCCGTCGCGGTGCCTGCCGCCCCCGTGGCCGCCGCGACCGCGTGCGGGTCGGCCATGCGGGCGCGCACGTCGTCCTCGACCGCCGGGTCGGGGCCGAGCTTCGCGAGCGCCGCCGCGGTGGCCGCGGGGTCGAGCACCTCGCACGCCGTCGGGCCGCGCAGGTCCGCGACCGTCGCCTCCGTCGCCAGGCGCACCCGCACCTGGCCGACGGGCGCGGGCGGGAAGTCCTCGGTCTCGGCGCCCTCGTCGCCCTCACGCTCCCCCTCGCCCATCCGGACCGCGCGGCGCACGCGCGGGGCGCCCAGGCTGGCGACGGCACCCCCGCCCTCGACCAGCGGCGACACGACGCCGAGGAAGTCCCACGCCCCGTACAGGCCCAGGTGCACCCGCAGCACGTGGCCGCCCTCGAACCCGAGGAACAGCTGCTTGCCGACGGCTGCCGAGGTCAGCAGCTCGCGGCCGTCGATCAGCGCGGCACCCGCGGCGAACCGGCCCTGCGGCGAGGACGCGGACACCCGGTGACCGACGAAGTCGCGGGCGAACTGGCGGGCGATGCGGTGGACGGTGTGACCCTCGGGCATGCGCCCCAGGCTAGGACGCAGGTCCGACGCCCGCTGCCTGCGGCGACGGGTACGCTGCCGCGACACGACCGGCACGTCCAGGGGGACCCCGCATGGCCACCAGCACGCCACCCGCACCTGTCGACGGCTCCGCCACCGCTGCCGCCCCGGACGGGCGCCGCGGCCGGCGCCCGCGGTTGCTCGTCGCCGGGGTCGCGCTGCTCGTGCTGGCCCTCGTCGTCGCCGGCACCGTCTGGGTCGTCGGGTACCAGCGCGCGCAGGCCCGGGCGCAGGCCGACCTCGAGCAGGCCGTCGCGGCGCTGGAGCCCGCTGCCGAGGAGCTCTCGCAGTGGATCTCGGGCACGCGCGAGGCCATCGCCTCCGCCGAGGGCACCGCCGAGGAGCAGGTGCGCGCCGACGCGACCGCCGTGGTCGACGCAGCGGCGGCGCTGGACACCACCCCGCCCGAGGACGGCTCCCTCAGCGAGCGCGCCGCCGCCGTCCGCGAGCTCCACGAGCGCGTGCTGGCCGAGATCGACGTCATCACCGCGGCGAACGCCGAGGTGATGACCTCGGCGTACGAGGGCACGATCGAGGTCGACGTCGCGCGCTACCAGGAGATGCGCGCCGCGCTCGACCCGGTGCTGGCCGCCGGCGAGCAGGCGTGGGCGGCCGCCCCCGGGGACAGCGCGGCCCGCGGCGCGCTCCGGGCGGCGCTGGACGCCGCGGTGGCGGTCCGCGACACCCCGGTGGAGATGACCGACCAGTACCTGCTCGCGGACCTCGGCATGCAGCTGCAGGACGTGCGGGTCGCGGTCGAGTCCGCGACCGCCGCGGTCACGGGCTGACGTCGGCGCCCGGCAGCGTCCCCGGCGCGTAGACCAGCCGCACGACGCCGGTCGGGAAGATGTCCGACCGCAGGAGCTGCAGGGGGTAGATCGGCTCCCCCTCGTCGAAGAGTCGCCCGCCCGCTCGCGCGGCGACCGGGTGCACGAAGAGCCGCAGCTCGTCGAGCAGTCCGGCCGCCAGCAGCTGGCGCACCACGGACAGCGACCCCGGCACCACGACCTTGCCGACCCCGGGTTCCGCCTTCAGCGCGGTGACGGCCTCGACCAGGTCGCCGCGGAGCGGCTCGGCGTTCCGCCAGCCGAGGTCGGCCGTCCCCCGGGTCGCGACCAGCTTGCGGGTGTCGCCGAGCTGCTGCGCGAACGTCGCGTCCTCGCCGCCGGCCGTCTCCCGCTCCGGCCAGGCGCCGGCGAAGCTGTCGTAGGTGACGCGGCCGAGGAGCAGCACGTCGGCGCCCTCGTAGTCCTCGCCGACCGCGGCTCCCATGTGCTCGTCGAAGTACGGGAAGTGCCAGGCCGGGTCGATCTCGGCCACGCCGTCGAGCGAGATGAACAGGGTCGAGACGATCGTCGCCATCGGGAGTCCTCCGGTCGGTGGGACGGCGCCGCGGCTCGGCGCACGGGTCCATCAGACCGCACGGCGGGCGCCCGGCAGAAGACCCTCCGCCCGGTGGTCAACCGGCGCGCGGGATCTCGTCGACCGACGTGTACACCGGCAGGCCGCGACGCCGGGCGATGGCGACGTCGTCGTCCGCGCCGCGCGACTCCCCCGGCAGCCGGAGCACCGCGTCGCAGTGCTCGAGCAGCCGCTCGGCCGTCGGGTGCAGGACGTCGGCGGCCCGCGGGTCGGTCGGTCCGGACGCGCCCATGCCCGTCAGGACGGGCAGGGCCACCCACTCGCCGATCATCGGGACGTGGCCGCGCTCGAAGACCGGCCACGCGGCCTCCTCCAGGGCGCGCAGGTTGGCGGCCATCGCCGCCGGGTCGCCGTTCGTGCCGGACTGGTAGGGGCCGGCGATCAGGATCATCTGTGCAGTCATGGTGTCGACCGTAGCGTGCAGAACCGTGCAACACTAGGCATCAACAGGAAACGACCAGGAGGCGCCATGCTGCCGGCACAACGACGGGACGAGCTGCTGCGGCTGCTCCGCACGGAGGGACGCGTCGTGGCCAAGGACGTCGCCGCGCGCCTCGGGCTGTCGGAGGACAGCGTGCGCCGCGACCTGCGGGAGCTGGCCGACGCCGGCCTGTGCCAGCGCGTCTACGGCGGCGCGCTGCCGGTCTCGCCCGCCGTCGTCGACTACGCGGGCCGGCGCACGGTCGCCGTCGAGAACAAGAGCCGGGTCGCGCGTCGCGCCGCCGAGCTGATCCGCCCGGGCAGCACCGCGATCCTCGACGGCGGCACCACCGCGCTGGCCGTGGCCCGCGCCCTGCCGCCGGACCTCGAGGCCACCGTCGTGACCCACAGCCCGACCGTCGCGGCCGCGCTGGCCGAGCACCCCACCGTCGAGGTGCTGGTGCTCGGCGGGCGGCTGTTCAAGCACTCCGTCGTGACGTCGGGGTCGATCCTCGCGGAGTCCGCGGCCGGCATCTGGGCCGACGTGTTCCTGCTCGGCGTCACCGGCGTGCACCCGGAGGCGGGCCTGACCACGGGCGACGCCGAGGAGGCCGCCACCAAGCGCACGCTCGCGAGCCGCGCCGGGGACACCTACGTGCTGGCGAGCGCGGAGAAGATCGGCGCCGCGTCGGCGTTCCGCGTCCTGCCCCTGGGCGACGTCACCGGGATCGTCACCGACGTCCCGCTGGACCACCCCGCCGCGCGGGCGCTGCTGGACGCCGGGGCTCCCCTGCTCCCCGCGGGCTGACCCGCGGGTCGGGCGGCGCCGAGACTGCACCGGCTGCGGGGTTCGCGGGGCCCGAACCGCGCGGGTGCCGCAGTCTCGGCGTGGAGCGCCCGCGTGCGCGCGGGGGTTGGGGGGTTAGGGGGCGGTTGGGTGGCGGAGCGCTGCGAGCCAGGCGATGCCGACGACGACGTGCATGAGGGACAGTGCGGCCGCGGTCCCGAGGTCGCGGGCGGCGAGGAACGGGCCCGCCGTGGTCAGGAGCGCGACGGCCAGCCCCGCCCAGGCAGCGGGCTGCTGGAGGTCGGGACGCCGGCGCGCGGCGAGGGCGACGACCGGGGCGCCGAGCGCGAGCGGCCCGACGGTGAGCACGGCGACCGCCAGCGCCGTCACCGGTTGCGGCGTGCCGACCTGGAACGTGACGCCGAGCGCGGTGGCGAACCACAGGACGACGACGTTGGCCGCGAGGGCGACGACGGCCGCGACGGCGACCTGGGGGACGGCGAGAGGGCGGGGCGGCTGGGTCGTGAGCGTGGTCATCGCGGGAGCCCTTCGGTGGTGAGCGGCAGGCAGCCGGGGTCGGCCCCGCTCATGCTTGCTCGAACAGGTAACTCCGGGCCGGCATTCCGACCGCACGTGTGACCGCGCTCACCCGCAGGTCTCTGAGCAGCGGCGACGGCGCCCGGCAGGCCGGCAGAGCGGCCCGTAGACTCGATCCCCGGGCGCGCAGACGGTGGTGCCCGCGGACGACGCAGGCCGAGGAGACGACGTGGACGACGCACCGGGCTGCCCGGAGCCCGCCCGGACCGGCCCCCTGTCGTCGGCCCTCATCCGCGTCGCCAGGCTCCACCGGTTGCTCACCGCGCAGGCTCCTGCGCGAGGTCGGCCTGCACCCCGGCCAGGAGGCTCGTGATGATGCAGGCTCTGGGACCAGGGGCCGCAGCGCCCGGCCGACCTGGTCCGCGTGCTCGGGTCGGACGCCGCCACGATGACCCGGACCGTGCAGCGCCTGGAGCGCGCGGGCTTCGTCCGCCGCGGCGCCTGCGACGGCGACCGGCGCGCGATCCTCGTCGAGTCGACGACCGCGGGCAGCGCGGTGCACGCCCGGGTCGAGGCGCTGTGGTCGCAGGCTCGAGGCCGCGACGGCCGGGACGCTGACCCCGGCCGAGCAGGACGACCTGCTGCGCCGGCTCGAGCAGGTCGAGGCCAACCTCGCCGACGTCGTGCACCTGCCGGCGGCGCACTGACCCCCCGGCGCCGCCTCGCTCAGTCGCCGGCGGTGAACGCGGTGCGTCGCCCGTCGAGCGTGATCAGGAGCGCCACGGCGCCGAGCGCGGCCATCAGCCCGGCGAGCACCAGGGCGTCGGCGTGCTCCAGCAGCACCGCACCGACCACGCCCGCCGCGAAGATCGCCAGGTTGAACGCGACCGGGAGGAACGAGTTCGCCACGTCGGAGTTCTCCCGCCCGGAGCGGCTCAGCGCCGACTGCAGCCTGCGCCGAGGACCCGCCGAACGTGACGCCCCACAGCGCGGTCGCGCCCAGGACGGCCGCCGGCGCGTTGCTCCACAGCAGCAGGACGAGGGCGGCGACGACGAACAGCCCCACGCTGAGGTGCAGGAGCGTGCGCGGGTACCGGTCGATGACCGCCGCCGTGATGACGACGCCGACGACCGAGGCGACGCCGTACACCAGGAGGACCAGGTCGGGGCCGAGCCCGGTGCCCGTCGCCCGCAGGAACGGCGCGATGTAGGTGTAGATCGTGTTGTGCGCGAGCATCCACACCACGATCACCAGGCAGACGACGGCCACGCCGGGCATCAGGAACACGCGGCCGAGCGGCAGGTGCCCGGGCGCCGCGGCGGGCTGACCTGCCGCGTCGGGGACGAAGCGGGCGATCAGCAGGAGGATCAGCAGCGCGAGCACCGACAGGCCGCCGAACGACCAGCGCCAGTCGGACGTCGTCCCGAGCCACGTACCCAGCGGAGTGCCGAGCGCGAACCCCACGGGAGCACCCATCGACACCACCGACAGAGCGAGCCCGCCGCGGTCCGCCGGGCTGATGCGGCGGCCGTAGGCGGCGAGCACGCCCCAGACGATCCCGGTGAAGGCGCCGGCGACGAACCGGGACGCCAGCGACACGGCGACGTCGCTCGACAGCGCGGTGACCGTGTTCGCCACGACGAGGCACGCGATGGTCACGAGGACCAGCGGCTTGCGGCGGAACCGGCGGGTCAGGTTGATGGCGGGGACGGTGACGATGACCGTGCCCAGCGCCCAGACGCTGATGAACTGCCCGACGGTCCCCTCGCTGGTGCCCATGCCGTCGGCGATCACCGGGAGCAGGCCCGCGGGCATCGTCTCGGCGGACACGAGGACGAACCCCATCGCGGCGAGCAGGCTCAGCGCGAGCGAGCCAGGGCATCCGGCGGGGGTCGCCGGGGGTGGTCGCCGCGGGGGCGGGGGCGGGGGCGGGGGCGGGCGCGGTCGGGTGCATCGGGTCCTTCGGGGAGCGGCTGGGCGTAGACCACAGCGGGTGGCGCGACGAGCATCACCCGGCGCCCCGGAACCGCTCCAGGCCCTGACAGGACCCCCTCAGACGTCGGGGCGGCGGACCGCACCGGGTCCGCCCTGCGATCAGCAGGGCATCAGCCCGCGAGCGCCGCCTCCCGCGCACCGGCCCGCACCCGCGCCACCGCCGCCCGACCCACCAGCAGGAGGCCGGCGGCAACCAGCCAGCCCCAGTCCACCGTGACCGGCAGGGCGGCATAGCCGTCCGGCGAGCCCGCGGCACGCAGCACCGCCCGCCCGGCGAGCGTCCGGGCCAGACCCGGCAGCACGCCCGCGGCTGCGAGCGCCACGGCCAGCCACACCTGGGACCCGCGCGGCTCGAGGACGTCGGTCCAGGCGAGCCGGCCCCGTCGCCGCCCCACCTGCCACGCCACGCCGGCGAGCACCACGGCCGCGAGCACGAACGGCAGCCACACCGCCGCACGGGAGAGCAGCGCGTCGCCGCGCGAGCCGAACCCGACGACGTGGGCCAGCGCGACGGCCGGCACCACGTCTAGCGCTCCGTCCCCGGCCACCTGCCCCTGAGGCAGCACCGTCACCCACGCCGCACCCTCGTGCCGGAGCAGAGCCCCGAGCGCGAGCCACACGGCGGCGAGCGCGGACACCACCGCACCGCCCGCCGCGACGCACCAGACCAGCCTGCGGCTCATGGCCACCCCCTCTCGGTCACCGTAGCGGCGCGCACCGGCCTGCCGCGGGCTCTCGAGCGGCGTCCCCACTCCTTCAGGTACTGGTGTCCAGCGCACCGCAGGGCCATTTGGGCGGAATTGTCCCGTTTACCAGCGGTGGCTGCCGCCGTGGGGTAGGCATGACCGGGGCGGACGCCCGGCGCACCGCCGCACGGGGTGCGCCCGCGAGGACGCGGAGGCACAGATGACGGACGCAGTGACGGTGGTCGTGCCGACGTACGACGGTGCGGCGCACCTGAGCGCGACCCTCGACTCGCTGGGAGCCCAGGACCACCCGGACCTCGAGGTGCTGGTCGTCGACGACGGCTCCACCGACGACTCCGCCGACATCGCGGAGGCCCACCCGGCCGTGCACCGCGTGCTGCGGCAGCGGAACCAGGGTGTGGCCGTCGCCCGCAACCGCGGGCTCGCCGAGGCGCGCGGGCGCTGGGTCGGGTTCGTCGACCAGGACGACCTGTGGCACCGCAGCCGCACGTCCACCCTGCTGGGGCTCGCGCAGGACACCGGCTCCCCGGCTGTGGCGAGCACGGAGCGCGCGTTCTCCCTCAGCAGCGACCGCGACGCTCTCACCGCGCTGGCCGACGGCCGGGACACCTGGGCCTCCTCCTGGATCGACGACGGCGACGAGCGCTCGCTCTGGGACGCCGGGACGACGCCGGGTACCGGCACGGTCGAGCACCTGGACCTGGACCGCGTGCGGCAGGGCCCGGTCACCGTGACCACGGCGGTGCTCTACGACCGCACGCTCGCGATCAGCGCCGGCGGCTGCGCGCCGCACCCCCGCGCCCTGGACGACTACGTGCTCCTGTACAACGTGGCCCGGATGATCGGCTCGATCCCCCGCGTCGACTCGTCCGACCTGCTCTACCGGGTGCACTCGCGGTCCACCACGACGGTCTCGCCGCTCGCCGGCCCGTTCCTGTCGACGCACGCAGCCCTGCGGCTCGGGCGGTCCGGGCCGGCCGACCGGGTGGAGTCGGGGTACCTCGACCACCTGCTGTTCGCGCTGCCGCACTCGGACCTGCCGGCGATCGACCAGCTGGCGCTGCTGGCGCTGACGGTGCCGCCGCGGAGACGCGCACGGTGGGTCGTGCGCTGGGCCGCGCGAAGGCTCCACGTGCGCTGACCGGCGTGCGGATGTCGGAGGCGACGGCGCCTGTGAACCCGCTGGAGGACGATCGATGGCTCGGCACACGCCCGGGAGCGCACTCGGCGTGCTGCTCGTCCTCAGCGCCTGCTCGTCCGCGAGCAGCCCGCCGCCGGCGTCGTGGCAGGAGTACGACACCCTCGCCGCGCTGCGCGACGACGCCTCCGTGGTCGTGTCCGGCGTCGCCCAGGGGCGGACCGGGTCCGACGACGGCACGCTGGTCGACGTCTCGGTGACGACGACCCTCGCGGGGACGGCGCCGGCCGAGGACCCGGTCCGGGTACGGCTCGACGCCGACGCCCCCCTCTCGCTCGAGCCGGGCTTCCACTACGTGCTGTACCTGACCGCGGACGACGCCGGTGGCGACTTCGCCGTCGTCGGTCCCGGCGCCTTCGAGCGGCCGCCCGGCGCGTCCCGGTTCAGCCGGGCACCGGGAGCGCCCGACACGCTGCCCGCCTCGGTCGCGGAGGCCGAGCTGGCGGACGAGTAGGCGCGTCGCCCACCGGTCTCCGCTCGCGACCCTCAGCCGAGGCGCCGCAGCAGCTCCGCGGCGACGGCCGCGGACGAGGCGGGGTTCTGCCCGGTGACGAGCCCCCGGTCCGTCTGCACGTGCGACGCGAACGGCGGCCCGGCGACGACCTCGATCCCGGCCGCGGCGAGCCGGTCCTGCAGCAGCCACGGCGCTCGCGGCGCGAGGCCGGCCAGGTGCTCCTCCTCGTTCGTGAACGCCGTGATGCGGTACCCGGCGAAGGCGTTCGCGCCCTCGGGGTCGACGGCCGGGAGCAGGGCGGCCGCGCCGTGGCAGACGACGCCCAGCGGCGTGCCCGTCCGCAGCGCGGCGGCCAGCAGCGCACCGGACTCCGCGTCCGCGGCGAGGTCCTGCATCGGGCCGTGCCCGCCGGGGACGTACACGGCGTCGAACGCGGCGAGGTCGACGTCCCCGATCGCGACGGGTGTCCGGAGCTCGGCTGCCCCGTCGAGCACGGCCCGCACGTGGGCGGCCACCTCCGCACCGCCGGCGGCGTCGGGCGACAGGCTGCCCTCGTCGACGGGCGCGACCGCGCCGCCCGGGGTCGCGACGGTGACGCGGTGCCCGGCAGCGGTGAACGCCTCGTACGGCACGGCGACCTCGTCGGCCCAGTACCCGGTGCGGTGGCTGCTGCCGTCGGCCAGGGTCCAGCGATCGGCGGCGGTGAGGACGAACAGGACGTGCGACACGGGGTCTCCTCGGAGGACGTGGTCAGAGCCGTGCGAGTCCGCGGCGGCTCGTCGACGCTAGCCGCGCCGCCCATCAGCACGCCAATAGGTGCGGCGATGGCAGCCATCAGCGTGCTGATCGCCAGCGGGTACGCTCACCGGGTGGACCAGCCCGGCGACCTCAACCTGCTGCGCACGTTCCTGGCGGTCTACCGCGCCGGGACGCTCACCGCGGCGGCCGCCCAGCTCGGCCTCTCGCAACCCGCCGTCACGGCTCAGGTCCGCACGCTCGAGCAGCAGACCGGCCACGGCCTGTTCGTCCGGCGGGCGCGCGGGGTCGAGCCGACGCCGCGCGCGCACGAGCTCGCCGCCCGGGTCGCCGGCCCCCTCGACGAGCTCGCGCGCGCGGCCGGCGACGAACCCGGCCCCACCGCCCCGTACCCACCGGTGCACCTGGCCGGGCCCGCCGAGCTGCTGAGCACCCGCGCGCTGCCGGCCCTCGCGCCGCTCGTCGCCGACGGCGTGCGGCTCCGCGTGGTCACCGGGCTCACCGAGGAGCTGCTCGACGGGCTGCGCGCCGGGCAGCACGACCTCGTGATCGCCACCCGGCGGCCGGGCGGTCGCGCCGTCCTCACCCAGGAGCTCACGGCCGAGGACTACGTGCTGGTCGCGGGGCGCCGGTGGGCCGAGGTCGTCGCGCCCCGCGTCGCCGAGGCCGGACCCGACGTCGCGCTGCGGGACGTGCCGCTCGTCGCCTACGCGCCGGACCTGCCGATCGTGCGGCGGTACTGGCGGGCGGCGCTCGGCCGGCGCCTGACCGCGGAGGCGGCGGTGACGATGCCGGACCTGCGCGGCGTCGTCGCGGCGGTCGCGGCGGGCGCGGGGTGGAGCGTGCTGCCCCGGTACCTGTGCCGGACGGAGCTGGGCACGGGCGACCTGGTGCTGCTGCACGAGCCGCCGGAGCCCCCCGGCAACACGGTGTTCCTGGTGCAGCGGCCCGCTGCCGCGGCGAACCCCGACGTCGCGCGGGTGGCCGAGGCCCTGCTGGACGCGGGACCGGACTGGTGACCCGCCGACCGACGACGAAGCCCCCGCCAGGACACCCGGCGGGGGCTTCGTACGAGCGGTAGCGGTGGGATTTGAACCCACGGTGGACTTTCACCCACACACGCTTTCGAGGCGTGCTCCTTAGGCCGCTCGGACACGCTACCTCGGGCCAGAACAGTACCGGATGCCAGGCGGAACTCCCGCATCGGGAGTCGTACGGTGTCCAGGTGACACCCCCGCGCCTCCCCGTGCCCGCCCACGACGCCGTCCGACCGAACCCGGGGACGGTCGACGACGCCGTCCGGCTGCTGCGCGGGAGCCGCCTGACGGTGCTGACCGGCGCCGGCCTGTCGACCGACTCGGGCATCCCCGACTACCGCAGCCCGGACTCGCCGCCGCGGAACCCGATGACCTACCAGCAGTTCGTCGGCGACGCGGCGTTCCGGCAGCACTACTGGGCGCGCAACCACGTCGGCTGGCAGCACGTGCACCGCACGCACCCGAACGCCGGGCACCGGGCGCTGGCGTCGATGGAGGCGCACGGCGTGGTGCTGGGGCTGATCACGCAGAACGTCGACCTGCTGCACGAGCAGGCCGGCTCGCGGCGCGTCATCGACCTGCACGGGCGGTACGACCGGGTCGTGTGCCTGCGGTGCCACCGGGTCGTGACCCGCACGCAGCTGGCGGAGCGGCTGGAGGCCCTGAACCCAGGCTTCGCGGAGTCGGTCGGCGCCGTGGGCGACATCGAGATCGCGCCGGACGCCGACGCGGTGATCGAGCAGACCTCGCACTTCGTGGTCGCCGACTGCTGGCAGCCCGACCCGGACGGCGGCGACGGTCCCTGCGGCGGGATGCTCAAGCCCGACATCGTCTACTTCGGGGAGACGGTGCCGCTGGAGCGGGTCACCGCGGCGTACGCCCTGGTGGACGAGGCGGACGCGCTGCTGGTCGCCGGCTCGTCGCTCACGGTGCAGTCGGGGCTGCGGTTCGTGCGGCACGCGGCGGCGGCGGAGAAGCCGGTCGTGATCCTCAACCGCGGCGCCACGCGGGGCGACCCGCTCGCGACGCTGACCCTGGACGCGGGGACGACGGAGACGCTGACGGAGCTCGCGGAACGGCTCTGAGAAGCACGGTTCAGGCCCTGAACCGTTCAGGTCGTGCGCACGACCACTTCGTGCCACAGTGCGCTCGAGAGACACCGTGCAGCAGCGCGCGGATCCACCCGTGATGCTCGCGGCCGTCAGCGTTCCCCTGCGCCCCGTGCGTGGCACCGTCGCCACGCAGCCGTGCGGCTCGGTCGGGCGGTGCCGGCCGGCCGGGCACCCCGGTCGAGAGGGAGGCCTGCGATGGCGACGGAGCTGCGATCCGGGGCGTCGCAGCCGGTGGTCGCGCCGGCCGGACGGCGTCGCCGCCCCGCGAAGGTGCCGTACAACCGCCGCGAGGCGCTGACCGGCTACCTCTTCATCTCGCCGTGGATCATCGGGTTCCTCGTCTTCACGGCCGGCGCGATGATCTACTCGCTGGTCATCTCGTTCAGCCGGTACAACCTGGCGACCAACACGGCGCGGCCCGTCGGGCTCGAGAACTACGCGCAGCTGTTCGAGGACCCGCGCGTGGCCACCGCGCTGGGCAACACGCTGTTCTACGCGGTGCTCGCCGTGCCGCTCGAGATCCTCGTGGCGCTGGGCCTGGCCTCGCTGCTGAACCAGGCCGGCCGCGGCGCCGGGGCGTTCCGCACGATCTACTACCTGCCCAAGATGACGCCCGCGGTGGCGACGGCGGCGGTGTTCTTCCTGCTGCTCAACGGGAACACCGGCGCGGTGAACCAGTTCCTGCGGATCTTCGGCATCGAGGGCCCGCAGTGGCTGGTCGACCCGTCGTGGATCAAGCCGTCGATCGTGCTGATGACGCTCTGGGGCGTCAGCGGCACGATGGTGATCTTCCTGGCCGCGTTGAAGAACGTCCCGCGCGAGCTCTACGAGGTCGCCGAGCTGGACGGCGCCGGGGTCTGGCAGCGGTTCCGCAGCATCACGCTGCCGATGATCTCGAGCGCCATCTTCTTCAACGTCATCGTGCTGTCGATCGCCGCGTTCCAGGTGTTCGACCAGGCGTACCTGCTGTTCTGGCGCGACCAGTCGAACTCCTCCCCCGAGGCGTCGCTGTTCTACGCGATCTACCTGTTCCAGCAGGCGTTCCGGCAGTTCAACTTCGGGTTCGCCGCCGCGATGGCGTGGCTGCTGTTCGTGATCATCATGATCATCACGGCCGTCCAGATGAAGTTCGGCAACCGCTTCGTCTACTACGAGGGGGTCCGGGACTGATGGCCACCACCGGCACCACCGGCACGCCCGCCGTCCGCCAGGTCCCCGGCCTGCCCGACCCGCCGCGGCCCGGCACGCCCACCGGGGCACCGCCGGACCGGCGTCCCCGCACCACACGTCGGGTGCGGCGCACGGTCGTGATCGCCCTGCTGCTCGTCATGACCGTGGTGTTCCTGTACCCGTTCGCCTGGCTGCTGGCCGCGAGCCTGAAGGACCGCGGTCAGGTCTTCGACAACTCGCTGTGGCCGAGCACCTTCCACTGGGACAACTACGTCCGGGTGTGGGAGGAGCTGCCGCTGGACAGCTGGATGCTCAACAGCATCGGCATCGCGGTGCTGGCGTCGGTCTCGGTGGCGGTGTCGAGCTCGCTGGTGGCGTGGGGGTTCGCGCACTTCCGGTTCCCCGGACGCGGGTTCCTGTTCGGCCTCGTGCTGGCCACGATGATGCTGCCGGGCGCGGTCACGATGATCCCGATCTACCTGATCTGGAAGGAGCTCGGGGCCCTCGGCACCTGGATCCCGCTGTTCGGCGCCAACCTGTTCGGCTCGGCGTTCTACATCTTCCTGCAGCGGCAGTTCTACCTGGGCCTGCCGCGCGAGCTGTCCGAGGCCGCCCGGATCGACGGCGCGAACCAGTGGGTGACGTACTGGCGGATCGTGTTCCCGCTGTCGCTGCCCTCGTTCATCATCGTGCTGCTCTTCGAGTTCCAGGCGTCCTGGAACAACCTGCAGGCCGCGCTGATCTACCTCAACGCCGGCAGCCCCGAGGACTTCACCGCGCCGCTCGGCATCGCCTACGCGATGACCAAGTACAGCCCCACCGCCGGGGGCCAGGGCGACTACCAGTACGTGATGGTCGCCTCCCTGCTCGTGACCCTGCCGATGCTCGCGCTGTTCGCCTTCGGGCAGCGCTACTTCATCGAGGGCGTCGCCACGACCGGACGACGCGGGTGAGCCCGCGCCGCCGGTCCCACCCACCACGGAAGGAAACGACGATGAGGAAGTCGCGTCGGGCCGCGGTCGCCCTGCTGCCGATCACCGCGCTCGCCCTGGCCGCCTGCAGCTCGGGCGGGGACGACGGGTCGGGCGGCGAGTCCGTGGAGTTCACGGACAGCGCCTCCGGGGCGCTGAGCGCCTGGGGGTTCGAGAACGCCGACGACGTCGGCCAGTCCCGCCTGGACTTCGCGGAGGAGCAGCTGCCCGACGTCGACGTCGAGCTGGACGCCACCGCGTTCGACGCCCAGAAGTTCACCACCCGCCTGGCGTCCGGCGACGTCCCCGACGTCGTGCAGATGGACCGGCGGTACGTCACGACGTACGCGGCCCAGGACCTGATCCTGCCGCTCGACGCCTGCTACTCCGCGCACGACGTCGACCCCGACGACCGGTTCTACCCCTCGGTGGTCGACGACGTCCGGTACGAGGACGGCGTCTGGGGCGTCCCGCAGTTCTTCCAGCCCGTGGCGATCCTGCTGAACAAGCGGGTGATGGACGCCGCGGGCGTCACCGCCGACCAGATCGACACGTCGCAGCCCGACACGCTGGTCGCCGCGATCGGGGCGATGTACGCGGAGTCCGGCGGGGTGCCGACGACGCTCGGGTTCGACCCGGTCGCGACGGGCCAGGGCGGCCTGTGGGTGCTGGGCCAGGGCGGGCAGCTCATCGATGCCGAGGGTGTGCCGACCCTGGACGACCCGTCGAACGTGGCCGGGCTGGAGCTGCTCAAGCAGATCACCGACGCGCAGGGCGGGTTCGCCGAGGTGAAGTCGTTCACCGACTCCTTCGACACGTTCGGCGACGCCAACCAGTTCGTGACGGACCAGGTCGGCGCGCAGGTCGTCGCCCAGTGGTACCCCAACGTGCTGAGCCCGTACGCCGACCAGGTCGACGTCGAGGCCGTGCCGTTCCTCGACCAGGACGGCCAGCCGTTCTCCGTCGCCTCGGGCCAGGCGTTCGTCATCCCCGCGGGCGCCGAGAACCCCGACGCCGCGTGCGCCTGGATGCTCGAGCTCACCTCGCAGGACGCGTGGCTCGCCGCCGGGCAGGCGCGCGCCGACACCATCGCCTCCGAGGGCGGGATCAACACGGGCCTGTTCACCGGCTCCCCCGACGCCGACCAGGCCGTCCGCGACGAGTTCGTCACCGAGACCGGCGACGCCGGCTTCGACCAGGTGATCTCCACGTTCTACGACGTGGTCGACGCGGGGAGGACGTTCGGGTCGTCCCCCGCCGGCCAGGACATCCAGAACGAGCTGAACAACGCCATCACCGCGACGCTGCTCGGCGACAAGACCGCCGAGGAGGCCCTCGCCGACGCGCAGACCGCCGCCATGCGCGCCTACGACAACGTCACCGGCGGCTGACGCCGCGCGACTCAGGCGCGGTGCTGGGCGAAGAACGCGCGCAGCACCGCGCCGCACTCCTCCTCGCGCACCCCGCCGACGACCTCGACCCGGTGGTTCAGCCGGGAGTCGCGGACGACGTCCCACTGCGACCCGCAGGCGCCCGCCTTCGGGTCCCACGCGCCCAGCACCAGCCGCGGCACCCGCGCCAGCACCGTCGCGCCCGCGCACATCAGGCACGGCTCCAGCGTCACCACGAGCGTGCAGTCGTCCAGCCGCCACCGGCCCAGCGCCGCCGACGCCGCGCGGAGCGCGAGCACCTCCGCGTGACCGGTCGGGTCCCCGTCCGCCTCGCGCCGGTTGCGTCCCGCGCCGACGACGGCGCCGTCCGGGCCCAGCACCACCGCGCCGACCGGGACGTCACCGGTCGCGGCGCAGGCGGCGGCCTCGGTCAGGGCGAGCCCCATGGCGGTCAGGTCGTCAGGGCGCGCGAACATGCGGCCATCCTCGCGCAGGCGCGGCCGCTCGTGCGGCGCGGGCGGTGCGGCGGTCCGCGCGTGGTTGCGCCGGCGACGGCACAGCAGGGGATCCGCGCCGTCGCCGCACGCTGGGTCCATCGTGGCCGCCCGACGCCCGGGGGAGCCGGGACGTCGGTCCCGGTCGGCGCACGGTAGGTTGGGGGCCATGCGCCTGCACGTCGCCGACCACCCGCTCGTCGCCCACAAGCTGTCGGTGCTCCGGAACAAGGAGACCTCGTCCCCCACGTTCCGCAAGCTCGTCGACGAGCTGGTGACCCTCCTCGCGTACGAGGCCACCCGCGACGTCCGCACCGAGCCGGTCGAGGTCGAGACGCCGGTCGCGACGACCACCGGCGTGAAGATCGCTGAGCCGCTGCCCCTCGTGGTGCCGATCCTGCGCGCGGGCCTCGGCATGCTCGACGGCATGACCCGCCTGATGCCGACCGCCGAGGTCGGGTTCCTGGGCATGCAGCGGGACGAGACCACGCTCGAGGCGATCACCTACGCCAACCGGCTGCCCGAGGACCTCACCGGCCGCCAGTGCTTCCTCATCGACCCGATGCTCGCCACCGGCGGCACCCTGGTCGCGGCGATCGACTACCTGTTCGCCCGCGGGGCCCGCGACGTCACCGCGGTGTGCCTGCTCGCGGCGCCCGAGGGCCTCAAGGTCGTCGAGGAGGCCGTCGGCGACCGCATGGACGTCACCGTCGTCGTGGCCGCGGTCGACGACCACCTGGACGAGAACGCGTACATCATCCCGGGCCTCGGCGACGCGGGCGACCGGCTGTACGGCGTCGTCTGACCCGCACGACATCCGGTCTCGACCGCTGAGACCCCGGCGGACGGGCACGGAAAGACCGTGGACACCCGCCGCCCCGCCTGACACGATCACCGGGTGAGCCTCCTCCGCCAGCGCACGACCGACGCCGTCCAGGCGTCCGTCGGCGTACGCGGAGGAGCGCATCGAACGCGCTGTTGGTCCTGACGCACCGCCGTCCTCCCCGACCACACCCGACCGCCGTCGCGCGGTCCCTGCGCACCTCCCGGAGATCCCCGTGGCACGTCCCCGCACCCCCGCCCGGCCCGTCCGCGCCGCAGCACCCGTCCGCGCGGTGGCACCGGCGCCGTCCGCGGGCGGCGAGCCCGCCCGCGCGGGCTTCGTCCTCTACGTCGGCCTGCAGGGCGACTCCCCCGACCTCGACGCGGAGCACGCGGCCGACCTGGCCGAGGTCGCCGAGGCGCTCCGCGACCTCGCGCGCGACCTGCTGCCGACGGCGGAGACGTTCACCGCGCTGTCCCTGGTGCCCGGGACCGGCGGGCAGGACGACGTCCAGAGCCTGCGGGCGCGGCTCGGTGCGCTGCGCCCGCTCGGCGGGTCCGCTGCGGGCGCCGACGCGGACGACGCCACGGACCCGGTGGCCGACAGCGCCTGAGCGGGTGCACCGCGCCTGAGTGCTCCGCAGCGCGCGCCTGAGTGGTCCACCGCGCGCCCCTCAGATCGGGGCGGTCCACCCCTCAGCGAGCGCTTCCCGCTACTCATCCGTGTGCACGACGGCGCTCCGGGACCCTAGCGTCGGAGGTGCCCGGTCGCCCCGGCGCGTGCTCCCTTGTCACGCGCGGCGGCCGGGCGGCGTCACCCGTCGGCCGACCCCCCTGGGCGGCGGGTGGCGCGGCCGGCTCCCGGGGCGACGACCACCCTGCCCCCCCGTCGCCCCGGAGCCGGCGCCCCCCGCACCGGGCCGACCACGCCCCGGGTGCGCCGGTGCCGGGGCGCTCCTACGGTGGAGGGATGCGCATCGCCATCGCCGGAGGCCACGGACAGATCGCCCGCCGACTCAGCCGTCTGCTGGCGGGCCGGGGCGACACCCCGCTCGCGATCGTGCGGAACCCGGCGCACGTCGCCGACGTCGAGGCCGACGGCGCCACCGCCGTGCTGCTCGACCTCGAGTCCACCGACGCCGGGACGCTCGCGGCGCAGCTCGCCGACGCCGACGCGGTCGTGTTCGCCGCGGGCGCCGGACCGGGCAGCGGGGCCGGGCGCAAGGACAGCGTGGACCGCGGCGCGGCGGCCCTGCTGGCCGACGGGGCCACCCAGGCGGGTGTCCGCCGGTACCTGCTGGTGTCCTCGGTGGGGGCGGGCGCCGAGCCGCCGGAGGGCACCGACGAGGTGTTCGCCGCCTACCTGCGGGCGAAGACCGCCGCCGAGGAGGACCTGCGCGGCCGGGACCTCGACTGGACCGTCCTGCGGCCCGGCGGGCTCACGGACGACGCCGGCACCGGCCACGTCCGCCTCGGCCCGGAGATCCCGCGGGGCCAGGTGCCGCGCGACGACGTCGCCGCGGTGCTGCTGGCCCTGCTCGACGAGCCGCGGACGGCCGGGCTGACGCTGGAGCTGTCCGAGGGCCAGGTCCCGGTGGCCGCGGCGATCGCGGCCGCGATCGAGCGCGAGGACTGACCGCCCGGCATGCCGCGACCCCCGGGCCCGGCGAGGGGCACGAGGGTCGGCGGGGGTGACGGGCCGGGCGCGCCGGAGACGTGGGGGGCTCTGCGCGCCGCGGCGCCGTCCGTCAGGCCGGGGCGAAGGTCAGGCAGTCGGCCAGGTCGTGGCCGGCGCCGATCCGCACCGCGTCGGCGCCGCAGGTGAGGTGCTCGTTGTGCGTGCAGTCGGTGCGCTGGCAGGCGCCGACGTGCGAGACGACGCGGTCCAGGCCGCCCTTGACGCTCAGCGGGATGAACGTGAAGCACTGCGCGTCGCCGGTGCCGCCGACCGTGATGGCGGCCGCGCTGCACGCGTGCTCGTGGTTGTACGAGCAGCCGTCCACCGAGCACTCGGAGACGGGGGGCTGCTCCATGAGGGTGCTCATCGAAGACCTCCGGGATGTCGTGGGGGCGTACCTGTGCTGTCCCGGTCGACGGTAGGTGGCGAATGTCGCCGGCGTCTAGAAAGGAAGGCCTGGCTCACTCGCGTATCCGCAGGTCAGCGCACTATCCGGCCGGGAATTGGTCGCCGCCGGAGCGCGCGGGCACCGCGCGGGACGCAAATCGGCCATTTGCGCAACACCGGTGTCGTGCAATTCCCGCCGGCCTCCGGGCTCAGGGCATGGGGATCGTCTCGGACGTCGCCCGCCCCGTCGGGTCCAGCAGGTGCCCCAGGTGCTTGGTGCTGCGCAGGACGACGGACCGGTCGGCGATGGTGACGCCCGGCAGCCGCTCCTCGATGATCGCCTCCAGCCGCCCGACGTCCTGGAGCGTGCGCAGCCACACCGCGACGACCACGTTGTACTCGCCGACCGTGGTGACGACGAGGCGGACCTCGTCCATCCGGCCGAGCTGGGGGCCGACGCGCGACACCATCGCGGCGGGGACGCGCAGGAAGTACCAGGCGTAGATCGGCCACGGCGTGTGCGCCCGGGCCACGTCCACCCGGATGAGGAACCGTCCGGACGCGCGCATGGCGGCCAGGGCGTCGCGGGCGCGCCGTGGCGTCATCCCGACGCGGGCCGCGAGCTCCGCGACCCCGGTGCGGCCGTCCGCGGCGAGCGCCTCGCTGATGGCGCGCCCCTGCTCGGGCCGCACCGCGACGGCGGCACCCGGCGGGCGGGCGTCCAGCGCGGCGACCCGCGCGACCTCGTCCTGGGAGAGCGCGCGCATCCGCCAGCTCCGCGCGTCGGTGACCACCTCCGACACGAGGTGCGTGCGCATGGCGCGGACGCCCGGGACACCGCGGATCCGCTCGAGCGTCCACCGCGCCACGGCGTCGGTCCCGGCGGCGGCCAGGCTGAGCATGATGTCGCGCCCGCCGGCGGTCAGGTCGATGGTGAACGCCTCCCGGTCCGCGGCGAGCGCCTCCGCCACCGCCAGCGTCTCGCCGGGGCTGCACTCGATCTCGATGAGCGACAGCTGGTGCGCGTCGCTCCAGCCGTACGCCGTGACGTAGACGAGCCCCTCCTCGGTGAGCCGGCGCCACCGCCGGGACAGCGTCACCGGGTCGGCACCGAGGACGGGGGCGAGGGCGGACCACGGGGCGCGCGGACTGATCTGCATGGCGTGGATCAGGCGCTGGTCCAGATGGTCCAGGACGTCTTCCTGCACGTGGTGCCTCCTGGCGGTCGCTTTCCTGCATTCTGCACCATAGCGCCGCGGCGACCTCTTAGCGTCTCGCCACCTCGTCGGACCGTCCTCCAGGAGACCTCATGACCGCCTCCGCACCACCCGGCACCACCCGCACCGCGCTCCGCGGCGTCGTGGGCTTCCTCGTCGTCATGGAGCTCGGCTCCGGCATGCTGCAGGGCTGGTACCCCGTGCTGCTGTCCGCCATCGGCACGGAGTTCGGGGTGACCGCTGCGACGCTGAACTGGGTGAGCGCGGCGTACATGCTCGCCACGGTCGTCTGCGTGCCGATCATCGCGAAGCTCGGCGACCGGTACGGCCACAAGCGGATGCTCACGGTCGCCGCCGCGCTGGTGGCCCTCGGGTCGGTCGTCGTCGCCCTCGCCCCGAGCTTCGGCGTGCTGCTGCTCGGTCGCGCGCTGCAGGCCCCGCTGGCCGCGTTCCTGCCGCTGGAGTTCGCCATCGTCCGCGACCGGGACCCGAAGTCCGCCGGCCGCTCCATCGGCAAGCTCGTCGGCGCCCTGACCTTCGGCGCGGCGATCGGCTCCCTCGGGGCGGGCGTGCTCTACACGGCCGTCGGCGACCTCCGGCCGGTGCTGTGGGTCCCGGCCGTCTTCCTGGTGATCTGCGTGCCGGTGGTCGCGTTCCTGGTGCCCGAGTCGCGGGTCCGGGCCCAGGGCAGCACCGACTGGCTCGGCGCCGCGCTGCTCGGGATCGGCCTGCTGGCCGTGCTCGGCGGCATCTCGAACGCCCCGTCCTGGGGCTGGGGCAGCCCGGTCACGTGGACCGCGGTGCTGGGCGGCCTCGCCCTGCTGGCCGCCTGGGTCGCGGTGGAGCGCCGGGTCACCCACCCGCTGATCGACGTGACCCTGCTGGTCCGCGGCGGCATCGGCCTGCCGATCGTCATCGCCTTCCTGTTCGGCGCCCAGCTGTTCGGCAGCCAGACCGCGTCGACCGTCTTCGTCCTCAGCGACCCCGACGTGGTCGGGTTCGGCCTGGGCCTCACCTCGGCCGCCGTCGGCGTGGTGTCCCTGGTCGCCGCGCTCGCCGCCTTCGTCGCGTCGAGCACCGGCGACCGGGTGGCGCAGCGCCTCGGCGTCCCCGGCGCGGTGGCGCTGGGTGGCACGCTGCTCGCCGTCAGCTACGCGGGCTTCCTGCTCGGGTCCGGCTCCACCGCCGTCGTCGTCGCGGCCATGGTGGTCGGCGGGCTCGGCAACGGCGTGCTCATCTCCGTGCTGCCGACCATCGTGGTCACGCGCGCCCCGGCGGACTCCGTGGGCATCGCGTCGGCGCTCTACAACACCGCGCGCACCGCGGCGGGCGCCGTCGCCGGGGCCGTCTTCGCCCTGGTGATGGCGAGCTTCGTGGCCACCTTCGGCTCCGGCGACGCGGCCGTGACCACCACCTCGTTCAGCGGGTACGTCGCCGTCTGGGGCATCTGCGCGGCGGTGGGGCTGGCGATCGTCGTGCTGGCGCGGTTCCTCCGCTCCGCAGCACCCGCAGCGCCCGAGGCGGTGGCCGCCCCCGCTCCGGCCGTCGCCACCGTCCCCGCCGTCCAGGCCGTCCCTGCAGGAGAGCACGCATGACCGTCACCGAGCCCGTCACCGATCCCACCCTCGGCCTCGACCTCGACCTCGACACGGCTCGGCGCCGCACCGCCGAGGTCGTCGACCGCTGGCAGCAGCGGCTCCTGGGGGTGAGCCACGAGATCCACGCCCACCCGGAGACCGCGTTCGCCGAGCACCGCGCGGCCCGCCTGCTGGGCGACGCCCTGCGCGACGCCGGGTTCGACGTGACCGTCGGGGCCTTCGGGCTCGACACGGCGATCGAGGCGACCGCCGGCTCGGGGGAGTTCGTCGTGGCCGTCTGCGCGGAGTACGACGCGCTGCCCGGCCTGGGCCACGCCTGCGGCCACAACATCATCGCCGCGGCCGGCCTGGGCGCGGCCGTCGCGCTGGCGTCGGTCGCCGACGAGGCGGGCCTGACGGTGAAGCTGCTCGGCACCCCGGCCGAGGAGCACGGCGGCGGCAAGGTGCACCTGCTCGAGGCCGGCGCCTGGGAGGACGCGACCATCTCGCTGATGGTGCACGGCGCCCCGGGCGTGGACGTGCGGTGCGACGACTTCTCGAGCCAGGCCGTCGACCGGTTCGAGGTCGTCTACACCGGGCGGGCGGCGCACGCGGCGGCGGCACCCCAGGCGGGGATCAACGCGCTGGACGCCGCGACGATCGCGCTGACGTCGATCGGCCTGCTCCGGCAGCAGCTGCCGGGCACCGTCCGCACCGCGGCGGTGCTGACCTCGGGCGGCGAGGTCACGAACATCATCCCGGCGCGCACCGTGCTGCAGGCGGAGGTCCGCTCGTTCGACCTGGACGAGCTGCGCGACGCCAAGCGCCGGGTCCTCGCCTGCTTCGAGGCCGGCGCCCTCGCGTCGGGCTGCACCTGGGAGACGCGCCGCACGGAGCCGCGCTACGACCCGCTGCGTCAGGAGCCGCTGCTGGCCGACGCGTGGAACGCGGCGCTCGCCGCGCTCGGGCGGCCGACCGTCAGCCACTCCGGCGCCGCCGGCGGGTCCACCGACATGGGCAACGTCTCCCAGGTCGTCCCCTCCATCCACCCGGCCATCGCCGTGCACGGGTCGACCGCGGCGCCGCACACCGTCGGGTTCGCCGCCGACGCCGTGTCGCCCGCGGCCGACGCCGCGGTGCTCGACGCCGCGACCGCCCTGGCGTGGGCGGCCTGCGCGGCCGCGCTGTCTCCGGAGGCCCGCGCCGACCTGCTGGCGCGGCAGGCGCTGCGCCCGGCGGGCGCGACCACGACCCCGCAGGCCGACGCGTGACGGCAGCACCGGTCCGCGCGCGCGAGGATGCAGGGGTGTACGTCTCCGCCCTCGAGCTGTTCTCCATCGGGATCGGCCCCTCCTCGTCGCACACCGTCGGCCCGATGCGGGCGGGTGCCGACTTCGCCCGCCGGGCCCTCGACGCGCTGCCCGGCCGGGTGACCCGGGTGCGGGCCGTGCTGTACGGCTCGCTGGCCGCGACCGGGCTGGGGCACGGCACCCCGGACGCGCTCGTCGCCGGGCTGGCCGGGCTCGCGCCGGAGACCTGCGACCCGGCGGCCGTCCGCGGCGCCTGGTCGGGCCACCCGGCGGGCCGGCCGCTGCTGCTCGGCGGCGTGCTGCCCGTGCCGTTCGACAGCGCGGACGTCGTGCTGGAGCCGCGCGTCCGGCGCCCCGGGCACCCGAACACGCTGGTGCTGCGGGCGTGGGCGGACGGCGCCGACCCGGCGGGCGAGCCCGCGCTGGAGCGGACCTACGAGTCGATCGGCGGCGGGTTCATCCGGTGCGTGGACGACGAGCCGCCGGCGCCGCCGTCCACGGCCGGTGACCCGGGCGCTCCGGTGTTCCGCTCCGGCGCCGAGCTGCTCGCGCTCTGCGCCGACGGCCGGACCGTGGCCGACGTCGCCTGGGCGAACGAGGTCGCGCACCGGGACCCCGCCGAGGTGCGCGCGGGCCTGGACGCCGTGTGGGACGCGATGCGGGCGTGCGTCCGGGCGGGCACGACGACCGAGGGCACGCTGCCCGGCGGGCTCCGCGTCCGCCGCCGCGCCGCCGCCATGCGGGCGAGCCTCGAGGCCGCCGAGGCGGAGGGTCGGCACGTGCAGGGCGAGTGGCTCCAGGTGGACGCGCTCGCGGTCAACGAGGAGAACGCCGCCGGCGGCCGGGTCGTCACCGCGCCGACCAACGGCGCTGCCGGCATCCTGCCCGCGGTGCTGCACCACTACTGGCGCACCGAGCCCGCGGCGTCGACCGACGGCGTGCACCGGTTCCTGCTCACCGCCGCGGCGGTCGGCTCCCTGATCAAGGCGAACGCGTCGATCTCCGGCGCCGAGGGCGGCTGCCAGGCCGAGGTCGGCTCGGCCTGCGCGATGGCCGCGGCCGGGCTGTGCGCGGTCCTCGGCGGCACGCCGGCGCAGGTCGAGAACGCCGCCGAGATCGCGATGGAGCACCACCTGGGCCTCACCTGCGACCCGATCGCCGGCCTCGTCCAGGTGCCGTGCATCGAGCGGAACGCCATCGCCGCGACGACGGCCGTCACCGCCGCGCGCCTCGCCCTGCACGGGGACGGCTCGCACATCGTCTCGCTCGACGCCGTCGTGGAGACGATGCGGCAGACCGGCGCCGACATGAGCGACAAGTACAAGGAGACCAGCCGCGGGGGCCTCGCGGTCAACGTCGTCGAGTGCTGAGCGCGACCCGGCAGGCCCGAGGGCGAGCGACCTGGCGGCGTCCGTGACATGCTCGAACAGGCCGTCGAGAGGTCGGCGTGCGCGAAGCGATGTCGAGGTCCGTGCCGTGCAACCACTTCCCCAGACCCGCCAGGTCCTGGCCTTCCTCGCCGTGTCCGGCGGGAGCGAGGTCGAGGACCGCCTGCGCTCCGTCGCCGACCGGATCAGCGCGCTGGTGCCGTCGTGCGTCGGGGTCAGCCTGACGATCCCCCAGGAGGACCTGACCCTGACCTTCGTGTCCACCTCCCCGCGCGCGCTGGCGCTCGACATGGCCCAGAGCGCGCACGGCGGGCCCTGCGTCCGGTCGGTGCGGACCGGTGAGGAGCTCTCGGCGCGGGACCTGCTCGACGAGGACCGGTGGCAGCGGTACGCGACCACCGCCGCGGCCGAGGGCGTGCGCGCGAGCCTGTCGCTGCCGCTGCTCGACGACGCCGGCCGCGTGACGGCGTCGCTCAACGTCTACGCCGGCGACCCGGGCGCCTTCGACGACGTGGTCGAGCCGCTGCGCGGGCTGGCCGGGGAGATGACGGGCCCCGTCACGACCAACGCCGACCTCTCCTTCACCTCCCGGGACCGGGCCGAGCGCTCGGCGGAGGAGCTCGAGCGGCGACGCTCGGTCGACGTCGCCATCGGCTGCCTGATGGCGATGCACCAGATCGGCCCGGCCGACGCCCGGGCGCTCCTGGAGTCCGAGGCCGAGCTCTCCGACGTCGACCTCGCCACGGCGGCCGACGTCGTGCTCGAACGGCTCGACCAGCGCCGGAGGTCGTGAGAGCCCTCGGGCGCGGACCCAGGAAGGACAGCGCCGTGGACATGGTCGTCGTCGACCGGCTGGACGAGCTCGTCGAGCTGCTGGACGTCACCGGACCCGCCTACGTGCGGTTCAGCGCGGGACCCGACGCCGACGCGCGCCGGCCCAGCGTCGACGGCGAGAGCGGTGCGGTCCTGCCCGGCTGGAGCGTGAACCGCCTCCAGCCCGAACCCTGGTGGGACCGCCCGGCCCGGGTGTGGGTGGCGCGTCGCCTCTGCCAGTACGCGCACCTCGCGGACGAGGTCACGTTCGCCTGGGTGCTGACCGGCGTCGAGGTGGGTCGGGGCCCCGACAACGAGCCCTTGGTCGACCAGGTGGTGCCGGTCGCCCGGCTCACCCCGCGGCTGCTCGCCGAGGCCGTCGAGGAGTACCACCGCGAGCTCGACGCGGGCCGCCTGCACTGAGCGCCGCCTGGCGATCAGCGCGACGACCCCGCGCGAGCCCGCACCATGAGCACCACCGCCACGACCTGGAGGCAGGCCACGACAGCCGTCAGCGCGAGGGGGGCGTCCGCGGCGAGCGCCCCGGCCAGCCCGCCACCGGCCACCGCCGCGACCCCCTGGACGGCGGCGAACCACCCGTACGCCGTCGCACGGCGTCCCGCGGGGACCAGCTCGGCCACCCGCGCCTTGACCGTCGAGTCGAGCAGGCCGCCCGCCAGCCCCCACACCGCGATCCCGGCCAGGACCGCCGGCAGGGTGGCGCCGAACGCCAGCGGCGGCACCGCCGCCACGAGCACCGGGACCGCGAGCACCACCCGGGAACCCCAGCGGTCGTGCAGCGCCCCGACCACCAGCGCGCCCACGGCGGCGGCCAGCATGGCACCGGCGTAGACCACCGGCACGAGCGAGGCGCGCAGCAGTCCGGTGTCGACCAGGTGGTACGAGATCACCGCGAAGGTCGTCAGCCCGGCGGTCGCGGCGGCGGACCCGGCGGCGAACAGCCAGAAGTCGCGCGGCAGCTCGCGGGCCGGCCCCAGCCAGCCCGGCCGGCTCGAGACCGCCCGCACCGCCTCGACCGGCGCCACGGGCACGTCGTCCGGAGCCAGCCGCCGCACGGCCACCAGCAGGACCAGCACGACGGCACCCGGCACGGCGAGCACCGCCAGGGACGGCACGAGCGAGCCGGTCAGCGCCAGCACGCCGGCCACGACCAGCGGGCCGACGAACGCGCCGAGCTGGTCCATCGCCTTGTGGACGCCGAACCCCCGACCGAGGCCGACCTGCTCGGCCGCGCGCGCCAGCAGGACCGACTTCGACGGGCTGCGCACGGCCTTCCCGACCCGCTCGACCAGCAGCAGAGCGCACGCCACCGCGGCCCCGGCAGCACCGAGCAACGGGGTCAGGGCCAGCAGCGGCACGCCCACCGCGGTGAGCCCGTAGCCGGCGAGGGTCGTCGGCCAGTACCGTCCGGCGCGGTCGGCGCGCGCGCCGAACGGGAGCCGCAGCACCAGCGCGGCCGCCTCGCCCAGCCCCGTCACCAGCCCCGCGACGACCATCGGCACGCCCAGCGTCGCCAGCAACGGTCCGGTCACCGACCGGGCACCCTCGTAGACCATGTCGGCCGCGAGCGAGACGACACCCAGGCCGAGCACCACCCGCCAGGCCGTGGACCGGGCGACGGGCGCGGTGGTCGTCATGGCCGTCCGCCGCGGCTACCGCAGGAGCCGGCCGTACGCGTCCCTGCCGCCGTTGGCGAGCAGGACGATGCCGTCGACCACGGCCCAGACCCAGATCGCGGGCGCGACGACGAACCCGATGAGCACGATCATCAGCGCGCACCCGAGGAAGAACCCGAGGAGCTGCGCCAGCCCGATGCCGATCTGGCCGGCGTAGAGGCGGCCCACGCCGCACACGCCGACGAACGGCAGCAGCAGCTGGAGGAGCCCCGCCGTGGTGCGGCTCTTGTCCGACCAGGCGGCGCCGGGCGGGTAGCCCTGCCCGGGCCAGGGTGCCTGCGGCTGCTGGCCGTACTGCGGTGCGCCGTACTGCGGTGCGCCGTACTGCTGGGGCGCGTACGGCTCCACGTCGTACGGGCGGTACGGCGGCTCGTCGCCGGCCGGGGTGCCGGGGTGGTGCTGGTCGCTCATGCGCCGGACAGTAGCGCGTCGCCGGGACCGGGGACGACCACTCCGCGCGTCGCGGTCCGCCTCCGCGGTGGACACCTCGTCCTGCCCGGTGGAGGCGCGCGGTGTCCACGATGAGGACGCCGCAGCCGCCGCGCACTCCCCCCGCCATATTCTGGAGTCATTCCAGTATCGATCGACAGGAGACGTACGTGTTCTGCTACGAGGACGCGAAGTTCGGTGACGAGGTGCCCGCGGTGGCCTTCTGCAAGAACTGCGGGGCAGGCGTGTGCGCGGCGCACGTCCAGGAGTGCGTGGCCACCGGCATCACCAGCACGGGAGTGGGCGCCCCCGTCGTGCGACCCGACGGCCGGGTCCTGCACTGCCTGACCTGCCACCGCGCCGCGCCGTGCGGCACGTCGGATCGCGGCCGGGTCGCCGCATCCCGGGCTGCTGCCTAGCCCGCGACGGCGAGCAGTCGGCATCCACGTGCACGGGGCCGTTGCAGAGCCAGACGCTTTCGGACGACGAGCTCGAGCGCCAGGCCACGTCCTGCGGGACGACCACGTCGCCGTCGAGCGCTGAGCGTCCGTCGGCGCGACGCACGGGTTGACGGACGACGACGCCCCGCCGAGCAGGTGCTCGACGGGGCGTCGGTGCGTACCGGTCAGGACCTCAGAAGTCCCAGTCCTCGTCCTCGGTGTTCACGGCCTTGCCGATGACGTACGAGGAGCCCGAGCCGGAGAAGAAGTCGTGGTTCTCGTCGGCGTTCGGCGACAGCGCCGCGAGGATCGCGGGGTTGACGTCGGTCTCGTCCCGCGGGAACAGCGCCTCGTAGCCCAGGTTCATCAGGGCCTTGTTGGCGTTGTACCGCAGGAACTTCTTGACGTCCTCGGTGAGGCCCAGGGGGTCGTAGAGGTCCTGGGTGTACTCCACCTCGTTGTCGTAGAGCTCGAAGAGCAGCTCGAACGTGTAGTCCTTGAGGTCGGTGCGCTCCGCCTCGGTGAGCTGCTCCAGACCCTTCTGGAACTTGTACCCGATGTAGTACCCGTGGACGGCCTCGTCGCGGATGATCAGGCGGATCAGGTCGGCCGTGTTGGTCAGCTTGGCGCGGCTGGACCAGTACATCGGCGCGTAGAAGCCGGAGTAGAACAGGAACGACTCGAGCATGGTCGAGGCGACCTTGCGCTTGAGCGGCTCGTCGCCCCGGTAGTAGTCGAGGACGATCTCGGCCTTGCGCTGCAGGTTCGGGTTCTCCTCCGACCAGCGGAACGCCTCGTCGATCTCCCGCGTCGAGACCAGCGTGGAGAAGATCGAGGAGTAGCTCTTGGCGTGCACCGACTCCATGAACGCGATGTTGGTGTACACCGCCTCCTCGTGCGGGGTGATCGCGTCGGGGATCAGCGACACGGCGCCGACGGTGCCCTGGATGGTGTCGAGCAGCGTCAGGCCGGTGAACACCCGGCTGGTCATCTGCTTCTCGGCCTCGGTGAGGGTCGCCCAGGACTGGATGTCGTTGGACACCGGCACCTTCTCGGGCAGCCAGAAGTTCCCGACGAGCCGGTCCCAGACCTCGACGTCCTTCTCGTCCTCGACCCGGTTCCAGTTGATCGCCTGGACGCGGTCGACCAGCTTCAGCTTCTCGGCCATCACAGCTCCATGTCGTGTCTTCTCGGGCCGCGATCACCGCGGCGGCGGGGCGGGCCCGCGAGGTCTGCGTCCATCCTGCACCCTGACGCGGGTGCGCCGGCCGGGCCCGGGGACCCGGCCGGCGTCATCGGCTCAGAGCATGCAGGAGACGCAGCCCTCGACCTCGGTGCCCTCGAGCGCCATCTGCCGCAGGCGGATGTAATAGATCGTCTTGATGCCCTTGCGCCAGGCGTAGATCTGCGCCTTGTTGATGTCGCGCGTGGTGGCGGTGTCCTTGAAGAACAGCGTCAGCGACAGGCCCTGGTCCACGTGCTGCGTGGCCTCGGCGTACGTGTCGATGATCTTCTCGTAGCCGATCTCGTACGCGTCGTCGTAGTACTCCAGGTTGTCGTTCGTCATGAACGGCGCCGGGTAGTAGACGCGGCCGAGCTTGCCCTCCTTGCGGATCTCGATCTTCGACGCGATCGGGTGGATCGACGACGTCGAGTTGTTGATGTACGAGATCGAGCCGGTCGGCGGGACCGCCTGCAGGTTCTGGTTGTAGAGGCCGTGCTCGCGCACCGACTCCGCCAGCGCCTTCCAGTCGTCCTGCGTCGGGATGTGCACGCCGGACGTCGCGAACAGCTCGGCGACGCGGGCCGTCTTCGGGGTCCAGGTGCCGGTCACGTACTTCTCGAAGTACTCGCCGGTCGCGTACTTGGAGTCCTCGAAGCCCAGGAACGCCTGGCCCCGCTCCTTCGCCAGCAGGTTCGACGCGCGGATGGCGTGGTACGCCACCGTGTAGAAGTAGATGTTCGTGAAGTCCAGGCCCTCCTCGGACCCGTAGAAGATCCGCTCGCGCGCCAGGTACCCGTGCAGGTTCATCTGCCCGAGGCCGATGGCGTGGCCGCCGCGGTTCGCCCGCTTCACCGACGGGACCGACTCGATGTCGGTCTGGTCGGACACGGCGGTCAGCGCGCGGATCGCGGTCTCGACCGAGCGGCCGAAGTCCGGCGAGTCCATCGCGAGCGCGATGTTCATCGAGCCGAGGTTGCAGGAGATGTCACGGCCGACGTGGTCGTACGACAGGTCCTCGTTGAAGGTCGAGGGCGTCGAGACCTGCAGGATCTCCGAGCACAGGTTCGAGTGCGTGATCTTGCCCTTGATCGGGTTGGCCTTGTTGGCCGTGTCCTCGAACAGGATGTACGGGTAGCCGGACTCGAACTGCAGCTCGGCCAGCGTCTGGAAGAAGTCGCGCGCCTTGATCTTCTGCTTGCGGATCTGGCCGTTGTCGACCATCGCGCGGTAGTTCTCGGAGACGTTCACGTCGGCGAACGGCTTGCCGTAGACGCGCTCGACGTCGTACGGCGAGAACAGGTACATGTCCTCGTTGTTCTTCGCGAGCTCGAACGTGATGTCCGGGATGACGACGCCGAGCGACAGGGTCTTGATGCGGATCTTCTCGTCCGCGTTCTCCCGCTTGGTGTCGAGGAACCGCATGATGTCCGGGTGGTGCGCGTGCAGGTAGACCGCACCCGCGCCCTGGCGGGCACCCAGCTGGTTCGCGTAGGAGAAGGAGTCCTCGAGCAGCTTCATCACGGGGATGACGCCGGACGACTGGTTCTCGATGTGCTTGATCGGCGCGCCGTGCTCGCGGATGTTCGACAGCAGCAGGGCCACGCCGCCGCCGCGCTTGGAGAGCTGCAGGGCGGAGTTGATGCCGCGCGCGATGGACTCCATGTTGTCCTCGATGCGCAGCAGGAAGCAGGACACGGGCTCGCCGCGCTGCGCCTTGCCGAGGTTGAGGAACGTCGGCGTCGCCGGCTGGAAGCGGCCGGACACGATCTCGTCGACGAGCTGCAGCGCGAAGGTCTCGTCACCCTCTGCGAGCGCGAGCGACACCATCGCGACGCGGTCCTCGAAGCGCTCGAGGTACCGCTTGCCGTCGAACGTCTTCAGCGTGTACGAGGTGTAGTACTTGAACGCGCCGAGGAACGTCTGGAAGCGGAACTTCTTCGAGTACGCGTGCTTGAACAGCCGCTTGATGAACTCGCGGTCGTACTGGGCCAGGACCTCGGCCTCGTAGTACTTGTTCTCGACCAGGTACTCGAGCTTCTCCTCCAGGTCGTGGAAGAAGACCGTGTTCTGGTTGACGTGCTGGAGGAAGTACTGGCGGGCGGCCTCGCGGTCCTTGTCGAACTGGATCTCGCCGTTCGCGCCGTACAGGTTCAGCATCGCGTTGAGCGAGTGGTAGTCCATGTCCGGGGTGATCGAGATGACCTCGGTCGCGTCCGTCACGCCGGCATCTGTGAGTGTCGCTGCCAAAATCGTCCCCATCCCTTTCGGACGCGACTGACGTCCTCAGTCGTTCCCATGAGCTCGAAGGCGTACAGGTACGGAACCTGGCACTTCGCCGCGATGATGTCTCCGGCCATGCAGTAGTGCGCGCCGAAGTTGGTGTTCCCGCCCGCGATGACGCCGCGGATGAGGGAACGGTTGGCCGGGTCGTTGAGGAACTTGATGACCTGGCGCGGCACCGCCCCGCCCTCGTTCCCGCCGCCGTACGTCGGGACCACCAGCACGTAGGGGTCCTGCACGTGCAGGGCGGGCTCCGTGGGACGGAGCGGGATCCGCGTGGCGTCGATGTCCAGCTTGTCGACGAACCGGCGGGTGTTCTCCGAGACGCTGGAGAAGTAGACCAGGGAGCTCATGGCTCGCTCACTCCTCGTCCCGGGTGTGGGTCGTGCAGCGGGCGACCGTGCCGCCCGGGTGCTCCGGGCGGCGGCAGCCGCGTCAGGCGACGGAGACCGCGGCGCGGTCGGCGATCGCCTTGATCTGGTCGGGGCGGTAGCCGGACCAGTGCTGGCCGTCGGCCACGACGACCGGCGCCTGCAGGTGACCGAGGGACATCACGTAGTCACGCGCGTCGGCGTCCTCGGTGATGTCGACGACCTCGTACTGCAGGCCGGCCTTGTCCATGGCGCGGTAGGTCGCGTTGCACTGGACGCACGACGGCTTGCTGTAGACGGTGATGGTCATCGTGTCTCCCCGGTCTGAAGGCCTGGCTGGTACGTGCGCCCCCGCGCCCGCCCCGCACTGCTGATGCTGGTTCTCGGGCCGCTGCGGCGGGTCGTCCAGAGGTCTGGGCCCCACGTCCAGCGGCGAGTCAGAACACTACACCTAGGGGTCGGTCCGGCAAGGGACCACTAGGACTGGTGTTACACCCGTGTCGTTCTCCACAGGCTGTGCACGACTGGCCTTTGTCCGACTTCATCCACAGGTTACGGGCGACCACTGACACACACCCCGCGTGGGGACGGCCCTGCAGGCCTGCGGCTTCGTCCACAGGCGTCCCCAGATCCACCCACATGCGGGTGCACATGTGGATGACGTTTCACCCGCTCGGCGGGGGTGACGCAGGTCCCAGCGCACGGCCCGGGGAAGTCTCGGCGTGTCGGTCCGCGTCGGCGTGTCGCCGCACACTCGCCCGCGCACGTCGGCGCCCTGCCGGCTGCGCCCGGCCCGTCGCCGAGATGACAGCTCCTCCCTGCGTGGCGGACGTCGATCACAGGCGCGGAGTGCCATCTCGGCGTCGGGGATCGGAGCAGGTACGGCGCGGTCCGGCGGCCGGAACACGCCCGCGAGGCGGTCGCGCTGGTTAGCGTCGGGGCCATGGTTACCGAGAGCGACGACGCGACGACCGACCTCCGCACCGAGGCGTTCCTGGACGCGATGACCAGCCTCGTCGAGCGCGTCAACGAGCGCAGCGCGCGCCCCCGCGAGGCCGACGGGCCGACGCTCGCCGACGTCCTCGCCGAGCACCTCGGCCGGGACGCGCGAGGCCTCGCGGTGCTGACGGAGGAGGTCGGGTCCTTCCGCGCCGTGGACGCGGACGTCGCGGTCGAGGTGGTGGTCGCCCGGGCGGGCGGCGGCCGCCTGGTCGGCGTCGGCGGGGGCGAGCAGCGCCGCCACTCGTCGTTCTCCGAGCTCGTCGAGCACTCCGCGGCGCACCGCATGTTCCCGGTCGGCGCGGTCGACTACGTCCGCACCCCCGTCGGGCCGGACACCGACCGGCGGGTGGTGGCGTTCGGCGTGCACCTGCTGCGGCACGCCGGGGCGCCTGTCGCGCTGCTGCAGCGGTCCGCGGCGCCGCAGTTCGGCCAGGAGGCCAAGCTCGAGGCGCTGTCGGCGGACGAGGAGGCCGCGGCAGACCTGCTGACGGTGATCCGGGAGGCGATGATCACGCACTCGGTGCTGCGCGGGCAGGTGGTCAGCTTCACGCCCTCGCCGTACGGCCCGTCCGCGGGCGGCATCACGTTCCTGCCGCGGGTGGCCGTGCCGGCGGAGGACGTCGTGCTGCCCGAGGGCACGCTGGACCGCGTGGAGCGCCAGGTGCTCGGGGTGGCGCGGCACCGCGACCGGCTGCGCGCCGCGGGGCAGCACCTCAAGCGCGGCGTCCTGCTCTACGGCCCGCCCGGGACCGGCAAGACCCACACGGTGCGGCACCTGCTCGGCGCGGATCCCGGGACGACGGCGATCGTGCTCGCCGGCCAGACGCTCGGCCTGGTGCGGCTGGCGACCGAGACCGCGCACGCGCTGCAGCCGGCAGTCGTCGTGCTGGAGGACTGCGACCTGATCTCCGAGGACCGGTCGTTCCAGCAGGGCCCGCAGCCGCTGCTGTTCGAGGTGCTCGACGCGATGGACGGGCTCGGCGGCGACGCCGACGTCGCGTTCCTGCTCACCACCAACCGGGCGGACCTGCTCGAGCGGGCGCTGGCCCAGCGACCGGGCCGGGTGGACCTCGCCGTCGAGATCCCGCTGCCGGACGACGCCGCGCGGCTGCGGCTGTTCCGGCTCTACGCCGACGGGCTGGGTCTGAGCCCGGCGGCGCTCGCCGCGGCCGCGGACCGGACCGCCGGGGTCACGGCGTCGTTCGTCAAGGAGGTGATCCGGCGCGCCGTGCTGCTCGCCGCGGAGGACGGGCGGGACGTCGACGACGCCGCCCTCGCCGCCGCGGTCGAGGAGCTGATGGCCGACGGCCAGCGCATCACCCGCTCGCTCCTCGGCGCCGGCGCGCCGGAGGACACGGGCCCGGCCTGAGCACGTTCGCGCCGCGTCGCCAGCGATTTCTCGCACAGTCCCCTGGGAACGCGGCTGGGCGAGCCAGAATCCGCTGGCGGCGCGGCCGTCAGCCCGTCACGGGACCGTGCAGATCACGTGGGCCGTGACGGTCCACGCACCGTTGCCGGCCGAGTTCTGCTGCGCCTGGACCGTCCACTGCGTCGCGGGACTGCCCACGGGCATCGACTGCGTGACCGCCACCTGCTGCAGCGCCTGCGCGGTGACCTCCGCGCCACCACCCAGCGCCAGGGTCCCGGCCGGGCACGTGGCCGTCGCGGTGGCCCGGGCGCCCGGGCCGGGCACGACCGACCCGGTGGACCGCACCACCTGGGTCGACACGACGCCCGCCGGGCCCTGCGCGCCCTGGGGGCCGGCAGGTCCGGTCTCACCCTGCGGGCCGGCAGGTCCGGTCTCACCCTGCGGGCCGGCGGGACCGGGCTCACCCTGCGGGCCGGCAGGTCCGGGCTCACCCTGCGGGCCGGCGGGACCGGGCTCACCCTGCGGGCCGGCGGGACCCACCTGGCCCGACTCGCCCGGTGCACCCGGTGCACCCGGCTCTCCTTGCGGGCCCACCGGGCCCGAGGGACCGACGGGGCCCGTGTCGCCCCGCGGGCCCACCGCACCCGTGTCCCCCTGCGGGCCCTGCTCGCCGGTCTCGCCGCGGGGTCCGGTCGCGCCGGTCGCGCCCTGCGGACCTGGGGGACCGGCCTCGCCCGGGTCGCCGGGCTCGCCCTGGGGGCCGGTCGCGCCCGGCTCGCCGGTCGCGCCCTGCGGACCTGCGGGGCCCGTCGGACCTCCCGGACCCTGCGGACCCTCGGGGCCGGCCTCGCCCTCCGGGCCTGCCTCGCCCTGCGCTCCGACGGGCCCCGCAGGACCGGACGGACCGGTCTCCCCCGGGGCCCCGGTCGCACCGGTCTCGCCCTGGTCCCCCTGCGGTCCGGCGGCTCCCGTCGCGCCCTGCGGGCCGGCCGTGCCCTCGGGCCCGCTCGGCCCGGCCTCGCCCCGCTCGCCCTGCGGTCCAGCGGCGCCGGTCTCGCCCCGCGGCCCCACGGGTCCTGCCGGACCCTCGGGTCCAGCGGGACCGGCGGAGCCGGTCTCGCCCTGGGCCCCGGTCTCCCCGGTCGGGCCTGCGGTCCCGTCCGCACCGTCGGCCCCGGTCGCACCCGTCATGCCCTGGGGCCCTGCGGGACCGGCCTGGCCCTCGGGACCGGCCGCTCCGGTCGCACCCTGCGGACCGACGGGGCCGGCCGGGCCTCCCGGACCCGGCGCGCCCTCCGGACCTGCCTCGCCCTGTGCGCCGACGGGGCCCGCAGGACCGGCCGGTCCGGACGGACCGACCTCGCCCTGCGGCCCGGCGGCACCGACCTCGCCCTGCTCGCCCTGCGCTCCGGTGGCACCCGCCTCGCCCTGCGGCCCCACGGGTCCTGCCGGTCCCTCGGGTCCGGCAGGGCCGAGAGCGCCGGTCTCACCCTGGGCCCCGGTCTCGCCGGTCGGGCCCGTGGCCCCGGTCTCACCCTCCTGGCCCTGGGGACCCGTCTCCCCCTGCGGGCCCGCCGGGCCGGCAGGCCCGGCCTCGCCCTGTGCACCTGCCTCCCCCCGCGGTCCGGAGGGACCCGCGGGACCCGCGGCGCCGTCGTCGCCGGGTGCGCCCGCCTCGCCCTGCGCACCGGCCTCGCCCGCTGCACCAGCCTCGCCGGTCTCGCCCTGCGGCCCCACGGGACCGGCGGCGCCGGTCGGCCCGCCGGGGCCGAGAACGCCCCGCGACCCCGTCGCCCCGGGCTCTCCCGCCTGCGGCTCCGTGGTCGTCCTCGCGCCGGTCCCCGCCCCGAGGCCTGCCGGTCCGGCGACCGCTGCGGGCCGCGCCGGGTCGGGCCACGGAGAGACCGGCCCGGCCGCCCCTGCGCCAGGTGCGGACAGCAGCAGGCCGCCCAGCACGAGGGGTGCGACGACCGGCAGCGCGCGCCGCATCACTGCTCCTGCGGCACGACGGGGCGGACGGACCCGCCGTTCGTCAGCTCGAGGGCATGGCCCTCGGCCGGGGAGTAGACCTCGACCTGGAACGTCGAGCCGGGGAACGCGAAGTACACGCTCGACGGCGCCGACTCCGGCGCGAAGATCAGCGCCCCCGAGGCCGCGACGGTCGTGCCCGCGCCGTCGAGCGCCTGCAGGCTGGCGTAGCCGTCGACGTCGGGGTAGGTCGCGACCGTGAGCGCGGGCTCGTCGGTGCCGGCGGCGGCGCCCGCCGGGAGGTAACGCACGTACGTGGCGGCGCTGCCCGCCGTGACCTCGATGCTGTGGTCGGCGACCTCCCCGGCCCAGTAGACGAGCCCGCGGGAGCCGGCGAACGTCACGAGCTCGGCAGGGGTGACGAGCGTCGGGACGCCCTCGGCGACGGCCGTCGCCGAGGGCGTCCCGGTGGCGGCGGCCGTGGGCGGCGAGTCGTCCGTGCACCCGGCGAGGCCGGTCACGGCCGCGATCAGGAGGAGGGCGGCGGTCACAGGACGGAACCGGGTCCGTCGCGGTCGGACTTCGGGCACGAGCACCTCCGGGCACGGTGGTCCGGCTCCTCGCGGGAGGGAGAGCCGGGACGGGGACGCCGACGACGCCGTCGGTGCGACCGCCGTCTGCGTCAGCCAGCGTCGAGCACCGAGCTCCACGCAGTCGCGGTCGACACCCGGCTCTGAGTGCAGCACGGGTCCGGACAGGGGGATCCTGCGGGTCAGCGCCCCGTCGGTGAGTGGCGACCCGCGACGACCTGAGTGGTCACCTCACGCGACGGTCGACCCGGCCCGGCCCGCACCGCCCACGCATTCTCGCGACCCCTACCGGGATATCGGTGGGCGGAGCGAGAATCCGCGGGCGATGGCTGCGCGTCCCGCGGGCGCACCCGCTCAGCGGGTCGGGTGGGCGAGCGCGCGCGGCGGACCCAGCTCAGCGGGTCGGACAGGCGCGCCCACGCGGCGGACGCAGCTCAGCGGCCGCCGGGTCGCCAGAGCACGATCGCGCCGCGGGCGCCGACGGCGCGGGGGTCCTCGCCCGGCGTCTCCGCGGGCGCGCCGGTGCGCCGCCGCTGGCCGCGGCCCAGCGGGCCCATCGCGACCACGTCGCCCGACGGGTGGGCGGTGAACACCCGGCTGCCGGGCTGGGCCAGGGCGCGCAGGTACTCGACCTGGCGGCTGAGGCGCTCGACCTCGGACTCGAGCTCGAGGATGCGCTTGATGCCGGCCAGGTTGACGCCCTCCTCCTGGGAGAGCCGCTGCACCTCGCGCAGCGTGGCGATGTCGCGCAGGGAGTAGCGGCGGCCACGCCCGCGGGTGCGGCCGGGCTGCACGAGGCCGAGCCGGTCGTACTGCCGCAGGGTCTGCGGGTGCATGCCCGCGAGCTCGGCGGCGACCGAGATCACGTAGAGCTGGGCGTCGTCGGACGCCATCACGACCACCTCCCGTCGGGTCGCGGCGCGGCGGGACGGGTGCACCCCGTCCCGCCGGCCGGCTCGATCACTCCTTGGCTCGGGCGAGCAGGTCGGCGCGCGGGTCCTCACCGGACGTCGCGATGCCGAACGCCTGCACGGCCTCCTTGGCGGCGGCGCTGAGCCGCTGCGGGACGACCACCTGCACCGTGACCAGCAGGTCACCGGCGCCGTCCGGTCCCGGGACGCCGCGGCCCTTGACCCGCAGGGTGCGCCCCGACGGCGTTCCCGCGGGGACCTTCAGCCGGACGGTGCTGCCGTCCAGCGTCGGCACGGTGACCTCGGCGCCCAGCGCGGCCTCGTCGAACGCGACCGGCAGCGTCAGGCGCAGGTTGGTGCCGTCGAGCGCGAACACCGGGTGCGGCGTCACGCGGACGGTCACCTCGAGGTCGCCGGCGGGTGCGCCGTGCTCGCCCGGGCGGCCCTTGCCGCGCAGCCGGATCTTCTGCCCGTCCCGCACGCCGGCGGGGATGCGCGCCTTGACGGTGCGCCCCTCCACGCCGAGCTGCACGGTCGAGCCCTCGACGGCCTGCCGGAACGGCAGCGTGGTGACCGCCGACAGGTCCGCGCCCCGGCGGGCGGTGCGGGTCTGGCCGAAGCCGCCTCCGCCGAACAGCCCGCCGAGGATGTCCTCGAAGCCGCCGCCACCACCGGTGGAGCCGGCACCGCCCTGCGGGAACCGCACGCGGCTGCCTGCCCCGCCGGCGCCGGTGAACACGCCGCCGAACAGGTCCTCGAACCCGCCGTTGGCGCCACCCGCGCCACCGGGCCCGCCGGTGCCGGCGCGGAACCGCGCCCCGCCGGCCATGGCCCGCAGCTGGTCGTACTGCTGCCGCTGCTCGGGGTCGGACAGCACGGCGTAGGCCTCGCCGACCTCCTTGAACTTGGCCTCCGCGACCGCGTCGCCCGGGTTGTGGTCCGGGTGCATGGTGCGGGCCAGCTTGCGGTACGCCTTCTTGATGGCTGCGGCGTCGGCGTCCTTGAGGACGCCGAGCACGGCGTAGAAGTCCTTCTCCAGCCAGTCCTGACCGCTCACGACGCCTCCTTCCGTCCTTCTTCCGAAGGGAACCCGGTCGCGTCAGTCCGCGACCGGGTCCCCATCCTGCTCGTCACGCCTCCGGGTCGACGACCGCCACCCGGGCGGCACGCACGATGCGCTCGCCCATCCGGTAGCCGGGCTGCAGCACCTGCTGCACCGTCGGCTCGGACACGTCGGCCGAGTGGCCGTGCATCAGCGCCTCGTGCACCTGCGGGTCGAACGGCTCGCCGGCCGCGCCGTACCGCTCGATGCCGAACCGGCCGAGGGTCGCCTCGAGCTTCTCGGCGATCGACGCGAACGGGCCGACCAGGTCACCGTGCTGGCGGGCCAGCTCGATGTCGTCGAGGACGCTGATCAGCGCCTCGGCGACCGAGGCGACGCCCTGGTCACGGGCGCCGAGGGCCTCGGCCTTCGACCGCTTCACGTACGCCGAGTACTGCTGCTCGAGGTTGTAGTAGTCGGCGTTGCGCCGCTGCAGCTCCTCGAGCCGCTCGGCCGCCAGCTTCTGCACCTCGACGAGGCCCTCCAGCACGACGGCCTCCTCAGCGGCGGACGCCGCCTGCTCGGCCTCGGCCAGCACCTGCTCCTCGGGCGTCGGCTCGCGCAGCTCGCCCGTCTCCGGGTCGATGCGGCGCTTGTCGGTCACGCGAGGCTGCTCCTCCGGGTCCGGGCCGCCGGTCCCCTGCGTCGGGTCGTCGCTCACTTCTTGTCACCCTCGTCGTCGACGATCTCGGCGTCCACCACGTCGTCGTCCTGGGGGGCGGAGGCACCCTCGGCCGGCTGCTCGCCGGCCGCGCCCTCGGGCGCCTGCTGGTTGGCCGAGTACAGCGCCTCGCCGATCTTCTGGCTGGCGGTGACCAGGGCCGTCTGCTTCGCGGTGACCTCGGCCAGGTCGTCGCCCTCGAGCGCCTTCTTCAGGTCGTCGACGGCGGAGCGGACCTCGGTCTTGACGTCGTCGGACAGCTTGTCGTCGTTGTCGGTCAGCAGCTTCTCCGTGGAGTAGACCAGCTGCTCGGCGGAGTTGCGGGTCTCCGCCTCCTCACGACGCTGCTTGTCCTCGGCGGCGTGCGCCTCGGCCTCCTTGACCATGCGGTCGATCTCGTCCTTCGGCAGGCCGGAACCGCCGGAGATCGTCATCGACTGCTCCTTGCCCGTGCCGCGGTCCTTGGCGGACACGTGCACGATGCCGTTCGCGTCGATGTCGAAGGTGACCTCGACCTGCGGGACGCCGCGCGGGGCCGGCGCGATGCCGGTCAGCTCGAACGTGCCCAGCGGCTTGTTGTCCCGCGCGAACTCGCGCTCGCCCTGGAACACCTGGATCAGCACCGACGGCTGGTTGTCCTCGGCCGTCGAGAAGATCTCGCTGCGCTTGGTCGGGATCGCGGTGTTGCGCTCGATGAGCTTGGTCATCACGCCGCCCTTGGTCTCGATGCCCAGCGACAGCGGGGTCACGTCGATCAGGAGGACGTCCTTGCGGTCACCCTTGATGACACCGGCCTGCAGCGCGGCGCCGACGGCGACGACCTCGTCCGGGTTGACGCCCTTGTTGGGCTCCTTGCCGCCGGTGAGCTCGCGCACCAGGTCGGCGACGGCCGGCATGCGGGTCGAGCCGCCGACGAGCACCACGTGGTCGATGTCCGACAGCTGGATGCCCGCGTCGCGGATGACCGCGTGGAACGGCGCCTTGGTGCGCTCGAGCAGGTCGGCCGTCATCTGCTGGAACTGCGCCCGGGTGAGCTTCTCGTCCAGGTGGATCGGGCCGTTCTCGGACATCGACAGGTACTGCAGGCTGAGGTTGGTGCTGGTCGCGGACGACAGCTCCTTCTTGGCCTGCTCCGCCGCCTCGCGCAGCCGCTGCAGCGCGATCTTGTCCTTGGCGAGGTCGACGCCGGTCGAGTTCTTCACCTGGCCGACCAGCCACTCGACGATCCGGTTGTCCCAGTCGTCGCCGCCGAGGCGGTTGTCGCCGGAGGTCGCGCGGACCTCGATCGTCGAGAAGTCGTCGTCCTTGCCCACCTCGAGCAGGGAGACGTCGAACGTGCCGCCACCGAGGTCGAAGACGAGGATGAGCTCGTCCTCCTTGCCGCGCTCCAGGCCGTAGGCCAGGGCGGCCGCGGTCGGCTCGTTCACGATGCGCAGGACGTTGAGGCCGGCGATCTGGCCGGCGTCCTTGGTCGCCTGGCGCTCGGCGTCGTTGAAGTACGCCGGGACGGTGATGACCGCGTCCGTGACGGGCTCGCCCAGGTACTCCTCGGCGTCGCGCTTCAGCTTGCCGAGCACGCGCGCGGAGATCTCCTGCGCGGTGTACTTCTTGTCATCGATCTCGGTGGTCCAGTCCGTGCCGATGTGGCGCTTGACGGACGCGATGGTCCGGTCGACGTTGGTGACCGCCTGGCGCTTGGCGACCTCACCGACGAGGACCTCGCCGGTCTTGGAGAAGGCGACGACCGAGGGGGTCGTGCGCGCGCCCTCCGCGTTGGCGATGACGGTGGGCTCCCCGCCCTCGAGGACGGCGACCACGGAGTTCGTGGTGCCCAGGTCGATGCCGACTGCTCGTGCCATGTCTGTGCTCCTTCGTCGTGCTGCGTGGTCCGGCGTCCGGGGCCGCCCCGGGACTGGGACGGCGGCGCCTTGAGCCTGCTGCGCTCAAGTCTGCGTCGGCGGTCGCTGGTTGGCAACTCCGCGGCGTCGAACTTGAGTCTGCTTGGCTCAACTACGGACCAGCGCCGCACATTCCCGGCCGCGGCCGGGACCTCACGCACCCGAGCTCGAGGGCGGCCCCTGCCGGCGGTCCGGGTCGAGGTCGGTGCTCACCGCGAGCAGGCCGACACGTCCCCGGACCCGCTGACCACCACCTCGGCGGCCCGACCCGCTAGGAGTGCCCTCCGACCTGGAGCCGGATCCCGGCGAGCAGCAGGTCGAGGCCCGCCCGGAACTGCTCGGCGTCGTCGTGCGCGGCGAACTCCTCGGCGACGTGGTGCAGGAAGGGGAAGTCGTCCTCGTCCAGGGCGAGGAGCCCCGCGCGGAACGTGGCGACGAACTCGTCGCGCTCGACCCGGCCGTCGCGCACCTCCGGCGGCGGGTCCTGACCCCGGTCGGCCGCGACGCCCACGACGTACGCCATGATCGCCGCCACCCCGTCGAACCGCTGCCGCGGCGTCAGGTCGAGCCGCATCAACTGCTGGCCCATCCGGTCGTAGAGCGTCAGCCCGTTGACCTGGGTGCCGGAGTCCTGCAGGAAGTACGCGCCGAGCCACGGCCGGTCCACCGTCGCCGCGTAGAACTCGATCGCCAGCTCGCGCAGCTCCGCGATCGGGTCGTCACCGGTGCCGAGGTGCGCGGTCCGGGCGACGACGTCGGCGAGCACGTGGTCCGCCGCGCGCTCGAGCAGCTCCTCCTTGCTCGACACGTACCAGTAGATGCTCCCGACGCCGCCGCCGAGGCGCGCCGCGAGCGCGCGGAACGTCAGGCCGGGCTCCCCCGCCTCGTCCAGCAGCGCCACGGCCTCCGCGACGACGGCCTCCATCGAGTGCGAGGAGCGCCGCCGGCCGCTCGCAGCGCGAGCACCGCCACGGCGACGGCCTGCCTCCGCCGGCGCACCCGGCGCTGCGTCGTCCCCGAACTCGTCCTTGCGCATGGTTGCACTCTACCGAACGGCGTTCTACCGTACGGAACGTTGTTCGATAACCGAACGCCGTTCCAGTAGAGGACTCCGCATGTCAGCTCTCACCGCGCCCGCGATCACGCGGACCTACCCCTCCCTCCGTGCCGCGTGGATCCCGATGGCCGCGCTCTGCCTCGCCTTCTTCGTCGAGATGGTCGACAACACCCTGCTCACGATCGCGCTGCCGACCATCGGCCGGGACCTCGGCGCCGGCACCACGGCGCTCCAGTGGGTCACGGGCGCCTACTCGCTCACCTTCGGCGGGCTGCTGCTGACGGCGGGCTCGGCCGCCGACCGGCTCGGCCGCCGCCGGGTCCTGCTCTACGGGCTCACCGCGTTCGGGCTCGTCAGCCTCCTCGCCGCGCTGGTCACCACGTCGGGCGAGCTGGTCGCGCTGCGCGCCGCGCTCGGCGTCGCCGCCGCCGCGATGGCGCCCATCACGAACTCGCTGGTGTTCCGCCTCTTCGACTCGCAGGGCCTGCGGGCGCGGGCGATGACCGTGATGATCGTCGTCGGCATGAGCGGGTTCATCCTCGGGCCGGTCCTCGGCGGCACCGCGCTGGCGCACGTCGGCTGGCAGTGGCTGCTCCTCGTCAACGCCCCGATCGCCCTCGTGGCGTGGATCGGCGTGCGCGCGGGCGTCGCTCCGGACGACCCCGCAGGCCTGACGCGCGACCGCCTCGACCTGCCCGGCTCGGTGCTGAGCATCGCCACCATCGGCCTCGCCTGCTGGACCGCCACCAGCGGCGTCGAGCACGGCTGGACGTCGGCGTGGACCTGGTCGGCGGGCATCGGTGCCGCGCTCGCGCTCGTCGGGTTCCTCCGGCACGAGCGCCGCACCGCGCACCCGATGCTCGACCTGTCCGTCTTCCGGGACGGCGTCGTCCGGGGCGCCGCGCTCGCGCAGGTCGGCACCTCGATCGCGATGGCCGGCGTCATGTTCGGCCTGATCCTGCACTTCCAGTACGCGTACGGCTGGAGCCCCGTGCGAGCCGGGCTCGCCAACCTGCCCCTGATCGCGACGATGGTCCTCGCCACACCGCTGTCCGAGGGCATGGCGAGGCGCTGGGGCCACCGCGTCGCCTGCCTCGTCGGCGCCGCGCTGCTCGCCGGGTCGCTCGGCGGGCTCGCGTGGGGCGTCGAGCACGGCTACCTCGCGATCGCCCTGCTCATGGTCACCTTCACGCTCGGCCTGCGCACGATCATGACCATCTGCGCCGTGGCCCTCGTGAGCGCGATGCCCGAGAACCGCACGTCGCTGGGCGCCGCCCTGAACGACACCGCGCAGGAGGTCGGCACGAGCGTCGGGACCGCCCTGGTCGGGACGCTCATCGCGGTCCTCGTCACGACCGTCCTGCCCGACGGCGCGTGGACCAGCGCCCTCGTGGCGTCGTTCTTCCACGGCGAGCGCGTCGTCTACACCACGCTCGCCGTCGTCGTCGGACTGGTCGCGGGCGCCGGCGCCCTGTCCCTCAGCAGCTCACGGGCGGTCGACGAGCACCCGTGAGCCGCCGCGCTCAGGCCAGGTCGACCCGGTCGGCCTGCGGCCCACGGTCGCTCTGCCGCACCTGGAACCGGACCCGGTCGCCCTCGTACAGCGCCTGCCCGTCCCGCACGACCGACACGTGCACGAACAGGTCCGGCCCGCCGTCGTCGGGCGTGATGAAGCCGAAGCCGCGGTCCGCGTCGTAGCGCGCGACGGTGCCCTGGCCACCGCGCTGCGGGGCGCGGGACGAGCGGTCCTGGCTGCCGCGGGCGGGGGCGCCGCGGCCGGGCGCGCCGCGACCGCCGCCACGGGTCGCCGAACCGCCCACCAGCCGCACGCCCTGCGCCTGCGCGCCCTTCTCGCCCTCGGAGAGGCGGAAGCTCACCCGGTCGCCCTCGGTCAGCTCGCCGACGTCCCCGGCCAGCGACCGGGCGTGCACGAAGACGTCCTGGTCCCCGGAGTCGGGCGTGATGAAGCCGAACCCCTTGCCCGCGTCGTACCAGGTCACCGTGCCGTCGGCGCCGTCGGGCCGGGCGGCCTGGCGCGGGGCCGCACCGGCGTCGGCGCCCAGCGGCAGCAGGTGGTCCGCCTGCGGCCCCTTCTCCCCCTCGACGACGAGGAACGCGACCCGCTGCCCCTCGGTGATCACGCCGCCGCCCACGATGGCGGAGCTGTGCACGAAGATCTCGGCGTCGCTGCCGTCGACCGTCGCGAAGCCGTAGCCCTTGGCCGGCTCGTACCAGGCGACGGTGCCGAGCACGCCGAGGGTGGCGTCCGCCGGGAGGTCGCCCGTGACCTTGACGCGGCGGGCCTGCGGGCCGCGGTCCCCCTCGCCGATCTCGAACTCGACCTCCTGCCCCTCGCGGAGCGACCGCGTCCCGTCGTCGTTGCCGACGATCTCGGACGCGTGCACGAACAGGTCCTCGGCGTCGTCGCCGAGGGCGAGGAAGCCGAACCCCCGCTCGGCGTCGAACCAGCGGACGGTTCCCTGGGGCACGGTGGTACTCCTCGTGTTGGTGACAGCTGCTCCCCCCAGTGTCCCCGACGCGGGTCGCGGGCACCGCCCGCGTGCCCGGGCGGTACCGTCGGCGCGTGGTCCGACGCCGCACGACCTCCGCCGCCGCGACGACGGCCCGGGCGCGCTACGCGAGGCGCCGCCGCCGCCGGGTCGCGCTCGCGGACAACGACCTGACCCCGCAGGAGTGGGACGCCCTGGTCGCGGCGTGGGCCGGGTGCGCCTACTGCCGGGCGGAGGCGGTCCCGCTGCAGCGCGACTGCGTCCTGCCGATCTCGCGCGGCGGCCGCTACACGCTGGCGAACGTGGTCCCGGCGTGCGCCTCGTGCAACGCGAGCAAGCACAACGACGAGGTCACCGGCTGGCTCCGGCGCAAGCGGCTCGGTTCCTGGTCCGGCAGGCGACGATCGTGCGCGCGCTGCTACCGGCCGACCCCGACGTCGCCTGACCCGCCACGCGAGCGGGTGTGACCAGTCGCACCCTCGGCTGCGGCGCGCCGCGCGCGTACCATTCTCCGGGCCCGCGGCACACCGCGACGGCCTCTCCCACCCCAGGACGGACGGCGCATGAGCGCGCAGACGACCACGCCCGCGAGCGAGGCCGGCGACGGCACGGACCTCGAGCAGCTCGAGCTGCCCGGCGTCGACCCCGCCGACTTCGCGACGTTCCTGCGGGTCGCGGACCAGGTCGCCGCCCTGCCGCAGACGCACGCGCAGCACTCCGCCGCGCGCCGTGCCGCGTCGGGCCTGTTCAAGGCCGCGAAGAAGCACCGCCGCGGGGAGAAGCGCCGGATGATCGCCGAGGCCGACGCCGCCGTCGTCGCCGCGACCGCGACGGGCAGCCCGGGGCGGATCGACGACGAGACCAACGGCCTCGGTCTGACGTCCGCCGCGACCGGTGCCACCGCCGGCGTCCTGCTGCGGGCGCGGGCCTGCTACGTCTGCAAGCAGGACTACACGGTCGTCGACGCGTTCTACCACCAGCTCTGCCCGGAGTGCGCGGCACTGCACCACGCCAAGCGCGACGCCCGCACCGACCTCACCGGCCGCCGCGCGCTGCTCACGGGCGGCCGCGCCAAGATCGGCATGTACATCGCGCTGCGCCTGCTGCGCGACGGCGCCGACCTGACGATCACCACCCGGTTCCCCCGCGACGCCGTCCGCCGGTTCAGCGCGATGGAGGACTCCGCCGACTGGCTGCACCGGCTGCACGTCGTCGGGATCGACCTGCGCGACCCGGCGCAGGTGGTGTCGCTCGCGGACCACGTGGCCGCGCAGGGGCCGCTGGACATCCTGATCAACAACGCCGCGCAGACGGTGCGGCGGTCCCCGGGGGCGTACTCCCGGATCGCCGAGGCCGAGCTGGCGCCGCTGGCGGACGAGCCCGCCCGCATGATCACGACGTTCGGGCGCACGAGCGACGCCCACCCGCGCGCCCTGGCGGGGTCCGTCAGCGAGCTGACCAGCCCCGCGCTGGCGATCGAGCGCGCGGCCCGGGACGCCGACGAGCTCGTCGCGCAGTCGCTGACCGCGGAGGCCGCGAGCCTGGAGCGGCTGGTCGCGGGCACGTCCATCGACGCCGGCGGGCTGGTCCCCGACGTCGCCGAGACGAACAGCTGGGTCGCCACCGTCGACGAGGTCGACCCGATGGAGCTGCTGGAGGTGCAGCTCTGCAACCAGACGGCGCCGTTCATCCTGGTCAGCCGCCTGCGACCGGCCCTGGCGGCGTCCCCCGCGCGGCGGACGTACATCGTCAACGTGTCCGCGATGGAGGGCGTGTTCGCCCGCGGGTACAAGGGTCCGGGGCACCCGCACACCAACATGAGCAAGGCCGCGCTCAACATGCTGACCCGCACCAGCGCGGCGGAGATGCTGGCCGACGGCATCCTGATGACGGCCGTGGACACCGGCTGGATCACGGACGAGCGCCCGCACCCGACCAAGGTGCGGCTGGCCGAGGAGGGCTTCCACGCCCCCCTCGACCTGGTCGACGGCGCCGCCCGGGTCTACGACCCCATCGTCCGGGGCGAGGCCGGCGAGGACCTGTACGGCTGCTTCCTCAAGGACTACGCCCGCTCGCAGTGGTGACGGCGCGCTACACCGCCGACAGCACGGGCGCGAACGGCACGATCTCCTCCTGCCCGCTGTCGACGACCAGGTAGCTGCTCTCCGGCACCTCGAGCCAGGCGCCCCGCAGGTCGCCGAGCGGCTCGGACACGACGACCCTCGTGTCGTCGGACAGCCCGTGCAGCACCGGGTTGTCGGGGTACTGGCTGCGCAGCGCCGCCACGTCGCGGTTGCGGAACAGCGAGCGCGACCGCCCCTCCGAGGAGTACCGGAACGCCCACAGCCGCTGCCCGTCGGTGGTCGCGACCGTCCCCTGCATCGGGAACGCCACGTCGTGCCGGCGCGCCACGTCCTCGACGAACCCGATGGCCGCCGCCATCGCGGCGGGCGGGTCGTCGGCCAGACCGAAGGTCAGCGCCAGGAAGAACAGCGTCTCGGAGTCGGTCGAGCCCTCGATCAGCGGGAACAGCGTCGGGTCGACCGCGAGCTGCAGGTCGCGCTTGATCGTGCTGAACCCCGCGATGGCGCCGTTGTGCACGAAGAGCCACTGCCCGTGCCGGAACGGGTGGCAGTTGGTCTGCTGCACGGGGGTCCCGGTGGTGGCCCGCACGTGCGCCAGCACCACGCCGGACCGGATGTGCAGCGCCAGCTCCCGCAGGTTCCGGTCGCTCCAGGCCGGCTCGGTGCTGCGGAACACCCCGGGGATCGGCGAGTGCTCGTCGTACCAGCCGACGCCGAAGCCGTCGCCGTTGGTCGGCTCGACCCCCAGCCTGCTCTTCTGGCTCTGCATGACGAGGGAGTTGGTGGGCTTGTAGAGCAGCTCGTCCAACGTCACCGGGGCACCGGTGTAGGCGATCCAACGGCACATGGCGGCCTCCTGTGCGCGGGGCCCACGGGCGCGGGCCCTCCACCGGCCACTGTGCCGTGGCCCCTCGCAGGCGCTACGCGTCCGCCTCCCAGCGGGACGGGACCAGGTCGGCCAGCAGCGTCCGGTGCGCCCACCGCACCCACCCGAGCGCGCTCCACCCGCCGCGTCGCACCAGCGCGTTCCACGTCTCCGGCCCGAGCACGAGCGTGACGAGGTCCGTCGCCTGGTCCGCGTCAAGACCGGCCCGGAGGACGCCGTCGCGGGCGCACGCGTCGACGAGCACCCGGTGCACGGCGCGGCGCCGCTCCTCGTCCCGGGCCGCGGCGTCGCGCAGGGCGGGCTCCCCCGCGGCGCCGAGCCGGACCAGGTCGAGCACCGCGCCGGCGCGGCCCATCAGCTCGGCGGAGCCGCGGACGTGCAGGAACACCCGGCGCGCCGGGTCGGCCTCGGCGGCGACGGCGCGCACCCAGGGCTGCGCGGCGAGGTCGACGGTGGCGTCCCGGCGGTCGGCGCCGTCGACGGCGTGGTCGAGGCAGCCGACCAGGATGTCGGCCTTGCTCGGGTACGAGTAGTACACGGTCTGCACGCCCACGCCGGCGGCCCGGGCGACCGCGGTGATGGAGGTGGTCGCGTAGCCGTGCTCGACGAACAGCGTGGTGGCGGCAGCGGCGATGCGCGCACGGGTGGCGACGGCGCGCCGCGTCCGCCCGTCGGCGTGGACGGTCCCGCTGCTGGTCACGAGCCAAACGGTAGCAGCACTACGGAATGCATCTGGTAGCACCGCTACCAGAACTGGTCGCCCCCGCGCCGAGATGACGGCTCTCGCCTGCTCGCGGCGGCGGTCGCACAGGCGGGAACTGCCATCTCGGCGCAGACCGGGGCGGGTTTCCGTAGCGGGACTACCGGTAGCGGGGTCACGCGCCCGTCGCCAGGAGGACCAGGAGCGCGAGGTTGAGGGCCACGACCAGCACCACCACGACCACCAGGGCCGCCTGCAGCCGCGGGCCGTTGGCGTACGACCCCATCAGGGACCGGTCGCGGTTCAGCCGCACCAGCGGGATCGCCGCGAACGGGATGCCGAAGCTCAGCACCACCTGGCTCACCACGAGCGTCCACGTCGGGTCGGCGCCGACCCCGAGCAGCACCAGCGCGGGGACCAGCGTGATCGCGCGCCGGGCCAGCAGCGGGATCCGCCGGTGGATCAGCCCCTCCATGACGGCGGCGCCGGCGTAGCAGCCGACCGACGTGGACGCGAGCCCCGAGGCGAGCAGCCCGATGGCGAACACGACGCCGACGACGGGGCCGAGCGCCGTGCTGATCGCCGCGTGCGCGCCCTCGATGGTGTCGGTGCCCTCGACGCCCCGCAGGTTCGCCGCCGCGAGCAGCAGCAGGCCGATGTTCACGGTCCCGGCCACCGTGAGCGCCGCGCCGACGTCCCAGCGGGTGGCACGGAGCAGGCCGTCCCGGTGCCCGTCGTCGCGCACCTGCCCGAACCGGTCCCGGCTGAGCGCCGAGTGCACGTAGATCGCGTGCGGCATGACCGTCGCGCCCAGCATCGAGGCGGCCAGCAGCACGGAGTCGGTCCCGGCGAACCGCGGCACCAGCCCGCCGAGCATCGCCGCGGGATCGGGCGGGCCGACGACCAGCCCCAGCAGGAACCCCACGACGATGACCAGCAGCAGCCCGACGACCAGCCGCTCGAAGCGGCGCTGCCCGTACCGGTCCTGCGTGGCGAGCAGCAGCATCGACACCACGCCCACCACCAGGCCGCCGAGCACGAGCGGCAGCCCGAACAGCAGGTTCAGCGCGATCGCACCGCCCACGACCTCCGCGATGTCCGTGGCGGCCGCCACCACCTCGGCCTGGGCCCAGAACGCCAGGCGCGGGCCCTTCCGCAGGCGCTGGCCCAGCACGCCGGGCAGGGAGTCGCCGGTGACGATGCCGAGCTTGGCGGACTGGTACTGCACCAGCACGGCCATGGCGTTGGCGGCGACCAGGACCCACAGCAGCAGGTAGCCGTACCGCGCGCCGGCGGTCAGGTTCGCGGCGACGTTGCCCGGGTCCACGTAGGCGATCGCGGCGACGAACGCCGGGCCGAGCAGGGGCAGCACGCGGCCGCGCGAGGTCGCACGTCGGTCGGCTGTGGCGGTCACCGCACCTCCAAGTTCGGTCGTCCGAACTCAGTCTAGGCACAGGCCGCCGCCGCCCGCGCGAGACGGCGCCGGCTCAGGCCGCGGCGGGCTCCACGTCGCGCCGCCACCGGCCGCCGACCTGGCGGAACCCGACGCGCTCGAGGTAGTCGCCCGCGCCCTGCGCGTCGGGCGTGATCACGAGCGACCGCAGGCCCGTGCCCGCGAACACGCCGCTGCGCCGGTACACGAACTCGCCGGGCGTGAAGTCGCGGAACCGCGGGGTGACGTAGTCGAGCTCGACCTCGCCGACGTCCGCGCCGGCGTCCCGCACGACCACTACGCCGACGGTCTCGTCGCCCCGGAGCACCAGGAAGGCCCAGCGTGCCGCGCCGGCACCGTCCGGCGCCGACGACCCGGGCAGCACGAACGACGGGTAGTACCGCGCGATGTCGGCGGCGTGCACGCCGAGGACGTGCCGCAGGTAGTCGTCGTCGGCGCCGACCGGCACCACCTGGTACACCTCGGCGTCGTGCCGCTCGCGGGTCAGCCGCCAGAGCCAGTACGCGTCGATCACGGCGATCACCGCGTTCATCACGGCGAACGGCCAGATGCCGACGACGGCGTTGTACGCGGCCGCGATGACCGACCCCGCGAAGTTCATCCACCGGAACCGCAGGACGCGGGCCTGCATCAGGGACACGACGACGAGGGCCGACCCGACCCACCCGATGATCTCCAGCACTGGCATGGGCGTGACGGTACCGCCCGGGACCGCGCGAGGAATCGGTAGCGTCGCTCCAGGAACAACTATTCCGTCGCCCTCGGCGAGGCTCGGCGGGACGATGACCGCATGACGGTCTCGACGACGCAGCCCCACCTGGTCCCGCTGCCGGTGCCCGCGACGCTCGACGCCCCCGGGGCGTGGCTGCTGCGGGGCCTGGTCGACGCCTCGAACGCGGTCCTGCTCGACGACTGGGGCACGCTCGACGAGGCGCGGCTGCCGGCCGAGACGCTCGCCTCCCTGCAGCACCAGGAGCACGCGGCCAAGCTGCGGTTCCTCGCGCTGGACGCCCCGGTCGACGCCGGCCCGCCGGACCCGGCGCGCGTCCTCGGCTACCTCGCGCTGCACCTGCCGCGGCAAGACAACACCCACACCGGCGACGTCGAGATCGGCGTCCGGCCCGAGCACCGCGGGCGCGGGATCGGGTCGGCCCTGCACGACCTCGCGCTGCGGACCGCCCGTGAGCACGGCAGGACGGTGCTCACGGGGGCCACCGACCAGCGCGCCGAGCCCGAGCCCGGCCCCGGGACGCTCACCCCCGGGACCGGCAGCGGCCGGGTGCGGACCGACGACCGGTCGGTCGCGTTCCTGCTGCGCCGCGGCTGGGAGCTCGAGCAGGTGGAGCGCCGCTCGGTGCTGCAGGTGCCGCTGCCGGACGGCGAGCTGGCCCGGCACGCCGACGCGGCCCGGGCCGCGGCGGGGCCCGGCTACCGCGTCGTGCAGTGGGACGACCGCTGCCCCGACGCGTGGGTCGACCAGTTCGCGCTGCTGCAGACCCGCATGAGCACCGACGCCCCGATGGGCGGGCTCGACCTGCGGGAGGACGTCTGGGACGCCGCCCGGGTCCGGGCGGCCGAGCAGCAGCACGCCGAGCGGGGGATGCGGTACCGGGTGTCCGCGGCGGTGCACGTGCCGACCGGGGCGCTGGTCGCCTTCTCGGTCCTGCTCAGCCGCCCGGACACGGAGGAGTTCCTCTACCAGGACGACACGCTGGTGCTGCGCGAGCACCGCGGCCACCGGCTGGGGATGCTGGTGAAGACGGCGAACCTGGCCCGGCTGGCCGAGGTCCAGCCCGCCGCGCGGCGGATCGCGACGTGGAACGCCGAGGAGAACGGCCCCATGCTGGCGATCAACGTGGCGCTCGGGTTCCGGCCGGCGGGCGGGTGCGGCGGCTGGCAGCTCCGGCTGGCCTGAGCCGCGACCCGGGGCAGGACCCGGCCGCTCAGCCCCCGACGACGGCCACCGCGCCCTCGTCGGCGGCGACCCGGACCCGCTGCCCGACGCCGGGCACGTCGCCCGCCGCCGGCAGGGCCGCGGTCACCGGCACCTGCTCGCCGTCGAGCAGCGCGACGACCTCGACCCGGCCGCGCCGGGCCCGCCGCCCGGTGACGACCGCGGACCGCACGGGTCCGCCCGCGGGGTGGTCGCCGGCCGCGAGCACCCGCCAGCCGCCGGGCGCGACCGCGAGCGGCTCGGCGTCCAGGAACGTCCGGTACCCGAGGAACTCCGCCACCTCCCGCGACGCCGGCCGCCGCCACAGCGCCTCCGGCTCGTCGACCTGGAGCAGCCGGCCCGCGGACATCACGGCGACCCGGTCCGCGACGGTGAACGCCTCGTCCTGGTCGTGCGTGACGAACAGCGCCGTCGTCCCGGTGGCGACCAGGACGTGCCGCAGGTCGTCGGCGAGGCGCTCGCGCAGCGACCGGTCGAGGGCGGACAGCGGCTCGTCGAGGAGCAGCAGCCGCGGGCTCGGCGCGAGCGAGCGCGCGAGCGCCACCCGCTGCCGCTCCCCGCCGGAGAGCGTCGCGACGGGCCGGGCGGCGTAGCCGGGCAGGCCGACCAGGTCGAGCAGCTCGGCGACCCGGGCGGCGCGCGCGGTCCGGTCGAGGCCGCCGAGGCCGTAGGCGACGTTGCCGGCGACGTCCCGGTGCGGGAACAGCTGGCCGTCCTGGAACACCAGCCCGAACCCGCGGCGGTGCACCGGCACCCGCGCGAGGTCGGCGCCGGCCCAGGTCACGGACCCGCCGGCCGGCGGTTCCAGCCCCGCGACGGCGCGCAGCAGCGACGACTTGCCGCAGCCGGACGGCCCGAGCAGCGCGAGCACCTGACCGGCGGGCACCTGCAGCGTCACCCCGTCCACCGCCGTCACCGACGTGGCGTCCCGGCCCGCTCCCCGGTAGCGCACGACGAGGTCGTGGACCCCCAGCCCGTCCTCGGTCACAGCTCTCCTCCCACCGGCCCGCGGAGCCGCTCCGCGAGGGCCATCACGCCGGCGGTCAGCGCGGCGAGCACCACGCCGGCGGCCAGCGCCATCCCGTAGTTGTCCGCGCCCGGCTGCCCGATCAGCCGGAAGATCACCACCGGCAGCGTCGGGCGGTCCGGCCGCGCGAGGAACGACGTGGCACCGAACTCGCCGAGCGACACCGCGAACGCGAACCCGATCGCCAGGCCCACGGACCGGGCCGCCAGGGCACCGTCGACGCCCAGCAGCACCCGGCCCGGGCCGGCGCCGAGCGTCCCGGCGGCCTCGCGCAGGCGCGGGTCGACGGCGCGCAGCACCGGCAGCACGGTGCGGACCACCAGCGGCACGGCCACGACGGCCTGCACGACCGGCACCAGCACCCCGCTGCTGCGCAGGTCGGTCTCGATGCCGAACGGGTGCCCGAGGGTCAGCAGCGCGCCGAACCCGACCGTCACCGCGGACACCCCGAGCGGCAGCATGAACACGCCGTCGAGCACGCCGACCGCGCGCCGGGCGGCCGGGGGCCGGGGCCGGCGGGACACCACGAGCGCCACCAGGCAGCCGACGACGAGGGCGAGCACGGTGGCGTCGACGGCGATCCGGAGCGAGTTGCCCAGCGCCTCCCAGACCGTGACGGTCAGGGCGTTCCGCCCTCCGGTGGTGCCGAGCGCCCGGTAGTGGTCCAGCCCCCAGCCGTCGGCGGTCCGCAGCGAGCCGGCCACCAGCGCGCCCAGCGGCAGCGCCAGCAGCACCAGCACCACGGCGGTGACCGCGGCCGGGAGCGGGTGCGGCCGGCCGGCGGCGGCGACGGCGGTGTCGACCAGGGACAGCGCCCGCTCCCGCCGGGACCGCGCCCGCCCGGCGACGGCCAGCGCGACGGCCACGACGACGACCTGCACCACGGACAGCACCGCGGCGGCGCGCAGGTCGAGGAACTGCGTCGTCTGGATCCAGATCTCGGTCTCGACGGTCCCGAACCGCATCCCGCCGAGCACCAGCACCGTGCCGAACGCCGTCGCGCAGAACAGGAACACCAGCGACGCGGCCGAGGTGATGGCCGGGGTCAGCGCGGGCAGCGTCACCGTCCGGAACGCGCGCGCGGGCGAGGCGCCCAGCGAGCGCGCCGCCTGCTCCGGGCGCGGGTCGAGCCGCTCCCACGTGCCGCCGACGGTCCGGACCACCACCGCGTAGTTGAAGAACACCAGCGCGGCGATGATCGCGGCGAAGGTGCCGTCCAGGTGCAGGAACCCGAGCGGGCCGTTCTCCCGGAGCAGCGCCCGGAAGGCGACGCCCACGACGACCGTCGGCAGCACGAACGGCACCGTGACGAACGCGCGCAGCACCCCGCGCCCGGGGAACCGGCAGCGGTACAGCACGTACGCGCCGGGCACGCCGAGCAGGACGGACAGCACGGTGCCGAGCGCGCCCTGCGCGAGCGTGAGACCGATGATCCGCCAGGTGCGCGGCCGGGCGAACACCTCGGTGAATCCGGACAGGTCCAGGGCGCCGTCGGGCACGAAGCCGCGCCCGACGAGGGCCAGGACCGGCCACGCGAAGAACACGCCGAGGAACACCAGCGGCACCGCCGCGGCGACCGTCCAGGCCGCGGCTCGCCCCACAGCCCAGCCCGGCGCCGGCGGGCGGAGCGGGCCGGGTCCCGGGCGCGCCGCCGTCCCCGTCCGGCGGGTGCCGGACGGGGACGGCCGCGTGGTGGTGCTCACGGGTCCCCGGCGTCGCTCAGCCGGTGACCAGGTCGGTCCACTCGCGGACCCAGTCGTCGCGGTGCGCGGCGATGTCGTCGAGCGGCACCTCGTACGGCTCCTCGGCGAGCGGCGCCCACTGCGCCCAGGACTCGGGCAGGTCGACGGCCGTGCTGACCGGGTACATGTACATCGAGCCCGGGATGTCGGCCTGCACCTCGTCGGAGAGCAGCCAGTCGACCAGCTGCTGCGCGCCCTCGGGGTTCTGCGCGCCGGCCAGGACGCCCGCGTACTCGACCTGCCGGAAGCAGGTGCCGAGCATCGCGCCGGTGGTCGGCTCGGTGCCGCCCTCGGGGACGGTCTCCGGCGGCGAGGACGCGTAGGACAGCGCGATCGGCCGGGGGCCGCCCCCGCCGCCGCCGGAGAAGTCGGTGTAGTAGGCGTCCGACCAGCCCTCGGCGACCTTCAGCCCGTTGGCGCGCAGGTCGGTCCAGTACTGCTGCCAGCCGTCCTCGCCGAACGCGCCGACGGTCGCCAGCAGGAACGCGAGGCCCGGGCTGCTGGTGGCGGCGTTGGTCACGACGGTGAGGTCCGCGTACTGCGGGTCGGTGAGGTCCTCGAGCGTGGTCGGCTCGGGGATGCCCTGCGCCGTGAACCAGGCGTGGTCGACGTTCAGGCAGACGTCGCCGCGGTCGATCGCGGTCAGCGAGCCCGACGCGTCCGGCGCGTACGCCGCGGCGTCGGCGGCCGCGGGTGCCGACGACTCGTAGGGCTGCAGCACGCCCTCGTCGATCGCCCGGGAGGCGAACGTGTTGTCGATGCCGTAGACCACGTCGCCCAGCGGGGCGTCCTTGGTGAGGATGAGCTGGTTGACCAGCGCCCCGCCGTCGCCCGGGGCGACCTGCGTGACCGTCAGGCCGGACTCCTGCTCGAACTGCTCCAGCAGGCCGTCGCTCACGTGGAACGAGTCGTGCGTGACCAGGGTGACGGTGCCGGCGGCGTCCGTGCCGTCGTCGGTGGCCGTGCCCGACCCGCCACCGGCGACGGAGCAGGCGGTCAGGGCCAGGGCCGTCGCCGCGAGACCCGCGGGGACGGCGAGCCGGTGGGTCCGGCGGTGTGCGCGCGTGCGCGCCATGGTGGTTCCTCCTCGATGTGCACCGAGGGGGCCGCCGCGCGCTGCCGTGCGGCCCGGGCGCGACGCCCGCGGAGCACGACGGCACGAGGCGACTGAGATTCCCGACTCCCTACGCCGGTGCTAACCGGATCAGGTTCGAGGGTCTGCGGTCCGTCCGCACTCTCAGCGTCGGTCGGGCCGCGGCTTCTCGCGCGACCCGGGACGCTCCCCTGTCGTTCGCGCCGACCTTACACCGCCCGCGCCCGGGCGTCGGTGCCCGCTCACGACCCGCTCACGACCCGCTCACGACCCGCGCGTGACCTGCGGGCCCGTACGGGCAGGGCTAGCGTGGGCGCGTACCCGACCCGACGCAACGCCCGACCCAGGAGGTCCCGTGGCCGACGAAGAAGCCCAGTCCACGTTCGCCAAGATCACCGGCCTGGTCGTCGCCGGCGCCGTCGCCTGGCTGGCCGGCAAGGCCGTCGACGCCGCGTGGAAGGCGGCCTCGGGCCACAAGCCGCCGAAGCCCGAGGACGACGCCACCGACATCCGGATCAGCGAGGTCGTCCTGGCCGCCGCCATCACCTCGGGCGCCGTGTCGCTCGCCCGGGTGTTCGCGACCCGCGGCACCAAGAAGTTCGTCCAGCGCGTCGACAAGAACCGCCGCCTCCCGGGCTGACCACCACCGCCGGGTGGAAGGTTCCGGCAGACACGCCGACGGCGTGTCGGGTCGGACCTTCCACCCTGCGTGACGTGCGGCAGGTCAGGCGTCGCGCTCGTCGCGGCTCTCGTCCGCCTCGCCGCCGTCCTGGCCGTCGGCGCGGTCCTGCGCCTGCGTGAGCTCGTCGACGACCAGCAGGTCACGGCGGACCTTGCCCGTGCGGTAGCCGGCCCGCCCGACCAGGTGCGCCGCCACCGGCGCGGTGAGCATCTGGAACAGCGCCACGAGCACGAGCGCCCACACCGCCGCACCGGAGCGCAGCCGCAGCGACAGCCCGATCAGCACGAGGATCAGCCCGAGCACCTGCGGCTTGGTCCCGGCGTGCATCCGCGACAGCAGGTCGGGGAACCGCAGCACGCCGACGCCGGCGGCGAGCGCCAGCAGCGCCCCGCCGAGCAGGCAGACCGCGGCGACGACGTCGGCGACCAGGTCCCAGCTCATCGTCCGCCCCCTCCGTCGGTCTCGCCGTCGTCCGCGCGGTCGGCACGCGCCGCGGCCGCCCGGTCGTGCGCGGTCTCCTGGGCCGCAGCGTCGCCCCCCGCGGCGTGCTGGGAGCGCCGCCCGTCCCCGTCGGTCACGTGCTCCCCCGGTCCGTGCTCGTCCACGTGCGCCTCGTCCCCGTGCTCCCGGCGGTCCTCGTCGGGCACGACCCGCGCGCCGCGGGCCTCGTCCCCGTGCGCCGCGTGCTCGGCGTGGACGGCCTGCCGGTCCTCGGCGGGGCGCGGGGCCTCGACGGCGGACGCCTCGGCCTCGCGGGCCCGGCGCGCCCGGCGGGCGGACTCGGCCTCCTCCTCGGCGCGGATCCGCTCGGCCTCCTCCTGCGCGATCTCCTCGCGGGACCGCACGCGGCCCTCGCCCTCGGGCTCGACGGACGCGAACCGGGCGATGGTCACGGAGCCGACGAAGCCGACCAGCGACAGGACGACCAGGATCGGCACGACGTCGGTGCGGCGCTCGGCGGCGGCGTAGAGCGCCACGGCCCCCACCACCACGGTCACGATGATGTCCAGCGCGACGGTCCGGTCGAGCATCGACGGCCCGCGCTCCGCGCGGATCAGGGCCAGCACCCCGGCGACGGTGAACAGCGCCGCGCACACCAGCAGGACGACGGTCATGCGCGCACCTCCGCGCGTCGGGTGGTGCGCCCGCCCGGCTCGAGGCCGGCCTCGCGCAGCTCGGTGTCGGAGGCGAACGCGCGCAGCACCCGCTCCTCCTGGTCCAGCACGGACTGCCGCGCCCGCTCGACGCCGCCGGACTGCTCGACGTCGAGGACGTGCAGGTAGAGCATGCCGGTCAGCCGGTGCGCCTCGACGACGAGGGAGCCCGGGACCAGCGAGCACAGCTCGGCCGTCATCGTCAGGTACAGGTCCGAGTGGTTGCGCAGCTGGACCCCGATCACCGCCCCGCGCGGGGTGTGCCGGGGCCGCAGGGCGACCCACGAGACCTCGACGGACGCGTGCACCAGGTCCCACGCGAACCGGGCCACCAGCACCACCAGCGCGACCGGGCGCACGGTGCCGTGGAAGTCGATCGGGGTCATCCGCAGCAGGCCGGTGACCGCGACCGCGATGACGGCGCCGGCCAGGACGTTGCCCACCGAGAAGTCGCCCCAGAGCAGCACCCAGACGGCGACCAGCCACAGCATCGTCGGCCACTGGGCGGCCAGCTTCCGCCGGCGCGGGTGCAGGCTCACGAGCCGGCCTCCCTCGACGCGTCCACGGACTCGCCCGAGCCCCGGCCGCCCTCCGGCAGCACCGACTGGACGTAGACGGACCGGTCGGCGAGCGCACCGGCGGCGCGCTCGGCGTACCCGTACAGCGGGCCCGCGCCGATCGTCAGCGCCAGGCCGAGCACCACCAGCGCGCCGGCGGAGCCCACCATGCCCTTCGGCAGGTGCGTGTCCGGCAGCGGCTCCGGCGGCGTCTGCCAGAACGCCTTGTTCCAGGCCTTGATCAGCGCGTAGAGCGTGAGCAGGGAGGTCAGCACGCCGCCCACCACCAGGGTGAGCGCCAGCGCGGAGCCGTCCTGCACGCCGGCCTGCAGCAGGCCGACCTTGCCGAGGAACCCGGACAGCGGTGGGATGCCGCCGAGGTTCATCGCCGGGATGAAGAACAGGATCGCCAGCACGGGCGCGATCTTCGCCAGCCCGCCGAGCGAGTCCAGCGACGTCGACCCGCCGCGCCGTTCGATGAGCCCCGCGACGAGGAACAGGCCGGTCTGCACGATGATGTGGTGCGCGACGTAGTAGATCGCCGCGGCCCAGCCCGTCTCCGACGCCAGCGCGATGCCGAAGATCATGTAGCCGATGTGGCTGACCAGCGTGAACGACAGCAGACGTTTCAGGTCGTCCTGCGCGACGGCGCCGAGGATGCCCACCACCATCGTCGCCAGCGCGGCCCACATCAGGACGTCGTCCATCCGGCCCTCGGGGAACAGCAGGGTCTGGGTGCGGATGATCGCGTACACGCCGACCTTGGTGAGCAGGCCGGCGAACACGGCGGTCACCGGCGCGGGCGCCGTCGGGTAGGAGTCCGGCAGCCAGGCGGACAGCGGGAAGATCGCCGCCTTGATCCCGAACGCCAGGAGCAGCAGGACCTGCAGCGCGAGCCGCACGCCCGGGTCGATCTCCGGCAGCCGCTCGGCGAGCTGCGCCAGGTTCACCGTGCCGGTCGCCGCGTAGGTCATCGCGATGGCGATCAGGAACAGCACGGACGACAGCAGCGCGACGACGACGTAGATGCTGCCGGCGCGGATCCGCTCGCCGGTCCCGCCCAGCGTGAGGAGCACGTACGAGGCCGCCAGCAGGATCTCGAAGCCGACGTAGATGTTGAACAGGTCGCCCGACAGGAACGCGTTCGCGACGCCGGCGGTGAGGATCAGGTACGTCGGGTGGTAGATCGAGACCGGCGCGGCCTCGTCGCCGTCGGCCTCGCCCTGGGCCAGCGAGTACAGCTGGACGCAGAGGGTCACGGCCGCCGACACGGTGAGCATCAGGGCGGAGAGCCGGTCGGCCACCAGGTCGATGCCGACCGGTGCCGCCCAGCCGCCGATGTCGACGACCAGCGGCCCGTCGTCCGCGAGCACCAGCAGCGTCGCGGCGACGACCAGCACGATGCTGAGCGCGACGACGCTGATGATCCGCTGCAGCCGCGGCCGGCGGTACAGCGCGAGCGCGAGCCCGGCGCCGAACAGCGGCACGACGACCGGCAGCGGCACGAGCCAGCTGAACTCGCTCATCGGCCCTCCTGCCCTCGGTCGTCGGTCGGTCGGTGGTGGTGGTGGTGGTGCTCGTCGGCGCCCACGCCGGCCGGCGAGGGTCCGCCCTCGTCCGTCTCGTCGCGGGTCTCGGCGGCCTCCTCGTCGAGCGTGGTGGTCGACTCCTCGGTGTCGTCGTCCTCGAACGCGCGCTCGTCGCGGGCGGCGAGCCGGGCGATGCGGCGGTCCTCGAGGTCGTCCTGGACCTCGTCGTGCCGGTGCAGCTGCCAGGACCGGTAGGCGATGGCGAGCAGGAACGCGGTCATGCCGAGCGTGATGACGATGGCGGTCAGCACCATCGCCTGCGGCAGCGGGTCGCTCATCCGGCCCTCGGGCTCGAGGCCGACGATCGGCGGCCGGCCGGCCGCGCCGCCCGCGACCAGGAACAGCAGGTTCGCGCCGTTGCCGATGAGGATCACGCCGATCAGGACGCGCGACAGGCTGCGCTCCAGCAGCAGGTAGACGCCCGCGGTGACCAGCACGACGATCACGCCGACCAGCACCAGGTTCGGGCTCATGTCGATCATCGCGACCCCTCCGTCCCGGAAGCGCCGGGGTGCTCCACGAGCCCGGCCGCGGCGGCGTCCACGCGGACCTCCTCGGCCGGCTCGGCGTCGCCGCCGACGGCCGCTGGCTCCCCCTCGTCCTCGGACTGCCGGTCGATCTCGGCCCCCAGCGTGCGCAGGATGTCGAGCACCAGGCCGACGACGACCAGGTACACGCCGACGTCGAAGAACAGCGACGTGACCAGGTGGATGTCCCCGATCAGCGGGATCGACACGTCGATGATCCAGGACTGCAGCACGCTGCCGCCGAACATCAGCGCGCCGAGCCCGACGCCGGCGGACAGGAACAGCCCGCTGCCCAGGAGCAGACCCGGCTGCACCGGGGCCGCCTCGCCGAGCTCGTAGCGACCACCCGCCAGGTACCGCACGATCAGCGCGATGCCCGTGACCAGGCCCGCCGCGAACCCGCCGCCGGGCGCGTTGTGGCCCGAGAACAGCAGGAAGAGCGAGTACACGATCATCGTGTGGAACAGCAGCCGCACGACGACCTCGAACACGACGGACCGCCGGCGGGGCGCCAGGGTCCGGCCGGCCCGCAGCCACTCGCGCGGCTGGTAGGCCGCCCGGGACTCCGGGGGCCGGCGGACGGACGCGAGCGGGTCGTCCCCGCCGCCCCACACCTGCCGCTGCTCGGGGGCGTCGCCGGCCCGGAAGATCGCACCGGACCGCTTGCGCAGGAACACCAGCGAGGCGACGCCGGTGGCCGCGACCAGCAGCACCGAGATCTCGCCCATCGTGTCCCAGGCGCGGATGTCGACCAGCGTGACGTTGACGATGTTCTTGCCGCCGCCGAAGGCGTACGCCTCCTCGGCGAAGTCGACCGACACGGGGCTGTGGATCCGCGCGCCGGGCACGATCAGCGCGAGCGCGCCGACGGTCAGGCCGGTGGCGAGCGCGACCACGAGCCGCACGAAGCGGGACGCGACCAGCGGCCGGTCCGAGAAGTACGGAGGCAGCCGGCGCATCACCAGCACGAACACGACCAGCGTCACCGTCTCCACGAGCACCTGGGTCAGCGCGAGGTCGGGCGCGCCGTGCAGCAGGAACAGCGCCGCGATGCCGTAGCCGGAGACGCCGAGCAGGATGACGGCCTTGAGGCGGCGGCGGGCGCGCGCGACCAGCACGGCGGCGACGGCGACGAACCCGCCGATGACCAGCTGCGCCGGGCGGTCCCAGGCGCGGGCGTCGTCGGGCAGCTGCGTGAACCGGGCCAGGGGCACGCCCACCGCGGCGACGAACACCACGAGGATGCCGCCCAGGTAGAACGGCAGCGAACCACGCTGGGTGATCGCGGTGACGTCGGCCGCCACGTCGTCCAGCCGGCGCATGAACCGGCGGTACACGCGGTCCGCCTCCGGCACGTGCGGCACGGCGGCCTGCGCGGCCTCGACGGGCCGGCGGGCGAGGAACAGCAGGGCTCCGACGCCGAGGACCGCGACCGTGATCGCGAGGGTCGGCGTGAAGCCGCCCCAGAGCAGCAGGTGGCCGGGCTCGCCCGTCGGGTAGGTGTCGGCGTACGGCGCGAGCAGCTCCTCGCCCCAGGAGGGCAGCAGCGCGACCGCGAGCCCCAGGACGGCGAGCAGCAGCGCGGGCCACACCAGGACCAGCGAGGGCCGGCCGACGGGGGCGGGCTCCGCGCGGTCGTCGTCGGCGTGCGCCTCGGGCTCGGCCGCGCTGCGCTCGTCGCGGGCGACCGGCGCGGCCGCCTCGCGGCGCACCGCCGAGGCCTCGCGGGCCGCGGTCAGCGCCTTCACCGCCGCGGGCGACAGCACGGGCTTGGTGGCGAACGCGCCCCACCAGAGCCGCAGGCCGTACGCGACGGTCAGCGCGGAGCCGACGGCGACGACCACCAGCACGACCAGGTCCTCCGGGTGCCCGCCGTGGCCGAGGGCCTCGAGCGCGGCCTCCTTGGCCACGTAGCCGGCGAACGGCGGGAAGCCGATCATCGACAGCGTGGCGAGCCCGCCGGCCAGCGCGGTCACCGGCAGGGCGCGCCCGACCCCGGACAGCCGGCGCAGGTCGCGGGTGCCGGTGGCGGCGTCGACGACGCCGACGACGAGGAACAGCGCCGCCTTGAACATCGCGTGCGCGCCGACCATCGCCAGGCCCGCGAGCGCCGTCGCCCGCGTCCCGTACCCGATCAGCAGCACGATGAGGCCGAGCTGGCTGACCGTGCCGAACGCGAGGATCAGCTTGAGGTCGTGCTGGCGCAGGGCGCGGTAGCCGCCCAGCAGCAGCGTCCCGGAGCCCAGGGCGAGGACCATCCAGCGCCACACCGGCAGGTCGGAGTAGGCCGGCGCGAACCGCGCGACCAGGTACACGCCGGCCTTCACCATGGCGGCGGCGTGCAGGTAGGCGCTGACCGGGGTCGGCGCGGCCATCGCCGCGGGCAGCCAGAAGTGCAGCGGGATCAGCGCGGACTTGCTCGCCGCGCCGGCCAGCAGGCAGACCACCGCCGCGGTGACCAGCGGCCCGTGCGGCGGGTCCGCGATCGTCTCCGACAGGCGGTACGTGCCCGCGCTCTCCCCGAGCAGGATCACGCCGACGAGCATGGTCAGGCCGCCGGCCGTGGTGACGACGATGGCCTGCATCGCGGCCCGGCGGCTGGCCTTGCGCTCGTGGTAGTGCCCGATGAGCAGGTAGGAGAAGACCGTGGTCAGCTCCCAGAACACGAACAGCAGCAGCGTGTCGTCGGCCGTGACCAGCCCGAGCATCACCCCGGCGAACGCGACCAGCACGGCGCTGAACCGGCCGAGGCCGCTGGCGTGCTGCTTGAAGTACGCCGAGCAGTAGACGAGCACCAGGGCACCCACGCCGCCGACGAGCAGCGTCATCAGCCAGGACAGCGTGTCCAGCCGGAACGCCAGCTCCAGCCCGAGGCCGGGCACCCACTGCACCACCTGCACGGGGCCGTCGCCGGCCATCACCTCGCCGGTGAGCGACAGCGCCCACACGGCGGCGGACAGCGGCGCGAGGGCGAGGACCCAGAAGGCCTTGCGCCCGATCCACGCCACGAGCGCGGGCGCGACCAGGGCCGCGACGAGGTGCACCGTGAGCAGCTGCAGCACGTCCGCTCCGTCCTGTGGTGGGCGGGTGGTCGGTCGATCGGTCGCACCGACCACGCGGCCGGCAGGTGTGGTGTTGTCGACGGGCAGGTACAGGGACGCACGGCGTCCTCCGGCACGCAAGCGTGCGGGGACGACCGTGGTCGAGGGATTACCTGGACTCTATCAAGTGATGGCCTGCCGCGACGGGTGCAGCACGGCCGCGGCCGCGCGCGGCGGGACCTCCGGCCCGGGCCGGCGGGCGGCGCGGGCTAGCGTGTGCGGGTGGACGCGCTGCAGGTGACCTGCCTCGTCGTGGTGGCGGCGGCCACCGTGGCCGGCGTCGCGACGTTCGCCCGCGGGGTGCTGCGGATCACCCGCACCGTCCGGGCCGGACGCCCCGCGCCGGGCCGGCTGCGGCCGGTCGGCCGGCGCACGCTGCTCGTGCTGCGGGAGATGGTCGGGCACGGCCGGTTCCAGCACACCCCCGTCGTGCGGGTGGCGCACTGGACGGTGATGGTGTCCTTCCCCGTCCTCTTCCTCACGCTCGTCACCGGGTACGCGCAGGTGGTCGACCCCCGGTTCGCGCTGCCGCTGCTCGGGCACCTGGTCCCGTGGGAGTGGCTGACCGAGGGGATCGCGTGGCTGTCCCTCGCCGGCATCCTCGCGCTGATCGCGGTCCGCGTCCGGCGCACGCCGCGCGACCTGCCGCCGACGCCCGCCCGCGCGATCGCCGCCGTCGGCGCGGGCACGGGCGACGGCTCGGGCCCTGTCGCCGACCCGGGCGGCCTGCCCGCGCGGCGGTCCCGGTTCTTCGGGTCGCACACCGGGCAGGCCGTCGTCGTCGAGGCGACCGTCCTGCTGGTGGTCGTCGCCGTGCTGGTCCTGCGGGGCCTGGAGCACGAGCTGGCCGTCCGGGACGGCTCGCCGCTGGCGAGCGCCTGGCACTTCCCCGCGACCGCGTGGCTCGGCGGGCTGTGGTCGGGGGCGTCCGTCGCGGCGCTCGAGGCCGCGGTCGTGGTGTGCGCGACGGTGAAGATCCTCGTGTCGATGGCGTGGTTCGTCGTCGTCGGCCTGCAGCCGACCATGGGCGTCGCCTGGCACCGGTTCCTCGCCGTGCTCAACGTGTACGCGCAGCGGTCGCCCGACGGCGCCGTCGCCCTGGGCCCGCTGCAGCCCGTCCGGGTCGGGGACCGGGAGCTTGACGTCACCGCGCTGGAGGACCTCCCGGAGGACGCGCGGCTCGGCGCCCGCGCGGTCGAGGACCTCACCTGGAAGCAGCTCCTCGACGTCTCGACCTGCACGGAGTGCGGCCGGTGCCAGGACCAGTGCCCCGCCTGGGCGACCGGCAAGCCGCTGTCCCCGAAGCTCCTCACGCTCGCGCTGCGGGACCACGCGTCGGCGACGGCGCCGTACCTGCGCGCCGCGCGGGCCGGCGCCGAGGTCCCGGCGGGCCACGTCGACGTCGACCTGGTCGCGTCCGGGGTGATCGACGCCGACGCCCTGTGGGCGTGCACCACCTGCGGCGCGTGCGTCCAGCAGTGCCCGGTCGACATCGAGCACGTCGACACCATCGTCGACGTCCGGCGCTACCAGACGCTGATGGAGTCGGCCTTCCCCGCGGAGCTCGGGGCGACGTTCACCAAGATGGAGCGGCGCGGCAACCCGTGGGGCCTGCCGGCGCGGCAGCGGCTCGACTGGGCGAAGGACCTCCCGTTCGACGTCCCGGTGGTCGGCGCGGACGTCGCGACGGCGGCGGAGGTCGACTACCTGTTCTGGGTGGGCTGCGCGGGCGCGTACGAGGAGAAGGCGCGGCGCACCACCCGGGCGGTCGCCGAGCTGCTGCACACCGCGGGCGTGACGTTCGCGGTGCTCGGCGACGGCGAGGGCTGCACCGGCGACCCGGCCCGGCGCGCGGGCAACGAGGTGCTCTACCAGATGCTCGCGTCCGCGAACGTGGAGACGCTGACCGCCGCTGCGGCCCGGGCCGTGGTCGTGACGTGCGCGCACTGCTTCAACACGCTGTCCCGGGAGTACCCGCAGCTCGGCGGCCGCTTCGACGTGGTGCACCACACCGAGCTGCTGGACCGGCTGGTGGGCGAGGGCCGGCTGACTCCGGTGGCCCCCGACGACGCCGCGCCGCAGCGCGTGACCTACCACGACCCGTGCTACCTGGGCCGGCACAACGACGTCTACGAGCCCCCGCGCGAGCTGCTCGGCGCGCTGCCCGGCGTCGAGGCGGTCGAGATGCCCCGCAACCGCGAGCGCTCGTTCTGCTGCGGCGCGGGCGGCGCGCGGATGTGGCTCGAGGAGTCGATCGGCACCCGGATCGGCACGGCGCGGGCGGAGGAGGCGATCGCCACCGGCGCCGACGTCGTGGCGACCGCCTGCCCCTACTGCACGGTCATGCTCACCGACGGCGTGGCGGCGGCCGGCGCGGCGGCGGCCGGTGTGGAGCGGGCCTCGGTCGGCGTCCCGGAGGTCACCGACATCGCCCTGCTGCTGCTGGACCGGGTCCGCGCCGGGTCGTAGGCGGAGGTCAGGGGCGGCTGCGGCGGCGGGCCGCGCGGACCGCCGCCGTGGCCGAGCCGACCGCGAGCACGACGCCGATCAGCTGCAGGCCCGGTGAGTCGTCGGCGCCGCCCAGGACCACGGCGACGGCGCCGAGCGCGATCCCCAGGGCAGCCAGCAGGTAGGTCATCGGGTCCACCTCTCGTCGGGGTATCGACTCTCGACCGTGATCTATCGAATGTCAATACCTCCCGTCGGTCAGAGCGCCGTCGCCCGCCGCAGGGTCACGAACGAGACGAGCGCGGCGCCGACGGCGACGACGGCCCCGACCGCCGCCGCGTGCTGGGTGCCGGCGTCGAACGCCAGCCGCGCGGACTCGAGCAGCGCGTCACCGGCGTCGCCCAGGCCGTCGGCGACGGACACCGCGCCGCCGAGGGTCTCCCCCGCGGCGTGCGCCTGGTCGGCGGTCAGCGACCCGGGCACCACGACGCGCGCCCGGTAGGTCGCGTTCAGCACGGAGCCGAGCACCGCGACGCCGAGCGTGGTGCCGAGCTCGTACGCGGTCTCGGAGATCGCGGACGCGGCACCCGCCTTCTCCGGCGGGACGGCCGAGGTGATCTGGTCGTTCGTCAGCGTCTCCGCCAGGCCGACGCCGACACCCATGACCACGAACGTCACGGCGACCGTGACCGGGGTCGGCACGTCGCCGACCAGGGTCAGGACCCCGTAGCCGACCGCGGCGAGCAGGAAGCTCGACCCGATGAGGACGCCGGGCCGGACGCGCCGCACCAGCCGCACGGCCAGCAGGCCGGCCACCACGGACGCGGCGAGCCCGGGCACCAGCACCAGGCCGGCGTCCATCGGGCTGAGCCCGGCGGCGAGCTGCAGGAACTGGGACACGATCACCAGCAGGCCCGAGAACCCGAGGACCGAGAGCAGGTTGGCCGACACGGCGCCCGAGAACACCGGGTCGGCGAACAGCCGCACGTCGATCATCGGGCTGGCGAGCCGCCGCTGCCGGCGGACGAACGTCCACCCCGCCGCGAGGCCGACGACGACGCACGCCACCGTGGTGCCGGTGACGCCGTGCTCGCCGACCGCGATGATCGCGAGCACCAGCGGCAGCATCGTCGCGAGCGCCAGCACGATGCTCCACGGGTCGAGCGGCCCCGGCGACGGGTCCTTCGACTCCGGCACCAGGGCGAGCGCCAGCGGCAGCAGGACCAGCAGCACGGGGACGTTGAGCAGGAACACCGAGCCCCACCAGAAGTGGGTCAGCAGCGCGCCGCCGACGATCGGACCGAGCGCCGCGCCGCCCGCGAACCCGGAGGCCCAGACGGCGATGGCCAGCCGGCGCTGCGCCCGGTCCAGGAACACGTTCCGGATCAGCGACAGCGTCGACGGCATCAGCGTCGCGCCGAAGACCCCGAGCAGCGCGCGGGAGGCGATCAGCATCGCCGGGCTGGTCGACCACGCGGCCAGCAGCGAGACCACGGCGAACCCCGTCGCGCCGATCAGCAGCAGCTTCTTGCGGCCCACCCGGTCGCCCAGGCTGCCCATCGGCACCAGCAGGCCCGCGAGCATCAACGGGTACGCGTCGACGATCCACAGCAGCTCGGACCCGGAGGCACCGAGCGCGGCGGTGATCGACGGGAGCGCGAAGCTCAGCACCGTGTTGTCCACCGAGATGAGCAGCACCGGGAGCATGAGCACGACCAGCACCGCCCAGGGGCGGACCGGGCGGCCGCGGTGCAGCAGCACCGGCGCGGTCGCGGGGTTCTCGTGGGTGACGGCGATCCCGGTGGAGCGGCCGGTGCGGGTGCCGGGAGCGGCGGGGGCGGACATGGAGCTGACCTCGTTCGTCGTGGGGATGCGGCTACTGTACCGTCTGGACGGTTCAGCGTCGAGGCCGGTAGGTTCATTCCCATGTCCGCCACCCGCGACCGGCTGCTCGACGCCTTCGAGGGCCTGCTGATCGCGCACGGGCCGCGCGCCGCGACGCTCGACGCGGTGGCCGCCGCCGGCGAGGTGTCGAAGGGCGGCCTGCTCTACCACTTCCCCAGCAAGGCGGCCCTGGTGCAGGGCCAGCGCGACCGGCTCGCCGCGCTCGGTGCGGCCGACCTGGCGGCCATGCGCGCCGCCCCGGAGGGGGCCGCGGAGTACTACCTGCGCGAGTCCGAGCAGTCGGGCGGCGCGCTCGACCGGGCGCTGATCGCCGCGGCCCGGCTGGCCGAGGAGTCCGACGGCGACGCCACGGCGGTGCTCGGCGAGCTGCGGGACGGCTGGTACGCCGCGCTGCTGGAGGAGCTCGGGGACCCGGCGCTCGCGCACGTCGTCCAGCTGGTCGGGGACGGGATGTACTACAACGCGGTCACCGGGGTGAAGGACGCGGGCGCCCTCGCCGACGCCCGCGCGGTGCTCGCGCGGCTCCGGCCCGCCTAGGGGCGGCGGACGGCGGAGGCGCGACCGCCCCCGGGTCAGCCGGACGCGGCGCCCGTCCGGCACGCCGTGACGTCGGGGGCCTGGTGCACCCGGTCCGGGAGGTCCGCGCGGAACGCCGAGGCGACGTCCGGGTCGCCGCTGAGCGACCACCGCACGACCGCGTCCACCTCGGTCTCGTGCTTGTCCCAGTCGAACCAGTTGACGAGCCGCAGCAGAGGCAGGCGCGCGTGCACGTCGTCCCCCAGGACCTGCCGCCACCAGGCCCGCTTGATCTCGAGAGCCGTGGCGGGCGGTGCGTCGGCGCTGACGAACGCCGCCGTCTCGGGGATCGTCAGCGGCTTGCCCCGCGCCACCGCGTAGTCCGCGACGAAGTCGGGGACGGCGGAGTCGTCACCGCCCACGCCCACGTAGCTGCCGGTCAGCTGGTCGACGAACTTGGTCGGCTCGGGAACCGCGTCCTCGCCCCACGGGTAGGCGTCACCCCAGTGGTAGAGCGACATGCCGACCCAGTCCACGGCGTCGTCCCCGGGGTAGTACGGCGCGTAGGGGTCGTCCGCGGCGGTCAGGACGGCGTCGCCGTCGGTGTCCAGAGCGGTCAGGTCGGCGCTCCCCGGCCGGGCGGCGGAGGGCCCACCCGTGAACGGGTACCCGCCGCCGTAGTTGGGCGCCCACAGCATCTCGGTCCCCGGCGCACCGTCGTGCACGGCCTCCGCGAGCCGGCGGAACGTCTCGACGTAGGCAGCGGGCTGCTGGCCCCAGGCGTACCAGGAGCCGTTCATCTCGTGACCGAACCGGAGCAGCACCGGCACGCCCCCGGCGTTCACCTCCGCGAGCAGACCGACCACGTCCGCCACCACGGCGTCGGTCACGGCCGCCAGCCCGTCCTGCGGCTCGAGCGTCAGCACCAGCACCCCGCCGCCCTGCGCCACCTGCTGGGCCGCGGCCCGGACGTCGGCGTCGTCGGCGTCGTCGAGCGGCACGTCCGTGAACGACACCGCGGCGGCGGGGCTCAGCCGGGTCGCGGCCGTGAACTCGGTCAGCGTCTCCTGGCCCCAGTCCGGGTTCACGCCCAGAGCGACGCCCTCGGCGGGAAGCGCCTCCGACGGGGGGAGGGCGGGCGCGCAGGTCGCGGCGGGCGACGGCGCGGGACCGGACCCCGCAGACGGGCTGCACCCGCCGGCGAGCAGGGCAGCGCCGGTCACGAGCGCACCGGCAGCGGCGCGGGTGGTGCGGGGCACGGATCTCCTCCGTCCGGGACGGCCGCGGCCCCGCGGCAGCAGCCGCGGGGCCGTCGTCAGTGGTGTGCCGCCCGGCGCGGAGGGCGCCGGGCGGGACGGGTCCGTCGCGTCAGATGCGCACGCGTCGGGGATTGCTCACGCTGCTCCAGGGGACGTCCTCGCGGTTCTCGGACGTCTGCTGGTCGTTCGTGGTCATCTCCATGACTCGCCCCCCTCGATCGACTTACGGAGTGTCATCCTCCGTCGTGAACGGCCGGACCGCACCCTCGCCGGGTGAACACCGCGTAAAACTTCCCGGCGGCCTCTCACCCGGCGCCCCGGTGGGACCCACGTCCCACGGCGGCTCCCCTCGACCCGGTGATCACGCGCGCGACCGGCGGACGGGCCGGTCGCGCCGTCCCCAGGGCTCGGTGCCGGGCGATCGGCCGTGCCACCATGGGCCGGACGCCGAACACCTCAGGTGGTGACATGTCGACCTCAGCCTTGACGACGCCCTCGCCCGCAGCCCCCGCCGCGGCCAGGCCCTACGCCGAGCCCCCGGACGCGGTGCTCGCCGAGGTCCGCAGCACCGCGGACGGCCTGGCCGGCACCGACGCCGAGCGCCGCCTCGCCGAGCACGGGCCGAACCGCCTGCCGGCGCCGCCGCGGCAGGGCTGGCTGCGCCGCCTGCTCGGGCACTTCGACGACGTCCTCATCTACATCCTGCTGGCGTCGGCCGTGCTCAAGGCGATCCTGGGCGACTGGGTCGACTTCACCGTGATCCTCGCCGTCGCGGTGATCAACGCCGCGGTCGGGTTCCTGCAGGAGGGCCAGGCCGAGCGCGCGCTCGACGGCATCCGCACCATGCTGTCGCTCGACGCGCAGGTCCGGCGCGACGGCGAGTGGCGCGTCGTCGACGCCGAGACGCTCGTCCCCGGCGACGTGGTGCGCGTGCGGTCCGGCGACCGCGTGCCCGCCGACCTGCGGCTGGTCGAGGCGACCAACCTGCAGGTCGAGGAGGCCGCGCTCACGGGCGAGTCCGTCCCGGCCACCAAGGACGTCGAGGCCGTGGGCGCCGACGCCGGCATCGGCGACCGCGCCTCCATGCTCTACTCCAGCACCATCGTCGCCGTGGGCACCGGCGTCGGCGTCGTCACGGCGACCGGGTCGGGCACCGAGATCGGCCGGATCCAGTCGATGATCGCCGAGGTCGACCACCTCGACACGCCGCTGTCCCGCAAGCTCGCCGCGTTCGGCAAGACGCTGTCCCTGGGCATCCTCGCGATGGCGGCGATCATGCTCGTCATCGGCCGGGTCATCCACCAGTGGGACCTGCCCGACCTGGTCTCCGCCGCCATCGGGTTCGCGGTCGCCGCCGTCCCCGAGGGGCTCCCGGCGCTGGTCACCGTCACCCTCGCGCTCGGCGTGCAGCAGATGGCGCGGCGGAACGCGATCACCCGCAAGCTCACCGCCGTCGAGGCGCTGGGCGCGGTGACCACGATCTGCTCCGACAAGACCGGCACGCTCACCAAGAACGAGATGACCACCCGCACCGTGGTGACCGCGACCGCGACGTACCAGGTCGAGGGCCTCGGGTACGCGCCCGAGGGCCGCGTCACGCGCGACGGCGTGGCCGCGCCGCTCGACGCGCACCCCGACCTCGCCGCCCTGGTCACGGCGGCGGCGGCCGCGAACGACGCGCGCGTGGTGCAGGAGGGCGGGCTGTGGCGCGTCGTCGGGCAGCCGACCGAGGGCGCCATCGCCACCCTCGCCCTGAAGGCGGGGGCGGACGTCAGCGGCGTCGAGCGGCTCGCGACCCTCCCGTTCGAGTCCGCGACCAAGTACATGGGCACCCTCGACCGGGTGCCCGGCGCGGGGACCCGCATCCGCGTGGTCGGCGCGCCCGACCGGCTCCTCGACCGCTGCACCCACCAGCGCGCCGCCGACGGCACCGTCGAGCCGGTCGACACGGTCCGCTGGGAGGCGGTCATCGACGAGCTGGGCGCTCAGGGGCTCCGCACGCTCGCGGCCGCCGAGCGGCCCGTCGCCGACGCCACCACCTCCCTCGACGCGGACGACGTCGAGACCGGGCTGACGTTCCTCGGCGTGTTCGGCATCGTCGACCCGCCGCGGCCCGAGGCGGTCCAGGCCATCGCCGACTGCCACCGCGCCGGCATCCGGGTCAAGATGATCACCGGCGACCACGTCGGCACCGCGACCGCGATCGCCCGCGAGCTGGGCATCGTCCCCGCCGGCGAGGACGTGCAGGCGCTCACCGGCGCCGAGCTCGAGGCGATGACCCAGGAGCAGCTGCGCACGCGGGTCCGCGACGTCGACGTCTACGCGCGCACCAGCCCCGAGCACAAGATCCGGATCGTGCGGGCGCTCCAGTCGCACGGCGAGGTCGTCGCCATGACGGGCGACGGCGTCAACGACGCCCCGGCGCTGACCCGCGCGGACATCGGCATCGCGATGGGCATCAAGGGCACCGAGGCCACCAAGGAGTCCGCCGAGATCGTCCTGGCCGACGACAACTTCGCGACCATCGAGCGAGCGGTCGAGGAGGGGCGGCGGATCTACGACAACATCGCGAAGTCCGTCGTCTTCCTCCTCCCGACCAACGGTGCCCAGTCGCTCGTCATCCTGGTGGCCGTCCTGTTCGGCCTGACGCTGCCGCTGTCGCCGGTGCAGATCCTGTGGGTCAACCTGGTGACGGCCGTGACCCTGTCGCTCGCCCTGGCCTACGAGCCCGCCGAGCCCGGCGTCATGTCCCGCCGCCCCCGCCCGCCCGGCGGCTCGGTGATCTCCCGGCAGTCGCTGCAGCACGTCGTCGTCGTGTCCCTGCTGATCGGCGGCGCGACGCTCGCGGTGTTCTTCATCGAGCGGGACCGGGGCACCGACTACGCCGTCGCGCAGACCACCGCGGTGACGATGCTCGCGCTCGGCCAGCTGGCCTACCTGTTCAACTGCCGGTTCCTCGGCGAGTCCAGCCTCACCCTCCGCGTGCTGCGCGGGAACCGCGTCGTGTGGATCGCGGCCGGCTGCCTGGTGGTGCTGCAGGTGCTGTTCACCTACGTGCCGTTCATGAACCGCTGGTTCGACTCGGCGCCGATCGGGCCGCGCGAGTGGGCGCTGACGCTCGGGTTCGCGCTGCTGGTGTTCCTGCTGGTCGAGGCGATGAAGGCGATCACCCGCGTGGCCGACGCGCGGCGGGCCGCACCGGCCGTCGGCACCGCGGCCGGCCCCGCCGGGACGCCCGCGCCCGTGCCCGGTGCGGTCGACCTGGACGACGCCGGCGCCCGGCTGGTCGACCTCGTCGGCGCGGTCGAGCAGGGCGAGGAGATCACGCTGACCCGCGACGGCCGGCCGGTGGCACGGCTCGTGGCGCCGCACGGCGTGGCCCGGCGGACCAGCGGCCGCGGCCACGGCGGCGCCGCCGGAGCACCCGCGACCACGACGTCGATCCAGCTCCCGCCGCCGACGGCGGTCGAGGCGCCGGGGGCGGCCGGAGGCGCCGGCTCCGACGCCACGGCGGTGCCTGTGCCCGGGCCCGGGCCTGCGCCCGTCACCGCACGCGCGGCGTCCGGCGAGCCGACGACGTCGACCGACGCGACGATCCTGCTCGACCCGATCGACCCCGCGGACCCGCTCGGCGACACGGGTACGACCCGGCGGAGCGACGCCGGTACGACCCGGCGCAGCGGCACGGGATCGGGCGCGGCAGAGCCGGACGGGGAGCCGGGCGCGGTGACGTCCGATCCCCCGCCGAGGCGCCGGTCCCGCCGCCGGTCCGACGACACCGCCACGCCCACGGAGCGGCTCGACCAGGTCGACGACCCGGACCCCCGCGCCTGACGACACGCCGCCCGAGCCGCGTTCCCGTCCGAACCGCGTTCCCACTCGGACCCCGTTCCCGCCCGGACCCCGTCCGGCCGGAGGTTCGCCGGCCCTCGCGCCCGCCGGCGGGGCGGCGGGTCAGATCGTCGCGACCGAGCCCGCGTCGACGCGGTAGTTCGCGCCGTTGACGAAGCTCGCGCGCTCGGACACCAGGAACGCGATCACCGCGGCGACCTCCTCCGCCTCGCCGCGGCGCCGGAGCGCGATGAGCGGCCGCTCCTCCGCGAGGAACGACGCGATCGCCTCGTCGCGGTCGGTGCCGCGCTCGTCGGCCCGCGCGTCCATCATCGCGTCGGTCATCGGCGTCGCGATGAACGCGGGCGAGACGGCGTTCACCAGGACGCCCTCCGGGCCGTAGGCCTTGGACAGCCCCTTGGCGAGCGACAGCACGCCGGCCTTGGACGCGCAGTAGGGCAGCTCGTCGACGTACGGCTGGACGCCGTCCTCGGACGCGAGCAGCACCACCCGGCCGCGGCCGGCCTCGCGCATCGGGCCGAGCACGGCGCGGACGACGCGGACGGTGGCGAGCAGGTCGACCTCGAGCGTGCGGGCCCAGCCGTCGTCGTCGATCTCGTGGAACAGGCCCTGCGCGCCGGTGACGCCGGCGGCGTGCACCAGGATCTCCGGCGCGCCGAACGCGTCGTGGGCCCGGGCGACCAGCGCGTCGACCTCGGACGGGACGGTCAGGTCGGCGAGCACGGGCAGCAGCCGGTCCGGCCCCGCGCCGAGGTCGGCCACCGCCGCCTCGAGGTCGGCGGCGACGCGGTCGGTCAGGACGACGCGCGCGCCCTCGGCGAGCAGCAGGCGCGCGGTGGCGAGCCCGATGCCGGAGTCGCCGCCGGTGACGAGCGCGACGCGGCCGGTGATGCCCAGGTCCATGGTGTCTCCTCGGGGTCGTGGTGGAGCGGGTCGGTCAGTCCGCCGTCCCGCCGTCACGCAGCGCCGGCGCCAGGGTGAGCGCGGCCTGCACGAGCGCAAGGTGGCTGAGGGCCTGCGGGAGGTTGCCGAGGAAGGCGCCGGACCCGGCGTCGACCATCTCGGGCCAGACGCCGACGTCGTTGGCGAGGCCGAGCAGCTCCTCCATCCAGTCCCGCGCCTCCGCGGTGCGCCCCACCAGCGCGAGGGCCGACACGCCCCAGAAGGCGCACGCGACGAAGGCGCCCTCCTCGGCGGGCATGCCGGTGTAGCGGTGCAGCAGGGGGCCGGTGCCGAGCTCGGCGCGCAGCGCGTCGACGGTGCGGCTCATGCGGTCGCCGGTGTCGAACCCGCTGCGGGCGTGCAGCAGGATCGAGGCGTCGAGGGCGTCGGAGCCCGGGTACATCACGTAGGCCCCGCGCTCCTCGGACCAGCCGTGCCGGTCGACCCACGCGCGGATCCGGTCCGCCTCGGCGCGCCACCGCTCGGCGTCGCCGGGGATCTGGCCGAGGTCGACCAGGTGGGCCGCGCACTGCAGGGCCTGCCAGCAGCCGAGCTTCGACGTCGTGTAGTGCCGCTGCTCGGGGAGCTCCCACATGCCTGCGTCGGGCCGGTGCCACGCGTCAGCGGCCTCGTCGGCGACGGCGGCGAGCAGCCGCCCGGTCTCCGCGTCGAGCAGGTTGCCGGCGTCGACGTAGCCGCGGACGACCGCGAGGACGTCGCCGTACACGCCGAGCTGGAGCTGGCCGTCGGCGCGGTTGCCGGTGACCACCGGGCCGAGGCCCCGCCAGCCGGGCACGTCGGCGGCGACCGGCTCGGGCGGGATCGCGCCGTCGAGCGCGAAGAAGATCCGGACCCCGTGCGCCCGCAGCGTGCGCAGCACCCAGGAGATCGCGGCGTGCACCTCCTCGCGGAGCCCGAAGCCGATCCAGGCGTCGAGCGTGTACGCGGTGTCGCGGACCCACGCGTAGCGGTAGTCCCAGTTCTTGCCGCCGGCCAGGCTCTCCGGCAGCGACGTCGTCCCCGCGGCGGCGATCGCGCCGGTCGGCTCGTGCAGCAGCAGCTTCAGCGCGAGCGCGCTGCGCTGCACCGCCTTGCCCCAGGGCCCGTCGTAGTGGAACTCGCGGGTCCAGCCCCGCCAGTTGTCGATCGTGCGGTCGATGCCCGCGTCGACGTCCTCCGCGTCGGGCACCACCACGGGCTCGCGCTCGGTGCCGACGACGGCCACCAGGTGGCGGGAGCCGGCCGTCGCCTCGAACGTCCCGGCGCACGCCTGGTCGTCGACGACGGAGGTCATCTCCCCCAGCGTGCGCACGGTGAGGGTCACGCCGTCCGCGCGGAGCACCGGGCCCCGGACCGTCGACTGCACCCACGGCGAGGCGGTGCCGAGCACGGTGCCGGGCGCGACGCGCCACGCCATCGGCACCGACCCGGACAGGCCGTCGACGCGGCGCGCCAGCTCGCTCCACGGCAGCCGGCCGGCGACGCCGGTGTTCATCGCCTCGGTGACGCGCACCTGCCCGCCGTCGGTGTCGTAGGTGGTGACCAGCACGTTGGTGCCGACGACGTACTGCCGCCGCAGCCGGTACGGCACGGTCGGCGCCAGCTCCAGGTGCCCGCCGCCGTCGGCGTCGAGCAGCGCGGCGAACACCGGCGGCGTGTCCAGGTCGGGCACGGGGAACCAGTCGACGCGGCCGTCGTCGGCGACCAGCGCGAAGGTCCGCCCGTCGCCCAGCACCGCGTAGGACCGCAGGTCCGCGTACCCGCCGGTGCGCGGGGTCGGGTCACGCGGCGCCTCCGCGTCCGCGTGACCCGACCCCGCGGTGCGCGTGCCCGCGTCGCCGTCCAGGTTCTCCAGGCCGGGCTGCTCCGTCACGCGCGCCCCCGCGGGCGCGCGGCCTGCGTCGGCCCGGTCGTCACGGGGTCGGCATCCCCCCGTTGACGTTCAGGGTCTCGCCGCTCACGTAGCTCGACTCCGGCGACGCGAGGTACACGTACGCCGGCGCCAGCTCGGCGGGCTGGCCCGCGCGGCCGTACGGCGTCTGCGTGCCGAAGTCCGGCAGCGCCTCCGGCGGCTGGCCGCCCGCGGTCTGCAGCGGCGTCCAGATCGGCCCGGGCGCCACGACGTTGACGCGGATGCCCTTCGGGGCGAGCTGCTGGGCGAGGGCCTTCGAGATCGTGTTGATGGCGGCCTTCGTCGTCGCGTAGTCCACGAGGATCGGCGCCGGCTGGTAGGCCTGGATCGACGACGTCGTGATGATGCTGGCGCCCTTGGGCAGGTGCGGGACGGCCTCCTGGACCAGCCAGAACAGCGCGTGCACGTTGGTGCGGAACGTCTGGTCGAACGACTCCGAGGTCAGGTCGGCGATGTCCTCGACGTACTGCTGCCGGCCGGCGACGATCGCGAGCGTGTCGAGGCCGCCGAGCTCGTCGAGCGCGGTGCGGACCAGCGAGCGCGAGTACGCCTCGTCGGACACGTCGCCGGGCGCGAGGACGACCTTCCGGCCGGCGTCGCGGACGAGCTGCGCGACGGCCTCGGCGTCCTCCTGCTCCTCGGGCAGGTAGCTGAGCACCAGGTCGGCGCCCTCACGGGCGAACGCGATGGCGACGGCACGGCCGATGCCGGAGTCGCCGCCCGTCACGACGGCCTTGCGGCCGGTCAGCCGGCCGCTGCCGCGGTAGGTGTCCTGGCCGTGGTCGGCGTGCGGCCGCAGGTCGGCGTCGAGGCCCGGGCCGTCCTGGCTCTGCTCCGGCGGCTCGGGCGTCGGGTACTGGGAGATCGGGTCCTGGAACGTGTACTGGTCGGCCATGGGCCACCTCCGTCTTCCGATCGGGTGGGGATGCGGCGACGCCCGCCGGATGTGCACGGCGGGCGTCGTCCTCCGCCATCGTCGGACGGGGCCGGGGAGGTCGCAACAGGGGGCGGGTGGTGACGGTCCGGTCAGAGGTCCGCGGGGTCGACCAGGAACCCCGCGAGGTCGGCGATCTCCCCGCCGACCTCCGCGTGCACCTCGCGCGCGATGCTGCGGACCACGCGTGCCGCCCGCCCCCGGGCCACCCGGTGCGGCAGCGACGGGCGCTCGGACTCGAGCTCCTCGACGTCGGGCGCCGACCACCGGACCTGGTAGCCGACGACCTCGCCCTGCGCCCAGTCGAGCGCCTGCAGCACCATGGACGGCTCGGCCTCCACGGCGACCTCGACGACGACGATGCCGTCCACGCCCAGGTCGACCTGCATCCCGAACGCCTCGGACGGCGGCGGGTTCACGTGCATGTGCGCGTCGAAGGCGTCGGCCTCGGCGTGCAGCCGGCGTCGCTCGCCGGGGTCGGTGACGCCCGCACCCACGCGGTCGCGGGCGACGAGCGCGGCGCCCGTCTGCTGCGGCGACGCGCGGCGGGAGGTGTCCTCGTGCGACGGCGGCACGTCCAGCCGGGCGCGGGAGTCGACGCGCCGCGCGGCCGCGAGCACGACGCCGGGCTCCACCCAGCGGTCGGAGAGCACCGTCAGGTCCAGCGCCGCGTCCATCTCCGGCTCCAGCACCACCCCGCCGTCCACGCGCACGGCACCGCCCAGCCGGCGCGCGGCCGCGACGAGCCACTGCACGACGCGCAGCTCCTCGCGCACCGGGCCCTCGCTGCCGAACGCGCGGCGCAGCCCGTCGCGGTCGCCCCCGAACGCCGGGGACTGCGCCCGCTCCCGGGGGCAGTCGACCACCCACGCGACGCGGGCGTCGGTCGGCAGGCCCCACCGGGCGACCTGCCCGGGCTCCAGGGCGTAGGGCCCGGTCACGGTCGAGAGCCGGCCGAGCCGGAGCACCCCGGGCGTCGCGGCCGGCGCCGGACCCCGGGCGGCACCGGTGGCCCGCCGGCCCGACGGCACGCGCGGCGGCCGCTCCCAGCGCGCGCTGGCGAACCGGCTCGCGGCCAGCACCTCCACCTCGTCCGGGGCGATGCCCTCGGGCACGACGAGCAGGTGCCGCCCCGGCGGGGGCGTGACACCGGCCGCGGCGGCGGGCACCTCGGGCAGCGGCGGCAGCAGGCTGGTCACGGCCGGCGCCCGTCAGACCTCGGTGCGGTGGAAGTTCTGCCAGGAGCGCGAGGCGGTCGGGCCGCGCTGCCCCTGGTACCGCGACCCGCTGGCGCCGGAGCCGTAGGGCTGCAGGGCGGGCGACGTGAGCCGGAAGAAGCACATCTGCCCGATCTTCATCCCCGGCCACAGGGTGATGGGCAGCGTCGCGACGTTCGACAGCTCCAGGGTCACGTGGCCGGAGAAGCCCGGGTCGATGAACCCGGCGGTCGAGTGCGTCAGCAGCCCGAGCCGGCCGAGCGACGACTTGCCCTCCAGCCGCGCCGCGATGTCGTCCGGGAGGGTCACCTGCTCGAACGTCGACCCGAGCACGAACTCGCCCGGGTGCAGGACGAACGGCTCGTCGCCGTCGACCTCGACCAGGCGCGTCAGGTCGGGCTGGTCCTGCGCCGGGTCGATGACGGCGTACTTGTGGTTGTCGAACAGCCGGAAGAACCGGTCGAGCCGGACGTCGATGCTCGAGGGCTGCAGCATCGCCGGGTCGTACGGGTCCAGGGCCACCCGCCCGGAGTCGAGCTCGGCGGAGATGTCGCGGTCGGAGAGCAGCACGGGACCACGGTACCGGCGTCCGCGGCGGTGGCCGATTCACGAGCACCGTCCGACGTCGGCTATGCTGGGCGGGCTTCACCGGGGTGTGGCGCAGCTTGGTAGCGCGCCTCGTTCGGGACGAGGAGGTCGTGGGTTCGAATCCCGCCACCCCGACCGGTGAGGAAGGCCCGGACCTCACGGTCCGGGCCTTCGTGCATCCCGGGCCCGGAGGCCGGCCCGCACGGGCGGGCACCGGGCCCGCAGCAGGCGGCGAGGGGTCAGCAGCCGGCGTGCTGGTCGCGGCGCGCGGCGACGGCCTGGTGCGCGTCGGGCGTGCGGCGGTCGTCACCGGCGCGCCGGTCGCGGACCGGTGCCCCCGCGCGACGGGCCCCGAGCGGCTCGGTGGCGATCCGGAACCGGTCCCGGCCCGCCTGCTTCGCCTTGTACAGAGCGACGTCGGCGGCGGCCAGCGCGCTCGCCGACGGGGAGTCGGCCGTGATGAGCGCGATGCCGGCGGAGAACGTGACGCCGGTGCCCTCCTCCGCCCACTCGGTGCGCAGGGCCCGGAGCATGTTCATCGCCTGCACGGGCTCGGTGCGCGGCAGGATCAGCACGAACTCCTCGCCGCCGTAGCGCGCGGCGTAGTCGCGGCGCCGCAGGTGCTGGTCGACCGCGTGCCCGAAGCGCTCGAGCACCAGGTCGCCCGCGCCGTGGCCCTGGGTGTCGTTGACGCACTTGAAGTGGTCGAGGTCGGCGATCACCAGCGTGTCCCCGGGCACCGCCAGCGCGAGCCGCTCGTCCAGGTCCCGGCGGTTGCCGAGCGAGGTGAGCGCGTCGGTGCGCGCGTCGGCACGGAGCCGCGCCCGCAGCGTCCGCTGGTAGGCGGCCGAGACGGCGAGCAGCTGCGCGATGGCCCACCAGGTGATGCCGTAGATGGCCAGCCGCACCGCCACGTTGCCGTCGAGCACCGGCACCATCGAGCCGTAGACGACCCAGGCGACGGGCAGCACCGCGAGGGCGGCCCGCGCCCGGTGGAACAGGCCGATGTACACGAAGCACAGCGGGATCAGGCCGACGAACGCGGTCGCGAGACTCTCGGTGGCGAGGCTCAGCACGCCCAGGGCCACCAGGACGAGGACGGGGAACACGAGCGTGGCCCGCGAGTCCCGGCGCCAGCGCACCAGCAGGCTGAGCCCGACGACGGCCAGCATCGCCGCGGACGTGCCGGCGAGCACCCGGAGCTCGTGCCCGTCGACGCCCAGGCAGAGGGCGCCGACGACGACGACCAGGCCGCTGAACAGCAGCAGCACCCGGCCGCCCGCGGCCGCGTGCCCGCCGACGCGGAGCCAGGCGGGGGCGTGCGTCATGAGCCGCACCACCACGGGCATCTCCGGCACGCCGCGGTCGCGGGAGCGCGGGTCGTCCGGCGGCGCGAGGGTCATGCCCAGATCATCGGCCGCCGGACCAGCGCCCTGCAGGATGTCGTTGACATTTCACGGAATCTTGCGGAATCCCACAGGTTCGGCCCAGCCGGCGGACCGGTCACCGCCACCGGAACAGCTTCGCGGAGAGCGGCACGAGGACCACCGTCCACCCCGCCATCACCAGCAGCTCCCGCGTCGGTACGGCCCCGCCGGCCCACGCGTCGAGCATCGCCTGCGACCCGGCACCCAGCGGGGTCCACGCGGCGATCTCCTGCACCACCTCGGGCATGATCGGCAGCGGCAGCCACACCCCGGCGAAGAACAGCGACACGAAGTACACCGTCATGCCGATGCCGGTCGCGGCCCCCGCCGTCGGAGCGCGGGCGGCGATCAGAGAGCCGACGCCGAAGGTGGCCGTCGCGGTGAGCAGGAACGCGAGCAGCACCAGCCCCGGGTCCGCCGGCGCCCCGACGTCCACGAGCAGCAGCCCGACGGCGAGCGTCAGCACCGCCGCGACGAGCAGCGCCCCGACGTTCACCAGGATCTGGGCGACCAGCAGCCGGGACGGCGGCAACGGCGTGGTGGACAGCCGCCGCAGCACGCCCTGGCCGCGGTAGGTCGCGATGGTGATCGGGTAGACGGACAGCGCCACGGTGCCGATCGCCAGCGTCAGCACCACGGGCGTGTACCCGGTGATGCCGTTGATCTGCGACAGCAGCGGGTCGCTCGCGTCGAACGGGGTCGACCCCCAGGGCATCGCGAGGCCGAGCACGGCCAGGAGCACGCCCGGGAACAGGACGGCGAAGAAGAGGTTGCCGGGGTCGCGCAGGGCGAGCCGTCCCTCGACGGCGGTGACCTGGGCGAGCACCCGGGGGCTGGTCGCGGACATGTCAGGCCTCCACGCGGGTCGTCGGCTGCAGGTCGAGGGCGGCGGAGCCGGGCTCCGCGCCGGTGAGGCGGACGAACGCGTCCTCCAGGGTGCTGCGCGTGACGCGCAGGCCGTCGGGGCGGACGCCCGCGGACGCGAGCGCCACCATCACGTCCTGCACGACGTTGCCCGTCCCGCGGACCCGGACGGCGCCGTCGTGCTCCTGCTCGACGGCGACCACGGTCGCCAGCGCGCCCAGCCCCGTCGGCACCGGGCCGGACGGGTGGAAGGTCAGGGTCTGCTCGGCCCCGACCAGCGCCGCGACCTCGGCCGGGGTGCCCTCGGCGACCACCCGGCCGGCGTCGACGAGCACGACCCGGTCGCACAGCCGCTCGGCCTCCTCCATGAAGTGCGTGACCAGCACGACGGTGACACCGCGCTGCCGCACCCGCTCGATCACGTCCCAGGTGTCCCGGCGGGCCTGCGGGTCGAGGCCGGTGGTGAGCTCGTCGAGGATCGCGACCTCGGGGTTGCCGACCAGCGCCAGGGCGATGGACAAGCGCTGCTTCTGCCCGCCGGACAGCGTCCGGTACTGGGCGCCGGCCTTGTCCGCCAGGCCGAGGTCGCGGAGCAGCTCGTCGGGGTCGGCGGGGTCGTCGTAGAAGCCGGCGTACTCGACCACGGCCTCGCGGACCGTGATGCGGGCGGGCAGGGCGGACTCCTGCAGCTGCAGGCCCACCCGCTCCCGCAGGGCCGCCCGCTCCTGGGCGGACCCGTCGGGGTCGAGCCCGAGGACGCGGACCGTGCCCCCGTCGCGCTCCCGCAGACCGCCGATCATCTCGACGGTCGTCGTCTTGCCGGCGCCGTTGCGGCCGAGCACCCCGACGATCTCGCCGCGGGCGACGGTCAGGCCGACGTCGGCGACCGCGACGGTGCGGCCGTACCTCTTGCTCAGGTGCTCCGCGTGGATCACGGGGCTGCTTCCGGGCATGACGGACTCTCCTGTCTGGCGTGCGGTGGCCGAGCAGGGCGGGGTGCGGCGCGACGTCAGCCGCGGCGCGGCGGGATCGACCGGCGGGCGGCGATCAGCCAGAAGGCGGCGGCCATGGCCACCGTCAGGACGACGCCGACCGTGAGGACCAGCGCGAGCGGGGTGCCGTCCCCGTCGCCGCCGAACAGGTCGGAGAACGGGACCCAGTCGTTCGAGTTGCCCACCAGGATCGTCATCACGAGCGACGGCCCGGCGGTGAGCGGGAGGGTCAGGGTGCCCCACCAGCCGCCCGCGGCGGCGTAGACGGTCCCGACCAGCAGGCCGCTCACGTAGGCGACCACGAACGTCGCCACGTACGCCGCCAGCAGGCTGCCGAACGTCACGTCGGGGTCGAACCAGCCCTGGTCCTGGGGCGACCAGTCCCAGCCCATGGCGCCGTACCAGGCCCGCTCCGCGATCAGGCCACCGGCCATCAGCGCGGCGAACCCGACGGCGAGCCCCACGGCGGCGAGCAGGGCGCCGCGCACGTAGCTGCGGCGGGTCATGCCGCTCGCGACGTGCACCGGCGGGTACGTGGTGGCGACGCCGATCAGCACGGAGAACGGGAACCAGACCCCGCTCTGCCGCGCGAACCAGAGGATCGACGTCCCCGGCTCGCCGACGGCGTCGACGACGAGCGGCGCTCCGACCACGACGACCAGGACGATCGCCCAGTACCAGAGCGCGACCTGCCCGAACCAGGCGACCAGCGAGATCGTGGTGCGGAGCACGGGGCCCTGCCGGGTGGCCGGGCGGGCGGGGAACAGCGGACGGGTGCTGGTGCTCATCGGGCCCTCCCGAGCTCGCGGGCGGCGTCGGCACCGCCGTCGGCCGTCAGGTGCACGAACAGGTCCTGCAGCGGCACCGGGCCCAGGTCCAGCCCGGCGGCGCGGGCGTCCGCGGCCTCGCCGTCCGCGAGGGTGGCGAGCACGGTCGCCTGCACGGTGCCGCCGAGCTGCTGGCGGCCGAGCAGCGTCCGGCCGACCACGAACCGCTCGACCTCGCGCGCCGGGCCGGTGACGGAGACGCCCGTGACCCGGAGCGCGTCGGCGTCCTGGGCGAGCAGCACGCGCCCGTGCTCCAGCACGACGACGTGCTCGACCAGCCGCTCGATCTCCCCGATCAGGTGGCTGGACAGCACGATCGTCCGGGGGTGCTCGACGTAGTCCTCCAGCAGCGCGTCGTAGAACGCGTACCGGGAGGGGGCGTCGAGACCGAGGTGCACCTCGTCGAGGATGGTCAGGTCCGCGCGGCTCGCGACGCCGAGCACGATGCCGAACGCCGACTTCTGCCCGCGGGAGAGCTTCTGCGGCTTGGCGGCCGGGTCCAGCTCGAACCGGTCCATCAGCCGCTCGGCGACCTCCCGCGAGAACGCCGGACGGCAGTCCTCGACGAAGCGGAGGTTGCTGCGCAGCGACTCGGTGTCGAGCACGTCGCCCGACTCCCGGACCAGCAGCACCCGGGGCAGCAGGTCCTCGTTCTCCCACGGGTCCTGGCCCCCCACCCGCACGGTGCCGGACGTCGGGCGGCGGAAGGCCGCCACCACGGACGCGAGCGTCGTCTTCCCGGACCCGTTGCGGCCCAGCAGCGCGGTGATCGCGCCGGCGGGGATCGTGACGTCGACCGCGTCCAGGGCGTGCTTCGCGCCGTACCGGACGGCCAGGGCCCGCGTCTCGACGCCGAGCGGGGCGCTCACGACGCCGCCCCGTCCTGCTGGTCGGCGGCGGTGCGGGCGGCGTGCGCGCGCAGGCGGGCGATGACGTCCTCGAGCGGGATGCCGAGGGCGCGGGCGTGGTCGGCGACCGGGTCGACGGTCTCGCTGAAGAACGTCTCGCGCCCCTCGGCCCGCAGCCGGTCCGGCGCCCCCGGCGCGACGAACATGCCGACGCCGCGGCGCTTGTAGAGGATCCCGTCGTCGACGAGCTGTGCGAACGCCTTGGCCGCCGTGGCCGGGTTGATGCGGAAGGTGGTGGCGTACTGCGTCGTGCTCATCACCTGCTCCTCGGGCTGGAGGTCGCCCCGCAGGACGTCCTGACGGATCTGGTCGGCGATCTGCACGTAGATGGGGTCGCGCCCGTCGAACACGGTGGACCTCCTCGCGTGCGGCTGGTTCGGTGGTTCGTTACTCCACTAATGAACCACAGAGCCGGGCCCGCGCACAACCCCTCGCGCCCAGCCCAGCCCAGCCCAGCCCAGCCCAGCCCAGCGAGTGTGCAGAAGCTCGGGCGATGTGGGCGGTTTGTCCGCGGACTTGTGCACCCTCGGCCGGCACCCGGACGCACGCGAGCACGCGGACGCACGCGTGCCCGGACGCACGCGAGCCCGGGACCGTGGCGGTCCCGGGCTCGGCGTGCGTGCGTGCGGGTCAGGCCGTGGCGACGCCCCGGCGGGCCGCGACCAGCTCCGCGACCTGCACGGCGTTGAGCGCCGCACCCTTGCGCAGGTTGTCGTTGGAGATGAACAGCGCGAGCCCGCGGCCCTCGGGCGCGCCCGGGTCCTGCCGGATCCGGCCGACCAGCGACGGGTCGGCACCGGCCGCGGCCTGCGGGGTCGGCACGTCGGCCAGCTGCACCCCCGGCGCGCCGGCCAGCAGCTCGTAGGCGCGCTGCGGCGTGATCGGCCGGTCGAACTCGGCGTTGATCGACAGCGAGTGCCCCGTGTACACCGGCACCCGCACGCAGGTGCCCGAGACGAGCAGGTCCGGGATGCCGAGGATCTTGCGGGACTCGTTGCGGAGCTTCTGCTCCTCGTCGGTCTCCAGGCTGCCGTCGTCGACCAGGTTGCCCGCCAGCGGGATGACGTTGAACGCGATGGGCGCGACGTACTTCTGCGGCTCCGGGAACGTCACGGCGGAGCCGTCGTGCACCAGCGCGAGCGTGTCCTGCTGGACGGCACCCCGCACCTGCTCGTCGAGCTCCTGGGCACCGGCGAGCCCGCTGCCGGACACCGCCTGGTACGTGGACACGACCAGCCGGCGCAGGCCCGCCTCCTCGTGCAGCACCCGCAGGACCGGCATCGCGGCCATCGTGGTGCAGTTCGGGTTGGCCACGATGCCCTTGCGGGTCTCGTCGAGCGCGCCGGGGTTCACCTCGGACACGACCAGCGGCACGTCGGGGTCCATCCGCCAGGCGGAGGAGTTGTCGATGACGGTGACACCCGCCGCGGCGAACCGCGGGGCCTGCGTCTTCGAGGTCGTGCCGCCCGCCGAGAACAGCGCGATGTCCAGGCCCGTGGGGTCGGCCGTCGCCGCGTCCTCGACCACGACGTCCTCGCCGCGCCACGGCAGGGTGCTGCCTGCGGACCGCGCCGACGCGAAGTAGCGGATCTCGGCGACCGGGAAGTCGCGCTCCTCCAGCAGCCGGCGCATCACGGCGCCGACCTGGCCGGTCGCGCCGACGACGCCGACGCGCAGCCCCTCGCGCGCGCTCATCGGCCGGTCCCGCCGTACACGACGGCCTGCTCGTCGGCGGTGTCCAGGTCGAACGCGGTGTGCACGGCGCGCACCGCCGCGTCGAGCTGGTCGGCGCGCGTCACCACCGAGATGCGGATCTCCGAGGTCGAGATCATCTCGATGTTGATGCCCGCCTCGGACAGCGCGGCGAACAGCTTCGCGGAGACGCCGGGGTGCGACTTCATGCCGGCGCCGATGAGCGACAGCTTGCCGATGGTGTCGTCGTACTGCAGCGACGTGAAGCCGATGTCCGGCTGGTGCTCCGTCAGCGCGGCGGTCGCGGCGGCGCCGTCGGAGGCCGGGAGCGTGAACGAGATGTCCGTGCGGCCGGTCGAGGCGACGGACACGTTCTGCACGATCATGTCGAGGTTGACTCCCGAGCCGGCGACGACCTGGAAGATGCGCGCGGCCTTGCCGGGCACGTCCGGGACGTCGACGATCGTGATCTTCGCCTCGCTGCGGTCGTGCGCGACGCCGGCGATGATCGGCTGCTCCATCGGTGCTCCTTCGGCTGCGGTCGGGACGTCGGTCACCAGGGTGCCCGTGCGGGTGGAGAACGACGAGCGCACGTGCACGGGGACGCCGTAGCGGCGCGCGTACTCGACGCAGCGCAGCACGAGGACCTTGGCGCCGCTGGCGGCCATCTCGAGCATCTCGTCGTAGGTGATCCGGTCGATCTTGCGGGCGGACGGCACGATGCGCGGGTCCGCGGTGAACACGCCGTCGACGTCGGTGTAGATCTCGCAGACGTCGGCGTGCAGGGCGGCCGCGAGCGCGACCGCCGTGGTGTCGGACCCGCCGCGGCCGAGCGTCGTGACGTCGTTGGTGTGCTGCGTGACGCCCTGGAACCCGGCGACGATCGCGACGGCGCCGGAGTCGACCGCCTGCTGGATGCGGCTCGGCGTCACGTCGATGATCCGCGCCCTGCCGTGCACCGAGTCCGTGATGACGCCGGCCTGCTGGCCGGTGAACGACTGCGCCTCGACGCCCAGGTTGCTGATCGCCATCGCGAGCAGCGACATCGAGATGCGCTCGCCCGCGGTCAGCAGGATGTCCATCTCGCGCTGCGGCGGCAGCGGCGTGACCTGCTGCGCGAGGTCGATCAGCTCGTCGGTCGTGTCGCCCATCGCGGAGACCACCACGACGACGTCGTCTCCGGCCCGCTTCGCCTCGGCGATCCGCTTCGCGACGCGCTTGATGCTGTCGGCGTCTGCGACCGAGGAACCGCCGTACTTCTGCACGATGAGGGCCACGAGAGGGGTCTTTCCGGGTGCGGTGGACGGTCGCGGACGGCGACCGGCGGGGTCGCGGCGAAGTCTAGGCCGCGCGCGTCCCACCTCTGCGGCCCCGCCCGCATCGCGGGACCGCGCGGGCGCCCGCCCCCGTCGGGGCTCAGAGCAGCTCGGCCCCGAGGCGCACGATCAGCACCGTGACCACCACCAGGAACACCACCCGGACGAAGCCGCTGCCCCGGGCGACCGCCGTGCGCGCACCGAGGTAGGCGCCGGCGATGTTCGCCGCCCCGACCATCAGCCCGAGCCGCCACAGCGGGGCGCCCTGCGCGGCGAACACGACCAGCGCCCCGAGGTTGGTCGCGGCGTTCACGATCTTGGCCTGCGCCGACGCCTGCAGGAACGCGTAGCCCAGCACCCCGACGAGGGCGATGACCAGGAACGACCCCGTGCCCGGACCGAGCAGCCCGTCGTAGAACCCGATGCCCGCCCCGAGCGCGAGCGCGACGAGCAGGTGCGTCCGCCCGTGCCAGCGCAGCTCCGTGGCCCGCCCGACCTGCGGGCGCGCGACCGTGTAGACCGCCACCGCCACCAGCGCGACCAGGATCACCGGGACGAACACGTCCTCCGGCAGCAGGGACGCGAGCGCCGCGCCACCGCCCGCACCCGCCAGCGCGGCGGCGGCCATCGGCCCGGCCGTGGCCATGTCGGGCTGCACGCGCCGGTAGTAGGTCGCGGCACTGACCGCCGTCCCCATGATCCCGGCGAGCTTGTTGGTGGCGAGCGCCTGCACGGGGCTGATGCCCGGGACCAGCAGCAGCGCGGGGAGCTGCACCAGCCCGCCGCCGCCCACGACCGCGTCCACCCACCCGGCCACGAAGCCGGCCAGCACCAGCAGGACGACCGCCGTGACCGACAGCTCCAGGCCCGAGATCGTCACGCGGCCCGGTGGGCGGCGACCACGGCCGCACCCGCGTGCTGCAGGGCCGCGGCCACGGCGCGCGCCCGCTCCTCGCCGCCGACGTACCCCGCGACCATGGCGCCGTCTCGCAGGATCACCAGCTCCTCCGCCGCGGCCTCGGCGTCCGCGACCCCGAGGTCCCGCAGCAGCGCGGCGGCGGTCGCGACCATCCACAGCCGGTGCTCCGCCACGACGGCGCGGACGGGGTGCTGGGGGTCGGCGTACTCGGCGGCCGCGTTGATGAACGGGCAGCCGCGGAACCCCGGTGCGCAGGACTCCCGGCCGAGGACGTCGGCGTACGCCCGCAGCACGGCGCCGGGGTCGCCCGGGTGCGCGCCGACCGCCGCGTCCAGCGCGGCCCGCTCGGCGGCGGCGACCGCGGTCAGGTACGCCACCACCAGCGCGTCCTTGGTGGGGAAGTGCCGGTAGAACGTCACCTTGCTGACCCCGGCCGCGGCGATCACCCGGTCGGCGCTCACCGCGCGGATGCCGTCGGCGTAGAACAGGCCGGCGCCGGCGGCGAGGATGCGCGCGGCGACCGGCGAGGCGGGGAGCGCGGCCGGCGTCGGGTCGGCGAGCGGGGGCCAGGCGAGGCCGGCGGGCGTCATGGGTCTCTCTCCTGTCGCGGGCCGCGGCGGCGGGTACGGGGCGTGCACGGGTCGTGCGCGGGTGTGACGCAGTCGCCGGCCGTCAGTCTGGCACGCGCGACCGCGCCGTGGTTCTAATAGACGTACTAGTTCGTCTACCTGGAGGTCTCCCTCATGAGCGCGCTCTACACCGCCACCGCCACGTCGACCGGCGAGGGCCGCGCCGGAGGCCAGGTCACCAGCGACGACGGCGTGCTGGACCTCACGCTCGCCGTGCCGGCCGCGATGGGCGGTCCCGGTGGCGGCACCAACCCGGAGCAGCTGTTCGCCGCCGGCTGGGCCGCGTGCTTCCACTCCGCGCTCAAGGGCGTGGCCGCCGCCGCGAAGACGCCGATCCAGGACTCGGCCGTCGTCGCCGGAATCGGCATCCTGCCGAACGGCACGGGTGGCTACACCCTGAGCGCCGCGCTGCACGTCGAGATCGGCGGCGTCGACCAAGCGACCGCCGAGAAGCTCGTCGAGCAGGCGCACCAGGTCTGCCCGTACTCCAACGCCACCCGCGGCAACATCGATGTGGTCCTGGAGACCACCGTCGCCTGACCCGCGGTGCCGCCGCGGGCGCACACGCTCCCGCGGCGGCGCACGCCGGTCCTAGGCTGGCCCCGGGCGGGTCCGCGATCAGCGCCGACGACGGCGCGCGCCGCCTGCGAGGGGGCCGGTCGGCATGGTGGCGCGGTGAGCGGCGACGGTCCGGACGAGGCCGTCGCGACGGTCCGCCGGCGGCTCGCCCTGGGGCAGGACGTGGTGCTCCGCGGCGACCGCGGGATGGGCAAGTCGACGACGCTCGAGGCGCTGCGGGCCGACCTCTCCGACCGGCGGCGGACCGGCGTCCTGCTGCCGGCCGCCGGGCCGTCCCCGTTCGCCGCGGTCCTCGACCACCCGTCCGCGCCGCAGCGCGCCCCGGACGAGACGGCGCTCGTGCACTGGCTGGCCGAGGAGGTCGCCGCCCCGCGCGCCGTGCTGCTGGTCGACGACGCGGACCTGCTCGACCCCGGCAGCGTCCGGGTGGTCCGCCGCGCGCTGCGGCGCACCGGCTGCCGGCTCGTCCTGTCCACGACCACCGACCTGCTCCGCGCACCGCCCGGCGGGGCCCGGGACCTGCTGGTCGCCCGCCCGCCCACCGAGACCCGGCTGACCCCGCTGGGCGTCGCCTCGCTGGGCGCGCTCGTCGCGACGGTGCTGTCGGGCCCGGCGGACGCGGCGCTCACGGCGGCGCTGCTCGCGCAGTCGGGCGGCAACCCCGGCGTCGCCGTCGCGCTGCTGGCCGCGGCCCGGGCCACGCGGGTGCTGCGGCAGGTCGACGGGCGGCACGTCGACGACGGCCGGCTCGCCGACGTCCCGGCGGACGCGGTGGCGGCGCTGCTGCTGGGCGGGCTGGACCCGGCCCGGGTGGACGCCCTGGAGCAGCTGGCGCTCGTCGGCCCGGTGCCGCCCGACGAGGCGGCGTCGCTGGTCGGCCCCGACGTGCTGGACGACCTCGCGGACCTCGGCCGGGTGGCCGAGCACGCGGTCGCCGGCACCGGCGCGCTGGTCGTCGTGACGCCCCCGGCGCTCGCGCGGACGCTGCGCGAACGGGCCACCCCGGCCCGGCGCCGCCGCGCGCTGACGCGGGCGCGGGCCGTCACGGGCGTCGAGCACCGTGCAGCGGACGCGCCCCCGGCGGACCTGGGTGCGCTCCTCACCGACGGCGGCGACGGTGCCGGCCGTGCCGGGGGCGCCGGGCTGCCGCGCTGGAGCAGCGGGCTCACCGACGTCCTGCACGAGCGCGCGGCCGCCGCGGAGTCCGCGCGGCGGGCGGCGTGGCTCGCCGCACCAACGGTCCCGAACGCGAACCGCTACCTCGCGCAGCTCATGCGCCGGCCCGCACGGGACCAGATCGCCACGGTGTTCCGGGACACCGTGACCGCCGGGGACGACACCGACGACGACGTCGCGACGTTCCGGTACCACCGGGCGCGCTGGGACGACTGGCACGGCAGCGACGAGGTGGACGTCACCGGCGTGCGTCCGGACGGTGCGCGTGCCACCGGGCCGCGGGCGCAGGACCTCGGTGACCTGAAGGAGCGGCTCGTCCTCGCCGTCCGGGACGGCGAGCCCGCCGAGCAGGTCGCCGCCGCCCCCGAGGACCCCGCCGTCCCGCCCGCGCTGCGGGGCGGCGCAGAGCTGCTGCGGGTCGCCGCGCTGCTGGAGGCGGGGCGGCCCGGCCTCCCCCCTGCGGGCTCCCCGCGGGCCGCCCCCCCCGCCCCCCCCCCCCCCCCCCCCCCCCCCCCCCCCCCGTTCCCGCCGACGACCCCGCCACCGGGATCCGGCACCACCGCGTCGCGCTCCGCGCCGAGTGCCTGCTGCTGCTCGGCCGGCTCGACGACGCCGAGCGGCTCACCCGCGCGGCGCTCGGCGCGGCCCACGACGCCTACGACGCGTCCGGCATCCGCGTGCACGCCTCCGTGCTGGCCGAGGTGCTGGCGTTCTCCGGCGAGCTCGACACGGCGTGGGACGTGCTCGGCAGCGCGCTGCGGCTCGGGCCGGCGGGCCCGGCCGAGACGACCTTCTACCGGCGCGGCCTCGCGGTGGGCGCGATGCTGCAGACCGCGGCCGGGCACGTGGACCTGGCCCGGGCCCTGCTGCGGGAGCTCGAGCAGACCCCGCGGGTGTACCGGCCGCTGGTCCGCTCGCTGCGCGCCGTCGGCGTCGCCGCGCTCGCCGTCGCGACCGGCGACCGGTCCGGCGCAGGCGAGCTCGCGTGGCAGGCCGGCCGCTCGTACGCCGACGCGGGTCTGCTGCAGCCCGCGCTGCTCACCTGGATGTTCGCGCCGCCACCGCTCACCCCGGAACGCGCCGCCGCCGTGCGCCGTGCCCGGTCCCGTGCGGTCCTGCCGCTGCTCGACCCGTACCTCGACCTCCAGCTGGCGCTCGCCGACGGCGACCGGGACGCGGTGGCCGCGGCGCTCCCGCGCGCGCACCCCCGGGTCGCCCGCGTCCTCACCGCGGCCGCGCACGAGCTGCTCGGGCTGGACGCGGGACCGGGTGCGGTGCCGGGCGCGCACGAGCCCGGGCGGCCCGAGCGGCTCTCCGGCCGCGAGGCGGAGATCGCCGCGCTGGGCCGGGACGGGCTCAGCAACCGGCAGATCGCGGAGCGGCTGCACCTGTCCGTGCGGACCGTCGAGAACCACATGAGCCACGCCTTGCGCAAGCTCGGCTACCGCGCGCGCGGCGACCTCGCGCGCTGGTCCGCCTGACCCGCCGCGCGCTCAGGGCTGGAGGGCGTCGTACTCCGCCTCGGCGGCCACGTCGTCCTCGACGTCCAGCCGCAGGTGCGCCAGCACGGTCTGCAGGGTGCGCAGGGTGCTGGACGCGCGCTCGCCCCACGAGGACAGGTAGGAGAACTGCCACCACCACAGGGCCTCGAGCACGTGCCCGTGGTCGTAGTGCCGCAGGCCCTGCACCAGCGCGCCGGTGATCGACACCAGGTCCCCCGACAGCGTCGCGGCGCCGACCTCCCCGCCGAGGACCGGGTCGACCACCTCCGCGTAGTCGTCCAGCCCGTCCAGCACCCCGGCCAGGGCGGCGCGCAGCGGCTCGACGTCGGCGTCCGGCCCGACGTCCGGCTCGTACCGCTCGCTGGGCACCACGTCGACGATCGCACCCAGCCGGGCCCCCACCGCCAGCACGTCCGAGACCGCCAGCAGCAGCAGCGGGATCGCGGCCTCCGGGTTGGTGCCGGCGCCGACCTCGGTGACGGTCGTCAGGAACGACCGGCACTCGCGCGCGACGGAGTCGGCGACCGCGCGCAGGTCCGCGGCCTCCGGGTCCATCGCCAGGTCGTCCACGCGGGGGGCGTCGCTCGCCACGCGCAGGTCGTCGGTTCGGTCCACGTCCGCCATCGTGCCCCTCGGGGTCGAACCACGCCCGCCGACACCCGGGACCGCAGGTCACGGCCCGCCGGTGGCCGGAGGGTGCGTGCTCAGGCGCTGATGCGCCGGCGACCCTCGAAGGCCCGGCCCAGCGTGACCTCGTCCGCGTACTCCAGGTCGCCGCCCACGGGCAGGCCGGACGCGAGCCGGCTGATGGTCAGGCCCATCGGCACCAGCAGCCGCGCGAGGTAGGTCGCGGTGGCCTCGCCCTCGACGTTCGGGTCGGTCGCGAGGATGACCTCGGTGACCGTCCCGTCCGCGAGCCGGGTCATGAGGTCCTTGATCCGCAAGTCGTCCGGGCCGATGCCCGCGATCGGGTTGATGGCGCCGCCGAGCACGTGGTACCTGCCCCGGAACTCGCGGGTGCGCTCGATCGCGACGACGTCCTTGGGCTCCTCGACGACGCAGATCACCGCGGCCGACCGGCGCGGGTCGCGGCAGATCCGGCAGAGGTCCTCCTCCGCCACGTTGCCGCACTGCACGCAGAACCGGACCCGGGCCTTGACCTCGGTCAGCGCGTCGACCAGCCGGCGCACCTCCGTCTGGTCCGCCGCGAGGATGTGGAACGCGATCCGCTGCGCGCTCTTGGGACCGACGCCGGGCAACCGCCCCAGCTCGTCGATCAGGTCCTGGACCGCGCCCTCGTACACGCCCCCAGCCTACGGCCCGCCACCCCCACGGGCCGACGACGCGGCGCGCGGGTCAGAAGCCCTCGTCGACGAGCTCCTCGATGATCGTCGCGCTGAGCACCTGCGTGAGCAGCGGGATGCCGGACAGGCCGGTCGCGCCGATGTCCGGGTCGTCCATCGACGGCTCGTCGTCCGCCCACCGCGAGCGCGTCGGGGCGCTCGGCGCGGCACCGCCGGCCTTGCCGGACTGGCCGGACTGCGCGGCGCGCGCCGCGGCCCGGACGCGGTCGGCACCGCTCGGCGTGACCGAGGCCCGACCCGCGGGGCGGGCCGGACCGGCCGGGCCTGCGGGGTCCGGCGGCGCGTCGCGCACCCAGTCGTCGGCCGGTGGCTCGGGCGCGCCCGGGTCGTCCGGGTCCGCGACGTCCCACGGCGGCGGCGCGGCGTCGCCGCCCGCGCGGGGGCGGGCGGCGGGGGCGGCGGCTGCGGCGGGTGCGGCGGGTGCGCGGTCCCCGCCGGGTGCGCCGGGCGCGCGGGGTGCGCCGGACGGGGCGTCGGCTGCGCCCGCCCGGGCGTCCGGCGCCTCGTCGGGCACGACCCGCTCCCGTCCCGCGGGTGCGTCGGGCTCCGGCGCGCCGCCGGCCGGGGCCGCGTCGGCCCACGGGTCGGCCGCGACGGCGACGACCGGTGCCGACGCCCAGGGGTCGGCCGCGTCGGGGTCCTCGTCGGCCGGGGCCGGGAGGCCGGCGGCAGCCGGGCCGGCGTCCCGCGGCGCGCGCGGCGCCTCGGCCGTCGGCGCGGGCACCGGGGCCGGGCGGGCCGCCGGCGCGTCCCAGGACGCGGCGGCCTCCGCCGCGCTCGGCGTGCTGGTGCGCGGGGCCGTCGGCGCGCCGGGGCCGCCGGGGCCGCCGCCGGACGGCCGGGACGCCGCCGGGGCGCCCGAGCCGCTGCTGAGCACCGGCTCGACCTTGACGGTGAACCCGAGGGTCTCCCGGACGGCCTGCTGCACGAGGTCCGCGTGCGAGCCCGCGCGGAACGCCGACGCGAGGCCGGGCGCGCCGAACCCGAGCTTGAGCGTCGTCGCGTCGAGCTCCACCACCTGCGCGTTCTGGCTGATCAGCACCCAGGTGGTCTTCTTCAGGCGGTTGAGGGTGTCGAGCACCTCCGGCCAGCGGCGGCGCAGCACCTCGGTGTCGCCACCGCCCGGGGCCCCGGCCGGGCGCTCGACGGGGGCGACGGGCTCGACGGCGGGGACGTCGTGGGGCACGGCCGCGGGCTCGGGCCGCGGGGCGGGCTGCTCCGCGGCGGCCGCGGGCTGCGCGGGCTCTGCGGGCTCGGGCTCCGCAGGCTCGGGCTCCGCGGGCTCCGCGGGCAGGTCGCGGGCGGGCTCTGCCTCGACCTCGGGCTCCGCCTCCACGGGCGGCACCGGTTCCGCCTCCGCGGGCCCGGTCCCCGCGGCCTCCGCCACACCCGCCTGGGGCACGCCCGGCGCCGCCGGAGCCGGCGTCACCACCGCCACGCGCTCCACCGGGGTGGCGGGCTCGAAAGCCGGCGTCGCCTCCGCCGGTGCGGCCGCAGGGGTGGCCGGCGCGGACCCGACGCGCACGCCCTCCCGCTCCAGCCGGTCGACGCGCGCGCCGAGCCCGGAGGCGGAGTCGTCCAGCGCCGGCAGCAGCAGCCGCGCCATCAGCAGCTCCAGGTGCAGGCGCGGGGACGTCGCGCCGGTCATCTCGGAGAGCGCGGCGTTCACCAGGTCGGCGGACCGGGACAGCTCCGCGGCGCCGAGCTGGCGCGCCTGGGTCTGCATGCGGGTCATCTGGTCACCGGGCACGTCGCGCAGCACCGCGGCCGCGGCCTCGCCCGAGGCGGCGAGCACGATGAGGTCGCGCAGCCGCTCCAGCAGGTCCTCGACGAAGCGCCGGGGCTCGTGGCCGGTGGAGATCACGCGCTCGACGACGCGGAACGCGCTCGCGCCGTCCCGGGCGGCGACGGCCTCGACCAGGTCGTCGAGCAGGGACGCGTGCGTGTACCCGAGCAGGGCCACGGCGTCCTCGTAGACCAGGCCCTGCGGGCCGGAGCCGGCGATCAGCTGGTCGAGCACCGACAGGGAGTCGCGGACGGAGCCGCCGCCGGCGCGCACGACGAGCGGCAGCACGCCGGAGCCGACCGTGACGCCCTCGGCGACGCAGAGCTGCTCGAGGTAGCCGACCATCACGTCCGGCGGGACCAGGCGGAACGGGTAGTGGTGCGTGCGGGACCGGATGGTCCCGATGACCTTGTCGGGCTCCGTCGTCGCGAAGATGAACTTCACGTGCTCCGGCGGCTCCTCGACGATCTTGAGCAGCGCGTTGAAGCCCTGCGGCGAGACCATGTGGGCCTCGTCGAGGATGAACACCTTGTACCGGTCGCGCGCGGGGGCGAACGTCGCGCGCTCGCGCAGGTCGCGGGCGTCGTCGACGCCGCCGTGGCTCGCCGCGTCGATCTCGACGACGTCGAGGCTGCCGGGGCCGCCGCGGGCCAGCTCGACGCAGGAGGCGCAGGCGCCGCAGGGGGTGTCCGTCGGCCCCTCGGCGCAGTTCAGGCAGCGCGCGAGGATCCGGGCGGACGTCGTCTTGCCGCAGCCGCGGGGGCCGGAGAACAGGTACGCGTGGTTGGCCTGCCCGCTGCGCAGCGCCTGCCGGAGCGGCGCGGTGACGTGGTCCTGCCCGACGACCTCGGCGAAGGTCTCGGGCCGGTAGCGGCGGTACAGGGCGGTCGTCACCCCAGAACTGTAGAGGGGCCCGGGGACACGCGGGCACCCCCGGACGACGGCCTGGGGACGACCCCTCCCGCCGCGCAGGTGGCGGCCCGTCGTCACGCCATCTCACATCGCGGACACGGCGTTCCACGCACCGAGACGGGTGCGCTAGGTTCCCGCCATACCGCCGACCGCCCGGTCCGGCGGACCGCCGCACGAGAGGGAGCAGGCAGATGCGCGACCGCGCCGTCCACCCGCAGCGCCTCGTCGTGCGCGCCGCGACCACGGGCCCGGCCCGCGCCTGTCGCTGTCCCCGCGCGGTCTGACCCGCTCGACGGCCGGGGCCCCCCCGCCCCGACCCGGTCGGCCCGCCGCGCACCGCACACCCCCGTGCCCGCGCGACCACCCCCGCACGTCCGCTCCCCCGCACGCCCGACGTCCCCGGCGCACCCGCGCCGGGACCACCCCCGAGAGGCACTCCCCCATGAAGCGCAGACTGACCGCCTGGATCGCCGCGATCGCCGCCACCGCGTCGCTCGCCGCGTGCGCGTCCGGCGGCGGCTCGTCCGCCTCCGAGGCCACCGCGCCCGCCGACGCCGACAACCGCGTCTCCGTGCGGGTCGGCGTCACGGACAAGGCGCAGGAGTACTGGACCACGTTCACCGACCTCGCGGCCGAGGAGGGCATCGACGTCGAGCCTGGTGAACTTCACCGACTACGCGCAGCCCAACCCGATCCTCAGGCCGGGCGACCTGGAGCTCAACCAGTTCCAGCACCTGCTGTACCTGGCCAACTACAACGTGAACTCCGACGACGACCTGCAGCCGATCGGCTCGACGGCGATCTACCAGGCTCGGTCTCTACACGACCAAGGGCTACGCCGCGCCGGAGGACATCCCGGACGGCGCCGAGATCGCGATCCCGAACGACGTCGTCAACCAGGCCCGCGCGCTGCTCGTGCTGCAGTCGGCCGGGCTCGTCGAGCTCACCGGCGGCGGCAACGCGTTCTCCGCCCGCCGAGGTCGACGAGGCCGCGTCCCGCGTGACGGTCGTGCCCGTCGACGCCAACCAGACCGCGGTGCAGGCGCAGTCGCTCGACGGCGCCGTGATCAACAACAACTTCGCGACCGACGCGGGCATCGACCCGACCACGGCGATCTACTCGGACCTGCAGGACACGGAGACGGCGCGGCCGTACCTGAACATCTGGGTGGCCCGGGCCGAGGACGCCGACAACCCGGTGTACGCGCAGGCTCATCGAGATCTACCACTCGAAGGAGGTCACCGACGGGCTGCTGGAGGAGAACGGCGGCACCGCGGTGGTCGAGGACGTGCCGGCCGACGAGCCTGCAGTCCGACCTGGCCGACCTCGAGGACCTGGTCCGCGAGTCCGCCTGACGCCCACCCACGCGCCGACGGCGCCGGGTCCCCCGCGGGCCCGGCGCCGCCGGCGCGCTGGCGCGGTCCCGGCGGGGGTGGGACCGTGATCGCAGGCCCGCCCGCGGGTCTGAGACCTGCGGACGTGGCGCTGCGGACGGGTGCTACTGTCGCCCGCGTCCGCCCCCTCAGGGACAGGAGTCGAGCACGTGAGCACCCACGCCGCTTCCGAGCGCCGCGCGCCGTCGTCGCGCGTCATGGCCGGGGCGTCCTGCGGGCTCGTGTGCTGTCGCCAGCGAATGTGCTGACGCTGCTCCCTCGCAGCTCGGCTCCCCCGCGGCGGACCCCCGCCCGTCCCTGACGCTCGTCGCGAGCGCGACCGGCTCGGGCGGGTCCTCACCCCGGCCCTGACGCCCGACGGCCCCGCCGCCCGGACCACGGCCCCGCCGCGGCCCACCCGGCGCGAGGCCCGCCCCGCACGCCCCCCCCCGGCCTCGCGACCAGCAAAACCACCGGAGGGCAGCCCCCCCAGGAAGCGCGGACTGACCGCCGCACTCGCCGCCCTCACCCTGGGCGCGCTGGCTGCCTGCTCCGGCAGCGAGCCGACCGCCGCCCCGACGGCCGCCGACCCGGACAACCCGGTGACGGTGCGCGTCGGCGTGACGGACATCAGCAAGGAGTACTGGACGACGTTCACGGACCTCGCCGCCGAGGAGGGCATCGAGGTCGAGCTGGTGAACTTCACCGACTACCAGCAGCCGAACACCGTGCTCAGCGAGGGCGACCTGGAGCTCAACCAGTTCCAGCACCTGCTCTTCCTGGCCAACTACAACGTGAGCGCCGACGACGACCTGGCGCCCATCGGCAGCACGGTCATCTACCAGCTCGGTCTCTACACCACCCAGGGCTACACCTCGCCCGAGGAGATCCCGGACGGCGGCGAGATCGCCATCCCGAACGACCCGACCAACCAGGCCCGCGCCCTGCTGGTGCTCCAGTCGGCGGGCCTGATCGAGCTGCAGGACGGCGGCAACGCGCTGTCCACGCCCGCCGAGATCGACACCGCCGCCTCGCGCGTCTCGGTCGTCCCGGTCGACGCCAACCAGACCGCCATCCAGCTGCAGGACCTGGACGGCGCGGTGGTCAACAACAACTTCGCCGCGGACGCCGGCATCGACCCGACGACGGCGATCTACTCCGACCTCGAGGACACGGAGACGGCCCGCCCGTACGTGAACATCTGGGTCGCCCGGGCCGAGGACGCCGACAACCCGGTCTACGAGCAGCTCATCGAGATCTACCACCGTGACGAGGTCATCGGGCAGCTGCTCGAGGAGAACCAGGGCACGGCCGTCGAGCAGAACCTGACGCCCGAGGAGCTGCAGACCAGCCTCACGGAGCTCGAGGACCAGGTCCGCACCGCGGGCTGACGCGCGATCCCCGACGACCCCCACACAGGATGGTGACCCGATGACCGCCATGGTCTCCCTGCGCGACGTCACGAAGGTGTTCACGGGCTCCTCCGGCCTCGTGCGCGCCGTCGACGGCGTGACGCTCGACATCGAGCGCGGCGACGTGTTCGGCGTGATCGGCTACTCCGGCGCCGGCAAGAGCACGCTGGTCCGGCTGATCAACGGGCTCGAGACGCCCACGTCGGGGCAGGTCGTCGTCGACGGCACCGAGCTGACCGGCCTGAGCGAGCGGGGCCTGCGCCCCGCTCGCGTGGGGATCGGGTTCATCTTCCAGCAGTTCAACCTGCTGCGGTCCCGGACGGTGGCGGCGAACGTCGCCTACCCGCTCCGGGTCGCGAAGTGGCCCAAGGCGCAGCGGCAGGCGCGGGTCGCCGAGCTGCTGGAGTTCGTCGGGCTCACCGACAAGGCCAAGCAGTACCCGGACCAGCTGTCGGGCGGGCAGAAGCAGCGCGTCGGCATCGCCCGGGCGCTCGCGACGTCGCCGGCCCTGCTGCTCGCCGACGAGGCGACCAGCGCGCTGGACCCGGAGACGACCAAGGACGTGCTCGACCTGCTGCGGCGGGTCAACCGCGAGCTCGGCGTCACGATCGTGGTCATCACCCACGAGATGTCGGTCGTCTCCTACCTCTGCAACAAGGTCGCGGTGATGGAGCACGGCAAGGTCGTCGAGTCCGGCGACGTGTACGGCGTGTTCGCCGAGCCGAGCCAGCAGGTCACGCGGCGGTTCATCGGTGCCGCGCTGCACGACCGGCCGCGGCCCGACGTGGTCGAGCGCCTGCGCGGGCGGCACGACGGCCGGATCATCACGGTCGCCGTGCGCGAGGTCGAGGGCGTCCCGGGGGTCACCATCACCGAGCGACTCCGCGCGCACGGCGTCGACGGCTCCGTGGTGTTCGGCGGGATCACCGAGGTGAACTCCCGGCCCCTCGGCTCGCTGACGTTCGCGCTCACCGGCACGGACGCGCAGGTCGACGCGCTGATCGCGGACCTGCGCCAGCACACCGAGGTCGTCGAGCACGCGCACGACGGCGACCATGCCGGCCCGGCGACCGAGGGGGTGACCGCGTGAACAGCAACGGCGTCAGCCTGTGGCCCGAGCTCTGGCAGGCCCTCGGCGAGACCCTGCAGATGGCGATCGCCGCCCTGGCGATCGGCGGGCTCGCGGGCCTGCTGCTCGGCATCGCGCTCTACGTGACCCGCAAGGGGAACATCCTGGCCAACCGGCCGGTGTTCGTGGTGCTCAACCTGCTGGTGAACATCGTCCGGCCGATCCCGTTCATCATCTTCATCACCGCGGTCCGGCCGCTGACCCAGGCGCTCACCGGGGCGTCGTACGGCGTCGAGGCGGCCATCCCCGCGCTGGCGATCATGGCCACGTTCGCGACGTCCCGGATCGTCGAGCAGAACCTCGTGGCGCTCGACCCGGGCGTCGTCGAGGCGGCGCGCGCGATGGGCGCCGGCCCGCTCCGGATCATCGCGACCGTGATCGTGCCCGAGACGCTCGGCCCGCTGATCCTCGGCTTCACGTTCCTGTTCGTCGGGATCGTCGACATGACGGCGGTCGCGGGCGCGATCGGCGCCGGCGGCCTCGGCGACTTCGCGATCGTCTACGGCTACCAGCGGTTCAACGACGTGGTCACGTGGACCGCCGTCGCGGTGATCGTGATCATGGTCCAGGCGGCCCAGTTCCTGGGCAACTTCCTGGCCCGCAAGGTCCTCCGCCGCTGACCCCCTCCCCCCGCCCCCCTCCCCCGACCCCCTCCCCCGACGCCTCCCCCGGACGCCGAGGTAGTGCGATCCCGCCGAGGTAGAGCGACATCCCGCACTACCTCGCGGGGGTCGCACTACCTCGGCGTCGTGCTGTGGGGGCGAGGGGGGCGGGGGGCGGGGAGGAGGCCGGGGGGGGTGGGGTCAGAGCTTTTGCCGGGGTTGAGGATGGCCTTGGGGTCCAGGACCTGCTTGATGCCGTGCTGGATGGCGAGGACGCGGTCGCCGAGCTCGCCGGCGAGGGCGCCGCGCTTCTCGGTGCCGATGCCGTGCTCGCCGGTCATGGTGCCGCCGAGCTCGACGGCCAGGCCGAGGATGCGGGCGTGCGCCTCGGCCGCGGCCGCGACCTGCGCCGGGTCGGTGGGGTCGTACGCGATCACCGGGTGCAGGTTGCCGTCGCCGACGTGCCCGCCGGTGCCGATGAGCAGCCCCGTCTGCGCCGCGATGTCGGCGAGCCGCTCCAGCAGCTCGGGCAGCCGCCGGCGCGGGACCGCGACGTCCTCGTTGATGCTGCCGCCGCGCACCGCGCGCATCGCCTGGTTGAAGGACCGGCGCGCCCGCATCAGCGTGTGCAGCCGCTCCGGGTCGTGCGCGACGTCGACGGCCAGGGCCCCGTGCGCGCGGGCGGCGGCCTCGTAGGCCGCGACGTCCTCGGCGCCGCCGACCGCCTCGTCGGTGATGACCAGCAGCATGGCCCGCGCGCCCACGGGCAGGCCCGCGTCGGGGTCGTACGCCGCGAGCGCCGCGAGCACGACGTCGTCGAGCAGCTCGAGGGTCGACGGCCGGTGCGGGCTCGCGATGATCGCGTTGGCCGCGTCGAGGGCGTCGGCGACGGAGCCGAACGTGGCGCTCACCCCGCGGTCCGGTCCCGGCGCGGGCAGCAGGCCGAGCGTCGCCTCGGTGACGACCGCGAGCGTGCCCTCCGACCCCACGACCAGCCCGGTGAGGTCCAGGCCGGCGACCGCCTTGACCGTCGGCGGCGACGTGCGGACGACGGTGCCGTCCGCCAGCACGACCTCGAGCGAGCGCACGAAGTCGCGGGTCACCCCGTACTTCACGCAGCGCATGCCGCCCGCGTTGGTCGCGATGTTGCCGCCGATGGTGCTCTGCGCGTACGACGCCGGGTCCGGCGGGTAGAACAGCCCGCGCGCGGCGACGGCGTCGACCAGGTCCTTGGTGACGACGCCGGGCTGCACGACCGCGACCTGGTCCACCGGGTCGATCCGGCGGATCTGCGTCATCCGGGCCGTCGACAGCAGGATCGCCCCGGGCACGGCGTTGGCGCCCCCGGCGAGCCCGCTCAGCGCGCCCTGCGGCACGACCGGGGTGCCGTGCGCGTGCGCGACGGCCAGGACGGCGGACACCTCGGCGGTCGTCGCGGGCAGCACGAGCGCGACGGCGTCCCCGGTCGGGGCGGTGGCCGAGCCGTCCTGGCGGCGCCCGGCGAGCACGGCCGGGTCGGTGACCACCGCGTCCGCCGGGAGCGCGGCGCGCAGGCCGGCGAGCACCGCGAGCGCGGCGCTCACGGCAGCCGCACGTGGTCGGGGGTGAGCTCCGCGAGCGACCGCACGCCGAGCAGCCGCAGCGTCCGCGCGATCTCGGTGGTGAGGATCTGGGCGACGCGGTCGACGCCGCGCTCGCCGCCGGCCATCAGGCCGTACAGGTACGCGCGCCCGAGCATGACCGCCTTCGCGCCGAGCGCCACCGCCGCGACGATGTCGCCGCCGTTGCTGAACCCGGTGTCGACGTACACCTCGGCCCGGTCGCCGACGGCCTGCACCGCACCGGGCACCAGGGTCAGCGGCACGGGGGCCCGGTCCAGCTGCCGGCCGCCGTGGTTCGACAGCACGACGGCGTCCGCACCGGCACCGACGACCCGCTCGGCGTCGGCGACCGTCTGCACGCCCTTCACGACCAGCGGGCCGTCCCAGTGCTCGCGCACCCAGGCCAGGTCGGCCAGCTCGACGGTCGGGTCGAACATGTGGCCGGCGAGCTCCTCGATGGTGCCCTGCCACGAGTCGAGCGTCGCGAACCGCAGCGGCTCGGTCGTCAGGAAGTTTATCCACCAGGCGGGGTGCAGCGCGCCGTCCAGCACGGTCCGGGCCGACAGCGCCGGCGGGATGCTGAACCCGTTGCGGTCGTCGCGCAGCCGCGCACCGCCGACCGGCACGTCGACCGTGATGACCAGCGCCTCGTACCCGGCGGCCTTCGCGCGGGCCATCAGCTCCGTCGAGGCGCCGCGGTCCTTCCACACGTACAGGCCGAACCAGTTCCGCCCGTCCGGCGCGGCCTCGGCGACGCCCTCGATCGACGTCGTGCCCATGGTCGACAGCGTGTACGGGATGCCGGTGCGGGCGGCCGAGCGCGCGACGGCGGACTCGCCCTCGTGCTGCATCAGCCGGGTGAACCCGGTCGGCGCGTAGAGGAACGGTGCCGCGGCCTCCCGGCCGAGCAGCGTCGTGCTGAGGTCGACGTCGCCGACGTCCCGGAGCACGGACGGCTGGAACTCGACGTCCCGCAGCACCCGGCGCGCGCGGCGCAGCGAGATCTCGGCCTCGGCGGCGCCGTCGACGTAGTCGAACACCGAGCGCGGGGTCCGACCGCGGGCGATCGTCCGCAGGTCCCGCACCGTGGACGCGCGGGACAGGCGGCGGGCCACCGGGTCCAGCTCGACGGGTCGCATCCGCAGGAGGGGCCGGAGCTCGGACCAGGTCTGCAACCGTCGCCGCGTGGGCACGTGCGGTCTCCTTCACGCGAGGGGACCGGCCGCTCCGGGCCCGCTCCGGCGACCGTAGACCGGGTCCGCGGACGCGGGCGGCGCCGTCTCAGGTGGCGGCTGCCGGGGCCCGGTCAGCCGTCGCCACGCCTCCCGGGGCCCTTCTCCGCGTCCTCCAGGGCCTGCTCGGCCTGCTTCGCGGCGTCCTCCGCGGCCTTCCGCGCCTGCTTCTCCGCGTCCTCCTGGGCCTTCTCGAGCGCGCGCTCCGCCGCGTCGGCCGGTCGCCCCGGGGTGTCCGGACGCCCGGACGACTCGGTCTCGGCCGCGGGCTGGTCGACAGCGGGCTGCTCGACAGCGGGCTGCTCGGCGACGGCCTCGACGACCGGCTGCTCCGCGGCGGGCTGCTCGACGACGGGCTCGGCGACCACCGCCTCGTCCACCGGCGTCGACGAGGCGACCGTGCCCGCGGCGGGCTCGGTGCTCGCCGGCGGGCCCGCCTGGGGGGCGTCCCCCGTCAGCGCGTTCACGCCGAGCAGCACGGAACCGAGGCCGATCACGGCGGCCGCGACCGTGGCCACGCGCGCACCCCGCCGGCGTCCGGACCGCGGCGGGGCGTCCCCGGCCGGCAGCGTGACCGGGGGCAGCGTGGTGACGGCGAGGGGCGTCGTCGGGGCGGACCCGAGGTCCCCGGCCGCCGCCCCGAGGCCGACGGCGCCGGGCCGCAGCAGGCCGCGGAGCTCCTCGGCCGCGGCCGTGGCGGTGAGCCGGTCGAGCGGGTCGAGCGCGGTCATCGCGCCGATCAGCTCCGCCCACCGCGGGCCGAACCGCTCCGGGACGGGGACGGGCTGGTGCAGGCGCGCCACGGCCGAGGTCAGCGCGTCACCGGGGAACGCGCGCTCGCCGGTCAGGCACTCGACCAGCACCAGACCGAGCGCGTACACGTCCGACTCCGCGGTCAGGCGACCGCCGATCGCCTGCTCGGGGCTGAGGTAGGGCGGCGTGCCGAGCAGCTCCCCCGTGGTGGTCTGCGACTCGTCGGACCGGGCCCGGGCGATGCCGAAGTCCGCCAGCTTGGTCCACGGCCCGGCGGTGTCGGACAGGTCCGCCGCGGGCAGCAGGATGTTCGCCGGCTTGACGTCGCGGTGCACGACGCCCTGGTCGTGGATGTAGGCGAGCGCCTCGGCGACGTGCACCCCGACGAGCGCGGCGTCGACGACCGCCATCGGGCCCTCGGCGATGCGCGCGGCGAGGGAGGGCCCGCGCACCAGCTCCATCACCAGGAAGTCCTGCAGCTCGCCGTCGGGCAGCTCGGCGGTGCCCGCGTCCAGCATCATCACCAGGCCCGGGTGGCTCAGGCGGGCCAGCAGCCGGGTCTCCGCGTGGTGCCGGGCGTCGTCGTCGTGCCCGGCGGGCGAGGGGTGGAACACCTTGACGGCCACCTCGCGGCCGAGCACCGTGTCGAGCGCCCGGTAGACCTCGGCCATGCCGCCCTGGCCCAGGCGCTCGGCGAGCTCGTACCGCCCGGCGAGGACGGTGCCGGCGGGGAGCACGGTGTCCCGGGGGCGCGGACCGCGTCCGGGCGGGGTGCCGAACGCGGGCGCGGTCGCCACCTCGGGCTGCTCGCTCACGCTGGACCTCCTGGACGCCGAGCACCCAGGATCGCCGCCGACGGCAGGATGCGCGCGTCGAGCGGCCCCGCCGTGGCACGCGTCACCGGTCCGGGTGACGGCTCAGTCCGGTCGCACCTGCGTCTCGGCGAGCACCGACCGGAGCAGCGGGCGGCTGATCTCGGTGGCCCCGAGCACCAGCAGGCACCCGCCGGTCAGGCAGCCGACGAGCAGCAGCAGGCCGGACGGGTCGGTCACCCCGGCGAACCCGAGCACCGGCGACATCATCACCACGGCCGCCGCGGCGGAGCCGACGCCCACGGTCAGCATCGGCACCAGCACCTCACGCCGGCGCACCTGGTCGAGCAGCGCCACCGGGGTCCCGGCCAGCACCTGCAGCGCGAGCTCCCGGCGCCGGTCCAGCACCGACGCGGCCTGCGTGATGCCCGCGGACGCCGCGGCGACCAGGAACGTGATGACCAGGGTCAGCAGCGCGCCGCGCACCAGGTCACCGGTGAGCGTGGCGTTCGCGGCCCGCTCGGCCGGGCTCGCGTCGAGGGGGGTCGCCGAGGCGATCATCGGCACGACCGCGAGCGCCCCGGCCACGAAGCCCGCCAGGCCCAGCCCGCCGACCACCCGCCAGGTCGCGCGCGGGTCGTCCACCAGGCGCCGCGCGGCGAGCAGCTGCGCGGGCGTCCGCGCCCGCCGGGCGCGCAGCCGGCCGAGCAGGCCGAGCACCCACGGGCCGATCAGGTTCAGCGCGGCGAACCCCAGCGCCAGCGAGACGACCCCGAACGCGACGGCGGCCGCACCGAAGGCGCCGAGCGCCGACGTGACCACCATGAAGCCGCCCATCGCGACGACGGCCAGCACGGCGCGGACCGCCCGCATCGCCGGCGGCGTCTGCCGGCGCGCGACGCCGAGCGGCGAGACGACCACCCGGCGCAGCGAGACCACGCCGCTGACGACGGCCAGCAGCGGGACGGCGACGCACGTCGCCAGCAGCACCGGCCAGCCGACCCAGAGCTCGGCGGCCGAGAACGTGGACCCCTGGAACGGCACGCGGGTCCAGACGGGCAGCAGCAGCCCGTACCCGACGACGCCGGCGAGCGCGCCGAGCAGCCCCTGCCAGGCGGTCTCGACCACCGTCAGCGCCACCACCTCGCGCGGCGTCACCCCCAGCAGGCGCAGCGTCGCGAGCCGGGCGTCGCGCCGGGCCACCCCGAGCCGGGCCGCCGACCCGCCCAGCGTCAGCAGCGGCACCACCAGCAGCACGACCGCGGTCCAGGCGAGCACGACGTAGAAGTCGCCGTTCTCCCGCTGGTACGCGCCGACGGGACTCGCCGCACGGTCCAGGAACCCGAGCAGCCCGCCGACGACGGACAGGACCAGCGCCGTCGTCACCGCGAACGCCGCGACCGCGAGCGCGGTCGTGAGGACCGCGTCCCGGCCGCCGGCCCGGCGCAGCCGCGGGGCCAGGGCGAGGACGGTCCTCATCGCGCACCGTCCCGGCGCACGTCCGACACCACGCGCCCGTCGCGGACCTCGACGCGCCGGTCGCACCACGCCGCCACGTCCGCGTCGTGCGTCACCAGCACCAGGGACGCGCCCGCGAGCCGCGTCGTCTCCGTCAGCACGCGCATCACCTCCTGGCCGGTGGCCTGGTCCAGCGCGCCCGTCGGCTCGTCGGCGAACACCACCTCCGGGCCGGTGATCAGCGCCCGCGCCACCGCGACCCGCTGCGCCTGCCCGCCCGAGAGCTCGCCCGGCCGGCGGCCCTCCGTGCCCGCGAGCCCGAGCGAGGCCAGCCACCGCCCGGCCAGCGCTGTCGCCTCCCGGCGGGACGTGCCGAGCAGCATCGGCGCCAGCGCGACGTTCTCGATCGCCGGGAGCTCCGCCAGCAGCTGGCCGAACTGGAACACGAACCCGTACTGCCGCCGCCGCACCAGCGAGCGCTGCCGCTCGTCCAGGTCGTGCAGCGCGCGGCCCGACAGCTGCACCGTGCCCGCGTCGGGCACCAGGATGCCGGCGAGGCAGTGCAGCAGCGTCGACGTGCCCGACCCCGACGGGCCCATCACCGCGACCGACTCCCCCGCGGCGACGTCGAGGTCGACGCCCGCGAGCGCGGTGGTCGGCCCGAACCGCTTCACCACCCCGCGGGCGGCGAGCCGGGCGTGCGGCGGCGACGGCGCGGCAGCGGGCGCGCCCCAGGACTGGGCGGGGGTCTCGTGGCTCATGCGTCCAGCCTCCGGCGCGCGGCGCGGGCGCCGCGTCGGCCCGGGGTCGCGGCCCCCACGCCGTCGCGGTGCGACCGGGGGCGGACGCCCGCGGTGGCGTCCGCCCGGGGTGGGAGGCGCGTGTCCCCCCGGGGACGCGAAGGACCCCCCGCACACCCGCCAGAGCTCGCCTGCCCTTGCTGCCTTCCGGCCCTGGGGGGGTTCAGCGAGATGACGCCGCACGAGGGGTCTGCCGCCATCGTAACGCAGGCGGGCGGACGCCCTGCGCGCCCGTGGCCTGCGTCACGGACGGCGCCGGATCCCGGCGTGGGAGCGCGGCGTCGCCCGTCTGCGCAGGTCGGATCACCCGACCGCCCGGTTCAGGGGGTCGTCCCACCTGTCGATACGGCTGAGTGCGGCGCGACCTCTGCGGTCGACGCCGCCACCCCCCGACCGACCCCCGGTGGCACCTGGCCGCCGCATGCGAAAGGCACCTGCGTGGCAACCGTTGACTCCACCCTGACCGCGGCCATGGCGATCGAGGGTGCGACCGCCGTCGCCCTCGTGGACTTCGACTCCGGCATGACCCTCGGCTCCGCCGGCGGCGGCCTGGACCTGGACCTGGCCGCGGCCGGCAACACCGAGGTCGTGCGCGCGAAGTTCCGCACCCTGCAGTCGCTCGGCCTGTCGGACGGCATCGAGGACATCCTCATCACCCTGACCTCGCAGCTGCACCTGATCCGGCTGCTGCAGAGCGACCACGGCCAGGGCCTGTTCCTGTACCTCGTGCTCGACCGCAGCCGCGCCAACCTGGCCATGGCCCGGCGCCAGCTGCTGAACCTCGAGCGCGAGCTCGCCATCTGACGGACGAGGACGAGGAGGACGGCGCGGCATGATCATCCGCCAGAACGGCATGCAGGTGTCGGCGAGCCTGCGGCACGCCGTCGAGGGGATCCGACGCGTCATCCTCGTGCAGCGGGACGGGACGCCGTTCAGCGACGACGGCCCGGAGCACGACCGCGACCGGCTCGCCGCCCTGGTGGTGCACTGCCTGGAGATGGCGCACCACACCGCGGCCGGCGCCGAGCTGCACGGCCTGGCCACCTGCACCGTGCGCACCGACGAGGGCGCCGTGCTCGTCACCCCGGTCGGCGACCGGTTCGCGCTGGCCGTCGTGGTGGAGCCGCAGGTGAACCTGGTGCTGCTGCAGCGCGCGATCGCCCCGCAGGTCGAGAACCTGCTGGCGCTGGACGGCGCGGTCGCCTGACCCCCCGGGGTCGGGCGGCCGTGCCGGGTCTGTGGCGGTCAGTCCCCGTCGTCCAGCCGGCGCAGGTAGCGCTCCGGCGCGTCGAGGAACCCGCGCCAGGACAGGACCAGGTCGGTCTCGTCCCACGGCGTCTCCCGCAGCCCGTGCTCGCCGACCTCCAGCACCCGCGCGCCCGGCAGCGCGGCGAGCACCGGCGAGTGCGTCGACAGCAGCACCTGCGACCCGTCGGCGACCAGCCCGCGCAGGTGCGCGAGCAGGGCCAGCGACCCGGTGAACGACAGGGCCGACTCCGGCTCGTCCAGCACGTAGAACCCGGGCCGGACCATCCGCGACGTGGCCACCTCGAGGAACGACTCCCCGTGCGACATCTCGTGGAACACCGGCTCCGGGACCAGCCCGGGGTTGGCCTCGAGGTACGTGTAGAAGCCGTGCATCGTCTCGGCGCGCAGGAAGAAGCCGCGCCGGGGCGCCCCCGCGCCGCGCTCGAGCAGCAGGTGACCGGACAGGCCCGACTCCGACGCGCGCGTCTCGTTGCGCGCCCCCGTCGACCCGCCCTCGGCGCCCATGCCGAAGGCCATCGCCAGGGCCTCGACGAGCGTGGACTTGCCGGCGCCGTTCTCGCCGACCAGCACCGTCGCCGGGCCGAGCTCCCACCCGTCGCGCAGGACCTGCGCCACGGCGGGCACCCGGGCGAACCACGCGCCGGCGGGCACCGGCTCGCGGTCGTCGGCACGCACGCGGCGGACGGGCAGGTCACGAGGTCGCACGGGGTCCAGCCCACCACAGGCGGCGGTCGCCGGGGGCCGGTTACCGGGCACCGGTCCGACTCAGGTACCCTCTTACGGCCGGGAGGATTCGCCTAGTGGCCTATGGCGCACGCTTGGAAAGCGTGTTGGGTGAAAGCCCTCGGGGGTTCGAATCCCCCATCCTCCGCAGGTGAAGGGCCCGTGACCACGTCAGCGCTGGTCACGGGCCCTTCGTCGTCCCCGGAGGCGCTCGTGCTCGGCGGTGGTTAACCTGGCCGCGCCGAGCGGGAGCCCGTGGACGGGTCGGCGTGTCGCAGGTGCACCGCGGTCCGCGCCGCCCGGTCGTGTCGTCGCCGACGTGCCGAGCTCCGACCCGGAACCGGTCGCTGATCCTCGTCGGCCCGCTGCTGCCCAGGGGGAGGCGACAGCACCGTGCCCCAGTCCGACCGTGCCGGTCCCGCGCCCTTCGCCGTGGCTGTCCCCGGCCTCCTCGGCACGCGTGCTCGTCGACCGCTGGATGCGCTCCTCACCGCCGCGAGCCTGATCCGGGAGGTGACGGCGGGAGCCCTCGTGCGCACGGACGGCCGGACCCGGCCGCTGCCAGGCGTCCCGGGTGACCCCCTGCTCGCCCCGGGGTCTCCCGTCCTCGCCGTCGCGTGCGCGCGCATCGCGGCGGGCCAGGTGTACTCGTCGTTCCTCTGGCCCCTCGGCGGCTGGCACGCCCCCCGCGGCCACGCGCGGGTGACGGTCCTGTCCGCGCCTGCGGACGCACCGGGGCGCGGGGGTGGTGCGGTGCTGCTGTCGGCCGGCCCTGCCGTGCACGGGCTGACCCCCCGTGAGCTCGAGGTGCTGGGGCTCGTGGTCGACGGCTGCTCCAACCACGAGATCGCCCGCGTGCTCGTCGTGGCGCCGCGCACGGTCGCCGCGCACGTCGAGCACCTGCTCGTGAAGCTCGGTGCCGCGACGCGGACGCTCGCCGCGGTGCGCGCGGAGCGGGAGGGCCTCTACGTCCCGGCGGTCCCGCAGCCCTGAGCCACGCAGGATCGGCAGGTCTGCCGATACCCACCGCGCGGTACGCCGGGTCCAATGAAGGGACCGCGACGTGCCACCAGCGCCGGGATCCCAGGACGAGGAGCGATCATGAAGGCAGTCGTGTACGACGGGCCGAGGCAGGTCAGCGTCACGGACGTCCCGGACGCCCGTATCGAGCGGCCGACCGACGTCCTGGTGCGGATCACGTCGGCGAACATCTGCGGGTCCGACCTGCACATGTACGAGGGCCGGACAGACTTCGAGCCCGGCCGGTGGTTCGGCCACGAGAACCTCGGCCAGGTCGTCGAGGTCGGCGACGGGGTCGACAAGATCCGGGTCGGCGACTGGGTCGTCCTCCCGTTCAACATCGCGTGCGGGCACTGCAAGAACTGCGAGCGGCAGCTCACCAACTACTGCCTGACGGCGCAGCCGGAACCGGCGCTCGCGGGTGCGGCGTACGGCTTCGCCGACATGGGTCCGTACGGCGGAGGTCAGGCCGAGCTGCTGCGGGTGCCCTGGGGCGACTTCAACTGCCTGCGGCTCGGGGAGGACGCCGAGGAGCGGCAGACGGACTACGTGATGCTCGCGGACATCTTCCCCACCGGCTACCACGCCACCGAGGTGGCCGGCGTGCGGCCCGGCGACCAGACGGTGATCTACGGCGCCGGACCGGTCGGGCTGATGGCCGCCCTGTCGGCGACGATCCGCGGCGCGAGCAAGGTCATGGTGGTCGACCGCCAGCCGGACCGGCTGCGGCTGGCGGAGTCGATCGGGGCGATCGCCATCGACGACTCCGCGGTCGACCCGGTGCAGGCCGTGCTCGACCAGACGATGGGCCTGGGTGCGGACAGCGGCTGCGAGTGCGTCGGCTACCAGGCGCACGAGCCCGACGGCGAGGAGCGCCCCAACCTGACGATGAACCGCCTGGTCGCCTCCGTCCGGTTCACCGGACGGATCGGCACCGTGGGGGTCTTCGTGCCCGAGGACCCCGGAGCCGGCGACGAGCTGGCCAAGCAGGGCCGGCTGGCGTTCGACTTCGGCCTGTTCTGGTTCAAGGGCCAGAAGATCGGCAGCGGCCAGGCGCCGGTCAAGAAGTACAACCGGCAGCTGCGCGACCTGATCGCCGGCGGCAAGGCGGAGCCGTCGTTCATCGTGAGCCACGAGCTGTCCCTGGACGAGGCCCCGGGGGCCTACGAGCACTTCGACAACCGGGACGACGGCTGGACGAAGGTCGTCCTGCACCCGTCGACGACGGGTGAGGAGGCGCGTCGTGGCTGACGAGCTGGCGGGACGGACGGTCGCGGTTCTCGCGGCGGACGGGGTGGAGGACGGGTGCGTCCGCGCGGTGTTCCGTCCCGGCACGTGAGGCACCGGGCGCCGCCCGGGCGGCCGCGGGCGCGCGGGTGAGCGCGCACCGCGGCAGGACCGGTGCGTCGCCGACCATCCTGTCCTCGCGCCGGCTGCTGGTCTGCTTCGGCGGCGGGCTGCTCGTGGCGGCGGTCGCCGTGGTCGCGGGCGTCCCGGAGATCGCGGTGCTCGCCGGCTGGGCCGTCACCGCCGGCGCCGCGCTGGTGTGGGTGTGGCGGATCAGCTGGCCGCGCGACGCGGCGGGCACCAAGCAGCTCGCGGAGGACGAGGCGCGCACGCGCGTCACCGACACGTTCGTCCTGGGCGCGGCCGTGGTGAGCCTCGCGGCCGTCGCGGAGGCGCTCGTCCGCTCCAGCAGCGGCGACGCCGTCGGGGTGGTGACCGTGATCCTCGGGGTGCTGGTGGTGATCCTGTCGTGGGCGCTGGTGAACACGGTCTTCGCCCTGAAGTTCGCGCGGCTGTACTACTCGGGCGGGGACGGCGGCATCGACTTCTGCCAGGAGGAGCCGCCGGCCTACAGCGACTTCGCCTACCTCGCGTTCACGGTGGGCATGAGCTTCGCGGTCCCGGACACGCAGATCGGCACCACGCCGATCCGCAAGGTCGCCCTCGCGCACGCGCTGCTGTCCTACCTGTTCGGGACGGTCGTGATCGCCGTCGCCGTCAACCTGGTCACCAACCTGGGGCAGCAGGGATGACCGCGACGGAACCGGTCCACGTCGGCCTGGTGGCGGACCCGGAGTCGCCCACCGAGATCGCGCGCCGCCTGGAGGACCTCGGCCCGCCCGGGGACGATGCCGACGCCACGTGGGACGTCGAGGTCGTCAGCGAGCCGTTCACCACGGACTCCGAGGACGTCGGCACCGCCGTCGAGCGGCTGGAGGACCACGCGCGCCGGCACGGGTGGGACGTCGTCGTCGGCCTGACCGAGCTGCCGCTGCGCGACGACGACGGCCGGTACCTGCTGGCCACGACGGACGCACCGCGCCGGACGGCGGTCCTGTCGCTGCCCGCGCTGGGTGGGCTCCGCATGCACGCGCGCACGCGCCGTGCGGTGCGGGCGCTCATCAGCGGGCTGGCCGACGCGACCGCGTCCGGGGACCAGGACGTCCGGGTCCCGCGTCCCGGCAGCCGCCTCCGGCTGCTGACGGGCATGGTGCTCGCCAACCGCCCGTGGCTCCTCGTGCCCGGTCTGAAGTCCGCGCTCGTCGCCGCGCTGGCGACCGGTGCCGTCGCCACCATCAACTCCACCGTGTGGCTCCTCGCGGGCTCGCTCTCGACGTGGCGGCTCGTCGTGGCGACGATCGCCTCCGTCGCGGTCGTGGTGGCGTGGCTCGTGGTCGACGGCGGGCTGTGGGACCGGCCGGACGACGGCTCGCCCGAGGCCCGCGACCGCTCCCGCCTCTACAACGTCTCGACGGTCGTGACGCTGACCGCCGGGGTGTTCATCTCCTACCTCGGGCTGTTCGTCGTCAACCTGGCGTGGGCCCTGTTCGTGCTGGACCCGGACGTGATGGGCGGGTACCTCGGCACCACGCTGGGGTACGGCGACCTCGTCCTGCTCGCGTGGTTCGTCGCGTCGGCGGCGACGGTCGGCGGCGGCCTCGGCTCCGGCTTGGACTCGGACGAGGCGATCCGGACCGCGGCGTACTCGAAGCGCGAGCAGGATCGCCGCAGCCGGCTCGCGCGACGCCGGGGCTGAGGGCCGGGCCCGCGACCCGCTCCGGCCCGCGACCCCGTGTCGGCCCCCCGCCGAGCCGGCGCGCCTACTCCGTCCCGTCCCCTTCCGACGTCCCCTCGTACAGCCCGATCTCGTTGCCCTCGGTGTCCAGGAACGACGCCCACCAGCTGGTCGGGCTGATCTCCGTGCGCGGGATGACGACCCGGCCGCCGGCCGCCGTCACCTTCGCGAGCACGTCGTCGATCGAGTCGACCTCGACGTAGGACCGGGGCCGGTCGAGGCTGTCGTCCCGGGGCGCCAGGCCGCCGCCGCTGATCTGGTTCGGCGCCCGCCACATCGGGTAGCCCTCGTATCCGGGGTACTCCTGGATCTCCCAGCCGAACAGCCCGCTGTAGAACGCCTTCGCGCGCTCCATGTCGTCGACCGGGATGTCGATGTGCGTGATGTCGCCGTGTGCCATGGCCAGCTCTCCCCCGAGGCGGGCGACCCTGCGCCGCTGCAGGATCAGCTCACGCCAGCGTAGGGGTCGGCCCGGTCCGAGGACCAGGGTGCCGAGAGCCTCGCGCGAGCCCGGTGGGTCAGGCCGTGGGGCGCCGGGACCCGCCGACCGAACGGAGCCGGCGCGCCGCGACGGCCAGCTGCACGTCGCGGTACTGCGCCGCGCGGTGCATCTGCCCGCGCAGGTCGCTGCCCGACGGCCGGTGCCGCAGGTCGCACGGCACCTCGACGGCGACGAAGCCCTTGCGCAGCAGGTCGATGGTCATGCCGGTCTCGACGCCCCAGCCGCGAGCCAGCGGGGTGGCGGCCTCGAAGGCCTCGCGGGTGAGGCAGCGCATGCCGGACAGCGGCTGCGTGGGGGTCCAGCCGGTCATCGACTGGATCGCCCGGCGGGCCGCGCCGACGACGATGCCGCGACCACCGGCGCCCGGCTGCGGCGGGAGCAGGGCGATCGCCACGTCGGCAGTGCCCTCCAGGACCGGCGGCACCAGCGGCGCCGTGTTCACGGCGGTGTCGCCCAGGTCGCCGTCGATGAACAGCAGGAGGCGCGGCGGCCGGTCCGGGGCGTCGCGCATGGCGACGACGGCGGCGCCGGTCTCCATGGCGGCGGCCTTGCCGCGGTTGTGCGAGTGCCGGACGACGACGGCACCGGCCTCGCGGGCGACGTGCTGCGTGTTGTCCTCGGAGCCGTCGTCGACCACGAGCACGAGGTCGACGTGCGGGATCGCCCGGGCGGACCGGACGGTGGCGGCGATGCGCCGGGACTCGTCCTTGGCCGGGATGACGACCGCGACGCGCTGCCGGGTGCGCCCGGTGCGGGTGGTGGTCGTCGCCGTCTCGAGCGGCGCCGGCGGCTGGTGCCGGCGCGACTTGCGCGGGGCGCCGGCGGGCTTCGCCGGCGGCGGGGTCGCCGCGGCAGGCCCGTCAGCGACCGGTCGGTCCTCGGTCTGGTCCTCCGCCTCGCCCATCACGAGCGCAACCCTATCGATCCGGGCACCTCCCCGCGCTCCGCGGGGGCGGGACACGCGGACGCTCCACACGACGGTCACACCGGGGGCGCGAGCCCGTCACCTGCGGGTCCGTCGGTCGCCTGACGCGACAGGCCGTCCCGAAGCACCGGTGCGGTTCCCGGGGACGGCCCGCGAGCGGTCAGCGGAGCGTGACCTGCCGGGCGACGATGCCGGCGCGGGCGCGGCGCGCGTTCGCGTCGAGCGGCTCGGTGTCGGCGAGCGCGGCCTCGAACGCCGGCGCGAACGCGGCGAGGGGCGCCTCGACGTCCTCGGCCTCGCTGCCGCGGGCCAGCTCCCACACCGGGACGACCAGGCCGTTGGAGCGGAAGTAGCCGATGAACTTGGCGCCCTCGAACCCGGACTCGCGACGGCCGTGCAGCCGGGCGAGACCGTCGATGACCTGCTGCTCGTCGTGCGGCTGCGCCCAGCGCAGGTACTCGCGGGCACCCATGCGGACCCAGTAGGCGGCGTCGACGGCCGCGATCTTCTTGGTGTCGACGACGCCGGCGTCGGCCTCCTCGACGGCGGCCTTCAGCTCGGGCGTCATCTCGGTGTCGGCGGCGATCCAGTAGGCGAAGCTGTCCTCGATCGTGACCTCGAACGGCACGGTCGGGTCCAGCACGTCCTGCAGGCGCGGGCCCGGCTCGGCCAGGCCGAAGGTCTGCACCGCGGTGCCGGGCTCGGAGTCGAGCGCCTCCAGCAGCGCGGCGGCGAGGTCGCGGCTGGCGTCGCCGGAGCCGCCGACGACCTGCAGCGCGAGCAGCACGACGCCGTCGGCGCGGTGCAGCGCGGCCCAGCCGTCGGGCAGGACGGTGGTGACGGTGACGTCGCGCGCACCGTGCTCGGCGTTGGTGCGGGCGGTCGCGGTGGCGGCGGGCACCAGCTCGCGCAGGGCGACCCAGTCGGGCTCACCGGGGAGGCCCTCGAAGGGACGCAGCACGAACTCGACAGAAGAAGGCATGTCCGTCAGCGTACCGACCCGCGCCACGACCGGGCGCCGCGGAAACCGCCGCCGACGACGCTTCGATGGCAGGATCGGGGCCATGGACCCGCGCGCCGGAACCCCCGCCCAGCCGTCCGACCTCGTGGACGTGGAGGCGCTGCTCGCCGCCTACCACGACCGCCGCCCCGACCTCGACGATCCCGCGCAGCGCGTGGTGTTCGGCACGAGCGGTCACCGCGGCTCCAGCCTCGACGGCGCGTTCAACGAGCTGCACATCGTGGCGATCACCGCCGCGATCGTCGAGTACCGCCGCAGCCAGGGGACCGACGGCCCGCTGTTCATCGGCCGCGACACCCACGGGCTGTCCGAGCCGGCATGGCGCACGGCGCTCGAGGTGCTGGCCGCGGCCGGCGTCGAGGTGCGGGTGGACGCCCGCGACTCGTGGACCCCGACCCCCGCGGTGTCGCACGCGATCCTGCTGCACAACGGCGCGGCGACGTCCGAGGGCGTCCGCGCCACCGGGCCGGGCCTGGCCGACGGCATCGTCGTGACCCCGTCGCACAACCCGCCGCGCGACGGCGGGTTCAAGTACAACCCGCCGCACGGCGGACCCGCCGGCTCCGAGGCCACGAAGTGGATCGCCGACCGCGCCAACGAGCTGCTGGCGTCCGGGGTGGACCGCGTGGCGCGCGTGAGCCTGGACGCGGCGCTCGCCGCCGACACGACGCGCAAGCACGACTTCCTCGGCGCCTACGTCGACGACCTGCGGCACGTGCTGGACCTGGACGCGATCCGGTCCGCCGGCGTGCGGATCGGCGCGGACCCGCTCGGCGGCGCGTCCGTGGAGTACTGGGGCGCCATCGCCGAGCGCTACGGCCTGGACCTGACCGTCGTGAACCCGCGGGTCGACCCGCAGTGGTCGTTCATGACGCTCGACTGGGACGGCAAGATCCGGATGGACTGCTCGTCGCCGTCGGCGATGGCCTCGCTGGTGACCGCGATGAGCGGGGACGCCCCGTACGACATCGCGACCGGCAACGACGCGGACTCCGACCGGCACGGCATCGTCACCCCCGACGCCGGCCTGATGAACCCGAACCACTTCCTCGCCGTGGCGATCGGCTACCTGTACGGCGGCGCGCGACCCGGCTGGCCCGCGGACGCCGCCATCGGCAAGACGCTGGTCTCGTCGTCGCTGATCGACCGGGTGGCGGGCAGCCTGGGCCGCCGGCTGCTGGAGGTCCCGGTCGGCTTCAAGTGGTTCGTGCCCGGCCTGCTCGACGGCTCGGTCGGGTTCGGCGGCGAGGAGTCGGCGGGCGCGTCGTTCCTGCGCACCGACGGCACGGTGTGGACCACGGACAAGGACGGCATCATCCTGGCGCTGCTGGCCTCGGAGATCCTCGCGACCACCGGGAAGTCGCCGTCGCAGCACCACGCGGACCTGGTCGCCGGGTTCGGCGAGTCCTGGTACGCCCGGGTCGACGCCCCGGCCACCCTCGAGCAGAAGGCCACGCTCGCGAAGCTGTCGCCCGAGCAGGTCACCGCGACCACCCTGGCCGGCGAGGACATCACCGCCAAGCTCACGTCGGCGCCCGGCAACGACGCCCCGATCGGCGGCCTCAAGGTGACGACGGAGAACGCCTGGTTCGCCGCACGGCCGTCGGGCACCGAGAACGTCTACAAGATCTACGCCGAGTCGTTCGTCAGCCCCGAGCACCTCGCGCAGGTGCAGGAGGCGGCCAAGGACGTCGTCTCCGACGCGCTCGGCTGACCGGGCCCGTCCGCAGGTCACCGTGGCCGTCCGCGCTCGCCGCGCGGGCGGCCACGCGCGCGCCTAGCGTGGGCGGCCCACCCCGCTGAGCGAAGGAGCGCGCGATGAGCGAGCACGCCGAGACGACGCCGGACAACCTCCCCGACGCCCTGGTCGACCCCGACGTGGACGAGGTCCGCGACGAGGAGATCAGCGACGACGAGGTCGCACGCTCGATGCCCGACGCGAGCACGAGCGACCAGGACCCCGCCTCGTTCCTCAACCCCTGACGGACCGCACCCGCGCGGGCGGCGTGCCGGTCAGCGGCGCGCCGCCCGGCGCAGGGCGAGGACGCACGCCAGCGGTGCGAGCGACTGCGCCCCGGCGAGCGCGCGCTCGCTGAGGCCGACCCGACCCCCGCCGCCGGTCAGCTCGACGACGAACCAGGCCAGCAGCCCCAGCAGCACCCCGCTCGCCGCCAGGGCGACCGCGGGTCGCAGCGCGCCCCGGCCCCGCCGCCGTGCCGACGCCGCGGGCCACAGCGCCAGCGCCCCGAACGCGATCCCCGCCGCCACGCCGTGGCCGGCGGGCACCCGGTCGACCGGCAGCAGGCCGACGGCGGCCGTCCCCAGGCCGCCCAGCGCGAGCAGCAGCCGCCCGGGCACCGGGACGCCGCGCAGCCCCGCGGCCGTCACCCCGTGCGCGGCACCCGTGACCAGCAGGCCCGCAGTCATCACCCCGGGGTGCGCGACGGCCGCCGTCGCGAGCTCGCTGATCGTCGCGCGCACCGGGTCGAACCCCGGCTGCAGCGCCGCCGCCAGCGTCCAGCCGCCGATCATCGCGACCGGGGCGGCCACCGCCGAGGCCACGGCCCAGCCGCGGGGGCGGGTGCCGCCGGCAGCCGGCGGGGCGGGGACGGCGGGGCGGTCGACGGCGGGGCGGTCGGCGGCGGGGCGGTCGGCGGCGGGGCGGGGCACCGCCGCACCGTAGCCGCCGGTCGCGACGTGCGCCCGGCGTGCGCCGCCCGTCCCGCCGGGTCGCGGGCCGGGCACGTAGCCGCTAGACCGGACGCATGACCGACCGTGCCACGCCCGCCGCCGTGCTCTTCGACATCGACGGGACCCTCGTCGACTCCAACTTCCTGCACGTGCACGCGTGGACGCTGGCGTTCGCGGAGGCCGGCCACCCCGTCGACGCGTGGCGCATCCACCGGCGCATCGGCATGGGCTCCGGCCGCCTGCTCGCCGAGCTGCTGGGCGACGACGCGGACCGGCTCGCCGACGACGTCAAGGAGCGGCACACCGCGCACTACGCCGAGCTCGCCGACCAGCTGCGGGCCTTCGACGGCGCGCGCGACCTGGTGCGGACGCTCGCGGACCGCGGGCTGCGCGTCGTGCTGTCGACGTCGGCCGCCCCGGAGGAGGTCGAGAAGCTGCGCGCCGTGCTCGACGTCGACGACCTGGTGCAGGTCACCGGCGCGGAGGACGTCGAGGAGGCCAAGCCCGAGCCCGACCTGGTCCAGGCCGCGCTCGACCTCGCCGGTGTCCCCGCCGAGCGGGCGGTGTTCGTCGGCGACGCGGTCTGGGACGTGCAGGCCGCGGAGCGGGCCGGGGTCGTGTGCGTCGGGGTGCTCTCCGGCGGGACGTCCGAGGCCGAGCTGCGGGACGCCGGCGCCCGGACGGTCGTCGAGGACGCCGCGGCGCTGCTGCGCGACCTGGACCGGACGCCGGTGGGCGAGCTGCTCGGCTGACCCGTCACGGCGGGCCGGCACCGTCAGCGCGCGGGGTCGGCCACCAGGTCCGCGTACTCGGCGTGCTCCGCCACGAAGTCCCGGACGAACGGGCACTGCGGCTCGATCCGCATCCCCGCCGCCCGCACGGTGTCCAGCGCCTCGCGGACCAGCGTCGTGCCGACGCCGTGCCCCTCGTGCCGGGGGTCGACCTCCGTGTGCGTGAACACCACGACGCCGGGGGCACGCCGGTACGAGGCCACCCCCAGCACGGTGCCCTCGGCGTCGCGGATCTCGAACCGGTCGTCGGCGGGCAGGTCGGTCACGGTGTACGTCGTCATGCCCCGAGTATCCGTCGGGGCCGATATGCCGGCGCGCGGCGTCGGCGGCGGGTGCGAGACTGACGCCGTGCTGGGGCCCTACCGCGACGTGCTCTCCCGCCCGGGGGCGCTGTCGTTCTCCGCAGCCGGCGTCGTCGCCCGGCTCCCGATGTCCATGGTCGGCATCGGCATCGTCCTGATGGTCGAGGCGCTGTACGACTCGTACGGCCTGGCCGGCAGCGTGTCGGCGGTCTGCGTGCTCGCGCAGGCCGTGTGCTCGCCGCAGCTCGCCCGCCTCGTCGACCAGCACGGGCAGGCCCGGGTGATGCGGCCGGCGATCGGCATCTCCGCCTCCGCGCTGGTCGCGCTGGTGCTGTGCGCGACGGCGGGCGCACCCGTCTGGACGCTCTACGCCACCGCCGTGCTGGTCGGCGCGACCGTCGGGTCCTTCGGCGCCCTGGTCCGCGCCCGCTGGTCGTACGTCCTGGACGACCCGCGCGCCGTGCACACCGCGTACTCGCTGGAGTCGGCCCTGGACGAGCTCGTGTTCGTCGTCGGCCCGATCCTCGCGACGACGCTGGCCACGTCCGTCGCGCCGTCCGCCGGACTCGTCGTGCCCGTGGTCGGCATGGTCGCCGGCGGGTTCTGGTTCCTCGCGCAGCGCCGGACCCAGCCGCCCCCGCACCCGCGGGCCGACGGCGTCACCGCTCCCGACGGCACCCCCGTGCGCCGGACCTCGGTGATGCGGTCCGGCGGGATGGTCGTGCTGGCGGTCGTGTTCGTCGCCATGGGCTCGATCTTCGGCGCCACCGACGTCAGCACCGTGGCCTTCGCCGAGGAGGCGGGCCGGCCCGGGCTCGCCGGCGTGGTGCTGGCCGTGTTCGCGTGCGGGTCGCTGATCTCCGGCCTGCTGTACGGCGCGCGGCACTGGACGACGCCGCTGTGGCGCCGGTTCACGATCGGCATCGTGGCGCTGGCGGTCGGCGCGGCGCTGTTCGTGGTGGTGTCGTCGATGGTCGTGCTGGCGGTGGTCATGTTCGTCGCCGGGTTCGCCATCGCGCCCACCCTGATCAACGGCAACGCGCTGGTGCAGCACTTCGTCGCGCGCGAGCGGCTCACCGAGGGGCTGACCTGGGTCGGCACCTCGCTCGGCGTCGGCGTGTCCGTCGGGTCCTGGGTCGCGGGCAGCCTGATCGACCGGCAGGGCTCGCACGGCGGGTACCTGGTCGTGGTCGGCGCGGCGGCGCTCGCCGTGGTCGCCGTGCTGGCGTCGCTGCGCACGCTCCGCGCCGGGACCACGGGTCTCGACGCGACCACGCCCGTCGCGGCGATGCCCCTGCCCGGGGACGCCCGCGGGAACTGAGGCTCCGCCCCGCCCGCGCGGCCCGCGCGGCCCGCGCGGCCCGCGCGGCCCGCGCGATCGCGAGTGTGCTGCCGACACGTCGAGCGAGCACCCAGCGGATACCCGCTCGACGTGTTCCGTGCCCGCTCGACGTGGAGCGTCAGCGCAGCGCGCGGGGCTCGCCGGCGGCGTCGCCGTCGTGCGCGGCGGAGCGACGGCGCTCGGCGAAGATGCCCAGCACCAGCAGCAGCCCGCCCGCGGCGAGCAGGGTCAGCAGCCACGGCCCGGCGGAGATGGTGCGGCCGATCTGCGCCGCGAACACGCTGACCACCGCGACGGGGAGTGCCGCCGCCCCGACGACGAGCGGTGCCCGGAGCAGCTGCCGGGCGCCGATCAGCATGAACGACAGCGCGAGGACCACCACCAGGATCGCCCGCCAGGTGAGCGGGTCGGTCCAGATGGCCAGCATCGACGGACCCAGCGTGGCGACGATGCCCGGGGTGAGCGTCGCGGCGGACGTGCGGTGGCCGACCGGCCAGCTGTCGCCCGCGCGCCGTGCGGCGGCCGGCTCCGCGAGCGCCGCCTGCAGCGCCACCCAGCCCATCGCCACCAGCGCGAGCCCGAGCGGCAGCGCGAACACCTCCACGCGCAGCTCGCGCGGGCTCCATGCCCCGATCCCCCAGGCCAGTGCCGCGAGCCAGAGCGTCCAGCCCGGCGGCACGACGGTGTCGAGGACCCCGCGCTGGCGCCGGGCCTCGGCCCGGACGGCGGCGACGGCCAGCGCGAGGAGAGCGAGCTCGACCAGCAGGCCGATCCAGACCAGCGCCCAGGACGGTCGCACAGCGCTCAGGGCCCCGACGGTGCCGGCGACCAGGGCCGGGGCCAGCGCCCAGCGCCGGAGCGTCGCAGACCGCCGGGTGGCGAGCAGACCGAGCGCCCCGAGCAGCGCGGCCCCGACGGCCGACCAGAGCAGGGCCGCGCCGAACAGCCGGGCGTTGGTGACGCCGCCGCCGACCGGGGTGGCGGCGGCGAGGTGCGCGGCGCGGACGGCTCCCGCGAGGGCCGCGGCCGCGCCACCGAGCACGAGCGGCCGGGCCAGCGCCGACAGCACCGGTCGGGGACCGGCCGGTGCGCGGCGCTCGAGCAGCCCGACCACCACGGCGACCGCGGCGAACCCCAGGAGCGCGGTGCTGCGGATGCCGACGTCGCGCCCCGCCAGGGCGAGCAGCAGCGTCGGCACGACCAGCAGCGCGGTGCCGGACGCGACGAGCGGCCGCCACCGGTCGCCGCGGCGGGACAGCAGCGCCCCGATCACGACGGCCGCGAGCGCCGGGGGTGCCGTGTACGCCTCGACGAGGCCGACGCCCCACCAGACCAGCGCGGACCAGACGACGCCGGTCCAGAGCGCCGCCGCGACCCACCAGACCGGGCGTCGGTCAGGCCGCTGGGCGACGACCGACGCGCCGGCGGCGAGCACCGCGCAGAGCACCAGGACCGTGTCGGCGCCGGTGGGCGTCCGCGCGACGCCGAGCAGCAGCGCCACGGCGGCCGTGCCGGCGGAGGCGAGCTCGATCGCGAGGCGGGCCCGATCGGCCGCCACCCCGGGGACGCGCCGCCGCAGCCGGTCCGCGACCGCGGGCGCCACGACGGCCGCGGCGGCCGCGAGCACCGCGACGACCGGCAGCAGCACCGGCGACCCGGACCCGGGCAGCAGCAGGGCGCCGGCGCAGATGACGACGACGGACACGGTCGGCACCACCAGCGCGGCGGCGAGCACCCGGAGCCAGGACGGCACGGGACGGGCACGGGTGTCGAGCAGGACGGCCTCGAGCAGCAGCAGCGCCGCGGCCCCGGCCGCGCCCCACCAGGTCCGGTCGACGGCCACCACGGCGACGCCGAGCACCGCGGGCAGCGGTGCCACGACGAGCACGCCGAGCCAGGTGGCCTGACCGACCCCGCGCAGGACCGTGAGCAGCGCGGCGACCAGCGACAGCGCCACGGCCACGGCGCCCACGACGCCGAACGCGTCCCACCCCGCCCAGCCGGCCAGCAGGACGGCGAGCACCGCGCCGCCGTAGAGGGTGCCCGCGGCGACGAGGAGACCGCGCAGCTCGGTGACGACCAGCGGGCGCGCGCGCAGGAGCAGCAGCAGCACCGCGAGCGCGCCGAGGGCGGTCGTCGGCCACGACACCCAGGTCAGCACGCCGAGGAACGCGATCTGCACGAGAGCCGCGACGACCAGGGTGCCGCGCCACGGGCCACGGCCGACGGGCGCGCCGGCGGCCGGGAACCACCGCGCGCCCTCCACGAACGCGACGGCGAGGACGAGCTCCGCCACCAGCAGCGGCACCGCCCAGGGGCGCAGCAGGCCCGCGGCCACCCAGAGCGTCAGCACGACGGCCGGCGGCAGCAGGGCGCGGCCGACCAGGTGCACCGCCGGCTCCCGCCAGGTGACCGGCGCCGGGACGGCGGGGGCCGCGCCGGGCACGGGCACCACGACCGGCTGCGCGGCCACCGGCGCGAGCCGCACCCGGCCGATCGCCGCCAGGATCCCGGCCGCCACGACCAGCGCCAGCACCGGTCCCACGCCGGCGCCGGCGACGTCCGCGTCGAACACCCCGCCGTCGAGCCGGTCGAGCGACCCCGATCCGGCGGCGGTGCCGACGCCGGCGAGCAGCGCGAGCGTGCCGCCGATCCCCGCCAGCACCCCGGCGCCCGCCAGCGCGAGCACCGCCACCCAGCCCCCGGCCACCTGCGCGCGGTACAGCGGGTCCGTCGCGCGGTCCTGGCCGGGTCGGCCCGGGAGCAGCACGAGCAGCGCCCACACCACGGCTCCGGCGAGCGGCGCGGCACCGGCCGGCGCCGGGAGCACGGACACCACCGCGAACGCCCCGGCGGCCACGGTGAGCACCGCCGCGCCCGCCACCCACGGCGCCGCCTGCCCGGCGGGCGCCTGCGCCCGGGCCACCACGGCCGCGAGGAGCAGCGCGAGCGCGGTGCCACCGGTCTCCCAGGCGGCGACCGGGGGCGGTACCAGGAGCGCGTTCACCAGCGCGGCGCCGACGAGGCCCAGCGCCGCGAGCGCGAGCAGCGCGTCGACCACCCGGGCCGGTGCGCCGAACCGCTCGCCGACCGCCCGGCGGTGCCCGACGCGCACCAGCGTCACGAGCGCGGCCGCGAGCAGCCCGAGGTGCCAGGCCCACCGCCCGGTGACCGCACCGGCCACGCACAGCGGGACCAGCGGCAGCACGAGCACGGCGACGGTCCACGAGCGGACCCGGGCGGCCAGGCCCGCGGCCGTGAGCCCGAGCCCGACGGCCAGCAGCAGCGCCGCGAGGACGAGCCGGCGCGCGCTGCCGTCCACCAGCGCGGCGACCACCCAGGCGTCGACCACGGCGAGCACCGCGACCAGCCCGCCGACCGCCTCCGCCGACGACCCGACGCCCATCCGCCGCAGCGCCAGCGTCCCGCCGACCGCGAAGCCCGTGACCAGGAGGAGCACCGCGACCCGCGCGAGGGGCGCCTCGTCGAGGACGAAGAACGCGAACACCAGCGCGGCCGCGGCGACGAGGCCGGCCCCGGCGAGCACGAAGAGCCGCACGACGTCGAAGGGACGCTCCGGGACCGGTGCGCCCGCCACGGGGGACGGCGGGCCACCGGCAGGCGGCGTCCAGGCACGCGCCGGTCCCAGGGCGCCGACGGGCACCCGTGGCACCGGAGGCACCGGCCCCGGCCCGGCGAACCCCCGGGGCGGCACCGGCACCGGCCCCGCCGGGTACCAGGCACCGCCGGCCGCGGTCCCTGCACCGGCCTGCTGCGCCCGCACCCGGGCGACGAGCGCCTGCCGGTCGTCGAGCGCCCGGGCCGCGGCGTACGAGGCCGCGGCGATCCGGACGCCGTCCGCGCCGGCGAGGTCGAGGCCGCACCGCCCGCAGCGCGGCGCGGGGAGCGGTGCGCCGCAGGCGGGGCAGCGCGTGAAGTCGGTGAGCTCGCGCCGTACGGCGTCCGCCGAGATGTGGTCCACGTGCCGAGCGTGCCAGCCCGCAGGGGTGTGAGTGGCGTCGTCCACAGATCCTGCGCAGCGTTTCACCAGGTTGCGCGCGCACCGGGTGGCGGTGCCGTGCCGCCCGAGGTGCCGCCGGGCCGGGTCCGCGCCAGGCTGGAGGGGCCGTGCGTGACCGGCGAGACAGCGTCCCCGGGTGGCACGGCGCCGATTCATGGGACGAATATGGCTCCACACGACAACGACAGGAGCGCAGCGTGGCACGCAGCAGCACGGTGGCCGACCAGCTCGTCGCCCAGGTGGTGGCGGCCGGCGCGAAGCACATCTACGGCATCGTCGGAGACAGCCTCAACCCGGTGGTGGACGCGGTCCGCCGGTTCCAGAAGGACGGCGTGGACATCCAGTGGGTGCACGTCCGGCACGAGGAGGCCGCCGCGTTCGCCGCCGCCGCGGAGGCCGAGATCACCGGGAACCTCGCGGTGTGCGCCGGCTCGTGCGGGCCGGGCAACCTGCACCTGATCAACGGCCTGTACGACGCGAACCGCAGCCGGGTCCCGGTGCTGGCCATCGCCTCGCACATCCCCAGCACGCAGATCGGCACGCAGTTCTTCCAGGAGACGCACCCCGACCGGCTGTTCGTCGAGTGCTCCGTGTACTCGGAGATGATCACGTCGCCCGCGCAGGCGCCGCGCGTCATCCGCAGCGCGATCCACCACGCCTACGGCGCCCCGGGCGTCGCCGTGATCACGCTGCCCGGCGACGTCGCCGACCTCGAGGCCCCGGCCCCTGCTCCCGACACGCTGACCCGCCCTCGCTCGCCGCGCGTGGTCCCGGCCGAGGCGGACGTGGCCGCGCTCGCCGACGCGATCGACGGCGCCAAGAAGGTCACGATCCTGGCCGGCGCGGGCGTGCGGGGCGCGCACGACGACGTGATCGCCCTCGCGGACACGATCGCCGCCCCGGTCGGCCACAGCCTGCGGGGCAAGGAGCACATCCAGTACGACAACCCCTTCGACGTCGGCATGACGGGCCTGCTCGGGTACGGCGCCCTGCAGGCGTCGATGGACGAGGCCGACCTGCTGATCCTGCTCGGCACGGACTTCCCGTACGACCAGTTCCTGCCCGCCGACGTGCGCACCGCGCAGGTCGACATCGAACCCACCCGCCTGGGCCGCCGGACCCGCACCGACCTCGCCGTCGTGGGCGACGTCGGCGAGACCGTCCGCGCGCTGCTGCCGCTGGTCGGCCGCAAGAAGTCGCGCCGGTTCCTGGACCAGATGCTCAAGAAGCACGAGAAGGCGATGTCCGGCGTGGTGGGCGCCTACACCAAGGACGTCGAGCACCACACGCCGATCCACCCCGAGTACGCCGCCGTGCTGCTCGACGAGGAGGCCGCCGACGACGCGGTGTTCACCGTCGACACCGGCATGGGGAACGTGTGGGCCGCGCGCTACCTCACGCCCAACGGGCGGCGGCGCGTCATCGGGTCGTTCCTGCACGGGTCGATGGCCAACGCCGTGCCGCACGCGATCGGCGCGGCGTTCGCGGCCCGGGACGGCGGTGCCGGCCAGAAGCACGTCGTGGCGATCGCCGGCGACGGCGGCCTGTCGATGCTGCTCGGCGAGCTGATCACGCTGGTGCACTACCAGCTGCCGGTCAAGATCATCCTGTTCGACAACGCGACGCTCGGGATGGTCCGGCTGGAGATGCTGGTCGACGGCCTGCCGAGCTTCGGCACCGACTCCCCGGCCATCGACTACGCGGCCGTCGCGCGGGCGGTCGGCATCCCGGCCGTGCGCGTCGAGGACCCGGCCCAGATCCGTACAGCGCTGCGCGAGGCGTTCTCGCACGACGGCCCCGCGCTGGTCGACCTGGTCACCGACCCGCGCGCGCTGTCGCTGCCGCCCAAGATCACGCGGCAGCAGGTCAGCGGCTTCACCGCCGCCATGAGCAAGGAGATCCTCGGCGGCGGCATGGGCGAGGTCATGGCGATGGCCCGCTCCAACCTCCGCAACGTCCCCCGCCCCTGACCCCCACACCCGCCCCACCCCACCCCACCCCCCCCCACGCCCCCGGCCCCCACGCCCCCGGCCCACCACCACCACGCCCTCACGCCGAGGTAGTGCGCCGTCGCCGAGGTAGTGCGACATCCCGCACTACCTCGGCGCGTACGCACTACCTCGGCGAACGGGTCGGGCGGGGGCGGGGCGGGGTCGGGGCGGGGTGGGGGGCGGGGTCCGGGTGGGGCAGAGCGGAGCGGGGCGGGGCGGGGCGGGGCGGGCTTCGGGGGGTCAGTGCAGGTCGCCGAGCGCGGCGCGGATCTCGGCCGTGATCACGGTCATCGCCCGCTCGGCGGCCTCGGGGTCGCGCGCACGGATCGCCGCGGCGACGGCGTCGTGCGCGTCGAGGGCCTCGGGCCGCGGGTGCGCCGGCATCAGCCCGTGACGGGTGCGCCCGGCCAGGACCTCGGCGACCACGTCGACCAGCGCGGCGAACATCTCGTTCCGCCCGGCGCGCAGCAGCAGCGCGTGGAACTCGACGTCGCAGGCGAGGAACTCCTCGAGCCGGCCGGCCTCGCCGAGCTCCCGCATCCGGGCGACGAGCGCGAGCAGCCGGTCGACCTCCTCGCCGTCGGCGTGCCGGGCGGCGGCCGCGGCGGCGACGGGCTCGACGGCCGCGCGCAGCTCGGTGAGCGACCGGAGCTGCCCGAGCCGGCCGGGCCCGGCGAGCCGCCAGCGGATCACGCGCGGGTCGAAGACCATCCAGTCCTCGGCGGGCCGGACGACGAGGCCCACCCGGCGCCGGGACGTGACCAGCCCGAGCTGCTCGAGCGACCGCATGGTCTCCCGGGCGACGGTGCGGGAGATGCCGAACCGCTGCTGCAGCTGCTCCAGCGTGAGCACCGCGCCCTCGGGCAGCGTGCCGGCGGTGATCTCCGCGCCGACCACCTCGAGCACGGTGCTGTGCAGCACCTCCGCAGCCACGCGGTGCCCCCTTTCGACCTGGTCAAGCGGCCGGTCCCGGCGTCGTCGGCGCGCGGGGTGCTGGCAGCCGTGCCAGGGTCGCACACGGGACGGAGGGCAGGCGTCAGACCAGGGCGTCGACCGACAGGTATGACCTTTGACTTCCAAAGATCGCACCTTTGTGCCAGAGTGTGCGGCGCCCCGGGGCGATCCGAGGGCGCCGGACGCTCGCCGCCCGGACAACGACGTCAAGGAGGGGCTGCCATGCCGGAGGTCCAGCACCTGGTGGTGATGGGTGTCTCAGGGTCGGGCAAGACCACGACCGCCCAGATCCTCGCCGAGCGGCTCGGCTGGCCGTTCGCCGAGGCCGACGAGTTCCACCCGCAGGCCAACATCGACAAGATGTCGGCGGGGACCCCGCTGACCGACGAGGACCGGTGGCCCTGGCTGCGCGCGATGCGCGACTGGCTCACCGAGCAGACCCGCGCCGGGCGGTCGACCATCGTCACCTGCTCCGCCCTGCGCGTCGCCTACCGCGACGTGCTCCGCGAGGCCGAGGGCCGGGTCCGGTTCGTGCACCTCACCGGCACGATCGAGTCCATCGGCGACCGCCTGTCGGGCCGCGCCGGCCACTTCATGCCGCCGTCGCTGCTGCCGTCGCAGTTCCAGACGCTCGAGCCGCTGACCGACGCCGAGGACGGCGTGCTGGTCCCGGTCGAGGTGTCCCCCCACTCCGTCGCCGACGCCGCCCTGCGCGAGCTCGGCATCGACCCGGCCACCGCGCGCGTGGCCGCTGAGGAGGCCTGATGCTCACGCTCCCCGCCGCAGCCACGACGCTGCTGGCCGCCGCTGCCGAGGACGCACCCGCCGTCTCCGACACCCGGCTGATCGTCGCCGCCGTCATCGGCATCGCGGTGATCGTGCTGCTCATCGTGTGGCTCAAGCTGCACCCGTTCCTGGCCCTGATGCTCGGTGCCGGCGTCCTCGCCGTCGCCGCGGGCCTGCCCTACGTCGACGCGTTCGCGTCCTTCACCGTGGGGCTCGGCACCACCGTCGCCGGCGTCGGCATCCTCATCGCCCTCGGCGCGATCATCGGCAAGATGCTGATCGACTCCGGCGGCGCCGACCAGATCGTCGACTCGATCCTGGCCAGGACGCCCGTCCAGCGCCTGCCGTGGGCGATGGCGTTCGCGGCGTTCATCATCGGCATCCCGCTGTTCTTCGAGGTCGGCGTCGTGCTGCTGATCCCCGTCGTCATGCTCGTGGCCCGCCGGTCCAAGGTGTCGATGATCGTCGTCGGCATCCCGGCGCTGGCCGGCCTGTCCGCCCTGCACGGCCTGGTGCCGCCGCACCCCGGCCCGCTGATCGCGATCGACGCCCTCGGCGCGGACCTCGGCCTCACCCTCGGGCTCGGCCTGCTCGTCTCGATCCCGACCGTCGCGATCGCCGGACCGCTGCTGGCCAAGCCCATGGCCCGCTGGGTGCCGCTCGCGCCGCCGACGGAGATCCTCGGCGGCTCCGAGCGCGAGGACACCGACCGCCGCCCGTCGTTCGCCGTCGCGATCACCGTCGTCCTGCTGCCGGTCGTCCTGATGCTGGCCCGCACGCTGGCCGAGACGGTGGGCTTCCAGGAGTCCGGCGTCGGTCAGGTGCTCGACTTCGTCGGCACGCCGCTGGTCGCGCTGCTCATCACGACCCTGGTGTCGCTGGTGCTGCTCGGGACGCGGCAGGGCCGCGACCGCAGCCAGGTCAGCAAGCTGGTGGACTCCTCGTTCGCCCCGATCGCGTCGATCCTGCTGATCGTGGGCGCCGGCGGCGGCTTCAAGCAGACGCTGGTCGACTCCGGCGTCGGCGACGTCATCGCCAAGGGCCTCGCGGACGCGCCGATCTCCCCGCTGCTCGCGGCCTGGCTGGTCGCCGTGCTGATCCGCGTGGCCACCGGCTCGGCCACGGTCGCCACCGTGACCGCCGCGGGCATCGTCGCGCCGCTGGCCGCCGACCTGTCGCCGACGCACGTCGCCCTCATGGTCCTGGCGATCGGCGCGGGCTCGGTGTTCCTCAGCCACGTGAACGACGCCGGGTTCTGGCTGGTCAAGGAGTACTTCAAGATGACGGTCGGCCAGACGTTCAAGACCTGGTCGCTGATGGAGTGCGTGCTGTCGGTGACGGCGCTGATCGTGGTGCTGCTGCTCAGCCTCGTGATCTAGCGGGCTCCACCGCCCGCGACGAGGGCCCCGCCGGTCGTGACCGGCGGGGCCCTCGTCGTCACCGGGAGACGAGCCGGTCGTCCCGCTCGAGCCGGTTGACCTCGGCCCACACGGCGTCCAGCGAGAGGCCGAGGACGTCGGCGATCGCCGCGACCGTCGGGAAGGCCGGCGTCGCGACCCGGCCCGACTCGATCTTCCGCAGCGTCTCGGGCGAGACCCGCGCGTCGAGCGCGACCTCCAGCATCGAGCGCTCGCCGCGGGCGCGGCGCAGCAGGGCACCGAGGCGCTGCCCGCGCTCGAGCTCGGCGGGGGTGAGCGGGAGCCGGACCATGCCGCCGATCCTAGTCCCGGTATAGTCTGGCCGGTATTGTTATCCGAACCGCGCGAAGGACACCCGCATGATCGAGATCCTCGACCCCGCCGAGGTCGCCCGGGCGCGCGTCACGGGCACCCTGGTCGCCGACATCCTGCACACGGCGAAGGCGCGTGCGACCGTCGGCACCAACCTGCTGGAGATCGACCGGTGGGCCCAGGAGATGATCCTCGCCGCCGGCGCGCAGTCCTGCTACGTCGACTACGCCCCGTCGTTCGGTCGCGGACCCTTCGGCCACTACATCTGCACCTCGGTCAACGACGCCGTGCTGCACGGGCTCCCCCGGGACTACGCGCTCCGGGACGGCGACCTCGTGACGCTCGACCTCGCCGTGCTGCTCGACGGCGTCGCGGCGGACTCCGCGATCAGCTTCGTCGTCGGGGCGTCGCGGCGGCCCGAGGACCTGGCGATGATCGAGGCGACCGAGCGGGCGCTGGCCGCGGGCATCGCGGCGGCCGGCCCCGGCGCGCGCATCGGCGACCTGTCGCACGCGATCGGCTCCGTGCTGACCGAGGCGGGCTACCCGGTCAACGTCGAGTTCGGCGGGCACGGCATCGGGTCGACCATGCACCAGGACCCGCACGTGTCGAACACCGGCCGGCCCGGCCGCGGGTACCGGCTGCGCCCGGGGCTCCTGCTGGCGCTCGAGCCGTGGATCATGGCGGACACGGACGAGCTGGTCACGGACGCCGACGGCTGGACGCTCCGCAGCGCGACCGGCTGCCGCACCGCGCACAGCGAGCACACCATCGCCATCACCGACGACGGCGCCGAGATCCTGACCCTCCCCACCTCGGCGCGCTGACCCGGCCCGCGAGGTCGACGGTTCCGCACCGCCACGTCGCGCGACACGCCGGCCGCACCGCCGAACCCTCGACCTCGCGGCGGCTTCGCGGCGGCCTCGCGGCGGCCTCGCCGGCCGTCAGCCGCGCGGGGCGAGCGGGCGGGTGGCGGGGCCCTCCAGGACCTCGCCGTCGGGGGCGAACCGGCTGCCGTGCAGCGGGCAGTCCCACGAGCCCTCGACCTGGTTCCACGTGACGACGCCGCCGAGGTGCGTGCAGACCGCGGACACCCGGCGGGTGACGCCCCCGACCGTGCACACCGCCTCCGGCCGCAGCCCGGTGCGCTCGACGCCGCCCTGGCCCTCCGGCGGGTCGGGCCGGGCACCGGCAGCGGGTCGCGGCGCCGTCCAGCCCGCGAGCAGCGCGCGCGACCGCCCCGTTGAGCCGGGCGGCGTCGCCCAGGCCGGCGAGCTCGTGCCGGCCCAGCGGCCGCCAGGCCTCGGCCCAGCGCGGCGGGTGGTGGCCCAGCAGGTCGGCGGCGAGCACCAGGGCCGCCGCGACCGCCGTCGTCATCCCCCACTTCGCGTACCCGGTGGCGACGTGCACCCGCGGGTCGCTCGGCAGCAGGCGGCCGACCAGCGGCAGCCCGTCGGCCGACGTGTAGTCCTGCGCCGACCAGACGTGCGTCAGCGCGGCGCCGGGGAAGTGCTCCTGCGTCCAGCCGGTCAGCATGCGGACGGACGCGCCCGTCGGTACCCGGCGGCCGACCGGGTGGCCCGCACCGCCGACCAGCAGCAGGTCCGGCGTCGTCGGGGCGACGGCCGTGGGCGCGTCGCCCGGCAGCACCGGCGGCCGCTCCAGCCCGGGACCGGCCAGGGCCGGGGTCGAGCGCACGGAGCGCGGGTCCGGGTCCACGGAGATCGACATACTCGCCGGCGGCGGCCCGGGCACCCGGAACGCGAGCGCGTACGACCGCTGCGGGTGCAGCCGGGCGAACGCGCCGCCGCGGTCGAGCACCGGGGTGCCGGTGGCGAGCACCACGTGGTCGGCGCCCACGTCGCCGGCCGTCGTCCGCAGGACCACGCCGTCGCCCGGACCGCGCCGGGTGCCGACCACGCGCACGCCCTCGACGATCCGCCCGCCGCGGGCCACGACGTCGGCCGCGAGCGCCCCCAGCACGTCCAGCGGGTCGACCTGGGCCTGGTCGGCCAGGCCGATCGCGCCGGTCACCCGCAGGGGCAGGTCGGTGCTGCGCCGCCAGCCGACGGGCACCCCGGCGCGCTGCGCGGCCGCCAGCTCGGCCTCGACCCGGTCCCGCCCCTCGGCGGTCGTCGCGTACGTGAGCGCCTCGCGCCGCTGGTACGGCACCTCGTGGTCGTCGAGGTAGCGCAGCAGCCAGTCCTTGCCCTCGGCGCTGGCCTCGGCGTACGCGGCGACCACCCGGTCGTCGTGCACGCGGGCCAGGCCGGCCAGGCGGTCGCCCTGCAGCAGGCTGACCTTGGCGGTGCTGCGCCCCGTGGTGCCCGCGCCCACCGTGCGGGCCTCGAGCACCGTGACGCGGCTGCCCGCCCGGGTCAGCAGGAGCGCGGTCGTCAGACCGGTCAGGCCGGCCCCGACGACGACCACGTCCACCGGCTCGTCGCCCGGGTGCGCGCCCTCGCCGGGTGCGAGGTGGTGCGGGTGCGCCGGCGACGGGCGCCGGTCCCACCACAGCGAGGTCCGCGCGGCCACCGGGGCGCTCCGCTCAGATCTGGCTCGCCGGCGGCGGCGTCTCCGGGACGCCCGGGTTGACCGGCGTACCGGGGGTGCCGGCCGTGCCGGGGCTGCCGGCGTCGTCGTCCGAGGAGCGGGACACCGCGCTCTTCACCGCGTCGACGGCCTTGTCCTTCAGCGCGACCCCCTGGTCCTTGGCGAACCGCGTCGCCGTCGACTCGAGGTCGTCGACCGTGGACTGCACGCGCGGGTCGTGCCACGCGTCGGAGGCCCAGCCCTTGATCTTCTCGAACTGCGCACGGCCCGCCCGGGTGCCGAGCACGTAGCCCACGCCCGCCCCGAGCACGAATGCCAGCTTGCCCTTCATGCCTGACCTCCTGGATCGCCTGTCTGGTGGTCCGACCGAGCGTAGGCGCGGGTGTCGCGGCCCGCAGGGTGAGCGGGTCGGCGAGCGGGGAGCGACGTCCCGGAGCACAGTGTCCCCGGGACCAGGGAAGGTGGTGCGGCATGGCGGGATCCACGCAGGTGGCCGAGCAGCCGGCGCTCCGGCGGACGATCGGCCGCACCGTGCTGCTGCTGTTCGTGGTCGGGGACATCCTCGGAGCGGGCATCTACGCGCTCACGGGCACCGTCGCGGAGGAGGTCGGCGGCGCGATCTGGCTGCCGTTCCTGCTCGCGTTCGTGCTGGCGGCGCTGACCGCGACCGCGTACGCGGAGCTCGTCGCCCGGTACCCGCGGGCCGCGGGCGCCGCCCTGTACGCGAACCGCGCGTTCCGTCGGCCGTTCCTCACCTTCCTGGTGGCGTTCGCCGTGATGATGTCCGGCATCACCAGCGCCTCGGCCGCGGCCCGCGCGTTCGGCGGGGACTACCTGACCGAGCTGCTGCCGTTCGGCGTGCCGACGCTGGTGGCGGCGTGGGTGTTCCTCGGGCTCATCACGCTGGTCAACGTGCTCGGCGTCTCGGAGTCGGTGCGGGTCAACGTGGTGCTGACGCTGATCGAGGCCAGCGGGCTGCTCGTGATCATCGGCATCGGGGTGTGGGCGCTGCTGCAGGGCGAGGGCGACCCGGGCCGCGCGCTCCAGCTCGAGACCCCGGGGCCGGCCTGGATGGGCGTCCTCGGCGGCACGGCACTGGCCTTCTACGCGCTGCTCGGCTTCGAGGACTCGGTCAACCTCGCCGAGGAGGCCAAGGAGCCGCGGCGCGACTTCCCCCGGGCGCTGTTCGGCGGGCTGCTGGTCGCCGGGGCGATCTACCTGGCCGTCGCGTTCACCGCCTCGATGCTGGTCGAGACGGACGTGCTGGTCGGGTCCACCGGGCCGCTGCTCGAGGTCGTGAAGGTCGCCGGCGTGGCGTTCCCGCCGTGGCTGTTCGCGCTCATCGCCCTGCTCGCCGTGATGAACACGGCGCTGATCAACATGATGATGGCGTCGCGCCTGGTCTACGGGATGGCGCGGGAGCGGATCGTGCCCGCGGTCCTCGGCCGGGTGCACTCGCGCCGCCGGACGCCGGTCACCGCGATCGCGTTCACCGTCGTGCTCGCCCTCACCCTGACCGCCACCGGTGACCTCGGGGACCTCGCGGACACGACGGTCCTGCTGCTGCTCCTGGTGTTCGCCGTCGTCAACGTCGCGGTGCTGGTGCTGCGGCGCCGCCCGGACACCGCCGACGACCGCCCGGAGCGGGTCGAGGGCGACTCCGCCCGCTCGTTCCGCGCCCCCACCTGGGCGCCGGTGGTCGGCGCGGTCGTCTCGCTGGTGCTCGCCTCACCGCTCACCGGGCGCGAGGGGTCGGTCTACCTGCGGGCGGGGGTGCTGCTGGCGATCGGCGTCGTGCTGTACCTGGTGAACCGGCTGGTGGTCGGACGGGTCGACGCGGACGACACCGCGCTGACGGGCTGACCACGCCCCCGGTCCGGGCTTCCCGGGGGCGGCCTGTCTCTGGTGGGGTGGGGGACGTGCTCCCAACGACGCAGGGCCCGCTCCCGGACGACGACGCCTTCCTCGCGCGCCTCGCCGACACCCTGGCCGCCCTGCCGGCGGTGGAGGCCGTGTCGCTGGGCGGGTCCCGCGCGCAGGGGACGGCCCGGCCGGACAGCGACTGGGACCTCGCCGTCTACTACCGCGGCAGCTTCGACCCGCAGCACCTGCGCGACGTCGGCTGGGACGGCCACGTGTTCGAGGTCGGCGGCTGGGGCGGCGGGGTGTTCAACGGAGGTGCGTGGCTGACCGTCGAGGGGCGGCGGGTCGACGTGCACTACCGGGACCTCGCGGTCGTGGAGCGGGAGGTGGGCCGGGCCGAGCGCGGGGAGTTCGACATCGAGCCGCTGCTGTTCCACCTGGCGGGGTTCCCGACCTACGTCGTGGTCGCCGAGCTGGCCGGCCACCGGGTGCTGCGCGGCAGCCTGCCCCGCCCGGGCTTCCCGGCGGCGCTCCGCCGGGCCGCGCCCGAGGTGTGGGACGCCCGGGCCGACTGGACCCTCGACGCCGCCGAGCAGCACGCGCGCGCCGGTCGGGTCGCCCAGTGCGCCGGGCAGATCGCCGTCGCCGTGACGCAGCGCGCGCACGCGGTGCTCGCCGCGCGCGGGGAGTGGGTGACCAACGAGAAGCGGCTGCTCGACCGGGCGGCGCTGCGCGGCGTCGACGACGTCGTGCTCGGGCTGGGCGCGGAGCCGGACGCGCTGCTCGCCGCCGTCGGGGAGGCGCGCCTGCTGGGGCGCGAGCGGGATGACGACGTGTCGCACGCCGGGGTCGATCCTGGGGAGGAGCCTCGGTGAGCGCGTGCCCGTGACGGTCCCGCTGCCGGACCTGGCGTCCTCCGGGAGCACGAGCGCACGCACGGTCTCCGCCACCTCGCGCTGCCGTGCGCCTCTCCCGGTCCGGACGTCGCGGGCGTACGGTCCGACCATGACGCCGAAGGTGCCCAAGGGCGTGTACGAGGCCGAGCTGTTCCGCCTGCAGTCCGAGCTGGTCACGCTGCAGGAGTGGGTGCGCGCGACCGGCGCCCGCGTCGCGGTCGTCTTCGAGGGCCGGGACGCTGCCGGCAAGGGCGGCACGATCAAGCGGATCAGCGAGTACCTCAGCCCGCGCGTCGCGCGGATCGCCGCCCTGCCCGCGCCGACCGAGCGCGAGCGCGGCCAGTGGTACTTCCAGCGCTACGTCTCGCACCTGCCCGCCGCCGGGGAGATGGTCCTGTTCGACCGGTCCTGGTACAACCGCGCCGGCGTCGAGAAGGTCATGGGGTTCTGCACCCCCGCGGAGCACGAGCGGTTCCTGCAGCAGGCGCCGACGTTCGAGCGGATGCTGATCGACGACGGCGTGCTGCTGCGCAAGTACTGGTTCTCGGTCTCCGACTCCGAGCAGCTCAAGCGGTTCCGGTCCCGCCTGGACGACCCGGTGCGCCGCTGGAAGCTCAGCCCGATGGACCTGGAGTCCATCGCCCGCTGGGAGCAGTACTCCCGCGCCAAGGACGAGATGTTCGCGCACACGGACACGCCGGAGAGCCCGTGGTTCGTCGTCGAGTCGGACAGGAAGCGCAACGCGCGGCTCAACATGATGGCCCACCTGCTGTCGACGATCCCGTACCGCGAGGTCCCGCACGAGCCGGTGCACCTGCCGGCACGCCCGCCGGCCGACGACTACACGCGCCCGCCCCGGGAGCTGTTCACGTCGGTCCCGGACCACGCCGCGCGTCTGCTGGGTGACCCCGAGGCGGACGCCTGACCCGGTGCGTTGTACCGTCGCCGGCGATGAACACGCTCGCGATCGCCCCCGACGACCCCCGCTCCCCCGACGTCGTCGCGCTGCTGACCCGCCACCTCGAGCTCATGTACGCGCAGAGCGCGCCGGAGGACGTGCACGCGCTCGACGTCGACGCCCTGGTGGCCCCGCACATCACCTTCGTCAGCGCCCGCGACGGCGCCGGCGGCCCGCTGCTCGGTGTCGGCGCGCTCGCGGCGATCGAGCCCGGGCACGGCGAGGTCAAGTCGATGCACACGGCGGACGCCGCACGCCGTCGAGGCGTGGCCGGGTCGCTCCTCGCGCACCTGGTCGACCTGGCCGTCGACCGCGGGTACACCCGCATCAGCCTGGAGACCGGCCCCGGCGAGGGGTTCGCCGCCGCCCGGGCCCTGTACGCGCGGGCCGGGTTCGTCGCGTGCGGCCCCTACGGCTCGTACCGCCCGAGCGACGCGTCGGTGTTCATGACGCTGGACCTGACGCCCCGCTGATCCGGGGCCGCACGAGCCCGCGCCGGCCCGCGAGGTCAGGGCAGCGGGAGCGGCTCCGTCGGCAGCGGCGGCAGGTCGCGCGGCGGGCGGTACCGGAACTCGCGGTCCGCGTCGGTGATCGCCCGGATCACCCGCGCCGGCACGCCCCCGACGACGACGTCCGGCGGCACGTTCGCGGTGACGACCGCCCCCGCGCCGACGACGGAGCCGCGCCCGATCGTCACGCCCGGCAGGATCACCGCGCCGGAGCCGATCCAGACGTCGTCCTCGATGTGCACCGGCGCCGAGAACTGGGTCCCGTCCCGGCGCAGGTCGGGGTGCACCGGGTGACCGGTCGTGGTGACGGTGACGTTCGGCGCGAACATCACGCGGTCGCCGACGTGCACCTCGACGTCGTCCACCAGGGTCAGCCCGACGTTGACGAAGATGTCGTCGCCGAGGTGCACGCGGTGCCCGTACATCACGCGGAGCGGCGGCTCGACCCAGACGCGCTCGCCCACGCTGCCGAGCAGCTCCCGGAGCAGCCGCTGCCGCTCCTCGGTCTCCCGCGGGCGGGTGGCGTTGAAGTCGTGCACGAGCTCCTTGCCGCGGACACGCTCCTCGTCCAGCGCCTCCAGACCCGGGCCGGCGTCGGTGTACAGCTCGTGCGCGTCCATGCGGCGGCGCACCTCGCGCTCGCGGTCGTCCATCCCCAGGCCTCTCGTCGGGTCGTCGGCGCCGGCGTCGGGCTCGCGCCGGGCGGGACCATCCTGCCTCTCCTGCCGGGTCCGGCCGCCCCGCTGGTCAGGCGGCGCGGGGGGCGGCGACCACCCCGCGGGCCCCGGTGGCGCTCGCTCCGGGGGCGCCCTACCGTCGTCGGGAACCCACCCCCGAGACCATGGAGGACACCGTGGCACAGCAGGGTGACGAGATGAGCGTGCGTCCGACCGCCGACGCCGGACTGGATCCGTCCCGACCTCCGGAGCGGTTCGCCCCGGTACGGCAGTGGTCGCTGGACTCCGTGACCGACCTGTCCCGCGTGCGCAAGGAGCTGCTGCACGAGGTGACGGCCCCGCACGCCGAGCCGCAGCTCCGGCTGGGCCGGGTGCCGGAGAACATGGTGCTCGTCGCCTCCGAGCTGGCGACGAACGCCCTCCAGCACGGGCACCCGCCGACGCTGCTGTCCCTGCACGTGGACGCGCAGGACTACCTGCTGGACGTGTGCGACAGCAACCTCGACGGCGCGCCGGTGATCGCCGGCGAGCGGCCGTCCGGAGCGGGCGGCTTCGGGCTGCTGATCGCGCGCCGGCTGTCCCAGGACGTCGGCTGGTACACGACGGAGTCGACCAAGCACGTCTGGGCGACGTTCCCCGCGCAGCACTGAGCGCGCGGGCGGGCCTCGCTGCTGGCGTGGCCCGTGACTGTGCACGGTCACAGGTGCGGCGTCCCTGCTGACTGCGTCAAGCGGGAAATCACGGCACAGGGATGGTCACCGGCGACTGTGACCGCTTACAGTCCCTTCACCCGCCGGACGTCGACGTCGCCGTCCGCACGGTCCGTGCGGGCCCCGCGAACGACGACGCTCGACGGAAGAGGACACCCGTGCACGCACTCCCCCGCGGCTCCACCAGGCTGGCGGCGCTCGCCGCCGCTGCCGCGCTCCTGATCACCGCACCACCCGCCGCCGCGGACGACGGCCCGGGCGACCCGGCCGGCCCGGTCGAGGCCGGCATCGTCGTGCCGAAGGTCGAGGGACTCGGCGACGACTTCATCACCGGCGTCGACGTGTCGTCGGTCCTGTCGCAGGAGGCCAGCGGCGTCGTCTACCGCGACGCCTCGGGCGCCGAGGCCGACCTGTTCGCCGTGCTCGCCGACTCCGGCGTCAACTACGTGCGCGTCCGGGTGTGGAACGACCCGTACGACGCCCAGGGCCGGGGCTACGGCGGCGGGACCGTCGACGTCGCCCGCGCGGTCGAGATCGGGCGGCGCGCGACCGAGCACGGCATGCGCGTCCTGGTCGACTTCCACTACTCCGACTTCTGGGCCGACCCCGCGAAGCAGCAGGCACCGAAGGCCTGGGCCGGGTACACCGTGGCGCAGAAGGCCACCGCCGTGCACGACTTCACCGCGGCCGCCCTCACCGAGCTCGCCGACGCCGGCGTGGACGTCGGGATGGTGCAGGTCGGCAACGAGACCAACAACGGCGTCGCCGGCGTGACGGGCTGGGACGGCATGGCGCAGCTGTTCGCCGCCGGCAGCGCGGCGACCCGGGCCGTGCTGCCCGACGCGCTGGTCGCGGTGCACTTCACCAACCCCGAGACGGCCGGGCGGTACGCCACCGCCGCCGCCGAGCTGGCCGCGCGCGGCGTGGACTACGACGTGTTCGCCAGCTCGTACTACCCGTACTGGCACGGCACGCTGAGCAACCTGACCTCGGTGCTGTCCCAGGTCGCCACCACGTACGGCAAGCAGGTCATGGTCGCCGAGACGTCGTGGGCCCGCACGCTCGAGGACGGCGACGGGCACGAGAACGTGATCACCGCCGACACCACCACGCACCAGTACCCGATCTCGGTGCAGGGGCAGGCCTCGGCGTTCCGCGACGTCGTCCAGGCCGTCGCCGACGTGGGCGACGCGGGCATCGGCGTCTTCTCCTGGGAGCCCGCGTGGATCCCCGTCGGCCCGCCGGACCGGCTGGCTGCCAACCAGGTGCTCTGGGAGACCCACGGCTCGGGCTGGGCGTCGTCGGCCGCCGGCGAGTACGACCCCGCGGACGCCGGCGCGCACTTCGGCGGCTCCGCGTGGGACAACCAGGCCATGTTCGACGACTCCGGCCGGGCGCTCGAGTCGCTGCGGGTGTTCTCGTACGTCCGGACCGGGGCGACCGCGCCGCGCGCCGTGTCGTCGGTCGAGCAGGTCCGGGTCACGGTCACCGAGGGCGACCCCGTGACCCTGCCCGCGACCGTGCAGGTGACGTACAACGACGGCTCCGTCGAGGCGCAGCCCGTGACCTGGGACGACGTGCTCGGCGCGATCGACGGCCCGGGCGAGTACCCGGTGCCGGGGACCACGTCCGCCGGGGTCGCGGTGACGGCGACCGTCGTCGTGCAGGCGGTGAACCACGTCCGGGACCCCGGGTTCGAGGACCCCGCCGCGACGGCGTGGACGCTGACCGGCACCGGCGCGCAGATCACGGCCACCGGGGACGCGGCCGCCGGAGCGCGGGCGCTCTCGTTCTGGGCGGACGCGGACTACACCTTCGCGCTCGGCCAGGAGGTCACCGGCCTGCCCGCGGGGCAGTACACGCTGACCGCGACCGCCCAGGGCGGTGGCACCGCGGCCGGGAACACGCTGCTGCTCGGCGCGACGACCGCCGCCGGCACCGCGTCGGCGCCGTTCGCGCTGACCGGCTGGAAGGCGTGGTCGACGCCGTCGGTCCCCGTGACCGTCGGCGCGGACGGCACCGCGACGGTGCACGTGACCGGCACCCTGTCGAGCGGCGCCTGGGGCACGGTCGACGAGGTCCGGCTGGTGCGGGACGCCGGCCAGCCCGTCGACCCCGAGCCCACCCCCGAGCCGACGCCGGAGCCGACGCCGACGCCCACCCCGGCGCCCGAGCCGACGCCCGCCACCCCCGCCACCCCCGCCTCCCCCGCATCCCCGCAGGTCGAGGCTCAGCCGGGGCACCGTCCGCGCCGGCGGCACCGTGACCGTCACGGCGACCGGGCTGCCGGTCCCGGAGGTCGAGGTCGGCGTCGCCAGCACGTACCGGGCCCTCGCCCGCGCGGCCGTCACCGACGGCGCCGTCACGGTGACCGTCACGCTGCCGGCGGATCTCGAGGCGGGGACGCACCACGTCCAGGTGCGCGCCCTCGACGGGACGCTGCTCGCGCAGGTGGAGGTCGTCGTGCTCGCCGCCGGGTCGTCCGCCGGTGCCGGGCTGGCCACCACGGGCGCCGAGCCCGGCGGGGCGCTGGCGCTGGCCGGCCTGCTGCTCGCAGGGGGCGTCGCGCTCGTCGTGCTGCGCCGCCGGTCGCACCGGGCCTGACGCCACGGCGCGCCGGGACGGGCAGGTCGGCCCGTCCCGGCGCGCCGGGTGCGCGACGTCAGCGCAGGCCGGACCGCACGAAGGCGTCGACCACGTACCGCTGCAGGAACAGGTAGATCAGCAGGATCGGCACGCAGGCCAGGCCGCTGGCCGCCATGACCGCGCCCCAGTTGTTGCCCTCGGCCCCGAGGAAGCTGCGGATGCCGACCTGCACGAGCTGGTCGGAGGAGCGCAGCACCAGCGACGGCCACAGGTACTCGTTCCACGCCGAGATGAACAGCATGATCGCGAGGGCCGCGAGCGCCGGCCGCATGTTCGGCACGACCACCCGCCAGAGCGTGCCCCACGACGACCGGCCGTCCATCTGCGACGCGTCGAGCAGGTCGGACGGGAACGCCTGCATGTGCTGGCGCATCAGCATCACCGCGAACGCGGAGCAGAGGTTGGGCACGACCACGCCCGCGACCGTGTCGAGCAGGCCCAGCTGCGAGACCAGCAGGTAGTTCGGGATCATCGTGACCTGGAACGGCACCAGCCAGGAACCGACGAACAGCAGGAACAGCACCTTCCGGCCGGGGAACGACCAGCGGGCGAACCCGTACGCCGCCAGGATCGCGACCACCAGCTGCGCGGCGGCCAGGACCAGCGACATCGCGAAGGTGTTGGCCAGCATCCGGCCCAGCGGGATGGCGTCCCACACGTACGCGAGGTTGTCCCAGCTGACCGGCCAGACGACCGGGCTCTGGGACAGGGCGTCCTCGGGCGCGCGGAGCGCCGTGGCGAACATCCAGTAGACGGGGAACACGCTGACCAGGGCGAGCACGGCCAGGAGGACGTGCGACGCGCTGAGGCCGGTGACCCGCGCGACCGCGGAGCGCCGGGTGCGGCCCGGCGCCGCGACGGCCGCAGCAGGCGCGGGTGCGAGCGCGGCCGGGGTGCCCGGCGCGGTGCCGCCGGTGGCGGGCAGGACGACGAATGCCATGACGGTGCCTCGGTCCCTCAGTTGTCGTAGAAGCTCAGGCGCTCGGTGAGCTCCACGAACACGGCCGCGATCAGGCCGAACCCGAGGAAGAACACCGTGCCGGCGGCGGCGGACAGCCCGGCGTCGAAGTTCCGGAAGCCGAACTGGTAGAGCAGGTAGTAGATGTTCGTCGACGCCGTGCCGGGGCCGCCCTGGGTGAGGATGTCGATCACCGGGTAGGACCACTGCGCCGACAGCAGGATCGTCATCAGCGCCAGGAACACGAGGGTGGGCGACAGCAGCGGCAGCGTGATCCGCCAGGTGATGGTGGCCGAGCCGGCGCCGTCCATCGCGGCGGCGTGCGCGTAGTCGGGGTTGATCCCCGCCAGGCCCGCCGACACCACCAGGACGCCGAACCCGAGCATCTGCCAGCCGACGATCACGATGACCGCCCAGATGACGGCCGACGGGTCGCGGAAGACGTTCCCGATGTCCAGGCCGGCGGACCGGAGCGCCGAGGTCAGCGCGCCGCCCTCCTCCGCGAACAGCCAGCGCCACACGGCGCTCGTCGCGACCGGCGTGATCAGGTACGGCACGAAGATCAGCGCCTGGTAGAAGGTGCGCGCCCGCCCGGTGACCCGCCGTGCCACGAGGGCGAGCACCAGCGGGAGCACCACCGAGCAGACGAGGAACGCGCCGGTGTAGAGGAGCGTGTTCCGCAGCGCGTCGTGCAGCTCGGGCAGCGCCAGCACCGTCGCGTAGTTCTCCAGGCCGACGTAGGTCATCGGCGCCGTCGGGACCAGGTTCCAGTCGTAGACCGAGAGCCGGAACGTCTCGACGAGCGGCTTGTAGACCCACAGCCCCAGCAGCACGACCGCCGGCGCGAGGTACAGGTAGGGCGTGAGCCGGGCGGCCCACCGGGCCCGCGCCGGCCGCTCGTCGCGGACGCGCGGCACCCGCCGACCGGAGGAGGAGGTGCCGGCGACGGAGGCCCGTACCTCCTCCGCCGGAGCAGCCGGCCCGGCCGTGGCCGGGGGGTCGAGGGTGACGAACACGGCGGGCTACTCCTCCACCGAGGCCGCGACCGCGGCGAGCTGCTCGGCCTCGGACATCGCCAGGAACGCGTCGAGCTGCTCCGACGTCATCTCGTAGACCGTGGGGAACTGCCCGATCGGCACCACCGAGTGCACGACGCGGTCGCCGTAGACGTGCACCAGGTTGTACGCCTGCGCGCCGTCCTGGCCGCGGGCGGCCGGGTACCGGACCTGCAGGTCCTGCGTGTAGCAGGTGGCGGACGCCACGGACACGGGCACCCCGGCGAACGTCGACGCCGTCGAGTAGTGCAGGTGCCCGCCGAGGATCCCGCGCACGTCGGTGCCCTGCACGACCTCGGCGAGACGCGCCTGGTCCTTCAGCTCGACGAGCGCCAGCAGCCCGAGCGGGCTCGGCACCGGCGGGTGGTGCAGCGCGAGCAGCGTGCCGTGCGGTGCCGGGGTGGCGAGCACGTCGCGCAGCCACTCCAGCTGCACCTCGTCGATCTCCCCGTGGTGGTGGCCCGGGACGGTCGAGTCGAGCACCACGACCCGCAGGCCGTCGACGTCGTGCACCCGGTCGACCGAGGCGTCGCCGGCCTCGTCGAGCAGCCCCGAGCGGAACGCGGCGCGCTCGTCGTGGTTGCCCATCACCCAGATGACCTCGGCGCCGACGGCGGCCGCGGCCGGCTCCACCATCGCCCGCAGCCGGGCGTAGGCGTCCGGACGGCCGGTGTCGGCCAGGTCGCCGGTGAAGACGATGGCCTCGGGACGCGCGCCCGACCTCGCCAGGCCCTCGAGCATCAGCGCGAGGTTCGCGTCGGAGTCGATCACCTCGTGCAGCTTCTCGCCGTCGCCGACCAGGTGGGTGTCGCTGATGTGCAGGATCGTGTGGTCGGGCAGTCCGTGCTGGCTGTGCAGGGCGCTCATCGCAGGTCCTCCTCGTCGGTGTCGGTGCGGGGCTCGACGAGCCGGGCGCGCAGGGCGGCCAGCTCGTCGTCGGTGAGGCCGTGGGCGCGCAGGTAGGCGGCTGCCGACCCGTGCTCGGTCTCCAGGCGGGTGAGCAGCGCCGTGAGCACCGGGGCCGGGCTCGCCGTGATGATCTCGACGACCTCCGGCGACAGGTCGCCCAGGGACGAGACCGCCGCGAGCGTCGCCTGCGCCCAGTCGCCCGCCAGGTGGTCGGCGCTCAGCGCGTAGTCGGCGGCCACGGCCTCGACCGGGACGCCGACCGCCCGCAGCGCGAGCGCCACGACCAGGCCGGTGCGGTCCTTGCCCGCCGTGCAGTGCACGATCGCGGCGCCGTCGTCGACCCGGGCGAGCGCCGCGACCGCGCGGGTCAGGTTCTCCCCGCGGTCGTCGACCAGCGCGTCGTAGAGCCGGGCCAGGTCGATCCGGCCGTCGAGCAGCGCGGCGGGTGCCGCGTCGGCGAACACCGGCAGGTGCTCGACCGTCACGTCGAGGCCGTCCAGGCGGCTCGGGGAGCCCTCGACCTCCCGGGCGTCCCGCAGGTCGACGACCAGGCGCACGCCGCGGCCCGCGAGCAGGGCGAGGTCGCCCTCCGTGAGCCGGTGCAGCGCGTCCGAGCGGAGCAGCGTGCCCCACCGGGTGCGGCCGACCTGCGACCCGTCGGCGTCCAGCACCGGGTAGCCGCCCGTGTCGCGCAGGTTGTAGGTGCCCTCGAGGGCGATCAGGCGGCTGGTCGTCCCGGCCGTGGCCGGAGTCGGCACGCTCACTCCTCGATCAGGGCCTGGGCGCGCTCCTGCGCGTCGGCCATCGTGGCGGCGGGGTCCTTGCCGTAGAACACGGAGTCCTCGATCGCGGTGGCGAGCAGGTCGTCGACCTGCACGTAGGAGTCGCCCGGGTAGGAGACCCACGGCTCGAGGTCGTCCAGCTGGTCCAGGTTCGGCTGCACGAGCGGGTTGGTCTGCGTCCAGCCGTGCAGCGCGCCGCCCTCCTCGGTCAGCGAGGTGCGCAGGGGCAGGTAGCCGATGCCGGTCGAGATCTTCTCGTAGGCGTGGTCGCTGGTGAGGTAGGTCATCAGCTCCCAGGCGGCGCGCTGCTCGGCCGGGTCCTGGCTGAACATGAACAGCGCCGAGCCGGAGTTGGTCGGCACGACCTGCTGGTCGCCGAACGCCGGCATCCCGGTGTTGGCCAGCTCCCAGCCGCCCGCGGCTGCCGCGCCCATGTAGGTCGCCTGCAGCGCCGACGTGTTGAGCTGGAACACGGTGTCGCCCCGCGCGAAGGACTCGTACTGCGCGGTCGAGTCCTCGTTGGCCAGCACCCCCGCGTCGAACAGGTCGCGCAGCTCCTGCACGGCCGCGACCGCGCCGTCCTCGCCGAACTCGATCGTCGACCGGTCGTCGCTGAGCACCTGGCCGCCCGCGGAGCGGATCATGCCCTGCATGCACCAGGAGCCGCCCTTGACCGAGCAGGCGATGCTGATCGACGGCTTGCCGGTCTGCTCGGTGACCGTCGCGGCGGCCGCCTCGACGGCCTCCCAGGTGGACAGGTCGACGTCGGCGGGCAGGCCCGCGGCCTCGAGCGCGGAGGCGTTGTAGAACAGCACCGGCGTCGAGAACACGTACGGCATGCCGTACAGCTCGCCGTCCCAGTCGCCGAGGGTCGCGGCGCGCTCGTGCATCGGGTGCTCGCCGCCGAGCGCCTCCTCGACGGCCTCGGTGCCGACCAGGCGCTCCACCGGCTGGGCGCCGAGCTCGGTCACCGCGAAGTCGAGCGTGTCGAAGGTCAGCTGGGCGACGTCCGGCGGGTTGCCCGCGAGCATCTGCGTCTGGACGCTGCCGACGGTGTTGCTGCCGGCGGCGCCGGCGCCCTGGGTGGGCTGGGCCTTGACGGTGATGTTCGGGTGCTCGGCCTCGAAGTCGGCGATCAGGCCCTCGATCGTGTCCGTCCAGGCGCCGGCCTGCAGCAGGTTGTAGCTCTCGAAGACGATCTCGACCTGCTCGTCGGGACCGAGCTCGGGGATCACGTCGGTGGTGCTCCCGGCGGAGGCGCCACCAGTGGTGGCGCAGCCCGTGAGGGCGAGCGCGGTGAGGCCCGCCAGGGCCAGCGCGCGCGAGCGGATGGGGGTGCTCATGGGCGTCGTCATCTCCTGCTGAGTGGGGTGGAGGTGCTCAGGGGCGTGCGGTTCGGGAGGGGGTCAGGCCACGGCGAGCGCCGGGTCGGTGCCGGCGGGAGCGGGCGCGCCGTCGGCGACCCACTCCAGGCGGCGCCCGGTGACCCGGTCGAACAGGTGGGTGTGGTCGACGCCCGCGTGCAGGCGCACGTCGTCGCCGACCCGGACGGGCACGGTCCGCGCGGCGCGGACGGCCAGGCGGCGGCCGCCCGTGCGGACGTAGACGACCTGCTCGCTGCCGAGGTTCTCCACCGTGTCGACCGCACCGGCGAACGTGACGCCGTGCGTGCCGGGCCGGTGCGGGTCGCGCGGGACGAAGGTCAGGTGCTCCGGCCGGACGCCGAGCACGGCGTCGACCGGCGGCGTGGAGCCGGCCCACAGGGTGCCCTCGGCGTCCGGTGCCGTCAGCCGGACGTCGCCGCCCGCCGAGGTGATCGTGGCGTCGAGCAGGTTCATCGCGGGGCTGCCGAGGAACCCGGCGACGAACACCGACGCCGGCCGGTCGTAGACCTCCGCGGGCGTGCCGAGCTGCTCCAGGTCGCCCGCGTTGAGCACGGCGATCTTGGTCGCCATCGTCATCGCCTCGACCTGGTCGTGCGTGACGTAGACGAACGTCGCGCCGAGCCGGCGGTGCAGGTCCGTGAGCTCCTGGCGGGTGGCGGTGCGGAGCTTCGCGTCGAGGTTCGACAGCGGCTCGTCCATGAGGAACGCGCGCGGCGCCCGGACCAGCGCGCGGCCGACCGCGACCCGCTGCCGCTGGCCGCCGCTCAGCTGGCGGGGCTTGCGCTGCAGCAGGTGGTCGATCTCGAGGCTGACCGCGACCTCGCCGACCCGGGACGCCACCTCGGCCGCCGGCACCCGGCGCACGCGCAGCGGGAAGGCGAGGTTCTTCGCGACCGACAGGTGCGGGTAGAGCGCGTAGCTCTGGAACACCATCGCCAGGTCGCGGCGCTTGGACGGCTCGTGCGTGATGTCGCGGCCGTCCAGCAGCACCTGGCCGCCGGTCGGCTCGAGCAGCCCCGCGAGCATCCGCAGCAGGGTCGTCTTGCCGCAGCCGCTCGGGCCGAGCAGGACGAGGAAGTCCCCGTCCTCGATGGTGAGGTCGACGCTGTTCACGGCGACGGTGCTGCCGAAGCGGCGCGCCAGGCCGCGGATCTCGATGGCGCTCATCGGTCCTCCGGGATGGAACGGATTTCCACTCCCGGGTTCATCTCCGGAGTGGCGTTACATCCGCAGCATGGAGGCGCCCGGTGAACGCCGGGCGTGCAGCGGGCGAACCTTCGACCCCCGGATCCGGAACAGTCGTCGGGACCGCTACGTGTCGTCCTCGACCTCGTCGGCCACCAGCCCCAGCACCGCCTCGCGGGTCACCCGCCCGGCAGCCGCCGACGCGTCGACCCGCCCGGACACCGCGGTCTGCAGGGCCGACAGCAGCAGGATCTGCGCCAGGTTCCCCGTCACCGCACCGGTGTCCCACGTCCCGTACGACGCCCCGACCACCAGCGTGTGCCGCGCCGCCCGGCCGAGCCGCGAGCGCGCGTAGCCGGTGACCCCGACCACCGTCGCGCCGCTGGCGACCGCGCCGTCGACCGCCTGCAGCGTCACCCCGTTCATCCCGCTGTCGCTCACCGCGAGGCACACGTCCGCCGGCGACAGCAGCCGCGCGCTCAGCTGCTGCGTCACCGCGTCCACCGGCGCCTCGCACGGCCGGCCCGTCGTCAGCAGCCGCAGCGCCGCCATCTGCGCCGCGGGCGCCGACCCGCCGTTGCCGACCACCAGGACCCGCGACGCCCGGGCGATCGCCTCGGCCGCCTGCTCGAAGGCCGCGACGTCCAGGGAGCCGGGGGCGTCGCGGAGCTCGTCCGCCGCCTGCGCGAACAGCGCCGCGATCCGCCCACCCGGTCCCTCCGCGACGGCCGGCTCCGGCCCGGTCGCCTGCGCGGCGCCCACGTCCCGGAGCAGCAGCAGCCGCAGGTGCTGGAACCCGCGGAAGCCCAGGGTCTGGCACGCCCGCACCACCGTCGCGGACGACGTCGACGTCCGCGCCGCGAGGTCGCCGACCGACAGCAGCGCGACCTCCTGCGGCGCCCGGACGCACTCCTCGGCGACGCGCCGCTCCCCCGGGCCCAGCGACGGCAGGATCGAGGCGATGAGGGCGACGGTGCCCCCGACGGGCGGCTCGGCGGGCGAGGTGCTCATCGGGCATCCCTACCACGCGCGGGTGAACCACCGGGGCTGTCCCGGTGGTTCCGGTGCACAACAGGAGCACAGCCCGGGCAGGGCCGGCGCACGGCCGAGGTCGGCAGGGTCGAGCGCATGACCGAGAGCCCTGAGAGCCCCCGCCCGACCTTGCCCGCCCCCGACGCGACGTCCCGGTCGGCGCCGCCGCCCGAGGCCGCCGACCCCGCGGCGCCCGAGACATCCGAGCAGCCCGCGCCGTCCGCGCTCTTCGGGCGCCCCCGCCGCCGGTTCGGCCGCTGGGTCGTGGCCGCCGTCCTGGTGGGCGTGCTCGCCGTCGGCGGGATCGGCGGCTTCGCGATCGGCCGCGCGACGGCGCCGGAGTTCTCCGCCCCGTTCGGCGGGGAGCGCCCGGACGGCGACCGGATGCCGCAGCCGCCCGGGGACCGCTCCGGCGACACCGAGCAGGGGTCCGGGTCGGCGTCCGACGGCTCGACCGGCAGCGCCACCGACGACTCGGCCGCCACGGGCACGTCCGCGACGACCTGACGCCGTAACCGGCCCGGACGCGCCGGACCCGGGCAGGATGGGCTCGGGGCGACGGAGGGGGACGACGTGGGCACCCACGACCGCGGACCGCACGAGGCGGGGACGGACGACCGCGACGACGCGCCGCGGTACGGCGAGCCCGCGCTCGGGCAGCTGCCGGGCATCAACGACAGCCCGACGGGCGCGAGCTTCCGCGACGGCCCGCGCAGCCGTCCGCAGCCGTGGCGCGCGATGCTGCTCACGGCGGTCCCGCCGCTGGTGCTGATCGGCGTGCTGCTGCTGCTCGCGACGCGCTGACCCGCGGGCGATGTTCCGCCGGCCCCGGTCAGCCGCGCACCGGCTCCTGCGGCGGGTCCGGGATCAGCGTCAGGGCCGCCATGAGCGCGCCGAGGACCAGGGCGCCCCGCGTGTGCGGGTAGGACCGCCCGGCGGCGGCCCGGGCCTCCCCGCGGCGGAAGATCCACCGCTCGACGACGACGACCGACGCGATCGACCCGCCGACGAGCCCGAGGCCGACCACCGAGCCGACCACCTTGCCGCGGGTCGACATGGTCCCGACGGCCTCGCGGAGGTCGACGCGCTCCTCCTCGGGCAGCGACGCGCGGTGCGCGCGGGCCTGGTCCCGCGTGCGGACCGCGTCCGGCACGGAGACGGCGACCAGCACCGCGCTCAGCGCCACCTTCGCCCAGCCGCGGGCGGTGCGGGAGCGGATGAGGTCGGGCGTGGCGTAGTAGGCCGCGGTGGCGACTCCGGTCGCTGCGGCGGCGGCGAGCCGGGTGGCCACCGGCGGTGTCGGGGGCGTCGGCGGTGTCGGGGTGGTCGGGGTCGGCATGGCCGGCTCCTCCTCGGTCGGTCGGTCGGGCGTCCCCACGCTAGGCAGGCCGGCCCGTGCGTCACCTCCGCCGTGGGGTGGAGATCCGGGGCCGGCGGCTCAGTCCGCCGTGACCTCGGTGACCTGCCCGTCCTCCACGTGCCAGCGGCGCGTCAGCCGCACCGAGTCGAGCATCCGCCGGTCGTGCGTCACCAGCAGCACGGTGCCGTCGAACGCCTCCAGCGCCTGCTCGAGCTGCTCGATGGCCGGGAGGTCCAGGTGGTTGGTCGGCTCGTCCAGCACCAGCAGGTTGACCCCGCGCGCCTGCAGCAGCGCCAGCGCGGCTCGGGTGCGCTCGCCCGGCGACAGCGACGCCGCGGGGCGGTTGACGTGGTGGCCGCCGAGGCCGAACTTCGCGAGCAGCGTCCGCACGTCGGCGGTCGTCCAGTCCGGCACCTCGCGGGAGAACGCGTCGACCAGCGCGGCGTCGTCCTCGAAGGCGGCGCGCGCCTGGTCGACCTCGCCCACCAGGACGCCCGAGCCGAGGTCCACCCGCCCGGCGTCCGCCGCGAGCCGCCCGAGCAGCAGTCCCAGCAGCGTCGTCTTGCCCGCGCCGTTCGGACCGGTGATCGCCACGCGGTCCCGCCAGTCGAGCTGCAGGTCGACGGGCCCCAGCACGAAGTCGCCGCGCCGGACGCTCGCGGCCCGGGCGGCGACGACCACCGTGCCCGACCGTGGCGCGGCGGCGATGGTCATCTGCAGCTGCCACTCCTTGCGCGGCTCCGCGACGACGTCGAGCCGCTCGATCAGCCGCTCGGTCTGCCGGGCCTTGGCCGCCTGCTTCTCCGAGGCGTCGGCACGGAACTTGCGGCCGATCTTGTCGCTGTCGGTGGCCTTGCGCCGGGCGTTCTTCACGCCCTTGTCCATCCACGCCCGCTGCATCCGCGCCCGCGCCGACAACGCGTCCCGGCGGGCGGCGTAGTCCTCGTAGGCCTCGCGGGCCTGGCGCCGGGCCGTCGACCGCTCGTCGAGGTACGCGTCGTACGTGCCGCCGTAGACGACCACCCGCTGCAGGCTCCGGTCGATCTCGACCACCGACGTCACCGTCCGGCTGAGGAACTCGCGGTCGTGGCTGACGACGACCACCGGCGCGTCCACCCGGTCGACGAAGTCCTCGAGCAGCGCGAGCCCCTCCAGGTCCAGGTCGTTGGTCGGCTCGTCCAGCAGGTAGAAGTCGTACCGGGACAGCAGCAGCGCGGCGAGCCCGACGCGGGCGGCCTGCCCGCCGGACAGCGCGGTCATCGGGAGCTCGGGGTCGACGTCGAGCCCCAGGTCGGCCAGGACGGATCCCCGGCGCGCGTCGAGGTCGCCGCCGCCCAGCGCCATCCACCGCTCCAGCGCCTCGGCGAACTCGTCGTCGGCACCGGGCTCGCCCGCACCCAGGCGCTCGGCGGCCGCGTCCATCGCCACCTGCGCGGGCCCCACACCCGTGCGGCGCTCCAGGTGCGCGCGCACCGACTCGTCCGCCCGGCGCTCGATCTCCTGCGCGAGGAACCCGAGCTGCGCGTGCGGCGGGGACACCGCGACCGCGCCCTCGTCGGGCGCGCGCAGCCCGGCCAGGATGCGCAGCAGCGTGGACTTCCCGGCGCCGTTCGGCCCGACCAGGCCGACGACGTCCCCCGGCGCGACCACCAGGTCGACGCCGGAGAACAGCTCGCGGTCGCCGAAGCCCGCGCCGACACCCTTGGCCTGCACCGTGGCACTCATGCGGCCATTGTCCGGTGCGGGCGGGCCGCACGGCACCACGCTCAGGCGGCGGTGTCGCCCACCGGCTCCTCGGCGCGGGGCGCGTCCAGCCGCCCGCTCCGCCGCAGCCACCGCTCGGCGAGCAGCGTGAACATCGGCGGGACCGACGCGGCCAGCGCCACCAGCGTCACCCACCAGCCCCAGCGCAGCCGGATCCCGGCGACGACGGTGATCCCGGCGTAGGCCAGGAACACGAGCCCGTGCGCCTGCCCGAACACCTGCACGCCGACCTCGGTGGTGTGCGTGACGTGCTTGAGGACCATCCCGACCAGCAGCCCCGCCCAGGTCGCTGCCTCGAGGATCGCGACGATCCGGAACGCCTGCGCGTCCGGGTGGGTCAGCTGCTTCACGGGTGGGCGCTCCTGGGGATCGACGTCCGGGTCGGGACGACGGTAACCCACGGGCGCGGTGCCGGGACGGCTCAGGCCACCAGGTCGAGCACGGCGCCGAGCAGCGCCGTCACCCCGATCCCCAGCGCCGTCCAGAACACCATGCTGCCGCCGACCCAGGCGGTGAACCGCGCACGGCTGCCCGGCTCCCAGAGCGGAGCGGGGTCGAAGCGCAGGTGGTGGACGACGTCGCGCACGGTCGTGCCGGTACCGGACGGCACGGTGGCGGCGGGGCTGGTCATGGTGGCTCTCCTCGTGGGTGAGACGGACGGGCCGGGGTCGCCGGCTCGCCGCCCATCATCGACCCGCCGCCTCGCACGGCCCTGGGCACATGGGCCCGGTCCGGGTGTCAGCCGTCCGCGCGGAGCGGCAGCCCGCGCACGCTCCGGAACTCCCGCGCGCGGCCGTCGACGGGGTCGGTGAACGCCAGCTCCGCGGCGAGCAGCTGCAGCGGCCGGGAGAAGTCGTCGACCTCGACGTCGCGCACCTCGGGGTAGAGGGGGTCGTCCACGATCGGGATGCCCAGTCCGAGCAGGTGCAGCCGCAGCTGGTGCGTGCGGCCGGTGCGCGGCGACAGGCGGTAGACCCCGCGGCCGTCGACCTCCCGCTCGAGCTCCACCAGCGTCTCGGCGTTGACCGGGGCGCCGGGCACGACCTCGGCCTGCCACGACCCGCGCTCCTTGCGGATGTGGTCCCGCACCACGACCGGCAGCTCCAGGTCGGCCCGCAGCGGCGCGAGCGCCCGGTAGGTCTTGCGCACCTCCCGGCGCTCGAACACCGTCTGGTACGGCCCGCGCCACCGGGCCTCGGTCGCCAGCATGAGCAGCCCGGACGTCACCCGGTCCAGCCGGTGCAGCGGGGACAGCTCCGGCAGGCCCAGCTCGGCCCGCAGCCGCACGACGACGCTCTGCATCACGTGCCGGCCGCGCGGGATCGAGGACAGGAACGGCGGCTTGTCGACGACCACCAGCCGCTCGTCGCGGTGCACCACGTGGATCGTGCCGGGGACCTCGGGCTCCTCACGCAGGTCGCGGTGGAAGAACACGAACCGGTGCGGGGCGAAGGGGTCGTCGTCGCGGACCGCGCGGCCGTCCTCGTCGACGAACCGCTGGTCGGCCAGCATCGCGGGCACGTCGACGTGCTCCGGCAGCCGTTCCCGGAGCCAGGCGCCCATGGTCGTGCGCTCCACCGGCCGGGTGCGGTCGAGGTCCGGGGTGCGCAGCCAGGCCGCGCTCAGCCCGTGGCGGGCGGGGAGCGGGGAGCGGGGCGGCACCCGGCGATGCTACGGGCCGCGCTCAGCCGCGGGCCGCGAGGAACGCCAGGACCCGCCCGGTGGCGAGGTCCGCGGCGGCCGGGTCGTGGTCCGGGTGCCCGGGCTCGGCGAACAGGTGCCCGGCGACGGGGTACACGAACAGCTCCGCGCCCGGCACGGTCGCGGTGAGCTCCGCCTCCGCGTCGAGCTCGCGCCACGGGTCCTGCTCGGCGACGTGCGCCTGCGCCGGGACGCCGTCGGGCCACGTGGCGTCCCACCAGGACGGGGCGACGGCGCCGTAGAGGAACACCGCGCCGCGCGCCCCCGGCCGGGCGAGGACCTGCTCGGCGGCCCGCGCGGCACCGAAGGAGAGGCCGGCGTACACGAGCTCGGCGGGGAGGCCCGCGACGGCGTCGCGCGCCCGGCGGGCAAAGACGTCCTCGCCCTGGGCCTCGACGAACGCGACGCCCGCGGCCACGTCGGCGAACGTCGCGCCGTCGAACAGGTCGGGCGTGTGCACGACGTGCCCGGCGGCGCGCAGCGTGCCCGCGAGCGCGTGGACGCCCGCGGTGAGACCACCGGAGTGGTGAAACAGGACGACCTCGGCCATGCGACGACGGTACGCCGGGGCGCCGACGCTCAGCCCGTGCCGACCCGCCCGGCGTCGTAGGCGGCGCGGCTGCGCTCGATCTCCGGGTTGTGCTCGGCCGCCCACTCCGCGAGGGCCGCCGCGGGCGCGATGAGGGTGCGGCCCGTCGCGGTGAGCGCGTACTCGACCCGCGGCGGCACCTCCGGGTAGGAGACGCGCGTGACGAGGCCGTCCCGCTCGAGGTGCCGCAGGGTGAGCGTCAGCATCCGCTGGGAGATCCCCGGCACCCGGGCGCGCAGGTCACCGAACCGCTGCGGTGCGCCGTCCAGCGTCGCGAGCGTCAGCAGCGCCCACTTGTCCCCCATCCGGTCGAGGATCGCCCGGACCGCGCGGCCGGCGTCCCCGCGGATCGAGCAGGCGGTGGTGGTGGCGGTCATGCCGCTCCTCCCGGTCGGTCGGGCACACGCGTGTGCCTTTTGTACGCCCCCGGATGGCCGTCCAGGATGCCCGCATGATCATCGCCTACTGGGTCCTCGCCGCGCTGCTCGCCGCGTTCTACCTCTACTCCGGCGGCAAGAAGGTCGCGCAGGACCGCGACCGGCTCCGCCCGATGATGGCCTGGGTCGACGACCTGCCCCTGGCGGCCGTCCGCGCCCTCGGCGTGCTCGAGCTGCTGGGCGCGGTGGGCCTGGTGCTGCCGCCGCTGGTGGGCGTCCTCCCGGGTCTCGCCGTGGCGGCCGCGATCGGCCTCGCCCTCCTGCAGGTCGGCGCCGGCGCGCTGCACCTCTCCCGGGGCGAGGCACGCCAGACGCCGATGAACCTGGTGCTGCTGGTCCTCGCGGGGGTCACCGCCTGGCTGGCGACGACCTGGATCGGCTGACCGGCGCCGCTCAGAAGACGGTGCGGCGGACCGACTCCGGGTGCAGCACCAGCCGGACCTGCTCCTCGGCCAGGATCCCGGCGAGGTCGGCGGCGCGGACCGGGTCGTCCAGGTCCCAGTAGCGGGCGGCGAGCCGTGCGGCCAGGTCGTGCGCGCCGTCCGTCTCCACGGTGCCGCTCCCGGTCACGGCCACCCAGTGCTCGCGCTCGCCCACGGGGGCGGCGACCACGATCGAGGCGCGCGGGTCACGGCGCAGCCGGCGGACCTTGAGCGTGCCCGGGCCGGTGAACAGCTGCACCGTGCCGTCGTCCGCGACCTCGAACCACACGGGCCGGGGCTGCGGCGGCACCGGACCGGCGGCCGCGGTGAAGAAGCCGTGCAGCGGGCGGCGGAGCAGGCCGAGGTCCTCGGCGGTCAGGGTGCTGCTGCCGTCGGTCACCGGGTCCTCCCGGGTCGGGGGGTGACCAGCGCGTCGTACGCCTCGGCGAACCGGGCGCGCCGCTCGGCGTAGTGCTCGACGTGCGCAGGCACGGGCTCGTAGGTCGACCCCACGGCCCGCGCCGCGCGCGGGACGTCCGGCGCGAGCACGTCCAAGGCGAGCAGGGCCGTGCCGCGCTGCGTCGCGCGCCGGCGGGTGACGTGCGTGACCGGCCGGCCGAGCACGTCGGCGAGGACCTGCAGCCACGCGGGCTGGTCGGAGCTGACCCGGCCCGACGCCGCCACCTCGACGACCTGCGGCGCGGCCGGGTGCAGCTCGTCCGCGACCCGCGCGTACGTGATCGCCACGCCCTCGACGACCGCCCGGAACAGGGCGTCCGGCCCGGTGGCCGCCGACACCCCGGTGAACGTCGCCCGCGCACCGCCGACCCAGCCCGGCGCGCGCTCACCGGTCAGGTACGGGAGCACGAGGGGCGTGCCGGCGTCGGGCGGCGCGGCGAGGACGTCCGCGAGCGCCGGGCTCAGCCGCAGCGTGCTCTGCGCCCAGCTGACCGCGCGGCCGACGTCGTTGATCGCGCCGCCGAGCAGGGTGCGCCGCGCGTCGACGCGGTAGTTCCACAGCCCGAAGGGCAGCGGGTCGGCGGGCCCGTCGACCAGGACCCGCAGCGCGCCGCTCGTCGCGGTGGACGCCGTCATCACGGTCGCGTCCGTCGCCCCGGACCCCACGTTGCTCGCGAAGCCGTCGGTGATCACGGGGAACCACACGGCGCGGGCGAGGGCCGGCCAGCGTGCCGGGGCGACCGCGGGCGCCGGGTCCGTGGGATCCCGCGGCGGGTTCAGGTGGCCGGGATCGATCCCCGTGGCCGCGAGCAGCTCGGCGTCGAGCGCACCGGTGCGCCGGTCGAGCAGGCCGGTCCACGCCACCGTCGACGTCCCGGCCAGCGGGAGCCCGACCAGCCGGTCCAGGACGTACTCGCCGAGCGACCACCAGCCCGCCGCTGCGACCACGACGGCCGGGTCGGCGCCGGCGAGCCACCGGAACCGCGGCGCGTGGTAGCTGGTGTGCAGCCGGGTGCCGGTGCGCTGCTGGACCGCGTGCTCGTCGAGCTCCGCCCGCAGCTCCGCGACCGCCGCCGCGCTGCGGGAGTCCGCGTACGTCAGGCACGGGGTGAGCGCACGGCCCGCCGCGTCGACCGCGATGAGCGACGCGGCGAACGTGTCCAGCGCGACGCCGGCGACCCGGGTGCCCAGCCGCGGGTCCGCGGTCACGGCGTCGAGGACCTGCCCGACCTCCGCCGTCACCTGCTCGGGGTCGATGACCGACATGCCGTCCGGCGCGACCGTGAACGCGTGCGGCACCTTGTGCTGCAGCCCGTGCACCCGCCTGCCGGACGCGTCGTGGACGCCGCCGCGCGTGGCCGTCGAGCCGATGTCGACCGCGAGCACGAGCGGGTCCAGCGCCGCGTCGAGGGCGACGTCGTCGTCGGTCCGGGTCATCGGGAGTCCTCGTCGTCGGCGGCGCGGGGTCTGCTTCGACCCTAGCCGCGGGGGGCCGTCACGGCACGACGCGCCCGCCGGTCCAGGTCGCGTCGGCGCGGGTGAGCACGACCCGCTCGTGCGGATCCGTCGAGATGTCGAGCCGGTCGATCCGGTCGACCCGCACCTCGACCCACGCGAACCGGTCGAACCAGGCGTCCTCGTCCTCGTCGGGCGCCGCCGGCTGCGCACCGGGGGCGAGCGGCGTGCCCGGCGACGACGGCGAGCCGTAGCCGCGCCGGGTGCGCGGCCCCAGGGCGTCCCACCGGCGTCGTCGCTGCTCGGGGTCCGCGACGACGGTCGCGCGTCCCTCCAGCCGGACCTGGACGCCGGTGCCCTCGTCCCAGACGGTCAGCGCCACCCGCGGGTGCTGCTGGATCTCGGCGATCTTCGCCGAGCGCGCGTCGGTCGCGAACGCGAGGCTGCCGGCCTCCGGGTCGCAGTCCCGGAGGATGACCGCCCGGAGCCGGGGGGACGCCGAGGCGTCGACCGTCGCGAGGGTGGCGAGGGTGTACGCGGTGCGCCGGGTCGTCGCCTCGGCCAGCGCGGCCCACGTCGCGGCCGCCGTCGTGCCGGGCCCGGGCGCCGGGTGATCCGGGGTCACGAGCCGGGGGGCGGAGCGATCGCGTCCAGCACCATCGGCAGCAGCCCGGGGAAGCGGCGGTCGAGCTCCTCGGTCCGCAGCCAGTTCCGGTGGCGGGTGCCCTGCACCTCCTGCCGGATCAGCCCGGACTCCCGCAGGACGCGCCAGTGGCGGGTGAGCGCCGACTTGGAGACACCGAAGTCGGACGCGCTGCACGACCTGCCCGGCTCCTCCGCGAGGTAGGCGACGATCGCCCGGCGCACCGGGTCGGACAGCGCCGTCATCACCTCGAACAGCTCGATCTCCTCCTCGGCCGGGATCGTGAGCGGCTGCGCCAGTCGACTGGCCACGGGCCCCCTCCTCGCTCGGTGCGGCACGACATGTACGCGCCAACGTGTACATTGCTATGTACGCGCCTCAGCGTACATCGAGCGGAAGTGGGACCACATGAAGATCGCCGTGATCGGGGCCGGCGCCATCGGCGGCAACCTGGCTCGCGTGCTCGCCCAGGCCGGGCACGACGTCCTGGTCGCCGACGCCCGCGGCCCCGAGGGCGTCGCGACCGAGGTCCTGGCGACCGGGGCCCGGGCCGTCGACCTGGACGCCGTGACCGCCGACCGGGACGTCGTCGTCCTGTCGGTCCCGTTCTCGAAGCAGCCCGAGCTCGCCGGCCTGGTCGCGACCGCTCCGGCGGCGGCGGTGGTGGTCGACACGTCGAACTACTACCCGCACCTGACCGGGCACGTGGCGCAGGTCGACGCGGGCCAGGTCGAGAGCCTCTGGAGCCAGGAGCAGCTGGGCCGCCCCGTCGTCAAGGCGTGGAACGCGGCGCTCGCCGCGACGCAGCAGACCCGTGGACTCCCCTCCGGCGCGCCCGGGCGCATCGCCCTCCCGGTCGCCGCGGACTCGGCGGAGGCACGCCGCACCGTCATGCGGCTCGTCGACGACACGGGCTTCGACCCGGTCGACGCGGGCACCCTCGCCGACTCCTGGCGCCAGCAGCCCGGCACGCCCGCGTACTGCACGGAGCTCGACGCCGCGGCGCTGCGCGACGCCCTGCAGGCGGCGGACCGGGAGGCCGCCCCCGGCCACCGCGACCGCCTCCTGGCCCAGCTCGCCGACCTCGCGGAGGCGCCGTCGCTGGACGAGGTCGTGGCCGCGAACCGGGCGGGCACGGCTCCCGGGAGGCGGTGAGCCGTCCGGCGCGCTCCGCGGCAAGGCTGCGCGACGGTCCGCCCGGGCTCACCGAGCGGGTGCGTCCCCGCAGGCGGGCGGCGCTCCTGACAACCAGGTTCCGTTATGGGAACCCAGTTGTCATGAGTGGATTGGTCCGCACCGTCGACGCCGCCCAGCGGCTCGGGCTGTCGACCCGTCAGGTCCGCAAGCTCGTCGCGGCCGGGAAACTCAAGGAAGCGGCGCGAGGCGTCCTGGACGGGACGTCCGTCGACCTGTACGCAGCCATCGAGCACACGGGTACCCAGGCGTGGGCACCGCAGACGGCCTGGGCGGCAGTGGCGCTCCTGTCCGACGCGGGTGCCCCCTGGATCGGAGGAGCGCAGCTGGCCCGGCTGCGTCGCAGGCTTCGAGGAATGACGCCTCAGCAGCTCGTGGAGCGCACTCGAGGCCGCGCGACCGTCACCCGGTACACGGCACACCGATCGGCACTGCCTCGGATGGCCGGCGAGCTCATCCGTCCTCCCAGGGAGGTTCTCGGACTAGCCGCCACGATGGATGCCGCCCTCGACGGGTACCTCGGCACCGACTCCCTCGAGCGTGTCGTGCGCGCGTACGCGCTCAAGGAGGACCCCGACGGGAACGTCACCCTCCGCACCACCGCGATGGAGGGCGACGTGGTGCGCAGTCTCGCCGCTCGACCCGTGCTGGCCGCACTCGATCTCGCGACGTCTCTCGACACCCGCGAGCGCTCCGCGGGGCTCGATCTCCTGCGCGATGCACTGGACGGACCTCGGCGATGACCGACCGGCTCGTCCTGGACATCCCGGCGCCACCGGGAGGATGGGGACCGCCCTGGCCGAACGTCGCCGAGATCGAGTCCGCTCTTCCCCATGACCGGTGGAGTCTCGTCGGCGGGCTCATGACCCAGCTCCACGCCGCCCACAACGGGATCTACTCGGTGCGCCCGACGGATGACGTCGACATCGTGCTGCACATCGAGACCGCTCGCGGCCTCCCCGGCGCGGCCGCGGCGGCGCTCGAGGGGATCGGCTACCAGCTCCTGACGTCGCTCGACCCGCAGGACACGACCGCTCACCGGTTCGTGCGCGGCGGGCAGGTGGTCGACGTCGTGACCGCGGGACGGCCACCCGTCCCTGCACGCGACGTGGTCGACGTGCTGATCACCGACCACCCGGCGCCACGTGTGGTGGGCCGGTTGCACGGCAGGGAGATGATCGCGATCGAAGGAGGGACCCAGGCCCTGCGTCGCACGGTCCTGGCGACGCTGCGGATCGGGGACGACGCCGCGACGACGATCAGCACCCCGTCGGTGTTCGGTGCGCTCGTGCTCAAGGCGGCCGCGTTCCGGACCGACTCGCGCGACCCGAAGCGGCACCTGCAGGACGCCGCGATCCTGCTCGCGTGCCTGAGCGACCCTTTCGAGGCGCGGGAGGCGTACGCAGGATCGGACCGCTCACGGATGCTGACGTCGGGACGCAGCCTGCCCGACGAGGCGCCGCAGTGGCGACTGCTGGGCGACAGGGCACCAGAGGGGCCAAGCGGCTCTGCGGGTCCTGGTCTCCCCTGACTGAGGGGAGCAGCCGAGGTCGACTGACCCTCAGGCCCCCTCGGAACGCCCCTCGCGCCAGTACCCCATGAACGCGACGGCCTTCCGGTCCACCCCGCAGGTCCCGACCAGGTGCCGCCGGAGCGTCTTGATCGCCCCGGCCTCCCCCGCGAGCCACGCGTAGAGCGCGGCCGACTGCCGCAGCGGCTCGCCGGTGGCGTGGTCCACGGGGACCTCCCACAGGATGCCGGCGTCGATGTCGACGTCCTCCAGCTCCATGCCCTCCGGCAGCGGCGCGTCGTGCGGCATCAGGCGCTTGCACGCGGCCTGGACCGCAGGGACGAGCAGCGAGCCGTGGGCGGCGCCGTCGCGCGGCAGCCAGCGGACCGTCACGCCGGCCGGGGCGTCGACGGGGATCGCGTCGCCGGTGACGGGCACCTCGATCAGGGCCTCGCCGCGGGCGTCGCGGGGCAGCCGCTCGAGGATGCCGGCGATGGCGGGGGCCGCGGTCTCGTCGCCTGCGAGCAGGAGCCGGTCCGCGTGCGCCGGCGGGACGAAGTCGATGCCGCCCGACGGACCGGTGTGCTCACGGTTCGGGCCGAGGATGACCAGGCTGTCGCCGACCTGCGCGCAGCCGGCCCAGGCCGAGGCGGGGCCGCCGTCGCCGTGCAGCACCATGTCGACGTCGAGCTCGCGGACGTCGTGGCGCGCGGTGCGCGCCGTGTAGGTGCGGATGGGGTGCCGCAGCTCGTCGGGCAGGTCGCGCCACTGCAGGTACCAGGACTCGCCCTGGGGGACGGTGTCGTAGCCGCAGGGCAGAGGGAGCAGCAGCTTGATGCGCTGGTCGAACCCGTTGTCGGCGAACTGGTCCAGGTCCTCGCCGGTGAACGTGAACCGGCGGAACGAGGGGCTGAGGTCCACGATCCGCGCCACGCGGACGTCGAAGAAGCGGAACGGCGTGGTGACGGCCGGCGCGGTGGTGGACGCTGTCATGCCGTCACCGTAACCCGAAGGCAAGGCTTACCTCACCCCCTCTGTGACACATCCCACAGGGCGGACACATCGCGGCGATCAGGCGGCGGTGGTGCCGAACAGCAGGCCGAGCAGGTAGGTCGCGGCGGCCGCCCCGAAGCCGATCGCCAGCTGGCGCAGAGCGCGCTTCGCGGGCGACGCCCCGGAGAGGACGCCGACCGTCGCCCCGGTGCCGAGCAGCGCCACGCCCACGAGCGCGCTCGCCAGCCCGACGGCCGGCCAGCCCTCCAGGCCGATCAGGTACGGCAGGACGGGGACGACGGCGCCGCCGGCGAAGAAGCAGAAGCTGGCCCCGGCCGCGCCGACCGCGCTGCCGACGGTCTCGTGCTCGTCGACCTCGGGCGCGGCCTCGTCCTCGGCCGCGACGGCCGATGCGGGTGCCACGCCGTCGAGCACGACGAGGTTCGCGAGGACGGTGTCGGCGCGCTCCCGGGCGTCCTCCGCGCTCATGCCCCGGGCCCGGTAGACGAGCTCGAGCTCGTTGGCGTCCAGGTCGAGGTGCGGGAGCGCCTCGCGCGCCTGCCGGCTGGGCCGGGACGCCTCGAGCAGCTCGCGCTGCGACCGGACCGACACGTACTCGCCGGCGCCCATCGAGAGCGCACCGGCCAGCAGGCCGGCCAGGCCGGTGAACAGGACGGTGGAGGTGGCGACGCCGCTGGCGCCGATGCCGAGCACCAGCGCGAGGTTGCTGACCAGGCCGTCGTTCGCGCCGAACACCGCGGCGCGGAAGGTGCCGGAGATCCGGTTGCGCCCGCGCATCGCGAGGCTGCGGACGACCTCCTCGTGGATCCGCTCGTCCGCCGCCATCGTCGGGGTGGCGTCGACGTCCTCGCCGTAGGCGGAGCGGGCCTCGGCCCGCTGCGCGAGGGCCAGCACGAACACGCCGCCGAACCGGCGGGCGAGCGCACCGAGCGCCCGGGACCGGTAGTCGCCGCGCAGCGGGCGGCCGACCCGGTCGCCGAGCAGGTCGAGCCAGTGCTGCTCGTGGCGCTTCTCGGCGTCGGCGAGCGCGAGCAGGATCGCGCGCTCCTCGCCGTCCCGACGGGAGGCGAGGTCGCGGTAGGCGGCGGCCTCGGCGCGCTCGTCGGCCAGGTAGCGGCGCCACCGGCGGATCTGGCGCGCTGTGGGGCCGGTGGGGCGGGTGGGGCTGTCGACGGGTGGCACGGTCGTCCATCGTGAGGCCCGGAACGGCGCGCGTCACGCGTTCCGGGCCGATTCGGGCGGCCGAATCGAGGTGTCGGGTCGACCGCTGCCGACCCGTGCGGGCGACCGGTCCGCGCGGTCAGTCCTCCCAGGGCGGGGTGTCGTCGAGCTTCGCGTAGTACTTCGCGAGGTGGCTCTTGACCCGGTCGACGTCCTTGGCGGGCAGGTCGATGCCCCCGCGCGAGCCCTGCATCACCGCGGCCGCGGCGAACACGCCTCGGGGCACGGCGATCAGCTTCCCGCCCACGACGTCCGCGATCAGGAGCTTGTAGGCGGTGAAGTTCTGCTTCGCGTCGGCGTCGTACCAGACGTGCGCGTCGCGGTACTTCTCGTTCGGGTCGTCCTCGGCGCCGGCCCAGGCGCGGACCCGCTTCTCGGCGGCGGCGCCGTCCCACTCCCGGTCGCGGTCGGCCAGGGGCAGGTCCTGGAACGCAGTGACGGCCATCTCAACCCTCCGGTTTGGCAAGTGTGGCGTTGGGCAACGGTGCGGCTCAGGACGACGGGGCAGCGGCGCGGAGCTTCTCCAGCAGCGGCGCCGCGGCCTCGTCCAGGAACCGCTGCTGCCCCTCGTCGCCGACCTGCACCAGCGCGATGTCGGTGAAGCCGGCCTCCCAGTACGCGGACACGGCCTCCACGACGGCGTCCAGGTCGGGACCGCAGGGGATCGTCTCGGCGACGTCGTCCGGGCGGACGTACTGGCTGGCGGCGGCGAACGCCTCGGTCGTCGGCAGGTCGGCGTTCACGTGCCAGCCACCGGCGAACCACCGGAACTGCTCGTGCGCGCGCTCCTTCGCCGTCTGCACGTCGGGGTCCCAGGAGATCGGGATCTGCCCGATCTTCCGCGACGGCGACGGGGTGCCCTCGCCGATCTCCTGGGCGGCCTGCGCCCGCGCCTCGTCCCAGCCCGACAGGAGCTCCGCGTCCGGCTCGGTGGTGATCAGGTGGTCGGCGAGCGGGGCGAACCGGGAGATCGACTGCGCGCCCGAGACGGCGACGCCGATCTCGACCGGCTGCTCCGGCCGGTCCCAGAGCTTCGCGGAGTCCGTCCGGAAGTGGACGCCGTCGTAGGTGAGGCGCTCGCCGTCCAGCAGGGCGGTGATGATCTCGACGGCCTCCTCGAGCATGTCGTGCCGCTCGCCGACCGCGGGCCAGCGCTCGCCGACCACGTGCTCGTTGAGGTTCTCGCCCGCACCGAGGCCCAGGGTGAACCGGCCGTCCGACAGCACGCCGAGGGTGGCGGCCTTCTGCGCGACGACCGCCGGGTGGTAGCGGACGATCGGGCAGGTCACGTACGTCATGAGGTCGACGCGGGAGGTCGCCTGCGCCACGGCACCCAGCAGCGACCACGCGTAGGAGGCGTGCCCCTGCTCGTCGACCCACGGGAAGTAGTGGTCGCTCGACACCTCGAAGTCGAAGCCGAGGCGCTCGGCCTGGACCGCGTACCCGACGAGCTGCTTCGGCCCGGACTGCTCGGTCATGAGGGTGTACCCGAATCGCGTCATGATCCGACTCTCCCCCGCCCGCCCCGCCACGGCATCTGGAGCGCCCGCCCGCCGGCGAGACCCCGCCGAGGTAGAGCATCCCGGCCGAGGTAGAGCGGTAGGGCGCTCTACCTCGGCGCGATCGCTCTACCTCGGCGAGCCGGCGGGCGGCGGGGCGTGCGTCAGGCGGTCGGCAGCGCCGCGCGGAGCGCCTCCGTCAGCGGCGTGGTGGGGCGGCCGGTCAGCCGGGACAGGTCGCCGGACGTGCCGGCGAGCAGGCCGTCGCGGGTGTTCTCCTCGAGCGCGACGACGAACCCGACCGTGCCCTCGTCCAGGCCGGCGGCGGTGAGGTCCGCGCGGCGCTGCTCGGACGACACGGCGCGGTAGGTCACGGGCCGGCCCAGCACCTCGGTCGCGGCGGCGGCGAGGTCCTCGAAGCCCCACGCCTCGTCGCCGGACAGCTCGTACACGGCGTCGTCGTGGCCCTCGGTCCGCAGCACGACGGCCGCGGCGGCGGCGAAGTCGTCCCGCGTCGCGCTGGCGACCCGGCCGTCGCCGAACGCGCCGACGATCTCGCCGGACTCCCGCGCCTGCTGCACGTCGCCGACGTAGTTCTCCGTGTACCAGCCGTTGCGCAGGATGGTGAAGACCAGGCCGGAGGCCCGCAGGATCTCCTCGGTGGCCTTGTGCTCGGGGGCGAGCACCAGCGGGGTGGTGTCGGCCTTCGGTGCGGAGGTGTAGACCACGCGGCGCACGCCGGCGCCCTTGGCGGCCTCGATCGCGGCGCGGTGCTGCTCGACCCGCTGCCCGACCTCGCTGCCCGAGACGAGCAGCACGACGTCGGCGCCCTCGAAGGCGGCGGTCAGCGTGTCGGGCTGCGCGAAGTCGGCGGTCGCGACGCGCACGCCGCGCTCCGCGAGGTCCGCGAGGCGCTCGGTGCGGCGGCCGGTGGCGACGACCTGGTCGGCGGGGACGCCGTCGGCCAGCAGGTGCTCGACGACGAGGCGGCCGAGGTGGCCGGTGGCACCGGTGACGACGATCGACATGGGAGGACTCCTTCTCGGTGGGGCGGCACCGGACCCGTGACGCGTCCGGCACCCCGCCCAACCCCGGGAGGTCGGCCACCCTTCCCGATCGCCGGTACCCACTTTCGCGTAAGGTACTGGCATGACGGTAAGCATCGAGGACAGCGCCCTGAACGGTCTCCTCACCGACGGGGTCCTGCCGTCCGCGTGCCCGAGCCGGGTCGTGCTCGACCACGTGACCAGCAAGTGGGGCGTGCTCGTGCTCGTCGCGCTGTCCGAGCGGACGCTGCGCTGGGGCGAGCTCCGCCGGGTCGTCGAGGGGATCAGCGAGAAGATGCTCGCCTCCACGCTGCGCACCCTGGAGGCCGACGGCCTCGTGCTGCGCGAGGCGACCCCGTCGATCCCGCCCCGCGTCGACTACTCGCTCACCCCGCTCGGCCGGGACCTGGCCGCGCACCTGCTGCCGCTCATGACCTGGATCGTCGGCCACGCCGAGGGCATGCTCGCCGGCCGCTGAGCCCCGGCGCCCCAGGGTCCCCCCAGGCGCGGCGCCTAGGATGGCCGCCCGCAAGCCGCCACCGACCGAAGGACGAGCACGTGCGCCGTACGGCCGCCACCCTCCTCGCCGCCTCCCTGCTCCTGCTCTCCGCGTGCAGCAGCGGCGACCCCGACGACTCCGCGTCGCCCTCGCCCTCGGCGAGCACCGCGGCGACCGCGAGCGCGGAGGACGTCGCCGCCCTCGAGGCCGTCACCGTGACCGGTGAGCCCGGCGCCGCGCCGACCTTCGACTTCGAGCAGCCGTTCACGGTGTCCGCCCCCGTCGCGCGGGTCGCGACCCCCGGCACCGGCGCCGAGGTCGTCGAGGGCGACCTCGTCACGATGAACATCGCCGCCGTGAGCGGCGCCGACGGCACCAGCCAGGGCGGCACCTACGGCGCCTCGCCCGAGTCGTACATCGCCGAGAGCCCGACCCTGCCGGACGTCCTGCTCGACCAGGTCATCGGCCAGCAGGTCGGCGCGCGGATCCTCTACGCCAACCCGGCGTCCGACCTCACGCTGATCCTGGCGGTCGAGATCATGAGCTCCGAGGCCGTGCCGACGCGCGCCGAGGGCACCCCGGTCACCCCGCTGCCCGAGGGCCTGCCGACCGTGACGCTCGCGGAGGACGGCCAGCCGTCCATCGAGACCGTCGACACGGACCCGCCCGCGGAGCTGGTCGTCCAGCCGCTGATCACCGGCACGGGCGCGACCGTCGAGGCCGGCCAGAACATCACCATCCAGTACAGCGGCTGGCTGTGGGACGGCACCGCCTTCGACTCCTCCTGGGAGAACGGCACCCCGCTGTCCACGTCGCTGAGCAACCTGATCCAGGGCTGGCAGCAGGGCCTGGTGGGCCAGACGGTCGGCAGCCAGGTGCTGCTGATCATCCCGCCGGACCTCGGGTACGGCGACGAGGACACCTCCTCGATCCCCGGCGGCTCGACGCTGATCTTCGTGGTGGACATCCTCACCGCGTCCTGACGCACCGCACGCGCACAGGGACCTCGGCCGCACCAGCGACCGAGGTCCCTGTCTTTCGTGCGAGGTCCGTGGTTAGCCTGGCGTCCCGGCACCCACCAGGAGACCTCGATGGACACGGCAACGACGCCGACGGTCCGGAACGTGGCGCTCGTCGGCCACGGCGGATCGGGCAAGACGACACTCGCTGAGGCCCTGCTCCTGCGCGCCGGGGCCGTCCCCCGGGCGGGGCGGGTCGAGGACGGCTCGACGGTCTGCGACCACGAGCCCGAGGAGGTGGCCCGCGGCTCCTCCGTGGCGCTCGGCGTGGCCGACCTCGACTGGACCTGCAGCCAGGGCTGCCCGCACCGCGTCACCCTGCTCGACACCCCGGGGTCGCCCGACTTCGCGGGGGCGGTCGACGCGGCCCTGTCCGTCGCGGACCTCGCGGTGGTGGTGGTGAGCGCCGTCGACGGGGTCCAGTCCGGGACCGAGGCGGCGTGGCGGCGGTGCGACGAGGCGGGGATCCCCCGCCTCGTCGTCGTCTCCCAGGAGGACCGGGCCCGCGCGGACTTCCACCGGGTGCTCGGCCAGGTGCGCGACCTCGCGGCCCGCACCGGCCACGACCCGGCCGGCGTGGTGCCGCTCGAGCTGCCGCTGGGCGAGGAGCAGGCGCTGCACGGCGTCGCCGACGTCCTGTCCGACCGGGGCCTCGACTACACGCCCGACGGCCGGCACCAGGACTGCGCCCTCCCCGACGACGTCGCCGACGAGGAGCACCGGCTGCACGACGAGGTGACGGAGGAGATCGTCGCCCACGACGACGACCAGCTGGAGCGCTACCTGGCGGGCGACGAGCCCGACGCCGCGGACCTGGAGCGGACCCTGGCCCGGGAGGTCACCGGCGGTGCGGCGGTGCCGGTGCTGGTCGTGTCCGCGGCCACCGGCGTGGGCGTCGACCGGCTGGCGGACCTGGTGTGCGAGATCGGGCCGTCGCCCGCGGACCGGCCGGCGCGGCTCCGGGTGGGCGGCGACCAGGGGCCCACCACCGAGCTGCCCGCGGACCCCGCCGGCGAGCCGGTGCTGCACGTGTTCCGCACGGTCGCCGACCCCTTCGTGGGGCAGGTGTCCGTGTTCAAGGTGCTGTCCGGCACGGTCCGGCCCGGCGACCGCCTCGTCAGCACGAGCACCGGCGCCGAGGAACGGCTGCACGGGCTGTTCCGGCTCCGCGGCCGGGAGCACCTGCCGGTGGACGTCGTCCCGGCCGGGGCCATCGCGGCCGTCGCCAAGCTGACTGCCACCTCGACCGGCACCCTGCTGGCCGCCCGCGCCCAGCCCGTGCGGCCGGCGGGCCTGCCCGAGCGGCTTCCGGTCCTCGGCGTCGCGCTGGTGCCGGTGAGCCAGGCCGACGACGACAAGCTGTCCGCGGCGCTGACCCGGCTCGCCGCGGAGGACCCCACCCTGCGGGTGGAGCGGACGGCGCACCAGGCGGTGCTGCGCGGGCTCGGCGACGCCCACCTCGCGGTCGCCGTCGAGCGGCTCGCCCGGGTGTTCGGCGTGCACGTCACCACCGAGCCGGTGCGGATCGCCTACCGGGAGACGCTCGCCGCGCCCGCCGAGGCCGAGGGTCGGCTGAAGAAGCAGTCGGGCGGGCACGGGCAGTTCGCCGTGGTGCAGCTGCGGCTGCGGCCGCGGCCGCCGGGGTCGGGCTTCGCGTTCGTCGACTCCGTGGTCGGGGGCGCCGTGCCGCGGTCGTACCTGCCGTCCGTCGAGCGCGGCGCGGTCGAGGCGCTCGCCGCCGGCGGTCCGCTCGGGCACCCGGTGGTCGACGTCGAGGTCGAGGTGCACGACGGCAAGGCGCACGCGGTCGACTCCTCCGACATGGCGTTCCGCACGGCGGCCGCCGCCGGCGTGCGGGCCGCGCTCGCCTCCGCCGGCACCGTGCTGCTCGAGCCGACGTTGCACGTGACCGTGGTGGTGCCGCCCGAGGCGCAGGGCGACGTGCTGGGCGACCTGTCCGGGCGGCGCGGGCGGATCACCGCCAGCAGCACCACCGACGACGGGCGGGTGCGGATCGAGGCCGTGGTGCCCGAGGCCGAGGTGGTCCGGTACGCGCTGGACCTGCGGGCGCTCGCCGGCGGGCGCGGCGAGGTGGTGCTCGCGCCCGGCGGCTACGACGTCCGCCCGGGCCACCTGGCCCGGGCGTGAGCACGCCGGCTCAGCCCGCGACCGCCTCCGGGACCGGGGTGCCGGTGCCGAGCCGCCCGGCGTAGACGTCGATCTTCATCTCGATCGCGGCCAGGTGCTCCGTCACCTCCGCGAGCTGCGCGCGCACCGCGTCCCGGTGCGCCTGCAGCATCGCCATCCGCTCCGGCTCCGTGCCGTCGCCCTGCCGCACCAGCTCCGCGTACGCCCGGATCTCCCGGATCGGCATGCCGGTCGAGCGCAGCCGGGTGAGCAGGTGCAGCCAGCCGAGGTCGCGCTCGGTGTACCGCCGGTGCCCCGACGACGCGCGTGCCACGTCGTCCAGCAGCAGGCCGTCGCGCTCGTAGTAGCGGAGCGTGTGCGGCGAGAGCCCGGTCGCCGCGGCGGCCTCGGCGATGGTGAGCGTGCGGTCGTCGGTCACGGTCACCAGCATGCGCCTCGTCACCGCCCGATGGTGCTCATGTCGGGGTACCGGTCGCCGGCGACGGCGTCCGGCGGCACGGCGTCCGCGAGCGCCGCGAGGTCGTCGCCGGTGAGCCGGAGCTCCGCGGCCCCGACGTTCTGCTCGAGGTAGCGCACCCGCCGCGTGCCGGGGATCGGCACGACGTCGTCGCCCTGCGCGAGCACCCAGGCGAGCGCGAGCTGCGCCGCCGTCGTCCCGCGGGCTGCCGCGAGCGCCTGCACCCGCTCCACCAGGGCGCGGTTCGCGTCGAACGCCGTGCCGGCGAACCGGGGGTTCGCCCGCCGGAAGTCGTCCGGCGCCAGGTCGGACGCCGTCGTGATCGCGCCGGTCAGCATGCCGCGGCCCAGCGGCGAGTACGGCACCAGCCCGATGCCGAGCTCGCGCAGCGTCGGCAGCACCTCGGCCTCGACGTCGCGCGTCCACAGCGAGTACTCGGTCTGCACCGCCGTCAGCGGGTGCACGGCGTGCGCGCGGCGGATCGTGGCCGCGCCGGCCTCGGACAGGCCGAGGTGCCGCACCTTGCCGGCCCGCACGGCCTCGGCCAGCGCGCCCATCGTGTCCTCGACCGGCACCCGCGGGTCCATCCGGTGCAGGTAGTACAGGTCGACGTGGTCGACGCCGAGCCGCTGCAGGCTGGCGTCCAGGGCGGCTCGCACGTACTCCGGGCGCCCGTCGACGGACCGCGTGGTGACCGAGGGGTCCGGGTCGCGGACGATGCCGAACTTGGTCGCCAGCACGACCTCGTCCCGGCGGCCGGCGATCGCCCGCCCGACCAGGCGCTCGTTGGTGTGCGGGCCGTAGATGTCCGCCGTGTCGAGCAGCGTCACGCCCAGGTCCAGCGCCCGGTGGATCGTCGCGACGGACTCCCGCTCCTGGTCGGAGCCGGGCGCGGACGTGGCGCCGTAGAACTCGGACATGCCCATGCAGCCGAGCCCGAGGGCGGAGACGGTGAGGGCGGTGCCGTGCGCGGCGCTGCCGAGGGTGCGGGTCGAGAGGCTCATGCGGTCGACCGTCCTCCTTGGAGCGCGCTCGAAGTCAACCCACCGCGCAGACCGGGGCGTCCGGCCGTAGCGTCGAGGCACACCCGCACTCTCCGAGGAGGACCCGTGAAGCTCCGCCATCTCCCGATCCGGCTCGGTGCCGGCGCGTACATCCTGAGCTCCGGCGTCGACAAGCTGGGCGCCGACGACGACACCGCGGGCGGCCTGCACGGCATGGCGGCCGGCGCGTACCCGTTCCTCGCCGACATCGACCCGAAGACGTTCACCAAGGCGCTCGCCGCCGCCGAGATCGGCCTGGGCGCCGCCCTGCTGGTGCCGGTGCTGCCCCGCGTGGTCGTCGCGACCGGGTTCACCGCGTTCTCCGCCGGGCTGGTCGGCATGTACGCCCGCACCCCGGGGCTGCGCCGCGGCGCGAGCGACCCCCGGCCCAGCGAGCAGGGCGTCGCCGTCGCCAAGGACGTCATCATCTTCGGTGCCGCCGCGTCGTACCTGATCGACGCCGTGACGTCCTCCGCCAAGAAGGCCGGCGTGAAGGCCGCGAAGAAGGCGAAGAAGGCCGTCACGCACTGACCCTCGGACGCATCGGCCCGGGACAGGACGCGGGCGGCACCTGACTAGGCTCGGTGCCGCCCGTCGTCGTCCCCGCCACCCTCAGGAGCGCCATGCGCCAGCCAACCCGCTGGGAGCAGATCGGCCAGCAGAACCCCGACCGGTCGGCCTGGTACGTCGAGCGGTTCCGGACGATGGCCGCCGAGGGGGCCGACCTGGCAGGCGAGGCCCGGATGGTCGACGCGATGCTCGCGCGCGGGTCGCGGGTGCTCGACGCCGGCAGCGGCCCCGGGCGCGTCGGCGGCGAGCTGCTCCGGCGCGGTCACACCGTCGTCGGGGTCGACGTGGACGCGCTGCTGGTCGAGGCCGCCCGCGCCGACCACCCCGACGGCGACTGGCACGTCGGCGACCTCGCCGAGCTCGACCTGCCCGCGGCGGGCGTGCCCGAGCCGTTCGACGTCGCGGTCATGGCCGGGAACGTGCTGACGTTCGTCGCGCCCGGCACCGAGGTCGCGGTGCTCCGGCGGATCCGCGCGCACCTGGTCCCCGGCGGGCGGCTGGTCATCGGGTTCGGCGCCGGGCGCGGGTACGCGTTCGAGGCGCTGGACCTCGACGCGCGGGAGGCGGGGCTCCGGGTGCAGCACCGGTTCTCGACCTGGGACCTGCGGCCCTTCGACGCGGACGCCGACTTCCTGGTCGCGGTGCTGGGCTGAGCCGCTACGGCACCCGGAGTACCCGCACCGGGTCGGACCGCGCGCCCGCGACCGCGGGAACCACGCAACCGGCGACGGTGCTGAGGACGGTCAGGACGAGCACCGCGGCGAGGAACCCGGCCCCCGGTGCTCGACCTGCCGCCTGCGCGGCGATGCCGGCTCCGGCAGCCACACCGATGGCCGCACCCCCGAGCGCCGCGAGGCCGGTGTGCAGCACGACGATCACGACGGCGGCAGACCGGGTCGAACCGAGCGCTCGCCGTCGGCCCAGATCGGTACGTCGAGCGAGCGTGCTCATCCACGTGACCACAAACGACACGACGACGCCGCAGGCGAGCACGGTCGCGAGCAGGACCAGAGCGTCCCGGTCGAGCCGCTCCGCCAGCGCTTCCCGCAGCGCCACGACGCCGGCCGACGTCTCCACGTCCAGGGCGTCGCCGTCGGCCCCGTCGGCCGGCAGCAGGCTCCGGACGGCTTCCGCTACGGCGGCCACCGACTCCGGGCCCTCGGCGCGGACGTAGACGTGCAGCAGCCGGGTACCCGCCGGGTCGCCCTCCGGCACGACCAGCGCGAGGTCCGCCAAGCGGTCCAGCGGCCCCGCAGCCGTGTAGCCCCCGACGACCGCCACCCGTGCGTCGGCCGTGGCGAGGCTCCCTGCCGGCACGGCCATCCGGAGCGCTGCCTGCGCCCGTTCCCCGACCCACGCCTCACCCGGCACGGGAAGCCGCCCGGCGCGCAGCTCCAGCTCGGCCGGAAGTCCGCCGACCACCGGACGCAGCGGCACGCCGACGGCACCCACCTGCAGCGCGGCGTTCGCGACGTCGACGACCGGACCGAGGCCGAACGCCCACGTGACTCCCTCCACCCCCTCGACCGCGGCGACGAACCGTCCGTCGAGCACCGGCTCGGCGCCGACGTCGCTCACGACCACCAGGGCGGACCCCAGTCCGTCGACGGTGTCGAGGACCGCTCGGCGGGAGGCGTCGGACCGCCCGGCGGTGGACGACGCCAGGAGCGCGACCGTCGCGGCGAGCACGGCGACGAGGACGCTCGTCACCCACTGCGCCCGCACGCTCCGCACCGCCTCGGCCGCGATCGTCGCCCCGGGTCGGGAGGGTCGCGCGACGCCCGTCACCGCAGCTCCACGCGGTGGTCGGCGCGCTCGACCAGGCGCGGGTCGTGCGTCGCCACCACCACCGTGGCACCCTCCGCCGCCGCATCGCTGAGCGCGGACCACACCACGTCCGCGTTCGCGGTGTCCAGGTTCCCCGTGGGCTCGTCCCCGAGCACGAGTCCCGGTGAGAGCAGCAGCGCCCGGCACAGCGCGACGCGCTGGGCCTGACCGCCGGACATCTGCCCGGGGCGGTGCGCGACGCGGTGCCCCACGCCCATCCGGTGCAGCAGCTGCACTGCCCGGGCCCGCGCCGCCGCTCGCGGGACGCCTGCGAAGACAGCGGGCTCGAGCACGTTGTCCAGTGCGGACCTCGACGGGTCGAGCAACGCGTCCTGGAACACGAATCCGACGCGGCGGCTCCGGATCGCGGACCGCTCGGGGTCGGGCAGCCCGCTCGCCGGCACACCGTCGACCAGCACCACGCCGCGATCTGGCTGCAGGAGGAGACCCAGCAGGTACAGCAGCGTCGACTTGCCCGAGCCCGACGGGCCGGTCACGACCGTGGTGGCGGCGTCCGGGAAGGTCGCCGTCAGCCCGTCGACCACAGGCCGACCGGCGGCGCGGTACCCGAAGGTCAGGTCCTCGACGTGCAGCCGCGTCACGGCTCCTCCGCGAACATCACCAGCACCTGACCGGCGGAGAGGCCCTCGACCACGGCAAGGCCGCCGTCCGCCGCGAGGACGCGCACGGCTGCCTCCGCACCCGAGGCGAGCTCGACGGACACCGCACCTCCCGGTCCGGTGCGCAGCGCAGCGACCGGGACCACCATGCCGGACGCCTCCGGGACGACGACGACCTCGGCGGTCAGCACCGCGACCCCCTCGGACAGCGGGACGAGCCCGCACGCGTCCGCGCACACGGGCCCACCGTCAGGCCCGGCCAGCGGTACGGTCAGGCGGCCGTCGGCGTCGGCGATGGCCGTACCCGTCGCCGCAGCCCACCGCGTCTCCCCGACGACGACGGTCACCGTCTCACCCGGCCCGGGCAGGCGGCGCTGTCCCTCCTCGGCGACGAGTGCGAACGCGGGGTCGCCGACCTGCGCGACGCCGAGGTCGGCACCCGCCTCCACCCGCGCGCCGATCCCCACGTCGTCACCGAGCTCGACCCACGCGGGAAGTGCTGAGGTGAAGACGACGTCCCCCGCTCGCACCACACCGTCGGGCGCGACCCCGAGCGAGCGCTGCCAGGCACGGACGGCGCGGACCGTCGACGGGCCCAGCACGCCGTCGGCCTGCGCGCGCAGGTGCCCGGCGTCGCGCAGGTAGGCCTGGAGCTGACGGACGTCCTCCCCTGCGTCGCCCTCCTGGAGGTCGCGGTACGAGGGCACGGCGCCCAGCAGAGCCACCACCGGACGCTCGTCCACGCGCAGCAGGACCGCACCGGGCTCCACGAGCTCGCCGCGTGCAGCACCGTGCCCGGTGATCACACCTCCGCCTGGCACGACCCCCAGCGGCACGCGTTCGCGCGCGGCGTGCGCGGTGTAGGAGGCCGTCCGACCGACGGATCCCTCCTGCACCGTGTACGTCAGGCGCTGGACCTCCCCGCCGCCGGCGGCGGGCGCCGGTCCGAGCAGCTGCCACCCAGCCGCCACCCCGGCGCACGCGCTGACGACGCAGGCCAGCAGCCACGCTGCCGCGGTGCGGCGCCGGTCCGTGCTCCTCAGTCGGCCCACCACGGCTCCGGGCACTCCTCGACCAGCTCGTTCATCTCCGCAGCCGGCAGCCGCCGGGGCAGATCGCCGTACGGCCCCCACTCCGTCGCCCCCGGTGCGCCCCGTTCCCCGGATCCCGTGAGCTCCTCGACGAACGCCTCCTCCGACGGTGGTGGCGGCACCTCGTGGCCCGCGTCGCGCACGCACCGCCAGGTGTCGACCTGGCGCTCGTAGACCAGGGCGGCGCGCTCACGGGTCAGCGCGCCCATCGCAGCACCGAGACCCAGCTCACCCCGGCACGCGTCCCTGTCCGCCTCCCAGAGCGGGTAGTCCGCGTCGTCGAACGGCTCGACGACGCCGCCCGCCCCGTCGACGGTGACGTTCCAACCCCTCGCGGTCACGCACGCCTGCAGACCCTCGCGGTACTCGGCCTGACGCTGTGCCTGCTCCGCCATCCACCCGGGACGCTCGAAGGGCACCTCGGGTGCCGCACCCCCGTCGGGCGCGCACCCGGCGGTCGCGACCGCCACACTCGCGACGACGAGGCCTCGACGCGCGGCGGTCGCGAGAGCGGTCACGAGCACCTGGTCCCCGCCGAGTAGATGCTCGTCGCCGCGGTGACGCTCGCCTGGACCACGTACTGCTGACCGGAGTACGTGGTCGCCCCGGCGTTCGACTTCACGCCCTTGTCCCACGACTTCCCGTCGGCGCGGTGGGTGGTCTGCCCCGTGGTCTGCGAGGCCACGATGACCTCACGGAGCACGCAACCCCGCTCGAACATGGTCTGCGTGGATGCTGCGTCGGAGGCCGCCGCACCCACGAGAGCCAGCGTCCCCGCCAGAAGAACGGTCGAGGCCGCCCGGGACGCACGTCGCCGGCTCAGAGGATGCTGCACGAGTCACCCCCCGTGCTGACCGTCCCCGAGACGATCTGCCACGTGTAGGCGGCCTCGGAGCCTGTTCGGGTGGTCTTGGTGACGTTGGTGCCGGTGCCCTTGTCCCAGGACCGGGCTCGTGTCACGTCGCGGTGCGTGGTCGCGCCGGTGGTCTTCGAGGTGATGACGTGCTGGCGCCCGCTGGGGCACCGAGCCGCATCTCCGCGCTTGTCGTCTGCCGCCGCAGGAAGAACCCCCACGGTGCCGAGGATGAGCAGGGACGCGAGGGCTCCCGCTGCGACGGAGTGTCGAGATCGCATGTCGAACCATTCCTTCGAGGTGGACGGTCGTCCCGGAAGGGACATGACGTGCGGCTGACCTGACGCTGCGGGCGGCTGCAGCAGCCGCACCTCACCAGGCACAAGAACGCTATCCACGGGTTTCAGGAATGGACAACCCCATCTTCTGGCGCACGCCATCCGGAACATTTCGGCATTTTCTGCGCGTCGTTCGGCGCCGGCCGACGTGAACGCGTGCGGGACCGCCGGCTCCCGTCGCAGCAGCGCGAGCCCTAGTCTCGACGGCATGGCCCGGTTCTTCGACGTCCACCCCCACGACCCGCAGGCCCGCTCGATCGGCCAGCTGGTCGCGCTGCTCCGCGACGACGCGCTGATCGCCTACCCCACCGACTCCGGGTACGCCCTCGGCTGCCGCATGGAGAGCCACACCGGCGCCGACCGGATCCGGTCCATCCGGCACCTGGACGACCGGCACCACTTCACGCTGATGTGCGCCGACTTCGCCCAGCTCGGGCAGCTCGTCCGCCTCGACAACGCGCCGTTCCGCGCGATCAAGGCGGCGACGCCCGGGCCGTACACGTTCATCCTCCCGGCGACCAAGGAGGTGCCGCGGCGGCTCGCGCACCCCAAGAAGAAGACCGTCGGCGTCCGCATCCCCGACAGCCGCGTCGTGCAGGCGCTGCTGCGGGAGCTCGGGGAGCCGCTGGTGTCCTCGACGCTGATCCTGCCGGGCGACTCGGAGCCGCAGACCGACGGCTGGACCGTCAAGGAGGAGCTCGACCACGTGGTCGACGCCGTGGTCGACGCCGGCGAGTGCGGCACCGAGCCGACCACGGTCGTCGACTGGTCGGAGGGCTACCCCGACGTGGTCCGCGTCGGCGCGGGCGACCCGGACCGCTTCGCCTGACGTGCCCGTGCCCGCGCTCGCCCTCGAGGTCGTCATCGGCGCACGAGGTCGTCGGTCCTGCGGGACGACCTCGTGCACGAGTGACGACCTCACGACGGGGCGGCACCGGTGAGCGGGCCCGACGACCCCGGGTTCCCCGCCGCCACGGCGCCGCGGGCCCGGGACCTCGCCGAGCTGGACGGCGCCCTCGTCGAGTGCCGGGCGTGCCCGCGGCTGGTGGCGTGGCGCGAGCACGTCGCCACCGTGAAGCGCGCCGCCTACCGGGACCAGGAGTACTGGGCCCGGCCCGCGCCGGGGTTCGGCGACCCCGACGCCGCCGTCCTGGTGGTCGGCCTGGCTCCCGCGGCGCACGGCGCGAACCGGACGGGCCGGATGTTCACCGGCGACCGGTCGGGCGACTTCCTGTTCGCCGCGATGCACCGCGTCGGGATGGCGTCGCAGCCGACCTCGACGCACGCCGGCGACGGCCTCACGCTGACCGGGGTCCGGATCACCGCGCCGGTGCACTGCGCGCCGCCGGACAACAAGCCGCTGCCCGAGGAGCGGCACCGGTGCGGCCCGTGGCTCGCCCGCGAGCTCGAGGTCGTCCGGCCGCGGGTCGCCGTGGTGCTGGGCGCGTTCGGCTGGGACGCGCTGCTGCGCACGCTCGCCGAGCAGGGGTGGGCGGTGCCGCGACCGCGACCGCGGTTCGGCCACGGTGCCGAGGCGGTGCTGGACCACCCCGGCACCGCGGACCGCCTCACGGTGCTCGGCTGCTTCCACGTCAGCCAGCAGAACACCTTCACGGGCCGCCTCACGCCGGAGATGCTCGACGCGGTGCTGCTCCGCGCGCGGGAGCTGGCGGCCTGACGACGCCTGCTCAGCTGAGCGGGCGGCCGCCGGTCACGCCGATGCGGTCGCCGGTGATGTAGCTCGACTCCTGGCTCGCGAAGAACACGTACGCCGGCGCGAGCTCGGCCGGCTGCCCGGCGCGGCCCAGCGGGGTGTCGGCGCCGAACTCCTGCACCTTCTCCTCCGGCATCGTCGCCGGGATCAGGGGGGTCCAGATGGGCCCCGGGGCGACGGCGTTGACCCGGATGCCCTGCTCGGCGACCTGCTGGGCGAGCGCCTTCGTGAAGTTGAGGATCGCCGCCTTGGTCGCCGCGTAGTCGATCAGCTGCGGGCTGGGCTGGAAGGCCTGCACCGAGGTGGTGTTGATGATGCTCGCGCCCGCTCGCAGGTGCGGGAGTGCTGCCTTGGTCACCCAGAACAGCGCGTAGACGTTGGTCTTCATCGTGCGGTCGAGCTGCTCGGTGGTGAGGTCGAGCAGGCCGTTGTCCTGGGACATCTGGTACGCCGCGTTGTTCACGAGGATGTCGAGGCCGCCCAGCTCGGAGACCGCGCGCTCGACCGCCTGCCGGCAGAACTGCTCGTCGCGGAGGTCGCCCGGGCAGGTGACGGCCTTGCGACCGGCGTCCTCGACCAGCCGCACGGTCTCCTGCGCGTCCTGCTCCTCCTCGGGCAGGTACACGATGGCGACGTCGGCGCCCTCGCGGGCGAAGGCCAGGGCGACGGCGCGGCCGATGCCGGAGTCGCCGCCGGTGATGAGCGCCCGCCGGCCCTCGAGCCGGCCGGAGCCGACGTACGAGTCCTCGCCGTGGTCGGGCTGCTGCTGCATGTCAGCCGTCAGGCCCGGGTGCTCGAGGTCCTGCGCGGGCTGCTCGGGCTGCGGGTGCTGGCTGGTCGGGTCCTGGGGAGTCGTCTGGTCGCTCATGCTCATCCATCGTCCGCACTCCCGGGCCGAGCGCCACCGGAGCGGGTGAACCGTCGGCGTGTCACCGGCCGGCGCGTCGTCCCGAGTTGCCGCGCGCCCCGGCTCCCGCGCACAGTGGCCCCGGCCGTCCGCACGCGTGCCCGGCACGTGCACGTGGCACGCACACCGGCCGCACAGGCTCCCCGCAGGCGGAGCCCTAGGGTGGCGGTCCGGACCGCGAGAGCAGGAGAGACGTGACCGAGGACGAGCAGTACGTCGAGATCTGGGGCGACCGCGTGTCGATGCGCGACCTCGTCGTGGCGCTGGCCGTGGTCGCGGCTGCGACGGTCGCGGCGGTGCTGATCGGGCGGGCCCTGGACGGGTCGGAGTTCTTCTGGGGCCTCGGCGGCTCGGTCGTCGGGTTCGGCGGCGCGGTGGCGCTGGTGCGCCCGAAGCGGGACGTGCGCATCGTGGCCGACGACGACGCGGAGGCCGGCCGGCCCGCCGACTGAGCCCGACCTCACACCCGGCGCACCCATCCGGGCCCGCGCCCCGCACCGAAAGACCTCTGTGGACCTCTCCCTGCTGCTGCCGATGGTCGGCGCCGTGCTGGCCGCCGTCGCGCTGTACACCCTGATCGGGTTCATCCCGGGGACCGACGAGACGTCGGTCCTGCTGCCGGTGACGCTGGCCCTCGTCCTCGCGGGCACCGACCCGCAGATCGTGCTGGCGTTCTTCATCGCCGCGGTCGTCACGCTGAACCTGACCAACTCGATCCCCACCGCGCTGGTCGGCCTGCCCGGGGGCGTGCTGTCCGCCCCGATGATCGACCACGCGCTGCAGCTCAAGCGGGAGGGCCGGTCCGCCGAGACGATCCGCAAGATGGCCGCGGGCTCCGTCGTCGGCACGCTCGTGGCGATCCCGCTGGCCCTGCTGATCGCCCGGGCCATCACGCCCCTCGCCGACCAGCTGCGGGAGTACGGGTCGCTGCTGTTCGTCGGCGGCGCCGTCGTCCTGGCGCTGCTCGGGCGGAACAAGGTGCTGTCGCTGCTCGCGATCATCCCGCTCGGCCTGCTGTTCCAGGGGGTCCAGGCGCTCTACCGGCAGACGGGCGTGCTGCCGGAGGACGGCACCATCACGGTGTCGTTCTTCCTGTCGATCACCGCCGGCCCGCTGCTGCTCAGCCTGACCACCCTGCTGAACCCCACGCTGCGGGCGGCGCTGCCCCGCGCCGGGCGGACCCCCGTGCGGATCACCCGGTCCGAGCTGAAGGGCGCCCCGCTGAGCCCGCGCCGGCTGCTGACCCGTGCCGAGCTCGGCACCAGCGCCGCCGTGTCCGCCGCGTCGACGCCGCTGTTCTTCCTCAGCCCCGTGGCGCTCACGCTGCTCATGGGCGAGGCCGCCGGCGGACGGGCGAAGCAGCCGGCCGAGCGGTCGTCCCGCGCGGTCACGGCGATGGCCGCGCTCGCGCACTCGACGTACCTGGCGGGCGTGATCATCCCGCTGCTCGCGATCGGCCTGCCCCTGTCCCCCGTGGCGGTCGGCCCCGCCAACGCGCTGTTCAACGCGCCCCCGGTGCTGACGCTCGACGACAACCTGCACCACATGCTGACCACCGGGCAGTTCGTGGTCGCGGTGCTGGTCGGCGGCGTGCTCGCGCTGGTGCTGTCGTACGTGCTGGCCGTGCGCTACTCGTTCCGGCTGACCGCCGTCGTCACCCGGTACGTGCCGCACGAGGCCGTGCTGGCGCTGTTCGTCGTCTTCGTCCTGCTCCTGGCCTACCTGGACGCAGGGATCGTGAACGTCTTCGCCGTGCTGCTCGTCGGGCTCACGTGCGGCACGCTGAACCGGTTGGGCGTCAACTTCGGGGTGCAGTTCATGTCGCTGTACGCGGCCCCGTGGTTCGTCGCCCACCTGATGTGAGGAGCAGGACCATCCCGAGCACGCACCCGCGCAGCACCGGCACCGGGCACACCCGCGCCAAGGCGATCCTGGTGGGCGAGCACGCCGTCGTCTACGGCGAGCCCGCCATCGCGCTGCCCCTGGCCAGCCTCCCGATGCGCGCCACCGCGCGCCGCGAGGACGGTCCCCTGACGCTCGAGTCGGTGCTGTACTCCGGCCCGCTCGCCGACGCGCCCGAGCAGCTCGCCGCCCCGCGCGCCGCCGTCGAGGCGACGCTGGACCACCTCGGGATGCCGCACACCGGCATCGTGCTGTCGACCGAGTCGACCATCCCCGCCGCCCGCGGCCTGGGGTCGAGCGCCGCCACCGCCGGGGCGCTCGCCCTCGCGCTGGCCGACCTGGCCGGCCGGGCGCTGACCAAGGCGGAGCACTTCGACCTCGTCCAGGTCGGCGAGCGCGTCGCCCACGGCAGCCCGAGCGGGCTCGACGCGTGCACCACCGCCTCGACGGAGCCGGTCTGGTTCCAGGCCGGTGAGATCCGGCCCCTCGACCTGCAGCTGCGCGCGCACCTCGTCGTCGCGGACACCGGCGTGCACGGCCGCACCCGGGTCGCCGTCGCCGACGTCCGCTCGTTCCGCGAGCGGCACCCCGCCCGCGGGGCGGAGCTGATCGCGGAGCTCGGCCAGATCACCCGGGACACCGTGGACGACCTCGCGCTCGACCGGCCGCGGGAGCTCGGCGCGCGGATGACCCGGGCGCACGGCGCGCTGGCCGAGCTCGGCGTCTCGTCCCCGGAGCTCGACCGGCTGGTCGGCGCGGCCCTCGCGGCCGGGGCGCTCGGCGCCAAGCTCACCGGCGGTGGCCAGGGCGGATGCCTCCTGGCGCTCGCGGCCGACACCGCCTCCGCTGGTAAGATCGCCGCTGCCCTGCGCCGCGCGGGCGCGGCGCGCACCTGGTTGCACCGGACCGACGCGCGGCATCCCGCCGCTCCCGCCCAGGTGTCCCTCGGATGACGAACTCCGCGACCGCCGTCGCGCACGCGAACATCGCCCTCGCCAAGTACTGGGGCAAGCGGGACGAGGTGCTGGCGCTCCCCGCGACGTCCAGCCTGTCGCTGACCCTGGACGCCTTCCACGCGACGACCACGGTCACCCTGGACCCGGACGCGGCCGAGGACACGGGCGTGCTCGACGGCCGTCCCATGTCCGACGGCGAGGTCGTGCGGGTGCGGCGGTTCCTCGACCTGGTCCGGTCGCTCGCGGGCTCCGCGGTGCACGCCTCCGTGACGTCGGCGTCCACCGTGCCCACCGGCGCCGGCCTGGCCTCGTCCGCGAGCGGGTTCGCGGCGCTCGCCGGTGCCGCGGCCACCGCCTACGGCCTGGACCTCGACCCGCGCGCGCTGTCCCGGCTGGCCCGGCGCGGCTCCGGCTCGGCCGCGCGGTCCGTCTTCGGCGGCCTGGTCGTCTGGCACGCGGGCACCGACGACGCGTCCTCGTTCGCCGAGCCCGTGCCCGGCGGCGAGGCCGGTGGCGCGCTCGACCCCGCGATGGCGGTCGTCGTGCTGGACGCGGGCCCCAAGTCCGTGTCGAGCCGGGTCGCGATGCGCCGGACCGTCGAGACCTCGCCGTTCTTCGGCGCCTGGACCGAGGCCACCGAGCGCGACGTCACGCTCATGCTCGACGCCGTCGCGGCGGGCGACCTCGCCACCCTCGGCGAGCTCGCGGAGTCGAACGCCCTGCGGATGCACGCGACGATGCTCGGCGCGCGGCCCCCGGTCCGGTACTGGACGGCGCACACCGTCGCCGTCCTCGACCAGGTGCTGGCGCTGCGCGCGGACGGCCTGCCCTGCTGGGCGACGATCGACGCCGGCCCGAACGTCAAGGTGCTGTGCGCCGGCGCCGACCTGCCCGCCGTGGCCGAGGCCCTGTCCGAGGGCGGCACCCGCCGCGTCGTCACCGCCCGGCCCGGGCCCGACCTGCGCGTGACCGCCGGAGGTGCCGCGTGATCGAGGTCTCCGCGTCCGGGAAGCTGTTCGTCGCCGGGGAGTACGCCGTCGTCGAGGCCGGGTACCCCGCGGTGCTCGTGGCCGTCGACCGGCACGTGACCGTCCGGCTCGCGCCCGCCGAGGGCGCCGGCTCCATCGCCTCCGACCAGTACGGCCGCCTGCCCGTGGTCTGGCGCCGCGACGGCCACCGCGTGGTGCTCGACCACGACAGCCGGCCGTTCGACTACGTCCTCGCCGCCATCGACGTCGTCGAGCGGTTCGCCGCCGAGCAGGGCCGCACGCTCGGGTTCTACGACATCACCATCTCCTCCGAGCTCGACGACCAGTCGGGCCGCAAGTTCGGCCTCGGCTCGTCGGCGGCCGTCACCGCGGCGACCGTGCGCGCGCTCGACCGGTTCTACGAGCTGGCGCTGCCGACCGAGCGGCTGCTGCGGCTCGCGCTGCTGGCGACCGTCGCGGTCAACCCGATGGGCTCCGGCGGCGACGTCGCGGCCAGCCTCTACGGCGGCTGGATCCGGTACGCCGCGCTCGACCGCGAGTGGCTGCGCTCCGCCCAGGCCGCCGCGCAGGACTCCGGGGCCGCCCGGCCGCTGAGCGCGCTGCTCGAGGCGGACTGGCCGGGTCTGTCCGTCCGCCGGCTGCCCACGCCGCGGTCGATGCGGCTCGTCGTCGGGTGGACCGGCGTCCCGGCGTCGACCACGCGCCTGGTCGAGGCGATGCAGTCCCGCAAGGGCGCCGCCGAGAGCCACTACCCCGACTTCCTCGCCGCCTCGCGCGCGTGCGTCGACGCGCTGGCCGACGCCATCGAGCGGGACGACGCCCCGGCCGCCAAGGAGCAGATCCGGCGGGCGCGCGGGCTGCTGACCTCCCTGGCCGGTGCCGCGGGGGTCGACATCGAGACGCCCGCGCTGCGCACCCTCTGCGAGACCGCGGAGAGCGTCGGCGCGGCCGCCAAGTCCTCTGGCGCCGGCGGTGGTGACTGCGGCATCGTGCTGGTGGACGCCGACACGGACCTCGAGCCGATGCTGCGCGACTGGGAGCTGTCCGACGTGCGGCACCTGTCGCTGCGGGTGCAGCCTCCGCGGGAGGAGGCCCGGTGACCACCGACGACACGCACCTGTCCGCGCAGGACGCCCGCCGCAAGGACGACCACGTCCGGCTGGCGATCGCGCAGCACGCCGAGCCCGGGGCCCACGACTTCGACCACGTCCGCCCGATGAACCACCCGCTCGCCGCCGGCGACCGGTCGCGGGTCTCGCTGCGCACCGAGGGCCGGGTCCTGGCCTGGGACGTGCCGCTCTACATCAACGGCATGACGGGCGGCACCGCCTACACCGAGACGATCAACCGCGCGCTGGCGCTCGCCGCCCGCGAGACCGGCGTCCCGATCGCCTCCGGGTCGACGGGCATCCTGCACCGCGAGCCCGCGGCGATCCCGTCCTTCCGGGTGCTGCGCGAGCTCAACCCCGACGGCTTCGTGCTGGCCAACGTCAACGCGAACCTCTCGCCGGCCCAGGCGCGGCGGTCCGTGGAGATCCTCGAGGCCGACGGCCTGCAGGTCCACGTGAACCCCGCGCAGGAGATCGTGATGCCGGAGGGCGACCGCGACTTCACGCGCTGGGCCGACCACATCGCCGCGATCGTCGACGGCGTCGGCGTCCCCGTCGTGGTCAAGGAGGTGGGCGCGGGCATGAGCCGCGGCACGGTCGCCCAGCTCCGCGACCTCGGCGTCGCGGCGGTCGACGTCTCCGGACGCGGCGGCACCGACTTCACGGCCATCGAGTCGGCGCGCCGCGACGACGGCGGCATGGACTACCTCGCGGCGTGGGGGCAGTCGGCGGTCGAGGGCCTGCTGGACGCGTCGTCGGTGCCGGGCGTCGACCTGCTCGCGTCCGGCGGCGTGCGGCACCCGCTGGACGTGGTCCGCGCGCTGGCGCTCGGCGCGACCGCCGTGGGCGTGGCGGGCGGCTTCCTGCGCGTGCTCCTCACCGACGGCGAGGCGGCGCTCGTGGAGCGGATCCGCACCTGGCTGACGCAGGTCGGCGACATCATGACGCTGCTCGGGGCGCACTCGGTGGCGGACCTGCGGCGGGTGGACCTGCTGATCACCGGTCCCGTGCGCGAGTTCTGCGAGCTGCGCGGGGTCGACGCGGCGGCGTACGCGCGGCGCAGCGGCCTCTGAGGGGACGCGCAGACCGGCGGTCACGCGGGGAAGACGCAGAACTCGTCACCCTCCGGGTCCGCCAGCACGGTCCAGCCGTCGTGCCGCGCGAGGACCGACGCGCCCCGCGCCACCAGGGCGTCGACGCCCGACGCGAGGTCCGGCACGGTCAGGTCGAGGTGCAGGCGGTTCTTGCCCGTCCTCGGCTCCGGCACGCGGGTGAACCACAGCCGCATGCCCGTGCCGGACACCGGCTCGACCAGGACCGACGGGTCGTCCTCCGGGTCGTCCACGCCCGCCGCGCGCAGGCGGTCGAGCTCCGCGTCGTCGTACGGGGCGACCCGGTAGCCGTCGAGCGTGGCCGCCCACCACCGTGCGAGCGGCGCGGGGTGCTGGCAGTCGACGACGACGTCGCGCAGTGCGGCCATGCGGTCGAGCGTACGTCTGCACGTCGTCGGCCCTTTCTGCTCAGCACCGCGCCCTCACGTGTCGATAGGTCTCCTGGGGTGAGGGAGATGGATCTGGGCACCGGCACCGACCGGACCGCGCGGCGCGCGCGCCGGCGGGCACTGCGACGCGGCGAGGCCGCGGAGCGCGGCGTGCCCTCGGCGCGCCCCGAGGTCGACCGCACCGACGACTGGTTCGACTCCTGGCTCCGGGGCAGCGCGGCCGAGGCGGCGGGCACCACCCGCGCGCTGGCGAGCGCCGCACCCGCGGGCTGGGTCGTCCTGCGCGACCTGCACCGTCCCGGTCGCACCCGCACGACCGTCGAGCACGTGGCCGTCGGACCGGGCGGCGTCGTCGTCGTCGAGACGCTGCGCTGGGGCGGCGAGGTCGCCGTCGTCGACGGCACCCTGCGGCACCAGGGCTACGGTCGCACCCCCGAGGTCAGCGCGGTGGCCGACGCCGCCGGCGCCGTCACCGCCCTGCTCGCACCCACGCACCGGCTGGCCGTGCACGCCGTGCTCTGCCTCGCCGGCCGGGACCTCGAGCCGGTGGCGGCCCGGGGCGGCGGGACCGTGGTCGGGGAGCCGCAGCTCGCCGCGCACCTCTCGGCCCTCCCCGAGCGGTTCACGCCGGAGGACGTCGCCCTCGTGTCCGACTACCTCGTCGCCGAGCTGGGCGGTGCGGCGAGTCCCGAGCAGCTGACGGTGGACGACGTGTTCCGCCCGTCCGCGGTCTGGCGGTCGCCGGACGTCGCGACCCGGCCCGCACCCGCGCGCGGCACGAGCCGGCCGTCCGACCGGGTCCCCCCGTACGTCCAGCCCCGCAACCACGCGGTCGCCGGCCTGCACGACCAGGCGGACGCCGCCGTCGACGGCCCGGAGTCCGCGCCCGCCACCCGCGCCGGCACCGGGGACGGGATGCTGCGGCTCGGCCTGGCGGTGCTCGGCCTGCTGACTGCGGGCAACTTCCTGCTGGCCTGGCTCGACGCCGCGGGCTGACCCCGGCCCCGCACGGGTCTAGCGTGGCGGCATGGGCGACCTCGTGACTCCCGAGCAGTTCCGCGCGGCCGACGGCGTCGACGACTGGCGGGTCGGACCCGGCGGCGCGACCGCGCGGTTCCGCACCGGGTCGTTCGCGGCCGGGGTCGAGCTGGTCGACGCCGTCGGGGAGCTCGCCGACGCGGCGGACCACCACCCGGACGTCGACCTGCGGTACCCCGCCGTCACCCTGCGCCTGGTCTCGCACGACGTCGGCGGGCTGAGCGCCCGCGACGTGGCCCTCGCCCGGCAGATCTCCGCCGCCGCGCGCGAGCTCGACATCACCGCCGACCCGCCCGTCGAGCCGGAGGTGGTGCTGGACGACCAGGGTCGCCCGGAGCCGGTGATCGACGGGGACGAGATGACGACGCTGCTCGGGTTCCTCGACTTCCACCGCGCCACGCTCGAGTGGAAGACGCGCGGGCTCGACGCCGCGGGTCTCGCCGCCGCCCTGCCGCCGACGACGATGACGCTCGGCGGCCTGCTCAAGCACCTCGCGTACGTCGAGGACGACTGGTTCTCCCGCACGCTGCACGACCGGGGGCGCGCCGAGCCGTGGCGGTCCGTCGACTGGTCCGCGGACCGGGACTGGGAGTGGCACTCGGCGGCGGACGACGACCCCGACGAGCTGCGGGCCCTGTGGCGGTCGTCGGTCGAGCGGTCCCGGGAGCTGCTCGCGTCGGCCCTCGCGGCGGGCGGGCCCGACGCCCCCGTCGCGCGGAGCTGGCCGGACGGCCGCGCGCCGAGCGTGCGCTGGGTCGTCACCCACATGGTCGAGGAGTACGCCCGGCACAACGGGCACGCGGACCTGCTCCGCGAGGCCGTCGACGGCGAGGTCGGCGAGTAACGGGTGTGACCTGCGTCACGACCGCTCCGTCGGCGGAATGACCACCGACCGCGGCGCCGTTCCGGTCTGGCGTGAGCCTCCTGATGTCTCCCCTGACCCTGCGCGGCACGACGTTCCGCAACCGTGCCTGGCTGGCGCCGATGTGCCAGTACTCCGCCGACGGCGACGGGGTGCCGACCGACTGGCACCTCGCCCACCTCGGCGCCCGCGCGGTCGGCGGGTTCGGCCTCGTGCTGACGGAGGCGACGGCCGTCGTCGCCGAGGGCCGGATCTCCCCGCAGGACGTCGGCCTCTGGAACGACGAGCAGGTCGCCGGGTGGCGCCGGATCACCGACCTCGTCCGCAGCCGGGGCGCCGTCGTCGGCGTCCAGCTCGCGCACGCCGGGCGCAAGGCGTCCACCTACCGCGGGTTCGGCGAGGGCCACGGCACCGTGCCGGCCGAGGCCGGTGGCTGGGAGACCGTCGGGCCGTCGGACCTCGCGTTCGCCGGCTACGCCGCCCCGCAGGCGATGACCACCGAGCAGGTCGAGGCCGTGCCGGGGCAGTTCGCCGCCGCGACCCGCCGCGCGCTCGACGCCGGGTTCGACCTGGTCGAGGTGCACGCGGCGCACGGCTACCTGCTGCACCAGTTCCTGTCGCCGCTGTCCAACGCGCGCACCGACCGGTGGGGCGGCACGCTCGCCGACCGCGCCCGGCTGCTGCTCGACACGGTCGACGCCGTCCGCGCGGTGCTGGGCGAGGACCGCCCGCTGCTGGTGCGCGTCTCGGCCACCGACTGGACCGAGGGCGGGCTGACCGTCGAGGACGTCGCGCAGGTGTCCGTCTGGCTGCGCGAGCACGGCGTGGACCTGGTCGACGTGTCGACCGGGGGCAACGTGCACGCGACGATCCCGGTCGGCCCCGGCTACCAGGTGCCCGCGGCGCGCGCGATCCGGGACACCGCCGGGGTCGCGACGTCGGCGGTCGGCCTCATCACCACCGCCGAGCAGGCCGAGCAGGTCCTGGCCGAGGGCTCCGCGGACGTCGTCATGCTGGGCCGGCCCGCGCTGTTCGACCCGCACTGGCCGCTGCGCGCCGCGCACGCGCTGGACGACAAGACGCCGGTGCTCGAGCACGCCGGCGACGCGGCCGCGACGGTCCTGCCGGACCAGCCGACGGGCTGGCCGGTCCAGTACGCGCGGGGCTCCTGGGCCTGACGCTGCGGCGCGCACCCCACATCCGCGAGTGAGCGCGGGACGCGGCGAGCGAGCATCCCGTGGGTGCCCGCTCACCGTGTCCCGGACCCGCTCGGCGTCTCAGCCGGTCAGCACCGCCGACCCGATCGCCAGCACCAGCGCGATCGTCGCCAGCACACCCACGACGATCGCGAACACCGCCCGGCCGCGGCCGTGCCCGCCGGCGTTCCCGCGGCGCATCGCCCACAGGCCGAGGCCGAGCGCGACGGGGCCGAGCGGCCACACCAGCAGGGCGAGCAGTGCGACGTAGCCGGCGACGATCGACTGCCAGGACCGGCCCGTGGGCACCAGCCAGTGCACCGGGTCGCGCGGGCTCTCGCCGACGCGCGGGGGCTCGGGGTACCAGGCGGTGGCGGGCGGCACCCAGCCCGGCGCGGCGGCGTGCGGCTGCCGCACGGGCGCCGGGGCCGGGCCCGGACGGCGTGCGTGCGCGGGCGCGACGACCCCCGCGGCGGTGTGCGCGCCGACGCGGGCGGGCAGGTCGGCGTCGGCGGCGGGTGCCGCGACAGGCACGGCTGCCGCGACGGGTGCCGCGGGAGCCGTCTGCTCCGTCCAGCCGGTGCCGTCGAACCAGCGCAGCACGCCCGACGTCACCCCGTCGGGGTACCACCCGGGCGGCGGGAGCGGCAGGGCCTCGGTCATGCCTCCCTCTCGGTACCCGGGCCGCCCGGCATGACCCCCGGACGACGGCTTCCCCCGTTCGGCGCAGCGCGCGATCTCGTAACCCGCCGGACACCTCCGGCGCGTACGTTCCCTCCACCGGTCGCGCCGCGGCGGCCGTCAGCCGGTCCGACGACCAGGAGGGGGCCCGCCGGTGTTCGAGCACGTCGATCCCTTCATCGGCACGGAGGCGACCGCCCTCCCGCCGCAGTCCGGCCTCGCCGCCACGTGGTGGTGGCCCAAGCCGCAGGTCGGGAACACCCACCCCGGTGCCACGTACCCGCTGGGCATGGTGAGCGCCTGCGCGTACTCGGGCGCGTACCCGACGGGCTACGGGCGGTACGACCTGTCGACCGAGGGGCTGCCGCCGGAGCTGCACGGCTCGCAGCGCGCGTCGGGCTTCACGCACTTCCAGCAGTCGGGGACGGGCGCGATCCGCAAGTACTACAACTACGTGCGCGTCACCCCGATGCTGCAGCCCCTGGACGACCTCGGGCAGCTCTGGGAGGTCACGGACGAGCGGGCCGAGCCGGGCTACTACGCGGCGACGCTGGACTCCGGCATCCGCTGCGAGATCACCGTCGGCCCCAAGTCCGCCGTGCACCGGTACACGTTCCCCGCGCACCGCGACGCGCGGCTGGTCATCGACCTGAGCCTCGGCGGCCTGGACATCCCCTACGGGCGCACCGTGCCGCTGCGGGCGCACCTGGAGTCGCTCGAGCCGGGCGTCGCCCAGGGCGAGATCACGGTGGAGGGCGCGCCGCTGGCCATCCACGTCGAGTGCGACACCCCGCACTGGCGGCAGCTGCTCTGGTACGACCGGCGGCTGATGCCCGGCGGCACCCGGCTGGACTTCGACCGGATCCGCCCGACCACCCTGCGGCCGTTCGGCCTGATGTGGGCGGGGCCGACGGAGCCGGGTCAGGTCGTCGAGCTGCGGTTCGGCTTCTCGCTGCGCGGGGTCGACCAGGCGCGGGCGAACCTGCAGCGCGAGTGCGGACCCGGGCCGTCGTCGTTCGCCGAGCGGCGGGCGCGCACGGCGCACACGTGGCGGCAGCACCTCGGCAAGGTGCAGGTCGACACCCCGGACGCCGGCAAGCAGACCGTGATGGCGACGGCGCTCTACCACTCGCTGATCAAGCCGTGCCTCGCCCCGGACGAGAGCCCGTTCTGGCCGACGGACACGCCGTTCGCGTACGACATCGCGACCATGTGGGACATCTACCGGACCCAGCTCCCGCTGCTGACGGCCCTGGTCCCCGACAAAGCGGTCGAGCTCGCGACAGCGATCCTGCACATCGCCGAGGAGGAGGGGAACTTCCCGATCGGCTACCGCATGGCACGCGGCGCGGACCGGTTCTCCCGGCAGGGCAGCGCGCTCGCGCACACCTTCCTGGCCGACCTCTGCGCGCTGGGCCTGCCGTTCGACTGGGACTGGGCGCTGGTGCACCTGCACAACGACCTGCGCCGCACGTACGGCGAGGAGTTCCTGCTGCACGGCCGCACGCACCCGATCAGCCACACCCTCGACCTCGCGTTCGGGTACTTCTGCACGTCGGTGATCGCGCGGCAGGTGGGCGACCGCACCCTGCTGGACCAGTTCGCGCCGCTCGCCGGGCGGTGGCGGAACGCCTTCGACCCCGGGACGGGGCTGCTCCGCGACTCCACGTTCTACGAAGGCGGCCGGTGGAACTACTCGTTCCGGCTGCTGCACGACATGGCGGCGCGGATCGACCTGGCCGGCGGCGACGACGCGTTCGTGGCGCTCCTGGACCGGTTCTTCGGCTTCGGCGCCGACCCCGTCACGCAGCCGGGGCTCGCGCCGAGCGAGGACGAGATGCTCGCGGGGTACGGGCTGCACCGGTTCGAGGGCCTGAACAACGAGCCGGACATGGAGGCGCCCTGGGCCTACCAGTACGCCGGCCGGCCGGACCGCACCGCCGAGGTCGTGCACGCGGTGGTGCAGCAGCAGTTCGGCACCGGCCGCGGCGGCCTGCCCGGCAACGACGACTCGGGCGGCCTGTCGTCCTGGTACGTCTGGGCGTCGCTGGGGCTGTTCCCGGTCGCCGGGCAGAATCTGTTCCTGCTCAACGCACCGGCGTGGCGCGAGGCCCGGATCGACGTCGGCGGCAAGGCGTTCACCGTCGAGACCTCGGGGTTCGTCGAACCCGAGCCGGACGGCCCGGCGCAGCACGTGCAGCGCATCCGCCTGGACGGCGTCGAGCTGGACCGCACCTGGCTGACCGGCACGGAGCTGCACGCCGGGGGTCGCCTGCAGGTCGACCTGGGCCCGGAGCCCGGGCCGTGGAACACTGCGGCCCGGCCGCCGTCGCACAGCACCACCCCCTCATCGACCGCCCGCACGACCCCTCCCGGAGGCACGCCGTGACCGACACGACGCTCATCACCCCGACCGACGGCGCACCGCCGCGCCGCGTCGACCGCCGCCTCGTCATCGTGGTCCGCGCGGACCCGGTGATCTGCGGGCACTCGGGCGAGGCCCGCAACCTGGCCGAGGCCGCGCTGGACCGCGGCTTCGACGAGGTCCGCATCGTGACCTGGCCCATCGACCGGCTGCAGGCGGCGGGGCTGCCGCTGAAGCCGCTCGACCGGGTCATGCCGTACCGGGAGGGCGTGATCGTCGAGCGGCCCGACCCCGTCGGCGACTACAAGGTGCCGGACGGGCGGTACGTCGCCGGCCTGATCGGCCGCCTGGTCGAGCTGTTCACGGACGGCGTGCCCACCGTCGCGCTGTCGCTGTACCTGAGCCCGCACGCGACCGCGGTCGCCGACGCCGTGCAGGTCGCCCGGCGCACCGGGCTGCCGGTGAACGTCACGACGGTCGCCGAGGCCGTCGGCTCCGACGTCACGAACGTGGTCCGCGCCGCGGTGGAGGCCGACCGGTTCGGCGCCGCCGCGCACGTGCTCGTCTCCTACCTGGAGCACGACGTGTGCCTCGCGGTGTCCGAGTACACCCGCGACCTCATCATCAGCGAGGCCGAGGCGGTCGACGCGAAGCACGGCACGACGTTCGCCGCGCAGTGCCGGGAACGGGTGCGCATCTCCTACCCGGCGGTCGACGTCGCGCAGTACCTCGCGCGGGACGACGCCGAGACCGACGCCCTGCTCGCGGCCCGGGGGCTCGACCGCGACGGCTACGTCCTCTACCTGTCGCGGCTCGCGGCGGCCAAGGGCGTCGACGACCTGATCGACGGCTACGCCGCCAGCGGCGCCCCCGGTACCCACCGGCTCGTCATCGCCGGCAACGGTCCCGAGGCCGCCCAGCTGCGCGCGCACGCCGCCGCGTCGCCGGTCGCGGACCGCGTGCTGTTCCTCGACGACGTGTCCGACGACGAGAAGCCGCACCTGATGGCCGGCGCTGCCGCCTACGTGCTGCCGAGCAAGCCGCGGCCCGAGTTCGTGGAGACGTTCGGCATCGCGCTGGTCGAGAAGATGCTGTCCGGCGGCGGACCGGTCATCACGACCGACACCGGCGGCATCCCCGAGGCCGTCGGCGACACGGCGATCATCGTGCCGGTCGACGACCCGGCGGCGATCGCGGCGGCCCTGGACCGGTCGCTCGGCCTGGCGCCGGAGGAGCGCGAGGAGTGGGCGACGGCCTCGCGGGAGTTCGCGCTGCAGTTCGACCGCACCGTGGTGCTGGACAAGATCCTCGAGGCCGTGGCGGAGGTGGTCCCCGCGGTGTGACCCGCCGTGCGCGCCGACGAGGCGCCGCGAACTGGGGCTGGACAGCGCAGAGCGCGGTGTGGCTAGCGTGTGCGGGGTCGATCCGCCGGCCGCCCCGAGGGATCGTCTGTGACGACCTGAGGAGTCGCCGTGCAATCCACCGTCAGGATCTGGACCCAGGAGGAGATCGCCGAGCGTCGCGTCACGCTCCTGGCTGAGTCAGGGCTCGACCTCGAGACGCTCCGGGAGCGGGGCGAGACCTATCAGCTCTCCCCCGAGCAGGACGCGATCCTGCGGGAGCTCAAGAAGCTCGATTGGCTCGCCGGTGAGTGACGCCCGGGGCGACTACCCCACGCTGCACGGGCTCGCCGCGTCGTTCGCCTCGGACCTGGACGCGACGCTCCGTGGGGTCCTCCCGGCCGACCCCGTGCCGCTGACCGTGGAACGGTCGGACGACCCCGATCCATCGGTCCTGATCGAGCAGGCGCCGACCGCGGGCATCCCGCTGAGCGTCGACGGCGAGGTGGTGCTGCGGCTCCAGACGATCTTCCGGTGCGCCTGGGACCGCAGCCGGCGGTTCGCCGCCGTCCGGCAGTCCTCCGTCTCCGTCCTGGTGGACGGCACCCGGGAGCCCCTGTTCCGCTAGGACTACGACGCCGCGAGCGACGGGAAGGTCCCGGCCGCCCACCTGAACGTGCACGGACACCGCGACGAGCTCGTCTTCGCGATGATGGCTGCCGGTCCCCGGCACCGGGGCAGGGCCCGCGCCTCGGCCACGCGCGGTGGGCGCGTGCCGCGGGTGTCGACCCTGCACTTCCCGCTCGGCGGGCACCGGTTCCGCCCGGCGTTCGAGGACGTGCTCGAGATGCTCGTCCGCGAGTTCGGGCTGGACACCCGCGACGGCTGGGAGGACGCCGTCCGCACAGGACGGGAGCGATGGCGCGGCACCCAGCTGCGCGCAGCCGTCCGCGACGACCCGGCGTCGGCCGCGGCCGCGCTGGGCGACCTCGGCTACGCGGTCACCGCCCCGGCAGCCGCGCCGCCGGGGGACCAGCGAGATCGGCTGGTCGCGCTCTGACCCCGGCGTCGAGCCGGGCCGGGCCCGCGTCGGCCCGGCGTCAGGCGCAGTAGTCGCAGATGCCCGTCGCGGGCAGCGCCATCGAGCACGTCGGGCAGAGCGTGATGACCTCCTCGCGCTGCACGGTGCGCGGCTTCGCGGGCGCCGTCGACCGGGCACGAGGGGTGGCGGCGGCCCGCGAGCGCCGGGGTGCCGCGGCGGGGGCGGTCGCCGGCTCGGGGAGGTCGAACCCGCGCCGCCGCAGCAGCGCCTCGACCGCGGCGTCGCCGCCGTGGAACTCGTCGACGGACGCCAGCCGGCCGGTCGCGAACCGGTGCGCGACCCCGACGATCGCGAGGCTGGGGTACCGCTGCCCCTCGTGGTCGAAGGTGCTGCCGGTTGCCTGGGAGTAGCCGTAGACGCCCAGGAAGTCCTCGGCACCGCGGGTGTCGTGCTCGGCCATGGCCTGGAGGATGTGCTGTCGCGTCACGGCGGAGAAGGTCGCCACCCCACGACCCTACGTCGTCCGGGCGACCCTCCCCGCACGACGCCGCCCGCACGGCGCCCGCACGCCGCCCGCACGGCGCCCGCACCGGCGGGCGCGCGAGGCGTCCGGCCGGTGCGGGCAGGTGCCGGGACCGGTGCTGCCACCGGCTCAGGGCTCAGCAGCCGGACGGCATCTCCGGGAACTCGTCGGCCGGGACCTCGAAGTTCGCCTCGTACACCTCGGCCAGGCCGCCACCGGTCTGCTGCGAGCAGAGGAACTCGTCGAGCGCCGCGACCAGCCCGGTGTTGCCCTTCTGGACGGCCCACGAGCCGTAGCCGATGGCGAGCGGCTCGGGCAGGTCCGCCTTCTGGACCTGGCCGGGGTTGGCCTTCATGTACTGGGCGAGGATGTAGTCCTCGAGCACCGACGCCTGGGCGCGGCCGGTGGCGACCTCGAGCAGGGCCGCGTTCTGGTCGGGGAACCCGGAGACGGTCGCACTGCCGAACGTGTCCTCGGCGAGCTGCTGGCCGGAGCTGCCCTGCAGCGCGGTGATGACGGTGCCGCTCGTGTCGTACGCCTCGATCGTCGGGTCCGTCGTGTCCCCGTCGGCGACCGCGAGCACGCTGGTGTACGGCACGTAGGCGCGGGAGAAGTCGACGACCTGCTGCCGCTCCTCGGTGGCCGTCAGCCCGACCGAGACCAGGTCGAACTGCTTGCTCTGCAGGCCGGGGATGAGGCCGTTGAAGTCGAGGTTCTGGATCTCCAGCTCCACCCCGAGGTCGTCGGCGAGGGCGTTGAGCAGGTCCACGTCGTAGCCGGCGGGCTCGTTGTTCTCGTCGAGGTACATCTCCGGCGGGAACTGCAGGTTCATGCCGACGACGAGGGTGCCGGGGGTCAGGAGCCCGAGGTCGTCGCCGGCGGCGGTGGAGCCGTCGGCCGAGCCGGCGTCCGCGCTGCCGCCGCACGCGGCGAGCAGCCCGGCCAGAGCGAGAGCGGCACCGACGAGACCGGCACGTCGGGCGGGGCGTGAGTTCAGTCGCACAGGGGTGGTCCCTTCTCGGCCCGGCGCCGGGGGGTCGGCGCCGGCGTGGTCACACCGCAGCGGGCTCGCGGCGGTCGGTGGTGGTGGCGATGAGCTCGTCGATCCGCGCGCGCCGGCGGGCGCGCAGCGCGCGGGCCATCCGGCCCTGCGGCGGGCTGGACAGCAGCTTCTCGACCAGGCGGAACAGGAAGTCGACGGCGAACGCCGCGACGACGTAGATCCCGGCCGCGGCCGTGTAGAGCACGAACGGCTGGAAGGTGGTGCTCACCAGGTTCTGGGTGACGCGGACGACCTCGAGCAGGCCGATCACCGTGAAGGTGGAGGTGTCCTTGACCATGCCGATGAACATGCTGCCGACGTTCGGCAGCGCGATCTTGGCGGCCTGCGGCAGCGTGACGGAGAAGAAGATCCGGCCGGGCCGCAGCCCGAGCGCCTGGCCGGCCTCTTTCATGCCCGGCGGCACGGCCGTCAGCGCGGACCGGAAGATCTCGGCGAGGAACGCGCTGTACAGCAGGGACAGTGCGATGACGCCGGCCTGGAACACGGTGAACGAGATCCCGAAGGCCAGCGAGATGCCGAAGTAGACCCAGATGACGCTGACCAGGGCCGGGATGCCCCGGAAGACGTTGATGTACGTCGCGGCGATCCAGGAGAACGGCGCGCGCGCCATCCGCAGGAGCGCGAGCCCCATGCCGAGGACGACCGAGACGACGAGCGCCGTGGCGGACACCCGCACCGCGACGAGCAGCCCGTCGACCAGCTCCTGCCGGTGGGTCCAGATCAGGGACCAGTCCATCACTTCACCGCCTGGAGGAAGTCACGTGCGCGCTGGCTGCGGCACTCGGTGTAGAACTCGCGGCCGCCGGTCTCCACGACCTGCCCGTGCTCGAGGAAGACGGTGAGGTCGCCGACCTCGCGTGCGAAGCCGATCTCGTGGGTGACGACGACCATCGTCATGCCCGACTCCGCGACCTCGCGGATGGTGCGCAGCACCTCGCCGACCAGCTCGGGGTCGAGGGCCGAGGTCGGCTCGTCGAAGAGCATCACCTGGGGGTCCAGGGCCAGGGCGCGGGCGATCGCGACCCGCTGCTGCTGGCCGCCGGACAGCTGCGCGGGGTAGTGGCCGGCCCGCGCGAGCAGCCCGACGCGGTCGAGGTCGTGCGCGGCGCGCTCCTCGGCCTCCCGCCGCTTCATCCCGCGCACCGAGCGCAGCGGGAGCGTCACGTTGTCCAGCGCGGTCAGGTGCGGGAACAGGTTGAACTGCTGGAACACCATCCCGACGGTCCGCCGCAGCTGCACCGCCGTCCCGCGCGGGTGGGTCGCGCCAGGCAGCCCCGCGGCGTACTCGTGCCCGTCGACGACGAGCGAGCCCGCCGTCGGCCGCTCCAGCAGGTTGATGCTGCGCAGCAGGGTGGACTTGCCGGAGCCCGACGGCCCGAGCAGCACGACGTGCTCGCCGGGGTGCACGTCCAGGTCGATGCCGCCGAGCACCTCGAGCGTCCCGAACGACTTGCGCAGGCCGCGCAGCGAGATGACGGGCCGGCGGTCGGCGGCGGCCGGCCCGTGGGCGGGGGCGGTGCGGGTCTCGGTCACGATGTCTCCCGGGTGGACGCTCATCGGGCACCTCCGTCGGTCGCCACGTACCAGGCGGTGAACCGGTCGACGCCGGTGGTCAGGTCCTCGGCCGACGACGCGAGCGACAGCCGCAGGTGGCTGCGGGCCGTCTGCCCGAACGCGGTGCCGGGTGCGAGCGCGACCCCGTGGCCGACCAGGTCGAGCGCCGCGGTCCGGGAGTCGACGCCCTCGGCCAGCGGCAGCATCAGGTAGAACGCGCCGGCCGGCGGGTCGACGGGGATGCCGGCGGCGGCGAGGCGCCCGACGACCAGGTCACGGCGCCCGCGGTAGGTCTCGACCATGGCCGCGACCTCGTCCTGCGGACCCTGCAGCGCGGCGAGGGCGGAGGCCTGGGACGCGGCGGACACGGACGACAGGAGCGGCTCCTGCACCCGCGCCAGGGTCGGCGCCAGCCAGGCCGGCGCGGTGAGGTAGCCCACCCGCGAGCCGGTCATCGCGTAGGTCTTGGAGAAGCTGAAGACGCTCACCACGTCGTCGGGGGCGATCGCCGCGGCGTTCGCGTGGGTGCCCTCGAACACGATCTCGTCGTAGACCTCGTCGGCGATCACGGTGACGCCGTGCGTGACGGCGGTCTCGACGAGCGCCCGGACCAGCTCCGGCTCGAGCACCGCACCGGTCGGGTTGGACGGCGTGTTCAGCACCAGGGCGCGGGTCCGCGGGGTGATCAGGCCGGCGACCTCGGCCGGGTCGGGCCGGAAGCCGCGCCGGGGGTCCAGCGGGTAGTGCACCGGGACGCCGCCGAGCAGCAGGGTCTGCATCTCGTAGTTGGGCCAGGCCGGGTCCGGGACCAGCACCTCGTCGCCGGGCTCCACCAGGACGGCCAGCACGGCCGCCAGACCCTGCACCGCTCCCTGGCTGACGATCACGCGCTCCGGGTCCTCGACCAGCCCGTACCGGGCGTGCAGCCGCTCGGCGATCGCCGCCCGGAGCGCCGGCACACCCGCGCTCGGCGTGTAGCGGTTCGCGGTGGCGAGGGCGGCGTCACCGGCCGCGACCACGTGCGCGGGCGTGGCGAAGTCGGGCTCACCGATCTCCAGGTGCACGACGTCCGTCCGCCCGTAGGCGAGCATCACGATCTCGCGGATGCCCGACCCGGGGACCGCGGCGGCCGTGCTCGCGAGGCGTCGCGCGCGGTCGAGCGGCGGGGGCGTCGGCGTTCGGGGCGCGGTGACGACCGCGGTCCGGGGCACGTTCATCATCTCTCTCTCCTCGGCGGCATCCGGCCTCCCGTCCGGGAGACCTCGTGCGGAGCCGATGCGGACGAACGTAGCCAGCGCGTGTTACATCGGAAGTCCCGCCGGGTAACGGACCTGCTAAGTGCTAGCCGTCGGACCACGAGACCTGCCGATCGCAAGTTAGGCTGCCGCCATGATCTTGCACACCCCAGATCCGGTCGTGGGGCTCTGGAGCAGCCTCGCCGACGCCGCGACGCTGCGGCTGCTGGCGGCGGCCCGGCCCGGCTGGCTGGTCCTCGACGCCCAGCACGGCACCTGGTCCGACGGCGACCTCGCCGCGGTGCTGCCGGTGCTCGACGCCCCCGCCCCGGTCTGGGTGCGGCTGGCGGACGACCGGCCCGCCGGGATCGGCCGCGCGCTCGACGCCGGCGCGGACGGCGTGATCGTGCCGATGGTGGACTCGGCCGACCAGGCCGCGGCGGCGGTGCGCGCGTGCCGCTACCCGCCGCAGGGCCACCGGAGCTGGGGCCCCGCCGCGCCGCTCGTGGGCCGCCCTGCCGTGCCGCCCGCGGCCGCGAACGACGCGGTCCGCTGCGCCGTGATGGTCGAGACCGCCGCTGCCCTCGCGGTCGTCGACGCGATCGCCGCGACGCCCGGGCTCGACATGGTCTTCGTCGGCCCGTTCGACCTGGCCCTCGCCCTCGGGCGCACCGTGGACGACCTGCTCGCGGATGCCGCCCCGGGGGCGCCGCTGCCCGGCGTGGTCGCGGCGTGCGCCGCCGCGGGCGTCCGGGCCGGTGCGTTCGCCGGCGACCACGACCGGGCCGGGCGCCTGGTCGAGCTCGGCTTCACGGACGTCGTGGTCGGCACGGACGCCGGGCTGCTCGCCGCCGCCGCGCAGGACGCGGTGGCCCGCTGGGCCACGGACGGGCCCGGGACGCCGAGCGCGCGCGGCGGCTACTGAGCCGCCCGTCGGCGGTCAGGCCGCCGCACGCAGCAGCGCGACGTCCGCGCCCGGGTCGCCCGCCGGGTCGGTGTCGACCACGACCTCGTGCACACCGGCGGCCATCAGGTCGGGCACCCGGGCCGCGACCTCGCCGCACCGGCCGAGCGAGTCGGCCACCCGGAGCACCACCCGGAGCGCGTCCGGGTCGCGCCCCGCCGCCGTGGCGTGGGCACGCACCTGCGTGACCTCGTCGGCCAGCCGGACGGGATCGAGGTCGGTCGCGGACTGCTGCGCGAGCCAGCCGTCCCCGAGCCCCCCGGCCCGGCGCAGCGCCGCGGGCGAGTGGCCGCCGACCAGCAGCGGGATCGGCCGCTCCGGCGCCGGCAGCACGAGCAGGCCGCCCGGCAGCAGGTGCTCGCCGTGGGCCCGCCCGGGCGGGGAGCCGGTCCAGCAGTCCCGGAGCAGGCCGATCGCGGACGACATCAGGCGCCCGCGCCGCTCGAAGGGCACGCCCAGCGCGTCGAACTCCTCGCGCAGCCAGCCGGTCCCGACGCCGAGCTCCAGGCGGCCGCCGGAGAGCACGTCGAGGCTCGCGGCCTGCTTGGCGAGCAGCACCGGCTGGCGCAGGGGCAGCACCAGCACCGCCGTCCCCAGGCGCACGCGGCTGGTCACCGCGGCGGCCGTCGTCAACGTCACCAGGGCCTCCAGGTACGCGACGTCCGTCGGCCACCGCGCGACGCCGTCGGCCGCGAACGGGTACGTCGAGGCGACCGTGCCCGGCAGCACCACGTGGTCGCTGACCCACAGCGAGTCGAAGCCGGCGTCCTCCAGGGCGACCGCCGCGGCGCGCACCGCGGCCCCGGTGGCCGCAGCACCGGTGTGCGGGAGCTTGGCGCCCACGGCCAGGGACGGACTCATCCCGCCGCCAGCCAGCCGCCGTCGACCGGCAGGCAGATGCCGGTGACGTAGCCGGTCTCCGGCGCGGACAGGAAGGCGACCGCCTCGGCGACGTCCTCGGGCCGGGCCGGGCGGCGCATCGGCACCCGGGAGAGCAGCGCGTCGCGCCGGGCCGGGTCGCCGAGCGAGCCCGCGGACATCGCCGTGTCCGTCACCCCGGGCGCGACGACGTTGACCGTGATGCCGTCCAGCGCCCAGTCGACGGCGAGCGCCCGGGCCAGCATCAGGACCGCGCCCTTGGACGTGGCGTAGGCAGCCTGCCCGGGCAGGGCGCGCAGCGAGTTCACGGAGCCCACCAGGACGACGCGGCCGCCGTCGCCCTGGGCCTGGAACCGGCGGCCCGCGGCCGTCGCGACGTCGTACGAGCCGAGCACGTTCACGGCGAGGGACTCTCGGACGGTGTCGGTCGGCAGCGAGGACGCCGGGCCCGTCCGCTCGATCCCGGCGCTGGTGACCACGGCGTCGAGCCGGCCGTACCGCTGCACGGCGCGCGCGACCAGGTCGTCCCCCACCCCGGCGGCGGTGACGTCCGCGGCGACCGCGAGCCCGTCGACCTCGCGGGCGACGGACTCCGCCGCGCCCGCGTCCCGGTCGACGCACACCACCCGGTCCCCGCGTGCGGCGAGGCGGCGGGCGACCGCCGCGCCGATCCCGGCCCCGGCCCCGGTGACGAGCGCGACCCGGGCCGGCCCGCCGTCCGCGGCGGTCACGCCAGCCACCCCCCGTCCACGACGAGCATCTGCCCGGTCAGGTACGACGCGCCCGGCGACGAGACGAACGCCACCGCCTCGGCGACCTCCTCCGGCAGGCCCAGCCGCCCCAGCGGGATGCGGGCCGCGGCGAGCGTGGCCAGACCCGCGTCGTCCGCGCCGAGCCCGCGCATCAGCGGGGTGTCCATCGTCCCGGGGGCGACGCCGTTGACCCGCACCCCGTGCGGCCCGAGCTCCCGGGCCGCGGCCTGCGTCAGCATCCGCACCGCCGCCTTCGACATGTCGTAGGCGAGCATCGGCGTCGAGGAGGCGGTGAACGACGAGGTGGAGCCGATCGTCACGATGCTGCCGGAGCGGCGCGGCACCATCGCGGCGGCCGCGGCCTGCACCACGGCGTAGGCGCCGCGGACGTTGACGGCCATCGTCGCGTCGAGCGCCGCGAGGTCCCGGTCGAGCACCGAGGTGGGCCGCGCGATGCCGGCGCACGCGACCGCGGTGGTCAGCGGTGCAGCGGCGTCGGCCTCCACCACGGCCGCCCGGACGGCCTCCGCGTCGGTGACGTCCAGCACGACGCCCTCGGCCCGGCCGCCCGCGGCGCGCACCAGGGCGACGGTCGCGGCCACGCCGTCGCCGTCGCGGTCGGCGACCGTCACCCGGTCGCCGCGCGCGGCCAGCCGCAGGCAGACCGCCCGGCCCAGACCGCTGGCGCCGCCGGTGACGAATGAGGCATCGATCGGAGTCGGAGATATCACGTGGTCATAGAAGCATCTGCACGCTACGCAGATGTAAAGCGAATGGGCCACGATGACTCACAGATGAAACATCGCGCTCGTACGCTGAGCGCCGGATCGACACCCACCGGCACACCCAGGAGGCGGCATCGTGAAGTTCGGCGTGGGGCTCTACTGCCTGCAGGCCACCGCGAGCACACCCCGGCACCCCACGACCCCCTACCGCGACCTCCTCGAGGACGCGCGCCTGCTGGAGGACTGGGGCTACGACGGGATGTGGCTCTCGGAGCACCACTTCTTCTACGACGGCTACTGCCCGGCGCTGCTGCCGGTGGCCGCCGGCCTGCTCGCCGCCACCAGCCGGCTGCGTGTCGGCACCGGGATGATGCTGCTGCCGCTGCAGGACGCCGGCCGGGCCGCCCGCCTGTCCGCGGACGTCGCGCGGCGCTCCGGCGGCCGCCTCGACGTCGGCGTCGGGCTGGGTTACCGCGACGTGGAGTTCGACGGCAAGGGCGTGCGCCGCCAGGACCGGGTCGCCGCGCACCGCGAGGGTCTGGCCGAGCTGCAGCGGCTGGCCGTGCCGGCCGGTGCCACGATCTGGAACGGGTCGGCCACCCCGAAGGGCGTCGCCCGGGCCGGCGCACGCGGCCAGGGGATCCTGCTGTCCGGTGCCAACCCGCTGTCGCTGGTCGCGGAGCTCGCCGCCGCGCACCGCGAGGGGTGGGAGCGGGCCGGCCGCCCCGGCGGGACCCGGCCCCGCGTGTCGGCGCTGCGCAACGTCTGGCTCACCGACGACCGGCACGAGGCCGAGGCCGTCCTGGACTGGCAGCGCGCGAGCTACGTCCTGTACGCCGGGCTCGGCTGGAGCGTCGCGCAGCAGGAGTCCACCGAGGCGATGGACTTCCGCGCCGACCTGGACAAGGCGGTCGCCCAGGCGGTCGCGACGTCGATCGTCGGCCCCGCGGGCATGGTCGCCGACGGTCTGCGGGAGGTGCACGCCGCCGGGGTCGACGACGTCGTCCTCCGGGTCATCATCGAGGGCGCGCCCGCGCCCGCGGTGCGCCACATGCTCGGCCGGATGGCCGACGAGGTGCTGCCGCAGCTGGAGCACGTGGAGGCAGCATGAGGATCGGCGCCCTGCTCACCGAGCCCGGGGACGTCGTCCCCGCGGCCAGCGCCGGCCTGTTCGGCGTCCTGCTGGAGGACGCCGACGGCCCGTCCGACGTCGGCTCCGGCGCGGCGGCCGCGGTCGCCGCGCTGACGCGGGACACCCGCGTGCTGGTCCGCGTCGTGCTCGGCACGGAGCACCCGGTCACGCTCGCGGAGGAGGTCGCCGTCCTGGACCACCTCAGCGCGGGCCGCGTGGTGGTGCTGGTCGACCCCGGCACGCTGGACGACTCCGCCGCCGCGGAGGACCTGGCGCTGCTGCGCGCCTGCTGGTCCGGCCGCCCCGTGCAGCACCGCGGCGCCCGGTGGACCGTCCCCAGCGGCGTGATGGGCCCGGGGATGCCCGACCGCATCGCCGTCACGCCCGTCCCGGCGCAGGTCGACGTGCCCGTGTGGCTGACGCGCGCGGTCCCGGGTGCCGCGCTGCCCGTGCTGGCCACCGACCCGGCCGAGGTCCGCACCGACGTCCAGGTGCAGCCGGGGGTCGCCGACCTCACCGGCGACCTGGAGCACGACCGCGCCCTCGTGACCGCCTGGTCCGACGCCGGTGCGACCCACCTGCTGGTCCGTCCGCCGGGCACGGCGGGTCGGGATGCGTCGGGTGTCGCACCTGGAGCATTCTTCGGGCTGTACGTCGCCCGCTACCTGCAACCGGAGGTGTCGATGCCCGGGTTCCCGCGCATCATGGCCGAGGCCGAGCTGCCCGCGTCGTGGACCCCGTGACCCCGGACGAGCCCACGACCCCCGCCGTGCCCCCGACGCCGCGCCGCGCCGGGACGGGCCGCCGTACCCCGCGACCCGCACCCGCCCGGCGCGGCTCGATGTCGGGCCTGGCGGGGTTCATCGAGCGGCAGGGCCCCGCGGTCCCGCTCGACGACATCGACCGCGAGCTGGTGCGCCGCCTCGCTGCCGACCCGCGCGCGTCGCAGCGCCAGCTCGCGCGCGAGATCAAGATGTCCGGCCCCGCAGTCGGCGAGCGCATCGCCCGCCTGGAGCGGGCCGGCGTGATCCGCGGCTACACGGTGTCGGTGGACTGGGCCGCGCTCGGCTTCCCGGTGCTGGCCTACATCCCGATCAGCATCGCGCCGGGTGCGGACCTCGCGCAGATCCTCGCGGACCTCCGGGAGGTCCCGGAGCTCGAGGAGCTGGTCGCGGTGACCGGCGCCTACGACCTCATCGCCCGGCTGCGGCTGCGGGACCACGCCCACCTGCAGGAGGTGCTGCTGGAGTCGCTCTGGCAGATCGACGGCCTGCAGCGCATCGAGACCTTCCTCAGCCTGGGCGAGGTCCGCGGCGAGAGCCTGCTCCAGCGGCTGCTGGCCGACGGCGAGGACGACGCGGTCGACTGACGCTCGCCGCGCGGACCCGCCCCGGAGCCGGTAGGAACGTCGGCATGACCCGTGTCGGCTTCCACAACTCGCACGAGCAGGTCCACCCCAGCGCGCTCCTCGCCGCGACCCAGCACGCGGAGGAGGCGGGCTTCGACGCCGCGATGTGCTCCGACCACTGGGCACCGTGGAGCACCAACCAGGGCCACTCCGGCTTCGCCTGGACGTGGCTGGGCTCGGCCATGGCCACGACCCGGCTGCCGTTCGGGGTGGTGAACGCGCCCGGGCAGCGGTACCACCCGGCGGTGGTCGCCCAGGCGGCGGCGACGCTGGCGTCGATGTACCCGGGCCGGTTCTGGGTCGCGCTCGGCTCGGGCGAGAACATGAACGAGCACATCACGGGCGACCCGTGGCCGCCCAAGCCGGAGCGGGACGCCCGGCTGCGGGAGTGCGTGCAGGTGATCCGGGCGCTGCTGGCCGGCGAGGAGGTCACGCACCACGGGCTGGTGACCGTCGACCACGCCCAGCTGTGGACGCTGCCCGACGTGCCGCCGCGCCTGATCGGCCCCGCGGTGACGGCCGAGACCGCCCGTGCCCACGCGGACTGGGCGGACGGCCTGGTGACGGTGAACCAGGCACCCGAGAAGCTCCGCCGCGTGGTCGGCGAGTACCGCGACGCCGGGGGCCGCGGCCCGATCTCCCTGCAGGTGCACGTCTCCTACGCGACCGACCCGGCGGAGGCGTGGCGCCTCGCCCGGGAGCAGTGGGCGGGGAACGCGGCGGGCCCGCCGGCCGCGTGGGACCTCGCGAGCCCGGAGGCGTTCGACGAGCTCGCGAGGACCGTCGATGACGACACCCTCGGCACCGCGGTGGTGATCGAGCACGACCCGGCGCGCCTGCGGGACCGCCTGGTCGAGCTGGCCGGGATCGGGTTCGACGAGGTCTACCTGCACCAGGTCGCGACCGACGTCAGCCCGGACCACGGCAAGCACGACGACGCGACGCCGACGGTCACGCACCCGCCGTCGTCGCTGGACTCCTTCATCGACCTGGCCGCCGAGCACCTGCTCCCCGCCCTGCAGGGCCTGGAGTCGGGCACCGGGGAGGTCGACGCGTGAGGATCCGCGACACCGGTGACCTGTGGTGGAAGAACGCCGTCGTCTACTGCTTGGACGTCGAGACGTTCATGGACTGGAACGACGACGGCATCGGCGACCTCCCCGGCCTGGTGCAGCGCCTGGACCACCTGGCCGACCTGGGGATCACCTGCCTGTGGCTGATGCCGTTCTACCCGACGGCCGACCGGGACGACGGCTACGACATCACCGACTTCTACGGCGTGGACCCGCGCCTGGGCGACGCCGGTGACCTGGTCGAGCTCATCCGGACGGCCCGGGACCGCGGCATCCGCGTGATCGTCGACCTGGTCGTCAACCACACCTCCGACCGGCACCCGTGGTTCCGGTCCGCGCGCAGCAGCCCGGACAGCCCGTTCCGGGACTTCTACGTCTGGCGGACGGACGCCCCGCCCCCGACCAAGGACCAGGTGATCTTCCCGGACCAGGAGGAGGGCATCTGGACCTGGGACGACAAGGCCGGGGCCTGGTACCGGCACCGGTTCTACCGGCACCAGCCCGACCTGAACACCGCGAACCCGCAGGTCCGCGACGCGATCGCCAAGGTGGTCGGCTACTGGGCCGAGCTCGGGCTGGCCGGGTTCCGGGTGGACGCGGTGCCGTTCATGCTGTCGGACGCGGCGAACGCCCCCGCCGACGACATCGAGCACCCGCACGAGTTCCTCCAGGCGCTGCGGGCGTTCCTGTCCCGCCGCACGGGCGACTCCATCCTGATGGGCGAGGTGAACCTGCCGTACGAGGAGCAGCGGCTGTTCTTCGGCGACCACGACGGCGACGGGTCCGCCGACGGGGACGAGCTCACGCTGCAGTTCGACTTCATCGCGATGCAGCGGATGTACCTGTCCCTGGCGCGGGCCGACGCCGGCCCGCTGGCCCAGGCCCTGCGCGACCGGCCGGAGATCCCGCACGACGCGCAGTGGGCGACGTTCGTCCGGAACCACGACGAGCTGACCCTGGACAAGCTGGCCGACGACGAGCGGGCCGAGGTGTTCGCCGCGTTCGGGCCGGAGGAGGACATGCAGCTGTACGGCCGCGGCCTGCGCCGGCGGCTGCCGCCGATGCTGGGCGGGGACCCGCGGCGGGTCCGGATGGTCTACTCGCTGCTCTTCACGCTGCCGGGCACGCCGGTGCTGTTCTACGGCGAGGAGATCGGCATGGGCGAGAACCTCGCCGCCGACGGCCGCCTCGCGGTGCGCACGCCGATGCAGTGGACGTCGGGCACCAACGGCGGGTTCTCGGCGGCGCCCGCGCGCACGCTGTCGGGCCCGGTGGTCGACGACGGGTACGCACCGCAGCACGTCAACGTCGCCGACCAGCGGCGCGACCCGGACTCGCTGCTCGCGTTCGTCCAGACGCTGATCCGCCGGTACCGGGAGTGCCCGGAGCTGGGCTGGGCGACGCGGGCCGAGATCCTCGACCAGCCGCACGCGTCGGTGCTGGCGCACCGGTCGACCTGGCAGGACGCGTCGATGATCGCGTTGCACAACCTCGGGCCGGACGCGCTGACCGTGCCGCTGCACCTGCCCGACGCCGAGCGCGCACCCGGCGAGGCGGGGCCGGCCGACGGCACCGCGACGGCGGCGAGCGACGCCCGCGACGACGAGCCCGTGCGGCTGGTCGATCTGCTCGAGGACGCGTCGTGCGAGGTCGGGCCGGACGGCCGGCTGGAGGTGGAGCTGCCGGCCTACGGGTACCGCTGGATGCGCGTCGTGCGTCCGGGCTCGCGCCGGCTGCTCTGAGCCCGCGCCCCGGCCCGGTGCCGGTGCCGGTGCCGAGGGTGCAGCAACCCCCGGACATTCCGGGCAGGTCGCCGCAGCTTATGCACCCTCGGCGGGCGCGGGCGCGCAGGGCGCGGGCGCGCAGGGCGCGGGCGCGCAGGGCGCGGGTCAGGGCCGGGTGACCGTCCAGCGGCCGGCCGCGAGGTCCGTGAGCCGGGGCAGGATGACGTCGCCCGCGGCCCGCAGGCCGTCGTGCAGGTACTCGTTGGTGACCCACACCTGCGCGTTGCCGACGGCGTCCGCCGTGCCGAGCGCGAGGTCCAGGTCCACGTAGGGGTCGTCCGCGTACTGCACGGCCGCGACGGGCACCTCGTTGGCGGCCAGCCGCTCGGGGTCGTACAGCGCGGGCCACGAGGTCCGGGCGGCGAGCGCCTCGGCCGCCTCCCGGAAGGGGCGCAGCGCCCGCACGTCGGCGAACATCCACGGGAACACGGCCTCGCCCGTCAGCCCGAGCGGCCGGGCGGCGGGGTCGAGCTCCGGGCGGCGGTCGAGCTCGGCCTGCGCCGCCCAGCCGCCCTCGCGGTCGCCCTGGTGGTAGATGACCTCCTGCAGCACGGCGTAGAGCGGGTTGGCGTCGAACCCGGTCTGCGTCTGCACCGCGAGCGCGAACGCGTCGTCGGGCACGCCGTCGCCGTCCAGGTCGACGGTGTCGAGCAGCCAGTGCAGGGCGTCGACGCCCGTGCTCATCCCGAGCGGCATCCCCAGGGTCTGCAGCCGCTGCACGGTGAACGGGTCGCCGTCGGGGAGCCGCACGTCGCCGGCCGCCAGCCGGTCGGCGAGCGCGCCGAGCAGGGCGACGTCCTCGGGGTGGCGGCGCGCGAACGCGGCGTTCCGCGCGGCCTGCCGCGAGAAGGTGCGGGCGTAGACGTCCTCGGCGGTCGCGGCGATGCCGGGCAGGCCGCCGGTGACGTAGCAGGCGGTCAGCGCCTCGGGGTGCCGGGACAGGTAGGTCAGCGTGAGGAACCCGCCGTAGGACTGCCCGAGGGTGGCCCACCGCCGCCCGCCGTAGATGCCGCGGCGGACGGCCTCGGCGTCCTCGACGACCGCGTCCGCCCGGAAGCACGCCAGGTAGTCCGCGGCCTCCTCCGCGGTCTCGAACCGGTCGAGCGTGCGCCAGTCGACGCGGGACGACCGGCCGGTGCCGCGCTGGTCGAGCAGCACGACGCGGTGCGTCCGCAGCGCCGTCGTCCACCACCCGCCGCCGAGCGGCCGCGGACCCATGCCGCCGGGCCCACCCTGCAGGAACAGGAGCAGCGGGAGGTCCTCGGCGTCCCGGGTGGGGTCGACGAGCTCGCGGGCGAACACCTCGAGGTGGGGGTACCGGTTGGGGTGCTCCCGGTCGACGGGGACCCGCACCCGGTGGTCCCGCACGAGCACCGGCGGGATCAGGCGCGCGGCCGAGGTGCGGGTCGCGGAGGTGCGGGTGCGGCGTCGGGCGTCCGAGGAGGCGGGGGTCACGCCAGCACCCTAGGCTCTCCGGGACCTCGGCCCGGGCCGTGGCGGGGCGACGGCGAGCGGAGGACGCGTGACCGGGCGGACGATCGTGATCACGGGTGCGAGCGACGGGATCGGCGCCGCGTCGGCCCGGCAGCTCGCGGCCGCGGGCGAGCGGGTGGTCCTGGTCGGCCGCTCACCGGAGCGCACCGCGGCGCTGGCGGCGGACCTCGGGGCGCCGCACCACCTGGCGGACTTCGCCGACCTGGGCCAGGTCCGCCGGCTCGCGGGCGAGCTGCAGGACGCGTACCCGCGGATCGACGTCCTGGCCAACAACGCGGGCGGCATCATGGGCCGCCGCGAGGAGACCGCCGACGGGTTCGAGCGCACGCTGCAGGTGAACCACCTGGCGCCGTTCCTGCTCACGCACCTGCTGCTGCCGACCCTGGTCGCGAGCCGGGCGTCCGTCATCCAGACGTCGAGCGTCGCGGCCCGGGCCTGGGGCGCCCTGGACACCGGCGACCTCGGCAACAGCCGCGCGTACACGCCGCAGAAGGCCTACGGGGACGCGAAGCTCGCGAACGTGCTGCACACGGTGGAGCTGGACCGGCGGTACGGCGACCAGGGCCTCGCGGCCGTCGCGTTCCACCCCGGCGTCGTCGCGACCAGCTTCGCGCGCGAGACGACGCACCTCATGCGGTTCGTCTACCACACGCCGCTGCGCCGGCTGCTGACGATCACGCCCGAGGAGGGCGGCGCGCACCTCACGTGGCTCGCCCGGGGCACCCCCGGCGCCGACTGGCAGCCCGGCGGCTACTACGAGGAGGACCGGCTGGCCGTGCCGCCGCCGCAGGCCGCCGACGCGGACCTCGCCCGGCGGCTGTGGGACGTCAGCGCGGCGCTCGTCGGGCTCTGACCGCTCCGGGGCCGGCCGGCGGCGGCGCGGTCGACCGGCGGGCCACCAGCGTGGTCGGCAGCCGCAGGTGGTGCCCGTCGGCGGGCTCCCCCTCGACGAGCCGGACGAGCAGGTCGACCGCGCGCGCGCCCATCTCCTGGATCTCCTGCCGCACGGTGGTCAGGGCGGGCGTGGTGGACGCCGACTCCGGGATGTCGTCGAAGCCGACGACCGACAGGTCCTCCGGGACCCGGAGCCCGAGGGCCGCCGCCGTGTCCAGGATGCCCATCGCCGACAGGTCGTTGGCCGCGAACACGGCGGTCGGCGGGTCGTCGAGCGCGAGCATCGCCGCGACCGGCCCCGCCGCGGCGGCGCGCTGGTACTCCGCGACCTGCACCAGCCGCGGGTCCACCTCGACGCCCGCCTCCGCGAGCGCCTGCCGGTAGCCGGCCTCGCGCAGCCGGGACGACTCGAGGTCGGGCCGGCCGCCGAGCAGACCGATCCGCCGGTGCCCGAGCGCGAGCAGGTGCCGGACGGCCAGCACCGCACCGTGCTGGTTGTCGGAGTCGACCGTGGGCAGCCCGCCCGGGCCGGCGTGCGGGTCGACGGCGACCACGGGGACGCCGGCGTCCACCGCGACGACGGTCGGCGTGACCAGCACCGCGCCGTCGATGAGCGTGCCGCTCAGCCGGGAGAGGTACCGCTGCTCCCACCCGGGCGTCCCGGCGCGGCCGCCGCCGCCCGTGTAGGCGAGCAGGGCGTAGGGCGTGCCGGCGAGCGCGGCCCCCGCGCCCTTGAGGATCTCGGTGCTGAACGGCTCGAACTCGGCCACGAGGATGCCCAGGACGTGCGTGCGGTGCGACCGCAGGCTCCGGGCGACGAGGCTGGACTCGTAGCCGAGGTCGGCGACGACCTGCTGGACGTGCTCGGCGGTGGTGCGGGCGATGCCGTCCCGCCCGTTGATCACCTTCGACACCGTGGCCACCGACACCCCGGCCTCGCGGGCGACGTCGGTGATCGTGACCCGGTTCCTCATCTGCCGATCGTAGCGGTTGCGAAACCGTTATCGACATCGGTTGACACGCCGGTCGGACGGCTGCCAGAGTCGGCCCTGCAACCCCAGTCAGCGACGACGAGGAGCCCCGCCATGGACCGCCACGACCACGTGCGTCACCGGTCCGGCAGTCGGTCGGGCCGCACGCGACGCCACTGAGCGCGCTCGGCGCACGGCGTCGTCCGGCCCCCCGGCCGACACCCGCGCCCGTACCTCCGACGTCCCTCCCGGGACGCCCGGACGACTCTGTTCAACTCAACGAAGAGGGCAGATCCATGAAGGCAAGGAAGACCTTGGCGGTCCCGGCCGTCCTCCTCCTGGGCGCACTGGGCCTGAGTGCCTGCGGCTCCGGCGGCGACGACTCCGGCTCGGGTGGTGACGGGGACGTCGAGATGACGTTCTGGCACAACTCGACCACCGGCGACGGCAAGGCGTACTGGGAGGACACGGTCGCCGACTTCGAGGAGGCCAACCCCGGCGTCACGATCACGGTCCAGTCCATCCAGAACGAGGACATGGACGGCAAGCTGCAGACCGCCCTGAACTCGGGCGACGCCCCGGACATCTTCATGGCGCGCGGCGGCGGCAAGCTCGCCGACGTGGTCGAGGCCGGCCAGGCGATGGACATCACCGACCTGATCGACGACGCCACCCGCGAGGCGGTCGGCGACGCGGCCCTCAACGCCTTCTCCGTCGACGGCAAGGTGTACGGCATGCCCACCGCCGTGCTGCCGGGCGGCATCTACTACAGCAAGGACCTGTTCGCGCAGGCCGGCATCACCGGCACGCCGACGACGTTCGCCGAGCTGGACGACGCCGTCACCCAGCTCAAGGCGGCGGGGATCTCCCCGATCGCGCTGGGCGCCAAGGACGCGTGGCCCGCGGCGCACTGGTACTACTTCTTCGCCCTGCGCGAGTGCTCGCAGGAGACGATGGACACCGCCGCCAAGGAGATGTCCTTCGACGACCCGTGCTGGACCGCGGCCGGTGAGGACCTGGAGGAGTTCGCCGGGACCGAGCCGTTCAACGAGGGCTACCTGACGACCACCGCCCAGCAGGGCGCCGGCTCGTCGGCGGGCCTCGTCGCCAACCACCAGGCCGCCATGGAGCTCATGGGCGCCTGGGACCCGGGCGTCATCGCCTCGCTCACGCCGGACCAGCAGCCGCTGGCCGACCTCGGCTGGTTCCCGTTCCCGGCAGTCGACGGCGGCGACGGCGACCCCACCGCCATGATGGGCGGCGTCGACGGCTTCACCTGCTCGGCGGAGGCCCCGCCGGAGTGCGCCGACTTCCTCAACTTCTTCATGCAGAAGGAGTACCAGGAGGGCTACGCGGAGGCGTTCGTGACGCTGCCCGCCAGCAAGGAGGCGCAGGGCGTCGTCACGGACCCGGCCCTCACGGACGTGCTCGCGTCCTACAACGACGCCGCCTACGTCACGGTGTGGCTCGACACGATGTTCGGCCAGAACGTCGGCAACGCGCTGAACGCGGGCGTCGTCGAGATGCTCGCCGGCAACGGTGACGCCGCCGGGATCGTGGACGCCGTCAACGCGGCCGCAGCCAAGGAGTAGCCAGCACCATGAGCGACACGCAGGGCGAGGGCCCGCTGGTCATGACGTCGCCCGCGGTTCGCTCCGCGGCCGGGGACGGTGCCACCACGGCACCGGCCCCGGCCCGCCGGCCGCGGCGACGCGGAGGGGACTGGCGGCAGCGCCTGGAGATCACCCTCCTGTCCGGCCCGGCCATCCTGATCTTCCTGGCCTTCGTCATCTTCCCCGTCGTCATGGCGGCCTACTACGGGTTCTTCAAGTGGAAGGGCTTCGGCCCCCCCACCGACTTCGTCGGCCTGGAGAACTACGTCACGATCCTGAAGGACCCGACGTTCCACGACGCGCTGCGGCACAACGCGGTGATCGTGATCCTGTCCCTGCTCCTGCAGGGCCCGGCGGCGGTGGTCCTCGCGCTGCTGCTGAACCGCCGGATGCGCGGCCGCTCCGTCATCCGCGTCCTGATCTTCGTGCCCTACGTGATCTCCGAGGTCATCGTCGGCACGGGCTGGAGCCTCATGCTCCAGACGACCGGGGCGGTGAACGACCTGCTCGGCAAGATCGGGCTGGAGGGGTGGGCGGTCGACTGGCTGTCCGACCCGGACGTCGCGATCTGGTCCCTCATGCTGATCATCACGTGGAAGTACATCGGCTTCGCGGTGATCCTGTTCCTCGCGGGCCTGCAGTCCATCCCCGAGGAGCTGCACGAGGCCGCCGCCATCGACGGCGCCTCCTACTGGCAGGCCCAGCGGAGCATCACGCTGCCGCTGCTCGGGCCCACCCTGCGGATCTGGGCGTTCCTGTCGATCATCGGCTCGCTGCAGCTGTTCGACCTCGTCTACATCATCTGGGGGCAGTACGTCGCCGCCACGGCGGGCACCTCCACCATGGCGACCTACATGGTCGTGAACGGCCGCAACGCCGGGAACTACGGCTTCGGCAACGCCGTCGCCGTGCTCCTGTTCCTCATCTCGCTGGTCATCGCGCTGACCTACCAGCGGTTCGTGCTGCGGCGGGACACCGAGGGCGCGCTCACCGAGAGGACGAAGTGATGGCCGCCACCGCCGTGCAGGCAACCCCGCTGCCCAGCCCGACCGCCCGCCGCCCCCGCCGCTCGTCCCGCCTGGGCCGGGTGAACCCGCTGGTCTACGTGCTGGCGTGGCTGCTGGTCGGCGTGTGCATCGGCCCCGTCGCGTACATCGTGCTCGGCGGCCTGCGCACCAACTCCCAGATCACGCAGGACCCCTCCGGCTTCCCGACCACGTGGGAGTTCGGGAACTACGGCGACGTGCTCACCAGCTCGCTGTTCTGGCGGCAGTTCGGCAACTCGGTGATCTGCGGCGTCGCGACCACCGTCGGGGTCGTGGTCCTGGGCGTGATGGCGAGCTTCGTCCTCGCCCGGTACCGGTTCCGGGGCCGCACCGCGATGTACTCGCTGTTCGCCGCCGGCCTGATGTTCCCGATGACGGTCGCGATCACGCCGCTGTACATCATGATCCGCAACCTGGGGCTGATGAACACCCTCGGCGGCATCATCCTGCCGCAGATCGCCTTCGCGCTGCCGACCACGATCATCATCCTGGTGCCGTTCCTGCGGGCCATCCCCCGGGAGCTCGAGGAGGCCGCCTCGATCGACGGGGCGAGCCGGCTCGGGTTCTTCTTCCGGATGGTCGTGCCGCTGTCGGTGCCCGGCGTGGTGACCGTGGGCATCCTCGCCTTCGTCGCCAGCTGGAACAGCTACATGCTCCCGCTGTTCGTGCTGAACGACGAGTCCGCGTACACGCTGCCGCTCGGCGTGCAGTCGTTCGCCTCGCAGTACTCCGTGGACACCGCCCGCGTGCTCGCGTTCACGTCGCTGTCGATGATCCCGGCGCTGGTGTTCTTCTCGCTCTTCGAGCGGCGGATCGTCGGCGGCCTCACGGGAGCCGTGAAGGGCTGACGCCCGACCGCCTCCGCACAGCCCTCCCCGCGGGGCGTCCCCGACGCGGACGCCCCGCACCCGATCGAAGGAGAAGGACCGCGTGTCCGAGATCCCCGCCCTGCCCACCGTCTCCGAGCGGGTCCGCGCCCTGCACGCGCGGATGACGCTGGAGGAGAAGCTCGCCCAGCTCGTGGGCTACTGGCTGGACCAGAACGGGACCGTGGCCCCGATGCAGTCCGAGATGGCCGCGGGGCAGAAGGACGCCGGGCTGCTGCCCGAGGTCACCCGCCACGGTCTCGGGCACTACACCCGCGTCTACGGCACCCGCCCGGTGGAGCCGGCCGAGCGCGCCGCCTGGCTGTGGGCCGAGCAGCGCCGCCTGAAGCGGGAGACGCGGCTGGGGATCCCGGCGCTGGTGCACGAGGAGTGCCTCACCGGGCTCGCCGCGTGGCAGGCCGCCACGTTCCCGACGCCGCTGGCCTGGGGCGCGGCGTTCGACCCCGACCTGGTGCACGAGGTCGGCCGCGCCGTCGGCGACTCGATGCGCGAGCTGGGCGTCCACCAGGGCCTGGCCCCCGTGCTCGACGTGGTCCGGGACCCGCGCTGGGGCCGGGTCGACGAGTGCATCGGCGAGGACCCGTACCTGGTCGGCACCGTCGGCACCGCGTACGTGCGCGGCATGCAGGAGGCCGGGGTGCACGCCACCCTCAAGCACTTCGTCGGGTACTCGGCGTCGCGCGCCGGGCGCAACCACGCACCCGTCTCCGCCGGGCCCCGCGAGGTCGCGGACGTCTTCCTGCCGCCGTTCGAGATGGCGGTCCGCGACGGCGGCGCGCGGTCGGTGATGAACGCCTACACCGAGATCGACGGCGTCCCGCTCGCCGCCGACCCCACGTACCTGACCGACGTGCTCCGGGAGCAGTGGGGCTTCGACGGCGTGGTGGTCGCGGACTACTTCGCGGTGGCGTTCCTCGAGGTCATGCAGCAGGTGGCCGCCGACCGCGGCGAGGCGGCCGCCCTGGCCCTCACCGCCGGCATCGACGTCGAGCTGCCCACCGGCGACGCCTACCTCGAGCCGCTGGCCGAGCGGGTCCGGTCCGGGCTGCTCGACGAGGGCTGGGTGGACCGGTCGGTGCTGCGCGCGCTCGCGCAGAAGGAGGAGCTCGGCCTGCTCGACCCCGGCGCGTACGAGGACGAGCCGCCGACCACCGTGGACCTCGACCCGCCCCGGCACCGTGCGCTCGCGCTGCGGCTCGCCGAGGAGTCGGTCGTGCTGCTGGCCAACGACGGGCTCCTGCCGCTGGGCGCGGGCGGCTCCGGGCTGCCGGCGCGGGTCGCGGTGGTCGGGCCGAACGCCGACCGCCCCGAGGCGCTGATGGGCTGCTACTCCTTCGTCAACCACGTGCTCGCGCACCACCCCGGCGTCCCGACGGGCTTCGAGATCCGGAGCGTGCTCGACGCGCTCGGCCCGGCCCTCGCGCAGGCGGCCGCCCCCGGCACCCCCGCACCCGAGGTCGTGCACGCGCCCGGGTGCGCCGTCGAGGGCGACGACACCTCCGGGTTCGCCGCCGCGCTGGACGCGGTCGCGGGCGCCGACGTGGCGGTCGTCGTGGTCGGCGACGACGCCGGCCTGTTCGGCCGCGGGACCGTGGGCGAGGGCAACGACGCGGAGTCCCTGGAGCTGCCCGGGGTGCAGCGGCAGCTGGTCGCCGAGCTGCTGACCACCGGGACGCCCGTCGTCCTGGTGCTGCTGACGGGCCGGCCCTACGCGCTCGGCTGGGCGCTCGACGGCGAGGGGCCGCGGCCTGCCGCCGTCCTGCAGGCCTTCTTCCCCGGTGAGCGGGGCGGCGACGCGATCGCCGGCCTGCTGACCGGGGCCGTGCAGCCGTCGGGCCGGCTGCCGGTGTCCCTGCCGCGCTCCGCGGGGGCGCAGCCGTACGGCTACCTGCCCCCGCCGCTCGGCGGGTCGTCGGACGTCACGTCCGCCGACTCGACCCCCGTGCGTCCCTTCGGGTTCGGGCTGTCCTACACGACGTTCGCGTACGACGACCTGGTCGTCGACGACGCGGTGGCCGCCGGCGGCACCTTCACCGCCGCCGTCACGGTCGAGAACACGGGCGACCTGCCGGGCGCCGAGGTCGTGCAGCTCTACGCGCACGACGTGGTCGCCACGGTGACGCGTCCCGTGGTCCAGCTGCTGGGCTACGCGCGGGTCGAGCTCGAGCCGGGCGAGCGGCGCCGGGTCACGTTCAGCGTCCCGACGACCCGGCTCGCGTTCTCGGACCGGCGCCTGGTGCGGGTCGTCGAGCCGGGTGACGTCGAGGTCTGGGTGGCCTCCCACGCCGGCACCCCGCGCGCGGGCTCGGAGCTCAGCGGCACGACCGGCGGCGCGATCAGCAACCACCGCGCGTCCGAGCGGCACCCGGTCCCCGGCAGCGCGACGCCGCGCGCGGTGCTCGCGGTCACCGGTGACACCCACGTGCTCACCGGGGACGAGGCCCGGCTGGTCGAGGTGAAGGTCACCGCTCCGTGACGCGGGTGCCGAACCCCGTGCTGCCCGGCTGCTACCCCGACCCGTCGATCTGCCGGGTGGGCGAGGACTACTACCTGGTCACGTCCACGTTCGAGTACCTGCCCGGCCTGCCCGTCCTGCGCAGCCGCGACCTGGTGTCGTGGGAGCAGGTGGGCCACGTGGTCGACCGCCCGGGTCAGCTGGACTACGCGGGCATCGGGTCGTCCGGCGGTCTCTACGCGCCGACCATCCGGCACCACGACGGCACCTTCTGGGTGGTGTGCACCCTCGTGGACCGGGACGACCCGTCCCGCGGCGGGAACTTCCTCATGACGGCCACCGACGCGGCGGGGCCGTGGTCCGACCCGGTCTGGCTCGACGCCGACGGCATCGACCCGTCGATCTTCTTCGACGACGACGGTCGGGTCTGGGTGCACGGCACCCGGCTGGCCCGCGAGCCGCAGTGGCACGACCAGACGGAGATCTGGGTGCGAGAGCTCGACCTGGCGACCACGACGCTCGTCGGCCCGGAGCACGTCGTGTGGACCGGCGCGCTGCACGACGTGGTCTGGGCCGAGGGCCCCCACCTGTACCGGGTGGACGACAGCTACTACCTGGTCGCCGCCGAGGGCGGGACCGAGTTCCACCACGCCGTGAGCGTGGCGCGTGCCGACCGGGTCACCGGTCCGTACGTCGGCAGCCGGGGCAACCCGGTGCTCACCCACCGGCACCTCGGGCGCGGCAATGACGTGGTCGGGGTCGGGCACGCGGACCTCGTCCAGGCGGTCGACGGCAGCTGGTGGGCGGTCGTGCTCGGCATGCGCCCCTACGGCGGCTACCACTACCCGCTGGGGCGGGAGACGTTCCTGGTACCGGTGACGTGGGAGGACGGCTGGCCCGTCTTCGCCCCGGGCGAGGGGCGCGTCCCGGCCGAGGTCGAGGTGCCCTCCCCCGGCCCGTGGCGTCCCGGGGTGGTCCAGGGCCGCACGTCGGGCGTCGTCCCGCCCGGCGACCCGCGCTGGGGCGCCGTCCGGGCGCTGCCGACCGAGGTGGCGACCGTCGACGGCGACGCCTGGGACCTGCCCCTGCGGCCCGTGCCGCCGACCGAGCCGGAGGCCCTGGCGTTCCTCGGCGTCCGCCTGCAGCACCGCGACGCCGAGGTGCACGCCACGCTGCGCCCGCAGCTCGCGCCCGGCGAGGAGTGCGGGCTGCTGCTGCGCCAGTCGGAGGACGACCACGTCCGCCTCGCCATCACCCCCGCGTCGGACACCGCGGACACCACCGGCTGGCGCGCGCGGGTCGTGCACCGGCGGGCCGGGACGGACGCCGTGCTCGGCGAGCAGGTCCTGCCCGGCGACCCCGGCCGGCCGCTGGTGCTCACGGCCCGGGTGCGCGGGGTGGACGTGGAGCTGCTGGCCGGCGCGGCCGGTGAGCGGCCCGTCGGCGTCGGGCACGCCGACCTGCGCACGCTCGACTCCGTCGCGACCGGCGGGTTCCTCGGCCTCTGGCTCGGCGTGCACGGCACCAGCCACGGCCGGCCCACCACCTCGCGCGTGCGGATCGCGGAGCTCGAGTACCTTCCCCTCACCACCCCCGGCACCCGCCCCTGACCGCGGAGAGAAGCGTGCACGTCGACCTGCCCGAGCCGGAGCTCTGGTCCTACCGCAGCGCCCTCGTCGAGCCACCGGACTTCGACGCGTTCTGGCGCGACACGCTCGCGGCGTCGCGCGACGCCGCCGCCCCGGTCGAGGTGCGCCCGGTCGAGACGCCGCTGCGCACGGTCGAGACCGCCGACGTCACGTTCACCGGGTACGGCGGCGACCCGGTCCGGGCGTGGTACCGCCGGCCCGCCGGTGCCCGCGAGGACCTGCCGCTGGTGGTGCAGTACGTCGGCTACGGCGGCGGTCGCGGCCACGTGCTCGACAACCTGGGCTGGGCCTCGGCCGGGTTCGCGCACCTGCTGATGGACACCCGCGGGCAGGGCGCCGGGTGGAGCGTCGGGCACACCCCCGACCCGTGGGGCACCGGCCCGCAGCAGCCGGGCGTCATGACCCGCGGCATCGAGAGCCCGGAGACCGCCTACTACCGGCGCCTGATCACCGACGCGGTCCTGGCCGTCGACGCGGGCCGGGCGCTTCCGGGCGTCGACCCCGCGCGCGTGGCGGTCGTCGGCGGCAGCCAGGGCGGCGCGCTCGCCCTCGCAGCCGGCGCGCTCGCCGACGTGTCCGCGGTCGTCGCCGACGTGCCGTTCCTGTGCGACGTCCCGCGTGCCGTCCGGATCACCGACAGCCACCCGTTCGCGGAGGTCACCGCCTACCTCGCCGTGCACCGGGACCGGGAGGAGCAGGTGCTCCGCACGCTCTCCTACGTGGACGGCGTCGCGTTCGCCCGGCGCGGCACGGCGCCGGCCCGGTTCACGGTCGCGCTCATGGACACGGTCGTCCCGCCCTCCACCGTCGTCGCCGCCCACCACGCGTGGGGCGGGCCGAAGGAGCTGCGCACCTGGCGCTGGAACGGGCACGAGTCCGGCGGGCCCGACGAGCACGCGGAGGCGCTGGCCTTCGTCGCCCGGCAGCTCGCGGCGTAGCGCGGCGCTCCGGGGACGGGCGTGTTTCGGCAGCGTCACCGCCGCCCGTCCCGCATCACACCTGTGTGAACTCCGGCCCCGCGTCCTTGTGGGCCCACCGGCGCGCCCCGGACACTCGGCTCGGGCCCGACGGGTCCGGCGACGACGCGAGGCACCCCGGGGGGCAGGTGGCGATGACGACCGACGACACGCTCGGGAGCACCGGGCTGGCTGATCCGGACCCGCCGTTCGGGCGGCTGCACGCCGGCGACCCCGCACCCCGCTGGCTGCACGCCGCCGTCTGCGCCGCCTGGGGCTGGGAGCCGCAGCGCACCGCCGTCGACCTGATGGCGCTGTCGCACAACGCGACGTTCCGGGTCTCCGTCGACGGGGCGCCCGTGGCCGTGACCCGGGTCGCACCGCCCGGGTACATGGAGGACACCGCGGCGGTGGAGTCGGAGGTCGCGTGGATGGCCTCGCTCGGGACCTCGGGCACGGTCCGCGTCCCGACGACGGTCGCCCCGGTCGACGGCGAGGACGTCGCGATGCTCGCCGACGACGACGAGGACCGCCGGTGGGTCGGCCTCACCTGGCGCTACGTCCCCGGCGTCTCGCTGGAGGACGTGCTGCCGGCCGCGCCGGACCCCGCGGGCTGGCACCGCCGCGTCGGCACGACCGCCGCCCTGCTGCACGAGCACGCCCTGGGGTTCCACCGCCCCCGGGACTTCGTGCGCCCCACGTGGGAGCCCGCCGACCTCGTCGGGCCCGACAGCCGCTGGGGCCCCTGGGAGGCCGCGTGCCTGCCGGACGCGGAGCTCGCGCTGCTCGGCCGGGCCCGCTCCGCCGCGCTCGACGTCCTGCACGACGCGTCCCGCGCCCCCGACACCTGGGGCCTGGTGCACGCCGACCTGCGCCCGGGCAACCTCCTGCTCGACGGGGACGACCTGACGGTCATCGACTTCGACGACTCCGGCTTCTCCTGGTTCGTGCTCGACCTCGCGGCGCACGTGTCGTACGTGGAGCACCTGCCCGACGCCCCGGCGCGCGCGCAGGCGTGGGTCGCCGGCTACCAGGAGGTCCGGCCGCTCACCAGCCACGACGCCCGCACCGCCTGCGCGCTGTCCATGCTGCGCCGCCTGCAGCTGCTGGGCCGCACGGTCACCGACCCGCGCGGCGGTCCGTCCGGGGCGCTCCGGGCCGAGCAGCCGGCCGGCACCGTGCTGGTCGCCGAGCGGTACCTGCGGTCGCCGACCTGGCTGCTCAGCTAGCCCGGCCGGCCGCCCGCCGCCGCGGCAGGTCGACGCGGTCGAGGTCGCGGGCCAGGTGCACGCGCGCCGCTCCGGCGGTGGCACGGGCCTGGACGGCGAGCGGCTCCAGGTCGTCGTACCGGCCGGAGAAGTGGGTGAGGACGAGCGTCCGCGCCCCGGCCGTCGCCGCGAGCGCGCCCGCCTGCCCCGCGGTCAGGTGCCGGTAGGCGTCCGCCAGCGCCGCCTCCTCGTCCGCGAACGTGCACTCCGCCAGCAGCAGGTCCACGTCGTCGGCGAGCGCCTCCGCGCCGGGGCAGGGCGCCGTGTCCATCACGACCGCCGCCCGCTGCCCGCGCCGCGGGACGCTCACGTCCTCCAGGCGCACGCTGCCGTGCCGCCCCGTCCGCTGCAGCTCGCCCACCGCGGGCCCGCTGATCCCCGCCGCCGCCAGCCGGTCCGGCAGCAGCGTGCGGCCGTCGGGCTCGGTCAGGCGGTAGCCGAACGTCGCGACCCGGTGCCGCAGCGGCTCGACGGTCAGCCCCTCGGCGACCTCCCCCGCCGCGTCGTGCGGGTGCAGGCGCAGGTCCAGGCCCGGCGTCGCCAGCCCCACCAGCGCCCGCACGACCGCCTCGCCCTCCGCCGGGTAGTGCAGGTGCACCGGGTGCTGCACGCCGTCGAGCACCATCCGGGACAGCACCCCGGGGAGGCCGAGGCAGTGGTCGCCGTGCACGTGGGTGAGGCAGATGCGGGTGATCGACGGGGACGCGACCCCGGCCAGGAGCATCTGGCGCTGCGTGCCCTCGCCCGGGTCGAGCAGCAGGGTCTGGTCGTCCCAGCGCAGCACGTAGCCGTTGTGGTTGCGCGTGCGGGTCGGGACCTGGGAGGCCGTCCCGAGGACGACGAGCTGGCGGACCACGCGCCCAGTGTGCAGCGCGGGCCGGCCCACGGCTCAGGCACGGGCCCGCGCTGCCGATGACGAGGGTGACGACGAGGACGGGCGCGCAGGTGCGCCCGGTCAGGGGGACCGCGATGGCACGCCGCTTCGACCCGCCGGCCTGGTGGCCGGACGCGCCCGCACCGACGGCTCCGGCACCGGCAGCGCCGGCACGCCCGAGCCGGCGCGGCGCCCTGCTCGCGGCCGGGGGACTCGTCGTGGGTCTGCTGGTCGGGATCGGCGTCGGCACCGGGGGCGCGAACGCGTCCTCCTCCGACGAGCGCGCGGCCGTGGCGGCCGAGCGGGACCGGCTCACGGCGGTCGACGACGACCTCACGACCCGCGCCGCCGAGCTCGACGACCGCGAGGCCGCGCTGGACGACCGCGAGGCCGCCGTGGCCGCCGCGGAGGACACCGTGGCGAGCACCGCCGCCGAGCAGACCGCGCGTGCCGACGAGCTCGCCGCCCTGCAGGCCCAGCTGGACCAGCGCGGCGCAGAGGTCGACGGTGCCGCCGCCGCCGTGGCCGCCCGGGAAACCGATGTCGCCGCACGCGAGGCGGCGGCGTCGGTGAGCCGGTCCGCCACCGCGGCCGGCGGGGGCACGGCCTCTGCCGGGTCGTCCGCCGCCGCGGCCGGCGGCGGCACGGCCTACTACGCGAACTGCGACGCGGCCCGGGCGGCCGGTGCTGCCCCGGTCCGCAGCGGCGACCCCGGGTACCGGTCGGCGCTCGACCGCGACGGCGACGGTGTGGGCTGCGAGTAGACGCCTCGCTCCACGAGGGGGTCCCCCGTCGTCCACAGCCGCGACCGAGGTGCTGCGTCCCCAGACGCAGCGGTCCGTCGCCGCGGGCGGAGCCGCGCGACCGGCATCGTCACCGGGGCACGGCGCGACGGGCGCCGGACCACCGGGAGGCGACCACCATGACGCACGACGCCAGCAGGACCCCGACCGCGTACCAGAGCAGGTCGGTGGCGACGAACGTCGTGCCGAGCAGGTACCGCAGCGGCGGCCACGCCGCTGCGGCCGCCGCGGGCCCGCCGGTGACCTGGGCGATCTCGACGACCCAGCAGACCGCGAGCGCCGTGCCGGTCTGCGCCGGGCGCGCGAGGCGCGGCAGCGCGAGGGCGACGAGGAGCAGCACCAGCACCGCGTACAGCGCGTCGCCGAGGGCGTCGGCGAGCGGACCGGTGCCGTACCGGGCCGTCGCGAGCCCCGCCAGCACCACGAGCGCGCCGGCCGGCAGGGCCGTGCGCCACGGGCGTCGGCGCCGGTCAGGGCCTGATCGGGTCATGCCACCTCTTGCGACGACGGTAGGGGCGCGCCGCCGTGCGGGGGCGGCGCGCCCGGCCGGGTCGCGGGCGGGTGCTGTGTCGGTCCCGTGTGCGACCGTTCCCCCGTGAGCCGCACCACCCGTCCCCGCCCGACCGCACGCACCACCAGCACCGCACGCACCGGACGGACGGCACGGACGGCACGCACCCGCCGGGGGCGGCTCGGCTGGGTCTGGCTCGTGCTCGTCGTCGCGGTCGCGCTCGGCGCCGGGCTGCCGGTGTGGTCGGAGGCCCGCGAGTCGGCCCGGTTCCCGGTGACCGCTCCCGACCTGGACCGCGCGCGCACCGAGCTCGACGGCCTCGCGGTGAAGGGCCGGGCGCCGAGGACCGGGTACGACCGGGACGAGTTCGGGCCCGCCTGGGCGGACGTCGACCGCAACGGCTGCGACACCCGCAACGACGTCCTCGCGCGCGACCTCACGGACCTCACGTTCGAGGACGGCACGCACGACTGCGTCGTCCTCACCGGCACGCTCGAGGACCCGTACACCGACGCCACGATCGACTTCGTGCGCGGGCCCGACAGCGCCCGCGTGCAGATCGACCACGTGGTCGCCCTGTCCGACGCCTGGCAGAAGGGGGCGCAGCAGTGGGACGCGGAGACGCGGCGGCAGTTCGCGAACGACCCGGCCAACCTGCTGGCGGTCGACGGGCCGGCCAACAACGCGAAGGGCGACGGCGACGCCGCCACCTGGCTGCCGCCGAGCACCGGGTACCGCTGCGCCTACGCGGTCCGGCAGGTCCGGGTGAAGGCCGCGTACGGGCTGTGGGTGACGCAGGCGGAGCGGGACGCGCTGGACCGGCAGCTGGACGGCTGCGTGGTCGGGGGCTGAGCTCAGAGCGGCCGCTGCAGGATCCACGACCCGCCGAGCACCAGCGCCCCGCCGCAGACCACCAGGAACGCGCACACCCAGAACCCGCCCGGCAGCGGCGTGAGCCGGCCGAGCACGTCGGCGTCCGACGTCCCGCGCCCACGCGCCCGGCGCCGCTGGGACTGCATCTCCAGCACCGCCCGCGGCGCACCGAGCAGCAGGTACCAGGTCACCGCGTACGCCGCCGCGACCTGCACCTCCGGGCTGCCCCACCACGTCACGCCGACCAGCACCACCCCGGTCACCAGCACCGCCCACAGCCCGTACCAGTTGCGGATCTGCACCAGCAGCAGCGCCAGGGCGAGCACGAGCGCCCACAGCAGCCCGACGGCGTACCCGCGCCCGAGCAGCCACGCCGCACCCAGCCCGAGCACCGACGGCCCGACATAACCGGCGAACGCCGTCGCGACCATCCCCGGCCCGCGGGGCTTGCCGACCGAGACCGTGAGGCCGGACGTGTCGGAGTGCACCCGGATCCCGGACAGCCGGCGCCCGGAGAGCACGGCGACCAGGCCGTGCGCGCCCTCGTGCACGATGGTCAGCGCGTGCCGCGACAGGTGCCAGAGCACCGGGACCGCGCAGCACAGCAGCGCGGCGGCGAGCGTGGCCAGCACGACGACCTGGCCCGGAACCGGCTGCACGGTCGTGGCGCGGTCCCAGATCTCCCCGGGCAGGCCGCGCAGCGTGTCGAGGAACCCGCTCACAGGGAGTCGAGGGTGACGTCGGACAGCTCGACCGTCAGGTGCAGCCCGTCGGCCTGCACCGTCGCACCGGTGACGTCGGCCCCGGCCGGGAGCTGGTCGGTGACGTCGACCTCCGTCAGCCGGGACGCGAGGCTGTCGGGCAGCAGCCCGGCGTCGACGGTGAGGCCCGCGAGCGACGCGCTGACCACCGTGGCGGTCAGCCCGTCGGCCCCGGCCGGCGCGACCGTGAGCGCCACCGCGACGGGCACGCCGGCGACGGAGCCCCCCGCCACGAGGTGCTCCCCCTCGACGGTCAGGGTGAGGTCCCAGCCGGTGCGCTCCTGGAGCAGCTCCTGCAGGGCCGCGGTCGGGACCGTCGCCGTCGCGACCACGTGCTCCGCCCCGCGGGGCTCGCGGACGGCGACGCCGGTCGCGGTGACGTCGAGGTCCGTGACGTCCAGGCCCTGCAGCGTGGCGGACGGGGCGACCAGGCGGACGTCGTCCAGGGTGCCGCGAGCCAGCTGGGTGAGGAACGGGAACCCCTCGATGGCGACGTCGAGGTCGGCGGCCGAGAGCCTCGAGCGGACCGCGTCGGCGGCGACGTCCTCCGCGAAGGCGTGCCCGGCGCGGTCGGCGAGCAGCGTCCCGCCGACCAGCAGCACGACCGCCACGGACAGTCCGACGAGGCAGCCGGCGCGGCGGCGGGGGGAGCGGGTGCGGGTCACGCCCCGAGGGTACGAGGCGGCGCGGGCTCCCCGGGTCGGTTCGCGCGCCGGGCGCGAGACCTTCACACCGGCGCACGGCCTGCACGTCCCGGTTGCGGGGGGCGGTCGGCCGACGTTGACTCGAACGCGCAGGGAGCCACCGAGCGACAGGAGCGTCAGCACATGGGCATCGGAGACTTCGTCGACAAGGCCAAGCGGGCCGTCGCGGGCCACGAGGACACGATCGCCGGCGCGATCGACAAGGCCGCGGGCGCGGTCAAGGGCCGCACGTCGGAGTCGACCGACCGCAGGATCGACCAGGCGACGGACAAGGCGCGGGACTTCC